>NZ_PEGH01000014.1 GCF_002737755.1 Caulobacter sp. BP25
CACCTATCTGGAGGTCAATCCGGATATCGCCGCCGCCGGCGTCAATCCCTTCTCACACTACATCGTGACCGGACGAGGGGAGGGGCGTTCGCTCAAGATCGACCTGGGATTTCGCTACGAGATCCTGAAGGCCGCGCCGTCCCTGGAGGATCGCGTCCGCTGGCTTAGGGAAAGCAGCCCAGACCCTGAGCCGAGCGACGTCCAACACCTTGTGTCCGCGCTTCAACAAGTGGGCGCGTCCACACGTCTACATATCACCATCAGCCATGATGATTTCACCGCCAATCTAGGCGGTGTGCAGCTGTGCCTGACGCGAGAATCCGAAGCGATGCGGGCTCGCGACGCGACCCATATTCATCTCTATCCGGCCGCGGCCGGATTGGTGATCGAGTTCGAGCGACGCCAGCCGATGGTCGGGGTGCTGATCAATGGCGAACGGGTAGGGTTCTTCTCGGCGGAAACCCTGGTCGAGCATCTGGGCCCGTTCGCGACCGACAGGGTCCTGACCTTCGCTGTCCATAGCTTCCTGGGCCACAGCATCATCACCATGACCGCGGTCCTGCGCGCCATGAACGCCCAGGAAGGCTTCTTCTGGATCCACGATTTCGCCAGCGTCTGCGCCAATTACGCGCTGATGCGCAACGACGTGGCCTTCTGCGGGGCGCCGCCGCCAGACAGTCCTGCCTGCTCGGTGTGTCTCTATGGTCGTCGCCGGCGCATCCACCTGGCCGAGCATGGCCGGTTCTTTCAGGCCTTCGCCATGACGGTTCTGGCGCCGTCCCAGGCCGCGCTGGACCTTTGGCTTTCGAGCTTTCCGGTCAAACCGGCCGCCACGAAAGTGCATCCGCACGCCAAGCTCCGGAAGCGAAAGGCGGACGGTGAGGGCGGAGACAGGCGCGGTCCTCTGAAGGTGGCCTTTCTGGGCATGCCGGCGCCTCACAAGGGTTGGCCGGTGTATGAACGCCTGGTCGAACGCTTCGCCGATGATCCGCGCTACGAATTCCACCATCTGGGCAAGACGAAGGACCCCGCCATCGAGGCGAAGTTCACCGCCGTAGAGCCTACGCCCGAGATCGCCGAGCCCATGGCTGCCGCCGTCGAGGCCCTGGAGATCGACGTCGCGGTGATCTGGTCTCTGTGTCCGGAGACCTTCTGCTTTACCGCCTACGAGGCCGTGGCCGGCGGCGCGAAGGTGGTGACCAACCCCGACGCGGGCAATGTGCCCCGCTTTGTCGCCGAGACGAAGAACGGCCTGGTCGCTCAGGACGAGCATGCCCTGATGGCGATGTTCCAGCGGGGCGATGTCCTGCCGCTGGGGCGCGCGGTTCGTGGCCAGCCGCTCTACAGCTTGAGTTACAGCAAGATGAGCGCTGATTTTGTGGCGGAGACCCTGTCGTGAAGGTTCTCTGCTTTTCCAGCTTCACCTTCTCGTATCTCGATCGCGCCCGGGTGTTGTTTCACACTCTGCGTCAGCACCATCCTGACTGGGAGCTGGTGGCCCTGATCACCGATCGCCCGCCGCCGGGCGTGGCGCTGGACCTGAGCGCTGAGGCCTTCGACCGGGTGGTCTGGGTCGAGGACCTGGATCTGGGCGGCCAGGCCTGGAAGTCGTGGCTCTTCAAGCACGACGTGGTCGAGGCCTGCACGGCCGTGAAGGGGCCCTTCTTGCATATGGCGTGCTCGAGTGGGGCCGATGTGGCGATCTACCTGGACCCCGATACAGCCCTGCTGAATCCCCTGAGCCCGCTGCTGGACGAGCTGCGAGAGAACGACATCCTGCTCACGCCGCATCTCCTGCAGCCCGAGGAGACCCTCAGCGCGGTCCTCGACAACGAGGTCTCGGCCCTGAGGACAGGGATCTACAACCTCGGTTTCGTGGCGATCCGCACCAAGGGGGAGGGAGCCAGGTTCGCCAAGTGGTGGAACGATCGGCTTCTGACCCTCTGCTATGACGACATTCCCAACGGACTGTTCGTCGATCAGCGCTGGTGCGATCACGTTCCAGCCTTCTTCGAGAAGGTGAAGGTGCTGCGTGACCCTGGCTATAACGTGGCCAGCTGGAACATCAGCCGCCGGAAGGTGGCGATCGACAAGTCTGGGCAAATCACCGTCAACGGCCATCTCCTGCGCTTCTGGCATTTCACCAAGCTGGGCCCGGTGGGCGACGCGATGACCAAGCGCTATGCCGGGACCAACTACGAGGTCCACGAGATCTGGAATTGGTACAAGCGCCTGATCGCTCGATTCACCGACAGCCGCATTCCTGGGCGTTACTGGGCCTACGGCGCGTACGCGGACGGCCGCGCGATAGCCAAGTCGCACCGCGAACTCTACCGCGTGCGGGGCGACTTGCGCGACACCTTCCCTGACCCCTTCGCGGCGGGTCCGGGCAGTTATCAGGCGTGGCTGATCGGGGAGGGGCTTTTCGAGCCCGCCGCCTGACGGATGAGTGAAGTGAACGTGGGACGAAAGGCGGGGGCCATGGCGCCGAGGAGCAAAGTAAAGGCCAGCACGGCGGCGCGCCGCCAAGCCCTGGTCGTGGCCGGCATGCACCGCAGCGGCACATCGGCCATGGCGCGGTTGCTGTCCCTGGTCGGCGGCGCCTTGCCTGAGCGGGTCATGGATCCCGGCCCGGACAATCCCCTGGGCTATTGGGAGCCCTGGGAAATGGTCGCCTTGGACGACGCTATCTTACGGTCGATCGGATCACGCTGGGACAATGTCTTCTCGGTCTTGGACAATGACCGAGCTTTCGCCATACGGGATCAATTCCTGGATCAGGCCAAGGCCTTTCTGAACCTGAACTTCGGCGCCCAGGACCTGCTGGTCATGAAGGATCCGCGCTCGTCGATCCTAACCGGCTTCTGGCGCCAGGCTCTCGACGAGATCGAGGTCGATCCGGTCTATGTGATCATGGTCCGCCATCCTTTCGAGGTGGCTGAAAGCCTGAAGGCCCGCGCCGGAACCTCCCGCGAGACCGCGCTCCTCCTGTGGACCAGCTACATGCTGGCCGTGGAGCGAGACACCCGGGACGCCCCGCGGATCTTCGTCGACTATGGCGACATGCTGAATGACTGGCGGGGCGTTCTCGACCGCATCGAGGCGGTGATGGGGCGGACCTTGCCCAACCGTACGCCAGAAGCGGCGGCCGAGGTCGAGACGTTCCTTTCCAAATCGCATCGCCACCACGAGGCCGACGCCGAGGCTCTGGACCAAGCCGGGGTCTGGCCTGGCGCGGCCAAGACCTACACCTGGCTTCGAGCCGCCGCGCGCGGCCCCGCGCCGTCGCCCGCGCCCTTGGCCAAGATCGAGGCGGAAATCACCGCGCTCGAGCGCACGATCGGCTTTGCCATGGTCGATATGCGCCGCGAGCTGGACCAGCTGCCGATCGCCAAGGCCGACGCCGCCCAGGCCCGCGAAGCCGAAGCGCGCGCGACCTTCCTGCTTGAGGACGTCCGCCGGGAATATGAGGCCGCGCGACAGCTTCTCGTTCGCCTCCACGCCGAAGCCGATGAGTTGCGTGGCCAGTCTCAACAGTGGAAGCGCGAGGCCGAGGCCGAAAAGGTGAAGGTCGAGATCCTCCAAGAGCGGGTGGCCCAGAAGGAAGCCGAGGCGGTGATTCTCACGGATACCCTTACGGCGCAGATAGAAGCGGCCCGCGCTGAAACCCAGGCCCTGCTGGGAAGCACCAGCTGGAAGATCACGCGCCCGCTTCGCGCCGTCATCGGACGGCTGAAACGTGGTTGAACCACGGCTTTTCATCCTTCTCGGTCTTATCGACTGCCCCTAAACCAAAACAGGGCAAGGGACGCACGCCATGTCGACTCAACCCCCGACAGACACAAACCGGGGCTGGCTAGGACTGAACCTGTCGCCGTCGGGCTTGACGCGCTTTGTCCTGCTGGCGGGACTGCTCTTCATGCTGGGCGCGGCTCTTCCAGGCCACATGTCCTATGACAGCCTCGCCCAGCTGAACGAGGGGCGCACTGCTTCGCGCAACACCTGGGGGCCGGCCATGTACGCCTGGCTTCTGGGCGTCTTCGATGACGTGGTTCCGGGAACGGGCCTCTATCTCGTCTCGAGTGCGGCCCTGTTTTTCGGAAGCTTGTCCTCGTTGCGGTTGCTCAGGCCCGCGATCTCCTGGTGGGCGCCCGGCGTCGCTGTTTTGGTGGTTTTTTCGCCCCTCGTGCTGATCTATCAGGGGGTGGTCTGGAAGGATGTCTTCTTCTCCAATCTGGCCATCGCGGGCTTTACGGGACTGGCGCATCTTCCACGCCTGTGGGCGCGCCCTGGACCGCGCTGGCTGCTCCTGATCGCTATTCTTCTGCTATTGGCCGCAGGCTCGTTGGTTCGCCAGAACGGGATTATCGCCGTGGCCGTGGCCGCGATCGTCCTGGGCGTTCTGCGGCGTCATGATGGCTGGCTTCGCGCCTGGGCCTGGTGCTTTGGTGGTCTTGCCGCGACTCTGCTGGTCGCCCAAGCGCTAGCGTTCGTCGCTCAACCAACGGCGGCCGGGCCCGACAAAGCCGGCGGCATCGGCGTCCGGATCGTCCAGCACTACGACCTGATCGGCGCCATGGCGCATGATCCGGCCTATCGGATGCGTCACATCGAGGCCGCTAACCCAGAAGCCGCCGCAGCGATTAGGCGAGGCGTCGCCGTCTATTCGCCTGAACGCGTGGATTTTTTCGATCGGGACCCGGAGTTAGGCCCCAGCCTTTGGCCTCTTGCCAGTTCCCTGGTCGGGGCGGAATGGCGCGAGCTGATCGTTAATCACCCTAAGACCTACTTCACCCACCGTTTGGACGTTTTCCGATGGGTGTTCTTGACGCCCGAACTTGATCGCTGTCTTCCCGTTTTCGTGGGCGTGGACGGTCCGCCGGACCTGACGTCTTCCCTGAAGATCGTCAGGGGGCAGGACCCGGCCGACATCGCCCTGGCGAACTACGCGAGCTACTTCTACGGCACGCCCGTCTTTTCCCACGCCTTCTATGCCGTGGTCGCCTTGATCGTGATCGCCGTCCTGCTTTGGCGCCATGACGAGGCCGATCTCGCGGTGGCGGGGTTGTTGGTGGCGGCCTTGGGGTTCGCCGCCAGCTTTTTCGTAATCTCGATCGCGTGCGACTATCGCTATCTCTATTTCCTCGATCTTTCGGCCATGGCTGGCCTTTTCTACCTGGCCCTAGACCCGAGCTTGGCGCGCCGGAAATCCAGGAGCTCCGCGCCATGAAGCTTCGTCCCTTCGTCTTGATCGCGGCGGGCGCTCTAAGCCTGGCGGCTTGTGATCGGCCCAAGGGCGCTCATGAGGACTATCCCAGTCCCGTCGACCTCGCGACGGCTACAGGAGCGCCGCCGCCAGCTGTTGTTCCTGTAGAGGCGCCAGCGCCCCCGCCGGTGCGTGAGCCAGAACCGATCACGTGGGATCCCGCCAGCAGTCGCTTCGTGCTCAATGGCGCTGTGTTGAACACCGCCTATCTCTGGCGTTTCGACGGCGGCCTGGACGGTTTTGCCTCCGTCGGTTCCAGAATCTCTTCGGATCCCGGCGGCGGCCTCCGCGTGGAACAGCAAAACGTGGACCCGGTCCTGCGCTCGCCGCAGAACCTGTCGATCGACGGCAGGCGCTACAACGCCGTGCTTGTCCGGCTCACGCGCGAAAAGCCCGGCGCCAAGTGGGATGGAGCGTTGTTCTACACAACCGCGAGCCACGGCGAGTCCGCCGAGTTCCACAGCAAGCCTATTCGCGGCGCCAATCCCGTCGTGGGTGAAACCACGATCATGGTCTACGACATGGCCAGGCCCAAGAGGGGTGGCGACGACTGGAGCGCCTCCATCATCTCGGGCTTGCGCCTGGATCTTGATGACAGCGCGGACGGCGCCTTCCTGATCCGGCAGATCGCCGTGGTCTCCGCGCCATTACCGCCGCCGGCGGCGGCCGCACCCTTGGGGCCCGCGCAATAATGGCGGGCGCCATGCTCAAGGGCGAGCCGCGGATCGCCGCGATCCTGCCGTGCTATCGCTCTGGCGCGCATGTGCTCGAGGTGATCGCCGCCATCGGGCCCGAGGTCGCGTTCATTGTCTGCGTCGACGACGCCTGTCCCGACAAGGTCGGAGACCTGATCGAGGCCGGTACCCAAGACCCGCGCGTGGTGGTGCTTCGCCATGCCGTCAATCAGGGCGTGGGCGGCGCGGTGTGCACGGGCTATGCCCACGCCCTGTCCCTGGCGCTGACATCCTCGTCAAGATCGATAGCGACGGCCAGATGGATCCCGCCGAGATCCGGCCTGATCAATCCCATCGCCCGAGGCGACGCTGACTACACGAAGGGTAATCGCTTCTACAATATCGAGGACCTCAAGGGCATGCCGCCGCTCCGTCTGGTGGGCAATGCGGGGCTGTCGTTCCTGACCAAGCTGTCGTCTGGCTACTGGAGCGTTTTTGATCCCACAACGGTTACACGGCGGTCCAGGCCCGGGTGATCGAGCGCGTGCCGCTAGACAAGCTGTCGCGCCGCTACTTCTTCGAGTCGGACCTGCTTTCCGCCTGGGGACCTTGCGGGCCCGTGTCGTCGATGTGCCCATGACCGCCATCTACGCCGATGAAGTCAGCCAGATGCAGGTGGGCAAGATCGTCTTGCCTTTCCTGGTGTCCAACATCACCAATTTCTTCAAGCGACTGTTCTACAGCTACGTCCTGCGCAACTTCTCGGTAGCGTCGCTCTACTTCCTGGTCGGCGTTTCCCTGACCCTGTTCGGGGTGATCCGGGGCGCCCAAGCCTGGATGATGAGCGTGGCTGACGGCAAGGCCGCGACCTCGGGCCAGGTCATGCTGGCGCCCTGCCGATCCTGGTGGGCGTGCAGATGCTGCTTAGCTTCGTGGCCTACGACGTCGAGAGCGAGCCGAGGACTCGATCTGGCCGCTCCTTTGGCGCCGACGACCGTCCTCCGCACCCGGAGCCTGATCATGTCGCCGCAGAACTTCCTTCTCTGCCTAGGCTTCTCGTTCGCCCTGCCGGCGGGTCAGATGCTGTTCAAGTGGGGCGCCGACTACAGCAAGGGCATCGATGGCGGGTTCATCCAAAAGGTCGCCTTCAACTACCCCTGATGGGCGCGTTTGCCTGGTACGGTCTGACGGCGCTTTTCTGGTTCTACATTCTGACCCGGGTTCCGCTGAGCCTGCC
>NZ_PEGH01000015.1 GCF_002737755.1 Caulobacter sp. BP25
GCCAACCGCAAGACCCTCAAGAGCCGGGATGGCGGCATCATCCGCCAGATCAACGTCCAGGAAGGCCAGGCCGTCAGGGCAGGGCAGGTACTGATCAAGTTCGACGACACCGTCGCCCGCCCAGGTCACGATCCTCGAAAATCAGTACGATACGGTCGCGATGAGCGCAGCGCGCCTAGAGGCCGAGAATGCTCGCCGTCCTTTGATCCTGCCCTAGAGCTGACTTCTCGCCGCGGGGATCCGCGCGTGGCCGCGCTGATTCAGAACGAGACCATCGTCTATGAGACCCGCAAGGCCGCCATCGAAGGCCAGGCGGCGATTCTTAACCAGCGCTTCGAGCAGCTGCAGACGGCGCGGTCGGGCCTGCAGATACAGGTCGATTCCATGGACCAGCAGATCGTGCTGATGAACGAGGAGTTGAACGGCTACAAGACCTTGAGCGCCAAGGGGTTGGCCCCCAAGGCGGTGCTGCTGCGCCTGGAGCGTCAGATCGCTGAAGCCCAGGGCCGGCGGGCGCCCTGATCGCCGAAATCACCAGGAACCAGCAACAGGCTGGCGAGACCCGTCTACAGCTAGCCTCGATCTATGAGCAGCGCGGGGCGGAGGTTGCCACCAATCTGCGCGAAGCTCAGACCAAGCTCAGCGACCTTGGCCCACGTCTGAACGCCGCGCGCGAGGCCTTGGCCCAGACCGAGATTAGTTCACCGGTCGATGGCTATGTGCTGGGTCTTAGTCAGTACACGATCGGCGGGGTGGCGGGCTCTGGCGAAGTGCTGATGGACGTGGTCCCCAGCAACACGCCGTTGGTGATCAGCGCCCAAATCAAGCCGGGCGACATAGACCAGGTGCATCCAGGCATGCAGGCCGACGTTATCCTGCAGGCCTACAACAGCTATCACGTGCCGAAGATCCCGGCCGAGGTGCTGAGCGTTTCTGCCGACGCCGTCACCAACGCCCAGACCCACGAATCGTATTTCCGCGCCGACCTCCGGATCAAGCCCGAGGAACTGGCTAAGCTGCCAAAGGGAGCCAAGCTCTATCCGGGCATGCAGGCCACGGTGATGATCCGTACCGACAAGCGCACGATCCTGTCGTTCCTGATCGGCCCCATCGGTGAGGTCATCGACCGGTCCATGCGCGAGCAATAGAGCCAGCCATGAGCACGCTTGCGTTCCGGTTTCCGACTTGGGACCCGCCCGGACAAGGGCGGATCGGGTTCCTGGTGGCTGGCGTCCAGAAGGGCGGCACCACGGCGCTATTCGATTATTTGGTCGAGCACCCCGATCTGAGCCTGCCGGTGGTCAAGGAGGCCCATTTTTTTGATGATGAGACCAACGTCGACTGGTCTCGCCCAGACTACGCGCCCTACGAAGCGCTTTTCAGCGCCGACCCTGGCGGTCGGCGGCTGCGCGGGGAGGCGACGCCGATCTATCTCTATTGGCCCAACAGCCTGGAGCGGATAGCGGCCTATAATCCCGAAATGCGGTTGATCCTGATCTTCCGCGACCCGATCGAACGGGCGCTGTCGCACTGGAAGATGGAGTACGCGCGCGGGGCCGAAACCGAGCCTTTCGCGTGGTGTGTGCGGGACGGTCGGGCAAGGGTCGCGACCGATCCCAACGCCCCGGGCTTTCATCGCGTGTACAGTTATGTAGAGCGGGGCTTCTACGGAGCCCAGCTAAGACGCCTGCTGAGCATTTTTCCCCGCGAGCAACTGCTTTTCCTGCGTTCGGATGATCTTAGAGCCGAGCCAGAGCGGATTTTATGCACTGTGTGTGATTTTTTGAACGCACCACCTTTTGGTCGCATCGAAGCGAAAGAAAGTCATGTCGCCAAGACTATAGATTATGGCGCTGGGATTACCGAAGACGACCGTGCATATCTGAAATCGGTCTTTGAAGACGATCAGATTATATTCACACGATTGAGTGGAATAAGCTTTCCTCTTTTCACGTGATAGGGTCCGGAAAGGGCGGGACTTCCAAAAAGTCAGTAGATAAACTTGTTCCGCGCGCCCGCGTTGGAGTCGGGCGGACTCTACAAGCCCTCTTAATATTCTTGTGGTCTCTGTTGACGACGCGCGCCCTAACACGGTTGCGCTCAGGCCCGGATTAGGCAACGATCCGGCCGGGTTGTAATAATCTCAGCCTTCGCTAAAAGCGGCGGAGAGGCTGGGTTTACGCTGGGACGTTTCCATCTTGGGGGTGGGGCGACGGCGGAACATAGCCTGTGACACAAGATGGAGACCTTGGATGGCTACCTATAATTTCGACACGACGTCGGCGGCGGATATCGCCGCCAATTACACCACCGGCGACGTCCTGTTCTTCCCCACGGGCACCGCTTCGGGCGTGACCGTCGTCTACACCGCCTCGGTCGGCGCTACGCCGGCGACCCTGGCCGTTACCCTGAACGGCAAGACCGTCACCTTCACGGGCGACACCCAGATCGCCGCCTTCGCGGGCGCGAGCACCACCCTGTTCGCTGACAACAGCGTCTTTGTCTACGGCGACACGAACGCCGATACGGGCACGGGCTCGACCGGCAACGACTGGATGACCGGCAACAACGACAACGACACCCTGTCGGGCGGTAACGGCAACGACTGGATCCACGGCAACCTCGGCAATGACAGCCTGGCCGGCGGCGACGGCAACGATACCGTCTACGGCGGTCAAGGCACCGACTCGATCACCGGCGGCGCCGGCAACGACGCCATCTACGGCAACATGGGTGCTGACACGATCGACGCCGGCAACGGCAACGACACCATCCTGGGCGGTCAAGACGGCGACACGGTCACGGCTGGCGACGGTAACGACCTGGTCTTCGGTGACCTCGGCGACGACACCCTGAACGGCGGCAACGGCGACGACAGCCTGTACGGCGGCGAAGGCGTTGACAGCATCCTCGGCGGCAACGGCAACGACACCATCGAAGGCGCCAACGGCGGCGACACCCTGTCGGGTGAAAACGGCGCCGACTCGATCACTGGTGGCGAAGGTGCTGACAGCATCCTCGGCGGCGCTGGCGCTGACACCCTGTACGGTGACAACGGCGCCGACACGATCGACGCCGGCGACGACGCCGACTTCGCCCAAGGCGGCCAAGGCGACGACAGCGTCCTGGGCGGCGCTGGCGCTGACACCCTGTACGGCGGCCAAGGCAACGACACGGTCGACGCCGGCGCTGACGCCGACTTCGTCCAAGGCAACCTCGGCGATGACAGCCTCGTCGGCGGCGCGGGCAATGACAGCCTGTACGGCGGTCAAGGCAACGACACCATCGCTGGCGATGCGGGCAACGACCTGGTCTTTGGTGACCTGGGCGATGACACCATCACCGACTCGGCGGGTTCCAACACCCTGAACGGCGGCAATGGTAACGACACCATCACCGGCGGCACGGGCAATGACTCGGTGGTCGGCGGCGAAGGCAACGACTCGCTCGACGGCGCTGGTGGAAATGACACCATCACGGGCGACAATGGCAACGATACCCTGCTGGGTGGCACGGGCACCGACGTCGTGACCGGCGGCGAAGGCAACGACTCGATCGACGGCGGCGATGACAACGACACCGTGTCGGGCGAGAACGGCAACGACACCGTCCTGGGTGGCGCTGGCGCTGACTTCGTCACGGGTGGCGAAGGCAACGACTCGCTGAACGGCGGCGCCGACAACGACACTGTCGCTGGCAACAACGGTAATGACTCGATCGACGGCGCTGCCGGCGAAGACGCCATCACCGGTGGCGACGGCAACGACACCATCGAAGGTGGCGCTGGTAATGACCTGACCGACGGCGGCAATGGTAATGACACCATCACCGACTCGGCTGGCAACGACACCATCACCGGTGGCGCTGGCAACGACACCATCACCGACTCGGCTGGCACCAACGGCATCAGCGGCGGTGAAGGCGACGACACCATCACCGGCGGTACGGGCGCTGACGACATCAGCGGTGACAACGGCAACGACACCATCTCCGACGCGGCTGGTTCCAACACCCTGTCGGGCGGCGCTGGTAACGACGGCATCACCGGTGGTACGGGCGTCGACTCGATCAGCGGCGGTGACGGCAACGACACCCTGACCGGCGCGGCTGAAGATGACATCCTGTCGGGTGGCGCTGGCAATGACAGCCTGTCGGGCGGCGCTGATGATGACTCGCTCAGCGGCGGCGACGGCGTTGACACGCTCAACGGCGGTGTGGGTGAAGACACCCTGTCGGGCGGCGCGGGTAACGACGTGTTCGTCTTCGCCGATGCTGACAGCGGCGTGACCCTGGCCACGATCGACTCGATCACGGACTGGACCTCGACCGACACGATCGACGTCAGCACGCTGGGCACGGCCTACACCGAGCTGACGGCCGCTTCGTTCGCCGCCGCTCTGACGGCTGCCGAAAGCTCGTTCAGCACCACGGTCAAGATCGTGGCTGTCCAAGTCGGCACCGACGTCTACGTGTTCCTCGATGGCGCCGCGACCGCCGGCACCGCTGACGACGCGATCCTGCTGTCGAGCACGACGCTGGCGAATATCGACTACTCGAACTTCGCCTAAGCTTCGAAGTTCAAAAGATTGGGGCCGTCCTTCGGGGCGGCCCCCTTTTTTTTTGGCCTTTTGCTCGCCAAGGCCGGGGGTGGTCGCCTACAGAGGATCACGCCTCTGACCGGAGGCCCATCGCTGTCGATCCGCCGTCGGATCTTCTTCTTGAAGGGAAGGGTCCCGCTGGGCCCTGGATGAATGTCGAACGTCGCGCTATATCTGAACCCCGAGGCCTTCGACACGACACAGCCCGCCCTGATGGGCCGACAATCGGCGGGAGAGGGTTTCTCCGCGGCTATATCAAGCACGCCAAGGTTCAGGACTTCGCCTTCTGGAACGTGGCCAATCAGGCCGAGCCGGCGCTGAACGCCTTCGTCGCCCGGATCGCCGAAACCCCAAAGCCCGTACGCTGGGTGGCCCGCAATGACCGGATGGGCTTGGCGCGATCGGGCATGGCGCACCTGCCTTCGCCCAGCCTGGCCCGCGAGGCCTGGCTGCGCCGCACGGCCCGGCTCGAGCATGCCTATGGCGTCACCGCCATCACGCACACGACCGCCTCGGCCAATATCATGGACATGCTGGCCGATCTGGTCACCGCGCCGATCCATCCGTGGGACACCTTGATCTGCACCTCGACCGCCGTGCGCGCCAGCGTCCAGCTGCAGCTAGACGCCGTTCGCGCCGACCTCGAAGAGCGTCTGGGGGCCACCCGGGCTCCCAGCCCGAACCTGGTCACGATCCCCCTGGGCGTAAATGTCGATGACTTCGCGACCTCGGCCGAGAACCGCGAGCGCTGGCGTCGCGAGCTGGAGCTGCCAGACGACGCCGTGGTTGTTCTGTACGTCGGCCGTTTCAATCCGCACGCCAAGATGAACCCGGTTCCGATGGCCATGGCCTTGGAACGCGCAGCGCGAAAGACCGGCAAGACGATCGCCTGGGTCCAGGCCGGATGGTCGGGCAGCGAGGCCCATGACAAGCTCTATCACGACGAAGCCCGCCGCTACTGCCCCAGCGTGCTCTACAAGGTCGTGGACGGGCGCAAGCCCGACACCCGCTTTTCGATATGGTCGGTGGGAGACATCTTCCTTTCGCTGTCGGACAACATCCAGGAGACCTTTGGCCTGACGCCGGTCGAGGCGATGGCGGCGGGCATCCCCGCCGTGGTCTCCGATTGGGATGGCTACAAGGACACGGTCCGCCACGGCGTGGACGGCTTCCGAATCGCCACCTATGCGCCTCGCGCGGGGGCGGGCGGCGATCTTGCTTATCGCCACGCCAATGGTTGGCTCACCTATGACAACTATGTCGGCACGGTCGCCCAGCTGACGGCGGTCGATGTCGGTGACGCCGGACGGGCTCTCGCCGAGCTGGTGGAGAATCCCGATCTGCGCCGGCGCATGGGCCAGGCGGCTCAGGCCCGGGCCCGGGAAGTCTTCGACTGGCGGGTGGTGATCGGCCAATACGAGTCGCTTTGGGACGAGCTGAACAACCGTCGCCTGGCGGCGGCGCGGCCGATCGCGCCGCGCCGGGACATCATGCTCAATCCTCGTCGTCCCGACCCATTCCTGCTTTTCGG
>NZ_PEGH01000016.1 GCF_002737755.1 Caulobacter sp. BP25
AGCCTTCGATTTCGCGGCGCCAAACCAGGACTGGTCGGCCGTGACCCTGCCTGCGACGGCCGACTACATGCAGCGCGTGGCCCGCTCCAAAGCCGCGCCGACCCTGCGAATTCCGGCCATCCAGACCGCCTCGGCCCAGGGGGCCGCAACGCGGCGCGCGCGCCCTGCCCTACCTGCTGTCAGCCGACGCTCGGGTGAAGGATGGCAAGGTCTGGATCGACCTGGTCAACGCCGGGCGCGCGGGAGCGGTGTTCCAGGTGCTCGACAACACCGATCAGGGGACCATGGCGCTTCACCCTGGCCGCGGGTCGAGCCTACGCAGCGGGACATTGGAACCAAGCAGGCCGCGCGCCAGGCCCCTATGACTTGACCGTCCATGGCCCCAACGGCTTCTATCGTCGCTTTGCCGGAGACACCTCTCGCACCCAGCCCTCGATCAAGGTCTTGCCCGACGCGCATGCGCGTCTGGTGCTGCGGCTGGCCAGCGGCCGTGCCGGGCTGGTGATCGCCCAGATGGACGAAGCCTATCCCCTATCCGACGGCCAAGCACGCCAGACCGTGACCCTGAAGGCCGCGCAAGCGGCCCAGACCGTCTGGGACCTGCGCGGCAGCGACCACTGGTACGACCTGACCCTGACCCACGCGACGATTCCACCTTCCTTCAGCGTCTGGCCGGTCACATCGAAACCGGCCAAGCCAGCCGCACCGATCCAGGTATCGGGCGTATGCGCCTGTAGGCCGCTATCCAATGGACATCGCATGACCTCCAGTTCCCCGGCCGACACTTTTCTGGCCGAGATCACCGACCTGTTCTCCCGTCTGGGCGACCTGCACTATGGCGAGGACGTCACCCAGATGGACCACGCCCTCCAGACGGCGCTGCACGCCAAGCTGGACGGCGCTTCGCCCGCCCTGGTCGCCGCCGCCCTGCTGCACGACGTCGGTCACCTGATGCAGAAGATCGGCGAAGACGCGGCCGACCGGGGCATCGACACGCGCCACGAGCAGATCGGGGCCGGCTATCTGGCCCGCGCCTTCGGGCCTGATGTGACCGAGCCGATCCGCCTGCATGTGGCGGCCAAGCGCTATCGCGTCGCCGTGGACCCCGCCTATGCCAGCCGCCTCAGCGACGCCTCTCAACAGAGCCTGGCCCTACAGGGCGGCCCAATGCGCCCTGACGAGATCAAGGTCTTCCTGGCCGATCCGTACGCCGTGGCGGCGCAAAGGCTCCGTGACTATGACGAGGCCGGCAAGGATCTGGACGCCGACGTCGCCAGCTTCGAGAGCTATCACGATCTGATGCGCGGTCTGATCGACCAAGCCGGCAAACTCTAGCTCGGTCGCTCGCCCCGCGCGATCCGCACTTCGATCTCGGCCAGCGCCGGGCCCAGCTGGGCGATCGTCTCCACCACATAGTGTGCGCCGGCGTCCGCCAAGGCCTTGGCGGACGCGGCGACGCGCACGGCCCGTTCGTCGACTGGCAGGCCAGCCAGCGCCGCCCCGCTCAGGCCCACGCCGTTACCGGACGCCGAGAGCCCGATCGTCCAGGCGCCGACCTCCAGCCCCTCGGCGATCCCCACGACCGCGTCGTCGACCTTCACGCACGCGCGCGCGACGGCCAGGCTCCCAAGTCCACAAGCGCCTTCCACATCATCAGCGGCGAGGGACGCCCCTCGCTCGTCTCGCCGGCGCAGACCACGACGTCCGGCGCATAGCCCTGATCGGCCGCCAGCGGCAGAATGTCAGCCATCATCGGGCGCGTGTAGCCGGTCGTCGAACCGATCCGAACGCCTCGCGCGCGCAGATCCGCGACCAGAGACGCCGCACCCGGGATCAAGGCGGCGCAGTCTCGCGCGGCCGCGCGCATCTTGGGCTCAACGGCGTCGTGCAGGTGATCGACGTCGGCCTCGTCGCTAGTTTGGCCATGACGCGCTCGCCAGGCCTCGGCGACGCGCGGCGCCGCCAGCAGAGCGCGGATGTGATCGCGCTTAGCCCGGCCCATATCGCCACGCGCCTCGGCCTCGGTGATCTCGACGCCGGCCTCGGCGAACACCTCCAACAAGGCCAGCACCGGCGCGCGGCAGCCGAAGTCCACCATCGTGCCGGCCCAGTCGAAGACAACGGCCTGGATTGGGCTTTGGGTCACACGAAGGCTCCTTGGGGAAGGTCAAACAGGTCGGCGACGACAGTCTCGGCGAGACCAAAGGCAGTCGAGGCGCCGGTCCCGCCGGTCACCACCACAAGCCGCACGTTCGGCATGGGCGTCTCGACCAGGCTATGCCCCGCCGCCGAGGCGTAGGTCCCGGTCCAACGCTCCAGAACCGCCGGCGGCGCCTGGCCGAACACCTGCGTAAACTCGTCCAGGATCAGGGCGTCGACATCGTCGCGGCCGAAGGGATCCGGCGTTCGCGCATAGTGATGGCTGTCGCCCACCACCAAGGAACCGTCGGCGCTCTGGGCGACGATCAGATGGACGCCATGCTCCAGATGCGCGGCCTGCTCGGCCTCGAGGCGCGCCCGCAGAGCCTTGGCCTCAGGCAGGTCGGCATAGCCGAGATAGCGGACGAGGCCGAGGTCGGACATGACCGGCGAGGGCAGCCGCCAGCCCGGATCGGCCAGGCGCAGCATCTGCAGCTTGCAGCGCGTGACGCCCGCCCGCGCGAAGCTGTGGGGAAACAGGGTCGCCAGGTCATCGCCCGGACAGACAACAATGGCGTCGGCTTCGATGACGCCCGCAGAGGTCTCCAGTCGCCCGGTCTCGACACTGCGAACGGCCACGCCGCGCAGGAAGGTGACGCTCCGCGCCGCCTCCAGCCAGGCCGCCACGCGCGGGATCGCGGTGCGTGACTCCACGCGCAGATCGACGCTGCTGGTCAGGCCGCCGAGAACCTGCCCTCCCACCGGCAGCCGGTCACCCAGCCCCCCGACATCGCGCCAGGCGCAGCCCTCAGCCATCTCGGTTTCCAGAAACGCTTTGAGCACCGCCCTGGCTTCGGAACGTCGGGCGACCATCGTCAGGCCCCTCTGAAGGACCTCGACGCCGGCCGCGCTCGCGACCTCGCGCCAGACGTCCGCCGACCGACGCGCATGGCTCCAGACCGCGCCCCGTTCCTGGCCGGTCACGGTCACGAAGCCGAAGTTACGCACCGAGGCGCCGTTGGCCTGGGCGTCGCGATCCACCACGACGACCCGCTTGCCCAGCCGCGCGGCGGCCAGGGCGTGGGCCAGTCCCACGATACCCGCGCCGACAACGGCGACGTCGAAACCTTGCTTCAAGACAGACCTTCCCGTTGGCGCGCCGCGTCTTCGGCGACCAGATGCTGCAGCACGCGCTTCTCCAGCACCAGCAGCGCGCTGACGCCATTGGTGCGCATCACCAGTCCATCCGCCAACAGCGGGGCCGTTTGGCGGAGCGCTATCGCCAGGCGCTGGAATTCCGGGGCTGCGGCGCCGTCGACGCCATGCAAGGCGCAGAGCTGTCGCCAGTCGAACGCGAAGCTCTCCAGAAGCTGGCTGAACCGCACGATGCGCGCGCGCGCCTCCGGACCGTCCGAAGCGGCGGCAAGTTCGGCGCGCAGATCGTCGAGCAGCCACTGGACCTCGGCCGCCGGCATGATCGGAAAGCGCTGATTAACTTCGGCCAGCAGCGAGTATTCTGTATACGGATCATAAGCCACCTTGCGCCATTGCGCGCGCGGCGGCGGAGCGGCTTGAACGAACCGCCAGAAGGCCGCCGTGCCTGTTGTGTCGGCGACGAGATGGATCCGCTCGGCGCTTGCGTTGTTCTCGACGTGATGACGCCGCCAGTTATCGAAGACCCAGGCCTCGCCCGCGCCCATGTGCACGGCCTCGCCGTCGCAGTGAAACCGGACCTCGGGCCAAGTGACGACCGGAATGTGCAGTCGCACGCGCGTGTGCCAGTGATAGTTGATGTCGGCGTGTTCCGGCACGCCCGCGCCCGGCGCCAGGCGCATCAGCCGCGACCGGCTCCAGACGACGCCGAAGCCCGCCAGCGCCTGCTTAAGATAGGGCATGGCCTCCAGCCAGGGCGTCGGCGCCATGCGTCCGTGCACGCTATCGTTCTCGCCGCCGCCTGCGGTGATCAGGCGGACCGCGCTGTTGCCGGGTACTTGATCCGGATGCGCCACCCAAGCCTCAGGCGGCAGGGCCGCGACCTCGGCCTGCAGTCGGGCGACATCGAACAAGAGGGGCAACTGGAAGAAGGGTCGTGAAAGCCGCATGGTTCAGGCCGCCTCCCCCAGTACATCGCCTAGCGCTACGCGCAGCGGCTCGAGCCACGGTGCGTAGCGCTTCCATTGCTCCAGCCCCTCGCGGCCAATGGGCTGGCGCACCTGTTCCGAACTGGGCGTGCGGATGCCGCGACGGGTTTCGTGGAAGCGCAGGCACGACGGCTCGAACGGCAGTCCGCAGGCAGTCAGCATGCGCCGCGTGATGCTCTCCAGATCCTCGACGACGTCCTCGTACTGAACGCGCAGAACGCGCCCCGGCAGGACGGCGTCCCAGTGCCGCATCAGGTCGAGATAGATCCGGTAGTAGCCGGCGATGTCGTCCAGGCCGTAGGTGAACTCCTGATTGGTCGTGCCGAACAGCTGCTTGAAGTTGCTGAAACCGCAGGCCATCGGCTCGCGCCGTACGTCGATGATGGTTGCGCGCGGCAGGATCAGGTAGATCAGCCCGATGTGCCAGAAGTTGTTGGGCATCTTGTCGATGAAGAACGGCCGCCCCAGGCGGCGATAGACCCGCGTCTCGTCCAGGAACCGCTCTCCCAGCGCGCGCGCCTGCGCGGCCGTCAGGTCCAGCAGGGCTGCAGGATTGGTCGGCAAGCCGCAATCGGGATCGCGACCGCACAGCTCGCCAGCGTAGCGGCCGATCTTGGTCAATTCGTGCGTGCCTTCGACTTGGGAATGGGAGGCCAGGATCTGTTCGATCAGCGTGGAGCCCGAACGTGGCAACCCCAGGACAAAGATCGGGTCGGGATCATCGACGCCCCACCCGACCCGCTCAGCGAAGACTTCGGCGGTCAGCGCCTGTTTCAACTGCTCGCCGCAGCGTTCGGCGACAGGCTGCTGATAGCGACTTGAAGCCCGGCGCAGAGCGTTGCCTCGCGCGTAGAAACGCCACGATGCGGCGTAGTCACCCTGATCTTCCAGCGCCTTGCCGAGGGCGAAACGCAGGTAGATTCGGTCCATATCGGCAAGTCCCGGCCCGGCCTCGGCGGCGGTCACGCGCGCGATGTCGTCGTCGGTGAAACGATAGGTCTTCAGATTGGCCAGGCTGAACCAGGCGACGCCGTGGTCGGGCCGAGCGGACAAGGCGGCGCGATAGTCGGCGATCGCCTCGGCGCCGCGCCCCATCGCCTTCAGGGCGTTGGCCCGCCACAGCCGAAGGTCGGCGATCTCGTCCGCCGACTCGCAAGGCCCGCCAGAAGGCGCGCATAAAGGTCGATCACCGGTTCGAAGTCGCCCAGACCCAGGCAGGCCGCGCCATACAGCTTCAGGTATGCTCGGTTGTCGGGCGCGAGGGCCAGCAGCCGCCCGGCTTCCCGCCGGGCGGCCTGATGCCTCTGCCCTTGGAGCAGGACCATGGCGTAGTCGAAGCGCGCCTCATGATAGTCCGGCGCTTGATCGAGGATCGCCGCCAGCAGGGCTTCAGCATCCGCCGATGCCCCGCGCTCCAGACGGATGCGGGCCAGGAGGCGCAAGGCGCCGACCGTCTCGCCGGCCGCGCGCAGATGGTCCGTCAGAACGTCCTCAGCGGGCTCAAGGTCACCATCAGCGAGCAGGCTTTGGGCTACGACGACCGGCGGCGGAAGCTGCTTCAGCGCGGCCAGACGCTGGGCCGCGATGCTGGTTTCGGCAAGCTCGCCCCGCAGGCGATACAACTGCTCCAGCATGTCCCAGCAGGCCGGAAGCGCCGGGTTCAGCGCGACCGCCTCGCGCAAGGCGGCGATCGCCGCCGCGCCATCGCCCAGCGCGATCAGGCAGTGTCCCCGCTCCTGATGGAGGCGACTGAAGCGCGGGGTGCTGGTCCCGCATGCGGTCCAGAACCACTAGGGCTTCGGCGCCCCGCCGCCGCTCGCGCAGCTCGCGCGCCTCGCGCAACAAAGCCTCGCGCTCGTCCAGGTCCTTGGACGGGATCACGGCGCGACGCTCGCGCTCAGCAACGCGCCAGCCAGTCCGGATCGGGCTGGTCGGCGTCATAGTACTCGAAGATCAGGTGGATGCGGTCGGTCTCGCCGCCGTTGCGCACCCAATGGGGGCCAAGATTATCGACCTCCACGGCCTCGCCGACCGGGAAGTGATGCTCGGCTCCGCCGAAGAACGAGACCACGCCGGGATGGGTCGT
>NZ_PEGH01000017.1 GCF_002737755.1 Caulobacter sp. BP25
TTGGTCTTGCGAGGATTGCCCGTCAGCTCCAGCCGCGTCGCTCATCGCACGCCCTCGAAATCATAGCCGAACAGCGCCAGATCCTGGGCGTAGCGGGCGGCGACGCCGTCGATCAGCGCCTGGTCGTAGTAGGCGCGATAGTCCTCGCGCCGTGTGCTGTTGATCCGGTCCAGCGGGCGAGACGCGATGCCGATCCGCGCGCAGATCGCATCATACGAGCCCTGCATGTCCTCGACCCGTCCGACCTGATCAGCCAGCAAGGTTTCGCCGTCGTCATCGACCAGCAGCGCCGCCTGCGGCTGGAACAGGGATATGGCCCTCGGGTGGGTCCACGAGCAGGAAGTGACGCATCGCCTCGCGGGGCTGGCGTTGGAAGAGATCGCCGCCGCGCAGCATGAAGGCGCAGTACGAGACGAACCGGTCGAACGGATTTCGCACGAAGGCGAACTTGAAATAGGCCTCGAAGGCTTCCTCGCCGAGATAGGGGCGCACCTGGCGCAGCGACAGATGGCCGTGCTGGATCGCGGCCAAGTCGGTCCAGGGGAAGCGCTTGTTGACGAACAGGCCGACCTGCTCGACGTCCTCGTCCCCCATCCGCTCGCGCAAGGCCTGTCGCACCGCGTGCGTGCCTGTCTTGGGCACGGCGGCGAAGATGAAGCGGTGTCGATGGGAAACGATCATGTTTTCCGCACACGGAAAAGCGCCCCGCTCGAAGAGCGAGGCGCCATCCATGGCCCTGATTAGAACTTGTAGCTTAGACCCATCATGTAGGTCGAACCGCTCTGGGTCTGGTTATAGAGATAGCGGTTCTGCCCCCAGAACTGGGTGTCCTTCTGGTTGGTCAGGTTGACCGCATCCAGAGAGACCTGCAGCTTGTCGGTGATGTTGTAGAAGGCTGCGGCGTCCACATAGGTGGAACCCTCGAAGCCACGTGTGCTGGCGCTCATCGGGGAGTCGCTGCGTCCCGTGTACCAGCGGTTCCGGTGGCTCAGCGAGCCGCGCAGACCCCAACGATCGGTTTCGTAGTAGAGCGTGGCGTTGTAGCTGGTCTTGGAGATGCCGGTCAGCGCCTCGTCGGCGTCGACATAGGTGTAGTTGGCGACCGCGCCCAGCTTGTCGAACGGCGCCGGCAGGAACGAGAACTCGGCCTGCGCCGCCAGCTCGACCGGTCAGCTTCTTTGAGCCCGGGATGTTCACGGGCATCGAGAACTCCTTGACGATCGTGCTGGCCGTCGCGCCCGGGATCGTAGCGTAGGGCACGCCCGTCTCGCTGAACGGCACGTTCTCGAGGGTCTTGGTCCCGATGAAGTTCTTGATGTCCTTGTGGAACACGCTGGCTGACAGCAGCCCGACATTGCCGAAGTAATACTCGACCGACACGTCCAGCGTGGTGTCCTTGTAAGGCTTCAGGTTGGGATTGCCGCGCGAGGCGGTGATCTCGCCCGAGTCCGAGTCCTTGAACGCCGTGCCCTCGGCCGCCATCGAGCCCATCCCCGGACGGTTCAGGTTCTGGGTGGCCGAGAAGCGAACCTGGACCTCGGGCGTCAGCTCGACCACGGTGTTGAGCGCCGGCAGAACGCCCGAATAGCTGCCCTTCACGTCGGTCGTACCCAGATAGGCGTAGCTGTCGCCCTGGATCCAGCCGGTGCTGTGAGTGTCGGTCTGATAGCCGCGCAGGCCGACATTGCCCCGGAAGCGCTTGCCGAACACCTCGTGATCCCAGTCCAGCTGGACGTACTCGGACACCGTCTCTTCGGTGGTCGTGTAGACGTTCTCGATGTCCTGGAGCGCGCCGCCGGTCCCGTCGGTGTTCGGGCCAAGGCGATGGTATTCCTTGTACTTGGCGAAGGCCTTTTCGTAGTCGCCGATCAGCCACGAGCCGAAGTTGTTGCTGAATACCGAGGTGACGTCCGCCACCGACGTGCCGCGCATCTTGCTGCGGGTGCCATTGACGTTGTCGTCGTAGAACAGGTCCCGGCCGTCCTGTTGGAAGCGGTGATAGGCGACCCCGGCGCGCAGGGTCAGCGCGTCCGACAGTTCATAGCGGGCGTTCAGCACGCCTTCGCGCAGTTCCGACTGATTGTAGAAGCTGCGGTAGTAGAACGAGTCCATCGCGTAGTTGGCCGCGTTGGTCGGATCCCAGCCCGGATACTGGAACGAAACCGAACGGCCGTCAGCGCCATAGTTGGCGACCAGGTTGCCCTTGGCGCGCATGTAGAGCTTGTCGTCGTACGGCGTCTTGTAGGTCGACTTTTCGTAGCCGGCATGGCCGTCGATCACGAGACGATCCGAGGCGTCCCACTTGCCGGTCAGGGCCAGCTGGTTGAAGCGGTTCTTGTTCAGCGAGCGGCGATGCTCGCTGCCGAACGTGGTTCCCGTCACGTCGGTCATCGTGACGTAGTTGTTGCTGTCCCAGGTCAGGTTGTTGATCGTCGACGCCTTCTGGAAGACCGAGGGCCAGACGCCGCCGGCGGCGGTGTCGAAGGCGACCGAGCCCGTTGAAGACAGCGGGCGCGTGGCGAGGTGCAGTTCGTCCCGCTTGGTGGTGAAACGGCCGTGGAGGGCGTCCAGCGTCAGCAGCAGGTTATCCACCGGCTTCCATTGCAGCGCCGAGGTGACGCCCAGGCGCTCCATCTTGGCGTCCCAGGACGAGATGCGGTTGCCGTCCGCGAAATAGAGATCGCCGGACAGGAACTTCGCCTGCTGGGCGGCGCTCAGCTTGGAGATGTCCAGCCCCTTGGCCACCAGCGACTGCAGGGTCGCGGCGCTGGGGTGGCTGTAGTTATAGGTGTTGTGGCCCTGCTCGGTCGTATGGCGCTTGGCGTAGGCGACCGAGACGAGCGCGCCAAAGCGGTCATCCCAGTTGCGGCTGAACAGCGCCGCGATGCGGGGCTGGGTGTCCTTGGTGTACTGGTTGGTGCCCAGCTTCACCGACAGAGCGCCCTTGGCGCCGGACTTGTAGTCGAACGGCTTGCCGGTGAAGAGGCCGACCGTGCCGGCCATACCGCCCTCGTTCTGCGCGGCTTCGAAGGTCTTCTCGACCTCGACCCGCGAGAACAGTTCCGAAGCGAAGATGTTGAAGTCGAAGGCGCGGTCGCGCGAGCGCTGGCCACGGCTGTCCTGGGCCGAGTCGACATTGCCCAGCACTTCCATGCCGTTCAGCTGGACGCGGGCGAAATCCGGACCCAGGCCACGCAGCGAGATGCGGCGACCTTCGCCGGCCTCGCGGTTGATCTGCACGCCCGGAAGGCGCTGCAGCGATTCCGCCAGGTTCAGTTCCGGGAACTTCGCCATGTCCTCGGCGACGATCGCGTCCTTCTGAATGACGGATTCGCGCTTGATGGCCCGGGCGTCGGCCAGAGACTTGCGATAGCCGGTGACGACGACCGCATCGACCGTCTCGCTGGCGCTCGAGTCGTTCGAGACCTGCCGCGCGAAGGCGGCCGTGGCGCTGGCGTCGGCCGCGAGCATCGCGACGGTGCAAAGCAGAAAGCGCTTCAAATCCGAGCGCCAAGCTCGAACGGGATGTGACTTTGACATAATGTTCCCCTGCCCCATCTGGTATGGACCAGACGCTTAAAGCAGGCAGCCACGACACGCGCATGACAGTGCGCGCCGCCAGTAGAAATCTCAGAATCAGCGATACGAAGCAGAGATCGAGAGGCCTGGACGGAGAAGCCCAGAAGCACGTCGACTGTCACATGCATGGCGCTCCAGATTCAGCATCTTGGACTATACCAAAAACGGGACCGCCAGCTTAACGGGCCGGGTCGCTGAGACGGCGGCAGGCGAGATTAGCCAGGCTGCGTCCGTAGCGGCCAGCGGCCGCTACCGCGTGCTTCCGCGCCGATGCCAACGCCGCTTGGGCGGCGGCTACCGCCTGAGACGGTCAAGTATTAGACCCCTGCGACCTGGCGCGACTAACGTGACAGCCCCCGCCCCGAAGCGCCTGTATTTCGACATAGTCCTTTCTTGATGCATGAGACGCCTATAGCGCGTTGGTGATGGACAGGGTCTTGGTGATGAAGACGCCGACGGTGATGTCGTGATCGGTGCTCGTCCAGTCGCCGCGAACGCCGCCCGTCAAGCCTGTCTTGTCACCAAACAGGTAGATTGGCAGGGCGACCGCCCAGTTGTCGGCCTGGGTGTCGTAGGCGACCTTGGGCGCGATCCCGACCTTGGCCTTGGCGATGCCGAGATCGACTTGGGCGGGCGCCCAGCGCCCCTCAAGCGACAGGATGTCTTTCTTGATGCGTTTGACATGGCCGAAGGCGCCAGACGCGCAATCGAGGACGGGGGCGGAACTCGCCAAGCATACGGTCCTGGGTTGGCCCTCCCGGAAGGCTTCCTCGTGGGCGTACCGGATCGTGAGCGCCCAGTTCTCGCGCCCGCCTATCCAGGCATAGAAGGCGCCGATCCTCCACGGCGTCCGGTTAGCTTCGGATTTGGCCAGAGTGGTCGGATCGTAGAATTCATAGCTTCGTCGCCCGATCTCTGCTGACACGCCGAAGTAGCTGATCAGGCGTTCGGCCAAAGCCTGGTCTATGGCGGCGTTGTACTGATCAGCCAGCGCCTTGCCGCCCACCTCGAAGGCGAGTTCGGTGCTGCAGCCCGGCGCGGTCTGGCCGGGATGGAGTTTCTCAAATCCTGCCCTCATCTCCCCGCAAAGTGTTTGCCGGTCGACAGGGGCCGTCGCGGGAATCTTGAGTTCGCTGAACTGGATGCTGACGCTGGCCATGTCGGAAAGGCCGTCATTGGTCAGCGACGAGGTGAAACCTCGCTTGTTGTCGACCGGTGCGGAGAGCGCTACGGAAGCCGTTCGGAAGTGTCCCACCGCATTGCCGAGTCTAAGCCAGGAAATGTCATTACGCTCGGCCCCGAACTTGAGCGTCGCCGTCGCGCCATCCTGACCACCTTCGATCGATATGGCGCTGAGCGACGAGAGCGGTTCTCGGGCGTTCGGCGCCGCGGTGGCGGCAAGCGCGCGAGCGGCGACGTCCTCCTTGGCCTGGGCGGCGGTCGAGACCGCCAGGATCAGCGCGGCGACGCCGACGCGCGTCCAAAGCTGCGCATGTTCAGACATTGAACGACTCCTCGGCTGAATAGGCTTCGGTGAGGCCAGCAGGGATGCGGACAGCCTGGCTGACGATCGCGCTCCCGCCGCGAAGCACGGATGCGGTTCCCGCGTCGCCACCCTTCCCCCGGATGCCGACCCGAAGGGTGTTGACGCCCGCGGGCAAGCTGAGCGCGCTCACGCCCAACGGCAGTTTCACGCCTTTGATCATCACGATGGTCGTCGCCGGATCGCGAACGATCGTCACGGGAACCATCTCCGCGAGAATCTCGGCGGAGGTCGGTTCGCTTCCGCGATCTGGGGCTATCTGGTGATGCACCCAATCTACCAGCTCGTCGAAGAACCCGAGTCGCAGGCGCTCTAGTGTGGCGACCGGCGCGGAAGAGAGAGCGCCTGGCGCATCGAGCTGTTGCTCCGCAGTCTGCAGGAACTGGGCGAGACCGACAGTGTCCACGAACACTTCGCTCATCGGGCTGAGCGACGCCAAGGTGCGACCCGTGCTCCCTTTGATCACGCTGAGCATGAGGGTCCGGAGATCCTCTTCATCGCCCCCCCAACTTCCGATCGGGCGTGCATCCTTGGCCTCCGGGGGAGGCTCGGCGATCCCGGCTGAGACCTGCGTCGCACCGCCGAGAATGACGCCATAGGCCTCGGTGAAGGCGGCGGCGGCATAGGCATTGGTCGCGAAGGCGAAGCCGTTATCGCCCCAGGATTCACCCCAGCTATTCCGGACGATGAAGCCGTCGGGCGTATAGCCGACCAGCGCCACCGCGTGGCCGCCGAGGGCGGTTTCGGCGCGATAGGTTTCAAGCCGCGGGACGGCCGAGGCGTTGGCCCAGGTCGCGTCGACGTTCAGGCGTACGAGGATCGGGCCGTTGCTGGCCAGCCAGCGGCGCCAGGCCAGCAGGCTCGGTCCCAGATTGATGTAGCTGGCGATCTTGAGGCGAGCAGCCTTGGCGTAGAAGACCTGCGCGCTGCCAGGGAATAGACGGCCGCCCTCGAAAGGCAGGTCCCCATCCAGCGCCGCGCCGTACTTGCGCGAGACATCCAACGCCGCCTTGAGGCTAGTGCCTTCCGGCTCGATGAAGGTCGTTGGCGCCGTCGTGAATTCGTCCAGTTCCTTGGACGCCATCCAGGTGAACCGCGGCGACAGCGGCGTGTCCTTGGCGATCCATCCGGCCTTGACGAAATGATAGCGCAGCACGCCGTCGGCGGTCGCCCAACCGACGCAGGAGCCTGTGTTCTTCTGGTCGCCGATCGTCCACCAGTCTTCGCGCCGGTTGACGCTCTCTGGCAGGGCGGTGTCGGCCACTCCGGCGCTCACAGCCGCCGCGAAGGTCCAATCGGTCTCCTGCGAGACCGACGGCAGGCAGTTTAGGATTCGCGGTGTCTCAGAGCCCGCGGTCTCAGGCTTGAATGTCATGGTCGTTCCTCGGTTGGAGCGGAAACGGGAGTTGTGACGTGGCGCTGGGCTGGGCCGTTAGGTGTCCCAGAAGATCCAGTGCGATTGGTCGTCGATCCGCACGGAGAAGCCGTCGCCCAGGCACTGTTCCAGCGCGGCGAGGGCGGCTGAGATCGCGGCGTGCAGGGCCCCGCCGCCCGTCGCGACGGCGGCGACGATCGCCGCGATCACGCCCGCGACCGCGGCTTGGCGAATGCAGTTGCGGATTTGGTCTTCGTTCGGCCCCTCGATGGTGAGAGTCAGCTCGTGGCGCAGCTTCTTCATCTCGACGTGCGGGGTCGGCAGGCCGAACGGGCCGTCGTTCTTCCAGTGGATCGTCCCGGTCGGCTGGAAGCTGTCGTCGTAGGTCGCCAGAGACTGCTGGACGATCACCAGCCCACGTGCGGCGGCGCGGATTGGAGATGGCGGCGCCTTCTCCGCAGGCTGGAGAGACTTTGCCTCGGCTTCGATGGCGTTGCTGGCGGCATGAACGCGGACGCCCTTGCACCAGTCCGGCGTGACGCCGGCATAGATCGCGCCGACCGGCAGGATGACCTGGCCGGAAATTCCGTGTGGCGGGTCGGCCTGGAACTCGAAGTCCCAGATGCCGTCCGGCGGCGGCGAGACGTAGAATACCGGGCTCAGTCGGGGGTTCGTCCAGCCACTGGACGTGACTTCGCCAAGGGCGGCGATCTCGAGTTTGGGAGTGCCCCCCGGCAGTTGGAGGATATGCGCACTGACTTGAACCACCTTGTAGATCAGAGACATGGTCAGCTCCTGCTTTTGCAGGGGCAATTTCAGCGACCATCGTTCGCCAAACGTCAGATTAGCGTGAACGCCGCGTAAAAAGAGCGGCGACCGAGGTTCACGTTATGGTAGCGTTTACCGGGGACATAGGGGGCAGCGTGTGGTCGCTAGTGTGTCGAATGCGTCGAACGAGGCGCGCGGCTACGAATGGCGCATCATCGTCGCCAGTTCGCTCGGCAATGCGCTTGAGTGGTTCGACTTCATTATTTTCGGCTTTCTCGCGGCGACCATGGCCGAGCTGTTCTTCCCGGCCGGGGACCGCAACACTTCGCTGCTGCTCACTTTCGCGACGTTCGGCGTCACCTTCCTGCTTCGCCCGTTGGGCGCGATGCTGCTGGGATCCTACGCCGATCGCCGAGGCCGCAAGGACGCACTGGTCCTCTGCATAGGCCTGATGACGGCCGGTTCGGCGATTATTGGCCTTGCCCCCACCTACGAAGTCATCGGGATCGGCGCCCCGCTGCTCGTTCTGTTGGCGCGGTCGCTGCAAGGTCTCTCGGCGGGCGGCGAATTTGGAGCGACCCTGGCGTTCATGGCCGAGCAGAGCGGTCGACGCAGAGGGTACTTGGCCAGTTGGCCGCTGGCCAGCCAGGGGCTCACGACCATTCTCGCCGCCGGATGCGGCGCGGCGTTGGCGCGTGGGTTCTCGCCGGAGGACCTAAAGGCCTGGGGCTGGCGTATCCCTTTCCTGATCGGCGTCGCGATCGGGCCCATAGCCTTCTACATCCGCGCCAGGCTGGTCGAGACGCCGGCCTTCCGGTCGATGGCGCCGGCCCAAGCCCCCGTTCGGAGCCTGATGACCTCAGGCAAGCTCGGGGTTGCTCTATGCGCGGGCCTGATGGCCGCTCCGGCTGTCATGGTCTACGTCCTCCTATATCTGCCCGTCTACGCCACGACCCAGCTGGGCCTAAGAGCGCCAGATGCGTTCTTGGGAGCCATGGTGGCCGGAGCCGAACAACTCCTGCTCATACCGATCTTGGGGCGCCTCTCCGATCGATACGGCGGCGGCATATTCATGCTTTGCGGCGCCGTGCTCATGCTCGCTATAGCCTACCCACTCTTCGCCTGGATCGCCTTCAAAGCGACGGCCGCAGCGCTGATGCTCGCGCAGACGACCATCGGCCTGGTCAGCTCCATCTATCTGGGCCCGTTGGGAGGCGTGATCGCCAAGCGCTTCCCGCCTCAGACCCGGACCAGCGGCATGGCCCTGGGCCATGCGATCGGCGTCACATCCTTCGGCGGTCTAGCGCCCCTGATCTTCACGCTGCTGATCGCCACGACCGGCGACAAGCTTTCGCCGTCCATTTTCGTCGCCGTCGCCGCAGGGGTGAGCCTGGCTTGCGTGATGGTGGTTCGCCGCGACGACGCGCGAAGGGAGGCGACGGCATGAGCAGCCATCCTTCGCGCGCCGCCGACCCTCTCGCCGAGAGCGCGCCGGCCAAGCTCGCTCGGACAGTCGCCCGCATCCATATCGTCGGGACGATGCGGGCGATGACCTATGACGGCACTTCTCTGCTGCCGCGTGGGCGCAAGGCGCGGGCGATTCTGGCGCTGCTGTGCATGTCGCGAGGCGCTTCGGTGCCGCGCTCGCGCTTGGCGGCGCTGCTCTGGGATCGCTCCCCCGAAGCCCAGGCTCGGACCAGTCTCCGCCAGGCCCTGTCGGAACTGGCGACGAGTTGGAGCTGCGTGCCAAATCTCCTGCAGATCGGGCGCGACCAGGTCCGGCTGTGCGACGAGAACTGCTGGATCGATGCGGTGCATCTGCCATCGGTCGGCGCGAACATCGGAGGGGAGGCGGGGGACGAAGCCGAAGACGATTACCTGAACGCGATGTCCGGCACGCTGCTGGAGGACCTCGACGGCGTTAGTCCGACCTTCGACCAGTGGCTGCGGGAAGAGCGGGCGCGTTTCGAAAACAGGCTTCGGAAGGTTTGCGAAGCGCGACTGCTTGAAGCTTCCTCGCAAGACGCCTCTCCACAGCGGCGAGCCCGTATCGCCCGCACGCTGATCGAGCACGACCCGACACATGAAGGCGCATGGCAAGCTCTGCTCTCAGCGCTCCTGAACCTAGGAGATCGCGCTCAGGTCATCCGCGAGTATCAACGATGCCGTCGCGCGTTGAAGGACGGCCTCGACGTGCAGCCTTCCGAGGCCACGGATCGACTGTATCGAGCCGCCCGCGCCCAGCAGGAGCAGAATGTCTCGCCAGCTATCGCCGAAGCGCCCACAGCGCCCGCCGCGCTCCCCGGCGGAAGGCTCAGGGTGGGCATACTCCCCTTTGTCGCGACGGCTCCGTTATTGGATTCTACGCTGTGTTGGTCGCTGAGCCTGGACATGGCCGCAGCGCTTGCGCGGTTCCGATGGTTCGACGTGATCACACCCATGGGGATCGCGACCTTGGGCGTCGATCAGACTGGGCAGGCCCGCGCTCTCGACACCCTCGCGGTCGACTACGCGATCCAGGGGACATTGACGCCCATCGGCGACGGCATCCGCGTACGGGTCGTGCTCCTCAGGCTCCATGGACCGCCGCAGACCGTCTGGAGCGATAATTACGACTTGCCCATAGACGCGCTGGCGGAAGCGGACGAACGCGTCACCACCAAGCTGGTGGCGCGGATCGACCCCGTCATCCTGCAGATCGAAGGCGCGCGCCCCAGTCAACGCGACGTCTCAAGCGCGACGAGGCTGGTGCTGAAGGCCATTCCGCTGCTCTACAGCATGGAGCGGCAGCGTTATGACGAGGCTGGCGCCATGCTCCGCCAGGCCGCCGCGGCGGCACCCGATGACAGCATGGTCGCGGCCTGGTCAGCGTTCTGGTACCTTTTTCACGTCGGTCAAGGATGGTCGATCTGTCCAAATCAAGAATATATCGAGGCTGAACGGCTATCTCGGCATGCGATTGATCTGGATCCTGAAAATGCGGAGGCTCTTGGCATATATGCTCACCTCTGTTCGTTTGTTCATCATGATTTCAAGTCGGCGTCGCATTACTTTAATCAATCGCTTATTCTAAATCCAAGCCTTGCCTTCATTTGGGCGCTGAGCGCGCCGACCAGTTGCTATATGGGACACCCCGACGACGCGCTGCGCCGCCTTCGGCGCTACCGCGAACTGGCGCCTTTCGATCCCTATCATCGGCTGTTCGAGTCGATTGAAACCATGGCCCACCTGTTCGCGCGCGACTATGCGAGCGCTGTGGCCATCGGCCGTCGCTCGGTCCGCGCGAACCCGACCTTCACCAACGGCTACAAGCCCTTGATCTCGGCCTTGGGCCACCTGGGGCTTCGCGATGAGGCGTCAGGGTTCATCGCCACGCTCATGCAGCTGGAGCCTGACTTCTCCATCGCCACGTTCGCGCGTCGCTATCCATTCCAGGCGCCGGAAGACCGTGACCACTACATCGCCGGCCTGCGCGAGGCCGGTGTTTGCGAATTCTAGAAAAGGAGACGACCCCATGCGCTGGCCCGACGATTATACAGACCCCGCGTCGATCCGCTTCCCGGAAGACCGCTGGGATCCCACATTCAAAGCGTATATCGAGGAGGCTCGGAAACATCCCGATCGGCTTGCGGCGATCACCCTGATCGACCCGCCCGACGTCGCGACGAGCCGTGGCGAGCTCGACACCCTGCTGAACTATCCGCACGCTAGCGACTTCAATGCGCGCCGCCCGGAAATCATCAATGAGAATAGCAAGCCGCCTGAAAGCCTGTTTGCCCCACTCCAGGCACAAGCAGGCGGCCCCAAGGTGAAAACCCGGAAAATGCTCATTGAGATCAAAGACTGGTCTCTGCCTTACATCATGTATTTCAAATCAGTCTGGATGCGGCCTCGACCCGATCATCTGGATTCGAGCATTAGCACCGTCATCCCTGCACCTGGACACCCCGCCTATCCAAGCGGACATTCAACGCAGGCCCATCTGATGGCGCTCGTCGGTTATGAGATTTGCCAGGACACGACTATCCGCAAAGCGCTCTGGGCGGCCGCCGACAGGATCGCCCAAAACCGTGAATACGCGGGGGTGCACTATAGAAGCGACAGCCTGTGCGGCGCCGAACTCGCTAAGCAACTCTTGGCGTTCTTCATCGCCGAGCGTAGCGCCGATATAGAAGCGATTAAGGGCGAAGAGTGGCCTTAGGGCCCGAAACAGGCTGATGAAGCGGCTCGGGTTGCCCGCTACAGCACCCAGAGCACCCGAGCCGCTTAGATCGACCGTCGCCACTGCCTCGCCGGTTCCAGGCCGACCAGTCACGCAAGGTGCGCGGCCTTGATGGCCAAGACGCGCATAGTCGCGCAGGAGGCGCCGCTGGAGCAATTGGTCCGCAGGCTACGCGTGAACCCCTCCATCAATGCGCACGATCTCCCCGTTCATGAAGTATCCGTCTTCCGAGGCGAGCATGGCTACGACGCTGGCGACGTGTTCGGGCGAGCCCAGTTTGCGGTCACCGCGCGCCAAATGCGCGAAGAGGCTCAGGTCCGCATCCGAGGGCAACCCGGCGAAGGTTTGGGCGGTCATCGCGGTCCCGATGCCACCTGGCGCGACGCCATTCACTCGCACGCCCCGTTTTGCGTATTCCCTGGCGAGAGATTGGGTCAGAGCGGCTACGCCCCCCTTACTGGCGGCGTAGGCGGCCATATAGGGGTGACCGAAGAAGGCTGAGGTGGACGCCGCGTTCACAATGGCTCCCCCGCTTCGCTCAAGGTGTGGGAGCGCTTCGCGGCAGCAGAGGAACACACTCGCCAGATTGGTGGTGATCACCTGATTGAAGGCGTCGAGCGACATTTCGCTGATATGGCCCGTGCGTAGCACGCCGGCCATGTTGACCAGCACATCCAGACCGCCCTCGTCCCTGACGAAGTCCGCGACCATGGCCTTGACGGCGATTTCATCGGAGACCGACGCCCTTAGGGCGCGAACCGCGCCCCCTCCGGAAGAAAACTCCGCAGACTGACGAAGTGTCACCTCCAGTCCTCCTGGATCCCGGTCGACAGCCAGGACCGTGGCGCCTTCGGCCGCCAGTCTCAGCACGACCGCTTGCCCGATCCCAGAACCTCCGCCGGTGACGATCACTCGCTTGTCCGAGAAGCGAAACCCACTGCCCATGCCGACACCTCAGAATGCTGAATCACTTTAGAGTAGAGCGCATGAGGAAGATGGGTCGGCAACGACTGGAAGGTTCAGACCGGAGATATTCTCCGCCCCTCCCTCCGCCAAACGCCCGAGAGTCCCTGGCCGCCGCGGCGGGCGCGGAATAGCGATTAGGCTCCTGGAGATGAAATCAAATGCAGAGAATAATCACAGGCATCGTCAATCGTCACAAACACCCCGCGTTATCGGAAGCGACGGCCTCGCTGGAGATCTACCCAATGCATTGCGATCAACCCTATTTAGTTGTGCAAAATTCACAACAGATATTCTAAATATCTATAGATCTGCGTTGATGGTGGACATAGAATGCATCTGCATTCTACTTCATGTAACGGAACGCGCCCGCGAAACCTATCTCTACGACCAGGAAGAGGTGTCGACTTGGAGCCGATCTCGCCTAGCCTCAAAGACTCTGCGCACCGGGCTTAGCCGCCGCAGCATCGCCCTCGCCACGGGCCTGTCACGAGAAACCACGCGGCGAAAAGTGACGATTCTGCTGGAACGCGGCTTTCTCGTGGAGGACGCCTTCGGACGCGTACGTGTGCGAGACGAAGGGTGGGCCGCCGATGCTGTGGTGGAGCTCGCGACGCAGTTGGAAGATGTGGTGAGCGACTTCCTGAAACTCCGCTCTGCTATGCATTCGCGCCCGGAGGAAGTGTCCGCTGCACGCCAAGAGGCGTAACGCGCGCCAACCATACGCTCAAGCCCAGACCAATAAAGCTATTCTGATGTTTTCCATATATTTTATCGCCTTCATCACCATGAACTCACCAGAAATGACCCGCTATGGGTCGATTTTAGAAATAAACTGAGGACGACAAATACATTACCCGTCACCCCCGCTTCGCTTTCGGCGATAGTGATCATCGTTCGCGCATCAGGCTCAATCTGATCCTGATGTCATGCGTGAAGGTCTTGAGGGGACTTAAATCCGATGAATTTCAGGATTTCCTATGCCCGTGAAATATTCGGCATCAGCCTTGCGACTGTGATGCTCATGGCTGGCGAAGCCGCCGCGGCTGATCCGTCCACGACGTCCGCCAACGCCGCTCCTGACATTTCGGTCGAAGAACTGATGATCACCGCGCGACGCCGCGAGGAGAAGCTGCAGGACGCCCCGATCACGATTTCGGCGGTCTCGGGAAGGGTGTTGCAGGCCGAGCGCTTGGACCGCGTCGCCGACTATGCCGCCAAGATTGCCAACTTCTCCGCCGTCCAGCAGAACACCCGCGTTTCGGCCTTGCGCATCCGGGGACTCGGCGACAACGCCAACAGCGACGGTTCGGAGGCCGGGGTCGGCCTGATCGTGGACAACGTGTTCTTTACGCACCCAGGGTTCTCCTGGCTGGACTTCGTCGACCTTGACCACATCGAGCTCGCGCGGGGGCCTCAAGGCACCTTGCTCGGTAAGAACACGACCCTGGGCGCCTTGATCGTCACGACCAAGCCGCCGTCATTCGAGCCCGAGGCTACGGTCAGCACGACCGTGTCGAGCCGCGATCGGCGCCAGTTGCGCGCCAACATCTCGGGCCCGCTGGTGGGCGACACGCTTGCGGCACGCCTTACTGTTTATGGCGACATGGGCGGCGGCTGGATCAGAAACAAGTATGACGGCGAGCGCTACCTGGACAATCACCGGTGGGCCGCACGCGGTCAGCTGCTGTTCCAGCCCAACGCTGTTTTCACCGATCGCCTGATCGCCGAGCACTACGACACCCGGGAATACAACGCGTTCACGCCCCCGATCGGTGATCCCCTGACCTACGCCAACGGCGCCGTGCGAAATGGCTGGGGCACGAAGGTCCAGGCGGCCTTCGGCTACACGCCTTCTTACGACATCAAGGACGCCAACCTGGACACACAGAGCCGCCTGATCTCAAGGACGGACGGTCTATCCAACCAGGCTGATTTCGCGTTGGGCGGCTACACCCTAACCTCGGTCAGCGCTTGGCGACGCCTCTATTTTCGCCCCAACAACGACAACGACTACACGCCCTACCCCGTCTTTGGAATCGGCTATGATGTTGATGTTGATCAATTTTCTCAGGAACTTCGCCTAGCTTCGCCGACGGGCGGCTCCGTTGACTGGCAGACGGGGATCTATTTGCTCAATCAACAGGTCACGAGCAACAATCGGACGCGGATGTTCGCTCGCGCCACGGATTTCTTTCTGTCACCCCAGCTGCCATCGGCGATCCTAAATGGCGTCGAACTGGATCAGCTGGGTAAGGCGGAGACCAATAGCGCTGCGATATTTGGACAAGGAACCTGGCGCATCGATGACCGCGCCGCCCTGACTCTGGGCGCGCGATACACGCACGAAAAGCGTGAAGCGTCGGTCTCGTCATTCTCGCTCGGCGGCGCCCCCCTCACGGGGGCTCTTGCCCCGTTCGCGGTCTATCGCGCCGCCGTCACGGGTGCGCCCTATCAGGTCGCGGGCGAGAAGAGCGACGGCTCGTTCTCGTGGTTGATCAACCCATCCTACAAGCTCGCGGACGGCGTTCTGGCCTATCTCAGCCTTGGATACGGTGAAAAATCAGGAGCAGCGAACCTGGGAGCGCGAGTCGGGGATCGCGTCATCATCGATCCAGAGAAGTCGACCGACTTTGAAGTTGGGGTGAAGACCAAGCTGGCCCAGGGGCGCGTGATCCTTAACGCCAATCTCTACCGCGACGACATCACCGGCTATCAGGCGACGCTCAGCGCCCAAAGCGGAACGACGACGCGCAGCTATCTGTCCAATGTCGGCAAGATCCGGCTGCAAGGCATCGAGTTGGAAGGGGCCGCCCAGCTCACCAAGAACCTGAACCTGTCGTTCAGCACGGCCTGGGGCGAGGCGGTCTACGTGTCCTACGTCTCAGCGCCGCCGCCGGCGGAGCTGACCTATGTCGGCGGACCAACGTCCGTGGATTTGTCAGGCAAGCAGCTCCCCACGGCGCCGAACTGGACGGGCCAGGTCAGCGCGCGCTGGGAGCGTCCGGTCGCCTCCGGCGCGGCGATCTTCGCCTATGCCAATCAATCCTGGAAAAGCCGCACGTCCTTGAGTCCGCTGTCACCGTACGGCCGGCAAAATGGATATTTCGTGGTCAATGCCGGATTGGGCGTGCGAACCCTCGATGATCGCTGGTCGCTGTCCCTGTGGTCCAAGAATCTGTTCGACAAACGCTATGTCGCGGCCTTCGGCACCGCCAGCGGCGTCACGCCCTATGTCGCGATTATGGCTGATCCGCGAACCGTCGGCCTCACCCTGACAGCCAAGCCCTTCTAGCCACACCCGCGTCTGCTCGCCAGACGTCGCTTGGGCCCCACAGCCCCAACCCCACGCTAAGAGCATCCTCATGCCGAAGGCCCCGCCTGCCTTGAGCTTCCCTCGACTAGCGGTGTTCGCCACCCTCGCCTTCCCGCTGGCGGGCGCGGGCCTTCCACTGGCCGTTTACCTGCCACCCTACTACGCCCAGGACATGGGATTGGGCCTGACCATGGTGGGCGCCATCTTCATGCTGACCCAGGCCTGGGGCGCCCTGACCGATCCACTCGTCGGCGCGTTTTCGGATAGGACGCGAACGCGCTTCGGTCGTCGCAAGCCATGGATCCTGGGCGGCGCGCCGCTCTTCCTGCTGTCGACCGTGGCTATCTTCACGCCTCAAGTCCTGGGCGTCGAACGGCCGGGCGCGATCTGGCTGGCGAGCTGGCTGACCGCCTTCTACTTGTCCTGGAGCGCCATCATGATCCCGGTCACGGCCTGGGCCGGCGAGATCACGGGCCGGTATCATGGACGCAGCAAGGTCCAGACCTTCTTTCAGGTCGCGGCTTCGCTGGGCCTCTTGATGGTGATGATCCTGCCCGCGGCGGCCGACCAAGTCGCCGCCCACCAAGGCCAGACCGCTGACAATCGCGGGAAATTGGCCGCGATGGCCGTCTTCATCATCGTGACCTTCGTCCTGAGCACGGCAAGCTCTTTGATCTTGGTGGCCGAGCCAGCCCTGCCGCCCCGACCGGAAAAGAGCACGTCTCGCGGCCCTGCCCCTTGGCTTCACATCTTCGGCGATCGGCTGGTGCTGAAAATCCTGGCTGCGGATTTCGCCGTCACCTTGGGTCAGCTGATCCGAAGCTCACTCTTCGTGTTCTTCGTGTCCGCCTACGTCGGTCGCCCGGATTTGGCCGCAGGCCTGTTCCTGCTGCAATTCATCTTCGGAATCTTCGCCGCGCCGATCTGGCTGGCGGTTGGGTATCGCCTCGGCAAGCACCGAGCGGCTATCCTGGGCGAGCTGATACAGATGGCCATCAATCTTGGTCTGCTGCTGGTGACGCCGGGCGGCTTTCCGCTCCTGATCGCCCTCACCATCGCGCAGGGGCTGACCGCGAACTCAGGGAATCTGATGCTTCGCGCCATGGTCTCGGACGTCGCCGACAAGCAGCGATTGGAAACGGGTGGAGACCGCACGGGGCTGCTGTTTTCGAGTTTCAGTCTGACAAGCAAGGCGGCGACCGCCGTGGCGGTAGGCGTGGCCTTGCCCTTAGCAGGGGCCTTGGGCTTCCAGCCTGGCGCGCAAAACACGCCCGAGGCGCTTTTGGCCCTCAAGCTGATCTTCGCCCTGGGGCCGGCGATCGCACACGCGCTTTCGGCCATCCTTCTCGTCGGCTTCGACCTCGATGAAGTCAGCCACCGCCGGATCCGCATTGCCCTCGAGGCGGACGAAATGAGCGTCTAGCCATAGGCTACGCGAGGAGAACCATCATGCTCAAGCCAAGCCTTCTCCACGCAGGCATTTCGATGAAATAGTTGGACAATCATGTGAGACGGAAGATCGTCATCGCTAAACAGTGTTGAGCGGGATTTTCAGGTACCGCACGCCATTGGCTTCTGGTTCCGGAAGGTGACCGCCGCGCATATTCACTTGCACGGAGGGCAAGATAAGCTTGGGCATGTCGAGTGTTCGATCCCGCGTCTCGCGCAGTGTCACGAACTGAGCCTGGTCTACGCCTTGGTGGACATGGACGTTGTCCCGACGCTGGGCGCCGATGGTGGTCTCCCAGGCAAAAACGTCGCGACCTGGCGCCTTGTAGTCATGGCACAGAAAGACCCGCGTCTCGTCCGGGAGCGCCATCAGGCGCTGGATTGAGGCAAACAGCGTCGCCGCATCGCCGCCGGGAAAGTCGCAGCGTGCGGTGCCATAGTCGGGCATGAACAGGGTATCGCCAACGAAGACGGCATCGCCAATGACATAGGCCATGCAGGCGGGCGTATGGCCGGGAACATGCAGGGCTATGGCCTGTAGCCCGCCAATGGAAAAGACCTCGCCGTCCCGGAACAGATGATCGAACTGCCTGCCATCGCGGGCGAAATCAGGTCCCGCATTGAACAGCTTTCCAAACGTTTCCTGGACGCGGACGATCTTTTCGCCGATCGCCAGACGGCCACCCAGCGCCTCTTGAAGATAGGGTGCAGCCGACAGGTGGTCGGCGTGGGCGTGAGTCTCGAGCTGCCAGAGAACCTCCAGCCCTTGGTCCCTGACATAGGCGATCAGGGCGTCGGCCGAGCGCTCGCTGGTCCGGCCGGAACCGGCGTCATAGTCCAGGACACTGTCGATTATGGCGCAGGCCGATGAGTTGGAGTCACGCACGATGTAGCTGACCGTGAAGGTCGCCTCGTCGAAGAAGGCCTCAACCAGGGGCCTTGAAGCGGGCGCTGCGAGCGCCTGCTGGATGCTCGATCTTGCCTTGGTCACGGCAAGGTCAGGGGGTGAGATAGGCTCGCGCATCACAAACTCTCGGGCTTGGGTATCGACAAGCCATATATATGCGAATATATGAATATACAAGCCTGTCGGGTTGCTCCATGTCCCTGTTCATGATCGTTTCGACCCTGATGAGCGGCGCGCTTGTCGGCACGCTCCTGGGCCTGTTCGGCGGGGGCGGGTCAGTGCTAGCCACTCCGCTCCTACTCTACGTGGTCGGCATCCATGATCCGCATGTGGCCATCGGCACCTCGGCTGCGGCGGTTGCGATCAATGCGGGAATAAACCTGGTTGGCCACGGCCGGGGAGGCCGGGTCAAATGGCCTTGCGCCACCGTTTTCGCCGGCGCGGGTCTGATCGGGTCATTCGTTGGCTCGACACTGGCCAAGGCCGTTGATGGACAACGCCTGCTGCTTTGGTTCGCTGTCGCGATGGCGGCGATCGCCCTGTCGATGATGCGCCGGCCCAAGTCCCAGGGCGATCCTCTGGTCCATATCAGCCCTGGCTTGATGCTGAAGCTGGCCCCTCTCGGCGTGCTGACGGGCCTGGCGGCAGGGTTCTTTGGGATCGGCGGCGGGTTCCTGATCGTGCCCGGGCTTATGGCGGCGACCGGCATGACCCTTGCCAACGCAACGGCCTCGTCCCTGCTGTCAGTCTCTCTGTTTGGTGCGGCGACTTCGCTCAACTATGCCGCTTCGGGTCTGATCAACTGGCCTGTGGCAGGGCTCTTCGTTCTGGGGGGGCTTGCGGGAGGTGCTGTGGGCGTAAGGGGCGCAGGCTCGCTGGCGGCACACGCTGTCCTGGCCCGCAGGCTATTTGCCGGACTGGTGCTGACGGTCGCCGCCTATGTTGCCTGGAAAGCCCTGCACGTCTGAAGACCGACCCGGGGCGCCAACAATTCCCTGGTCCCAGCCTTGCGCCGGAGATCTCGCGTGACCGCCTGGCGGTCAGGCCTCAGTCGTAGCGCGGTAGACGTCGCAAAGGGTTTCCAGCACGCGAACCGCTGCCGGATCAGCCAGGCGATAGAAGATCGTCTGGGCTTCGCGTCGGGTGGCCACCAGACCCTCGGCGCGCATCTTGGCCAGATGTTGCGAGGTCGCCGACTGGGCGAGTCCGACATGGCTCGCCAGATCACCGACAGATGCCTCGCCGTCGATCAGACGACAGAGGATCAGCAGGCGTTGCTCACTGGCCAGAAGCTTGAGAAGCCGCGCCGCCGAGTGGGCGCTGGCCGCCAGGTCCTGAACGTCGTTCGCAGGGGTGATGAAGGCGAGTTTGCTCATATGCCTAATGTAGAAGATACGAATTAAGGTTCAAGCTTAAGCGGGCGTGCCTTGATGCCGCGGCATTCCCACGATCGAACAAGGCGTCTCGCATAGCGGCGAGGGGTGAGAATGCGGTCGCCAGGCTTAATCATTCTGGCCCCTCTGCAGTTGGGCGCCGATCATCGTCGCGCAGCACGACGTAGATGGCCGGAATGACCAGCACGGTCAGCACCGTCGATGAGGCGAGGCCAAACAGCAGAGAGATCGCCAGGCCCTGGAAGATCGGGTCGAACAGGATCACCGCCGCGCCGATCATGGCGGCCAGGGCCGTGAGCACGATCGGCTTGAAGCGGATCGCTCCGGCCTCCAGCAACACTTCGCGAAGCGGCCGGTCGCCGGTTTGGCTGTGGCGGATGAAGTCCACCAGCAGGATCGAGTTGCGCACGATGATCCCGGCCAAGGCGATGAAGCCGATCATCGACGTGGCGCTGAACGGCGCCCTGAACAGGATGTGCCCGATGACGATGCCCACCAGGGTCAGGGGGATCGGCGTCAGGATCACCAGCGGCAGGCGGAAGCTTTTGAACTGGGCGACGACCAGCACATAGATTCCGAGGATTGCCACCCCGAAGGCGGCTCCCATGTCGCGGAAGGTCACCCAGGTGATCTCCCACTCGCCGTCCCAAAGCACGGTCGGCCTGCTCTCGTCGGTCGGCTGGCCGTTCATGCGGATGTCCGGCTTTGGCAGGTCGCCCCAGTCGGCCGCCTTGATCGCCTTGTCGACGGCCATCATGCCGTAGATCGGCGCCTCATATGCACCGGCCAGTTCGGCCATAACCATGTCTACGTCCCGGCCGTCGCGGCGGAAGATGTGAGTTGATCCAGGCTCCCGGGTGGCGGTGACCACCTCGCCCAGTTCTACCAGACGGCCAGCCTGGCTCTGAGCCACGGGCAGGGCTGCCAGGCCTTCGCCCCAGCTGCGCGCCGATTGCGGCAGGCGCACAGAAATCTCCAGCGGGTCGCGACCTTCGCCGCGATGGGCATAGCCGACCACCTGACCTCCGAAGGCCGCGCCGATGGAGTCCAGCACCTGTCGGTCATCGACCTTCAAGGCTTCCAGGCGATCACGGTCGGGAACCAGGCGCAGGCCGGGCCGGGCCTGGCCATAGCTGTCGTCGATATCGACAATGTAGGGCACCGACTTGAAGGTAGCCTTGACCCGCTCGGCCACGGCGCGTCGCGTCTTGGCGTCGGGACCATAGATCTCGGCGAGCAGGGTGGCCATCACCGGCGGCCCTGGCGGGGCCTCAACCACCTTGATCGACGCGCCCGCGGGCAGGGGCGTCTTGGTCAGTCGCTCGCGCAGGTCTAGCGCTACGATATGGCTGGAGCGCTTGCGTTCGCCCTTTTCAGCCAGCGACACCGACAGGTCGCCCTGGTCGGGGCGATTGCGCAGATAGTAGTGGCGCACCAGACCGTTGAAATTGAACGGCGAGGCGGTCCCCGCATAGGCGTCGATCGCTGTGACCTCGGGCAGAGTGCGGGTGATGACCGCAGCATCGGACAGGGCACGGGCGGTGGCCTCCAACGAGGTTCCCTCCGGCATGTCCAGAACCACCTGCAGCTCGGACTTGTTGTCGAACGGCAGCAGTTTGACCGTCACGGTCTTGGTGGCGAACATGGCGCAGGCCAGCAGCGTGGCAACACCCACGCCGATCAGAAAGGTCCGGGCGCTCCTGCGGGTGGCGATCACCCGCCCGGCGACGCGGCGATACAGCGCGCCCAGTTTGCCCTCGCCGTCATGACCATGACCTGCGGCCGAATCCAGCGTCTTGCGGGCGAAGCGCACCATCAGCCACGGCGCGATAACCACCGCGACGAAGAACGAAAACACCATGGCCGCCGAGGCGTTGACCGGGATCGGGGCCATATAGGGGCCCATCAGGCCCGAGACGAACAGCATGGGCAGCAGGGCCGAAACCACGGTCAGGGTGGCGACCACGGTGGGGTTGCCCACCTCGGCCACGGCCTCGACCGCCGCGTCGATCCGGCTGCGGCCATCGTTCATGGCCCAGTGGCGGGCGATGTTCTCGATCATGACGATGGCGTCGTCGACCAGGATGCCGATCGAGAAGATCAGGGCGAACAGGCTGACCCGGTTGATCGTGTAGCCCATCAGGTTGGACGCAAAGAGGGTCAGCAGGATGGTCGTGGGAATGACCACGGCGGTGACCGCCGCCTCGCGCCAGCCGATGGCCAGACCGATCAGCACCACGATCGACAGGGTGGCCAGGCCCAGGTGAAACAGCAGCTCATTGGCCTTTTCATTGGCCGTGGCGCCATAGTCGCGGGTCACCGCCACATCCAGGCCCTGCGGCAGCAGCGAGCCCTTCAGGGCCTCGACGCGGGTCAGGACGGCCTGGGAGACGACCACGGCGTTGGCGCCCTTGCGCTTGGCGATGGCCAGGCTGACGGCGGGGGCCTGGCTCCAGACGCCGTCTGCGCGGGCATAGCGCCAGGCGCGGGCCTGATCCTCGCGCGGGCCCTGGGCCACATCGGCGACATCGCGGACATAGACCGCCTGGCCGCTGGCCGAAGGCAGGGCCAGCAGGCTGATGTCGACAGCACTGGTCAGGCTACGGCCGGCCGTAACGTCGATGGCCTGGCCGCCGCCGCGGATCTGGCCAGCGGGAAAGGCGCGGGTGGCCTGACGCACGGTGTCCATCAGGGCGGCCAGCGACACGCCGTGCTGGGCCAGACGGGCCGGATCGGGCGCGATGCGGATTTCCTCGGGACGTCCGCCGACGATGAAGGTGAGGCCGACATCATCGACCTTGGCCACCTCGGTGCGCAGCTTGCCCGCCAGTTCATAGAGAGCCTGGTCTGTCCATTGGCCAGCCGCGCCAGGCGTCGGCGAGAGGGTTAGCACCAGGCTCGGGACATCGTTGATGCCCCGTGTCTGGATCAAGGGCTCGGCGATTCCAGCCGGAATGCGATCGTAGTTGGCGCGGACCTTCTCGTGGATGCGTACGGCCGCTGCATCGGGATCGACCCCGACCTTAAATCGCGCGGTGACCATCACCTGATTGTCGTCGGCGAAGGTGTAGACGTGTTCGACCTCGGCGACACTCTTGACGATGGTCTCAAGCGGCTTGCCGACCAGCTCGATGGCGTCGGGCGCGCGCAGGCCCGGCGCGGCGACCATGATGTCGACCATGGGCACGCTGATCTGCGGCTCCTCCTCGCGGGGGATCGAGACCAGGGCCAAAAGACCCACGGCGATGGCCGCCAGCAGGATCAGCGGCGTCAGCGGCGACTGGATCGACGCCCTGGTCAGGCGTCCCGACAGGCCCAGGTTCATCGGCCGGCCTCCGCCGGGGTCAGGATGTCGCCCAGGCGCAGGCCCGACAGCACCTCGACCGTGTCGGCTGCAGGGCCGGCGCGGGTCTGGATCGGCGCTTCGGCGATCACGCCGTCGGCGCCGACCAGCCGGGCGTAGTCGACGCCGAACCGGGTGGCGACATAGCGCCGGGGAAGGATGATCGCCTGACGCTCGCCGATCTTGACCGCCGCGCGCACGCGCTGGCCGATCAGGTCGCCTGGCAGGTTGGGGGCGGTGACATCGGCGGTGACCTGACCGCCGGAGATCGACGGATAGATCTGAGCGATGGTCCCGCGCGTGGCCGTGCCACGAAGGTCCTCGGCGGCGAGCTCGACGAAATCGCCGACCTTGAGGGCGCGGGCCTGACCTTCCGGCAGTTCGATACGCACGACCAAGGGGCCGGCGGTGATCCGGGCAACCGACTGGCCGGGCATCACCACCGAGCCGATCGGGACGTCGGCGACCAGAATCCGGCCAGTGGCCGGAGCCAGGATTGCGCCCTGGGCCCCCAGCTCGGCGCTGGCGCCACGCTGGGCGTGGGCCGCTGACAGATTGGCGTTTGCGGCCTTGGCCTGGGCCTCGACCTGATCGAGGCGCGCCTGGGCATAGACGCCGTGGGAGAAGAGGTCGCGGGTGCGAGAGAGATCGGCCTGAGCGCGCGCCGCTTCGGCGGCTGCGGCGGCAACCTGCGCGTCGAACGCCCCGGTCTGCAGGGCCAAACGGTCATCCTTGACTCGGCCAATGACCTGACCTTGGCGGACGATATCGCCTTCCTTGACGCTCAGGGCCACCAGGGTTCCGGAGATCCGCGCGCGGGCTTCGGCCATGTCGCGCGTCGTCAGGGTGGCGGGAACCGGCTTGAGGTCTTCTACGACCTGAGCGCGGATCGTCAGACGATCCGCCGCAGGAGCCATCCTGATCGCCGGCGTCGCGGCCTCCTTGGAGTCGCCGCAGGCACTGAGCAGCAAGGTGGCTCCCAAGGCGCTGATCATAAGTGGCCGTACCGTCATGGCGTCCCCTCCAGGGCTTTTGGTCTTCTGCTTGTCGATTAGCGGACGGTCGGCAGGCCGGCGGCCTTCCAGGCCATGATCCCGCCCGTCAGGTGGGTCTCCAGCGGGTGGCCGGCCTTCTGGCAGTGGCCGACGGCGGTGGCCGAGCGCTTGCCCGAACCGCAGCTGAACACCACGGCCTTGTCGCCAGCGTCGGGCAGGGCCTTCGGATCAAAGCTCGAGAGCGGGGCGTTGATTGCGCCAGGAATGCGTTCGGCGGCGAACTCGGCCGGTTCGCGCACATCAACCAGCAGGATTTCCTGGGCATCGAGGGCGGTCTTCACCTGATGGGCGGTGAGGTCCTTGGTCTTGGGGGATCCGAACATCAATGAGTCTCCTTGACGGGGGCGGTTTGAGGGACCGCGCAGAACAGTCGCGACAGGGTCTCGACCAGAGCGCGGGCTTGGCCGCTGCGCAGGCCGTAGTAGATGGTCTGACCATCTCGCCTGGCGGCGACGACACCGTCGCGGCGCAGCAGGCCCAGGTGTTGTGAAGCCAGGGTCTCACGAATGTCCAACAACTGGGCGAGCGCGCCCACCGACTGCTCGCCGTCAGCTAGCGCACAGACGATCATCAGCCGATGCGGATTAGCCAGCGCCTTGAGCAGGGCGCAGGCGTCGTCCGCAGAGGTCTTGAGGGCGCGGGGTTCAAAATTCATAGTTGCGTATATGCGATTTTTCACATATTTAGTCAAGTATCGTTAGGGTGACGTTATCCCGAAGGGTCGGGGCCAGACGTGATCCGGATCAGTGTCAGCCGTACGAAGCGAGCCTAGCCTCTGGCTCAGAACTGCGGTTTTGGAGGACCGAGATCATGGCCAAGCCGCGCATCGTGATTCTGGGCGCCGGACTTGGCGGCGCCATCGCCGCCTTCGAAATCAAGCTGGCCGTGGGTGACAGGGCCGAGGTCGAGGTGATCTCGCAGGGCGATACTTTCCACTTCGTGCCTTCAAACCCGTGGGTCGCCGTACACTGGCGCAAGCGCGAGGCCATCGAAGTCAAACTGCCGCCCGTTTTCAAAAAGAAGGGCATCGCTTTCCAAGGTATTGGCGCGGCCAAGGTCATGCCCGAACGCAACCAGTTGGAACTCTCCGACGGTGTGCTGCTCGACTACGACTATCTGGTCATCGCCACGGGGCCGGAGCTGGCCTTCGACGAAATCCCAGGTCTTGGTCCGCACGGCGGGTTCACCCAGTCGGTTTGCCACGTTGACCATGCCGAAACGGCAGCGACGGCCTTTGACCGCTTTGTCGAGAATCCCGGCCCAATCGTGGTCGGTGCGGTCCAGGGCGCGTCCTGTTTTGGCCCGGCCTACGAGTTTGCGCTGATCCTCGACACTGAACTACGTCGCCGCAAGGTGCGCGACCGCGTGCCGATGACCTTCGTAACCTCCGAGCCCTATGTCGGCCATCTGGGCCTCGACGGCGTAGGGGACACCAAGGGACTGCTGGAAAGCGAGATGCGCCAGCGTCACATCAAGTGGGTCACCAACGCCAAGGTCGCCTCGGTCGAGGCCGGGATGATGCATGTCGAGGAGATCGCCGATGACGGCGCCGTCAAGGCCACCCACGATCTGCCGTTCTCCTATTCGATGATGCTGCCGGCCTTCCGGGGCGTAGCCGCCGTGCGCGGTGTCGAGGGGCTAACGAACCCACGCGGTTTCATCTTGGTCGACAAACACCAACGCAATCCGACCTATCAGAACATCATGGCCCTGGGGGTCTGCGTCGCCATCGCTCCGACGGGCAAGACCCCGGTGCCGGTGGGCGTGCCCAAGACCGGTTTCATGATTGAGAGCATGGTCACAGCCATCGCCTATAACTTCAAAGAGATCTTGAACGGCCAGCCCGCCACCCATGAGGCGACCTGGAACGCCATCTGCCTGGCGGATTTCGGCGACGGCGGCGTGGCCTTTGTCGCCCAGCCTCAGATCCCACCGCGCAACGTCAACTGGTCGGCCAGTGGCAAGTGGGTGCACCTGGCCAAGGTCGGGTTCGAGAAATACTTCCTGGCCAAGGTCAAACGCGGTGAGAGCGAGCCCTTCTACGAGAAGCTCGCCCTGGACGTGATGGGCATCCACAAGATCAAGCCCTGAGCGCGAGGGTCATGGTGATGCGGCAGCTTGTTTGCCCGGCCTGCGGCGCGACCAATCGCGCCCCGGAAGACAAAGACGCCCTGGCGGCCAAGTGCGGTCGCTGCGGCGAGCGCCTGTTCTCCGGTGCGCCAGCCGAGGTCAGCGGCGCGCAGTTGACCGCCCACGCCGGCAAGAGTCGGGGCGTCGCCGTGCTCGTCGATGTCTGGGCCCCGTGGTGTGGCCCCTGTCGGTCCATGGCCCCTCAGTTTGCTGCCGCCGCCGCAAGGCTCGAGCCGGACGTGCGGCTCCTGAAGCTCAATTCGGAAGCTGAACCTCAGGCCGCAGGGGCACTCGGCGTCACGGGCATTCCGGCCCTGCTGCTCTATCGGGACGGATCCATCATCGCGCGAACCGCCGGGCTGATGAGCACGGCACAGATCGTCGCCTGGACGCACCAGGCCCTGGCTCAGGCCCGCGCCTGAGCCAGCTAGAGGAGTTTGATCATGACTGTCGACCGAATGGTTCTGGCCTTTGCAGGCCTTGTCGTCCTGTTGGGTGTTGCCCTGGCTCAGTTCGTCCATCCCTGGTGGATCGGCCTGACCATCTTTGCGGGCCTCAACATGATTCAGGCGGCCTTTACCGGCTTTTGCCCGGCCGCGATGATCTTCAAGAAGCTCGGCGTCAAGCCGGGCATCGCTTTCCGGTGAGTATAATGCGCACCGCCCTTGCCCTGACCTTGCTGGCCAGCGTCGCCACGCCCCTCGGCGCGTCGGCCATGACCCTGCCTGAGGCCATTGTCTTGGCGCGGCGCGCCAATCCAGGTCTCGCCCAGGTGCAGGCTCAGTCGGATGCGGCCAGTGCCCGGCTGACCCAGGCCCGCGCCGGCCGCCTGCCCAGCCTGACCCTGTCGGCTGAGAGCGCCAGCGGAACGACCGATCTTAGCGGCTTCTTCGGCTTTGGTCAGAGCGATGTTTCGCCCCGCGCCGCGTCGTTGCAGCTGCGTCAGTCGTTGTTCTCAGGTGGTGGTGTCAGCGCCGCCATCACCCAGGCCAGAGAGGGCAAGGCCGCAGCCTTGGCCCAGGTCGGCGGCGCGACGGCCATGCTGAGCGCCGAAGTCGCGTCGGCCTATGTCGGGGTGCTGAGCGCCCAGGACATGGTGGCGTTGAGCCGGGCCCAGCTCGCCCAGATGGAAACCATCACCAGCCAGGCGCAGTTGCGCTTCAAAAGCGGTGAGATACCGCGCACAGATCTTGACCAGGCCACGGCCCGTCTGGCCGAGAGCCGGGCGGGTCTGGCCCGAGCCGAAGGCCAGCTGGCCCGGAGCCGAGCCCATTTCGTATCGGTCGTCGGCGCCGAACCGGACGGACTTGAGGCCGTGGTCTCGCCCCCCGCGACGCCCGCCTCGCTCGATGAGGCGATCGCAGCGGCATCTGAATCGAGCCCCATGCTATTAGCCGCCCAAGCGGCGGAACGTGCGGCGCAGGCCGGGGTTCGCTACGCCAAGGCCGATCGACTGCCGAGCCTGGCACTGACTGCTACGGCCAGCACAGCACGTGACCAGTTCTTTCCCGGCTACAGCGCCGATGGCGTCACGGTGGGTGTGCAAGGACGCTGGACCCTGTTCTCGGGTGGCGCTGTCAGCGGCCGCATAGACGAGGCCGGGGCGGCGCTTCGTTCCGCTCAGGCGAGCCTGAATTCAGCTCAGGCTCGAGTCCGGGAGACGGTGATCGTTGCCTGGGGCGATGTCGCCACTGCTCGGGCAGTGATACTGGCCGCCACCGATCAGGCCAGTGCCGCGACGAGCGCGCTGGACAGCGTGCGCAATGAAGTGCGGGTGGGCCAAAGGCCTGTCCTGGATTTGCTCGACGCCGAACGCGAAGCCTTGGCCGCCCAAAGCGGCCTGGTGACCGCGCGCGGCGAGGTTACGATCTCGTCCTATCGGCTCAATGCCCTTCTGCATGGCCAATGAACCAGCCACGTCCGACAATGTGCTGCGGGCGCTGGCCGATATGCAGTTGCTCCCCCGCGCGACGCGCCTGCTTTCGCGTGAATGCTAGAGGTTGGCGTGGTCTCGACGTCGCCTGTGGAACGAACCGGTGACTTACTTCAAAGCCGGTTGCTCCACCGATGCGTAGGTACAATCGTCTAGAAGTGCTAAGACGACTCGATACAATGTCGGGACAACTTAGCGCCGTCCGGCTAACCCATTGAAACGGAACGGGTCGGCAAATTCGCTAACTTGGGGCCACAACTTAACGCTGGCACAGAAACCCTATCCGACAAGCTAGCGCTGTCCCTAAACCCCGGAACTCCGTCCTAGAGCCCCTCTCATTCAAACGTCATCGCTTTGCGCCCGAGATCATCCGGCCCGCGATCTGGCTCTATTTCCGCTTCAGCCTGAGTCTGCGAGACGTGGAGGAGTTGCTGGCCGAGCGCGGCGTCGAAGCCAGCTATGAGACGATCCGACGCTGGGCGAAGAAGTTCGGGCCGGCGATCGCGCGCCGACTAAAGGCGCTGCGGCCCAAGCCGTCGCCGCGCTGGCATCTCGATGAAATGGTCTGCCGGGTCGGCGGCAAGCACGTCTACCTGTGGCGCGCCGTGGATGACGAGGGCGAGGTGCTCGACATACTCGCTCAGCGGCGCCGGGACGCCGACGCGGCCAGGAAATTCCTGGTGAGATTGTTGCGCGGCCAGCCCATTGAGCCGGAGCGAATAACGACCGACGGGCTCAGATCCTAAAGCACCTCAACTGTTTCCCGAGCGATGTCGGCTGGTTGCTGGGTCATGGCCAGCTGCACCGAGACTATCCAGCTGAGCAAGTCGATGAGCTGGGCCGAGAGCTGATTTCCTCGCGCGAGATTGCCTGGCGCTGGCGAGTGTCTCCGACCATGCGCGATCGCCTTGGCGTCGATCATGACATCGATCGAGTGCTGCGCTGGCCTGTCTGATTTACGATGTAGGAGGTCAGCGACAACGTCTATCGCGCCACGGCGTTCAGCGCCGCTCGGACCCGTGGGCCGTATTGCGGATCGGCGAACAGCCGTGAGTGCTCGGCGTTCGACAGCGTCACGAATTCCACGGTTCGACCTTGAGCTTTGAGGCGCTCGGCCAGCCGTTGCGTCGCCGAGAAATTGATCGTTTTGTCAGCGCGCGACGCGATTACAATCACCGGTCCGGGCCGATCCTTCAACAGCGCCGGGATGTCGTAGCGTACGGCGCTGTCGGCGACGCGCAGTCGAACGAACGGCGCCAGCACGCCGGCCTTGGCGTCGGCCACGTCGTCGTATTGAGCGAAGGCGCCTTCCAGTACGATCGTCGCGAGGGCGCTGGTGTCGGCCGCCAAGGCGGCGCAGAAGCCGCCCCCCAGCGAGTGTCCCCAAAAGATCAAGAGGCGGCCATCCTGAGTCCTACGCTTGATCTCGGCGACAAGCGCCGCGCGCGCGGCGTCGAAGTCAGCCCGCGAGCCGCGGCCGTCGCTCAAGCCCAAACCGGGATAGTCGAACAACAACACGTCGCCGTATGGCGCCAAAGCGCCGCCGCGGGCCGCGCCGGCATAGGCCTCGCGGAAAGCGTTACCACCGCAGAACACGATCAGCGGCGCATCCGGACGCCCTTCTATGATCGCGGCATGGATGTAACCGAAGTCGGCCTTCAGCTTGGCGTAGGTCACCCGCCGATCTGGCTCCAGACGCGCCTGGCTGGTTGGTTCGCCGGACATCTTCCAGCCGTGGCGAGCCGCGTCTTCATTGGTGACCAGAACGTCGCGCGGTCCGATCTTGACGGTCACGCAGCCCGCCAGCACGCTGGCCAAGAGGCAGGACAGAAGGATGTATGGCAACCGGGTCAAACAACCTCTCCGTGGGCCAGGGCCGATCGAAGCGCCGACCTTATGCCGATGTCGCTCTGGGCAAGATGTAGCATCTCGCGCCGCGCCGGTTCGGCGCCGTAATCGTCGGGCACCGGATAGCTCTCGATCAGCAGGCTAGCGAGCTCCCAGGCGTCAGGATCGAGCTTCATGAAGGCATCGAGCCGACGGATCACCCGGGTGGCCAGGGCGTATGCGTCGTGCTGGCCACCAGGCACATGGTCAACCAGCACGTCGAGCCGTTCATCCACGTGATGGGCGATCACCGGAAAGACATCGCACTCCAGGCGCGTGGCGATTTTGGCCCAGGCGATCGTTAGATAACGCAGCCGTCCGAGCAAGGGCGCGTAGGCGTTGGCCAAGCCGCTAGCGGCGTAGTCGGCCATGCAAAACAGAATACAGCGCTTCTGCCGACAGTTCCTGAGATCGCGGGGTGTCAGCGCCGAGACGAACTGAACGGCGTCGGGGATCAAGCCCCGGTTTTCGCGCCAGAAGGCGACACCCTCCTGGCTGGTCAGGACAAGGAATGGCAGGCCTAGCGGCGTCGCCAGATCGAGCAACAGGAAGTATGTGGAAAAGTGCGCCGACACGATCATCAGCCCCGACGGCGATGACGCGATCCCGCGCCGCATCGCCTCGAGCGTCATCGCTGGAAAGCAAACCGTCGGTCGCGGCTTCCGGCCCGCCATGATATCGACGGCGGTGCTCCAGTTCCGGATGCGGAGAACACGCGCGTGCTCCCGCCGCGCTTCGGCGTCGCCCGTCTCGCTCGTCGTCACGGCAGGTCCCGAGCGATACGGAAACCGAAGTCGTTGTCGCGGAAGTCGACCTTGTTACGGCCCCTGGCGGCAGGTCTCAGGAAATTGTCGGGCGTGTTCCATCCGCCCCCCCGGAGCATGCGCCGCCCGCAGTCGCCGCCCGCGTTTGCGCCGCCGTCGGCTGGCGCGGTGTCATAGGTGAGCGTGAAGCAGTCCTCGACCCACTCCCAGACATTGCCGGCCATGTCGTAGATCCCGAACCGATTGGGCGCGTAGCCGCCCACCGGCACGGTCGCGTTGGTCCCGCTATCCTTGAAATTGGCCGCGCTGGGCGAGATTTGCTCTCCGTCGGCGAAGGTGGAGCGCCCGCCCGCTCTGGCGGCATATTCCCATTCCGCCTCGCTCAGCAGACGGTAGGGCTTGCCAGTCTTGGCCGACAGCCAGGCGCCATAATCGTGCGCGTCGCGCCAAGAGACGTTGATCACCGGGCGTCGCCCCCGGCCCCATCCGGCGTCGCTCGCGACGGCGGTCCCGTTGTCGGTCGCCTTGCAGCCGCCAGCCGCCACGCAGGCGTCCCATTCGTCGAACGTGACCTCGAAGCGCCCCACGGCGAATGGGCGCGCGATGGTGACCTTATGCGTCGGCCCCTCGTCAGGGCCCCTGCCCTTCTCCTTAGCCGACGACCCCATCACGAACGTGCCAGCGGGCACGGCGACCAACTCGGGGCAAACGGCGTCACAATCCCGGAATGGCTGGGACGCGGTCTGTGCATTGGCGACGCCGCACGCCGCGGTGACGATCCAAGCCGCGAGGCCGGCGAGAGCGGAACGAGGCGAAAAAGTCATGAAATCCAATACTGTCATCTCAAGGTGAGTAACTATCGCACGCGTCCTAGAGCCATATCCTGGATTCACGCGCGATCAGCGAGGAGACTTGGGCCTCGACCTCGGCGAGATGATCGGCGTCGTCCGAGGCCCAGCGCATGGCGGTCAGATGCCCTCGCAGCAGGGCCAGGCGCCGATGCCGCTCGTTGCGCTCTTTCAGCGAGGCGTGCTCCAGGCGTGTCAGGATTTCGGGCGACGTCCTGTCTACAACCCACTCGACGAACGCCTCCTGGATCTCGGAGAGCGAGCCTCCGAACCTCGGAACGGCGACGCCTTGCTCCCGCGGGACATGTAGGAAGGCCTCATCGACCTGAGCCAGCAGATAAGCCGTAGTGCAGTTGGAGACAAAGGCGACGCCTAGCAAGACGTGGTGGAACAACGGCGCGACGAGTATTGGCGGCGCCAATAGATCGTGCGCCAGATTGACACGCGCTCCATCGGCGGGGTGCTCCTTCAGCGCCTTGATCGCTTGCAGCATGTCATCGACCCGCTGGTCGGCCATTGGCGAGCTCTCGGCGCCCATATGGATGCGAAGCCGCCTAGGCACGGGACACTGAAGCCTTCAACATCTTGAGCAGGGATCGGGTGAAGAAGATCAGGCCCAAGCAACTGAGACCGCCCAGGAAGACCGCGGACGGAGTCAGGCCTCCATGCATCGCGCCGTCGACGAGGTGCTGGATGTTCCGCCACAAACCGCGACCGACAAAGAGAAGATAAGCGGCCGTGACGGCCACGATGGCGATCTTCACGAGCTTAAACGGGTCGCGAGCTTCGATCCAATCGGAGAACTCGGCGAGGATCTTCTGGCCGTCGAACCGCGCCACGGGGATCAGGTTCAACAGCACGGTGAAATTGTTGATATGCACAAGGCTCAGCAGCGCGCGCTCCTGCAGGAGCCACGCGGCCACGGTCAGTAAGATCGAGGCCAGCATCTGGAAGTAGACACCGCCGGTGTAGACGATGATCCGCTCTCGACGCGACAGCAGCTTAACCAAGCTGAGTTTGGTGAAGAAGGACGGCATGACCAAGTAGATGCCGACGCCCAGGCCGTCGGCCCGAACGCCCACGCTCCGACAAGCGGCCGCGTGGCCGAACTCGTGCAACACCAACAGGGCCGAGATGCCGAGGAAGCCGCTGATCGCGGCCCAGCCGATGTTCGAGGCCTTGTTCAGGTCGAAGACCTTGATCATCGGCACATAGCCGTAGATGTCGACCAGAACCGGTAGGAAAACGCCCGCGATGAAAGCCAAGGTCAGCAGTACAAAGTGCGCACCAGGCCGGATCAATGGGCTAAACACGTCACCGATCACATTGATCCAGGCCTCCGGGATGACGTCAAAGCTCGTCAGGAAGGCGCGAGCCTGGGCCGGCCCCTCGCGCGCGGGCTTCCGAGCTAGAAGCGCCTCCAGATCACCGCGCTCCGCGACTTCCGGGGGGAGCATGTAGCGCCGACCACGGTGATAGACCGTCGCCCTGCCCTTCACGATGTGAGCGCGAATTTCCATGGGTTTCCGCCAGCTGCATACGACCGAGCCAGCATCTTGGGGCAGGGCTGGTCGCTTGAAATCACAATCGAGCGCCGCCTCCCGGGCGCCTACCAAGACGTCTCCTGAAAGTCGATCGTGCAGTGATCACCACTATCGCAATCGACGGTGACGCTGGTCGAATAAGCAATGATTTCTTCCAGCTCTTCGATTTCGACGATCGCGACTGGGACGGTTTCGGAATTGATCATTGAATATTTCCGCGCTTTGAAGTCGCAAGTCTTGCGGCTCGATCGAGTGCGGCCAGACCAGCCATCCGAGACCGGACTGGCCGCATGGTTGTGACCGTCGACGAAAAACGCCGACGACAACTACCAGATGGTCTTGGCGCTGACCGTGCCGGAGACGCCGCCGTCGCTGTCGGCAGTGATCGAACCGCTGGTCTCGACCGAATAGGCGATGATTTCTTCCAGCTCTTCGATCTGATCGATCGTGACTTGGGCGGTTTCGAACTCGGTCATCAGTCCCTCCGTATTGCTGAAAGCCGGCGAGTTGCTCGGCCCGATTAAGCTACGCCACGGATTTTTGACTCGCAATAAGGTTGTATAGAGAAAAATACACGTTTCAGTACAATCAAGTCGATTGTCGGCTTGGCCTCGTTGGATCATGTCCAGGCCGCAGCGTGATCTAGGGTCTGGACTCAATCGGCGTCCACCTTTGCGGGCACACCTCGCCTGGGCCCTGGGCGATCGCGACGACGCGCTGACGGCGGCCGAGGCGGCGCTTACCCTGCCACCCACCAACTACACCTCGACCGAAGCCTACTCAGCGCCGTCCCTGGTCGGCGCGCTGGCCTCGGCCGAGCCGCGCGACCCGGCCGAGCGCCGTCGCGCCGCAACGCTGATCAAGCGCGGCCTGCCGGCGCTGGCCCGCTACGCCCTGGTGTTCCCCATCGCCCGGCCGCGCCCGGCCCTGGTGCGCGGCCTGGTCGCCGCGCCGCGTGATCCGGCGCGCGCCGCGTCTGCACTGGCGCGCTGCAGTTGAATAGCATTGCGGCGACGGCGGCCGATCCGCTGTGCGTTGTGGGATCTCAGCAGCTCGGCCGTCTCGCAGCGGCTCCAACCGGACGATCAGCTGGCTAACCCACCTCTACACTGCTGTTTATCAACGCATCGCACTCTTCAGCACCATGCGCATCCGGTTGCTGGTGCTCGTAGGCGACCAGTGGGCTACCGCTTGCAGATCAGACAGTCTTAAGTTGGCAAAGTGGACAGCGTTAGGTGGTCCTTACAACGGCGCTGGCGGCCCGGGAGGGACTCGAACCCCCGACCTTCGCTTTAGGAAAGCGCTGCTCTATCCTGCTGAGCTACCGGGCCGCGGCGCGCGCGGGTCAGGGTGCATAGCGCAAGTTGGCGGGCGTGCGAACCCCAGTAAGGCGAGAAGCTGTTCTCGGCCTGAGGCTCGAAACGGAGCAGCAGAATCTGGTTGATCTGGGCGGCGTTACAGGACGACGTGGGCGACGCCGCGCTCGGACTTATCGTCGCTGATGAACGCCCAAAAGCGCGAGCGTGGATCGTGGTCGATCCCGGAAATCACTTCAGCGGCTAGCAAGAATTGACCAGGGACACGCGCGGCCGCGCCTCCGCCAGCGCCGCGAACGGCAGGATAAAGGCCAAGGTCAGACTTCCTGCAGTCATAGACGAAGCTCCGGCGCGACGGGCGGCGTGTAATCCTCTGCGCCCCTGGCGGAACAGGCCTCCGCGCGCTCTATGGCGATCGTGAGCTTTCGGCGGAATTCCTGCGGATCAATCCGAAACGGCTGCCTTTGCGGCTCGATCGTATGCAGGCGCGGCTCGCCGTCTTCTGGCAGGATGTAGCCAAGGTCGTGGCGACGGAAGTTGGCGATCCGCGATTGGACGTCCACCAGCCAGTTCAGCGACACAACTTGGCAGCCGGCGGGCGAGAGCAGGGTGTTGTGAAGGCCTGAGCCGAACTCGCCGGCCACAAGGCGGGCCTGCGAGAAAATCCGCGCCTGCTTCGCCCAAGACAGGGTTTCCGGCCGCAGCACGACAAGACCAAGGCTCTTGGCGATCGCCTCGATCTCGGTCTCGTTCTCCATCTGGCGGAAGGACTGCGGGGTGCGCACCCCGCTTCGACTGACGAACACCTTGTCGAAGCCGCCGTTACGCGGCGGCTTCCGCGCCTCGCGTTCGAGCTCTCCGCGCAGGAAGTCGTGAAAATGGTAGTCCTTATGCAGCATGTGCGGCAGCAGGACCGTACCGACCTCCACGGCCTGGCGGCTGCTGTTGTAGGTGATGATCTTGAGCTTCGGGATCATCGCGCGCGCGATCTTGGCCATGTAGGTCGGGGCCGAGGCCGGCAGCAGCAGCGGAGCAACGACGCCGGCGTTGATCAGCGCCCGGATCAGGAAGAGCTTCGGATACATCTCGGTCAGCCAATGACCCCAGACGTAGTTGAAGTGCGTGATCACGAAGGCCTTGGAGAGTTGGAGCCGGACTGGCGCGCGAAAGTTCCAAGCCTCCGGCGTGATGTCGTGATCGTACCAATGCTTGATATAGAACGGATAAGCCTGCTCAGCGTAGACGAGCCTGTCGTCCAGCTTCAGATGCGCGCCCATGCCGCCCACGATGGCGCGGTGAACCACCAGTAGGTCGATATCCGGCGTCATCGCCGGGCCGGATTCATGCGGCGCATTCAGTAAGTCGCCCGCGCAGGGCCACAGCATCGGTCGCGGCGGTATGGCGCCGCTAGACGGCATGAGACTGACCCGCGCCGCGCGATGCGCGCTCCCCAATGCCTCGGCGAGCGAAACCCGTTCAGCCTTGGATAGGTCGATCGAAACGGTCATCGCGCGCGCCTATGTCGACTGATCGAGGAAGACTAGGAACGCATCGACGACGGCGCGCCTCACAAATCGAAGCTCGCGCGATAACCCGCTCGGGAGACGATGGCGGCGGTCAGGCGCTCCATGGCGTGGGCGGTCGTGCCGTCGACGCGACCCAACTCTTTCTCAAAGCCGATCTCGGCCTCGGTCATCGTCAGGAGCGGCGCGAAGGCTTTTGTCCGCCCCCAGAACATCGAACCTGCGGCGAAGGGCGTCCCTGGATCAATCGCCAGATCCATGGCCCGAGCCAGCCGCCGCACGTGGGTTTCGTTGTTCGTCATGACCCCAGGTTCACCCAAGGCCATGCGAGCCCCGGCCGCCGCCAGCAGGCCCAGGGTCTCGTCGCCGTGGAACTCCGCCAGGGCCCGCTGGATCGCCTCGGGACCGATCAGATCGGCAACCAGGGTCTCCCGCCAGGCGTCGCCGTCGGCGCGATGCGGCGAGCGCTTGGTGTGCAGCTTGCAGAACAGCTCGTAGCCATGCTCGCGCGCCGCGCCGAGAGCCAGGAGGAACGGCCCGAGATCACGGCCCAGGTTCGGCGCGACAATGAACAGGGCGTTCGGAAAGGCCGCTCGCGCCGCTTGCAGCTGCGCCTCGGCCCATGTGTCTGGAACCGTCAGGATGACGTCGGCCTGATCCTGGACCCGCGCCACCCGCTCGGCGAACCAGTCGGTCAGGTCCGGATAGTAGAGATGCAGCAGGATAGCCGCGCGCGCGCGTCGCCGAAACGTCTTGGCGGCCTGCGCCACGATCGGATGATCCGCCGTCACGCGGTGGGCGTAGGGCGCCATGGCGGCGCGCGTGGCGTGCAGATAAGCATGCCCGAACCAGCGGTCGGGCTCGAGATAGGCGCCCTCGCCCCACTCGTTCCATGCGTTGACGAACACCAGCGCCTCGCCTGGCGGCCGCGCGCCCTGGGCGTGGGCCAGAGCGCCCGCCAGCCAGCGCTGGTAGAGCGCGGGCTCGGCATTGTGGAAGACCTTGCCCCCACCGGGCTTTCGAGCCTGATTGTCCCAGCCGGGCATGACCCCAGGCACGAAACCTGGATCGGCCGCCGATAGAGCCTTCAGCTTGGCCTCGACCACACCGCCATAGTCGTAGACTTGTCCGTAGAACCCATCGTGCAGCCGCTGGACCCGCCCGGTGATCTCGGCGGCCTCGATCCCGTGCGGCGGAAAGTCGATGACGCCATCGAAGCCGCAGCCCGCATAGTCCGAGAAGCCAAACGCGGTCGTCGCGTAGAGGGTGATCTCGCCCAGGCCAAGGCCGCGCGCCTGCTCGCGCCAGAGCCGCGCGGTGGCGCCCGGATCGGGCAGCCGGTCGGGACGGTAGACGACGAGCACGGGCTTTCCGCCGATCCGCAGGTATCGTGGGTCGGCCATGTACCGGGCCATGTCGCGAAACACCGCCGCGTCATCCTCTGGCGAGTGGTTTTGACCAATCAGGATGTCGTCTTCGTCACCTTCCCAGCGCCGGGTCCAGTTTTCGTTGGCCCAGCACAGCGCGAACGGCAGGTCCAGAGACGGATCGGCCAGATAGGCCTCGATCGGCGCCTCCAGCAGACGCTTGCCGTCGAACCAGTAGTAGTGGAAGCAGAAGGCCGCGACGCCGGCGTCACGGGCCAGCGAGACCTGCCGCGCCATCACCTCGCGAACGCGCAGATCGTAATAGCCGAGATCGGCGGGGAGACGCGGCTGATAGTGTCCCACGAACTGCGGCTGGGCCTTGGCCACATTGCTCCATTCGGTGAAGCCCCTGCCCCACCAGGCGTCGTTCTCGGGGATCGGGTGGAACTGCGGCAGGTAGAAGGCCACCACCTTCGGCGCGTCGGGCGCTAGGCGCAACGGCTCCACGATTGGGCCGGCGAATTGATCGCTGTGAGCGTTTTGCGCGACCTTGAACGCATGATCGTAGGTCTGCCGCCAAGCATCGCTTCCCTTGTGGAGCGGGGCGTGAACCGAGCGCCGCGTGGCGCGCCAAGCCGCCGCGACAGGACGGCGGAGTGGCCCCAGCAGGCCTTTGACGCCCTCGACGATCGGCCCCAGCGCGCCGCGCGGATCAGGCTCCAGCCGGCCTGCGCCGGTGACAGCGAAATGGTCGATGGCGATCCGCCGAAGGTTCCCGCTCAGGGTCAGGCGCGCGCCGCGAAGGTGGCGTCCTCGCGCCGGCAACACCGCGAACAGACCGCCGGCCTGAGACTTCAGACGGGCTCGGGACTCCACAGAATAGCCAGCGCCCCAGTCCGCCTCCACGACAACGCCGCCAAGATCTCCGGTGATGGCCTCAAGGCGAAGCTCGACGCGAAGCGTGCGAATTTCGGCCAGTTCCCGCAGCCGCGCCTTGTCCGGCGTCCATTCCAGGACGATGTCGCGGCCCTCCGCGAGCAGCTCAGCGCGCCCTTTCGCCGACGCTTGCCAGGCGCCGCCCTGAACGGGGCGCAGGTTCAGCCCCCCCTGGCTCATGCGGCTTGGGTTTCCCGACAGGCCATCCAGTCCTCGGTCGACCCCAGAAAAGCGATATGCCCCCCCTTGAGCTCGCAGACACGGTTGCAGACGCGGCGAACCAGGTCGTGGTCGTGAGTGGCCAGGACGACGATCTTCGCCTCCTCGACCATCTTCTGCATGCGCTGGCCGGCCTTCTTGACGAAGTCGGCGTCGCCGGCGCTGAGCCATTCGTCCAGAACCAGGATATCGGCCTCGAACTCGGTGGCGACCGAGAACATCAGGCGAGCCAGCATCCCCGCTGAATAGGTCCGCACCGGCAGGTGCAGGAAGTCACCCAGCCCCGAGAATTCGGCGATGGAGTCCACGCGGCTGTCGATCACCTTGCGCGACAGCCGGCGCATCAAGCCTAGCTTGTAGATGTTGCGCAGGCCCGTGGCCTCCATTTCGATGCCGGCGTTGATGGCGATCATCGAGGTGATGTCGCCGTCGATCGTCATCTGGCCCCGGGTCGGGTGATAGATGCCCGCGATCACCTTCAGCAGGGTCGTCTTGCCCGAACCATTGTGGCCGACCAGGGCGATGCGGTCGCCCTCATTGATTTCGAGGTTGATCCCCGACAGCGCCCTAACGGCGGCGACATCGCCCGCAGCCTTGTACATCTTGCCGCCGACGGCGAGGTTGAACACCGCGCTGCGCAGCGACTGCGAACGCAGGCTGTAAACGAAGTAGTCGAGATCGACGTCGGTCAGCTTGATCTGGTGGGTCATCGCCGCCTCCTACAGCCAGAAGACCACGCGCTTGCGGAACATGGCCAGCAGCGTCAGGGCGACCAGGGCCAAGACGCCCGTCGTCCCCAGAACCCATATCCACTCGTTGGCGGCGGGGGCATGCCCCAGCAACGGCGCGCGCAGTAGCTCGACCTGGTGGGTCAAGGGATTGAGCTCGACCATCTTGCGCCATTTGGGGCTGATGTTGTCGGCCGCCCAGAACACCGGGGTGACGTAGAACAGCAGCTGCACCACATAGCTCATCATGTAGGCCACGTCCCGAAAGCGCGTGGATGGAATGGCGATGATGAAGCCCTGGAAGCAAACCAGCAGCAGAACCAGCGCCACGGCCGGGATCAGCGTCCAGTGGGGCACGACGAACTTCTGCAACAACAGCATCACCACCCAGAACGCGATCAGCTGGGTCAGGAAGTTGGTGGCCGCCTTCTGGGCGTGGAGGAACACGTAGAAGGTCAGGGGCAGCCGCTGGCTCTGCATGAGGCCCGCATTGTAGAGGAAGATCGCCTGGGCCTCGGCGATGGTGGTGCCCACCAGCGACCAGGCCAGCAGACCCGCCAGCACCAGCGGGAAGCTCTTGGACATGTCCACGCCCATCAGGGCGCTGACCACGATTGTCAGGGCGAATGCGATGACCAGCAGGTTGCAGGCCATCCAGAACGGCCCGAGCACCGAACGCTGAAAGCGGGAGACCGTCTGGTCCAGCCCCAATCGCCACCACAGGGGAGTGAGACGGACACCGTCCGCAACATCCTTGAGGGCCGCCATCAAAGGGCTCGACATGCGGATCCTTCCTCGGGGCCCATGGTCAGGGCGGAATTCAACATCATCGCGACGGAATCAGGGCGGTTGATACACACGATCGTCGGGTTGCGACGCCTGTCGGCGCCGGCAAGGCGCCTGCTTACAGAGCGCCGCGCGCGGCGACAATGGTTCGACGCATCATCAATCGTGGGTCTCCGAGAATACCGCGTCGCCTTTACGGCAAATTCGCACATTCGGGCCATGGTGGCGCGTAACCCTCTGCGGCGATTTCATGGTCTCTTCTTCTTTGGCGGTCTCCGCCTCTTCCGCGCTCTCGGCCGACGATCGGACGAGCGCCTGCCTCGAGGCAGCGCGTAGCGCGATTGAAGGACGCTTTCTCGAAGTGGGCGACGTGCTGTCGCGCGCCGTGGACGGCATGAGCGCGCTGATCACCGCGCTGGACCGCATGAAGGAAAGTCTCGGTGGCGACAGCGTCGCAACTGCCGCGCGTGAACTGGGGGAGGCCTCGGACACACTGCGCCGGCTGCCGCAAAGCCTGGAGGGGCGTCTCGATAAATTGGGCGACCTGGTGAAGGTTGGCGCACAGCTGAACAAGTGCATCGAGGATATGCACAAGCATCTGGCCTATCTCCGGGTGTTTGGCGTCAATATCAAAATCACCTCGGGTGGCATCGCCGCAGCGGGCCCGGAGTTCGCCATCTTCGCTCAAGAGATCTGCGACTGTATCGAACTGGGGCGCACCCAGCTTGATACGTTCCGCGCCGACCTGGGCGCGTTGGACTCCGACCTGCGCCAGGCGCTGACCCAGGAAGGCGCCCTCGCCCGTCGCTGCGACGATCTTCTGCCCGCAGTGCCCGACTCTCTTGTCGCCCAGGTCTCCGCGATCACGGCCCACCAGAGGCGGATCAGCGAAATCACCGAGAAGGTCGCGAGCCTGGCGCGCGACGTGCGCAAACAGGTAGGCTCGGCGCTGGCGGCGCTGCAGATCGGCGACATCACGCGCCAGCGGATAGAGCACGTGCAGTTCGGCCTCGCCCTTCTGGACGCGCCGGAAGTCCGCGCCCTTCCCGCCGAGGCCCACGCGCGGCTGTCCACATTCCTGCACAAACTGCTGACCGCGCAACTGAACGCCACCACGCGGGATTTCCGCCAGGCCGTCTCCCGCATCGGTCTCAACGTCGGCGCCATGGCCGCCGACGCGAGCGAGATCCTGCGCCTGCGCGACCATGCCGAGAGCCAAGGCGGCGAAGGCAGCTTCCTGCGCGACCTTGAGGCCAATGTCGGCAAGGCCTTCGCTCTGGTTGACGACATCGAGGCGGGCGAACGCTCCGCCGAGACGGTCAGTCGATCCGCCGCCCGCTCGGCCCGAGACCTCGCCGCCCAGATCGCCGCGATTCAGAACATGCGCGCCGACGTCCAGATGATGGCGATGAACACGACGCTGAAGTGCTCGCGCATCGGCGAGACTGGAAAGCCCCTCGGCGTCATCGCGATCGAGCTGCGTCAGCACGCCACCCACCTGGAAACCTCGGCCGGCCACACCATGGCGGCGCTGGAGGCGCTGTTCGGATCGACGTCCGACGAGGCGATGGATGACAGCGAGGTCCTGGAGCGCCAGGCCAGCGCGGCCTCGGCCGCCGCCGAGGCGCTGCGCGACGCCGTCGAACGCATTCGCAAGACCGGGGACGAGGTGGAAGGAGACCTCGCCAGCGCCGCCCATCAGGGTGGCGAGGTGGTGGACATGCTCAAGCAGGCCGCCGCCCGTTTCGATTTCGACCGACAGGTGGGCGGATATCTGGACGAGGCCTTGAACCTGTTGAAGCGGGCTATGGGCGACCAGGGCCCCATAGACGATCTCGCGCCGGTCCTGGCGCCGCTGATGGCCAGACTGTCGCGCACCTACACCATGGCTCAGGAACGCGAGGTCCATGCGCCGTTCGCCGACCAGGTCGGCGAGGTTCCCGAGCTAAACCCACACGCCCAGCCCCCCGCCGCCCAGAGCGACGACGAGGTGTTGTTCTAGGGGCCTTCCGATCCAATAGCCGTTTCACGGTTATTGGAGACGGCCTAGCGCTTCGACGCTTTCAGGATCTCGGCGGCGATCTGTTGCAGCGGGACAATGCGATCGACGCAGCCCAGAGCGATCGCTTCCTTGGGCATGCCAAAGACGATCGAGGTCGCCTCGTCCTGAGCGATCGTAAAGGCGCCAGACTGCTTCATCTCGTCGAGACCGCGCGCGCCATCATCCCCCATGCCGGTCATAATCACCCCGACCGCGTTGGAACCGGCCGAGCGGGCGGCCGAGCGGAAAAGGACGTCCACGGAGGGCCTGTGTCGCGTGACGAGCGGGCCGTCCTTGACCGAGACGTAGTATCGGGCGCCACTGCGCTCCAGCAGGGTGTGCTTGTTACCGGGCGCGATCAGCACCCGTCCGCGCAACACGGTGTCGCCGTCCTCCGCCTCCTTGACCGAAACGGCGCAGACGCCGTCCAGCCGCTGGGCGAACGAGGCGGTGAACCGCTCGGGCATGTGCTGGACAATGACGATGCCGGGTGAATCCGGCGGCAGGGTTTCCAGCACCGCGCGCAACGCCTCTGTGCCGCCGGTGGAGGCGCCCATGCAGATGATGGTCTCGGTGGTTCGGGCCATGGCCTTGCCGCCCGGCGCGGCCTTGGGCGGGGGCGGCAGCATGGCGTCGGCGGTCAGCTTCCGCTCTGGCTCGTAAAGCTGGCGAGAAAGCGCCACCGGCGGACGGCGCGCGCCGGAAACCCGAGCGCTGGCTGCAGCCTTGACGGCGTCGCAGATCCGGATCCGCGACTCCATCAGGTGCTCGGCCACACCGACCTTCGGCTTCAGCACGATGTCCACCGCGCCAGCCTCCAGCGCCTGCATCAGGGTTTCCGTGCCGTCCTCCACCAGAGACGAGCACATGACCACCGGCACCGGATGTTGGGCCATCAGCTTGCGCAGGAAGGTGATGCCGTCCATGCGCGGCATCTCGACGTCCAGGGTGATGACGTCGGGCACTTCGTCCCGGATGCGGCGAGCGGCTACGAAGGGGTCGGAGGCCACGCCAATCACTTCGATCTGCGGATCGGATTCCAGCACCGTCGCCAGCGTCTGACGCACGGTGGCGGAGTCGTCGACGATCAGGACCCGAACTTTTCGATCAATTGGCACGGCTAGGGCTTCTGGAACACGGTGTTGGCGACCTGCCGGACGGGGAGATCCAACCCGACGATCGATTCAGAATGGCCGAGAAACAGATAACCGCCAGGGACCAGATGGTCGCAGAGCCGCGTCAACACCTTGGCCTGGGTCGGCTTGTCGAAATAGATCAGGATGTTGCGACAGAAGATGATGTCCATGTCCCGATCGACGGGATAGGCGCCATCCATCAGGTTCAGCCGGCCAAACGAAACCTTGGAACGCAGCTGGGGTCGGATCCTGACCTCGCCCGCCGCGCGATCCCTGGACTGCATCAGATACTGCCGACGCCGCGCCATGGAGACAGGCTCGATCATCGACTCCGGATAACGGCCGGCCAGGCCCTTGGCCAAAACGTCGGTGCAGATGTCCGTCGCGAGAATGGCGTAGTCGAGACCGGAGCGGTCGGAGACGAAGTCCTCCAGGACCATCGCCAGCGTATAGGCCTCCGCGCCGATCGAGGCGGCCGCGCTCCAGATCTTGATCGGCTTGCGTCGCCGCTCGGCCAGCGTCGGGAGTCCCTTTGTCTCCAGAAAATCGAAATGGGAGGGCTCGCGAAAGAACTCGGTCTTGTTGGTGGTGACGACGTCGATCAGGTGCACCGTCTCGTCTTCGAGACCGCCGCCCTCGAACAGGAATTCGCAATAGTCGTTTAGGTTGGTGTGGCCGTAGGTCCGCATCCGGCGACGCAGCCGCCCCTCGAGCATCGTCTGCTTGGTGGCCGGCATCTTGATGCCGCTGTAGGCGTGGATGAATGCCGACAGTCGCGCGAAATTCCGCGCTGACAGCTGATCGTGCTGCGGGTCCATGGCCTGCGCGAGGGGGAATTGCGACACGTGTTTTCTTCCCTCCAGCGCTCTCGCGCCGTCTAGGCGGCTTGAGCGATCAGCGCGGCGTCTTGGCTGGTCAGCAGCCGCGGCAGGTCAAAGATCACGACAAAGCCCTGATCGCGCCGGACCACGCCCTTGATGTACTCTGAGCGCCAAGGCACCCCGATGTCGGGCGCGGCCTCGATCTCGCCCGGCTCAAAGGTCGCCACCTCGATCACCCGATCGGCGACCAGGCCCAGGGACAGGATGCGATCGTCGACTGGAACGTCCAGCACGAGGATCCGCGTCGCCAGGCTTGGCGGCACGCGGGGCAGGCCCAGCTTGGTCCTCAGATCCAGGGTTGGCGTCCCCCTGCCCCGCACATCGGTCAGTCCCAACAGATAGGCGGGACCTTCCGGAAGGGCCGAGGGCGCGCTGTAGTCCAGGATTTCGCGGACAAAAGCGACCGGCACGGCGAACACCTCGGCGCCCAGGCCCAGCGTCACGCACTGTCGCTCAAGGAAGACTTCGCTCACGCGACATACTCCTTGAAGTGGTTGTCGTCGTCGTCAGGGCCTCCGCTGGTCAGGTCCAGAGCGAAGCCCGCGGCGCGGGCCTGCTGCGTCGCGACCGGTCCGCGGCCAGGAACCTTGCCTTTCGTCATCGTCTTGGCGACGGCGGGGGCGGCGCGCTTCATCGCCGGGCGGACCGGCGCGCGACGGGCCTGAACGCTGCTGTCAGTGCGGAAGTAGGCGATCGAGGTCTGGAGCTCCTCGGCCTGCGCGGCCAGCTCCTCAGACGTCGCCGACATCTCTTCCGAAGCCGAAGCGTTCTGCTGGGTGACGCGGTCCAGTTGCTGGATCGCCTCGTTGATCTGGCCGGCGCCGATATCCTGCTCGCGGCACGCGGCGCTGATTTCCGAAACCAGCTCGGCGGTCTTGCGAATGTCAGGCACCAGCGTCGTCAGCATCTCGCCGGCGGTCTGGGCCGCCTTGACCGTGTCGCTCGACACCGCGCTGATTTCGGCGGCGGCCGTCTGGCTGCGTTCGGCCAGCTTGCGCACTTCCGAGGCGACCACCGCGAAACCGCGACCATGCTCGCCGGCGCGAGCGGCCTCGACGGCGGCGTTCAGCGCCAGAAGGTCGGTCTGACGGGCGATCTCTTGCACGATGGTGATCTTCTCGGCGATGGTCTGCATGGCGACGACGGCCTTACTGACCGCTTGGCCCGAGGTCTCCGCGCCGATCGCCGATTGCCGCGCGATTTTCTCGGTCTGGTTGGCGTTGTCGGCGTTCTGCTTGATGTTAGCGGCCATCTCTTCCATCGAGGCCGAGACCTGTTCGAAGGCTGAGGCCTGTTCAGTCACGCCCTGGCTCATCTGCTCGGCGGTGGCCGAGAGCTCCTGACTGCCGGACGAGACGTTCTCCGAGGCCGAGATCGCGTCCGCCACGATGCCTCGCAGCCGATCAACCATCCGTTCCAGCGCCAGCCCCAGGACGTCTTTGTCCGACAAAGGTTTCACTTGGATGGTGAGATCGCCGTCAGCGATGCGGTCAGCGATCGCCGCCGTGTCCTTCAGGTTCGAGGACATGTGGTTGATTGTGTCGACTAGGTCCTTGATCTCGTCGTTGGTGTTGACCTTGATCTGTTGATCGAGGTCGCCTTGGGCGACGGCTTCAGCCAGAGCGGAGATGGCCTTCAGCCCCTTGCTGATGTTCATCGCGATCCAGGTCGCGGCGGCTGCGGCGGCCAGTATCGCGGCGACGACCAAGCCGATCAGGATGTTCCTGAGGCGAGCGAAATCGGCGTCGGCCTTGGCGACGGACGCCTCGAGTTGCTTGTCGGAGGCCACCACCAACGCTTCGACCTGCTCGCCGATTTCGGCGGCCAAGCGATGAGCCTCGCCATTCGAAAGGGCTATCGCTTCGTCACGACGCCCCTGCTGGACCAGCTCCCGCAGTCGATCATCGACGGTCTCGAAGCGTTTCCAGGAGTGGTCGAGATCTTCCCACCTCGAGCGGGTGTCGGAGGGAACTTGATCAAGGGTCTTGGCCATCAGGTCGTCGAAAATCCGCCGATCCTCGTCGATCCGTCGCGAGAGGGCGGCGATCTCCTGCGGATTATCGGTGGTCAGCATGCTCTTCTCGGCGCGGGTCACGTCCAGCGCGCGGATATTGAGCTGCTGGGCCGCCTTCAAACGCCCGGCCGGGCCGGCGACCAACGCATCCATCTCCTGGTTCGCGGTCGCCAGTCCGTTGAGGCTGAACAACGAGGTCCCGATCAGGAGAAGGATCAGGAATCCGAAGGTCAGGGCTAGCTTGAGCTTGATGGTCAACCGCATAGGACGTCCCTCATGATTGGGAGGCGAGGCTCTTAGGACCTCGTCGGGGCGTTAAGCTTCAGGCGTACTCACGGAAATCGGCGTCATCAGCGTCGGGCCCGCCGCTGGTCAGATCCAGGGCGAAGCCGGCGGCGCGGGCCTGCTGGGCCGCGACCGGACTGCGTGCCGACGTCTTGGCGGCGGGCTTGGCCGCCGTCGACGCACGTCGCGCGGCCGGCCGGGCCGCCGGACGACGTCCCTGCCCCGTGCTGTCGGTGCGGAAGTAGGAGATCGAGGTCTGGAGCTCCTCGGCCTGGGCGGCCAGTTCCTCAGACGTCGCCGACATCTCTTCCGAGGCGGCGGCGTTCTGCTGGGTGACCTTGTCCAGTTGCTGGATCGCCTCGTTGATCTGGCTGGAGCCGATGTCCTGCTCGCGGCAGGCGGCGCTGATTTCCGAGACCAGTTCGGCGGTCTTGCGAATGTTCGGCACCAGCGTGATCAGCATCTCGCCGGCCGTCTGGGCGGCCTTGACCGTGTCGCTGGACACCGCGCTGATCTCGGCGGCGGCGCTCTGCGAGCGTTCGGCCAGCTTGCGCACTTCCGAAGCGACCACCGCGAAACCGCGGCCATGCTCGCCCGCGCGAGCGGCCTCGACGGCGGCGTTCAGCGCCAGCAGGTCGGTTTGACGGGCGATCTCCTGAACGATGGTGATCTTCTCGGCGATGGTCTGCATGGCGTCGACGGCCTTGTTGACCGCCTGGCCCGAAGTCTCGGCGTCCTGGGCCGACTGCCGCGCGATCTTCTCGGTCTGGCTGGCGTTGTCGGCGTTCTGCTTGATGTTGGCGGCCATCTCTTCCATCGAGGCCGAGACCTGTTCGGCGGCGGCGGCCTGTTCGGTCACGCCCTGGCTCATCTGCTCGGCGGTGGCCGACAGTTCCTGGCTGCCCGACGAGACGTTCTCCGAGGCTGAAACCGCGTCGCCCACGATCCCGCGCAGGCGCTCGATCATGATGTTCACGTGGCCCAGCAGATCACCGATCTCGTTGCGCGAGGCGATCTCGACCGTCTTGGTTAGATCGCCATCCGCGACAGCGCGAACCGCTTCGGTGGCCCGGGTCAGGCCCTTGCTGACCAGAGCGGCGATGTAGAACGCCGCGCCCGCTGCGGCGAGCAGCGACACGACCGACAAACCGATCAGGAGGTTGCGGGTGGCGGCGAAGTGGTCGTCGGCTGCGGTTGCGGCAACCTCGAGCTGCGACTTCGACAACTTGACCAGTTCTTCCCCGCGTTCGTTGGCTTCGGTGACGATCCTGCGTCCCTCGCCCATCGACAGGGCGGCCGCGCCGGCGTCGTCGCCCGCGAGGGCCAGCTGCGCCACCTTGCTATGCAGATCGGTTAGCTGCTCGAAAGACTCGCCCAGCGCTTCCCACTTGGGCAGCCCTTCAGCCGTCGCCAGGCCCTTGGTCTTGGTCAGAAGCGTATCGAACGCCTCGCGTTCCTTTTCGAAGGACGCCTCAAGCTTCCGCACCTCTTCGGGCGAGCCGACCATGATCATGTTCTTCTCGGCCCGCACCATGTTCAGCAGGTGGACCTCGAGTTCAAGCGCGGCTTGAAGACGCGCTGTTGGCCCCTGGATAACCGCGTCCATCTCCTGATTGGCCTTCGACAGGCTGTTCAGGGCGAACAGATTGCCGGCCACCAATAGTAGGATGATGAACCCGAAGGCGACGGCGAGTTGCAGCTTGATGGTGAGACGCATGGAAGGACTCCGGCCGCTCAACGGGCTTGGGGCGGATGCAGGGATGTGACCGAGGCCGACTGACCCCGAGCGGCGAAAATCTGGTCGAGGTCGGGGATCACGATCAGGTCCCCGTCGCGCCGGGCCAGCCGGCGGATGAAGTCGGTGCGCCAGCGCAAACCGATGCGCGGCACGTCCTCAGTGGTGTCTTCAGTGATCGTAGTGACCTCGTGCACCTTGTCGGCGCGCAGGCCGATGAGGGCGGGCTCGCCGTCCAGCGGATGCTCGATCACTACGATCCGGGTGTCGATGGTCGGGTCCCCGCGCTCCATCTCGAAGGCGAAACGCAGGTCGACGAGCGGAATAATCCGTCCACGGAAATTTATGACGGCGCCGACGAACGGCGGCGCGCCCGGCACCTGCGTCTCCGGTAGCAGATCCAGGACCTCGCGGACCAGGCTGGCCTCAAGGGCGAAGGTTTCGCCTTGCAGGTCGAAGGTCAGGGCCTCGATGGCGGGTTGGCTCATGTCGCGCTTCTCCCTTAGCCCGCCACGCGCATCTGGGCGTCGTGGCGTTGGCCCAGCTGGACCAGGGTCGGGATGTCAAGGATCAGGGCCACGCCGCCGTCGCCCAGGATCGTCGCGCCCGAGAAGGCGCCGACATCGGCATGGAAGCTGGACAGCGGCTTGATGACCGTCTGGTGGTCGCCCAGGATCTGGTCGACGACGAGGCCGACGCGGTCCTGGCCGGTCGAGACGACGACGATCTTCTGATGCGGATCCGGCGCGCTGCCGGTCTTGAACTGCTCGCGCAGGCGGATGAACGGCACCAGCTCGTCGCGCAGGGTTATCAGGCTGCGTCCGGTCGAGCGCAGGTCCTGGGCCGGCGACAGCTCGACACATTCCTCGACATTGGCCAGCGGGATGACGAAGCGGCTGGAGCCGACGCGAACCAGCAGACCGTCGATGATCGCCAGGGTCAGGGGGATGCGCAACGAGACCACCGAGCCCTCGCCGGGATTGCTGGTGATGTCGAGCGCGCCACGCAGGCCCTCGATGGTCTTCTTGACAACATCCATGCCGACGCCGCGGCCCGATAGGTTGGTGATGGTCGCCGCCGTCGAGAAGCCGGGCGCGAAGATCAGGTTCAGGAGTTCGTTGTCGGTCAGGACCTGACCGGGCGTGATCAGGCCGTTCTCCTCAGCCTTGGCTCGCACGCGATCGCGGTCCACTCCGCGCCCGTCGTCGGTGATGGTGATCAGCACCTCTGCCCCGGACTGGCGCGCCGAGAGGCGGATCAGGCCCGCCTCGGGCTTGCCAGCGGCCAGGCGCTGCTCGGGAGTCTCCAGGCCGTGATCGGCGGCGTTGCGGACCAGGTGGACCAGCGGATCGGCCAGGCGCTCGATCACGGTCTTGTCGAGCTCGGTCGTCTCGCCTTCGATCTGCAGGTCGATCTTCTTGCCGGTGTCGTTCTGCAGGTCGTGGATCAGGCGGCGGAAGCGCCCGAACAGCTGGATCACCGGCACCATGCGTACGACCATCATCGTGTCCCGCATCTCGGCGGCCAGGCGCTCGATCTCCTCGGCGACGGCGCGCAGGGCGGTATCGAGGCTGGAGGAGGCCAGCTGCTTCAGGCGGGACTGGGCGATGACCAGCTCGCCGACGCGGTCCATCATCTCGTCCAGCCGCTCGGCCGGGACGCGCACGGTCTCGCCGCCGGTCTTAGCGGCGCGGGTGTCCTGGGCGGCGTTCGTCTCGGCGGGCTTTTCGGCTTGCGCCGTGGACGCGGGCTTGTCGTCCTGGGCCGCGATCGTCTCGGCTGGCTGCGAGGCTGTCAGCTCCTCGACGTCCAGGGTCATCTCGTCGATGACGAAGATGAAGACGTCGTCGATGGCTTCGCGGCCGTGCGGGGTGGTCAGCAGGACCTCCCAGGCCAGGCGGCACTCGGTCGGGATCAGGTCCTCCAGCGGCGGCACGTCGTCTGTGACCACCCGGACCCGGCATTCGCCAAGATCGCGCAGCTCGTCGAGCAGCGGCAGGGGACGGGCGCCGTTGACCAGGGCGTCCGCGGGCAGGCTGAAGCGTATCTTCCAGATGCGAGCGGCGGCGTCGGCAGGCTCCGCCGCTGCGACGGGCGTATCGCCGCCCTCGACGGCGGCGTGCAGGTCGGCCAGAAGCGCCTCGCCGACGCCGGGTTCGACCGTCCGCCCCTCCGCCAGGGCGCGCATGTGGTCCTGGGCGGCCAGGACACAGGCGACCAGACGCGGCGAAGCAGGAACCTCGCCCTTGCGCACGCGGTCGAAGGCGGTTTCGCAGTGATGGGTGAAGGCGGCCAGGGCGTCGAAGCCGAACATCGCGCCCGACCCCTTCAGGGTGTGCAGGCCTCGAAAGACCGCGTCGATCAGATCCCGATCCCCCGGACGATGCGCCAGGTCGAGCAAACCTTGCTCGACTTGCTCCAGAAGCTCCTGGGCCTCCTGACGGAACGTCTCGATGGGATCGAGGCCACTCACTTGGCGAGGACCTTCTTGACGACCCGGACCAGTTGATCGGGCTCGAAGGGCTTGGTCAGCCAACCGGTGGCGCCGGCCGCCTTGGCCTGGGCCTTGACGTCGGCGTCGGACTCCGTGGTCAGGAAGATGATTGGCACACCAGCGCCCGCAGGCCGAGCGCGCAGCTCGCGGATCATCGTCAGGCCATCCATCACCGGCATGTTGAGATCGGTGACGATCAGGTCGAAGCCGCCGGCGGAAGCCTTCTCCAGGCCTTCGGCGCCGTTGGCCGCCTCGGTGACGCCGTAGCCCTCGCTGCTCAAGGCGATCTTGATCGCCGCGCGGATGCTCGCCGAGTCGTCGACGGTGAGAATGGCGCTCATGATTGTGTCTTTCCCCCGACCCAGAAGTTCACGCGGTCGGCGTCTTCCGGGTCCAGGAAGCCGCCCCGTTGCAGGACCTGAAGAAGGGGGCCCTCGGCCGGCTTCTCCAGACGGATCACCTGGCCGCGGTCGGCCGCCGTGCGCCGCGCCGCCTCCAGAAGTTGAGCGAATGTCAGGTCGACTTCGGTCACCTCATCGAGGCCGATCACGACAGGCGCGCCTTGTTCCATCGCGCCAACCAAGGCGGAATAGCGCTCGGAGATCACACCGATAGTCAGACTTCCTGAAAAGCTGACTAACTTTTCCGAATATTCCAACACCAAGCCCCCGCTCATGTGGAAATATATCCCCGCCACAAAGGCAGGCATATTCACGTTGATACAGTGCGATGTTCAATCTTAAATCGAGGTAAAGATAGGCAAGGCTGGACGGCGACATTCCGTCACATGCGGCACAGCACCACATAACTTAAATAACAGCGATACTTGAGGCTCCCCATTTGTTGTAGGGGCCCGCCCCAACAATGCGAAAGGCTTGACGTTCTAAGCGGAGGCGCACCGAGGCCTTCAGGGCCGGCGTTGGAAGCACAACCCATGCAAGCATGCCCATAGCGGGCACCAGGCTAGCTCAGATACTTGAGCAGGCTCGAGGACGAGAGGGTGCTGATCGTCGAGTAGAGCGCCTCAAGCTGGGTCTGGTAGTTGGTGACCAGAACAGCGGCCTGGGCCAGGTCGGCGTCCTTGAGCTCCGAGGCCAAGCCGTCAAGCGTGTCGATCTTGGCCTCGTTGCGACTGACCAGACTGGACAACCGATCGACCTGCACGGCCAGCCCTTCCTGGACCGCGCCGATACCCGAGATGGCCTCGCCGACCAGATCATAGGCGGACGCCAGGGTGTCGGCGTCTTCGGGATCGGCGATGATCATCGAAAGCGCCCTGGCCAGTTGCTCGAACCCGGAGGCCTGGGCCGTGACCGACAGAGAGACCTCCGAGCCGTCCACGCTGACGAAGGTTCGGGTCGCCGACGCGCCTTGATAATAGCCGGTGTCGCCGGCCGTGTTGGGATCGTAGTCGGCGGACGAGAAGTCGACGGGCGCGCCGTCGATGGCTTCACCGCCGAACAGATAGACGCCGCCCACCTGACTGTTGAGCTGGGTCTGGAGATCATCCAGCCATCCTTGCGCGTACGAGGCCAGGCTTTCGCCGTCCAACTTGGACCCGCTGATCTGGGCGGCCAACTGGGACTTGATGGTGTCGGCGAGGTCAGCGATGTCGCCAACCGCCCCATAGGCCGACTGCACATAGGTCGAAGCAGTCTCGGCGGCCGCGTTGTCCGCCGTCAGTCGCGCCGACTGGTTCGACAATCGCAGCAGGGACGCCACGTCCGCGCCCAGCCCGCCGAGCGCCGTCGACTTCAAGCCGGTGGCCTCCTGGGTCTGCTGGTCAGCCAACTTGGCTTGGGTGCGCAGGCTGGCGGCGATCAGAGCGCTAGAATGCGAGAAGGTGCCGATCCGGGTGATCATCGCCGCGCCTCAGTTGACCATGTTGATCAGGGTGTCGAAGAGCTCCTGGACGATCGAGGTCAGCTGGGCGTTGGCCTGATACACCTGCTGATACACCTCCAGCATGGCCAGTTCCTCGTCGAGATTGACCGTGGTGAGATTGGCCAGGCGGCTGACGGCCGCGTCATGAGCGTCTCCGGACGTCTCAGCCTGGCTCGCCGCGTCGGCGATCGTCGTCGCCGCCGTCGAGACGAACGAACCCGCATAGGCGATGAGGCTGGACTGCCCCGCCGTCAGATTGCCCGCCGCCGTGAAGCTGGTCGAGGACGACAGCGCCGACGAGATCGCGGAGGCCGCGCCCGTGTCGCCGGACGCCACGCCGATCTGACCGACCGCGAGCGCGCCCGAGACATCCATCGTGGCCGTGGGGAATCGCGAAGGGTCCGTCGTCAGCCCGGAGGCGACAGCGATGTCTACCGCGGAGTCACCCGAAAAGATGTCGTTGAAGCCGAAATAGGCCGAAAATCCATCGCCGCCGACCGACGCGTCGATATCGGCCAGGGCCACGCCATTGCCCGACGAGGTCGCGGCGATCGTCAACTTGCCGTTCGAAATAGAAGCGCTCAGCCCACTGACAGAATTCAGACCCGCAACCAGATCGTCGACCGTGGCGTAGGCCGAAAGATCAATGTCGACGGTCGACACCACCGCGCCGCTGGAGTTGGTCACCGCCACGCGCACGGACCCGGTCGCGCTGAAGGCGTCGGTTCCCGACACCGTCTCGCTGCTGGTCAAACTGTTCGGCGGGGGGCTGGCCGAGCCGCTATTGGCGGCCGTGTTGACCAGGTCGATCAAGGTCGAGGTCAGCTGATCCAGGGCGTCCTGCTCGCCGACCAGGATGTCATCGCGCAGGGAGACCAGCCCGCCCAGCTTGCCGCCGGTCAGCGAGGTGGTGATGTCCTTGCCGTTGACCGTCACGCCCGCGATCGCACCAGGATAGACCGCGCTGGCCGACAGGCTGCTGGAGGCCTCGTAGGACAGCTTGGCGACCGAGGCGCCCAACAACTGCTCGCCACCCGAGGTGTAGACCACCACGCGGTTGTCCGAAGTCTTGTAGGTCGACACGCCCATCAACGACGACAGCGTGGTCACGGCGGCGGCGCGTCGATCCTCCAGATCGCTGACGTCCCCGCCGGACGCGGTCGTGCTGACGATCTGGTCGTTGAGCGCCTGGATGGTCTCAAGGGTGCTGTTGATGGTGTCGACGGTCTCGCCGATCTGGAGATTGGCCTGGCTGCGCAGGGACTGGATCTCGTCGGACAGCGACTGGATCGACGACGCCAAGCTGCTGGCCGCCGACACCGCCGAGGCCTTGGTCGCCGTGGTGCTGGACGAGGCCAGACTGGTTAGCGCGGTCTGGAAAGCGGTCAGCAGACTGGAGACGTCGTCGCCGCCGTCCACCGAGCCGAGGCTGGCGTCGTATGACTGCATGTAGGTGTCGATCACCGCGTCGCGGCCATCCACGGCGGCAGTCTTGTCGACGGCCTTGGCCAGATAGGCGTCCGCCGCGCGGGTCACCGTCGCGGTCGACACCGCCAGCGTCTGGGTCGTCGCCGTGGTCGAGACGGTCTTGCGGCTGTAGCTCGCGTCGTCGGCGTTGGCGACGTTCGTTTGCGAGACCGCGATCTGGTACTGCGCCGTCGTCAGGGCCGCGCCGGCCGAGGACAGGATCGAGGTCAGCGACATGACCGCTAGCGCTCCCGTCCCGCGCCGCGCCCGCCATAGCCGTCGATGGCCCGGAGACTGCGGTTCATGGCCGTGAGCTGGGCGCGCTGAGCGTCCATCTCACTGGCGAGGCGCGACATCCGCCCGTCCAGCGCGCGGCGCACATCGTCCAGGTTGGACAGCATCAGCAGACGCGCATCCCCCGTCAGCCCATCCAACTGCTGGGCGACGGCGTGGGCCAGGGCGATGGCGTCCTCCACGGTCTCGACAACGGGAGAGGCGCCCTTCGCCTCGCGAGAGGCTTGCGCTTTTGCGGCGAGTTTCTCGACAGTCTCCATGGCTAGCGCACGGCCTGGATCAGGGAGTCAAACATGTCGCCCGCAGAGCTGACGACCTGCGAGGCGGCGGAATAGGCCTGCTGGGCGATGATCATCTTGTTGAACTCGGTGGCGATGTCGGTGGTCGAGCCTTCCAGCGCGCTGGCCACCAGCGTGCCCGCCCCGCCCTCGCCCGGCAGGTTCAAGTGGACCTGGCCCGCGGCGCTGTTCTCGTCATAGGTCGTGCCGGACACGAGGGTCAGGCCGTTGGGATTGCTGAAGGTCGCGATGGGGATCTGGTAGATCGCCAGGCTGATGCCGTTGTCGAAGTTGGCGGTGACCAAGCCTTCGGAGTCGATTTCGATGTCGGAAAGCTCGCCATAGAGCGCGCCGTCCTGTTCAGTCTGGACATCCTCAAGACCGATGACCGAAGAGGTCGAGGCGTATTGCGTCACGCCGTCGGTGCCGCCGACTTCGCCGATGTCCATCGAGACCGTGCTATCGGCGGCCCCGGTGGTGAAGTTCTCAACCGTGAATGAGAGCGTGGGCGAGATCGAGGCCAACGAGCCGTCGGTGTTAAACGTGACCGTGTAAGGCCCGCCGACGGTCATATCACCCGACTTGGTCGTCCCATCGGAGGTCAGCACGGGATCCGACAATTCCAACGTCCAGGTGTTGTCGTCGGTCTTGGTCCAGGTCTGGCCGACCGTGTGGCTCACGCCCAGCGAGTCGATCATCTGCATGCTGGTCGTGAGTTCATCGAGAACGGCCGCGTCGGCCGGGACGTTGGCGCTCATCTCGATCTCGGTGGTCGCCTTGGCAGTGCCGCCGATCGAGGACAGGTTGATGGCCGAGAGCCCGGTCAGGTCATTGGTGTTCGACGCCAGCACATTACCGTCGGCGTCCGTCGGCCACCCCATCAGGTAGAAGCCTTCGGTGTTGATCAGATAGCCGTCGGCATTGGTCTCGAAGCTGCCGTTGCGGGTGTACATGTCCTCCGAGGCTGCGGCGCCCGGTTCGCTCGTAACGACGAAGAAGCCGGCGTCCTGAATGGCGACATTGGTGGCGACGCTGGTCGAGGTCACCGTGCCCTGGACCGACATGGCCTGGCTGGACTTGGCGGTGACCGCGCTGGTCGAGGTGGACGAGCCGCTCCCGCCGCTGACCAGGGCCTGGAAGTAGACATCGGTGGTCTTGTAGGCCGTGGTCGACGAGTTGGCGATGTTCTCGGAGATGGCCGAGAGGGCGCGGCTCTGGGCGGTGAGACCCGAGACGGCGGTGGAAAGAGCGGCTGAGAGCGACATGGATCAGCTCTCCGAGGCCAGCAGCGAGACCTGGGTCAGCACGTTCGACATCGTGTCCGACATGGTCGTCAGCGTGTCGTTCATGCTGATCTGCTGCTCGAGCTGAGAATAGGTCGCCAGCTGGCTGGTGAACTCGGTGGGATCACTGGGATCCAACGGGTTCTGGTTCTCCAGCTGGGTCATCAGCAGCTTCAGGAAATCGGTCGTGCCCAGCTTCAGCGAGCTCGACGAGGACGACGTCGTGCTGGTCGTCGTCGCGGCGCTGGTCGTGGAGGTGACGGCGGTCATCAGGGGCCTCGAGGGTTCCAGAGGTGCGACGCCCTGCCGGCGCCGATGACCTTTTGAACGGAGGCTCCCCGTCGGATGGGGCGCGGAAATTTTCGAAAAATTCGCAGGCGAAAAAACACCGCCCCATCCGGACGGCCAGCGCCGTTCAATCCGTGAAGCCCGTCCGCGAAGAACCGTTGGCGACGCTTCCCGATCGGGACTTTCCCCGCCCGGTTTACGAAGAGAAGCGGATTAGAAAATGCCTGTTATCTCGAGCAATACGGCGGCCAACACCGCCCTGCGCTACCTGAACAACAATTCGGCGGCGCAGAGCGAATCCCTGGCCAAGCTGTCGAGCGGCTCGCGTATCGTGAGCGCGAAGGACGACGCCTCCGGCCTCGCCATCGCCACCTCCATGAACGCGGACATCTCGGCGCTGAACCAGGCCGCCACGAACGTCACGAGCGGAACCTCGGTGCTGAACACCGCCGACGGCGCCCTGTCCAACATCGCCGACATCCTCACCCGGATGAACGCGCTGACGGCCCAGGCGCAATCGGGTAGCTCCAGCACCGACGACCTTTCCTACATCACTGCGGAATACGCGCAGCTGATCGAGGAAATCGACGACATCGCCACGACCACCACGTTCAACGGCGTGGCTCTGTTGGATGGCGCGAGCGGCTATTCGACGGGCGTCGACTTCATGGTCGGCACCACGAGCACCGACGTCATCACGGTGACGCTGGACGGCGCCGACACCACCGCCCTGGGCCTGACGACGACCGCGATCACCAACTCCACCACCGCTAAGGCGGCGATGGATGAGATCGACGCGGCCATCACCCTGGTCTCGGAAATGCGGGCCGACGTCGGCGCCAGCCTGTCGCGGTTCGAGTTCCGGGGCGACGTTATCAGCACCTCGCTGGAGAACCTGGAGTCGGCCGAAACGGCCATCACGGGCGTCGACATCGCGGCGGAGCAGACCAACTTCACCAACTATCAGACGCTGACCAGCGCCGCGATTTCGGCCCTCTCGCAGGCCAACTCGATGAGCCAGTCGCTTCTGAAGCTGCTGCAGTAGTCGGCTCGACAACTGGCGGGAGGGCTTAACCGCCCTCCCGCCGCACCTTTGGCGGACCCATGACCACCACGAGCACGGTGTCGACCAGCGGGTCGACCACATACCTCACCGGCACCATCTCGGGCCTGGACACCGACTCCTTGATCGAGGCAGCGGTGAGCCAGAAGACCGCGCGCGCCGATACGCTCGACGCGAAGGTCACCGCGAACACGACCAAGATCAGCGCCTATCAGAGCCTGCAGTCGCTGCTCGACGACGTCACCAGCGCGATGTCATCCCTGAAGTCGACGGTCTACAGCAGCCTATCAACGAGCACGGGCAACGCGTTCGACGAAAAGGCCGCCTATCTGACCGCCTCGGACGGCTCGGACGCGACCGATATGATCGCCGTCAGCGCGGACTCGGACGCGGTCGCGGCCAGCTACACGGTGACGGTGAGCCAACTGGCCAAGGCGATGAAGGTCGCCTCCGACAGTATGGCTTCCTCGACCGCGCTGGGCTCGAGCGGCGACTTCACGATCGGCGTGGCGGGCGGGACGTCGGCGACGATCGCCGTGACCTCCGACATGACGCTCTCCGACCTGGCCGATGCCATCAACGAACAAAGCGACACGACCGGCGTCAGCGCCACCCTGCTGAAAGTGTCCAGCGGCGCATACAAGCTGGTGCTGTCGGCCGCCGACACCAATGTCGACATCGAGCTTTCCGACATCAGCGGCGCGGCCGCCGCGATTGGCCTGGTGAACGAGGACGGCGACTTCGCCAATGTCCTTCAGGTCGCCCAGCCCGCCATCGCCACCATCGACGGCGTGACGATCACCAGCGACAGCAATCAGCTGACCGACACCATACCGGGCCTGGCCATTTCGCTGTTGCAGGTGACGAGCACAGACCAGGCCATCACCCTGGATGTCGAGGCCGACTACTCCGACATCAAGACGGCGATCACCGACTTCATCGACGCTTACAACGCCCTGCGCGAGTTCGTGGACACCAACTCCACCGTCGCCGCCGACGGCACGGTGGACGAAGACGCCGTGCTGTTCGCCGACTCCTTGCTGCGCGGCGTCACCAAGCAGCTGTCGTCGATCATCGGCGGCGAGGCCGGATCGGCCGACGATGTGACGAACCTGACGGCGCTTGGGATCTCTCTGAACGCCGACAACCAGCTAGAACTCTCCGACGAGACCACTCTGGACAATCTGCTGCTGTCCGATCTCGACAGCCTGCGCGGCTTCTTCGAGAGTCAGTTCACGACCAGCGACAGCGCTCTGAAGCTGCTGAAGAACACCAGTACCGCATCGCTGGACTTCACCCTGGACGTGACGGTGGCGGACGGCGCGATCAGCGAGGTGACCGTCGATGGCCAAAGCGGCCTTTTCACCGTCTCGGGCAGCCGCATCGTTGGTGTCAGCGGAACGATCTACGAGGGCCTTTCCTTCGCCTTGGTCGCTGATGAGAGCGTTTCGATCGACGTCAAGCTGACCCAAGGCTTCGCTGACCTCATCACCACGCAGCTCGATGCGTACGCCAATGCATCGACAGGCCTGCTTCAGGGCGAGATCGAGCGGCTCAGCGAGGCCAACACCACGCTCTCGGATAAGTCGACCAAGATCCGCGACGACGCCGAAACCTACCGGACCAGGCTGATCGCGAAGTACTCGGCCATGGAACAAGAACTCTACGCCGCTCAGATTCTACAAGAGCAGATCAAATCCATCCTAGGTAGCTCAAGTGACAGCGATGAATAGCCATCAAGCCATCCAGGCCTACAAGGCCTCCAGGCAGCTCAACCAAAATCCTCGCGATGTCCTCATAGCCGTCCACGAGGAACTCTATCGCGCGATATCGTCGGCAAAATATGCCCATGAGCAGAATAAGCTCGACCAGATGTGCGCACACCTGGCCAAGGCTGTTCAGATACTCACCGTTCTTGCAACAACCCTGAATTTTTCCGCAGTAGGCGGAGATGGAACGCGGCTGCGGCAATATTACCTAGGGTTGCTGAATTTGCTTAATCGGAATGAAACCGGCGCGAAAAAAGCCGCGTCACATCAAAGGGCCCTGAATTTGTTGCAGCCACTGTGCAAAGAGTTTCGAAAAGTTGATTGATATATCCGAAATTCAATAACGTAATATATCATTGAATATCTTAGATGACTATTTGTAACTGGCACGTCGATTGCTTGGCCGATAGCGACAAAAATCGCGGAACGGCCCACGAATATGTTCAAGCAAACGAGCAACCTGAGCGAAGAAGCCCGTCAGGACTTGTCGGACGAAGCTCTTTTCGAGGCGGCCCGCAGCGGCGACGAGCGCGCCTTTCGGGTGCTGGTGGATCGGCACGCCCGCGTGGTGCGACGACTTGCGCTCAGCATCTTGGGAGACGCCCATGAGGCCGAGGACATCGCGCAAGAGGCTTTTGTCGCCGCCTGGCGCGCCAAGGAGCACTGGACTCCGGAGGCCCGCTTCACGACCTGGCTGCACCGCATCGCCGTCAACAAGGCTATTGACCGCTATCGCAGTCGCCGGGCCACGCCGGAGCCGGCCGACGTCATCACCAGGCTGGCCGACGCCGCGCCCTCGGCGCCGGTCGAGGACCAGCAGCAGACCCTGGAGCGTCGCGAGAGCGCCCGCTCTCTTCGCGACTGCCTGCAGCGCCTGCCCGCCAGCCAGCGCCAGGCGCTGACGCTCTACTACTTCGAAGACCTGGACGTAGCCAGAATAGCGGGCGTCCTCGACACCACGGAACAGGCCGTGCGCTCGCTCCTCAAGCGGGGTAAGCAAGCGTTGCGCCTCCTCATTCAAAGGCAGAAGAGCCTTGGCCCTCATGGATCTTTCGGTTTTCCGTCAACGGCTGTCGGCGCTGGGCGCTGATATCGGGCGCTGGCCCGACGGCGACGAAGCGGTAGCGTTGCTCGCCGCTTCCGACGAGGCCGTCGCCTTGTTGGCCGACGCCCTGGAAGACGTCGCCCCGGAAGACGGCGCCAAGCGCGATGACGCGCTCTTGGACCCGGGCCTGACCGACGCCATCATGGACGCCGCGATAGGACGCAAAACGGACTAGTCTTGCGCGGAGTAACGACCGGCTACGCCATATTGCGGAGCGCGGCGCGCCGGAAACAACCCGGCCATGGAGCGGTCAAGGCCAGCGGTTAGGGCTCGGGGGGATAGTCCCTCGAAGGTCCTTCATGTCGCACAAGTTTCTGATCGTCACGGCGGCCGCCGCGCCGATGCTGCTCGCCGCGGGCGACGCCCTGGCCGAAGTGCAAGTCACCAGCAGCTCCCGGACGACCGCGATCACCACCGCTAGCCCCAACGGCGGCGCGGCCGATGACGTGAAGGTCACCGAGGACGGCGTCATCACACTCAGCACGTCCGGCCCGATCGTTACCTTGGACAGCGACAACACCGTCACGATCAACGGCGGCCTGGCCAGCGTGGGCGTGGACGATTCCGTGGGCGTGCTTGTCATCGGCGGCAAGACGGGGTCGGTAACCAGCGACGGCTCGATCAGCCTGACCGAGGACTACGACTACGAGGACAGCGACGACGACGGCGACTATGACGGCCTCTTCGCGAAGGGCTATCGCCGCTACGGCATACGCCTGACCGGGAGCAACGCCTTCACCGGCACGATCACCAATTCCGGCTCGATCACGATCGAGGGCATGGATTCCGCAGGCATAAGCCTTGAGGCGCACCTCGTCGGAAACCTCGTCCATTCCGGATCCATCAGCGTTACGGGCGATCGCGGATATGGGATTCGCATCGCCGCTCCCGTCACCGGCAACGTGACCCTGGAAGGCTCGACCAGCGTGCTGGGCGAGGGCTCGGTCGGCGTCGCCGTGGACTCGGCGATCGACGGCGCCTTCGTCCTGCAAGGCTCGGTCTCCTCGACCGGCTATCGTATCACATCGCGCTATAGCGACCCCGACGACCGGGCGCTGATCGACGCGGATGACATGCTGGAGGGCGGCGGCGGCGTGAACATCACCGCCAACGTCTCCGGGGGCGTGCTTCTCGACGTTCCCCCGACCGACACCAACGACGACACCAGCGACGACGAGGACGGCGACGGCGTCACCGACAGCTCCGAGGGCTCGGCCTCCATCTCGGTTTATGGCGGCGCGCCGGCGCTGAAGGTCGGCTCGGATAGCAACACCGTGACCCTCGGCGCGGTCGGGACGGGCGACGACGCCTATGGCCTGATCATCAAGGGCGCCGTCAGCGCCTCCAGCCCCTATGACGGCGTCGAGACGACCGCCGTGCAGATCGGCGGGGACGCAGACTACCAAACCCTGATCACCGGCGGCATTCGCATCACGGGCACGGTCTCCGCTTCGGGCTACGAAGCTCAGACCAACGGCCTTCATCTGAAGTCCGGCGCGATCGCCGACACGATCTGGAATGCGGGGACGATCAGCGCCTATACCACGTCGGAAGGTGATTTCTCGACACGGGCTCTGGTGATTGACTCTGGCGCCCAGGTCAGCACGCTGAACAACGACGGTGTGATCACCGCCTCAGTCCTGGGCGAGAAAGGGACCTCGTACGCGATCCTCGATAACTCCGGGACGCTGAGCACGATCAACAACACGCGCACGATCGCCGCCTATGTCACCGCCACCGACGACGACTACGACACCGACGACGACAATGACGACGCCAGCGACGAGACGGTGACGGGCAAGGCCATCGCCATCGACGTCTCCAAGAACACGACCGGCGTGACCATCACCCAGACCGGCGTCGACGACGGCGACGACGGCGATGACGACGTGGACGACACCGACACGGACGGCGACGGGGTCGACGACGCCGACGAGCCCGCGATCCTTGGCAAGATCCTGCTCGGCTCGGGCGACGACCAGCTGAACATCCTGAACGGCACAGTGATCGGCGAAATCTCTTTCGGGAACGGCGCCGACAGCCTGACGATCGACGGCGGCGGCTATGTGCTGACCACGCTGTCGGACTCCGACGGGCGGCTGGACATCAGCATCGGGTCCGGCACGCTGGGCCTGCTCAACACCGAGGACCTCAAGGTCAGCAATCTGACTCTAGGCGCCGACAGCAAGCTGATCTTCAGCGTCGATCCCGCGGCGGGAACGGCCACCCGGCTAGTGGCGGACACCGCCACCATCGCCTCCGGCGCCAATCTGGGCTTGGTGTTCAACAATCTGCTGACCACGGCCTCGACCTTCGAGGTGATCACGGCCGGGACCCTGACCGCGGGCGACATCAGCCAGGACCTCCTGGGCGACGCACCCTACCTCTATGTCGCCAAGGCCTATCAGTCCGGGAACAGCATCGACATCGACGTGCGACGACGCACGGCCTCGGAAGCGGGCATGACCCGCAACCAGGCCTCGGCCTATGACGCGGTGTTCACGGCCCTATCCAAGAACGACGACATCGCCAGCGCCTTCCTGAACCAGAACACCAAGGACGGCTTCTACAATCTCTACAACCAGATGCTGCCGGATCAGGGCCTGGGGATGTTCTCGGCGCTGCAGGCTGTGAACCAGCAGATCTCGGCAGCGACCATGATCCGCCCCGACCTGGACGATCGCTACGGACCAGACAGCGTCTGGGTGCAGCAGATCAGCACCCTGATCCGCCGAGAGGACGGCGAGGATCAGGGTTCTGAAACCCAGGCCCTAGGCTTCGTGGCGGGCTACGAGGCCATGGGCGATGCGGGCGGCGCCCTGGGGGTGACCCTGGCCGCGGTCAGCATCGAGGAACACGACACCACCGCCAAGGTCGGCGAGCATACGACCAACGCCTTGATCCAGGCCGGGGTCTACTGGCGGCGCTCGATCGGCGGCTGGCGCTTCAATCTCGGCGGCGGCGCCGGCTATGGCTGGCTCACCGGCGATCGCAGCTTCTACAGCGAGGATGTCGACGCGGACGGCGAGGCCGACGCCTCGGCCACCAGCGTCGCCCACTGGAACGGCGCCACCGCCAACGCCTTCGCCGGCATGGCCTACGAACAGACCGTGGGGCGCTATTTCATTCGGCCGGAAGCACGCCTCGACTACCTCTATTTCACAGAAGGCAAGCGCAGCGAAACGGGCGGGGGCGATGGCTTCGACCTGATCCGCGACGCGCGCAGCTTCAGCAATCTCAGCGGCGACGCCGGAATCGTGTTTGGAGCCCAATTCGGCAAGACCGTGTGGTGGCGTCCGGAGATCCGCGTCGGCTATCGCCAGACCCTGGCGGGCGACATCGGCGACACCGTGGCGCGCTTCCGGGGGGGAGAATCCTTCACCCTGACCTCGACCGCCGACAAGCAGGGCGCGGCGACCCTGGGCTTCGCCATCCGCGCGGGCTCGACCATGTCGTACGTGGCGCTGGAAGGCGGGGCCGAGGCGGCCAAGAAGCAGAACCGGTACTATCTGCGATTCTCGGGCCGAGCGATGTTCTAAGGCTTGCAAAATTAGGCCACAAAGCCGCCTTAATTGCGATTGTTTCAATACACTGCGAAGGTATTTCCGCCGCTAGCCGCCGGTACAGCTTCAAGGGTTCTCGGACCCAGGAGCGTGTGGCGTGCAACAAAGAATCCTTCTCCTCGATGCCGATCTCGAAGCGCGGTCGTACATGTGCGACCTGCTTTCCCGCCATGAGTATGAGGTCGTCACGGCCTCATCCGGCCAACAGATGGACCGCATCCTGACGACCACGGCGGTGGACGCGGTCGTTCTAGACATCATGCTACCGGGCGAGGGCGGCTTCTCGGTCTGCAACCGTCTGCGCAACCAGAACCCCGCCCCCGGTGTCATCGTGGTCAGCGCCATGGCCGAGGAAAGCGACGTGGTGGTGGGCCTTGAGATCGGCGCCGATGACTATGTGGCCAAGCCCTATCGCTCTCGCGAACTCCTCGCGCGGATCCGCGCCGTCCTGCGCCGCCGCCAGGCCAGCATGCGCCCCAATCCCGACGACGACCACGCCAATGTCTACCGCTTTGAGGGATGGCGCCTGAACGTGGTGACGCGCCAGCTGTTCGATCCCTATGGCCGCCCCATCGAGCTGTCGTCGGGCGAGTTCAACCTGCTGAGGGCGCTGGTCTCTAGCCCGCAACAGATCGTGCCCCGCGCCCGTCTCTCGCAGAATCCAGTCACCGGTGAGCGTCGTGACAGCTCACCCCAGATCAACGTGATCGTCAGCCGCCTGCGCGCCAAGTTGGCTCGCGTTCAGGGCGGCGCGGACCTGATCCGGACGGTGCGCGGCCAAGGCTATCTGCTGACCGTGGCGGTCGAGAGCTTGGCCGGCGACTGAGGCCGTCGGTCAGGCGGCCGCTTCCACCGTTCGGGCGCCAGGCAACCGGATCTCCGCGATCAGTCCCGGCGATCCGGGGCGCAAGGTCAGCTCGCCGCCATGCGCCCGCACGGTCGAGCGGGACACCACAAGACCCAGCCCGACCCCCGCCTTGCCGGAGGCGAGGGCTTGCGTGCCACGATGATAGGCCTTGAACACATCTTCCAGTTCCTCCGGCGGGATGCCCGGCCCGGAGTCGCGGACGGTCACGCAGGCCTCGCCCGCGAACGTCTCCAGCTTCAGCCTGGCCTCGAACCCGTACTTCACGGCGTTGTCGATCAGGTTCTCCATCACCCGCTGGATAGCCACCACGTCGATCTCGACCAGCACGGCCGGGCCCGGCTCTAGCGTGACTGGACCGGTGGCGTCGTCGACCACCACCTCCAGTAGGGAGCGCAGGTCGACCACCTGCCGCTCGTGTCCCTCCATTTCGTCACGCATGAAGCTGAGGACCGAGGCGATCATCTGCTCCATCTGGTCCATGTCTCGCCCGATCGCCGCGCGCAACGAGGGCGGGGCGCGCTCCAGCTTGAAGCGCATCCGCGCCAGAGGGGTCCGCAGGTCGTGGGAAATAGCTCGCACCATGCCGGTGCGATCATCGACATAGCGCTTAATCCGCCGCTGCATCTGATTGAACGCCTCGGCCGCAACGCCGATCTCGGCAGGGCCGGTCAGCGGCGCCAGATCCGCCGAGGGCTCGCGCCCCAAGCGCTCGGCCGAATCGGCGAACGCCTTCAGCGGCGCGGCCAGGCGCTTGGCGAGCAGCAGAGCGAGGGGTGTGATCAGAGCGACCGAGAGGCCGAACCACAGCATGATGCGACGCTGCCAGCTGTTGGGGAAACCTTCCGGCTGCGGACGCACCGTCGCCCATCGCCCGTCGGACTGCTTCAGGGCGGCCACGAACTCGCCCTCGACGTAGGAAGGCGTCGCGAAGCCGAAACGGCTGACGGGCGCGCTGAGGGTGCGGCCGGTCGAAACGTCCTCGACCTTGGGCGCGGCGGGCGTCGGACTAAGCGCCAAACTCGGAGTAGGTAAAATTCGCTCCGTCTTGGGTGGAGCGATGGGTTCCACATCGGCGGGCAGAGCCTTGAGCGGCTCCGTACGAGCCAGTTCCACGGAAGCCGTGGGCTCGGGTGGGCTTTGCGTCACGCGCGGCGTCTCGGCGACCGGTAGGATCTGGGTCGAAAAGCGGACGCCGAACACCGCCGCGTCTAGTGGGGTGCGGATGATCGGGCCGCGGGGAGGACGCGCGGCAAGGTCAGGGCGGGCTCCGAACGCGGGGAGCGAGGCCATGTCGGAAGGCGAGGGACGGCCAGACAGCGCGGGGAGACGCTGCCGCAAGGCTCCCGCGCCCGGAATGGGGCGGCCTGGGAGGCCGTAGGATGGGCCATCAGCCATGCTCGGGGCAGATGCCCCTGGCCAGTTCGCCGAGCGTCGCATCGCCTCGCCCAGGTCCGCTCCTCGCGCGAATGGCCTGCCGCTGGCGGAAGCGGCAGCGCCACGGAAGCCGGACGCAGGCGCAACAGGCGAGGCCCTGTTAGCAAAGGCCCCAGCGGGGAAACGCCCACCGGGGAACGCCCCCACAGGCGCGCCGCCGGGGAACCGCGGACGCGCCATTCCACCTCCGGGCGGGACCATGCCGGCCAAGACATAGCCTTGACTGGCCTCGCTACGGGCCTCGCGAAGGGGCGGCGGCGCAATCGGCGCGCCGGCCAACGGCGGCGGCGCATAGAACAACAGGCGGACATCACTCTCCGGCGCGCCAACCAGCTTGGCCAGGTCGCGTGTGGCGGTCGGCGAGACCACCCAACCTGGACTGTCAAGGCTGGGCGGCGCGGCTTCCAGCGTGCGCACCAGCGGGCGCTCGCGATCGTGACGCGTCTCTCGGCCTCTCAAGGCCGCTTCGATGTCGGACAGGCTGTACTGGCTGGGCGGCGCCGGCGGGAAGAAGACGGTAAGCGCCAGGGTGACAAGCTGAGCCGCCACCAAGGCCCCGACGACGACCGCGAGGATACGCACCCACAGGGGCGGCCCCAGGCGGCGGCGAGCGACGGCGGGGATCATTCGGCAATCACCTTGGCGTCGAGCATGTAGCCTACCCCTCGATAGGTGCGGATCAGTTCCCGATCGGTCTGGTCCTGGATCTTGCGACGAAGCCGACTGATGTGAAGGTCGACGGCCCTGCCGACCTCCTCGGTCTCGTCGCCGCGCAGCAGGGCGATCAATTCATCGCGCGGCACGACCTGACGGTCGCGCTCCAGCAGGGCGGCGAGGATCGCCAACTCGCTTCGCGTCAGCAAAAGCACCGCGCCGTTGGGCGCCCGCAAGTGGCGAGCGGCGAGATCCAGGCGAAAATCGGCGAACCGGTAGATGTTGGTCTTGCGCGCCGCGGGGCCGGCCGGCCTGCGCCGCAGCATGGCCTTCACGCGCGCCAACAGCTCCCGGGGCATGATCGGCTTGACGACATAGTCGTCGGCGCCGAGCTCAAGACCAAGGATGCGGTCGATGGGATCGCCCAGCGCGGTCAGCATCAGGATCGCCGGACCGCCATCGCCAGCCAGAGAGCGGCACAGGGAAAGGCCGTCCTCTCCGGGCAGGTTGATGTCCAGCACCGCGACCTGAATCGCGCGCTCGGCCATGATCCGCCGCGCGCTGGCCGCGTCGCCAGCCTCATGCACCAGGTGGTCGTTGTCGCGCAGATAGGTCGCCATCTCGCGACGGAGTTCGACGTCGTCCTCGACGAGCAGGATTTCCGGGACCAGCATCGTGGCGGCAAGCGGGTTCATGACCACGCTATTAAACCATGAGCGCGAGCGCGGCGTTAAAAGGATTCCACCGCCGCGGCCGCATGCCGCCGGGTTGAGCGCTAGCGCTCGACGCCTCGCCAGCAAAGGCGAGGCAAGAAGCAATTTGAGCCTGGGAGAAAATGGCGCGCCCGGAACGATTCGAACGTCCGACCCTCAGATTCGTAGTCTGATGCTCTATCCAGCTGAGCTACGGGCGCGCACTGCCTTGCGGCGAGGCGGGGGAGATAGCCCAGCCGCTCCGGGGAAGCAAGCCCGGTTTTCAGGATAATTTCGAAAAGTTGGCGCAACGGCGTTCGGTCTGCGGCGAGCGCTGCCCTCAAGGCGCTCAAAGCAAGATCCCAGAAGCGTCCTGCAGCTTATCTGGGCGTGACAGCGCCTCGTCCTTGGTGTCCATGGAGGTCTCCGGGGCGGCGGGCAGGTCGTCCCTCTTTGTCTGCCTGAGGATCCGTATGCGTCGCTTCGCTTCCCTGCTCGCCCTTACCGCCGCACTTCAACTGACCTTCGCGCCGATGGCCGCCCAGGCGGAGTCCATCGCGCTGGGCATGCCGACGCCCAGGCCGGCGGCGACGTCTCCCATCTCCAAGGGCATGGTCGCGGCCGCAAATCCGCTAGCGGTGGAGGCTGGCCTGCGGGTGCTGCGCGATGGCGGCAGCGCGGTAGACGCGGCGGTGGCGATCCAGGCGGTGCTCGGCCTTGTCGAACCGCAGAGTTCGGGCCTGGGGGGCGGCGCGTTCCTGGTCTTCTACGACGCCAAGACCGGCAAGGTGACCGCCTATGACGGCCGTGAGAAGGCGCCCAGCGCCGCCAGCCCGGACATGTTCCTGGGGCAGGATGGGAAGCCGTTGCCGTTCGTGAAGGTGCTGCTGTCCGGCCGCTCGACCGGCGTTCCGGGCGTGGTAGCCATGCTGTCCATGGCCCAAAAGGAGCACGGCAAGGTCGCCTGGAACACGCTGTTCAAAGACGCCGAGAAACTGGCCGACGAGGGCTTCGTGGTCAGTCCGCGCCTGGCGGGCATGATCAGCAGCCCTCGCGCGCCGCAGGCCTCGCAGCCCGACGCGGTGAAGTACTTCACCAAACCCGACGGGGCCCGCTACCAGGCTGGCGACGTCCTGAAGAACCCGGCCTATGCCGAAACGGTCCGCAAGATCGCGGCCGAAGGCCCGTCAGCCCTGCTGGATGGACCAATCGCCCAAGCGATCGTCGACCGTGTGCGCGATGGCGACCTGCCCAGCAGCCTCACCCTGGAAGACCTCAAGAGCTATAAGCCCCGCTCTGCGCCAGCCTTGTGCCGCCCCTGGAAGGTCTACACCGTCTGCGTCCCCAACCCGCAATCTAGCGGCCTGGCCGTGATCCAGGCCCTGCGGATGCTGGAGCACACCGACATCGGCAAGCGCGGCCCGACCGATCCCGTCGCCTGGACGCTGCTGGCCCAGGCCGAGCGCGTGATGTACGCCGACCGCGATCGCTATGTCGGCGATCCGGACTTCGTGAAGGTGCCGGTCGACGGCCTACTTGATCCCAAGTACGTGGCCGAGCGCGCCAAGCTGATCACGCCGACCGCCGGCGCCGCGCCGCCGTTCGGCTACCCCAAGGGCGCGCCCAAGGTCGGGACTGACAAGACCCATGAACCGGGCGGCACCACCCACTTCGTTGTCGTCGATCCGCAGGGCAACGTGGTCTCGATGACCACCACGGTCGAGAGCATTTTCGGCAATGGCCGGATGGTCGGCGGTCTGTTCTTGAACAACCAGCTGACCGACTTCTCGTTCTCGCCGACCGAAAAGGACGGCGCTCCGGCGGCCAACGCCATCGCCAGCGGCAAGCGGCCGCGCTCGTCGATGGCTCCGATCATCGTTCTGGACAAGAAGGGCAAGTTCCTGGCCGCCGTCGGCTCGCCGGGCGGCAACGCCATCCTGTCCTACAATCTGAAGGCCATGGTCGGCGTGTTCTACTGGGGCCTGAACATGCAGCAGGCGGTCTCGCTGCCGAACGTCGTGGCCCGGGGTGAAACCTATTCGGGCGACGCTGATCTGTTTGGTCCCGATATGTTGGCGGCGCTGAATACGCGCGGCGTCAACGTCAAGGTCGGGCAGATCGAAGGCTCGGGCCTGCAGGGCGTGATCGTGCGTCCGGGCGGCCTGCTGGAAGGCGGCGCGGACCCCCGCCGCGAGGGCGTGGCCAAGGGCCTCTAGCCCAGGTCCTTTTGGGGACGCGCGATGGCCGCCGAAACCGGCGTCCACTTTCCGCTATCGCGCTGGCCTCAGGTGCGGGCCTGGTGCTCTTCCAGGCCCGCCTCAACCTCGGCGCGGGAAAAGACCTCTTCTTGACCGTCGATCAGCAGGTCGGCGTCGGCGGCCTCCTGCACGGCGACCATGGCCGCTACGCGCCGCAGAGCGGTCGGGGCGTCCGGGGCCTCGACGGTGATCTCGTACATGGGCGCCAGATCCGGAGAGGCGCCGAGCTTCACCGCGATGGTCCAAGTGGTCGTCATCGCAGCTCTCCTATCCCGCAGCTGTATCGGCGCGGCCGCCCGGCTCGGGCAGAGGCTCGGGAACGCCGGCCAGCGTCAGATCGAACACCGAACCGCCCGGTCCGGTTTCAACCAGGATCAGATCGCCGCCATGGCCCTGGGCCAGCTCGCGCGCGATGGCAAGGCCCAGGCCCGTGCCGCCGCGACGGGCCGAGCCCACGAACGGCTGGAACAGGTTGGTCCGCGCGCGCTCGGGCACCCCAGGGCCATCGTCCGAGAGGCGCAGGACGCTGCCGCCGTCGACGCGGCGCAGCTCGACGAACACCTTGCCCTTGCCGCCCCGGTCGGGCGCGCCCTCGATCGCCTCGCGGGCGTTGCGCAGCAGGTTTGTCAGGATGCGATGCAGCTGATCCGGATCGGCCAGAACCTGCTCGCGCGGATCGACCACGGTCTCCAGCGCCACGCCCTGGGCGGACAGGCCCGCGTCTTCGGCGGCCATATCCAGCGCGGGTCGCAGCGGGGTCGGCCGCGCCACCGGCGCGGGCTCCTTGGACTTGCCATAGGCCATGACGTCCGAGGCCAGGGTGATGGCGCGATCGAGCGCCCGCTCCAGGCGCGGCAGGGCCTGGGCCACCTTGGGATCGCCGAGCGCGGCCAGGCGGTCCGAAGCCATCTGGGCGCTGGTCAGCATGTTGCGCAGGTCGTGATTGATCTTGGCGACCGCCTCGCCCAGCGCGGCAAGGCGGGCCTTGGACGCCAGGGCCGCCAGCAGGTCGGCCTGCATACGGTCGAGCTCCAGCTCGGCGCGCCCGATCTCGTCGCGACGATTGGAGGGGACAAGACGCGCGGCGGGGTCGTCCGGGTCACCTCTGAAGGCCTCCATGGCCCGGGTGATCCGCTGCATGGGCCGGACGAGGAAGATATTCAGGAAGGCGTAGACGAGCACCCCGGCGAGACCCGCGACGAACAGGGTCACGCCCGCCAGCTGCCACAGCTGACCCACCAGCTTGGCCTTCAGAGGCGCGTCGGGCAGAACCACCTCGACGAACTCGGCCTTGCGATAGCGCGGCTCGGCCATCACGCGGACCATGCTGCCCTTGGGGCTGGTCAGGGTGAAGAACGGCGCGGCCAGCCAGGAGCCGGGATTCTGGCGGCGCAGGTCGACGAGATAGGGCGTCGTCTCGAACGGTTGCTTGGGCGGCAAGACCAGACGCCGAGCGCCGTCGACTTGCACGGCGACGGTCACGGCCCCGGCTTGGTCGAACAGTTGATTGGCGACGGCGTCGCTGACCCGCAGCTCGGGATCAGACTCGGCGATGGTCGAGGCCAGCTCGCCGGCGCGCACCCGGTCCAGCAGCCACTGCTCCTCATAGGAGGCCAGGGCCGGCGGCAGGATCAGCAGGCCGCCAAAGGCGACCACGACGGCGGTGAACAGCAGCAGACGCGCCGACAGGCCGCCGGGCCACGGAAAACGTTTCCGGGGCGGAGCGGTCTCAGTCTCTGACGGCGAAACCGTTTCGACCATCCGGGGCGACTACTTCTCGTCCAACAGCGCGGCAACGCGCCCTTTGCGCCAATGGCGCCACAACGGCGGCAGAAAGGCCAGCACGCCCATGCCAATGATGGGCAGATAGATGCGCGGGGAGAACAGGGTCTCCAGCGTCACGGGTCCGTTCTTGGCGAAGATATGACCAAGCCCCGCGCCGATTCCGGCATAAACGAAAGAGCTTGGGATCATGCCCAGCACCGACGCGAGCATGAACACGCCAACTCGGATGTTCATGACGCCCGCCGCCACATTGACCAGGAGTAGCGGAAACGCGGGGATGAGGCGCAGGGTCAGCAGATAGTTGAAGGCGTCGCCCTTGAACCCCGCCTCAAGCTTGGAGAGGAACGCGGTGGGCTTCTTGCGTAGCATGTCTCCGAACGCGGTGCGGAAGACGAGATAGGTGATGGTCGAGCCGCCCGTGGCGCCGCTCACGGCCGCGAAACCGCCGCCGATGGGCCCGAACAGAAAGCCGCCGGTCAGGGACAGGATCAGCGCGCCCGGCAGCGAGATGGCGACGGAGCTGACGTAGATGGCCAGATAGACCGCCGCGCACAGCAGAGGCTTCTCCCGGGCGAAGGCCTGCAGGGCCGAGCCTCGGGCGCGCAGCTCCTCAAGCGAGATGTGATCCGCCAAGCCGCTGGCGATGGCCACGACGAACAGGATGACGATCAACGCCAAGGGCCCGAAACGGCGCAGAAGCGTCAGGGCCCGCTCACGCGTCATGCCGCGCCGACCGCATCCTGGACCGCCGCGAAGCCGTCGGCCCGCAGGCGCGCCGCCAGCTCGCGCTTGATCCGCACGACGAGACCCGGCCCGCCATAGACCAGCGCCGAATAGAGCTGCACGGCCTGGGCGCCGGCGCGGATCTTGGCGTAGGCGTCCGCGCCGCTGGCGATCCCGCCCGCGCCGATCAGCGCGACACGGCCCGCCGCAGCGGCGTGAAAGCGCTTCAGCACCTCGGTCGAGGGCCCCAGCAGGGGCGCGCCCGACAGGCCGCCGCCTTCTCCGGCCAGCGGCGAGGTCAGGCTGTCAGGGCGGGCGATGGTGGTGTTGCTGACGATGATCGCATCGAGGCCCGCGCCCACGACGGTCTCGACGATCGCCTCGACCTCGCCGTCCTCAAGATCCGGCGCGACCTTCAGGAAGATCGGATAGTCGCGGCCGGACTGGGCCTTCAGGCTCGTTCGGGTCTCAGCCAGACGGCCGAGCAGTTCCTCCAGCGCCGCCTTGGTCTGCAGGGCGCGCAGGCCCGGCGTGTTGGGCGAGGAGATGTTGGCGGTGAAATAGTCCGACAGACCCCACAGACGCGTCAGGCCCGTGACATAGTCCTGGATGCGGTCGATCGCGTCCTTGTTGGCCCCGATATTGGCGCCGACGACGCCCCTGCGGCCCTTGCGGGCGGACAGGCGCCGCGCGAACGGCTCCAGCCCGCCGTTGTTGAAGCCCATGCGGTTGATCACCGCCTGGTCCTCGGTCAGGCGGAACAGGCGCGGGCGCGGATTGCCGGCCTGGGCCAACGGCGTCACCGTGCCCGCCTCCACGAAGCCGAAGCCGGCGGCCAGCATGGCGTCGGGAACCTCGGCGTTCTTGTCGAATCCAGCGGCCAGACCCACGCAGTTGGGCAGCGACAGGCCCGCCAGCTGCACGGCCAGGATCGGATCATCGGGCCCCGCGTCGCGCGGTCCCAGTCCCAGCTTCAGCCCCTTGATGGCCAGACCGTGCGCGTCCTCGGGATCGAAGGCGTGGAGGGCGCGGGCGGCGACGTCGTGAAGGCTCATGCGGAAAGAACGCCCAGTTGCGGCACGCCGTCGGCGTCCAGATCAAGATTGCGTTGGCTGACCACCTCGTCGGCCAGTAGCGGCCGGTAGAGGTGCGGGAACAAGGCCCCGCCGCGCGAGGCTTCCCACTTCAGGGCCCCACCCAGCGCTTCCGCCTCGACGCCCAGCAGGACGAGATCGGTCTGGCCGCGGAACCACTTGGCGGCGGTCTCCTGGGCCTGGTCGGCGCCGGAGAAGTGGATGAAGCCGTCGGCCAGATCGACGGCCGAGCCTTCGAAGCGCCCGACGGTTTGGGCGGCCGCCCACTCAGCGCGGGAGAGGATCTTGTAGATCAGGGTCATTCGCCGCCGGCTCCGCCGCTTTCGTGGGCGTAGAAGAGATGCTCCAGCACCGGCGCGCTCTGGCCGTTCCAGGCGAAAACCACCACCGTGGCGGTCGGGAAGCGCCCGCGCAGCTTGCTGGTCTGGATCGGCGTGGCGCCGCCCTGGACAGCCAGCCGCAGCGCCAGTTCGTGCAGGCCGGGATTGTGGCCGACCACCATGACCGTCGCGGCGCCGTCGCCGTGGTCGTCCAACGCCTGGAGAATGTCCTCTGGATCGGCGTGATAGAGGTCGCGCAAGTGTTCGACGCGCGCCTTTTGATCGTGAGCCGTGAGCACCTGATCGGCGGTTTCGCGCGTGCGCCGCGCGGATGACACCAGCAGCAGGTCCGGCGCGACGCCGGCCTCGGCCAGAACGCGCCCCATGACGGCGGCGTCCGCGCGGCCGCTGTCGACCAGCGCGCGTTCGAAATCGCCCCCGCTGTGGGCGTGCCGTTCGGCCTTGCCGTGGCGCATCAGGATCAGTCGGTCCATGGCGTTCTCCATAGCCGCACCTTGGCCTGTCAGGAAGCGGGCGGTTGACACCTTCTTCGCCAAGCGCTCCAAGGCGGGCATGGCTGCGCTCGATCTGATCACGCCCGCCGGCGGAGGAACCTGGCGGTTTCCTGAAAACGAACCGCTGCGACTGGATTCCGGCGCGGTTCTGGAAGGCCTGGAGATCGGCTACCAGACCTATGGCGAACTCAACGCCGACAAGTCCAACGCGATCCTCATTTGCCACGCGCTAACCGGCGACCAGTTCGTGGCCTCACCCCATCCGACCACGGGCAAGCCCGGCTGGTGGCTGCGCATGATCGGTCCCGGCAAGCCGCTGGACCCTCAGAAGCACTTCATCATCTGCTCGAACGTGATCGGCGGCTGCATGGGCTCGACGGGCCCGGCTTCGATCAATCCAGCGACCGGCAAGGCCTACGGCTTGTCGTTCCCGGTGATCACCATCGCCGACATGGTGCGCGCCCAGGCCATGCTGGTGAAGGCGCTTGGGATCGAGACCCTGTTCGCCGTGATCGGCGGCTCGATGGGCGGCATGCAGGCCCAGCAGTGGGCGGTCGACTACCCCGAGCGCCTGTTCAGCGCCGTGATCCTGGCCTCGGCCTCCCGCCACTCGGCCCAGAACATCGCCTTCCACGAGGTGGGCCGTCAGGCGATCATGGCCGACCCGGACTGGCGCGGCGGCGCCTATGCCGACCACGGCGTCCAGCCCGGCAAGGGCTTGGCCGTGGCGCGGATGGCCGCGCACATCACCTATCTTTCGGAGCCGGCCCTGCAGCGCAAGTTCGGCCGCGAACTGAAGCGCGACGGCCTGTCCTGGGGCTTTGACGCCGACTTCCAGGTCGAGAGCTATCTGCGCCACCAGGGCGCCAGCTTCGTCGATCGGTTCGACGCAAACAGCTATCTCTACATCACGCGGGCCACAGACTATTTTGACATCGCCGACGCTCATGGCGGGGTGCTGGCCAAGGCTTTCACCCGGGCGCGCAACGTGCGGTTCTGCGTGCTGAGCTTCACCAGCGACTGGCTCTATCCCACCGCCGAGAGTCGCCACCTGGTCCGCGCCCTGACCGCCGCAGGGGCCAAGGCCGCCTTCGTCGAGATCGAGAGCGACAAGGGCCATGACGCCTTCCTGCTGGACGAGCCGGTGATGGACTCGGCCCTGGCCGGCTTCCTGAGTTCGGCCGAACGCGATCGGGGGCTGGCGTGACCATCATCCGCGAAGACTTCCGCGAGATCCTGCGCCTGGTGCGCCCCAGCTCGCGCGTGCTGGACGTCGGCTGCGGCGAAGGCGCCCTATTGGACCTGCTGGCCCACGAGAAACAGATCGACGGCCGAGGATTGGAGCTCAGCGCCAGCGGCGTCGCCGCCTGCATGGCGCGCGGTCTGTCGGTGGTGCAGGGCGACGCCGATCAGGACCTCGACCACTTCCCCGACCGCAGTTTCGACTACGCGGTGCTGTCCCAGACCCTGCAGGCCACGCGCAATCCGCGCCATGTGCTGAACGAGCTGCTGCGGATCGCCGAGCGGGCCATCGTTTCGTTCCCCAACTTCGGCCACTGGCGGGTGCGCTGGTCGCTGCTGAGCCGGGGCCGGATGCCCGAGACGAAGGCGTTGCCGCTGCCCTGGTGGTCGACGCCGAACATTCACCTTTGCACCCTCGCCGACTTCATGGCCCTGATCGAGGACCTGGACCTGCGGGTCGACGCCTGCGCCGCCTTCGCCGGCCAGGGCGCGGCGCGGCCGATCGACCCGACCAAGGCGGTCGAGAACTGGCGGGCCGAGAGCTGCCTCTTCATGCTCAGCCGCAACGGAGGCCCCGCAATCGGGGAACCTTCGCCGGGCTCGGGCGATCTCTTCGACGGATGAAGACCCTTCGTCTCATGACATACAACGTCCACCGCTGCGTGGGCGCCGACCGCAAGCTTGACGTCGAGCGCGTGGCCGAGGTGATCGCCGCCGAGCGGCCCGACGTCGTGGCCCTGCAAGAGCTGGACGTCCGCCGCGCCCGCACGCGCGGGGTCGATCAGGCCCATCGCCTCGCCGAACTGCTGAAGATGAGCTTCCACTTCCACCCGGCGATGGCCGTGGAGGAAGAGCTCTATGGCGACGCGATCCTGACCGCCCTGCCTGAGCGTCGAATCAAGGCCAAGGGCCTGCCGCTCTATCGCCGTGTGCCCGGCCTGGAACCACGCGGCGCGCTATGGGTCGAGGTCGAGGTCGGCGGGACCAAGGTCCAGATCATCAATACGCACCTGGGCCTCGTGCCCCAGGAGCAAAAGCGCCAGGCTGCGGCTCTGCTAGGCCCAGACTGGGTAGGCGCCGACGCCTGGATCGCGCCCGGCGTGGTTCTGGGCGACTTCAACGCTACCCCCTATTCGGCCACCTACCGGATGCTGCGGACGGCGCTGCGTGACGCTCAGGCGCCGTCACCGGTCTGGCCCAGGCCAGCGACCGCGACCTTCCCCTCCAGCTTCCCGTTCATGCGTATCGACCACGTCTTTCTGACCAAGGGCTTGGAGACGCGCGGCGTGCGCTCGCCCTACGACGCCCGCGCCCGGATCGCCTCGGACCACCTGCCGCTGGTGGTCGATCTGGAAATCACGGCTGTAGCCGCTCCGGAGGCGCCGGCGGCGGGGCGGTAAGCTTAGCGATGTCGCGCCGCAGCCGCGCGCGACGTCCCCAGGGCCGCCAGGCGTCGTCGGGCGCGATCGCATCACCCAGGTTCCAGTCGGCGATGAACTGCTGGATGCGTCCCAGCTTGCGAGCCGGCGCCGGCTGCAGACGACGCGGCGGTCCGTCATGGACATCCAGCGCGTTGATGGCCGCCGCGAGGCTGCCTTCGCGCTCCATGGCCGCGAGCACCTCGGTCGCCGACCGGTCGATGAAGTGACCGACCAGCCGCCCCAGGAACCTTCGCACCGTCTGGCGCTCCAGCGCTGTGCGCGCCTCGAAAGCAAGGTCGCATTCACTGTCGAGGCCGATCGAGCGGTTGTTGAGGTTCGCCGAGCCGATCCGCAGCAGGCGATCGTCGATGATCGTGACCTTGGAGTGGACGATGATCGGCCCGCCCTTCGGCGTATGGGCAGAGAAGGCTGAAAAGCGCTGATGGACATCAACCTCGCGCAGGCGGTTGATCGCCGCCGTCCGGGCGCTGTCCATGGTCATCTGATCGAAATAGCTGGGGCTGCGCGCCGGCCCGATCGTCACGACCTCGGGTCCGTCCGGTTCGAAAAGGCGCTCGGCCAGGGCTTCGACGATGATCGGCGAAGTCAGGTACTGGTTCTCCAGATAGATCAGCCGCTGCGCGCTACGGATCGCCGCCAGGTGCAGCAGCAGGCACTCGGTGATCTCGGGCAGCCCCCGCCACTCGGCCGAGGTGCGGGCCACCGCAACCGGCAGGCGGCGCAGGTCTGGGGTCAGATGAGCGGGCCAGGGCGTGACTTCGGGCCGAACCGGCCGCTCGATCGCATCGCCGCCCGAGACCCGCCAGCGATCCATGAACAGGTCGGCCATCGCCTCGCCGGCGCGACCATCCACCAGTATCGAGACTTCGTGGCGTGGCGGATAGCGGCGGCCGGTCGGCAGACGGCGCAGCGGATTGTTGTCCAGATGCTGACAGTCGTCCCAGCGATCCACGCCGATGTCGCCGCCGCTGACCAAGGCGGTTACCCCGTCGATGATCACCGCCTTCTGGTGATGGCAGGCGCTGGCCGGCAGGGTGGCGTCCAGGCGGTACTTGACCCGCGAGCCGGCGAAGAACGCCGCGCCGCGATGGGGTCCGAACAGCTGCGAGGCCGCGATCGGAAAGGGCATGTCCCAGGTCAGCACCCGCACGTCCAACGCCGGGTTCAGCGCCGCCTGCCGTCGCAGGATCAAACCGATGCGGTCGGCCTGAGTCGGGTCGCGGCTCTTGCGCACGCGATCAGGATCAAGGCGCGTGAGGGGGTCGAACACCCAAGCCAGGATCCAGATCGACTTGCGGGCCGACAGCAGCAGCGGCTTGAGCGCGTCGAACGCCTCGTCGTTGTCGATGAGGAGGGCCACACGATCGGCGGCCTCGACCCGCCAGCAGGTCTGGCCCGGCTCAAAAACGGAAGAAGGAGAATCCATGTCGCCTTGAACGCCTTGAACCTGGACAACGCGCGGAGCCGAGCTATGGCTCCGCTTCAAGGCGAGGTCGTGTCGGAAAAGACGAAACTAGCCCGCGATGGCCGCCGCGTCGCGCTCGCCGGTGCGAATGCGAAGAGCCTGTTCCAGGTCCATCACGAACACCTTGCCATCGCCGATCTTGCCGGTGTTGGCGGTGCGCTGCAGAGCCTCGATCACGGGTTCGAGCACGTCGGTCGGCACGGCGATTTCCAGCTTTACCTTGGGCAGCAGCTTCACTTCGTACTCGGCGCCCCGGTAGACCTCGGTCTTGCCCTTCTGGCGGCCGTAGCCGCGCACCTCGGTCACGGTCAGGCCGGACGCCCCCGCCTCGGTGACCGCTTCGAGCACCGCATCGAGGCGGCTCGGCTTAATCACGGCGACGATCATCTTCATTGGCGAGGCTCCCGCGAGCGAACAGTGGTTACAAGTCCAAGCTAGGCGTCCGGAGGCCAGGCTCCAAGCCCGTTCGCGCTCAAGGCTCGCTTGGCGCCTTATGAACGGGCGCCGGGCGCCCCTTGCCGTGGCGCACCGGCGCGGGACCGGCGGGACTGGGCAGCAGAACGCCCGGCGCGAACACCCGCGCCCGCGCCCTCCGCCCCTGAGGCTTCACGGCGAAGGTCTGCTTGATCGCCTCCATCAGAATCACGCCCGCGAACCGCGGCCACAAGCGCGCGCCAACCTGCTCGAACCCCTCGGCCCAGCCCGACATGGCGGCGAAAGGCGGCGCGTAGAGCGCCCGCGTCCAGCCCGCCGGCTCCAGACCCGCCTCGCGGATCAGACTTTCCAGCTGGACCCGGCTATAGGGGCGACCGTGACCGAAGGGCGTGCCCTCCGCCCCCGCCCAGACGCCATCGCGGGACGAGACCGCAACGATCAGGCGGCCGGTCGGCGCCATCACACGCCCGATCTCGGCCAGCAAAGCAGCGGGGTCGTCGGCTTCCTCCAGGGCGTGGACGGCCAGCACGCGGTCGAACAGAGCGTTCGGCAACGGCAGCGCCGTCTCCTCGACCAGGCAGGCCTGGTTACGGCCGCCGTGCGGCCAGACCTCGACGCCCTGTTGCGCGGGCATGACCGCGACGACGCGGCGAGCATTGGCGCGGGCGGCGTCCAGGAAAGGCGTGGCGTAACCCAGACCCAGCACGTCCAGGCCCCGGGTGTCGCCCCAGGCTTCCTCGACCTTGCGTGTCAGCATGGTCCGGGCCGCGCGCCCCAAGGGGGCGGCGTAGAAGGCTCTGAGATCGAGGACGTCGCGACGCATTGTGTCTCCCGAGCTTGGAGACCATCCTTGTATTCGCGCCCGCGTCGTGGCGATAGAGCTAGCGCCATGCCCGCCATCGTCCATCAGTTCCCGTGCCTGTCCGACAACTACGGCTTTTTGGTCCGCGACGAAGCCAGCGGTCAGGTCGCGACGATCGACACGCCCGACGCCGAGGCGATCCTGGGGCAGTTGGACCAACGCGGCTGGACCCTGAGTCTGATCCTCAACACCCACTGGCATCCCGACCACGCCGGCGGCAACGAAGCGCTGAAAGCGGCCACGGGCGCAACGATCGCTGGACCGGCCGAAGTGACGCGCATCGCCCCTCTGGATCGCGCGCTCAAGGACGGCGATGTCGTCATGCTGGGCCAGACCCGGTTCGACGTGCTGGACACCGGCGGCCACACCCTGGGTCACATCAGCTATCACGACGCGGCGGATCGCATCGCCTTCGTCGGCGACACCCTGTTCGCCCTGGGCTGCGGCCGTCTGTTCGAAGGCACGCCCGAGCAGATGTGGGCCTCGCTGTCGCGTCTCGCCGCCCTGCCCGACGACACGACGGTCTATTGCGCCCACGAATACACCGCCTCGAACGCACGGTTCGCGCTGTCGGTCGACGATGCGCCAGCGCTGAAGGCGCGGGCGGCCGCCGTGTTCGCCGCGCGCGAACGGAGTGAACCCACCGTGCCCACGACCATCGGCGCTGAAAAGACGACCAACCCGTTTCTACGCGCGCCTCGGCTACGGCCCCACGCGGCCTCGGCCGCCGAGGCGTTCGCCGAAATCCGGGCCGCTAAGGACAGCTTCAAGGGATGAGTGAGAGCATGATCGGGTCAAACCAGAACCTAGAGGCCATTTCTGGCGACCTGGGCGCCAAAGAAATCATCCGGATGCTGGACCTCGCCCCGCATCCTGAAGGCGGCTGGTATCGCCAGACGTTCCAGGACGAACCGGGCCCGGACGGTCGGGCGAAATCCACCTGCATCTACTTCCTGCTGGAGGCCGAACAGGTCTCGGTCTGGCACAGCGTCGACGCGGTCGAGACCTGGCACTGGTACGCCGGCGCGCCGATCTCAATCACTCTGTCGCCACCCGATGGCAAGGGCGCCACAGCCTATGTGCTGGGCCCGGACCTGCGCGCCGGCTGCCGCCCGCAGGTGGTCGTCCCCACATCATGGTGGCAGACCGCCGTCAGCCTGGGCGCTTGGACCCTGGTCGGCTGCACCGTGGCGCCGGGCTTTCGCTTCGAGGGCTTCGAGATGGCGCCCCCGGACTGGTCGCCGTCCCGCGCCTAGACCCTGAGCGGCAGGTGCGACCTTTCGTCGCGGAGCTTCCGGCCAATACTCAAAGTGGGCAACTTGGTCGCATGGCCTTGCAATTGTAACCATGCAATCCTTTTCAAGTCAGTCAAAAGGCTGGCCGAGGGGGAGTTGCTTCACGTATGTCCGAAGAGTTTGCGAACGTTCGATCCGCCCATCGCTACGCGACGGATTACCTGTTGCGCTGGGTGGAAATCGCCAATGAAGTCCACCACGCGGACATTCTGTATAGCCTTGTCTTCACAACGCTTTGGGCCGGCAACACTTCGCACCTCAAGGGCGCGGTCTATTCAGAACTTGACGATGTTCCGCCCGATCACGAGCGGCGGCCGCTGACCGTGCGCCAGGTCGCCGACTCCCTCGGCCTGCCGTACGAGACCGTCCGTCGCCGCTTCGTCGAGATGCAGGAGCGCGGTATCGCCAAGCGGGTCGGCCGTGAGGGCTTCATCGTGCCGCAGGAGGTCTTCGCCAGGCCCGAGTTCATGAACGGTGTCCGCCGGTCGCATCAGAGCCTGATGCGCTTCCTCAAGGAACTGAAGTCGGTCGGCTTCGACCCCAACGCGCTCTAAATGCATGATTTAGAGCCCATTTTACGAGTTTAGATGGCTTCGTCTAAACCAGACAGGCTCTAGGCGCTTTCGCGGACCACCAGCTCCACCGGCGAAATGGTGGATGGCGAACTGTCCCCCGCCATGCGGCGGAACAGCAGATCGACCATGATCCGCGCGCCCGCTTCGAGGTCTTGCCGAATGGTGGTGAGCGGCGGCGAGCTGTGCTGGGCGAGCAGGATATCGTCGAACCCCACCACCGCCACGTCCCTAGGTACGCTCTTGCCCGCCCGCTGCAACGTCGTCAGCGCGGCCAAGGCCAGGACGTCGGAGAACGCGAACACCGCGTCGAACGCGACGCCCGAGGCCAGCGCGCGCTCCATCGCCCTCTGAGCGTCTCCGCGCGTGTAGTGCGACGGGATCACCAAAGCCGGGTCGAAAGCGATCCCTGCCTCCTCAAGGCCCTTGCGATAGCCCTCGAACCTCTGGATCGCCTCGGGCGCATCAATTTCGCCCAGAAAGACGATCCGCCGGCGGTCGCGCGCAACCAGATGCGACACGGCCAGACGCCCGCCCTCCCGATTGTCGCTGCCGACCAAGCAGTAGCGGTGTCCAGGCATGGGCGCACCCCAGACGACCATTGGGCGATAGGTGTCGGCGACGCTGTTGAGCGCCTCGTGCTGGGTGCTCTGGCCGATGAGCAGGAGACCATCGGCGCGATGCGACTGGATAATCCTATCCAGCCAGCCCGGCTCGGTGGCGATCACCTTGTGCAGCAACACCAGATAGTCGCGACGCGTGATCTCGTCGGCCAGCCGGCCGACCATCTCCAGGAAGAACGGATCGGAGATCATCTGACCAGCCTCATGGGCCAGGGGGATGATGACGCCGATCGTGTCGGTCTTGCGAAGGCGCAGGCTGCGCGCCGACTGATTGACCACATAACCGTGGGTCTGGGCGATCTCGACGATCTGGTCGCGGAGCGCCTTGGGGATCAGTGGGTTTCCAGCCAGGGCGCGCGATACCGTCGAGATCGACACGCCCGCCATGCGCGCGATGTCGGCCATCTTCAGGCGACCGCGCTCGGGAACCAGAACGAGATCGGGGCTATCCATAACGACCAGGCAGACCTTCAAACGAGAATCGCCCGCGTGAACGCCACCGCCGACCAGGCGGGACGCGCGCGAGGACATGAATTGAAGAACGCTGATATCGAACCCAGGTAAACGCGACCTAAGGCTTTATGGTTACGCCAGCGCGATCTTGAGTATTAGCGGTCCATCACCTTGATGATGCGCTTGGACGAGGGCCGGCCCGCCAGCCCTTGTCCCGGTGCGTAGGTGACGATCAGAGAACCGTCCTTGATCTGAGCACTGGGCTTACGCCCCTCCGTCAGGAGCACGCGCCCGATCTTGGACAGGATCGAGCGATCGCCCCTGCGCGCGGCCTGCTCGAACGCCTCGGCCGCGACGGTGGCGGAGTCGGCGACCAATACCGAGGTCTCCGGACGTGCGTCTTCCACGGTGGCGAACTCGATCTGCCGCTGCGCCGCGCGACTGGCGCGGAGTTGAGCAATCGCCAAACGCTGAAAAAGCGCGCCAATGGACAGAACAGCCGGCGGCTGAATTGATGTCGCGCGCCCAGACAAGGCCGCCGCAGCGCCCATAGGCAGGTCGTCCGTGAACAGGATCACGCCACCCAGCTTGGTGACCCGCAGGACAGGCTCGCCGAGATCGTTGCGATAGATGACGTCGCCGCGTGAGGCGGGCTGGGGCGACAGCGCCCAGACCTCGGTGCTGTTGTCGAATTTGATCAGGGGCTGGGGCGCGGCCTTGTCGAAGACGAAGGCCCCGCCTGTTTCGGAAACATAGCGCGCGACCGGCGGCGCCGCCACGCGGCGAGCCTCCGCCACGCCCTTGCGGCCCAGCAGCGCGTCCCGCAGCGAATGCGGCAATTGCCCCGCGTTGGCCGAGGCCGTCATGAGCATCAGAGCGACAATCGACAATGTCGCTCTCGCCCCCCTCACACCCAACTCCGCCTTAGAGAATTTCATGCGATCCGTAGTGCCCGCCGACTGGGGCGAATCTTGGACGGCCAAGCGTCGTTCCCCCGAAGACGCGGGCATGAGGCCAAAAGGCCACAGTCGCCGTCAAGCCCAACTTCGGGGGATACGGTTCGTATGGAGCGTGGCGAGGCCTCAGGCCATGTATTGGCCGCCGTTCAGGCTGAGCGTCGCCCCCGTCACGAAGCCGGCGCGCTCGCCCGCCAGGAACGAGACCATTTCGGCGATCTCCTCGCCCTTGCCCAGGCGTCCGACCGGGATACCGGCGACGATCTGGGCCAGGACGTTCTCGGGCACCGCGGCCACCATCTCGGTGTCGATATAGCCTGGGCAGATCACGTTCACGGTCACGCCCTTCTTGGCGTTCTCAAGCGCCAGGGCCTTGGTGAAGCCGATCAGGCCGGCCTTGGCGGCTGAATAGTTGGTCTGGCCCATCTGCCCCTTCTGGCCGTTGATCGAGCTGATGTTGACGATCCGGCCCCAGTTGCGCTCGCGCATGCCCTCGATCACCGGGCGGGTCATATTGAAGGCCGAGTCCATGTTGACGCGGATCACCTCCGACCACTGCTCGTAGGTCATCTTGTGCAGCATGCCGTCGCGGGTGATGCCAGCGTTGTTGACCAGGATGTCGACCGGACCGAGCTCGGCCTCGACCTTCTTCACCGCGGCCTGGCAATCCTCGAACGAGCCGACATTGCCCTTGACCACCATCACGCCCAGGTCCTTGGCGCAGGCCTCTGCGGCCGCCTCGTTGCCGGAATAGCCGGCCGCCACCTTGTGGCCGTCGGCGATCAACCGCTCACAGATCGCCCGGCCGATACCCCGGGTCCCACCCGTCACGAACGCAACTCTCGTCATTCTTCTCTCCCGGCTATTGTTCTTGGTTCGTCATCACCACGCGTCCGCCCCTTAGTCGGACGGACGCGCGTCCCCGGTGACGTCTGGTTTCAGACCGCCTCGACGCACATGGCCACGCCCATACCGCCGCCGATGCACAGCGTGGCGAGGCCCTTTTGGGCGCCCGAGCGCTTCATTTCGTGCAGCAGGGTGGTCAGCACCCGCGCGCCCGACGCGCCGATCGGATGGCCGATAGCGATAGCGCCGCCATTGACGTTGACCTTGGTCGGATCCAGGCCGAGCTCGCGCACGACGCACAGCGACTGAGCCGCGAAGGCTTCGTTGCTCTCGACAAGATCAAGGTCGGCCACGGTCCAGCCGGCCTTTTCCAGCGCTTTCTTGCTGGCCGGGATCGGCCCCGTGCCCATGACCTCGGGCTCGACGCCGGCATTGGCCCAAGAGGCAATCCGGGCCAGCGGCTTCAGGCCGCGCTTCTGGGCTTCCTCGGCGCTCATCAGCACCAGGGCCGCGGCGCCGTCATTAAGGCCCGAGGCGTTGGCGGCCGTGACCGAGCCGTCCTTGGAGAAGGCCGGCTTGAGGCCAGAAATGCTTTCCAGCGTCACGCCGTGACGGATGTACTCATCCTTGTCGACAATCGTGTCGCCCTTGCGGCCCTTGATCGTGACCGGCGCGATCTCGGCGTCGAACTTGCCGGCCTTCTGGGCGGCCTCGGCCTTGTTCTGGCTGGCGACGGCGAAGGCGTCCTGGTCAGCGCGGGTGATCTGCCAGCGCGAGGCGATGTTCTCGGCCGTCTGACCCATGTGGTAGCCGTGGAAGGCGTCCCACAGGCCGTCCTTGATCATGGTGTCGACGAAAGACAGGTCACCCATCTTCTGCCCCCCGCGCAGGTTCTGGGCGTGCGGCGCCTGGCTCATGCTTTCCTGGCCACCGGCCACAACGACCTTGGCGTCGCCCGTCGCGATCTGTTGAGCCGCAAGGGCCACCGCGCGCAGGCCCGAGCCGCACAGCTGATTCAGGCTCCAGGCCGGGCTCTCCACCGGGACGCCAGCCTTGACCGAAGCTTGACGCGCCGGCCCCTGCCCCGCGCCCGCCTGCAGCACCTGGCCCAGGATCACCTCGTCCACGTCGGCAGGCTGCAATCCAGCGCGGGAAATGGCCGCCTCGATGGCGATCTTGCCCAGGTCCGAAGCGGGCAGGCTGGACAGCGCCCCGTTGAACGAGCCGACCGGGGTGCGGGCGGCGGAAACGATGACGACGTCGCTCATGCGATAGCTCCCGTAACGATTTGAAGCGGCGCCTTCGCGGTTGCAGCGCCGTTGTTTTTGCAGTGCAAAATAACCTTGCACATCCCTAACACCTTCGTCACCAGCACATTTTCACGGCATCATGACGACTCCAAGTCATCAGACCACTGGCGCCATGCCTTTGCATTCGCGATAGTGCGATGCGAAAAGCGGACGGAAACCGCTGTCTAGGGAACGAAATGTCCGAGAACCCTGAAAAAGGCGAAACGGCCGCCGGGACCGAAAAAACGGCCGGCCAGCGCGTGATCATCAAGAAATACGCCAACCGTCGCCTCTACAACACAGCGTCTTCCTCGTACGTCACCCTGGAACATCTCTCGGAGATGGTGAAGGAAGGCGTCGATTTCGTGGTCTACGACGCCAAGACCAACGACGACATCACCCGCTCTGTCCTGACCCAGATCATCTTCGAGGAAGAAAACCGCGGCGGCGGCCAGAACCTGCTGCCCATCCAGTTCCTCCGCCAGCTGATCGGCTTCTACGGCAACTCCATGCAGGCCTTCCTGCCCTCGTACCTGGAGATGTCGCTGGAGAGCTTCACCAAGCAGCAGGAGCGGCTGCGCGGCCAGCTGTCCCACCTGGCGCCTGGCAAGATGCCTGGCATCGGCGTCTACGAGGAGCAGATCCGCCAGAACATGGCGCTGTTCGACCGCGCCATGAAGATGTTCTCGCCGTTCGCCTATGTCCGCCCCGAGGACGCGCCCGCCGCGCCGCCCGAGCCCGCGCCGGCGCAGACTCCGCCGCCCTCCGCGCCGACAGACGACTCGCTGGCCGACCTCAAGCGTCAGCTGGCGGCGATGCAGGAACAGATCGCCAAGCTGGCCACAAAGTCTTAACCACGCCTGGCGAGGCCTTCTTAACCGTCTCGTCTCTACCGTCCCTGACATGAACGGCCCGATTGATCCCATTCGACGCCCTGGACTCACGCGACGCGCCCTGCCCGCGCCGCGCGACGCCAGCCGTCATGAGGATGAAGAGGATGTCGTGCTGAGCGCCGAGAACGCGGACGAAGACGAACAGCCAGCGCCCTCTCCGCCACGCCGCGAGGGCTTCGCCGCCTTCGCCGCCCACCTGATGGGCCAGTCTGGCCAGAAGAAGGGCCTGCGCGGTGGGCAGGAAGTGCTCAACGCGGCCAGATCGACCTACCTCGGCACCGAATATTCCGGTCCCGCCGACCGCCGCCCCAAAGCCGGCTTGATCAAGAAGACCAACATCTAGCGCCGTGGCGCGGCTGTTGGCCCCATAGCGCCCATCGGCCGCCGCCTTGGCGCGGAACTTGCTTGACCTCTCGCGCACTCATCGTCGCGAGCCTGTCATGCTGTCTCTCGCCATCCGCATCTTCGACGTCGCCGTCGTGGCCCTGATCTTCACCGCCCTCACGTAAGGGACCGCCCGTCGCCGATAGAATTTCGCCGCGTTCGACGTCCCAGTCGAACAACCCCTTTGCACGGGCGCGCAGGGCGGCTTAATCGGCGGGCATGAGCACCGAACAAGACCTCGACGCCCAAGACCTCGACGCTAAGAAGGCCCACGCCCGAGCGTGGTTCGAAAGTCTGCGCGACCAGATCTGCGCGGAATTCGAGCGCCTGGAAGACGAGGCGCCGGCGGACCTCTATCCGGGCGCTCCAGGCCGCTTCGAGAAGAAGCCCTGGAACCGCGAGGCGGGCGGCGGCGGCGTGATGGGCATGATGCACGGCCGCCTGTTCGAGAAGGTCGGCGTCCACGTCTCGACGGTGCATGGGACCTTCACGCCCGAAATGGCCAAAAACATGCCAGGCGCCGACGAGGATCCTCGTTTCTTCGCCACCGGCATCAGCCTGATCGCGCACATGACCAATCCGCGCGTGCCGGCCGTGCACATGAACACCCGCTTCATCGCCACGACCAAGAGCTGGTTCGGGGGCGGCGGCGACCTGACGCCCTTGCTCGGCTACCAGCGCCAGCAGGACTTCCCGGACGCCATCGACTTCCACGCCGCCTACCAGCGCGCCTGCGACAAGTACGATCCGACCTGGCACGCAAAGTACAAGGCCTGGTGCGACGAGTACTTCTTCCTGCCGCATCGCAACGAGCCGCGCGGCGTCGGCGGCATCTTCTACGACCACCACGACAGCGGCGACTGGGCGCGCGACTTCGCCTTCACCCAGGACGTCGGCCGCGCCTTCCTGGAAATCTACCCGACCCTGGTGCGTCGGCGGATGGGCGAGACTTGGACCACCGACGAGCGCGAGCAGCAACTGGTCCAGCGGGGCCGCTACGTCGAGTTCAACCTGCTCTACGACCGCGGCACGACCTTCGGCCTGAAGACCGGCGGCAATGTCGAGTCGATCCTCAGCTCGATGCCGCCGGCGGTGAAGTGGCCCTGATCAGGCCTTGGAGCTCACCTGGCCCAGGAAGCGATTGATCCAGTCCGCCATCCGCGCGCGGTCGTTCGCCTGGCCCAGACTGGCGATCGCCGCGTCGGCCTGCTCGTCCGTATAGCGCGTCCCACGACGCGCCTCGATCAGCGCCGTGGCGTAGGTCGGATCGAACTCCGGGTGGAACTGCATCGAGATCGCCTTGGCGTCGTCGTATGCGAGGATGCCGTAGGGGGTGAAAGCGCTGCCGGCCAAGACACGAGCGTCGGAAGGCAATTCGACCACCTGGTCCTGGTGCGACGCTGGCACGGCCACCGCGTCGGCGCCGTCCATCCAGGGCGCGGGATCGGACACCGCGTAGGCGTGCAGGCCAACGCCCCACCCCTTGTCGGACTTCACCACCTTGCCGCCGAACGCCTCGGCCATGATCTGGTGGCCAAAGCACACGCCGACCAGCGGCGTCTCGCCCTTGGCCTGGCGCAAGAACGCCTTCAGCGGCTCGATCCACGGTAGCGGGTCGTAGACGCCCGCCGACGAGCCGGTGATCACATAGGCGTCGTTCTCGGCCGGGTCCTGAGGCAGCTCGCCCTGCTGGACGTCGTAGGCGCGATAGACGTAGCCCGGCCCCAGCAGCGTCTCGAACATCGAGGCATAGCTGCCGTACTTTTCGAGCAGGTCACCCGGCGGTTGGCCGGTCTCGAGCAGGCCGATCTTCAAGCGAGCCTCCGTTGTTGGACTCAATAGGCCATTCCCTGAGCGACGGCCTTCAAGCGTTCGATAACGCTGAACTTGTCCTCGATGAAGTCCTGGTCGATCCACCACAGCTCGACCTCGCGCCGAACCTTGCCGACCAGCGGGCCCTTGGGCACCCCAGCCTTCAGGATCTCGTCGCCCGTCAGCGGCAAGGCCGGCGGCGTCCAGGTCTCGGCCAAGGCCAGCAGGGCGCGCCACTGCGGCGTGGTCGAAGCCCGCTCGGCGCCGGCCCAAGCCAGCTTCACCTGGTCGCGGAAGGCGCGCGGCCCCAGCGCATAGATCGCTCGGCGAGCTTCGCGTGGGCTCATCCACGAGACGATCTTGGGGCCCTCGCGCTTGGCCTCGATGATCCGGTCGCGGTCGGCGTTGGACAGGCGAAGGCGCTCGGCCAAGACCTTGGCGCCGCCGTCGTCGGGCGTCAGGGCGGCCAGGCGCAAAATGGGGTCGGTCTCGAACAACTGCTCGGTCTCAATGGCGACCAGGGCGTCGAAGCGGGCCAGCGACGCCACCGTCGGCAGGATCGCGGGCAGAACGCCAGTGGCCGCCATCAGGCGAAAGGCCGGTCGCGGGTCTTCCGCCGCCAGCGTCTTCAGCAGCTCCTTCTGGATCCGCTCAGCCGTGCCGCCCAGCAGCATGTCCTTCAGCGCCGCGCAGGCGGCTAGGGCCTCGGCGTCCGGCTCGAGCCGGCCGTACCAGGCCTGGAAGCGGAAGAAGCGCAGGATGCGCAGATAATCCTCGCGGATGCGGGTCATCGGATCGCCGACGAAGACCACACGACCGGCGCGGGCGTCCTCGACGCCTTGGCCGACGGGATCGTAGACCGTCCCTTCGGCGTCGGCGTAGAGCGCATTGAAGCGGAAGTCGCGACGTTCTGCGTCCTCGGCCCAGTCCTTCGTGAAGGCTACCACCGCCCGTCGGCCGTCGGTGGCGACGTCCCGGCGCAGGGTCGTGACCTCGTAGGGGCGACCGCCCGAGAGCGCCGTGACAGTGCCGTGCTCGACGCCGGTCGGCACGGCGCGCAGGCCCGCCTGCTCGATCGCCGCGATCGTCTGGTCGGGCGTCAGGGTCGTGGCGATGTCGACGTCGTCGACCGGCTTGCCCATCAAGGCGTTGCGGACGCAGCCGCCGACAAAGCGCGCGCAACCCGCGCCGCCCTTCGCCTCCAGGGCCGCGACCACCGCCTGGGTCTGGGGCAGCGCCATCCAGGGGGGCGCACCGATCGAAACGCCGCTCAAGCCTCTATTCCCCCTCTAGCCCGTGCGCGCCGCGAGCGCGTCGTCATAAAGCCGTTCGTACAGCGATCGCAGCATGCCCGCCGTCGCGCCCCAGATGAAGCGGTCGTTCCAAGGCATGGCGTAGAAGTGCCGCCGCTCGCCGCCAGGCGCCTCGCGATGCTGACGTTGATGATTGGCTGGGTCCATCAGGAAGTCGAAGGGCGTCTCGAAGACGTCCGCCACCTCTTCGGGACTGGGCGTGAAGGTCGCGCGCGGGTCGATGAAGCCCACCACCGGCGTTACATGGAAGCCGGTCACGGTCTGGTAGCCGTGCAGCAGGCCCGCCAGAGTCACGCAGGCCGGATCAAGGCCCACCTCTTCGTTCGCTTCGCGCAGGGCGGTGACCCAAGGCGTCTCGCCCGGATCGCAGCGCCCGCCCGGAAAGGCGATCTGGCCGGTGTGGCTGCGCAGGGTGTCGGAGCGGCGGGTCAGGAGGACGGTCAGCCCCTCCTCGTGCTCGATCAGTCCGACCAGCACGGCGGCGGGGCGCAGGGCGTGCGGATTGTCGAACTTCAGGCCCGGATTGAGGTCGAAGTCCGAGCGAAGCGGATTGGCCAGGCTAGGGTCGTAGTCTTCGATCGGGTCGAGGCGGCTGGTGATCCAGGCGCGGCGTTCGTCGCGCGTCATGCCGGCGCCGATCCTGGAGGCGCGATCGGAAAGAAGGCGCCGTTCGAGGCCACACCCCAAACGCCGTCCTTCGGCCTCGCCAGCTCGGCCAGCTCATAGAACACAGGCCGAGCGATCAGGGCTTCGAGCCCCCGACGAACATGCACATAGGGGCGAGGCTCGCCGGTGGCCGGGTCGATCTCGACGCGGATGGCGTTCTCGGGACCGGCCACGACGGTGTCGCCGACATTGGTCTGGAAGACGAGGGCGTCGCCTTCCCGATCGACGCGGGTGGCGATGAACGGCGCGTCCTCGACCGTGATCTTCATCTTTTCGACGGGCGTGACCAGGTGATAGCCGTCGGGATCCAGCCGCAGCACCGTCGAGAACAGGCGCACCAGCGCCTCCCGGCCGATCGGCGTCCCCTCGTGGAACCAGACGCCGTCCTTGCGGATGCGGATGTCGATCTCGCCGCAGTGGGTCGGATTCCACAGCCATACCGGCGGCAGGCCGCGTTCGCCGGAGGCCCCCGCGTCCTTGGCGGCCTGGGCGACGCCTTCCAGGCCAGTCTTGGCGGGCGCGTCGGTCATACCGATCAGTTAGGCCGTCCCGCCGTCCGGCTCAAGCGATCATGACGTCGCGCATATGCCCGGAGCGATCGCGACGGGACCCGAGAGGCCCTCGTCGCCGCCTTGCCGCAGCGGCAGCAGCAGCACCCGTCGCTGGTCGACCGGCCCCGGCATAACGACGCCCGCCGTATGGGCGTTGGTAAAGCCGATCCGGCCAAAATAGGGGCCGTCGCCGACCAGGAGAACGGCGCGCCAGCCGGCGGCGCGAGCGGCCTCGCAGGCGCTCGCGACGAGGGCTTGGCCGAGACCGGCGCTACGCTCGTCGGGATCGACCGCCAGCGGCCCGAGGAAGGCCACGGGCTCGCCGCCGATCGTCACCGGCCACAGGCGACAGCAGCCCACCGGCTGGCCGTCACGCAAAGCGACGAACGAGCATTCAGCAAGAAGCGCATTGCCCTCGCGCAGGCGCTCGGACGACTTGGCGAAGCGGCCAGGTCCGAACACCCGGTCGATCAGGGCGGTGACGGCCGCCTCCATCGCCGGGGTCTCGAGGACGAGGGGCGGATAGGCGGACGAAGCGAAAAGGGTCTGGGAAGCGGAGGTCATCGGCCTTCGGGGAATGCGAAAGAACGTCGGGGAGCTCCCGACGCGAAGGCGCGAGGGGAGAGGCTTAGATCGTGGCGCGTTCGCGCGGCATTCGTCGCAGGCGCATGCCCAAAAACCTCCAGAAGGTGCGCGCGCTGTAGGGCCAAGGCTTTCTCAGGTCAATAACGTTGCGGTGTGGGAGCTTCGTCCTATGTTGCGGCCCAATGTCCGACCAAGCTTCAGCCGAGACCGGCCCCGCCCCCGACACCTCTACCCGCGCCTTGTTGCGGGAGCGTGACTTTCTCCTGTTCTGGGTGGCGCGGTTCAGTTCGACCCTCGGCGTGCAGATTCAGTCGGTGGCCTTAGGCTGGCAGGTCTACGCGATCGCGCGGATGACCAAGTCGGTCGGCGAGTCGGCCTTCCTGGTCAGCATGATCGGCCTGGCGCAGTTCCTGCCCCTGTTCCTGCTGACCTTGGTGGCCGGCGAGACGGCCGACCGCCGGACCCGCAAGCTGATCGTGGCCGCGACCCTGGCGCTGGACGCGGTCAGCGCGGCCGTCCTGCTGGTGCTGGCGCTGATGGGCTCGCACCAGCTGTGGCCGATCTTCGCCATCTCGGTGGTGTTCGGCGCCAGCCGTGCGTTCCTGTCCCCCGCCAGCAGCGCCATGGGCCCGATGCTGGTGCCGCGCCCGCTGCTGCCTCGCGCCATCGCCTGGAACTCGCTGTCCTGGCAGGCCGGCTCGATCGTCGGCCCAGCCCTGGGCGGCCTGTTGCTGATCCACTCGCCGGCCCTGGCGTTCGGAGCCTCTTTCGGCCTCTACCTGCTCGCCGCCCTTCTGGCCCTCTCGATCCGCAAGACCACCAAGCCAGAACAGCAGCCCGGCTCGCGCATGGAACTGATCAAGGAAGGGCTATCCTACGTCTGGAACAACAAGATCGTGTTCGGCTCGATCTCGCTGGACCTGTTCGCGGTGATCCTGGGCGGCGCGACCGCCCTGCTGCCGGTGTTCGCCAAGGACGTGCTGCACATCGGCCCCGGCGGCTTTGGCCTGCTGCGCGCCTCGCCGGCCATCGGCGCGACCCTGGTGGGCCTGTATCTCGCCGCCAACCCCATCCGGCGCAACGCTGGCGCGATCATGTTCGTGGGCGTGGCGGTGTTTGGCCTGGCGACCACAATTTTCGGCCTGTCCAAGCTGGTGTGGCTGTCGGTGGCGGCCCTGGCCGTGCTGGGCGGCGCCGACATGCTGTCGGTCTATGTCCGCCAGACCCTGGTGCAGATCGTGACGCCGGACGCCATGCGCGGCCGCGTCGCCGCGGTCTCGGGCGTCTTTATCAGCGCCTCCAACGAGCTGGGCGAGGTCGAGAGCGGCGCGGCGGCCTGGCTGCTCGGTCCCGTCGGCGCGGCGGTGTTCGGCGGGATCGGGGCCATGGCCGTCACGGGGATCTGGGCCTTCCTGTTCCCCGAGCTGCGCAAGGCCGACCGGCTGGAATAGCGGTCAGGCGCCCGCCAGTTTCCTAAGCGCCTCGCCCGTCATCCGGCGGATGATCCATTCGTCCATCGAGGCCGCCCCCAGGCTGTCATAGAAGGCGATCGACGGCGCGTTCCAGTCCAGGACCGACCATTCGAGACGCCCCAGCCCCTCGTCGACGCAGCGCTTGGCGAGGTTGGCCAGCAGGGCTTTGCCGGCGCCGGCGCCTCGCGCGGCCGGCCGCACGAACAGGTCCTCCAGATAGATCCCGTGGCGGCCGACGAAGGTCGAGTAGTTGTAGAACCAAAGGGCGAAACCGACCGGCTGGCCATCCAGCTCGGCGATGTCGGCGAAGGCGCGGGGCTGGGCGCCGAACAGGGCCGCCTCGGTGTCGGCCTGCGTCGCCTGGACCGTATCCAGCAGCTTCTCATAGTCCGCCAGATCGAGGATGAATTGATGGATCAGGGCCGCGTCGGCGAGCGTGGCGGAACGAACTGAAACGGGCATGGCGGTCTCTTCGGACTATCGGGACTTCGTTCTGGAGCAACTGGCGCCGCTGGGCCAGGTCACCGCCCGCCGGATGTTCGGCGGCGTGGGGATCTACGCCAACGGCCTGTTCTTCGCCCTGATCGACGACGACGTCCTCTACCTGAAGACCGATGAGTCGCTGAGGCCCGAATTCGAGGCCGCCGGCTGCCACGCGTTCGCCCCGTTCGGCGCCGACAAACCGATGAGCTATTGGACCGCGCCGACCGAGGCCCTGGACGACCAGGACATCCTGCTGGACTGGGCGCGCAAGTCGCTTGAGGTGGCCGGCCGCAAAGCGGCCGGCAAGAAGCGCTAGCCGATCTTCACCCCCGGCGGCGGGACGCTGTCCTCGGGCACGAAGAAGTCGGGCATCAGGGTCGCGGCCGGATCGACTTTGTAGTGATCGAAGTCGCGCACGCCCTCGCCATAGAGGAAGGTGTCGTCGATGAGGAACTGGCCCGAAAACGCCCGCGCCCGCTTGTTGAAGATCGCATAGGCCGCGTCGGCCATGATCTCCGGCGTCCGGCAGTGCCGCAGCCCCTCCTCGCCGGCCAGGGCGAACTGGATGGCGGCGGTGGCGATGCCGGTGCGCGGCCACAGGGCGTTGAAGGCGATGCCGTCGGCCTTGAACTCCTCGGCCATGCCCAGCACGCACATCGACATGCCGAACTTGGCCATGGTGTAGGCGACGTGCGGCCCGAACCAGCGCGGCGACATGTCCAGCGGCGGCGACAGCATCAGGACGTGCGGGTTCGCGGACTTCTTCAGATACGGGATGCAGGTCTTCGTCGTCAGAAACGTGCCGCGCGTATTGATCTGGTGCATCAGGTCGTAGCGCTTCATGTCGGTCGACAGCGTGCCGGTCAGCGAGATGGCCGACGCGTTGTTCACGCAGATGTCGATCCCGCCGAACGTGGCGACGGCCTTCTCGACGGCCTCCTGGACATTGGCCTCGTCGCGGACGTCGACCACCAGCGGCAGGGCCTTGCCGCCCGCCGCCTCGATCTCGGCCGCGGCGGAGTAGATGGTGCCCGGCAGCTTGGGATGGGCCTCGGCGGTCTTGGCCGCGACCACGACATTGGCGCCGTCGCGCGCGGCGCGAAGGGCGATGGCCAGACCGATGCCGCGCGAGGCGCCGGTGACGAACAGGGTCTTGCCCTTGAGGCTCATGACGTGTCTCCGCTTCAGGCGCCGGCGTCGGTGGTCTCGACCGACAAGGCCCACAGGCGCCCGGCGGCCTCGGGGTCGAGGGCGTGGGGCATGACGCCGACCCACGGCGCCTCCTTGCTCCACGGGACGGCCTGGGCGCAATCCTCGAGATAGAACCCGCCGACGCCTTCCAGCTCGTCGCCGACGGCCGCCCAGACGCTGGTGGCCGCGCCCTGCTCGGTCGTCTTGAAGCCCTCGCGGGGTTGGTCGTTCTCGTCCAGCCAGCCCAGCGCGCGCTGCTCCTCGATCGGTAGGTGCCGCTGCAGCGGGGTCATGATGCCGCCCGGCATCACGGCGTTGGCGTTGACGCCCTTGTCCCTGAACCGCTTGTCGAAGCCGAGCGCGAACAGGCTGTTGGCCGTCTTGGCCTGACCATAGGCCTCCCACTTGTCGTAGGGGCGCGTGTTGTAGTTCGGGTCCTCGAAGTTCACCGGCGAGCGGCGATGGCCGATCGACGACAGCGAGACCAGCCGCGAGCGGTGGCCCGAATGCGCGGCGCCATCGACCAGGTTGGGCGCCAGCAGCACCGACAGCAGGAAGTGGCCGAAGTGGTTGGTGCCGATCTGCATCTCCAGCCCATCGACCGTGCGCGACAACGGGCAGGCCATGACGCCAGCGTTGTTGATCAGCAGATTCAGGCGGCGGTCGCCCCAGCGGTGAGCAAAGTGGCGGACGGCCTCCAGGCTCGACAGGTCCAGCATGCCGAAGCTGACCCGCTTCATGCCGACTTCCTCGTTGATCTGGTTGGCGATCTCTTCGCCCAGCTCCGGCTTGCGGGCGGCGATGATCACTTCCGCGCCGGCCAGCGCCAGGGCCCGCGCCGTCTCGACGCCGATGCCGGTGGCCGCGCCGGTGACGATCGCCACCTTGCCGGAAAGATCGTGGCCCGCGACCACCTCGCGCGCCGTCGACTTGGCCCCAAAGGGCGAGGTGATCCTATCCGCCATGGCGTTCCTCTCCTTATGATCTGTCTTCCCGGGCGAGCGAAGCGCAGACCCGGGATCGCGGCAAACTCAGAGTATCCAGCGGTCCCGGCTCGGCGCGCTTCGCGCTTGGCCGGGATGACAGCTTCTACTGAACCTTCGCGAAGTCCGCAGGCCTGCGCTCCATGAAAGCCATGAACGCCTCGCGCGCCTCGGCGGTCTGGAGGCGGGCGGCGAACTCGGCGCCCTCGACGTCCATCAGAGCCGCGATCTTCTCGGCGTCGCGCATCAGGCGCTTGGTGGTGGTCAGGGCGCCCAGCGGACGCTTGGCCAGTTGGTCGGCGGCGGCGCGGGCCTTGGCCCGAAGATCGCCGGCCTCGACGGCGGCGTTGGCCAGGCCCCAGCCGACGGCGGTCGCGCCGTCCACCGCCTCGCCCAGGGCGAACATGGCGTAGGCGCGGGCATGACCGATGCGGGCGGGCAGCAGCCAGCTCGACGCGGCTTCGGGCACCAAAGCCAGGTTGACGAAGGGCACAGTCAGCCGCGCGTCCGGCGTCACATAGACGAGGTCGCAATGCAGCAGCATGGTCGTGCCAACGCCGACCGCCTGCCCCTGCACGGCGGCGACCAAGGGCCGCGTCGCGTGGGCCAGAGCCTTCAGGAACCGCCACACGTGCCGCTCGCCGGTGAAGGCGCCGGTCGCCTGGGCGGCGAAGTCCTGCAGGTCGTTGCCAGCGGTGAAGCTGTCGCCTTCGGCCTGGAAGACCACCACGCGGATCGCGGGATCCTTTTCCGCACGCTCAAGACCGTCGGCCAGGGCGCCGTACATTTCGTTGGAAAGCGCGTTCTTCTTCTCGGGACGCGCCAGGGTGAGGGTCATCACGCCGGCGTCGATCTCGACCTTCACGTGGTCCGTCATTTCAAGCATCTCCCTTGGGGAATTTAGTCTGCAGGCTGGCCAGCCAGCGCGCGACCACATCGATTTCGTCGTCCGTGAAGCCCTCGACGAGCTGCGCCTTGATCCCCTGGAGAGCGGCCTTGGCCTCTTCCCGCGCCGCCCGGCCCTTGTCCGTCAGGCGCAGACGCATGGCTCGACCATCCTTGGGGTCGGCGCAACGCTCGACCAGCTCGGCCTTGGTCATGCGGTCGATCAGGCCGGTCATCGCCGAGGGCGCCAGATCCAGCGCGTCGGCCGCCTCCCCGATCAAGGCGCCATCCTTCTCGCCGAGAAAGAACAGCACGCCTGATTGCGCCGCCGTCAGACCGCCCTTGGCCGCCATCTTGGCCTCGAGCCAGCGCTGCACGCGGCGATGGCCGGCATTGAGCAGGAAGATCAGGCGGCGGTCTTGCGCGACGGGCATGGATCAAGCGTTATGCTTCGCACGCGAAATGTCAAACGAGCGTTTCTAGTCCTCGTTAGAAAGCGCCGCGTACCAAGCGACGCCTTCATCGTCCATCCGCCGGCCAATCCGTCCTCGGCGGATCAGGCAATTGAGATGCGCCAGCGCCTCGCCCGTCGCCATGCCCAGCAGGTCCGGACCGATCGGCCGGGCGAAGAGCGCCCCAAAGGTGTCGACGACGCGCTTGGGCTCGACCAGCTTCTTCTCCAGGCGCCCCAGGCCCCGCTCGTGTCCGGAGATCAGACCGTCGATCCGCGTGTGCAGGCCTTCGAACGGGTCGTTGTGGGCCGGCAGGACGATCACGTCGTCCGGAACCGTGGCCTTGACCTTGGCCAACGAGCGCAGCCAGTCGCTCAACGGGTCGGCGTCCGGTTCGGTCGGGAACACCGAGACGTTGGACGAGATGCGCGGCAGCACCTGGTCACCGGAGATCAACAGGTTCAGCTCCGGGCACCACAGGCAGGCGTGGTCGGGCGAGTGGCCCTGGCCCGTGACGACCGTCCAAGTCCGCCCGCCGACCTTGAAGTCCTCGCCGTCGCTCAGGCGGCGATAGCTGTCGGGCAGGGCGTAGATCGCCTTGCCGAAGCCGCCGAAGCGGGCCTTGTAGTTCTCGATCGCATCCTCGTCCCAGCCAGCGGCGCGGAAGAACTTCACGCCGTCCTCGGGCGCCTCTCGCCCGGTGTCAGCCACCAGCATCCGGCATTGGAAATATTCCAGCCGCGTCATCCACAGCCGGCAGTCGAACTTGCGGGTGATCCATCCGGCCAAGCCGATATGGTCAGGGTGCAGATGGGTGACGATGACCCGGGTGATCGGGCGGCCGCCCAGAACGCCGGCGAAGGCCGCGCGCCAAGCCTGGCTGGTCTCGCCGGTCTGCACGCCGGTGTCGACGATCGCCCAGCCCTCGCCGTCCTCGATCGCCCAGACATTGATGAATTGCAGCGAGCCGCCCAGCGGCATGCGCAGCCACAGGACGCCCGGCGCGACCTCGACCGCCTCGCCCGAACCCGGCTCCGGCGCCGTTTCGAAGGGATAGATCAGGCGTCCGGCCTTCTTCGGCGCCTCGGCCTCATCCCTCGTCTCGTCCTCAAATCCGTCGCGCATTCCGTCCCCTTCCGGCGGTCATGGTTCGTCCGCCAACCCATTTTTTGCCCGCGAAGGCCGCCAAGTTCGCGCCCAGGTCGGACGGTATCTTGACCCCCGATGCAAGCGCGCGCTTATGTCCGCGCGAGGAATCCACCCAGGAGATGTTTCCCATGAGGCCTTTCGCGATCGGCCTGTCGGCCGCCCTCGCGGTCGCCATTCTCGTGCCGGCCGCCGTCATTTCGGCGCCGCAGGAAGAGAAGGGCAAGCCCGCCATCGACGCCAAGGCGCGCTTGGCGGGCATGCAAGAAGCGCCCGCCGTCATCCAGGCCAGCGGCGCGGGCTGCACGGTTTCGGACGCCCGCTTCATCGGCGAGGACAAGAAGGCCGGCGCGAAATACTACGAGGTCGCTTGCTTCGAGGGCATGGGCTTCGCTGCGATCGCCAAGAAGGACGCCGCGCCGCAAGTCTACACCTGCCTTGAGTCCAGCCAACCCGGCCCCGACGGAAAGGTTGGCGGTCTGGCCTGCATTCTGCCCGGCAACGCCTACCCCAGCTACAACCTCGCCCCATTCGTCAAGAAGGCCGGCGTCAGCTGCGCCATCGAGAAAGCTCGCGCCATCGGCTCGGGCGCCAAGAATTCGTACTTCGAAGTCGCCTGTCAGGGCGGCTCGGGCTACATCGTCCAGACCGTCGCGCCGCTGAACATCGATGGCGACGTCGTGGTGAACAGCTGCCTGCTGTACGAGGAAGGCGGCAATGTCAGCTGCAAGCTGACCAACCGCCAGACCCAGCTGAGCGTCGTCGACACGCTGAACGGCGCGGCCGGCACGAACTGCGCGGTCAAGGATCGCCGTTACGTCCTCAGCACCAAGACCGATAACTACTTCGAAGTCTCCTGCCAGGACGGCAAGGGCTACATGTACCAGCAGACCTCGGCCACCGGCGCCTTCGTCCGCTCGATCCCCTGCGCCCAGGCCGGTTTCGTCAGCGGCGGCTGCACCATGACCGACGCGGTCGCAGCCCAGACCGAGCAGGCCGGCTTCTACAGCAAGCTGTCGGCCAAGGCCGGCTTCCCCTGCGACGTCGAGAAGTACGGCATGCTGCCGACGACCGATCCGAAGAAGGAAATCGTCGAGCTGAAGTGCAAGAACAGCGAAGTCGGCGGCATCGCCGTGTTCACCGCCACTGGCGGCATGGTTTTCGACTGCGTCACCGCCGAGCTGAACGGCTATCGTTGCTCCTTCACCAAGAAGGACCCGCAGTACGCCCGCCTGACCAAGGATCTGGTCGGCTTCAACAAGGCCTCGTGCCAAGTTTCGGACGCCCGCGCCATCGGCGCGACCGAGACCGAAGGCTTCGTCGAAGTGGCCTGTTCCGACGGCCTGCCGGGCTGGGTGCTGGCCTATCCGCTGGGCGTCGCCAAGCCGGCCGCCAAGGAGTTCCTCTCCTGCGTCCAGGCCAAGGGCATCGGCGGCGGCTGCAAGCTGCCGACCAACAAGACCAAGAGCTGATCTCAGCTTGATCCCTGAATGAGGAAGGCCCGTCGGGAGCAATCCCGGCGGGCCTTTTCGTTGTCCGACTACCCCATCGCCGCCTCGATCAGCCTGGGTCCGGGCGTCGCCATGGCCTTGGCGAAGGCAGCGTCGAAGGCCTCCGCTGTCTCGGCGCGCTCGGCGCTCAGCCCCATGCCCTGGGCCAACCGCACCCAGTCTATGCGGGGATCGCCGAGATCGAGCAGCTTCGAGGCGGCGGGCCCCGGATTACCCGCCCCCGTCCGCCCCAGTTCGATGCCGAGGATACGGTAGGCGTGGTTGGCGAAGACGATCACGGTCACGTCCAGCTTCTCGCGCACCAGCGTCCAGAGGCCCTGGACCGTGTACATGCCCGCCCCGTCGCCGGTCAGGGCCAGCACCTGGCGGCCGGGACAGGCCACCGCCGCGCCGATGGCCAGTGGGATGCCCTGACCGATCGCGCCGCCGGTCAGCGATAGCCAGTCGTGCGCTCGCGCCGCGCGGGTCTGAGTGAAGATCGGCAGGCCCGCCGTCACCGCGTCATCCGAGATCACCGCATCCGCCGGCATGTGCCGCGCCACCGAGGCGCCGATGGCCCAGGCGTCGAGGCGTCCTTCCGGCGCGGCGGGCGCGGCGTAGGTCTCGACCGGTCCCGCCACCGGCGCGCCCAGAGCGTCGGCCAGGGCGGTCAGCGCCGCCGCCGCGTCGACCTCGCGGCCGCACAGGGTCTCGACCGAGCAGCCCTCGGGGACCAGCACGCTGGGCCGATCCGGATAGGCGAAGAAGGCGACCGGGGCCTGGGTTGAGACCAGCACCATCAGGTCGACGCCGTCGAGGTCCTTCAGCGCCTGCTCGCCGAAATAGGGCAGCTTGTCGGGCCTAAAGCGCCCCTCACCCCGCGCCTGGCGAGCGGTGAAGGTGTCCGTCAGCACGCGGACGCCGTGGACCGCCAGCCGTCCGGCGGCCGCCAGCGCCGCCTCACCGCAGGCGCCCGAGCCCAGCAGCAGCACCGGCTTCTTGGCGGCGCCGAGCGCCTTGGCCACGGCCTCGATGGCGGCGGCGTCCGGCGCGGCGAAGATGGGCGGCGAGATCACCGGCCCCTTCACGGTCGCTTCGTTCCAGGCTGCGTCGGCAGGCAGGATCAGGCAGGCATTGCCGCCCGGCGTCCCATAGCTGGCGGCGATGGCCTCGGCGGCCAGCGGTCCGACGCTATCGGCGCTCTCGGCCGACTTGACCCAGAGCGAGTTGGGCGCGGCCAGGGCGGCGATGTCGCTGTTCAGCGGCGCGTCGAAGTCGCGGTGATAGGTGGCGTGGTCGCCGATCACATTGACCACCGGCGTAAAGGCGCGGCGGGCGTTGTGCAGATTGGCCGCGCCATTGGCGTAGCCGGGGCCCAGGTGCAGCAGGGTGCAGGCCGGCTTGCCGGCCATGCGGCCATAGCCGTCGGCGGCGCCGGTCGCCACGCCCTCGAACAGGCACAGCACCGAGCGCATGCGCGGCTCGCGGTCCAGGGCCGAGACGAACTGCATCTCGCTGGTGCCGGGATTGGCGAAGCAGGCGGTGACGCCATTGTCGGCCAGGGTGGTGATCAGGGCGTCCGCGCCGTTCATGGTCTTCTCCGTACCGTCGCCCATCCTTCCGACATTTCCGCCAAGTCAGGCAACAGGATTGCGCGGGATGGGTTCGGCGTCGCACTGTTCGCCGCGCGAGCATCGCCGACAGGGCGAGCCGTTGCTGGGGGAGAAGAACGATGTCGCAGGCCAGCCTGGCCCGTTGGGCGCTGATTGTGTCGGTGATCGCCGGCGTCAGCTATGTCGCCAGCTGGAGCTTGAAGCTGCCCATGCCGGCCGAGGTCGCCTGGAAGGGCGCGGGGGTGGGCCTGCTGGCGATCTACGCAGGCCTGAAGGCGCGCTCGACCGACGGCTGGCTGCTGACGGCGGTGATGGCCCTGGGCGCGCTGGGCGACATGCTGCTGGTCACCTCAGGACTGGTCGTCGGCGCCCTGGCCTTCCTGGCCGGCCACCTGGCGGCCATCGCCCTCTACGCCCGCAACCGGCGGAAGGCCCCGACGCCCGCCTTGCTGGCCGCCGCCGCCTTCATCCCCGTGGTGGTGGGGATCGCCTTCCATCTGCCCGCCGACCGGGCCGGCGCTCCTGGGGTGGCGCTGTACGCGACGGGTCTTGCCGCGATGGCGGCGTCGGCCTGGCTGAGCCGGTTTCCACGCGAGCAGGTCGCGCTGGGCGCCCTGATGTTCGTGGTCTCCGACCTCTTGATCTTCGCCCGAGGCGGCCTGCTGCCGGACAACTTCGCGACCGGGCTGGCAGTGTGGGGGCTATACTATCTGGGGCAGCTGCTGATCTGCGTGGGCGTCTCCCGCGCCCTCACGGCCGTTTCCGATTCCGATCTCCCCGGCGAATGCCGGGGCCCAGATCCAGCCTGAAAGTCTTGGGCGCTCGCGCTCCTCGATCCGAACGAAATCATCTCGCTCCAGGGATTCGATCTGGGCCCCGGCATTCGCCGGGGAGGTCGGATTAGAGAACGAGAATTCCCTCATCCGGCGCCTCCGCGAACAGCCGCTCAAGCTCGGTGGGCCGGCGCTCGCGGGCCAGGGCCTGGTTGATATAGCCCTTGTCGGTCAGTTCACCGCTGGCCGCGTCGGGCGCGCCGTCCAGGATCAGGGCCCGGGCGATCCGTCCCGTGCCGCCCTTGGCCTGCTGGTTATAGGCCGCCAGCCGCTCGGCGATCGCCGCCCGCACGGCCGCTTCGTCGCCGAGCCGTTCGCAGGCCTTGGCGTCAAGGAAGAGCATCAAGCCGATCCCCTCGCGCCCCTCACCGCAGACGATGGCGTCGGAGACCAGACCCCCCAGCGCCGAGACCGCCGCCACCCGCAGGGCGCCGGCCGCGACGAAGGCGCCGCTGGCCAGCTTGAAGTTCTCCACCAGGCGCCCGTCGAAGACGAGGCCCGCCGACGGGTCGTCCGGATCAGCCAGCCGCGCGGCGTCACCCAGCCGATAGAAGCCGTCTTCGTCGAAGGCCTGCTCGGTGGCTTCCGGCTGGTCCAGATAGCCTGGCGAGACCTGTGGCCCCTTCACCCGGATCTCGAACTTGCCGCCCTCGCCATCTTTCGTTCCTGGGGCGGGCACGAGCTTCACCGCCGTGCCGGGCGTGGGCAGGCCGACCATGCCCGAGCGCGCGTTCAGCCAGTGGATGTTGCAGGCGGTCGGCCCGGTCTCGGTCGCGCCATAGCCGGCTGCGAAGGTGATCCGTTCACCGACGGTCTTCACCGCCACGGCTTGCACGCGGTCCAGGATCGACTGGGCCATCGAGGCCCCGCCGTACTGCAGCACCCGGACTTTCTCGAAGAACTTGGCGGCCAGGGCCGCATCGCGCTCCAGCTCGCCCACCAGCATGGCCCAGCCGGCGGGCACCATGTTGTGATAGGTCGGGGCCACCTCGCGCAGGTTTCGCACCGTCTCGTCAAAGCGCCCGGGGACCGGCTGGCCGGCGTCGATGTAAAGCGTCCCGCCCCGGTGCAGCACCATGTGCAGGATGGCGTTGGCGCCCAGGCTGTGGCTCCAGGGCGCGGAATTGACCAGCACCGGCGCTTGCGGATCGGCGTAGCAGGCTTCGATCTGGGCCGCGTTCAGGGCGATGTTGGCGTGGGTGCAGACCACCGCCTTGGGCTTGCCGGTCGAGCCCGAGGTCAACAGCAGCTTGGCGACGTCGTCTGGACGGGCGACCGGAGGGCGCGGCGGGCTGCTCAACAACGCCTCGAAGGCGATGTCGCCGGGGCGCGGGTTGCGGCTGATGATCGTCGGCAGCCCCGCCAAGAACGGCGCGTCCAGAGCCTCGCCGAACGCCTCGGCGTCGTCGGCATAGACGGCGGCGGGCTTCAGGCGCTCGACGGCGTGCGCAAGCCGCGTCAGGTCCGCGCCCTTCAGGCCGTACTGCGGCGAGACCGGCGCGGCGGGCGCGCCCAGGCTCATGGCGGCGTAGGCGATCAGGGCGTGGTCGATCCCGTTACGGGCCAGGATCAGCAGCGGCTGGCCGCGTTCGAGGCCCAGGCCCGCGAGACCGGCGGTGAGCGCCTCAATCTCGGCCTTGGCCTGCGCATAGGTGATCGTCCGCCAGCCCTCGGCGCCGGCGATCCGCTCGGCCAGCCAGACCCGGTCCGGGGCCTCGGTCGCCCAGTGCGCCAACGGCGCGGTCGTGGTTTGCACCGCGTCGGAATAAGGGTTGGGGTTGCGCAGGATCAGCGTTTCACCCCCCGCGCCCATATGCCGCTCGACCTCCAGCGCACGGGGCGCGTAGCGAGCGTCGCGGAACGGGGCGGTGTCGGGCGCGGTCATGCCGTCAGTTATGTCGCGGGTCATACGGCTGTTCAATTGCGTGTTCCTCCCCCGTGATACGGGGGGGGTGTCGCGGAGCGACGGAGGGGGCGAGTTGGACGGGCGCCGAGCTAGCCCCCTCCGGCCCTCTGGGCCACCTCCCCCGCATCGCGGGGGAGGATCTGGTCAGCGCAAGACACGCCGCCGCCGCTTCACGCGATCACTCGCTGAAGGGATGGAAGGGGACGCGGAGCGCCCGGACATTCGTCCGGAGTATGGATAGTGAGTACCGTTTCGACGAAGCCTAGACGCTCCGCGCGATCGTTATCCGGTGAGCCTTCGACGCGCGGGGTTTTAACCCGCTTCCGAAAGAGGCCCCCGGCGGGCGGGCCGGGCTGGCGACCCGGTCCCCGGACCGTTCGGGCGATTTCAGCCCGAACCTTACGTCCCGCTCGACCACCCCCGACAGCCGTCACGATCGCCGGCCGGACGTCCCTTCCTAGCCATCGGGTGAGATCAGTATGGAGGGGGTTTCAACGCGGATGATCCAGCGGCGTGTAAAAGTGAGAAGTGTTTGAAATCGTTAGGTTCGATTCCGGATACGCCGAGCATAGAGCGCCTTGAACGCTCGTACTTGCCCCCTCCGCGCCGGAGCCTGTCCTCGGGCGCGCTTCGCGCGACCCGGGGGGCGCTCCTCCCCCGGAGGGGGAAGAAGGCCCGCGTTTCCTTCTGCCCCCTTTGGGGGCGGACGACCACGCCGAGCGTGGTCAGGTGGGGGCCCGCGGCGGTGGCCGACTGGCGCTTTGAAACCCGTCCCCGAGACGGGAGCCATCCTTGAATCTCACGGCGAGAGGATCGCGCCCCTGAGCGGACCTTTTAGCGCCCGCTCCGCTTCGCCGCCCTACCCCGCGGCCTCGTCCTTCTTCCGCTTGCCGGCCTTGACGATGATCTTGTCGATCCGCGAGCCGTCCATGTCGACGATCTCCAGGTCGAAACCGCCGATGGCGACGTGCTCGCCCTCGGCTGGGATACGGCCCAGGCGGTCCAGGATCAGGCCGGCCACGGTGTGGTAGCCGCCGTCGGCCTCGAAGTTCTCGCCCAGGTGATCGTTCAGCTCCTGGATGTCGAGGCGAGCGTCGATCAGCCAGCTGCCGTCGTCGCGACGAATGATACGGGTCTCGTCGTCGGCGTGGTCCTCGGGGAAGTCGCCGGCGATCATTTCCAGGAGGTCCAGCGGCGTGATGGCGCCCTGCAGCGAGCCGAACTCATCGACGACCAGGGCCATGTGCAGGCTGGTCTGCTTGAAGACCGCCAGGGCCTTGAGCAGCGACATGGTTTCGGGGATGGCGACCGGCTGCTGGACGTGCGCCTTCAGATCCAGCGGCTCGTCGGCCAGGCAGGCGTCCAGCAGGTCCTTCTTGAGGACGACGCCGATGTCGCCGTCCAGATCATCCTCGGTGGCGACCAGGATGCGCGAGTGGGCGCTGGCGCGGATTTCCTTGAGGACCGTTTCGTTGTCGTCGGCCAGCGACACCCAGAAGAGGTCGCGGCGCGGGGTCATGGCCACGCGGACCGGGCGGTCGCCCAGGCGCAGGACCTCGTTGATCATCGCCCGCTCCTCGGGCTCGATCAGGCCCGCGTCGGCGCCTTCGGCGAGCACGGTCTCGACCTCTTCGGAGGTGATGCCGTTGTTGCGCTCGTCGCGCACGCCCATCAGCTTCAGCACCGCCGCCGTCGAGACGGTCAGCAGGGTCACGAAGGGGCGCAGCACCGTGGCCATCACGGCCAGGAATGGCGACATGCGGCGAGCGATGGCGTCGGGGAACATCAAGGCCAGGCGCTTGGGCACCAGCTCGCCGAGGATCACCGAGACGTAGGTCAGGCCGATGACGACGATCGTCGTGGCGATGGCCTCGGAGTATTTGGCGACGAGCGGGAAGCCTTCCAGCCAATGATCCAGGGCCGAGGCGATGGTCGCCTGGCCAAAGGCGCCGGCGAAGATGCCGATCAGGGTGATTCCGACCTGCACCGCCGACAGGAAGCGGATCGGATGCTCGGCCATCTCGAGGGCGAGCCTGGCCCCCTTGTCGCCGCGTTCGGCGAAGCCTTGCAGGCGGGCCTTGCGGGCCGAGACGACGGCCAGTTCGGACATGGCGAAGACCCCGTTCAGCAGAACGAGGAGAAAGACGACGGCGAGCGCGACGAGGATCATGGACCTTCAGGGTCGGGGACGCGTCGCCGGACGGCGACCACGGCGCGAGCGGTGGGAGGCCCGGCGAGGGCACTATACAAAGAAAAACGCCGTGGCCCATAGGACCACGGCGTCTGTCTTGTCGCGAAGGTCGCGGAACGCCGATTAGGCGGCCGGACGGCCCATCACGGTCTTGCTGTTCACAACGCCCTTGTTGGCGTCGTGCTGGCCCGGAGGCAGCGGGATCAGGCCACGGCCCTGCAGGTAACCGCCACGGCCGGTGGCGGCGTCCGAGGTGAACTCCTTCAGGAATTCCTCGAGGCCCGGCGTCACGCCGATATTGGCCTTCTTGACGTAGATGAACAGCGAGCGCGACAGCGGATAGCTGCCATCCGAGATGGTCTGGGCCGAGGGACGCACGCCATTGATGGTCGCGCCCTTCACCTTGTCCATGTTCTCTTCGAGGAACGACCAGCCGAAGACGCCCACCGCGCCGGGGGTCTTGGTCAGGGTGCCGACGATGGCGTTGTCGTTCTCGCCAGCGTCGATCCAGCCGTCCGAACGCAGCGGGTCGACCAACGACTTGAACTTCTTCTCGTTGTCCGAGCGGATCGCGTCCAGGGTCGGGTACTTGCGGGCGCCGGCCTCGATGGCCAGTTCGACGAAGGCGTCGCGGGTGCCCGAGGTCGGCGGCGGGCCGTAGACCTGGATGCGGTTGCCCGGCAGGCCGCCAGCGACGTCGTCCCAGGTCTTGTTCGGGTTGGCGACGAACTGGCCACCCTTCAGGACCTGCTTGGACAGGCCTTGGTACAGGTGCTCAAGCTTGAAGTTGTAATCAGCGCCGTCCTTGTCGGTGGCGACCACGATGCCGTCGAAGCCGATCTTGATCTGGATGATGTCCTTGACGCCCTTGGCGACGCAGGCGTCGAACTCGGACTTCTTCATCGGACGCGAGGCGTTGGCGATGTCAGGGAAGCCCTCGCCGGTGCCGCCGCAGAACAGCTTGATGCCGCCGCCGGTGCCCAGGCTTTCGACCTTCGGGGCCTTCTTGCCGGTCTTCTTGGCGAAGTTCTCGGCGACGCGGGTCGAGAACGGGAACACGGTCGAGGAGCCGGCGGCCCAGACGTAGTCGCGGGCGGCGTGGGCGGGAGCGGCGGCCAGGCCCGAGAGGGCCACGGCGGCGGCCGCGCAGGACAGAAGCTTCTTCATGACGAACTCCTAGAGGAGAGGGGGAACGGGCGAGCCGCCGCGCGGCCCGCCCAGAAGGTTGGCGACGCTTAGAAGTCGAGCTGGGCGCGCAGTTGGAACTGCTTCAGATCGAAGTCCATGTTCGAGCCGTAGTTGTCGACCTTACCGTCGGTGTAGTTCGCCTGCAGGCGGACATACGAGGTCGGGTAGTAGTTCAGGCCGGCGGTCCAGCCGGTGTACTCGCCAGCTTGCGAGGTGGCCGGCTTGGTCCGCAGCGTCTTGTAGGCGTCGGTCGCGTCGGCCAGGTCGTAGCGGAGCGCCAGTTCGACGCCGCCGAAGCCGCCGGCCGTGACCGGGTTCAGGATCTTCGGACGCTTGAACTCGCCGGCGGCCGCGTCGTAGTTGCGCATCTCGCCCGTCGGCCAGAAGCTGACGAAGGCGTAGCCGACCTTGATCTTCGGATCGCCGCCGATGTTGGCGCCGCCGACGCGGGTCACGTCGATGCTCGAGTACTCGGCCTGGACCGACAGCGGGCCGTGCACCCAGGCGCCTTCGACGGCCAGGGTCTTGTCGCGGTTGCCGATGGCGCCGGTCGTGTAGAACGTGGCGTTGCTGTAGGCGGTGTTGGTGCGGCCGGTATAGCTGAAGGCGCTTTCGTCGCCGCGGTTGCGGTAGCGGTACGACACGGCCAGGTGCAGCTTGTCGGTGTCGGTGTTGACCAGGGCGTAGTGGCCGCGCGCCGTGACCGTCAGGCGCTCCTTGGAGTCGGCGCTGGCGTTGGCCACGTCGGTGCTGTTCAGGCTGGCGCCCTGGACGCCCAGCGACAGCGAGTAGTTGTAGCCGATGTACTTGCCCACGGCGCCCAGCAGGTAGCTGTCAACGCCGAAGTCGCCGTACGGACCACGGTCCATGAAGGTGGTGAAGCGGGTCGAGGTCAGGTTCTCAAGGCCGGCGACCTTGACGTTGCCGACCAGGATCGAGACCTGCTCGCTGGGCTTGTACTCGAGAACCGCGTCATCCCAGCCCCAGGAGCCGCCGTTCACCGCGCCGCCTTCGAGCTTGTAGGCGAAGTAGTTGTTCAGCTTGCCTTCGACGCCGAGGAAGGCTTGACGGCCGCGGGCGTTGCGGGTCTCGAAATCACCGCCCGGACCGGCGCGCTCGACGTCCTGGCTGACGAAGTCGAACAGGATCCGGCCACGGAACTTGAACGAGGTGTCGTCGTTGCTGAACTGCGGAGCGCCGCTCCACTTGTAGCTCATATCCTGGGCCTGGGCGGCGCTGCCCAGACCGATCGCGAGCGCGACGGCCAGCGCCGAACCGGCGACCAGCGAGGTCTTGATGCTCATTTTGAGAGTTCCCCTTGAAAGGCGCCCCTGTCCTCTCACCCGTCTCGAGGTGGATCAGGTTGAAGCCGGGCTTACCGGGGGCTCGTGACGCTTCCGCCACCGATTTGTGACGTCCCCGCGACAAGTGTTTTCAAGGCGTTAAGCTGTGGCGTTCCGGCAACAAGGCGCACCAGGAAACGTCCGTTCACCGACGGGTGGCGAGCGGCCAGCGCATGTCATCCCGGCCAAGCGCGAAGCGCGCCGAGCCGGGACCGCCCGAAACGCGGCGCTTGTTGCGGTCCCGGCCCTTCGCTGCGCTGCGGCCGGGATGACAGCTTTTGCGGACTACAGAAGCCGCGTGCGGATGATCTGCGACAAGAGGTCGATCATCGACACCGCCACGACGATCACCAGGACGATGCAGCCGGTCTGGTCGAACTGGAAGGCGTTGATCGAGTCGAACAGGATCTGGCCGATGCCGCCCGCGCCGATGATGCCCAGCACCGTGGCCGCGCGGCTGGACGATTCGAAGCGGTAGAGGGCGTAGCTGGTCCACAGCGGCGCCACCTGCGGGATCACGCCCCAGACGATCTCTTGCAGCTTGACCGCGCCGGTCGCCCGCACGCCTTCGACGGGTCCCTTGTCGATCGCCTCGACGGCCTCGGCGAACAGTTTCGCCAGCACGCCGCCGGTGTTGAACATGATCGACATCACGCCGGCGAAGGGCCCAAGGCCCACGGCCGTGATGAAGATCAGCGCCACGACGAGGTCGGGGATCGAGCGGATCAGGTCCAGCACCCGGCGCACCGGCTGCTGAATCCACACGGGCGCGATGTTGCGCGCGCCCAGAAGGCCCAGCGGGATCGCCACGATAATCGCCAGCGCCGTGCCCCACAGCGCCATCTGGATGGTCTGCCACATCTTGCCGATAAACAGGCCCCAATCCATCGACAGGAACAGCGCCGGATCGGTGAACGGCTTGAAGAACAGCTTGGCGAAGCTCCCGGTCCGCTCGGTGTCGGAGAACAGCTGCGGGAACTTGTCGATCTCGGCCGGCTTGAAGCTGACGATCAACAGCAGGATCACCCCGCCCCACAGCAGGGTGTCGAAGGCCAGGGCCGAGGTCGAGCGCTTGGGCGGCGCCGGGACACCCCCGTCTTTGATGGCGACGTCGCTCATGATGTCGGGCCTCAGTTCGCGGGCGTCGAGGCGAGGCCGGCCTTGCCCTCGGCGGCGACCCGTTCGGACTTGATCTGCTCCAGCGACTCCTGGGCGGCGGCGATCTTGGCCTGGTCGCCGGCCTCGCGGGCCAGGCCCAGCTGCTCGGTGGCCTCCATCTCACGCACCACCAAGAGGTGGGAGTCGTCGGCGGGCTTGAAGCCGCCGATGCTGAGCTTCTTCAGGTAGCCGCGCTGCTGCTCGGCTTCCGGCGTGTCGCCTTGCGCGTAGGTCAGGAAGAACTGGCGCAGCTTTTCCTTGATCGCCGGATCCAGGTCCTTGCGCCAGACGATCGGGTCCTCGGGCAAGGTCGGCGACTGCCAGATGATCCGGACCTTCTCGGTGACGCCCTCGCCGCGCGCCTTGGACAGGCCGATGGCCGTCGAGTTGTTCGTCGCCGCGTCCAGCTTGCCGTTGGCCACCGCAAACAGGTTCGCCTGGTGGTTGGCGCTGATCACGGTCTTGAAGCACGCCTCGGGCTTCTTGTTGGCCGGAATAAAGACGTAGGTAATCGGCGCCAGGGTGCCCGAGGTCGACTTCTTGTCGCCGATCCCGAAGTTCAGCGACTTGTCGCACTTCAAGAGGTCCTGAACCGACTGAATCTTGCTGTCACCCGGCACGATGATGACGGAGCGATAGCCGTCCGTGCCCGACGGATCGAAGGTGCGGGCGAAAACCTCGCCGTTCGAGCGGCGCACGGCCTCCAGGCCCGACTGGTTGGAGAACCAGCCCACGTCGGTCTGCTTAGCGCCCATGGCCACGATCAGCGACGAGTAGTTAGACGAGAAGAACGGCTTCACCTTGAGGCCGGTCTGCTTCTCCATGTCGGCCAGGATCGGCTTCCAGTAGCTCTCCATGTTCTGGGCCGACTCGGTCGACAGGATCGAGAAGGTGACCGTGTCCTTGTCGGCGGGCGTCTGCGGAGCCTTGCCGCACGAGGCGAGCGCCAGGGCCGAGAAGCCGGCGGCGATCACGAGGGCCGAACGACGATTGATCATTGCGGGGCTCCTTCCCAGAACACGTCCTCGAATTCCGGGCCGTAGATGTCGATGAGTTTTTCGCGATTCAGACCGGACGCCGGGCCGTCATAGACCTTTTGGCCGGCCTTCAGGGCCACCACCCGGTCGCAGTAGCGCAGAGCGTAGTCCACCTGGTGCAGGGTTACGACGACGGTCAGTCCGTCGGTTTGATTGAGATCACGCAGGATCTCCATGACCTTGCGCGCCGAGACCGGATCCAGCGAGGCGACCGGCTCGTCGGCCAGGATGATCTTGGCCTTCTGCACCAGAGCGCGGGCGATGGCGCCGCGCTGCTGCTGGCCGCCCGACAGCGTGTTGGCCCGTTGGGCGGCGTACTCGGCGACGCCAACGCGGGCGAGCGCCGCCATCGTCGCCTCACGCGTCTCCTTTGGCCAGGCGCCAAACAGGCCGCGAAGGACGGGAATGCGCCCCAGCGAGCCCAGCGCGACATTGCTGAACAGCGACAGCCGCCCGACCAGATTGAACTGCTGGGCGATGAAGCCAATGCGGACGCGCGCCTGGCGCACTTCGCTCGACACCCTGCCCTTGGCCTGGACCGCGCCGCCAAAGGCGGAGATCACCCCCTCGCCCCCATTCTCACCCGGAGGGTCGATGGTCTGCAGGCCGTCGATCGACCGAAGCAGGGTGGATTTGCCCGAGCCCGAAGGGCCGATGAGCGCGATCATCTCGCCCCGAGCCACGTCGAGGGAGACGGCGTCCAGCGCGCGGCGAGACCCGAAGGTCTTCGAGACGGCGCGGATCGAAAGAACAGGGTCCGACGTCATGGTCGGGGCGAATCCTTAACGTGGTTTCATAGCTTGGGAAATGCGATCAACGGTTTGGGGCAGGTTCGCAATGGATTTGTGACAGCGCCAGTCCGTTATCTCGCGCGAACCGGAGGCGTGGGGATGCCGCCCAGCCCCTATTTCCCAGAGTCGAGGCGGCTCCAGACGGCGAAATCGCCCGAGCTTTCGCCCGAAGCGACGCGATGGATCAATTCATCCCGAAACGGGGCCGCAAAAGGGTCTTTACATCCCGGATCAATGCCCCTATTTCGCACGGCTCCGGCGGACCCGAAGTCCTCTAAACGCTGCTAACGCCGGCCTGGGTTTAACTTCCAACAGGGGGTTACGTGAATTGCGCACGTACCATTCGCCCCTGGACCTGGTCCGTGAGCGGTCACCGGAACGTCCCGTCGCACTCGTGCGGCCTGACGCGGTTTCCGTAGCTGCGCGCTGGTTCCAGTCCGAATTTAAAGGCGACGTCTTCTACGCGGTGAAGGCCAATCCTTCGCCGTGGGTGATCCGTGAGCTGGCTCAGGCTGGCGTGCGATCTTTCGACGTGGCGTCGCTGAACGAAGTCGAACTCGTGGCCAACGAGGCCCCGGGCTCGCGCATGGCCTTCATGCACCCGGTCAAGAGCCGGGCGGCGATCGCCGCCGCCTATTTCGACCACGGCGTGAAGACCTTCTCGTTCGACACCCACGAAGAGCTGGCCAAGATCCTGGACTCCACGGGGAACGCCAAGGACCTGAACCTGATCGTCCGCATGGGCGTGCAGGCCGAAGGCGCGGCCTATTCGCTGTCGGGCAAGTTCGGCGTCGAGAGCCACAACGCTCCGGCCCTGCTGCTGGCCGCCCGCCGTGCTACCCAGGACCTGATGGGCGTGTCCTTCCACGTCGGCAGCCAGTGCATGCGCCCGACGGCGTTCCAGGCGGCCATGGCCCAGGCCTCTCGCGCCCTGGTCCGCGCCGGCGTGCTGGCCGATGTTGTCGACGTCGGCGGCGGCTTCCCGTCGATCTATCCGGGCATGGTCCCGCCGGATCTCTCCGAGTACCTGGCGGCCATCGACCGCGGCTTCGCCGAGATGATGGTCCACGAGACCACCGAGCTCTGGTGCGAGCCGGGCCGAGCCCTGGTGGCCGAGGCCTCGTCGCTGCTGGTCAAGGTCGAGCTGAAGAAGGGCGACGCGCTCTATCTGAACGACGGGTCGTATGGCTCGCTGTTCGACGCCGCGCACATGAAGTGGCCCTTCCCGGTCAAGCTGTACCGCAAGAACGGTGAAGTGGTGGAAGAAGGTCTCAAGCCCTTCCGCTTCTATGGCCCGACCTGCGACAGCGTCGACCACATGCCCGGTCCGTTCTATCTGCCGGAAAGCGTGGACGAGGGCGACTATATCGAGATCGGCATGCTCGGCGCCTATGGCGTGGCCATGAACACCCGCTTCAACGGCTTCGGCGAGACCGACACCGCGCAGGTGCAGGACGCGCCGATGGCCTCGATGTACGGCCTGGCCAAGCGCTCGATCCCGCTGGTCCGCCAGGAGGCGGAAGAGCGCAAGATCGTCCGCTTCTCCCGCCCCAAGGGCGCGGCCGGCAAGCGCAAGCGCCGTCGCTAAATCGACGTGGTTCGCCAGTAGACCATTTCTGAGTTACACCGCGCGCCACCTCCGACGTTCAGGCGTCGGAGGCCACCGGGCCTTCCTTCTTTCGAAGGAAGGCCCGGCGCCAACCTAGTATAGAGCGTGACAACCGCCGAAACCGGCTTCCACTTTCGGCTGTCACGCTCGCCGCATTTCCCGCCCTCGCCGGTCGCTCCGTCCCGGCGAAGGTCCTGTTCCAACGACGGGCGTCCAAAGTCAGGGAAACCGAAGCGATGAACGCTCCCGTTCCGAACACCAAGGCCGAACTCCTCCAGACCGTCGTCGAGCACGTCGACATCACCAGCTACGACGCGCGTCCGATCATCGACTCGATGCGCAAGATGTCGTTCAGCTCGCGCGACACCGCCCGCGCGGCCGACATCTTCAACATGGCTCTCGCCGACAAGGGCTGCTCGACCTGGCTGATCCTGGCCGGCTCGACCTCGGCCGGCGGCTGCATGCACGTCTACCGCGACATGGTGAAGAACGGCATGATCGACGCCGTGGTCGCCACTGGCGCCAGCATCGTCGACATGGACTTCTTCGAGGCCCTCGGCTTCAAGCACTATCAGGCCGCCGGCCCGGTCGACGACAACGTGCTGCGCGACAACTATATCGACCGCATCTACGACACCTATATCGACGAAGAAGAGCTGCAGGCCTGCGACCACACGATCCTGGAAATCTGCAACAAGCTGGAGCCGCGCGGCTATTCCTCGCGCGAGTTCATCTGGGAGATGGGCAAGTGGCTGGCGGAAGGTAACGCCAAGAAGGAAGGCTCGCTGATCCAGACCTGCTACGAGGAAGGCGTGCCGATCTTCTGCCCGGCCTTCGTCGACAGCTCGGCCGGTTTCGGCCTGGTCAAGCACCAGAAGGAAAAGCTGGCCGAGAAGAAGCCCTATCTGATGATCGACGCGGTCGCCGACTTCCGTGAACTGACGGACGTCAAGATCGCGGCCGGCACCACGGGCCTGTTCATGGTCGGCGGCGGCGTGCCCAAGAACTTCGCCCAGGACACCGTCGTCTGCGCCGAGATCCTCGGCGTCGAGGCCGACATGCACAAGTACGCCATCCAGATCACGGTCGCCGACGTGCGCGACGGCGCCTGCTCGTCCTCGACGCTGAAGGAAGCCGCCTCGTGGGGCAAGGTCTCGACCACCTACGAACAGATGGTCTTCGCCGAAGCCACCACGGTCGTCCCGCTGATCGCCAGCGACGCCTACTGGCGCAAGGCCTGGGAAGGCCGCGAGAAGCCGCGCTGGAACAAGCTGTTCGGCAAGTAAGCTTGATCAGGCTTCACTGAAAATGCAGGGTCCCTGGAAGCGATTCCGGGGACCTTTTTCATGCGCGCATTGGCCGCCCTCGCCCTCCTGGCCCTGTCGGGCTGCGCCACGCTGAACGGCGAGGCGGGAACCTATCCGCGCTACCTGCCCAAGGCGGCCTTCGACGCCCGCGACCACGTCCCCCCGCCGCCCGCCAAGGGCTCGCCGCTGGCGCAGAAGGATCGCGAGATTTTCCTGACCACCCGGGCCCTGAAGGACTCGCCCCGCTGGTCGCTGGCCCAGGCCGACAACGCCGAGGAGAAGATCCTCGACGCTTACGCTTGCGCCCTGGGCTACACGCCGACCCGCGAGACGAATCCCAAGCTGGCGGCCATGCTGATGCGCATGAGCCGCGACGTCCGGTCAGCTGTGGCCGGGCCCAAGCTGAAATACATGCGGCCCCGGCCGTATCTCTCTGAAAAGGCCCCCATCTGCATCAAGCCAGGCTTGGGCTTCCGCTTCTCGCCAGACTATCCGTCGGGACACGCGACGTGGGGCTGGAGCGTCGGCTTGCTGCTGTCGGAAGTCGCCCCCGATCGCGCCAATCCCATCCTGGCCCGCGCCCGCGCCTATGGCGAAAGCCGGGTGATCTGCGGCGTCCACAACGCCAGCAGCGTCGAGGCCGGCAAGCATAACGCCGAGACCCTGTTCGCTGCGCTGTGGAGCTCGGACGCCTTCAAGGCGGATCTCGCCGCCGTGCGGGCTGAGTCCGACGAGGCGCGCGCCAAGGCCGCTCCGCTGGACCCCGCCCGATGCACGACCGAGGCGAACCTGATCGGCGCGCCGCTGTTCTGACCGACCGAGACACAAGGGCAAGGTTGCGCGGGCGCGCGCGGACCTCTACCTCTTGGATATGGCCCAAGGCGCTTCCTGCGGACACGATCATCATCACCACGGCGTGGCAGGCGCGGCGCTGGCCGCCGAGCTCGACGCGGCCGAGGCTCGTTGCGCGGCGGCCGACCAGCGGCTGACGGCGCCTCGCCGGCGCGTGTTGGAACTGCTGCTGCAGGCCGGCCAGCCGGTGAAGGCCTACGACCTGATCTCGATCTTCGGCGGGTCAGGACCGCCGGCCAAGCCGCCGACCGTCTATCGCGCGCTCGACTTCCTTGAGAAGCAGGGCTTCGCCCACCGGATCGAGAGCCTCAACGCCTATGTCGCCTGCCGCAAGGAGGCCGACGGCCACGCTGCGGCCTTCCTGATCTGCGACTGCTGCGGGGCGACGCGCGAGATCGAGCCCAAGGCCAGCGCCGAGATCATCGCCGCCGGCGCGGCGGCCGGCTACGCCCTGACCGGCGTGACCATCGAGGCTCACGGCCTCTGCGCCGATTGCCGAAGCTGAGCAAAGCCAGCTAGACTCGAACGACCGTTCACCCTCGTTCGAGACCCGCCATGACGACCGCAGAGCCGCTTCCTGGCGTCGAGATCTGGCGCGGCGGCGTCAACACCTGGGACTGCGACGAGATGGGGCACATGAACGTGCGCCACTATGTGGTCCGCGCCCAGGAGGGCCTGATCGGCCTGGCGGCGGAGTTGGGCCTGCCCAACGCCTTCTCGCCGCACGCCAACGCCACCCTGCTGGTCAAGGAGCACCACATCCGCTTCCTGCGCGAGGCCCACGCCGGCGCGCCCCTGACCATGCTGGGCGGGGTGATCGAGATGGGCGAGACCGAGGCGCGGCTACTGCAGCTTCTGATCCATCCGGGCTCGGGCGAGCTTGCGGCCACCTTCCAGACCACCGTCGTCCACGCCACCCCGCGCGAGGGCCAGCCCTTCCCCTGGCCCAAGATCGCTCGCGAGCGCGCGCAGGCCCTGAAGGTCGAGGTTCCGGAGAAGGCGCGGGCGCGGAGCCTGGACCTTTCGCCGTTCACGTCCACCGCCAGCCTGGCCCGCGCCGACGCCCTGAAGCTGTCGCGCATCGGCCTGGGCGGCCTGCTGCCGACCGATTGCGACGTATACGGACGAATGCGCGCCGAGCAGTTCATCGGCCGGGTCTCGGACGGCGTCGGCGCCTTCATCCATCCCTTCCGCGACCTCGTCGTCGAGCATGCCGAGCACAAGCCGACGCGCATGGGCGGCGCGGTCTTAGAGTATCGTATCGCCTACCTGGCCTGGCCCCGGATCGGCGACCGGATCGACATCCGCTCGGGCCTTGTGGGAACCGACGCGCGGACCATGCGGGTGGTCCATTGGATGCTCGACCCGGCCACGGGCGAGCCCTGGGGAACCTCGGAGGCGGTGGCCGTCACCTTCGACCTCGACGCCCGCAAGGTGACGCCCGTCAGCGACGCGGCGCGGGCGGCGCTGGAGCCCTTTGAGGTCGAGGGTCTGGCGCTTTAGCGTCTACCCCGTCGCCATCTCGAACAGCGCGTCGCGCGCGATGTCCGGGCGTTCCATCGGCAGGAAGTGGCTCGTCCCCGCGATGGTCTCGATCCGTACGTCGCGCCCCCGCCGCGCAAAGCCAGGGCCCGCATGGCAGGTCGAGTGCTTCTCGGCCTTCAGGATGCGCACCGGCGCCTTGGCGTGCCGCACCGCCCGCCAGGGATTGTGCGCCTGGGCGGCGTAGTTCGAAGCCTCCCAGGCCGGCGCGCAGGCCAGTTCGACCTGGCCGTCCGAGCGCTCGGCCAAGCCGCCGGCGACATAGTCGGCCAGCATGGTCTCGGGCCAGGTCTTGAAAGCGCCCCGCCCCCTGTAGGCGGCGAAGGCGGCCTCGCGGCTGTCGAACACCGCACGGCGGCGCAGGGCGCCCTGCACCATGGGCAGGCGTTTCCACAACTGGCCCGAGGTCCACGGGGCTTGGGCGTAGAGCATGGCCAGCCAGGGCATGATCACAGGATCAAGCAGGACGAGACCCTTGACCCGCTCGGGGCGCTCAGCGGTGGTCAGCAGGCTGACGGTCCCGCCCATCGAGTGGCCGGCCAGCACCACCGGCGGACCGTCCAATGCGTCCAGCAGACCGACCAGATCGTCGCGTAGATCGCGCCACGAGCGCCGCCCCTCCGGCTCAGCCGGCAGGGTTGTCTCGCCATGGCCGCGCTGGTCGATCGCCAGGATGCGCAGGCTGGCGGCAAGCGGCGAAAGCAGCGTGCGGTAGGTCTGGGCGTTGAAGCCGTTGGCGTGGACGAAGACGATGTCGATCGGCCGGTCGGTCGGGCCAAACTCCAGGCCCGCGATCTCGCCGCCGGCGACAGGCGTGGCGCGCTTGCGCGGTTCGCGAAAGACAGCCGCGTCCATCGGCGGGCTCCTGTGGTCGACAGAGGCCTAAGGTAGGCGCGCGATCCCCCCGCGTCCATGGCGCCGCGTCCAAGCGCCCCATTCCGTAGGGTCAGCGTTGTCGCCGCCCGTCCTCCGGCCGATAGTCGCTCAAAGCGATAAAGGGAGGCCGGCATGAGCCGCCAGGATCAGGTCGAGTACAGCTGTTTCAAGGTCGAGATCGAGGCTGGAGTCGCCCACATCCAGCTGAAACGCCCCGAGGCCATGAACACCATGACCCGGCCGTTCTGGAACGAGCTGCCGGCCATCGTCCGCGACATCGACGACAACGCCCGGGCGCGCTGCATCGTGATTTCCTCGACCGGCAAGCACTTCAGCGCCGGCATGGACCTCTCCGTATTCACCGATGACGAGGGCGTCACCGCACGCCAGGACGCCGACCGCTGGGTGGCGGCCGAGAGCTTCCGCCGCTTCGTCCATCACCTGCAGGAGACCTTCAGCTGCCTGGACAAGGCGCGGATGCCGGTGATCGTCGCCATCCAGGGCGGCTGCATCGGCGGGGCGGTCGACTTCATCAGCGCCTGCGACATCCGCTACGCCACCGCCGACGCCTTCTTCCAGATCCAGGAGATCAACATCGGCATGACCGCCGATGTCGGCACCTTCCCGCGCCTGTGCAAGCTGATCCCCGAGGGCTGGGTGCGCGAGCTGGCCTATGCCGGCCGCCGCCTGCCGGCCCAGCGCGCCAAGGAGATCGGCCTGGTCAACGAAGTGTTCGACACCCATGAGGCCCTGGTCGACCACGCCCTGGCCACCGCTCGCGAGATCGCCGGCAAGTCACCGCTCGCCGTCGCCGGCAGCAAGGTGATGATCAACTATGCCCGCGACCACTCGATCGCCGACGCGCTGGACTACATCGCCACCTGGCAGACGGGCATGTTCTCGGGGCCACATATGGCCGAGGCGTTGGCGGCCAAGGCGCAGAAGCGGGAGGCGGTGTTCCCGGACCTGCTGCCGCTGAAGAAGAAGATGTGAGGCCGCTGGAAAACCCTCTCCCGCCGGGAGAGGGCGGGGCCCACCGCGACGCGGCGGGAGGGTGAGGGGTTTCGCGGGTGGCCGGATTGGGCTGAGGATTGGACGTCACGAAGGTCAGATTTCGGTCGTCAGACTCACTTCCGTTAGCGCCCCCAAAGCGACATCCTGAGCGACATCCTGAGCGTCAGCTTCTAGGCGGCATGATCCATATCCGCTCGCTGTTTGGGAGCCATTGTCTCAAACAGGACCGCTTCGGACACTCCTGTCAGCACCGCGCCAACCGTCCTGTCTCTGGAAAGTGGGGTCTGAGGACGGTTTATGATGCTAGGCGCTATGCATTCGTTTTGCTCGTGTTTGCGACGATCGGGATCGTCTTCACGGTCTCCATGATCATGGGCTCAACCCCATTCTTCCCCAAAACGCTCCAGGCCGCGAAGGGCGTTGTGACCGCGATTTAACTCGCGGCTTTTCAGAAATCTCCTTAAGGCCGCTTTATCCAGCGGGGGGGGTGAGCGATATGAATCTGAAACCGATTGCGGTCGCCTTGGCGCTCGCAAGCCTATGCGCGACTTCCGCTCACGCCGAGACCGTCAAGCCGCTCACGTTCGTTGAGCGCTTGGCGCAAGCAGGGTCGCCGCTGACAGTCCGGCCGGAGGGCTTCTCGGGTCCGGGCGCCGCGATACTATCGGACGCTATAGGCGCCAGTCGGTACGTCCTTGTCGGCGAGAGCCATTTTTCGCGCGAGATCCCCGCCTTCACCACGAACGTCTGTCGACTGATGGCGCCCGGCGGCCTGACAGCCATGGTCGTCGAGATCGGGCCGGAGGCCGCCGGCGTGGTCAACGCACGGCTGAGAGCGCCGAACCGGGAACAGCAGATTTCCGACTTCATGCGCTCGCATCCCGACGCGATGGCCTTCCTAAACGGCCGCGACGAGGGGCAGGCGGCGGCCGATTGCGCGGGTGTCGCCGGGCCGGACTTCAAGCTGTGGGGGCTGGACCAGGAGTTCTTCGGCGCGAGCGGCTATCTGTTCGAACAGATGCTGGCGGCCGGTCCAGGACCGCTCGCCCGCGCCCAGATCGAGGCCCTGGTCGAACAGGAGCGGGCGGCGACGCAGGCCGCGCTGGCCTCCGGCTCGCCCTTCGACCTGTTCCTGTTCAAGGTCACCGATACGACGCTGGATCAAGCGGCGACGGCCATCGATCAGGACGGCGGCGCCCGGACCAAGGCGTTGTTCGCCGCCTTGCGCGAAACCCGCGCCATCTATCAGGGCTCGCGGTCCCGTAGCGGCGATCCGAACGGGCGCAGGGCGCGGCTGATGAAGCGGACGCTGGCGACGCATTTCGCCGAGGCGCCGCAGGCGCGCCTCCTGATGAAGTTCGGCGCCTACCATCTCTACAAGGGCTACAATCCGCTCGGTCAGCGCGACCTGGGCAATTTCGTCGCTGAACATGCTGACGGAGAGGGCGTGAAGTCCCTCAACCTCATCGTCGCCGGCGCGAAAGGCGCGCTGGGCGGATATGCCGGCGTCGGCCGCCCGGTGACCGTGTACAACTTCGATGCGACCACCGGCAAGGGCAGCGACTGGCGCAAGGATGTGATGCTGGCCCGCCCATCGAACGCGCCTGCGAGCGACTGGTTCGTGGTGGATCTGCGCCAATTGCGCAGCGCCGATCTGGAAGCCCTGACGCCTGAATGGCGCGCGCTCATCCGCGGCTACGACCTGGCCGTTGTGGCGCCGGAACTGTCTGCGTCCACCGTGCTGGGGGCTCGTGACGCCCCCTAGCGGGTATCTGTTTTCAGCATGGGCGCCAACTCGGCCCCCGTCTCAGCCCTTCGGAACGCCCGCTCCCAGCCCCCTCCGGCCAGAGCGTCCCCCTCACCCTCCCATCGCTACGCGATGGGCCCCGCCCTCTCCCGTCGGGAGAGGGTTTCCGCAGCGTCAGCCCGCGTACGTAAAGCTCATCGGCGTATCCGCCGCCGGCAGGCAGCTGCGATCCACCGGCTTCGTCGGGTCCTGGAAGAAGCCGCGGATCATCTTGCGCACGCAGGGGCTGGCGCGCGAGACGCCGTGGGTGGCGTTGGTGACGATCACGACCTGCGAGCCCTGGTAGCCCTTGGACGCGGCGCGGGTCAGCTCGGGCGGACAGCCGGGGTCGATTTCGGCGGCCAGGAACAGGGTCGGGATGGCGGTCTTGACCGGCGCCTGCTCGACCTTTGAGATCGGCCCCACGTCGATGGCGGCGCAGACGTCGTGGATGCGCTGCATCGAGGCGACCATCAGGCGGGCCACCGGGTCCTTCTCGGTTCCGTCAGCGACCGCAGCGCGGGCCTCGAACGGGATCTCTTCTTTGCACAGGTGGGTCATGAACTGGCCCTCGCTGTAATAGTCGCGGCTCTCGACGAACTCGGCCACCGGCGAGACATCGCCCTGGATGATCTTCCACAGGTCGCGCGGCAGCACGCCGGCGGTGAAGTAGCTGGCGTCCATCAGGTAACCACCCAGGTCATCGGCCGTGTAGGTCTTGCCGTTGATGGTCTGCGGGCCCGCCAGCCAACGCTCGGCGACGGCGGCCAGCTTGACCTTGAGGTCCGGATAGCGCTGGGCGCACTCGGCGACGAGGGCGCACTTGGCCATGACGATGTCGATCGAGCTGGAGACCATGGCCGGCCCGCCGACCGTCCAGTCGGCCTCCGGCGGCCAGGGCGAGTCCTGGACCACCGCCCGCACGCCCTGAGCCGCGTGGGTCTGGATCGCCGCCTCGATGCGGGTGCCATACGAGCCGCCAAACAGGTCGATCATCGGCAGCTTCAACACCTGGCGCAGGTCCTGGACGTCCTTAGCCACCTCGACGGCGTTGTAGCGCGACAGGTTCACGCCCTTGGCCTGGAAGGCTTTCAGGCAGGCGACGATGCCGTCGGCGTCCTTCTGGGACGGCGGGCCGGCGTCGGTCAGGTTGGTTCCAGGGCAATCGAGGTTCGGGTTCGACTGGCCGCCGCCGCGCTGGTCGATGAAGATCCAGTCCTGGTCGATGGCGACGAACTCGCGCGAGCCCTTGCTCTTGAGCATCCTGGGCAGGCTCGCGAGGGCCGAGCCGCCAGGGCCGCCGTGCAGATAGACGACCGGCGGCAGGCCGGCCTTCGGGGCCGAGGCCTTGACGATAGCGACCGCCACGCTGATCCGGCGGCTCTTGGGATCGCCGCGCGTCTCGTCGACGATCAGGTTTCCGCACTGGACCTTGAGGTCAACGTCCTTGTAGTCGCCGACACAGGCGGCGGACTTGAACTGGGGGGCGGCGGCGTGGGCCGCGCCGCCAAGGCCGACCAAAGCGAGCACGCCGGCGGCGGCGATCCAGGACAAGCGCGGCATTGAAAAGCTCCCGAGGTTCGAAGCGCATCAACACCGAGGTCGGGGCGCGCCGCAAGAGGCCTCGTTCGCGTCGGTTCAGAACCTATAGGCGACCGAGACGAAGGCGGCCGGCTGGGTCGCGTCGACGACGATCGGGCTGTTCTTGGCGTCGCCGCGCAGGCTGCTCACCGCGCCCGTCGCGCCCAGGGTCACCTTGTCGTTCAACCGATAGCTGGCGGTAAGCGAGGCCGAGACGTCCTTGATCCCGCCGCCGGGGCGATAGACGGCCAGGCCCGAGGCGGCCGCCTGGCGCGCGTCGATCCCGAAATAGGCGCGGTTGTAGGCGCCGTCCGCCCAGGTCGCCGAGACGCTGGGGATCAGCATCAGGCGCGCGGACGCCCGGACGGGCATGGCCAGGCTGGCGTCGACCAGGGTCCCGTCGACGTCGCCGGTCAGCGCCCGCGTCGCGCTCAGTCCGGCCACGAACCGGCCCAGCCGGGCGTCGGCGGAAATGCGCGCGCCCGCGCCGCCGGACAGTCGCCCCACGCCGACCGGAACGTCGCGGCGGCGATAGCCCTGCATGAAGGTGACCCCCGCGTCGACGCTCACCGCCTGGCCCTCCAGGACGGTCGCGCCCAAACCCTTGCGCATGTTGGCGAAGAAGCGGCCATATTTGAGATCGAGCACCGGGAACGGGAGGGCGCGATAGTCATCCGCGCCTTGGTAGGCGGGGGCATAAACGCCAGCCAAGCCGACAACGACGTGGTTCTCGTCGCGATCCTGGGCGAGGGCCGGGGCGGCGGACGCGGCGGCGGCCAGGCAGGACAGGACGGCGGACGTGGCGGCGCGAGTCATCGGTGGGCGGCTCCGGGTTGGGGCGGCCTCCGCCGCGAAGGCATGATGGCCAAGTCCTTTGTCGAGATCATGTCAGTACAACCTCTTAAGCCTCTACGCGCGAAACGCGCATTCAGACGCCAAAGATCGCCGGCAATTCAGCGCCGCGCAGGTCCGCGCCGTCCAGCTTGGCCCGATCAAGATCGGCTTCCAGCAGTCGGACACGCTGAGCGCTGGCGCCGCGCAGGTCCGCGCCGCGCAGCACCGCGCGGGTCAGGTCGGTGCGCAGAACCCGATCCTCGCCGATCTTCAGCGGCCCCAGCTTGGCGTTGGAGAGATCAGCGCGCGACAGCTGAGCGCCCATCAGCCGCGCGCCACGCAGGTCGGCGCCGCGCAGCTTGACCCCGCGCAGGTCCGCGCCCACCAGATTGGCGCCCTGCAGATGCGCGCCCTCCAGGTCCATGCCGAAGAACACCGCCTCCGGCGCGATCAACCCGCTAAGCCGGCGGTTCTTCAGCCCCTTCAGCGGCCGGAAATCGACGCCCCGCGCCTTGGCCGCTTTGCCCTCGGCGCCGTGGGACCGGCAGAAGAGCTCGTGCGCCGCGATCACATCGTTCAGGGGCAGGTCGTCGATATAGATGAGCGGCGACGGCGCGCGCAGCACCTCGCTCAGGTCCGCCGCGGTCAGGTCCGCGCCGCTGATATCCGCGCCCACCAGGACGGCCCGGCGCAGCGAGACCTTGGTCATGTCGGCGCTTTGCAGATTGGCGCCGGAGAGGTCCGCGCCGTCCAGGCAGGCGTTGGCGAGCTTGGCGCCCTGCAGGTTGACGTTGGAAAGGTCCGCGTCCGTGAAATCGGCCTTGCGGGCGAAGGCGCCCGACATCAGCGCCCCGCTGAGATTGGCCCCCTGCAGCAGGGCGTGGTCCAGCTCGCCCGGACGCTTGGTGTGGTCGAGGATGCGCAGGCCCTTATTGTCGTCCTGCACGGCGGTCAGGCCTTCGCGCAGATCGCAGCGCGAAAGGTCCGCCCCCGCCAGATTGGCGCCGCGCAGGCACGCGCCGCGCATGTCGGCGCGCGACAGGTTGGTCTCTCGCAGGTCGGTGTCGCGCAGGTCGGCCCCATAGAGGGTGGCCCTCACCAGCCGCGCGCCGCGCAACGAGGCGCCGCCCAGCAGGGCGCCCGTCAGGTCGGCCTCGGACAGCTCTACGCCGTCCAGCTCATAGTTGTTGAGATTGACGTAGGACAGCACGGCCCGCCGACCGGCCGGCAGACCCTTCAGATAGCGGCCATGCGCCTCCACCGCCTCGCGCACCACGGAGGGATGGAGACTGCGGATCAGACTGGGTCGGGAAGATGCCGGTCGCATCGTGCGGAAGGGGCGCCAAATTCGGGAGATCGTCGGGCGCCGAACATGGCTCCCTCAGCCTTAAGGCAAGGTTCAAAACCGCGACGAAACGTCGCGTTTTATCTACAGCCACCCCTTGCGCCGGAACCAGATCAGCGGCGCTCCGGCGACCAAGACCATCAAGGCGATGGCCATCGGATAGCCCTGGATCCAGCGTAGCTCGGGCATATGCTCGAAGTTCATGCCGTAGATCCCGGCGATCAGGGTCGGCGGCAGGAAGACCACCGAGAAGACCGAGAAGACCTTGAAGATCGAGTTCTGCTCGATGTTGATCAGGCCCAGCGCCGCGTCGAGCAGGAAGGTGATGTTGCCGGCCAGATAGCTGGAATGGTCGGTGATCGACTGGACGTCGCGCTGCAGGGATTTCAAGTGATCGCGCAGTTCGCGCTCGCCCTCGAACTGTTCGGCCAGGGCCGCGAAGCTGAGCAGGCGGGCCAGGCTGACCAGGCTGTCACGGGCCTTGGAGTTGATGTTCTGCGCCCGGCCCAGGCGATTGAGGATCTGCTCGAAGGCCACGCCGCGCGGCCGGCTGAAGATCGCGCGCGACTGCACCTCGACCTCGGCGGCGGTGCGCTCGAGGATATCGGCGGTGCGGTCGACGATGGCGTCCAGCAGACCCAGGAAGGTCTGGAGGCCGTTGGGGCACAGGCTGGGCTGACGCTCGGCCTGGGCGGCGAACACCGAGAACGAGCGCGGCTCGACATAGCGGATGGTGATCAGCCGCGAGCCGATCAGCACGAAGGTCACCGGCGCGGCCGTCGGAAGGTCGCCATCGGCGTTGACCAGCACCGTGGCGGTCATGAACGTGCCGCCGTCCTCCTGGTAGAGACGCGACGAGGCCTCGATCTCGGCCATCTCCTCGCGAGTGGGCAGCAAGAGGCCGATCGACTGCTCGATCGCCACTTCCTCGGCGCGGGTGGGGTCGACAAGCTCGATCCAGACGGCGTCGGCGGGCACGCGCCAATCGGGCGACAAGCCGCCCGCCTCGAAACCCGGAGCGCCGTGACGGAGGATTCTCAGCATGGACGCCGCCCTTCAAGCCCGCCGCCAGGACGGGCTCGCCCCTAGGAGACGCAGGCGCCGGCGGAGAAGTCGAACAGACCTGTCACAGGACGCGCTGCGGGTCGGGTGTGCCCCGGCCCGCGCTTGACGTCAACGCGGCGCGTTCGGCTTGTTGGCGTCGGTCGACGAGGATCCGCCGCCCGTGGCCGCCTCGATCAGGGCCGCAATACGGTCGGTCGAGTCGGCGGCCTGGCTGATGATGTCCAGCGGCGAGGCGCGAACCGACGAAGCCACCTGGTTGGCGGCCTGCTTGGCGGCCGACACGACGGCGTTCTGGGCCATGGCGATCTTGCTGGTGGCCATGGCGATCTTCATCGCCTGGGCGTCCTGATAGATGAAGCCGTTGGTCGGATAGACCGTGTTGCCAAGGTCGCGGATCGGATCGTACCAGACCTTCACCTGGGTCCAGTCGCCGTTGGCCGAGACGTCGACGACCGTGACGTCCTGTTCGATCTGGCCCCGGTCGCCCTCGATGACGGACCAGTTGGCGTGGGTGACCTGGATCACCCGGTCGGTGAGCACCTGGCTCACGAAAGCGACATGGCCCAGGTTCATCCGGGCGGTCGGCTTGAAGGTCAGGACCGAGCCGATCTTGGGCACGGCGCCGGTTTCGTACTTGCCAGCGGCCTGAGACCACCAGGTCCGAGCGTCGCCGAAAATCTGGATGCCAGACATCAGGCGCGCGAAAGGAACGCACTGCCAGTAGCCATCGGCGGTCGCGGCCGCCGGCGCCAGGCTGATCATGGCGGCAGCGGCCAGGGAACCCAGAAGGGTCCTCGTCCGTTTCGTCATGCTGTGGGTACTCCCCCGCGATACTGGGTTAAGGGATAACCTTCCCACGGACGTGTGAAAAGAGTCTTTATGTCGCAGATGTCATGCGACAGCGGAGCCATTAGCGATCGCGCGGGATAGATCCAGGGGCGCTGCCGCGTCACACTGTCACGACATGACGGCCATCGCGATCAGCTTCACGGGACGTAGCTTCAATCAAGGTCAGCACCGAAAACACAGTATAATCTGCGCCGATACTGAACGGCCGATCGCGGCGTCATACGCGCGATCTCAAGACGCTCTGGCGCGACCTGGCCATCCCCGGAATGATCTGATCCCACGCTCTTTTCACCTTGCGGCCAATCCTTGGAATCAGACCCCAAAAACAGCCCTCGTCGGAGGGGCGTGGCGTCGAAAAAACCATGTTGATCAATTCCTCGGCGCCGCCGCCCTGACGCCCGTTCGACAGGCGAATCTCAGCCCTCGAACCGACCTCGCGAACGACGCTGCTTTTTGTTCACATCGGCCTCGACAAGAACGATGTTCGTTCCCATTTGATATCGTCCTTTGGTTTCGCGCGGGGAGGCGCGAAGCTCATTCCTTTGTGGGGCTCTATGAACGAAATTCTCAGCCTGCTCGCCGACCCAGCCGCCTGGGCCGCGTTGGTCACGCTCGTCGTCATGGAAGTCGTGCTCGGCATCGACAACCTGGTCTTCATCTCAATTCTGTCCAACAAGCTGCCGCCTGAGCATCGCCAGCGCGTGCGCCGGATCGGCATCTCCCTGGCGCTGATCATGCGTCTGGTCCTTCTGTCCACCATCGCTATCATCGTCGGCCTGACCGCCCCGGTCTTCGACCTGGGGATCACCGGCCCGGCCGGTTCGCATGGCGAGCCTGGCTTCGAGACCGCCTTCTCGTGGCGCGACCTGATCCTGATCGCCGGTGGCGCTTTCCTGATCTGGAAGGCGACCAAGGAGATCCACCACACCGTGGACCCGGGCAAGAGCGACGACATGCTGGAGAGGGACAAGAGCACGATCGTTATCTCCAACGTCGGCTCGGCGATCTTCCAGATCATCCTGCTGGACCTGGTGTTCTCGATCGACTCGATCCTGACCGCCGTCGGCATGACCGATCACCTGCCGATCATGGTCGTCGCGGTGCTGATCGCCGTCACGGTGATGCTGCTGGCCGCCGACCCGCTGGGCAACTTCATCAACAACAATCCCACCGTCGTGATGCTGGCGCTGGGCTTCCTGCTGATGATCGGCACCGTGCTGATCGCCGAGGGCTTCGGCGCCCACGTGCCGAAGGGTTATATCTACACCGCCATGGCCTTCTCGGCGGGCGTCGAGGGGCTGAACATGCTGGCCCGCAAACGCGACGCCAAGAAAAGCAGCTAGACCGCCTCAAGGCGACAATAGAAGGCCCCCAGGGAGACGATCCCCGGGGGCCTTTTTCGTGCGCGCCGTCAGGCTTGATCAGAGGAAGCTGTACGGATCGACGTCGATCACGACCCGCACCGAGTTCGGGATCTTGGCCCGCGCTCGCCAGGCGGCCAGGAAGCCTTGCAAGTCGACGCTCCGCTCGGCCCGGACCAGGAAGCGCTTGCGACGGCGACCGCGCACCAGGGAGAGCGGCGCGTCGGCGGGACCAAAGACCTCGACGCCCTCGGCGTTGGGGATCACCGCCGCCAGCGCCTCGACATAGGCCTCCAGCGCCGCGGCGTCCGGGCCGGACGCGATCAGGGCCGCCAAGCGTCCGAACGGCGGAAGACCCGCCTCCTGGCGCATGGCCATCTCGGCCTCGACGAAGGCGTCGCGGTCCTGGGCGGCCAGGGCCTGCATCACCGCATGGTCGGGGGCGTAGGTCTGCAGCAGCGCACGGCCCGGCTTTTCGTGGCGCCCCGCGCGGCCCGCCGCCTGGGCCAGCAGCTGGAAGGTCCGCTCGCCGGCGCGCAGGTCGCCGCCGCGCAAGGACAGGTCGGCGTCGACCACCCCCACCAGGGTCAGGTTCGGGAAGTTGTGGCCCTTGGCGGCGGCCTGGGTGGCCACAAGGATGTCGATTTCGCCGGCCGCCATGGTCGCGACCAGGGTCTTGGCGGCCTCGGCGTCCATCACCGTATCGGACGAGAACACCGCCACCCGGGCGTCGGGGAAGATGTGCCGCGCCTCCTCTTCGACCCGCTCGACGCCGGGACCGATCGAGACCAGCGAGTCCTTGGCCCCGCAGTGCGGGCAAGCCTCGGGCTTCTTCATCGAAAAGCCGGTCAGGTGGCAAACGAGGCGCCCCGTATAGCGGTGCTCGACCAGCCAGCTGTCGGTGTCGGGCGACTTCATCTTCTCGCCGCAAGCCCGGCACAGGACCAGCGGAGCATAGCCACGCCGGTTCAGGAACAGCATCGCCTGCTCGCCGCGCTGCAGGGTCACGGCCATGGCCTTGATCAGCGGCGGCGATAGCCAGCGGCCGGGCTCGGGCGGCGTCTGGCGCATGTCGATCAGGTCGATGTCAGGAAGCTGCGCCGCCCCGTGCCGCGCCGACAGCCGCAGCCAGCGATAGCGGCCGGCCTGGGCGTTATACAGGCTCTCCAGCGAGGGCGTGGCCGAGGCCAACAGGACGCTCGCCCCCTCGATCTTGGCGCGGGCCACGGCCAGGTCGCGGGCCTGGTAGATGAAGCCCTCCTCCTGCTTGAACGAGCCGTCGTGCTCCTCGTCGACGACCAGCAGGCGCAGCTTGCGGTAGGGCAGGAACAACGCCGAGCGCGCGCCCACCACGATGCGGGCGTTGCCATTGGCGACGGCCTCCCAGACCTGGCGGCGGCGCGGCGGCGAAACCCCCGAGTGCCACTCGGCCGGAACCGCGCCGAACCGCTGCTCAAAGCGCGCCATCACCGCCTGGGTCAGGGCGATCTCGGGCAGCAGCACCAGCACCTGGGCCTCGGGATCCTTCAGCGCCTCGGCCACGGCCTCGAGATAAACCTCGGTCTTGCCCGAGCCCGTCACCCCGTCCAGCAGCGCCGCCTGGAAGCCGCCGGCGTCCAGCATCTCCTTGAGCACACCGACGCAGGCCGCCTGGCCGGGATTGAGCGCCCGCGCCGGCAGCGACAGATCGGGCTGCGGCAGGCCTCGCTCCGGCTCGACGAAATCGACGGCCAGGGCGCCCTCGTCGACCAGTCCCTTCACGACGCCGGCCGAGACGCCCGCCGCCGAGGCCAGGGCCGCGCTCGACAGCTTCACGCCCTCGGCGGCGGCCAGCACCTTCAGCCGGGCCGGGGTCATGCGGGCGGGCTGGACGCCGGTCAGGACCAGCACCTTGTCGGGCTTGGGCGGCGGATGGCGCAGGCCGCGCAGGGCCATGGCCAGCGGCCAGCCGGGCACGTCGACCGAATAGCGCGCCGCCCATTCGACGAAGGTCAGCACGCCCGGCGGCAGCGGCGGATCGTCAACCTTGCCCTGCACCACCTTCAGCGGCCGATTGCCGCCCGTCCCGTCGCGCAGGGCCATGACCACGCCCCGGATCACGCGCGGCCCCAGGGGCACGGCGACGTGGTCGCCGACGTTCAGGGCAAGACCCTCGGGCTCGGCGTAGTCGAAGGCCTCCGGCAGGGGCATCGGCAGCAGGACGGAAGCGATACGCGGCATGGGCCCAAGCTTCTGCCGCGAAACGCTCCCCAGGTCGAGAGCGGCGCGGCCAGGGCCGTCAAGACCCCGTTAACCGTCTTGGGGCTTCATCGGCCCGTCACTTCACGAACCTCGGGGCACCCATGAGCGACGCGACTCGCGCGGCCAAGAAGACGGCGCTCGACGCCGACAGCGTCCGGGCGTTCCTGCGCACCGCGCCTGAGTTCCTGCGCCAGGACGAGGACCTGCTGGGCGCACTGGGCCTGAAGATCGACGCCAGCAACGTGCTCGACTTCGGCCCCGCCGCCTTGGCCCGCGTCTCCGCCGCCCACAAGCGCGAGGCCCTGGCCCGCCAGGCGATCGAGGCCAACGCCCGCGCCAACTACTCGGCCCAGGCCCAGACGCACGCGGCGGTGATCGACATGCTCGACGCCCGCAACCACTCCGACCTCGCCCGCCGCGTCGACGAGCTGTCGGTGCTGCGCTTTGGCCTCGCCGCCGGGGTCATCGCGCTGGAGGGGCCGCTGCGCGTCCCCGCCGGCTGGCGCGCCCTGGCCGAGGGACAGGCCGACATGCTGGTCGGCGACGCGCCGATCGCCCGCATGGGCTTCTTCGCCCCCGCCCTGCCTCTGTTCGGCGACAAGGCCGAGCTGATCCGCAGCATGGCCCTGGTGCGCATGGCCATCTGGGAACCGCGCCGCGAGGCGGTGCTGGCCTTCGGCTCGACCGATCCGGAAGCCTTCCTGCCCGACATGGGCACCGAGCTGGTCAACTTCCTGGGCCGGGTGGTCGAGCGCACCGCCGAACGCTGGCCGGTCCTATGACCTCCAGCGTCAGGACGGCTCGCCAGGCCCTCGCCGCCTGGCTGGACCACCTGACGCTGGAGCGCCGGGCCTCGCCGCGCACGGTGCGGGCCTATGGCGACAACGTCCTGGCCTATCTGAACTTCCTGGAACAGCATCAGGGTGAGGTGCTGAGCGTCGCGGCGCTGGGCGAGATTTCGGCCGCCGACCTGCGTGGCTATCTGGCCTTCCGGCGCCAAGGCGAGAACGCCCTGGCCCCGCGCTCTGTCTCTCAAGCCCTGTCCTCGATCCGCGCCTTCCACCGCTATGTCGACCAGCGTCACGGCGTCGCCAACGCCGCCATCGGCCTGGTGCGCGGCCCGCGGCTGAAGATCGGCCTGCCGCGTCCCGTGTCCGAGGACCAGGCCCGCGACCTGATTGCCGAAGCCTCGGGCGACACCGAGCGCGAGCCCTGGGAGACGGCCCGCGACGAGGCGGTGCTGACCTTGCTGTGGGGCTGTGGCCTGCGGATTTCCGAGGCCCTGTCCCTGACCTGGGGCGACGTCCCGCTGGGGGCGGCGCTGCGCATCACCGGCAAGGGCGGCAAGACCCGGATCGCCCCGGTTCTGGACGCGGTTCGCGAGGCGGTCGCCGTCTATGCCGACGAGCTGCCGTTCGTGCTCGGTCCCGACGAGCCGCTGTTCCGGGCCAAGCGCGGCGGTCCGCTGTCAGCGCGTCACGTCCAGGCCCTGGTCCAGACCCTGCGCGGGCGGCTGGGCCTCTCGGATCGGGTCACGCCTCACGCCTTCCGCCATGCCTTCGCCACCCACCTGTTAGGCGCGGGCGCGGACCTGCGGACGATTCAGGAGCTTCTGGGCCACGCCTCGCTGTCGACGACCCAGCGCTACACCCAGGTGGACGCCGCCGGCCTGCTGGCCGCCTACCAGGCCGCCCATCCGAAGGCCTGACGGCCTGCGACGGAGTGTCGCATCAGGGCTTTGGGAAGGCGCTATTAACCGCGATTTTACGGCCGATCGAGCTTCTGAAAAGCAAGTATGCGCGCTCCGTCTTTCGGCTGCGCAGCCGCGAGAGGCCATCATGAAATTCGACGATCTGAAGATTTCGACGAAAGTCGCCCTGCCCGCCGTGATCCTGACCGTGGTCGCGCTGGCCATTGTCGGCCTAGGCGCCTGGCAGTCGAATAAGATCGAAACTGACCTCAAGCTGCTGGCTGAGCACCGGGCGCCCACCGAGCTGGCTGCCTCCCGCTTCAATCGCCGGATTCAAGCCATTGGCTATTCCTCGTACCGAACCGTCGCTTATGACGGCGCTTCGGCCGACGCGGAGCAGGCCAGCGGCGAAATCGACAAAAACTACAAAGACGCCAAGGAACTGCTGGCTGAAATCAAGCAACTGGAGCCGGAGTCGGCCAAGACGGTCGCCGATTTCTCCACGCGCCTGGAAAAGGTCTACACCAGCGCTCGACAAGGCGCGGATCTTGGCCTGCAAAACATCGACGAAGCCGCGATCATGGTCATGGCTACGCTTGACCCGGAGATCGCCAAGCTGACCAAGGACGTCAGCACCTTCACAAACACCCATAGCGACGAGACCAGGAAGATGGTCGCCGAGGCCTCGAAGGCGGCCAAGGCCGGCACGATCTTCTCGATCCTGTTCGGCGTGATCTCGGCCGGCGCCGCTCTGGTCCTGGCGCTGTGGATCGGCTCACGCAAGATCGCCGCGCCGCTGATCGCGACCTCCAAGACCATGGACATCCTGGCCAATGGCGCGGTCGACGTCGAGGTCAAGGGCGCCCAGCGCAAGGACGAGGTCGGCGCCATGGCCCGCTCGGTCCAGGTGTTCAAGGACAATGCCGTGGCCCTGCGCACCGCCGAAGCCGCCCAGGCCCGCGCCAATTCCGAAGCCGAGGCCGAACGCCGTCGCAACCAGGAAATGGCCGAGGCCGCCGCCCAGGAGCAGGCCAAGGTCATGGAGATCATCGCCGAAGGCCTGAACCGTCTGGCCGAAGGCGACCTGACCTACCGCCTGGATCAAGAGATTCCTGAGAGCTACAAGCGCCTGCAAAACGACTTCAACGGCGCCATCGTGCAGCTGGAAGAGACGATGCGCACCATCGTCCACACCGCCAGCAGCATCGGCGCCGGCTCGGACGAGATCGCCTCGGCCTCCGACGACCTGTCGCGTCGCACCGAGCAACAGGCGGCCAGCCTGGAAGAAACCGCCGCCGCCCTGGACGAGATCACCGCCACGGTCCGCCGCTCGTCGGCCGGCGCCCAGGAGGCCGCCAAGGTCGTGGGCTCGACCCGAGGCGACGCCGAACGCTCCAGCGTGGTCGTGCGCAACGCCGTCGAGGCCATGAACCAGATCGAGAAGTCGTCTCAGGAAATCAGCCAGATCATCGGGGTGATCGACGAGATCGCCTTCCAGACCAACCTTCTGGCCCTGAACGCCGGCGTCGAGGCCGCGCGCGCGGGTGAAGCGGGCCGCGGCTTCGCGGTCGTCGCCCAGGAAGTGCGGGCCCTGGCCCAGCGCTCGGCCGACGCGGCCAAGGAGATCAAGACCCTGATCTCGACCTCCAGCCAGCAAGTCAACCAAGGCGTCAGCATGGTGGGTCAGACTGGCGAGGCCCTGCAGGCCATCGTCTCCAAGGTCGGCGAAATCGACGCCCTGGTTGGCGAGATCGCCTCCTCGGGCCAAGAGCAGGCCACTGGCCTCAATCAGGTCAACGCCGCCGTCAACCAGATGGACCAAACCGTCCAGCAGAACGCCGCCATGGTCGAGCAGTCGACCGCCGCCGCTCACTCGCTGAAGAACGAGGCCGGCAGCCTGCTGAAGATGATCGGCCGCTTCCGCGTCGGCGGCGCCGCCGTCGCCGCCCCGACGTCCAGCGCCTCCCCGGCCCGCGCGGCCACCCGTCCAGCGCCCGCGCCGGCGCGTCCGGCGCCCGCACCTGCCCGGGGTCCCTCCCCTGCCACGACCGCCAGCCGTCCAGGCCTGAACCCAGTGGCGGCCGCCCAGGCCAAGCTCGCCAGCTTCGCCAAGAGCTCGGCCGCCCCGGCCGCCTCGGAAGACTGGGAAGAATTCTAAGCTCCAGTAAGCGTAACGCCCCGCTGCGCAGCGGGGTGTCTCCTCCCCTAAGCGACTTGGCCCCGCCTTCTCGGAGGCGGGGCCTTTTTCGTGGGAAGAGAGCCTATCGGATCTTGTCGTCCACCCGCATCGGGACCGCGACCGGGCAGCCGTCGACGAGCCGCGCCACGGCGAATTCGAGATGCGCGCTGGGCATTTTCGAGAGGGGCTGGGTCTCCGACGCAGCGGGCCTGCTGGCCATCCGTAACGCGGACTCGCAGTTTGCCCCCTGCGGGTTCAGGACGAAGTCTCTCCCGGCGAAGGCGGACCGCACCTTCCGAGCCCGGGATGAATCGCGCGACCAGGTGATCGGCGGCCGCTTTGCTTTCGCGGCGCCCGAGGCGATCTCCGGGGCGCGCAAATTAAGCTCGCCAACCGGCGTCGCGCCGGAGGCCACAGGCTGAGCGGTCAGCAAGGCGGTGAGGGCGAGAGCAGACAAAAACATGGCGAGGCTCCGTGTGGGAACCCCGCCATGCTACGTCCTATTGCGCGGACGTGAAGATTAACTTTAGGACAGGAAGCGCCGGCCGCTTAGGCCTGCATCGTCCAGCCTTCGACGCCCATCGCCGCCTGGCGCAGGGCTTCCGAGCGGGTCGGGTGCGGGTGGCAGGTGCGGGCCACGTCTTCCGAGGCGCCGCCAAACTCCATGGCCACGCAGTACTCGGCGATCATGTCGCCGACGTTCGGGCCGACCATATGAGCGCCCAGGATGCGGTCGGTCTTGGCGTCGGCCAGGATCTTCACGAAGCCGTCGGTCTCGTGGTTGATCTTGGCGCGGCTGTTGGCCAGGAAGGGGAACTTGCCGACCTTGTAGGCGACGCCCGCGGCCTTCAGTTCGTCCTCGGTCTGGCCGACCGTGGCGACTTCCGGGCTGGTGTAAACAACACCCGGGATGATGCCGTAGTTCACATGGCCGGCCTTGCCCGCGATCATCTCGATGCAGGCCACGCCTTCGTCCTCGGCCTTGTGGGCCAGCATCGGACCCGAGGTCACGTCGCCGATCACCCACACGCCGTCGACGCCGGTCTTGAAGTGGTTGTTGGCGATCATGCCGCGCTTGTCCCGCGTGACGCCGACCGTCTCCAGGCCCAGGCCTTGCGTGTACGGGCGACGGCCGATGGCGACCAGCACGTAGTCGGCCTCGATCGTCTGGGCGTCACCGCCGGCGACCGGCTCGAAGCTCAGCTTCACGCCCTTGGCCGAGGCCGTCGCGCCGCTGACCTTGGCGCCCAGCTGGAACTTGAAGCCCTGCTTGACCAGGATCTTCTGGAAGGCGTTGGCCACTTCGGTGTCGGTGCCCGGCAGGATGCGGTCCAGGTACTCGACCACGGTGACCTCGGCGCCCAGGCGCTTCCACACAGAACCCAGCTCCAGGCCGATCACGCCGGCGCCGACCACCACCAGGTGCTTGGGCACTTCCGGCAGCGACAGAGCGCCGGTCGAGTCGATGATGCGCTTGTTGTCGACGGTCACGCCCGGCAGCGGGGTCGGCTCCGAGCCGGTGGCGATCACGATGTTCTTGGTCTCGAGGGTGGTTTCCGAACCGTCCTCGGCCTTCACGACCACCTTACCGGCGCCGGCGATCCGGCCCCAGCCCTTCACGTAGTCGACCTTGTTCTTCTTCATCAAGAACTCGACGCCCTTGGTCAGGGCTTCGACGCTCTCGGCCTTCTGGGCCATCATCTGGGGCAGGTTCAGCTTGGGCTTCACCTCGATGCCCAGCTTGGCGAATTCCGGACCCGTCGCGGCGGCGTATAGCTCCGAGGCGTGCAGCAGGGCCTTCGACGGCATGCAGCCGACGTTCAGGCAAGTGCCGCCCAGCTTGCCGCGACCTTCGACGATCGCGACCTTCAGGCCCAGCTGGCCGGCGCGGATCGCCGCGTTGTAGCCACCGGGACCGCCACCGATGATGACGACGTCGTACTGAGCCATGGGTCTATCGCCTTCAGGACGCGCCGGAATCGGCGCCGGACAAGATATGGGCCTCGCCGGCCGTTTTGTCAGACCTTTGGAGGCGCGTGTTCCTTAGAACCAGAGTGTTAAAAACGGAACAACCTTTCGTCGTCCGCGCCCTTGAAAATCAAGGAGAATGGCGCGGGCCGCGAGACAACCGCGCGGCCCGGTGGCCCTTCACAGCGGCGAAGCGAGACCGTGCCTGGCCGCGAGGTAGCGGGTGACCGGCCGGGCGTCGGTGAGGAACGACAGGCCGTTCGCCGACTGGATCTCGCCGTGCGGGCCCGCGTCCGGCGCGACCTCCGCCAGGATCAGAGTAGGCGCGTTCTGATGGGCCTCGCCGAGCCGCTCGACCAGAGCCGCGCGTGGGCGGGCGTAGTCGACATGGACGATGTCGAGCGTCTCGCGCAGCGCGGGATAGGTCGCCAGATACCCCTCCATCATCGCGCAGTCGGGACAGAAGCGCTGGGCGCCGTCCTTCTCGAAATGCGGCTTGAGCAGATAGAGCGTGTCCTTGGCCATCGCGGGGTATCCCAGAAATGCGAACGGCCCCGACGTAGGACGCCGGGGCCGCGAAAGCAAAGAAGCCCGCCGGTGAGGCGGGCTTCTCGGGGTCTCTTAGAGGTCCAGCAGCAGGCGCTGCGGGTCTTCCAGGGCTTCCTTGACCTTCACGAGGAAGGTCACGGCGCCGGCGCCGTCGACGACGCGGTGGTCGTAGGACAGGGCCAGATACATCATCGGACGGATCTCGATCTTGCCGTTCACGACCATGGCGCGCTCCTTAATAGCGTGCATGCCCAGGATGCCCGACTGCGGCGCGTTCAGGATCGGGGTCGACATCAGCGAGCCATAGATGCCGCCGTTGGTGATCGTGAAGGTGCCGCCTTGCATGTCCTCGATGGACAGCTGGCCGTCGCGGGCCTTCTTGCCCAGGACGCCGATGGCCTTCTCGATCTCGGCCAGGTTCAGCGTGTCGGCGTCACGGACGACCGGAACCACCAGACCCTTGTCGGTGCCGACGGCGACGCCGATGTCGTAGTGGTTCTTGTAGACGATATCCGTGCCGTCGATCTCGGCGTTGACGTCCGGGATCGCTTTCAGGGCGGCCACAACGGCCTTGGTGAAGAAGGACATGAAGCCCAGCTTCACGCCGTGACGCTTTTCGAAGATGTCCTTGTACTGAGCGCGCAGGGCCATCACGGCGCTCATGTCGACCTCGTTGAAGGTCGTCAGCATGGCGGCGGTGTTCTGGGCTTCCTTCAGGCGACGGGCGATCGTCTGACGCAGGCGCGTCATCTTCACGCGTTCCTCACGCTCGTGCAGAGCGCGCGGCGCGGCCGGGGCGGCGGCCGGAGCCGGGGCCGAGGCGCGTGCTTCCAGAGCGGCCAGGGCGTCGCCCTTGGTCACGCGGCCGTCCTTGCCGGTGCCCGCGACCTTCGAGAGGTCGAGACCGGTTTCGGCGGCGATGCGGGCCGGAGCCGGGCTGACCGGCGCGGCGGCCGGAGCGGCGGCGACCGGAGCTGGAGCCGGGGCGGCGGCCCGAGCCGGCGCCGGCTTCGGCGCTTCGGCCGCCTTGGGCGCGGCGGCGGCCGGAGCGGCCGAGGCGGTCGCGCCTTCGGTCACGACGCCGAGCACCGTGCCCGGAACAACCGTCGCGCCTTCGGCAGCGCCGATGGCCGAAAGGACGCCGTCGGCGGGCGAGGCCACTTCGAGCGAAACCTTGTCGGTTTCCAGCTCGACGAGGATCTCGTCCTTCTTCACGGCCTCACCGACCTTCTTGGTCCAGCGCGCCACCGTGGCTTCGGTGACGGATTCGCCGAGGGCGGGCGTATTGATGTCGGCCATGGGGCTTTCCGAGTCTCTCTTGCTTGGTCCGGCGGGTTTATTGGTAACGGGAGCCCTCGCTTACGCGAAGGCCTCGTTGAGGAAGGTCTCGAGTTCTTTCAGGTGGCGGCTCATCAGGCCGGCGGCCGTGGAGGCCGAGGCCGGGCGGCCGACATAGCGGGCGCGCTTGGCCTTGATATCCAGCTTGTCCAGCGTCAGCTCCAGCCACGGGTCGACGAAGGTCCAGCCGCCCATGTTCTTGGGCTCTTCCTGGCACCAGACCAGGTCGGCGTTCTTGAAGCGCGACAGCACGTTCATCAGCGACTTCATCGGCCACGGATAGAACTGCTCCAGACGCAGCAGATAGACGTCGTCGCGGCCGGTCTTGGCGCGGTGATCGACCAGGTCGAAATAGACCTTGCCCGAGCAGAGGACGACGCGCTTGATCTTGTCGTCGCTCTTCAAGGTGATGCCGCCGACATCGCAGCCAGCCTCGGCGCCGTCCACCATCACGCGGTGGAAGCTGGAGCCCTCGGCGAAGTCCGCCAGGTTCGAGACGGCGCGCTTGTGGCGCAGCAGGCTCTTGGGCGCCATCACGATCAGCGGCTTGCGGAACTCACGCTTCATCTGGCGACGCAGGGCGTGGAAGTAGTTGGCCGGCGTGGTGCAGTTGAGCACCTGCATGTTGTCTTCCGCGCACGACTGCAGGAAGCGCTCGAGGCGGGCCGAGCTGTGCTCGGGACCTTGGCCTTCGTAGCCGTGCGGCAGCAGCATCACGAGGCCGCTCATCCGCAGCCACTTGCGCTCGCCCGAGCTGATGAACTGGTCGATGACGACCTGGGCGCCGTTCACGAAGTCGCCGAACTGGCCTTCCCACAGGGTCAGGGTGTTCGGGTCGGCCAGCGAGAAGCCGTATTCGAAGCCCAGCACCGCCTCTTCCGACAGGGCCGAGTCGATCACTTCATAGTGGCCCTGGCCCGGACGGATGTTGTTCAGCGGCGTGTAGTGCTCTTCGGTCTTCTGGTCGATGATGTCCGAGTGGCGCTGGGTGAAGGTGCCTCGCACCGAGTCCTGGCCCGACAGGCGGACCGGATAACCCTCGTCGAGCAGGGTGGCGAAGGCCAGGTGCTCGGCCGCGCCCCAGTCGATGCCCTCGCCCTTTTCGAACGCGTCGCGGCGGTTCTCGATGGCGCGGCGCACGGTCTTGTGAGCGTCGATCCGCTCCGGGATCGTGGTGATCAGCCGGCCCAGTTCGGTCAGGCGGGTCTTGGGGAAGGCGGTCTGGCCGCGGCGATCCTCATCGCCCGGCAGGCTAAGGCCCGCCCACTTGCCGTCCAGCCAGTCGGCCTTGTTGGGCTTGTAGCTCTTGCCGGCGTCGAATTCCTTGTCGAGGAAGGTCTCGAATTCCGAGACCCAGCCGTCGACCTCGCCCTGGGTGATGAGGCCCTCGCCGACCAGGCGGCTGGCGTACAGCTCGCGGGTCGGCGGGTGCCCCTTGATCTTGGCGTACATCAGCGGCGACGTCATGGTCGGGTCGTCGCCTTCGTTGTGACCGAAGCGACGGTAGCAGACCATGTCGATGACCACGTCCTTGCCAAACTTCTGGCGGTACTCGGTCGCGACCTTGGCGGCGAAGACGACGGCTTCCGGATCGTCGCCGTTCACGTGGAAGATCGGCGCCTCGACCATCAGGGCCATGTCGCTGGGATAGGGCGAGCTGCGCGAGTAGCGCGGGCTGGTCGTGAAGCCGATCTGGTTGTTGACGATGAAGTGGATGGTGCCGCCCGTGCGGTAGCCCTTCAGGCCCGACAGGGTGAAGCACTCGGCCACCACGCCCTGGCCGGCGAACGCGGCGTCGCCGTGCAGCAGCAGCGGCAGAACGTGGCCGCGGCCGGCGTCCGGCTGCTCGCGCAGGGTGAAGGCCTGCTTGGCGCGAGCCTTGCCGATCACGACCGGGTTGACGATTTCCAGGTGCGACGGGTTGGCCGTCAGCGACAGGTGGACCTTGTTGTCGTCGAACTCACGGTCCGACGATGCGCCCATGTGGTACTTCACGTCGCCCGAACCCTCGACGTCCGAGGGGACCGACGAGCCGCCTTGGAACTCGTGGAAGATGACGTGGTAGGGCTTGCCCATCACGGCGGCCAGCACGTTCAGGCGACCGCGGTGCGGCATGCCCAGGACGATGTCCTTCACGCCCAGAGCGCCGCCGCGCTTGATGATCTGCTCCATGGCCGGGACCATGGCCTCGCCGCCGTCCAGGCCGAAGCGTTTGGTGCCGGGGAAACGCTTGTGGAGGAACTTCTCGAAGCCCTCGGCCTCGATCAGCTTCTTCAGGATGGCGACCTTGCCTTCCTTGGAGAACACGATCTCCTTGTCGCGGCCTTCGATGCGCTCTTGCAACCAGGCCTTCTCGGCCGGGTCGGAGATGTGCATGTACTGCACGCCGACATTGTCGCAGTAGGTGCGGCGGACGATCGACAGGATCTCGCGGATCGAGGCAGTCTCGAGGCCCAGCACGAAATCCAGGAAGATCGGACGGTCGTAGTCGGCTTCCGAGAAGCCGTAGGTGGCCGGATCCAGTTCCGGGGCGGGCTTCGGCGGCTCAAGACCCAGCGGGTCGAGGTTGGCGGCCAGGTGGCCGCGCATCCGGTAGGCCCGGATCATCATAATGGCGCGCAGGCTGTCCAGCGTGGCGGCGCGGACGGCTTCGGAGGAGGCGCCGGGGGCCTTGCCCTCGACGGCCTTGGCGATCTTGGCTTCAACGGCGGGGGCGACGGTCGCCCACTGGCCGTCCAGGGCCGACAGCCAGTCTGGACGAACGCTGGGGACCTTCTTGGGCGTCCAGGCCGGATCCTGGGCCGCGCGCTTCACCTGGTCGGCCTGTTCGGCCAAGCTGGCGAAGAAGGCGTTCCACGAGGGCTCGACCGATCCGGGGTTCTCCGCCCATTGGGCGTAGAGGTCCTCAACGAACGCCGCGTTGGCGCCGTAGAGGAAGCTGGTCTCGGTCAAGACCTGGTTGATGATGCCTGCGTCGTCCGCCATCGTTGTCGCCTTAGATCCGCTTGCTTACGGGAGCGCTATCGCAAGCCCGTAAATATAGTCTCTCAATCGCCCGGGCGCCCGTCGAACGGCGGGGCCCAGGTGATTTTTTCGGATCGTCGACTGGCGGTCGCAAAAAACCTGGGCCCCGCGCGAGGCGGGGTTTCGGTGTTCTAGTTAGCCTTTGAGCACTTCAAGCAGGGTCTCACCCAGCTTGGCCGGCGAAGGCGAAACGCGGATGCCCGCGTCTTCCATCGCCGCGATCTTGTCCTCGGCGCCGCCCTTGCCGCCCGAAACGATCGCGCCCGCATGGCCCATGTGACGGCCAGGAGGCGCCGTGCGGCCGGCGATGAAGCCGACCATGGGCTTCTTGCGACCGCGCTTGGCTTCGTCCTTCAGGAACTGCGCCGCTTCTTCTTCGGCCGAGCCGCCGATTTCACCGATCATGACGATCGACTTGGTGGCTTCGTCGGCCAGGAACAGTTCCAGCACGTCGATGAACTCGGTACCCTTGACCGGGTCGCCGCCGATGCCGACGGCCGTGGTTTGGCCCAGACCAGCGTTCGTGGTTTGGAAAACCGCTTCATAGGTCAGGGTGCCCGAACGCGACACGACGCCCACCGAGCCTTCCGAGAAGATCGAACCCGGCATGATGCCGATCTTGCACTGGTTGGGCGTCAGGACGCCCGGGCAGTTCGGGCCGATCAGGCGCGAACGCGAACCTTGCAGGGCCTTCTTGACCTTGACCATGTCCAGCACCGGGATGCCCTCGGTGATGCAGATGATCAGCGGGATCTCGGCTTCGATGGCTTCCAGGATCGAGTCGGCCGCGAAGGGCGGCGGGACGTAGATCACCGAGGCGTCGGCGCCGGTGCGGTCCTTGGCTTCGGCGACGGTGTCGAACACCGGCAGGCCGATGTGCGTTTGACCGCCCTTACCCGGGGTGACGCCGCCGACCATCTTGGTGCCGTAGGCGATGGCCTGTTCGGAGTGGAACGTGCCTTGAGCGCCGGTGATGCCCTGGCAGATGACCTTGGTGTGCGAACCGATCAGAACCGACATTTAGCGGGCGCCCTTCACAGCGGCGACGATCTTCTCGGCGCCGTCAGACAGATCGTTGGCGGCGATGACGTTCAGGCCGCTTTCCGAGATGATTTTCTTGCCGAGTTCGACGTTGGTGCCTTCCAGACGGACGACCAGCGGAACCTGCAGGCCGACTTCCTTCACGGCGGCGATGACGCCTTCCGCGATGATGTCGCAGCGCATGATGCCGCCGAAGATATTGACCAGGATGCCCTTCACGGCCGGATCGGCGGTGATGATCTTGAAGGCTGCGGTGACCTTCTCCTTGCTGGCGCCGCCGCCGACATCGAGGAAGTTGGCCGGCTCGGCGCCGTACAGCTTGATGATGTCCATGGTGGCCATGGCCAGGCCGGCGCCGTTGACCATGCAGCCGATTTCGCCGTCGAGGGCGATGTAGGCCAGGTCGTACTTCGAGGCTTCGATTTCCTTGGGGTCTTCTTCGCTCTCGTCGCGCAGCGCCTTGATGTCCGGGTGACGGAACAGGCTGTTGCCGTCGAACGACAGCTTGGCGTCCAGGACGCGCAGGTGATCATCCGCCGTCACGATCAGCGGGTTGATCTCCAGCATGGCCATGTCCTTGGCCATGAACGCCGTATAGAGCTGGGTCAGCAGCGAGGCGGCTTCCTTGGCCAGACCGCCGGTCAGGCCCAGAGCCTTGGCCAGGGCGCGCTGGTGGGTCGGCCACACGCCCGTCGCCGGGTCGATGGTGAAGGTGTGGATCTTCTCGGGCGTCGAGTGGGCGACGTCCTCGATGTCCATGCCGCCTTCGGTCGAAGCGACGACCGAGACCTTGCTCGACGCGCGGTCGACCAGCAGCGACAGGTAGAATTCCTTGGCGATCGCCGCGCCTTCTTCGATGTAGAGGCGGTTGACCTGCTTGCCCTTGGGGCCCGTCTGGTGGGTCACCAGCACGCGGCCGAGCATTTCGGCGGCGTTCGTGCGGACCTCTTCGACCGACTTGACGACGCGGACGCCGCCCTTGGCGTCGGGGCCCAGGCCCTCGAACTTGCCCTTGCCGCGCCCACCGGCGTGGATCTGGCTCTTCACGACGAAGACCGGCGTGCCCAGCTTTTCGGCGGCGGCGGCGGCTTCATCGGGCGTGAAGGCGGCGAAGCCGCGCGGCACGGGGGCGCCGAACTCGGCGAGTACGGCTTTGGCTTGATGTTCGTGGATGTTCATGAGGGCCCGGTCTCGACGACGGCTTTCTGAAATGTGGCGGGGTTATAGGAGCGCTATTTCGCAGGCGCAACCGCGTCTGGACGATAAGGTGAAGGCTTGCGCGCTTATCGCACCCGATGAGAGGTCATCGCGCACGATCTGCACCGGCAAGGCAAGAGAAAGCCTTGACCTTGCGACATTGTTACCGGTCACACGCTTTTAGCGCGATGACAGCGTTTTCCATCCGGCGGACGTATGGGATCATGCGTCCGGGGCGACCGAATGGTCGCCGGCCCCACAGACGGCCAAGCGGCGCTAGATGGCCCGGGACGGTCCTAGTCGACCCAGTCCCGCTCGAGCCGGCGCGAGGCCAGGAAGAACAGCGCCGCTGCCAGCAGGTAGAAGCCCATGCCCGTATAAATGGCCCAGCGCAGGGACTCCGCGCCGAACACGGGCTTCAGAAGGTCCGAGACCTTGCCGAAATAGTAGAGACCCACGGCGATGCCGAGCAGGTTGTTGATCAGCAGGAAGAGCGCCGAGGCGGTCGTGCGCATCGGGGCCGGCGCCAGGTGCTGAACGGCCGCGGTGATGGGCCCTAGCCAGGCCAGGTTCAGACCCGTGGGGACCAGGAAGATGACGAAAGCGACGGCCAGCGCCGCCTGACCGCCCAGATCACCCACCAGCGCGCCGCTGTTCATCGCCAGCAGGAAGCAGGGCACCGAGATCAGGAACGCCACGGCCGGCGTCAGCGGATAGCCGGCCTTGGACTTGGCGCCCAGCTTGTCGGCCATGACGCCCCCCAGCCAGATGCCGACCACGCCGCCCAGGAAGGCGATGCCCGAATAGTACCAGGCGGTCTGCGACAGGGTCAGGCCGAGACTGCGCATGAAGAACGACGGCAGCCAGGCCGCGACGCCGTAGCCGCAGACCGACGAGGACGCCGCGCCCAGGGATAGCAGCCAGAAGCTGGGCTTGGCCGCCAGCAGGCGAGTCACCTGGCCGAGCGGCGCAGCGGGAGCGGGGATGGGCGGGGGCTCGCCTGGCGCGCGGTCGGCGCCGCCGCGCGGGGGATCGCGCACGACGAGGCGGAACACGGGCGCCAGCAATACGCCCAGCAGGCCCACGACGATGAAGGCCGTCCGCCAGCCGTAGTGAACCGCCAGCAGGCCGCCCACCAGGGTGCCGGCTGCGGTGCCTAGCGGGATGCCAAACGCGTAGGCGGCCAGAGCGCGCGCGCGTTGGTGCTTGGGGAAATAGTCCGCGATCAGCGAATAGGCCGGGGCCACTCCACCCGCCTCGCCGATGCCCACGCCCATCCGGGCCAGGAACAGTTGGCCGAAGCTTCCGACCACGCCACAAAGAGCGGTGAAGCCGCTCCACAGGGTCAGGGCGCCGGTCATGATCCAGACGCGGCTGAAGCGATCGGCCAGCCACGCGATCGGAATGGCCAGGGTCGTGTAGAGCAGCGCGAAGGCCAGGCCGCCCATCAGGCCGAACTGAGCGTCGGTCAGGCCAAACTCGTCCTTGATCGGCTTGGCCAGGATGCCGAGAATCTGCCGGTCCAGGAAGTTGAACGTATAGGCCAGCACCAGCATGGCCAGGACGACGTAGCGATAGCCCGACGCCTTTTCCCGCGCCTTCGTCTGGTCTCCGCTCATTACCGTTTCCCGCCTGCGCTACTGTCGCCATAAAAATCGGACGGGGCCTGTTGCAGCAGGCCCCGTCCCGGCTTCCGCCTAGATCAGAACGCGACTTCGATCGAGCCCGCGATGGTGCGCGGCGGTCCGTAGAAGCCGATCACCGAGTTGTTGTAGGTGGCCCCGGCGAAGTTGTATCCGCCGGTGCGATAGCGCTCGTCGGTCAGGTTCTTGCCGGTCAGGGCCAGCTTGTAGCGCCCGCCCGGCGCGGTCCAGATCGCCGTCAAGTCGACCAGGGTGAAGGCCTTCTGGTCGAGGGCCGGCAGCGGCTGCTCGAACTGCTGGTACTTGTCGCGATAGCTGACCATGGGCGTGATCGCGATATCCCCGCCCGCCAGCTCGCCACGCCAGGTCAGGCTGACATTGCCGGTCCACTTCGGGGTGTTCTGGAAGCCGTAGAGGTCGGCGACGTTGATCACCTGGCCCGTCGCCAGGGTGGTCGACGGGTTCAGCGGATTGGGCGCGCCGGCCGGCACGAAGCGGCTGAAGGTGTCGTACTTGGCGTGGATGTAGCCCAGGGCGACATTGGCCGTGAGGCTCGGGGCCAGCTTGGCGCTCACCTCGAACTCGCCGCCGTACAGGGTCGAGGCGCCGGCGTTGTCGACCGAGCTGGCGATGCCCGACGGCACCACGACCTGGGTCGTGACCTGCTGGTCGGTGTACTTGGACAGGAAGATCGCCGACGAGAACGACACCCGGCGCTCCAGCGCGAAGCCCTTCAGGCCCGCCTCATAGGTTTTCACGACCTCGGGCTTGTAGCCGTTGACGGTCTGCGGGGTGATGAAGGCATCGCCGCGCATGTCCCAGCCGCCCGACTTGTAGCCCTTGGAAAACGATGCGTAGGTCGTCAGGTCGTCGCTCAGTTCGTACGAAACCGAGACACGCGGGGTGAACTGCTCGAAGGTCTTTTCGGCGCTGTAGTTGGTGCGCGTCTGCAGGATCGCGCGCGGGGTCCCGCCCTGGTAGGGCGAGCGCGTCGCGCCCAGATAGAACAGGCGGAAGACGTTGGCGCGCTTGGCGTCGCGGGTGGCGCGGGCCCCCAGCGAGACCTTCAGGCGGTCGGTCAGGTTGGCGCTGAAGTCGAAGAAGGCCGCGAAGCTCTGGGTGCTGACCTTGCCGCCATTGGCGATCGAGACGCCCAGGTTGCCAGCGATCGTGTCGAACTCGCCCGAGGCCTGACTGTTCATGTAGTAGAGGCCGAACACGCCCTGGACGTTCTCGTCGGCGTAGACCGCCTGCAGCTCCTGCGAGAACGAGCGGTCGTCATAGGTCGCGGGAATGTCGAGCGTCGGAGCCGGCGTGCCGTCGAAGTCGATCAGGGTGTCGGTGTGACCGCGACGGTTGGCGGTGATCGACTTCAGCGTGACCTTGTCGGTGACGTTCCACTGGCCGGTCAGCGACAGGCCCTTGGTCATCACGTGGTTCTTGTCGCCCAGGCCGGCTTGCGTGTCATAGACGTCCAGGACCTGGTAGCCGCCGGTCAGGGCCGGCAGTTCGCGGTGGCCGTGGCGAGGGTTAGAATCGTCCGTGACGTGGTCGTAAGCCAGGCGGAAGAACAGGTCCTCTGTCGGCTGGTACTCGGCGCTGAGGCGATAGGCCTGGACGTCCTTGTCGTAGTGCTCGGCGCCGGTGGTCAGGTTCTTGCCATAGCCATCGCGCTTGTAGAGGGCGTAGGAGCCCCCCACCGACAGGCCACCGCCGATCGGCGTCTGGCCCGAGACCAGCAGGTCAGTCTGGTTGTAGCTGCCGTAGGTAGCCCGCACCTTGGCGCCGACTTCGTCGCCCAGGCGCTTGGTCACGTACTTGATCGCGCCGCCAATGGTGTTGCGGCCGTACAGCGTGCCCTGCGGGCCGCGTAGCACCTCGATACGCTCGATGTCGAAGATGTCGAGCACCGCGCCCTGCGGGCGGTAGATGTAGACGTCGTCGACATAAAGGCCAACGCCGGGCTCATAGCCCCACAGCGGATCCTGCTGGCCCACGCCGCGGATGTAGCTGATCAGGGTTGAGTTCGAGCCGCGCGCGGTTTGAACGGTGATGTTCGGGGTGGTCTGCTGCAGGACGGTGATGTCGGTCCCGCCGGAACGCTCCAGCCTGTCGGCCGAGAAGGCCGAGACGGCGACCGGCACGTCCTTGAGGTTTTCCTCACGCCGACGGGCGGTGACGACCACCTGCTCGACGCCGACGCTGTCAGCGGCGGCCGGAGCCTGTTGCGCTGAAGCCGAGCCCGCGACCGTGGTCCACGCCGCGCCGGCCAGCAATGCGGCCTTCCACATCGAAGTCATGGGTTTCCCTCCCTCGTTTCCGCCCGTCCCGGTCGGTCCGTCTTCGCGGACGCGCGCTCGGGAGCTTCGCCAATTCATCGAACAGCGAATTGCGAACACCATCACCCGAACCGGCGCGGCGCGCCAGTCCATTTTTCATCAGGTGATGAAAAATGCGTCGAGTACGGAAGATCGGGAAAACGTCAGGCCCTGCCCGCCTTGGCGATCACCGCCTCGAAGCCGGCGGCGCAGTACGAGAACAGCCGCGCTCGCACGGCCTCCAGGTCGCTGGAATGGCACTCGCCTTCCGACAGCGAGTCGATCCGTCCGGTCTCGGAAAGCGCCAGCATCATCGAGCCGGTCAGGAACTGGTAGCACCAGTAGAGATCGCGATACTCGGCCTCGGGGCGGACGGTCTTCAGCGTCTCGACCAAGCGGTGGACAACGGGATCGAAGAACCGCGCCATGGTCTCGCCACCCCAGGCCGGCGTGTTGTTCACCTGGGCCACCAGGGCGAAATAGCTCTTCCACCCCGGGCCGCCGTCCTGCGAGATGCGCAGCAACGGGTCGATGAAGGCCTCGATAACGCCCTCGACGGTCATCGCGCCGCCATGGTCTCTCAGATAGGCGTCCATCGAGGCTTCACGGGCCTGGTTCAGGATCTCGGCCCGACGCAGGAACACCGCGTCGAACAGCTCGCGCTTGGCGCCGAAATAGTAGTGGATCAGCGCCGTATCGACGCCCGCCTCGGCGGCGACCTGGCGGGTGGTCACGCCATAGAAGCCGTGGCGCGCGAACAGACCTTCGGCCGCGTCCAGGATCGTCTCCTTCAGGTCCAGGCCCTTGGCCTTGGACGGACGGCCCCGCCCGCCGGGGCGGGCGCCAGGACGGGAAGAGGTCTTGGCTGCGGTCATGAGCAGGGCCCGCCTTGGTTGCGCTTTGTCCTCGGATAGGCGCAACCCGGCGGGCCTGGCAAGGACCGCCGTTCTCTCAGGCTTGGACGAAGACGCCGTGGAAGGTGACCGGCAAGGCCACAGGCGCGCGCCAGGCGGCGATCGGACCTTGCTCGATGCGGCGAGCGTCGAACACGTGCAGCTCAGTGGCCTTGGTGTCCAGATTGAGCGTCGTGCCCACGATCCAGCCGTCCAGCTCCTGGCTGGAGCCAGGACGCGGGACGAACATCATCTCTTCCACCAGATGGCGCGGGCCAAAGTTGAACACCGCGTCGCGATCACGCTTCCAGTCGCGCACGGCCACGCCTTGCAGCAACGGACGATCGAGCTTCTGGTTGGTCAGGTGGACCGAATAGCGGCGCGCCTCGCCGGCGAAGCGCGGGTCCGAGCGAGGGAACTCCGCGGTGATCGCCTCCTTGGCGAACTCGGCGCGGCCGTTGGCGCGCAGGGTGATCAAGGCCCGGCGCGGCGGGGCGGCGGGCAACACCTGGCCCCGCAGGATCGCCTGGCCGTCGGCGCCCATGCCGGAGGGGTCCTCGTCGACGCAGGCGTCGAAGCGGATTGTCCCGTCCGCGTCTTCCCAGGCGTCGCCGAGATGGAAGAAGAAGAACGGCGGCAGCTCGAAGATTCGGCGCTTGGACAGGTCGTCCTTGTCGATCACCAGCACCTGGGTTCCCAGCTCCGGCTTCCAGGCCATGGAGCGGGCGATCGGCATCTTGAAGCCCTCGACTACCCACGGCTGCAGCAGGATCACCAGATGCCGCGCCGTCGCGGTGAAGTCGTGCATGTAGCTGGCGCGCGGCAGCGAGATCACCTCGGCCTTCTGCAAGGCGCCGTCGACGGCGAGCTTCCAGACGACAGCCTGACGGCCCGACAGGCCGAGGTTCCAGATCGTCCCGTCCGGCTGGACGCGCGGGTGGGCCAGGAACGGCATGCCCTTCAGGTCCGGCCGCAGGGTCTTGAAGCCCCGCGTCTCCAGGCTCGCGGGATCCAGGACGGTCGGCGAGCCGCCCTCCCATAGCGCCCACAGCTCACCGCCGGCCATGATCACCGAGGTGTTGGCCGCGTTGGCGTCATCGGGCCCGGTGAGCACCGCGCCGGGACCGGCCGCCGTCCCGAAGCCGGGCGTGATCACCGCGTTGGCGGCGGCGTCCTTGCGACGCTTGACGGTGTCGACGAAGCGAGCGGCCATGCGCGCCTGACCATCGGCGATCTGGAACTTGCGGACCATGCCGTCGCCGTCGAACCAGTGGCCGACCGAGCCGCCGGGCCGGCGGAACTTGGCCGGGCCGTTGCGGAACAGCGTCCCCTGAAGCTCGGCCGGCGCGCGGCCATGCAGCCGGGTCATGGCGGTCGGGGCGAGATCGCTCTCGACGTCGGCCAGGCCCAGGGTCCAGTCCCCGGCCTTGGCGTTGGCGGCGGCGGCCCAGACCGCCTCGGGGGTCAGCAGGGCGGCCCCGCCCATCAGGGCCGCGCCGCGCAGGATGTCGCGTCGGTTCATGGTCCCCTCCCCTACTTCAGGTGCAGCGCTTGGGCGTTGGCGCCGGCCTTCACCAGGAAAGCGGCTTCGTCGAAGGTCGGCGGGCCCATGGCGCCCATGGCGTCGCGCGAGAAGCCGTAGGGCTCGGTCGGCAGGCCGAAGGGGTTCTTGCTCATCTTGCCGTCGCCGTCGATGTCCTGGAACACGCGGACAGCATAGGTCCCGGTCGGCAGCGCCGGGATCTTGGCGCTGGGTTCGGCGTCCGAGGCCGAGGCCACGGCGACCCGCACGGCCTTGCCGGCGGCCCACCCCTGGGCGCTGTCATAGACGGCGATCATCACGTTGCCGGACTTGGTCGCGAGACCGGGGAAGGAGAGGGTCAGGTCGCCGAGCGCCTCTTGGGCGCGAGCGGCCGGGGCGATGGCCAAGGCGGCGAAGGCGAGGCCGGCCAGCAGGGTCTTGGAGAGGGTCATGTCGAGGCTCCTTGTTGCGATGTGTCGTGGGAAAGGACCGGCTCAGCCCAGGAACAGGGCCCAGAGCAGGCGGCCTGGGATGAAGGCGAACAGGCCGGCCAGCAGCAGGCCGCCGACGAACATGCCGGTCATGGCCTTGCGATGCGTCGCGACCTTGCCGCGCTTGATCGCGTAGACCGCGCCAGGCAGGCCGACGATCGTCCAGCCGGACAGCAGGTGGATGAAGCTGAAGTGGCCGTGGTTCAGTTGGCGGATGAACAGCGAGCTGACCGCGGTGACGCCCATGGCGATCACCCAGGTCCAGCCCAGCGTCTTGTGCAGGCCGGTTCCCTTCGCGCGCATCATCAGGGCGACGCCGATCAGCAGGGCCGTCACGGCGGCGGTCAGATGGATCTTGATCGCCAGCGGCTGGGCCGCCAGCAGGGCCAGGTCGGGCGCGTGGGGACGCACGCCGCGCTCGATCAGGAAGGCGCCCATGCCCGTGAACATGTTCGGCGCCGCCACGACAACCACCAGGATCGCCAGAGCCACGCCGAGGATCGCATTCCTCAGGCCGTCGTCGCCCAGCACGAGGCGACCGATTGACTTGGCCTTCGCATCCATCTTCCTTCACTCCCGGTTCGAGCGGGGCGACCGATCGCCTCGCCGTCGACGTCGGTGTTGGAGTGGGCGGCCTCGTGTCTCAATCGTCTTTGCGCCAATCGCCGCCCTCGCTTCGTGAGCGGCTGGGCGACGCCATTCACGCTTCGCGAACGGCGCTGTTCGGACCCGAGGCGGCGCGGGGCTATCTGGTGTCGGGCGGGGCCGGCGTGTTCCTGGCGCTGATCGGCGCGCTGGGCTCGCACCACGTGCCCATGGTGACGCGCCTGGCCTACTGGGTCGGCCTGTGCCTGGCCGGCGCGGTCGTCGGCACGGGCGTCACCCAGCTGATCGGCCGCGAGGGTCGCGCCGACAATCATCCGTGGCTCTATGGCGTGGCGACCGTCGTCCTCATCACCCTGCCGTTCACGGGTGTGGTCTGGTTCGTCAGCGAGGCGCTGTTCAATCGAGGCCTGAGGCTGGAGGTCCTGCCCCGCTATCTGTTGCCGGTCTTCATCGTGACAGCGGCCATGACCGCCCTGAACTTCCTGGTCCAGCGCCGCCCAATCGAGACCCACGCCGCCCCGACCGGCGCCCCCGCGCCGCGCTTTCTTGACCGCTTGCCGCCCAAGCTTCGCGGCGGCGAGCTGCACGCCGTCGAGGCCGAGGATCACTATCTGCGCCTGCACACCTCGCGGGGCCAGGACCTGATCCTGATGAGGCTGTCCGACGCCATCGCCGAGCTGGAAGGCATCGAGGGCGCCCAGACCCACCGTTCGTGGTGGGTGGCCAAGGCAGCGGTCCAGAACACCCGGCGCGGCGACGGCCGGGCGGTCCTTACCCTGAAAGGCGACGTCGAGGCGCCGGTCAGCCGCGCCTACGCCAAGGCGCTGAGGGAAGCGGGCTGGTTCTGATCAGCCGGTCCAGCCGCCACCCAGCGCCTTGTAGATCGCCACGACGTCGGTGTTGACGCCGGTCTCAGCGACGGTGAGGGCGTCCTCGGCGGCCAATAGGGTGCGCTCGGCGTCCAGCAAGACGAGGAAGTCGATGCCGCCCTCGCGGTACTGGATGCGGGCCAGCTCGGCCGCGCGGCGCGAGGCGGCGGCCTGGTCTGCCAGACTCTTCAGCTGGGCCTGTTGCTGTCGGTAGGAAACGAGAGCGTTTTCCAGGTCTTCCAGCGCCAGCAGCACGACCTTGTCATAAGCCGCCAGCGCCGCGTCGTCGCGGGCCCGCGCCGCGCGCAGGCGGGCGTGGGCGCTGCCCAGGTCGAGGGCCGGCCAGCTGACGGTCGGCGCGACCGACCAGGCCTGGCTGGCGCTGTTCCCGAAGCCCGTCGAGGTCCCGGACAGGAAGCCGACGAAGCCGGTCACCGAGACGCGCGGGAACAGGTCGGCCGTCGCCACCCCCACCTGCGCGGTCGAGGCCGCCAGACGACGCTCGGCCGCCTGGACGTCGGGACGACGGCGCAGGAACTGGCCCGCCTCGCCGATCGGCAGGGCCGCGATCAACGGGCGCGTGTCGGCCTCGCGGGGGGCTAGCAGAGCGTCTAGCGCGCCGGGGCGCTGGCCGGTCAGCACCGCCAGGCGGTAGTTGGCCCGCGTCTCCGCCGTGATCAGGCCGGGGATCGCCGCCTCGGTGGCGTTTAGGCGCGCCTGGGCCGAGGCGACGTCGATCGGACTGCCCGCGCCGGCGTCGAACCGCACCTTGGTCAGGCGCAGGGTCTCACGCTGGGTCTCGAGGTTGCGGTTGGCGACCTTGAGCCGAGCCTGGGCGCCGCGCAGCTCAAGATAACTTCGAGCGACTTCCGCGGCGACGGTGACCTGGGCGTCGCGCAGGTCGGCCTGGGCCGCGCCTGCTTCAGCGCCGGCCGCCTCGACGCTCCGACGGACGCGGCCGAACAGGTCGATCTCCCAGCTGGCGTCGAAGCCTGCCTGGTAGGTCTGGCTCTCGACCCGGTCGGTCGTCAGGCCGGGCTGTTGCTGCTTGCTCTTCGCATAGGTCCCATCGGCCGTGACGTGCGGCAGTACGTCCAGCTTCTGCTCGGTGAACAGGGCGCGGGCCTCGGCGACGCGGGCCAGGGCGATCCTCAGGTCGAGGTTCGCGCCCAGCGCCTGGCCGACCAGTTGGTCGAGCACCGGGTCGCCGAACGCCTTCCACCACTGCGCTTCCGGATTGGCGGCGGTGAAGACGGCCGGCTCGGCGTTCTGGAAAGCGACCGGCGGGGTCGCCGGCGCCTTGTAGTTCGGCCCGACCGCGCAGGCGGCGGCGGTCAGGGCGACGCCGGCGATCAGCGCGGCGCGCAGGGTGGGCTTGAAGACAGACATCAGTGCGCCTCCGCGGGCGAAGTCAGCTCCGTCTTCGCCACGGCCTTGCGGGCCGTGAAGCGACGGATGACGTAGTAGAAGATCGGGGTGAGGATCAGGCCGAAGACCGTCACGCCCAGCATGCCGGAGAACACCGCCACGCCCATGGCGCGGCGCATCTCGGACCCCGCCCCGTGCGACACCACCAGGGGGTAGACCCCCATGATGAAGGCGATCGAGGTCATCAGGATCGGCCGCAGGCGCAGGCGGCAGGCCTCCAGGACCGCCTGGAGCGGGCTGTCGCCATGCTCCTCGCGCTCCTTGGCGAACTCCACGATCAGGATGGCGTTCTTGCAGGCTAGGCCGACCAGCACGATCAGACCGATCTGGGTGAATATGTTGTTGTCGCCCTTGCTGATCCACACGCCGGCCAGGGCCGACAGCAGGGTCATCGGGACGATCAGGATGACGACCAGCGGCAGGCTCCAGCTCTCGTACTGGGCGACCAGCACCAGGAAGGCCAGCAGCACGCAGAGCGGGAAGATGAAGATCGCCGTGTTGCCCGCCAGGATCTGCTGGTAGGTCAGCTCGGTCCACTCGTAGCCCATGCCGTTGGGCAGCTCCTTCTTGGCCAGATCCTCAAGCGCCTTCTGGGCCTGACCGGTCGAGAAGCCGGGCGCGGGGCCGCCGTTGATCTCGGCGGTCAGCATGCCGTTGTAGTGGCTCTCGCGGTCGGGACCGGTGGTCTCGTGGAAGCTGACGAAGGCGCCCAGCGGGATCATCTGGCCGTCGCCGTTGCGGGTCTGCAGGCGCAGCATCTGCTCGGGCTGCAGACGGAAGCGCTGGTCAGCCTGCACGTTGACCTCGTAGGTCCGCCCGAAGCGGTTGAAGTCGTTGACGTACAGCGAGCCCAGATAGACCTGCATGGTCTCGAAGAGGTCGGTCAGGGACACGCCCTGGGCCCGAGCCTTCTCGCGGTCGATGTCGGCCTGGATCTTCGGGACCCTGACCTGGTAGCTGGAGAAGATTCCCGCCAGGGCCGGGTCCTGCCGCGCCTTGTCCATCAGGTTCTGGGTGGCCTTGTTCAGCTCGTCCGGCCCTAAGCCCGCCTTGTCGACGATCTGCATGCGGAAGCCGCCGATGGTGCCCAGGCCCTGGACGGACGGGGGCGGGAAGACGGCGATCTGGGCGTCGGGGATGGCGGCGAACTTCTGATTCAGCGCGGCGACGATGGCGCCGGCCTGCCTGTCCTTGTCACGACGGTCCTTGAAGTCGTCCAGGGTATAGAACACCGCGCCGGAGTTGGGGCTGTTGATCAGGCCGTTCACCGACAGGCCTGGGAAGGCCACCGAGCTCTTCACGCCCGGCACGCCCTTGGAGATCTCGCCCATCTGGCGGACCACCGCTTCGGTGCGGTCCAGCGAGGCGGCGTCGGGCAGCTGCACGACCGCGACCACATAGGCCTTGTCCTGCTGGGGTACGAAACCGGTCGGGGTCTTGGAGAAGGCGAAGACGGTCAGGACCAGCAGCACGCCGTAGACCACCAGGCCTGCGGAAGAGCGTCCCAGAGTCTTGGCCACGCCAGAGACATAGCCGTTCGAGGCCTTGGCGAAGAAGCGGTTGAACGGGTTGAACAGCCAGCCGAGGGCCGCGTCGATCAGCTTCTGGAAGCGGTCCTTGGGCGCGTCATGGCTGCGCAGCAGGACGGCGGACAGGGCCGGCGAAAGGGTCAGGGAGTTGACGGCTGAGATCACCGTCGAGATGGCGATGGTCAGGGCGAACTGACGGTAGAACTGGCCCGACAGACCGCTGATGAAGGCGGTCGGAATGAACACCGCGCACAGCACCAGGGCCGTGGAGATGATCGGTCCGGTCACCTCGCCCATCGCCTTGCGGGTGGCGTCGGCGGGGGCGAGGCCGAGCGAGATGTTCCGCTCGACGTTCTCGACCACGACGATGGCGTCATCGACCACGATGCCGATGGCCAAGACCAGGCCAAACAGCGTCAGGGCGTTGAGACCGAAACCCAGCATCAGCATCACGGCGAAGGTGCCGATCAAGGACACGGGCACGGCGATCAGCGGGATCACCGAGGCGCGCCAGCCCTGCAGGAAGATCACCACCACGATGACGACCAGGATGATGGCTTCGATCAGGGTGTGGACCACCGAGTCGATGCTCTCCTGCACGAAGGCGGTGGTGTCGTAGATGATCTCGTAGTCGACGCCTTCGGGGAACTCCTTCTTGAGTTCCTTCATGGTCTTCTTGACGTTGGCGGCCATTTCCAGGGCGTTGGAGCCAGGGCGCTGGAAGATCGGCATGGCGACGGCCGATTTATTGTCGAGCAAGCTGCGCAGGGCGTAGTTGTTGGCGCCCAGCTCCACGCGGGCGACGTCGCCCAGGCGGGTGATCTGGCCATCCTCGCCCGAGCGGATGATGACGTCCCGGAACTGCTCCTCATCGGTCAGGCGGCCAGGCGCGTTGATCGACAGCTGGAAGTCGGCGCCCGAGCCCGCGTTGGGCGGCGCGCCCAGTTGGCCGGCGGCCACCTGGACGTTCTGCTCGCGCAGGGCCCGCACGACATCGCCGGCGGTCATCGACAGGGCGGCCAGCTTTTCAGGGTCCAGCCAGACGCGCATCGAGTACGCGCCCGCGCCGAAGATCTGCACATCGCCGACGCCGTCGATCCGCTTCAGCCGATCACGCACGTTCAGCTGCGCGTAGTTGCTGAGGTACAGCATGTCGTAGCGTTTGTTCGGCGAGATCATGTGCACGACCAGGGTCAGGTCAGGCGAGGCCTTGTCGGTGGTCACGCCGATCCGCTGCACTTCCTGGGGCAGCTTGGGCAGGGCCTGGGCGACGCGGTTCTGGACCTGCACCTGGGCCTTATCGAGGTCAGTGCCGAGCGCGAAGGTGACGGTCAGCACCATGGCCCCGTCGGCGGCCGATTGGGACGATTGGTAGATCATCCCCTCGACGCCGTTGATCGCCTGCTCCAGCGGAGCGGCGACGGTCTGGCCGATGACAGACGGGTTGGCGCCCGGATAGGCCGCGCGCACGACCACGGTCGGCGGCACCACTTCGGGATACTCGCTGATCGGCAACTGCGGCAGCGACACCAGGCCGGCGATGAAGATGATGATCGAGAGCACGGCCGCGAAGCGGGGCCTGTTCACGAAGAACTTTGAAAAGGACATGCGGGTCGTCCTGGGGAGGAGGCGTTCCGGGGAGGAAGCGTGTTTTGTCACTCCCCTCCCCCTGGATGGGGGAGGGGCAGGGGTGGGGGTGATTGCAGAGGGTGATGGCGAACGCGGCGCATGGTCTAAGCGCCGAAGTCACCCCCATCCCCGCCCTTCCCCCATCGAGGGGGAAGGGAGAGATCTCAGTTCTGACGGATCGGGGTCTCGACCTGGGCGAGCTGATCGAGGTCGGCCTTGTCGGCCTTGACCGGCACCGGCGCGACGGTGTCGCCCGGCTTGACCTTCTGCAGGCCGCCCACGATCACCCGGTCGCCGGGCTTCAGGCCCGAGCGGATGATGCGCAGGTTGCCGGCCAGCGGGCCGATCTCCACCGGGCGGTACTCGGCCTTGTTGGCGCTGTTGACCACCACGACGAAGCGCTTGCCCAGATCGGTCGCGACAGCGCGATCGGGCGCCAGGGCGACGGTCTGGCTCTCGGCGCTGACCAGGCGGATGCGGGCGAACAGACCCGGCGTGAAGCGGCCGTCGGCGTTGGCGAAGATGGCCCGGCCGGCGATGGTGCCGCTCTTGGCGTCCAGGGCGTTGTCGATGAAGGCCAGCTTGCCGACATGCGGATAACCGTCCTCGGTCATTAGGCCCATATAGACCGGACCGCCCTTGCCGCGTTCGGCAGAGGCGTACTTCAGGAAGGTCTGCTCATCGGCGTTGAACTCGGCATAGATCGGCGTGTCGGACACCACGGTCGTCAGCAAACTCGACTGGGTGACGAGGTTGCCGCGCGTGATGATGGCCTTGGAGATGCGGCCGTCGATCGGCGAGGTCACCCGCGTCCATTCCAGGTTCAGCCGCGCAGTCTGCAGGGCGGCCTGGGCGGCGGAGAGGTTGGCTTGAGCGGCGCGCTCTTCCGAGGCCAGGCGATCGAATTCGCTCTGGGCCAGGGCGTTCTGCTCGATCAGGCGTCGGCCGCGTTCGCGATTGACCACCGCAAGGTCCAGTTGGGCCTTGGCGCGGGCCACCTCGGCGGCGGCGCGGTCGGCCTCGGCCTTGTAGGGGCGCGGGTCGATCTGGAACAGCACCTGACCCTTGTGGACGCGCGCGCCCTCGGTGAACTGGGCGCCGTCGATAAAGCCGGAGACGCGCGGGCGGATCTCGACGGTGTCGATCGGCTCGAGGCGGCCGGTGAAGTCGTCCCACTGGCGCAGGGACTTGAAGGCGACCTCGGTGACGGTGACCTGGGCGGGCGGCGGCGCGGCGGCGGCGTCCTGCTTGGCTTGGGCCGAGCAGGCGGCCAGCACGGCGACGGCGGCGAGGCCGGCGAAAGACGTGATGACGGGTTGGAGACGCATGGGGAGGAACCTGTCGGACGGAAAACGGGGGGAGCGGGCTATTCGAAGACGGGGCGGCGCGAGGCGCCGCGTGTGGACTGGCCAAGGGCGCGGAAGGTCGCCCAGCCGTGGCCGCCTTCCGGCTTGGACCTGAAGAAACCTATGAAACCCTTCGCCTTCGCGACTTGCGGGGCGGCTTGGGGCGCGGTGACGTAAACGTTTGTTTGCGGGGGCATTGGCGCGCGCTCCTTAGGGGTTTAAGGATCAAATGTCGCAGGGACGGTTACTTGACCCGGACGACGAGAATGACGATCTAGGATGTGACGAGACCGTTCGGTATCATCGCTCAGGGCGAGAGATACTGACCGGTAACTCTCACGTCAAGGAGAGGCCTGCCAAAATGGCGACGAGAAATTCTGGGGACGGGGCTTTGGGCGACAAGGAAGCGGCCGTTTGCGCGCCGGCGTCCAAGCGTCCGGCGCGTGACCGGATCTTCGAGACCGCCCGTGAGCTGTTCTACCAGCACGGCATCCGCGCCGTCGGCGTCGAGACCATCGCCTCCGAGGCCGACGCGACCAAGATGACGCTCTATCGGAACTTCCCGTCCAAGGACGAGCTGGTGGTCGAGGTTCTGCGCGAGCAGGAGCGCGAGTACTGGGCCTGGTGGGAAAGCGTCACGGCCTGCGGCTGCTCTGACCCGCGATCCCAGCTAGAAGCGCTGTTTGACGCCTTCGAGACCAAGGCCTGCAACGCCGACATCCACGGCTGCCCGCTCTCGAACGCAGCGATCGAGCTGCATGAGGAAAGCCACCCGGCTCAGGTGGTTTCGGTCAACTACAAGAAGGAGCTGCACAGGCGGTTGGCCGATCTCGCGCATCGCGCCGGTTCCAAAGACGACGACCTCGCCGACGCGCTTATGCTGCTGATGGAGGGCGCCTACATCTCCCGCGTCACCCTTGGCCCCGCCGGTCCGGCCCGCGCCGTGGCCCGCTCGGCCCGGGCGCTGATCCGGTTCCACCTGGACGGGTGCTTATCTTAAGCGCGCGGGTCCAGCACCCGCGCTCGCCGCTCGATGGCCAGCAGGGCCAGCAGCACCGCGAAGGCGAAGAGGAGCAGCATCAGCGACAAGCGGTGGGCCTCTCCCCATTCGAGCCCTTCGACCAAACGATAGATCTCGGTCGAGAGCACGGTGGTCTCGCCCGGGATATTGCCGCCCAGCATCATCACGACCCCGAACTCGCCCACCGTGTGGGCGAAGGTCAGGATGGCGGCGGCGACATAACCGGGCAGGGCTAGCGGTAGGGCCACCCGCCAGAAGCCGGCCCACGGAGAGGCGCCCAGGGTCGCGGCCGCCTCCAACGGCTCGTCGCCCACCGCGAGGAAGGCGTTTCGCAGAGGCTGCACCGCGAACGGCAGCGAATAGATCAGCGAGCCGATCACCAGGCCCTCGAAGGTGAAGGCCAGGGTCCGCACGCCGAACGGCGCTAGCAGGGCCATCAACGGGCTGTTCGGCCCCAGGGCGATCAGCAGGTAGAAGCCCAGCACCGTCGGCGGCAGCACGATCGGCAAGGCGACCACGGCCGTGACCACGGTGCGCAGGCTCGAACGTCCGCGCGCCAGCCACCAGGACAGCGGCGTGGCCAACAGCAGCAGAAGGATCGTGGTGATCCCCGCCAGCTTCGCCGTCAGCCATAGCACCTCGGCCATCAACGAACCTCGTAGCCGTAGCGCTTGATGATCGCCTTGGCCTCGCCGCTCTTCAGGAACGCCATGAACGCCTTGGCCGCCGCGCTGTTCTGGCCGGTCTTCAGCAGCACGGCCTGCTGCGCGATCGGCGTGTGGTCCGCCGCCGGCACGATCCAACGCGAGCCGCCCTTCACGTCGATCACCTGGGACAGGGCCACGAAGCCTAGCTCGGCCGCGCCGGTCTGGACGTACTGGAAGGTTTGGGTGATCGAGGCCCCGGTGACGATCTTAGGCCTCAAGGCCTCGTAGAGCTTCAGCTTGGTCAGGGTCTCGACCGCCGCCTGGCCGTAGGGCGCGGCCTTCGGATCGGCGATCGCCAGCTTGTCGAACCCGCCCTTGGCGAGCACCGCGCCCCTCGGATCGACGAGGCCGGACGTCTTGCTGAACAGCACCAGCCGTCCGGTGGCGTAGGTGAAGCGCGAGCCGAGAACCGCCAGACCCTCGGCCTCGGCCTTCTGCGGCCGCTCGACGTCGGCCGACAGGAAGACCTCGTACGGCGCGCCGTTTGCGATCTGGGCGTAGAACTGGCCCGACGCGCCGAAGCTCAAGGTGGCGTCGTGGCCGGTCCTGGCCTTGAACCGCGCGGCGATCTCTCGGGCGGCCTCGGTGAAGTTGGCGGCGACGGCGACCTTCGTCTCGCCGGCGAGGGCCGCCCCGCCCAGCGCAAGCGACACGGCGCCGGCCAAGGCGGCGATCAGCATCGGACGACGAGCGATCATCGGGTAGTCCTGAGCCTGGATCCAGTTGTGCAGATGGACTACATAGCGGCGGAATCGAGACTCGTCGCGCCCCTGAAACCAGAAGACGCGGCCCGGTCGTTCCTTGTCGGCGGGAAGGTCAAGGCGCGGATCGCCGCCTCCGACGTGATCCTGGCGGTGGACTAGGCGAGCTTCCGCAGGCCCGCGCGCAGAGTGTCGCCGCCGCCGCCCAGGTCCTCGTCCAGCTTGCCGTGCTCGCGCGTCCAGAGCGGCAGGGCCTGGGCCAGCAGAGCGCGGCCGTCGGGCGTCAGGCTCAACACCCGGGCCCGGCCGTCCTTGGGATCGGGCGCGACCGTCAGCAGGCCGCGTCGCTCCAGCGGCTTCAGCGCGGCTGTCAGGGTTGTGCGGTCCATGGCCAGGAGATTGGCGACGCCGCCCATGCCGGCTGGCTCGGGCCGGTTCAACGACATTAGCAGCGAGAACTGACCATTGGTCAGGCCCAGAGGCCGCAAGGCCTCGTCGAAACGCCGCGCCAACGCCCGGGCGGCGCGCTGGACGTGCAGGCACAGGCAGGTGTCGCGGACATGGATCGTCGCTTCGAAGGGAATCACGACCGGCTTTGACATACCCAATTTATGTTGATATCAACGTTATTCGTCAAGCGAAAACAGCTCAGTTTACGGAGGACGTGATGTCGCATGCCGTAGTGTCCCGCGAGGAATGGCTGGAAGCGCGCCGCGCCCTGCTGCTGAAAGAAAAGGCCCACACCCGCGCCCGCGACACTCTGAACGCCGAGCGCATGGCCCTGCCCTGGGTCAAGCTGGACAAGAGCTACGCCTTCGACACCGCAGACGGCCGCAAGACCCTGGACCAGCTGTTCGATGGCCGCAGCCAGCTGATCGTCTATCATTTCATGTTCGGGCCAGACTGGGATGCGGGCTGCGAGGGCTGCTCGTTCATGGCCGACCACTTCGATGGAACCCTGCCGCACCTGAACCACCACGACGTGAGCCTGGTCGTCGTATCCCGCGCGCCCTTGGCGAAGATCCAGGGCTACCAGCGCCGGATGGGCTGGCGCTTTCCATGGGTGTCGTCGCACGACAGCGACTTCAACCGCGACTTCCACGTATCGTTCACGCCCGAAGAGCTGGCCGGCGAGACGATCCACTACAACTTCATCGACCAACCCTCCGGACAGGGGCATGACGAGTTGCCGGGCCTGTCGGTCTTCTATCGCGACGCCGGGGGCCAAGTCTTCCACACCTACTCGACCTACGCCCGAGGGCCAGAGGAAGCGATCGGGACCCTGATGCTCCTCGACCGCGCGCCGTTGGGGCGCAACGAGAAAGACGCACCGGACTTCCCCCGCCGCCATGACGAGTATGAGGACGCCCAGCCCAAGTCCGCCTGCTGTGGCGGCGCGGCCGCCTGACACCCATCCGAATGATCCGCTCTTGGAACGCCTTCGCCGAGGCCGTGCCCACGGCCGGCCTCGCGCGCCCCTCTTCACACTGCGGGAACACCCTGATGGCCAACGACTTCGTCTGGTTCGAACTGGTCACGCCGGACGCCAAGGCGGCCGAAGCGTTTTACACGGCGGTCGTCGGCTGGACGACCGAGGCCTCCTCTGGTCCCGCCGGCCCCTACACGATCTTCAAGGTCGGCGACTTCCATTTCGGCGGCATACTGGAGATGCAGGACGCTCCACCCGGCTGGCTGGGCTATCTCGGCGTCGATGACGTCGACGCCTTCGCCAAGAAGGTCGAGGCAGCCGGCGGCGCGATCTGCAAACCGCCGCAGGACATTCCCAACGTCGGCCGCTTCGCCGTGGTGGCCGACCCGCAAGGCGCGATGTTCATCCTGTTCGTCGACGCGCCCGGCGCCGAGCCGCCACGGCCCGCGCCCATGTCGCCGGGCTCGCTGGGCTGGTCGGAGCTGCACGCGGCCGATTGGGAGAAGGCCTTCGACTTCTATGCGCCCCTGTTCGGCTGGGTGAAGCACGACACCGTGCCGATGGGCGAGATGGGCGTCTACCAGACCTTCGGCCCCAGCACGGCGGCGATCGGCGGCATGTTCAGCAACCACGCGCCCGCGCCGATGCCCTATTGGCTCTATTACTTCTGCGTCGAAGGGATCGACTCCGCCGTCGAGCGGGTGAAGGCCCATGGCGGTCAGGTGCTGATGGGACCGGTCGAGGTTCCCGGCGGCGCGTGGGTGGTCAACGCCGTCGACCCGCAAGGCGCCCTGTTCGCCATTCTGGGCATGCGCGGATGATCACCGTCTACGGAGAAGGCCGCGGCTTCCGCGTCGTCTGGCTGCTGGAAGAGATGCGGCTGCCCTATCGCCTGCGGGACGTCGACATGCTGGCCGGGGTCGAGAACGATCCCGAGTTCCTGGCGATCAACCCCGCCGGCTTCATCCCCGCGATCCAGGACGGCGACGCGATCATGGTCGAGTCCATCGCGATCATGGAATACCTGCTGGGCCGCTATGGGCCTTCGCCCCTGGCGCCTGATTCACTGGACGCGACTTTCCCCGCCTATCAGCAGTTCCTGCACCTGGGCGAGGCGGGACTGGCGGCGTCGGTCTTCTTCCTGACCGGCGCCAAGCACTTCGCGCCCGAGACCGATCGCGACAACTGGACCGTCCGACAAGCGATGCATGTGTTCACCAGCCGCCTGGGTCTCGTGATCCGGCGACTGACGGAGGCGCCCTACATGGCCGGTGAGACCTTCACCGCCGCGGACATCTCAGTGGGCTACGCCCTGGAGATGGCGCGCAAGAACATCGACTTCGCCCTGGGCGAGGCCGAGCAGGCCTATCTGGGCCGATTGCGCCAGCGAGATGGATACCAGCGGGCGCTGGCGGCCTGCCCCGCGACGCGCGGCTGGTGGACCAGCTAGCCCACGCAGTCGGCGAGGCCGTCGCGGCGCACCGTTTTCGAGGCCTTGCCGATCTTCTGGGTGCGCTTGGCCACGTACTTGCCCGGCTTGATCACCCGCCACTTCAGGGGGCTGGGCAGAATCGCCGCCAGCCGCGAGGCCTGGGTCTGGGTCAGCCTGTCGGCGCCGACGCCGAAATAGCGCTGGGCGGCGGCCTCGGCGCCGTAGATGCCTGGGCCAAACTCGATGGAGTTCAGATAGACCTCCATGATCCGCTTCTTGCCCCAGCCGATCTCGATCAGCACCGTAAACCAGGCCTCCAGACCCTTGCGGACATAGGAGCGGCCCGGCCACAGAAAGACGTTCTTGGCCGTCTGCTGGCTGATGGTCGACCCCCCGCGGACCTTCTTGCCGGCCTCATTATTCTCATAGGCCTTTTGCAGGGCGTCGAAATCGAAGCCGTGATGCTGGCAGAACCGCGCGTCCTCGGCGGCGATCAGGGCGCGCGGCAGGGCGGGCGCGACCTCGTCGATCGGCCGCCAGCGATGGTCCAGCCCCTTCCCCTCTACCGCGCGGATGACCATCAGCGGCGTCACCGGCGGCGGAACGAAGCGGAACAGAATCACCGCCACGATCGGTCCCGCGACCAGAATGATGAACAGAGCCAAGGCGATGTTACGCAGAAGCCGCCGCAAGGAACGCCCCCAAAAAGATCCAGACAGACTTGTCTTTACCCTGCGGCGGGATGCTAGCCAGAGGAAAAGCCGCTGCCTTCGGCATAGCGGTAATGGGATTAAGGGAGCCTTCGATGGACGTGATCGACGCCGTCAACCGCCGCATGTCGGTGCGCGCCTTCAAGCCTGACCCGATCGACGGCGCCCTGGTGCGCGAGCTGCTGGAAGCCGCCGCCCGCGCGCCCTCAGGCGGCAATCTCCAGCCCTGGCGGGTCCAGGTCGTGTCGGGCGCGCCGCTGAAGGCGCTGACCGACGCCATGCTGACCCGCGTGGCTTCGCCCGATCCGACCGAATACGACGTCTATCCCGCCAACCTGTGGGAGCCGCTCCGTAGCCGCCGCTTCCAGGTGGGCGAGGACATGTACGGGGCGCTGGGCATCCCGCGCGAAGACAAGATGGCCCGCCTGCAGTGGTTCGCCATCAACGGCCAGGGCTTCGGCGCGCCGGTTCAGCTGTTCTTCTCGATCGACCGCCGCTGCGGTCCGCCGCAGTGGAGCGATGTGGGCATGTTCATGCAGACCTTCATGCTGCTGGCGGTCGAGCGCGGTCTCGACACCTGCCCGCAGGAGTTCTGGTCGCACTACAACAAGCTGGTCGACACCCATGTCGGCCTGCCCGAGGGCCATATGCTGTTTTCCGGCATGGCCCTGGGCTATCGCGACGAAGCCGCCCCGGTGAACAACTTCCGCTCCCGCCGGGCGCCGTTCGAGGAGTGGGGGGAGCTGAAGGGGTTATAGGGGCCGAACTCAACCGGCTGAAATCATCTTCTCTCGTCATCCCGGCCGGAAGACCGCGTAGCGGGCTGTAGAGCCGGGACCCAGGGGCGGCCGCACCGCCACTTGCCCCTGGGTCCCGGATAGCCTCTGCGAGGCTTCCGGGATGACGAGAGATTTAGTCTTTGAAATATCGAGGACTCTTTCGCCTCGGCAATTGGGCGTCACCCCTACCCCGCGAACTGGCGGGGGCCGCTGATATCCGGGATCTCCAGCACGCCCGCCTCGCCGCTCTCATCGCCCCAAGCCATGAGCTTGCCGTCGGCGCTGACCGAGAGCGCGCTGATCGGAGCGCCCTTCTCGGCCTTCAGGGTCTCGATGCGGCCATTGCGCATGTGGGCGGCCCAGATCTTACCGTTGTCTTGCGCGGCCAGGCAGACGGGATGGGTGTCGATCCCCGCCACCCGCACGACCATGGAGTCGCGTGAGAACCCGATCTCGGCGGCCTCCTTGCCCATCGGCCCATTGGCGCCGGCGAACGGCCAGATAACCGCGCCGCTGGCGCCGGCCGTGGCCAGCAAGCTGCCCTTGTCGAAGAAGGCCAGGCTCTTGATCTTGGACGGATAGCCGCCCATCCGCATGTCCTTGCCATCCGACAGGCGCCAGCCATGCAGCTGGTTTTCCTGCATCGACGAGATCAGGAACTTGCCGTCGGGACTGAAGGCGGCGCCGATATGGCTACCCGCCCACTTGAGCAAATGCGGCTTCTGGTCGGCGATCCGAGCGTACCAGAGATAGGCGCCGCCATAGGTGACGGAGGCCAGACGACGGCCCTTGGGCTCGAAGGCCAGGCCAGAGACCGTCTTCTCGTGCGCGAACGCCCGCGCGAAGGCAGGGTCAGCGGCGTCGCGGACATGGACCTCCTTGCCGGCGGTGAAGGCGATCAGGCCCGAAGCGGCGCTGGTCGCCACATGCTCGATCCACTTGTTCTTCACCTCGGCGAGAACGGTGGCGACCACCTCGCCGTTCTCGATTCGGCTCCAGACCAGACGGCCATCGTCGCCGCCGGTGACAACGCCAACGCCGTTGGGGTGAAGGGCGGCGGCCAGAACCGCGCCGCCCAGGGGGCCGCCGTGGGCCTCCACGGTGACGAACCCATCCTCGGCTTGCAGCCGAACTGTGCCGTCGCCGAGGGCGAAAACGGCGCGGCCCGAGCGGTCGAAAAGGGCCTCGGTGACAAAGGCGTCGAACGAAAAGATCATGCGTCGCACTTAATGCGCGCGGCCCCCAAGGGCCAGACTCTTTCGCGTCGATGCGTTTCGAGGCGCGTTTCGAGCGCATCGGCCACGACTGCCTGTTCGAACGGCGTTCGGCAAAAAAGAGTCAAAAGGGGGTTGCTATTGCGCCGCGTCGTCGGGCTTTACTTCCGCGCCCGTCTGCGCCAGACGTGGCGAGGTAACGACATTTCAGGCGTGCGCGACGCGCGCGGCCTTCTGGGAGACAGTGCAGGCTATGGCGGCTAAACTTGCTGGCGGCGGTGGTGGCCGTTACGATCTGGGCCAGAATTCCGAAATCAACGTCACGCCCTTCGTGGACATTCTGTTGGTGCTGCTGATCATCTTCATGGTCGCCGTGCCGATGGCCGTGACCTCCATCAAGATCGACCTGCCCCCGGCCTCGCCGCCCCCTCCTGGCGTGAAGCCGAAGGAGCCGGTGTTCATCTCGATCCAGAAGTCGGGCGCGATCTTCATCGCTGACCGTCAGACCAGCCTCGATGGCCTGGAAGCCGACCTGAACGCCAAGTTCACCTCGACCGGCCAAGCCGGCCCGAAGGATGATCAGCGCATCATGATCCGCGCCGACGCCGACGTCATGTACGCCGACTTCATGGGCGTGCTGAACCAGCTGCAAACCGCCGGCTGGTACAAGGTCGGCCTGATCAACGAGGACATCCGCTAAGGATCCTCGGCGACAGCCAAAGATCGAAACCCCGCTGGCCTCGGCCAGCGGGGTTTTCTTTTGCGCCCAAGAGGCGGTTTGGCTGCCCAGCACGCAACCTTGGCTTGATTCTTGCTTCTCCCGATCGCCGAACAGTAGCGGCTTTGGGAGAGCGTTATGACTTCGATCACCAGCGGCGGCCTGACCCAGCAGCTCTATCAGAGCGTGTTTGACCATCTGGACGTCAACAAGAGCGACGGTCTCTCTATCGACGAGCTCAAGGCCGCAGGTGGCGAGAAACAGGACTACGCCTCGGCGTTCAAGACACTCGACGCCGACACGGATGGAAAAATCAGCCGGGCTGAAATGACCGGGTCGTCCGTCGCCCTGTCGAACGACACGCTCTCGGCGCTCGTCGAGGCCCAGACGACGACCACGCCAAGAACCGCGCTTGCGGCCAGTAAAGGCACGCTCAGCCTGCTGGATGGCGCGCGATCCGAGCAGGAGACCCAAGACATCAACGCCCTGTTCGCCCGCGCGGACGTGGACGACGACGGGAAGCTCTCGGACGCCGAATGGGATGCCGAAAAGGCTCTGCGCCGCGCATCAAACCTTGATGCGGGCACGATATCAGGCCCGATCTTCATGGCGGTGGACGCCGACGGAGATGGATTGACCAGCATGGACGAAGTACGGGCTGGCCGGGGCGCGCCTCTGCCTCTGAACGCGGTCGCCACGGCCACGCCAGTCACCGCCGTCGCAATCGACCCGTCGATCGCTGGAGACGCGACCAACGCCTCTGGGGAAGCGACGCAACAGAGCGCCGAACAGGCTCAAGCCGATTGGGCCGAGCGGACGTGGGGCGGCGAGGGAACCTACACGTTCCTTGATCGCGAACTCGCCGCCTACCGTTCGGCCGCTCAGATCGATTTCAGCGGCATGACGATGTCCGCCGCGCTTAGCACGCGCCTGATCAACCAGATCCTGGCGGGCCTGGAAAACAAGACCGACAACCTAACCCAGCAGGTCTCGGCTTAACGGGGCGGTCCGTCGCGATCGGGATCTTCACCTGATCACGACGGACGCCGGCGCGCCTACGCCTCAAGCCGCTGTCGCCTCGAACCCCGCGCGCAGCTCGGCCTCGTCCAAGTCGCGACCGATGAAGACCATGCGGCTGTAGCGCTTGTCCTTGTCGGTCCACTCGCGCTGGAAGTCGCCTTCCAGGATCATGTGGACGGCCTGGAAGACGAGACGCTTGTTCTCGCCCTTCACGTCGATGATGCCCTTGGCGCGCAGGATGTCCGGACCGCGCCTGGCCAGCAGGTCGTTGAGCCAGGCGGTGATCTTCTGACCGTCGACCGGCTTTTCCAGCGTCAGCGAGATCCCCTTAACGCCGTCGTCGTGCACGTCGCTCTTGGCGTCGTGGTGATGGTGGTGGTGGTGACCATGGCCGCAGTGCTCGTCATGCACATGATCATGATCGTGGTGATGGTGATGATCGTGGCCGCAGTGCTCGTCGTGCACGTGGCCTGGCTCGCCGTGGGCGGGATTGAGGAAGTCCGGCTCCAGCTCGGTGATGCGGTCCAGGTCGAAGCTGTGCTTGCCCAGGATCGCCTCCAGCGGGACGTTCGAGCGCTGGGCGCGATGGATCGGGGCCAGCGGATTGATCCGGCGGATGCGCGCCTCGACATGGCGCAGATCGTCCTCGGAGACGAGGTCGGTCTTGTTCAGCACGATCTGGTCGGCAAAGGCGATCTGCTCGACGGCCTCCTTGCTGTCGCCCAGGCGCAGCATGATGTGCTTGGCGTCGACGACGGCGGTAACCGAGTCCAGCGCCGTGCGCGCCTTGACGTCCTCGTCGACGAAGAAGGTCTGGGCCACCGGGCCGGGATCGGCCAGGCCCGTGGTCTCGACGATGATGGCGTCGAAGCCGCCCTTACGTTTCATCAGACCCTGCAGAACCCGGATCAGGTCGCCGCGCACCGTGCAGCAGACGCAGCCGTTGTTCATCTCGAACACTTCCTCGTCCGCCCCGACCACCAGGTCATTGTCGATGCCGACCTCGCCGAACTCGTTGACGATCACGGCGTATCGCTTGCCGTGCTCCTCGGTGAGGATGCGGTTGAGCAAGGTGGTCTTGCCGGCGCCGAGATAGCCGGTCAGCACGGTGACGGGGATTTTGCCGGAGACGGCGGGCGCGGCCAGAGAGGTGTCTTGGGTCATGGTCGCTATTTAGGCGCTCACACCTCGAAGCGGAACACCTTACAGGTCGAGGAACGCTACCCCGACGCCCATGGCGATCAAGGCCACACCAAGAATGGTCGACTCGTAGCGAGCAATGCGCTCGAGCCCCAGACGCTTGACCCCCGCCAGGCTAAGCGCGGTGAACAACAGCATGCCGACCGCGGTGGCGGCCATCAGCACGGCGCTCAGAGCCAGGAAGCCGGTCCAGCCATGCTTTACGCCCGCCAGATAGATCGGCAGGAACGCCTCGCAGGGCGACAGGGTCAGCAGCACCACCAGGGCGGCGATGGCGGCGCGGTCCGAGGCGTAGCGCCGGGTCTGGATGTCGGCCTCGCCGTGCTCGTGGCGGCCGCGCCATAGATAGAAGAGTCCCAGGGCGCCCATCAGGGCTCCCACCACCCATCCGAACAGGGCGCCCATGTGCGGCTGTACGGCCAGGCCCGCGCCGACCAGGCCAACGCCCAGTAGGATGGTGAAGGCCACGTGCCCCAGACCGGCCAGGGCCGTGACGCTCAGCGTCTTGCCCGCCGACCAGTGCTGACCGCGCCCGACGAGGACGAATGGAAGCCAATGGGTCGGCAGCGCCGCGTGCAGGAAGGCGACGGCGAAGCCAGTGGCGGCGATGGGGGCGAGAAGCGACGGGTTCACGGGGAAGGCCTATAGCGTGTTACAAAGTAACATACCAGGGAGAGTTCGCGAACTTCTCGCATTTAGCAAACTCAGGGCCGGATTCCCGTGGCGACGCCGTTGACTCTCAGCCTCGCGGCTGTATAAGTCGCGCCCTCTTCGCCCGCCGGGTTTCCGAGCGGGCGTTCCCTATTTTGCGAACGCACGTTTTTAAGGCGCTAACCTATGTACGCGGTGATCAAAACCGGCGGCAAGCAGTACCGGGTTCAAGCCGGCGACCTGCTGGTGGTCGAAAAGCTCGAAGGTGAACCCGGCGCTGCCGTGGCCTTTGGCGAAGTCCTGATGCTTGGCGAAGGCGAGGCCGTGACGGTCGGCGCCCCCACCGTGGACGGCGCTGTCGTCTCCGGCACCCTGATCGAAACCCGCAAGGGTGAGAAGGTGAAGATCTTCAAGAAGATCCGCCGTCAGGGCTACCGCCGCACCCGCGGTCACCGCCAGCTGGAATCGGTCGTGCGCGTCACGTCCGTCGCCGGCGCCGGCAAGGAAGCCAAGTGGGAAGGGTCGATCGACCTGACCCCGAAGGTCATTCTGGACGCCCGCGCTCGCGGCCTCGGCGACGCCGCCGTGCCGTTCACGGTTCCGGCCTCGACCGAAGCCGCTCCGGCTCCGAAGAAGGCCGCCAAGGCTCCGAAGGCCGCCGAGGCGACCGCCGAAGCCGCCCCGAAAAAGAAGGCCGCCCCTAAGAAGGCCGCCGCCACCACGGAGGAAGGCGAAGCCTAAGGGCGACGCCTTCTAAAGGTAGGAGAGCAAGATGGCTCACAAGAAATCAGGCGGCTCGTCCAGCAACGGTCGCGACTCAGAGTCGAAGCGCCTTGGCGTGAAGAAGTTCGGCGGCGAGAAGGTTCTCGCCGGCAACATCCTCGTGCGTCAGCGCGGCACCAAGTTCTATCCGGGCACGAATGTCGGCATCGGTAAGGACCACACCCTGTTCGCGCTCGTGCAGGGCGCGGTGGGCTTCGTGACCAAGAAGCACAACCGCACCTACGTGACCGTGACCCCGGCCGCTCAGCCGGCCGAGTAAGCACGAACCAGAGTTTCTTCGGATCGTGCTTCTCCTTCAGAAGACGATCCGGACAGACGATCTCTAGCGGGGAGTCCGGAACGCCGGGCTCCCCGCTTTTGTTTTGTCTCGTCGCCATTCGCAACAAGCTTCGCCATGGCGGCGTCACGGTCCCGCTTCAAGGAGGACCGGAGGAACTCTGGGAGGCGCCGATGTGCGTCATCGAAGAAAGACCCGTCATCGAAACCCAGCGCTTGACGCTGCGGGTTCCGAGCAAGGCCGACGTCGAGCGCGTGGCGGCCTTCTGCGTCGATCATGAGGTCGCGCGCATGACCACGCGCATGCCCTCGCCCTACACCCGCGGCCACGCCGAGGACTTCGTGGCCCGATGCGGGACGCAGGACCGCGCGCGCGACAACACCTTCGCGATCGAGCTGGCAGACGAGGGGCTGATCGGCGTCGTGGGCCTATTCACCAACCCGGACGGCTCTGTCGAGCTGGGCTACTGGATCGGCCGACCCTACTGGGGGCGCGGCTATGCGACCGAAGCGACCAAGGGCGCTTTAGACTGGGCGCGCGGCGTCTGGAACAAGCGCTATGTCGCCGCCGGGCACTTCGCCGACAACGACGCCTCGGGCAGGGTGCTGGTGAAGGCGGGATTTCTCTACACGGGCGTCGTCGAGCACAAGCCGTCGATCGCGCGGGGCGCCCTGGCGGCCACGCGGATGATGGTGTGGCTAGCTTAGAAAGCTGTCTTCCCGGCCAAGCGCGTCGCGCGCCGAGCCGGGACCGCCGGAAGCTCTGAGTTCATTGCGGTCCCGGCTCTTCGCTTCGCTGCGGCCGGGATGACAACTCTTTCTCTAGGCCGCGCGGTGGGTGTGGATCACCTTCTGCGGGCCTTCACGGAAGCGCTTCTCGGCCGTCACGATCCGCTCGCACAAAGCGTCAAGGTCGCTCAGCAGCGAATAGGTGGCGTAGATGGGAATCTCCATCATCGCCACCTGCGCGCGCGGCATGAACTCGGTGTACTTCTTCCAAGACGGATGGCTGTCGCGCGCGTTTAGAGCGCGCTGACCCAGCGGGTTCCACAGGTCCAGATCCACCAACTCGTCACGGCACTGCTTCATCACCGGCAGGGCGATGTAGAGGAACAGGAAGGTCGGGGTCGCGGCCTTGGCGAATTGCGGCTGCACCTGCAGGTGCCAGATGCGATAGGCCTCGAAGAACCCCGCCTTGCGCACCGGATCCGGCGGCAGCCAGGAAGCGTTTTCGTTGATCAGCTCATTGGCGGTCGACGAGCGCTTGACCAGTTCATCGGCGCTGGCGCCGGGCGGCATGGTCTTGGACAGCGCCACGACCGGGATGGCCAGCTTCTTGGCGACATCGGTATAGGCGACCTGCTTGCCGGCCATCGGCGTCCATTGGCCGAACGAGGGCGCGCCGGGCGTGCTGGCGCGCTTGGTCGCCGCAGCCTTGTGCAGCAGAAGCTGCTCTTCGCGCTGCTGTTCGGCGCGCTGGCGGTCGAATTCTTCCTCGTGCGCCGCCTGCTCCTCGGCCGTCATCCAACGAGCGCGGCCGGGGCCATAGGTCCGCTCGTAGCGGTTCAGCAGAACGAGGGTGTGGTCGGTCGAGGGGCGCTGGCCCACTTCGCCGAGAAAAGTCTTGAAATCACGCCACTGCGGCGCGACGCCGGTTCCGCGACCGATCAAGATGTTGCGGTGCACAGAGGCTTCGGCGCTATACTTGCGATGGATTTCCTGCGTCGAAAGCTCGACCAGATCCTTCGTCAGAGTATCGTCGACTTCTATTTCGGTCGCCAAGGTCAGCCTCCCGTTCCGCCTGCGAAACACGGCGGCTCGCTGCCATGACACCTTGTCGCATAGCGTGGTTTAACATTTCGTCACGACGCCGAGCCCTCGTCATCGGTTTCTTGAGGTTAATGGCTGTGGCCATGCGTCACGGTCGAATCCGGGTTTTGGCTCGACGCGCGAGACGCCTTGGGACAAAAGGACCGCATGAAATTCTTGGACCAATGCAAGATCTACATCCGCTCCGGTAACGGCGGCGGCGGATCGGTGTCGTTCCGCCGCGAGAAGTACATCGAGTACGGCGGCCCGGACGGCGGTGACGGCGGTCGCGGCGGCGACGTGTGGATCGAGGCTGTCGAAGGCCTCAACACCCTGATCGACTATCGCTACCAGCAGCACTTCAAGGCCGGCACGGGCGTGCACGGCATGGGCCGCGCGCGCCACGGCGCCGCCGGCGAGGACGTGTTGCTGAAGGTTCCCGTCGGCACGGAGATCCTGGAGGAAGACAAGGAGACCCTGATCGCCGACCTCGATCACGCCGGGATGCGCATCCTGCTGGCCAAGGGCGGCAACGGCGGCTGGGGCAATCTGCACTTCAAGGGTCCGGTGAACCAGGCGCCGAAGTACGCCAATCCCGGCCAGGAGGGCGAGGAGCGCTGGATTTGGCTGCGGCTGAAGCTGATCGCCGATGTCGGCCTTGTGGGCCTGCCCAACGCCGGCAAGTCGACCTTCCTAGCCGCCGCCAGCGCCGCAAAGCCCAAGATCGCCGACTATCCGTTCACCACCCTAACCCCGAACCTGGGCGTCGTGGACCTGTCCAGTAGCGAGCGTTTCGTGCTGGCCGACATCCCCGGCCTGATCGAGGGCGCGTCGGAAGGCGCGGGCCTGGGCACTCGCTTCCTGGGCCACGTCGAACGCTCGGCGACCCTGATCCACTTGATCGACGCCACCCAGGACGACGTCGCCGGCGCCTATGAGACGATCCGGGGCGAACTGGAAGCCTATGGCGACGAGCTCGCCGACAAGGCCGAGATCCTGGCCTTGAACAAGATCGACGCCCTCGACGAGGAAACCCTCGCCGAAAAGATCGCCGAACTGGAAGCGGTGTCGGGGATCAAGCCGCGCTTGGTGTCCGGCGTCTCGGGCCAGGGCGTCACCGAACTGCTGCGCGCCGCCTACCGGCAGGTACGCATCCGCCGGGGCGACCTTGAGGAAGAGATCGCCGAAGACGAGGATCACGTCGACGAGACCCCCGGAGGCTGGACGCCGTGAGCCAAGCCGCCGAGGCGTATCGCAGCGCCCGCCGCATCGTCTTCAAGGTCGGCTCGGCCCTGCTGGTCGACGACGCGACCGGTGCGGCCGACCGCGCCTGGCTGGAGGCGTTCTGCGCCGACGCTGCGGCCCTGCGCGCGGCCGGCAAGCAGGTGCTGGTGGTCTCGTCAGGCGCCGTTGCGCTCGGTCGTCGACGCCTGGGCCTGAGCGGCAAGAAGGCCACCTTGCCGGAAAAGCAGGCGGCGGCGGCAGCCGGCCAGAGCTTGCTGATGCGCGCCTGGGAAGAGGCCTTCGAGCCGCATGGCCTGAGCGTGGCGCAGATCCTGCTGACGCGCGACGACACCGAGACCCGCCGCCGCTGGCTGAACGCCCGCGCCACGACCGAGACCCTGATGGGCCTGGGCGTGGTGCCCGTGGTCAACGAGAACGACACGGTCGTCACCGAGGAAATCCGCTACGGCGACAACGACCGCCTGGCCGCGCGCGTGGCCCAGATGGCCGGCGCCGACCTTCTGGTGCTGCTGTCGGACATCGACGGCCTCTACACCGCCGACCCGCGCAAGAACCCCAAGGCCCAGCACATCCCGCTGGTCCCGGAGATCACGGCCGAGATCGCCGGCATGGCCGAGGGCGCCAACGCCGCGGCCGGGGTCGGCACCGGCGGCATGGCCACCAAGATCGCCGCCGCCCGCATCGCCCGCGCCGCCGGCTGCGCCACCCTGATCACCTTGGGCTCGCGTCCACGTCCGCTGGCCGCCATCGCCGACGGCGAGAAGGCGACCCTGATCGAGGCCGGCGCCAGCCCCGCCGCCGCCTACAAAGCCTGGATCGCCGGTTCGCTGGCCCCCCAAGGCTGGGTCACGATCGACGCCGGCGCGGCTAGGGCGCTGGAGTCCGGCAAGAGCCTTCTGTCGGCCGGCGTCCGCGCCATCGAGGGCCCGTTCGACAAGGGCGACGCCGTCCGGGTCCGCGACGAAACCGGCCGCGAGGTCGCGCGCGGTATCGTGCGCTACGACAGCGCCGACGCCCAGCGCATCGCCGGCCTGCGCTCGGACGCCATCGAGGCCGAACTCGGTTTCACCGAGGGCCCGATGATCCACGCCGACGATCTGGCCGTAGCTCAATAAAAATTGTCATCCCGGACAAGCGCGCAGCGCGCCGATCCGGGACCGCCGGGATGACAGGGATTGGTCGAAAAGCGATTCAGTTCTCCGCACACCCGGTCTAGGTTCCGCGCGTTTCCAGGAGTCCCCATGGCCTACCGATCCCTCCGCGAATTCATCGACGTCCTGGAGGCCAAGGGCGAGCTGGTCCGGGTCAAGGAACCGGTCTCCAGCATGCTGGAGATGACCGAGATCCAGACTCGCCTGCTGGCGACCGGAGGTCCGGCGGTGCTGTTCGAGCACGTGCTGCTGCCCGACGGTTCGCGCTCGGAGATGCCGGCGCTGGCCAACCTGTTCGGCACGGTCAAGCGCGTGGCCATGGGCGTCACCCTGGGCGGCGAACCGCGCGAGACGGCGGGCGAGCTGCGCGAGGTCGGCGAGCTCTTGGCCTTCCTGCGCCAGCCCCAACCGCCCAAGGGCCTCAAGGACGCCCTCGACATGCTGCCCCTGGCCAAGACGGTCATGAGCATGCGTCCCGGAACGGTGAAGAAGGCCCCCGTGCAGGAGGTTGTCCTGACCGGCGACCAGATCGACCTCACGAAGCTGCCGGTCCAGACCTGCTGGCCGGGCGAGCCCGCGCCGCTGATCACCTGGCCGCTGGTCGTGACCAAGGGTCCAGGCAAGGACCGCGAAGACGACTTCAACCTCGGCATCTACCGGATGCAGGTCCTGGGTAAGGACAAGTGCATCATGCGCTGGCTGGCCCACCGGGGCGGCGCCCAGCACTACGCCCGCCACAAGAAGGCCGGATCCAAGGAGCCCCTGCCCGCCTGCGCCGTCCTGGGCGCGGATCCCGGCACCATCCTAGCGGCCGTGACGCCCGTGCCCGACACCCTGTCGGAGTACCAGTTCGCCGGCCTGCTGCGCGGGGCAAAGGTCGATCTCGTCCCGGCCAAGACCGTGCCGCTGATGGTCCCGGCCCACGCCGAGATCGTCATCGAGGGCCACGTCCTCTTGGACGAGTTCGCCGACGAGGGCCCCTATGGCGACCACACCGGCTACTACAACAGCGTCGAGAAGTTCCCGGTCTTCCAGGTGACGGCGATCACCATGCGCAAGGACCCGATCTATCTGACCACCTTCACCGGCCGGCCGCCGGACGAGCCCTCGGTGCTGGGCGAGGCGCTGAACGAGGTGTTCATCCCGCTGATCCGCCAGCAGTTCCCCGAGATCGTCGACTTCTGGCTACCGCCCGAGGGCTGCAGCTACCGCATCGCCGTGGTGTCGATGAAGAAGGCCTATCCGGGCCACGCCAAGCGCGTGATGCTGGGCGTCTGGAGCTATCTGCGCCAGTTCATGTACACCAAGTGGGTGATCGTCGTGGACCACGACATCAACGCCCGCGACTGGAAGGACGTCATGTGGGCGATCAGCACCAAGATGGACCCAGCGCGGGACATCACGGTGATCGAGCACACGCCCATCGACTATCTGGACTTCGCCTCGCCCGAGAGCGGCCTGGGCTCCAAGATCGGCCTCGACGCCACCGACAAATGGCCGCCCGAGACCAAGCGCGAGTGGGGCGAGGAAATCCGCATGGACCAGGCCGTGGTCGACGCCGTCAGCGAGAAGTGGTCGCGGCTGGGTCTGCCCGGTGACGGGGCGCCGATCTGGAAGGCAAAGTGATCTGTCATCCCGGCCCGGCGCGAAGCGCGCCGAGCCGGGACCGCCCAAAATGCCAGACTTGCGGCGTTCCCGGCTCTCCGCTCCGCTGCGGCCGGGATGACATAGGAAAGTCGATGAAAGCCCTCACCTTGGCGGCCATAGCCGTCGCCCTGACCGCGAGCACCAGCATGGCCCAGACGAAGAAACCTTGGGACGAAGCCTTCCTGCCACCGGCGCCGCATTGGCAGGGCGCCAGCCAGGGGCTGATCCGCGACAAGGCCGATCCTTGGGTGACGCCGTTCGAGGCCGACGCCGAGCACAACTTCAGCCCGACCTATGCCGACACCCGCGCCTGGTTCCAGAAGCTGGATAAGGCGAGCCCCCTGATCCGCGTCGAGGACTTTGGCGTCTCGCCTCAGGGGCGCGAGATCTTTGCAGTGATCGCCAGCAAGGACGGTGAGAAACTGGATCCCAAGAAGCCGCTGCTGCTAATTCAGGCCGGCATCCACCCCGGCGAGATCGACGGCAAGGACGCCGGCATGATGCTGCTGCGGGACATGGCGTTCCACGGCAAGGATGGCCTGCTGGACAAGGTCAACCTGGTGCTAATCCCGATCCTGTCGGTCGATGGTCATGAGCGCTCGGGCCCCTACTCCCGCCCCAACCAGCGCGGGCCGCGCATCCAGGGCTGGCGCAACACCGCGACCAACCAGAACCTCAACCGCGACTTCATGAAGCTGGACCAGCCGGAGATGCGGGCGCTTAAGCGCTTGCAGGCCAAGTACAAGGCCGATCTCTATGTCGACGTCCACGTGACCGACGGCATGGACTACCAGTACGACGTCACCTACGGCTTCAACGGCGAGAACGGCGTCTGGAACCGCTCGCCCGCCATCGCCAAATGGCTGGACGGGGTGCTCAAGCCCGTCATGAACAAGAGCCTGGAGGCGCAGGGCCACATCCCGGGCGAGTTGGTGTTCGGGATCGACGAGCACAATCCGAAAGCCGGCTTCTCGGACGGGGGCCTAGGCGAGCGCTTCTCCAACGGCTGGGGCGCGGCGGCCCACGTCCCGACCATCCTGATCGAGAACCATAGCCTGAAACCCCACGCCCAGCGCGTGCTGGGGACCTATGTGTTCATCGAGACGGCCTTGAAGCTGCTGGCCGACAAGGGTGGCGATCTGCGGACGGCCATCGCCGCCGATACCGCCCTGCGCCCGACCGAAATCCCGGCCAACTTCGTCGCCGACGACAAGCCCGCCTACACGCGCGCCTTCAAGGGCATCCGCTATGAGTACTACGACAGCCCCGCCTCGGGCCGGAAAGAAGTGCGCTGGCTGGGCGAGGCCGATCCAGAGATCTGGAACGTCCCGTTCTATGGCTCCAAGCCGTCGCTGACCCTCAAGCGCCCGACCGCCTACTATGTGCCCAACTACCGCGCCGACCTCATCGAGCGCCTGAAGCTGCACGGCGTGACGCTGGAGACCCTGCCCTCCGACAAGACGATCAAGGTCGAGATGATCCGCCTGGTCGATCCCAAGATCGCCACGCGCGCCAACGAAGGCCACGTGCAGATCAGCGTCGACAAGGTCACCACCGAGACCCGCGACTGGACCTTCCCCAAGGGCTCGGTGCGTGTGCCGACCGACCAGCCGCTGGGCGACCTCGTCGTCCTGCTGTTGGAGCCGCAATCCAGCGAGAGCGTCTTCGCCTGGGGCATGGTCCCCGAGGTGCTGAGCCGCGTCGAATACATCGAGCCCTACGCCATCGCCCCGCTGGCCGAGAAAATGCTGGCCACCGATCCGAAACTGAAGGCCGAGTTCGAGGCCAAGCTGGCCGCCGAGCCCAAGTTCGCCGCCGATCCCGACGCGCGCCTGGCCTGGTTCTACAAGCGCACGCCGTTCTACGATGACCACCACCTGCTGTATCCGATCGCCCGTGAGGTCGGGAACTAGCGCTGGGTTGCCGTTCCCGGGCGAAAGGTCTCATATGGCCCGCCGCTCGGGGGCGGGCGGCGTCATAGGGTTCTTGTAGTCATGGATACGATCGTTTCCGGCCACGCGGCCGCCCTCTGGGCCGGCCTGCACCTCTTGCTCATGCTGGTCCTGTCGGTGCTGGTCGTGCGCCTGCGTCAGAAGCACAAGGTGGCGCTGGGCGACGAGGGCATTCCGGAGCTGGCGCGCGCCATCCGCGCCTTCGGCAACGCCACCGAATACGTGCCGGCGGGCGTCGCGGCCCTGGCCGTCCTGGCCGTCGCCGGCGCTTCGGCCCTGACCATCCACGTGGTCGGCTTCCTGCTGTTCGCCGGCCGCGTCATCCATGCGGTTGGCCTATCTAATAGCGGCGGCGTTTCCATCGGTCGTACGGCGGGCATGATCGCCACCTGGCTGGCCTACATCTTCGCCGGCGTGGCGCTGCTGATCTCCGCCATCGCCTAATTCCCCTCCGCCGCTTGCCCCGGCCCGTGCGCGTCGTCCATAAGACCGCATGGACGAAAACCTGTTGCATGACGTGGTCGCCGCCGCGCGCAAGGCCGGGGCCGACGCGGCCGAGGCTGTCTTCGCCGAGCGCCAGTCGCTCTCCGTCAGCGTCCGCTTGGGCGATCTAGAGGAAGTCGAGCGCGAGGAGGCCCGGGACCTGGGCCTTCGCGTTTTCATCGGTCAGCGCAGCGCCACCGTCTCCGGCTCCGACATCTCGCCTGAGGCCCGCGCCAAGCTGGTCGAGCGCGCCGTGGCCATGGCCCGCCTCGCGCCCGAGGATCCCTACGCCAGCCTGGCGCCGGCCGACCGTCTGGCCCGCGCGCCCTATCCCGAGCTCGACCTCGTCGATCCTTACGAGCCCACGGCCCAGACGCTGGAGACCCAGGCCCGCCAGGCCGAGGAGCACGCGCGCGCCGTCCAGGGCGTGACCAATTCCGACGGCGGCTCGGCGGCTTGGTCGTCGTCCCGTTGGGCGTTCGTCACCAGCGAAGGCTTCCAAGCCACCCACGCGGCCACCGGACACTCGGTGTCGGCCTCGGCCATCGCCGGCGAGGGCGCGGGCATGGAGCGCGGCGGCGAGGGCCGCTCGACCCGCCACTTCGGCGACCTGCCCGCCGCCGGCGACATCGGCATGGAGGCCGGCCGCCAGGCGGTGGCGCGGCTGAACCCGCGGAAGATCGCCTCGACCACCGCCCCGGTGATCTTCGAAAACCGCCTGGCCATGAGCCTGATCGGCCCCCTCCTGGGCGCGATCTCGGGTCCGTCGATCGCGCGCGGGACCTCGTTCCTGAAGGACAAGCTGGGCCAACAGATCTTCGCGCGCGGCGTCCATCTTCTGGAGGATCCGCACCGGGTTCGCGGCCTGGGCTCGGCGCCGTTCGACGACGAGGGTGTGGCGACGCAGGCTCGCGCCCTCATCGACGACGGCGTGCTGACCACCTGGCTGCTGAACACCAGCTCGGCCAAGCAGCTGGGCCTTGTCACCACCGGCCACGCCTCGCGCGGTCTGGCCGGCCCCTCCGGCGTCTCGACCCACAACCTGACGCTTCAGCCGGGCGAGAAGGACGTCACGGGCCTGATGAAGGACGCCGGGAACGGTCTGGTCGTCACCTCGATGTTCGGCCCTTCGCTGAACGGCAACACCGGCGACTGGTCGGTCGGCTGTTCCGGCTACTGGTTCGAGAACGGCGAAAGCACAGGTCCCGTCACCGAGATCACCGTCGCCGGCAACCTGATCGACATCTACGCCCGCCTCGTCCCCGGCTCGGACCTGATGCTGCGCGGGGCCAGCAACAGTCCGTCGCTGCTGGTCGACGCCCTGGCCATCGCGGGCAAATGAACGACCTGGACTTGATCCTCGACGCCGCTCGCAAGGCCGGGGAGCTGGCGCTCACCGCGCGCGAAAGCGGGTTGAAGATCTGGTCCAAAATAGGCGGCTCACCCGTCACCGACGCCGACCTAGCCGTCGACACCCTGCTGAAGCTGGAGCTGAAGTCAGCGCGGCCGGACTACGGCTGGTTGTCGGAGGAGACCGCCGACGATCCGACGCGCCTGAACACGCGACGTCAGTTCGTTGTCGACCCGATCGACGGCACCGTGGCCTTCATGAAGAACAAGCCGTGGTTCGCGGTCTCGATCGCCGTGGTCGAGGACGGCCGGCCGATCGCCGGCGTGGTCCACGCGCCGGCGCTTTCCGAGACCTACGCCGCCACGCTGGAGGGTCCCGCCACCCTGAACGGCGCGGCGATCGCGCCCAGCGCCACCGACCAGCTGCTCGGCGCGGCGATGCTGGGCGACGCCAAGATGTTCGCCCACCCCGCCTGGCGCGAGCCGTGGCCACAGATGCGCATCGAAAGCCGCAACTCGATCGCCTACCGCATGTGCCTGGTGGCCTCGGGCGCCTTCGACGCGGCGGTGGCCTTGTCGCCCAAGAGCGAGTGGGACCTGGCCGCCGCCGACCTGATCGTTCGTCGCGCGGGCGCCACGCTTAGCGATCATAAAGGCAATGACTTCGCCTATAATCGGCCCGTTCCGCAGGTTCCGAGCCTTGTTTGCGCCAATCAGGCGCTAGCGCCATTGATCCTTAACCGCGTCGGGCATATCGAGCTGCCATAAAACCAATTCCTCGCAGGAACTTGCTCCAAATGCCCGATAAGCAGCTTCTTCATATCGTCATCGGCGGTGAACTGAAGGACGTCGCCGGCACCGAATTCCGCGATCTCGACCAGGTCGAGTTCGTCGGCGCCTATCCTAGCTACGACGCGGCCCACAAGGCCTGGAAGGCCAAGGCCCAGGCCACCGTCGACAACGCCCACGCCCGCTACTTCATCATCCACGCCCACAAGCTGCTGGATCCGAGCAGCGAGGGCTGATCTGGTCTGAAATCCTCCCCCTAGCGGGGGAGGATTTGGCGGATCACTCCCGCCGCAAAATCTTGTCCGTCAGCACCTTCCCCAGCATCCCGGCGCGGAAGGTCTTCTTCATCGCGACCGGATCGTAGTCGTCGCTCTCGACCCATTCGCTGAAGGTCAGCCCCTTGGGCTCGCCGTGCTCCAGGTACTGCTCGAACACGTAGTCCAGCACGCCGGTGTTGCCGTGCTTGATGTGCAGGTAGCGGGGCCCGAGCTGCTTCATCGCCTCGCGGATCGGCTGGCCCAGGCGATAGTGGGCATAGAAGACGCTCATGATGCCCGCCCGGTCCGCGCCGGACTTGCAGTGCAGCAGGGCCGGATATTCGATCGTCTCGAACAGTTCCTTGGCCCCGCGCACCCGCTCGCGGATCGGGACTTCGCGCGAGGTGATCGTGAAGTCGACGAAGTTCAGGCCCAGGCGCTGGCAGGCGTCCTTCTCCAGCGCGTAGAAGCTGCCGTCGAAGCCGCCGCGCAGGTTCACGATCGTCTTGATCCCCTGCTTCTTCCACCAGGCCAGCTGGAACGGCCAGGGTTGGTTGGCGCGGACCATCTCGGGGCTGATCCAGTGGGCGTTGGAAAAGCCCAGACGCAGATAGGCGTGGTCGTTCCACAGATAGTGGAGATAGGTCCTGAACCGGCCCCAGGGCGTGGTGAGGTCGAACTTGGCCAAGCGGGGACGATCCTTGCGAATTGCGCGGTCTAAGTAGGGTAGAGCGGCTCGAAAGGCAAAACCGGCCCTTATGCTGTCGCTTTTACCGGCCAGTGCGTCTCGCGCGTCCTTGACAGCCTCCGCGCGAAATCCGACCCCTCCCCCATGACCGCCCAGGACACGCCTGAACTTTCCAACCGCGTCATCGCCGCGCGGATCTGGCGCGAGTACCTTCAGCCCCGTCGCAACCGGCTGGTCGCCGCCCTGCTCTGCGCGGTCGCGGTCGCCGGGCTGAGCGCCGCGCTCGCCTATGTACTGAAGCCGGCGGTCGATCACTTGATCTCCGATCCCCAGCCCGGCGCGCTGTGGCGCATCCCGCTGCTGATCGCGCTCATCGCCGTCAGCCGGGGGTCTTCCAGGTCTTGCAGACCACCTCGATCAACCGGATTGGCAACGGCGTCGTCGGCGACATGCAGCTGCGGCTGTTCGCCAAGCTGATGCGCTCGGACCTGGCGCGCCTGCGCGGCGCGCACTCGGGCTCGTATGTCTCGTCGATGCTGTACGACGCGACCTTGATCCGCGAGGCGGCGACCAGCGGCCTGGTCAACTACACGCGTGAGTTCCTGACCGTGGTCGGCGCGCTGGTCGTCATGTTCCAGCTGGACTGGGCGCTCGCTGCAGGCGTCCTGATCATCGGCCCCGTCTCCAGCCTGTTCATCCGACGCTTTTCAAAGAAGACAACCAAGGCCGCCAAGGGCGCCATGGGCGAGACCTCAAACCTCTCCACCGCGATCATGGAGAGCCTGGACGGCGTCAAGATCGTCAAGATGGAGAACCGCGAGGCCTATGAGGAAGGCCGCGTGGCCGCCGTGATCGAGCGCCGTCAGCGCCATCTGATCAAGGGCTCGAACGCCAAGGCCATGGCCGCGCCGGCTACGGAGACCTTCGGCGCTCTGATCACCGCCGGCGTCCTGGCCTATGCCGGCTGGCGGGCGACGATGGGGCAGATGAGCGCTGGGGACTTCTCGGCCTTTCTGGCGGCTCTGGCCATGGCCTTGCAGTCGCTACGCCAGGTCGCCAACCTGCAGACGGTGTTCAGTGAAGGCTTCACCGGCGCTCGCCGCCTGTTCGCCGCCCTGGACGTCGAGCCAACCATCGTCGATCCCACCGAGGCCAAGCCGCTGCCGGCCGGCGACAGCGCGATCGCTCTGAGCCACGTCACCTTCTCTTACGGCGCCGACATCCCGGCCCTATCGGACGTCTCGCTAGAAGCGCGGCAGGGCGAGACCGTCGCCCTGGTCGGTCCCTCGGGCGGCGGCAAGAGCTCGATCCTGAACCTGATCCCGCGCTTCTACGACGTGAACGGCGGCGCGGTGACCATCGACGGCCACGACGTACGGACCGTGACCCTGTCGTCCCTGCGCGACCGCATCGCGCTCGTCACCCAGGAGCCGTTCCTGTTCGACGACACTGTCCGCACCAACATCGCCTACGCCCGCCCCGGCGCCAGCCAGGCGGAGATCGAGGCCGCCGCGCGCCAGGCCGCCGCCCACGACTTCATCATGGCCCTGCCCGAGGGCTATGACACCCCCGTCGGCGAGGCCGGAACCCGTCTGTCGGGCGGCCAGCGCCAGCGCATCGCCATCGCTCGCGCCTTCTTGAAGAACGCCCCGATCCTGCTTCTGGACGAGGCCACCAGCGCGCTGGACACCGAGAGCGAGGCCCAGGTGCAGGCGGCGCTGGAGCGGCTGATGGCCGGCCGCACCACCATTCTGATCGCCCACCGCCTGTCGACCGTGAAGAACGCCGACCGCATCTATGTCATCGACAAGGGCCGCGTGGTCGAGACCGGCGCGCACGCCGAGCTGGTCCAGATCGGCGGCCTCTATGCGCGGCTAGCCAAGGCCCAGGACCTCGATCACAGCCCGGACGCACCAGCCCTGGAGGGCGACGTTTGAGACCCCTGCGTTCGCCGGTCGTGATCTGGCTGCTCTCCTCGGTCTTCGCCGGCTATTCCAAGCTCGTCTTCCGCACTCTGCGCATGACCGAGGAAGGCCGCGAGCAGGTGCAAGCCGTGTGGGCGCAAGGCCGCGCGGAAGGCGTCGGCGCGATCCTCTGCTTCTGGCACTCGCGCATCCCGATGTCGCCGCTCAGTTGGCCGCAGAGCCCCGAGCGCCAGGACATGCGCGCCCTGATCTCGCGCTCCAACGACGGCGAGTTCATCGCCCGCACGGTCGAGAAGCTGGGCTTCCCGGCCATCCGCGGCTCCTCGGCCAAGAAGACGGATCTGGCCAAGAACAAGCACGGCGAGCAGGCCTTCCGCGACATGGTCAAGTGGGTGAAGGACGGCGGCGGGATCGCCATCACGCCCGACGGTCCGCGCGGCCCGGCCGAGCATATGGAGAAGGGCACGCCCTCCCTGGCCCGAGTCACGGGCGCGCCGGTGATCTTCGTCGGCCTGGCCGCCAAGCCTTGCCTGCGCCTCAGCTCATGGGACCAGACCATGATCCCCCTGCCCTTCGCCAAGGCCGCCATGGTCTGGGACGGACCGACCGGCGCGGGACGCGGCGACGATCCCGACCAGCTGGTCGAGGACTGGGCGGCGCGCCTCTCTGCGGTCACGAGAAGGGCCGAGGCCCTGGTCAAAGATTGATCCAGCCCCTGCTTGGTGGGATGTAGGGCCATGGCTCACGATCACCCCGGACACGCGCATAATCACGATCATGGGCACGATCACGACCATGATCACCACGATCATGATCACGCGCATGGTCACGGCCATCACCACCATGGCCACGGCCACCACGGCCATAGCCACGCGCCCAAGGACTTCGGCCGCGCCTTCGCGATCGGCACGGCGCTGAACCTGAGCTTCGTGGTCGTCGAGGCGGCCGCCGGCCTGATCACCGGGTCGCTCGCCCTGCTAGCGGACGCCGGCCACAACCTCTCGGACGTGCTGGGCCTATTGATGGCCTGGGGGCAACGGTGCTGGCCAAGCGCGCGCCCAGCCTTCGCCGCACCTATGGCCTGCGCAAGGGCACGATCCTGGCCTCGCTGGCCAATGCCGCCCTGCTGCTGGTCGCCGTCGGCGCGATCGCCTGGGAGGCCGTTCGCCGCTTCGCCGATCCGCAGCCGATCGAGACCGGCCCGGTGATGATCGTCGCCGCCATCGGCATCGCCATCAACACCGCCACGGCCCTGATGTTCATGAAGGGCTCGAAGGAGGACCTCAACGTCCGGGGCGCCTTCCTGCACATGGCCGCCGACGCAGGCGTCTCGGCGGGGGTCGTCGTCGCCGCCTTCGCCCTGAGCCTGACGGGCTGGCTGTGGCTCGACCCTGTGGTCAGCCTGGCCATCGTCGCCGTCATCGTCCTAGGCACCTGGGGCCTCCTGCGCGACTCGCTAGATCTGGCCCTCGACGCCACGCCGCGCGGCATTGACCCGGCCAAGGTCCGTGACTGGCTGGCCGCCCGTCCGGGCGTGTCCGAGGTGCACGACCTGCACATCTGGGCGATGAGCACCACCGAGACGGCCATGACCGCTCACGTCGTGAGGCCCCTCGGCGCCGACCACGACCAGTTCCTGCACGAGGCCTGCGCGGAGCTGGCCAGCAAGTTCAACATCGGCCATGTGACCATCCAGGTCGAGACCAGCCACGGGGCGCACGCCTGCCGTCTGGCGCCTGCGGACGTCGTGTGACCCCGTCCCTGGGCCTCTACCGGGCCGCCACGGGCCTGCTCGAACCGATCGCGCCCGCGCTGCTGGCCCACCGCGCCCGCCAGGGCAAGGAGGACCAGGCGCGCCTGGCCGAGCGTTTGGGCCGGAGCGAGCGCGCGCGGCCGGACGGCCCGCTGGTCTGGCTGCACGGCGCCAGCGTCGGCGAAAGCCTGTCGATCCTGCCCCTGGTCGAGCGCCTGCGCGCTGAGCGGCCGGAGGTCACGGTCCTGGTCACCTCGGGCACGACGACATCCGCCGCCCTGCTGGCCAAGCGCCTGCCCAGCGGCGCGATCCACCAGTACGCCCCCGTCGACGCCCCCGGCGCGGCGCGGCGCTTCATAGCCCGCTGGAAGCCCGACCTCGCCGTCTTCGTCGAGAGCGAGCTGTGGCCAAACCTCTTGCTGGAGGCCAAGGCCGCTGGGACGCGCCTGGCCCTGGTCTCGGCCAAGCTATCGGACCGCAGCTTCGCCCGTTGGAGCAAGCGCCCCGACGCCGCTCGCCAACTGCTGTCAGCCTTCGACCTGATCCTGGCCCAGGACGCCCGCGCCCATCAGCGCTTCGAGGCCCTGGGCGGCAAGGTCACCGGCGAGGCGGATCTGAAGTTCGGCGCCGGACCGCTGCCGGTGGACGAGCCAGAGTTGGCCAAGCAGCGCGCTATCTTCGCGGGCAAGCCGGTGCTGTTGGCGGCCAGTACGCATCCAGGCGAAGACGAACTCGTCATCGCGGCCTATGCCGAAATGGCCGAGGATCGTCCTCATCTGATCATCGTGCCGCGCCACATTGAGCGGGGTCCGGCTATTGTCGATATGGCACGCTGGCGCGGCCTGTCAGTACGGCTCCGCAGCGGCGGCGACCCGTCGGGGTCGATCCTCGTGGCGGACACGCTTGGCGAGCTTGGCCTGTGGTACCGGCTCGCGGACCTAGCTCTGATCTGCGGCAGCCTGCTGCCCAATATCGGTGGGCACAATCCTCTGGAGGCGGCCCGCGTCTCTTGTCCGTTCGTGCGCGGTCCGCACGTCGAGAATTGGCGAAGCGTGTACGATGCGCTCGCCGAAGTCGGCATTGGCGGCTACGCTGACGATACGGACCTCTGCGATGATTTGAGCGGGGCCCTCGCGAACCCGGATCAACTACGCATTCAAGCCGCGAAGGCCCGCGCCTTCGTCGACGTCCGCGACGCCGAGGCGCGCGCGGGCCTTTCCCGCATCCTCGAGCTGGTCCCCAAGATAGCCTCATGAAACTCGGCACGCCTCGCTGGTGGTATGTGAAGAGCGGCGGCCCCGCCCCCGTGACGCGCGCCCTGCTGACCCCGATCTCGTGGCTATGGGCGGCGGCGACCGCGCGCCGGATCGCCAAGGCCGTGCCGACCGAGGTCGCCGCCCCGGTGATCTGCGTCGGCAACGTCACCATGGGCGGCGCCGGCAAGACACCGATCGTCCGCGAGCTGCTGCTGACCCTGACCCGTCGCGGCGTCGCAGCGCACGGCCTCTCACGCGGCTATGGCGGCAAGCTCAAAGGGCCCGTGCGGGTCGATCCCACGCGCCACACGGCCGCCGAGGTCGGCGACGAGCCGCTGATGCTGGCCCAGGATTTCCCGATGTGGGTCGCGCGCGACCGATCCGCCGGCGCCATCGCCGCCTCGGCCGCCGGGGCCGGCGCGATCGTCATGGATGACGGCCATCAAAACCCCAGCGTCCGTAAGACGCTGTCGCTGGTGGTGGTCGATGGCGAGACGCGCGGCGGCGAGTGGCCGTTTGGCGATGGCAGGGTCTTCCCCGCCGGCCCGATGCGCGAGCCGCTGAAGGTCGGTCTGGCCCGCGCCGACGCCGTGATCGTGCTGCTGCCGGTCGACATGCCGCAGCCCGACTTCGATCTCCTGGTCGAGTTCGGTGACATGCCCGTGCTGGTCGCGCGGCTTGAATCTGCGGCCCCCGTTCCGGAAGGTCCCCAGGTCGGCTTTGCTGGCGTCGGCAAGCCCTGGAAAGTCGAAAAGGCCCTGACCGCCGCCGGTTGCCAGCTGGTGGACTTCGCCCCCTTCCCAGACCACGGCGCCTATGACGAGGGAACGCTGAAGATGCTGGCCGACCGCGCGCAGGTCTATGGCGCGGGCCTGGTCACCACCGAGAAGGACTGGATCCGGCTGCCGCCCGCCTGGCGCGCGCGGGTGACTCCGTGGCCCGTCCGCGCCCGCTTCGACGACGAAGCGGCGCTGGAGGAGCTGTTGGCCAAGGCGGGGGTGTAGGCGGTTGCCTTCTTCCCCCTAAGGGGGAGGAGCGCCGAATAGCGCGGAGGGGGCAAGTCGGCGTAAAATACCCTTGCCCCCACCTGACCGCTTCGCGGTCGTCCGCCCCCGGAGGGGGCGGAAGGACACTCGCTCCCTACCTATAAACCACCCCGCCCTTGATCACCGACGTCACCCGCTGCAGCTCGGTGACGTCTTTAAGCGGGTCGCCTTTGACGGCGATCAGGTCGGCGGCCTTGCCGGGGGCCAAGCTGCCGACCTCGCTGGACAGCGCGAAGTGGTCGGCGGCGTTGACCGTGGCGGTCTGGATCGCCTCCAGCGGCGTCAGGCCCGCCTTGACCAGCAGGGCGAACTCGCCGGCGTTGTCGCCGTGAGCCGAGACGCCGCTATCCGTGCCAAAAGCTATCCGGACACCGGCGGCGTGGGCGCGGCGCGCCATGTCCAGCATCTTGGGCCCGGCCTCCAGCGCCTTGGCCGTCTGGGCGGGGGTCAGGAAGTTGTTCGGGCCCGAGGCGATCCGATAGACGAAATCGCCCGCCATCAGGGTCGGGACCAGATAGGCGCCGGACTTCTTCATCAGGGCGACGCCCTCATTGTCCAGGTAGGTGCCGTGCTCTATGGAGTCGCCGCCAGCCTTGAGGAAGGCGTTGATGCCATCGCCCCCGTGCGCGTGCGCGGTGACCTTGCGACCCATGCTATGAGCGGCCTCGATGATCGCGGCCAACTCGGCGTCCGAGAACTGCTTGGACAGGCCCGCGGCGGTGTTGGACAGGACGCCGCCGGTGGCGGTGATCTTGATCAGGTCCGCGCCCAGCCAGATCTGCTCGCGCACGGCGCGTCGGCAGTCGTCGGCCCCCGAGCAGATCGATTCCGGCCGCAGAGCGTGCATGACCTCTTCGCTGTAGCCGTTGATGTCGGCGTGACCACCGTGCACGGCGATCGACGAGCCCGAGGCGATGATGCGCGGCCCCGCCACATCGCCTCGCTTGACGCCTTCGCGTAGCGCGAAGATCGCCTGGCTGTTGGCGCCCAGATTGGCCACCGTGGTGAAGCCCGCCATCAAGGTCTTGCGCGCGAAGCCGGCGCCGACGATCGCGTTGTCGGCGGGCGAGCGGGTCACCATCTGGAGGCGGCCGTTGGGATTCTGCTCGTTGGTCAGGTGGACGTGGCTGTCGATCAGGCCCGGCAGGACGAAGCTGTCCTTCAGGTCCACGACCTTGCCGCCAGGCTCGGCGACATAGCCGTCGACGATGCGGGTCACCTTGCCGTTCTCAAGCACCAGGGTCTTGGCGGTGTCGACCTTGCCCGTGGCGGGATCGGCCAGCAGGCGTCCCGCCTGGACGAAGACCGTTTCCTTCGGCGCGTTCTGAGCGCAAGCCACACCGCCCAGCGCTCCGACCAGGACCAGGGCGCACGCGCCCGACAACAATTTCCCCATCAAGCCCCTCAAGCCCCCGCTTTGCGCGCGAAGTCCCAGGCTCCCTTGGCCAGGACCGGCACGCGCGCCTCCATCAACTGCGCATGGGCGCTGGCGGCCGTGCCGTCACGGACCCGGCCAACGATGCCCTGGCAGATGCCGGCCAGTCTGAAGAGGTTGTAGCTGAAATACCAGTCCAGCTCGGGCAGGCCGTCACGACCGGTGGCTTTGCAGTAGCGTTCCACCGCCTGGGGAATGGTCGGGATGCCGTAGGCCTCCAGATCCTTGATCTCGGCCAGCCCGCCGCGCTGGTCTGACGGCATCACCCAGTTCATCAGGAAGTAGCTGAAATCCGCCAGCGGATTGCCCAGGGTCGACAGCTCCCAGTCCAGCACCGCGATCACCTGCGCCTGTGTCGGGTGCAGGATCATGTTGTCGAGGCGATAGTCGCCGTGGACGATCGAGGTCTGGTCATCGGCCGGGACCGTCTTGGCCAGCCAGTCGATCAGCCGGTCCATCTCCGGGATCGGGGTGGTCTCGCTGGCCTTGTACTGCTTGGTCCAGCGGTCGATCTGGCGGGTGAAGTAGTTGCCGGGCTTGCCATAGTCAGAGAGGCCCACGGCTGCGTAGTCAACATTGTGCAGGGCCGCCAGAGTGTCGATCTGCGCCTCGTAGATCGCCCGTCGCTCGGCCGGGGCGTAGTCGGGCAGGGTCCCGTCCCACAGGATGCGGCCCTCGACGTTCTCCATCACGTAGAAGATCGTGCCGATGACGTCCTCATCCAGGCACAGGGCGTAGGCCTTGGCGACCGGGAAGCCCGTCTTGTTCAAGCTGGAGATCACCTTGTACTCGCGATCGACCGCATGGGCGCTGGGCAGCAGCTTGCCCGGCGGCTTGCGACGCAGGACGTATTTCCGCGCCGGCGTGACCAACTGGTAGGTGGGGTTAGACTGGCCGCCCTTGAACTGGCGCACCTCCAGCGGGCCGGCATAGCCCTCGACGTTCGCCTCCAGCCAGGCGGCCAGCCTGACCTCGTCGATCGCATGGCGCGGATCGACCGGCTTGGTGCCCGAGTTCAGGTCCTGGGCGGACTGTTCGGCGGCTTCGGCCATGGCGCGCTTCTCCCCAACGCTTGTTTGAAAGGGAGTTTAGAGGGTGGCGGCGCTTAGGCAAGGCAAGATCCTCCCCCTAGCGGGGGAGGTGTCGGCTCGAAGAGACGACGGAGGGGGAAGAGGCAGGCTCAACAGAACGTCCCCCTCCGGCCCTACGGGCCACCTCCCCCGCTGGGTGGAGGATTTAGGAGCCCTTCAGCGCCCGCCAGCCGATGTCGCGACGATAGAACCCGCCTTCCAGGCTGATGGTCTCCAGCGCGCCATAGGCGGCCTCGCGGGCTTCGCTCAGCGTCATGCCCAGGGCGCAGACGTTCAGCACCCGGCCGCCCGAGGCGACGAGGCGGCCTTCGAACTCGCGGGTCGTGCCAGCGTGGAAGACCACCACCTCGTCTCCGAAGTCGGCGTCGACGCCCTGGATGCGGCCACCCGTCTTGGGAGCGTCGGGATAGCCCTCGGCGGCCAGCACCACGCAGATCGCCGCCTCGTCGCGCCACTTCGGCGGTTCGGCCGAGGCCAGTTCGCCCTTCGCGGCCGCCAGGAGGATCGGCACGATGTCGCTCGCGAGACGCAGCATCAGGGTCTGGCACTCAGGATCGCCGAAGCGGGCGTTATATTCGACGAGCTTGGGGCCCGTGGGCGTCAGCATCAGGCCGGCGTAGAGGACACCGACGTAGGGGTTGCCCTCGGCGGCCATGCCCTCGACCGTCGGGACGATCAGCTCGCGCCAGGCCTGGTCGATCAGGTCCTGCGTCAACACGGGCGGTGGCGAGTAGGTGCCCATGCCGCCGGTGTTGGGGCCCTCGTCGCCATCATAGGCGCGCTTGTGGTCCTGGGCCGCGCCGAACAGCACTGCGGTCTTGCCGTCGGAGAGGGCGAACAGCGAGGCCTCCTCGCCGTGCATGAACTCCTCGATCACGACGCGCGCGCCGGCCGAACCGAACCGGCCGCCCAGCATGTCGAGCACGGCCGTATCGGCCTCGGCGCGGGTCGCGGCGATCACCACGCCCTTGCCCGCCGCCAGACCATCGGCCTTGATCACGAACGGCGCTTCCAGGGTGTCGAGGAAGGTCCCCGCCGAGGCGGCGTCCTCGAACACGCCATAGGCCGCCGTCGGCAGGCCGTGGCGCTGACAGAAGTCTTTGGTGAAGGCCTTGGAGGTCTCCAGCTGGGCCGCGCGCTGACTGCTGCCAAAGCAGGGGATGCCGACATCCGCCAGCTTGTCGGCGAGACCGACTTCGAGCGCCGATTCCGGGCCGACCACCACGAGATCCGCGCCGATCTCCTGGGCCAAGGCGGTAAGGCCGTCGGCGTCGGTCGCCTTGACGGCCTTTAGCTCGGCCACCTTGCCGATGCCCGGATTGCCGGGGGCGGCGACGAGGCGGCCGCACAGTGGCGACTGGGCGATCTTCCAGGCCAGGGCGTGCTCGCGCCCGCCAGACCCGACGAGGAGGATGGTCAGCTTTTCCATGAGCGCGGGGTGTGACGCGCGACCGACGCCGGGTCAAGCCATGGCTCGTCCCCGCCCGCCGTCATTCGCCCCATTCGGCTCGCGCCCCGTCCACGCGACGCTAGGCCTGACGGAATGGACAAGCTTATCTTCTCCCCCGCGCTGGCCGTGCACATCACCGTCGGCTTCATGCTGGTCGCTGTCGGTCTGGTCCCGATCCTCAGCCGCAAGGGCGCAAGGCTCCACCGGTGGTCGGGCCGCCTGTTCGTGGCGCTGATGAGCGTGCTGCTGGCCGCCGCCTGGATCATGACCTTGCTGCGCTTCAACGCCTATTTCGCCGCCTTGTCGGCGACGGCCAGCATCACGCTGTTCTCGGGCGTGCGAGTCCTGCGCCGCAAGCGTCCGGACCTTGATCCCCACCAGCGCGCCCGGCCCCTGGATTGGATCGCCACCCTGTCGGTCCTGGCCATCGGCGTCTGGGTTCTGCTTCTGGTCGCGCAAGGACGGACGGGCGGCAAGGCGGCGGTCAGCACGGCTTTGGTCTACGGCGCCTTCACCTATGGCGGCTGGGACCTCTGGCGCTTCCTAAGGCCAACAGCGCCGCCTTTCACACCGTGTCTTTGGCGCTACGAGCACGTCGTAAAAATGCTTTCGGCCTATGGCGCCGTGATCAGCGCCTTCTCTGGTAACGTCCTGACGTTCCTGCCAAGCCCGTGGAGCCAACTCTGGCCGACCCTGTTGTTCCAACCGATGGCCCTGCTCTGGGTCGCCGCTCTGATCAGGCAGCGCAAGCAGAACGCGCCTCCGCCAGCGAGGTGAGGCGTGATCGGACCTCTCTCTGGATGTCGGCCTTCACGGCTTATAGCTGGCTGGCCACCACGCTGTGCGCGGCTTGGTTCGCGCGGCGCTTCGCGGCCGAGCGCGGCCAGAGCCTGGGCCTGGCCGACTCACTCATCTGGCAGGGGTCGATCTATGCGGCCTGGCTTCTGGCGGCCCTGGTCGTATGGCTGCTGATCCGTTGGTTCGGGTCAGGCCTGATCGGCCTGCTCGCCCTCTACCTGGCGGGCGGAATAATCATACCGCTGGAGTCCCTGGCCGCCGCCATGATCGACGCCCGCTACGCCCCGGGCGCCGTCCTTGCGATGGGCTTCATAGCGCGGCTCCCCATCAGCCTTCTACTCTACACCGCTATGGTCGCCATCGCCCTGGCGGCGGCGGAGCATAGGCGGGCCCGCCAGGAGAAGGAGCGGTCTCGCGCTCTGACGGTCGCGCTCGAAGAGGCACGCTTGACCTTGGCGCGGGGCGCTGGCGACGCGCCATCGCTTGAGGAGCGCCTGATCGTGATCAGCGGCGCGCGGCGCGTCCCCGTCAGAATCAACGAGGTCGAATGGTTCGGCGCCGCTGACAACTATGTCGTCGTCCACTGGTCGGACCGGGAGGGCCTGCTGCGCAGCACGTTGCAGGCGTTGGAGGCGCGGCTGAATGACAGGCTCTTCGCCCGCTGCCATCGCTCGGCGTTGGTCAATCTGGCGCGGGTGAAGTCCTTCGCGCCGCTCTCGGACGGCTCCTGGCGGCTGATGATGGAGAGCGGCGCCGAGGTCGTGACCAGCCGCGCCTACCGCCGTCAGCTTCTGGAGCGGCTTGGACAGTAAGGCCTCAGGCCGCGTCCAGGTCCAGCGAATAGCCGGCCGAGCGGACGGTGCGGATCGGATCGCCGTCGGATGAGCCGTTCAGCGCCTTGCGCAGGCGGCCGATGTGGACGTCCACGGTGCGGGCCTCGACATAGACGTCCGAGCCCCAGACGGCGTCCAGCAACTGCTCGCGGCTGAACACCCGGCCCGGGTGCTGCATCAGATAGTCGAGCAGGCGGAACTCGGTGGGACCGAGATGGATCTCCTTGCCGCTCCGCTTCACGCGGTGGGCGACCCGGTCGATCACGATGTCGCCGACCGTGATGCGGTCGTCGGCCAGGCCCGGACGGATGCGGCGCATCACGGCGCGGACGCGGGCGGTCAGCTCGACCATCGAAAACGGCTTGACCACATAGTCGTCGGCGCCGGTGTCCAGGCCGCGGATGCGGTCGCTTTCCTCGCCGCGCGCCGTCAGCATGATGATCGGCACGTTGCGGGTCTCGGCCCGGCCGCGCAGGCGGCGGCAGACCTCGATGCCCGACACCTTGGGCAGCATCCAGTCCAGGATCACCAGGTCTGGCGCGCGTTCGCTGGCCAGGGTCAAGGCCTCCTCGCCATCGCCGGCGACGGCGACGCGGTAGCCTTCCTTGTCGAGATTGTAGTGGAGCAGGGTGGCCAGGGCGTCTTCGTCTTCGACCACCAGAACGTAGGGAGTCACTTCAGGCCACCTTCTTCCAGGTTATTGCGAAACGACGTCGAGCTTGGGGCGCTGGGACGTCAGTTCATCGCCGGTCAGCTCAAAGTGGATGATCTCGGCGATGTTGGTGGCGTGGTCGCCGATGCGTTCTAGGTTCTTGGCCACGAACAGCAGATGGGCGCAGGCGTTGATCGTGCGCGGGTCGCCCATCATGTAGGTGAGCAGTTCACGGAAGATCGAGTTGTAGTGCTCGTCGACCTCCTCGTCGCGGCTCCACACGCCGATGGCGCGTTGCAGGTCCGAGGTGGTGTAGGCGTCCAGTACGTCCTTCAGGCGGCCTTGCACCAGCTTGCCCATCCGCTCGATCGAGCGGGTCAGGGCGGTCATGGGGTCGGCGTCATTGAGGATCAACGCGCGCTTGCCGATATTCTTGGCCATGTCGCCGCAGCGCTCGAGGCTCATCGAGATCTTCAGGGCGGCGACGGCGTGGCGCAGGTCCACGGCCATCGGCTGGCGCAAGGCGATCAGGCGGAAGGCCTTGCGCTCGATCTCGCCCTGCAGGGCGTCGAGGCGCTCGTCACCGGCGACCACGGCCTGGGCCAGCGGGCCGTCGCGGCGGGCGATGGCGGCGATGCAGTCGGCGACCTGAGACTCGGCGATGCCGCCCATGCGGGTCACTTCCGCAGTCAGGTGGGCCAGCTCTTCGCCGTAGGATTTGACGGTATGTTCGGTCATTTCAGCTTCCTCCCGCGCGCGCTTAGCCGAAGCGGCCGGTGATGTAGTCCTGGGTGCGGCTGTCGCGAGGATTGGTGAACATCTCCTCGGTCGGGCCGCTCTCGACCAGCTTGCCCAGGTGGAAGAAGGCCGTGCGCTGCGAAACCCGGGCGGCCTGGGCCATCGAGTGGGTGACGATGACGATGCAGAACTGGCTGCGCAGCTCGTCGATCAGCTCTTCGATCTTGGCGGTGGCGATCGGGTCGAGCGCCGAGCAGGGCTCGTCCATCAGGATCACTTCCGGCGACACCGCGATCGCGCGGGCGATGACCAGGCGCTGCTGCTGGCCGCCCGACAGGCCCGTACCGGGCTGGTGCAGACGGTCGGCGACCTCGTTCCAGAGACCGGCCTTCTTCAGGCTGCTCTCGACAATGGCTTCCAGCTCGGCCTTGCCGGTAGCCAGGCCATGGATGCGCGGGCCGTAGGCGACGTTCTCGAAGATCGTCTTGGGGAAGGGGTTCGGCTTCTGGAACACCATGCCGACGCGCGAGCGCAGGACGACCGGGTCGACGCTCTTGGCGTTGACGTCGGCGCCGTCGATCTCGATCGAACCCTCGACGCGGGCCGAGGGGATGGTGTCGTTCATGCGGTTGATGCACCGCAGGAAGGTCGACTTGCCGCAGCCCGACGGGCCGATGAAGGCAGTCACGGACTTGGCCGGAATGTCCAGATTGACGTCGAACAGCGCCTGCTTGTCGCCGTAGAACACCTTGACGTCGCGGGCCTTGATCTTGACCTCGCCGACCAGGGCCGAAGCGCTGGCGGCCGGAGCGACGGATTGGATCACCGGCGTGCGCGCGGTGTCATCGGGGCTTTGGACGGTCATGGCGTGTCCACGCAGGAGAGGAAAAGCGAAGGGATTCAGGATCGAGGTCATATGAAACCTACCAGCGGCGCTCGAAGCGGCGGCGCATGATCACGGCCGCGGCGTTCATGACGATCATGAAGACGAGAAGGACGATGATGGCGGCGGCGGTGCGCTCGTGGAAGGCCCGCTCGGACGCGTTCTCCCAGATGAACACCTGCACCGGCAGGACGGTGGCCGCACCGGTGAAGCCTTCTGGCACGCCGGGCACGAACGACACCATGCCGATCATCAAGAGCGGGGCCGTCTCGCCCAGGGCGTGGGCCAGCGACAGGATGGCGCCGGTCATAACGCCCGGCATGGCCAGCGGCAGCACGTGGTGGAAGACCGTCTGGGTCTTCGACGCGCCGACGCCCAGAGCGGCCTCACGGATCGAGGGCGGCACGGCCTTCAGCGCCGAGCGGGTGGCGATGATCACCGTCGGCAGGGCCATCAGGGCCAGCACCAGGCCTCCGACCAGCGGCGAGGAGCGCGGCACGTTCAGCCAATTGATGAACAGCGCCAGACCCAAGAGGCCGTAGACGATCGACGGCACCGCCGCGAGGTTATTGATGTTGACCTCGATAATGTCGGTCCAGCGGTTCTTCGGCGCGAATTCTTCCAGATAGACAGCGGCCATCACGCCCACTGGCACCGCGATCAGGGCGGTGATGATCAGCATCATGGCCGAGCCGACCACCGCGCCCAGCACGCCGGCCTGTTCGGGCTCGGTCGAGTCGGAGTTGGTGAAGAAGGCGAAGTTGAAGCCCGACTTGATCGCACCGGCCTTCTTCAGCTGGTCCAGCCAGTCGAGCTGCTGGTTGTCGAGCTTGCGATCGCCTTCGGCCGTTTCGCGTTCGATCTGCCCCTTGAAGTAGAGATCGGCGTCGGCCTTCAGCGGGCCAGAGACGGTGATCGTCTGACCGATCAGCTTCTGGTCGGCCTTGAGCTTGTTCAGCAGTTGGAAACCGAAGTCGCGCGAGACCAGATCCTGAACCTTGGTCGATACCGTGCCCAGATCGTCGTCCTGAACGCCCAGCTTCTTCATCACCGCCTCGGCGACGATGTAGTCGTAATTGACGCCGGTGAGGTCGGACGTGTCGATGCGGTCCGGGTTCAGATAGACCGGCACGCTCAGCGTATGGGTTTCGAAGGTCGAGTAGCCCTGGGCCACGATGCGTCCGACCAGCACCACCAGGAACACCATGGCGATGATGATGGCCGCCATGCCTTGAGCCTTGAACAGGCGCTCGGCGCGGTGACGCTTCTTCAGACGTTCGTCGGCGGCCGAGAAGGCCGAGCGCGGGGCGGCCGCGCCGAGGGTCGCGTCAGTCATATTGTTCCCGGTACTTCTGGACGATGCGCAGGGCGACGATGTTCAGGCACAGCGTCACCACGAACAGGGTGAGGCCCAGGCCAAAGGCCGACAGGGTCTTGGGGCTGTCGAACTCCTGATCGCCTGTCAGCAGCGTGACGATCTGGACGGTGACGGTGGTGACCGTATCGAGCGGGTTGGCGGTCAGCTTGGCCTGCAGGCCGGCGGCCATGGTGACGATCATGGTTTCGCCGACAGCGCGGGACACAGCCAGCAGCATGGCGGCCATGATGCCCGGCAGGGCGGCGGGCAGGACCACCTTCTTGACGGTTTCCGACTTGGTGGCGCCCATGGCGTAGCTGCCATCGCGCAGGCTCTGCGGCACGGCGTTGATGATGTCGTCCGACAGCGAGGAAACGAACGGGATCAGCATGATCCCCATCACCACCCCGGCCACCAGGGCCATCTGGTTCTGGACTTCCATCAGGTAAGTGGCCAGGGGGCCGGGCGGCAGGACCGCGCCAATGGCGTTGAAACCGGCACGGAACAGCGGGCCGACGGTCAGGGCGGCGAAGAAGCCGTAGACCACGGTCGGGACGCCAGCCAGAATCTCCAGTAGCGGCTTGACCACCCCGCGTACGGTCGGTTTGGCGTATTCCGAAAGATAGATCGCCGAGTAGAGGCCGACGGGCGCGGCCACCAGCATGGCGATCAGCATGATCAGGAAGGTGCCGGCGAACAGCGGCACGGCCCCGAAGGCGCCGGACGAGGCGACCTGGTCGGCGCGCATGGCGATCTGCGGGCTCCACTCCGTCCCGAACAGGAACGAGATCGGATTGATGCTCTGGAAGAAGCGCCAGCTTTCCCAGACCAGCGACAGGACGATGCCCAGGGTGGTCAGCACCGCGGCGACCGAACAACCGATCAGCAGCACGCTGATCCAGCCCTCGACCCGGTTACGGGCGCGGAATTCCGTGGAGATGCGCGGGAAGGCCAGCAGGAAACCCGCCAGGGCCAGCACAGCCGAAGCGGCCAGGATGCCGACCTTCAGGATCGTCTCGATCCGCTTGGCCTCGGCCACCTTGGCGTCCAGCGCCGTCTTCAGTTCGCCCTCGTAGGTCACCTCGCTGGGCGCCTTGCCGGCGGCGATCGCGCGGGCGTCGCTATAGAAGACGTCCTGGCGGTCGAGCTCCAGGGCCTGGACGGCGGCCGGGCGGCTCGACTGCAGGATCGCGTCCTCGACGCGCCCCCCGAACATCACGCCCAGCAGCAGCAGAAGAGCGGCAGGGACGCCGGCCCACAGGGCCGCATAGGTCCCGTAGTAGTCCGGCAAGGAGTGGAGGACGCGCGGGCGTCCTCCGGCGGCGGCGACAGCGCGACGACGACCGGCCGAGAAGGCCGCGCCGGAAAACAGCGCCAGAACAAGGAGCGAAAGCCAGGTCAGCATGCGTGAAGCTAATCTTGCGCCAAAGTGTCGAAGGCTCCGCAGGATCGCGGCCTTCCCCCGGCCCAGATCTATGCCGGGCCGGCGCTGTGCTTATGCGACAGTTAGATGACAGTTTGACGACAGTGACCGGCCCACGCGCTTACGCGGCGGGAGAATCCTCCTTGCGGGTCCTCCAAAGCGACCACAGAACGCCCGCCGCGAGGATGGCGAAGGTGATCGACAGCGACACGCTGGCCGGGAACTTCTCCCAGCCCATGGCGTCGGCGACGAAGATCTTGCCGCCGATGAACACCAGCAGCACGGCCAGCGCCTGCTTGAGATAGGCGAAGCGGTGCAGCACGGCCGCCAGAGCGAAATAAAGCGCGCGCAGGCCCAGGATCGCCATGATGTTCGAGGTGTAGACGATGTAGGGGTCGGTGGTGATGGCGAAGATCGCCGGCACCGAGTCGACCGCGAAAATCAGGTCAGCGATCTCGACCAGAACCAGGGCCAGGAACAGCGGCGTCGCCAGCACGGCGGCCTTGCCGGTGCGCGAGTCGACGCCCTTGACGAAGAACTTCTCGCCTTCCAGCCGATCGGTGACCGGCAGGACGCGTCGGACGAACTTGAGGACGGCGTTGTCGTTGAGGTCGATAGGCTTGCCGCTCGAGAACAGCATCTTCACGCCCGTCAGGATCAGGAAGACAGCGAAGATATAGAGCACCCATCCGAACTGGCTGACCAGCGCCGCGCCGACCCCGATCATGACGCCGCGCATCAGGATCACACCCAGCACGCCCCAGAACAGCACCCGGTGCTGCAAGGCGGGTGGAATGGCGAAGAAGCCGAAGATCAGCGCGATGACGAAGACGTTGTCGATCGCCAGGCTCTTTTCGATCACGAAGCCGGTCAGGTACTCGACCCCCGCCGTCGCGCCCAACTGCATCCAGACCAGTCCCCCGAAGCCGAGGCCCAGGGTGATGTAGACCATAGACATAACGAGGCTTTCGCGGACGCCAATCTCGCGCGTCTTGCGGTGCAAAACGCCAAGGTCGAACGCCAGCAGCGCGATAACGGCCAGCACGAAGCCGGCCCACATCCAGAGGGGCTTGCCGATGATCGGCAGGGTCAGAAAATCCATGATCGTGTTCGTGCTCCAACCCTCGCCGCGCCTTGGCCAACGAGGGGGTCGTGAAAAAAGTCCCGAAACGCGGCGGTCGTCGGTCCCAATCGGCTCCGATCACTCGCCGCGCTCAGGCGTCTAGGCCAAAAATCGAGCGCACGCTTACCGCTTCGGGGCGTTCAGCCCTGAAATCTCACACACGGATGTCAAGCACGCTCTTTCTTGCGGCGCGCGAGCCGGGGGAGGTCTCGATGCGGTCCGGCTCGGTCACGGGCTTGGCCGTGGGTTGGCTGGCGTGAGAGGCAGCCTGAACCAGGGTCTGCTGCGCCACCCGCAGCGCCAACCAGCCGGTCGTCGAAAGCGGGGGTCCGACTCTCATCGCCGTCGCTCCCGGGTTTCAAGGTCGAACTGGACCGGGTCGAGCGCCAGAATGGCGCAGATCCGAAGCAGGACCTCGCGCTCTTCGGCGTCCAGGCCGCCATCGGCGGAGGCCACCGCGCTGGCCGAATTGACCAGGCTTCGGGACGCTTCGGTCCGCCCACGCAGGCGCCGGATGGTCGTTTCTGCGTCGGCCTGAGCCTTTTCGGGGGAAACCTGGAAACGACGGTCCAATGCCTCGAACGCCTCCAACGCGTCCTCGAAGCCGAACCTGGACAAGGCGGGAAGACCCCGCATCCGCTCCAGCATGTGTCCGCGCTCGTCCCGCGTGACCCATCCGTCGGCGTTGGCGACAAGGGCGCAAGCGGCCACCAAGGCGTCGAACTGGTCGCGCTGGGCCGGCGTCAGGACATCGGCGCCGCGCGTCGATTCGGAAAAGGTGGAACTCAAAGACATCTATCGCTCTCCTCTGTTGGGAGGGCGGCCCGACGTCGGGGCTGCTGGGCTGTGGGGGGACGTCCCTTGGACCCGGCATCGAGCACACCCGATGCGTTCCGACATCACGATCACGCTATCTCAGCGCCGATCGTCAGAGGGGCCCGGCTCGCATAACGAAGATATGTCCTGGTCGGGGCTTTCGCAAGGTCCAGCTACGCTTGCGACCGCGACAATTGGACGCCGACCTCAAGCAACCTAACGCTCGGCCTTGGCCATCGGCAGATAAACCCCGAAGGTCGCGCCTTCGCCCAGCACGCTCTCGACGGTCAGGCCGCCACGGTGGCGGTTCATGATGTGCTTGACGATCGCCAGGCCCAATCCCGTGCCAGACCGGTCGCCGCTCTTTTGCCCTTCGACGCGATAGAAGCGCTCGGTCAGGCGCGGAAGGTGCTCGCGGGCGATGCCCGGCCCGCGATCGGTCACGCGCAGCACGGCGTAGCGCTCCCCCGGATCGTGATCAGGCGTCAGCAGCGACATGCGGGCGGCCGCCGTGTCGCGAGCCGCGCCGGCGGCCTCCGCAGCCAGGCCCGGGAAGATCTCGACCCGCACGCTCCCGCCCTTGGGCGTGTACTTGATGGCGTTGTCGATCAGGTTCTGGATCACCTGGATGATCTGGTCCCGGTCGCCCTCGATCACCGCGCCGCCCCGCGGCGGCAGCACCGGATCAAAGGTCACCGCCTTGTCCTTGGCCTGCGGCGCCAGGGCGTCGATCACGTCGATGGCGGCCATGGCCAGATCAACCCGGCCCAGCGGCGCGATGTGCTCGTTCAGCTCGATCCGCGACAGGCTCATCAGGTCGTCGATCAGGCGCGACATCCGCTCAGCCTGGGCCAGCATGATGGCCAAGAACTTGTCGCGCGCGCCAGGATCGTCCTTGGCGTGGCCGCGCAGGGTCTCGATGAAACCCGACAGCGAGGCCAGCGGCGTGCGAAGCTCGTGGCTGGCGTTGGCAAGGAAGTCGGCGCGCGTGCGCTCGCTGCGGCGCGCGTCGGTCTCGTCGCGCAGGGCCAGCAGGGCCAGACGCGAGCGCCCCAACCCCTCATCGAGCGGCCGGACATGGGCCAGCCAGGCCCGTCCCTGCGTCCCGCCCGTCTCGAACTCAACCACGCCCTCGATCCCGCCAAACAAGGCCTCATCCACGGCTTCAAGCACGCGCGGGTTGCGAACCGCCGTGACCAGCAGCTGACCGGCATGCTGAATCTTGAACAGTTCGCGGGCGGCGGCGTTGGCGAACAGGAATCGCCGCCCCGTCAGGTCGTCGGCCTCCTCGGCCGCGATCACCATCAGCGGATCGGGCAGACGGTCGAGTATGGCTGCGAAGGGCGGGATATCCTCGGCTGCTGCGATCGGCGGAAGCGGCGCGCCCGCCGACGGCGGCGTCTGGCTGGCCTGGTCGCGCTTGGCCAGCCAGTAGCCCGCGCCCGCCGCCGCGGTGGCGGCCAGGGCGGCCGGAAACGGCTCGGCCACGCCCAAGGCCATCAGGCCAAGGATCGCGCCCGGCCCGACCAGCATGGGCCAGAAGGCGCTGGGCCGGCGGCTTTCGGGTCCTGGGGCGGACGTGTTCGCCAGCGGCGTTGGGTTGCTCATGGCCTCGAGCGTGCAGCGATTCGACGAAGCAGATATGGCGCCCCGCCAAGCCATGCGATAGACGGTTGGCGCCTTAGTACGTGTCATGCGCGAGACTCACCGCAATTTCGCCGCAACATGATCCGAACTACGTGCGCGGGTTTCTATCGAGGTGTCGTTCGTAATGCAGCGCAAGGTCCTGGTCGCGACGGTCGCGGCCGCTCCTCTCCTGGCCATGGCTTTCGCCACGTCGGCGGAAATCACGGTCTCCAACGCGCGCACGACGCCGATCGCCACCAGCACGGCCACGGGCTCGGCGGCGGACGACATCCGTATCACGGCGGACGGCTCGATCAGGCCGACCGCCGCCGGCGCGATCGTCGCGATCGACAGCAACAACAGGGTCGTGAACCTTGGCACGCTCTCCACCACCGGCGTCAGCGAGAGCGTCGGCGTGCTGATCATCGGCGGCCGAACGGGCGGCTTGACCAACTCGGCCACCATCTCGCTGCTCGAAGACTACACGCCCACCGACAGCGACAATGACGGCGACCTGGACGGTTCGTTCGCCCAAGGCTCCAACCGCTACGGCGTCCGCCTGACCAGCGCAGGGACGTTCACCGGCGATATTGTCAACGACGCGGCCGGTGTTATCAGCGTCGAGGGCAACAATTCGGCGGGCCTCCTGCTGGAAGGGCCGATTGTCGGCGCCGTCACCAATCTCGGCAGCGTCAGCGTGATCGGCGACAATGCCCGCGGCGTGCGCATCGCAGCGCCCGTGACCGGCAGGGTCACGTTGGGCGGGACGATCAATGTCCAAGGGGTCGGCGCGATCGCCCAGGACATCGGCGCCAACGTCAATGGCGCTCTGGTCCTGCAGGGCGCGACCAGCGCCACCGGCTACCGCACCACCTCGCGTCCGGGCACGCTGGACGCCCTCAACAGGCTTGATGCGGACGACCTGCTGCAGGGCGGTCCCGCCGTCCGGGTCGCCGGCGACGTGACCGGCGGGGTCGTGCTGCAAGGCTCGAACTCGTCGACCACGGTCGGCGCGGACGGCAACACCGTGGTCACCACGGTGGCGTCCAGCACAACGGGAACCTCGAGCATCAACGTCTACGGCTCCGCGCCGGCGCTGCAGATCGGCTCGGCCAGCCAGAACGTCACCCTGGGCGCGGTCGGGACCAACGACAATGCCTTTGGCCTGATCGCCAAGGGGTCGATCGGCGCGTCGGGCGTCTATAACGGCGTCACCGCCACGGCGCTGTCGGTCGGCGCGGGCGGTGGTCGGACCACGACCCTCACCGGCGGCCTGCGTAATGACGGGCAGATTTCGGCTAGCAGCTTCGAAGCCGACGCCACGGGCGTGATCCTCAACAGCGGCGCGATCGTCGATCAGATTCTGAACCGCGGCTCGATCGCCGCGACCTCGTCGTCCTTCGCCAGCTCCGGCGTCACCGCGACGGCCCGGGCCCTGGTGTTCGGCGCGGGCTCCAGCGCCTCCAGCCTGAACAACACCGGCACGATCGCCGCCTCGCGCACGGGTGAAACCGGCGACGCGGTGGCCGTGCTCGACCAGGCCGGGACCCTGAAGACCATCACCAACAGCGGCGCGATCCGCGCCGGCGTCTCCGCGCCGCAGTTCAAGGCCGACGGGACGACGGCCACGGTGACGGCCAGCGGCAAGACGATCGCGCTGGACCTGCGGGCCAACAATTCGGGCGTGACCTACACCCAGACCGGGCCGTCCAGCTTCACCTCGACCAGCACCTTCCCGAGCACGGACACCACCACCAGCACCGACACCACCACGGTGACGGGGACGCCGAGCACCGTCGGGGACGTGCTGTTCGGCGGCGGGAACGACACCCTGAACCTGGCGAGCGGCACCTTGGTCGGCGCCATGTCGTTCGGCGCGGGGCAGGACCGCCTGTCGATCACCGGCGGCGCGGTGGCGCTGGGCACGCTCACCGACAGCGACGGCCGCCTCGACATTTCGGTCGCCAATGGCAGCCTGGGCCTCCTGAACAGCGAGACGATCAACGTCAGCAGCCTGAACGTCGGCTCCACGGGCAAGCTTCTGTTCTCCGCCGATCCGGCGGCGGGGACCAATACGAAGCTGGTCGTCTCCGGCGCGACCACCATCGCCTCGGGCGCCGAGCTGGGCATCCGCATGGCCAATCTGGTCAAGCAACCCACCACCTTCACGGTGATCCAAGGCTCGAACATCACCGCCGGGACGTTCGGCAACAGCCTGCTGGCCCAGTCGCCCTATCTCTACGTGGCCACCAGCCGCGCCGACACCAACAACGTCTATATCGACGTGCGCCGTCGCACCGCCGCCGAGATCGGTTTCAACAAGGCCGAGACCTCGGCCTATGACGCGGTGTTCGCGGCGCTGGGCGAGAACTCGACCCTGGCTGGCGCGTTCCTGAATCAGGGCACGCGCGATGGCTTCCGCGACCTGTACGACCAGATGCTGCCCGACCAAGGCGAGGGCCTTTTCTCGGCCCTGCAGTCCGTCAACCAACAGATTTCCGCCGCGACCATGTTCCGTCCCGATCCGGGCGACCGCTATGGGCCAGACAGCCTGTGGGTTCAGGAGATCACCTCGCTGACCCGCCGCGACACCGGCGAGACCCTGGGGTCGGACACCCAGGCGTTCGGCTTCGTCGCCGGCTATGAGGCCATGGGCGACGCCGGTGGCGCGCTGGGCATGACCCTGGCCTATGCCAGCATCGAAGAACACGACACCGTCGCCAAGGTCGGCGAGCAGACCACCGCCTCCTTCATCCAGACGGGCGCCTACTGGCGGCGTTCGGTCGGCGGCTGGCGCTTCAACGCCGGCGGCGGAGTCGGCTACGGCTTCTTCGACGGCGACCGCCGCTTCATCGCCCCGGACACCAACGGCGACGGCGTGGCCGACCTGTTTCTGCAGAACACGGCCGACTGGAAAGGCCTGACGTCGAACGCCTATGCGGGCATGGCCTACGAGGCCAAGATGGGTCGCTTCTTCGCCCGCCCCGAAGGTCGCGTGGACTATGTGTGGCTGCGCGAGGGCAAACGCACTGAAAGCGGCGGCGGCCAAGGCTTCGACCTGACAGTCGACAAGCGCACCTCCAGCAACCTGAGCGGCGAGCTGGGCCTCGTCCTGGGCGCCGACTTCGGCAAGACCGTGTGGTGGCGTCCGGAAGTCCGCGTCGGCTACCGTCAAACCCTGGCCGGGTCGGTCGGCGACACGGTGGCCAGCTTCCAGGGCGGCAATCCGTTCACCCTGGCGGCCCTGAACGACAAGGACGGCGCGGTCACCGCCGGCTTCGCCCTGCGCGCCGGCACGCCGATGTCGTACCTGGCCATCGAAGGCGGCGTTGAAGCCACCAAGAAGCAGAAACGCTACAATCTGCGCCTCGCCGGCCGGGCGATGTTCTAAGTCGCGCCTGGATCGCGGCGCTGGTCGAGGCTAGCGCCGCCCCTCCTTCGCTCCCCCCTTGTCCTTCGACGAAACGGGCTCGCGGCGTGACGCCAGAAGCGCGAAAGCGCTGAAAATACGAGCGGGCGTCCTCTCGCAGCGGCGCCGATCCTTGCTCGCGACCGGATAGCCGCCCAGTAAGCGCTTGGATTCTTATGGGATTCTTTGAATCCCGTTGCCACTCCGCCGCGCCTTTCAGAAAAACTCACGGCCGACGCTCCCAAATCTCCATTTCGGAGATAGGAATAATCGGCTTCCTTAGCTCGACAGGTCGGTCCGCGCAGCGGCGCCGGGAGAGAGGACTAGCGATGATCGCCAAGCCATTCGATCCAAAGGCAAGCGACGGGCGCGAGCCGCCCACGCTAAGCTACAGCCGCCCGGAGATCGACTTCCCAAGCCTGTTCGCGTTCTAGTCCGTAAAGTCGCCCGCTTCGCAAGCCAGGATCGCGGGGCGGCCGGTTCTCCAGCCTCTCTACCCTTCACGTCTCCAGAAAGGATCGCGCTCATGAGCGACACCCGCAAGGCTCCTTCTCGACGCGGCTTGCTGGCCGGCGCCGGCGCCGGGGCCGCGACCTTGATGGCGGGCGGGCTCTCCCACGCCCAGTCCAAGTCGGTCTCCCTGTTGAACGTCAGCTATGACCCCACGCGCGAGCTCTACAGGGACGTCAACGCCGCCTACGCCCGGTACTGGAAGGCGCGGGTGGGCCAGACCCTGACCATCAACCAGAGCCACGGCGGCTCAGGCAAGCAGGCCCGCTCCGTGATCGACGGCCTGGAAGCCGATGTCGTGACCCTGGCCCTGGCCTACGACATTGATGAGATCGCGGAAAGGGCGCGTCTCCTGCCGACCAACTGGCAATCGCGCCTGCCGAATAATTCCACGCCCTACACCTCGACCATCGTGTTCCTGGTCCGCAAGGGCAATCCGCGGAAAATCAAGGACTGGGGCGACCTGATCAAGCCGGGCGTAGCGGTGATCACGCCCAATCCCAAGACCGGCGGCGGCGCGCGCTGGAACTATCTGGCCGGGTGGGCCTGGGCTTTGAAGCAGCCCGGCGGCAACCCAGCAAAGGCCGAGGCCTTCGTTAAGGCCCTTTTCCAGAACGTGCCGGTCCTGGACTCGGGCGCGCGGGGCGCCACCACTACCTTCACCCAGCGCGGCATCGGCGATGTGCTGCTGACCTGGGAGAACGAAGCCTTCCTCGCGCAGGAAGAGCTGCCGGGCCAGTACGAGATCGTCTATCCCTCGCTGTCGATCCTGGCCGAGCCGCCGGTGGCGCTGGTGGACAGGAATGTTGACCGCCGAAAGACCCGCCTGGTCGCGCAGGGCTATCTGAACTTCCTCTACAGCCCTGCGGCCCAAGAGATGATCGCCAAACATCACTATCGGCCGCGCAATCCCCAGGTGGCGGCAAAATACGCCAACAAGTTCAAGAAATTGGATCTAGTCACCATCGACGGAGCCTTCGGTGGCTGGAAGAAGGCCCAAGCGATCCACTTCGCCGATGGCGGGGTGTTCGATCGGATCTACCGTCCCAAGTAACGGCCGCTAGGCCGGACCTAGACACCGCTTATGGGCGGCGAAGTCTTCCTCCTCGATCGCGCCTTACGGCGGGAGTCTCGCGACTCCCGCCATTCCTTTTTGGGATTGAACCTGTGTTTGGAACCCGACACGATCGAGTACGTTGAGCGTCCACGGGGCGGTGGAGCGAATTGCAGGCATGGACGACTATTCGGAATCGCGACGCGCCGGCGACCGCCTGGCCGCTGGGCATGGCCTTGACGACCCTTTCGCGGCCGCGATCCGCGCCACGCGGATGGCGACAATCGTCACCGACGCCGCCCAGGCCGATAATCCGATCATCTTCGCCAACGACGCCTTCCTGAAACTTACCGGCTATGAGCGCGACGAGGTCATCGGCCGTAACTGCCGCATGCTGCAGGGCCCCGACACCGACCGGCAGGCGGTGCAGGCGCTCAGCGCGGCGATCGCGGCCGGCGAGGACATCAATGTCGAGCTGCTGAACTACCGCAAGGACGGCTCGACGTTCTGGAACGCGCTCCATGTCTCGCCAGTGCGCAACGACGGCGGCGAGATCGTCTATTTCTTCGGGTCGCAGCTGGACGTCACCGACAAGAAGACCGCCGAGGCCAAGGTGCGCGAGCATCGCGACGACCTGGAACAGGTGATCGAGGCCCGCACACGGGAGCTGACCGAAGCCCTGGAGCAGAAGACCGCCCTGCTCCACGAGGTCGACCACCGCGTGAAGAACAACCTGCAGCTCATCTCCAGCCTGCTGCTGCTGCAAACACGACGGGTCCCAGACCCTGACCTGAAAAGCGCGCTGAAAAGCATGCTGGGCCGGGTGAACGCGATCGCCACCGTGCACCGCCGCCTGTTCCAGAGCGAGGACGTCGAGCGCTTCGACGTCTCGGCCTTCATCCGCGACATGGTCGCCGACCTGATGGGCTCGGCGGGTCGCGACGACATCGAGATGCAGCTGGACCTGGAGCGGGTCGACATCCCTGCCGCCAAGGCCGCCCCCTTCGCCCTGGTGGTCAATGAGCTGCTGACCAACGCGCTGAAGCACGGCTTCCCCGAAGGCCGGGGCGGCCGGATCTTTGTCGGCGTCAGCCGCCTCGACGGAGAGTTTCGGATCGAAATCACCGACAATGGCGTGGGCATGGACAAGCAGGCCAACGGCTTTGGCCTGACGATCGTCCAGCTGCTCTGCCAGCAGCTGAAGGCCAAGTGCGAGACCACGGACGCGGAACCTGGAACCCGCGTGGTCGTTCTCCTCCCTGTGAACGGCGCGCACTGAGTGAAGGACAAGGCTTTGGCTATGGGCGGAGGTGCGCTCGAAGTTTTGATCGTCGAGGATGAGATGCTTCTGGCCATCGAGCTGGAGCACCTGATCCAGGAGGTCGGGTGCCATCCCCTGGGATGCGCAATGAGCTCCGGCGAAGCCTTCGCCCTCGCCCAGCAGCTGCATCCGGACCTCGCTTTGGTGGACGTCCATCTCAGCGACGGTCCGACCGGCGTCGATGTCGCGCGGAAGATCTCCCAGGACTGCGGCGGCGTGGCGCTGTTCATGACCGCGAACGTCAAGCGTCTGCCAGACGATTTCGCCGGCGCCTGCGGCGTGATCGGCAAGCCCTACTCCGAGCACGGCGTGAAAACCGCCCTGGTCTATCTGGCCCACTGCCTGCGGGAAGGCCACGCGCCGGGTCCGACACCGGTCGGCCTGACCCTGGCGCCCGCCTACGCCGCGCTCTGGGGCCTGGACCAGACGCTAGGCCGCACGGCCTGATGGCGGTTTCGCCGATCACAGCCGTCGTCGGAACCGTCGCGGCCTTGCTGTCGATCACCAGCTTCGCACCGCAGATCCTCAAGATCTGGAAGGAAAAGGACGCATCGTCCGTCTCGCTGCGGACCTATGTCGTGACTGTCATCGGCTTTTCGTGCTGGATCGCCTACGGCGTCATGATCCGCGCCTGGCCCGTGATTGCGTCGAATATCGCCTGCCTGCTGATGTCCGGCGCGGTGCTGGCCATGAAGTGGCGGTTCGCGCGCCAAGCCAAGGGCTGAGCGTTTTTGATGACAGGGGGGGCGGGGTCCGCTATCGAGGCCCGCCTAATTTCCCTTCGAGGATCGCCGCCTTGACCGACGCCGCCGAGGAAGCTGGCTGGGCCACCGCCAAGACCCTGGCCGAGGCCCTGCCCTACATCCAGATTTACGACCGTGAGACGGTCGTGATCAAATACGGCGGCCATGCCATGGGCCAGGAAGAAGTGGCCAAGGTCTTCGCCGCCGACGCCGTGCTGCTGAAGCTCTTGGGCGTGCATCCGGTGGTCGTCCACGGAGGCGGTCCGCAAATCAGCCGCATGCTGGACAAGGCCGGCGTAAAGTCGACCTTCGTCGATGGCCTGCGCGTCACCGACGAAGCCACCATGGAAGTGGCCGAGATGGTGCTGTCGGGCGCCATCAACAAGGAAATCGCCAACTGGATCACCCTGGCCGGCGCCGAGGCCGACGTGCGCGGCGTGGGACTGTCGGGCAAGGACGCCCGGATGATCACCGCCGAGAAGGTCACCCGCACTCGCAAGGATCCGGACAGCAATATCGAGCAGGTCGTCGATCTGGGCTTCGTGGGCGAGCCGACCAAGATCGACCCCCACATCATCCAGGCTCTGTTGACCTCCGAGACCGACTACATCCCGGTGATCGCGCCGATCGGCGTCTCCACCAAGGGCGAGACCTTCAACATCAACGCCGACACGGTCGCCGGCGCCCTGGCGGGCGCGCTGAAGGCCAAGCGAATGCTGATGCTGACCGACATCAAGGGCGTGCTCGACGCCAATGGCGAGCTGATCCGCCAGATGACGATCGACGAGGCCCGCAAGCTGATCGAGACGGGCGTCGCCACCGGCGGCATGATCCCCAAGCTCGAGAACGCCATCCACGCCGTGGAATCGGGCGTCGAGGCCGTGGTCATCCTGGATGGTCGCCGGCCGCACGCCATGCTGGTCGAGCTGTTCAGCGAACACGGCGCGGGCACGCTGATTTCGAAATGATCGTCACCGACTTCATCCTCCCCCGAGCAGCGGGGGAGGGGGACCGCGAAGCGGTGGAGGGGGCGCTCGCCAGCGCTGGACGCCCCCTCCGTCACGGCGCGTATCCGCGCCGCGCCACCTCCCCCGCCTTGCGTGGGAGGAGCATCTGATGTCGGCCGACCTCACCCACGTCGACACCTGGCTCTTCGACCTCGACAACACCCTGTACCCGTTGGAAAGCGAGTTCATGGGGCTGATCGAGGCCAAGATGACCGACTTCGTCCAGCGCGAGACGGGCCTGCCCCGCGACGAAGCGCGCGCGCTGCAGCACAGCTACTTCACCGAGCACGGCACCACCCTGGCCGGGCTGATGATCAACCACGGCCTCGAGCCCAAGCGCTTTCTCGATGAGGTCCATGACGTAGAGATGGACCGGTTGACGCCCGATCCGGCCCTGCGCGCGGCGATCGCTCGTCTGCCCGGCCGCCGGCTGATCTTCACCAACGGCTCGCTGGGCCACGCCGAGCGGGTGCTGACGCACCTTGAGCTTCGAGACCTCTTCTCGGAAGTCTTCGCAATCGAGACGGCGGACTATGTGCCCAAGCCCGCGCTCGCCACCTTCGACAAGATCTGCAAGCTGCACGCCATCGACCCGCCGATGACCGCCTTCTTCGAGGACAGCGAAAAGAACCTCGTTCCGGCTTCGCGCATCGGCATGACCACGGTTCTGGTCGGCCCGCACGCGGCGGCCTCGACCTCCGAACACGTCCATTTCCGCACTCCCGACCTCGCTGAGTTCCTGAGCTCGGCCCGCCTGCAAGGAAGCCCGCAATGACCGCCGTCAGCCTGTCTGATCTGCAAACCGAGATCGAAGCCGCCTGGGAAGCCCGCGCCGACGTCTCGACCGCCACCACGGGCCCGGTCCGCACAGCCGTCGAGGAGGCGCTCCGGCTGCTCGACAGCGGCGAGGCCCGCGTCGCCGAGAAGATCGACGGCGAGTGGGTCACGCATCAATGGCTGAAGAAGGCCGTGCTGCTGTCGTTCCGCCTGAACCCCAACACCGTGATGCGCTCGGGCGCGCTGGGCGGCGGCGTCGGCCCGTGGTGGGACAAGGTGGCCAACAAGTTCGACGGCTGGGACGCCCCGCAGTTCGAAGCCGGCGGCTTCCGCGCCGTGCCGGGGGCCATCGTCCGCCGCGGCGCCCATATCGGCAAGAACGTGATCCTGATGCCCTCGTTCGTGAACATCGGCGGCTATGTCGATGAAGGCACGATGGTCGACACCTGGGTGACGGTCGGCTCGTGCGCTCAGATCGGCAAGAACGTCCACCTGTCGGGCGGCGTCGGCATCGGCGGCGTACTGGAGCCCCTGCAGGCCAACCCGACCATCATCGAGGACAACTGCTTCATCGGCGCCCGCTCGGAAGTCGTCGAGGGCGTGGTCGTCGGCGAAGGCTCGGTGCTGTCGATGGGCGTCTTCATCAGCGCCTCGACGAAGATCGTCGACCGCAAGACCGGCCAGGTCCATATCGGCAAGGTCCCGCCCTACAGCGTCGTGGTCCCCGGCAGCCTGCCCGACCCGAACGGCGGCCCCAGCCTCTACTGCGCGGTGATCGTGAAAACGGTAGATGCGCAGACCCGGTCGAAGACGAGCATCAACGACCTGCTGCGGGATTGATGGCGGCTTAGTTCCTCCCCCGCGTCGCGGGGGAGGAACTGGCGACCCCTACTTCGCCGCCTGGTTCAACTGCCTCTCGCTCTGCGCCGCGCCTTCCTTGGCGTCCTGCTTCAGGTCCCTGCCGGCTTGCTTGAGTTCTTGGCCGGCCTCACCGGCGGCTTCCTTCAGCTCCGCGCCGGTCTCCTTGGCGCTTTCCTTGATCGCGGTCCCGGCTTCCTTGACGTCCGGATCGTTGGCGATGGCCTTGGCGGCGTCCTTGACGTCGGCGGCGGCGGCCTTGGCGCCTTCCTTCACCTCGGCGGCGTGCTCCTGCGAGCAGGCGGCGAGCGACAGGGCGGCGGCGGCGGCGATCAGCATCAGCTTGGAACGCATGGTCGTGCTCCTTCTTGGGTCGCCTGAATAACGAGGCCCCAAGGCGCAGGTTCCGACTCCGGCTTTTCGCGACGGCCAGAGACGTCTAAACCCCCGCCATGCGCATCGCCTTCCTCGGCACACCCGATTTCGCCGTCACCTGCCTCGCCGAACTCGTCGCCTCCGGCCATGAGATCGTCTGCGTCTATTCGCAGCCGCCAGCCCCGCGCGGGCGCGGCCAGGACTTGAAGCCCTCACCCGTCCACGCTTTCGCCGAGGGCCTGGGCCTGCCGGTCCGCACGCCGGTCTCGATGAAGGCCCCCGAGGAGATCGAAGCCTTCCAGGCGCTGGACCTCGACGCCGCCGTCGTGGTCGCCTTCGGCCAGATCCTGGTGAAGGATGTGCTAGAGGCCCCGACCCACGGCTGTTTCAACCTGCACGCCAGCCTGCTGCCGCGCTGGCGCGGGGCCGCGCCGATCCAGCGGGCGATCATGGCTGGCGACCTCGTCACCGGCGTCCAGGTTATGCGGATGAGCGAGGGCCTCGACGAGGGTCCGATCCTGATGTCGCAGCAGGTCGCCATCGAAGACGACGACACCGCCGCCACCCTGCACGACAAGCTGGCCGCCACCGGCGCGCGCCTGCTGCCCGTGGCCCTGGCCGCCATCGAGCGCGAGGTCGTCCGCGAGACGCCTCAGGCCGAAGAGGGCGTCACCTACGCCAAGAAGATCAAATCGGCCGAGGCCCGCATCGACTGGACCCGCCCGGCCATCGAGGTTGATCGCCATATCCGCGGCCTCTCGCCCTTCCCCGGCGCCTGGTTCGAGGCGCAGTCCGACAAGGGTCCCGTCCGGGTGAAGGCCCTGCTGTCGCGGGTCGAGACGGCTTCCGGCGCGGCGGGAACCACCCTGGACGACGCCCTGCTGATCGCCTGCGGTGAGGGCTCCATCCGCCTGCTGAAGGCCCAGCGCGAGGGCAAGGGCGTCCAGGACGCACAGACCTTCACGCGCGGCTTCCCGATCGCGGCTGGGACCGTGCTGGCCTGATGCCCCGCTACCGCCTCCTCGTCGAGTATGACGGCCGCCCCTATGCGGGGTTCCAGGCCCAGGCGACCCTGCCCAGCGTGCAGGGGGCGATCGAGGCGGCGGTGAAGGCCTTCTGCGGGCAAGAGGTGCGCATCGCCGCCGCCGGCCGCACCGACACCGGCGTCCACGCCACCGGCCAGGTCGTCCATGTCGACCTCGAAAAGGACTGGCCGGCCCAGACGGTGTTCAACGCCCTCAACGCCCACCTGACCCGCGAGGCGGTCTCGATCCTCTCGGCCGAGGTGGCGGAAGGAGACTGGCACGCGCGGTTCTCGGCCAATGAGCGGCGCTACCTGTACCGGATCCTGAACCGCCGCGCCCCGCCGGCGCTGGACAAGGGCCGCGTCTGGCACATGAAGAAGGACCTCGACCACGAGGCCATGCACGCCGCCGCCCAGCATCTGGTCGGCCTGCACGACTTCACGACCTTCCGTGACATGCACTGCCAGTCCAAGAGCCCGGTGAAGACTCTGGACGTCGCCCGCGTGCGCCGGGTCGGCGAGGAAATCCATCTCGATTTCGAGGCGCGCTCGTTCCTGCATCGCCAGGTGCGCTCGATGACCGGCACCCTGGTCGAGGTCGGCGCGGGGCGTTGGACGGTGGACGACGTCAAGGCGGCGCTGGAGGCGCGGGATCGGCGCGAGTGCGGGCCCGTGGCGCCGGCGGATGGGCTTTATCTGGTGGGCGTGGGGTATGGGGACTAGCGCCGCAGGCCCCCACCTGACCGCTTCGCGGTCGTCCGCCCCCAGAGGGGGGCGGAAGGTGATCCGGCTCCTTCTTCCCCCTCTGGGGGAGGAGCGCCGAAGGCGCGGAGGGGGCGAGTGACCTGCCCTACAGCACCGAGCAATTCGTGATCTGGCTGAAGGCCTCCAGCGCCGCCGCGCCGACCACGCTGGTGCCGAAGCGATCCAGCTCCGGCGACCAGACCGCCACCGTCGCCTTGCCGGGGACCACCGCCACGATCCCGCCACCAACCCCGCTCTTGGCCGGCAGGCCCACGCGATAGGCGAAGCTGCCGACGCTGTCATAGATGCCGCAGGTCAGCAGCAGGGCGTTCAGCCGGCGGGTCAGGCGGTCGGGAAAGATCGTCTCCTGCGCCACCGGCGAGAAGCCGCCCGCCGCCAGGGGCAGGAAGGCCCGCGCCAGCTGGCGGCAGCTCATGGTTAGGGCGCACTGGCGACTGTAGGCGGCGACCACCGCCTCCGGCTCGTGCTCGATCGTGCCCTGGCCGCGCATCAGGCTGGCGATGGCGCGGTTCTGCCAGGCGTGGGCCAGTTCCGAGGCGGCGACGGCCGGGTCGATCTCCAATCGCTCGTCGCACAGGAAGCCGGCGAAGTCGCGGACCAGGGCGGCCGGGTCGCGGGTGACGTTCATCAGCACGTCCGTCACCGCCAGGGCGCCGGCATTGATGAACGGGTTGCGCGGCACGCCCCGCTCGGCCTCCAGCAGGGAGAGGTGGTTGAACGGCGTGCCCGACGGCTCCTTGCCGACGCGGGTCCAGATCTCGTCGCCGATCCGGTTGAGCGCGAGGCCCAAGGCCAGGACCTTGGTGATGCTCTGCAGCGAAAAGGCCTCGTCGGCGTCGCCGACCACGTGCTCGCCGCCGTCGAGCGTGCGCACGGCCATGCCGAACTTGGTCCCCGGCACGCTGGCCAGTTGCGGGATGTAGTCGGCGGGTCTGCCCTTGCCGAAGTGCGGCTTCACCAGCACGGCCACCTCGGCCAGGACGTCGGGGATCGAGAGCGCCTTCATTCTCGTCCCCGTCCAGGTCAGGCGAACGCCGCGAAGTAGCGGCCGATCAGGGCCTCGTAGGCGCCGGCCAGCTGGCGGACCTCCTCGACCGGGACCCGCTCGTCGACCTGGTGCATGGTCGAGCCGACCAGGCCGAACTCGACGACCGGGCACAGGGCGCGGATGAAACGAGCGTCGCTGGTGCCGCCGGTGGTGGACAGCTCCGGCGCGCGGCCGGTCGCGTCGGTCACGGCGGCCACGATCACGTCGGTGAAATCGCCCGGCTCGGTCAAGAACGCTTCGCCGCTGATCTTGCACAGGGCGCTGGCGGTCCCGTCGAAACCTTCCGCAGCCTTGGCGCACTCGGCCTCGATCCAGGCGGCCAGGTCCTTGCCCTTGTGGGCCGGGTTGAAGCGGATGTTCACCCGCGCCTTGGCGGCGGCGGGGATGACGTTAGTGGCGGTGTTGCCGACGTCGATCGTGGTCACTTCCAGGTTCGACGGCTGGAAGCCGGTATAGCCCTCGTCGAGCACCCGCGCCTTCAGGGACGACAGGATATCGACAAGCACCGGGATCGGGTTGGCCGCCCGGTGCGGATAGGCCACGTGGCCCTGGCGGCCCTCGACCGTGATCCAGGCGTTGATGCTGCCGCGCCGGCCGATCTTGACCATGTCGCCCAGCAGATTGGCCGAAGTCGGCTCGCCGACGATGCAATGGTCGATGATCTCGCCCTCGGCGGCCAGGGCCTCGACGACCTTGACGGTGCCGTCCTCGGCCACGCCCTCCTCGTCGCCGGTGATCAGGAAGCTGATCGAGCCGGGATGGTCGGGAACCTTAGCGACGGCGGCGACGAAGGCGGCGATCGCGGACTTCATGTCGACCGCGCCGCGGCCGTACAGCACCCCGTCCTTGATCTCGGCTTCGAACGGCCCGGCGGTCCACGCCGCGTCATCGCCCACGGGCACCACGTCGGTATGGCCGGCGAAGCACAGGTTCGGTCGCGCCGTCCCGCGCCGGGCGTACAGGTTCTCGATCTCGCCGAACTTCATCCGGCGGCAGGCGAAGCCCAGGGCCTCTAGCTGGCGCTGCAGCGTGTCCATCGCGCCCGCGTCGGCCGGGGTCACCGACGGACGTCGGATCAGGGCCTGGGCGAGCTCGACGGGATCAATGCTGACGGAAACGGGCGCGGGGCTGTTCATAATCTTGCCTTTAGGCTTCCCTTCCGTCCGACGCAAACCCGGCAAAGCTCTTCCACGGACCGCCCATGCCCAAGATCAATCTCGCCTCGGCTCCCACGCGCGTCGGCACGGGCTATCCGCCGCCGTTCAACGCGCCTTGCGTGGGCCGTCATCGCACCAAGCTGGGCGACGCGGTCGGCCTCACCCAGTTCGGCGTCAACCTGCTGCGCCTGCCGCCGGGCCAATGGTCCAGCCAGCGCCACTGGCACACGGCCGAGGACGAGTTCACCTGGGTCGTCGAGGGCGAGGTGGTGCTGGTCGACAATGACGGCGAGACGGTGCTCAAGGCCGGCGACTGCGCGGGCTTCAAGGCCGGGGTGGCGAACGGGCACTGCTTTCAGAACCGTTCGGATCGCGACGTGCTGCTGCTGGAGGTGGGGTCGCGGCGGCCCGGTGAGGACGGATGTGACTATCCGGATATCGACCTGGTGCTGCGGGAGGGGGAGAGCGGCTACCGCCATCGGGATGGGACGCCGTATGAGACGGAGACAGGTCGGACGCGATAACGGCTCTGAGCGTCAGCGCGACTTGAGCGCCTCAATGGGAACGCGCGTCACCTGCACGTCCTCCTTGTTGGCGGCGTAGCCGACATAGAGCCAGCCATTCCAGACCACGCTCTTGGGATAGTGATAGCCGGGCCGCTTGTACTGACCCTCAAAGCGCAGCGGCTGCAGGTCGGCCTGGCCGCGCAGCTTCCAGCTGCGATCGAAGAGTCGGCCGTCGCGACTGACCGTCACGGCCAGGGGGATCCGGGGCCGGGCGCTGTTGGGGGCGTTGACCAGATAGGCCGAACCGTCCGGCAGGTTGCCGGCGCTCTGCTTGGCGCGCGCGTCAGGCATGTCGGTCAAAACGGGCGTGTTCCAGGTCGCGCCCCGATCGCAGCTTGCCGACGCCAACTGGCGGAAGCTCAGCTCCTCGTCGCGGAACACCATGACCACGCAGCCGTCAGCGCGGCGGAACAGGCTGGGCTCGATCTCGCGGCTGAGGCGGCGTTCGTGCGGGGCGGCGGCGGTCGAGACGTCGCGCGGCAGGTTGGTCATCCGCCCTTGCGTCCAGCCCGTGACGCCCAGGGGATCATCAGTGTGGAAGGGCTGGGCGATCATGCCCGGCCGCAGATGAAAGGCCGTGAATACCCGCCCGTCGATCAGGTGGGGATCCTGCTCGATCACGCCCTCGATCGGCTGGCCGTCAACGCCCAGCACCCGACGCGGAGAGCTCCAGGTTAGCCCGTCCCGACTGGTTCGATACTCGGTGTAGCCGCCGGCGCCCGATTGGAAGCCCTCGGGCCAGACATTGGCGTAGGCGACCAGCGTCCGGCCGTCCGTCCACCAGCCGCCGCTCGAGCGCATCAGGCCGTTTGTGCCAGCGGACGCGAGTGTCTTGGGCTGGCTCCAGGCGCGACCGTCGTCGCTGACACTGTACGCGACCCAGGTGTCGGTCGAGTCCTCGTCGCGTGCCGAACTCTGCCATTGGGCATAGAGCTTTCCATTGAACGGGATCAGCACCACGCCGTTGCTGAATTTCTCGGTCTCGGGACCGGGGGCAAAGATCGTAAAGGTTTCGGAGCCGGGCGCGGCTTCCAGCCCAAGGTCCGCCTCCCCCGCCTGGAACAGGCCCGACTTGATCGCATAGGGCGCGGACGCCGGTGCGGCGCCCATGAAGGTGATCGCCAGGCTGGCCGCCAGGATCTTGAACATGAGCGCGGCCTCCCGAACGATCAGCCGCTGACCAGCCTTAAGCCGCCCGGCGCGCCTTCTTGACCTTGGCGATGGCGCGGTCGCGGCGCAGGCGCGAGAGGTGGTCGATGAACAGGACGCCTTCCAGGTGGTCCATCTCGTGCTGGATGCAGACGGCGAACAGGCCCTCGGCCTCCTCGACGACCGTCTCGCCCTGGTAGTTCAAGTAGCGCAGGGTGACCTTGGCCGGACGCTCGACCTCGTCGAAATACTCCGGCACCGACAGGCAGCCTTCCTCGTAGACGAAGGCTTCTTCCGAGCTCGACAGGATCTCGGGGTTCACAAAGTAGCGCGGGGCCGGCTCCTCGCCCTCGCGGGCCAGGTCCATGGTGATGACTCGCACCGGCTCGCCGATCTGCACGGCGGCCAGGCCGATGCCAGGCGCGTCGTACATGGTCTCCAGCATGTCATCCATCAGGGCGCGCAGTTCGTCGGTGACGACCTCCACCGGGGTAGAAATCTTCTTCAGGACCGCCAGGTCGGCGGCGTTATCGACGGTGAGGATGCGACGGATAGCCATGATGTTCGTCAGGTAGGCGCGTCATTTCCGAGGGTCAAGGTGGGAGATTGCCCCACGGCCGGCTCGGCGCTCAACTTCGTGAGAGGACGCACGCCCTGCTCCACTATCGCGGGCTCGTCGATCTTCTTGCCCTCGTGGTCGACGGAGAGGTCCTCGAACCGGCGCGCCTGGGTCAGGACCTGGCTCTCCAGAGAGCCGACGAACTGGTTGTACTTGCCCACCGCGCTCTCCAGCGCCTTGCCCATGGCGCCGGCGTGGGCGCCCATGACCGACACGCGCTTGTAGAGCTCGCGGCCGACCTCGACGATGCGGGCTGCGTTCTTGGCCTGGTCTTCGGCCCGCCAGCCATAGGCGACGGCCTTGCAGAGGGCGAACAGGGTCGTGGGCGTGACCAGCACCACGCGGCGGTCCATGGCCTCGGCCATCAGCTCGGGCAGGCGGTCCAGAGCGGCCGCCAGGAAACCGTCGCCCGGCACGAACATGGCCACGAAGTCGGGCGAGCCCTCGGCGTTGAACTGGTCCCAATAGGCCTTGGACGACAGGCCCTGCATGTGGGCGCGGACGCTGGCGGCGTGGCGAGCCATGGCCGCCTCGCGCAGCGCCTCGTCGGTGGCGTCCTGCGCCTCGAGGAAGGCGTTCAGCGAGCACTTGGCGTCGATCACGAACACGCCGCCGCCCGGCAAGGTGACCTTGACGTCGGGACGGCGGCGGCCCTCGTCGCTGTCGACGCTGAACTGCTCCTGGAAATCGAAGCGGCTGTTGAGGCCGGCGGCCTCAAGCACGTTACGGAGCGTCTGCTCGCCCCAGCGGCCCTGGACGCCGGCGCCGCGCCGCAGGGCGGCCGACAGCTTGCGAGCCTCGGCCTGGGTGGCGGTCGAAGCCTCCAGCAGGGCCGCGATCTGGGCCTTGAGGCCGCCGGTCTCCTCGGCGCGGACCTTCTCGACGGCGTTCACCTGGGCCTCGAACTTGGCCAGGGTTTCGGCGACCGGCTTCAGCTGGGCCTCCAGCCGGGCCTCGGCCAGGCGCTCGCGGCTCTTGGCGTTCTCGTCGGCGCGCTTGATCAACTGCTCGGCGATCGCGTTGGCGCTCTGGGCCGCCTGGGCCTTGATCAGCTCGATCTGGGTGGCGCTCTGGTCCTCAAGCAGGCGGTGGCGCTCCTCGGCCTGGGCCAGGCGCTCGTTCAGCAGCCAGGCTTCCGCCTCGGCCTTGGCGGCGCGGCGTTGAGCGCTCACGGCCCACAGCCCCAGCGCCACGGCGGCCAGGGCGAAGACAAGGGCCAGGATCAAAAACGGATCGGAGAAGTTCATGCTCCGTTCCTACCGGGAGTCGGCGGCGGCATAAAGGCCGCCGCCCCTAACGATCACTCGTCGCCGTCGGCGATGTCGGCGATCAGGCCGTTGATCGGCTCCTCGTTGAAGCTGGTCACGTTGTGGCCCTTGTCGTGCACGCCGACCTTGGCGACGTGCGGGGCTTCGATCTCGGCCTCGGGGGCCTTGTCCTCGGGCGTGCTCATTTAATCTATCCCTCCACTGTCGCGTCGGCGGTCCCAACGCGATGGCAAGGAGCTTGGCGCGGGAAAGCGGGACTGTCAGCCGGATTTCCGACCCGTCGACTGGATTTCGTCAGGCCGGTCGCCGCGCGCGCAGGGCCTGGGCGATGGTGCCGTCGTCCAGCCAGTCGAGGTCGCCGCCCACGGGCACGCCGCGCGCCAGCATGGTCACCGGCACGTTCGTCTGGGCCAGGCGGTCGGCGATGTAATGCGCGGTCGTCTGGCCGTCGACCGTGGCCGGCAGAGCCAGGATCACCTCGGCCACCTCGCCGCCCCCGACCCGCGCGACCAGCTCGCCGATCCGCAGGGCCTCGGGCCCGACGCCGTCCAAGGCCGACAGCAGCCCGCCCAGCACATGGTAGCGGCCCTTGAACGAGCCGCCGCGCTCCATCGCCCAGACCGAGCCGACCTCCTCGACCACGCACAGCAGGCGGCTGTCGCGGGAACCGTCGGCGCAGACGGCGCAGGGGTCGGTGACGTCCAGCGAGCCGCAGGTAGAGCAGGTGCGAACCTTGGCCTGGGCCTCGGCCATGGCCAGGGCCAGCGGCGCGAGCAGGGTGTCGCGCTTCTTCAGCAGGGCCAGGGCCGCCCGCCGGCCCGAGCGCGGTCCCAGCCCCGGCAGCTTGGACAGCAGGGCGATCAGGCGCTCGATCTCGGGTCCGGCGGAGGCGGCCATCAGGTCCTTTTCGGCTTCGCGCCGCACGGCGACGAAGCATTTATTCTATCGTCATCCCGGCCGCAGCGAAGCGGAGAGCCGGGACCCAGGGGCAACCACACTGCGCCGGCCCCTGGGTCCCGGATAGCCTCTTCGAGGCTTCCGGGATGACGAGGGTGTTGAAGCGCGGGGCCCTAGAACTTCATCCCAGGCAGGCCGCCCATCAGGCCCGCCATCGGACCGGCGGCTTCCTGCATCAGCTGGGCCTGCTTGGCGTCGAGCTTCTTCTTGGCGTCGGCGTGGGCGGCGATGATCAGGTCGGCGATCACCTCGCCCTCGCCCGGCTGCACCAGGCTCTCGTCCATCAGCACCCGCACCAGTTCGCCATTGCCCATCAGGGTGACGGTGACCATGCCGCCGCCCGAGGTGCCATCGACAGTGGTCTCGGCCAGGCGCATCTGGGCGTCCTGGAGCTTCTGTTGCATGGCCTGGGCCTGCTTCATCAGGCCGCCGAGGTCTTTCATGGTCTTGGTCTCCAAACCTACTTGTCATCCCGGCGAAAGCCGGGACCGCCGGATACGCCGGCGCTCGCCGTGGTCCCGGGTCTGCGCTGCGCTGGCCCGGGATGACAGCTTCCTTTGTCAGCCCTCTTCCTCGTCCGGCTCCAGCGGCGCGGCCTCAGGCGTGAGGACCTTGCGGATCTCGACGATCTCGGCGCCGGGGAAGGCCGACAGCACCGAGGCGACGAACGGATCCTTCTTGATCTGCTCCAGCGCCTCGCGCTCCTCGCGCTTCTGGCGCTCCATCAGGCTTTCGGCCCCGCCGCCGCCCTCGGCCGCCACCAGCCACGGCTGGCCGGTGTGCTCCTTCAGGAAGCGAACCAGGCGCCCCGCCAGATTTCCAGGCGCGCCGGGGGCGGCCTCGAAGGTGAGGGCGCCGGGCCGGAAGTTGATCGGGCGGACATACTGCTCGACGTCCAGGCGCAGGCCGATGTCGCGCTTGGCGGCGATCAGGGCCATCACGTCGTCGAACGAGGCCACCACCGGCATGGCCTGGGCGCCGGGCGCGGCCATGGTCATCGGGGCGTGGGCCGAGGCCGCGCCGCCCGACGAACCGCCGCCGCCGACCGAGACGCCGCCGCCAGGACCGCCGCCGCCGATCGGGGCGCCGTCACGCAGGGCTTTCAGCGCCTCTTCCGGACCGGGCAGGTCGGCGGCGTAGCACAGGCGGATCAGGGCCATCTCGGCCGCGGCCATGGCGTCGGGGGCGCGGCGGACTTCCTCATGGGCCTTCAGCAGCATCTGCCAAAGCCGCGACAACGTGCCGGCCGAGGTGTGAGCCCCGATGGCGGCCAGGCGCGCGGCCTGCTCCTTGGGCATCGACAGGGCGTCAGGCCCCAGCGCCTTCGACACAGCCGAGGCGTGGCAGTGGTCCAGAACATCGAGCATCACCACGGCCGGATCGGCGCCGAAGCCCCACAGAGCCCGGAAACCTTCCAGCGCGTCCTTGGTCTTGCCGGCCATGACGTGCTCGTAGAGCGCGATGGTCTGGCCCCGATCGGCCAGGCCCAGCATGTCGCGCACCACCGTGGTGGTGACCGTCGCCCCACGCTCGGTCTGGACGATGGCTTGGTCGAGCAGCGAAAGACCGTCACGCACCGAGCCCTCGGCCGCGCGGGCGATCAGGGCCAGGGCGTCCATCTCGATCCGCGCGCCTTCCTTGGCCGAGATGCGGTCGAAGTGCTTGACCAGCACGTCCGGCTCGACCCGGCGCAGGTCGAAGCGCTGGCAGCGCGACAGGATCGTCACCGGGACCTTGCGGATCTCAGTGGTGGCGAAGATGAACTTGGCGTGCGGCGGCGGCTCTTCCAGCGTCTTCAGCAGGGCGTTGAACGCCGCCGTCGACAGCATGTGCACTTCGTCGATGATGTAGACCTTGTAGCGCGCCTCGACCGGGGCGTAGCGCACCCCGTCCAGCAGCTCGCGCATCTCGTCGACCTTGGTGCGGCTGGCGGCGTCCAGCTCCAGCACGTCCATGTGCCGGCCCTCGATGATCGAGCGGCAGTGGTAGCCCTCGGTGGTCAGGTCGACCGAGGGGCCCTTGACGGTGTCGGTCTCGTAGTTGAGCGCCCGGGCCAGGAGGCGGGCGGTCGTGGTCTTGCCGACCCCGCGAACGCCGGTGAGCATGAAGGCGTGGGCGATGCGGCCCGTGGAGAACGCGTTGGCCAGGGTGCGGACCATGGCCTCCTGGCCGATCAGGTCCTCGAAGGTGCGCGGGCGGTACTTGCGCGCCAGCACGGTGTAGGCGTCGCCGGTCTCGGCGGGCGGATCCTGGACGAGCGGACGCGCCTCTTCCGCCGCCGCGACCGGCGCGGCCGGAGGTCCGCCGAAGATGTCGGCGGTGTTCTCGTCGCGTTCAGCGGGCTCTTCGTCCCACGGCGGCGCGGAATCGGTCGAGAGATCGTCGTGATCGGCCATGGCCATCAGTGTAGTGGGGCGAAGGGCGCAGCAAAAGCCTCGCGCCTGCCAGGACGCACATCTGCTGACAGATTTGTCTTGGATTATAGGGGATTTTGGGAAGGTGGAGACCGGACAGCGACCCGAAGGGGATCTCGTTGTGGCTGCTGCCTTCCGGCCCTGACCAGGTTGGCGAGGACTTCGTCCGAGCCGATCTCCGAGGCCTATATCGCGACTCATCGCGAAGGATGCAAGGCTGACGATTCCCAAAGGCCGCGCTAGAGAGTCACTTATGGCCCTCTCGATCATCACCAACACCTTCGCCGGCAACCCCCTGAACCGCGACAGCGAGCGACGGGGCGATGCGGCCTTCCTCGCCGAAAAGCTGGCCGATCCTGAATCGCTGGCCGTGGCGCTATGGAACGGCAAGCCGCTGGTCGAGGACATTCTGGACGCCGACGGCAAGCCCAAGGGCGTGCAGATCGCTTATCTGCGCGCCGACATGGCCCAGGACCTGGCCGGCGGCTCGGAAAAGCTGTTGTACATGGGCCTCTGGAAGGACATCGCGGTCTTCGCGGTCGATATCGAGGGCCCGGCCGATCCGGCCGAGGGGCCGCTGCAGGGGCTGGGCCGCTTCGAGGAGCTTCGCGGCGCGGCGGCCAGCATGCCGCCGGCCGACGCCGGCATCCTGGCCACGGCTAAGTCGATGTTCGAATGGCGCCGCCGCCATCGCTGGTGCAGCGCCTGCGGCCAGAAGACCGAGGTCGCCGACGGCGGCTGGAAGCGCGTCTGCCCCGCCTGCGACGCCGAGCACTTCCCGCGCACCGACCCGGTGGCGATCATGCTGGCTGTTCATGACGGCAAGTGCCTGTTGGGCCGCCAGGCCGCGTGGCCGCCAGGGATGTTCTCGGCCCTGGCCGGCTTCATCGAACCCGGCGAGACCATGGAAGAGGCCTGCGCGCGCGAACTGGAGGAAGAGGCCGGCCTGAAGGCGACCGCCGTGCGCTACCACTCCAGTCAGCCTTGGCCATGGCCGTCCTCTCTGATGATCGGCATGACCGCCGACGTCGACAGCGACAAGGCCGCGCCGGACCAGACCGAGCTGGAAGAGGTCCGCTGGTTCACCAAGGAAGAGGCGATCCGCCTGATGAAGGGCGAGTTCGAGGACGGCCTCTTCGCCCCACCGGCCCTGGCGATCGCCCACCAGCTGATCAAGGCCTGGGCGGAGGGGTAGGCGACTACTCGCCCCCTCCGGGCCTGCGGCCCTCCTCCCCCAGAGGGGGAAGAAGGATCACCTTCCGCCCCCGCTGGGGGCGGACGATCGCGCAGCGATCCGGTGGGGGCCTGCTGAGCGTGCCGATTATCTGAACGGCGGCTCGTCGAAGGCCCGCAGCTTGCGCGAGTGTAGGTTCGGGCCTTCGGCGTACAGGAGCTGGCACGCCAGAATCCCGATCTGCAGGTGCTGGCTAATCGCGCGCTCGTAGAAGGCGTTGGCCTGGCCGGGCAGCTTGATCTCGCCATGCAGCGGCTTGTCGGACACGCACAGCAGCGTCCCGTACGGCACCCGGAAGCGGTAGCCTTGGGCCGAGATGGTCGCGCTTTCCATGTCGATCGCCACCGCGCGGCTCTGGTTGAAGCGCAGGGCCGACAGGCTGTGGCGAAGCTCCCAGTTGCGGTCGTCGGTGGTGACGACGGTGCCGGTGCGCAGGCGCTTCTTCAGCTGGTCGCCGCTATCGCCGCTGATCGCCTTGGCCGCGTCATAGAGGGCGCGCTGCACCTCGGCGATCGACGGGACCGGGATTTCCGGCGGCAGCACCGCGTCCAGCACGTGGTCGTCGCGCAGATAGGCGTGGGCCAGGACGTAGTCGCCGATGGTCTGGGTGTCGCGCAGGCCGCCGCAGTGGCCGATCATCAGCCAGGCCTGCGGGCGAAGGACCGCCAGGTGGTCGCAGATCGTCTTGGCGTTGGAGGGACCGACGCCGATATTGACCAGGGTCACGCCCGAGCCGCCCGGCGCCATCAGGTGATAGGCGGGCATCTGGTGCTTGCGCCAGGCCGACTCCGCCACCGCCATCTCGGGATTGACCGTATTGGCGGTGATCGTCACCCCGCCCGAGCACGACAGGGCCGTGTAGGGGCTGTCGGGCTTTTTCAGCTGGTCAATGCCCCAGCGCACGAACTCGTCGACATAGCGATGGTAGTTCGTGAACAGGATGAACTGCTGGACGTCCTCAGCCGGGGCGCCGGTATAGTGCTTCAGGCGCGCCAGCGAAAAGTCGGTGCGCAGTCCGTCGAACAGCGACAGCGGCCGCGTCTCCTCCAGCGCCGGGCTCCAGACGCCGTCGGCGATCTCGTCGCCGATGAAGGCCAGATCCGTGGTCGGGAAAAAGCGGGCGATGTCCTCGCTGCGCACGTCGGCCTGGTTCAGGTCGATCGTGGCGTCCAGCACGTAGGGATAGGGGATCTCCTGACGCGAGCGGCCAACCTCGATCTCGACGTCAAAATCGTCCATCAGAAGGCTCAGCTGCTCGACCAGATAGTCCTTGAACTGGGCCGGCTTGGTGACCGTGGTCGAATAGACCCCCGGTCGAGAGACGCGGGCGTAGGAACGGGCCAGCTTGGGCGGCAGCGCCTCGGGATCATAGGTCAGCCGAAGCTCGGGATAGGCGAAGCTGCCATCGAACCGCGCTTGCGGGTCGGGACGCGTTCCGTTTTCGAGATAGGCGCGGAGCGCGTCGCGCAGGACGCCGACGGCGCGTTCGTATTCGTCATTGAGCCGTTCGACGACGGCGATTGCTTTTTCTTGGTTTGACATGACGCCTTATAGCGACGTTCCGCGACATTGGCGAGACACCGGCCTCGCCAAATGGGAATGATTTATTACTTAGCGTGCGCTTTGGGCGCCTCGAAGCCTTCCGCTTAAGCAAGCCGCAGCCTGTTTATCCCGCTGAACGCGAGACAAGCCGCGGGCCGCAAGCTCAAGAGCATGGACGAAGCCGCTCGCGTCGGCCACAAGGGCGCAATTGCTCAAGAAGGGGGCGTATGGCGGCGGGACCGTTCTCGCGCGTCGTTCTCTTCGCAAACAGACACACCGTCGACGCCCGCCGAGCTTGGCGAGGGCGCCAGGGGGACCGAATGAACAAACGCTTCGCCTATCTGATCATCGGCGCGATGGTCCTCGGGGTGCTGGTCGGCTGGGGTTGCAACCAGTTTCTAGAACCGGCCGGCGCCAAGTCGGCCGCGGAAAACCTGTCGATCATCACCGACATCTTCCTGCGCCTGATCAAGATGATCATCGCGCCGCTGGTCTTTACGACTCTGGTGGCCGGCGTCGCGCACATGGAGGACGCCGCTGCGGTGGGCCGGATCGGCGCCAAGACCATGACCTGGTTCATCGGCGCTTCGGCCGTGTCGCTGGTGCTGGGCCTGTTGATGGTCCACCTGCTGGATCCGGGCGCAGGCCTGAACATGGCCCATGTCGATGTGGCGATGAAGACCACGGCCTCGACCGACGCCTTCACCCTGAAGGGCTTCATCACCCACCTGGTGCCGACCTCGATCTTCGACGCCATGGCCAAGAACGAGATTCTGCAGATCGTCGTCTTCTCGCTGTTTGTCGGCACCGCCGTCGCGGCGCTGGACGACAAGGCCCCGCAGGTTCTGGAGCTGGTCGAGCAGGCCGCCCAGATCATGCTGAAGGTCACCGGCTTCGTCATGAAGCTGGCCCCGCTGGCCATCTTCGCCGCCCTGGCCTCGACCATCGCCACCCAGGGCCTGTCGATGCTGGCCACCTACGGCAAGTTCGTGCTGGGCTTCTACGCCACCATGGGCGTGCTGTGGGCCCTGCTGTTCCTCGCCGGCCTGCTGGTGCTGGGCAAGCGCGTGATCCCGCTGTTCGGCGTGATCCGCGACCCGACCCTGCTGGCCTTCTCGACCGCCAGCTCCGAAGCGGCCTATCCGCGCATCCTGGACAACCTGCCCAAGGTGGGCGTGCGCCGCCGCATCGTCTCGTTCGTGCTGCCGCTGGGCTACTCGTTCAACCTCGACGGCTCGATGCTGTACTGCACCTTCGCCACGATGTTCATCGTCCAGGCGCACGGGGTTGAGCTGACGGTCCAGCAACAGATCTTCATGCTGCTGCTCTTGATGGTGACCTCCAAGGGCATCGCCGGCGTGCCGCGCGCCTCGCTGGTGGTGATCATGGCCACCCTCACCTATTTCGGCCTGCCGGAGGCCTGGATCGCCCTGGTCCTGGGCGTCGACCACCTGCTGGACATGGGCCGCAGCGCCACCAACGTCGTCGGCAACAGCGTCGCCGCCGCCGTGGTCGCCAAGTGGGAGGGCGAGCTGGACGACATCGAACCCGATGGCGAGAGCCAGGCCGCGAAGGCCTGATCGCCCTTCGCATCGAAGCCAGGAGACGGCCCGCTTCCAAACCGGAAGCGGGCCGTTTGCCTTACGGCGCAAGCCTTCAAGAGACTTGACTTAGTTGTACGTGGGGCCATTCTCAATTCTAGATCATCCTGAGGGAGACCGTCGTGAGCAAGATCACCACTACCGTCCTCGTTGGACTGGGCATCGCGGCCTCGCTGACGCTCTCGGGCGCCGCGGCCGCCAGGGAAACGAGCACGCCTTCGCAAGAATGCCTCGCGCGCTCGGCCTTGCGCGGTTGGTCGGCCGCCGACAAGGATACGCTCTACGTCACCAGCCGCACGAACGATGTCTATCGCGTGGACCTCGCTCATGGCTTCCAGGGGCTGACCCAGCCGGGCTATAGCTTGGCCTCCGTGGGGCGCGGCGTGGATCGCATTTGCTCACCGCAAGACATCGAGCTGCGCGTGGAAAACGCCTCCGGGATGAATATGCTGCTCAAGGCAAAGGCCATCACCAAGCTGACGCCGCAACAAGCCGCCGCGCTGACGAAAGCTCGCCCCTAGGCAGCCTTCACCAGGGCCTGATGGCCCTTTGCCGCTCTTGAACCATAACGGCCCGCTTCCACACCGGAGGCGGGCCGTTTTTCCGTGCGCGACTCCACAGGCAGCAAAAACTTGACAGCCCCCCGGCGAGGACCAATCTCAACGGCGAGGGACTTTTGAGGACGACGTCATGAGCAAGATCGCCCATATCGCGCGCGCCGCGCTGGTCGGCCTGGCCATCGCGGTCCCCCTGTCGCTGGCCGGAGTCGCGGCCGCCCAGGAGACCCCGACCGCCGCCAAGCCGATCAAGCCCGCTCGCCAATGCTTCTACCTGTCCGACTGGCGCGGCTGGTCGGCTCCCGACAAGGACACCCTGTACCTGAAGGTGCGGGGCAAGGACGTCTATAAGGTTGATCTGGCCTATGGCTCCAACCAGCTGACCTGGCCGGGCTCGCATCTGGTCTCGATCGTCCGAGGCGTGGACAGCGTCTGCAGCCCCTTGGACCTGGATCTGCGGGTGTCGGACGGCTTTGGCGTCGCCATCCCGATCCGGGCCAAGACGATCACCAAGCTGACCCCTGAGCAGATCGCGCTGATCCCCAAGAAGGACCAGCCGTAGGCCACAGCGCCTAACCGGCAGCCGCGTTCAACAGCGCCACGACCATGGCGTTGGCGGGCGTGGCGATGCCGTGCGCCGCGCCGTTGCGGACGATTACGCCGTTGCGGGCGTCCAGCTCCATAGGCCGGCCGGCGGCGCGGTCGGCGTACAGCGAATTGACCCCGTCCGGGTCGGCGGCGCGATAGCCGGCGATCACCTGGTCGGCCAGGTCCTCCGAAAGGTCCGCGCCCTCGGCCCGGCCCACCGCCACGCACTCGCGCACCAGGCTGCGCATCACCTGCGCCGCGCCCTCGTCATGGGCGATCCCGGCAGGCTTGAGGACCAGGGCGTTGACCGCCCCGGCGCAGTTCAGCGCCAGCTTCTTCCAGGCTTCGGTGACGAAGTCGTCGACCACCTGCAGCTCGATCGGCGTATGGGCGAAGAGAGCCGCGAAAGCCTCCCCAGCCTGTCCGGCGGGAACCTTGATCCAGCCGTTGCGCCGCTGCAGCACCCGCCCGGGCGCCGAGCGCTCGGCCGGGATATCGACCACCGCCGGGACCAGCCGCTCGGCGGCGATCCGGCTCGCGAAGGGCGCGGTGTGCTCGACGCCGTTGCGCAGGATCGCCACGCGGGTGTCCGGTCCGACCAGGACGTCCAGCCACGCCCAGGTGGCGTCGGTGTCATAGGTCTTGGTCGTCACCAGCACCCAGTCGACGGGCGAGAGGCCTGCGGGCGAGGCCGCCACGCGCGGGGTCGCCGAGATCGAGCCCTCCGGCGTCTCGACCGCCAGGCTCTCGAACGGGGTGCGGACGCAGACGGTCACCACGTGGGCCGGATTCTGGGCCAGCCAGGCTGCCACGGTTCCGCCGACGGCGCCCGGGCCGATCACCGCGATGGTCGTCATGTCAAAGCTCCGTCCTTGAAGGCCGGGCCTCTCCTAGAGCCTTGCGCGTCAAAACGAAATCGTTTTGACGCGATAACAAGGCTCTAAATCAAACACTTAGAGCGTGACCCGTGCCGAAACCGGTTCCCACTTTCGGCGTCACGCTCTAGTTCGCCATCGCCCTGCGGTCACGCACTTCCTGGCGGCGAGCCGGGCCGGAGCGGATACGGACCTCCGCCCCGGCGCCGTCGTCAGGCGGGCGTCATCTCCTCCAGCGTCAGGAGGCCGTCGTGGTCGAGGTCCAGCGCACCGAACCGCGCATCGGCCTTCTTGCGCATCCCCGCGACGGCGGCGTCGACCAGCGCGTCGGGCGTCTTGGTCTTGATCTGGGCCAGGGCCGCGTCCGGGATCGTGACCGCCGCGACATACTCGGCCCGGGTCAGGCGCTTATCGGCGTCGCGGTCGCCCAGGCGGACAATGGCCATCGCCGCCCCGACCCGCATCAGCCGGTATTCCTCGAAGCTGAGCTTGCCATCGCCATCGCTGTCCAGGCTGCGGAACGTCCCAGCGTTGCTGTTCTCGGCCAGCCGCCAGCCCTTGGCCGCCGGCTTGGACGGCTCGGGTATCGCCGTCCGCTGAGAATAGGTCACGCCATCCTCGGGCGGCCTGTACTCGCTCAAGGCGATGAAGCCGTCCTTGTCGGCGTCCATGGCGGCGAAGTCGCCGCGCAGGCTGCTGGCCTGGCTGCTCTGGGGCGTCAGCACCAGGACGGCGCCCAACAGGGCCGCCGCCGCGGCGACGGGATAGACGAAGGTTCTGCGGATCATGACGGCTCTCTCCGATGTGAGCATTTCCACCGGACCCGCCAGATAGCCTTCGATGAAGTTGCGCAGCACGTCGCTCGCCGGCCGGTTCTCGTCCTCGCACCGCTGCATGAAGTCGCGCTTCATGCCGTGGGGCAGACGAACCTGCAGGGTCTCCGACTTCTTGGGCTGGCGCTTCATCATCCTAAGGTCTCTGGCGTTCCGGAGCCGCAGGCAAGCCCCGATCGCCGCCAACCGAAACAAGGAAGCCGTCCTGACGCCAGCGCGTTTTTGTACGTACACGCCTTTCGAGCCCGAGCCCGACCCACAACGACGAAGGGCGGGACCTGGCCTGCGCCAAGTCCCGCCCCTCACTCAGCCCCCAGAAAGGGGCTCTTATTGCGCCGGCGTCAGGTCCGTGCGCTTCTTCATCATCTCGTCGAAGCTGGTCCAGACGCCCTCGGCGCCATGCCATTGGCCACGCGTCGCGGCCTTGGAATATTCGGTCGCGCGGGCTTCGAAGAAGTTGGCGTGCTCGACGCCCGACAGCAGCGACTGCAGCCAGGGCAGCGGGTTTTCCTTCACGCCGTACACTTCGGGCAGGTGCAGCTGGCGCAGACGCCAGTCAGCGACAAAGCGGATGTAGGCCTTGATGTCGTCCGGGGTCATGCCCTGGATGTCGCCGGCCTCGAAGGCCAGGTCGATGAAGTTGTCTTCCATGCCGACCACGGTCTTGCAGCAGTCGACGATGTCGTCGGCCACGGCCTTGGTCACCGCGCCGGTTTCCTTGTTGAAGGCGTGGTACAGCTTGATGATGCCGTCGCAGTGCAGGCTCTCGTCGCGGATCGACCACGAGACGATCTGGCCCATGCCCTTCATCTTGTTGAAGCGCGGGAAGTTCATCAGCATCGCGAACGAGGCGAACAGCTGCAGGCCTTCGGTGAAGCCGCCGAACATGGCCAGGGTGCGGCAGATGTCGGCGTTCGAGTCGACGCCGAAGGTCTGCATGTAGTCGTGCTTGGCCTTCATGGCCTCGTATTCCATGAACGCCGAGAACTCGGTCTCGGGCATGCCGATGGTTTCGAGCAGCAGGGCGTAGGCCGCGATATGGATCGTCTCCATGTTCGCGAACGAGGCCAGCATCATCTTCACTTCGGTCGGTTTGAACACCCGACCGTAGCGCTCCATGTAGTTGTCCTGCACCTCGACGTCGGACTGCGTGAAGAAGCGGAAGATCTGCGTCAGCAGGTTCCGTTCCTTGTCGTTCAGCTTGACGGCCCAGTCCTTGAGGTCCTCGCCCAGCGGCACCTCTTCGGGCATCCAGTGGACCTGCTGCTGCTTCTTCCAGAAGTCGTAGGCCCAGGGATAGCGGAACGGCTTGTAGCCGCCCGAGGGGGTCATCAGGCCAGGCAGGATCAGCGACGACGGAGCGGACATGACGGGGCCTCGGTAGAGCGAGAATCGAGCGGGCGGTTTAGGCTAGGCTACGGCAGGCCGACGCCCGACGCACGCTCATACTGACCCACCACATCTAGTGTGACAATGGGTCGCTAGCACAACATAGGGGAGGATCTGTGGAAAAACCGTTCACGATTTTTAGCGCCCTCGGATCGGGCGGCGTGCCCGTCGAGGCGGCTATGTCCTTGATCGGCCTGCCCTATGCGGTGATCGAGGCCCCGACCTGGGAGGGCGAGGCGCAAACGGCCAAGGTCGCCGCGATCAATCCCCTTAAGCAGATTCCCGCCCTGGTCACCCCGGACGGCGAAACCATCACCGAAAGCGCCGCCATCCTGATCTGGCTGGCCGACCGCTATCCGGCCGCGCGCCTTGGCCCCGCGCTCGACGACCCGGCGCGAGCCCAGTTCCTGCGCTGGATGACCTTCATCCCGGCCTCGATCTATTCGCTGTTCTGGGTGCGCGACGATCCCTCGCGCCTGGGCGGGCCCGACCCGGAGGTCCAGGCGCGGATCAAGGCCGCGACCGCCGAGCGGATCCTGGACTGCTGGCGGATGATGGAGAGCCAGATCACGCCTTTTAGCGAGAAGATTGGGGGGCGGTATCTGCTGGGCGATGAGCTCAGCGTGCTCGACCTCTACGTCACGGTGGTCAGCCGCTGGGGGCCAAGGCGCGTGCGGTTCTACGAGGCCGCGCCGCGGATGGCGGAGGTGGTGAAGCGGGTGGATGGTGATCCGAGGCTGGCGGGCTTCTGGGCGGAGCGGTTCCCGTTCTTCGACGGGTGGGAGAGGCTGGGGGCGCAGGGGTGAGGGGCCGGGAACCGCAGTAGAAATCCAACCGCGTTTAGGCATAGTTGAGCCATGACTTCGCCCCCGACGCTCTGGAAATCTGGCTTTAGCTGTCCAAACTGTGGCGTGGAGGCACACCAGAGCTGGTTCAACTGCTACGCCGCGAACCGGGCTCCGTCGCGATCAGATATTCACAAGCAGCAGCCTTCCCCCGCCAGCGACGCCGCCTTCGGAATGGCGCCCAGCGTCACACTCGGTACCCCCAGCCCGAACATTCATAGCCAGGGAAATATACCTGTTCAAAACATAAGCATATCGAAGTGCTATAGCTGTAGTGAGGCTGCAATTTGGATTGGGACACGCTTAATTTGGCCGAAATTTACGCCCGATATTAAGCCGCATATTCACATGCCTGCGGCGATAAAGGCCGACTTTGTTGAAGCATGCTCTATTTTGCAGCTTTCGCCACGCGGCGCGGCAGCGCTCGTCAGAGTGGCCTTAGAGAAGTTGATCAATCATTTGGTGGGCGAAGCGGTGAAGCCAAACGATGGCATTCAAACGCTCGTCGACCGAGGAATGCCGGAGCGCGTCCAAAAAATGTGCGACGCGGTACGCATAATTACCAACGACAGCGTTCATTTGGGCACTATTAACTCCAATGACGACTTGGCCAGTGCGACAAAGTTATTCCACCTGGTAAACGCGATTGTAGACCAAACAATCGGCCTCGATATTTTGGCCGATGAAATATACGGCGAACTACCACACGATAAGATCCAATTTGTCGAAGACAGAAAGCGCGGAGCAGCCAGAAAGTCAGCCGCATCCGTAAATACTGAAAAATAGTTCAACGGCACGGCAACATGTAGAGTTTTAGCTTTTAAGCACCGAACCCCGGTCGGGTGCGATCCTTAAATCTCTTGGAGGCTGGAGCGTGCAGGGCTGAGCAGGTCAGTCAAGGACGACGCTCCGCGTCGCCGCGCGGCGGCCGCCCCGAGGGCCGTCCCCCGGGACCGGCTTCGCCGGCCCGAGGGCATGCCTTGGCAACCCGACCAGCCCTGCGATCGTCTCGCCGTGAGATTTAGGGAGGGCTCCTTCTCCGGGGGAGAAGGCGCGTAACGAACCCCTCTCTCTGTGAGAGAGGGAGGGGCCCGCCGCGAAGCGGTGGGAGGGTGAGAGGTTTCACCCTCTACTTGAAGCCCCTCCCACGAACCTTGCCGCCCCAACCGCGCCTCGCGCCCGAAAGACCCAAACCCCTCACCCTTGTTTGCCGATGGGATGTTAGGCGTGGGTGTCCGGAAGGTCCGCCCGGCGTTGGCGCGCCAGGCGGACGGTCGGAGAGAGGCCGTTTCACCCTGAGCCGTTAGGGGCTGCGTGGGAGCTGGGCCCTCGTCGACGTTTCAAGACCCGGATGGTTGCAGGGACGACAGGGTCCGCAAGCACAAGGACGGGACATGGAACGGTGTAAGCTTAACACGATCATCGCCGGGATTGATGTGGGGAAGGGTCGCCTCGACGTGGCGCTTTATGGCCGGAGCGAGACGTTGGTGATCAACAATAGCCCGGCCGGGATCGGAAGCTTGCTGGATTGGCTGAAGTCGCACGGCGTCACGCGCGTTGGGCTGGAAGCGACCGGAGGCTACGAACGGGCGGTGCGTGAGGCCATGGGCTTTGCGGGTCTAGAGGTGGTGATGCATCAGCCTCTGGAGGTTCGGCTGTTCGCGCGTCTCAAGCGCATGAAGGCTAAGAACGACCGTCTCGATGCGGCGCTGATCGCTGCGGCGACGGCGCAGGTCGACGCGGTCAGGGCCGCCAGCGATCCTCGCTTGAGCCAGCTAGCCGAGCGCCTGACGGCCTACGAGCAGATGAGCGATCAGGCCGCCCAGATGAAGACCTATCTGGAGCACGTGACGCTGAAGGACATCATCCGCAGCTATCAGGCTCGGATCCGTTCTCTGGAAAACCTGAAGGCTCGGCTGCTTAAGGACATCCTGGCCCTGGTGGCGGTTCATCCCGACTTGGCCCAACGTCTGGCGCTGCTGCGAAGCCTGCCGGGCTTTGGGCCGGTCGTGGCCGTCGCCGTCCTGATCCGCATGCCCGAGCTTGGCGCCCTGGAGCCAGGAAAGGCCGCCGCCCTGCTCGGCGTTGCGCCGTTCGACAGCGAAAGCGGCCAACACAAAGGCCAGCGCTTCATCCAGGGCGGGCGCTCTCGCCCCAGGCGTCTTGTCTACATCGCCGCACTGGCCGCAAAGCGCGTCGATACAGGCTTCAGGGCCTTCGCCGAACGACTGCGCTCAAAGGGCAAGCCTCCTAAGCTCGTCCTTGTCGCCATCATGCGAAAGCTCATAGAGGCGGCGAACCTAATCCTCCGTCAGCAACGCCCCTGGCGCACTCGACCCGCACAATGACATGGTTGCTCCCACGCCTTGGGCGTGGGCCCCTCCCTCTCTCAAAGAGAGAGGGATTTCGTGGCCGCCTCGAACACCGCCCGCTGATCCGCGAACGCCCGCGTAAACGCTGGCCGCGCCTCGGCGCGGGCGACGTAGGCGGCGAGATTCGGGTAGGCGTCCAGCAGCCGCGCCGAGCCCAGGCGGCGCAGGACCGTGACCATCAGCAGGTCGCCGGCGCTGAAATCCCCGTCCAGCCACTCGGCCTCCCCCAGCCGCGCCGACAGCTGGCCCAGGCGGTCGCGGACGCGCTGTTCCAGCATCGGCTGGCGGGCCTCGAACCACGGCGCATCGCGCTCGACCAAGGAAGCCATCTCCAGCTCGATGATCGGCGGCTGCAGGGTGGCCTGGGCCGCGAACAGCCACATGATCGCTCGCGAGCGCGCGTCCGGGTCGGCGGGCAAGAGGCCCGCATGGCGTTCGGCGATGCGCAGCACGATCGCCCCGGACTCGAACAGGGCCAGGTCGCCGTCCTCATAGGTCGGGATCTGGCCGAACGGATGCAAAGCCAGGTGCGCGGGCGCCTTCATCTCGTCGAACGTCACCAGCCGCGTGTCGTAGGGCTGGCCCACCTCCTCCAGCGCCCAACGCACCTGCATGTCGCGCGCCAGGCCTCGGCCGCGATCGGGCGATTGGCGAAAGGCGGTCAGGATGGGCGGCATGGGAAGCATGGGGACGATCTCCGGGCGGCGTGACGCTCGAAGGACGAACCCAGCGCGCCGCGTCCGACATCCTGCCCGGATTTTCCGGCGCGGGGGAAGGCGGGCGGGCCGCCCAGCGCACATTCATGCCCCTCCGCGCGCCGCAAACCTCCCCCACCGCAACACCCTTCCCCAAAACCGCTCTTTACGCGGCGGCGCTTCCTCGCTAGAAGCGCCGCCGATGCAAGTCCGCGCGACCAAAATTATTACCCCGAAAACGACCCGCTGCGGCGGGGCGTGGTCGGGCGTGCGCGCGCACTAGCGAGCATCCCGCAACCAGCCCCGCCGATGCGCGGGGCGGTTCTCACATCCAGAGACCTCTAGCTCCCCGCGCTCCGCACCTTTCAGGAGACGCAAGACCGTGAGCTTCAAGTTTTCCCGTACCAATCCGCCCCACGTCGGCGTCGTCGGCGCTACGGGCCTCGTCGGCGGCATGATGCGCGAGCTGCTGGCCGAGCGGGATTTCCCGCTGGCGAGCTTGCGCCTGTTCGCCTCGGCGCGCTCGGCTGGGAGCAAGATCGACTTCCAGGGCCAAGAGATCGTGGTCGAGGACGCCGCGACCGCCGACTTCGCCGGGCTGGATATCGTGTTCTTCTCAGCCGGCGGCTCGACCTCGCGCGAGCTGGCCCCCAAGGCCGCTGCGGCGGGCGCCGTGGTGATCGACAACAGCTCGGCCTGGCGCAGCGACCCGGACGTTCCGCTGGTGGTGGCCGAGGTGAACCCGCACGCGCTGAACACCATCCCCAAGGGCATCGTCGCCAACCCCAACTGCACCACCATGGCCGCCATGCCGGTGCTGAAGCCTTTGCATGACAAGGCGGGGCTGAAGCGCCTGACCGTCAGCACCTACCAGGCGGCCTCGGGCGGCGGCATGGAGGGCATCGAGGTGCTGTCCGAGCAGCTGCGCGCCGGCGCGGCTGGCGACCTGGACGGCCTGGCCCGCTCGCCCGACGCCGCCCCCTTGCCGCAGCCCCGCAAGTGGGCCGTGCCGCTGGCCTACAATGTCGTGCCGCTGAACTATGTGCTGGGCGAGGACGGCTACACCGAGGAAGAGCTGAAGCTGCGCGACGAGAGCCGCAAGATTCTCGAGCTGCCCGGCCTGCCGGTCAGCGGCACCTGCGTGCGCGTGCCGGTCTTCACCGGCCACTCCCTGTCGATCAACGCTGAATTCGATGGTCCGGTCTCGGTCGCCGAGGCGCTTGAGCTGCTGGGCCAGGCGCCGGGCGTCGTCGTGGACGCCGTCCCGAATCCCCTGGCCGCCACCGGCCAGGATCCGGTCTTCGTCGGCCGCGTGCGTCCGGACCCGACCGTCGAGCATGGCCTGGCCCTGTTCGTCGTCGGCGACAACCTGCGCAAGGGCGCGGCCCTGAACGCGGTGCAGATCGCCGAGGTCATGCTGGGCTGAGAATCGCCAAGCTTAGGAAACCTCGTCATCCCGGAAGCCTCGAAGAGGCTATCCGGGACCCAGGGGGTGACGAAACGCCATGCGCGCCGCCCCTGGGTCCCGGCTCTTCCCCCGGCTCAAGGCCGGGATTCGGCCGGGATGACGAGGGTAATGGCCGGCTCGACGGATCATACTCCGCCCCTCCGCCCCAACATCTTGTGGTCACCTTGTGAGCGAACGCCGCTCGTCCGGGGGCGGATGTCCAGGGGCGCCTTGCGACCCTCCGTCGCGGGTGAAAAAAGTTGGTCCTTGCAACCCCTTGATCCTGCCTCACAAGTTCGAGCCGTTCACAGCTTGTTAACGAAAAACTCAGCCCAACACCGTTGACGAGTCATTCACCACTGTGGCCCCATATCTGGGCTGAGGGGGCACCTCAGCCACAAGATATAGCGGCTGGGCAGGGTGAAACCCTTCTCCGGAACACGCTGATTGAGCAATGGAATTTGGTCATGAACGGCAGTGAAGCGGCGAAGACGACCATCCGTAAAGAGGCGCAACTGGCGGCGATCAAGCCCGCCAAGCGGCCTCAGCTGGCCCTCGTGCGCAAGGTCGAGGTCGACCGCTCGCGCGACGCCCTGCTGACCGACTTCGGCAAGACCACGCTGGAAGACCGCTACCTGCTGCCGGGCGAAAGCTACCAGGACATGTTCGCGCGCGTCTCGACGGCCTTCGCCGACGACGCCGACCACGCCCAGCGCGTCTATGACTATATGAGCCGCCTGTGGTTCATGCCGGCCACGCCGGTGCTGTCGAACGGCGGCGCCGATCGCGGCCTGCCGATCAGCTGCTTCCTGAACGCCGTCAACGACAGCCTGGACGGTATTCTCAGCGTCTGGAACGAGAACGTCTGGCTGGCGGCCAACGGCGGCGGCATCGGCACCTACTGGGGCGGCGTCCGTTCGATCGGCGAAAAGGTCAAGGGCCAGGGCCAGACCTCGGGCATCATCCCCTTCATCCGCGTGATGGACTCGCTGACCCTGGCGATCAGCCAAGGCTCGCTGCGTCGCGGCTCGGCCGCCGTCTATCTGGACATCCACCACCCGGAAATCGAAGAGTTCCTCGAGATCCGCAAGGCGTCGGGCGACTTCAACCGCAAGTCCCTGAACCTGCACCACGGCATCAACATCACCGACGAATTCATGTTCGCGGTGCGTGACGGCAAGAAGTTCGGCCTGCGCTCGCCCAAGACCAACGAGGTCCTGCGCGAGGTGGACGCCCGCGCCCTGTGGCAGAAGGTCCTGGAACTGCGCCTGCAGACCGGCGAGCCCTATCTGGTGTTCTCCGACAGCGTGAACAACGCCATGCCGGCTCACCAGCGCGAGCTGGGCCTGAAGGTGCGCCAGTCGAACCTGTGCAGCGAGATCATGCTGCACACCGGCACCGACCACCTGGGCAACGAGCGCACCGCCGTCTGCTGCCTGTCATCGGTCAACGCCGAGACCTTCCTGGAGTGGCGCGACCACCCGACGTTCATCGAGGACGTCATGCGCTTCCTCGACAACGTCCTGCAGGACTTCATCGACCGTGCGCCCGACGCCGCCTCGACCGCCGTCTACGCCGCCATGCGCGAGCGCTCGGTGGGCCTGGGCTTGATGGGCTTCCACTCGTTCCTGCAAAGCCAGAACGTTCCGTTCGAAAGCGCCCTGGCCAAGAGCTGGAACATGCGAATGTTCAAGCACCTGCGCCGCGAGGCCGACAAGGCCAGCATCGCGATCGGCCAGGAGAAGGGCCCCTGCCCCGACGCCGCTGATCGTGGCTCGATGGAGCGCTTCTCGCACAAGCTGGCGATCGCCCCGACGGCTTCGATCTCGATCATCTGCGGCGGCACGTCGGCGGGCATCGAGCCGATCCCGGCCAACATCTACACCCACAAGACCCTGTCGGGCTCGTTCGCGGTGAAGAACCCCTATCTGGAAAACCTGCTGTCGGAAAAGGGCCAGAACACCGACGCGGTCTGGGGCTCGATCCTGGAGAACGAAGGCTCGGTCCAGCACCTGGACTTCCTGAGCCAGGACGAAAAGGACGTCTACAAGACCGCCTTCGAACTGGACCAGCGCTGGGTGATCGAACTGGCCGCCGACCGCACGCCGGAAATCTGCCAGAGCCAGTCGGTCAACGTCTTCCTGCCGGGCGACGTCGACAAGTGGGACCTGCACATGCTGCACTGGTCCGCCTGGGAGCGCGGCGTCAAATCGCTGTACTACCTGCGCTCCAAGTCGGTGCAGCGCGCGGCCTATGCCGGCGCCGAGGACAAGGCCGAAGCGGCGACCAACGGCTTCGACGTTCCCGAAAAGACCGACTACGACGAGTGCCTGGCCTGCCAATAGGGGCCTGCCAATAGGGCTTGTCACAAAGGCTCGCTAAAAGAGCGGCGGCGCGATGGGGATCGCGCCGCCGTTTTTCTTTGGAGAATCGGAAACCCGCCGCGCCCCGACTGTTCACCACGTGCGCTTTCGTCACGGTGGACAGGCTGCCGGAAGCGCGTAGGCTGAGTATCCGTTAGGATTGGGGAATCCGGGATGCGGACCGCTGGGGAGCGCACCGTCCTTTGTGTTGCAGCCGTTCTGGCCGTCGCGCTCGGTCACGCCGGGAGCGTCCGCGCCGCCCAGAAGGCCGACAAGGCGCCAGCCGACAACCTCGCCAAGGCTCCTGCTCAACCCTCCTTCCAGGTGAAGCCTGAAAGCCTACGCCCCCTCGATCCCGCCGCCGGCTTCATCGCCTACGACACCGACGCCATCGAACTGGCTCTGGAAGGCGGCTTTGCGCTGTCGCCAGGTGGCAGCGCCGCCGGCGACGCTCGCCTGCTCGACACTGACCGCTATTACCAGGGCGTCGGGCCCGTCAGCTGGCGCTCGAACGCCTTCAACCACCAGGCCCAGCCGGGGGACCAATCGACTCCGTGCGCATCTCGATGGCCGGGACCGTCCCGACCGCGGCCTATGCGCCCCTGATGCTCTCGCGCCCCGAAGCCTACGAACTGCGGGAGGTCGACGTGACCGTCACGCGCGGCTGGCCCTCGGCGGTCATGCTGAAGGGCCGCAAGTACGCCCTGGACGTCACCCCGCACGCAGGCCTCGGCTTTGGCGGGGGCGGCGGCTCGGCCGAGGCCGGCGCCATGGTGCGCCTGGGCAAGAAGAAGAACATGGGCGATCGGGTGACCGACGCGCTGGGCGTTCGCCAGGGCGACGCGGCGTTCGGTGGCCGGGGGCGTTGGTACGTCTACGCCGCCGCCAGCGGCCGGGCCGTCGGCTTCAACATGCTGCGCGGCCAGAACGGCGACTGGAGTCGCGCGGGCCTGACCCAGGACACGACCAGCCGCCTGATCGGCGACAGCCAGGCGGGCATCGCTTGGCGCAAGGGGCCGATGCAGGCCTCGCTGGGCTACATCCACCGCGAGATCAAGGCCAAGGAAGGCATCATGGGCCTGGCCACCCAGAAGGACGACGTCATAGCCCTGTCTTTCAGCCTGAAGCCGAACTGGTAGGGGCCTATCGGCCTATTAGGCTTGTGTTTCCGGCCGCTTTCATGCAGCAAGCGCCCCACCTGTCCACTGCCCCAGCGAGACCATGAGCGAGAGCGAGCCCCCGCGCCGCAAGACCCTGAGCCTCAAGAGCGGCGTCGCCGCGCCTGGCGGTCCGCCGCCGCTTGAGCGCATGGTCAAGCCGTCGGCCCGCGCCACCGTGTTCACGCCCTCGGCCGCGCCGCCGCCTCCGCCCCCCGCGCCCGCGCCAGTGGGCGACTGGAAGTGCAAGCCGTGCGGCACGCGCTTCGACCCGCCGACCGAGCTGGCCGACGAGGACCATGTCCGCTGCCCCGCGTGCAACGCGCGCCTGGGCCTGGCGTCCGACTTCCGCGCCGACCCGCCCAACGTCGCCAAGCTGCGCGCGCGGTATCTGAAGAAGGCTTGAGGACGTCCTAAGGCTCCGACGGCGCTGCGGCGCTGGGCGGCTCCTCGCGGATCATCACACCCGTGCCCGCCGCAGGAGAGGCCGCCAGCGGCTTCTTGAACAGGCCCCGCCACAGGCTCTGCTCCTCGACCGCGCTGGTCCAGGCGGTTCCGGCTATCGCCTGCTCCACGCCCGCGTCGTAGATGCGCTTCATCAGCCCGGTCTCGAATTTCAGCAAGTTGAAACCCTCGAAGCTGCTCGGGATCGAGGCCACCGACAGCGGCAGATTATGGCGCGTGCAGAAACCGGCGGCCAGGCTCAAGGCCTGGCGGTAGGAAAACCGCAGCATGGTGTCGAAGCTGCGGCTCATGATCGAGGCCACGCCCGTCGGGGTCGACTGGGGCGCGGGATCCAGCACCGTGTTGACGATCACATGCACGCGGCCGCGCCGGAAACGGGGGCCCAGGTTGCGCCAGTGCAGCAGGGCGTCGGGCATCAGGAACAGCGGCGCGGCCACGCCGCCGTCGACGTGCATTTCTTGGTGCGGCCGGCCATCGACCTCGACGTCAATCAGCTTGGGCGGAAAGATGCCCGGCACCGAGGATGAGGCGACCAGCAGGGTGCGGAACAGCTTCAGCGCCTCGTCCCCGCCGCGTGTGGCGATCTCGCCCAGGTCCCAGACCACCGCCCTTTGACTGTCGAGATTGGTCGTGGCGATCAGGAGGCGACGGCCCTTCAGGTGCTCGGCCGCGACCGCCTCGACCATCTCGGTGTCGACGAAAGTCTCGACCAGCCGGTCCAGCGACTCGCCCTTGAAGATGCTGGGACCCAGGGCCGAGTTCAGCCGGCGCAGGCTGAGCAGCTCGGCCGCATGGCCGCCGACATAGGCGTCCGTTAGGCGCTCATCCCAGGCCGAGCCCAGGAAGGCCAGGGGCGCGATCAGGGCGCCGGTGCTGACGCCAGTAACGATGGCGAAGTCCGGACGGCGCCCCGCCTTGGAAAGGCCCGTCAGCACGCCTGCGCCATAGGCCCCGCCAGCGGCGCCGCCCGACAGGGCCAGGATGTTGAACTCGTCTCGACGGAGCAGCGAGCGCATCGGCGCCAGCCGGTCGGCGGCCTGCCGCAGGGCGTCGTCGGCCTGGTCGACGCTGAGGCGCACGCCGGGAAAGCCGGCGGCCTCGACATGACGGTCATTCGGCGGAGCGGGAAGGCGCTTGCCGCGCAGGGGATCTGTCCGGAAGAAGCCCTGCAGGCTGGCCTTGCCGGAAAGATCCTTGTCCACGCCGCGTTCCGGTCTCTAGTGGGCGCCGGCCAGCACGACGCCGACCAAGACGGCGGCGTAGTGCAGCCCCGCTCCGCCAACGACATGGCCGTGCCAGATCGCGCGGCGGAACTTCAGGCGCCGCATCAGGTAGAAGATCGTGCCGGTGGAATAGACCACGCCCCCGATGGCGAGCAGCAGCAAAGCAACCCAAGACAGGCCGTCGATCATCGGCTTGATCGCCACCAGAACCAGCCAGCCCAGCGCCAGGTACAGCCCGACCCAAAAGCGCTTATCCAGGCCCGGCAGGAACAGCTTGGCCACCACGCCGACGGCGGCGACGGTCCACACCGCCGTGGTCATGCCGATCGACCACCAGCCGGTGAGGTTCTGGGTGGTGAAGGGCGTGTACGAGGCGGCGATCATCACGAAGATGCCTGCGTGGTCGAAGCGACGCAGCAGCGGACGCCAGCGCGCCTTGGCGAAGTTGTAGGCCGTCGACAGCGACAGCATCAGGATCAGGCCCACCGTATAGACGCTGACCGCAGCCACCTGCTTGAGGTTCCCAAGACCAAAGGCCAAGCCCAGCAGCATGCCCCCGCCCAGCAGGGCGCAGGCCAGGCCCGCCAGGTGTACGATCAGGTCCGCGCACTTGGCGGCGGGCGTCGGATAGTGCGTCGCTTCTGGCTCGCTCCCGACGCGTTCGGTCGTTTGGATGGTCGTGGTCATGGCCCCGCTCTGTCCGGATGCAGTACGCCCGAACGGTAAGTTCGTTCCGTGACATATAAGCGTCGATCAGTATGGCCGCGAAAGGGCGATCTGGACACGACAGCAGCGAAAACGCGCTTCAGGTCAAAAGGCCGCGGGCGCCGTCGAAGACAAGCTTGCCGCCGACCAGCACCAGCAGGATGTAGATGACCCTGTAGAAGCCCTCGGCCGGCACGCGGCGCACCAGCCAGACGCCCGCCCAGGTCGAGACGATCGCCAGCGGCAGGAGCACCCCAGCGGTGGCAAGCACCTTGGGCGTGAACTGACCCAGGGCTGCGTAGGCCGGAACCTTCATCCAGTTGACGACCGCGAAGAAGATCGCGCTGGTGCCGATGAACGTGTCGCGCGGCAGGCGGCGCGGCAGGACGTAGATCTGAAATGGCGGGCCGCCGGCATGGGCGATCTGGCTGGTGAAGCCCGCGGTCGCGCCGCAAAGGACGCCGAACCAGGGACGGCCGGGTGTCGCTTCGATCTGCTCGGCGCCCGAGAGCGCGCGCTCGGCCCACAGGCGCTGCAAGGCGAAGACAATGGCGATCGCGCCGACCGCGAGCTCGACCGCCGCCTCGTTGACGAAGGCCGCCAGCGCCCAGCCCAGCAGGATGCCGACCGCAGCGGCGGGCAGCATCAGGATCAAAAGACCCCTGTCCCAGGTTTTCCGAAACACCCAGACGCTGACCACGTCCTGGACCAGCAGGATCGGCAGCACGATCGAGGCGGCCACGACCGGCGACACCGCCAGAGACATCAGCGGCACGACCACGACGCCTATGCCCGCGAACCCGCCCTTGGTCAGGCCCAGCAGGATAACGCCCGGAATGGCGACGGCGTAGAACAGCGGATCGGTCAGCATGAGGCGGTGTTACAGCCTCGACGCGCCAGACCCAAGCCACGTCCAAGGAAGCGCCAAAGAGAAAGCGCCCAAGAGAAAGGGCCCGGCGTCGCCGCCGGGCCCTCCCAAGTCTTGCAGTTGTCGTCGATCTTAGAAGTTGATCGAGATCGTCGAACGGCGGTTCAGCGGTTCCTTCACGCCATCGCCGGTGGCGACGGCCGGAGCGCTTTCACCCTTCCAGTCGACGCCCAGGACGTCCTTGGAGACGCCTTGCGAGACCAGAGCGTCGGCGACGGCCTTGGCGCGGCGCTCTGACAGCTTGGCGTTGTACTTCGGCGAACCCGAGGTGTCGGTGTGGCCGACCACGATGATCTTGGTCGCCTTGCCGTCGTTCGAGTACTTGGCGGCTTCCGTGACCACCGATTGCGCTTCCGGCGTCAGGACCGACTGGTCGAACGGGAAGTACACGATGAACTCGCGAGCCTCGAACACCGGAGCCGGCGGAGGCGGCGGCGGCGGCGGGGGAGGCGGCGGAGGGGGAGGCGGCGGGGGCGGCGGAGGCGGCGGGGGCGGGGGCGGCGGGGGCGGCGACGCGAACGAGTAGCGGAGACCCACGGTCACCGACTGATCGCTGTACTGGCCCGAGAAGGCGCCCGGCTGCAGGCCGCCCGAACCCAACGACTGCCAAGCGTGGTCGGCGCCGGTGGTGTAGCGGTAGGTGACGTCGATCTTCAGCTTGTCGGTCGCCTTGATCGAGGCGCCCGCGATGGCTTGCCAGGCGACAGCCAGATCGTCGTCGTCAACGGTCAGGTTCTGGACAGCGGTGTTGGTCGCGCCGATCGGGCCCACGTTGCTGAACTGGCCCAGGGTCTTGACGTCTAGGCGGTTGATGCCGACGCCGGCGCCCACGAAGGGGTTCAGCCACGAGTTTGGCGCGAAGTCATAGATGACGTTCGCCATCAGGGTCCAGGAGTCGACCGAGCCGTCCGGGGCGCCGCAGGTCGGGGCCGACGCGGAGCGGGTCACGCCCGGGGTGCAGAGGCCGATCGGGGTGCGGACGGCCGGACCACGAACGCTCTTCAGATCGCCAGGACGGTAGCCGCCTTCGACTTCAGCGCGCCAGTTCGGATTGAACTGGTAGCCCAGGCGGACAAAGCCGAGCCAGTCGCTGTCCGACTTCCAGTTCCAATGATAGTGAGCGCCGTCGGGGGCGTTGGCGTCCGACTCGGTCTTCAGGCCCTGCGGCCAGTGGTAGCCAAGATCGACCGCGCCATACCAGCCGGTCTCTTGGGCCGAAACGCCCGACGCGGCGAACACCGCGGCCAGAGCGGCTCCCGCCAGGAGATTGAGTTTCATTTTTGAAGAGCCCTCTATTGCCCTGCCTAGGCCGGAGACCCGAGCCTAGCGCTGTTATACCAAGGCGAACGCCACGGGAAAGTGTCGACGAAGACACACTCGTCAGGTTTCGCCCCCCTGATTTCTCAAGGGAAAGCTCGACAAGACCGCCCCTCAGAATCACATCCGAGTGTGTCCGGCGACCTCCACGGAATGGAAGCGTCAGCTTTTGCTGGGTTCGCACGTGAAACGATTGCGCGCAAGGGCCTGAACGCCAACGATCGACGTCTCCCGAGCATCTTCGCCGCCTTCAGCCCACCGCACGGACGCCTTGGAGCGATCGCTAGCGCAGCGATGCGTCCCGCAGGCGGCGGCGCTTGCCGCCCAGAGCGTCGGGGCGGTTGAGCTTCTTGCGATACTCGTCGCGACGCTCGTGGATCGAGGCGATGACCAAGCCCATCGGCACGCCGATGTCGACCAGCACGGCCTCCGAAAGCTGCAGCGAGGCCTCGATCGTCTCGGGCACCGCGTCGGTGGCGCCAAGCTCGTAAAGACGCGCGGCGTGGCGGGCGTCGCGGGCGCGGGCCACGATCGCGAGATCCGGACGCGCGCCGCGCGCGGCGGCGACCACCGCCTCGGCCGCTTCGGGCGCGTCCATGGTGACCACTACCGCCTTGGCCGTCGCCAGGCCGCAGCGCTCCAGGAGCTCCACGCGCGAGGCGTCGCCGTAATAGATGCGGCGGCCGTCGCGACGCCCCTGCTCGACCAGACGCGCGTCGCGCTCGATCGCGATCCACGGCAGATCGTGGCGGTCCAGCATGTCGCTGACCAGCTTGCCGACCCGGCCATAGCCGATCACCAGGACCTGGCCGGTGGGCTCGGGACCCAAGCGGTCGGGCTCGCCCACGGGCGTCTCGCTGACCGGCGGCGGCGCGCCCTTGCGCCCAAGGCGCTGGCCCAGGGCCGCCATCCCCGGAATCAGGAACATGGTCAGGGTCGCCGAGACCAGCACCGCCTGGCCGATGGCGGGCGATACGACCTTGGCGCCCATCGCATTGTCCAGCAGCACAAAGGCGAACTCGCCGCCAGCCGCCAGGATTAGAGCCGCCTCGGTCGCCGCCTTGCGGCCCAGGCCCATCAGAAGGCCGATGCCGAACACGACGGCCGCCTTGACCAGGAGAAGGCCAACCGCCGTCCCCAGGATCATCGCCGGTTTGACGACCAGCAGCGACAGATCCAGGCGGATTCCCAGCGACACGAAGAACAGGCTGAGCAAAAGACCCTTGAACGGCTCGATCTTGACCTCGACCTCGTGGCGATACTCGGTCTCGGCCAGCAGGATGCCGGCGACGAACGCGCCCAGGGCCATCGACAAGCCCGACATCTGGCTGACTAGGCCCGCGCCGATGATCACCAGCAGGCAGGCGGCCATGAACATCTCTTCGCTCTTGGCCTTGGCGACGGACTTCAGCATCGGGCGCAGGGCCACGCGACCGACCAGCACGATCAAGCCAAGACCCAGGGCCGCCGGCGCAAGCGAGAGCAGGTCGGCGGCGTGGAACTCGCCGTGACCTCGCCCGACGATCGCCAGGGTGATCAGGATCGGCGCGACCGCCAGATCTTGGAACAGCAGCACCGAGAAGGTGGCGCGTCCGCCCTCGGAATGCAGCCGTCGCCGCTCGGCCAGCACCGGGACGGCGATGGCGGTGGACGATAGGGTCAAGGCCGCGCCGATAGCGAGCGCGGCCGCAGGCGGCTGACCGAACAGCATGGCGCCGCCGGCCAGGACCAGGGTGCAGCCGATCACCTGCGCCGCGCCCAGGCCAAAGACCAGCTTGCGCATCAGGCGCAGCCGCTCCCACGACAGCTCAAGCCCGATCATGAACAGCAGGAAGACGACGCCGAACTCGGCCAGCTGGGCGATTTCGTCGGGGCTGTCGACGGTGACGTAGTCCAGCCAGGGTGCGACATGGATGAAGCGGCCCAGGCCGAACGGCCCCAGGATCACGCCGGCCAGCAAGTAGCCCAGGATGGAGTTGATCTTCAGGCGCTTGAAGATCGGCGCGACGATGCCGGCGGTCGCCAGGAACAGGACCAGGTCCTTGTAGTTCTCTGCTGAAACCCCGTGCTCCACGCGCCCTCCTCTTCGCCTCCGGTGCTAGATTGGCCTTTTGAAGCGAACGCCGGCGCCGGCCTCGTCCGCCATGATCAGGGTCACGCCGCCCGCCTCGATCGCGTCGATCAGCAGCCTTTCGGTGCTATGATGCAGAGCGTGGCGTTCGGTTTCGAAATCTTTGACCGTGCTGCGCGAAACGCCCGCCCGATCGGCGAGTTCTCCCTGGGACCAATTGATCAGCCCTCGGGCGGCCCGGCATTGCGCCGGGAGGAGAATTTTTGCGTGCGGCATCTAGCAGCCCCGGGCATCATCACCCATATTGGTTGATTACGCCCGAAAAAGATGACCGTCAAGGAGAAGCTTTGCACCACACCTCGCTGATCGCCACCATCGTCGCGGGCCTGGGCCTGGCCTTCATCCTCGGCGCCATCGCCAACCGGCTGAAGCTGCCGGTGCTGGTCGGCTATCTGTTGGCCGGCGTGGTCGTCGGGCCGTTCACGCCTGGCTATGTCGCCGACCAGGAACTGGCCCCTCAGCTGGCCGAGATCGGCGTGATCCTGCTGATGTTCGGCGTCGGGCTGCACTTTTCGCTGAAGGACCTGATGGCGGTGCGCAAGATCGCCATTCCGGGCGCGGTCGTGCAGATCGCGGCGGCGACGGTGATGGGTCTGGGCCTGGCGCTTGCCCTCGGCTGGAGCGTCGGCGCGGGGATCGTGTTCGGCTTGGCCTTGTCAGTGGCCTCGACCGTCGTCCTGCTGCGCGCCCTGCAGGAGCGACGGCTGGTCGAGACCGGTCGCGGCAAGATCGCGGTCGGCTGGCTGATCGTCGAGGACCTGGCCATGGTGATGGCTCTGGTTCTGCTGCCGGCGCTGTCGGGCGTGCTGGGCGGCGAGGCGCCGGCCTCAACGGCCGCTGGCGGCGGGATGCTGGGCGCCTTCGCCCTGACGATCGGCAAGGTCGTGGCGTTCGTGGCTTTCATGCTGATCGTCGGCCGGCGCGTGATCCCGTGGATCCTGCATCGCATCGTCCATACGGGCTCGCGCGAGCTGTTCCGCCTGGGCGTGCTGGCCATCGCCCTGGGCGTAGCGTTCGGCTCGGCGGCGCTGTTTGGCGTCTCGTTCGCGCTGGGGGCCTTCTTCGCCGGCATGATCATGGCCGAGAGCGAGCTGTCCCAGCAGGCCGCCAACGACACCCTGCCGCTGCGCGACGCCTTCGCGGTGCTGTTCTTCGTCTCGATCGGCATGCTGTTCGATCCCAGCGTGCTGCTGCGTGAGCCGCTGGCGGTGCTGGCGACCCTGCTGATCATCGTGGTGGGCAAGTCGATCGCCGCCCTGATCATCGTGCGGGCCTTCAGGCGGCCGATGAGCACGGCCCTGACCATCTCGGTCAGCCTGGCCCAGATCGGCGAGTTCTCGTTCATCCTGGCGGGCCTGGGCGTCTCGCTGAAGCTGCTGCCGCCGGAGGGCCGTGACCTGGTGCTGGCCGGCGCCATCCTGTCGATCCTGGTCAACCCGCTGCTGTTTGCGATCCTGGACCGCGTCCTGCCCAAGATGATCGCCAAGGAGGCCAAGGCGCGCGGCGAGCCGCCGACGATGAGCGCCGCCGCCCAGCCGCACGCGGTGCTGGTCGGCTATGGCCGGGTCGGCAAGGCCGTGGCCGAGGGCCTGAAGGGCCGCACGCCGCTGGTGGTGATCGAGGATGACGTCGAGCGCGCGCAGGACCTGCGCCGCGCCGGCTTCGAGACCGTCGCCGGCAACGCCGTCAAGCCCGAGGTTCTGCTGGAGGCGGGACTCGACAAGGCCACCCACCTGTTCGTCGCCGTGCCCAACCCGTTCGAGGCCGCCCGGATCATCGAGCAGGCGAGAGCCGCCAACCCCAAGGCCCTGATCATCGCCCGCGCCTACACCGACGCCGACGTCGCCCTGCTCAAGCAGATGGGCGCCGCCCACGCCCTGATCGGCGAGGACGAGATCGCGCGGGGGATGCTGGCGAAAGCACCGCGTAAGCCAGTTGCGCCGGCGGCGGCGGCGGCGACGGCGCACTGAGGCCCGTCCGCCTCCTTGGACGGCTCATAATCCCCCGACCTCCCCGGCGAATGCCGGGGCCCAGATTCATCCAGGGAGGTCGGGGATGACGCGACACCGCTCGGCGCAAACCGGTAAGCGCTCGCGAGTTCGATCTGGGTCCCGGCATTCGCCGGGAAGGTTTTCTGGCTGGATGCGACGTCTCGGATCGATCCTTTGCGGAAGTTCCGAGCAGCTCATGAAGCTTGCCTTTAGGCCACTTGGCACGTGGTAATGTGCGGCATGAACAGGGTTCTCCAGATCGCCGCATGGTTCGTGTGTGTTCTCAGCCTTTGCGTTGCCGCCCTTTCGGTCTGGGTAGCATTGTTGATGTGGCCTGGTGTGCTTCTTCAAAATGTTGCAAGCTTCGCAATCCTCAGCGCCGCGCATCTTCTGAGTATCTTTGAACTATGGGCCGTTTTGAAGCGGAGGTTCATCTTAGCGGTAGCGCTATTTGTCATTGCGATGGCGGCGTTGCTGCTGGTCAACTTAGGTCATGTTGACCTCGGCCCATCCGTGTGTGCATGGGGCCCGTATCATGGCCTAATAGATTGCGGACTTCCAACAGCGGCGAGAGAGCTGCCTTGATCGAACTCCACAGACATACGCGAGAACTTCGCGGTTTTGACGGTGGCTAAAGCAAGGCAGCTGCCCCCTGGGCCGACGCCACCTTGGTCGGGTTGAATTGCAACTTTGCCGGTTCGACGGAGGCGAGCCTGACGAGGTCGCCGCCCTTATTCAAGCCGCACATGGAACTCCGACGCCCCCCTTCCGCCCTTTTTCGCTAGCCACCGCGCTCCCCGCCCGGTAACGCGGCGTCATGATCCAGCCACACGCCTCGGGCGGCTACATTCTTGAAGAACTGTCGGTCGGCATGACGGCCGAGAAGCGCGTGACCGTCACCGAGGAGCGCATCGGCCTGTTCGCCGAGGCGTCGGACGACTTCAACCCCGTCCATATCGACGAAGCCTTCGCCGCCAAGACCGCCTATCGCGGCCGGATCGCCCATGGCCTGCTGTCGGCCTCGTTCGGATCGGCCGTGGTCGGCACCATCCTGCCGGGCGCGGGCTCGATCTATCTGTCCCAGACCCTGGCCTTCCATCGCCCGGTGCGGATCGGCGATGTGGTCATCGCCCGCGTGACGGTGGCCGCGATCGACGAGGTCAGCGCTCGCGTCACCTTGCGCTGCGAGGCCCTGGTCGGCGAGGACCCGATCATGGACGGCGAGGCGATCGTTCGCGTCCCTCGCCGCCGGCGTCCCGCCAAGGGCTGACGCTCTCCCGGATCGGGTTTCCCCTCTCAGGCAAAAGTTTCCGTAACGACGATCGCCCGGCCGCGCCCCGCCACTCGGACGGGCGCTGAGCGCCCGCGCCAGCGGTTCTCGACGCGCGGCGCCCAAGCGGCGCCAACATGAACTTTTTTTAAGGAAGCAAAACGTTTCGCATCGTTGCAGATTGCCGCCGGCTCATACCAACGGATGCGATTTCTATGAAAAGAGTTTTGTTCGGCGCGGCGGCCCTCGCGGCCCTGTCCCTGTCGGCCTTCGGGGTCTCGGCCCATGAACAGCACGCCTGCATCGACGACGCTTGCGTGATGCAGTCCATCCTGCCTTTCGCGGTCTCGGGCGCGGCGTCGGGCGCCGCCGCCGGCGACACCACCTCGCTGGAATCCCCGCGCTTCGGGACCTGGGGCTTCGACATCTCGGGCATGGACACCACCGTGAAGCCCGGCGACGACTTCTACAAGTTCGCCAACGGGACCTGGGAAGCCAAGACCGAAATCCCGTCGGACCGCGTCCGCTACGGCAACTTCGACAAGCTGGCCGAGCTGTCGGAAGCTCGCACCAAGGCGATCATCGAGGTCGCCGCCGCCGACAAGGCCGCGACCGGCGAGAAGGCCAAGATCGGCGCCGCCTACCGCGCCTTCATGGATGAAGCCGCGATCGAAAAGCTGGACGCCAAGCCGATCCAGCCCTGGCTGGACGGCGTCAAGAAGGTCAAGACCAAGGACGACTTCACCGCCCTGATGGGCAAGAGCTCGACGACGCCCTACACCGACCTGATCGGCCTAGGCGTCTCGACGGACGCCAAGAACCCTCAGCGCTACGCCGTCTATGCGGGCACCGGCGGCCTCAGCCTGCCCGACCGCGACTACTACCTGGAGGCCAAGTTCGCCGACAAGAAGGCCGCCTATCTCGTCTATGTCGAGAAGATGCTGACCCTGGCCGGCTGGGAAAAGCCCGCCGAGAACGCCAAGGCCATCGTCGACTTCGAGACCAAGCTGGCCGAGGCCTCGTGGACCCGCGTCGAGCGCCGTAACCGCGACAAGACCTACAACCCCGCCACCCTGGCCGAGCTGCAGGCGATGACGCCGGGCTATGACTGGAACCGCTATCTGGTCGGGACCGAGCTGCCGAAGATCGACCGCTTCATCGTCACGACCAACACCGCGTTCCCCAAGTACGCCAAGATCTACGCCGAGACCCCGCTGGAGACGCTCAAGGCCTGGCAGGCGTTCAAGGTGGCCGACGGCGCCGCCCCGATGCTGTCCAAGCGCTTCGTCGACGCCAACTTCGAGTTCCGCAACAAGACCCTGTCGGGCCAGCCCGAACAGCGTCCGCGCTGGAAGCGCGCCGTGGCCCAGGTCAACGGCATGCTGGGCGAAGCTGTCGGCAAGGAATACGTCGCCGCCTACTTCCCGCCGGAGTCGAAGGCCAAGATGCTGGATCTGGTCGCCAATGTCCGCGCGGCCCTGAAGACCCGCATCGACAATCTCGACTGGATGGGCCCGGAGACCAAGGTCAAGGCGCAGGACAAGCTGGCCAAGTTCACCGTCAAGATCGGCTATCCCGACAAGTGGCGTGACTACTCCAAGCTGGAGATCAAGGAAGGCGACGCCTACGGCAACATGATCCGCACCGGCGCGTGGGACTATCGCCACGACGTCGAGCGCCTGAACCAGCCGGTCGACAAGACCGAGTGGGGCATGACCCCGCAGACGGTCAACGCCTACTACAACTCGGTCAACAACGAGATCGTGTTCCCGGCCGCCATCCTGCAGGCGCCGTTCTTCCACCCCGACGCCGACCCGGCCATCAACTACGGGGGCATCGGCGGCGTGATCGGCCACGAGATCGGCCACGGCTTCGACGACCAGGGCCGCAAGTCCGACGGCGACGGCGTGCTGCGCGACTGGTGGACGGCCGAAGACGCCGCCAAGTTCAACGCCCAGGCCGACCGGCTGGGCGCCCAGTACTCGGCGTTCGAGCCGTTCCCGGGCATGCACGTCAACGGCAAGCTGACCATGGGCGAGAACATCGGCGACATGGCCGGCCTGACGCTTGGCCTAGAAGCCTACCACCTGTCGCTGAAGGGCAAGCCCGCCCCGGTGCTGGACGGCTTCACCGGCGACCAGCGCATCTATCTGGGCTGGGCCCAAGTGTGGCGCGGCAAGTCGCGCGACGACGCCCTCAAACAGCAGATCGCCAGCGATCCGCACTCGCCGGGCTACTACCGCGTCAACGGCACGATCCGGAACCAGCCCGGCTGGTACTCGGCCTACGACGTCAAGGCGGGCGACAAGCTCTACATCCCGCCGGAAGAGCGCGTGAAGATCTGGTAGTCGCCAGAACGTCCCGCGCCCCCCTCTGACGGGCCAGGATCCAGGGCCGGCGAGCGATCGCCGGCCCTTTTCACATCGGGCGCCTAGAACGGGGGCTTGGGGAAGGCGCGGCCGTCCGCCGGGGCGGCGGGGGCTCCTGCGGCCGCAGCGGCGTAGATAGCATCGCCAGCTGGCGACGCGGCCAGGACACGCGCCCCGATCAGGGACGCGGCCAGCACGCCGATCGTCCAGAACCACGCCGGATGCGGCCGCCCGCGCAACCTCCAGTCCCGCGCCAGGCCGATCAGGGGGAAGATCACCGCCGCCCCGGCAGCCACCTCGAACGCATAGGGCTTGAGGAACGGCAGCGGCAGGATGCGGCCAAGCCCCGGCCCCATCAGCATCGTGAACGATCCGACCTGCAGGCGCATGTGCCAGTCGCGGCTGCGGCGCAGGACGACGGCGGCGGCGAACAGCCCGACCGCGCCCAGCAGGGTGGCTGGATTGGCCACCACGAAGTGCTGTGGCTGGAAGAAGAACGGCGTACGCCCGGCACGGACCGCCGCCAGCGTCACCAACGGCCCCAGAACCAGCAAGGCCAGCACCCAGACCAGCGCCAGACCGCCCAGCGTCCGGTGGAGGCGCAAGGCCCCACCGCTCGCCAGCCAGGCCTGGGCGACGACGATCGCCACCCAGCCCATGAACACCACCGCGTGAAAATGCACGACTAGCGGCGCGCCGAAGCTCGACCGCCTCATGGCCAGCTGCAGGACGAAGCCCGCGATCTCGACCACGGCCATGACCGTCACGAGGTTTCGAAAGAACCCCAGATCGTTCGGCGGCGCCCAGACTTCAGTCGTGCTCATGCATGCCCCCCCGCGCTGCGCGGCCCCGTCGGGCCAATCTAACTGGAATATCGCCGTTACGCCAAATCGGGAACCACGATTTAACCACGGCGTCGACGGCCCCCTTACTCGCGAGAACAGAGCAGGCGAGTGCGCGCAGCCGAGACTAAACCTTGCCGCGCAGGCGCCGCGGAGTAAAAGACCTCGACACCCAGTCGAGACCTCATGCCCCAGCACGGCCAACAGATCGGACAGACGCCGGACTGGCTTCCGCACGAGCGGCCCTTCCTGCCCGGCTCGCCGTCGACGCCGCATTTTCCAGTCCAGTTCCGGGTCATTCACGGCCTGATCAGCCTGCTGATCGGGATCACCGGCTCGCTGGGCCAGGCCCTGATCCAGGTCAACCTGCCGGCCATCCAGGGGTCGCTGGGCCTGACGCCCACGCAGGGCGCGTGGCTGACCACGATCTACATCATGACCAACATCTCGATGAACCTCTTGCTGGTGAAGTACCGCCAGCAGTTCGGCATCCGCCGGTTCGCCCTGGTGTTCCTCAGCCTGTACACGGTCGCCGCCTTCGCCCACCTGGCGCTCGACAACTTCGCCATGGCCCTGATCCTGCGGGCGATCAGCGGCGTGGGCGCGGCGGCCCTGACGGCGCTGGCGATGTTCTACATGTTGCAGGCCTTTCCCGCCTCGTTCCGGATCGGCGCCCTGGTGCTGGGGGTCGGGGTCTCGCAGCTGGGTTCGCCCCTGGCCCGGGTGATCTCCACCAGCCTGCTGGACGCGGGCTACTGGCACGGGCTCTATGCGCTGGAGGCCAGCCTGGCGGCCCTGTGCCTGGCCGCCGTCTGGCTGTTCCGCCTGCCGCACGGCGTGCGCATCCACGTGTTCGAAGGCGTCGACGCCCTGACCTTCGCCCTGCTAGGCGGCGGCCTTGGCCTGATCGTCGCGGTCCTGGGTCTGGGTCGCATCGTCTGGTGGTTCGAGGCCCCATGGCTGGGCTGGTGCCTGATCGCCGCCGTCCTCCTGCTGGCGGCCGGGAGCATCGTCGAGCACCGCCGGACGCACCCGTTGATCGACACCCGATGGGTCGCGACCGGGACCTTCCTGCGCTTCTGTCTGAACGTCGCCCTGGTGCGAGTGATCCTGTCGGAGCAGACCGTCGGCGCCGCAGGCCTGATGCAGGCTCTGGGCTTCGCGGCCGAGCAGCAGCGCCTGCTGTACGCCATCGTCCTGGCCGCCACGGCCGCCGGCCTGGTGGTCAGCGCCGCGACCCTGACCCAGAAGACCCTGCCGGCGCAGTTCCTGGGCTCGATCCTGCTGATCGCCATCGCCGCCTTCCTGGACGCGCGGTCCACGCCCCAGACCGGGCCGGGCGAGCTCTATTTCAGCCAGGCCCTGCTGGCCTTCGCCGCGACCATGTTCCTGGGTCCGTCCTTCATGTTCGGCATCGGTCAGTTGCTGACCCGAGGCCTGGGCTCGATCATCACCTTCTCGGTCATGTTCGGCGTCGCCCAGAGCCTGGGCGGCCTGTTCGGCGCGGCCATGCTGGGCACGCTGCAGACGGTGCGGACCCAGCAGCACGCCGTGGGCCTGGCCGAGCGCCTGACCGGCGCTGATCCGACGGTCGCCGCGACGCTGCAGACCTATGGCGGCGTCTACGCCTCGACCCAGGCCGATCCTGCGCTACGCGCCGCCGACGCCAGCGCCCTGCTAACACAGCAGGTAACGCAGCAGGCCAACATCCTGGCGTTCAACGACGTCTTCCTGGTGGTCGGCGTCGTCGCTCTCGTTCAGTTCTTCTACGCCGGCTTCCTGTTTACGCGCCTGGGCCTGCGCATGAAGGCCCAGGCCGACGCCGCGCCGGCCCCCACCGTTCCAGCCCGAGAGACCGCATGACCGACGCGACTTCACCGTCCGGCTCCGCGCCCCAGCCAGAAGATCGCGCCGCCTCGGCCGCGCCGCCGCCCGCCCGGCCCAAGCCGCCCAGCGCCTATGCGATCCTGGCCACAACCGGCGTCACCCTGGCCGTGATCCTGCTGATCCTGTTCCTGTGGAAGCTGCCCCCATTCGGCGGCTCGATCGAGCGGACCGACAACGCCTATGTCCGAGGCCAGGTGACGGTCGTGGCCCCCCAGCTGAGCGGCTATGTCGTCCAGGTCTCGGCCCAGGACTTCCAGACCGTCCGCAAGGGCCAGCCGCTGTTCACGATCGACCAGCGCATCTACGCCCAGCGCGTGGAGCAGGCCCGCGCCACATTGGCCGCGCGCGAGGCGGATCTGGCCAACTCCGCCCAGGCCCAGGCCGGGCGCGAGGCGGCCCTGCTGAGCCGTCACGCCGACATCGCCTCGGCCCAGGCCCAGGTCGAACGAGCCCGCGCCGACATGGCCCGCGTCGCCGAGCTGGCCACCGACGGCTCGGTCTCCCTGCGCGAACGCGACCAGGCCCGCGCGGCCCTGCGCGCCGCCGAAGCCACGCTCGCCTCGGCCAAGGCCGGCGGCGAGATCGCCCGCCAGGACATCCGCTCGGTCGGCGTGTCGCGCGGGGGGCTGGAGGCCTCGGTCGCCGCCGCCAAGGCCGCCCTACGTCTGGCCGAGATCGACCTGACCAACACCCTCGTCACCGCCCCCGCCGACGGCCAGCTGGGCCAGGTCGGGGTGCGCCAGGGCCAGTGGGTCACCGCCGGCAGCCAGCTGGTCTCGCTGGTGCCGCCGCAGCGCTGGGTGATCGCCAACTTCAAGGAGCGCCAGTCGGGCCGCATGCGTCCCGGCCAGCCGGCCAGCGTCACGGTCGACGCCCTGGGCGACCAGCGCTTCACGGGCAAGGTCCAGCAGGTCTCACCCGCCACCGGCTCGGAATTCAGCATCCTGCCGCCGCAGAACGCCACCGGCAACTTCACCAAGATCGCCCAGCGCCTGCCGGTGCGCATCGTGCTCGACGCCGGTCAGCCGGACTTGGCCCGCCTGCGGCCCGGCATGTCGGTCGAGGCCGAGGTCGATACCGCCAAGGCTCGCCACTGATGCGCCGCGCCCTGATCGGCCTCGTCAGCCTGAGCGCCCTGGCCGCCTGCGCGACGCCGGGACCGAAGACCGCGCCGCCGCCCACGGCCGCCGTGACGGCGCCGACCGGCTGGCGCGCCGCCGCCACCGTTTCGGAAGACGCCGCCGCCGCCGATTGGTGGAAGGCGTTCGGCGACCCCCGTCTGTCGGACCTGATCGCCGCCGCCCTGACCTACAACGCCGACCTCGGCGCCGCCGAGGCGCGCGTGCGCGAAGCCGAGACCCAGAGCCGCCTGGCCAGCGCCGCCCTGCTGCCGTCGGTCAATGCCTCGGCCGGCCTGCAGAAGCAGCGCGAACTCAGCGCCTTTGGCCGGCCCGAAACCCTTCTGGCCGTCCAGCCTCAGGTCCAGGTCGCCTATGAGGTCGATCTCTGGGGCCGCCTGCGCGCCGCTGACGCCGCCGGCCGCGCCAGCCTGCAGGCCAGCCGTGACGCCCGCGACGCCGCGCGCCTGTCGGTATCGGCCGCCGTGGCGCGCGCCTATGTGGCCCTGCTGTCGCTGGACGCCCAGTTGGCCACCGCCCAGGGCACGCTGACCTCGCGCCAGGAGGCCGCCGTCCGCGCTCGCCGCCGCGCCAAGGAGGGCGTGACCTCTGATCTGGAGCTGCGTCAGGCCGAGGGCGAGCTGGAGGCCGCCGCCCAGCGCGTCCCGGCCCTGGAACTGGCGATCCGCCGCCAGGAAGGCGCCCTCGCCCTGCTGGTCGGCCAGACGTCACAAGCGATCCCGCGCGGGACGCTGGCCGGGCTCGTCATCCCCCAGCCCGCCGCGCCCCTGCCCTCGTCGCTGCTGACCCGCCGGCCCGACATCGCCCAGGCCGAGGCGACGCTGGCCGCGTCCGACGCCAGCCTGGCGGCCGCCCGCGCCGCCTTCCTGCCCCAGGTGCGCCTGTCGGGGGGCGCAGGCGTTATGTCCGTCCGGAACGTCGACACCCTGACCATCTGGACCGTGGGCGCCAGCGCCTTGGCGCCGATCTTCGACGGGGGTCGCCTGCGGGCCCAGTCCGACGCCGCCACGGCCCGCCGCGACCAGGCCGCCTTCGCCTATCGCAAGGCCGTGCTGACCGCCTTCAGCGAGGTCGAGAGCGCGCTTGAAGGGACCGACCGCCTAGCCGAGCAGGAGGCTGCGGCCGTCCGCCAACGCGCCGCTGCGGCCTCGGCCCTCGACCACGCCCGCAAGCGCTATCAGGCCGGCTATGTCAGCTATCTGGAAGAGCTGGACGCCCAGCGCGGCCTGCTGGCGACGGATCTCGCGCTGTCACAGGTCCGCGAGGCCAGGCTGCAGAACGCCGTGGCGCTGTACCAGGCGCTCGGCGGCGGGTGGACGGAGACGGGGCGCTAGCGCCTCTGTCTGGTTTAGCTGAAACCGCTTTCAGCGGTTGAGACCTTAGGCGCGCCGGCTCGTCGCCCGACAACTCAACATCGTTCAATTGTGACACAAATTTGCAAATGATTTTCACATGCAATACCTAGTCGCTCCTGAATCGGGAGGAGCGCTCAATGCACGCAACAACATCTTCAACGGTCGCGCGTCGGCTCAAGTTGGCGCGATCAGCGTCTCTCGTCGCGCTGCTGCCGGCGATGGCCCTGCTGCCCTCGGCGGCCTGGGCGCAGGAAGCGGCGGCCGACGACAAGGTCGCGGTGGATGAGTTGCTCGTGTACGGGCGCGGCGCGGCCAAGAACACGACGGCGACGGGTCTGGACCTCACGCCGCGAGAGACGCCTCAGTCTCTCAGCGTCATCACGCGGGAGCAGATCCAGGATCAGGCCGCGTCCAGGGTGACCGAAGTGCTGGCCTACACGACCGGCGTTTCGGTGAAGGCGGTGGACCGGGGGCGCAATGGCCTGTCGGCGCGGGGCTTTGAGATCACCAACTTCCAGCTGGATGGCGTGCCGTTCGAAACGGGTAATATCGGTTTGGAGGAGACCAGTACGGCGCTCTATGAGCGGGTCGAGGTGGTGCGCGGCGCCACCGGCCTGATGCAGGGCGCCGGCGAGCCCTCGGCCTCCATCAACCTGGTGCGCAAGCATGCGACCGCGCGGGAGTTTTCGGGCGAGCTGACCCTGGAAGCCGGGTCCTGGAACCGCTTCTCCGGCACGGCGGACGTGTCGGCCCCGCTGACCCGCGACGGCGCCGTGCGCGGCCGCTTCGTCGCCGAGGTCTATGATGAGGACGGCTTCATCGACCTGGAACACAACAAGGGCTTCACCCTGTACGGCGTGATCGACGCCGATCTGGGCGACAAGACGCGCCTCAGCATCGGGGCCAGCCACCAGCGCGACGAGCGCAGCGGCACGCTGTGGGGGCAACTGCCCTACTGGTACAGCAATGGCGTGCGCACCGACTGGCCGCGCTCTCAGACCAGCGCCGCCAAGTGGAACCAGTGGGACACCACCGAGCAGGCCGCGTTCGTCACCCTGGAGCACTCGCTGAACGACCGCTGGTCGATCCGGGGCGACGCCGCCTATCACCGCCAGAAGGAAGACTCCAAGCTGCTCTGGATGTGGGGCGCCCTGGACGCCCAGACCGGCGTCGGGATGAGCGCCTGGCCCTACTGGTACAAGACCGCGCCAAAGCAGTGGAACCTCAACCTCACGGTCAAGGGCGCCTACGACCTGTTCGGCCGCGAGCACGAGCTGGTGCTGGGCGCCATGTACAACCGCCTGTCCAATGGCTGGACCAACCAAGATCCCGTCTCGGCCGTGGCGGACTCGGGAGACTTCCGCCAGTGGGACGGCAGCTATCCGGAGCCGACCTGGGGCCCGCGCTACGATATGTCGGGTCTTGGGACGACCACGCAGGCCGCTGTCTACGGCGCGACCCGACTGCAACTGCTGGACCGCCTGAAGCTGATCGCCGGCGCCCGCCTCAGCGACTGGAAGCGCGAGGAAGAGGTTGCGGTCTATACGCCAGCGGCGTTCACGCTGAAGCATACCAACGTCCTCACGCCCTATGCCGGTCTGATCTATGACCTGACGGAAAACCTGTCGGCCTATGCCAGCTACACCAGCATCTTCGATCCGCAGGACTACAAGGATCGCAACGGCCAGTACCTCGACCCGCTCGAGGGCGACAACTACGAGGCGGGGCTGAAGGTGGACCTGATGGGCGGACGCCTGCGGGCCTCCACCGCGATCTTCCGCGTCGAACAAAACAACTTCCCGGTGGCCGATGACGGCTTCCTGGTTCCGGGCACAACCGATCCGGCCTATCGCGCCGCCCAGGGCACGGTGTCCAAGGGCTATGAGGCCGAGGTTCAGGGCCAGGTGCTGGACGGCTGGGACGTCAGCGTGGGCTGGAGCCAGTTTTCAGCCAAGGACGGCGACGGCGCGAATGTCCAGGCCCATCACCCGCGGCGCGTCTTGCGCCTATCCACCAAGTATGAGCTGCCCGGCGCCCTGGACCGGATCAGCGTGGGCGGATCGCTGCGCTGGGAGAGCCGGCCGCCGCAGACGGCGGTCAATCCTGGCACGGGCCTGACGCAGCCCGTCGGCCAGCCCGCCTATGTGCTGGTGAACCTGATGGGGCAGTTCAAGGTCACGGACCAAACCTTGGTCCAGCTCAACGTCGATAACGTGTTCGACAAGACCTACTACAGCAACAACGTTTGGTTCGCGGGCTTCGTCTACGGCGAGCCGCGTCGCGTGCGCGTCACGCTGCGCCACGCCTTCTGACCGTGAGGGCGGCCGCCGGACGCGCGGGCGGCCGCCTTCCACCCGAACGGACCGTGGCCTGTCCACCTTCCGCGTCCGCGACCGGAATGTCCGTGGCGGCCCGTTCCCGTCATTTCAGGGCGGGTCTGATCCGAAGCCTACAATTGGCTCGTCGTGGCGATCTGAAGGTCCGATTGTCGCCGGGATGCTGAAGAGGGCTCACGACCCTAGTTGGACGTTGGAGCGCCCCCTCCGTCACGTCGCCTATCGGCGCCGCGCCACCTCCCCCGTTTCACGGGTGAGGAGGAGGCCACACCCTCCTGCCCCGCTTGCGGGGGAGGTGGATCGCTGCGGATACGCAGCGAGACGGAGGGGGCGCTTCTGAGCCAACTTCCGCTACCCTCCCCGAACAGACGATCGCCAGGTCCGCTTCCGACGCCGGAAACCGGAATGTCCGGGCCGGTCTATTCCCCTCGCCACCAGGGCGGGAATGATGGTCTGGTTGATACGTTGAGCCCCGATCGCGAAGGGCCGGGGCTTGCGCCCCTAGGCCGCGATCGGCGAGTTGTCGCCGCCGCCCATCGGCAGGGCCTCGTATTCCTTGAGCAGCTCTTCCAGCGTCTCGCGCATGTCGGGGTCGGGCTCGCGCCGCAGCTTGGCGCGGAACAGCTCGATATTCTTGCGGCGAATGAACTCGTCCATGGCCATCTCCCGAAGCCTCCCAATCACGAGGCAGGATGGCCCGAGATTCCCGAGCGCGCGCTGCGGCCCGACGACGCAGGGTTGCGCGGATTTCCCCGTCGCACATTTTTGACGAAGATGTAAAAAAGAGAAGCTAGGGCCCAGATACACCAAACCCGCCGCGGGGGATAATCGCGACGGGCTGGCTATTTTCTCGATCATTCGATCTAGGCGGGCGTTTCCTCCCCGAAACGCCGAAGAACGGGAGCTCTCTGTTGGGCTCGTTTCGTCCTTGCAGTGTGTAGAAACGTCAAATTCGTGACGGTGTCAACGCGTCAAAGCCGTTTTCTGCAAAGGATTGGACGAATTTTTGACGCCGTTGGCGTAGTTTGGACTGAAAAGTCGGTTTTACCCTCGGATTCCGGTGTTATTTTTGACGAGACAGTCAAAACTTACTTTTCGAGGGTCGCCACGAAACGGTCCAGCACCGCCGAGCGCGACTCGAAGACATAGTCTGGACGCGAGACGGTCACCGGCTCGACCCCGGCCTCGGCCAGGGCGGCGGCGGCGTCGAACAGGTCGGCGGTGGCCAAGAGGGCGCCGTTAGCCCGGCGCGAGCCGCCCTTGGCGACGAAGCCGGCGACGGCGTCCTGGGCGGCGCGGTCCTGCTCGGCCGGCCAAACGAGGGTCGCGAGCTTGCCCGCCCGCCCCTTGGCCTCGACCACCGAGAGCAGGCGGCGCAGGGCGTCCAGCTGCTCGCCGTTCCAGCCGGCCAGCAGCGAGGCCGTCAGCTGGGCCTGGCTCTTCAGGATCACGCCGTCGGACAGGATCTTTAGCCCGTTGGCCGCCAGGGTCGCGCCGGTGGTGGTGATGTCGACCACCAGCTCGGCCGCGCCGGCGGCGGGGGCCCCCTCAGTCGCGCCGCTGCTCTCGACGATGCGGTAGTCGGCGACGCCGTGGCGAGCGAAGAAGGCGCGGGTCTGGGTCACGTACTTGGTCGCCACACGCAGGCGCCGACCGGTCTTGGCCAGATGCGCGTGCCCGACCTCGTCGATATCGGCCATGGTGTCGACGTCGAGCCAGCTCTTGGGCGCGGTCACGACCAGGTCGGCGCGGCCGAACCCGAGCGCGCGCAGCAGCATGACCCGGCTGTCCATGTCATCGCCGCGCTCGCGCAGCAAATCTTCGCCGGTGACGCCCAGGTGCAGGTCGCCACTGTCGAGGCCCGCGGCGATGTCGCCGGCTGACAGCAGGCGCACCGAGACGCCGGGCAGGCCCGACAGCTCGGCCGAATAGCCGCGCGCGCCGCCGGTCATCTCCAGCTTGAAGCCGCACTCGGCCAGCCAGGCCTCGACCTGGTCCTTCAGGCGGCCCTTGGACGGAATGGCGAAGATCATCGGTGCGGAGCTCATTCGCCGCCTCCCGCATAGGCGCGCGCGGGACGGACCATGAAGCCGACCGCGCCGGTGTTGGTGGTGGAGACGCCCAGCCGTCCGGGCAAGCCGTCATAGCGGCCGCCGGCCGCGATCGGCCGCTCGTCGCTCAAGGCCGCCGAGCGGACCTCGAACAGATAGCCGTCGTAATAGCCGAATGCCCGGCCGAAGGCGGCGGCCAGGGTCGCACGCTCCAGCGGCACGCCGGCGGCGGCCATGCCCGACAGACGCGCGCGCCAGGCGGCGATCGCGGCCTTCAAGCTCGCATCGTTCGGACCCGCGAGGGCGCCGATGGCGTCGAGCGCGGCGTCCGGACGATCCGACACCGCCAGGAAGGCGCGGACCTTGGCGGCTTGGTCCGCATCGAGACGGCCGGCCTTGGCGGTTTCGGCTTTCTCGACCAGGCGGCGGGCGATCTCGGCCGGGCGGCGACCGCCGACGGGCTCGATGCCGGCCAGGGACCACAGCTCTTGCAGCACGGCCGACGCCTCGGCCTCGGGCAAGCCGGCCAGCAGGGCGGCGATGCGGCTTTTTTCCTCGTCCGCAGCCAGTCCGCGCTCAGACGAGCCGTCCAGCTCGGCCTTCAGCTGGCGCGGCTTGGCGAAGGCGCGCTTCAGGCGGGCGGCCAGGGGCGCGGCGAGATCGAGGCTCTCGACGAAGGCCGCGAACAACGACACGTCGCCGAGCACCAAGGAGAGGTCCCCGCGCCCGCCGGCCGCCGAGGCCGCCCAGGCCAGGGCCGCCATCTCGGCGTCGGCGGCGACGGGATCGCCGGCCTCGAAGGCCTCGATCCCGATCTGCAGGAACTCCTCGGCGCGATCAGAGCCACGCGGGGCCACGCGGAAGGCCTTGCCCTCGTAGCGGTAGCGGCCCGCCGACGCGCCACCGGAAAAGTGCTGCCGCGCCACGGCGACGGTGAAGTCGGGGCGTAGAGCCGCCTCCTCGCCGCTGTCGCCGGAGACGACGAACAGGCGCGAACGCATGGCCTCGCCGGCCAGGTCCAGCAGCAGGCCCAGCGGCTGCAGCACCGGCGCGTCGGTCGGCGCGGCGTCGGCGGCCAAAAGCGGAGCGCGGATGGCGTCGAGCGCCTCCGCCGGAATGGAACGCTCGAGCCTCACATCAGCCCCCGATGATCTTGCGAACGGCGTCGACCAGCTGGCCGCGCGGAATGGTCTGCTGGCCGGGACGCTCGGCCTTCCAGGCGGCGTTGTCGGCCAGACCCTCGGCGGCCATCCGGCCCGCGTCGAGGTCCTTGATCGTCACCGTGCCGGCGGCGATCTCGTCGCCGCCCAGCATGACCACGGCCGGCGCGCCCCGGCGGTCGGCATATTTCATCTGCGGCTTCATGCCCGAGGTCCCGAGATACACCTCGGCCGGAATGCCCGCCGCCCGCAACTGTCCGACCACGGAGAAGTACTCGGGCATATGCGCCTGGTCGAAGGTGATCACCACCACCGGCCCGCGCGCCACGCCGCCCGGCTCGCGTCCCGCCGCCCGCAGCGCCGCCGCCAGGCGCGACACCCCGAACGAGAAGCCCGTCGCCGGCGTCACCGTGCCGGTGAACCGCGCGACCAGGTCGTCATAGCGCCCGCCGCCGCCGATCGAGCCGAACGAGACCTTATTGCCCTTCTCGTCGGTGGTGGACAGCAGCAGCTCGGCCTCGAACACCGCGCCGGTGTAGTATTCCAGCCCCCGCACGATCGACGGGTCGATGAAGGCCTGGTCGTCGGCGATGCCGAGGCTGGTCAGGGCCGCGTCGATCCGCGACAGCTCCAACAGGCCCTCGTCGCCCTCGGCCGAGCCGCCGATCACGCGCGCGATATTGTCCAGCGTCGCGGCGCGACCGCCCGCCCCGGCCTGGACAAAGTCCAGCACCGAGTCGACCGCCGTGCCCTTCAGGCCCGCGCCCTTGGTGAAGTCGCCGCTCTCGTCCAGGCGCCCTTCGCCCAGCAAGAGCCGCACGCCGTCGACGCCCAGGCGGTCCAGCTTGTCGACCGCGCGCAGCACGGCCAGCTTCTGGCCGGCGCTGTCGGCGCCCGCGGCGGTCAGCAGGCCGTTCAGGAGCTTACGATTGTTGATCTTCAGCACCGCCGCCCCGCGCGGCAGGCCCGCGGCCTCCAGGCCCTCGACGGCCATGGCGATGATCTCGGCGTCGGCCTCCGGACGGGCCGAGCCCACCGTGTCGGCGTCGCACTGGATGAACTGGCGGAAGCGCCCCGGCCCCGGCTTCTCGTTGCGCCACACCGGCCCGAAGGCGTAGCGGCGGAACGGCTTGGGCAGGGTCTCCCAATTCTGGGCGGCGAACCGCGCCAGCGGCGCGGTCAGGTCATAGCGCAGCGCCATCCACTGCTCGTCATCGTCCTGCAGCGCGAAGACGCCCTCGTTGGGCCGGTCGCTGTCGGGCAGGAACTTGCCCAGCGCGTCGGCGTATTCGAACGCCCCGGTGTCCAGCGCCTCGAAGCCGTAGCGCTCATAGACCGCCGACACCGCCTCCAGGATCGCCCGCTCGGCCCGCAGGTCGCGGGCGCGCTTGTCGGCGAAGCCTCGGGGGCTGCGCGCCTCGGGGCGGAAGTCTTGCGGGGTGGTGTCGTCGGAGGCGGTGGTCATCGTCGGTCCTTAGAACTTCAAGGCTTCGACGGATGGCGCTTGAGCCAAGCCCCATCCGCTAGGCGGGGGCTGGCTGGGGGCTTGCTGTTAGAGCGAGCGGACCCGGCCGATCCCGCGAGGCGAGGTCGGATGGTGGTGGTGGCCGTGATGGTGCGGCGTGCGGGTCATTGCGGGGGGCGGTGTAGCGGATGGCGGCGGTGAGGGGAAGGGGGAGCCTACAAGGGCGTAGCAGATGCGGGAGCAAGCCTCCCTCCGCGATGAAACGCCTCCAGATACGGCCGAATTCGCGCCCAACGACCGTGCAAGGGCTCCAGATGCTCAAGACCGGCAGCGATTCCTATCTCGTTATAGAGCGCAATAGGTTCTTTTCCCCTCTCTATCAGCGTGACGTTTGAGGCGATCGGGTGACAAAGACCTTCTAAGCTGCCGCTAAGCCTAACGAACGTCTCGACGATCGCAGCTCGAACCTGCTCGGGGATACCGATTGAATCAGGGCAATAAGTTCCAAAGATGCGTGAAAATACACCGGAAGTAGTGAGAAACCGCGCATAGCCAACGGGATGGCGCGTCGGATTGTAATTAGACGCCAAGGTGTCAAGATATAATAACGCGATGAAGGCACCTGCCACATAGTGCGTTCGAAGCAATTTCACATAATCATGAGCGCCTCCATCCAAGTCTGGCGGGCGCGTCCTCATAACATGCTCAAAAACATCGAATACACTCGACGTAGCCGAGCTATCTGCATCCATCTCAAGGGTTCTCAACGTCAAATTACGATCATCTTCGCTCGAATTGAATTCAGAGAACGCGGGTGATTTCAGAAACTCAAGATGACCATGAGAAACGTGGGCCAACTCGTGCCCAATGATATACGTAAATGCAGCCTGAAATATCGACCGATGCACCTTTCCGGTCAACAGCGGCGCGATATCATCAGTATGGAATACGATATCTTTAGTAATATCTAGCAGAAATTTTCCATAATAATTCTTCTCATTTGGCTTCTCATCACTATGAAGTATTTTTGACAAAGGGCTCAGAGATTGAATTCGAAGGCATATCGTTAGCAAATAATAGAAAGCCCTTTGATCAACGAGCAGAACAAACTCATCGTCACCGACGCGGGCTATTTGATAGGGAGAATTTGACCCTCCCACGACCGCGAATACCAATATCCCTCGTATTTCCAGAAGCCCCGGAATCGCGTCCATAATCCAATTCGCTTCTCGTAATACAGCATAAAATGGATCAACCGCCTCGTCGTGATAGTACACATACTTCGCGCTAGATAGATGCGGCCCAGCAGCGTTGAGGCGAGATACTACCTCGTCTGATGCATAATTTTTTCTCGTGTCATTCATTAAAACAACTCGATTGCGGCATATTCTGATAGCTAGCAGCTTTGCAGAAAAAGTGAATTCAGGCGAGTAATGCCGCCGCAGCCCTCCTTACATCTCACGGCGAGACGATCGCTGGGCGGGCCGGGTTGCTCAAGGACCGCCCGGAGGGCGGCCGCGGCGCGGCGGCGCGGAGCGCCGTCCCCCGGGACCGGCTTCGCCGGCCCGAGGGCATGCCTTTGACCAACCCGGCCCGCCCAGCACGCTGCAGCCTCCAAGAGATGTAAGGCTTGGCCCGACCTGGGGCGGTCGGGGGCTTAACTGACCAATCCTATTAAACTCCGTCATTCCCGCCCTTGTGGCGGGAACCCCTCTATCCGCCGCAAGTGCGGGAGGGGCGAACCGCTGGCGGTTCGCTGGCGTCTCACGTGGAAGCTGAACCAGGGGTTCTCGCCACAAGGGCGAGAATGACGGTGGGTTTTGTGGGGGTGACGGCGCGATATTGTTCACGCATTGTTCCCCCTTGGGAGAGCGCGCATGGTTCCGCGCGAGGCCTGGGGCGGTCGGGGGACTGAGCGCCGCCACGCTCCCTCTCCCATGGGGAGAGGGTTGGGGTGAGGGGGTACGGCGTCCGACGGCGGGCCGGCACAGCGTCAGCCCCCGTAACCCCTCACCCTCCCCCCGCTGCGCGGCGGGCCCCTCCCTCTCCCTGAAGGAGAGGGATTCCGACAACGCCCCTACTTCCCCAGCCGCACCGGGAACAGCGCTCTCAGCACCGGGTCGCGCAGCCACAGGCCGCCCCACAGGAACAGGCCCAGATAGACGCTGAACAGGGTATGGCTGACCAGCGGGCTCTCGGCGCGCATCTGGGTCGCCATGGCGCCGCCCAAGAGGCCCGTGAACAGCACCGCGCCCAACAGGCGGGTGCGCGGGATCAGGTAGAGCGCCAGGCACGCAGCCTCGATGATCCCGATCGTCAGGGTGTGGCGCGGGTCCCAGCCCAGCTTTTCCAGGGTCCCCGTCGCCGCCGGGTGATGCAGCAGCTTCGGCGCGACCGAGGCGGTGGCGATAAACAGGGCGAACGCCCCCGACAGCATCCATCCGGCCCAGGTCGTGATCTTCTCGCGCATGTGTGTCGTCCCTCCGTTTGGAGCGAGGACGGATGGGGGCGGCGGGAGCCGACAGGGGGCGGGCGAAAATCCTCCCCCCAGCGGGGGAGGTGTCGGCTCGAAGAGACGACGGAGGGGGAAGAGGCCGGGTCAGCAGGTCTTCCCCCTCCGTCCGCTGCGCGGACACCTCCCCCGCTGGGGGAGGATTTTGCCCCTATACGCAGCCGCGTATCCGGAATCGAATCCCACGAAATCAATCACTTCTCACTTTTACACGTCAATCTATCCTCCCCCTCTGGAATGGCGCCCATACTTGTTCTCGCCCCGTCGCGGGGGAGGCCGTCCAGCTGGCGACCGAACGGGCGGCGGGGTGGTCGAGCGGGATGCGGTCCGGCTCGGCGTCGCGGGGCCCGGCGGGCCGGCGGAAGGGCGACAGCTCCGGACGGGGCGGCTCCTTCCGGCGGTCGGGCCGGGGGCCATGCTCGCGACGCCGAGAGAACCGCGCCAGGCGCGGGCTGAAATCGCCCGCGCGGTCCGGGAGGGTCGCTTTCCCTCCCGCCCGCCGAGGGCCTCTTTTCGGAAGCGGGTTAAAACCCCGCGCCCCGAGGGCTTTCGTCCAAACGATCGCGCGGAGCATCCGGGTCTCGTCGAAACGGTAACTCCTACATTTTTCCGGGCGCGCCCCGGAGCTCCGCCGCCTCCCCAGCCCGCCGGCTTTTCCGGCGGAAGACCGTCGCCGCATGTCCAAACCAAGAGGAACCTCGCATGTCCAAGCACAGACCCCCGGCCTCGCCGACTTCACCCCAAACCAGCGCCGTCAACGCCGACAGCTCTATCGAGGCGATCCGCGCCGAGCGGTCCCGGGTCTTCGACGAGCTGATGCGGCGGCAGGAATACAAACTGCTCCAGGCCGTGAAGGCGCGAGTGGAGAGCCTGCCGCCCGTCCCCGAGGCCCACGCCCCGCCGGCCAACGACGGCTGATCCTGGGGGGCGCCTCTACACGAAGTCTTAAGACTTTCGGCCGGCGCGGCCAGGTTTATCCACAGCTCCGCCGGTATAGATATGACGAACCCGAACCTATCAAAGATGTAATCCACCTTTCGCGATTGTAACTTGAGATGAACAGGGGCGGCGGCCACAGCTTTCCTCGTGAGGGGAAAATTGATGACCAAGACCGCGCTTCTGGCGACGACCGCCGCCGTGTTGCTCGCCATCGGCGCGTCGGCCCAGGCCGCCGCCGTGGCGCCGGTCCCCACGGGTCCTGCGTCTCAGGCCCCGCTGGACGACGCGGCCCAGAAGGGCGTGCTGGTCTTCACCCCGGACTTCTTCGCCGCCAACCGTCCAAACACCGCCCAGGACATGGTCGCCCGGGTGCCGGGCTTCACCATCCAGGACGGCGCGGGCACGCGGGGCTTCGAAGGCGCGGTCGGCAATGTGCTGATCAACGGCAACCGCCCGGCCTCGAAGAACGACACGGCCAGCAACGTGCTGGCGCGCATTCCGGCCGACCGGGTCGAGCGGATCGAGCTGATCCGGGGCGGCGCGCCGGGCGTCGACATGCAGGGCTTTTCGGTGGTGGCCAACGTCATGCTGAAGAAGGGCGTCAACCACCAGCAGATCGCCACCTGGAACGCGGCGCTGTTCGACGGCGGCCACGACGTCTATGGCGGCAGCTACCAGTTCACGGCCACCAACGGCGACACCAGCTGGGGCGTGACGCTCAGCGACGGCATCAGCACCAGCGACTCCAACGGCCCGGGCCGCAGCACGCGCCAGGACGGGACGGGCAAGCTGATCCGCGACGAGGCCTATCTGGACGACGGCTATGGCGGCTCGCGCTCGATCCGGGGCAACTGGTCGGGACCGCTGCTGGGCGGCAAGCTGGAAGCCACCGCGCGCCTGGGCCGCGAGGACTGGAACGAGTGGACGCAGCTGACCTCGGCCTCGACCTTCCGCCGCAGCGCCTACAACGACAAGGAAAACACCGGCGAGCTGGGCCTGACCTACGCCCGGCCGCTGGCGCCGAAATGGGCGCTGGAGACGCGGCTGATCCACTCGGTCGAGGACTTCGAAAGCATTGAGACCGGCGACGACAGCTTGAACGGCAAGGCTTCGGCCCAGCAGCGCTTCGTGGCCGAGGGCGATGAGTCGGAGTCGATCTTCCGCGCCCTGCTGCGCCACGACTTCTCGGCGGCCCTGACGCTGGAGGCGGGCGCCGAGGGCGCCTACAACATGCTGGACGTGACCCAGGCCTATAGCGTGGGCGGCGTTGGCGTGCCCCTGCCCAGCGCCTCGGTCAAGGTCGAGGAGCTGCGCGGCGAGGCCTTCACCAAGGCCACCTGGCGCGTGAACCCCAAGCTGACCCTGGAGGGCGGGCTGCGGCTGGAAAAGTCGACGATCAAGCAGTCGGGCGACGCCGATCACGAGAAGAGCTTTTTCTACGCCAAGCCCCGCTTCCTGGCGACCTGGACGCCGGGATCGGGCAGCCAGGTGCGCGTCCGCTTCGAGCGGGAGCTGGGCCAGCTGGACTTCGACGACTTCGCCGCCTCGTCGGACCTGGACGACGGCAATGTCTATGGCGGCAATGTCGAGCTCAAGCCCGAGCAGCGCTGGATCACCGAGGTCGGCTATGAGCGCCGCTTCTGGGGCGAGGGCATCGTCGCCGTCACCTACCGCCATGACGAGATCATCGGCGTGATCGACCGCCTGCCGCTGCCCGGCGGCCTGACGGCAGTGGGCAATATCGGCGACGGCACGCTGGACCGCCTGTCGCTGAACATCGTGGTCCCGACCGACAAGTTCGGGATCAAGGGCGGGCGCCTGACCTTCAAGAACGACTGGAACGAGACCCACGTGAAGGACCCGACGACCGGCCGCGACCGGCCGATCACCCAGGTCCGCCCGACCCAGGCCAATTTCGGCTTCGAGCAGGACATCGCCTCGTGGAAGACCCAGTGGGGCGTGAACTGGCTGCCGCTGCTGGGCCAGAAGACCTATGACGTCGACCAGGTCAGCGGCTGGCGCGGCTCGGCCTATTACGAGGCCTTCGCCGAGTACAAGCCGACGCCGACCCTGGCGATCCGGGCGCAGCTGAACCTCTGGGACGACTTCACGATCCGCCGGACGGTCTTCGCCAACCGCGGGCCAAACCGCACGGTCGCCTTCGTCGAGGACCGCGTGATCAACCCGCGCACCTTCGTCACCCTGCGGGTGCGCAAGACGTTCTGATGAGAGTCCCCTCTCCCCTTGCGGGAGAGGGTGGCCGCCGAAGGCGGTCGGGTGAGGGGTCGCACGGGCTTGGCGGGCAGGCCTTTCAACCCCTCATCCGTCATCCTTCGGATGACACCTTCTCCCGCAAGGGGAGAAGGAACCTACTTTTTGAGACGGGCGATCAGGGCCGCCGTGGACGGATCATGGTCGCCGGCGGCGCCGCTCTCCAGCTCGGGCAGGATGCGGTTGGCCATCACCTTGCCCAGCTCGACGCCCCATTGGTCGAAGGAATTGATCCCCCAGATCACGCCCTCGACGAAGGTCTTGTGCTCGTACAGCGCGATCAGGGCGCCGAAGGTCTGGGGCGTCAGGCGCTCCAGCAGCACCAGGGTCGAGGGCCGGTTGCCGGCGAAGGTCCGCTGTGGAGCCAGGGTGGCGATCTCGGCGTCAGCGACGCCCTTGGCCTTCAGCTCGGCGACGACGTCCTCGGTGGAGCGCCCGACCATGAAGGCCTCGGCCTGGGCCAGCAGGTTCGACAGCAGCTTCTCGTGCATGCCGGCCGGGCCTTCGTCCGACTTGGCCACGCCGATCAGCTCCATGGGCGTGATGTCGGTCCCCTGGTGCATGCACTGGAAATAGGCGTGCTGGACATTGGTGCCCTCGTCGCCGAACACCACCGTGGCCGTGCCCCGCTGGGCGGGCTTGCCGTCGGGGCCGACCGACTTGCCGTTACTCTCCATCTCCAGCTGCTGCAGGAACGAGGCCAGGCGGCGCAGGCGGTGCGAGTACGGCACGACCGAGCGGGCCCGGCGGTCCAGGCCGTTGCGATTGAAGATCTGGGCCAGGGCGACCAGGACCGGGGCGTTCGCCTCCAGCGGCGCGGTGCGGAAGTGCTCATCCATCGCCGCCCCGCCGCGCAGGAAGCCCTCGAAGGCGTCCCAGCCAGCGGCGACGGCCACCGACAGGCTCACCGACGACCACAGCGAATAGCGGCCGCCGACCCAGTCCCAGAAACCGAACACGCGATCGTCCGGCACGCCGAAGGCGGCGGTCTTGTCCAGCGCGGTCGAGATAGCGGCCAGATGCTGGTTCGCTCCCTGCTCGCCCAGGGCCCCGACCAGCCAGGCCCGCGCCGCGCCGGCGTTGGCCATGGTCTCCTGGGTCGTGAAGGTCTTGGAGACCACCATGACCAGGGTCTCCTCCGGATCCATGTCCGCCGTCGTCAGGGCGAACTCGGCGCCGTCGACATTGGCTACGAAGCGCAGGTCAATCTGCGGCTTGACGGGACGCAGGGCGTCCCACAGCAGGCGGGGGCCAAGATCGCTGCCGCCGATGCCGATGTGCAGGATCGCCTTGAACGGCTTGCCGGTCGCGCCCTTGATCGCACCCGAGCGGACGGCCTCTGCAAACGCCTTCATCCGCTGGCGGACGGCCTCGACATCAGCCATGACCGGCTGGCCTTGCGCTTTCACATGCGCGTCGGCGGGAGCGCGCAGGGCGGTGTGCAGCACCGCGCGGCCCTCGGACGAATTGATCGCCTCGCCGCCGAACATGCGGGCGCGGGCGCCCTCGACGTCCGCCGCGTGGGCGAGATCCAGGGCCGCCTCGAGGCCAGCCTCATCCCAGGCCTGCTTGGAGAGATCCAGATGCAGACCAGCCACGTCCAGGGTCAGGGTCTCGAGACGCCCGGGCTCGTCGCTGAAGAAATCGACGATGCGCTGTTCGCCAGCGGCCTTGGCGGCGGTTTCCAGGCGGGTCCAGGCGGCGTCGAGATCGGCCATGGGGCGGCGTCCTTGCTAAGAGAGATCGGAGCTTTCGCACCGGGCTTAGCAAACAGCCGCCGCCGCGTCATGGCGGACCAATGACGTTTTTTCGGCGCGCGGCTTTGGAGGCGCCACGCGCCGATCGCTTAAGCGTCCTTGTACTTTACCGAGCAGCCATAGGGTGTCGCGAACGGCGTGGCGACCTTGCGCCCCGCCTTGACGTCGGTCAGGGCGCCGGCGACCAGATTCTTGGCCCCCGCGATGTCCTCGACCTTGTTGGTCGGCTTGTCGTCGATGGCGCCCTCGTAGACGACAAGACCCGCCTTATCGATGACGAACATGTGCGGCGTGGTCTTGGCCTTGTAGGCGGTCGCGACCTTCCCGTCCGGGTCGAGCAGGAGGGCCGTGGGCTTGGCGCCGCGGGCGTTCATCCAGGACTTGGCGGCCGCGCCGTCCGGGAAGTGGCCCTGCTTGCCCGGCGCGGACGAGGCGATGGTCAGCCAGACCACGCCGTCGGCGCGGGCGGCCTGCTGCAGTCCCTGCATGTTCCCCGCATAGTGCTTCTTCACATAGGGGCAGCCCTCGTTGGTCCACTCCAGGACCACGGTCTTGCTGCGGAACTCGGACAGCGAGCGCGTCTTGCCGTCGGCGTCGACGGCGGTGAAGTCCGGCGCGGGCCGGGCGTTCGCGACGGTGGGAACCAGGACCGCCAGCGGCAGGCTGGCGGCGACGAGACGGCGAGTGATCGGCATATCGGTCTCCAGTTTGATGTCCTCCCCAGCCCGACCCTGCCACAGATCGCAGTTATGCGAAACGGTCGCAAAATTGTCGCCACGGCCGAAACTTCGCCATTCTTGCTTGCTCCCATGGCCACCCGCGCCCAGAAGAACGCGTATTCCCGTTCACTACCGCCTCCCGCCTGATGTCCCGTTTGAAGTTCTCCGCCGCGCTCGCTGGCGCCAGCCTGATCCTCGCCGCCTGCGCCACGCAGACGAATACGACCGTCTACGTGCCGGTCGTGGCCCCGACGCCGCCCAGCTCGCTGACGCCGCAGCCGATCATGCTGTTCAACCAGACCAAGGATGGCCGCAAGCTGTTCACTCTGGACGCCGAGTTCCCGTACTGCGACGTCGAGACGGGAAAGCTCATAGTGGTGCCGCGCTGGTACGTCACCGACTTCGCGAGCGTGCCCTGGTACGGCCAGGCCTTCATCGACCCGCAAGGGCCGACGGCGCGCGCGGCGATCGTCCACGACTGGCTCTACACGATCGGCGAGCCGGGCAAGCGCCAGGAGGCCGACGACATCTTCCTGCGGGCGATGCTGAAGTATGGCGTGCCGCCCTTCCAGGCCAACATCGCGTACAAGGCCGTGCGACTGGGCGGCGAAAAGGGCTATGGCCTGCCGACCGACTGGCGCTTCGTCGATCCCAAGCGGCAAGACCTCGCCCAGCCCGCGCCGTTCGCCAAGCCGCGCACGGGCATGGTCCGCTACCTGCCCAAGTGCCAGGGCTTCACCGCCCTGATCCAGACGGGCTGGCGCGCTTATCCGATCAAGACCGCGCCGATCATCGCGCCGCCACCGGTCGTGATCACCAGGACCCCGCTGGACCAGGTCAAGTCCAAGCTGCCGTTCGGCGGCGGCGACAAGAAGAAATAGCGGCTGCCTTAAGCGCCCGCCTTCTCGATCGCCTCGATGACCATGCCCTCGGTCAGCAGCTGGGGCAGGATCACGGGCTCGCCGCCGCTCTTCGGATAGACCACGTACAGCGGCACGCCGACCCGGCCGAAGTCCGCAAGAGCCTTGGCGATGACCGGGTCGCGATTGGTCCAGTCGGCCTTAAGAAGGACAGCGTTTTCGGCCTTGAAGGCCTCCGCCACCTTGCCGCCGGACAAGGCGACCTTCTCGTTGACCTGGCAGGTCACGCACCAGGCGGCGGTGAAGTCGACCAGGATCGGACGCCCTTCCGCCCTTAGCGCGGCGACGCGCTCGGGCGACCAGGGCTCGGCGACGAGGCCTGGCCCCGACGACGGCGCGGCGGCCGTCGTGGTGGTCGCTGGCTGAGCGGCGAGCGCGGCAGAGATCGCCAGCGCCAAGGCGGCGACCAGGCAAAGGAGGCCGACGACCATCTGAGCCAGGAAGGCCTTGGCCGCCGAGCGGCGGCCTTGCGCCAAGCCGTAAACCCAGGCGCCAAAGGCGGCCAGCACGCCCGCGCCCAGCACCTGGCCCAGCGCGATCGAACCGGCCTGCTGGGCGAAGACCCAGGTCAGCCAGAGCGCCGCGCCGTACATCGGGAAGGCGAGGCCTTTCTTGAGGGTCTCCATCCAGACTCCAGGGCGCGGCAAGCGCTGCAGCACGGCGGGAATGAACGCGACCGCCACGAAGGGCGAGGCGAAGCCCAACCCGAGCGCCGTGAACACCCCCAGCGCCACGACGGCGGGCTGGGTCAAGGCGTAGCCTAGCGCGCCGGCCATGAAGGGGGCGGTGCAGGGCGCGGCCACCACCACGGCCAGTGCGCCAGTGAAGAACGCGCCGAGAAGATCGTCACGCGAAGATGCTCCAGCGCCGACGCCCTGTATCGAGGAGCCAATCTCGAACACGCCCGACATGTTCAACGCAACCAGCAGCATCAGCAGGGCTAGCGCTGCGATCACCAGGGGCGACTGTAGCTGGAAACCCCAGCCCACGGCCGCGCCGCCCGCTCGCACGGCTAGCAATATGCCCGCAAGGATCAGGAATGTCGCCAGAACGCCCGCCAGGAAGGCCAGCCCCTGCGCCCTCGCCTTTCCGGCATGGTGGGCATGGCCGGCCAGGCTGGCCGCCTTCATCGACAGGACGGGAAAGACGCAAGGCATCAGGTTCAGGATCAGCCCCCCCAGGAACGCCAAGACCAGGGCGCCAAGCAGCCCCCCGGGCGCGCCGCCTGTAGAGGCCTTGTCCTTGACCGGCGGGGCGCCCAGGCCGGCCGCAGTGGTGGGCAGTTCGCCCGCTGTCGCCGAGACCTCCCAGGCCGCGCCGCTATCCAAGGCAAGAACACCAACAAGCTCGGTCGGCGCAGTTCCGCCGCCCACAAAGTCATAACCAGGCTTCAGCGTCAGGGTCAGGCCCTCCGGGCCCCGTTCGATCGCCTGGTCGGCCGCGTGTTCAATGACCTTGGACGAGTAGGGAAAGAAATAGGCCCCAGCCATATCCGCGCCCTTGAGAGGGCTACCGGTCACGGCGAGCTTCAGCGCCTGCCCCTCAAGCTTGAACGTTGCCTTCAGGCCTGCGGGCTTGGGCGCCTTGGCCAGAACATCGGCGATCCTGACGCCCCATTGCGGGTCGGGCTTCGGCGCGCCCGCGACGACGGGCAGCAGCAGCGTCAGCTTGGCGTCCTCCGGAATGCAGACCTGTTCGCACACCAGATAGGCGACATCCGCCGTCAGCGAGACGGTCGTTCCCACCTGGGCGTCGGCAGGAGCGGTGATCGGAACAGGGATCAGCACCTCGCCCTTGTAAGCATAGTCCAGCAACGGCCCCAGCCGGGTCTTGACCGGCGTCGGCCAGACCATGTCGCCAGCGCTCCAGCCGGCCGGCAGCGTCCAGGTGATCTTGGTCGGCTCGCCCGCATCGCCGGGGTTGCGCCAATAGGTGTGCCAGTCCTGCTGAATCTTCTGGCGTAGGGCGACATAGATCGTACCGCCTGGCGCGATCCCGGCCTCCTGCGGAACGAGCTGGGACTCGATATGACCGGAATTGACGACAGGGCCAGCGATGGCGGCCCCCGCTAGAAGCGTCGCCGCCACAAGGGCTTTCAGGGCGAGGACAGCTCTCTTGAGGAACATCGGCGACCCGACTTTGTAAAAACGACAGCGCTTTCACACATGGCCCGCCTTGGCGCTCTCGACAATGGTCAAGACGCACCCGACAGTCGATCCAGGAATCATCCGGAGCCGCCCATGCCCGCCGCGTTCGACGATATCGAGATCGGTCAGGTCGTTTCGCTGGGAACGCGGGCGGTCGACGCCAAGGCTCTGGACGCATTCATCGCGGCGTTTACGCCCGGCTGGCCTGTCGAGAACGGCGCCCCCGACGCCATGACCTTCTCGATCTGGACGCGGCTGGACACCGAAGCCAGCGCCGCCTGGCCGCAGACCAAGCGCCTGGGCGTCGACGCCTTGCGCTGGATGCGCAACCCGCCCGTCGGCGAGCTGTTGCGCGGCCGCATGACGGTGATGGGCAAAGACCCAGTGGGCGAAGGAAAGGGCATCGTCATCGCCCAGCATGACCTACTGGACGAGGCCGGGCGTCTGGTCTTCTCCTGCCTGACCCGCAGCATCTTCGCGCGCTAAAGAAAAGGCGGCGGAACCAAAGCCCCGCCGCCCTCTTCGTCTTCAGCTAACGCCGAACCTTAGTTCAGGTTCGCGGCTTCCGCCTGCTTCAGCATGGTCTTGTTGATCAGGCGATCCCAACCCAGCAGCGACACCAGGTGAGCATAGATCTGCGCCAGGGCGCCGTTCTGCTGCAGCTCCTTCAGCTTTTCGGCCGACAGGTTGTTCAGCTTGTCTTCCGAGACGCCGAAGTACTCGGCGACGGTGACGGGCTCGCCGGCGGGAGCGCCAGTCTCGTCCTGAGCCTGGAACGTGGCCTTCTTCAGCTCGAACAGGTCCAGCTCCTTCAGCAGCTGAACGAACGAGTCCGTGCGGCGGCGCTCCAGTTCGAAGTCGTCGCAGAACTTGATGCAGTTCTGAGTGTATTCGGTCGGCTCACCCTTGTCGTCGAACAGGGGGGTCTGGCCGTTCTCGGTCAGCAGGTCCGAGCTGCGGTCGATGCAGACGATCAGGCGGTCTTGCCCGTCATCATTGGCCAGCACGAACGGATAACGGCGGATATAGGCCGGGATGTAGACGTTCGGCTCGACCGACCCGTCCGCGCCGATGAACAGGTTTTCCTGCTGGTTCAAGCCCATCACGGCCAGCGGAACCTTGTCTTCGCCGGCGAAGATGACCGGGAAGGTCAGGGCGGCGGGGGCGAATTCGGAAACCGTCAGCGGCACAGCGGTGCCGGCGGCGGCGAAGCCATAGGGCTTGTCTTTGTGCACCAGCGCCAGCTTGGCGTGCTGCTCGCGGTTCAGCGGCTCGGGCGAGTTGTAGAACAGGACGTTGCCGGTGATTTCGCCGGCGGACTGGGTCGTGGTCATGAAGCGCTCTACGACAGAAATTGGAAACGGACGCTCGAACACTTCGAAGACGACCGCAAAGGCTCGCGGTTCTAGCCGATCCAGCCGGATGCGGCAATCTGGCCGCCGTCGTAGGCGAGTCCGGGGCCCGGTATGGGAGGATCCGGGCCCCGGCGCATGGCGAGCTCTCTAGGGGCTGTTCGAGAACCCGCCTCCGACAGGCGCTAGAAGCGCCAGGCGAAACCGGCGCGGACCGATCGGCCCGCTGCGGGGGCGAAGTCCTTCAGGAACGAGGCGTGCTCCCGGATCGTCGCGTTGGTCAGGTTGCGGCCATCCAAGAACAGGCGCAGCGCCGGATCTTGGAACGGCTTGAAGGTGACCATGGCGTTGACCTGGGTGTAGCCATCGGTCGGCAACTCGAACGTGGAAACGCGGTCCTGCTCGGCGACACGGCGCACCTCGGCCCGAGCCTCGACACGCGGCGCGCTCCAGACGACGCGGCCGGTCAAGGCCCAAGGCGGCACGCGCGCCGGGACACCCAGGTCGGTCGAGCCGCGCACCCAGTCGTAGACGCCTTCCAGCTTCAAAGCGTTCTCACCGCCGCGCCAGGCGACATAGGACGCCTCAACCTCGGCGCCGTGGAACTTGGCGTCAGTCTGGAAGTACTGGAACACCGGCAGGTCGTCCTCGACCGCACCGGTCGGCTTTTCCTCGATGAATCCGTCGTACTCAGCGCCCCACAGGTGGCCCTCAACCCGCAAACGCTCGCCGGTGTAGCGGTAGGTGGCCTCCAGTGAGGTCACCTTCTCGGAATCGAGGGTGGCGTCGCCGACCTCGTAGCCGCCAGTGCCAGGGTGAGGACCATCGGCGAACAGCTCGAACTCGGTCGGAGCACGGCCGTTACGCGACAGGGTCAAGGCCAGGAACTGCTTGTCGGCCGGCTTGTAGAACACGCCCAGCGAAGCCGAGACATTGTCGAACGAGCGCTTTGTGAAGTCGGTCTTCAGTTCGCGGCTGTCGAAGCGCAGGCCCGCGTCGATACCCCAGGCGCCCTTGTCCAGGCGCTGCAGGGTGAAGACGCCGTACTCCTTGATGTCGGTCGACGGCACGAAGGCCTCGTCGCCGATCGCCTCGAAGTGGCGCTCCAGGGCCTGGAAGCCCACAGCGCCCTGCCAGCCATCACGCTCCTTCTGCACCAGTTCCAGGCGGCCTTCGGTGCCGTCGGACAGGAAGCGGGTGCCGACCTCGCCGTCCTCGACCAAGACCTCTGCGTGCTCATACTTGGCGTGGCCGGCCGACAGACGGATTTTGGCGAACGGGCCAAGGTCCACGTCCTGCTCGCCCCGCAGGTCATAGCGGGTCTGCTGCAGGTGGATCGAGACCGGCCCCTCGGCGTCCGGATCGATCGGCGCCAGGATTTGCAGATAGGGCACGCCGTAGGTCGTGTCGGTCCTCTTCACCGCAACGCCAAAATAGCCGCTGTCATGGACGTAGGAGACGCCGGCGCCATAGGCGTCCATCTCGACGTCGGTGTTCTTGACGGTCTTGTCCGGATCAGGCGTCAGGCCGTCGCGCGCCGCCAGGCGGCTAGAGACCGGCGTGGTCGGCACGTCGTAGTCGCTGCTCTCCCGGTGGTCGGCGTCGATAGCGAACACCAAAGGCCCTTTGCCGAACTTGGCCGAGCCGTTGATCGACTTGCCGTCGTCGACCGACGACATCGAACCGGCGATCCGCCCCTCGAAGCCGTTATGGGCGGGACTCGACGGCACCCGGTCGTCGATGATGTTGACCACGCCGCCGATGCCCGAGCCGCCATAGGCCAAGGTCGAGGGGCCACGCAGAACCTCGATGCGCTCGGCTTCGCCCAGATCGGACGCCACCGCATGGTCGGGCGAAAGCGAGGAGGCGTCGACCTGGCCGACGCCGTTCTCCAGGATCATCACTCGCGGACCTGACAGGCCGCGAATAATCGGCCGGCTGGCTCCCGGGCCATAGGCGGTCGAACGCAGACCAGGCTGGCCGTTCAGCGTGTCCCCCAAGCCGGCGGGGGGGCGACGTCCAGCTGGTCTCGCGTGATGATGTTGACGCTGCTGGTCACCGTATCGAGGGAAATGGCGTAGGGCGCGGCGGTGATCACCACCTTGGAGACTTCGGTGCTCTCCGAGTCAGGCGCCGGAGCTGCCGGCGTCTCGGCATGGGCGGAAACAGCGGCGGCGAGCGCGAGCAGGCTCGCGGCGGAAAGGACGGCGCGACGGAGCATGGGAAGTCCTAGAAAGGTACGATGTGGCCGATAGAACGGCCTCACGGGAGGTGTTATGAAATAACATATCCTCTCGTCAATCCGCTTTTCCGCTGCCTCTGTTCTTGACGCGGGTTTTGTCGCTCGCTCTGTGGGCGGATGACATCAAGGATGCACGCCATGCCTCGTTTCGTGCTCATCGCCGCCATCGCGCTCCTCGCCGGCTGCGCGCGCTTCGACGCCTCGCCCACGCCCGTCGCCACCGCCCCGCCGTCGACGGGCTGGACCAAGCCGCCGCCGGGCTATCTGGCCGGGAATGGCGGCATCGACGCCACCGCCATCATCGGCGCACCGCCCGCGCCGAACTCGCCGCGCGGAAAAGCCGAGCGCGTACAGTTCGAAGAGAGCCGCAAGCTGGTCAACACGTCCGTCTGGACCCAGGCGATCGCCGACGCCGACCTCTCCGGCAAGAACGGCCTGAAGAGCTTTTCCTGCGCGGCCGGCGTGACTCTCAGCGCCGAAGTGACCCCAACCCTGGCCAGCATGCTTCTGCGCATGACCGACGACGCGGCCAAGATCTACCAGCCGGCCAAGCGCGCCTATCAGCGCGCGAGGCCGCCCGTGGGCAATACGGCGCCGATCTGCGTGCCGCGCGAGCCGTGGATCGCGACCGACGGCTCCTATCCCTCCGGACACGGCATGATCGGCTGGGCCTGGGCATCGGTGATCGCCGAACTCGTCCCGGAGAAGGCCAGTCCCGTCCTGGCGCGCGGCAAGGCCTTTGGCGATAGCCGGATCATCTGCGGCGTTCACTTCCAAAGCGACGTCGAGGCCGGCCGATACCTGGGGTCAGCTCTGGTGACGCGCCTGCGCGACGATCCCGCCTTCATGTCGGATCTCGCAAAGGCGCGAGCCGAGGTGGCGGCGTCGAAGGCGAATGGGCCGCCAACGGACTGCGGCGCTTAAGGTTTGGAGACGTAGACGATGTGAGGGCGGAGCGGGTGATCCTCCGCCAAGCCGGGATGGTCGAAGTCGCGCGCTGGGTCGTGGCTCATGCCGATCCGGCGCATGACGTTCTGCGAGGCCAAGTTCGTCCGCGCCGTGAAGGCGACGATCTCGGGCAACCCCACAGTCTCGAAGCCATAGCCAAGCGCCGCCTTCGCCGCCTCGGTGGCGTAGCCTTGGCCCCAGGCCTCGGGAAGGAAACGCCATCCGATCTCGACGACGCGGCCCAGGCCAACCTCCGGCGGCGTCCACCAGATGCCGGTCATGCCGACAACGGATAAATCCGCCTGGCGCTCGACGACCCAGAAGCCGAAGCCGTGTTCGGTCTGATGAGCCTGGACGCGATCGACGAAGGCGTCGCTCTCGGCGCGGTCGCGCACGCCGCCCAGCCACTCACCCACCCTCGGATGGGCGTTCAGCGCGGCGATGGCGCCGCGATCGGCGTCGACCGCCGGACGCAGGGTCAGGCGGCCCGTTTGGATCACGCGGGGCGGCCGCTCGACAGGGCCGTGTAGAACTCCGGCCGCCGGTCGCGGAAGAAGCCCCAGGCGGCGCGGTGCGTCGTCAGAAAGTCGAGATCGAACGTCGCGTTGACCAGGCCTTCGTCCGCGCGCCCCAACTCCGAGACCAGGTCGCCGCGATGGTCGGCTATGAACGACGAGCCGTAGAAGGTCTGCCCCCCGTTCGGATAGCCGTCCCACGGCTCGAAGCCGATGCGGTTGGCGCCGATCACCGGAATGACGTTCGAGACAGCGTGGCCCTGCATCGCCCGCCGCCAGGGCAGGGCGGTGTCAAGGCTGGCGTCATGCGGCTCGCTGCCGATCGCGGTCGGATAGAACAGGGCCTCGGCCCCCATCAGCGCCATGGCGCGGGCGGCTTCCGGGTACCACTGGTCCCAGCAGATACCGACGCCGATGCGCCCAAACCGCGTGTCCCAGACCTTGAAGCCCGTATCACCGGGCCGGAAGTAGTACTTCTCCATATAGCCGGGGCCGTCGGGGATGTGGCTCTTGCGATAGACGCCCATCAGCGAGCCGTCGGCGTCGGCCATCACCAGACTGTTGAAGTAGTGCGGCCCCTCACGCTCGAAGATCGAGATCGGGATCACCACGCCCAGCTCGCCGGCCAGCGGCGCGATCGCCTTGACCACCGGGTGCTCGCGCCACGGATGAGCCTGCGCAAACCAGCGCTCCTCCTGGGCGACGCAGAAGTACGGCCCCTGGAACAGCTCCGACGGCAGGATGACCTGAGCGCCCTTGGACGCGGCCTCGCGGATGAAGGCCTCGGTCTTCTTGATGTTGGCCTGCAGATCCATGCCGTACGAGGTCTGGATCGCGGCGACGCTGAGCGTGCGGGCCATCAGGCGGTCTCCGGCTCTTGTTGCGAGATGCAGTGGAACGAACCGCCGCCGGTCAGGATGGCGGTGGACGGCAGGCCGATGACTTGGCGCTCGGGGAACAGACCCTTGATCACCTCGACGGCGAAGGCGCCCGACTCCTCGGCGTAGATCGGCACGATGACCGCCTCGTTGGCGATCAGGAAGTTCATGTGCGAGGCCGGGATCGGCTCGCCGTCCTCGTCCAGGAGCTTACCGGGCGACGGGATGCGAGCGACCTGCACGGGCGAGCCCCGGCTGTCGGTCAGGCCGGCCAACAGACGGGCGGTCTCGGCATAGACCTCCGTGTTCGGATCATCGGCGCCATAGGCCATCGGGCAGGCGACGACGCCGGGCGCCACGAAGCGGGCCAGGTTATCGACGTGGCCGTCGGTGTGGTCGTTCAGCAGGCCATCGCCCAGCCACAGCACCTTCTTGGCGCCCAGGGCGGCGGCCAGGGCGGCGGCGGCCGAGGCCTCGTCCCAGCCCGTGTTGCGGTTGTCGTTCAACAGGCACTGGCGGGTGGTCAGGATGGTGCCCAGGCCGTCATGGTCGAGCGCGCCCCCTTCCAGGATGAAGTCGTTGCGGGCCAGCGGCGTGCCCGAGGCGGCGGCGATCTGCTCGGCGACGATGTCGTCGCCCTCCAGGCTGTACTTGCCGCCCCAGCCGTTGAACTTGAAGCCGGCCGCGACCGCCTTGCCGCTGTCGTCGACGAAGATCGGACCGGTGTCGCGCAGCCAGATGTCGCCGAACTGCCCCCGGACGATCTCGACGGCCGTGTCGGACAGCAGGGCGCGGGCGGCCGCCTCGGCCTCGTCCCCGACCACCATCAGGCGCACGCGCTCGCCGCCAGGACCCGCCAGGGCGCGAGCGAGGTCGGCGACCTCCTGCTGGGCCTGCTCAAGATCCTCCTGCCACAGCTCGGCGTGGCTGGGGAAACCCACCCACATGGCGCGGTGCGGAGCCCACTCGGCGGGGACGATCACGGTCATTCGAAAACCCAATGAAGGGGTGGGGGAAAACGAAGGGGGCGCAGATGGCCCCTCCGGGGCCTGGGGTCAAGCCGAGCCTAGTTAGCAAACCCTCGTGACAAAGAAAAAGGGCGGCCCGGGTGGGGCCGCCCTTTCCCAGCTGTCGCCAGCTTAGAGTGCTTAGAACTCGGTGCGCAGGGTCACCTGGACGGTGCGCGGCGAGCCGACGTGGTACGTCGGCGGCGAACCGGAAAGCGTACCGGTGCCGGTGACGATCCCCGAAGCGGTGCTACGCGAGCTGATCGAGCCGAAGTACTCTTCGTCGAACAGGTTGGTGACGTTGAGCTGGACGTACGTCTCCTTGGCGAAAGGCAGATTGTAGCGCACGTTCATATCGACGATCGAGTAGGCCGGGGTCTTCTCGTCGTTGACGTCGGTCGACCAGCGCTCACCGGTGTACTTGGCTTGGACGCCAAACTGCAGATTTTCGGTGATGTCCCAGTCAACACGGCCAGACCAGCTATATTCCGGAGTCTCGACGATCTGCTTGCCACCGGTCGGCAGCACGACGGTCGACGAGATACGGAAGTCGTCCTTGATCTCGCTGTTGTTGTACGAGAACGAGCCGCTGACACGCAGGTACTCGGCCACTTGCCAAGCGGCTTGGGCGTCCAGGCCATAGCCCTTCACCTTGCCGACGTTGCGGTCGATTTGGATGCCTTGGTCGGCGTCGTAGGAGCTGACGATCCGGTTGCTGAAGTCGGTGGCCCACAGCGCGACCGAGGACAGGAAGGTCGGGGTCGAGAAGCGGTAGCCAATGTCCACCGACTTGGTGGTTTCCGGTTCGACGCCGGCCGGCTGGACTTGGCCGTTGACCAGCGAGACCGTGTACAGGTTGTCGGTGCGCGGCGACGAGAAACCTTCGGCGTACGCGGCGTAGACCACATGGCTCGGCGCAACCTCATAGGTCACGCCCAGGTTCGGAAGGACGTCGTCGTACTTCTTGGTGGCCGAGAACGGCTTGATGTAGCGCTGGTTCGCCGCGACCGTGCCCGTGACGAACTGGACCGTGCCGTCGGCATTGGTCTGGGCCACGGCTTGGGTCGTGCAGTAGGCGTTGAAGCCGGCGGGGACGCCCGAACCAGTCGTATTGGCATTCGGCGTGTAGCAGAACTGATTCAGTTCACGCTTGAAGAAGGGCGCGCGGACGCCGAGGTTGACGGTCAGCTTGTCATCCAGGAACCGGCCGTTGTAGTCGGCCGAGACTTGGTTCAGCTGAGCGATAGAAAAGCGGTCGCGATTGCGCAGGAAGCTGCCATCGGCCGTGGCGACCTTGGCGCCGTGGCCATCCTTGCCGCCAAAGATGTTGGTGGTCGTACCGTCGGCGTTTAGCGTGGTGAATTCGCCGGTCTGACGGTGACGGCCGTAGTCACCCGTATAGGCGATCCGGAAGCGTTGATTGTCCGCAGCCTGCCAGATCAGCGAGCTGGTGACCATGTAACGACGGGTGTTGGTGACCGAAGGCGTGAAGAACGCAACGGTGTCGGCGGTGTCGCCGTCGCCGTTCAGGTCCTTGCCAACCGTACCCCTGCCACGCACGCGACCGTCGGTTTCAGAGATCGTGCCCAGCTGCGAACCGCCGTCGGCCAGGGTGTATTGGAACGACGGGTCGATCGTCCAGATCACGTTCGGGCCGAGGTGGAACTTGCCCGCGCCGCGGATGTTGCCGGTGTTCGACGGGTTGACCTGACGGCCGTAGAAATCCGAGCAGTTGCCCGGGACGGTCGGCGCGGCCTGGGTGATCGTCGCCGTGGCGGCGTTGACCGTGCGGTTAACGCAGGTGTCGGTGAAGTCGAGCTTACGGCCGAAAGCGCGGTACTCCGCCATCGACATCTGACGGTAGTTATTGTTGCGGTTCTCGTTGTAGTGCGCGGCCAGGCTGACGAAATCGCCGTTGCCTAGATCTTGATACAGACGGGCGTTGAACTGCTTCTTCTCGAGCGTGCCCTTGCCCTTCCACTTGTCGTACTTCTGGTACGAACCAGCGACCCAGGCGGTGGTGCCCCAGGGGCCGAACTCACCCGAGTTGAGCATCGCGAAACCACGACGATAGTTGAAGCTGCCGACCGAAGCGGTCGCGAGACCGCCAAATTCCTTCGTCGGCTTGGCGGTGATGTAGTTGATCGTGCCACCCGTGGCCGAAGCGGTCGGGCTGTCGACATCGGTCGTGCCCAGATTGACGCTGGCGCGGCTGATCAGTTCGCCGTCGAGCATCTGGTTCGGGTAGACGGCGTAGTTGCCGGTGTCGTTCAGCGGGATACCGTCGAAGGTGACCGAGACGCGGTTGCCGTCGAAGCCGCGCAGGCGCAGGTTGCCGCCCGAAGAGCCGTAGGGGTCATTGTTGGTGAAGCTGACGCCCGGCAGTTGGTTCAGCGACTGGAAAATCGTCTGACCCGTCGCCTGGGTCGCGATGAATTCCTGGGTGATCGTCGCCTTCGACTTCGGAGCCGTTTCCTGGGCGATGCCGCTGATGGCCCTCTGGCCCGCAGCCGTGATGGTCACGCTGTCGAGCTCGGTCGAACCCGTCGATTGGGCCATGGCCGCGCCGGCGGTCAGAAGGCTGCCGACCAGGGCGGTCGTCGCCAGGGCGAAGTTTTTCATTTTCATACGGAAGGATCCCCTCTGTTCTTCGAAGCGCCCAGGCTTGGAAGCACGGTCTCGCGTCGTTTGGGGCCGTTTACAGAAAGTTTTCGAAGGTTTGGTGACGGAAAGGCCACGCCGGCCCAGAAACTGTCACAATGCCCCGGAAACGCGGAAGAATTGGTCATATTTTTCTTACTTGTTTAATCAGGCGTCATGACAGCCCACCCAGACTCAGCCCCGCAAATCGCCGAAAGCCGCGCCTGGCGAATAACCCTGCTGATGGTGGCGGGCCTGACGGCGGTGCGCGTTGCGGCGCTGTTTTCGACGCCGCTGGAGCTCTATCCGGACGAGGCGCAATACTGGCTGTGGTCGCGCGAGCTGGCGTTCGGCTACTTCTCCAAGCCGCCGATGATCGCCTGGCTGATCTGGCTGACCACAACGATCGGCGGAGACGCCGAGGCCTGGGTCCGCCTTTCGGCGCCCTTGCTGCATGGCGCGACCGCGCTTGTCATCCACCAGATCGCCCGTCGCCTCTATGGCGGACGGTCTGGCCTTGTGGCGGCGGCGATCTACAGCTTGATGCCGGGCGTCGTGCTGTCGTCAGGCCTGATGGCCACGGACGCCCCCCTGCTCTTCTTCCTGTCCCTGACGATCTGGGCCTATGTCAGCCTGGCGCACGCCAACGCCCCACGTCGCTACGCCGTCGCCGCAGGCATGGGAGCGGCGCTGGGCCTGGCCTTCCTGTCGAAGTACGCCGCCGTCTACGCGCTCGGCAGCATCGTCCTTCACGCGCTGATCTCTCGCCAGGCGCGTCAACGCTGGTGTCCCGCTACGATCGTGCTGTTCGCCCTGGCCTTCGTTCTGACCCTGGCGCCGAACTTCGCCTGGAACGCCAGCCATCAATTCTCGACCGTCAAGCACACCGCAGCGAACGCAAACTGGGGAGCGCAGCTCTTCAATATCCGTGAGCTGAGCGAGTTCCTTCTCTCGCAGTTCGGCGTCTTCGGCCCCGTCCCGTTCGGGGTGCTGCTGGGCGGCGCCATCTGGCTTGGCGTGAAGCGAAAGATTCAGTCGCCGGACCTTCTGCTTCTGTGCTTCAGCGCGCCCCCCCTGATCATCGTCGCGGGCGAGGCCTTCGTCTCCCGCGCCAACGCCAACTGGGCCGGCGCGGCCTTCGTCGCCGGGTCGGTCCTGACCGCCGGCTGGTTGTTGCGCTGGAACGCGCGCCGATGGCTGATCGGCGGACTGACGTTGCAGGCGCTATTCGCGACCTTCTTTGTCGTTTGCATGGTCAACCCGCGCGCGGCCGACGCCGTGGGTCTCTCGAACGGTTTCAAGCGCGTACGGGGCTGGGATCAGACCGTCCAGGCCATCATCGACCGAACACGCGAGGAACAAGCTCTGCGCGGCGGGGTCAGCGCCGTCGCCATGGACGACCGTTTCCTCTACAACGCCGCCGCCTACTACGGCCGCGACTACTTCGGACAGCCCGGCGCGCCGCCTCTGCGCATGTGGGTGCACGAGGCCTATCCCCAGAACCAGGCCGAGACCGAGGCCCCGCTCGACGCCGCCTACGGCCGCCGCGCCCTGGTCGTCAGCCTGGAGGGCGGCTATCGCCCCGAGATCGAGCAAGACTTCAAGGCGACCTCGGGCCTGCAGATCTCGCGCGTGCGCCTCGACAAGAAGCGCGCGCGCAGGATCGACCTGTTCATCGCGGAAGGCTTCGCGCCCCTGCCTCGCGACCCTGTCAGCGGCCTGCCGCCGAAGCCGAAGCGCGAATAGTTCGGCGCGGCTGGGTTTAGACCGCCGCTTCGAACGCGGCTTCCGTCTTGGCCTTCACCTCATCGACGGTCACGCCCGGCGCCAGCTCGATAAGCCGGACCGGCGTCTTGCCGCGATTGATCTCGAAGACACCCAGCTCGGTGATCAGAAGGTCGACCACGCCCGCGCCGGTCAGCGGCAGGGTGCAGGCCTTCAGGAACTTGGAGGCGCCGGACTTCTCGCAGTGGTCCATGACCACCACCACGCGCTTGACGCCAGCGACGAGGTCCATGGCTCCGCCCATGCCCTTGACCATCTTGCCGGGCACCATCCAGTTGGCGAGGTCGCCGTTTTCGGCCACCTGCATGCCCCCCAGGATCGACAGGGCGATGTGGCCGCCGCGGATCATGGCGAAGCTGTCGGCGGAGCTGAAGTACGAGCTGCTGTCGAGCTCGGTGATCGTCTGCTTGCCGGCGTTGATCAGGTCGGCGTCTTCCTCGCCCTCATAGGGGAAGGGGCCCATGCCCAGCATGCCGTTCTCGCTCTGCAGCGTCACATGCATGCCCTCGGGGATGTAATTGGCCACCAGGGTCGGGATGCCAATGCCCAGATTCACGTAGAAGCCGTCCTGCAGCTCCTTGGCGGCGCGGGCCGCCATCTCATCGCGGGTCCAGGCCATTACGCGGTCTCCTGAGTTTTTTGCTCGTGGGGGCGAGTGGTGACCCGCTCGATGCGCTTTTCGAACTTCGCGCCCTTGATGATGCGGTCGACATAGATGCCGGGGGTATGGATGGCGTCCTTGTCCAGATCGCCGATCTCGACCAGCTCCTCGACCTCGACGACGGTGGCGCGGCCGGCCGTGGCCATCATCGGATTGAAGTTCCGCGCGGTCTTCCGGTAGATCAGGTTGCCCTCGGCGTCGCCCTTCCAGGCCTTGACGATCGACAGGTCGGCGGTCAGGCCGCGCTCCATCACGTACATCTCGCCGTCGAACTCGCGGACTTCCTTGCCCTCGGCCACCAGGGTGCCGTAGCCGGTGCGCGTGAAGAAGGCGGGGATGCCCGCGCCGCCCGCACGGATGCGCTCAGCCAGGGTGCCCTGCGGATTGAACTCCAGCTCCAGCTCACCGCTCAGGTAGAGCTGTTCGAACAGCTTGTTCTCACCCACATAGGACGAGACCATCTTCTTGATCTGGCGATTTTCCAGCAGGATGCCCAGGCCGAAGCCGTCGACGCCGCAATTGTTGGAGACGACCGTGAGGTCCTTGACCCCCGCCTCGCGGATCGCCGCGATCAGGTTCTCCGGGATGCCGCAGAGGCCAAAGCCCCCGGCCATGATGGTCATGCCGTCCTTGAGCAGCCCGGCCAGGGCCTCGACGGCGTCTTTCTTCACCTTGTCGACCATGGTGTCTCCCTTGTCCCGACCTGCTAGTCGAGTGATGGGCGAACCGTGTCGCCCGAGCCATGAAGAAATTCAACCCTTGATGAATTGTTTTTCCGGAAGGGCTGCCTGATGTCCGACGCTAACACCGGCTCGGTGACACCCGCCACCTCCGGCTTGCTTTTGGTGTTGGCGCATCCGGCGCTTGAACGCTCGCGCGCCAATCGCGCCCTGGCCAAGGCGGCCAAGGGCCTTTCCGGCGTCACTTTCAAGGACCTCTACGAGACCTATCCGGACTTCGTGGTCGATATCGAGGCCGAGCAGGCGGCGTTGGTGACGCACGACGTCGTCGCCCTGCAGTTCCCACTTTTCTGGTACTCGACGCCCTCGCTGATGAAGGAGTGGCTCGACGTCGTCTGGCTGCACGGTTTCGCCTATGGCGAGGGCGGCGAGGCGCTGAAGGGCAAGAAGCTGTTCGTGGCATGCACGACCGGCGGCACGGCCAAGGCCTATCACGCCCACGGCTACAACCGCTTCACCATGGACGAGTTCCTGCGCCCTTGGGAGCAGACCGCCCATCTGTGCGGGATGGACTGGGAGACGCCATTCGTCGTGCACGGCGCCTCGGTCAAGGACGACGCGGCCTTGAAGGCCGAGGCCGAACGCTACAAGGCGCGGGTGGCCTCGCTGCTGCCAACGCAACAGGCTTCGGGAAAGGCGGAGGCTTAAGGCGTCATGGAAAACTTCCTCACCCAGGCCCTGGTCTATCTGGGCGCGTCCGTCGTCTCGGTGCCGATCGCCAAGCGCCTAGGCCTTGGCTCGGTGCTCGGCTACCTGATCGCTGGCGTTGTCATCGGTCCCTACGCCCTTTCGCTGGTGGGCGCCCAAGCCGACGTCATGAAGTTCGCCGAGTTCGGCGTTGTCATCCTGCTGTTCCTAATCGGCTTGGAGGTTCGCCCTTCAATGCTGTGGGACATGCGCAAGACCATCTTCGGCCTCGGCGGCGCCCAGGTCGCGGGGACGGCGCTCACCATCGCGGCGGCCTCGCTGGCTCTGGGCTTGCCCTGGCAGACGGCCTTGGCCGTAGGCCTGGTTCTGGCGATGTCCTCCACCGCCATCGTGCTGCAGACCCTGGACGAGAAGGGCCTGAGGCAGGGCCCTGTGGGTCGCGCGGCGTTCGGAGTTTTGCTGCTTCAGGACTTGGCGGTCATCCCGCTGTTCGCCCTCCTGCCCCTGCTGGCCACCGTGGTACCCGCGGCGCATGCGGAGGCCGGCGGGCACGGTGGCGGCAATCTCGTCGCTCACCTGCCGGTCTGGGCCCAGGGCTTGTCGGTGTTCGCGGCCGTGGCGGCCGTGGTCGGCGGCGGACGATATCTAGTCCGGCCCGTTTTCCGCTTCATCGCCAAGGCCCGCCTACGCGAGATCTTCACCGCCTCGGCTCTGCTGATCGTCGTGGCGGTGGCCAGCCTGATGCAGATGGTGGGCCTCTCACCCGCGCTCGGCGCCTTTCTGGCCGGCGTTGTCCTGGCCGAAAGCGAGTTCCGTCGCGAGCTGGAGACCGACATCGAGCCCTTCCGAGGCCTCTTGCTGGGCCTCTTCTTCATCACGGTCGGCGCGGGGGTGGACCTGCCGCTGGTCGCTCGCCAACCCTTGACGCTGCTTGGCCTTGTGATCGGCCTGATGGTGCTGAAGTTCCTGGTCATGTACGGCATCGCCCGCCTGTTCGGCGCGCCCAAGCGCGGCGCGATGGCGGTCGCCACGGCGCTCGCCCAAGGCGGCGAGTTCGCCTTCGTGCTGCTGAGCTTCACGGTTGGGGCGGGCGTGATCGGCGCGCCATTGGCCGCGCTGCTGACCGCCGCCGTGGCAGTCTCGATGGCGCTGACGCCGCTGGCCATGATCCTCTATGAGCGCGTGGCGGCCTTGATGGACGCGGCCATTCCGGACGTGACGCCCGATACCGGTGATTTCGATGACGGCGAACCCGACATCATCATCGCTGGCTTCGGTCGCTTCGGACAGATCACGGGCCGCCTGCTCTCGGCGAACGGCTTCAAATCGACGGTTCTGGATAGCGACATCGAACAGATTGAGCTGCTGCGCCGCTTCGGCCGCCGCGTGCACTATGGCGACGCGACGCGCCTCGACCTGCTGCGGGCAGCCGGCGCTGATCGGGCGCGGATGCTGATCGTCGCCCTGGACGATCGAGAGAAGACAGTCGAGCTGGTCGAGACGGCGCGCAAGGCGTTCCCCGATCTTGTTATCCTGGCGCGCGCCTGGGACCGTCGTCACGCCTACGACCTGCTGGCTAACGGCGCGGACGCCGTGGAACGCGAGACCTTCGAATCCGCCCTCGCTCTCGGCGCGACCGCGCTTCAGAAGCTGGGCTTCCGCGCCCATCGCGCCCACCGCGCCGCAGCCTACTTCCGTCGCCACGACCGGCGCGTGTTCGAGGAGCTGCGTCCCATGTGGGGCCAGGAGGAGGCCTACATCCTGGCCTCGCGCGACGCCGCCAAGACGATGGACCGCCTTCTGGACGCCGATCTGCACCGGATGCGCCCCGGCGACGGGGCCGGCGCGTGGGATACGGCGAGCCTGGACGAGGAGTTGCGCGAGCGGGCGCAGCAAGAAGGCGCTGACTAGGCCGGAAGCCGCCTCAGGCGCCGTCGAGGGCCCTCAGCCAATCGGGCAGACCCTGATCTTGGGCGACGGCGCTCAAGGCCCGCATGGCGGCGGCCGCGCCAACCTCCCGCGCTTCGCCGGGGCTTAGGCCAAACCGCGCCTTGAAGGCCCTGGCGAAACTGGACCAAGCCGAAAAGCCGTGAGTTTCGGCCACGTGGCTGAGCGGCAGATGAGCGAAGGCCGGATCGGTCAGCACGTCGAACGCTCGGCGCAAGCGACGTCCCTGGATGTGCTCACGGACCCCGCCGAGGGGCGCGAACAGCCGATAGAGCGAGGCTCGCGATAATCCGAACCGCCGGCACAGCGTTTCTGGACCAAGCCTCGGATCGTCTAGATTGGCGTCGATGAACCGCCGGATCTGCGTGATCCGCGACTCCGATATCGCCAACCGGGCCGCTTGGCGATCCGACGCCGGCAAGGCCAGGCCCGACAGAAGGTCTATGGTCGCTCGCCCGACGGCGGGCGCGTCCTGCATCGAAATCGCCCCGGCCATGTTCCACAGCGTCTCGACATGCCCCTTCAACAGCCGCGCCGCCGGCGTATCATGACGCAGCACCAGCCCGTGCAAGTCGTCGAGGTCGCGATCACGAGCGGCTAGGGCCTCGCGAGGGATGGCAAGACTGAAGTTGCCGCAGAACTGCGTTTCGGACTGGAACGGCCGTGTCAGATCCAGCAGGCAAATGTCACCGACCTTTGTCTCAATATCGCCGCGATGGGCCTGCCGACGATCGGCTCCTTGGGCGATGATCTGCACCAGGATGAGGTCCAGGCCCGTGGCCGCTATCTTGCGATGGTCCCGCCCGTAACTGTAGGTCCCGCCGCTCATCTTGGCGTAGCCGAGCAGCATGGGCCCGACATTGATGCTGCTGATCCAGAGGTCGGGACCTGCATCGTCCACATCCCTCAGACGCGTATCGAAAACCGGGGAGATCGCCTCGGCATAGTCGGCGACGCCGCGCCGACCCGGCGAAAAACGCGTGCCGGCATGGTGCCGAGGAAGCGACAAGGAAAGCGACATATGACGCTCGAACAAGGTACGGCGCGCAAACATTGCCGCGACGCCTTAAGCTCCCATGCCCTCGGACCTTGTCCTTGTCGAGAGCTTACAACTATTCGGCGGCGTGCGGCCCTTTAGAAACTAGGACTGGCTTTTGTCCCACGCGCCGGAACAACGCCGTCAACGCTTCGAACAGTCCCTTTTGGGACGCACGATGATAGAGTGAGTCTGGCGCCAGCGCTTGGGCTAGCCGCGCATGGGCCTTGCCTAGATTGTGGTAGGGCAGCTTGGGCAGCAGGTGATGCAGGGCGTGGTAACGCAAGCCGACCGGCGCCCAGAGCTCGGACGCCAGGTTCGGCGGCGGGACATTGACCGAGTCCAGGAACTGTTCGTCCAGGCTCATATTGTCACCGTCGTTGTCCCAGTGGTGCGCGACGAGAGTCCGGGCCTGGTTGACAAAGGTCGCGACGGAGAAGATCGCCAAACCGGTCAAGACGAAGCGGAGAGGCAGCCAGCCGGTGACGGTGGCGGCGATCAGCGCCCAGGACCAAAGCCAGCAAGCGATGTCCTGCGTCAACCATTCAGGCCGCATCTTCGTCATGTCCTCACGCACGAAGTCGGGATTGATGACTAGTGCGGACATTCGCTGTTTGAGGACGCGGCGCAGTGGCGGAACAACGAAGGATAGGGGCGTAAGGATCGCCGAACGGATCAGCACGCCGATCGGGGCCAGCAAGGCGACGAACAGGAAGCCGGCCAGCGACAGTGGCGTGTAGCGCGACAGCGGCAGGTATTCCGGGTCAAGCGCGGTGCCGAACCGGTCCTTGACGTGATGGACGTTGTGCACGCCCTCGTACATCAGCGACGGCGTCATCAGCGGCACGCCGACCAGAACGTTCCAACCGACGCGGAAGCCGGGGGCCTCGTCGTCGCGAATATGGGTCAGCTCGTGGATGAAGCTAAGCGCGCGATAGAGCGCCAGAACGCTGACCAGACCGGCGGCGACACCGACCGCCAGACTCGATGTGGTCGCCGCCAGCAGGAAGCCGCTCCACATCAACGCCGCCGAGATCAGCAGGTCGATCCAGTAGACGGTCGCGTTGGGTCTCATCAGATCGTCAGTCAGGGCGTAGGCCTGACGCGTCAGGCTGACGCTATCGCTCGCTGTCTTGGCCACTTCACCCTCGCACGGCTCGAAGGTGACGAATTGGCGACGACAGCGGCGAAAAGCAACCGCTTCGTGCTCGTAAGGGCCCGAAGGGTTCAGGCCTGGCGAGCCTGGCTAGCGGGTCAGCGGACGTAGGACGATCTCGACGCGCCGGTTTTCGGCGCGACCCGCTGCGGTCGCGTTGTCGGCGATCGGCTGACGCTCGCCCATCCCCGCAACGAAGACCCGATCAGGCAGTACGCGCCCTTGATTGGTCAGGTAGCCGGCGACGGCGCTGGCGCGCCGTTCCGACAGGACCTGATTGTAATCATCCGGCCCGCTGGAATCGGCATGGCCGACCACGTCGATCGTCGTCTGGGTATAGGCGTTCAAGGTCCGCGCCACGTCGTCCAGAACCCTCACGAAGCGCGGCTGGATGTCAGAGCGGTCGACGTCGAAGGTGACATCGCTGGGCATGACCAGCACGATCTGGTCGCCGTTACGCCGGATCATCACGCCAGAGCCCTCTAGGCTGCGGCGGAAGTCGGCCTGCTGGCGATCCATATAGTTGCCGACCGCGCCGCCGGCCAAGGCTCCGATCCCTGCGCCGATCAGCGCGTTCTTGCGGCCTTGCTCGCCCTTGTTGGTGTTGGTCAGGTAGCCGAGCAGGGCGCCGGCGCCCGCGCCGGCCAGAACGCCCGTTCCGGTGTTGTTGCGGACCGGCATGCCGGTATAGGGATCGGTGGTCGTGCAGGCCGCCAGGGCGCCCGCGCCCACCAACACGGCGGCCAGAGCAAACTTGCGCGTCATCGCAACCCTCGTTGGTTTGTTGTAGATCAAGGTCCGACGGGCAAACGCCCGACTTATGGTCAAGTTCCCCTATTGCGCCGACAGCGAGACGAACGCCCTTCGCGTCGATCGCTGCGCGGTGTAGTAATAAGGAACTTACTCATTCAGAAGCTCGCAGATCCAAGGCTCGTCGACGTGTCCAACTCCGCCATCGCTCCGGTTTCCTTCTCGCTCTACGCGAAGGACTTCACGCGCTTCTCCCAGGAGCTGGGCGCGTCCTTCGAACGCTACGGCTTCGCCGTGCTGTCGGACTATGACCTGGATCAAGCGCGTATCGACGCCGCCGTCGACGCCGCCAAGGCCTTCTTCGCCCTGCCTGTCGACACCAAGAAGCAATACGCCGGCGTCAAGGGCGGCGCGCGGGGCTACATCCCCTTCGGCGTCGAGACCGCCAAAGGCGCCGACCACTACGACCTGAAGGAATTCTGGCACATGGGCCGCGACCTGCCGCCCGGCCACCGCTTCCGCGCGCACATGGCAGACAACGTCTGGCCGGCCGAAATCCCGGCGTTCAAACATAGCGTCAGCTGGCTCTACAACGCTCTGGACGGCATGGGCGGCAAGGTGCTGGAGGCGATCGCCAACTACCTGAAGCTAAACCGCGACTTCTTCGCGCCGACCGTCAAGGACGGCAACAGCGTGCTGCGCCTGCTGCACTATCCGCCGATCCCGGTGGACGCGACCGGGGTGCGCGCCGGCGCCCACGGCGACATCAACACCATCACCCTGCTACTCGGCGCCGAAGAAGGCGGGCTGGAGGTGCTGGATCGCGACGGCCAATGGCTGCCGATCAACCCGCCGCCCGGCTGCCTGGTGATCAACATCGGCGACATGCTCGAGCGCCTGACCAACCACGTCCTGCCTTCGACGGTGCACCGCGTGGTCAACCCGCCGCCGGAGCGCCGCGGTTTCGCGCGCTATTCGACGCCGTTCTTCCTGCACTTCGCGTCGGACTACGAGATCAAGACCCTGCCCAGCTGCGTCACGGCGGAGAACCCGGACCGCTATCCGGAGTCGATCACCGCCGACGAATTCCTTCAGCAACGCCTGCGCGAGATCAAGCTGGCCTAAGGCGCCTTGTCAGAGAGAAAGACCGACAAGGGCGGCGGCCATGGGTCGCCGCCCTTATCTATTTCGCGATCCGAAGCGACGAGATCTCCTGAGCGATAGACTTGAAGGCGGTCTTCAGCTCCGAGCCGGTCGCCGGAAAATAGACGTGCTGGGCGTCGGTGGCGCAGTACTTCAGCATGCTCGTGGCGTTGGCGTCCCCGCCGACATCGAAGCCCACGGTGAAGATGGTCAGATCCAGCGCCGGGTCCTTCATGGCGTCGCACAGCTTGCGGGTCTGGCTGAACGCATCGCCGTTCGTCGCTGTGCAATTGATATGGTCGCTGGCCGATCCGCTGCCCGAGCCGGCGTCCTTGGCGATCACGCCCTTGCAGTAGGGCGTGTTGAAGGCGCCATCAGTCATCAGCACCACCACCTTCACCAGATCCTTGGTTTTGTAAGGCGCTGGACGCTGGGTGGCGCTGGGCCAGAGATAACCGAAATTCGGCGAGATCATGTACCAGCCCCAGGCGAAGCCAATCTGGCCCGCCGTGGAGCCGCCGATCGAGAGAGCGCTGATCTGGGTCTTCAGCGCGGTGCGGTCGCTCGACAAGGGCGTGATGGTGGCGCTTGGACAGGGGTTCGAGTTCGGATTCGGATAGTTGCGCCCCACAGGCGCGATGCTCGGCGCCATGTCGGTATAGGCGTAGGTCCCGGTTCGCTCCGTCACACAGGTGCTGAGCTTGCGCGTGACCGTCGTAAAGTTCGCGCTGGTGAAGGTGAAGTTCAGGCACCCCGGATTGGTGCTGGTGTCGCAGGCCGCCACGCCGCCAGACACGTAGCTCGGCGCATTGGCGGTGTTGGCGTTGATCGTGAAGCTGTTCGCGGACGCGGCCGTCACGCTGTAGGTGTTGCCGTTCAGCATGGTCGGGCCAGACACGCCGCTGATCGTCACCTTGTCCCCGACAATGAAGCCGTGAGCGGCCGAAGCCACGACCGCAGGGTTTGCCCTGCTCACGTCCGTGATGGCCCGCGCGGTGACGGCGCCGCGAACCGCATCGGCATAGCTCCCGACATTGACCCCAACCGCATAGGGCACGATGGCGACCTTCGAGTAGAACGGCGACTGCTGATCCTTGACCACGATGTCCACAAGGTCGGCGGCGCCGGTCTTCAGGTCGGTGATGCGCGAGCCACTCATCGAGCCGGTGATGTCGAGCACCACGGCGACCTCGAGGTTCTTGGATGAGCGCACCACGTCGGAATTGGCCGTGAGAGTGAAGTCAGACTGCGTCCATAGATGGGCGATGATCGGCTTTACCGTCGCCGATGCGGTCCCCACGATGTGGTTGCCTGTTCCCGCCTTGAATGTGGCGTTCGAGGCCGAAAGCCCCAGGTCCAGCTCCGCGATCTCGGCCAGGAAGGCCGGGTCGCCGACGGCCTCCAGTTCAACGTCCGTCACCGCCGTGGACCGCGCCGCCATCAAGGTTGCGGCGTCCAGGGCGTCCTGCATCTGGTGTCGTTGCAGGCTGATGCGGCCAAGGTCGATCAGGGCGAAGACCAGGATCGACATCGGAATGGCCAGCAGCGCGAACTGTATGGCGATCGCGCCCCGGTCATCACGCCCGAGACGGCGGAAAAGGCGGGTGAGGCGCGACATCCAGCAATCCAACCAATGCTCATCCACCTTGAGCGGCCCCTAGTGAACAAGCCGGTAACCCCTTGGGTAAACAACCGGCCCTTCGACTCTGACGCCCGCTGCGGCTAAACAGCGCCCATGCCGTTCACCGCCACCGTCCTGACCATGTTCCCCGAGGCCTTTCCGGGCCCGCTCGGCGTCTCGATGATCGGGACCGCCTGGAAGGAACAGGACCTTTGGCGTCTGGAAACACTGGACATTCGCGCCTTTTCCAAGGATAAGCGCGGCTTCCTCGACGACACCCCTGCGGGTGGCGGCGCGGGAGCCGTGCTCAAAGCGGACGTCATCGCCTCGGCGCTCGATAGCGTGGAGCTCGATGGACGACCGCTTTTGTACATGAGCGCCCGGGGCAGGCCCCTGAACCAGGCGCGCGTAAGGGAGTGGTCCAAGGCGCCCGGTATCGTGGTGCTGTGCGGCCGCTTCGAAGGGGTGGATCAGCGGGTGCTCGACGCCCGAGGGTTCGAGGAGGTCTCGGTCGGAGACGCCGTGCTCGCCGGTGGCGAAGCGGCGGCGATGGTCGTGATCGAGGCGTGCGTTCGACTTGCCCCGGGGGTTCTGGGGAATATCGAGAGCACGCTGGAAGAAAGCTTCGAGGACGGCCTCCTCGAGCATCCGCAGTACACGCGACCGCGGACGTTCGAAGGGCTCGACATCCCCGAGGTGCTGCTGTCGGGCGATCACAAGCGGATCGACCAATGGCGCAAGAGTATGCGTGAAGAAACGACCCGCGAGCGGCGCCCGGATCTCTGGGAGGCCCACCTCGCCAATCAACAGGCAAAAGGCGACCCGAAAACGGGTAAGCCCAAGGAGAAATGATCATGGCGATCAACATCATCGCTCAGCTTGAGCAAGAAGAATCGGCCCGTCTGCTGGCCGCCCGCGCGATCCCGGAATTCCGTCCCGGCGACACCCTGCGCGTCAACGTGAAGATCAAGGAAGGCGAGCGCGAGCGCGTTCAGGCCTACGAAGGCGTCTGCATCGCCCGCGCCGGCACGGGCGTCCACGAGAGCTTCACGGTCCGTAAGATCTCGTTCGGTGAAGGCGTGGAGCGTCTGTTCCCGCTGCTGTCGCCGAGCATCGAAAGCATCGAAGTCAAGCGTCGCGGCGTCGTCCGTCGCGCCAAGCTGTACTACCTGCGCGACCGTCGCGGTAAGTCGGCCCGTATCGCCGAGCGCGCCGGTGGCCCGAAGGCCGCCGCGACCGAAGAGTAATCTTCGTCGTCATCGCGAAAGATCGAGGCCCTGGCGGAAACGCCGGGGCCTTTTCTTTGGCCCAACGCGGCGACCGAGTTTGCGTGCGTTCGCACAAAGATTGACAAATCGACGTTCCGTGAGATCATCTTTTCACCCCCGGCGCTTTGTCGCCCGGGCTTCCAGACCGTCTCCTTTCTAGTGGACGGCCCTCTTCGGGCGGAGCCCATCGGCCCCCGAAGGCTGAAAACGATGCGAGGGCGCGCCGACAGGTCGAAAGACGGGCGCGCCCTTTGCGTTTTCTCGTCGCTCAGCGGCCACGGGGCGCAAGAATTTGTCGCATCAGCGGGGCGCCACTGGATTTTGACGCATGATCCGCCCTATATCCCCGCCATGTCCGGTAAAACCCTTTACGACAAGATCTGGGACGCCCACGTCGTCAGCGAAGCAGGCGGCGAAGCGATCCTCTATATCGACCTGCACCTCATCCATGAGGTCACCACGCCGCAAGCCTTCGCGGGCCTTCGCGCGGCCGGCCGCAAAGTACGCCGGCCCGATCGCACCCTGGCCGTGGCCGACCACAACATCCCGACCGAAGGCCAATCGCTGGGCGTCGACGCGGTGAAGGACGAGGAAGCGCGCCTGCAGCTCAAGACGCTGGCTCGCAACGTCGCTGACAACGGCATCGAATTCTTCCCGATGGGCGACATCCGTAACGGCATCGTCCATGTGGTGGGTCCCGAACAAGGCCGCACCCAGCCGGGCATGACCATCGTCTGCGGCGACAGCCACACCTCGACCCACGGTGCGTTCGGCGCCCTGGCCCACGGCATCGGCACCTCCGAAGTCGAGCACGTCCTGGCCACCCAGACCCTGCGCCAGAAGAAGGCCAAGAACCTGCTGGTCCGCGTCGACGGCCAGCTGGCGCCTGGCGTGACTGGCAAGGACGTGGCCCTGGCCGTGATCGGCGAGATCGGCACGGCCGGTGGCACCGGCTATGTCATCGAGTTCGCCGGCGAAGCCATTCGGGGCCTCTCGATGGAGGGTCGCATGACCCTCTGTAACCTGACCATCGAGGGCGGCGCCAAGGCCGGCCTGGTGGCGCCGGACGAGAAGACCTTCGCCTACATCCAGGGCAAGCCGGCGGCGCCGAAGGGCGCGGCCTGGGACATGGCGCTTAGCCACTGGAAGACCTTCTTCACCGACGACGACGCCGTCTTTGACCGCACCGTCGTCATCGACGGCTCGGCCCTGGTTCCGATGGTGACCTGGGGCACGTCCCCTGAGGACGTCATTCCGGTCACCGGCAATGTGCCCGACCCGGAAAGCTTCGCCACGCCCGACAAGCGCGCCGCCGCCCACCGCGCCCTCGACTATATGGGCCTGACCGCCGGCCAGCCGATCACCGAGGCCAGGATCGACCGCGTCTTCATCGGCTCGTGCACCAACAGCCGCATCGAAGACATGCGCGCCGCCGCCGCCGTGGTTCAGGAAGCCTTCCTGCACGGGCGCCTCGTGGCGCCGCACGTCAAGGCGATGGTGGTGCCCGGCTCGGGCCTGGTGAAGGAGCAGGCGGAAGCCGAAGGGTTGGACGCCATCTTCAAGGCCGCCGGCTTTGACTGGCGCGAGCCCGGCTGCTCGATGTGCCTGGCCATGAACCCCGACAAGCTGCAACCGGGCGAGCGCTGCGCCTCGACCAGCAACCGCAACTTCGAGGGCCGCCAAGGCCGCGCCGGCCGCACACACCTGGTCTCGCCCGCCATGGCGGCGGCGGCGGCGATCGCCGGCCATCTCGTCGATGTGCGGACGCTGCTCTCGGAGACCGCCCCATGAAAGCCTTCATCCGCCTCGATGGCCGCGCGGCTCCGCTGGAGCTGGCCAATATCGACACCGACCAGATCATTCCGAAGCAGTTCCTGAAGACCGTGGAGCGCGAAGGCCTGGCCAAGGGCCTGTTCTACGACTTCCGTTTCGACGCCGATGGGAACGAGATCGCCGACTTCGTGCTCAACAAGCCCGAGTACAAGGGCGCCAGCGTCCTGATCGCCGGCGACAATTTCGGCTGCGGCAGCTCGCGCGAGCACGCGCCCTGGGCCCTGATGGACTACGGGATCATGTGCGTGATCTCCACCAGCTTCGCCGACATCTTCAACAACAACTGCTTCAACAACGGCTTACTGCCGGTGGTCGTGAAGTCGGAGGAGCTGGCCGTCCTGATGGACGAGGCCAAGGGCGGAAACCACATGGTCAGCGTCGACCTGGAAGCCCAGACCGTGATCTCGCCGTCAGGCAAGACCTTCACCTTCCAGATCGACCCGGTCCGCAAGGAGAAGATGCTCAAGGGCCTCGACGCGATTGGCGAGACGATGCAGCACGCGACCGACATCGACGTCTTTGAAAACAAGCGCGCCATCAGCCAGCCCTGGCTGGAGGCGTAGCCGTAAAAACTGTCATCCCGGTCAAGCGCGAAGCAAGTAGAACCGGGACCGCCGGAAGCGCCAGCGCTCTTGCGGTCCCGGCTCTTCGCTGCGCTACGGCCGGGATGACAACCTAGACCGGGCTTCCCAATGACCCTGATCCTCGCCGGCACGATCCGCATCGCTCCCGAGCGCCTGGCCGAGCTGCGTTCGCACCTCCGCGCCCAAGTCGAGGGCACGCGGGCCGAGCCGGGTTGTCTGGACTACGCCCTGACCGAGGACCCGCTCGACCCCGGCCTGATCCGCGTATACGAGCATTTCGAAAGCGAGGCGGCCTTGGAATTCCATCGCGCCACGCCGCACATGGCCGCCTGGCGCGCCGCGTGCGCCGAACTGGGCGTGCACGGCCGCGACCTCCAGTCTTTCGACGTTTCCGCCTACCGCCAAATCTAAGTCAGAGATCTAAGAGAGAAGCTTCATGTCCACCCTGCTGCTCCTGCCCGGCGACGGCATCGGCCCGGAAGTTTGCGCCGAAGTCCGCCGCGTGGCCGCTGCCCTCACCCCGGACCTGAAGGTCGAGGAAGCGCCCTATGGCGGCATGAGCTACGACGCCTATGGCGCGCCGCTTCTGGATGAGGTGCGTGACCAAGCCATCGCCAGCGACGCCGTTCTGATGGGCGCCGTCGGCGGCCCGCAATGGGCCGACGCCCCGCGCCATCTGCGCCCAGAGGCCGGGCTGCTGAACCTGCGCAAGGCCATGAACGTCTACGCCAACCTGCGCCCCGCCTACTGCTTCGAAGCCCTGGCCGGCGCCTCAAGTCTGAAACCGGAACTGGTCTCGGGCCTGGACATCATGTTCGTCCGCGAACTGGTCGGCGGCGTCTACTTCGGCCAGCCGCGCGGCATCGAGACCCTGCCAGATGGTCAGAGAAAGGGCTTCGACACGGCCGTCTACACGACTAGCGAGATTGAGCGCGTCGGTCGCGTGGCCTTCGAGCTAGCCCGGGGCCGCACCAACAAGGTCCACTCGGCTGAGAAGTCGAACGTCATGGAGTCGGGCCTGCTGTGGAAGCAGGTCATCACCGAACTGCACGCCCGCGAATATCCGGATGTCCAGCTGGAGCACATACTGGCCGACAACTGCGCCATGCAGTTGGTCCGCGCGCCCAAGCAGTTCGACGTGATCGTCACCGACAACCTGTTCGGTGACATTCTGTCGGACGCCGCCGCCATGCTGACCGGCTCGCTCGGCATGCTGCCCTCGGCCGCTATCGGCGATCCGAACAAGCCAGGCCTCTACGAGCCGATCCACGGCTCGGCGCCCGACATCGCCGGCAAGGGCGTGGCCAACCCGCTCGCGGCCATCCTGTCGTTCGAGATGGCGCTGCGCTGGTCGCTGAAGCAGGTCGAAGCCGCCGACGCCCTGCTCGCGGCGGTCAAGAAGACCTTGGACCAAGGGGCCAAGACCCGCGATCTGGGCGGGGCCCTGACCACCGCCCAGATGGGTGACGCTGTCATCGCCAATCTGTAGCCGCTGAGCTCTTGGGAAAGGCCGCGCTCGCGGCCCTTCTCAAAGCGTGTCCGCGCCCAACCGTGGCGTCAGCGCAACGTCATTACGGCGTTGCCTTCCCGCAGCCCCCGCGCATGGGCTTCGTGACGGTGTCGGCGGAGTTTTTGAGCATTTTCCGACAAGTGTGAAACGGTTATCGGATCGAAAAATGCTCTAAACTTTTGAAATAGAGCTTTTTTATCCGATCTGATTGGATCAATCAGATCGGAGAGGGCTCTAGCCGAGCACGCCCCGCCAAAGCAAAAGGCCCGGCGATAGACCGCCGGGCCTTTCTTTGTTCCCGACGGAGAAGTCTTACCTGGCCTCGGTGGCCTCGATCGCTTCCTCGATGGCGCGCTTGAAGTCCAGCGGCTGGGCAATCGGGCCGAACGGCGAGGCCGAGACGCCGGTGCCACGCACGATGATCTTGCCGTAGTTCAGGATGCGGCCTAGCACGCCCTGGTTGACGATTATCGTGTCGACCTTGTTCAGGCGCTGCTCGATCGTGGTCCGGTTGATGAATCCGAACTTCGCGATCAGTCGCTTGTTGGTCACGGCGAAATCAGAGTTCAGCTGGTACATCAGAGCGCCGATGAACCAGAATAAAGTAAGCGGAAACAGCAAGCCAAAGCTGATTATCGTCCAGAAAGCTGGCCAGATATATATTCCCCAGTGAACCTTGGCGTCGAACAAGATTTTCTCATCGCCAGTAATAACTTGGTCAATATAACGCGCCATTCGCACACCCCCAAAATAAAATAGCCCGCTTCACTCTGAGTAGGGCACGGTCCGGTGTCAACCCGAGATACAGGCTTCGTCGAGCACGCCCGCCTGGATTGAAGCACCCCCGTTCCCGCGTAGAGAAAAGGCCCGGCGGTTTCCCGCCGGGCCTTTCCTGTTTCAGCGCTCCGAAGACTTTAGTCCTTGGCGCGTTCCTGATAGCTGTTGTCTTCCGTTAGGATGATCACCTTGGTGCCGACGGTGATGTACGGCGGGACGGTAGTCTTGACGCCGTTGCTGAGCACGGCCGGCTTATACGACGAGGACGCGGTCTGGCCCTTCACCGACGGCTCGGTGTCGACGATTTCCAGAACCACGGTGCGCGGCAGCTCGATGGCGATCGGCACGTCGTTGTGGGTCGACAGCTGAACCGTCATGTTCTCCTGCAGGTAGGGCGCGGCGTCGCCAATCACGTCTTCGGTCGCCACGAGTTGGTCGTAGGTCTCCGGGTTCATGAAGTGGAAGCCCTCGCCGTCCTGGTACAGGAAGGTGTGGTTACGCTGGTCGACGAAGGCGCGCTCGACCTGCTCGGTCGTGCGATAGCGCTCCGAAACCTTCACGCCGTCCGAGATGCGGCGCATGTTCAGCTGGGTCACCGGCGTGCCCTTGCCGGGGTGGATGTTGTCGACCGTCAAGACGACATAGAGCTTGCCGTCCATGTCGACGACGGAGCCTTTGCGGAGCGAGCTGGCTGCGACCTTCACGTAGTTACGTTCCTTGGTGGAAAGCGCGCGCGAGGCCGCGGGCGCGTTCGTGCTATTGATCCGTGAGCGCCCTCCTATAGCGAAAGGGCCGAAATCTCCAGTCTCTTCGGTTTTGAGCCCTTGCAGCACCCTTCCTCGACCTGGTGGCGCTCCGACGTCCACCAAGACCGCCGCCCCTTCCTGCTGGCCCGCAATCGGATCACCAAGGCCGTTAGGGCCTGGTTCGAGCGCCAAGGCTTCGAGGAGGTCGAGACGGCCGCCCTGCAGGTCTCACCGGGCGCCGAGGCGCATCTGCACGCCTTCGCCACCGAAGCCTTGAGCGCGGCTGGCGAGACTACGCCCCTTTACCTGCACACCTCGCCCGAGTTCGCCTGCAAGAAGCTGCTCGCGGCGGGCGAGGAGAAGATCTTCAGCCTCGGCAAGGTTTGGCGCAACCGCGAGCGCGGACCGCTGCACCACCCCGAGTTCACGATGCTGGAATGGTATCGCGCCGGAGCGGCCTATGAGACTTTGATGGACGACTGCGCCGCGCTGCTGACGCTGGCCGCGGAAACAGCGGGGACAAAGAGCTTCGGTTTTCGAGGTATGGCGTGCGATCCGTTCGCTCCGCCCGAGCGGCTGTCAGTGGCCGAGGCTTTTGAGCGCCATGCCGGCGTCGACCTTCTCTCTAGCGTGGCGTCGGACGGGGCGACAGACCGGAACGCTATAGCCGCCGCAGCCAGCGCGGCCAGCGTTCGCGTCGCCGAAGACGATACGTGGGCCGACATCTTCAGCCGGATCATCGTCGAGAAAGTCGAGCCACGCCTGGGCGCAGGCCGCCCGACGATCCTTTGCGAATACCCCATACCCGAAGCCGCCCTGGCGCGCCCCAAGGCCGCTGACCCGCGCGTGGCCGAGCGCTTCGAGCTCTATGCCTGCGGCGTCGAGCTGGCCAACGCCTTCGGCGAACTGACCGATCCGGTCGAGCAGCGCCGTCGGTTCGTCATGGAAATGGATGAAAAGGCCAGGATCTACGGAGAGCGCCATCCGCTGGACGAAGACTTTCTCGCCGCCCTCGCCCATATGCCCGAGGCCTCTGGATCGGCCCTGGGATTCGACCGCTTGGTCCTTCTAGCGACCGGCGCCCGGCGTATCGAAGATGTGCTGTGGACCCCCGTCGTGGGCTGAATAACGCGAAAAACTTTCGCGCCCCTCTTGAGTTTGACGGGTTTCCTCCCAAAGTCCTAGTTGCGGGCCGGGCCCCTCTGACGTCTCGACGCTTGCGTCGGCCGTGATGTCGGACCGCATCGAGTGCGCTCGATGCTGGGTCCTGGAGGCAGCTTCCCACCCCCAAGCCCCTTCGCCCCGGCATCGGCGCGCTCCCCAACAGAGGAGTGCAAACAGATGCCCTTGATGAACGCTCAGCAGCTCCGCGCGGAAATCGCGCGCCTGGCCATAGCCATGCGCGAGGAAAGCGCGCGGCCCAATCCGGACAAGGCCAAAATCCAAATCTGGAGCCTACGACGGCAGAGCCTCCAGGAGCGGCTCTGGACGATCGAGCTGAACGCCGCCACCGCCCGATGGGCTTGAGGCGACCTCAAAGCCCGTGGACAACGACAAAGACGAGGAAACGACCATGAACACCGCCCCGCGCAAGGCGCTTGCGCCCACCGACGTCTGGACGCCTCGCCAATTGGAACAGCTCGACGCCGTGGTCGCGGCCTGCGCCCTGATCGCCCATGCCGACGGCGAGGTTTCCACCGAGGAGCGCGGCCGGATGCTAGATCGGATTCGCGGACAGTCCGGGCTGATCCCGTTCGGCGTGGATGATGTCCTTGAGGCGTTCGAGGCCCTGGACGCTCGTTTCGAGACCCGACCCGATGAAGCCCGCGCCGAAGCGGAAATGACCATCCGGCAGATCAAGGGCCGCGCCGAAGCCATCGAGGTCGCCGCCGCCGCCGTGGCGGTTTCGATCGCCGATGGCGGGCTTGAGGCGAACGAGCGGCAGGTCATTCTCGACATCTGCGCCTGGCTCGGCGTGCCAGCAGAGCGCTTCGACCTGGCGCACTGAGCCCTTAGGCGTCCGCGACGCTTGACCCGGCAGAGCCTTGCGCGCCCTCCTTCCGGTCTGATCCGACCGAAAGGAACCCCATGGCTCGGTTGAAGGCCCACGTCGAACGACACGCAGTATCGCGGATCGGATGGCTGCGCGCCGCCGTTCTGGGCGCAAATGACGGCATTGTCTCCACCGCCGCGCTGGTGGTCGGCGTCGCGGCGGCGGAGACTTCGCGCGGTGCGATCTTGTTGGCCGCCGGCGCCGGTCTTGTGGCCGGCGCGATGTCCATGGCGGCCGGTGAGTACGTCTCCGTCAGTTCGCAGGCCGACAGCGAAGCCGCCGATCTTACGCGCGAGCGGCAGGAACTGGCGACCCGCCCCGAAGAAGAGCTGGACGAGATGACCGCGATCTATGTCGCGCGTGGCCTGACGCCGGACCTCGCCCGACAGGTTGCTGTCCAGCTAAACGCTGGCGATGCACTGGCCGCCCATGCGCGCGACGAACTTGGTATTTCAGAGCACCTGACCGCGCGTCCGGTTCAGGCGGCCCTGACCTCGGCGGCCACCTTCGCCTTGGGCGCGGCCATGCCGCTAATCGTTACCGTGATCGCGCCCCAGGGGACGATGATCCCCGTGGTGACGATCGCCACGTTGGCGGCTCTGGGAGTCCTGGGCTGGCTCGGAGCCTGGGCCGGCGGCGCTCCGCCGCTGAAGTCCGTGATCCGCGTGACGTTCTGGGGCGCTCTGGCTCTGGCGGCCACGGCCCTGATCGGCAAGGTCTTCGGCGCGGTCGTCTAGGCTAGACCGGCAATGGCCGCGGCTTGCGGTGCTCGTCGATGGCCACGAAGGTGAAAACGCCTTCGGTCACCTTGTGCGCCTGTTCGCCGTCGCGCCGGCGGCGCCAAGCCTCAACCGCCACCTTGATCGAGGTGCGGCCGGTATGGACGACCTTGGCGAACAGGCTGACCTCGTCGCCGACAAAAACGGGGCTGATGAAGGTCATGCCGTCGATGGCGATGGTCGCGCAGCGGCCCGCCGCGCGGTGGAAGGCGATCGAGGCGGCCGCGAGGTCCATCTGGGACAGCAGCCAGCCGCCGAAGATATCGCCCTCGGGATTGGTGTCGGACGGCATGGCGATGGCGCGCAGCACCGGCGCCTCGTGCGGCCACTCGGCCTTTTCCCAGGCCTTGGCGAGGGTCTCGGCCCGCTGGTCCGTCGGAACGCTGTCGTTCACGGCTTAGTGGCCGCCAGCGCCTTCGTAGACGCCAGGCGCCTGCAGCTCGCTCTCGTCGCCCTCGCCCGTCGCGGCGACGAAGCGGCGGTCGCAGTAGGGGCAGTCAACAAAGCCGGCCGCGCCCATCTCCAGCCAGACGCGCGGATGACCCAAGGCGCCGCCGACGCCCTCGCAGGCGATGCGGTGCGAGCGGACGGTAATCGTCTCCGGCGCGGGACCGGCGATCGCCGCCGGGTCCATGGCGGTCGGAACGGTCGCGTTGGCGGTCGGGGTCTTGGCCTTGGCCATCTTCGGAGTCCTCGAATTCGGATCGCAGCCTTGGCGTTACCGCGAACGAGGCATACCTATGCGACGCCGAAAGGCGCCGTCAATCGACGCGCACCGCCTGAGGCCCTTCTGGCGGCGTTTCCGCCCTCGCCGTTTGCAATCTGGACGATCCATGGACCTGCCCGCCTACGCCATCGAAGCTGAAGGCCTCTACAAGACCTACGCCGCCACCAAGACCTCGCCGGAGAAGAGGGCCCTCAATGGCGTCGACCTGAAGGTCCCCCGGGGCTCGATCTTCGGTCTCCTGGGTCCAAACGGCGCCGGCAAGTCGACCTTCATCAATATTCTGGCCGGTCTGGTCCGCAAGAGCTCTGGAACGGTTCGGATTTGGGACCGCGACATCGACCAGCGACCGCGCGACGCCCGTGCGGCCATTGGCGTGGTGCCCCAGGAACTGGCGGCGGACGTCTTCTTTACCCCGCGCGAGTCCCTGGAAGTTCAGGCTGGGTTCTACGGCGTGCCCAAGCGCGAGCGTCGCACCGACGAGTTGCTCAACGCGCTTGGACTGGGCGACAAGGCCAACGCCTATGTGCGGCAACTTTCCGGAGGCATGAAGCGCCGCCTGATGGTCGCCAAGGCCATGGTCCACCAGCCGCCCGTACTTATCCTCGATGAACCCACCGCTGGCGTCGACGTCGAGCTGCGGCGCCAGCTCTGGCAGTACGTGACCGGCCTCAACGAGCTGGGCGTCACCATCGTCCTGACCACCCACTATCTGGAAGAAGCACAAGAGCTGTGCGACCAGATCGCGATCATCAATCGCGGCGAGGTGGTGGCCTGCGAGCCGACCGGGACGCTGCTGCGCCGCATGGACAGCCGCAACGTCGTGGTGACGCCAGAGCAGCCGGTGACTGCGGCGCCGGTCCTGGTGGGCTTCGAGACCAAGCTGCGCGCGGGCGGCGCCTTCGCGGTCAGCTACCGCACCGGCCAGTCCAGCGTCGAGCAGGTGCTCGCGGCGGTACGAGCCAGTGGCTTGCTGATCAAGGATATCGCCACCGAAGACCCCGACCTTGAGGACGTCTTCGTCGCCCTCACCTATGGCGATCCAAACGCGGCCGATCCGACCAAAGACTAGTCAGCGCGCATTCAACGGGACCGAAGGCGGCGAACGCGCTTGCCAGTCCCGCCACGCCACGCCAGCTTCGCCACGATTTGCGTTAGAGGGCGGCGGCGATGCGTCTGGTGGGGTTTTTGGTGACGCCGCTGAAAGATACCCTCGCCGCGCCTTGCCTGCGGCGCCGCGCGCGCTGGTCCCCCGAAATCGGCGTGCACGGGGATCGGTACGAGATAGTTACGCCTAACATGGCGACCATCGGGGGCGCGGCGAAATGATCGAGCGTATGTTCAAACTGTCGGCGCAGGGGACCTCGGTGCGCACCGAGATGCTGGCGGGCTTCACCACCTTCCTGACCATGGCCTACATCGTGATCGTCAATCCGACGATCCTCGGCCAGGCGGGCATGCCCGTCGCCGCCGTCGCCGCCGCGACCTGCCTGGCCGCTGGCTTCGGCAGCATCATGATGGGGCTCATCGCCAATTATCCGATCGCGCTCGCGCCGGGCATGGGCCTCAACGCCTATTTTACCTTCACCGTGGTCAAGGGCATGGGCCTGCCGTGGGAAACGGCGCTGGGCTGCGTGTTCCTGTCCGGCGTCGCCTTCCTGGTGCTGACGGTAGCCGGCATCCGGCAACTGATCGTCGGTGCCATCCCTCGGCCGCTATTTTCCGCCGTCGCTGCGGGGTCGGACTGTTCATCGCCTTCATCGGCCTCAAGGAAGCGGGGATCATCGTGGCCGATCCGGCCACCACCGTGGCGATGGGCGACCTGACCAAGCCCAACGCCGCTCTCGCGATCCTGGGCCTTCTCGTGATGGGCGCGCTTATGGTCTGGCGGGTGAAAGGCGCGATTCTGATCGGCATCCTGGTCGCCGCCGTCGCGGCGTGGTCGCTGGGCCTGGCGAAGATCGCTCCTGGCGACTACGGGCTGGCCGCCCTCACGGCGACGGCTTTCAAGCTCGATGTTCCCGCCGCGCTCCACCTGAACGGCGGCATGGGGATGGCCCTGGCCGAGGTCATCTTTGTCTTCCTGTTCGTCGACCTGTTCGACAATGTCGGCACCCTTGTCGCCGTGACGAAAAAGGCAGGCCTTGTCCAACCGGACGGAACGATACCGCGCCTCAATCGGATCCTGACGGCGGACTCGATCGCGACAATTGGTGGTTCGCTGGCCGGCACCTCGACGGTGGTGAGCTATATCGAGAGCGCCTCGGGCGTCGCCGCCGGCGGTCGCACGGGCCTGACGGCGATCGTGGTCGGCGTCCTGTTCCTCGTCACCCTGTTCTTCGCTCCTTGGGTTCAGGCGATCCCGGCCGCGGCCACGGCGCCGGCCCTGATCATTGTCGGCTCGATGATGATCGGCGCGCTGGTCGACGTAGACTGGGAAGATCCGGGCGTGGCGATTCCGGCGTTCCTGACGGTGATCGCCATCCCGTTGACCTTCTCGATCGCCAATGGCCTAGCCTTTGGGATCACCGCCTATGCCGGACTCAAGCTAGCGCGGGGCCAGGCTCGCAAAGGCGACTGGCTGCTATTCGTGCTGGCGGCCCTCTTCGTCGCCCGCTTTATCTACATGGGGGCGGCGTAAGCCGCTCCCCGCAAGACCGTTTGCGCCGAGCCCACCTTTCGGCTAAGACCCGCTTCCCGCAAGGGATGCACCCGTAGCTCAGCTGGATAGAGCGTTGCCCTCCGAAGGCAAAGGTCACACGTTCGAATCGTGTCGGGTGCGCCAGCGGCTTCTCTGAAAATTCTGATGATCGTAACGCCTCTGAGGCGCGGACATCCGCCCGCGAGCGCCATGGCTCACGGACGGAATCCCCCACCTGCGGCTGAGGGGCGGGGCGGCAGTGATTAACCGCCGTCCTCAGCCACCGGTACGGCTTGCGTATTGCCTATATCCTTCAGGACGGCGGACAAGCCTGAAGGACCGTCGCCGAGGCGGGTGGCGATCATGTCCCTCTAGCTGGACACTAGCAGGGGGCACGGGCGGGGCCGACGGCGCGGTGTCTCATTTTGTTTACATGGCGTCTCAATCTCGCGAAGCAGCGTTCAGCGAACCGACACGAAAAAGGCGTGGCGGTCGCCCGCCACGCCCCATTTTCAACGTCGCTCAGCAAAGATCAGAAGAAGCGCTCACCGATACGGATGGTGTCGCCCGGCGCCACGACGATCGACGGCGTCAGTTCGCTCTTGTTTTCCGTCGTCTCGCCGTTGTGCTTGATCCAGACGTTTTTCTTGTCGGCGCGGTAGGTGAAACCGCCAGCAGTCGCCACCGCGTTGAGGACCGTCAGGCCCGAGGTATACGGATAGGTGCCAGGCTTCTCGACTTCGCCCAGGATGTAGAACGGCCGGAAGGTCAGGACCTCGGCGCTGACACGCGGATCCTTCAAATAGCCATCGCTGAGCGCCCGTTGAACGGCCTGCTGGAATTGGCCAACGGTCATGCCGCCCGCCTTGATTTCGCCGATCAGCGGCAATGACATCAGGCCGCTGCCGGTCACGAAGAACTCGCCGGAAAGCGAAGGCTCCCCATAAACCGTGACCCGGACCTTATCCGCAGGCCCGAGCAGGTAATCCATGGACTGCGCTGGCGCGACGCCGGGCGCGCTTGGAGAAACGACCTGGGCATGTGCGATGCCGGTCATGGCGCCGAACGTCATGAACACCGCCAGCGCCAACATGGAGAGGGCGCGAGAGAGTTTCGGAACACCGATCATTGCGAAGCTTCTCACCTTGAGACTTACAAGACGTAGAGATTGGAATTGCACATTGCACGTGACCGCCTGATGAACAAGGCGAAGCCTCAGGTCGGGCGCGCTTTACTGAACTGGATGATCTGAGGCGCACCGCCGTCAAGTCTTACAGACGTGAGCACGCCAGTCGCATAGGCGCCAGTATCGACGTTGATCCGTCCGCGTCCGATGAAAACCTCCTCCACCGGCGTATGGCCATGCACGATCGTGGCGTCCAGGCCGTGAGGGTTGTCCAGGAATTCATTGCGGATCCAAAGCAGATCGGCGGGGACCTGGCGCTCCAAGGGCAGGCCTGGGCGCACGCCGGCATGGACAAAGACGTGATCGCCGTAAACGACCATCAGCTCAAGCTGGCGAAGAAAAGCCTCGTGCGACGGCGGAAACGCCTCCCGGAACGCCAGACGGGTCTGCTCCCAGACCTCGGGCTCCGCCCGCCCCACGGGTCGCTGCACGCCGTAAGAGGCCATGGTCTCGCCGCCGCCGTATTCCACCCAAGATGGGCCGGCCATCGGGTCGTCCAAGAAGTGCAGCAACGTCTCCTCGTGGTTACCCATGAGGGCCCGCAATTCGAAACGCCCTTCGGCCGATTGTTGACGCAAATCGATCAATCGGTCGATCACGGCCGCCGAATGCGGCCCCCTGTCAATGTAATCGCCCAGCATGATCAAGACCGGTCGATCGTCGCGGCCCAGCGCGCGGAAATCCGCCGTCATACGCTCGACCAGACCGTCCAGAAGATCGAGCCGACCATGCACGTCCCCCACGGCATAGAGCAGCCGTCCATCAGTGGACGCGGCGCGCTGAAGGGACTGCTTTGGTCGAAAAAGAGACTTGAACATCGAGCTCGCCAGGTCGGCGACAGGCGCCGTGAGGATCGTCCAATTTTGCCTCAGGCGGACGCCAAGTTCAACGGCGCGCGAGCCGGTTAACCCTGAATTTAGCAAACCAGTTCGCAATGAATTTACCTAATATATATGGGCTCGGTTAGAATTAATATCAAGATTACCATTATATTACATCTCTATTATACCATCTAAATTCAGCTCAAATTTGCGCCCGGAATGAATATTGACCCCACGAACACAGCGGGGTCAGCATGTTCAACACGCGCAACATTGTTATCGGACTACTAAGCGCTTCGGCTCTCTCGGCTGGGGTCAATGCTCATGCCGGTTCAATGCCCTTCATGCCGCGCGGCGGGGGCGTCGGTGCGCCCATGGGTTTCGCAGAGCTTTGCCGGCGCGATGTCGCGACCTGCGGCCTGCCGTCCAGCCAGCTGGCGTTAATGGGTCTTGCCCCGCCGTCGAAGCCCGCGCCGACTTCGTCGGTCGGCGTGAACGCGCCTCACCCGTTCCAGGACGAGCAGGCAACATCCCCGAGCGCCGAGCAGCGTCCCCCCATGGCTGAAGTGCCGGGCGCTGCGACGCCTGTTGCTCTGATAGAACCTACGACCAGGGATCAGGACGCCAGCGTGGTCGAAACCGAGAATGCTTCCATTTCAGCCATTCTGGCCTGGATGGGGCGCGGCGAGCGGGAACAACTGAAGGTTCTCAACCAGATCAACCAAGCAGTTAACCGCGAGGTCAAGAAGGCAAGCGACCTGGATCTCTATGGCCAGCCCGAGTATTGGTCGTTGCCGCGTCAGATCAATGGCAAGCTTTACGGCGACTGCGAGGATTACGCCCTTGAGAAGCGCCGCCAACTGGTGGCCGCTGGCGTGCCTGCAAGCGCTCTGTCTCTGGCGGTGGCGGTCACCGCACGCGGCGAGAGCCACGCAGTTCTGATGGTTTCCCTGAAGAGCGGCGATTGGGTTCTAGATAACCTCACGCCTTGGGCGACTCCGTGGGAAGACCTCAACTACCGTTGGGTTCAACGCCAGGTCCCCGGCACGGCGCTATGGACGAGCTTAGCCTAGACACCGCGCGGACACAGCGCCTCAAGAAGCCCCGGATCAGGATCCGGGGCTTTTCTCATTTCCATCTCACGCAGTCCGCGAAAAGACAGGAACATCTGGAAAGCAGAACGCCCGCCCCGACAAGCGGAGCGGGCGTTGATGCTATAAGATTGCCCTTCAGGCCAAACGACTGTTGGACACTAGAAGAGTTGCGACACGCCCAGCGCCAAAAGACCCCATAGGCCGATCGACGCCAGCGCCGCAAAACCCAGGCCCGTCAGTGGCGCCAAGCGACGATCGTGTGCCGGCAAAGGCATGTCCACCGGGGAGAAAGAGATTTCGGCGTCGACCATCGACTACAACTCCTGCTTGTCGAAGGTGTACCGTGACGACTGTAATAGGCCGTGAAAAATCAGGGTTTATCTCGATTAAACATATTCGCCGGACGCAAAGACGCCTTGTGGATTGTGGGCGCGACAACTGGCGGTGACATGGACCCTGCAATCGGCGAGATCTCGTTGGGCAATGTCGGCCTCACCCCAGTCGCCACAGCTACATGGCGGCGACTTGCCCCCGAGCCTCTAGCGAGAGCTCGTAGCGCCTCCAACCATGCAAAAGCGCCTATTGAACAGCTTTCGCCTGCTGAAGCTTAGCCCGCTCGGCCACGATCAGGAACGCCAGACCGATCCGGCCCGCAGGATCTCGGATACTGTTCGCCAGCGCGGTCAGGCGTTTAGGTCCGCCGCCCCGGCCGAACTCAACACGGGCCTGGTACATGACCTGTTGGCGGACGGCGGGGGTCAGGGCTCCCCAATGCTCGTAAGCGAGGCGCGTACGGCTCAGGAAGAGGCTTGTCTGGAGCGGCGCCACCGAGAGCGAATGATCGAGCGCGATATTGGCCGCCGCCACGTCGCCACGTTGAAACTGGACAGCCGCGAGCCTCAGCCACGCGCCGCCCGAGGCTGGCCGCATCGCCAACTCCCGCTGAGCGCGAGCCAACATCTGTTTCTGGGCGGCGGGGTCCTTGGTTTCACGCGCTAGACCCTTCTCGACACTCGCCGCCAAGACATCCGCAGACGCCGTCGGGATCCAAGCCATGTCGCCGCCAAAACGCGAGACCGCTAAGGGTGCGCTGAATAGAACAGACCCGGCGAGAACAACCCCGGCGAACGCGAAGCCCCCCCACTTCATGGTCGCTGGCGCCCGGCGCGACGGCGGCACGGCCGTGACGGCGCCAAGACCGACTGCGAACAGAGCCTGAAGGGCCGGTACTTGGGCCGCGAAGTCCGAGAGGCCGTGCAACAAGACCAGAAGGCCCGCCGCTACGGTGGCGCGCGCCATCGCTCCTGACGTGCCAGGCTTAAGGCCCTCTTGGACCGCGCGCCAAAGCGCGGCCAGCACCCAGACCCCCATCAAGGCGGCGGCGATGATCCCGCCCTCCTCAAGCCACTGAAGATAAAGGTTATGCGTCGCTCGTACGTCATAAAGGACGTTCAGCGTCTCGCTGGTCGTGATCAGTTGATTGACGGTTGGAAACGAGCCGAGGCCGAAACCGAACCACGGCGAGCCAAGAAACGCCTGCCAGTGCGCATCGAAGATGATCTGGCGCGAAGCCATGTCGTTTTCGAGGTTCTCTAGCCGGGCGGCCGCCAGATCGGCGCTCCGCATGGCCACGCCGACGACCACGAGCAGCGCCGCAGCGCCGCCGATGATCGCCATGGCTCTGACCTTTCGCCCTTGAGCCAGGACTTGCCAGGTCAGCAGAACCGCCAAGGCGATCACGCTGGAGAATAGGCCCGCGCGGGAGGCTGTCATCGTCAGGGCGACCGCGAACACGCCAGCCGCGCCCAAGGCCAAACTCGCATCCAGGCCTAGCCGCTCCAGACGAAGTGTTCCCCCGGCTCTCTGGATCGCTTGCGAGAAGAACGCCAAAGCAAACACCAGGCCAATGCCCATCAGCGTGGCCGCGCTATTGGGACTCAGCAAAGTCGCCGCCAGCCGCCCGCCCCTTCGCAGCGTGACATTATCAACTATGGCCAGGGCGGCGAATGCGCCCAGGGCCAGTAGAAGCCACCAGATCAAAGCGCGGCGACGAGTTTCAGACGCACCGATAATCCAGGCCGCGTTGAAGAGGCACGCCAGCCCGAGTAGCCGTAGTAGGTTCAGGATAAGGGCGGACCGGTCCACGGTGATAGAGCCGCCGCCTTGACCGATATAGGCCCAGACAGGATGGGGCCCACCGGGACCAAAGGGCGTTAAGGGCCAGGCCGCTCCGATCAGAACGGCCAGGAACAGAAGGCCAGGCCACGGGGAGGTCAGGATGTTGGGAACGCGCCGGGCCCAGCCACATGTCGCCAGCAGCACGAGAAGAAAGAGCGCCTGCAGAGCTCCGAACACGGCGGCGACCGCCACGTCGCTGGCGCCGAAAGCCGCGATCTCGGCCATGACCAAAGCAACGAGGGCGCCGATCGCGACGCCCTCGGAACCTTGCAGTTTTCGGGTTCTAGCGGCGCCGGGCGACGGCGAGACGCCCGGCTTCATTTTAGTCCGCATAATACTTTCGATAGTTGGCGTAATAGTAATAAGAGTCGCCGTAGCCGTAGCGAGACTGGGCCTTGAGGTCCATCTGGGTAAGGGCGACACCGGCGATAAACGCCCGCGTTCCCTGAAGAAGCGCCAGCGCCGATTGGACCGCCTTCACAGGCGTCTTCTTCCACCGGACCAGCATGACCACAGCGTCGGTATGCGGCGCGAGGATGCGGGTGTCAGCGATCGCCAGAAGCGGCGCCGTATCCAGCAGCACGATCTCATACCGGCTACGAAGCTCCTGCAGCAGACGGTGCATCGCCGCCGAGCCCAACACATCGCGCGGCGTGTAGGACGTCTTCGCAAGCGGCAGGATATGCGCGCCGCTCTCGTCGTCGACCAAGGCCTGCTCCAGGGTCGCAACGCCGTTCAGCACCTCCAACAGGCCCACCTTCGCCGGCTCCTTGAGGAACTGACTGATGGCGCTCTGACGCAGATCACAGTCGACGACAATGACCTTTGCGCCGGACGTCGCCAGCGTTCGAGCCAGCGAGAAGGTGGTGGTCGTTTTGCCTTCGCCCGGCAGGGACGATGTCACGGCGATCACCTTCACCGTTTCCCCAACCTTGGAGAACAGGATCGACGCCCGCAACTTCCGGAGGCTTTCAGCGAAGCTCGAAAGCGGCTTGGCCAACAGGTACTCCGGTGGCGTCACACCCCGCAGGGTCTTGGCGTCATCCACCGTCGTGTCCAGAGACGGAACCGCTCCCAGATAGGGCAGGCCCAGACGACGCTCGACCTCGTCCTCGGTGAACAGACCGGCCATCAGGATTTCGGCGAGAACGATCGAGGCGACGCCCGCGCCCAAGGCCAGAACCAGGCCAAGGGCAAGGTTCAAGGACGGCTTGGGATAGCTGGCGCGCGTCGGGATCTTGGCCGGCGACACGACGCGGGCGTCAGCCTGCTCGATGCCTTCCTGCGTGGTCGTCTGCTTGAAGCGCGAGAGCAGCGTCTCGTACAGCGTCTTGACCGACTGGGACTTGCGCTCCAGTTCCGCCAGACCAATCGTGGCGCGATTGTTACCAGCCAGCGTACCCTTGGATTGCGAAACGCTGGAGGCGACCGAGCCCGTCCGCTGACGCGCGACCTGAGCTTGAGCTTCCAGGTTCGAGATGATCCGACGGATTTCGGCTTGGATTTGAGTGTCGATGTCGGCGAGCTCGCGCTTGGCCTTCAGCAGATCAGGATGGCGGTCGCCGTACCGACCGCTGAGATCGGCCACTTGCGCGCTTTTTTCCGACCGCTGCTTGCGTAGCTGTTGGACAACCGGCGAATTGAGAGATTCGCCAACATCCTCGCCAGTGCTCCCGCGAGCCAACTGCTGGCGCGCAATCGACAGGCGAGCATCGGTTTCGGCCTGGGCTGCGCGGCTAAGCGCCAGTTGCTGGTTCAGCCCCGAGATTTCCTGCTCCGTAAGGGTCGCCCCCTCGGCGCTCAGCAGGTTGTTCGCGATCTTGTACTGCTGAACAGCGGCGTCAGCCTGCGCGACTTGGTCGCGGAGCTCGCCCACCCGTGTATCCAGCCATTCATTGGCCTTCTGGGTAGCGTCGAACTTAGCTTCAAGCTGTTCCGTCAGATAAAGATTGGCGAAGGCGTTCGCCAAATCCGCCGCGCGACGAGGATCGGTGTGCGTATACTCAATCGAGATCAGATACGTCAGGCCCGCCCGCCGCACCTTCAAACCACCAAGCACACTGTCAACGATCCGCTCGCGACGACGCTGTATCTCCACCGGATCGGTCACCGTCACCGGGGCGGCCGCCTTCTTGAGCGAAGAGAACCAAGCCGTCGCCCCCTTAGCCTGAGGCAGGTAAGGGTTGAAGTAAGGGTCTTCTTCGAGCTTCAGGTCCTTTACGACCCGCGCGGCCAGCGAGCGGGACTTGAGGACCTCAACCTCGGTGTCGACGACAGCCGAGTCCGCCGGCAGACCAGAGAGCACCGCGCTCATGTCGGTGACCTGCTCCTTGCGGACATCCAGCATCACTTGGGCGATCGCCGTGTAACGCGGAGTCTGCTGCAGGGTGAACAGAACGACCGCGGCGAAAACCACGACGCCCACTGCCGCGAACAGGCGGAATCGCCGCCTGAAAGTCGCGATCACGATGTTCAGATCAAAAGACAACGCTCCGGTGTCCTTCACCGGAGCGTTCGAAGTTTCATAACCGGAGCCGTCCATAACCACTCTCAGTAATCGGCATTGATTGCCGTTTCGTGGACGTTTTTCTTAGAACTGAAGCGCGACGGACGCGATCAGCTTGTTGTCCTTGAACGAAGCGCCAGCCTGGGCGCCCGACGAGTCCTGCTTGAGGTAGTTATAGGTCAGGAACAGGCCCACGCGGCGATTCAACAGGTAGGTCGCCGTCGCCGAGAAGTTGTCGCGCTTGTCGTCGCGATCAACGCCCTTGTAGTTGTCCTTGCCGTGCGAGTAGGCCGCAGACACCAAGACGTTACGCATCAGCTCGTGGTCAATCGACGCGCCGATGTTGTTCGAGATGTAACCCTGCGAATCCGCAGCCGTAGATTCCTCGATCGTCCGTGAGCCATTGACGCCAACTGTCGTCAGCTGGGTCGGGAACCATTCCACGCGCCCAACGGCATTGAGGCCGTCGATCTCGCCAAAGTTATCATAGGTCTGCTTCATGTAGCCGACCTGCACGTCACCGCGCACCAGCTCTGAGACGTCGAAGTTGGCGCCAACGCCAACGACATAACCGTCGGACGAGCGGTCAGAGGCGACGACATTGGTGTCGTAGTCCTTCTTGTTACCCGTCGCCGACAGATAGACAGCGGTATCCGGGCCGACAGCGTACTCGGCCTTACCGCCGTAGTAGAGCTCATTGCGGTCACGGAAGTCCTGATCGACAGTATCGGTACCGTCGCTCTGCGGAACATCCTTGTAGTTGAAGTCCTTGTCTTCGACGCGGCCGGTGACGCGAAGACGATTGAACTCCTTGGTCAGAACGATCGAGCCTTGGTTAAGATCATACTTCACCGGCTTGCCCGCCGCCGTGGGTGCATCGGGCGAGGTGCGCGGCTCAACCAAGTTTTGGGTTTGGGCCGAGCCGGTGATGTTAGAACCGCGCGCGATGTCCAACCGGCCATTCGCGGAGACCGTATACTCTTCCGCGTCTTCGGAACCGTTGTTCGAATAACGAATGAGATTACCGCCGGCGAACAGACCCAGCGCGTGACGCGACCAGTCCGAACGAACCGCCAACTCTGGCTTCACGCGCCAGATGGTGTCGTCGTCCTTGCCCGTCACTTCAGCGTAAATGTTGTCATTGTATTCGGCATCGACCGTGATCCGCGGATAAAGCGTGAAGCCGCCAGCCTTTTGCCCCGCCGCCTCATAGTCCGGGCGCGGGCGCTGACGAACGCTGACGTTCTTATCGCGCTTGAAGTTAGAGCCGAGATCTTGAGCCTGGACGGCCTGAGGCACAGTCAAGGCGATGCAGGCCATGGCGGCCGAGCACATTAGGAGTCGCATGTTTATCCCCACCAGAAGGTGGCGGCCGACGCACGTCGTGACGCGCCGGTCCGCCTCGAGACTATAGTTGTTTAGCCGCCGCAGTAGGCAGCAACCACGCCAGCGCACGGATCGAACGGCGCCGGCGTGACCGTCGTCGTACCACCGCCAGCGCCGGTCGCAGCGTCACCGCCCGTCGCCGTCGAAGCAGCGCCCTGAAGGCTGACCAGAACGCTGGGAGCGCCATCAGTCGTGGTCGCCGCCGTCGCTGTGACGGTCGCCGTCTGGCCCGTCGCGGCTAGCTGCTGCTGAACGGCCGGAGCCTCGGCGACTTGCTGAGCGATCTGCGGAGCGACCGCAGCGGCCACCTGGATCGCAACGCCAGCCGAGACCGTGCCGGACGAAACGGCTTGGATCAGAGCCGCAGCGATTGCCGCGGGAGAAGCGCCGCTAGCGGCGAGCGCGGACGCAACAGCTGCCTCAATGGCCGCGAGCTTCGCCGCAGACGACAGCGCGGCGAAACCAGGCTGCGAGGCGGCTTCCTGAGCGGCGGCTGCAATGGCGGACTGCAGCGAAGCGGCCGTGGGGGCCGCAGTTTGAGCCCAGACGTTGCCAGCGCCCATAGGCGCGAGCGCGACGGCCAAGCTGATAGCGATCGCTCGAACGCGATGAGAAGCCATGAATGCTCCCTCCAAATTAACGGCGTCCCTTTAGGACAATGTAAACGAATGCTCTAGCCCAGAACGCGTCCCCCGTCGATTTCTCGACAGGAGCGTTTCTCGGAGACCACACTTCCCGTGCAGATCACCGCGAAAAAGAACACGCGAACGAGCCTTAGACTAAGAATATGACGCGTCTCTCCGCCCCCGGCAGAACTATCAGACTTCGTCAGCAGCTCGTTAGCCTAAAAAAACCATGCGCGGCGTCGTAATGCAACGCCACGACTGGAAAATCCATAAAAAATGCCAAGAATCTGGACGCATTCGCGTATTAAGCGACCAATAGTTCGGTTAATCCGCACACGTTTTGGTTAAGATTAGGCAGCAACGGTGGTTAATTCCGCAACTTGCTGGCGCTGAACAAGGCAACCATACCAACCAAGGCCCGCATAAGTCTCATAGCCGGGCGTCAGGGCGTAGCCGACTGTGACTTCGCCATCAGCATAACTCCCCATGGGGCCCGCCGAGGTGTCGAGGGGGAATATTTCGCTAAGAACGCCTTGATTGTCGGAGGACGCCAGAACACGTCCCTTTTGATCGAGCAACATGACTCGGGAGCGCTGGCGCTCCTCGCTCGTGAGGCGAACACCGTCCACGACGGCCTGAGCCTGCGGGCGCCAATCGAAATGAACACCAAGGACCCCAAGCAGCTTGCCGCTGGACTCGCCGCCAGCGCGTATGGCCGTGGCGTAGGTGGCGACGGGGGCATCTGCGAGCGCCCGGCACCGCTCGATATCACACGCGACAAAGTCGTCGCCGCTGGCCGTGCGCAGCCCTTCTTGGAACCATCTTGCTTCCGCGACGGATTGCCCGACCACGTTGGGATAGCGCGTTGGGCGACCGTTCGCGATGACCCGACCCCGCGTGTCGCAGATCCATAGATCAAGATAGACAGTGTAGGCGTCGAGGATGACGCCTAGCCGCTCGCTCGCATAACGGCGCGTACCGTCGTCGTCCTGAGCGAGACAAGCGACAATGGCGGAATCCGTCGCCCACCAACGCACGTCGCAGGTGCGCTCGTAAAGATTGCGGTCGACGATCTCTATGGCGTTGAGCGCCAGATCCGCCAGCCTCTGCCCTCGCATGTGCGAAAGGATCGCTCCGCCGATCGCCGACAATTCATCGAGGTCTGCGCGAACCTGGCTCTCCAGCGCGGCCGCAACGGCGTCGATCTCGGTGGAGATCTTCTTGAACTCCTCGGCGACGATGGCGAAGCCTTTACCAGCCTCCCCCGCGCGGGCCGCTACGATTAGCGCATTGATCGAGAGCATCTTGGCCGCGCGGTTCACCCTCGCGATCTCGCCAATCTTCTCGCCCGCCACGCTCGAAAGCCGTTCGGACAAGTCCAGGATCCGTTCCGGACGAAAACTGGCGTCCTGTTCCATTACTGACGCGCCCCCACGCACGCTTAAGCGAATCACCTGCGCTCAGGAAGATGACGCTCTCGTCGTGGCGGCGCGACGATGTGGCAGACGCAATGCCCCTTCTTATCGCCTCAGGCATGCAAAAGCACCGGAGCGCCCCTAAAACGGGCGCCCGGCGCTCAGAAAACAATCGTTTGCGAGTAGCTAGACGTCGACCTCGGCGTCGAGCGCGTTCTCCTGGATGAACTCCCGACGCGGCTCAACAAGATCGCCCATTAGCCGGCTGAACATATCGTCAGCGTCATCGGCATGGTTGACACGGACCTGCAGCAAGGTGCGGGCCTCGACGTCCAGAGTGGTCTCCCACAGCTGTTCGGGGTTCATTTCGCCAAGGCCCTTGTAGCGCTGGATGGTCAAACCCTTGCGCCCAGCGTCCAGCACGGCGCTCACAAGATCCAGCGGCCCGCGGACCGTCGTTGACTTATCCTTCCGACGGAACACGGCGCGGCCCGAGAAGATTTCCGCCAGCTTGACGGCGCGTTCCGCGAGACGGCGAGCATCAGCAGCATGAAGCAGCACGTCGTCCAGCACCACCCGCTCGGACACGCCACGGCGCACCCGGCTGAACACAAAGCCCGTCTCACCGCGCTCCCCCGTCCAAGGACCGTCACCCTCTTCGGCGTAGAGGTCGAGGCGCTTGGCCGCCGCTGCGGGGTCAGGTTTTTCGCCGAACAGCCCAGCTAGCGCCGCCTGCTCAATGGCGGTGGCCGGCGCACGCGCCGCGAGGCGGTCGATATTGGCCTTTGCCGAGCGCGCGGTCTGGACAAGCGACAGTAGATCCTGGCCGATCAGACGCTCACCGGACGCCAGGTCGAGCTCGGCGCCGTCGACGCCTTCGTCCACCAGGAAGGCGTCCATCTCGGTGTCGTCCTTGAGGTAGCGAGAAGACTTGCCCTTGCTGGCCCTATAGAGCGGCGGCTGGGCGATGTAGATGTAGCCCCGCTCGATCAGCTCGGGCATCTGCCGGTAGAAGAAGGTCAAGAGCAAGGTGCGGATGTGGGCGCCGTCGACGTCGGCGTCGGTCATCAGCACGATCTTGTGGTAGCGCACCTTGTCCGGGTTGAAGTCGTCGCGGCCAATGCCGGCGCCCAGAGCGGTGATCAGCGTGCCGATCTGGTCGGACGACAGCATCTTGTCGAAGCGCGCTCGCTCGACGTTCAGAATCTTGCCGCGCAGGGGCAGGACAGCCTGATTGTCGCGATTGCGCGCCTGCTTGGCCGAGCCCCCGGCCGAGTCGCCCTCGACAATGAAGAGTTCGGACTTGGCGGGATCGCGCTCGGAACAGTCGGCCAACTTGCCGGGTAGAGAGGTAATGTCCAGCGCGCTCTTGCGGCGGGTCAGCTCACGCGCTTTACGGGCGGCTTCACGGGCGGCGGCGGCCTCGGCGATCTTGGATACGATAGCCCGAGCCTCGTTCGGGTGCTCCTCGAACCAGGTCGCCAAGCCTTCCTGAACCAGGCCCTCGACGGCGGGACGCACTTCGGACGAGACCAGCTTGTCCTTGGTCTGGGAGCTGAACTTCGGGTCCGGCACCTTGACCGACAGCACGCAGGTCAGGCCTTCCCGGGCGTCCTCGCCGCCCAGATTGACCTTTTCCTTCTTCAGGATGCCCGAGCTTTCGGCGTAGTTGGTGATGATCCGGGTCAGGGCCGCGCGGAAGGCCGAGAGGTGCGTGCCGCCGTCCCGCTGCGGGATGTTGTTGGTGAAGCACAGCATCTGCTCGTGGTAGCTGTCGTTCCACCACAGCGCGAGATCGACCTCGACCTTGTCCTTGAGGCCGCGAACCGAGATCGGGGCTTTGAGCAGCGGAGTCTTGGCCTTGTCGAGGTGGCGCACGAAGGCTTCGATGCCGCCATCGTAGTGGAGCTTTTCTTCCCACGGCTCGGCGTCGCGATGGTCCTTGAACCAGATCGTCACGCCCGAGTTCAGGAACGCTAGTTCACGCAGGCGGTGCTCCAGCGTCTTCCGGTCGAACTCGATGAACGCGAAAGTGTCCCTGGAGGGGAAGAAGGTGACTTCGGTGCCCGTCAGCGTCTCGCCCGCCTTCGGCCCTTCGGTCCGGACGGGCGAGTCGCCCGTAACCTTCAGAGATGTCACGGCGTCGCCGCGCTCGAAGCGCATCTGGTGGACCTTGCCGTTGCGGTGGATCAACAGCTCCAGCCAGTCCGACAGCGCGTTGACGACCGAGACGCCCACGCCGTGGAGGCCGCCGGAAACCTTGTAGCTGTTCTGGTCGAACTTACCGCCCGCGTGCAGCTGGGTCATGATGACCTCGGCCGCAGACACGCCTTCGCCCTCGTGCATGTCGACCGGGATGCCACGGCCATCGTCGGTGACCGTCACGGAGCCATCGGCGTTCAAGATCACCTGGACCTTGGTCGCATGACCGGCCAAGGCCTCGTCGATGGCGTTGTCGACCACCTCGTAGACCATGTGGTGCAGGCCTGAACCGTCGTCGGTGTCGCCGATGTACATGCCCGGGCGCTTGCGAACGGCGTCGAGGCCTTTCAGCACCTTGATCGAATCGGCGCCATACTGAGCAGCGGCTTCCTCGGTCGTCATTTCCGGGGTCGACTCTTCGGGAACTTGGTCTTCGGTGTTCTCGGTCATTCGTCTTCCAGGACGGTCAGGCCGGCGTCGCCCACGCGAACGCCTAGCGCCCGACCCTTGAGATGGTCGAACAGCGACTCGTCCGTGCCGGTGAGGAAGGCCTGGAGCTTGAGCGCCGTGAGTTCGTCAGCCAAAGCGGCTCGTCTGGCAAGATCGAGATGCGCGGCGACTTCGTCGAGCAATATTATAGGATTCGGCGCAGATTCCGCACGCGAAAGTCGCGCGGCTTGAGCCAAAACGAGGTTCAAAATCAGAGCTTTCTGCTCTCCTGTCGAGCATTCGGCTGCGGGGCGATCCTTCTCGACATGGAAGATGGCCAGGTCTCCCCGGTGGGGCCCTGTCAAGGCTCGCCCAGCGGCAGCGTCTCTCGCCCGCGCGGATAAGAAGGCGGCCGCCAGTTTCTCTTCGATTTCAGCGAAAGGCACGCCTTCCAGCGCAAGCTTTTCCCAGTCGCCGGTCAATGTCAGGCGAGCCTGAGGAAATGGGCGGTCACCACGTCCGTCGATCTCGGCCTGTAACGCTTGAAGCGTGCGAGCCCGGGCCTGCGCCATCAACGCGCCGCTCTCGGCAAGCCTGGCTTCCAGCGCGTTGAGCCAGGTAGCATCGGGCGACGCTCCGCGCTCGAACGCCTCGATCAGCAGGCGCATTCGTTCGCGTTGGGCCTTGTCATAGACATTAGCGTTCGCCGCGTGCGAAGGCTCGCCTGCGAAGACAAGTCGGTCAAAAAAGCGCCTGCGTTCCGACGCCGCTTCCAGGAAAAGGCGGTCCTGGGCTGGGGTGAGCCAGATGGGTCGGAGGTGATCGGCCAGGCGGCCGGGTGAGACGGTCTCGCCGTCGAGCCGCACCGTCCGACGGCTGGCCCCGCCCTGCTCCACGCCCGTTCCGATACGCAACGGCCCGTCCAGACCGCTCTCAACCTCCGCGGCGACGGCCCAAGGTCGGCCGGTCGCTTCACCGGGAAGCCGGCGCCCGACTTCGGTGAGACTGGCGCCGCGCAGACCCTTGCCGGGCGTCAGCAGGCTGATGGCTTCCAGCAGGTTCGTCTTGCCCGCCCCGTTAGGGCCAAACAAATAAACGCTGCGCCCCTCCGTCTCGAGGCGCGCGCGCTCGTAGGAACGAAAATCCGTGAGGGTCAGGGAAAGCAGTGCGGCCGACGCCATGCGGCGTTCTTAAGCGGTGTCGGCCGTCGCGGCTACTGGCGCGAAGGGCTCAACCCAGCTTGTAGCCGCAAAGCTTGTTGCCATCGAGATCGCGGAAATAGGCGAAATAGGCCTTAGGCATGCGCGCGCCGGGCGCACCCTCATCCTTGCCGCCCAGCTCGATCGCCTTCGCGTGGAAGGCGTCGACCTCCTCGATCGTGTCGAAAGCGAAGCCACCCATCATGCCGTTGCCGACACAGGCTGGATTGCCGTCATGCGGGCCAAGCACGCCAAACATGCAGCCATCGCCACGATAGAGGCGGCCGCCAGAAGGATGGTCGAACATGGGCTTGAAGCCGATCGAGGCCAGCAGAGCGTCGTAGAAGGCCTTGGCCTTCTCCAGATCGTTCGAACCGACCGTCACATAGTTCACCTTGGCCATGCGCCACCTCCCGTTTTCTTAGAAAACGGACCTTGACATGGCCTTGGCGCGATCGCAACCGGACGAACTAGTTGCTCAGGCCAAGGACCTTGCGCAGGAACTGCGTCTCCACCTCGCGGCGGCGGTCATTGTTGGCCTTTTTCAGGAAGCCGTGACCCTCGTCCTTGAACTGTACGTACCAGGTCTCAACGCCCTTCTCTCGCAGCTTGGCGACCACCTGGTCTGACTCGGACTTGGGCACACGCGGATCGTTCCACCCCTGCATGACCAGCATCGGCTTATTGATCTTGCCGACGTTGTTCAGCGGCGAGATCGTCTCGAAAGCCTTCAGCATCTTTGGATCGCGCTCGTCACCATATTCGGCGCGACGCAGGTCTCGGCGGTAGGCCTCGGTGTTCTGCAGAAACGAGACGAAGTTGCTAATGCCGTAGCGCTCGATACCCCCGGCCATGCGGTCGGAGTAGTGGGTCATCACGGCCAAGGACATGTAGCCGCCATACGACTGGCCGTAGACGACGACGCGGCTCGGATCGAGATCAGGTTGCGTCTTGATCCAGTCCAGCAGCGCACCGATGTCCTTGACCGAGTCCTCGCGCTTTTCGGCGTTGTCGAGGTTGTGGAAGGTTCGACCATAGCCGGTCGAGCCCCGGACATTGGTAACGATCACCGCCGCGCCCAGCTCGGCGACGCTGTGCTGATGGAAAGGGTTGAAGGTCGGCCGGGACTGCCCTTCTGGTCCACCATGGATATCGATGATCACCGGCGCCTTCTGGCCGGCCGAAAGCTTGGGCTTGTAGACAAAGGCCGGGATCGAGCGCTTGTCGAACGAGGGGTAGCGGATCAGTTCTGGCGTCGCGAGCGCCTTGGCGTCCAGACCGCCGAGCTCCGAGGTCGTCCAACGCTCCAACTTCCCGTCGTTCACGCCCCAGCTCCATGCGTCGCTGACGGAGGTCGGGGTCGCCAGGGTGAAGCCCAGTTGGCCACCATCCGATGAAAAGGCGAGGCCGCTGACGACGCCAGCGGGCAGCTCCGGCTGCGGCAGGGCGCGACGAGTGCGAAAGTCCTGCACCACAAGCTTCGAGTAGCCATCCTCGTTGACAACATAGGCGAGGACTTTTCCATCACCGGATAGCGCGAAGTCCTCGACATCCCACGACCGGTCACCGGAGACATTGACCTTGGCGCCGGTCGCCAGGTCGATCTGGACCAGGCGCAGGAAGTCAGAGCCTTCGTCGGACAGCAGCAGGACGGACTTGCCGTCGGGCGTGAACGCCCCGCCGTCATAGGCGATCCCAACCGCGCCCTTCTTGGACGGATTGAGTTCGGTCAGTTTGCCCGTGGCGACGTCCAACAGCCAACGCCTGGACTCCGAGATCGAGTAGTAACGGCCCAGCAGCAGGGTCCTGCCATCGGGCGAGACGGCCAGCGGCGAGACCTGCCCCTCGCCCTTGAAGACAATCTTGGTCGCGCCGGAAGCGTCTCGCATCAGCACGTCATAGTTCGCCGAGCCCTTGACCGCCCGCGACCAAACCAGGGTCGAACCATCCTTGGACCAGGCAGGCGAGCCGTTGCGGGCGCCGGGTTCGGTCAGCTGGACGGTCTTACCGTCCGGACCGCGCAGGAAGAGCTGGAACCACTCATCGCCGCCCGTGTCCTTGGAGAACAGGACTTCCCCGTTGGGCAGGACGTGGGGCGAGGACACCGGTTCGTCATAGAAGGTGATCTGACTGCGATCGGCGCCGGGCGCGCTGACCACGTGCAGCTGATTGGTATTGCCGAACCGCGTGGTGATGAGCATGCCGCCGCCTTGGAGCCAGTCGCCAAACGAGGCTGAACGCGCGTTCTGATAGCGGGCCAGGCTTTCCCGGATGGACGGCGCAGCGACCGGCACGTTCTCGAGGATCTGGTTGCCAATCTCACGCCGCTCCACCGCTTGCGAGAACGCCGGTGCGGCGGAGGCGAGCGCCAGGACGATGGCGGAGGCGGCGAGCAACTTCTTCATGCGAGACCCCGAACAGCAGAACGGGCGCCCAAAGCGCCCGCTCATTGAACTCGAAACAGGCCGCGGATCAGACCCGCAGCGGCATCAGGACGTACTTCACGCCCGGATCGACCGGATCGACCACCAGGGTCGGGCTGGCCGGGTCGGCGAAGCGGAACTCGGCCTGCGGGCCAGCGATCTGGCCGCAAACATCGAGCAGGTAGCGGGCGTTGAAGCCGATTTCGAAGGGCTCGCCGTCATAGTCGACCTCGACCTCCTCGACGGCCTGGCCGGCTTCCATGTTGCGGACGGTCAGGGTGATGCGGCCCGGCTCGACAGCCAGCTTCACCGAGCGGCTCTTCTCAGCCGAGATCGTGGCCACGCGGTCGACGGCCTTGGCGAAGAGGTCGTTGTCCAGCGTCAGGATCTTGGCGTTATCACGCGGGATAACCCGCATGTAGTCCGGGAAAGCGCCGTCGATGACCTTGGAGGTCAGGGCGGCCGCACCGAACTCGAAGCGCACCTTCTGGGGCGAGACCTGCAAGTCGACCGTTTCGCCAGCCGATTCCATCAGGCGACGCGCCTCGGCGATCGTCTTGCGCGGCACGATCACGCCTGGCAGGCCGACCGCGCCCTCGGGCGCCGGCATCTCGGCCAAAGCCAGGCGGTGGCCATCGGTGGCTACGGCGCGCAGCTTAGTCTCGCCGCCGTCGTTGACCGTGTGCAGATAGAGGCCGTTCAAATAGTAGCGGGTCTCTTCCGTCGAGATCGCGAAGCGGGTCTTGTCGATCAGGCGGATCAGCTCGTTGGTGTCCACCGCGATGCGGCTGGACAAGCCATCACTGCTCATCACCGGGAAGTCCCCCGCCGGCAGGACCGGCAGGTTGAAGCGCGAGCGGCCCGCCTGGATCACAAGGCGCGGATCATCGCCACTGAAGCTGAGAGAAACGTCAGCGCCGTCGGGCAGCTTGCGGACAATTTCATAGAGGGTGTGGGCCGGCGCCGTGATCTGGCCGGGGATGTCGATCTGGGCCAGGCCCTCGTCGATGATCTCCATATCCAGGTCGGTCGCCGAAAACGACAGCTGGTCGCGTTCCGCTGACAGCAGGATATTCGACAGGATCGGGATGGTGTTGCGACGCTCGACGACGCTCTGCACATGCCCCAGCGCCTTCAGGAGCGCCGCCCGTTCGATGGTAAGCTTCATAGTCCGGTCCAGCTGTAGGGTCCCGCCCCCGGGGAGAATCATTCCCCGCGGCCCCCGTGGAGAAGGGACCGCCGACATTAGCGAAATCACGCGCGCGGGGAAGAGGCCGGAGCCCTTGCGGCGTCGGAAATGGTCGCTATTTATTGAGAACAATTCTCAACTGGGAGCGCATTCATGCGCCTAGCCCTTAAGACCCTGACCTACGCCTCGATGCACCTAACGGTGGCGGTGGCCGTCGCCTACGCGTTGACCCGCGACTGGCGGGTGGCGCTGGCGGTCGGCCTAGTGGAGCCGATGGTCCAGACCGTCGCCTTCAGTATCCACGAACGACTATGGTCGCGCGCCGATCGTCGAGCGCGCGACCGGAGCGATCAGGCCTTGGCGTCGAACGTGCCGCCTGCGCCGTCGGCCTCGGCAGCGCCCGCATAGGGATTGGCGCCGGCCGCGCTGCTTTCAGGCGCGGCAGGACCAGTCGAGCCCTTCGCGGCCACGGCGACCATGGCTGGACGCACGAGGCGACCCATCAGCTCGTAGCCCGCTTGCAGCACGGCGACGACGCCGCCAGCGGCGACCTCATCCGAGGGCTGTTCCATCATCGCCTGATGCAGATGCGGGTCGAACTTCTCGCCCTTGGCGGGGTCAATTTTCTTTAGGCCGTTGCGCTCAAACGCCGTCAGAAGCTCCTTCTCGGTCATCTCGACGCCGATCACGAAGTTCTTCACGACCGGATCGGCCGAGTCTCGCGGACTGTGTGCCGTCGCCCGAGCCAGATTGTCGGCGGCGCCCAAGAGGTCGCGGGCGAATTTCTGAATCGCGTAGGCGCGCGCGTCGTTCATTTCGCGCTCGGCCCGGCGCTTGGTGTTCTCGGCCTCGGCGGCGTAGCGGAGGGCCTGCTCCTTCAGAGCAGTGATCTCGGCCTTAAGCGCCTCGATCTCTTGCGCGAGGTCTTCGGTCTCGAACGTCGTGTCTTCGGCCGGCGTTTGCTCGTCGGTCATCTCTTAAGGTCCTTATCCATCCATCATGCGTCCGAGCACCCGGGCGGTGTAGTCCACCAACGGGATAACACGGGCGTAGTTCAAGCGGGCGGGTCCGATCACGCCGATCGCACCCAGCACCTTCTGCCGGCCTGTCATATAGGGCGCCGCAATCACGGAGGAACCCGAAAGCGAAAACAGGCGCGTTTCAGCTCCGATATAGATGCGCACGCCTTCGGCGTCGCGGACATCGTCGAGCAGACCGATCAGCTGTCCCTTCTGCTCGAGATCGTCGAAGAGCTGGCGGACCCGGTCGATATCCTCGCGGGCCCGGGCGTCGGCGAGCAGGTTCGCTTGGCCTCGCACAATCAGCGAACGGGCGTCGCCCTCGCCGCCGCTCCAGGCCGCCAGGCCGTCCTCGACAAGGCGGGCGGCTGTTTCGTCCAGCTGGCGGCGCGCGAAATCCAGCTCGGCGCCCATTTCAACGCGCGCCTCGCTCAGGGTACGGCCACGCAGGCGCGCGTTGAGGAAGTTGCTCGCCTCTTGCAGTGCGGACGGCGTAACGCCCGGCGCCTGGCGCATCAGGCGGTTCTCGACCTGGCCGTCCTCGAACACCATGACCGCCAGCACCTGACCGCCGCCCAGCGGCACGAACTCCACATGCTTGACGCCGCCCTCCCGCACCGGCGTGACGACGATCCCGGCGCCGCCCGCCAGACCCGACAGCACGGCCGAAGCCTCGGCAAGCGCCTCCTCGAAGGAGCGCCCCTTGACCGCCAGCCGCGCCTCGATGGCCTGTTTCTCGGCCTCGGCGATGTCGCCAACCTCCAGGAAACCGTCGACGAACATCCGCAGACCAGCATGAGTCGGCATACGGCCGGCGCTGGTGTGAGGTGCGTCAAGTAGCCCTAACTGCGCCAGGTCCTGCATGGTGTTGCGGATCGAGGCGGGCGACAGCGCCACCCCGCCCTTTGAAATGGTGCGCGATCCCACCGGCTCGCCGGTCTCGAGATAGGACTCCACCACCCGCCGAAAAATATCGCGGGCGCGGGCGTCTAGCTCGGCAAGTCCTGGGGCGCGGACAATCGCTCCTGGAAACAACTGCGTCATGTCGACGTCATCCTGAGCGTTTCGTCTTGATTCGTGTCGTTTGGGACCCGGTGGGCGAACAAAAGCAGTCAGCCTCTTTCAAGTTCCGCTGCCAATAGGATAAGCGGCCCCATCGACCTATTCAAACCCCGGAGTTTCCTATGCGTCCGTCCGAACGCGCCCCCGACCAGATGCGCGCCGTCACGCTGGAAACCGGCGTCAATCGTTATGCTGAAGGCTCGTGTCTGATCTCCTTCGGCCATACCAAGGTGCTGGTCACCGCGACCGTCGAGGAAAGCCTACCCGGCTGGTTGCGCAACAAGGGTCAGGGCTGGGTCACCGCCGAGTACGGCATGCTCCCGCGCGCCACCCACAGCCGGGGCCGCCGCGAAGCCGCTGCAGGTAAGCAGAGTGGCCGCACCCAGGAAATCCAGCGCTTGATCGGCCGCTCACTGCGCGCTGTGGTCGACCTCAAGGCCCTCGGCGAGCGCCAGATCACGCTAGACTGCGATGTCGTGCAGGCTGACGGCGGCACGCGCACCGCCTCAATCACCGGCGCCTGGGTGGCCCTGCGCCTAGCGACCAAGTATCTGCTGGACGAAGGCGTTCTGAGAACGGACCCGATCGTGGGCCAGGTCGCGGCCGTCTCGTGCGGCGTTTTCAAAGATACGCCCGTCCTAGACCTCGACTACGAAGAAGATTCCAGCGCCGAAGCCGACAGCAACTTCGTGTTGACTAACGCTGGTGACATCGTGGAGATCCAGGCCACCGGCGAGAAGCGCGGCTTCACCCGCGCCGAATTCGAATCCCTATTCGGCCTGGCTGAAAAGGGCATTGGCGAGCTCTTCGCTCTACAGCGCGCGGCGATCGGGGGCTAAGACCCCTCTTGTCGGGGGCGGCCGCAGGACCCAGATTCGAACCCTGTAGATCAGGAGTTCAGTGTGCCCTCCCCGTTCGAAGGTTACGAAGTCGAAGCGCGTCTGCGTCCATCGGCAGAAGCCTATCGGTTCGACCTTGACCAAGCGCTGGCCAGCGTCGTGGCGCTGGAGGCCAAGGTCCCTTCAGACGCCTATACGGCCGCGATCCTGGGGACCGAACGCGTGGGTAACGGCGTCGTGGTCGGTCCCTCGGGCCTGGTGCTGACCATGGCCTATCTGATCACCGAGGCCGAAGAGGTCGTACTGACCCGCAATGACGGCCGCCGCGTTCCAGCCCACCTCCTGGGCCTGGACGCTCGCTCGGGCCTTGGCCTCGTCCAGGCGCTGGAGCCTCTGGACCTGCCAGTCATCACATTGGGCAGCGCCAAAGACCTCGAAGCCGGCGCGCCGGTCATCGCGGCCGGCGCGGGTGGTCGAGCCCACGCAGCCGTCAGCAAGGTTCTGGCTCGCATCCCGTTCGCCGGTTACTGGGAGTACCTGCTGGACGAGGCCATCATCACCGCCCCCGCCCATCCGCACTGGAGCGGCGCGGCCCTCATTGGTCCAAAGGGCGATTTGGTGGGTCTGGGCTCCCTGACGCTGGAAGGCCGCGACCAGAACGGCGAGACCCGACCGCTCAACATGTTCGTGCCGGCGGAGCTGCTTCCGCCGATCCTGGACGACCTAGCGCGGGGCAAATCTCCGCATCCGCCCCGGCCCTGGCTGGGGATTTTCGCGCAGGAGATGGAGAACCACGTCGTCGTCGTGGGCACCTCGCCCAAGGGTCCCGCCGCCCGGGCCGAGATCAGACCTGGAGACCTGATTTTGGCCGTCGACGGCAGACCGGTCTCTGACCTGTCGGAGTTCTACGGGGCGATGTGGAGCCTGGGCGAAGCGGGGGCGACGGTGCCGCTCAAGATTTTGCGTGAAGGCGACGCCTTTGAGGTCGAGGTCCGCTCCATGGACCGCAACACGCTCCTGAAGAAGCGGCGCTTGAACTAGTCCTCGTCATAGCCGCCAGGCGGGCCGCTCTCAAACGTCAGCAGATCGCCCGGTTGGCATTGCAGCTCGCGACAGAGCGCGTCGAGCGTCGAAAAGCGCACCGCCCGCGCCTTGCCGGTCTTCAGGATCGAGAGGTTGGCGATCGTCACGCCGACGCGATCGGATAGTTCCGTCAGCGACATGCGGCGGTCCAGCAGAACGCGGTCGAGGTTCACGCGAACGGGCATAGAGAGATCGCTCCAGGTCAGATCGTCAGTTCGGCTTCGCGACGAAGACGCGCGCCTTCGCGGAACACTTCGGCCAGGACAAAAACCACCAGAACCGCGAACCACGCGGTCAAGGTGAAGCTGTCGTCGATGACCTCGGCCTTGGGGGCAAGCCAGCGCGCCATTCCCGAGAAGACGTAGCGGCCAACCTCAAGCCCCGCGAGCACCAGGCCAATCAGGCGCAGGCGCACGACATTGTCGGGATGAAAGGGATCCCCGGCGGTCAGAGTCGCGAAGATTTTGCGAAGGCGCTCAACGATCACCATCCAGCCACCCAGCAATAGGGCGAAGGCAGCCAGCGCACCCGCAAGCAAGGGGCCATCGCGGCTGATCACCTCGACCGCGTCGCTGATCGGCAAAATCGAGGCCAGGAGTTCGGGATTGAAGCTGAACAGCAGGGCGACCAGCGTGAACAGCGACAAGAGACTGACGAAAATCCACAGCCCGACGTAGATGACGTCGAGGATGATCTTCAGGAAACTCGAAACGGAGCCTGGCCCCAAGGCGCGCATGGCTGCTCCCCGACAGCGACGCTGAACAATACGCCCCACGTCGCGGGAGGCGTCAAATGGCGACCCTCGCCCCGAAACCGGCCCTAGAGGCTCTGCGCCACGAACGCCACGGCCGAGACCGGCACGGCCACGATCAAGGCGGCCGTAATGGCGGTCATGACAAGCTTGTCGGCGATGTGGAACAGGCGGGCGGCGGACATCGGATTTCCCGGTTCAAGAGGGTGTGGAAATCTGCCGAGAGTTCGGCGGTCTCCACGCTCAACACATAGGGCCCGATTTGCGTTCCGCCAATCGCGATTATCGAAAAACGATATTAAACCTTGGTAATGATGGAAAGCGGCAGAGCGATGTTTCCCTAAGGTCACACTCAACCAGCGCTGGGGTCGCTGGCGATCATTGAACCACGCTTGGAAACCGCCTCGAACCATGCGGCGAGGACGGGCCGTCCAGTCCGCCAGTCCACAACCTTGCGCGCGTCCAGATAGCCCAGTTGCGCGGCGACAGCGATCTCGCCGATCGCAAAGCGTTCGACCGACAGCCCCGCGCCCTCGAACAGGTCGAGCGCGGCCTCGATGGCCTTCAGTTGGCGATCGAACACGTCCTGGCGATGCTCGCCCCCGGGTCGCATACGCTCGCGGACGACCAACAGGGCTGCGTCACCCAGGCCATCGGCGGCGGCTTCAAGCTTCAGGGCGCGGTGACGTTCGGGTTGGGAGGCAGGTATCAGGCGGGGCTCGGCGAGACCATCGAGATAGTCGCAGATGACCGCCGAGTCGTAGACTGCCTCGCCACCGTCGGTGACCAGAGTCGGGATCTTGTTGAGCGGGTTCAGGGCGCGGACAACCTCGTCCTGGTACGGAGCGGCAGGTTCCAGACCGATACGCTCAGCGAGACCTTTTTCGAGAGCCAGGACACGAACCTTGCGCGCAAAAGGCGACAGGGCGGAGTAAAGGAGCCGCATCGACGTGATTTCCTTGGCTGACCGGAGAGACGAATGGCGCTGAAGCTTGAGATGGGAGCGAAGCTTGTGGCCGCCACCCACAATCCTGGCAAGGTCCCCGAGATCATGGCCCTTCTGGATGGTCGCTTCGAAATCGTCACCGCCGGTCAGCTGGGCTTGCCTGAGCCGGACGAGACCGAAAGCACCTTTGTCGGCAACGCCCTCTTGAAGGCCCGCCATGCCGCCGATCGCTCGGGACTCGTCGCCTTGGCCGACGACTCCGGCCTGTCGGTCGCGGCGCTTGACGGCTCTCCTGGCGTCTACTCGGCCCGCTGGGCGGGCCCGGGCAAGGACTTCGCTGCGGCCATGCGCAAGGTAGAGGAACGACTGGAAGAGACCGGTTCGGACGATCGCTCGGCCTGGTTCACCTCGGCCCTGGCCGTAGCCTGGCCCCACGGGCCAGCGGTTGTGGTCGAGGGGCGCATCGACGGGACCCTGACCTTCCCGCCGCGCGGCGATCGGGGCTTCGGCTACGATCCGATCTTCGTTCCGGAAGGTCATACGACGACCTTCGGTGAGATGGAGCCCGCGGCGAAGGACGCCATGAGCCACCGCGCCCGCGCCTTCGCCAAGCTGAAGGCGGCTCTGTTTGAGTGATCTCGCCCCGCTGGGCGTCTACGTGCACTGGCCCTATTGCGCGCGCATTTGCCCTTACTGCGACTTCAACGTCGTGCGCGATCGCGGGCGGAGCCAGGAGCAGGCAGCGCTGGCCGACGCCATCGTCGCCGACTTGGAGGCCCAGCGCGCGCTGACAGGCGAGCGAAGCGTGCTGTCGATCTTCTTCGGCGGAGGAACCCCATCGCTGATGGATCCCGCCCAGGTCGCGCGGGTCATAGAGACGGCAAGGCGCCTCTGGTCGCCCGCTAGCGACCTGGAGATCAGCCTCGAAGCCAATCCGACCGACGCCGAGGCCGATCGCTTCGCGGCCTTGGCCGATGCTGGCGTCCAGCGACTTTCCCTGGGCGTCCAAGCGCTGGACGACGAGGCCTTGAAGATGCTTGGGCGAAACCACGACGCTGGAGCGGCTCGGCGGGCCATGTCTGCGGCCGCCCGGGCCTTTCCAAGACTCTCGATCGACCTCATCTACGCCCGACCCGGCCAGACGGACACCGCGTGGCGGTCCGAACTGGCCGAGGCCCTGACGGCGGGCCCCGAGCACATCTCGCCCTATCAGCTGACCATCGAAGCGGGGACTGCCTTCGACCGCGCGGTCGGGCGGGGAACGCTGAAGGTCCCGGACGAAGACCTTGCCGCCACGCTCTTCGAGACGACCCAGGAAGTCCTCGAAGGGGCTGGCTTCGACGCCTACGAGGTGTCGAACCACGCTCGGGGCGAGGCGGCGCGGTCCCGGCACAATCTCGTCTACTGGCGGGGAGTGGACTACGTCGGCGTCGGTCCCGGAGCCCACGGGCGGCTCGCTCTGCCCGAAGGGCGCGCGGCCACCACCGCGCATCGCGCCATCACCGACTACATCGCCGCCGTCCAGGAAACGGGTCTTGGCTTCACGCGAGAAATACTGACGCCCGAGGAGGCCGCCGAGGAGCGCTTGGTGCTGGGCCTCCGAATCGACGCAGGCGTGACGTTCGTCGAACTGGCCCCTCTGGGTCTATCATCGGCCCAGCCCAAGGTCCGCGACCTCATCGAAGCAGGCCTGCTGGTCGACGATCCCAATCGTTTGCGGGCGACCCGCGCGGGACGCCTGGTTCTGGATCGGCTGACAGGCATGCTCGCGACCTGATATGAGTATGGCCCGCGAGGGTTTAGCGCGGGCAAGCGATACCAACTAAGATTGAGCGATATTCTAAGGACGTGTGATTTGAGCCGTCAGCTCCCCCCGCCAGCCCTGTCGGACGCGCCGCTCGCGACTGGGCTTTACTTGGTGGCGACGCCGATCGGCAATCTGCGCGACATAACCTTGCGCGCGCTGGACGTCCTGGCGGGCTGCGACGTGCTGCTGGCCGAAGACACCCGCGTTACTGGAAAGCTGCTGTCGGCCTACGGCATACGCACGCGGCTTGAGCGCCACGATGAGCATGTCGCCGAACGCGCGATCCCTGGCATCCTCGAACGCCTTGAGGCCGGCGAACGGGTCGCCCTGGTGTCGGACGCGGGAACGCCGATGGTGTCCGATCCAGGCTATCGCCTGGCGCGCGACGCCATAGCGGCGGGCCATACGGTAATCCCGATTCCTGGCGCCTCAGCGGCGTTGGCCGCGCTGACCCTGGCCGGCTTGCCCACGGATCGCTTCCTATTCGCTGGCTTCCCGCCGCCGAAAAGTGCTGCTCGGCGCACGTTCCTGGAAGAATTCTGCAATGTGAGGGCGACGCTGATCTTCTACGAGGGCGCGTCACGCGTCGCCGACTGCCTGGCGGACATGGCCGCCGTATTTGGCCCGCGCCCCGCGGCGGTCTGTAGGGAACTGACCAAGCTCTACGAGACCTGCGTGCGAGGAAGTTTGCCCGAGCTTGCGGCCGATCCGCGTTTCGAGGCTCCCAAGGGCGAAATCGCTATCATCGTCGGACCTGGCGTGGAAAAGGCCGCCAGCGCGGACGATGTCGAAGCCGCCCTTCGCGAGGCCCTCGGCCGACTTCCGCTTGGCGAGGCCGCGTCCGAAGTGGCCAAAGCTTTCGGCCTGTCGCGCAAGGACCTCTATCGTCAGGCGCTGGCGCTCAAGGAGGCGGCGGGATGACGGCTAGCGCGCGCCAGGTTCGAGGCGCCGCAGCGCGCAAGATCGGTCGCCGATCAGAGGTCCTGGCCGCGCTGTGGCTGATGGCCAAGGGCTACCGCATCCTGGGGTTCCGCCTGGCGACGCCGCTTGGGGAAATCGACCTTCTGGCGCAACGCGGCGGCGTCCTGGCCGTTGTAGAGGTCAAGCAGCGGGCCACCATCGAGGATGCCCTGGACGCCGTGACACCCACACAGCGGGACCGATTGCGTCGCGCCGCCGCCCATTTGAGCGCGCACAGAACTGGTTTGCGCGCGCTTGAGACACGTCTTGATCTGATCGCCCTGTCTCCCGGTCGAGTCCCGCGCCACCTACCCGACGCCTGGAGCGCCGAGCTCTCCCAAGGCCGTTCCGCATGACGCGCGACGAAGCCGAAGAGATCCTCACTCGAGCGGGTGAAGGCCCAGACGATAGCTTTCCGCTTTTCGAGGCGGCGCTAGCCTGCGCCGCGCATGACGACCCCAGTCGCGACACCTCGGCGACCACAGCCCTCGCCGCCGAGGCCGTTGAACGCCTTCGCCTACGCGTGGAGTCGGAGTCACCCGAAGAGGCGATCGCTGAAGCGCTGGCCGGCGATCTTCGTCTGACCGGCGACGTGCTGACCTACGACCATCCCGACAACGCAGACGTCATCGCCATTGCTCAGAGGCGCAAGGGACTGCCCGTGGCCTTGGGCGTCTTCTATTTGCACGCGGCTCGCGCCGTGGGGCTGGAGGTCCATGGCGTCGACTTCCCCGGCCATTTCCTTCTGCGTATCGAGACCGATGAGGGGCCGCTGGCGCTGGACCCCTTCAGCGAAGGTCGCGTCGTGCTTCCCTCCGAGCTTTCACGCCGGGCTTTGCGCACGGGTCTGATGCCGGATGTCGCCGCGCGGCTTGAGCTGCTGATGGCGCCCATTTCGGACCGGGCCGTCCTGATCCGTCTGCAGAACAACATCTTCGCCCGCGCCCAGCAGGCCAAGGACTGGGTGCGCGCCGAACGCTCCGCCCTGCGCCGGGCCCTGCTGAACCCCAACGACCATCGCCCCTGGCTGGACGTCGCGGCGGCGCGCGAAGGCCAAGGCGCTTTGGCCGGCGCCTTGCAGGCGTTGTCTCGCGCCCAGGTGCTGGATGGCGGGGCTGCGATGGCGGCTCGGGCCGCGCGCGAGCGGATGCGCCTGAGGCTGAACTGACGACAGGGCGGCTTCTTGGTTGGAGCCGCGCACAAGAACACCTAACTAAGCCGTCTCGTCCAGACGCCCGGAAGAACCCCAGGAGCCCCTATGTCGCTGCGAGTCGCCGTCCAGATGGATCCCGTCCTGGGGATCAACATCGACACCGACACGACCTTCATGATGATGATGGAGGCTCAGAGCCGGGGTCATAGGCTCTGGTTTTATACCCCCGACAAGCTGTCACTGGAGGACGGCCGCGTCTTCGCCCGCGCCCAGCCCCTGGAGGTCTTCGCCGAGAAGGGAGCCCATGCCAGGCTCGGCGAGCCTGTCCTGCTGGATATGAAGGACGATGTAGACGTGGTGCTAATGCGCCAGGACCCGCCGTTCGACATGGCCTACATCACCGCGACCCACTTCCTGGAGAAGGTGCACCCCCACACCCTGGTGGTGAACAACCCGGCCGAAGTGCGAAATGCGCCGGAGAAGCTGTTCGTCACGGACTTTCCTGGCGTCCAGCCGCCGACGCTGATCACTAGCGACCACGAAGCCATCTACGACTTCCGCGCTCGCCACGGCGACATCGTGCTCAAGCCGCTCTACGGCGGCGGCGGCTCGGGCGTGGCGCGCTTGCTGAAGGACGACCCGAACCTCGACGCGTTGCTTGAGCTACACGCCATGATCGGCCGAGAACAGGTCATCGCCCAGAAGTTCGTCCCAGCGGTCAGCAAGGGGGACAAGCGCGTCTTGCTGGTCGATGGCGAACCCGTCGGCGCGATCAACCGCATACCAGCCGACGGCCAAGTCCGCTCAAATCTCCGCGTCGGCGGCCGCGCCGAAGCCGTGGAGCTGACCGCCCGCGACATCGAACTCTGCAAGATCATCGGGCCGGAATTGAAACGCCGTGGACTGATCTTTGTCGGCATCGACGTGATCGGCGAGTACCTGACTGAAATCAACGTCACGTCACCGACCGGAGCCCAACAGCTCTTGCGCTTCAGCGGCTTGAACGCAGCGGCTGTACTTTGGGATCGCATCGAGGACATTCGCGGAGTCCGTGGGTAGATTTTTCAAACTCTCGGATTTTCCCGAAACGTTCGTTTTTCGTTCTTGCTACTCCCCTCAAGCTATGCTGCAAGTTGTGGATAAATCTATCATCCGCAAGGCAGGGGCATGGCGGCCAGAGTCGTCACAGTGGCATTCGAGGGCGTCGAGGCGCGAAGGGTGGACGTCGAGGTCCAGCTGACGACTGGCCAGCATGCCTTCGTCGTCGTCGGCTTGGCCGACAAGGCGGTGGCCGAGAGCCGGGAGCGGGTCCGAGGCGCCTTCGCGGGCCTGGGCCTGTCCCTCCCCGGCAAGCGCATCGTCGCCAATCTGGCGCCGGCCGATATGCCCAAAGAAGGTACCCATTTCGATCTTCCGATCGCGCTGGCGGTCATGGCGGCGCTGGGCGTCATCCCACTAGACGCCCTCGATGGCTGGGCGGCGATGGGCGAGCTGTCGCTGGACGGCCGGATCGTTCCCGCCGCTGGCGCGCTTCCCGCCGCCATGGCGGCGGGCGCCATCGACCTTGGACTGATTTGCCCGGAGGCGTCAGGACCCGAGGCAGCCTGGGCCGGCGGAACTCGCATCCTGGCGCCACGCTCCCTGGTGTCGCTGATCAATCACTTCCGGGGCAGCCAAGTCCTGTCGGCGCCCACCCCAGGCCCAATCGTCGAAGGGGAGCGCCCCAAGGACCTTCGCGACGTGAAGGGCCAGGAACATGCCAAGCGCGCCCTGGAGATCGCCGCCGCCGGTGGCCACAATCTCCTGTTCTGCGGTCCGCCAGGTTCAGGTAAGTCCATGCTGGCCCAACGCCTTCCTGGCCTTCTGCCTCCGCTGACCTCCAAGGAGTTGCTAGAGACCTCGATGGTCCACTCGGTGGCCGGGCTGATCGCCCGCGGTACATTGAGCCGCGCTCGCCCTTTTCGTGCGCCGCATCACAGCGCCAGCATGGCCGCCCTGACAGGAGGCGGCCATCGCGCCAAGCCAGGTGAGGTGTCGCTAGCCCACAACGGCGTACTGTTCCTCGATGAGCTGCCAGAGTTCGGCGTCCAGGCTCTCGACAGCCTGCGCGCGCCCTTGGAAACGGGCGAGGTCATGGTCGCCCGGGCCAACGCCCACGTCCGTTACCCAGCCCGCGTACAACTGATAGCGGCGATGAACCCTTGCCGCTGCGGTCACGGCGGCGCGGGGCGCGGCGCTTGCGGCAAGGCGCCCCGCTGCCAGAAGGACTATCAGGGCCGGGTGTCCGGCCCCCTGATGGACCGGATCGACCTTGCGGTGGACATGCCCGCCGTGACAGCCGCCGATCTTTCATTGCCGCCGCCGTCTGAAGGCTCCGCCGAAGTCGCCGCTCGGGTCGCCCGCGCGCGCCGGCTTCAGGCGGATCGCGCCGCCGATCTCGACGGCGGCGAGGCGCTGAATGGCAGAGCCGAAGGCGCCTTCCTCGAACGGATCACAGGGCTGGACGAGTCCGGCCGCGCTCTTCTGGCGCGCGCCGCCGAGGCGGGACGCATCAGCGCCCGGGGGTGGACGCGCGTCCTGCGCCTGGCGCGAACCATCGCCGATCTCGAAGGCGCAGACACCGTGCGGCGCTTGCATGTGGCGGAAGCGCTGGCCTATCGTCGCACTGCAGCTGTCGGCGAGGAGGCCCTACAGGGTTGACCCCCCGTTAATTGGCTCCGGCTAAGGTCGCGCCTCATGAGCGACCCCAAAGCGACGAGTGGGCGACCCGGCGTCACGCCCGAGCAGCTGGCCACCCTGAGCCATGAGTTCCGCACGCCGCTGAACGGCGTGCTGGGTATGGCGCGCCTGCTCGAGAACACCAAGCTGACGGCCGAACAGCGGTCCTATGTCATCGCCCTCCGTGAAAGCGGCGACCACCTTCTGTCTCTGGTCAATGACGTCCTGCACTTCGCCCGCCTGGGCGCGGCCTCCATTGAACTGAGCCTCGCGCCTGTCGATATTGAGAGCCTGCTGCGCCAGGTCGCCGAACTGATGAGCCCCCGCGCTCACGAAAAGGGCGTGGAGATCGCCTGGGCCCTGACCGCACCTCTGCCCACGATCCATGCCGATGAAGGCCGTCTGCGGCAGATCCTGCTCAATTTCGCCGGCAACGCCGTGAAGTTCACGGAAGCCGGCGGCGTCCTGCTCTCGGCCTCGGCGGGGAGAACGGTCGCATACGCTTCTCGGTGGCCGACACCGGGCCGGGCGTAGCGCCCGAAGCCCGCGCCCGCATTTTTGAAGCGTTCGTCCAGACCGACATTACCCATAGCACCCAGCTCGGCGGCGCGGGCCTGGGTCTCGCCATCGTCTCGCGCCTAGCCACGGCGATGGGCGGCGAGGTGGGCGTTGGCGGCGACGTTGGACACGGCGCCGAGTTCTGGTTCGAAGCGCCGTTCGCGACCACCACCCCCGCAACGCGCGACGCCCCTCTAGCCGGGCGAAATGTGGCCATCGTTTCACCCAACGCGATTGTTCGGATCGCCACGGCCCGGCAGATCGAGGCGGCTGGCGGCCGAGCCTTCACCGCCGTCGATATCAACGCCGGCTTGAACGGCGCGCCAGCGGACACCGTCCTGTTGATCGACGCGGCCCTTTCGTCTGCTAGGGGTGGGCTCAAGCCGCCAGCGGGCCGCAAGGCCGTGGTATTGCTGACGCCCGGGCAACGCGACCGCATCGCCCCATTAAAGTCGGCCGGCTTCAGCGGCTACCTGATCAAGCCGCTGCGAACAGCCTCGTTGGTGGCGCAGGTCCTGCAGGCCGACGTCGCCGACGCCGCGCCAGGCCCCAGCCCTCACCATGACGACGACCGTATCGCCGGCGCCGTGGCTCACGGCGTTAGGGTTTTGCTGGCCGAGGACAATCCGATCAACGCCTTGCTGGCCCGCACCCTGCTGGAGCGCGAAGGCTGCAAGGTCGATCGCGTCGCCGACGGCGCGCAGGCGATCGCCGCTGCGGTGTCGGGATCGTACGACCTGATCCTGATGGACTTGCGCATGCCCGGCATGTCCGGCGTCGAGGCCGCCAAGACGCTGCGGAGCAAGGCAGTCGCCGCTCCGATCGCCGCTCTGACCGCCGATGCGTTCGACGAAGACAAACGCGCCTGCCTGGCCGCCGGGATGGACGACTTCCTGGTCAAGCCGCTCACCCAGGAAGCCCTCCGGGATGTGCTGACCCGCTGGACGACTTCTGGCGTGGCGGGCGCTGGCTGGACGAAAAGCGCGACGCGATCCAAGGTCGCCGGCTGAAGCGGGGGCGGTCCCCTCGCCGGGGAATCCGCCGCATGACCGAGCACACCAAGGACGCCAAGGCCAAGCCCGAGAAAAAGAGCCTGCTTCAGACGCTGGCCTTCTTCGGCGAGCGGCGCAGCCTGGTGATGCTGGGCCTCGGCTTCGCCTCCGGCCTGCCCTACATGCTGATCTTCGACACGCTCTCGCTGTGGCTGCGGGACGCGGGCCTATCACTGACCGTGATCGGCTTTTTCAGCCTGGCGACCCTGTCGTTCTCGTTCAAGTTCCTTTGGGCTCCGCTGGTCGACCGCGCCAGAATTCCGTTCCTGCACGGCCTGCTGGGTCATCGACGAGCCTGGATGCTGGCCTGCCAGGCGACGATCATCTTGGGCCTGCTCTCGATCTCGGCGATCGACCCCGCCGCGAATCTAGGCCTGATGGCGCTGGCCGCCGTGATCACCGGCTTCGCGACCGCCACTCAGGACATCGTTATCGACGCCTGGCGGATCGAGGTGGTCGACACCGAGCGTCAGGGGCAGATGGCCGTGGCGGTGCAGTGGGGCTATCGCGGCGCGATGATCATCGCCGGCGCCGTCCCGCTGCTGCTGGCCGAGCACTTCAATTGGAACATCTCCTACCTTTTCATGGCCCTGGCGGTGCTGATCGGCGTGCTGGCAACCCTACTGGCGCCGCGTGAAGCCGCCCATACGATCCGCCCCATCCATGCCGAGGGCGTGACCCAGGCCCGGCCTTTGGAGCTTGGCGAGTGGCTGGCGCGACTGACCATTCTCCTGGCGGGCGCCCTGCTGATCGGCTCGGGCCTGTCGGGCGACGCGAGCCTGCTCTCGAAGATCGTCGGCAGCCCCGCCCTCGCCGACGCGTGGACCGCCAAGCCAAACGGCGTCTGGCTTCAGCTCATGGGCATCATCGCCGGCCTGGCGATCGTCGCGGTGGCCGCCTCCCCGATCCCGAAGGTCTCGACCAAGCCTGGCGTCTATCTGTCGACGGCCCTGGGTTCGCCCCTCAAGGACTTCCTCACCCGCTTCCACGGCGTCGCCGGGCTGATCCTGGCGGCGATCTGCGTCTATCGGGTCTCGGATTTCGTGCTGAACATCATGAACCCGTTCTATCGCGACATGGGGTTCTCGCTTACCGAGATCGCCGAGATCCGGAAGGTCTTCGGCATCATCGCCTCGATGATCGGCGTGTTCCTGGGCGGGGTGGTGGTCGCGCGCCTGGGCTTGATGAGGGCCCTGGTCATCGGCGCGTTCGCCCAGCCCCTCAGCAACCTGATGTTCGTCCTGCTGGCGATGAGCGGACACGATACCGGCATGCTTTTCATCTCGATCTGCCTGGACAATCTGGCCGGCGGCGTCGCGGGGACGGCGCTGATCGCCTACATGTCCAGCCTGACCACCGCCGGCTTCACGGCGACCCAGTACGCGCTGTTCTCGTCGCTATACGCCCTGCCCGGCAAGCTGATCGCCTCGCAATCGGGCCGGATCGTTGAGGCCTCGGCCAAGGCCGCAGAGCAGGGCGGGCCGATCAGCGCGCTGAAGGCTTTATTCACCCGCTTGCCGCCGGAGAGCTTCACCGCCGCCGGCGCCAAGCTGGGCGTCAGCGCCCCGGCCATGGCGGCGGGCTACACCGCCTTCTTCATCTACACCGCCCTGATCGGCGTCGTGGCCATCGTGCTGTCGTTCCTGGTCGCCGCGCGGCAGGATAGGATTCAGGGCGCAAAGCCGGCGTCAGCCTAAACCGCCAGACACACCACCTGGGCCACGCGTAGCTCGCGGCGCAGGCCGTCGGCCACGCGGCCATAGTTCTCGGTGGTGATCGGCTCGCTGGGCGCGAATTCGGATGGCGACGGGCGGCGTCGCGAGCCGAGCAACGTCTTCAGGGTTTCCGGCGCGGTCGTATAGATGCGCCCTCGGCGCGGGGCCTCGGCGACCGTGACCCCGATCACTCGTCCCGCCGCGTCCAGCGCCGGCGCGCCTGACAGGCCCGACAGAGTCCCCTTCAGGGTGTCGGTCCGCCCGACCTCGGCCCAGACCAGAACAGGTTCGGTGCGCGCCCCGCGACCATGGACCACCAGGTTCTCGCGCCCCAGCAGTCGCGAAGCCGCTTCGCCCGGATGGCCCTGCGGGAAGCCTGGATGATAGGCGCGAGCGCCCCGCCGCAACGGTTGGTCGATGCCAAGAGGCACGGCGGGCGCGCCGCCCTCGGTGGTCAGGATGGCCGCATCCGCGCGCGGATCGACATGGACCTTGGCCGCCACGCCTCGCCCATCGGCGACCACGATCGCGGCCTGCTTGCAGCCGTCGACCACGTGGCGGGCGGTCAGCCAGGCGCCATCGTCGCCGATCGAGAAGGCGGTGCCCGACCCCGGCTCAGGCCGCTCGGGCACCTGAACCACGATGGAGGGGTCAAAGGGCGAAGACGGTCCCAGCGGCAGCCCCTCCTCACCAGGCACCGGGGGCGGGGGCGGGGGCGCGTCGGATCGCTCCTGACGGCCCACGGCGACGACCAGCAGAGCGCTGACCACCACCGCATACACCAGCCAATCGGGAAGCTTGGGGAAATGCATGGGACGCCCCGCGTCCGCTCAGCCCGCCACGGCGGCGGCGAGGATCAGGGCCGTCGAAAGCTTGGCGCCAACCAGAAGGGCTGCGGCCGAAATCTCGCCGTCCTGGATGCGTTCAGGCAAGCCCTTCAGGACCATATCGGTGCAGCGGAAGACCAGGAGCTGGACCGCCGTGGTCGCGGCTCCCCAGATGACGATCTCGACCACCGACGTCGCGGCGCTCAGGGACACGGCCAGCGGAATGGCCAGCCCGACCATGACCCCACCCAGCGACAGCGCGGCCGCCGAGTTACCCTCGCGGATCAGGGTGATTTCCTTGTGCGGCGTCATCAGCGCGTAGAGCGCCGCGCCGAGGATCAGCATGATCAGCGTCACGCCCGCGTGCAGCAGGGTGACGGGAAAGCCGGTGGCGAAGGCCTGGACCTCGGGCGACTGGAGCTGGGACGGCATGGACGCGGACTACCCCCGGAAAGGTGCGGTTCACTGACTAGCACGGCAGGCCAAGGCTTGCGTAGGGGGCGCGTGCGTTGGCCAATTACTTGTAGAAGCCGTCCCGCAAATTAAGGCCGTGTTCGACGAAGACCTTCAGGGCGCAGAGCATGCCGGTCCAACCCTCGCAGTTGCCGAACGCGGCCTTTTCTCCCGCCGGGGTTTCGCTCCAGCCGGCTTCATGGATCTTCACGAGGGTGCGCCCGTCTCCGGTGTCGGCGAAGGTCATGGTGACCGTCGTCTTGTAGGTCGCGCCAGGCTCCGAGGCGCCCCAGCGAAGAACGATCTTCTCGTTCGGTACGACCTCGACAACCTCGACCGGGAACGCCCCAGGGAAATCGTGGAAGTCCCAAGTGACCGTCGCGCCGGTTTCCAGCCGCCCCCGCGCGCCGCCCGTCGTGAAGTAGCCCGAGAGCTTCTTGGGATCGACGACAGCCTCGAAAACCTCGGTGACCGGTTTGGCGATCCGGCCGCTAACGGTGAACGCGTGGGACATGGAGGCTCTCCATCCTTGATGGTCGCGACCATGTGTTATATGTTTATAACATGTCAAGCGAGGACGAAGCCGACCTGATCTTCAAGGCGCTGGGGCATCGCGTCCGCCGCGCCATGCTGGATCTGTTGAAGGCCGAGCCTCTGACGACGGGCATGCTGTGCGCCCGCTTCCCCGCGCTGGACCGCTGCACGGTGATGCAACACCTGGGCGTTCTGGAAGAGGCCGGGCTGGTCGTGGCCGAACGGCGCGGGCGCGAGCGGTGGAACCACCTGGACGCCTTGCCGATCCACGCCATCCACGAACGCTGGATCGGGCCCTACGCGGTCTATGCGGCGAGCATGCTCAGCCGGCTGAAAAAGACGGTGGAGGAGATCGAGGAGGCCTAGGCTGCCGCCTCGTCCTCGTCATCCTCGCTCAGCACGCCTGCCATCGCCGCCAGCGACAGCTTGCGCAGGGCCGACGCGCGGACCTTCTCGCTCTCGCTTTTCAGCTGGCCGCAGGCGGCGAGGATGTCGCGGCCGCGCGGCGTGCGGATCGGCGAGGAATAGCCAGCCTTGTTGAGGATCGCGGCGAAGGCCTCGATTGTCGCCCAGTCCGAGCACTGGTAGTCGCTGCCCGGCCAGGGGTTGAACGGGATCAGATTGATCTTGGCGGGAATGCCCTTGATCAGGTTCACGAGCGCGCGGGCCTCGGCCGGGCTGTCGTTGACGCCCTTCAGCATCACGTACTCAAAGGTGACCCGGCGGGCGTTCGACAAGCCAGGATAGGCGCGGATGCCGGCCATCAGCTCGGCGATCGGATACTTCTTGTTCAGCGGCACCAGCACGTCGCGCAGAGCGTCATTGGTGGCGTGCAGGCTGATCGCCAGCATGGCCTGGGTTGTCGAGCCCAGCTTCTCCAGCATCGGCACGACGCCCGAGGTCGAGACCGTGATCCGGCGGCGTGAGATGCCGATGCCCTCGTTGTCGCTGATGATCTCGATCGCGTCGGCGACCTGGCCCAGATTGTAGAGCGGCTCGCCCATGCCCATGAACACGATGTTCGAGAGCTGGCGGTCCTCCTTGTCGGACGGCCATTCGCCCAGATCGTCCTTGGCCACCTGAACCTGGGCGACGATCTCGGCCGCCGTCAGGTTGCGGACCAGCGGCTGGGTGCCGGTGTGGCAGAAGCTGCAGTTCAGCGTGCAGCCGACCTGGCTGGAAACGCAAAGGGCGCCGGCACGGCCGACGCCGGGGATGAAGACGCTCTCGACCTCGATGCCCGGCGCCATGCGGATCAGCCACTTGCGGGTGCCGTCCTGGCTGACCTGGCGCTCGACGATCTCGGGCCGCGCGATCGTGAAGGCCTCGGCGAGGCGAGCGCGGGTTTCCTTGGCCACGTCGCTCATGGCCGCGAAGTCGGTGACGCCCCGATGATGCATCCAGCGGAAGATCTGGGTCGCCCGCATCTTGGCCTTGCCGTGCTCGACCACGCCGCTCTCGACCAGAGCAGCGACCAGCTGCGAGCGCGTGAGGCCCGACAGGTTGAGCAGCGACTTGGTGACGGGGGTTGCGGGCGCGGCGTCAGACGAGACGCGCGACAGGTCGAGGGTGACGCTCAAGGGGATGTCCGGATCTTCGGGGGTCGAGGCGGATATATAGCAGGTCCGGACCGGTTTTCCAAAAGGACCAGGCGTCGCGCCCCGTCAGACCCTCCGGAACCGGCCGCCTTGATCGGCCATCAGGGCCAAGGCCCAGTCGTCGGGCAGGACCTTGGCCACAGCCGCGATCGCCTTGTTGGGCGAGCCCGGCACGCAGATCGGGCGGTTGGCCTCGGCGGCCTCATAGCCGGCGGCGGCGACCTCGTCGGCGCCCAGCCACATCCAGTCCGGCACGCCCTGACTGACCTGGGCGCGGGTGCCGTTGACGTCGTGGAATTCCGAATAGGTGAAGCCCGGGCAAAGGGCGCTGACGTGCACGCCGGTCGACAGGTTCTCCAGGTGTAGGCTCTGGGAGAACTTCACGAGAAAGCCCTTGGTCGCGGCGTACAGAGTGTGGCCCGCCGCGCCGGGCACGAGGCCCGCCAGCGACGCGACGTTGGTGATCCGCCCGAACCGGCGCTCGACCATGCCCGGCAGCACCTTGTGGGTCATTTCGCAGACCGAGGTGAGCATCACCTGCAAGAAGGTCGCCTGGTCGGCCCAGCTGGTCGTCGCATAGGTTCCGGGCAAGCCGTAGCCGGCGTTGTTGACCAGTGCGTCGATCACCCGCCCCTGCTCGGCGATGGCGGCGAGCACCGCGTCCACGCCCGCCGGCTCGGCGAGGTCAGCGGCGACGGCGTAGGCCTCGACGCCCGAGCGCAGCTTGATCTCCGCCGCCAGGGCTTCCAGGCGATCGGCGCGGCGCGCGGTCAGGACCACATCGTAGCCGTGGCTAGCGTAGATGCGGGCGGAAGCGGCGCCGATGCCGGCGGAAGCGCCGGTGATCAGGGCGAGACGGCGAGCCATGCGGTCGATCCGATAAGAGCCAAGACTTCGCCGGGAGAGCAGCACGCCCGACGTTTCTATTCAAGGCGCGCCCTTTGAGGCTCAGGCAGAAGCTGCGGCCCCACCACGCGCCACAAACCAGCCATTGCGGAACCCCTGGTCGGCCTTGCCATAGGTGAAGGGCGAGCCGTCGGGTTGCGTGAAGCTACCGCCGGCCGCGACCAGCACCGCGTGGGCGGCGGCGGTGTCCCATTCGGACGTCGGACCATGCCGCGGATAGATGTCGGCCGAACCTTCGGCGATCCGACACATTTTGATCGACGAATCCATGGCCGTGCGGAGGTCGAAACCGTACTGAGCGGCGAGTTCGGCGGCCTTCTCCTCGCGCATCGTGTGGCTGATGAGACCCAAGGCCTGACCAGCGGGCCAGGGACGGATGCGCGCCGGCGTCTCCATGCCGTCAGAGCCCAAACGCTTCACCGCGCCTTCCGCAGTCGTGTACCAGACCTCGCCCGTGGCCGGTGCGCAGACCGCGCCGGCGACCGGCACGCCGTTCTCGATCAAACCGATATTCACCGTGAAGTTCGGATCGCCACGCACGAAGGCCTTTGTGCCGTCGACAGGATCCACAAGGAAGAAGCGCGAGCCGACGGCGTCGGGCGTCCCAAACTCGCTGGCGTGCTCCTCGGAGATCACCGTAACGCCGGGAAACGTCTCGGCCAGACGTTGAAGGATCAGACGCTCGCCCGCGCGGTCGGCCTCCGTGACCGGGCTCTCATCGGCCTTCTGCGCCACGGCCAATTCCGTCCTCCAGAACGGCAGGATGACCAGCGCCGCCTCTTCGGTGATCCGGGCAAGGGCGCGGCCCCAGTCGGCCAGTTGTTCAGTGGTCGCGGTCTCGCTCATGCCTGTCCCCGGGGGTCGTCGCCGACGAACTCCAGCCGGACGCGCCGGCCGTCGATCATCTGCTTGCCCGCCTCTTCGAAATTGACGGTGACCCGATGTCCGATGACGGACTGAACCTGCCCCAAACCCCAGTCGGGCTGGTTGGGATGGCGCACCAGGACGCCCGGCTCTAGAAACGGATCCATAACGGCCTTCCTGTAGAGGCTTGGCCCAGTTTGCCAAAGCCTCAAATCACGGCAGAGTCCGGCGCCATGACCGATACCGTCCCCGAGACCGCCTCCGCGACCCCGGCGCCCGCGCTACCGCAAACGGATGTGCAAGGCCCCGACTTCGCCGCCATGCTGGCCGCGCGCCTGTGCCACGACTTCATCAGCCCGGCCAGCGCCATCGTCTCGGGCCTAGACCTGCTGGAAGACCCCGCCGCCCAGGACATGCGCGAGGACGCCATGAACCTGATCGCCTCATCGGCGCGTAAGCTGGCGGACCTGCTGCAATTCACCCGCGTGGCGTTCGGCGCCTCGGCCTCGGCCGAGAATTTCGACAGCCGGGAACTCGAAAGGCTGGCGCAAGGCGTCTTCGCCCATGTGCGCCCGACGCTGAACTGGGCGATCGAGCCCCAGGCGATGAACAAACCGTCCGCCCGGGCTGTGCTCAACATCGCCCAGATCGCCGCCAGCGCTCTGCCGGCGGGCGGCGTGGCGACCGTAAAGGGCGTCGCCGCCGACGGGCGTTTCTCGATCATCGCCGAGGCGGTCGGCCCTCGCGCCCGCCTCCGGCCGGAAGTTCTGGCCGGCCTCAAGGGCGAGCCGCTGGCCGAGGGCCTGGGCGGCCCTTGGGTGCAGGCGGCCTACCTGACCGCCCTGGTCCGCGCGGCCGGCGGCCAGATCGCCGCCGAGGTCGGCGAAGATCGCGCCTCGGTCGCGGCTTGGGTGCCCGCCTAGAGCCGTCTTCGCGCTCGAAAGTTCGGCAAACCGCTCCTTAACCAGAAGGCTTCATTGTCGTTCTCTGGATTGGAGCACGCCGTGAAGACCTGCCTGGTGGTCGACGACAGCCGGGTGATCCGCAAGGTCGCCCGCCGAGTCCTCGAGGACATCGGCTTCGACATCGCCGAGGCTTCCGACGGCATGGAAGCTTTGGCTTGGTGTCGCGCGGCCATGCCTGACGCCGTGCTGCTGGATTGGAACATGCCGGTGATGAACGGCCTTGAGTTCCTGAAACTCCTGCGCAAGGAGCGCGACGGCGACTTTCCAAAGGTCATTTTCTGCACGGTCGAGAACAGCGTCGCCCGCATCCGCGAGGCGCTCGACGCCGGCGCGGACGAGTACATTATGAAGCCCTTCGACGGCGACATCATCCAGGCGAAGTTCGCCGAGGCGGGTCTGCTGTGACCCCCGAGCACATCGAGCTCCTGGCGGCGCTGGGACGCGCCCGCGCCGGTGTGCGGGTGGAAGTCGAAAAGCCCTATCTGATCGAAAGCCGCCTGACGCCCCTGGCGCGGCGCGAGGGCTTCGAGAGCATCGAAGCCCTGATCAACGAACTTCGCGCCAAACGCGAAGAACGGCTGATCTGGGCCGTTGTTGAGTCGTTGTGCCGCACCGAGACGACCTTCTTCCGTGGCCGAGAAGCCTTCGCGGCGCTACGGGATGGTGTTTTGCCCTCGCTTTCCCATCGCCGTGACGCGCCTTTGCGGATCTGGAGCGCGGCCTGCGCCACCGGTCAGGAGGTCTATTCCGCAGCCATGGCGGCCGCCGAGTCCACCGGTCTGGCGCCCGGCGCGCGGTTCGAATTCTTCGGCTCGGACCTTTCGGAGCGGTGCCTGGAGAAGGCTCAAAGCGGCCTCTACACTCAGTTCGAGATCCAGCGCGGCCTGCCAATCCGGATGCTGGTCAAATACTTCGAAAACCAGGACGACACCTGGACCATCTCGCCGCGCATCCGCCAGACGGTGCGCTGGCGGCGGATCAATCTGCTGTCGGACCTTTCGGCCCTGGGCGCGTTCGACGTCATCCTGCTGCGCAATGTCTTGCGGAACATGGTCCCGTCCCTTCGGAGCAAGATCGTTCGGAGCCTGACCATGCGCCTGGCGTCTGACGGCGTGCTGGTGCTGGACCCAGAGGATGACGCCTCGGAGTTGAGCGACATCCTCAAGGCCGCGCCAGGCGGCGCCGGCCTCTATCTACGGGACCCCACGATCGGGACCGCTGCAGCGGCTTGACCGCTCTCAAGCCCTCCTAACCCTGGCTTGCAGACGCGCGAGCGCGGCTCCGCCAATCAAGCCGCCAAGAGCCTCAGCGATTCGCATCGTGATTCCGGCTCGCGCGTCCGGCAGAGCCGCTAAGGCGGGCGCGAGCTTGCGGAACAGGATCGGCGGCGCGCCTGGCCCAACGATTGCCTCACGCAGGTCCATGGCGTCCACGACGGCGCGCGCCGCCTGGCGCCATTCGACGGGCGGCGCGATCCCATGCGGAGCCGGCGCGCGACAATCCGAGAAATCCGGCCTAAGGCCAGAGCCGGCCGCGATGGCCCCCTCGACGTCGCGCGCATAGGCCTGATCGCGCGCCAGCCGGTCGACGTCGATAACGAGATCGGCATGAGGTAAGGCCTTCAGGTGGGACGCCAGCCAGACCGCGAGGAAGACCTGAAAGGACAAGCGCGCCGGGCTGCGTTTGAACCTCCGGCGCACGACCGCCAGGCGCTGGGCCAGGGATCCTGCGCTCTCGAAATCGCCACCAAGAACCCTACGAGCCGCGACGCGGCAAGCGGTCATCTCCGATAGAAGGACGTAGTGGCAAAGCTCGAAATAGGTGGGCCTGGGGCGGCGACGGAGCGAATAGAAGGACAGCCATTGCTGGATCGGATCGCGCACCAAGACGATATGAAATCCACCAAAACGCCTCTTGAGCCATCCGGCTCGCCCGAGTGTGCGGCAGCAAGCCAGTACGGGAATCTCGTCCCGGCTTCGCGCGGCGTCTATGAGCCCTTGCACATAGGCCTGTTGCGCCAGATCGCTGGCTTCGGGTTCGATCCAATAGCGGTCTAGCGCGAAGCTCGCGTCGAAACCGCGAACCCCTCCGGCAGGATCGAGGACGACCTCGAATTCCTTCAAATAGGGCTCATTGCCGCCGGGATGCCGCAGACCACTATTTTCGGGCGTTTCCGCCAGGATCGCCTCAGCGGTCACGCGGGCCAGTTGTTCGTGCCAAGGCTCGTAATAGGCGCGAACGTTCGGCGCGGCGCGAAAGCGGTGCCATATGTAGGTGCTCGAACAACGCCAGCCGCTATGAATGAAAACTGCGCCGCTCGACAATCTACAGATCCCTCTATCGGAGGGTCTAAAATTGACTGCCCGCTTTTCAGAGTTATCTCGGGCTAGCACCCATTATTTGCGCCCTGGAAATACGCTGGAGGTGGCTGAAAGAAAAAAGACCTACTGTTTCCAGTAGGCCTCTATTTTCGTCAGGAGGCGGACGTCAGTTGTTCTTGACGTCCTTGGCCGTATCGGTCACGGCCCGCCCCGCCGAAGAGACGTCCTTGCCCGCGCCTTCGACCGTATTGCAGGCCGCGACAGACAAGCTGGCGGCGAGGGCGGCCAGGATCACCAGTTTACGCATGGTCTTCTCCGCAGTTCGCCTCCCAGGGCTTCATGGGAAGGCTGTGAAACAATCGCCCAGAAACAACGCCACCGGCGAAGCTCGGTTCCGGTCGAGATTTCACGATTCAGGTGGTGGGTCCGCCAGCCAACGGAGTCGGGAAGATAAGGCGCACCGTAAGACCGCGCGGTTCCTGGGATTCGAACGCCACCTTGCCGCGAAGCTGGCGGGCGAAGGCCGTCATCAAGGTTCGCCCAACGCCGCCCCCAAGGCTGTCGGGAACGCCAGGACCGTCGTCGCTGATTGAAAGCTCGGCCTCTTCGCCTCGGACATTGAAACCGACCCGCAAGGTTCCGCCAGAAGACCCGAAAGCATGCTTCTGGGCGTTTGTGATCGCCTCGACCGCGAACAGTGCGATCGGCGCCAAGCGGTCGGGATCAATGACCAAGGGATCGGCATGGACTTCGGTTCGAACGAGACCGGACGTGCCCATATCGTTCGCCAGCAACTGGGCGGTGAGTTCCTCGAGAAACGGCCGCAGGTCCACGCGCTTCAGATCGGGCCCCTGGTAAAGCGCGCGATAGATTTGCGCCAGGGCGGTGATCCGTTGACGGGTGTCGTTCATCGCCGCCTTAGCGGCCGGGTCGGCTAGGGCTCGCTGCTGCATATTCAGCAGCGAGGTGATGATCTGGAGGTTGTTCTTCACCCGGTGATGGATTTCGCGCATCAGCGCGTCCTTCTCCGCCAGACTATCCATTAGCGAGGCGTCCCGCGCGACAATAGCCCCGGCCATGGCGTCGAGGGTGGCGGCCAACTCCCGGATCTCCGGCGGCGCGCGTTCGGCCTGAAGGGGCCGCACCGTGAAGCGCCCCCGGGCGTAGATCGCCGCCACGCGCTGAAGGTAGACGATCCAGCGGATGACGCCCCGCTCAGCCGTGAACCAAACTGCGGCCAAACCGAGGGCGAACGCCAAGAGCGGTAGGAGCAGGCGCGAGATCGGGTTGATCCAGGCCCAGGACAGCAATCGAGGCGCTGGAGCGGACAGAATGACAAAGACGTCGTCATCGACCAGCGGCGCCGCGGAGAAGGTCCTGTCACGACGTTGATTGTCTCGCGCGGTCCACAACGCAGCTCCCCGTTCGGCAGCGACGGCGCGCCAGCCACTGGGCGGCGAACCGAAGGCCGAGGGATTTGTCGCGGCGAAAACGTGGCCGTTGGAATCCGCCAAGGCCACCTCGGCGCCGCCGGGCAGGAAACGGTTGGCGGTCTCGACCTTCAGGTCGGCCAAAGTCAGCACTGCGGCCATGGCGCCCTCGAACTGCTCTGGCGAGCCAGCGCGGACCGCCGCGAGCACCGAAGGCTCGTTGGCGTAGATCGCTCCCGGATCAGCCGCCACGACAAGCGTCGAGCCCCCGCGAAGGGACTGGAACCAGATGCGGGCGCCCCGCTGAGGGTCATAGGGGGTCGTCGCCGCCGCGCACGCCACGCGACCGCGAGCGTCGAAGCGGATCAGGTTGGCATAGCCGGGCAGACGCGCCCGGACATCAGCGAGCCGCTGAGCGCACTCCAGCCCCACCGACCGGGGCCCCAGGGTCTGCAAAAGCACGCCAGCCGCCTCGATGCGCGCCCGAGCAATGGCTGCGCTCCGCCCCGCCGCCAGCTCCAGGCTCTGGCGGCGCGAGTCGGCCTCAGCGCGAAATGCGAAGATCGACTGCATGCCGCCGAGGACCAGCACCGGCAGAAGCGCCACACACAGAGCGATGGCGAGGCGGACACGAATAGAGGTGACGGCCTGCGCGGCGCGGCCGGCGAGCACATTCACCGCAGAGAGCTCAACCGCTCCGCGTCGGCCAGGATGGCGTGCATCGCATCTCCGGCGGCCGCGCCATCACGATCGTAGGCGCCAGTGTCCAGAATGGCCTGCAAAGCGCGCCGGGCACGGCTGACACGACTCTTCACCGTGCCCACCGCGCAGCCGCAGATATCGGCCGCTTCCTCGTAGGCGAACCCCCCGGCGCCCACTAGGATCAACGCTTCGCGCTGCTCGGCGGGAAGCATGGCCAGGCCCAGCCGCAATTCGTCCAGAGCGACCGGTGCTTCGGGGTCGTCGACCGCCACCAGAGTACGCTCGGCGGCTTCCTGATCGAGCTGGCTCTGACGCCAGCTGCGGCGCTTCTCGGAATAGAACTGATTGCGCAGGATCATGAAGGTCCAGGCCTTCATGTTCGTGCCCAGCTGGAAGCTGGCGCGCGCGTCCCACGCCTTCATCATGGCGTCCTGCGCCAAGTCGTCGGCTGCGGTCGGATCACCCGTCAGGGTGCGAGCGAAAGCGCGCAGGTGCGGAATGAGCGTGACCAGCTCGCGCTTGAACACCGCGTCGCGAGCGGGGTCGGGCGCCGAACGCCCAACTTTTTCTTCGGCCATGGTCATTGGCCTCCTGTCGGCGGTTCCGCCTTGCGCAGAATATCGAGGAATTCGTCCGGCACGGGCTCGTTGACGACCTCGTCGAACATCTGGCGCAGCTTCACGCCAATGGCCTGTTGGCGCAAGCGCGCCTCGTCAAGCGCCGCAGCGCTCTTGCGTTTGTCTTCCATGGGTACGTGTTCGATCATGTCCTCGACACCGAAGTGCATCGGCGCCCGCCCCCTTTGGCCGAATGTCTTTCCGCCGGATGACAACGTGCTTTTCCGTACCGGGTTCCATAAGCTTGGGCGTAAGATGGCAAAAATCCTCGATGGGCGGAACCGGTCAGTTGAGGAAGCGTTATCGAGCTTCGACGGAACGGCGCAGCTTGACTGTGCGTTCTACGGTTTTCGAGACACCGCATCGGGAGGGGTCATGAGTCTTCTTGCTCGGCTGGCGCCGCATCTGCCTTACATCCGCCGTTACGCTCGCGCCCTGACCGGTGACCAAACCACGGGGGATCACTATGTCCGCGTGGCTCTGGAAGCATTGGCGGCCGGCGAGCGCTCGCTGGACGCCGATCTGTCGCCCCGCGTGGCGCTTTACCGCGTGTTCCACGCCATCTGGCTCAGCTCCGGCGCGCAGCTTGAAGCGCGGCGCGACGAAGGCATCAGCTCAGCCGATGACGCCGCACAGCGGCTGATGCGCATCGCACCGCGCTCGCGGCAAGCTTTCCTGCTCACCGCGCTGGAAGGCTTCACTCCAACAGAAGCCGCCCAGATCCTGGATTGTGAGTTCGGCGAGATCGAACGGCTCATCGCCGACGCGCAATCCGAGATTGACGCCGAACTGGCCACGGAAGTGCTGATCATCGAGGACGAACCGGTGATCGCCGCCGACATCGAAGCGCTCGTTCGCGAATTGGGTCATGACGTCACCGATATCGCCGCCACGCGCGGCGAGGCCTTGGAAGCGGTCGCGCGGCGTACACCGGGTCTCGTGCTGGCCGATATTCAGCTCGCCGACGGCTCGTCGGGCATCGACGCGGTGAAGGATATCCTTGGCCGCCTGGATGTCCCCGTGATCTTCATCACGGCCTTCCCCGAGCGGCTGCTCACCGGCGAGCGTCCAGAGCCAACCTTCCTGATCACCAAGCCTTTCCAACCCGAGACCGTGAAGGCAGCGATCGGCCAGGCCCTGTTCTTCCACCCTCGGCGCACGCGCAAAGCGGCCTGAACCGGCAAACCTCAAGGAAGTACGGCCTCCCGCTCGGGAGGCCGTACTTCCTTGCAGAATGGCGAGGGTCGAAAGATCCGACCGTTGCTATGGCGTCTGACGCGCGGGCTGTTGAGGCGTGTTTCCCGCCTGCGCCTCGGCGGGCGTCGTGGCTCCAGTGTTGTGCTCCACGGCCGCGAAGTCGTTGGCGCGGAAGCTCCAGGCCCCGAACAAGGCTAAAGCGGCCAGCACAGTCGAGACGATCAAAATCCAAAAGACATGAAGCCCAAAGCGCCCCTGCCGGGCGCGAGTGGCGTTGACTCGAGGACCTTCGGCGCCAGGCTCGGCGGGATGGTGAGCGTCGGCGGGCATGATGTCCTACCTCCTGAAAGTCCTAGGGTGTCCAGGACGCATTGATATCGGCGCGCGCCAGACCTGCGGCCCGATGGTGGAAAGTCATGAGCGTCGCCGCAGAGATCGCGGTCGCCGCGATCACGGCCAGCGCCATGCGGAGCGTGCGCGAGCGGCGCCGCCGCTCGGTAAGCGCCTGTACAAAAGCGGTTTCGCCATGTTCGGTCTGGTAAGTCCGGATCACGACGCAACTCCCATTCGCAACGGCTCTTGCGCCGCCCATGAAATCAACGCTTCGCTTCCTCGGCTGTTCCGCGCGGCGCTGGCCCTGGTGGCCGAAAAAATCGCGTCTAGCGGGAACTCTTTCCGCAGCGCCCCGTTTCTATCTTCGCGAAGGCGGCGACGCCCCCCGACTTGAGACTGGCGCAAGCCAGTCTGCCGCCTTCGCACCCCCTTTGTTGATGCGAACTCAGGCGGACCGGGCAACCGGCCCGCCCTTCCTTTTGACTAGCGGGCGTGCGACTTGAGATCGAAGACGATGTCGGCGCGCCGACGAAGGGGAGCGGCGACGCCCGAAGACGCTTTGGCCCCCGCATCGCCAATCGCCGCGAGGTCAAAATCCGCCCTTCCGAAGCCATGGGAGGCAAGGGCCTTTGAGACGACATCGGCGCGGCGCTTCGAAAGCGCCAGATTGGCCTCAGGCGCGCCGACCGCGTCGGCCAATCCAACCACTCTCACAGACCGAACGTTACACCCCCAGCCTGGGCTCGCGCGTTCGCCAGCACCATCCCTGCCTCAGGCGTCAACTCGGCGCTGTCCTGATCAAAGTAGATCGACGAGGTGAAGCCCGCGCAGGCCGGCGCCGCCGCCACAGGTCTTTTCAAGGTCCGCCAGGGGCTATTGGTTTCGGCGCAGGCGGTAAGCGTTAGGAATCCTAACATCAGAACAGCGGCTCTGGTCGTGTTCATGGTTCCTCCTCCACACTCGCCAGGATGAAAAAGGCGACCGGCCGGGCCGATCGCCTTTCGAAATGAGCGCGACGGCCCCTGCTTAGTAGCGGGGAGCGCCGTCTTCCCAATAGTAACGGCCGCTGCGGGAGTCGTAGTAGTAGTAGCGCCCCGCGCGCTCGTCGTAATACTGCCTGCGATTGACGGAGTTCGCGCCGCAGCCGCCGTCTTCACGGCAACCTTTCACGCGCCGACCGTCCCGCCCAGCGCCGCGCCCACAGCCGCGCCAGTGCTCGCGCTACCCCCGCCGACATTGTTGCCGATCACCGCGCCCGCCAGCGCGCCCAGAGCCCCGCGGCGGCGTTGCGCTCCACATTGCCGGTCGAGGTGCACGCTGCGGCGAGCACACCCACGCCCATCAGAGCGATCATGGTCGTCTTCATCTTGGCTCTCCGTTCCGAGCTTGTCCCCTGCCCAGCAAACGGCCACCGTCAGGGGAGGGTTCCGCACGCAAGCGGAACCCTGGCCAAGTCCGGGCCGTTGCGTCGCGAGATTATGGAACAGGGGGCGCCCGTGCGGCGGATCGATGTTGTCGTCAATACCGCCTCGGGGTCGGTCGGGCCGGACGCGCCGTCCATCGCCGAACGCCTGCTCGCGGAATACGGCGTCGCTGGACGGGTTTACGCCCCCCAGACGAATGAGCTGGAGATGTGCCTGCGGAACGTCATCGACGCCGCGCCGGACGCCGTCCTGGTCCTGGCTGGCGACGGCACAGCTCGGGCGGCGGCGGAGTTAGCCGGGCATCTGGGACCGCTCATCGCGCCCCTTCCTGGCGGCACCATGAACATGTTGCCCCACGCTCTCTATGGCGAGCGGACCTGGCAAGACGTGATGGGCGACTGCCTGCGAAACGGTGAGGCGCGAATGATCTCGGGCGGCGAGGTCGGGGGTCGCCTCTTCTTCGTCGCCGCCATCCTCGGCAGCCCGGCTCTGTGGGCGACGGCGCGAGAGGCGGCGCGCAAAGGTCGCTTCGATCTGGCGATCGCCAGAGCACGCAGAGCCTTCCAACGCGCCTTTTCCGGCAGGTTGCGTTTTTCGTTGGACGGTCGCCCCAAGCAGAGAGCCGAGGCATTGACCCTGATGTGTCCACTGGTGTCGCCCGCGCTCGACGCGGAAGAGCGAGCCTTGGAGGCGGCCGCGCTTGACCCGTCAAGCGCGCTGGACGTCTTCCGCCTGGGCTTCAACGCCGCGCGCGGTCAGTGGCGTGAGGACCCTTCGGTATCCGTGGGGCGGTGCCGAACCGGCAACGTCTGGGCGGGCGGACGCATACCCGCTATTCTGGACGGCGAGCCAACGCGCTTCGATCCGAAAGTGTCGATCCGCTTCCGCCCTAAAGCCTTCCGCGCCCTGGTTCCCCCCGCATGAAGCTAGTCCAGATTTCGGACATCCATTTCGGCGGCGAAAACCGCGAGGCTGTGAAGGCGGCGACCAACCACATCCGTGACGAAGCGCCGGATCTAGTCGTCGTGGCGGGCGACCTGACGATGGACGGCAGAAGGTCGGAGTTCGACGCGGCGGCGGCCTGGCTGAAGACGCTTCCACGTCCCATTCTGGCCGTTCCGGGCAACCACGACACTCCGTTCGTGGGGCCTGGCGAGCTCTGGACTCGGTTCACACGACCTTGGCGACGGTTCAGCGATCGGTTCGGAACCGAGGACGGCGCGGCCTGGCGCGCCCCAGGGGTCATCGTCACCTCTCTCAATACCGCGCGGGCCGCCCAACTGCGCTGGAACTGGTCCAAGGGCGCCGTATCGCGCGCCCAAATCCGTCGAGTAAGCGCGATGCTGTCGGGCGCGCATAGGGAAGACTTGAAAGTCGTCGTCTGCCATCACCCGCTGATGGAAGTGCTAGGCGGTCCAATGACTGCGCGTGTTCGCGGCGGTGTCGACGCAGCCAACCATTTCGTCCAGGCGGGCGCGGATATCGTGCTGTCGGGTCACATCCACCTGCCGTTCGTGACGGCGATCCCGTTTGGCGACGGCAAGACGCAGTTGATAGGATCTGGAACGTTGTCCCTGCGCGAGCGGGGCGCCGCGCCGGGCTTCAATCTGATCGAGGTGGAGCCCGACTGCGTGCGCGTCAAAGCCCTTGCCTACGAACGGGGACGCTTCGACGTCTGGCGCACTTGGGCATTCGACAGGCGTTGATACGAAAACGGCGCGGCCGAGGCCGCGCCGTTGATGTGCATGGGTCTCATCACCGGCTAGGGCGCACGCCGCCCTCTGAACAGGTGGCTGACTAACGACACCAGGAACAGGATCAGGAAGACGTAGAACAGAATCTTGGCGATCCCCATCGCCGCGCCCGCGATACTGGTGAAGCCCAGCAGGGCGGCGATCAGGGCGATCACCAGGAAGGTCAGGGCCCAATTCAGCATTGGCCTCTCCGGATTGGCCGGCGGGTCGCCGGGCGGGTTTGTCCATCAGCGAGACCTCCACGGCCTCGCTTGTCGACAACGCGCCCGGCGATCCGGACGTTCCGATCCAAAAACCTATTCCGGAGCCGGATAGGCCCAGCCCTGAGCGCCAGCCTTCGCGGCGGCGTACTGGCTATCGGCCAGCGACCAGTTGGCCAGGTTGTCGAAGAAGGCTTCCAGGAAGGCCTTCCGCAGGTTCTGATAGTCTAGGTAGTAGGCGTGCTCCCAAACGTCCGCGACCAACAGAGCGGTCAGGTCTTGCGTGACGGGGCTCTCGGCGTCGTGGGTCGAGATGATCTTCAGCGCGCCCGAGGCGTCCGAGACCAGCCACACCCAGCCCGAGCCGAAGTGGCCAATGCCTTCGGCGACGAACTTTTCCTTCAGCTCGGCGAGACCGCCGAAGGTGCTGTCGATCGCGGCGGCGAGCTCGGCGCTCGGAGCGGTCTTGGTTGGGCTCATGCCGTCCCAGAAGAAGGCATGGTTCCAGGCCTGCGCGGCGTTGTTGAACACCTTGCCCGGACCGGCCGACTTGATGACCGCCTCGAGCGAGCCCTTGTCGTCGCCGTTCAGCAGGCCATTCAGGGCCGTGACATAGGCGGCGTGATGCTTGTCGTGGTGAAAGTGGAGCGTGTTGGCGGAGATGGTCGGCTCCAGCGCATCATAGGCGTAGGGCAGGTCCGGCAGCTTGTACATGTTCACTCCATGGGAAGGCGTTCCCATGAAGGGAGGAGCGGGAACGCGACGTGGCATCTAGAGGCACGCGGGCGAAAGTGTAAGTCGCCAGCCGCATGATCTTGGTCAAATTTTAGAGATAAATTCCCTTTGAAACTTGGGGCTTCCGGGCCTTGAGCAGGACATCGCCGCCACCGGAGAACGCGGACGGCGGCGATATTTTGCTTTGTTGCGCGCTTCAGCGCTGCGGTGGCTTCGGATCCAGGAAGGCCTTCGCCAGCGAGGCCGTAAGCGTCGGGTTCTTCAGCGCGATGATACCCGCCGCCAAGCCCAAGCCCAGCGACATGAGAGGACGCTCTCGCACGATCTCGACGACCTTTCCGGTGAGATCGAAACCACCCTGCGGAACGTCCTGATGAGGAGCGCGGCGGCTCTCGGCCTTGCGGGCGGCGATCATCCCCGCGATCGCGACGATCAGGGCCGCTACCGCCGCGACAATGGCCGAGGCGCCGGCGGCGCCAACCGCCGGCAACAGGATGGCGTAGAGCGCGAAGGCGGCGGAGACGACACTGACGGCGGCGGCGGCGGCGATCGCCGCGGCCGCCGCCAGGGTCATGAGGGTTTTCTCGAACATCACCGGTTGTTACTGCGACCGCCGGCGATCAGGAGGCCGATCAGCACACCGACGCCCACGCCAGCGAGCGTGGCGGTGATCGGGCGCTCACGCACGCGCTCCGAGACATAGCGCTGGGCTTCCTCAAGCTGCTCACCAGCGGTGTCGGTATAGGCGCGGCTCTGGGCGCGCAGCGTCTCGAAGCCCTCGGCTACCGACTTTTCCACGCGCTTGGCGGCTTCGGTCAGCGAAATCCGCGCGGCGTGAGCGGCCTCGGCGAAGCTGCGCTCGGCGTGCTCGACGGCTTCTAGCGTGGCGCCCTTGGCCTTGTCGGCTTCCTTGGCGGCGGTGTTCAGGGAATTGGCGGGCATGGTCATCTCCTGTTCGCGACGCAACCGACCGGGACGCGGGAAGCGACGTCCCGACAACGCTGCTTTCGTCGCTGCGGTTCCACGATACTCAAGGACCCCAAGCTTCACCACTCGGAATCCGCTGAGAAACGGCCCCGATTCAAAGGCGCTCGCGCCGAACGCGAACCAAGTTTAAGGTCGAATCATGGACGACGCCCCAATCGTCAGCGACGACCGTCAGGAATCCGCCCGCCTCAAGGCTTTGCGCGCGCTTGGAATTCTGGATGGCGAGGTCAACCAACCGCGACTGCTGCGCGTGGCGCGATTGGCGGCTCGGCTGTTCGACGCCCCCAAGGCGGCCGTCGTGCTGGTCGATGAGGCCAGGATCTGGCGAAAAGCTTTTGTCGGTTATCCGGCGCCGGACGCCCCGCGCTGTGGCGACTTGGCCGAACGCGTCGTCGCTGCGGGACGGGTTGTCGATCTCGCGGCGCCGATCCGGGACTGCCAAGGCTATGTCCTAGGCGCTTTGGTCGTCGAGGGCCCTGGCGCGGCTGGTCTTGTTCAGCCGGAGGATCTCCAGGCGCTTGAGGATCTGGCCGACCTCGCGGCGGAAATCCTCACTGTCAAGCCGGAAGCCGCTCGGACGCTCGAGGGCGAACGCCTGAATCTGGCGATCGCCGCTGCGGCGCTGGGTGAATTCGAATGGGACATCCAGCGCGATGTCTTCAAGATCAGCCCACGTCTGGCGAAGATCGCGGGTATCGCCCCGGGCGTGATCCCGTCCGAAGGCGGCGCGGCGCTCTTCCCCTATGTGCATCCTGACGACCGCGAGGCCGCGCGGGAGACGATCAACCAGCAACTGCGCGAGACGGGTCGATACGCCGCTGAATATCGGCGCTTGCCCGACCCAGACGGTCACGCGGTCTGGTATCATAGCTCAGGCGTGATGTTGTTCGGGCCAGATCACGAGCCGACCCATGTGATCGGCGTGGTCCAGGACATCAGCGAACGCAAGGCCGAGGAAGAGCAGCGCGAGAATCTCGTCGCCGAGCTGGATCATCGGATCAAGAACCTCTTGGCGGTCGTGCAGTCAGTCGCCGCCCAATCGGCGCGGAAGTCCGCCTCGCTCGACGTCTTCCTAAAAACCTTCGCCGCGCGCCTGAAGTCGATGAGCTCGGCGCACGACCTGCTGACCGCCGCCCGTTGGCGAGGCGCGACCCTGGCGCGGATCGCCGCCGCCGAGCTGGGCGGCCTCGCACCCACCCAGACACGCTGGGACGGCCCTGAACTTTTCCTGACGCCTCGCGCGGCGTCGGCCCTATCGCTGGCCTTGCACGAGCTGGCGGTCAACGCCGTACGCTACGGCTCGCTGTCGACCGAGAATGGCAAGGTGGAGGTCGTCTGGCGCCACTCGCCGGAAGGCGGCTTCGCGCTCGAATGGCTCGAGACCGGCGGACCGCCTGCGGTCGCGCCCTTGACCAAGGGTTTCGGCGCCACCCTGATCGAAGACGTCGCGGGCCGGGAACTGGGCGGCTCGGCCAAGATCACCTATCGCCCCAGCGGCGTCACCGCCATGATCGTCGGCGCGGCCGAAGCGCTCGCCGACGCGCTGCCAGTCGAACCGGTCAGCGCGGCGCCCGAACGGATCGTCGAGACCGTGGTCGCTGCGGATGAGACCGTGCGGCCCGGTGCGATCGCCGGCCTCAAGGTGCTGATCGTCGAGGACTCGCTCCTGCTGGCTCTAGAGCTTGAGGCGGGCCTGGAAGACGCCGGCGTCGAGGTGGTGGGCTGCGCCGCCGAGCTGAGCGAGGCTCTCTCGATGCTCGAGAAGGACTTCGACGTCGCGGTGCTGGACGCCGACCTCAACGGTCAGTCCGTGGCCCCTGTCGCCGAGATTCTGCGCAGCATGGGCCGCCCCTTCGTGTTCGCCACGGGCTACGCCGACAAGGCCGCGCCGATGGGTTTCGACGCGCCGATCGTGCGCAAGCCGTACAATGTCCACCAGATCGCTCGCGCCGTGGCCGGGGTGACCGGAAGAGCCTGAGCCGCTCTCTAGATCACGCCGCGCGCCCGCAGGTCCGCCAAGGCGTCAGCATCCAGACCGGCCAGTTCGCCCAGGACAGCATCCGTATGCTCGCCGAGCCTTGGGCCCGGCCAGCGCACGCCCCCAGGCGTGTCGGTCAAACGCGGAAAGGCGTTCTGCATCTTGAGCTGGCCAAACACCGGATGTGGCACGGTGACGATCGACTCCCGCGCCAGGAACTGGGGGTCCTCCAGCATGTCGGGCGCACGATAGATGCGGCCGGTCGCCAGACCTGCCATCTCCAGCTTGGGTAACAGGTCCTCGATGTCCTGGTCGGCGGTCCAGGCCGCGATGCGGGCGTCGAGTTCGGCCTGATGGGCGCCACGCGCGGCGTGGTCGCGATAACGCGGGTCGTCAGCGAGGTCTGGACGCCCCATCAGGTCGCAAAGCCGCCTAAACAGCGTGTCCTGGTTGGCGCCGATCAGCACCAGTTCGCCCGACCGAGTCGGATAGACGTTCGAAGGCGCTATGCCCGGAAGCACAGCGCCAGAACGCTCCCGAATGTAGCCTGTCAGATCATACTCGGTGATCAGGTTCTCCATCACCGTCAGCACGCTCTCGTAGATCGCCGCGTCGACCACCTGGCCCTTGCCGGTCCGCTGACGAGCGTGGAGAGCCATCATCACGCCCAGCGCGGCGTTCAGGCCTGAAAGGCTGTCGCCAATCGAGATACCCGCACGCGCCGGCGGCCGATCGAGCTCGCCGGTGATGTGGCGCAGGCCTCCCATGGCTTCGCCGACCAGCGCATAGCCGGCGCGCTTGGCGTAGGGTCCGGTCTGACCGAAGCCAGAAACGCGGGCCATCACGAGACCCGGATTGGTCTTGGCCAAGGCCTCGTAGCCCATGCCCCACTTTTCCAGGGTGCCCGGCCGGAAGTTCTCGACGACAACGTCAGCCTTGGCGATCAGCGCGCGGGCGATATCGCGGCCCTCATCGGTGCGCAGGTCGATCGTGACCGACTTCTTGTTGCGGCCAATCACCGGCCACCAGGGCGAGAGCCCCTTGGGCTTGGAGCGGCCCCACTGGCGCATGGGGTCGCCGACCTTAGGGTCCTCGAGCTTGATCACTTCAGCGCCGAAGTCACCCAGCACCTGTCCACAAAAGGGGCCGGCGATCAGCGAACCCATCTCGATCACGCGCAATCCGGAAAGTGGACCTTCGGCCATTGGCATGTTCCCCAGCTTCACGGGAACCGATCACGGCCCCGTGAGGTTATTGCGGCACGACGGCGAACCGCGGCGCCGGAGTTTTATCCCTCTCTACAAAAAAGAACTCAGGGAAAGACACAGCCATGACCCGTCACCTAATGATTGTCGGCGCCGCCATTGCGGCGCTGAGCCTCGCCGCCTGCGGCCAGAAGACAGACGAAACCAAGGGCGCAGCGACGCCGGCCGAGCAAGCCGCGACGCCGGACGCCAATCCGGCGGCCACCATTCCGACCCCCTCGGATGAAACCCGCGCCGATGTGTTCGTCGCCAAGGCCGCTGCCAACGACATGTTCGAGATCGAAGCCGCCAAGATCGTGGCCAAGCGCTCGACCAACCCGTCGGTCAAAACCTTCGCGGCCAATATGCAAAAGGCGCATATGAAGACGACCGAGGAACTCAAGGTCGCCATCGCCGCATCGGGCGCTTCGATCACGACGCCGACCATGCTGCCGCAAGACCTCCAGGAGGACCTGGACGACCTGAACAAGGCCGACGCTAAGGACTTCGACAAGAAGTACGCCGACAGCCAGGTCGACACCCACCAGGCCACTCTGAATCTTTTGCAGCGCTATGCGCAGGACGGCGACAACGCCGCCCTGAAGACGTTCGCCGCCGCGACCGCCCCGAAGGTTCAGCAGCACCTGAACATGGCCGAAGGCCTGAAGAACGGTTTCGACACCGGCGAGGACATCGCCGAGGCCAACGCCAAGCGCTAACTCTCTGTCGACTTGAAGGCCCGCCGCCCAAGCTGGATGGCGGGCCTCTTCAGATTCAGTTGCCCACCCCGACCGTGTTGTCGTCGCCGTTGCGGTCGATGACGGTGTTGTAGGGGTCGATCCCGGCGAACTTGGGCTTCTTGGATACCGTAAAGGTGAACGTCTGCATGCCCGAACGGATCTGACGGCGCTCGTAAACAAGCACGTCCTTGCCGCCAAACCCCTTGTCGCCGGGCTTGGCGGTGAAGAGGCCAATTTCCATAGACTCATTGAGAGCGGCGGAGCTCTCCCTCCCCTTACCGTCGGCGTACTTCTTCTGGGCGTCGACCGTGACCGTGACGTCGAACTTGCCGTCAGGTCTAGCTTTCACCGAGGCGCTCTGGGCCTTGAGATCATAGAGCGTGATCTTCTCGAAGAGATCGGTGATCAGCGCCTGCTTGTCCGCTGGGGCCTCGGCGCGAAAGGCGGCCACGACCTCGTTCATGGTCGGGTAGGGCGCGGCCTTGAAAGCGTATCGGGCCAGGAGGTCGCGTAGAGCGGCGTTGACCTTGTCCTCGCCGATCTGGTCGGCCAGGCGGTACATGACCAACGAGCCCTTGTTGTAGTGGATATAGGGCTGGTTCTCGACTCGATTGAGCGACAACTCCTCGATAACTTCGCCGCCACGCGCGCGCAGATATTGGTCCAATTCATACTTCAGGAACTTGCGGATCATCGGCTCGCCATAGATCTTCTTCATGACCATCAGCGCCGAGTACTGGGCCAGAGTCTCGGACATGGCCGTGGCGCCCTGCTCGTCCGCGCCGATCAGTTGGTGCGCCCACCACTGATGGCCGATCTCATGCGCCCCGACATACGTAACCATGTCGATCTTGGTCGGATCGCTATAGTTGGCGATGAAGCCCAGGTTCTCCGACCAGGGTATCGTATTGGCGAACGACTGGGCGAAGTCCGCGTAGCCGGGAAACTCCTGATAGCGTAGCTGCCGAAACTGGTAGGGGCTGAAATTGGCCTGATAGTAGTCGAGAGAGGCCTTCATCGAGCGTTCCATGCGATCGATGTTCCAGGCGTGCTTGGGATCGTAATAGATCGCGAGTTCGATCCCCTTGTAACCGGCGGTCTTGACCGCGTAGCGGGCCGACTGGATCGAGAAGAAGTGCAGGATCGGGGCCTCGGTCTTGAATCGCGCGGTCCGACGGCCGTTCTTCGTTACGTCCCAGACCTTGTAGCCTGGTGCAATCGGGGTCTGGTCAGCGTCGGTGGTCACGGTGATGTCAGCGGTCACCCAGTCGCTATCCTGACGAAGAGCGTTGTGCGCCACGGCGGCGGGATCGCCAAGCTTGGCGGGACGTGGCGGCGGCGGCAGCTTGTATTTGCGGCGCTTAGCGCGGTCCTTCAGCAGGCCGTCGCGGGTCATCCCCAACCCTGGCGCCAGTTCCTGGTCATTGAGGAACGTACCGTTATCGACCAAGCGCGTGTCGTTGCCGCGATTCCTGAAACCCACCTGCTGGCGGACCGTTGAGAAGGACATCGCTCGGGTCTCGCCCGGCTCCATCGGCGAGTCGAAGGTGAAGATGCGGTAGTTGAAGCGGTCGAAGGTCTTTTTCGAGCGTGCGCCTTCGATCGAGAGCCCCCGAACCTTCAGGTCACGGTCGAAGCGGACGTGAATCTCGCGCAGCGGCTTGTCGGTGCGATTCTGCACCGTGTAGACGCCCTTTGCCGTCGCCGTGGACTCGTGCGGCCGCAGATCAACCTCCAGCCTCACCGAGGTGATGGTCGGCTGGGGAACCTTCTCGAGCGGCAGCAAGGTCTTTTCATAAGCGGCAAGCCAGCGCTCGTCGTCGAGACTGGTCCGGTATTCGTTCCAGACGTTGGTATTCAGATAGATAAAGGCGCCGGCGCTCACGAAGACCACTGCCGCGCCCAGCGCAACACCGCCCGCAGAGCCGCGCAGCCGGCGTGGAACGGCCGCTAGGCGTGGCATCAGGCGGGTCTCGGTCCCGCGCCGCCACAGCACGTGGCACATCACAAGCAGGATCACCGCGAATGCGGACCAGTAGAGCCGCGCCCACCAGGCGCCGATCCAGAATTGCCCCAGACCGTTCATGTCCGATCGCGGTGCCGAAGGCCCACTCGGATAGCTGTAGAGCATGTGGTCGAGGCCGAAGTTGGCCGCGACGATCTGGGCGATGATGTACACGACCATAAGGCCCCAACCGACGAACTTGTGCGGCGAGAGCACTTGGATGAACACGGCCAGCACCGCCAGCAGTAGGCAGTCCACGGTCTGGGGCAGGAGCCACCACACCACGTAGTTGGCCAACTCTAAGTTCGTATAGCCCTTGAACAGCTGCATCAGCACAGCGACGACGATACTCACCGCAAAGGTCGAGGTCAGAACGAGGGCGATGGCGATCGTCTTGGGGACCACAAAGGCCCAGTCTGGGATCGGGGTAGCGTCGATGATCTCGTGCGTTTTGCGATCCTGCTCGCGCCAGACCAGCTCCCCCGCGTAGAACGAGGCGATGACGATCGTCATGAAGACGAAGATTCCTTCCAGCGCGCCGATCATTACGCGGGTGACCGGATACACCGAGCCGCCGTAGAGATTGTCCTCGGTGGCGCGCCAGAGATTGGTCAACGACAGCACCACCGCTAGGCCCAGCAACACCAGATAGGCTGGACTGACGAACACCTGGCGGGCGTCAAGGCGAGCTCGCGCCCATAGCTGGTTCAGGCGGCTGGCGCGGTCGAAGCGCTGGGTTCCGCGCGTCGCAGAAACCGGAACCGGCGCATCGACCTCGGCCTTCTTACTCGCCTTGCTCCGGCGGGGGGCCGGCGCGATCCGAAACAGCGGGTAAGCCGCGGCGACAATGGTCAGTGACACGCCCAGCCATAGCGCGCGATTGGCCAGCAGATAGCCGGCCAGTTCGGGGACCTGGCTGTTACGCTCCGTCGCCGTCCAGTAGCGCGTCGCCAGGCCGAAGGCCGCTCCGCCGAAGGGCTCCCAGAGGGCGGCGATCTTCTCCATGCCTGGCTGACGCAGGAAGCTGGAGCCGATCGTTTGCAACACCATGAAGGCGATGACGCCGACATAGGTCCACATCATCGAACGCGTGACCGTGGTCAGGGCGAAGAACACCGCGGAGGTCAGCAGCAGCGTCGGCAGGGCCAAGACGAAATAGGCGAAGAGATAGTGGTTGAGAGCGAACGGACCCAGGGTCTCTGCATCGACCCAGGGCATGACCGAACCGACCATCAGGCCTAACGGAACGGCCAGGAACGAGATCGCCGCCGCCAGGAACGCACCGGCGAAGCGGCCGTACAGATAGTCGAACTTGGACAGCGACGTAGAGCGCAGGATGGCGCCGTAGCCGGTATCGTCGTCGCGTAAGATAATGTTGGCGACGAACGCCGTCGTCACGAACATGTAGAGGACAGAGAATACCAAACTCAGTTGGGCGATCACCGTCGCGGCGTTACGGTGGACATTGGCCGTCGAGCCGATCTGCACGACACTGGACGCCACCGCCCCAAAGGCCAGAAGAAAAAAGAAGCCGACGCCAACCCAGAAAACGGGCTGCTTCAACTGGTAGCGGAGCTCGAAACCCGCGATCTTGCGAAACATCGGCCGCCCTCCGTCAGGCTGCGCGCCGAGTGGTCGAGAGGGTGGAGAAATAGACATCCTCCAGCCCGCCCTCCACCGGCGTGAAGCCGTCGCCCGGGTTGCCGTCGGACTCGATATGGATGACGGTGCGCCCCGCCAGCAGACGGGTGGAAATGACTTTATAGCGAGCCTTGGTGGCTTCGAGTTCGCTCTTGTCGATGACCTTCTTCCAGATCCGACCCTTCAGCTTGGCGACCAGATCGGTCGGCGCGCCTTCGCTAACGATGCGGCCGTCGCAAATGATCGCCATAGCGGGGCACAGATCGGAGACGTCCTCGACGATATGGGTCGAGAGGATCACCACGACGTTCTCGCCGATCTCGGCCAGCAGGTTGAGGAAGCGATTACGTTCTTCGGGGTCGAGACCGGCCGTCGGCTCATCGACGATGATCAGGCGCGGATCGCCGATCAGGGCCTGGGCGATACCGAAGCGTTGGCGCATGCCGCCAGAGAAGCCCGCGATCGCCTTCTTGCGCACGTTCCACAGGTTCACCTGGTTCAGCAGATGCTCGACGGTCTGCTTCCGATCCTTGGCGTCGGCGATCCCTTTCAGGACAGCCATATGATCCAGCATGTCGTAGGCCGAGACGCGCGGATAAACGCCGAAGTCCTGCGGCAGGTAGCCCAAAGTCCGGCGCAGCAGTTCGGGCGTCTTCAAAACGTCGATATCACCGAAGCGGATGTGGCCAGAGCTTGGCGCCTGAAGGGTCGCGATCGTGCGCATCAAGGTCGACTTGCCGGCGCCGTTCGGGCCGAGAAGGCCGAACATTCCGCGCGGGATCGTCAGATTGACCTCGTCCAAGGCTTTCACGCCGCTACCGTAGACGTGGGTCAAGTTCTCGATGATCAGCATGAACGTTTCCGATGCCCCCATATACCGCCCGAATATCCCCATAACGTCATGACTCGGCGGCGCGGATGGGGGCAAGTGAAAGAACGTTTAGGCCCCGCTTCAACCTGACGATTGCGCAAGGCGCCCCTTGGAGGGGGGACGTGGCGCCCCTTCAACCCGTTGACGAGGGTTTTTGCGAGCACGGTTTGGGTCTACAGGAGGCCCCATGACGAACTACGCCTTTCCTCCGCACGCCCTTCCGACGGTCCCGGTGGAGGGATCGGATACGGTCTTCCCGGTGCGCAGGGTTCTTTGCGTCGGACGAAACTACGCCGCGCACAGGCGCGAAATGGGCGGCGACGAGCGCGATCCGCCGTTCTTCTTCGCCAAGCCTGCGGACGCCGTCGCGCCGCTGCGCCACGAAATCCCCTACCCGCCCGCGACCAGCGACCTGCATCATGAGGTCGAGCTCGTCGTAGCGCTGAAGGCCGGCGGCGCGAATCTCACGCCAGAGCAGGCCCTCGCCTGCGTCTTTGGCTACGCGGTGGGCGTGGACCTCACCCGCCGCGACCTGCAGGGCGCGGCGAAGGCCAAGGGCCAGCCCTGGGAGGCCGGCAAGGCGTTCGACGCCAGCGCTCCGATAAGCGCCATCCGGGTCATGGCCCCGCCCGCGCCAGAGGCCGCCATCACGCTGCGGGTCAACGGAACCGAGCGTCAGCGCGGTCAGATCGGCGACATGATCTGGAGTGTGGGCGAGGTGATCGCCAAGGCCAGCGCGCTTTGGACCCTTGCGGCGGGAGACCTGATCTTCACCGGCACGCCCGAAGGCGTTGGCGCCATCGCGCGCGGAGACGTCGTGACCAGCGAGGTCGAGAGCGTCGGTCGTCTCGAATTCACCCTGGTCTGAGGTTGGAATGAAACTCGTTCTGCACAGCGCCAAGCGCGCGAGCGCGCCCTATCGGGTGCGGATAGGCCTGAACCTCAAAGGTCTGGCCTTCGAGCTGCGACCTGTCGATCTCGTCTCGAACGCCCACCAGACGGCAGACTATCGCAGCCTTAACGCCCAGGCCCTGGTGCCGACGCTGGAGGTCGATGGTCGCCCTCTCACGCAGAGCCTGGCGATCCTGGAATGGCTGGAGGAGGTCTTTCCAGAGCCTCCTCTTCTGCCGACCGATCCCTTCGACCGCGCCACAGTGCGCGCCATGGCCGAGATCATCGCCTGCGATATCCATCCGCTGAACAATCTGCGGATCCTGCGGGCGTTGACCGCATTGGAAATCGGCGAGGATCAACGCAACGCTTGGGTCGCGCGATGGATCTCTGACGGCTTTACCGCGTTGGAGCCGATGGTCGCTCGTCACGGCGGCGCTTTCGCCTTCGGCGACACGCCGGGACTCGTGGATTGTCTTCTGGCGCCTCAAGTGTTCAACGCCAGCCGCTTCAACATCGACCTCTCGCCATTCCCAGCGATCCAAGCCGCCGCCGCCCGCGCGGCCGGGCATCCGGCCATCGCAGCCGCACACCCTGATCATCATCCGGAGCGCTAGATGCTTGAGGATCTGAAAGCCAAGAACGCCGCGTGGTCAAAGAGCAAGACCCAGGTTGATCCGGACTTCTTCAAGCGTCTCGAGGGCCAGCAAAGCCCGGAGTATCTTTGGATTGGCTGTAGCGACAGCCGGGTTCCCGCCAACGAGATCGTCGGCCTGGATCCAGGCGAGCTATTCGTGCATCGCAACGTCGCCAACCTCGCCCCGCCCCAGGACGCTAACTATCTCAGCGTGCTGCAGTTTGCGGTCGACGTTCTGAAGGTCAAGCACATCATGGTCGTGGGACACTACGGCTGCGGTGGCGTCGCCGCAGCGATAGACGGCCAACGGCGTGGCCTTGTCGACCATTGGCTGCATCCGATCCGCGAAGTTTGCGCCGAGCACAAGCACGAGCTTGAGAAAATTCCGGAAAAGCGCGCGATGCTGGACCGCCTCACCGAGCTGAACGTCGCGCGTCAGGTCCGCAATGTGGCGGCTGACGTCTTCGTCCAGGACGCCTGGGCGCGAGGCCAATCCCTGGCCGTGCACGGCTGGGTGTATTCGCTGCACAACGGCCTGGTCACCGATCTGGATATCGGCATCGCGAGCCTAGGCGACTACGAGCGGGTGGTGGCGGAGTCCATGTCCAGCTAGGCGTCGAAGGCCACCGTGCCCGTAGTCAGGTCGTAGCAGGCCGAAACGACCTTCAGCCGCCCCTCCTCGACCCGCTCGGCCAACGTCCCGTCGGCCACTTTCAGGCGACGGGCGATATCGCGGACATTCTGGCGGATCGCCGCGTCCTGCAGGTCAGCGGGGTGCTGTTCCTCGGCCTCCAGGACGGCCGGCAGGATAGGCAGCACCATCTCGTACAAGGCGCCATGCAGTTCGGCGTGCTTGGTGGCGACGTCCACCGCCGCGCCCACAGCGCCGCACTTGGTGTGGCCCAGCACCACGATGAGCGGGGCTCCCAGGTGCTCGACGGCGTAGACGATCGAGCCGAGGCCCTCCCGGCTGACGGTCGATCCAGCGACACGGACGACAAACAGCTCGCCAAGATTGCAGTCGAAGATCAGTTCCGGTGCGGCGCGGCTGTCGGAACAGCCGATGATGACGGCGAACGGCTTCTGCCCCTTGGACAGCTCCGCCACGCGCGCCATCGAGGGCAGGGAGATATTAGCGCCGCCACGGGCGAAGATGGCGTTGCCGTGCTTGAGACGACCCAGCGCCTCGTCCGGGCTGATGGCCATGGCCTCGGCGGCCGCCGGCGCATGAGCCGGCTCCGGCGTCACGGGCTTAACCGTCGCCAGCGCCTTGTCGAGCGCGGCCTTGTCGGTGGCCTGATGCTTGAGTGCGTGGGCCGTGCGGCGACCCTTCTTGGTCAGAAGGCTCGGAGAGCCGCCTTCGCCCTCGGCAAACGCGATAGCCGGCGCGGCCACGCCCATGAGAGCGCCCAGCAGCAATCGTCTCGAAACCATCTCGTCCCCCGACGTCGGTCAATGTCGCGAAACGCTAAGCCAGAACGGCTCTAAGGAACGTTAATCGAAGGCCTAGAGCGGCAATTCAACGCGCTTGACCACGGTGCGCATGGCGATGCTTGAGCTGACTCTGACGACACCGGGAATACGAGTCAGCTCTTGAGCGTGCACGCGCTCGAGGTCATCGACATCGCGGACCACCAGACGAAGCAAATAGTCCGACCCGCCCGTCATCAGGTAGCATTCAGCGACTTCGCGGACATTGGCGATCGCCTTTTCGAAGGCGCTCAGCGCCGACTCCGCCTGAGACGACAGAGTAACGGTCACGAAGACGCTGAGCGGCAACCCCACGGCGCGTTCGTCGATCACAGCGGCGTATCGGCTGATCACACCGGACTCTTCCAAGGCCCGAACCCGGCGCAGGCAGGCGGACTCGGAAAGATTCACCGCCTCGCCCATTTCCACATAGCTGGCTCGCCCCCGCCTCTGCAGGAGGTTGAGGAGCTTCCGGTCGAAACCATCGAGGCTAGCGGCGGGTTTAGTCATGCTTGGCACGTCCGGCGCAGGAATCCTGCATTAAACTAGTATCAAAGCACAAAATCACCAAGGAAACTGCGCGTTCCGAAGAGCACAATTCCAAGAAAGCGCCTTTGGAGGAAGCATCATGCGGGTTGGCGTCCCCTCAGAGATCAAAGCGGGCGAACACCGGGTCGGGCTTACGCCGACAGCCGTCCGTGAATATGTCGGCCACGGCCACACGGTTCTTGTTCAATCGGGCGCCGGACTTGGCGCGGGCCATGCTGACGAGGCCTATGTGAAAGCGGGGGCGAGCATAGCCCCCGACGCCGCAGCGGTCTTCGCCGGCGCGGACATGATCGTGAAGGTCAAGGAGCCGCAGAAGGTCGAGTGGGAGAAGCTCGAACCGCGGCACATTCTCTTCACATATCTGCACCTGGCGCCCGATCCGGCCCAGACCGAAGGCCTGCTGAAAAGCGGCTGCGCGGCCATCGCCTACGAGACCGTCACCGATGCGCGCGGCGGCCTGCCGCTGTTGGCGCCGATGTCCGAGGTCGCGGGACGTATTGCGGTCTACTCGGCCGCCGAGACCCTGCTGAAACATAATGGCGGCATGGGCTTGCTGCTCAGCGGCGTTCCGGGCGTGCCGCCGGCGCGCGTGGTCGTGCTGGGCGGCGGGGTCGTAGGCAGCAACGCCGCGCGCATGGCCGCGGGCCTGGACGCGGACGTCGTGCTCCTTGAGCGGTCGATCCCGCGCATGCGCGAGCTGGACGACCTTTACCAGGGCCGCATCCTGACCCGCTACTCCACCTTCGCGGCCGTCGAGGAGGAAATCCTCAAGGCCGACGTGGTGATCGGTGCTGTGCTGACGGCTGGCGCGGCCGCGCCCAAGCTGGTGCGCCGCGAACACCTGAAGCAGATGACGCCGGGCTCGGTCTTAGTCGATGTCTCGATCGACCAGGGGGGCTGCTTCGAAACCAGCAAGCCGACAACCCACGCCGAACCGACCTACACGGTCGACGGCGTGGTGCACTACTGCGTGGCCAACATGCCGGGCGCGGCCCCGCGCACCTCATCCGAAGCCCTCGGCAACGCCACCTTGCCCTTCGGCCTGGCGATCGCCGACAAGGGCCTGGACGCGCTCAAGGCCAATGTTCACCTGGCGCGCGGTCTCAATGTGCTGAAGGGCGAATTGACCCACCCCGCCGTCGCCGAAGCGCTAGGCAAGACCTCTGTCGACCCCTACGGGGCCTGGAAGTAAGCGTTGGAAGCCGCGCCCCCCCGGTCCAGGCCGGGGAGCAGCCTTCCTTCACGCCGCGAAGCGAGCGATGTCCTGACGGCTGCCAATCAGGTCCAAGACGTCGTTCATCCGGAAACCCGGATCGACGGGGTGCAGGGCGTCATAGACCGAGCGCGCGAAGGCGAGATCGGCGGCGGTCTTGACCCGCCAGTCGAGACGCGACCAGTCGCGAGGCGCCATTAGGTGCGCCTGGCTCCAGCGCCCCTGTTGATTACGAATGGCGGCTGTCGGCGAGATACGCGCCATCGGATCCCGCTCCTCGGCAGCGGCGGCTTGCAGCGCCTCGGCCTTGATCACCTCGACTTCGAGACCGGCAGGATAGGTCCGTTGGACACGGTTGGATGTGTAGTCGACGCCGCTGACCAGAGCCAGACGGACAGCCTCGTCAATCACCCCCGGATCGACAAAGGGCGCGTCCCCCTTCAAGCGGACAACATGGCTAACCGAGCTGATGGTTTCGGCGCAGCGGGCGATGCACGCCAGGATGTCGGCGCCGGCGCCACGATGAACCGTAAAGCCACGTGAAACCAGGAAGCCGGCCAGGGCGTCATCGACCGTGTCGGCGCTGGTGGCGACGATGATCTTGGAAAGACAGCGCGCGCCGCGCAGGCGCTCCAGCTGACGGATGATCATGGGCTCGCCGCGAAGCGTGGCCATCGACTTGCCCGGCAGTCGGGTGGACCCCATGCGGGCCTGCAGCACGGCGAGGATCATGTCGCGTCTCTCCCTCAGTTGGGATCAAACTAGGCCTTGAGTCTTAAAATCCGAGTGAATCTTAGGGTTAATCGACCTTAAGCAAAGTGCTTCGTCGACCGTGACGCGGCCTACGATTGAAACAGTGTCCAGGATGATTCTAGGGGCGCGCCAGGGGATGCGGCGCGTCGGCGGGCCATCCCTCAGGCGACCCAACGTCGCGGGTCGAGCGCGACGGGATCGTCGATCGCCATCTCGTCCCAGTCGAGGTCCGGTGGCGGGCTTGAAGCCGCAGCCACCACCGCCGAGAGTTCCGCGGCAGAATTGACGCCGACCAGCACGGCCGATCCTTCCGGACGCGACAAGGCAAAGCCCAAAGCGGCCTGCAAGGGATCCGAGCGGCCTTCGGCGATCATACGGCGTACGCGCGATAAGCGGCCCGAGGCCCCCTTCAACTGGGCCGGCACGCGATCAGGCGGCAGGAACAACAAACCATTGAGGAAAATCGAGCGCAGGTGCACCTCGACCCCCATGCCCGCGATGCGCTGCAGCGAGCCATCGGCCAGCAGGCGCTGATCGAGCAGACTGGCGGGCGCCTGCAGAATGTCTGGCTTAAAGCGCTTGGCGACGCCAACGGGATCGTCCGAAGCATGGGCGGCGACGCCGACCTTGGCGAACACGCCTTGATCCTTCAGGCGCTGAAGACGGTCCCAAAGCGCCGGTCCATGCGCCCCGAACAATTCCGACGGCGAATGGACGATGATGGCGTCCGCGCGCTCGACGCCCAGGCGACGAAGGGTGGCGCGAGCCTCGGCCTCGACATAGTCGGGACCACGATCAGCGCGACCGGCGGCCAGGGTGATGCGGAATGGCGTCGGGCGCGGTAGCACTTCGCCCAGAGTCGTTTCCGCGCGGCCAAACAGGCCCGAAGCGTCGAGAACCGACAGGCGCGCGCGCGCGGCGATGTTCAGGATTTCGCGCGTCTCAGCTTCGGGCGAGCGGCCGCGAGGCGCGGAACCGCTTCCGTCGAGGCCGAACTGCGCGGCCGCGAGACCCAATTTTGAAACCGAAATGGACATGCCATCCGTGCGGAGATTACCAATCGAAGATCGACGCTACGCGCCAAGGTTTGAACATCAGGTTTCTGGAACCTTGCCGAGGGGTTAATGTTAGTCCCAATGATGAACCACCGCTCCGACGATGCATGGCCGATGCACGGGATGACCGATGACGCCCGGTCGGCCTTGTCCGAAGCCCTTTCGCGAGGTCCTGCAGCCCTCGCCACGATTGTTTCGCTGGGCGGGGGCGGGCCCCGTCCCGTCGGGACGCAGATGGTGTTCGGCGATCAGATCATTTCCGGATTTCTGTCCGGCGGTTGCATCGAGGCCGACGTCGAAAGCCATGCTCAAGCAAGCCTCGAGGATGGCAAGCCCCGTCGTCTGGTCTACGGCGAAGGCAGTCCCTGGCCGGATATTCGCCTCCTATGCGGCGTGCGGATCGAAATCCTTGTGGAACGCATCACGCCCGAGGATGCGGCCGTACGGGCGCTTCTTGATCTTGCCCAGCGGAGGACTCCCGCCTTCTGGGTCAGCGACGGGCTACGCCGCCATTGCGCGGAAGAGCCGCAAGCTCTCTGGCTTGGCGCTTTTGAGCGGGCGTACGATCCCCAACCGCGGCTGGTCGTTGTCGGCGGCGACCCCACGGCCCTCGCCGTCGCAAGCCTGGGCGCGCAGTCGGGCTTCGAGACCACACTGCTCAGGCCCAAGGGCCCTGCGTCACCGCCGCCGCTTGTGGGCGTGGCCTATCGACGCGACAGCATCGAGGCTGCGTTGGCCGATATCGGCCTCGACGCCTGGACAGCGATGGCGGTCTGCGGTCACGAGCCCGAGCAGGACCATGCCGCCCTGATGGCGGCATTGCCCTCCGAAGCCCCCTATGTGGGCCTGCTCGGCGCCCGGCGTCGGCTTCCCGAGCGTCTGGCCCGCCTGCGATCGGATGGTATTTCGGAGCGTGATCTGGCCAAGTTGCGCGCGCCGATTGGACTCGACCTGGGCGGCAAGGCGCCGTTCGAGGTGGCGGTGGCGGTGATCGGCGAGGTGATGGCCGCGCGCCACGGCCAGCCCGCCCTGGCGCGACAGTCCGTCGAGGTCTAGACCGGCGTCGCTTCCGCCGAGAACGTCTCAAGGTCCTCGATCAACGACCTCGCGGCGAGATCCACGAGCGCCCCGCCCTTTTCGGGCGTCGCCTGCGCCGGGTCCGAGCCCATGCGACCATCGGCGTAACGCGCCCGAAAATCCAGCGCCTCGCGGATCGGGCCCGTCGGGGCGATCTTCGGCTCGTACGCCGCCGTCTTGATCGTCTCCGGGTAAGCCCACTGGGTCACGGCGATCTCGGACGGCGTGGCGTGACTGCCATGGCCGGTCGGAAACTGGCTGTTGGCCAAGGCGTTGACGCCCGCCAGGTCCCACCAGTTCTTCAGCTTCAGCGCGAACGGCGCCCGTTCCTTGCGGAAGCTGTACTCAGCGTAGATCTCGGAAAAAGCCGCTTCGATCGAGGCGACATTGCCGCCGTGCCCGTTCAGGAAATAGATGCGCGTGAACCCGTGGGCGCCCAGCGAACGCACCCAGTCGCCGATCGCGGCGATGAAGGTCGAGGGCCGCAGGAAGATGGTTCCCGGAAAGGCCAGGTGGTGCTGGGCCATGCCGATATTGAAGGTCGGCGCCACCAGCACCTTGTCGGTGCGCTTATGGGCTTCGTGGGCGATGATCTCGGGGCATAGCCAATCGGTGCCGAGCAGGCCCGTCGGGCCGTGCTGTTCGTTCGAGCCGATCGGCACCACCACCGTCCGGCTGGTCTTCAGATAGGCTTCGATCTCGGCCCAGGTGGACAGCGCGAGCAGCATGGAGGCACTCCGGTAAACTGAGGCCTCTGCTTTACGCCTCTAGGATCGGGTCGTCATCTTCCAGCCCCATCGACCTGCGAACGCTGCTGGCGGCGACAAACCTCAGTGGTCTTATTGCGCTAGGCCGCCAGCTTCGCCTATCTCGGCGGCAAATGATATAAAAGGGAGTACGGCGAGTGAGCGACGGGATGCTGTTTCCGGTTCCGAAGGCCTGGGGCGAGCGCGCCCACCTGAACGCCGACGCCCTGGCGGCCGCGCGGCGGCGCGCCGATGAGGATCCCCATGGCTACTGGAAGGATCTCGCCGACCGTCTCGACTGGATCACACCGCCGACCAAGATCAAGGATGTCTCCTTCAAGGAAGAAGACTTCCGTATCCGCTGGTACGAGGACGGCGTCCTCAATGTCTCAGCCAACTGCATAGATCGCCACCTGCCCCATCGGGCCAATGAGGTCGCATTGATCTGGGAGGGGGATGACCCCGCTGCTTCGCGCAAGATCACCTATGCCGAGCTGCACGAGCAGGTTTGCCGCATGGCCAACGTGTTCAAGGCGCACGGCGTCACCAAGGGCGACCGAGTCACCATCTACCTGCCGATGATCCCCGAGGCGGCCTACGCCATGCTGGCCTGCGCCCGGATCGGCGCGATCCACTCGGTGGTCTTCGCGGGCTTCTCGCCCGACAGCTTGGCCGGCCGTATCAACGACTGTGACTCCAAGCTGGTGATCACCGCCGACGAAGGCGTGCGCGGCGGCAAGCGCATTCCCCTGAAGCTGAACGTTGACGCGGCAGTCGCCCACTGCCCGGGCGTGGAGAAGGTGCTCGTCGTGACCCGAACCGGCGCCGGCGTGCCGCTAGCCGCGGGCCGTGACGTCATCTACGAGCACGCAGCCGCCAAGGCTTCGATCCATTGCACACCCGAGCCGATGAGCGCCGAAGACCCGCTGTTCATCCTCTATACCTCGGGCTCAACGGGCAAGCCCAAGGGTGTTCTACATACCACCGGCGGCTATCTGGTCTGGGCCAGCTGGACGCACGAGGTCGTGTTCGACTACCGGCCAGGCGAAATCTACTGGTGCACAGCGGACGTGGGCTGGGTCACCGGCCACACCTATATCGTCTATGGTCCGCTCGCGAACGGCGCCACCAGCCTGATGTTCGAAGGCGTGCCGAACTATCCCTGCAACAGCCGCTTCTGGCAGGTGATCGACAAGCACAGGGTCGAGATCTTCTACACCGCCCCGACGGCCCTGCGCGCCCTGATGCGCGAGGGCGAGGCGCCGGTGGAGCGCACCTCGCGCGCGTCCCTGCGCCTTCTGGGCAGCGTGGGCGAGCCGATCAATCCCGAGGCTTGGCTCTGGTACCACCGCGTGGTCGGCGAAAGCCGCTGCCCGATCGTCGACACTTGGTGGCAGACCGAGACGGGCGGAACCCTGATGACGCCGCTGCCGGGCGCCGACGCTCTGAAGCCTGGCTCAGCCTGTGGACCCATGCCGGGCGTGAAGCCCGAATTGGTCGACGCCGAAGGCGGGGTGCTGGAGGGCGCGACCGAGGGCAACCTCGTCATTACCGACAGCTGGCCGGGCCAGATGCGTACGGTCTATGGCGACAACCGCCGCTTCTTCGAGACCTACTTCTCGACCTACCCCGGCAAGTACTTCACCGGCGACGGCTGCCGCCGCGACGCCGATGGCTACTACTGGATCACGGGCCGCGTGGACGACGTGTTGAACGTCTCCGGTCACCGCCTGGGCACCGCAGAGGTCGAAAGCGCGCTGGTGGCCCACCCGCGCGTCGCCGAAGCGGCGGTCGTTGGCTACCCGCACAGCATTAAGGGCCAGGGTATCTATTGCTACGTGACCCTTAATGCGGGCGTGGCTCCCACCGACACGCTGCGCAAGGAGCTGACCGACTGGGTTCGGCGCGAGATCGGCCCAATCGCCACGCCGGACGTCATCCAGTGGGCGCCCGGCCTGCCCAAGACGCGCTCGGGCAAGATCATGCGCCGCATCCTGCGCAAGATCGCCGAGAACGAGCTTGGGAGCCTCGGCGACACCTCGACCCTGGCCGATCCCTCCGTGGTGGATGACCTTGTCCAGAACCGCGCGGGCGCGTGAGGCCTGACGAAAATCGCGCTTGGGCGTTAGCGTCGGGGTGATGCGTTCGATCCTTCTCGTCCTGGGTTTCGCCGCCGCGCTCTCCTCCCCTGCCTCGGGAGCGGATGACGTCGGCGCGCGTCGCGACGCCGTCGACGTGTCGATGGGGGTGGACGAGCAAGGCCACGGCGTCGTTCGCGCTCGCACCGAAATCGCTGCTTCACCCGAGGTCGTCTATCGCACCTTGCTCGACTGCGACCGCGCCGCTCGGATCATGCCCGGGGTCCGCAGGTGCAAGGTCGTGTCCTCCGGAGTCGAGGGCGAAATCCGGGAGCATGTGGTCCGGTTCAGCGTCTTCCTGCCGCCGCTACGCTCGACCTCCCGGGTGACGCTGGAGCCAAACCGGCAGATCCGCTTCACCTGCATAAAGGGCGACATCCGAGCGTGCGATGGAACGTGGCGACTGACGCCTATCGACGGCGGTCGCCGCACTCAGGTGGCCTATGATTTCTGGGCGTCACCCCCCTTTGGCCTTCCCGTCGACTTGGCTGGCCGCATGATGCGCCGCGACGCGCCAGCGGCGTTGGAGGCTCTTCGGCGCGAGTGCGAGCGCCCATGACCGCCCCGCTACGTCCACAGGTCGATGACCTGATGCTGTTTGACGGGATGTGCAATCTCTGCGACGGCGCGGTGCGAACGGTGATGGCGCTGGACCGGGACAGCGCCATCCGTTTCACCCCCCTGCAGACGCCCTACGGCCAGAAGCTCGCCGCCCTACACGGCGTGGACCCAAGCTCGCCCGAAAGTCTCGTTTTCCTGGAACACGGCCGGGCGCTCACGAAGACGGCGGCGTTCGCGGCAATCCTCCGGCGCATGCCGGCCCCATGGCGCTGGCTGGCGATCATCGACCACTGGCCACGCGGCCTGACCGACCGCGTCTATGATTGGATCGCCGTCAACCGCTACCGCCTCTTTGGGCGTCGGGACCGCTGCGTCATTCCCACGGAAAGCCAGCGCGCCCGGTTCCTGACCGAAGAACCCTAGAGCAACCCCGCGATGCTCTCGACGCTGTAAAGCTTCCGCAGAACGGGCGTACCCGGATCCGCATCGTCATGAAGCGCACCGCCACACTCGCGCCCTGCGACGGGGAGGCGAAAAGGCCACCATTAACGGTCACGTGACGCTTCGCTTCCCGGCAGATGACAGCTCGGTAAGGTTTACCTCGAGGGCGTCAGTGCTAGGGTTCTACGCGATTACTCAGGAGATTCCCGCGCATGATCCGCTCCGCCAAGCTGGCCTTCGTGGCGGCCGCCCTTTCGACCACGGCGTTGTCCCCCGTGGCCTTTGCGGCGACAAAACCGCTTGCGGAACCCGCGATCGCGGCCGCCGCGATCAAGGCGCCGCCGATTGTCTATCAGCAGCGCGTCCTGCCGAACGGCATGAAGGTCTTCACGTCCCGCGACGCCACGACACCGAACGTCTCCGTTCAGGTCTGGTACGGCGTGGGCTCAAAGGACGATCCACAAGGCCGCTCAGGCTTTGCGCACCTCTTCGAACACCTGATGTTCAAGGCCACGCGCAACATGCCAAGCGAGACGCTCGATCGCCTGACCGAGGATGTCGGCGGCTTCAACAACGCCTCCACCTGGGACGACTTCACCAACTATTACGAGGTCGCGCCGGCCAATCATCTGGAGCGCCTGCTCTGGGCCGAAAGCGACCGCCTGAAATCGCTGGTGATCGACGAGAGCGTGTTCGCGTCTGAACGCGATGTCGTGAAGGAGGAGCTGCGCCAGCGCGTTCTAGCCGACCCCTATGGTCGCTTCTTCGCTCTCTCGATCCCGCAGCAGTCGTTCACAACCCACCCCTACCAGCGCCCAGGCATCGGCTCGATCGAGGAACTGGACGCGGCCACGGTCGACGACGTGCGCGCTTTCCACCAGACCTACTACCGGCCCGACAACGCCGCCCTGATCGTGGTGGGCAACTTCGACCAGGCCAAGCTGGACGCGATGATCGACCAATACTTCAGCGGCATCGCCAAGCCGACCGGCGAGATTCCAAAAGTCTCGGTGGTCGAACCCGCGCGCACTGGGCCAAAGGAGGTCAACACCTATGGCCCGAACGTGCCCTTGCCGGCCTTGGCCATCACCTGGCTGGCGCCGGCCGCCGCCGACCAGGACGCTCCGGCCCTGACCGTGCTGGACGCCATCCTGTCGGCCGGGAAGTCCTCCCGCCTCTACGACAGCCTCGTCTATGACCAGAAGATCGCCCAGTCGGTGTTCTCCAGCGCGCCGAACAATGCCCAACCAGGCCTGTTCTACGTGGGCGCGATCATGGCGGGTGGTAAGACGGTCCAGCAGGGCGAGGCAGCTCTCCGCGCCCAGGTCGCAAGTCTTCGCGACGGCCTCGTTCCGCCCGCCGAGCTCTCGGAAGCCAAGGCCGGCCTATTGGCTGACGCCGTGCGTCGTCGCGAAGAGATCGACGGCCGAGGCTTCGCCATCGGCTACGCGCTGATGACCGAGGGCGACACAGCCCGCGCCAACACTAATCTCGCCGCGCTGCAGGCGGTCACCGCCGACGACGTCCAACGCGTGGCTCGCAAGTACCTCGCCGACGACAAACGCACCGTGATCCGCTACCTGCCGGAGAAGGACAGGCCGGCCGGCGAGAAGGATCCGACACCGCCGATCCCGAAAGTGGCCTCGGTGAAGTACGACGGCCCGGTCACGACACTGGCTCCGGAAGGCGAGCGTCAGGCCCCTCCGCCGATCGCCCAGCCCGTACCCGCCGTGCTGCCGACACCGGCTGAGAAGACCTTGTCCAACGGTCTGCGCGTTATTGTTGCGAAATCCAGCGACCTGCCGCTGATCACGGCTGACCTGACGGTGCGCGGCGGCGCGAGCTCCGACCCTGAGGGTCTGGCAGGTGTCTCCAGCTTGACCGCCGAGTTGCTCACCGAGGGCACGACCACCCGCTCGGCGACCCAAGTCGCACGCGAGACAGAGGCCTTGGGCGCCAATCTGGAAGCCGGTTCGGGCTGGGAGGCCGCCTCTCTGACTCTGAGCGTCACCGAGAACAACGCCGCGCCCGCCATGGCCGTCATGGCCGACGTGGCTAAAAATCCCGCCTTCGCGACGACGGAGCTGGATCGGGTCCGCGCCGAGACTCTCGACAGCCTTTCGGTCGCCTACCAGCGGCCCGGCAGTCTGGCGAGTTTCGCCACGGCGCCGGTTCTCTATGCTGGCTCTGCGTACGGCCACGTGGCGGGCGGCACGCCGGGCTCCTTGCCGAAGATCAAGCGCACCGATCTGGCCAAGACCCATGCGGCCTACTGGCGGCCCGACAACGCCGTCCTGGTCCTGACGGGCAACCTGACGCCGGAAGCCGGCTTCGCGCTGGCTGAGAAAGCCTTCGGCGGCTGGAAGAAGCCCACCTCGCCGCCGCCCGCGCCACCGGCCGCCCCGGCCGGCTATCAACCGCGCAACGTGATCATCGACCTGCCGGGCACGGGCCAGGCGGCGGTGGTTCTCGCCAAGCCGGCGATCACGCGGACCGATCCACACTACTATCCCGGCATAGTCGCCAACACCGTGCTCGGCGTGGGCTTCTCCTCACGACTGAACCAGGAAATCCGCATCAAGCGCGGCCTCTCCTATGGCGCCGGCTCCAGCCTGACGCCTCAGGGGCGCTTTGGCGGTTTCTCCGCGCGGGTGCAGACCAAGAACCAATCCGCCGGAGAAGTCATCTCATTGACCCGGGCGGAGCTGACTCGCTTAGCCTCAGAACCGGCCGCGGCCAATGAGCTGACGGCGCGCAAATCCGTTCTGGTGGGAGGGTTTGGCCGCGATCTTGGCACATCCGAAGGCTTGGCCAACATCCTAGGCAACCTAGCCGTCTACGGCGTGCCCTTGGCGGAAATTCAGGCCTACGCCGCGAAGGTCGAAGCGGTGACGCCCCAACAAGTGCAGGCCTTCGCCAAAGCTCAGCTCGATCCCACGCGGATGAGCGTGATCGTTGCGGGCGACGCCAAGGCCATGGGCGATGATCTCGCTAAGATCGCGCCAAGCGCCACGGTGATCCCGGCCGCCAAGCTCGACCTCGACAGCCCGAGCTTGGGCAAATGACGAAAAGCCTGGAGCACCCGTTCGAAAGGGCGCTCCAGGCGGATCGCCGCCTATTTTGATCTGGCGAGCAGATCGCGGATTTCCGTCAGAAGCTTCTCTTCAGGCGTGGGCGCGGCCGGAGCGGGCGTTTCGGCGTCCTTGCGCCGGATCTCATTGACCAGCTTGACCAGCAGGAAGACGACCACCGCGACAATGAGGAACTGGATCACGGTGTTGATGAAGGCGCCGTACTGTACGGCCACCTTCTCAACGGCCTGGGTCGCTGTGTCTTCAGGCCGCAGGACTAACTCCAGTTTGGAGAAATCCAGACCGCCGGTCAGCAGGCCGATCGGCGGCATAATGACCTGATCGACCAAACTCTTGACGATGCCGTTGAACGCCGCGCCGATGATCACGCCAACGGCCAAGTCGATGACGTTGCCGCGCGCAATGAACTCGCGGAACTCTTTGACGACGCTCATGACGGCCTCCTCGCCTCTTCAGGATGAGCGGGAGGCTGCGGGCGTTCGCGAGTCGGGGTCAAGCCCGACTAAGCACGCGTCTACTCGTCGCCGTCGGCGTTCAGCCGAGCGCGGAGCTCCTTGCCGCTCTTGAAGAAGGGCACGTGCTTGGCGCGAACCTCGACCGCTTCGCCGGTACGCGGATTGCGACCCGTTCGAGCCGGGCGCGACCGCACCGAAAGGGCGCCGAAGCCCCGCAGCTCAACGCGACCGCCGTCCTCCAGAGCGCCGATCATGCGTTCCAGGATAACGCTGACGACGCGCTCGACGTCCTTCTGCGTCAGGTGCGGATTTTCATTCGCGAGCCTGGCGATGAGTTCAGACTTGATCATCGATATCCCCGGAACGCCCTAGGACTAACAAGGCGCGACCGGACCTTTGCCCAACGAGGGCTGAGTCTTCAAGGGGTTGCGTGCGATTCACGACCAAGGTTCGGTTAATGCGCACGCTTAGGAACCCTTTGGCGCGCGGACGATCTGGGCCTCGCCGGCGAGGCGGCGAGCGGCTTTATTGGCCTCTTCGGCGTCGGCGAACGGAAGCTCACGACCAACACTCCGCGACGAAGACGTGAAGCGCGCCACGCCATCTTTCAGGCCTGTTGTCTGAACCAGCTCGTTATTGGCCAGCCGTCCCGAATAGCTCGGCCCCTTGACCGTGAAGCCCGCACCCTTGTTAGGCAGAACCACCTCGACTGTAGAGGTCGAATAGTTCGGGAACGGCGTAATGTACGGAGCGTCGTCATTTGGGCCGGGCTCTCGTCTCGGGAAGGCCGAAGCCTTGCCCGCCCCCGAACCAGGAAAACGGAACTCCCTCACACCAAGATCGTCATTCATCCTCCAATCCAGATCGGCGGAACCGCTGATCACGATCTTGCCGACGCCGTCTGGCGACACATCGAAGTCGATCTTCTCGATCGTCATCCAGCTCGTGCTTGCGGAGGCCTGCTGCTTGAGCACGCGCTCAAGGTCGGCGCGCGGCGTTGTGCGCAAGGCGCGCGCCATCGACAGCCCCCTTTCGCCGCGCAGGATGAGGGTGGTCGTCATGCGCGCTGGCTTGTCCAGACCTGCCGAGGCGTCGATATGAATCAGACCCTCGTCATCGGGCCGACTGAGTGGCGGCTGGACAATCTCCTCAATAGAGGCGCCTGCGGCCCGCAAAGGCAGCGCCCACCGGAACGGAGGCGGCCGCAAGCTGTCCAGGTCGCCCAGGTCGCCGGAACGGGTGCCATCCAGCCAATAGCTCTTGCCGTCGATGCGGGCACGGACAAGGACGTGATTGAAGAGCGCCGCTGAAGGCGTGCGCTCGCTGAGGCCATCGCCACCAGTTGTCGACACCAGAACCGGCTCGGCCTCGACCCCCAGTTCGCGCAGTACGGTCAGCAACAGCACCGTCTTGCCCTTGCAGTCGCCAAAGCGCCGCGACCAGGTCTCGTCGACAGACGCGGGCTTATAGCCGCCATCGCCCATTCCCAGGAACAGATAGCGCGTCTTGTCCTCGACCATCTGCAACGCCTTAAAGGCTCTCACCTTGGGATCCGAGCTGACGCCGGCGATCTGGGCGATTTCAGGCCTCAATGACGAGTCGGCCGATAGCTCCGAGGCCTTGGCGTAGAGGGGCGCCATGCGACGCGAGATATCGTCCCAGCCGCTGTAGGTCGTGGCTTCCAGCATGCCCAGGCGCTGGAAGCGCATCGGCGCGCCGATGGGCGCCTTTGGCGACTTCACATCGCGGACATCGACAAGCAGTTCATTGATCTTGCCGGACTTGCCGATCTTCGGCTGAGGAAAGCCCGTCGTGACCCTCCAGGTCAGGGGCGTACCGTCCGGCCATAGCAGACGAACGCGGTACCGGGCGGCGACGCCGCTCCAGCTCATCGCCTCGAAGTCGTTCGTGCGACCGCCCAGCAGCACCTCCTTGTGCTCCTGTGTGTAGGCCCAGTCGATCACGTCGCCGACCTGTAGATCCTTGATCTGGATCGAGGCGGTCATTCGCCCGTCGAGCATGGCGCGCTCGAGGTTCTTTTCGCGACGAAGAACCAGAACATCCTGCCCTTGCTTGAGCAAGTCGATCCGTTGGCCATTTCGGATTATGGCCAACGCATGCAACGTGACCTTGCTGCGAACCGGGTCCCAGGTCACCGACCGCGAGCCGCCCTGCAGGCCCTCTGGCTTCAGCACCTTGACGATGCGGCGGTTGTAGTAGGCCGAGCCCGAGCTATCGTGCTGGGATTGTTTGTCGCTCAGCAGAAGCTGAACCGAAGGCGCTTGATCGTCAGCCGGCGGCGCCGGGATCTCGGCGACCTGAACCCACTTGGCGGGCGGCCCATAGCTAGGCTTCTCATCGGCCTGCGCCGCGCCCGCCAAGGCCGTGACCGACACGACGGCAATCACCGCCCACCGAGCGCTCCATCCACTATCGACTGACAAGAAGACCCCCTCGCAACTCAACCCTGAGAGTTGTGGCAGGGTTTCACGCAAAAGAAAACGGCGGCCGGATTGCTCCGGCCGCCGCCAACTTCAACTCGAATGGAGCGGAAGCTTATTCCTTGCTGGCGCGCTCGCGGAGAGCGGCGCCCAGGATGTCGCCCAGCGAAGCGCCGGAGTCCGACGAGCCGAACTGCTCGATGGCTTCCTTCTCTTCGGCCATTTCCAGCGACTTGATCGACAACGAGACGCGGCGCGCGGCCTTGTCCAGGTTGGTGATCTGAGCGTCGATGCGGTCGCCGACGGCGAAGCGCTCCGGACGTTGCTCTTGACGGTCGCGCGACAGATCCGACTTGCGGATGAAGGCCGACATCGGAGCGTCGTCTTCACCGAAGCGGACTTCGATGCCGCCCGAGGTCACTTCCGTGACGGTGACGGTCACGGTCTGGCCCTTGCGGTAGGTGTCGCCCGACATCGGGTCGCCAGCCAGTTGCTTGATGCCCAGCGAGATGCGTTCCTTCTCGACGTCGACGTCGAGAACCTTCGCCTTGACCATGTCGCCCTTCTTGTAGCGGGCCATGGCTTCTTCGCCCGGGACGCTCCAGTCGATGTCCGACAGGTGCACCATGCCGTCGATGTCGTTGTCGAGGCCGACGAACAGACCAAATTCGGTCGCGTTCTTGACTTCGCCTTCGACGGTCGAGCCGACCGGGTGAGCTTCCAGGAAGGCTTCCCACGGGTTGGCCAGAGCCTGCTTCAGACCCAGCGAGACGCGACGCTTGGACGGATCGACGTCCAGCACCACCACATCGACTTCTTGCGAGGTCGAGACGATCTTGCCGGGGTGGACGTTCTTCTTGGTCCAGGACATTTCCGAGACGTGCACCAGGCCTTCAACGCCGGCTTCCAGCTCCACAAAGGCGCCGTAGTCGGTGATGTTGGTGATGCGGCCCGTGAACTTGGCGCCGACCGGGTACTTGGCTTCAACGCCGTCCCACGGATCCGACTGCAGCTGCTTCATGCCGAGGCTGATGCGCTGGGTGTCCGGGTTGATCTTGACGATCTGGACCTTCACGGTGTCGCCCACGGCGAGCACTTGGCTCGGGTGGTTGACGCGCTTCCAGCTCATGTCGGTGACGTGCAGCAGGCCGTCGATGCCGCCCAGGTCAACGAACGCACCGTAGTCGGTGATGTTCTTGACGACGCCTTCGCGGATTTCACCCTCTTGCAGCTGCGACACCAGTTCGGTGCGCTGCTCGGCGCGGGCTTCTTCCAGGATGGCGCGACGCGAGACGACGATGTTGCCGCGCGGACGGTCCATCTTCAGGATGGCGAAGGGCTGTTCCTTGCCCATCAGCGGACCGACGTCGCGGACCGGACGGATGTCGACTTGCGAGCCCGGCAGGAACGCCGAGGCGCCGCCCAGGTCGACGGTGAAGCCACCCTTCACGCGACCGACGATGGCGCCCATGACCGGTTCGTTCTTGGCGTAGACGCCTTCCAGGCGGGTCCAGGCTTCTTCGCGCTTGGCCTTTTCGCGGCTGATGACCGCTTCGCCGAGGGCGTTTTCCAGACGTTCCAGGAACACCTCGACCGAGTCGCCGATCTTGATGGTGGCCTTGCCGGCTTCGTCGACGCCGAATTCCTTCAGCTGGATACGGCCTTCGGTCTTCAGACCGACGTCGATGATGGCGAAGTCCTTTTCGATCCCGACGACCTTGCCTTTGACGACGGTGCCTTCGGCGAAGTCACGGCCGCCCATCGAGTCGTTGAGGAGCGCTTCGAAATCGTCGCGCGTCGGGTTGAAGCTCATATCGTCAGCCATGCTGATCTTTGGTCTCTAGGTTGGGGGAACCCCTTAAAACGAGCCCCGTCGCGAGACGGTTCTCGGGATTCCGGATGAAGTGGGTTTGATAAAGCGGGCCCGCGATACTCTCTGATCGCGGCGAGGCCGGGCGGTGGATTTGCCCCTCCGGCTAGAGCCGGTGACGGGCGCGCGCGTCCTCGACGATACGGCGGGCCGCATCGAAGGCCTGCTCTATAGTCATTTCCGACGTATCGAGCAAGACGGCGTCGGCGGCCTGCGTCATTGGCGCATCCTTGCGACCGCCATCGCGCGCGTCACGCTTGTGGATGTCGGCCAGGATATCCTCGAAATCCACCGCCTCGCCCTGGCCCACCAGCTGCTTCCAGCGGCGCTCGGCGCGGACCTCGGGACGAGCCGTGACGTAGAGCTTGGCCGGTGCGTGAGGCGCGATAACCGTGCCGATGTCGCGGCCATCCAGCACCGAGCCGGGCTCGCGCTTGGCGAAGTTGCGCTGCAGGTCGAACAGAGCGGCGCGGACGCCGGGGTGCACGGCGACCCGGCTAGCCGCTTCCCCGGCGGCGCGTGTCCGCACCTCGACGCTGTCGAGATCCGAAAGGTCAAGCGACCTGGCCACGGCCTCAGCCGCGATGGGGTCATCGAGATCGCCCGCGCCGGCCAGAACGCCAACCCCGACCGCCCGGTAGAGCAGGCCGGTGTCCAGCAGCGGATAGCCGTAAAGCGCCGCCAAGCGGCCAGCGATCGTGCCTTTGCCGGACGCAGCGGGCCCATCGACGGCGATCACGAACCCCATGCTCAGGCTTCCGCGAGCGTTGCGCCAAGGCCCCGCATCAGATCGACGAAGCCTGGGAAACTGGTGGCGATCATGCCGGGCTCGTCGACGGCCACCGGCGCCTGGGCGGCCATGCCCAGGATCAGGTGGCTCATCGCGATCCGGTGGTCGCCATGGGTCGTGACGGTGGCCCCGCCCTTCGGCGGATGTCCCGCCCCCGTGACGATGAACCCCTCCGGCTCCTCGACCACCTGGACGCCACACGCCTTGAGGCCGTTCGCCGTCAGGGCGATGCGGTCGCTTTCCTTGACCCGCATCTCGCCGACGCCGCGCATCACGGTGTCGCCCTCGGCGAAGGCGGCCGCGATGGCCAGGATCGGATATTCGTCGATCATCGACGGCGCGCGTTCGGGCGGCACAACGACGCCCTTGAGCTTGGAGTAGCGGGCGGTGATGTCGCCGACCTCCTCCCCGCTCGACAGGCGTTGGTTCGAGATCACGAGATCTGCGCCCATCTCCTGCAAGGTCGTGAAGAGACCGGTGCGCAGTTCGTTGAGCATCACGCCCTCGACCGTGACCTCCGAACCCGGGACGATCAGCCCCGCCACCAAAGGGAAAGCGGCCGACGACGGGTCGCCCGGCACAGCCACGTGGGTTCCGGTGAGCTTCTGACCTTCGGGAAGACGGATGTGCCGGATGGTCTTCTCTCCGACGACGCGGTCCTCGACGATCACCTCGGTGCCAAAGGCCCGCAGCATGCGCTCGGTGTGGTCGCGGGTCGCCTCAGGCTCAATAACCTCGACGCCGCCCTCGGCGTGAAGACCCGCCAGCAGTACGGCCGACTTCACCTGGGCCGAGGCCATGGGCAGCGTGTAGTTCAAGCCGCGCAGGTTGCCGCCTTTCAGCGTCAGGGGCAGACGCCCCTTGTCGCGACCCAGCCAGGTCGCGCCCATGCGGGCCAGGGGGTCCAAGACCCGCCCCATCGGCCGTCCGCGCAGCGAGCTGTCGCCGGTGAAGGTGGCGCACATCGGGAAACCCGCCGCCGCGCCCATGATCAGGCGAACGCCCGTGCCGGCGTTACCGCAGTCGATAACGTCGGAAGGCTCAGCGAAGCCGCCCTGGCCCTCGATGCGCCAGCGACCGACGCCTTCCTGCTCAACCCGCGCGCCGAAGGCCTGCATGGCCCGCGCCGTGGCGAGAACATCGTCCCCCTCGAGCAGCCCCTCGACCGTCGTCGTCCCTGTCGCGAGCGCGCCCAGGATCATAGAACGGTGGGAAATAGACTTGTCTCCCGGAGCGCGTACGATCCCTCGCAGAGCGCTTCCGGGGGCGCTCTTCAATCCAGCCGACGACATGCCGAAACCGGCTCCTTAGTATTTGGTTGTTTTCGCGAAGGGGTTTGCTTTTGACAGCGGCCTCCCGTCATGGCAAGTGACCGGCCGCTTTTCCCATCAGGATCAAAGGGTCGCCACCTTGGCAAATCCCGACTTGGGCGCAAAACAAATCTGCCCCAGCTGCCAGTCGAAGTTCTATGACCTCAACCGCCGTCCAGCTGTTTGCCCTAAGTGTGGCGAGCAGTTTGACCCGGAAGAGGCTCTGAAGTCGCGCCGCGTCCGCGCCCGCGCGATCACGCCGGACTATGAGTCCGACGATGAGAAGGAGCCGGTCGCCCCGAAGGAGGAGGACGGCTTCGAGGACGAGGTCGACGAGACTCCGGAAATCGACGAGGCGGCTGAGGCCGATGTTGTCGAGACGGACGACGAAGACGCCGAACCCGGCGCCGCGCCCGCCGGTGACGCCGACCTGGGCGTCGACTTCGCCGAGGACGACGATCTCGCCGAAGACGAAGCCGACGACGTTCCGTTCCTGGAGGACGAGGACGACGACATCCTCGACGAGGAGATCGAAGGCCTCCCCGGCGAGGGCGTCGACGACTGATCCAGTGGAAAGCCGGTCACGGATCGTCCCGCGACCGGCTTTCCACAAGCGTTTTCGGACCTGCGACATTTTTCTCGAAAAAAGTTCGCAGGGAGGGTTGATCCCCGGAAAATCCCGGACTAGGTTCCGCGCCTCTTCGGGGAGCGACACCAGTCGAAACGCTGAAGAGACCAAGGATTTCCGAGAGTTACCTCAGGTGTTCTCAGAAATTTTCGGGGCTATAGCTCAGCTGGTAGAGCGCTTGAATGGCATTCAAGAGGTCAGCGGTTCGACTCCGCTTAGCTCCACCATCAAGGCCCGGACGGAAACGTCCGGGCCTTGTCCATTTCTGGGCTTTGCCGTCGCCATCCGAGGCCACGCGTAAGCGAACTTCCCCCTCTTACCTCTTGAACGCTTCATCGCTGCTCGCCATGTCTAGCGTTGTGTCGCGGGGAGAAACGCCGATCCTCGGGTTGTTCACCGCGAACGAAGTCGCTTGAGCGAGGACTTCGCGATGACCCGGACGATCCTGTTCGACAGCCCTTTCTTGTTGGGCTTTGAGCACACCAGGGACCTAATCGAGCGCGCCGCCAAGGCCGCGTCCGAGAGCTATCCGCCCTACAATGTCGAGCAGGCCGAGAACGGCGGCGTCCGCATCACTCTGGCCGTGGCGGGATTCTCGCCCGAGCAGCTGCAGGTGACGGTCGAAGGCGGCCAACTGATCGTAGCGGGCAAACGCGACGCCGAAGGCCGCAGCGAGGCCGAGAGGGCCTTCCTGCATCGCGGGATAGCGGCCCGTGGCTTTGTCCGCACTTTCGTTCTGGCCGAAGGCATGGAGGTACAGGCCGCAACCCTGGAGCACGGCCTCCTGCACATCGACCTCGCGCGCCCAGAGCCCGAACGGCTGATCAAGCGCATCCCGATCCGTAGCGCGGGCTGACCGCGCATCAGAAGGTAACGCGGGCCAGACGGTCGCGTGGAACGAGTCTCTTCCGGCGCGGGCTGAACCGGCCGGAGCAAGAGGCGTTCCCTCATTGAAGGAGGTGGTCATCATGACGCCCAACACCCATCAAAGCCCGCTCCTCACGAGCGAAGCCTTCGCGGCCCTTGGAGCTCCTGATCTCGTCTACGTGCGACCTATCAAAGCCGCAGAATTGCTCGCCGACGCGCCCGAGGGCGTGGAGGATTTCAATCTCGCGCCCGACCAGACGCTTTACGCCGTCTGTCGCGCCGACGGCGCACGCCTCGCCGTCATGATCGACCGCGACACCGCGATCGCCACCGCGCTGGCGCACGAACTGGCGCCGGTCTCGGTCCACTAGGGCCGGTGTGGTTTAGATGGAAGCATCTGAGCCAAACAAGCCGACTCAATCTCTATGGACTGAGAGCGCGTTCCAGCGGTTTGGCCGCTCACACTTGAACCCAACGCGCTCTAGCGAAGAGTGTCATGCGGCCGTGCTGGCGGCCTCCTGGGTGAGAAGAACGTGGATGGCGTCGGCAGACTTGGCTTGGCGCAAGGCAGCGCGGGTTTCGGGCTGACGCAGCACACGCGCCACGCGGGCCAGAGCGCGCAGATGCTGGGCGCTCGCCTCCAGCGGCGCAAATAGCGCCACCATCAGGTCGACAGGCTTGTCGTCGAGCGCATCGAAGGGAACGGGCGTGTCCAGGCGCAGGACCACCGCCCGGACCCTATCCACGCCTTGAACACGAGCGTGGGGGATGGCGACCCCTTCGCCAACCCCCGTCGACCCGGCGGCTTCTCTTTCCAGAAGGCCTTCGAGGGTGGAGTCGGCATCCACGCCGAGCACGCGCGCGGCGACGTCAGCGACCAGAGAGAGAGCCTGGCGCTTGCCGGGTGCGCCAGCGCGTAACGCCACCGCCCCCGGGTCCAGAAGGTCGCCAATGGTCATAGCTTGTAACGTCCGCTCGTTATCGACCGCCTGGGCGCCGTCGCCGCGGATCCGCCGACGGCGCCAACGGCCGAGACACGGTCCGGTTAGCTCGCGGTTGACCCGTGCCCGTTCAGCGACTTCGTGCGTTCGGGATCGATCCAGCCGATATTCCCGTCTGGACGCCGATAGACCACGGACAATCCGCCGTGGGCGGCGTTCCTAAACACGATTGCCGGGTAGCCGGTCAAGTCCAGTTCCATGACAGCCATGGAAACGGTCATTGTCTTCAAAGCGGCCTGGGTCTCCGCGATGACCATCGCCGCGGGCGCGCCCGTCGGGTGGTCGATATCCACATCCCAGTCATGATCCTCGCCGTCCCCAGCGTCGGGCGCTTGGAGAACGAACATGGCCGCGTTCTCGACCTTCTTGGCCGTCGCCGCCGCGGAATGGCTCTTGAGCCTGCGCTTGTATCGTCGAATCCGTGTGTCGATCTTGGCCAGCGCCGAGTCAAAGGCGGCGTGGGCGTCGCCTCCCGACCCGTGGCTGATCAATTGCTGACCCGAGGCCAGCTTGACCGAACAATCGACACGGAAGGCGTAACCCTCCTTGCTGACCACGACCTCGGCGGCGCCGCCGCGATCGAAGTATTTGCCGATGCTTAGGGCGATTTCGTCGGAGACTCGCGCTCGCAGAGCCTCGCCAACGTCGACATGCTTGCCGGAAACTTGGACTTGCATACCGATACAACGCGCCTGTCTCGAACGGGTGTCAAGCGGTCCGAACGCTCCTTAAGGAGCCGTCAGAACAGACCCGAAAATACGCTGACGAGCTTGCGCACGGCCATGATCACCACGTGCGCGCTGACGAACAGAAGTCCCCCGCTGAACAGCGCCATCACGTAGCCCGCCAACGCAAGGATTCCGTCCCGCTGGAGCAGGGCCAAAGCCAAGATCGCCACGGTCGCTCCCGGCGCCAGATTGCCCAGCGGGATCGGCAAAACCAGCACCAGAGCCAGCAAGGTGCAGACCACGCCGATGGCGCGCTCGCCCACCGGTGCGAACATTGGTCGCAGCCTGGGACGGGTAATCAGCTCCATGCTTCGCACAATCGGGGCGAGGCGACGGAAGAGGCCGCGCATGTCGTCCCGCTTCAACGGCTTTTCGGTGAGTTTTCTAGGAAGCCAGGGATGGTCGGCGCCCATGGCGATCTGCGGGGCCAGGAGCAGGATAGGCAGGGACAGGATCGTCGATGACCCCGGCGGCAGGGGCAGCGTGTTCAACAGGCCGAAGACCAGCAGCATGGCGCCAAAGGCGCGGCTGTCGAAGGCGTCGAGCATCTCGCCGACGGTCAGGGTTGGGCGGGCGTCCTCGCCGAACCCCTCGATCACGTCCGCCAGGCTCTTCTCGCTCATCGGTTCCTCGTCACGCCCGCACAGGAACGCGCGGAAGCCGATTAGGCCGCGCGGCCAAGAGGCGCGCGCGGTGTTCACGCCTCATATAGGGCGGTCAGGCCATTTCCTTCATCTGTCGTCTACGCTCGACCGACGACGGGATACGCATGGCCTCGCGGTACTTCGCCACCGTGCGCCTGGCGATATCTACACCGGCAGCTTTCAGGATCTCTACGATCCGATCGTCAGAATGGACGTCAGCCTCGGTCCTTTCCGCATCCACCAGGCCCTTGATCTTGTGACGGACGCTAGCGGCGGAGTGGGCCTCGCCTCCTTCAGAAGACTGGATGGCCGAGGTGAAGAAGAATTTCAGCTCGAACACCCCGCGCGGCGTGGCGATGTACTTGTTCGAAGTGACGCGACTGACCGTGCTTTCGTGCATGCTGATCGCATCGGCGACCGTCTTAAGGTTCAGGGGACGAAGGTGCTCGACGCCATAGGCCAGGAAGCCGTCCTGTTGGCGCACGATCTCACTGGCGACCTTCAGGATGGTCTTGGCACGCTGATCTAGGCTCTTCACCAGCCAGTTGGCCGAGGCCATGCAGTCGGCGACAAAGGTCTTTTCCTGGTCGCTTCGCGCGCCCTTGGCCACACGGGCGTGATAGCGCTGGTCGACCAGCACGCGCGGCAAGGTGTCGGTGTTCAACTCGACATGCCACATGCCGCCTAGACCCTCGCGCACCATGACGTCCGGCACCAAGGTCTCGGCCTGTTCGCTGAGATAGGCCGCGCCGGGACGCGGGTTCAGTGATCGCACTTCCGCGATCATGTCGCGCAAATCCTCGTCGTCGACTCCGCAGACGCGCCGCAGGCTCGCCATGTCGCGCTTGGCCAGCAGTTCGAGGTGGTCGAGCATGGCGGCCATGGCCGGATCGTAGCGGTTCAGATCCTTGAGCTGGAGAGCCAGGCATTCACGGACATCACGCGCGAAGACGCCAGCCGGTTCGAAGCCCTGCAGGACGGTCAGGACCTCCTCGACCATTTCAAGTCTGCAGCCCAGACGCACGGCGAGTTCGACAACGTCCAGGCGGAGATAACCGCCCTCATCAACGGCGTCGATCAGGAAGTCGGCGATGGCGTTGCGAACCGGCGACAGACCAGCCTGGGCCAGCTGCGCGCGCAGATGCGCCGAAAGAGTGGGGACATCGACAAGAGCGCTCTCGTAGCCGTCTTCACTATCGAAAGACCCGCCGGAACCGGCGCGAGACCAGTCGATCTGGCCCCCGGCGTGCTCGGCCTCGATAGTCTCGCCCGCGGCGCGCTCGCCGGGGGACGCATCTTCCACGGGGGCATCCATTTCACGGCCGGCGGCCGTGTCGGCTACACTGTCGACCGGCGTCAGACTTGGGTCACGCTCGGCCTCGACATCCGGCGCAGGCTGGGCCTCGCCCTCATCACGCAGCAACAGCGGATTGCGTTCGAGCTCGGCCTCCACGAAGGCGTCGAGCTCGATGTTCGATAGCTGCAGCAGCTTGATCGCCTGCTGCAGCTGGGGGGTGATGACGAGGCCCTGGCCTTGCCGGAGCTCTAGTCGATGGCTGAGCGCCAATGCGCCCTCCTGACGAACGAACCAATCTCGACCGTCATTGAAGGGCTGGTTTGGTTAACGGGTTGCGAACGCCTGCAAATATCGGGCCGGTGCGACCTTCCGCCTCGGAAAAAATCGCGCCAGAGGCTAAATATTTGCCCTGAAAGGACTTTTCACCGAAACGGTCTGATTGAGGGACGTTTCGCGGCGATCAAAGCCTCGATCAAGCGCCCAACCTGGGTTCCGAAAAGCTATCGCCCAGATACACTCGCTTAACTTCCGGGTTATCGACGATTTCGCGGGGCGAGCCTTCGAACAGCACCTCGCCCGCATGGATAATCGAGGCCCGGTCGATGATGTCGAGCGTTTCGCGCACGTTGTGATCGGTGATCAGGATGCCGATCCCGCGGCTTTTCAAATAACCGATCACCTCTCGAATGTCGGCGATCGCCAAGGGGTCGATACCGGCGAACGGCTCGTCGAGCAGCATGAAAGACGGCTCGCTGGCCAAGGCCCTGGCGATTTCGACGCGACGACGCTCGCCGCCGGAAAGGGCGACCGCAGGCGATTTGCGAATGTGAGTGATCCTTAGCTCTTCGAGGATGCTGGTCACCTGCTCGCGGGCCTTACGGGCGTCCTTCTGACGCATCTCAACCACCGCCATGACGTTCTGCTCGACCGTCATGCCTCGGAAGATCGAAGCTTCTTGCGGCAGATAGCCCACGCCGAGACGCGCGCGCTGGAACATCGGCTGAGCCGTGATATTTTCGCCGTCCAGATAGATCGCGCCGTAATCTGCGGCGATCAGGCCTGTGACCATGTAGAAGCACGTCGTCTTACCGGCGCCGTTCGGACCCAGCAGGCCCGCGACCTCGCCACGCTTCAGGCGCAGGGAGACGTTCTTGACGACCGGTCGGTCGCCGAACGACTTGCCGACGGAATCAACGAACAGGCCGTCCATGTCGCTGGAGGTCAGGGTCATGAAACGGTCCTAGCGCTGGGCCGGTTGGTCGGATGCGGCGGGCGCGTCGCTCTTCTTGCTATCATCCTGATAGAACACCGCCCGAACCCGGCGCGGAGCGCTGCGTCCCTTGGCGGTGGACTCGAGCCTAGCGTCGTTGGTCTTGGTGTTGACGGTCAGGCGATCACCGCGCGCGACGTCCTTGCCCTTGGTCAGGATAACGTCGCCCGTCAGCACGGCGGTGCTGTCACTGAACGTGTAGACCGCGCGATCGCCGCGAGCCTTCTGGTTCTCGCTGACCACATAGACGTCACCCTCGGCCTCGAGGCGTTGCGCGTTACCGCATCCGCTCTCCGAACCCGCGCGCTTGGCGCTGTAAACGGTCACCAGCTGGGCGCGCATCCGCGAGCGATCTTGCAGAATCTCCACATTGCCGCGGAAGATCGTGATGCACTTGCTGTTGATCGTTTCCTGCTGATCGGCGGACACGTCGATCGGCGCGCTCGAGTCGCCTTGTTGGGCGAGAGCCGCGCCAGCGCCCCCCAACCCAGACAGGACCAACGCGGTCGCCGCAGCAGCCGTCCATCGCTTCATCAGAACCATGTCCTCATCCGTCGCGCGCATCAGCGAACCCGCGCCATTTACGTTCTTTACTGCCGTTCTAGCCGCGCGCGAACCCCGCCCCTGAAAACGATGCGGTCGCCCTTGTCATATACGGAGTAGGCGCTCGATTGCACCTGCCCGCTGGGTCCTTCGCCGTTGAGGGCGCTCTCGCCGGTCACATCACCGGTACGGGTGTCGACAAACGACTCCTCCGACGCGAAGCGATAGCCGGTCCCATCGTCCAGCCGCACGTCATCTTTCAAGATCAGGCCAAAATCGTCCTGGCGATAGACTCCGTTCTTGGCAGTCATGCGGGTGGGCGTCGGCGAACCAAGATCCAGGGTGAGAGCTGGCTCGTCCAGCAGGATTCGTCGGGGGTCGGCGTCATCGCGGATCGCCGACCGCGCGGTGATCATGAAGCTGCGGCCGTCGATCGACTGGCCGTAGAACCGCGGCGTGATCAGGCGGATCTCGGTCTTGGCCTCGGTCGGCGGATGCGTGGCGGCCATGTAGGTGCGCCATCCAACTTGCGAAACGACCACTAGCAGCAAGGCCCCGATCACGATCGGCAAGACGATACGCGCCAGCAGGACGCGGCGCGAGCGGCTGCGCCAGCGCGCGAGATCGGCGCTGATGGCTCGTCCGGTCATGACCGCAGTCGGGTGCATACGCCTTCCGTCAGCTGTGCGCGAAGATGTCGACGTCCTCCCACCCGGCCAGGTCCAGCGAGGCGCGGTGGGGGAGATAGTCGAAAGCGGCCTGGGCCAGACGCATACGGCCCTCGCGTTCGAGCATGGCGTTGAGCTTCTCGCGCAGCGCATGCAGATGCAGCACATCCGACGCCGCATAGGCGACCTGGTCGGCGCTCAGCGAAGTCGATCCCCAGTCCGAGGACTGCTGCGCTTTCGAGAGCTCGATGCCCAGCAGTTCGCGCGTCACGTCCTTCAGGCCGTGGCGGTCGGTGTACGTCCGGGCCAGCTTCGAGGCGATCTTGGTGCAGTAGACAGGGGCGGTCACGACTCCCAGATGGAGTTCGAACATGGCGATATCAAAGCGGCCGAAGTGAAAAAGCTTCAGAACGGCCGGATCGCTCAACAGGGCCTTGAGATTCGGGCAGTCGTAAGCTGGGCGGCCCAACCGGACGACATGGGCGTCGCCGTCGCCGGAAGATAGCTGCACCACGCACAGTGGGTCACGACCTAAGCGCAGGCCCATGGTTTCAGAATCAATCGCAATGATGCTCGCGCCTGCGAACGCGCCTTCGGGCAGATCGCCCTCGTGAACGAAATGGGCCAAGTCTCAGAAGTCTCCGGCGAGAATCGCGCGCATGACGCGTTCAACCACGCGCCCAATGTAGGCGCGCGCTACTTATACTCACGATGAATGATATGTTTATCCGTCGAGGATTTTGGCGCCACCCCTCAGCTTCGTTCAATGAGCTGAAAACGGGGTGGTGCCCAGGAGAGGACTCGAACCTCCACGACCTTTCGGTCACTGGCACCTGAAGCCAGCGCGTCTACCAATTCCGCCACCTGGGCCCGCAGTCGCAACCGGTTAGGTCGCCGCGAGGCCGGGACGTTTAGGGAAAGCGCCCGGCCACGTCAACAGCGAAAAAACGACAAATCGTGATTTCATTGCGTCGCCGCGCGCGGTCGTCTAATTCCCGCCTCATCGCATGCGATGAGGAATGAAGATGCAGGGTCTTGTCACGGTGTTCGGCGGCTCCGGTTTCGTGGGCGGCCAAGTCGTGCGGGCGCTCGCCAAGGCGGGCTATCGCGTGCGGGTGGCCGTGCGCCAGCCGAATCTGGCCTATCGCATGCGCATGCTGGGCGATGTCGGCCAGATTGAGGTGGTCCAGGCCAACGTCCGGGTTCCCAGCTCGGTCGCCCGGGCGCTGGACGGCGCCGAGGCCTGCGTGAACCTTGTCGGCGTGCTCTTCGAGAGCGGCCGGCAGAAGTTCCTGTCGGTGCACACCATGGGCGCGCGCAACGTCGCCGAGGCCGCCGCCAAGGCTGGCGTAAAGCGCCTGGTCCATGTCAGCGCCATCGGCGCCGACGTGAACAGTGCAGCCAAGTACGCTCGCTCGAAGGGCGAAGGCGAGGCGGCCGTTCGCGAAGCCTTCCCCAGCGCCACCATCGTGCGTCCCTCGATCGTGTTCGGCCCCGAAGACGACTTCTTCAACCGTTTCGCCCAGATGGCCGCTCTGGCGCCGGTGATGCCGCTGGTCGGCGGCGATACGAAGTTCCAACCGGTGTTCGTCGGAGACGTGGCCGCAGTGATCGCCAACGCCATCGCCAGCCCGGCCTCCGTGGGCGCGACCTATGAGCTGGGCGGTCCGACCGTCTACACGATGCGCGAGATTCTTGAGCTGATCCTGACCGAGACGGGTCGGACCCGCCCCCTGCTCCCCGTGCCGTGGCCGATCGCCAAGCTCATCGGGACGCTGGGCGACCTGCAGGCCTCGATCCTGCCGCTGGCCCCGCCGCTGACCACCGATCAGGTCGAGATGCTGAAGAGCGACAATGTCGCCGATCATGGCTTGCCGGGCCTGGCCGAGGCCGGCGTCGCCCCGACCGCCGTCGAAGCGGTGGTTCCGACCTATCTCTATCGTTATCGCAAGGGCGGTCAGTACGCCGAGACCCCAGCGGGCGCGTTCTAGCCGGACAGCCCTATCCGACGTTCAGAAGCGGACGCCTACCGGCGTCCGCTTTTTCGCTTCCAGGCGATCAGTGGGGGGCGTAGAGCAGCGCCAAGCCGATGACGCCCACGGCGATCCGCCAATAGGCGAATGGCGCGAAGCCGTGACGGGTGATGAAGTTCAGCACCGTCTTGACGACAAAGACGCCCGAAACCAACGCCCCGACAAAGCCTACGCCGATGAGGCCCAGGTCGTTGGCGCTTAGCTGGTCGATATTCTTGTAGAGGTCGTAGGCGAAGGCGCCAGCCATGGTCGGCATGGCCAAAAAGAAGCTGAACTCGGCCGCGGAGCGCTTGTCGCATTTCAATAACAACGCCCCAGCGATCGTCGCGCCAGAGCGTGACACGCCCGGCACCAGGGCCAGGCACTGGAAGAGGCCGATGATGAAGGCCGTCTTCAGCGGATAGTCGGCCACATCGGTATAGCGCGGCTCGAACTTCATGCGGTCGAGGGCCAACAGGATGAAGCCGCCGATGATCAAGGTAGAGCAGACCAGAGCCGGCGTCTCATAAAGAACGGTCTTGATGAAATCGTGCGCGGCCACGCCGACAAAAACCGCCGGCAGGAAAGCCAGCAGAATGCCAATCACGAACCGACGGGAGCCCGGGTTGGTCGGCAGGGTGGTCAGCAAGCCCCATAGACGGCCGAAGTAGACACTGGTGATCGCCAGGATAGCACCCAGCTGGATCAGCACCTGAAAGGTGTTTCCGGGGCTGTGGAAGCCCAGGAAGTGGCCGACCAGCAGCAGGTGCCCCGTCGACGACACGGGGATGAATTCGGTCAGACCTTCAATCAGCCCGAGAATGAGTGCGATAAGCCAATCCGGCATGAACGTCCCCTAGAGCGCCAACCCCTTCGGCGTGCGCCAAACATCGTAAATACGGCGTTAATCCACAAAGTAGACCATTATCCGAGCCTCTTGCGATCGGTTCGCAATGACCACGCCCCTGACAGGGATATATTTGTCTATAATTTTTACCAACACATTCTTATTGCCCGAAAGAGTCCGTAAGACGCCCGCCAGAGCAATTTTTCTCCCGCCAGGGATGACGAGGGAAGCCGCATGGCCGAGCGCATGCTGAAATTCATCACCGTGCCCCGCAAGACGCCCGAAAAGCGCGCGGCCGCCGAGCGTTCCGGCGACTTCCACGAGATCTACGCCGACTTCATCGACGCCAAGGCGACCGAGCAGGCCTCGCGTTGCTCGCAATGCGGCGTGCCTTTCTGTCAGACTCACTGCCCGCTGCACAACAACATCCCCGACTGGCTGCGGATGACGGCCGAGGGCCGCCTGGAAGAAGCCTACGCCCTGTCGCAGGCGACCAATTCCATGCCGGAGGTTTGCGGCAGGATTTGCCCTCAGGATCGCCTGTGCGAAGGCAACTGCGTCATAGAGCAGTCCGGTCACGGCACAGTGACGATCGGCTCAGTCGAGCGCTACCTGACCGACAAGGCTTGGGAGAACGGCTGGGTCAAGCCGCTGGTCGCCGGTCCGGCGCGCGGCCAATCGGTCGGCGTCATCGGCGCGGGCCCCGCGGGCCTGGCAGCTGCCGAGAAGCTGCGCGAGGCTGGCTATGACGTCACCGTCTATGACCGCCACGACCGCGCCGGCGGCCTGCTGATCTACGGCATCCCCGGCTTCAAGCTAGAGAAAGAGGTCGTCGAGCGCCGCACCCAGCGCCTGGCCGAGGGCGGGGTCGAGTTCAAGTTGGGCTTCGAGGTCGGCAAGGACGCCACCCTGGAAGACCTGCGCGCCAAGCACGAAGCCGTGCTGATCGCCGTCGGCGTCTACGCCGCGCGCGATCTGACCGTTCCGGGCGGCGGCAGCAAGGGCGTGGTGCCCGCACTGGACTACCTGATCACCTCCAACCGCCTGTCCCTGGGCGACAGCGTCCCGGCCTACGACTCCGGCGAGCTGAACGCTGAGGGCAAGGACGTGGTCGTGGTCGGCGGCGGCGACACCGCCATGGACTGCGTGCGCACCGCGATCCGCCAAGGCGCGGCCTCCGTCACCTGCCTCTATCGCCGCGACAAGGCCAATATGCCAGGCTCAATGCGCGAAGTGGCCAACGCCGAGGAAGAAGGCGTGACCTTCGAATGGCTGGCCGCCCCGCGCGCCCTGTCTGGCGAGGCCGAGGCCGTCACCGGCGTGCGCGCCATCCGCATGCGCCTGGGCGCGCCTGACGCTTCGGGCCGCCAGAGCCCCGAGGAAATCCCGGGCGGCGACTTCGACCGCCCGGCCCAGCTAGTCGTGAAGGCTCTGGGCTTCGAACCCGAGAACCTGCCAGAGCAGTGGTCGGCCCCGGACCTGAAGGTGACCCGCTGGGGCACTGTAAAGGCCGACGTCCGCAACCAGATGACCAGTCTCGACGGCGTGTTCGCCGCCGGCGACATCGTGCGCGGCGCCTCGCTCGTCGTCTGGGCGATCAAGGACGGCCGCGACGCCGCCGACGCCATCCACCGCTACCTGCAGGCCAAGGTCGGCGCGCCCGCGCTGATCGCGGCGGAATAAGAGAGAGGACCAAAGACCCATGAACGCGATGGACCTCTATCTGAAGAACCGCCAGGCCCTGATCGACGGCCACGCCTATGACCCGTCGACAGAGCGCGACGCCTGCGGCGTGGGCCTGGTCTGCGCCATCGACGGCCAGCCGCGCCGCGAAGTTGTTGAGCTGGCGATCAAGGCCCTGAAGGCCCTCTGGCACCGGGGCGCGGTCGACGCCGACGGCAAGACCGGCGACGGCGCGGGCATCCTGGTCAGCGTCCCGCAGGACTTCTTCGTCGATCAGGTGCGCCGCACCGGCCACGCCCTGCGCGCGGGCCCGATCGCCGTCGGCCAGGTCTTCCTGCCGCGCACCGACCTGGGCGCCCAGGAAACCTGCCGCACCATCGTCGAGGCGGAAGCCCTGCGCTTCGGCTTCTACATCTATGGCTGGCGCCAGGTGCCGGTGAACACCGCCGTGATCGGCGAAAAGGCCAACGCCACGCGTCCGGAGATCGAGCAGATCATGCTGGCCGGTCCGGCCGGACTGGAAGGCGAGGCGCTGGAACGCGCCCTGTTCCTGTGCCGCAAGCGCATCGAAAAGCGCGTCCACGCCCAGAACATCACCGACTTCTACATCTGCTCGCTGTCGGCCAAGTCCCTGATCTACAAGGGCATGTTCCTGGCAGAGGCGATCGACGAATTCTATCCCGACCTGAAGGACGAGCGCTTCACCGCCGCCGTGGCGATCTTCCACCAGCGCTATTCGACCAACACCTTCCCGCAGTGGCGCCTGGCCCAGCCCTTCCGGATGCTCGCCCACAACGGCGAAATCAATACGATCAAGGGCAACATCAACTGGATGAAGTCCCACGAGATCAAGATGGCCGCCCAGGCCTTTGGCGAGTTCGGGGACGACGTGAAGCCCGTGATCCAACCGGGCGGCTCCGACAGCGCCAACCTCGACAACACCTTCGAGGTGCTGGTGCGCGCCGGCCGTGACGCGCCGATGGCCAAGGCCCTACTGGTGCCGGAAGCCAGCAACCCGAAGATGAAGGACGCCCACAAGGCGCTCTATTCCTACTGCAACGCCGTGATGGAGCCGTGGGACGGTCCGGCCGCCCTGTGCGCCACCGACGGCCGCTGGGTCGTGGCCGGCAAGGACCGCTCGGGCCTGCGCCCGCTGCGCGTGGCCTATACCGACGACGGCCTCGTGATCATGGGCTCGGAAGCCGGCATGTGCGGCGTCGAGGAAAGCCGCATCACCCGCAAGCTGGCCATCTCGCCGGGCCGCATGATCGCCATCGACCTGGCCGAGGGCCGGCTCTACGGCGAGGACGAGATCATCGACGAGCTGGCCGGCCGCCACCCCTATACCGAGTGGCTGGGCAACATGGTCGATCTCGAAAAGGAGATCGGTCCGGGTCCCGAGCCGCGCAAGTTCGGCCGCGAGGAGCTGACCCGCCGCCAGGCCGCCGCCGGCTACAGCCTTGAAGACCTGGAAATGATCCTCGCCCCCATGGTCGAGGAGGGCAAGGAAGCCGTCGGCTCGATGGGCGACGACACGCCGCTGGCGGTGCTGTCGGAGAAGTACCGCCCGCTCAGCCACTACTTCCGCCAGAACTTCAGCCAAGTGACCAACCCGCCGATCGACCCCCTGCGGGAGACCGGCGTCATGAGCCTGAAGACCCGCTTCAAGAACCTCGGCAACATCCTGGCCCAGGACGCGGCCCAGGCGGACGTCTATGTGCTGGAAAGCCCCGTGCTGACCACCGGCATGTACGAGCGCGTCCACGCGCTGCTCGGCGAGAAGAACGTCGCGGTCATCGACTGCACCATGCCGCTACCGGCCGAGGAGGCGCGCGCCGGCGACGCCCTGCGCGCCAACCTCGACCGCATCCGCGCCGAGGCCGAGGACGCCGTCCTGCGCGGCTGCGGCGCCATCGTCCTGACCGACGAGGCCAGCGACGCCGAGCGCGTGGCCCTGCCGATGATCCTGGCCACCGGCGGGGTGCACGCTCACCTGGTCGCCAAGGGCCTGCGGTCGTACGTCTCGATCATCGTCCGCTCGGCCGAGTGCCTGGACACGCACTATTTCGCGGTGCTGGTTGGGGTCGGCGCGACGGCGGTGAACGCCTATCTGGCCCAGGAAAGCTTCCAAGACAGGCTGGAGCGCGGCCTGATCGGCGAGAAGTCGCTGCGCGACGTCTGCATCAACTTCAAGACGGCCATCGAGGGCGGTCTGCTGAAGATCATCTCCAAGATGGGCATCAGCGTCATCTCCTCGTACCGCGGCGGCTACAACTTCGAAGCCGTCGGCCTGTCGCGCGCCATGGCCGCCGAGTTCTTCCCCGGCATGCCCTCGCGCATCTCGGGCATTGGTCTGGCCGGCATCGAGAGCAAGTCCGTCGAACTCCACCGCAAGGCCTGGGGCCTGACGGCGGTCACCCTGCCGGTCGGCGGCCTCTACAAGGCCCGCCGCTCGGGCGAGGCTCACGCCTTCGAAGCGCGCCTGATGCACACCCTGCAGACGGCCTGCGACACCGGCGACTACGAGCTCTATCGCCGCTGGTCCAACGGCTTGCGCACGCAGAAGCCGATCCAGCTGCGCGACCTGCTGGACTGGCGCTCGGACCGCAACCCGATCTCGACGGACGACGTCGAGAGCGTCAACGAGATCCGCAAGCGCTTCGTCACGCCGGGCATGAGCCTGGGGGCCCTCAGCCCCGAGGCGCACGGCGCCCTGAACATCGCCATGAACCGCATCGGCGCCCGCTCGGTCTCGGGCGAAGGCGGCGAGGACAGCGCGCGCTACAAGCCACTGCCCAACGGCGACAACCCCAACAGCGCCATCAAGCAGGTGGCTTCGGGTCGCTTTGGCGTCACCGCCGAATACCTGAACCAGTGCGTCGAGCTGGAGATCAAGGTCGCTCAGGGCGCCAAGCCCGGCGAGGGCGGCCAGCTGCCCGGCTTCAAGGTCACGGAAATGATCGCTCGCCTGCGTCACTCGACGCCCGGCGTAATGCTGATCAGCCCGCCGCCGCACCACGACATCTACTCGATCGAGGACCTGGCTCAGCTCATCTATGACCTGAAGCAGATCAACCCGATCGCCCGGGTCACGGTGAAGCTGGTGGCCGCCACCGGCATCGGCGCGATCGCGGCCGGCGTGGCCAAGGCCAAAGCGGATGTGATCCTGGTCGCCGGCGGCGTCGGCGGCACGGGCGCCTCGCCCCAGACCTCGGTCAAGTATGCCGGCGGTCCGTGGGAGATGGGCCTGTCGGAAGCCAACCAGGTGCTGACGCTGAACAACCTGCGCCACTCCGTCGTCCTGCGGGCCGACGGCGGCATGCGCACGGGCCGCGACATCGTCATCGCCGCCATGATGGGCGCCGAGGAGTTCGGCATCGGCACCGCCTCGCTGGTGGCCATGGGCTGCATCATGGTGCGCCAGTGCCACTCCAACACCTGCCCGGTCGGCGTGTGCACCCAGGACGAGGCCCTGCGCGCCAAGTTCACCGGCACGCCGGACAAGGTCATCAACCTCTTCACGTTCGTCGCCGAAGAGGTGCGCGAAATTCTGGCGGGCCTGGGCTTCCGGTCCCTGCAGGAAATCGTCGGCCGCACCGACCTGCTGGCTCAGGTCAGCCGCGGCGGCGAGCACCTCGACGACCTCGACCTGAACCCGCTGCTGGTCCGCGCCGATCCCGGCGCGAACAAGCCCTACTGCACGGTCGAGGGCCGCAACGCGGTGCCGGACACGCTGGACGCCCAGATCGTCCGCGACGCCGCCCCCCTGCTGGAACGCGGCGAGAAGATGCAGCTGACCTACACGGTCCGCAGCACCGCCCGCACCATCGGCACGCGCACGTCGAGCCACATCGTCCGCAAGTTCGGCATGAAGGGCCTGCCCTCAGGCCACCTGACCGTCCAGCTGAAGGGCTCGGCGGGTCAAAGCCTAGGCGCCTTCGCCGTTCAGGGCCTGCGCATCGAACTGACCGGCGAGGCCAACGACTATGTCGGCAAGGGCCTGTCGGGCGCGACGATCGTGATCAAGCCAGCGCGCGGCCTGGCCGCCCCCGAGACCAACACCCTGATCGGCAACACCGTGCTGTTCGGCGCTACCTCGGGCCGACTGTTCGCGGCGGGCCAGGCCGGTGAGCGCTTCGCGGTCCGCAACTCGGGCGCCGTCACCGTGGTCGAGGGCTGCGGCGCCAACGGCTGCGAGTACATGACCGGCGGCCAGGTGGTGATCCTGGGCCCGACGGGCAACAACTTCGGGGCCGGCATGACCGGCGGCATGGCCTTCGTGCTCGACCAGCACGACCGCTTCCAGGCCAACATCAATCCCGACAGCATCCTCGTCCAGCGCCTGGCCTCGCCCTATTGGGAAGGCGTGCTGCGCTCGCTGATCGCCGAGCATGCCCGCGAAACGGACTCGGTGTTCGCCGCGACCCTGCTGAGGGACTGGGACCGCGTGCGCGATCAGTTCTGGCAGGTCTGCCCGAAGGAAATGCTCAATCGCCTGCCGCAGCCTCTGGCGGCGGAAGAGGCCGTTCACGAACGCGCCTGATCTTCTCAGAGCCTGAAAACTAGAGCCGCCGCGAGAGCCTGACCGCTTTCGCGGCGGTTTTCGTTTCAGCGCGGGGCGCGAAGTCTCGCGGCCTCCAGCGTCTTCAAGCCCTCGAGGGTGCGGGCGAACGGCGCCTGGGAAATCGTCACCGAACCAGCGCGCGGCCGGTCGAGGTCGAGGATCAGAGTGACCGCCAAGGAGACCAAGACGAACAGCGCCAGCGAGGCGACCATGTGGCGTCGCCCGGCGGAGGCCATGCCGTAGCCCAGCATCGCCGCCGCCACCAAGGCGTAGACGACCAGCGAGCGGAGGATCGCGTCCGGCACATGAGCCTCCAGCGCCGCCTGCCGCGAAGCGGCCAGATCGAACAGCTCGTTCGTGGTCTCAAGAAGGGCGGGATTGATCGTCGCGCTCGGCGCCGCGCGCAGGGCCGGAACCAGATCGCCCCACAGCCGCGCCTGCAGGGCATCGGTCTCGGCGCTGGCGGCGGCCAGCTTTTGATTGTCCTCGCCCGCTGCGAAGAAATCCTGGCGCGCCTGGCCATAGGCGATGACGCCCTGGCTCAGTTGACCCCGGAAGGGATCGTCCAGCGCCTGGATTCGCAAGTAGGTCGTCGACAGCGCGTTGGCCTCGGCTAGGACCAGCGCCCGCCGCGCTTCATAGCGATCAGACGCCATCGAGAAGGTGAAGGCGATCAGCAGGCCTAGCAGCGCCAAGGCCGCCGAGAGCAGATGGCCCGCGCCCGTCGTCTCGTCGCTCGCCCCCATGCGTCGCCCGCAGCGATAACCGAGCTCCTGCGACAATAGGAGACTGGCGGCCAAGGCCGCGCCCAGCAGCGGAAGCGGCAAGGCGGACAGGTTGATCATGACGGCCTCCGACCCGTGTTGTTCGACTACAGGTCAAGCTTAGGCGTCTGGCAAGCGCTGGTCAGATGCGCGCTTGGCTCTTGCGCGCGGCGCCGGGAGACCCCGTTATGCGTCCGGCTGAACGAACGGAGCCCGTCCGACATTCCATGTCCATGCGCGCCTTCGCCCACCTGCTCGACCGGCTGTCCCTGACCAGCTCGCGCAACGCCAAGCTGACCCTGATCGAGAACCACCTGCGCCAGACGCCGGACCCCGATCGCGGATACGCCCTGGCGGCACTGACGGGAGCCCTGTCGTTTAACGCCGCCAAGCCGTCCTTTATCCGCAAGGCCGTCGAGGCGCGGATGGACTCCCAGCTGTTCGCCTGGTCCTACGACTATGTCGGCGACCTGGCCGAGACCGTGGCCCTCGTATGGCCGGCGAAGCCTGGCGCCAACCGGCCGCCTGAGCTGTCCGAAGTGATCGACGCCCTGCACTCGGCCTCGCGCACCGAAGTCCAGCGACTGATCGAAGGGTGGCTGGACGCGCTGGACCCCGACGGCCGCTGGGCGCTCTTGAAGCTGATGACCGGCGGCCTGCGGGTCGGCGTCTCCTCGCGCCTCGCCAAACAGGCCTGCGCCAACTTTGGCGGCGTCGAGATCGGCGAGATCGAGGAGGTCTGGCACGCGATGAGCCCGCCCTATGGCGACCTCTTCGCCTGGCTGGAAGGGCGCTCGGAGCGTCCTTCGCCGGACGCGCCGGGACGCTTCCGGCCGGTGATGCTGGCCCAGCCGATCGACGAGGCCGTCGATTTCGCCAAGCTCGATCCCGCCGACTACATCGCTGAATGGAAGTGGGACGGCATCCGCGTCCAGGCGGTCAGCGAGCGCGGGATGCGCAAGCTCTACACCCGCACCGGCGATGACATCTCGGCCAGCTTTCTAGACGTGATCGACGCCTTGGACTTCGAAGGCGCCCTCGATGGTGAACTGCTGGTGCTGCGGGACGGCGCGCTGGCGTCCTTCGGCGACCTGCAGCAGCGCCTGAACCGCAAGACGGTGGACAGCAAGCAATTGGCGAACTTTCCCGCCGGAATCCGCGCCTACGACCTACTGCTCGACGGCGAGGAGGATCTGCGCGGCCTGCCCTTCGTCGAGCGGCGCGCTCGACTGGAGACCTTCGTCGGTCGCCTGAAGACCGGCCGGATCGACCTGTCCCCGCTGCAACCGTTCGCGACCTGGGAGGCGCTGGCCGCCCTGCGCCTCGATCCGCCCGAGGGTGACGCCCGCCTCTCCGAGGGTCTGATGCTCAAGCGCCGGGACAGCGTCTACGAGACCGGCCGGCCGAAGGGCCCGTGGTTCAAGTGGAAACGCGATCCGCGCCTGATCGACGCGGTGCTGATGTACGCCCAGCGCGGCCACGGCAAGCGGTCCAGCTTCTATTCCGACTACACCTTCGGCGTCTGGCGCGAGGACGAGGAGGGACGGCGCAGCCTGACGCCCGTGGGCAAGGCCTATTTCGGCTTCACCGACGATGAGCTGAAGCAGATCGACAAGTTCGTCCGAGATCACACGATCGAGCGCTTCGGACCCGTGCGCTCGGTGCGCGCCGACCTCGAGTTTGGCCTGGTTTTCGAGGTCGCCTTCGAGGGCCTGCAGCGCTCGACCCGGCATAAGTCGGGGGTCGCGATGCGCTTTCCGCGCATCAACCGCATCCGCTGGGACAAACCAGCGCGGGAGGCCGACGAGCTTGCCACCTTGGAGGCAATGCTAAGCTAAGCGGCCCTTAGCCGCCAAACGACCGGATCGCGTCGATGATCTTCTGCTGGTCGGCCTCGGCCAGATAGGGATGCATCGGCAGGGCCAGCACGGTCTCGGCCTTGGCCTCGGTAACCGGCAAGCCGCCAGCCCCACGCGGGAAGACCGCGTACGGCGCCTGGACGTGCATCGGGACAGGATAGTAAACGGCCGTCGGGACGCCTTGCGTCCTGAGGTGGGCGGCCAAGCCGTCGCGATCGCTGTGCTCGATAACGTACTGAGCCCAGACCGAGACGCCGCCCTTGATCACGGCCGGCGTCGAGATCACCGCGCCCTTCAGGCCCTCGGCGTAGCGATGGGCCACGACCTGCCGCAGGGCGATCTCCTCGGCGAAGATCGCCAGCTTCTCGATCAGGATCGCGGCCTGGAGCGTATCGAGGCGCGAGTTCATGCCGATGCGGGTATTCAGGTACTTCGGGTCGTGGTCGAAGCTCTTGCCGGCCAGATCCGGACCGACGGCCTTGCCGTGGACGCGGTAGCTGTCCATCAGGTCCCAGAGGGTCGCGTCATTGGTCAGCACCGCCCCGCCGTCGCCGTAGCAGCCCAAAGGCTTGGCCGGGAAAAAGCTGGTGGTGGCCACGTCCGCCCAATGCAGCGGGTGCTTGCCGTCCAGCGTGCAGCCAAAGCCTTGGGCGCTGTCGGCGATCAGGTTCAGGCCTTCACGGTCGCAGATGGCCTTGATCGCCGGATAGTCGGCGGGCTGACCGAACAGGTCGACCGCGATGACCACCTTGGGCGTCAGCTTGCCCTCGGCCTTCACGCCCGCGATGGCCGCTTCGAGCTTGGCGCGGTCGAGGTTGTAGGTGTCCGGCAGGACATCGACGAACACCGGCGTGGCGCCCACCCACGGCACGACTTCCGGCGTCGCCGCGAAGGTGAAAGACGGGCAGAACACCGCGTCACCGGGGCCGACGCCCCAGGCCATCAGCGGCAAGGCGATCGCGTCGGTGCCGTTGGCGCAGGACAAAGCCAGCTTGGCCTGGCCGAACTCCGCGAGCTTGGCCTCGAACTCGCGCACTTGCGGCCCCATGACATAGGCGCCGCTATCCAGCACCTTGGCGATGGCGGCGTCGATCTTGTCTCGGATTCGGCGCTGCTGCGCGGCGAGGTCGATGAAGGGCATGCTCATGGGCGGCGCTCTTAGTCTCCGTTCATGACGAATTCGAGCCAATTGATGTAACCGACTGTTTCCGCTGGCTTGACGCGGCCTCCGCAAGCGGAACCATGGGCCGCGCCTATCGTTGACCGCAGTGCGCTGGGGCGCCTATCGAGACGTCATGCAGACCAAGCCGAATCCGATCCCGCCAAACACGCCGCTACCGTCGCTGATGAACGTGAAGGCTGACGAAACCATGTTCGGCCACTTTCTGGATTGGCTGGGGAAGCTGGCCGTAAACCTGGTGGTCGCCGCGCTTATCCTGGCCGTCACCTTCTGGGCGGCCGGCTGGGTTGCGCGGTTCATGCGACGAACCTTGAGGAAGGTCCATCGCAACGCGCCAGACCCTACACTGGAAAGCTTCAGCGCCTCCCTGGCCCGCTACGCGGTCATCGCGGTGGGGCTTGTGGCCGTCCTTCAGCAGCTAGGTGTACAGGCCACATCCATCCTCGCCGTGCTGGGCGCGGCCTCCCTTGCCATCGGCCTGGCGCTGCAAGGGGCCCTCTCGAACGTGGCGGCGGGCGTGATGATCCTGCTGTTTCGGCCTTATCGCGTCGGCGACGTGATCGAGACTGCGACCCGCCAGGGCACGGTGAAATCCCTGGATTTGTTGTTCACCGAGATCGCCACGCCCGACAACGTCAAGGTCATGATTCCCAACAGCAAGGTGTTCGGAGACGTGATCCTGAACTACTCCACCCACCGCTATCGTCGGGCGGACGTGATGTTCAAGGCGCCGCTGAAGACGGATCTCGTGCTGGTGCTCAAGCGCCTGCGCGAACGGGCCGAGAACGATCCGCGTATTCGCAAGGACCCCCCGCCGATGATCGAGGTGACGGACTTGTCCGAAGCTTATGCACAAGCCGCCATTCGCGTCTGGACGGCGGCGGCGGACTTCGGCCCGGTGAAGACGGACCTGATGCTTTCGGCGCATCTGCTGGCCGAGAACCCCACGCGCGAAGACCTACCAACCCCGCGTCCATCGAAGGCCGCAGACCCCTCCCCCGCCATGCCAGGCGAGGGCGAGAAGCACTTGTTGGGTCTGATCAAGGCTCGTCGAAAGCGTGCCTCTCGTCCGACGGCGAAGCCAGAGGCCTAGGTCAGGCAGCGCCCTGGCAGTGAGTCCATTCCCGCGCGAACTTAAGACTGAGGTTAACCTCTTCGAACACCACGCGCCGCAGTTGGCCCAAGCGCTCTGGCGCATCGTGGATAATCACGAACGGAAACCCGTTGTCGGACAAGAAATCGTGCAGGAACCGAGAGAACCGGTCGGCCTCCTCGGGACCTGAAAGGCGGACTTCGGTCTCGGCGATCTGGGGAACCATGAGTGTGTTCCTCTGCAAGCGGACCATCTTTAGCGCGCAAACTCGCTCTTGCGAACCAGCTTCGCCATTGCGAAATAAACTGTGATCACTTGTGCAGCTTCCGGGCGCCGGCGACACCCGCCCGGAAGCTGAGAACCCTTACAGGATGGACTGGCCGGTCGAAGCCCAGTCCTTCAGGAACTGCTCCAGGCCTTTGTCGGTGAGAGGGTGCTTGTAAAGATCCGTGAAGACGGTGGGGGGGATCGTCACGACGTCGGCGCCGACGATAGCGGCTTCCTTGACGTGGGCGGCGTTGCGCACCGAGGCAGCCAGGATTTCGGTCTCGTAGCCATAGTTGTCGTAGATCGTGCGGATGTCGCGGATCAGGTCCATGCCATCGAAGCCGTAGTCGTCGAGACGGCCAATGAACGGCGAGACGAAGGTCGCGCCGGCCTTGGCGGCCAGCAGCGCCTGGGTCGGCGAAAAGCACAGGGTAACGTTGGTTTTAATCTCTTCGTCGGCGAAGGCGGCGCAGGCGATCAGACCATCGCGGGTCAGCGGGATTTTCACGACCACGTTCGGCGCGATCGTGGCCAGCTTCTTGCCCTCCGCGATCATCGCTTCTGCGGTGGTCGCGGCGACTTCGGCGCTGATCGGGCCGGGAACGATGTCGCAGATCTCAGCGATCACCTCCAGCATCGGCCGGCCTGATTTGGCGATCAGGGTCGGGTTGGTGGTCACGCCGTCGATCAGGCCGGTGGAGGCCAGGTCGGCGATGACCTTGGTGTCGGTGCTGTCGAGGAAGATCTGCATGGTCGCTCGCGCTGGATTTTCTTGAAAACTCCAGTCCGTTTATCGCGGGGAGGCTTAGGGCGCCAGCCGCTAGCCGATCCCTCCGCCCGCGACAAGCCGATCGGCCGCGCGTTCGACCGCCGACCGCCAGGGTTCGGGCTGAAAATCGAACACCTGGCGCAGCTTCGTCGTGTCCAGCGGAGAGCGCGGCGGTCTCGGAGCGGGCTCAGCAAAGGCGGCCTGGGTGGTCGGCTCCAGCTTAGCTTTCGCGAGCGGATCGCGATCAATCGCGGCTTTCGCGAACTCAAAGCGGCTGGTCTCGCCTGCGTTGGCGAAGTGGAACAGGCCAAACAGCGGATCGTCAGCCGAAGCGCTCGCCCAGCGCGGCGCGGTCGCCACCACAAAGCCGGCCAAGGCCTCGGCGTCGGTCGGTGTTCCGAACTGGTCGGCGACGACCTTCAGCACCTCGCGCTCGCGAGCCAAGCGGAGCATGAAGCTGACATAGTTACGGCCGTAGCGGGAAAAGACCCAAGAGATGCGCAGCACGACCGCGCGGGGATGGGCCAGCACCGCCTGCTCTCCGGCCAGCTTGGAGCGCCCGTAGACGTTGATAGGTCGGGCCGCGTCCGTCTCGACGTAGGCTAGATTCGTCCGCCCATCGAACACCGCATCGGTCGACAGATGGACGAACGGCAGGCCGCGCGCCGCGCAGGATTCCGCCATCACGCCCGGCGCGGTCGCGTTGACCGCGAAGGCTTCATCAGGTCGAGCCTCCGCGGGATCGACCTGGGTGAACGCCGCCGCGTTGAGCACGAGGTCGCAGTCAGCTCTCCGAATGGAATCGCGAATACTGTCGGGGTCTTCCAGACGCAATCGGCGCGCGAGAGGGCGACGACCTCAATGCCATCGGGGACAGCCGCCAGGACGGCGGTGGCGACCTGACCTGTCCTGCCGAACTGCAGAATTTTCATTTCAGTTCTGGAACGCGATCGCCGAGCACCTGGGCGACAAAGGCCCGCAGATTCCCGCCCTTGAACAGATAGCCAGGCATACCCGCGCGGTTACCGGCCTCTACGTCGATGTGGCGATCGCCGATGATCACGGCCTCTTCCGGCTTCAGGTTCCACTCCGCCAAACCCCGCAGGATCATGCCGGGATTGGGCTTGCGGTCGGGGTGGTCGGCCACGCGATAGGCCTCCACGATCGCTGCTTCATGGAAAGGGGAATAGTAGAAGGCGTTGATCTGTCCGCCGAGCTCGGCCAGCTGGTCCTGCATGGCGTCGTGGAAACAGTCCATGGCCGCCTCATCGAAATAGCCCCGGCCGATGCCCGACTGGTTCGTCACGACGAGGACTTTCAAGCCAGCCTTGCTGATCGCTGCCACGGCTTCCCGGGCGCCCTCAATCCAGTCCAGCCGCGCCGGGTCGAAGACATAGCCATGATCAATGTTCAGGACCCCGTCACGGTCCAGGAAGACGGCCTTCAGGGGCGGAAGATCAGAGGCGCCGGTCATGTCATGAGCAGTACCGCGCTCGACGTGAAATCGCCAGACCACTGTCTTGGCCTCGACACGGGTTGCGCTCTAGAAGGGCTCATCTCTGGAGACGCCTCGATGACCATCGCTTTCGCCGACGCCGCCCGCCTACGCGACCGCCTCAAGACCTGGGCGACCGAAGCGGCCTATCCGCTGTGGTGGACGACCGGAGCGGACCACGAGAAGGGCGGCTTCTTCGAGAAGCTGGACCTCGAGGGCGCGCCGGTCGAGGGTCCGCGGCGGGGCCGCGTCCTGCCGCGCCAGATCTACTCGTTCTCGATCGCCGGAGATCTCGGTTGGACCGGTCCGTGGCCAGAAGCCGTCGAGCACGGACTGTCCTTCTACCTTTCGGCCTACCAACGGCCGGACGGTCTGTTCCGCACCTTGATCGGCCCGAACGGCGAGAGCCTGGACGAGACGGCGGAACTCTACGACCAGGCCTTCGCCATGTTCGCCCTGGCGGCCGTGGCCACAGCGTTGCCGACGCGCGCGGCCGAGGCCAAGTCAATCGCGGTCGCGGTGCGCGAAAAGCTGATCGCGGAGCGCAAGCATCCCGTCGCGGGCTTTCACCAATCCAACCCGCCAACGACGCCGCTTCAGTCCAACCCGCACATGCACATGTTCGAGGCCATGTTGGCCTGGAACGCGATCGACAGCGATCCAGCCTGGCGCGCTCTAGCCGACGAGATCGCCGAACTGGCGCTGTCCAAGTTCATCCAGGCCGAAAGCGGCCAGCTCCGCGAGTTCTTCGATCTGGACTGGAACCCCGCGCCAGGCGTCGAGGGTCGAATCTGCGAGCCGGGCCACCAGTTCGAATGGGGCTGGCTGCTCCTGCGCTGGGGCAAGCTCGCCGGCCGCCCAGACGCAACCAAGGCGGCCTTACGCATGATCGACGACGCCGAAGCCCACGGCGTGGATCTGGCCAGAGGCGTGGCGATCAACGCGCTTCTCGACGACTTCTCGATCCACGACAACGGCGCGCGTCTGTGGCCCCAGACCGAGCGGATCAAGGCGGCCGCGCTAGCCGCCGAGATCACTGGCGAGGCCAGGTATTGGGACATGGCCGCGGCGGGCGCCGAGGGGCTGCTGACCTACCTGCGCACGCCGCTCCCCGGTTTATGGCGCGACAAGTATCAGCCCGACGAGACCTTCGTGGAAGAGCCCGCTCCGGCCAGCTCCTTCTATCACATCGTCTTGGCGATCTGGGAGCTGGATCGGGTTGTGGAAATGCACGCCGCAAAGACCTGAGCGACGCCGTCAGCGCGGACGAGGGTCGCCGCCCCGATCCCTTTTCGCCAGCTTGACTTCAGTCCGGAACGCGCGCGCGCAGTTCGGCAAGCCAGGCGTCTGGCGTGGCGTCCGATGGCATCCGCCAGTCGCCACGCGGCGACAAGGCTCCGCCGGACGAGATCTTGGGCCCGTTCGGTATGGCCGAGCGCTTGAACTGGTTGGCGAAGAAGCGCTTCAGGAAGAGTTCCAGCCAGCGCTTGATCTCTGGCAGGTCGTAGGCCCGGCGGGCTTTGTCTGGCAGGCCGGCAGGCCAGCCGCCCTTGTTCAGGTCATGCCAGGCGCACCAGGCCAGGAAGGCGATCTTCGACGGCGCCATGCCGTAGCGGGTCATATAGTAGAGATTGAAGTCCTGCAGGGCGTAGGGGCCAACGAAGCTCTCGGTCGCCTGTACTTCTTCGCCCGGGATCAGCTCCGGCGAAATCTCGGTGGCGAGGATGTCCTCCAGCAGAGCCGCGGTGCTGGCGTCGACATCGCCGGAATGGGCCACGAAGCGGATCAGGTGCTGGATCAGCGTCTTGGGCGCCCCGCAATTGGGGTTGTAGTGACTCATGTGGTCGCCAACGCCATAGGTGCACCAGCCGAGCGCCAGCTCCGACAGGTCGCCGGTGCCCACGACCAGGGCGGCGTTGTGGTTGGCCAGGCGAAATAAGTAGTCCGTGCGCAGACCAGCCTGCACGTTCTCGAACGTCACATCATAGACCGCCTCGCCCCGCCCGAACGGGTGGTCGAGGTCTTTCAGCATCTGGGTCGCGGCCGGGCGGATGTCGAGCTCGGCGGCGGTCACGCCCATGGCCTTCATCAACGCCCAGGCGTTGGACTTGGTGCGGTCGGATGTGGCGAAGCCCGGCAAGGTATAGGCCAGAATATTCGCCCGGGGCAGGTCCAGCTGGTCGACGGCCTTGGCCGCCACCAGCAGGGCCTGGGTGGAGTCGAGGCCGCCCGAGATGCCGATCACCAGCTTCTTGAGCCCCGAGGCCTCCAGCCGGCGCGCCAAGCCCTGCACCTGGATGTTGTAGGCCTCATAGCAGTTCTCGCGCAGCTTGGCCGGATCCGACGGCGTGAACGGGAAGCGCTCGATGGCGCGCGCCAAGGCCAGATCACCCGCTGGCGCCTGGAAGTCGAAAGAGACCACCCGGAAGGGAACCTTGGGCGGCGCCAGGGCCATGGCGTCTCCGAAGCTGCCGACGCGCATCCGCTCCTGCCGAATCCGTTCGACGTCGACATCGGCGAAGGTCCAGGCCGGGCCAGTGGAGAACCGCGCGGTCTCGGCCAGCAAGGCGCCCATCTCATGAATGTCGACATGGCCGTCCCAGGCCAGATCCGTTGAGCTCTCCCCCGCCCCGGCGGCCGAGTAGACATAGGCGGCGATCATCCGCGACGACTGGCTGGCGCACAGCAGGCGGCGGGTCTCGGACTTGCCGATGGTGATGTTGCTGGCCGAGAGGTTGAGCAGAATCTCGGCCCCGGCCAGGGCCTGGGCGGTGCTGGGAGGATTAGGCGTCCAGACGTCCTCGCAGATCTCAACGCCGACGGTGAACGACGTTGGACCGTTGGCGCGGAACAAGACGTCGGTCCCGAACGGGACATCCTGACCCGACAGGCTCAGGGTCTTGCCCGCCACGCCAGCGCCCGGCGTGAACCAGCGCCGCTCATAGAACTCGCGGTAGTTGGGCAGGAAGCTCTTGGGAACCGCGCCCAGGATCTTGCCGCTGTGGATCGCAATGGCGGTGTTGTAGAGCCGGCCCGCGTCGCGAAGCGGCGCGCCGACCACGATCATCGGCGAGAGCTTGCGGCTCTCCTGAGCCAGGGTCGCGATCGCCGCTTCGACGGCGTCCAGCAGGACCTCTTGCTGCAGGAGGTCGTCGATCGTGTAGCCGGTCAGGCCCAGCTCGGGGAACACGATCACGGCGACGCCCGCGTCATGCGCTTCACGAGCCAAGGCCAGAACGCTCTGGGCGTTCACAGCGGGATCGGCCAACTTCACCTTCGGTACGGCCGTGGCCACCCGGACAAAGCCGTGGCGGTAGGGCGAGAAGAACGACGGATTACCCAAGCGACCGGCCTTTCCCATCTGATGTCCACCTTATGCTGAAAATGAGCATAAGGCGCGATCCCGCTATAACGCCTGTAGAGCCTGTTGCATAGCGTCCACGGCGGGCGTTCGGCGCCCGGATTATGCCCCTGTCGCGGGTTGACCCCTCCGGGTTCCCATGCGACTGCGCCGATCGCGCAGCCCTGCAAAACAAAGACAAGACGGAACTTCCATGCCCGTTTCGCCCATCAAGATGGCCGACGCGATCCGCGTCCTTTCCATGGACGCGGTGCACAAGGCCAAGTCCGGACACCAAGGCATGCCGATGGGCATGGCCGACGTGGCGACCGTGCTGTGGAGCAAGTTCCTCAAGTTTGACGCCAGCAAGCCCGACTGGGCCGACCGCGACCGCTTCGTGCTGTCGGCAGGCCACGGCTCGATGCTGATCTATTCCCTGCTTCACCTGACCGGCTTCAAGGCCGTGACGATGAAGGAGATCGAGAACTTCCGTCAGTGGGGCTCGCTGACCCCCGGCCACCCGGAAGTCCATCACACGCCCGGCGTCGAGACCACCACCGGCCCGCTGGGCCAGGGCCTGGCCACCGCCGTCGGCATGGCGATGGCCGAAGCCCATCTGGCCGCGCGCTTTGGCCATGACCTCGTCGACCACCGCACCTGGGTGATCGCCGGCGACGGCTGCCTGATGGAAGGCGTCAGCCACGAGGCCATCAGCATCGCCGGTCGCCTGAAGCTCTCCAAGCTGACGGTGCTATTCGACGACAACAACACCACGATCGACGGCGAGGCGACGATCTCCGAGACCGGCGACCAGGTCGCGCGCTTCAAGGCCGCCGGCTGGGCCGTGAAGGTCGTCGACGGCCACGACCACGGCAAGATCGCCGCCGCCCTGCGCTGGGCGACCAAGCAGGATCGCCCCACGATGATCGCGTGCAAGACGCTGATCTCGAAGGGCGCGGGCCCCAAGGAAGGCGACCCCCACAGCCACGGCTACACCCTGTTCGACGACCAGATCAAAGCCGCCCGCGAGGCGATGGGCTGGGACGCCGCGCCGTTCACGGTGCCCGACGACATCGCCAAGGCCTGGAAGAGCGTCGGCCGTCGCGGCGGCAAGGTCCGCAAGGCCTGGGAAGCCAAGCTCGCCGCCTCGATCAACGCCAGCGACTTCAAGCGCGCCATGGCTGGCGAACTGCCCGCCAACGCCTTCGAGGCCCTGGACGCCCATGTCGCCAAGGCCATCGAGACCAAACCGGTCAACGCCACCCGCGTCCACTCCGGCTCGGCCCTGGATCAGCTGATCCCGGCCATCCCCGAGATGATCGGCGGCTCGGCCGACCTGACCGGCTCGAACAACACCCTGGTCAAGGGCATGGGCGCATTCGACACGCCTGACTACAAGGGCCGCTACGTCCACTACGGCGTGCGTGAGTTCGGCATGGCCGCGGCCATGAACGGCATGTCGCTGCATGGCGGCGTGATCCCGTATTCGGGCACCTTCCTGGCCTTCGCCGACTACAGCCGCGCGGCCATCCGCCTGGGCGCCCTGATGGAAGCCCGCGTCATCCACGTGATGACCCACGATTCCATCGGCCTGGGCGAGGACGGCCCGACCCACCAACCGGTGGAACAGGTCGCCTCCCTGCGCGCCATTCCCAACCTCTTGGTCTTCCGACCTGCCGACGCGGTGGAAGCCGCCGAGTGCTGGAAGGTCGCCCTACAGCAGGCCCGCACCCCGTCGGTGATGACCCTGTCGCGCCAGAAGACCCCGCACGTGCGCACCCAAGGCGGCGACCTGTCGGCCAAGGGCGCCTATGAGCTCCTTCCCGCCGAGGGCGGCGAGGCGCAGGTCACGATCTTCGCCTCGGGTACCGAGGTCGGCATCGCCGTGGCCGCGCGCGACATCCTGCAGGCCAAGGGCAAGCCGACCCGCGTCGTCTCCACCCCCTGCTGGGAGCTGTTCGACAAGCAGGACGCCGCCTACCAGGCCGCCGTCATCGGCAAGGCCCCGGTCCGCGTGGCCGTCGAGGCTGGCATCAAGATGGGCTGGGAGCGCTTTATCGGCGAGACCGGCAAGTTCGTCGGCATGAAGAGCTTCGGCGCCTCCGCGCCTTTCGAGGTGCTCTACCAGAAGTTCGGCATCACCGCCGAAGCCGTCGCACAAGCGGCGCTGAGCTAAGCTCCGGATGGGGTGGCGTCAGAACGCCACCCCGAACCGCACGGTGGCGATCAGGGCGTGGCCGACCCCGCTATCGGCGCCTGGGTTCCGGACATATTGCAGGTCCGGCTGGATGGTGACGGATCCGATCTTGTCGGAATACGTGACTTCGATCGCGCTCTCGGCGCGCGTGAGATGCTGACCTTCGTCGAAGGCGTTGGCCCTGAACTTACTGGTCAGGAAGGCCTGGTTCACGCCGATCGAGAAGGCGCTGTCGGGGCGGCTTTTAAAGATGTGCTCGACCAGAAGGCCGGCTTGCCAGCCGCCCTTGAACGCCGTGGTATCGCCGTCGGATAGGCCTAGCCGCGCGAAGGCGGTCGTCTTGCGCATGGCGTTTTCGCTATCACCGATTAGCTGCCGCTCAAGCAACACATAGGCGCCCTGCGCCGTCCGAGAGACGGGATAGCCGGCGGACGTGAGATCGCGGATGTCGGCCTGCTTCTTGGTATAGCGCCAAGCGCCGAAGGCCACCTTGCCCCGCCCTTGCCAGCCTGCTTCCGCGATCGCCAACAACCCGTGTTCAAACCGGGTGCAGACACCACCGGGGTCACCCAGCACGCCCGCGTCCGCGTTGATCACGGCCGCCTGAACATAGACGTTCTCGTTGGGCGTCCAGCGCCCGCGTACGGATAGGGCTGTCGATGGAAAGATGGACGGTCCGTTGGGGCCGGTCGCCGCCAACTCCGAGCCAATGCCGAAAGCCGGCGCCAGCAAAAGGCCCGCGCTGTCGTTGGCGTAGAATTCGCTGTTCAGGTCGTAGAGACCCACCAGCACCGAGCCCTTGTCGCCAAAACTTTGCTCGACCCAGGCTTCGAAAAGGCGGGCCCGTTGACGGGCGACCTCGATGTTGTCGACGCCCTGCAGCGTGCCGGCGTCATCGTTCGGCATGGCGCCGCTGTTGTTCAGGAAAAGGACATGCGCCCTGGCGCTCTTCCAGCCCACCGCCTTCTCCAGATCGACGTCCGCGCCGAGCTGCAGGTCGTCAAGCACCCGGCTGCGCTTGGCGAGGCCCCCGCTGACCACGCCGGCGACATCCAGGCTGTAGCCGCCACTAAAGGTGACGGACGAAGCCGCTCGCTCCTCGGCCCGGGCGGGCGCGACGGCGATCGCCAGCGATGCGGAAATGATCGCTCCGACCTGGAGCGCGACGTGTAGACCCTGGCGCATCCTGATCCTCGGCCTCGACCTGTGGCGCGATGAGGATGCTAGGCGCCGACCCCGGCGATCTTGTTAAGGATACCTGTGACGTGTCGTCGCGGGCGATGGCCGCCGCGAGGTTGAAGCCAGGCTAACTCTCAGAAGGTCCTTGGTGGAGCCGAGGGGAATCGAACCCCTGACCTCCTCATTGCGAACGAGGCGCTCTACCATCTGAGCTACGGCCCCAAGGAGCGGCGGAGATACGGCCCCAGGGGCGTCTCGTCAAGCGGGGTTGTAACAGCGCCTTGTCAGCACCGTTCAGGCGGGGCAAGAAGCTTTTGCGTCTAGACGGAAAACCCATGGCCCCGATCATCCATCTCGTCTTCTTCATCATCAGCGCGCTGGTGGACCTACTTTGGTGGGCCATCGTCATCTCGGCGATCCTGAGCTGGCTTTTCGCGTTCGAGGTGATCAATCGCCGAAACCAATTCGTCTATAATGTCGCCACCGTGCTGGATCGGATCACCGACCCGATCCTGCGCCCGTTCCGTCGCTTCATCCCGACGATTGGTGGCGTCGATATCAGCCCGATCATCGTGCTGTTGCTGTTGCGCGGCGTCCAGATTTTCATCCTGCCCGCCCTTGAGGCGGCCCTGATCGGCCCCTTTGGCTGAGCTCCTTTCGGTCAGGCTAACACCCCGCGGCGGTCGTGACGCGATCGAGGGCTGGGCGCTCGACTCCGAGCATCGGCCCTATCTTAAGGTCCGTGTCGCCAGCCCGCCGGTAGACGGGGCCGCCAACGCGGCCCTGATCGCCTTCCTGGCCAAGACCCTCAAAATCCCCCGGTCGGCCGTAACACTGGCGTCCGGCGAGGCCGCGCGGATCAAGCGTCTGGAACTGGAAGGCGTCGACGCGGCGGATCTCGCCCGCGCCTTTGGGCCAAGGCCTTGAAAGCGCGGCGCCTGATCGTAGCACACACGATGCACGGCGGGGCTCCTTTTTGGGCCAAGCCATTGATGAACCATATTTCTTTTCACACCCTCTTAGCCCTTCGGACCTAAGCTCCGCTCCGAGGCCTCCAGCAAGGCCTTCTCGGGAATGGCGCTGATGGGCGCGACAGGGGAGAGACGGCGGACCGCTCACGCGCTGGCTTCACGGCGCGCGAATACGTCCCTACGCCTGATCGCAGCCTTCGCGATCGCCTTGATCCTCGACGTCTTCATAGACCTGCATGGCGTATGGCTGTGGGCCGCGATCTACGCCGCCCTGCAGTTCGTCGAGCCCTGGGTGTCCACCTGGATCCGACAGCAATCGGAACGCGCCCAGACGGTCTGGCGGCGCTTGAGCTCAACAGCGCTTCCGTTCGTGACGTCCGCCGTCTTCGGCTTCATTTCCCTGCCGCTATTCGCCTCCCAGGCGCGCTTCGCCCCGACCTTAGGAGGCATGTTGCTAGCGGGAGCTTTGCTGAACGTGGTGGTGATCAATAGCAGCCAGCGTTCCGCGATCATCTCCGCCGCGACGCCCTACGTCCTCTATCTGTTGATCGTTCCGCTGGTGGCGCGGGCGGCCAACCCTGGGTCACCCTTGGCCAACGCTCTGTGGTTTGGCGCCTTGCTGCTGATCGCGACGGTCACGATCGCGGCCTATACCCTGCACACCGCGCTCAAGGCTGCGGCCAAGGCCAAAGACGAGGCCGAGCGGAGGCGGCATGAAGCGGAAGAAGCCGTCGCGGCCAAGTCGGCGTTCGTGGCCATGATTAGCCACGAGCTACGCACGCCGATCAGCGCCATTCTGGCCGGCGCGGCCCGCTTGCACGGCGAGGCTCAGGACACCAGCGCGAAGGTCCAAGCCCAGCTGATCGCTGACGCGGGTGGGCTCATGCGGAGCCTGCTGAACGACTTGCTGGACTTCTCGCGCCTGGAAGCCGGACGCATGTCGGTCGAGAAAGCGCCCTTCAACCTCCGTCAGACCATCGCGGATACCGTGCGGCTCTGGAGACCCGAAGCGACGCGCAAGGGTCTGCGCCTGCGGGTCAAGGGCGCCGCGGCGTTGCCGCGCTGGGTGGCGGGCGACGCCATGCGCCTCCGGCAAGTCCTGAACAACCTCCTGTCCAACGCGCTCAAGTTCACGACCCGCGGCGAGATAACGGTCAGTCCCCGTGCTCAAGTCGAGGGGTCGATGGTCCTGCTGTCGATCGAGGTGGCGGACACAGGCCCCGGCATACCGGAAGACTCGCTTTCTCGGCTGTTCACGCCCTTCGAGCAGCTCAGCGACGCCATCGCCCGTCATCATGGAGGCTCTGGGCTGGGGCTTGTCATCAGCCGTGAATTGGCGCGCCTGATGGGTGGAGACCTATCGGCGAGCAGCCCGCCCAGCGGCGGGGCCCAGTTCACCCTCAGCGCCAAGCTGGAGATCGCCGAAGCGCCGGCGGACGCGTCCGCAGCGGCGCCCATCGCCGATCTACGGGTGCTGGTGGTCGACGATCACCTCGTCAATCGTCGCGCACTTGAACTGGTGCTGGAACCCTTGGGCGTCCGCGCGACGCTGGCCGAATCCGCCGAGCAAGCTCTCGAAATGCTTCAGTCGGAGGTGTTCGACGTGGTTCTGATGGACGTCTACATGCCCGGCATGGACGGGCGCGCCGCCACCCGAATCCTACGCGCGAGCACGGGACCCAACCAAAATGCGCCTGTGATCGCCGTCACCGCCTCGGCGACTTCGGAGGACTGGGAAGCTTGCGTCGCCGCCGGGATGAACGACCGCGTATCCAAGCCGATCGACCCGTTCCAGCTCTACGCCGCCTTGGCGCGCACCCCGCCGGTCTCGTCGGCGGACTCTATGGACACGCGATCCGCCGCCGAGAGGACGTTGGGTTAGGTGGGAGCGGTCAAGCCGGATCGAACGGGTCCTCGCCCCTATGATCTGGGAGCTTTAGAGGCCTCAAGTCGTATCGCTAGACGCTGTGTCAGGCGATCCTTCTCTTTCAGCTCACATTCCCAGACCGTCTCCACGGCCCAGCCGCCGACGGCCAGGGCCTGAGCGGCCTTCTCGTCGCGCGCTCTGTTACGGGCGACCTTGGCCAGCCAATAGTCGCGGTTGGCTTGCGGGATTCTCGCGCCCCGCTGGCAGTCGTGGCCGTGCCAGAAGCAACCATGGACGAATACGACCAGCCGGCGCCCCGGCATGACGATATCGGGATTTCCAGGCAGGTCCTTCCGATGCAGGCGGTAGCGCGCGCCAAGCTGGGTCAGGATATGGCGGACCGCCCTTTCCGGCGAGGTATCCTTGCTCCTGACCCGCGCCATGACGGCAGAGCGCTTTTCCTTGTCGTAGACGTCGGTCAAGCGCCCACCGGCTCTACAGCCCTTCGAACAACGCCGTCGACAGGTAGCGCTCAGCGAAGCTGGGGATGATCGTGACGATCGTCTTGCCCTTGTACTCGTCGCGCAGGGCCAGATCGAAGGCGGCGACCAGCGCCGCGCCGGAGCTGATGCCGACCGGCAGACCCTCGATAGCCGCCGCGCGGCGGGCCATGGCGAAGGCGTCATCGTTGCTGACCTGGACGATATCGTCGATGACGCCACGGTCCAGAACGCCCGGCACAAAACCAGCGCCAATACCTTGAATTTTATGCGGCCCCGGGGCGCCGCCGGATAGGACGGGCGAGGCCTCTGGCTCCACCGCCACCATCTTCAGCGAAGGCTTGCGGGCCTTCAGCACCTGGCCCACGCCGGTGATCGTCCCGCCGGTGCCAACACCCGAAACCACGGCGTCCACGGCGCCGGCGGTATCGTTCCAGATTTCCTCCGCCGTCGAGACCCGGTGAATCAGCGGATTGGCGCCGTTCTCAAACTGCTGCGGCATGACCGCGCCGGGCGTGGCCTCGATCAGCTCCTGGGCGCGGGCGACGGCGCCGCGCATCCCCTTCTCGGCCGGAGTCAGCTCCAGCTTAGCGCCCAGCAACAGCAACATCTTGCGGCGCTCGATCGACATGCTCTCCGGCATGACGAGGGTCAGCTTGTAGCCTTTGGCCGCCGCGACGAAGGCCAGGGCGATGCCGGTATTGCCGCTGGTCGGTTCAACGATCGTGGAGCCCGGCTTCAGGATGCCCTGGGCTTCGAGAGACTCGATCATCGAGACCCCGATCCGGTCCTTGACCGAGCTGATCGGATTGAAGAACTCCAGCTTGGCCAGCACCTCGCCCTTGGGCTTCAACTCGGCGGACAGACGCGGCAGGCGCACCAGGGGGGTGTCGCCGATCGTGTCGATGATCGAGTCATAAATCTTGCCGCGACCCGCGCGCTTGAAGCGGGCGGCGTCATAGAGGGAGGAAGCGTCGTCCATCGGAACACCTCGGAGCCTTGGGGTTGCGGGAAGCGGCGCACCCTAGCCCCCTATCCCTCGGCTGTCAGGAGGTCATTCGGCGGCAAGGCTTGCAGTTTTGCTATAGACGAGCGGCTCCAAGAGGGTTTCGGCGAGCCACCGCACGACCGGAACCGCCACCCCATCGCCAACAATCTGCAGCCCAGAGGTCTGGGACGCCGGGAGCTGATAGCTATCCGGCAAGCCCATCAGGCGAGCGCCCTCGCGCGGACTCAGAAGACGGGAACGAACCTGGCCCTGATCGACCACCAGGAGGGTCTGCCGAGACGAACCGCCCCGCGGCGTACGCAGACACCCCGCGAGGCCGTCGAACCGCACCTCGGCGCGTTGCTGGCCGCCGCGCATACGGCGGAAGACCGCGCCCACCGACCGCCCCCTCGCCTGGACCCGCGCCTCAACCGCCTGACGATGCGAAGGCGCCATCAAGGCCAGCAAAGCTTCGGTCCGTTCGGCCGGATGCCAGGTCACCGACTGATCGGGCTCAAGCAGGGCAGCGAGATCGGTGTTGCGCTTCGGAGGCGAAGGAATACCCCACCAGATCCAGCGCGCCTGAAGATCTTCAGGTAGCCGAGCAGCCGCCTCGCGAATAGCGCGGCTATGAAAGGCGCTAGCGCCCTCCAGGTTGGCGGTGGGCAGGCGCGTGGCGACCACGAACACGCGAGGTCGCGATTGTGGGACAAAGGCGGCCGCGTCGATCTCAAGCGCGCCGAAGCGATAACCCTCCTCGCTCAGCGCGCCGCATAGCGCGGTGAAGTCATCGCCACGACGCGAAGTCAGAAGCCCCACGACATTCTCGATAACGATCACCGGCGGCGCCCGCCTCTCGGCCGACATCGCCTTCATCAAGGTCCAGAAGCCGAAAAACGCCGAAGACTTGCCACCCGCCAGGCCCGCCCGGGCGCCGGCGAGGCTGAAGTCCTGGCAGGGGCTGGAAGCCCAAGCCACATCCGCCACGGGCAGGGCCTCGGCGGAAAGGGCGAAGACATCGCCCTGCTGGAAGTGGCTGCCGGCGTCGGCGAAATTGACGCGATAAGTGGCGGCCTTCACCGGATCAAAGTCGTTGGCGAAGGCGCAGGTCCAGCCGTCGCCCAGGCCGAGACGCGCCATGCCTCCGCCGGCGAAGAACTCCAGAAAGGTGGGGCGCGGGTTTCGATTCATCGCCAGGGAGTCTAGCCTCTCACCGACCCAAGGGGATAGCCAAGTCGTGCGCGCCGCCGCCCTCGCCACCGTCGTGCTGTTGATATCCGCCTGCGGCCAGTCGCCCATGGGCTCGACCGACCACGCCGCGCCGCCGGCGGACGCGCCAGCTCTCGTGGAGCCGGACTATTCCGGGGATTTCGACGCCCTCGGGACCGAGCCGTTCTGGAGCGTGAAGATTCACGCCAACCGCCTGACGCTATCGCGACCAGGCCATCCGGATCAGGCGGCGACAGACGCGACCCTGAAGACCGAAGGCCAAGATGGTGTGTTCGATGCACGTATCGACGGTCGGCGCCTCATCCTGCGCCTGACCCCCGGCGATTGTTCTGATGGCATGTCGGACCGACGCTACGATTACCTCGCGGAGGTTCGGATCGACGATGAGATCCTCAAGGGCTGCGCGTCGAGACCACGAGATCTCAAGGCCCAAACAAGGCCCTAGTCACCCTTGGGGCCAAGATAGCCGGCGCCATAGACCGCCGCCCTGAGGTCATGGTGCAAGGTGGCGTCGAACGGATAGGTCTGAACGAAAAACACGGCTGTCAGCCTGTTGGCCGGGTCGACCCAGAAGAGCGTGCTGTCGCGCCCGTCCCAGAAGAACTCTCCCACAGCGCCCCGGTTTTCTGTCGCGGCCTGCGGCTGTTTCGTGCGCACGGCGAAGTCGAAGCCAAAGCCGACCGCCCCCTTGCTAGGCAACCACCAGCGATCGGTCACGCGCGGATCAAGATGATCCGTCGCCATCAGCCGCACGGTCGAGGGGCGGAGGATCCTCACGCCGTCCAACGCCCCTTCGCCAAGCAGCATCCGCGAGAAGCGGGCATAGTCGTCGATCGACGCCACCAGGCCCGCGCCGCCCATCGTCATGCGTCGAGCCGGATCAAAATTCATGCGCCGCGTCTCGGCGCTGTCCTCCCTGATGAGCTTGCCGTCGAGCCCCTTGTTGTAGACAGCAGCCAAACGCGGGAAGGCCGTCTCGGGCTGGGTCCAGGCGGTCTCCCTCATATCCAGCGGATCGAGAATGTGCGCCTTCACATAGGCCTCGAACGGCTGACCAGAGAGCTTCTCGACCAGTAGCGCCTGAACATCCACGGCCGCGCTGTAGTTCCAGCGCTCGCCAGGGTCATGCAGAAGCGGAACCTTGGCGAGCCGCCGCCCGAACTCGGCCAGATCCACTTTAAGGTTCAGGGGATCAGCCGCCCGGAACGCCTCATCGGCGGCCGTGTCGCGCATCCCATACGAAAAGCCGGCCGTATGGCGCAGAACGTCTCGGATCAGGATCGGTCTCGCGGGCGGGCGCACGCCGCCCTGCCCGTCGATCACCTTGGTGTCGGCGAACTCCGGCAGGTAGCGCGAGAGGGGATCATCGAGAGCGAACTTGCCTTGCTCCCAAAGCTGCATCAGCGCCACACCGGTAACCGGCTTGGTCATCGAGAAGATCTGCACCAGGGTGTCGCGGCGCATAGGCTTGCCCGCCTCGCGATCCGCCATGCCGGCGGTCCCGAAATAGCGCTCGCGCCCGTCCCGCCAGACCAGGGCCGAGACACCAACGGCGCGGCCGCTGTCCACCATGGCCTTCAGCGCCGCGTCGATCCGCGCCCTGTCGATCGTCACCTCGGCCGACTGAACGACCGCCGCCGGAGCCTGACGCGCCAGGGCTGGGCTCGCCGGAACAACCAGCAACGCCGCCGCGAAAGCGGCTTGAATTGTTCTCTTGGACACGAGACCTCCCGATGGACCTTCTTGTCGGCGAGGACTGTCGCCGACGCCGAGGCCATTTTCCAGCGGGTCGAGGTCGTAGATCAGCCCTGCGAAGCGATCATCTTAAGATAGGCTCCATAGGGCGAGTTCTTCAGATCGTGGGCCAGGCCCAGCAGTTGCTCGCTCGAAATCCAGCCGTTTTGGTAGGCGACTTCCTCGACGCAGCCGATCTTCAGGCCCTGGCGGTGTTCGAGCGTGCGAACAAACTCGGAAGCTTCCAGCAGGCTGTCGTGGGTTCCCGTGTCGAGCCAGGCGAAGCCGCGGCCCATGCGCTCGACCGACAAAGCGCCCGCCTCGAGATAGAGGCGGTTTATATCGGTGATCTCGAGTTCGCCGCGCGCCGAGGGCTTCAGATCGCGAGCAAAGTCCACCACGCGATTGTCGTACATGTAGAGGCCCGTGACGGCCCAGTTCGAACGCGGGTTCTGCGGCTTCTCCTCGATGGAGATGGCCTTGCCGTCGGCGTCGAACTCGACAACGCCATAGCGCTGCGGGTCGTTGACGAAGTAGGCGAACACGCTGGCGCCAGTCATCGAGCGGTCCTTGGCGCCCTGCAGCAGACGCCCCAGACCCGCGCCGTAGAACAGGTTGTCGCCCAGGACGAGGATGCTGGGCTCGTTCCCGACGAAGTCCGCGCCAATGCGATAGGCTTCCGCCAGGCCATTGGGGCTGGCCTGCTCGGCGTAGCTGATATTGATACCCCACCGCGCGCCGTCGCCCAGCAGACCTTCGAACAGGGGCAGATCGCGGGGTGTGGAGATGATCAGCACGTCGCGCACGCCGGCCATCATCAGGACCGACAGCGGATAGTAGATCATCGGCTTGTCGAAGACCGGCAGCAGTTGCTTGCTGATCGCCATGGTCACCGGGTGGAGGCGCGTACCCGACCCGCCGGCGAGGATGATACCCTTCATAACGTCTTCTTTTTCAGTCCTGACGGTCGAGCCTAGAGCGGATTTGCGCGGAGCGTGAAGCCTTTCGCGCGGAGAATGGCGGTTCAACGCGATGATCGTGGAGGATTTGAGGCGCGATCAGAGGCGCCCCTTGGTGCGGAGATAGCGATCCAGCGCGTCAGTCCAGTGCGGCATCTGCCGGCCAATGACGTTAGCCAACCTGGCGTTGGACAGCGCGCTATAGGGCGGACGCCGCGCGGGGGTTGGAAAGGCGCTGGTCGGGATAGGCGCGACCTCGGCGGCGACCTCGGCCCTCTCGATGATCCGCGAGGCGAAGTCCCACCAACTGGCGGCGCCAGAATTGACGACGTGGTAGTCGGCCGCCGGCGCCTGCGCCGCGATCAGGTCCAGGATCGCCTCGCCAGCGTCCCAGGAAGCGGTCGGCGACATGACCTGATCGTCGACCACGGTCAGACGGCCGCGCTCACCGCCCAGCCGCAGCATGGTCTCCACGAAATTGCCGCCCTTGCCGCTGGCTCCGGCCACGCCAAAGAGCGAAGCGACGCGGGCGATGATGACGTCATCATGGTCCAGGCGCGCCAGATCCTCGCCCAGCGCCTTGGTCGCGCCGTAGACATTGACCGGCGCGCGACCGACCTCCTCCGACAGAGGCTCACGCTGGGACTGGCCGCCATAGACGTAGTCGGTCGAGACCTGGACCAGGCGCGCGCCCTTGGCGGCGCAGGCCTTGGCCAGGCGGCCCGCGAAATGGGCGTTGATCGCGACGGCCGGCGCGGGGTCCTTCTCGCAGTCGTCAACGCGCGTGACGGCAACGCAGTTGATGGCGATGTCGAAGTGGAGATCGTCAAAGCTGGCCGAAGAGTCCGCCGCATCGATCTGGGCGCGCGTCACGGCGACCAAGTCCAGACTACGCTGGTCCGCCAGCGCGACGATGTCCGAGCCCAGCTGGCCGTTGGCGCCGAACAGGGCGATGCGCGGACTGGCCATCAGGCGGTCTTCAGGCCCAGGCGCTGGCCGGCGTAGCGCTCGCGCAGCGGCGCCCACCACGACTCGTTGTCCAGATACCACTGGACGGTCTTGCGCAGACCGGTCTCAAACGTTTCCTGAGCCTTCCAGCCCAGCTCCGTTTCGAGCTTGGTGGCGTCGATGGCGTAGCGGGCGTCGTGGCCTGGCCGATCGGCGACGAAGGTGATCAGTTCGCGGCGCTTACGTCCCGGCAGCGGACGCAACTCGTCGAGCACGTCGCAGATCGCCTCGACCACTTGCAGGTTCGTGCGCTCGTTGCGGCCGCCGACATTGTAGCTTTCACCAGGAACGCCCTTGGTGGCGATCATGTGCAGGGCGCGGGCGTGATCCTCCACGTGCAGCCAGTCGCGGACGTTGTCGCCCTTGCCGTAGACAGGCAGCGGCTTACCCTCCAGCGCGTTCAGCGTGACCAGGGGGATCAGCTTCTCGGGGAAGTGATAGGGCCCATAGTTGTTCGAACAGTTCGAAACCACGACCGGCAGGCCGTAAGTATGATGCCAGGCGCGGGCCAGATGGTCTGACGAGGCCTTCGAGGCCGAATAGGGTGAGCGCGGATCGTAGGGCGTTGTCTCGGAGAACAGGCCCTCGGCGCCCAGGCTGCCGAAAACCTCGTCGGTCGAGATGTGGTGGAAGCGAAAGCGGTCCTTTTCCTCGCCTTCCAGGCTCTGCCAGTGCTCAAGCGCCGCCTGAAGCGTGACATAGGTGCCGACGATATTCGTCTGGATGAACTCGCCCGGGCCGGTGATCGAGCGGTCGACGTGACTCTCGGCGGCCAGGTGCATGACCACGTTGGGGCGGAAAGCCTTGATCGCGGCCGAGACGGCAGCTGCGTCGGCGACATCACCCTGAACGAACTGATAGTCGGCCTTGCCCTCCAGCATGGCGAGGCTGGCCGGCGAGGCGGCATAGGTCAGCTTATCGAAATTGAGGATCGCGACGTCGTTCTGGCCGGCCAAATGGCGGCACATGGCTGATCCGATGAAGCCCGACCCGCCGGTCACCATCACGCGGAGATTCTGCTGCAGCATGCGCTGGAAAGCCTCGGGCGCCTCAAGAGAGAAGCCCCGTACTCCAGTTCTCAGTATCCTTGCAACCAGAGAGGCCAAGCCGTGGGCTAGTCGGTGAACACCACGGTCTTGCGGCCGTTCAGCAGAACGCGGTCTTCCAGACGGTAGCGTAGAGCTCTCGCCAGCACGCGGCGTTCGATATCGCGACCCTTGCGCACCAGATCCTCGGGCGTGTCGCGATGGCTGATCCGCTCGACGTCCTGCTCGATGATCGGACCTTCGTCGAGGTCGCCGGTCACGTAGTGGGCGCTGGCGCCGATCAGCTTCACGCCGCGAGCGTGGGCCTGGTGATAGGGTTTGGCGCCCTTGAAGCCCGGCAGGAACGAGTGGTGGATGTTGATGCAGCGGCCTTGCAGCTTGGCCGACAGCCCTTCCGACAGCACCTGCATATAGCGGGCGAGCACGACGATGTCGGTCTGGGTCTCCTGGATCAGCTTCCAGAGCTCGGCCTCCTGCTCGAACTTGGTCTCCTTGGTCACCGGTAGGTGGTGGAAAGGCAGGTCCGACAGGTCGATGTGGGCGTAGGTCTCGGCCGGATGGTTGGACACCACGCCGGTGATGTCCATCGGCAGCTCACCGATGCGCCAGCGGTACACGAGATCGGCCAGACAGTGGTCGAACTTGCTAGCCAGCAGCAGCACGCGATAGCGCTCGGTCCGATTGCGCAGGGTCCACTTCATGGCCAGCGTGGAGGCCAGCGCCCCAAACTCATCGCGCAGCGCCGCGCGATCGGCGCCGTCGGCGTCGAAGACCACCCGCATGAAGAACTGACCGGTCTCCTGATCGTCAAACTGCTGGGCGTCGAGAATGTTGCAGCCGCGCTCGTAGAGGAAGGCGGACACCTTGGCGACGATGCCGCGCTGGTCGGGACAGGAGAGGGTCAGGATCATGGTTCGCTCCCTCTAGAGAACCGTGGCCGCCAAGAAAAGCCCGCAGTCACGCCGCCAGGGCATGAAATCGCTCGTGAGGCGGCCAATCGGCCCACGAGTGCGCATGGTCTTGCCCCTCCAAAGATCAATGGAAGACGACGGGATCAAGTCGGGTAGGCGTCGCGGGGTGAACGGGTCTAGGCTCGCCCCATGATCTCCTCTTCCGAAGTTCTGTCCGACCGCGCCATCGACATCCTGGCCAAGCTGGTGGCCTTCGACACCACCTCGCGACGCTCGAACCTGGAGCTGATCCAGTGGGTCGAGGGCTATCTGGCCGATCTGGGCGTGCCCTCGCGGCGCATTCCCAACGCCGATGGGACCAAGTCGAACCTGATGGCCATGATCGGCCCGGCTGTCGAGGGCGGGGTCGTGCTGTCGGGTCACACCGACGTCGTACCGGTCGATGGCCAGCCGTGGTCCAGCGATCCTTGGACGCTGACGGAACGCGACGGCCGGCTCTATGGGCGCGGAACCTGCGACATGAAGGGCTTTTTGGCGCTCGCTCTGGCGACCGCGCCCGATCTCGCCAAGGCGACTCTGAGCAGACCAGTTCATTTGGCCCTCTCCTACGACGAGGAGGTCGGCTGCCTGGGCGCGCCGGATATGATCGACGTCATCGCCCGAGAGCTTCCCCGGCCCGCCCTCGTCGTGGTCGGCGAACCGACCGACATGGTCGCCGTGCGGGCCCACAAGGGCATCGCCAGCTTCATCGTCACCGTCACGGGCCGCGAAGCCCATTCCAGCCTGACGCATCTGGGCGTCTCGGCGAACATGGCGGCCATCAAGCTGATGGCCATGCTCGTCGCTTTGTCCGAACGGCTGGAGCATGAAGCCGATCCGAACTCGCCGTTCACGCCCAAGGGCGCCACCCTGACCATAGGCCAGGTCAACGGCGGCACGGCCGTCAACATCCTGGCGCGAGAGTGCGTCTTCGTGTTTGACCTGCGCACGCCTGCGGGCATGGACCCTGAAGCGCTGTTGGCCGACTTCTTCACGGCGGCGCGTGCGATGGACATGGAGATCAAGGCCAAGGCGCCGGAGGGCGGCGTGAGGGTCGAGCGTCGCTCGCTGACTCCGGCTTTCGCGCCGGAGGAGGACGGCGTCGCCGAGGCCTTCGCCCGCAAGCTGGCCGGCGACAACGGCCCACCGCGCGTCGTGCCCTACGCGGCCGAGGCCGGGCAGTTCCAGGGCGCGGGCTTCTCGACTGTGATCTGCGGTCCCGGCTCAATCGATCAGGCGCACCAGCCCGACGAATATGTCGAGATCAGCCAGATGCAGCGCGGTGCGGCCTTCATGCGCCGCCTGGTCGAGGACCTCTCGGTCTAGAGGTTTCGCGCTTTCCGGATCACGAACCGACGCCCGACGAACGCCGCCGGGTCGATCGACATCACCCTCAGAATCGCGCCTGGGGAGGCCTTCCGTTTCGTCTGGATGACGCGCCGATTGGCCATGACAGCGTCCAAGTCGTCACGCTTCAGGGCGGCCTTGATCCCTCGGATGGCGGGGCCAACGTCGCCCCGTCGCCAGTGCAGCAGCAGCAGCCCAACCGTCACTGCCGCGTGCAGCGGCAGGGTGACGGGAAACAGCCAGCCCGGGGTGTTCTTCAGGAAAGTCCAGATGCGATTACGCGATCCGTGGAAGATGGCGAAGTCGGACCGGACGCCCGTGCTCGCAGAGCCGACATGGGCGACCTTGGCCTTGGGCAGCAGCAGGGTCGGCTGGCTCAGCAGCCTCAGGCGATAGCCGAGGTCGACATCCTCGCAGTAACAAAAGTAGCGCTCGTCGAAGCCGCCCACCTCTAGGAATAGCTGGCGGTCGATCAACATCGCCGCGCCGCAGGCTGAGAACACCTCGCCTTCGGGCAAGGAAGCCGGCGCCTTCCGACCATAGCCGCCCCGGAACGGGATGCCAGCGCTCGTCAGGTTGTCGCCTGCCCCGTCCAGCAGGCCGGGCCGATCGGCGGAGAGCTGCAGAGACGCGAAACTCTTCACCGTCGGGTGACGCGCAGCGCCCGCCATCAGCTCTTCAAGCCAGTTGGGTTCGGGATAGGCGTCGGGATTGAGCAGAGCCAGCCACCGCCCCTTGGCCCGCCGGGCGGCCAGGTTGTTGCCCGCCGCGAAGCCGAGGTTAGCGCCGGCCTCCACGAAATCGACCAACGGATGTGCCTTGGCCGCGGCCTGCGGCGCCCCGTCCGTCGAGGCGTTGTCGATCAGGATCGTCTCGAAGTCGGAGAAGGTCTGGGTTTCCAGTCGCGACAAGCATTCGGCCAGGGTCGGACCGCTCTGGTAGGACACGATCACCACCGTTACCGTCGGAGCGCTCTTGTCTTCCATCGTCTCAGGCGGCATCGGTGACCGGTCGTTTCTCAAAGCAAAGTACGCGTTATGAAGATCACGCCGCTGGCGATCCCCGAAGTTCTGCTTATCACGCCCGCGCGCCATGGCGATGAGCGCGGCTGGTTTTCCGAGACTTTCCGCCAGTCGGCGCTCGAAGAGGCCGGTTTCAAGGCGGCGTTCGTGCAGGACAACCATGTCCGTTCGACGACGCGCGGCATACAGCGCGGCCTGCACTATCAGAAGCCGCCGCATGCCCAGGACAAGCTGCTGCGATGCGTGGTCGGCGCGATCTTCGACGTGGCGGTCGATATCCGCAAAGGCTCGCCAACCTATGGCCAGTGGGTGGGCGCCGAGCTTTCGGCCGAGAACCGCCAGCAACTGCTCGTTCCCAAGGGCTTCGCCCACGGCTACGTCACCCTGACCGACGCCTGCGAAGTGCTCTACAAGGTCACCGACTACTACGCGCCTCAAGCCGAAGGCGCAGTACGCTGGAGCGATCCGGCGATCGGGATCGAATGGCCGGTTCCCGCTTCTGAGATCTCCGCCAACGACCGCGATAACGCCGCGCCGCTGCTGGGCGAGATCGACTCGCCATTCACCTACGAGGGCTGAGATGCAAGCGGTCACCGACTTCTTCTGGACCTCGCCCGAAGGCTTGCCGCTGCACGCCCGGGACTACGCGCCTCACGGCAAGAACCAGAAGCTGCCGGTGATCTGCATCCACGGCCTGACTCGCAACGCTCGTGATTTCGAGAATCTGGCGCCGAAGATCGCCGCGACCGGTCGGCGGGTACTGGCGGTGGACGTGCGCGGTCGAGGGCTTTCGTCCCGCGATCCCAGCCCGATGAACTACCATCCGGGAACCTATGCCGCTGACATCGTCTCGCTGCTACAAGCGGCCGGCATTGCGAAGGCCGTGTTCGTCGGAACCAGCATGGGCGGCCTGATCACGATGGTGCTGACGTCGATCATACCCCACGCGATCGCTGCGGCGGTGCTGAACGACGTCGGCCCGGAATTGTCGCCCATCGGCCTTGCCCGCATCGCTGGCTATGCGGGCATGGCTAGCCGCTTCGAGACATGGGCGGACGCGGTCGCTTACGCCAAGGCGATCAACGTGGCGGCGTTCCCGGCTTATGGTCCGAAAGACTGGGAGGTGTTCGCCCGCCGACTGTTCGACGAAAGGGATGGCGGCTTCGTCCTGGCCTACGACCCCGATATCTCCGCGCCGATCAAGGCCGCCGCCGAAGCCGCCACCAAGACCCAGGCGGAAGGCGGGCAGGCCCTGGCTCCGCCGGACATGTACCCACTGTTCCGCGCCCTGGCGAAGGACCGCCCGCTGCTGCTGGTGCGCGGGGCCATTTCCGACCTGATCGACCCCGCGATCGTCGAGCGGATGCGCGCCGCCGCGCCTCACATGGCCTACGCGGAGGTTCCGGGGGTCGGCCACGCGCCGATGCTGACCGAGCCGGAAGCGTGGTCGGCGATCGAAAAGCTGCTCGAAACGGCGTCCTAAAGGGGTGGGCCCGGATGGCTTGGCCGTGTTAGAGCCCCGCCACGGCCCTACTTCGCCGCGACAGAGTGCTGATCCGATGACCCTCGACCTCGCCGCCATCCAAGCCGCCGCCGGCCGCCTGAAGGGCCAGATCGAGCGCACGCCGTGCCGTCACTCCAAGACACTCTCGAAGATCACCGGCGCCGAAGTCTGGGTGAAGTTCGAGAACCTACAGTTCACCGCCGCCTACAAGGAGCGCGGCGCGCTGAACAAGCTGATGCTGCTGTCCGAGGCCGAAAAGGCCAAGGGTGTCATCGCCGCCAGCGCCGGCAACCATGCCCAGGGCCTTGCCTATCACGGCGCGCGCCTGGGCGTGCCCGTCACCATCGTCATGCCCAAGACCACGCCCTTCGTGAAGGTGCAGCACACCCGCGACTTTGGCGCGACCGTGGTGATCGAGGGCGAGACCTATGACGACGCCAACGCCCATGCCCGCAAGCTTTGCGCTGAGCAGGGCCTGACTTTTGTCCACCCGTTCGACGACTACGACATCATGGCCGGCCAGGGCACGATCGCGCTGGAAATGCTCGAGGACGCGCCGGACCTGGAGGTCCTGCCCGTGCCGATCGGTGGCGGCGGCCTGATCAGCGGCGTAGCCACGGCGGCCAAGGCGCTCAAGCCCGACATCCGGATCATTGGCTGCGAGCCGGCCATGTACCCCTCCTTCACCGCCCGTATGCGCGGCGTCGCGGCCCACTGCGGCGGCCAGACCATCGCGGAAGGCGTGGCGGTCAAGCAGGTCGGCGACCTGACCTACGGCGTCGTCCGACCGCTGATCGACGACGTGCTTCTGCTGGAAGAGCCGCACCTGGAGCAGGCCGTGTCGCTCTACTGCAATGTCGAGAAGACGATCGCCGAAGGCGCCGGGGCGGCGTCGCTGGCCGCCCTGCTGGCCTATCCGGAGCGGTTCCGGGGCAAGAAGTGCGGCCTGATCCTGTGCGGTGGAAACATCGACACCCGCCTGCTGGCCTCGGTCCTGACCCGCGAACTGGTCCGCGCCCAACGCCTGGTTTCCCTGCGGATCATCGGCGACGACCGCCCGGGCCTGTTGTCGACCGTGGCCTCCGTCATCGGGACGATGGGCGCCAATATCATCGAGGTGAACCACAACCGCCTCGCCTTGGACGTGCCAGCCAAGGGTGCGGAGTTCGACATCACGATCGAAACCCGCGACGCCCAGCACACCCAGGAAGTCATGGACGCCCTGCGCGAGAGCGGCTACCCGCCCCGCGCCGTCTAGGGCCGCGGAGGCCTATTCCTTGGGCTTACCCGGGCCGATCCGGTTCACGTCCAAAAGCTCGATCCGGAAGATCATCACGCTGTTGCCAGGGATCGGACCCTTGTCCTGCGCGCCGTAGCCGAGGGCCGGCGGCACGTAGAGGATCCATTCGTCGCCCGCCTTCATGCGCTGCAGCGCGATGACCCAGGCCGGCACCAGGCCGTCCAGCGGGAACACGGCCGGCACGCCGCGCTCATAGCTGCTGTCGAACACCGTACCGTCCAGCAGCTTGCCCTCGTAGTGGACCTTCACCTCGTCGGCGGTCGTGGGATGCATGCCACCGTTCGGTCCCTCGCGCACGACCTTGTACTGCAAGCCCTGCGGCAAGGTGACGACACCCGGCTCCTTGGCGTTCTTAGCCATGAAGGCGTCGGCCGCAGCGAGGTTTTCCTGCGCCTTCTTGCTAGGCCCGCAAGCGGCCAGGGTCAGACCAGCGGCGGCGATGGTTACGAGAAGGGCGCGACGGATCATGGATAAACCTCAGGCGAAGCTGGCCGTTCAGCTAGCACGGACGGCGGGGTATTCCACCCCAAACCCATTCCGCCAACGATTTCACGGAACAATGGTGGCTTTCGGTCGCCAGCTTTTCTAGAACGGCCTCCCAACACTAGACGAGCCGCTCATGAAACCCGTTCGTAAAGCCGTCCTTCCCGTCGCTGGTCTGGGCACCCGCGTGCTTCCCGGCACAAAGACCACGCCGAAGGAGCTTCTGAACGTCGTCGATCGGCCGATCCTGTCCTACATCGTCGAAGAAGGCCGCAAGGCCGGCATCGAGCACTTCGTCTTCGTCACCGGCCGCTCCAAGGGCGCGATCGAGGACTATTTCGACCACCAGGTCGAGCTTGAGGCCCAACTCGAGGCCAAGGGCAAGATCGACATCCTCAATCAGCTTCGCGCCGAGCTGCCCAAGCCGGGCGAGATGAGCTTCGTGCGCCAGATGGCCCCGCTGGGCCTGGGCCACGCCGTCTGGTGCGCCCGTGACATCATCGGCGACGAGCCGTTCGCGGTCATGCTGCCCGACGTGATCGTCGATGCTGATCCGTCCGCCCTGGGTCAATTGATTGAAGTCTACGACAAGGTCGGCGGCGGCAACGTCATCGGCGTCGAGGAAGTGCCCGAAAGCGAGACCCACAAGTACGGCATCGTCGCCCCGGGCAAGGTCGACGGCCGCTTGGCGACCATGACCGGCATGGTCGAAAAGCCGGCCAAGGGCACGGCGCCCTCGAACTGGTCGATCGCCGGTCGCTACATCCTGCAACCCGAGATCTTCGACCTGCTGGCCAGCCAGGAGAAGGGCGCCGGCAACGAGATCCAATTGACGGACTCGATGGCCAAGCTGATGCAACAGCAGCCGTTCCACGCCTATGTCTATGAAGGCGTCACCCACGACTGCGGCGACAAGATCGGCCTGCTGCGCGCCAATGTCGCCCTGGCCTTGAAGCGCGTTGATCTCGGCGCGGCCGCTCGCGTGGCGGTGGAAGCGGCGCTGAAGGCTTAGGCCCACTCGGCGAGGACGCTTTCGTCGTCCTCGCGCCCTTTCAGGACCGCCGCCGCGCCTCCCAGGAGCCGGCGCGCGGCCCAGACCGCCGCCCCGCGCACCACTGGGGCGGGGTCTGCGAGCAATGGCTCGACCACCGCCATCAGGCTGGCGTCGCCGCTGTTGCCGATTGCGTAGAGCACGTTCCTCACGAACCGATCCCGGCCGATGCGCTTGATCGGGTTCTTCGAGAACAGCGCCCGGAATTCAGCGTCGTCCAGCAGCGCAAGCTCGGCCAGCGACGGCTGCCTCAGAGCGTCCCGCGCCTGCAGCTTCGCCTCGCTCGACAACGATGCAAACTTGTTCCACGGACAAACGGCCAGGCAGTCGTCGCAGCCATAGATCCGGTTGCCAAGCGCCGAGCGGAACTCCGCAGGGATCGGCCCCGCAAGCTCGATGGTCAGGTACGAGATGCAGCGTCGCGCATCCAGTTGGCGCGGCGCGGGGAAGGCTTTTGTGGGGCAGATGTCGAGGCAGGCGCTGCATCGGCCGCAGTGGTCCGTCTCCGGCGAATCTGGCGGCAAGTCTAGCGTCGTCAGCACGCTGCCCAGGAACAGCCAAGAGCCGAACTGGCGCGAGACCAGGTTGGTGTGCTTGCCCTGCCACCCAAGGCCCGCCCGCTGGGCCAGTGGTTTCTCCATCAGCGGCGCGGTGTCGACGAACACCTTCACGTCCTGACCGAACCGGCGGTGCATCCAGCCGGCCAAAACCTTCAGCCGCTTCTTGATGACGTCGTGATAGTCGTCGCCCTGGGCGTAGACTGAGATAGCCGCGCGATCGGTTTGCGCCAGCTGCTCCAGCGGGTCGATGTCGGGGCCGTAGTTGACGCCTAGAACCACCGCCGACCTGGCCTCTGTCCACATGGCCGTCGGGTGCGAGCGCCGCTCAAGCGTCTCCTCCATCCATCCCATGGCGCCGTGTCGATCGGCCTCGACGAATTCCCGCAGCCATTCGCCGTTCGGCCAGGCGGCCGACGCATCGGCGAAACCGCAGGTCGAGAACCCTAGCGCGAGGGCCTCGGCGCGGATCTCGTCCTTGATCGCGCCAAAGTCTTTTGGGGGGGTCAGCTCAGAAGTCGAGGTCGTCATAGTGCGCGGCCGGCGCGAGGCCGGGCCAGCGATCGGCCAGGATGGGCCGGAAGGCCGGCCTCGACTTCAGCTTCATGTACCAGGTCTTGGCCGCCTGGAAGTCTTTCCACGGCACGTCGCCGAAATAGTCGATCACCGACAGGTGCGCGGCGGCGGCGAAGTCGGCCAGGCTCATACGCCGGCCGGCCAGCCAGTCGCGGGTCTGCAGCAGGCTCTCGATGTAGCCCAGATGCATACGCAGCGCCTCGCGCCCTTGGCGCAACGCAGCCAAATCCGGCGCGCCCATGCGCAGCAGGCGCTTCTCCATCTTCTCGTGCAGGAGGAAGCCGTTGACCTCGTTGTCGAACTTGCGGTCGAACCACTGCAGCAGCCGGCGCGCCTCGGCCCGCTCGGCCGGGTCGCGGCCCAACAGCGGCGGCTCTGGTTCGGTCTCCTCGATGTGCTCGAGAATGGCCCGGGTCTCGCAGGCGGTCACGGTGCGCTGGTTGCGCGTCTCGACCAGCACCGGCGGCAGACCGGATGGATTGAGCGCCGAGAACTCGGGCGGCATTTCCCAGTAGCGGACCTGGACCTCGACGAACGGCAGCCGCTTTTCGCCTAGCGCCAGACGCACCTGTCGCGAGGCGGGGTCCAGGGGGAAATGATGAAGGGTGCGTTCGACGCTCATGCCTTAGGTGCGCTCAGGCTGCATCGAAAGAGCGATGCGCCGTTTTGCTTAACAAGAGATTGCTGAACCGCGATTACTCAGGAAAACCAGGCTTTTGCGCGGCGATTTCGATCAGGTCTTCGCGTTCATACGGCCGATCAGCGCCGTGGTGCTCTGACCTTGCTTGAGGTCCGCCAGCAGGATCTTGCCGCCATAGCCTAGCACGACATCGGAGCCGACCACGGTCTCGACCGTGTAGTCCGCGCCCTTGACCAGGACGTCGGGCTTGAACGCCTTGATCAAAGTCAGCGGGGTGTCCTCGTCGAACAGCACCACCAGGTCGACCGACGACAGCGAGGCCAGCACCGTGGCGCGCCCCTGCTCCCTCTGCACGGGCCGAGTGGGCCCCTTCAGCTTGGAGACCGAGGCGTCGGTGTTGAGGCCCACGATCAGCCGATCGCAAGCAGCCTTGGCCTGAGACAACAGCGACACGTGGCCGGGGTGCAGCAAGTCAAAGCAGCCGTTGGTGAAGCCGACCTTCAGGCCGCGCGCCCGCCAGCCTTCGACGATATCGCGCGCTTGGGCCAGGTCGGCGATCTTTATCTCGCCCGGCTCGCCCTGCTGGGACCCCGCCCGCGCCGTCAGCTCAGCGGCGGTCACGACGTCGGTGCCCAGCTTGGCAACCACCAGGCCGCCGGCCAAGTTGGCCAGATGCGCGGCCACGACCAGGCTGGCGCCCGCCGCTACGGCCAGGGCCAGGGTGGCGGCGACGGTGTCACCGGCGCCCGAGACGTCGAACACTTCCACCGCCGTTGCAGGCAGGTGGACCGGCGCCTCTCCGCGCACCGACAAGGTCATTCCCGCCCCGCCGCGCGTGATCAGCGCGGCCTCCAGCGCGGGCGCCATGGCGAGGATGGCCGCGCCAGCCTCTTCCGAGGCCTCGTCGCTATTCTCGACGATCCCGGTCGCCTCGGCGGCTTCCTTGCGATTGGGCTTGATCAGAGTCGCGCCGTCATAGCGGGCGAAATCACGGCTCTTGGGATCGACGATGACCGGCTTGCCGGCGGCGCGGGCGGCGGCGATCGCCTCGCGCACCACGGCGTCGGTCAGCACGCCCTTGGCATAATCGGACAGAACCACGACGTCAGCCGCCGCCAACCGAGCCTTGAAGGCCGTCAACAGCGCCGGAGCATCGCCTGGCGCTCGATCCTCGCGATCGACGCGCAGCATCTGGTGGGAGCCCGAGATGTAGCGGACCTTCTCGGTCGTGCGACGGCCGGCATCGGCGATCAGCTCGGCGTCGAGGCCCGCCTCGCCGTCGATCATGCCGCGCAGGGCCGCGCCGGCCTCGTCCTGGCCGACCAGCCCGATCAGCACGGCCTTGGCGCCGAGCGCGGCGACATTGCGCGCGACATTGCCCGCCCCGCCCAGCATGGCGGTTTCCTTCTCGACCGCGATCACCGGCACCGGCGCCTCAGGCGAGATGCGGTCGACCGCACCGTAGACGAAGCGGTCCAGCATCACGTCGCCGAGGACCAGAACGGTCTTTCCGGCGAAAGCGCGGGGCAGGTGGGCGAGGATGTCGTTCATGCGGAGTTCCGTACCGCTCCGCCCCGAAAACTCAACCCTCGACGCTCTCGGCGAAGACGCCGCCGTGCTTTTCAGCCAGGCCCCGCGGGTCGGGATGGATGATGATGTCCGCTGACGGGAAGGCCTTGAGCAGCCGGTTCTCGGCGGCGACCATGATCGTATGCGCCTCGGCCAGCGAGATATCGGCGGCGAGATCGGCGTGCATCTGCATATGAACGTAAGGTCCCGAGGCGCGGGTGCGTAGCTGGTGGACGCCCAGGATGCGCGGATCGACCGTGGCCAACTGGACAATGCGGGTACGCTCTTCCTCCGGCAACTCGCGGTCCATCAGCTGGCCCGACGCCTCGCGGAACACGCCGATCGCGCCCCAGATCAGCCACAGCGCCACCAGGAGGCCGGCGGCGGCGTCCAGCCAGGGCAGGCCCAGCCACGCCGCCGCGCCGACGCCGACCAGGGCGACAGCATTCGAGGCTAGGTCGGCCGCATAGTGTGCACGGTCGCCGGAGATCGCGATCGAACCGCTGGCCCTCACGACGCGGGTCTGAGCGGTGATCAGGGCCAGGGTCAGTCCGATGGAAATCAGCATCACCACGACGCCAGCCAGACCATGCTCCACCGGGCGCGGATGCAGCAGGGCGTTGATCGCTTCCCGTCCGATCAGCGCGCCCGAGGCGAACACGAGGCCGCCCTGCATCAGGCTGGAGAAGGCCTCGGCCTTGCCGTGGCCGAAGCGATGTTCGGCGTCGGGCGGTTCGGCCGCGTAGCGTACGGCGTAGACGGTGATCAGCGAGGCGACGAGATCCAGCGACGAGTCCGACAGCGAGGCCAGGATGGCGACAGAGCCGCTGGCGACCCAGGCAATCGCCTTGACGACGATCAGGATCGACGCCGTCGCCACCGACAGCAGGGCGACCCGGCGGGTAGCGGCGCGAACTTCGGGGGAGTTTGCGGTCGGGGACATGGCCGCCTTTTAGCAAGGCGGCCCGACTTGCCCCAGCGCGAACGACTCGCGACGGCTCAGGCGGCGATACGGGGCTCAGGCCCCACATAGACCGACTGCGGCCGGATCAGACGCCCGCCGGCCAGTTGTTCGCGAGCGTGGGCGATCCAGCCAGCGACGCGGCCCATGGCGAAGACACAGGTGAAGCTGGACGGCGGCAAGCCCAGGGCCTCCAGCAGCAGGGCCGTGTAGAACTCGACATTGGTGTCCAGCGGCCGGTCAGGTTTGTGTTCGCGCAGGATCTCCAGCGCCGCCTTCTCGACCGCCTCTGCGAAGGCCAGGCGACCCGGCAGGGCGCTGGAGGCGGAGGCGAGCTTGCGCGCGGCGGCCTTGAGGGCGTCGGCGCGCGGGTCGCGGACGCGATAGATGCGGTGGCCAAAGCCCATCAGCCGGTCGCCACGCGCCAAGGCCTTCTCCAGCCACGGCCGCGCATTGGCCGGCGTCCCGATCGCGTCAAGCATCTCGATCACAGGTCCCGGCGCACCGCCGTGCAACGGCCCTTTCAAAGCCGAGAGACCCGCCAGCACCGCCGAGGTCAGGCCGGCGCGGGTCGACGCGACGACGCGGGCGGCGAAGGTCGAGGCGTTCAGGCCGTGATCGCAGACCGTGACGAGGTAAGCGTCCAGCGCGGCGGCCTCGGCGTCCGACGCCGGCGCGCCCCGGGTCATGCGTAGGATGTCGGCGGTGTGGGAAAGAGACGAATCGGGGGCGACGGGGCTGTGGCCGGCGGCGACCCGAAGCACCGCAGGCGTGAAGACAGCGGGCGCGGCGATCAGCAGCAGGGCCGTGGGCAGGTCGTCGCCATCGGGCAGGCGTGCCATCAGAGCGCGCATGGCCTCGACCGGGTCCCGGCGCGCGAGACCCTCGTCCAGAGCCGCGACTTCCTTGAAAGCGCGGAGGCGGGCCTCGCCGAGCGCCGGGGCGAGATCGCTGGCCGCATCCTCGAAGAAGCCGTCGAACAGCAGGTGGGCGGCGTCCTCGTAGCGCGTGCGCCCCGATAGATCCTCGACAGCGTAGCCTCGGATCACCAGGCGGCCCCGGGCGCCATCGACATCGGACAGGACAGTGCGGGCAGCCACGACGCCCTCAAGACCATCGGACATATGCGGTCTCCTTTCGCGGCGAAGGAGCGCCTCCCCGGCTTGATCGTCAATCTTGATCAATATAATCAATCTATATGGCCGATTGGATGGACGCGGATCAGGTTCTGGAGCGGCTCGGCATCCGTCCGCAGACGCTTTACGCCTATGTCAGCCGAGGTCGGATCGAAGCGACCGCCCATCCGCGCGACCCGCGCCGCAGCCTCTATCGGGCCTCCGACGTCGCCGTCCTGGCCCAGAAGAAGGCGCGAGGGCGACGCGCGGCCGATGTCGCGGCCGAAGCCATCGCCTGGGGCGAACCCGTTCTGCCCTCCGCGATCACGACGGTGGCGGGTGGAAAGCTCTGGTATCGCGGCCGCGACGCCGTCCAGCTCGCCGAGCAGGACCTGACGCTGGAGAATGTCGGAAGCCTCTTACGCGGCGGCCACGGCGCGGCGCCAAAGGCCTCGCGTCGACCACCGCCACCGGAAGCGGACACAGCGCGCCAGCGGCTGTTCCTGACGCTCGCCCTCCGAGCCGGACGGGAGCCCCCGGCGCGGGGCCGCGCGTTCTTGGCCCTAGCCATGGAGGCCGCCGATCTTCTGGAGGCGGTCGTGGACGCCGCCACCGGTCAGGCCGGCGAGGGGCCAGCCCATGTCAGGTTCGCCGCCGCTTGGGGTCTCGACGCCGCCGGCGCGGATCTGGTCCGTCGCGCGCTGGTGTTGCTAGCCGATCACGAGCTGAACGCCTCGACCTTCGCCGCCCGCGTGGCCGCCTCGACCGGCGCCTCATTGTCCGCGGCCTGCTTGGCGGGCCTGTCGGCGCTTTCGGGACCCCTGCACGGCGGGATGGCCGCGCGGGTCGAGGCGTTCGTCGAAGAGGCCGAGCGCCGCGATCCAGCCCATGCGGTGGCGGCGCGTCTGTCGCGGGGCGCGTCGATGCCAGGCTTCAACCACCCGCTCTATCCGGACGGCGATCCTCGCGCGGCGGCGCTGCTGACGGCCTTTGATCCCCCGCCGCTCCTAGCCGAGCTTCGCGCCGCGACCGAGGCGGCGACGGGCCTGTCGCCCAATATCGACTTCGCCCTGGTCAGCCTGGCGCGGGCGCTGAAGCTGCCCGCCGACGCGCCCTTCATCCTGTTCGCGACCGCCCGGAGCGCCGGCTGGACCGCCCACGCGATCGAGCAGTTGCAGAGCGGCCGCCTGATCCGGCCCAGGGCGCGCTATGTCGGCGCGGCGCCCGAGGGCTACTCGCCTTCTTCCTCGTCATAGCCGACCAGCCGCAGCGCGCGAGCGGGCAAGCCTTCCAGCTCGCACCAGCGCTCCAGCGCTTCCTCGCGGCCATGAGTGATCCAGACCTCGCCAGGACGAAGCTCCGCCAGCGTGCCCGTCAACTCGTCCCAATCGGCGTGATCGGACAGGATCAGCGGCAGCTCGACGCCACGTTGGCGCGCCCGGGCCCGAACCCTCATCCATCCCGAGGCGAAGCAGTCCACCGGGTCGGGGAAGCGCCGCGACCAGCGGTCGGCCACAGCGCTGGGCGGGGCGATGACGATCTGGCCGGCGAAGGCCTCCTTGGGTCCCGACGCGGTCGCCGGCGCCAGAGGGCCAAGCTCGACACCATGCGCCTCGTAAAGCGCATTGAGCCGCTCCAGCGCGCCGTGCACGAAGATCGTCTTGTCCCAGCCGGCCTCGCGCAGCAGGCGGATCACCCGCTGGGCCTTACCGAGCGCATAGGCGCCGACGATGTGGCAGCGCTCGGGAAACTGCTCGACTGAAGCGAGCAGTCTGCGGATCTCGCCGGCGTCTTCCGGATGGCGGAACACCGGCAGGCCAAAGGTGGCCTCGGTGATGAAGACATCACACGGCACGGGCTCGAACGCCGCGCAGGTTGGGTCGCGCCGGCGCTTGTAGTCGCCGGAGACCACCATGGTCAGGCCCTTCCAGCGGACCACCGCCTGGGCCGAGCCGAGGACATGGCCGGCCGGGACTAGGGTCACTTCGACGCCGTCCCGCGCATAGGTCTGGCCATAGGCCACGGGCTCTCGCCGGCCGGCGAAGCCTTCGCCATAGCGGACGGCCATGATCGCCAAGGTCTGCGGCGTGGCGACGGCGACGCCATGGCCGGCGCGGGCGTGATCAGCATGGCCATGCGTGATCACCGCCCGGTCCACGGGACGGACCGGGTCGATGTAGAAGTCCCCCGGTGGGCAGTAGAGGCCTCCGGGCCGGGGACAGAGAAGATCTTCGGGTTTGATCACGGCTGGATATGACAACGCCTGACGGGCTAAGCCTATCCCTGTTGAGGGAGACGGCATGAGCGACAACGAACAAAGCCGCCTAATCGCCACGGCGATGAACGAAGGCAGTCCGCAAGCCCGGGCCCTGGGCTTCTCCACGCTTGAGATCGGCGACGCGACGGCCTTGCTGAAGGTCCCATACCGGCCCGAAATCGTCGGCGATCCAGAGACGGGCGTAATCGCCGGCGGCGTGGTGACCACCCTGCTGGACCACGCCAGCGGCCAGGCGGTGCACGCCGCCCTGGAGGCCTGGACCTCGATCGCGACCCTGGACCTGCGCATCGACTACATGCGGCCGGCCGAGCCGGGGCTGGACATCCTGGCGCGCGCCCACTGCTACAAGCTGACCCGCTCGGTCGCCTTCGTCCGGGCCGTGGCCTACGACCGCGATCCCGAAGATCCCGTGGCCACGGCCCAGGCGACCTTCATGCTCGACGCCAGCGCCGGAAAGAAGCCAGGCGCCAATCTCAAACCGTCGCGCATCAGCCGCGCCCGGACAGGGGGAGCCGAACAATGAGCGACGCCGACAGCCGCCTGGTCTCGATGCTGGAGTCCATTCCCTATGCTCGCTTCCTGGGCGTGCGCGCAGAGTTGGCCGGGGACGAGATGACCGCGATCTTGCCGTTCGCCCAGCACATCGTGGGTAACCCCATGTTGCCAGCCATCCACGGCGGCGTCCTGGGCGCCTTCATGGAGATGACGGCGCTGGCGCAGCTGTCGGTGGCCGCGCCGATGACGCGCCAGCCGCGCACGATCGACGTTTCGATCGAGTACCTGCGCTCTGGCCGGCCGCTAACCACCTATGCCCGCGCCAGCATCAAGAAGCTGGGCCGCCGCATCGCTAACGTCCATGTCGAGGCCTGGCAGGAAACCCGTTCGGCCCCGATCGCCACCCTGCGCGGTCTCTTTCTGGTCGCGCCCAGCGAGGAGGGCGCATGAAGCTGTCGCGCAAGGGCGGAAAGGCGGTCGCCAAGGGCGATCTGCCGTCCAAGCCCTGCGCGGCCTGCGGCCGGCCATTCACCTGGCGAAAGAAGTGGGCGAAGGACTGGGGTTCGGTGAAATTTTGTTCCGATACTTGCCGATCACGTAAAATTACTCCCGCGTAATGTGAATTTACCGCGATAACCTCCTTAAAATCGACGTAATGAAGCAAAGGTAACGTGAAATAACCAAGGGCAGCGCCTATATCCCTGATTACCGGATGCCAACGGGGCGGCCGGAGAAAAAAGGGATCAAGACCATGACCATGAAGACCACCGCCGTGTCTGGCTTCGCTTCGCTCGTTCTGGCGGTTCTTCCGCTCGTGATCATCGTCGGCTCGATCGCCCAGAGCCTGTAAGTGATCGCCGCGTAACCTCCGTCGGGCCGCTCTTTTCGAGAGCCGCCCCGACGGAGATGGCGACTTAAAGACTAACGAGAATACAGAGACTTGGCCGTCCGATGCAGGATGGCGTGGCGAGCCGCCAGACGATCAATATCCACGTCGTAGCCGCCGCCGATGACCCCGACCACGGGGATTTCAAGAGAGAGACAAGCGCCCAGGACAAGGGCCTCCCGTCGCCCCAGCCCATCGTCGGTCAGCGACAGCCGGCCCAGCTTGTCGTCCGCGTGGGGATCAACCCCCGCGTTAAAAAAGACGATGTCCGGTCGGACGCTGGAAAGCAGCGCCGGCAGGATCTCATCCAGCTTTGTCAGATAAGCCCCATCATCGGTTCCATCGGCCAACTCGACGTCGAGGTCGCTGGCCGCCTTGCGGTGCGGGAAGTTCTTCTCCGCATGCATCGAAAAGGTGAAGACGCTGGGATCGCCCTCGAAGATCCGCGCGGTGCCGTCGCCCTGGTGGACGTCGAGATCGACGACCAGCACCTGGCCGACCAAGCCTTCGGCCTGCAGTCGCCTCGCCGCCACCGCCACGTCGTTGAACACACAGAAGCCCGCCCCGCTCTCGGCCGAAGCGTGATGGCTGCCGCCGGCGGTGTTGCAGGCGATCCCATGCTCCAGGGCCAGACGCGCAGCGAGCAGGGTACCGCCAGTTGCGGCTCGGGCGCGCGTCGCGACGCTTTCGGTATTGGGCATGCCGATCCGGCGCACCACGTCGGGCGGTAGGGACAGCTCGACCACGCCTCGGACGTAGTCCTCGGTGTGAGCCAAGCGAAGGGTCTCGATATCGGCCGGTTCGGGTTTCGCAAAGCCGTCAGCCCCAGGAACGCCCTCGGCCTCCAGAACGGCGGCCAGCCGCGAGAACTTGTCCATCGGAAAGCGATGCCCCGCCGGCATCTCGGCGCGGAAGGCGGGGTGGTGGACGATCGGTGGCGAGTAAGACATCGCTATCACGATGGGCGCCGCGACGGCCTGACGCAAGGTGACGACTTGCGGCGGCGAACAGCTGAGCCTATCGCACTGCGCCATGCAGACGACCGAGACCCTCGCCGACATCCTCGACCTCGAACCGATCGAGGTGAACCTGTTCCGGGGCGTAAGCCCCAACGACGGCTTCCCCCGCATCTTTGGCGGCCTCGTGATCGCCCAGGCCCTGCTGGCGGCCTATCGCACGGTGCCCGACCGCGTCTGCCACTCGCTGCACGCCTATTTCATCCGTCCGGGCGACGTGAACGCTCCGGTCCTCTACGAAGTGGAGCGGGCCCGCGATGGCGGCACCTTCACGACCCGCCGCGTCGCCGCCATCCAGCACGGCGAGCAGATCTTCAACCTGGCCTGCTCGTTCCAGACGCCGGAAGAGGGCTTCGAGCACCAATCGGAGATGCCCGACGCGCCCGATCCCGAGAGCCTGCCGACCGAGATCGAGTATCTTGAGAGCCTGGGCGATCAGATTCATCCGAAGATGCTGGCCCATGCCAAGAAGCCGCGCCCCGTGGACGTGCGCTGGGAAGATCCCCAGAACCCCGTCACGCCGGTCCGGAAATCCGGGACCAAGAACGTCTGGATGCGCGCCAAGGCCCCGCTGGGCGACGACATCAAGATGCAGCAGGCGGCTCTGGCCTACGCCTCGGACATGGCGTTCATGGAGAGCGCCCTGCGCCCGCACGGCCTGATCTGGACGACGCCGGGCCTGCAGGGCGCCAGCCTGGACCACGCCATGTGGTTCCATCATCCGTTCGACTTCAACGACTGGACCCTGTTCGCCCAGGACAGCCCCAGCGCCTCGCAAGGGCGCGGCTTGGTGCGCGGCCAGATGTTCAGCCGCGACGGCAAGCTGCTGGCCTCGGTGGCCCAGGAGTGCCTGATGCGGGTGCGGAAGTAGGCTTCAGGCCGGCTCGATCCTTGCGACGCTGGCGACCGCCAGGCCGCGAAGCAGCGATGCGGCCTGCATGCCCACAGTGATCTCGCCGGCCAGGGCCATGCGGATCGCCTCGGAGAGAGAAACCCAGATGCTTTCGATCCGCTCGCTGGGTTCGTCCTGAGGCTCGGCGACCTTCACGACGTCGCGCGCCAGGATGATGTGGGTGCGGTTGGTGTGGGTGCCAGCGTTAGGGCGCGTCTCGCCCACGAGGGAGAGGGTTCCCGCGCAGCCCGCCTCTTCCAGTAGTTCGCGCCGAGCTGCTTCCACCGGATCTGTCTCGCCGGGGTCCATGCCGCCGGCCGGCAGCTCAATGGAGATGTCGCCTAGGGCGTGACGGTATTGCTTGACCAACAGGACGTTGTTGTCGGCGTCCAGCGCCACGACCTCGACCCAGTCGGGATATTCCAACACGTAGTAGGGGGAGATCACGGTGCCTTCGTCGGTGACGCAGTCATCGGCGCGCACGCTGATCCAGCGGTCCTTGTGGATCTGGCGCGATGCGGTGACCCGCCACTTTCCGTCCGACATCGCTGGGGGTCTCCTAAGGGCTAGTCAGTCCCGGTCGCCGAGCTCTTCGTCTTCCGACGGCCCCTCGTGCTCGCCCACCAGAGCGGGCGGATCGGCCAGGATCAGACCTTCGCCGATTTTTACCTCGGGGACAGCCGCCCGCGTGAAGGGGAGGTACCAGGTCGGGCCGCCAAGATCCGGGGTGATCTCCAGGATATCGCCGGCCCCGAAGTTCTGGACGCTCTTCACGCGGCCCAGCAGGACGTCGGTAGCGATGTGGCGGACGGTCAGGCCCACGAGGTCGGTCAGGTAGAATTCGTCCTCATCGGGCTCGGGCAGGGCCGAGCGCGGGACGTAGAGGCGTAGGCCGCGCAGGGCGTCGGCGGACTCTTTTGTCTCAATGCCAGGACAGCGACAGACAACGCCGTCCTTGGTCTTGCGCGCTGAGGCGATGGTCAGGGCGGGCGAGCCGTCCTGGCGCTTCAGGCTCTTGAAGGCCGCGATGCTCATCGGGTCTTCGGTATAGGTAGAGATCCGCACCTCGCCGCGCACGCCGAAGCCGCCGGCCACGCGGCCGACCAGGATCAGCGGATCATCGGGAGAAACGGCCATCGCGTAGACAGAGTCGCGCCGCCGACCCGGCCGGGGCCCCTCCTGATCCGATCTTCATGATCGGATCAGGATAAAGGGGGTCCGCAAACCAAGGATCGGCGGCGCTGGAACCCTTAGCCTTCGGTGGTTTCTTCAGCAGCCGGAGCTTCGGCGGCTTCAGCGGCCGGAGCCTCTTCAGCCGGAGCTTCTTCCACGGCCGGAGCAGCGGCCGCAGCGGCGGCGGCTTCAGCGGCGGCGACCTTGGCGGCTTCAGCGGCTTCGGCGGCGGCGACCTTGGCGTCAGCTTCGGCTTGCTTGCGGTCTTCTTCGCGCTGAGCGCGCTCGGCCGAACGCTCTTGGGCCTTCTTGCCCGGAGCGCCCTTCTGCGGGTTGTTGCCGGCGGTCCAGGTGGTCAGGCCTTGGGCGGCCAGGAAGCGCGCGACGCGATCAGTCGGCTGGGCGCCCTTCTTGAGCCACTCCTGGATCGACTCGACCTTCAGGGTGACGCGGTTGGCGTCGTCCTTCTTGAGGAGCGGGTTGTAGGTGCCGACCTTCTCGATGAAACGGCCATCGCGCGGCGAGTGGCTGTCAGCGACGACGATCGAGTAGTACGGGCGCTTCTTGGCGCCGCCACGGGCGAGACGGATCTTCAGCATTGCGGTAGTCCTTGGTCTAAAGTTCTATTTCTTGAACGGGTTGAAGCCGGGCAGGCCCAGGCCGGAGAGAGGATTGGGTTTGGCGTCGCCGCCAGTCCCCAGGCCCGGCAGACCGGGCAGCCCCGAGAGGCCTTGGCCCCCCGCTGCGTTGGGATCGGGGGAAGCAAGTTTGCCGCCACCCAAATTCTTGAGACGGGCCATGTCGCCGCCGCCCATCATCTGGGCCATGCGGGCCATGCCCTTGCCGCCGTCCTTGCTCATGGCCTTGAACATGTCGGCCATCTGGCGGTGCTGCTTGAGCAGACGGTTGACCTCGGCGACGTCGACGCCCGAGCCGGCCGCGATGCGGCGCTTGCGAGAGGCGGCCAGGATGTCGGGCTTCTTGCGTTCTTCCTTGGTCATCGAGCCGATGATCGCCTGCTGGCGACGGAAGATGCTGTCGTCGATCCCGCTCTCGGAGATCTGCTTCTTGACCTTCTGGACGCCCGGCAGGAGGCCCATAATGCCTTCCATGCCGCCCAGCTTCTGCATCTGGCGCAGCTGCGCGGCCAGGTCGTCGAGGTCGAACTTGCCCTTGGCCAGCTTCTTGGCCATGCGCTCGGCTTCGGCGTGGTCGAGGTCGGCCGCGGCCTTCTCGACCAGCGCCACGACGTCGCCCTGACCCAGGATCCGGCCGGCGACGCGGCGAGCGTCGAACACGTCCAGCTGGTCGATCTTCTCGCCGGCGCCGAGGAACTTGATCGGCAGGCCCGTGACGTGGCGCATCGACAGCGCCGCGCCGCCGCGGCCGTCGCCGTCGGCGCGGGTCAGGATCAGACCCGTCAGCGGCAGGCGCTCGTGGAACGCCTTGGCGGTGCGCACGGCGTCCTGACCGGTCAGGCTATCGGCGACCAGGATGGTCTCGGACGGATTGGCGATACGGGCGACCTCGGCCGCCTCGTTCATCATCGCTTCGTCCAGCGTGGTGCGGCCGGCGGTGTCGAGGATCAGGACGTCATAGCCGCCCAGCTTGGCGGCCGAGACGGCGCGCTTGGCGATGTCGACGGCGCTTTGGCCGGCGACGATCGGCAGGCTCTCGACCTCGACCTGCTTGGCCAGCAGGGCCAGCTGCTCCATGGCGGCGGGTCGGCGGGTGTCGAGCGAGGCGACCAGCACCTTCTTGCGCTCGGTCTTGGACAGACGCAGGGCCAGCTTGCCGGTGGTGGTGGTCTTGCCCGAGCCTTGCAGGCCGGCCATCAGGATGATGCTGGGCGGGTTCAGCGCCAAGTTCAGGCCGGTCGGGACGTCGCCGCCCAGCATGTCGACCAGGCCGTCATAGACGATCTTGACCACCTGGTCGGCCGGCTTGACCGAGCGGATGACCGCCTCGCCGCCGGCCAGTTCCTTGGCCTTAGCGATGAAGTCCTTGACGACGGGCAGGGCGACGTCGGCCTCGAGCAGGGCGACGCGGACCTCGCGCAGCGCCTCGTCGATGTCCTTCTCGGACAGCACGCCGCGACCGCCGAGACGTTCGAAGACGCCGGAAAGTCGCTCTGTAAGGCCGTCGAACATGTCGAACCCTGTTGAATACACGGCTCCAAACGCGATCAGCCCCCGTGGACGATCACGTCGACGGGGGTCCTCGCCGTCCTCGTCCGGATGGATCCTGCGCTAGCAGGCCGGGGTCGTGACGGTGGAGGCGCTGCTGATAAAGCGCCGGAAGCCGGGGCTTATGCATGGAAATGGGCAAAGAGTCCACAGTCACGGGTGAATGCGGACTCGCCCAACCAATTCCCGCCTTCCCAGGCCTTGTGCCTGGGACCCATCGCTCAGCACGCGAGGCGCTGAAAACCTGGCCCCGCCATGGGTCCTCGCCACGAGGGCGAGGAAGGCGGTGGGTTGAGGGGGCTAGAGCCTAAGCCATGCCCAGGAAGTCGCGCTTGCCGACCTCGACGCCGTTGTGGCGCAGGATCGCGTAGGCGGTGGTGACGTGGAAGAAGAAGTTCGGCTGGGCCTGGGTCTGGAAATAGGCCAGGCCCTTGACCACGCTGGTCTCGCCGCGGCGGGTCAGGGTGATGTCACGGTCCTCGGCGCCGGCGAAGGCGGCCTCGTCCAGACCCTCGACATAGGCGATGGCCCGGTCGATGCGGGCGATCAGTTCGGCGAAGCTGGTCTCGACATCGTCCCAGGCCGGAACCTCGGCCCCAGCCAGGCGCGCGCAGCAGCCCTTAGCGAAGTCGGTGGCGATCTGCACCTGGCGGATCAGCGGGAACATATCGGGATACAGGCGGGCCTTCAGCAGGGCGTCAGCGTCCCACCCCTTGGCCTCGACCTGGGCGGCGGCCTTGGTCAGCACGCCTTTCAGGCCCTTCAGCCCTTGGATGAACACGGGCGCGCTGGCCTGATGGATCGAGATCGACATGGGAAGCTCCACTTGAGGGATGCGCCTAGATAGGACCGCAATGAGCGGAACGGGAGATGGCGGCGGCGGGTTTTAGGAGCTCAAGTTCAAACTCAAGAGGTCCCCCCATGAAAGTCAGCGACGCCATGACCAGCCAGGTCTCGATCGCCCGCCCCACCGACAGCATCCGCCAGGTCGCCCAGACCATGGCCAAGGTCGAGAGCGGCGTGGTGCCCGTCGTCGAAGACGGCAAGGTGGTGGGCGTCGTCACCGACCGCGACATCGTCCTGCGGGTCGTCGCCGAAGGCCGCAGCTTCGACAGCCCCATCTCCGACGCCATGTCGGACGGCGATGTGCTGAGCGTGAAGGAGGATGACGTCCTGGCCGACGCGACCGCCAAGATGGCCAACCATCAGGTCCGCCGCCTGTTGGTGCTGAACGACGCCGGCGACCTGACCGGCATCCTGTCCTTGGGCGACGTGGCCAAGGATTACGGGTCCAAGCAGGTCGGCAAGACGCTGGAGGAGATCTCGCAGGAGTCCGACGAGACGCAGTAACCGGAAAGCAAAAGGGCGGCCCCGCGAGGAGCCGCCCTTTCCTTATTCGCTTAAGCGACGAGGCCTAGACCAGCGAGCTGTCGATGGCCTTGCATGCTTCCATCAGGCCCTTAACCGAGGCGACCGAAGCGGCGAACATCGCCTTTTCCGCGTCGTTGGTTTCGAACTCGACGATCTTCTCGGCGCCGCCGGCGCCGATGACGACCGGCACGCCGACATAGAGGTCCGACAGGCCGTACTGGCCGGTCAGGTAGGTGGCGCAGGGCAGGACGCGCTTCTTGTCCTTCAGGTACGAGGTCGCCATGGCGATGGCGCTCTCGGCCGGGGCGTAGAAGGCCGAGCCGGTCTTCAGCAGGGCGACGATCTCGCCGCCGCCCTTACGGGTGCGCTCGACGATGGCGTCCAGCTTTTCCTGGGTCAGCCAGCCTTGCTTGACCAGTTCCGGCAGCGGCAGGCCGCCGACCGTCGAGTGACGAACCATCGGGACCATGTCGTCACCGTGGCCGCCCAGGGTCCAGGCGTGGATATCCTCGACCGAGACGTCGGTGGCTTCGGCCAGGAAGTAGGCGAAGCGGGCCGAGTCGAGGACGCCGGCCATGCCGATGACCTTTTCCTTCGGCAGGCCCGAGAACTGCTGCAGGGCCCAGACCATCGCGTCCAGCGGGTTGGTGATGCAGATGACGAAGGCGTTGGGGGCGTGAGCCTTGATGCCCTCGCCGACGGCCTTCATGACCTTCAGGTTGATGCTCAGCAGGTCGTCGCGGCTCATGCCCGGCTTGCGCGGCACGCCGGCGGTCACGATGCAGACGTCGGCGCCGGCGATATCGGCGTAGTCGTTAGCGCCCTTCAGGGCGACGTCCTTGCCGAACACGGCCGAGGCTTCGGCGATGTCCAGCGCCTTGCCCTGGGGCGTGCCCTCGGCGATGTCGAACAGGATCACGTCGCCCAGCTCTTCGCGAGCGGCGATGTGGGCCAGGGTGCCGCCGATCATGCCGGCGCCGATAAGGGCGATCTTCGCGCGAGCCATGGGGTCTCCATCAAGGCTGTGGACAGTGAAATGTCGCGCGCGGTCTAGACCTGTCGCGGCCCGGCCTCAAGCCCCCTTTCCCGTTTCGCTGCACTGCGGCAAAGATGTGTGAACAACGATAAGCAGAACAGGGGATGAAAGCCGTGGCCACGAAGACCGATCCGGGCAACTTCTTCGAGGACTTCCGCCTGGGCCAGAGACTGGTCCACGCCACGCCTCGGACCGTCACGGCGGGGGACGTGGCGCTGTATACGGCGCTCTATGGTCCGCGCTTTTCGCTGTTCTCGTCCGACGAATTCGCGAGGGCCTGCGGCCTTATGTCCGCCCCGGTCGATCCGCTGATCGCCTTCCATGTTGTGTTCGGCAAGACCGTGCCGGACATCAGCCTGAACGCCGTGGCCAATCTGGGCTACGCCGAGGGCCGGTTCCTGGCGCCGGTGTTTCCGGGCGACACGCTGAGCGCCGTCTCGGACGTGATCGGGCTGAAGGAGAATTCCAACCGCAAGACCGGCGTCGTCTATGTCCGCACGACGGGTGTGAACCAGCGCGGCGAGGCGGTGCTGAGCTATGTGCGCTGGGTCATGGTGCGCAAACGCGACGAAGCCGCCGAGATCGCCGAGCAGGTGGTCCCGACCCTGTCGACGGCCGTCGCCTCCGCCGATCTGGCCCTGCCGCCCGGTCTCGACTTCTCCGGCTATGACTGGGCCCTGGCCGGCGCGCCGCACGCCTTTGAGGATTACGAGATCGGCGAGAAGATCGACCACGTCGACGGCATGGCGGTCGAGGAGGCCGAGCATCAGATGGCCACGCGCCTGTGGCAGAATACGGCCAAGGTTCATTTCAACCAGTTCGAGCGGTCCCGCGATCCGTCCGGCCGCCGCCTCGTCTATGGCGGGGTGGTCATCTCCACGGCCAAGGCGCTGTCGTTCAACGGCCTGCAGAACGCCGGCCTGATCCTGGCGATCAACGGCGGCCGGCACGTCGCCCCGTTCTTCGCCGGCGGCACGGTGTTCGCCTGGAGCCAGGTGTTGGACAAGGCCGATCTCGGTTCCGTTGGCGCGCTGCGCCTGCGACTCATTGCCGCCAAGGACGCGCCCTGCGCGGAATTCCCGGACAAGAACGGCGAAGGTGTCTACGAGTCCGGCGTGATCCTCGACTTCGATTACTGGGCGGCGATTCCCAAGCGTGGCTGACTTCATTCTCGACCCGGCCTTCGTGGCGACCTCGCACCTGATCGCCGACCTGCCGCTGTGCGAGGCCCGGCTGCAGGACGACGTCCGCTATCCGTGGCTGGTCCTGATCCCGCGCCAGCCCGGCCTGACCGAGATCGAGCAGCTCGACGTCGGCCATCGGCTGCAGCTGATGGAGGAGATCGTCCTGGCCGGCGCCGCCGTCCGGGCCATCGGCTCCGCACTCGGGCTCGAGGTCGACAAGCTCAATGTCGGCGCCCTGGGCAATGTCACGGCCCAGCTGCATGTCCATGTCGTGGGCCGGCGGCGGGACGATCCGGCCTGGCCCGGACCCGTCTGGGGCCATAGCCCGGCCAGTCCCTACGATTCCGACGCGCTGGAGGCCGCGACCACCGCCGCCGAAGACGTGCTGGAAAACTAGCGCTTCTTCTTCTTCGCGGGGGTCTTCTTGCTCTTGGCCTTCGCGGCCTTGCTCTTCTTCAGCGCCGCGCACTTGGCCTTAGCGGCCTTGAGCGCCTTGCCCTTCTTGCCCTTGGTCGAGCAGACGGCCGCCTTGGCGGGGGCGGCGCGACTGGCTGCGGCGCGGGGCGGCCAGACATAGGGCCGCGCGGTGCGCGCCTCGTAGCCAGGCGGCGCCTCGGGCCGCAGATGCTCGCCGGACACGGCCCGCGTCGCGCCGTCCTCGACCAACTCGCCCGTCCAGCGACCGTCCTCATCTGGGCGTAGGGTCAGGATCGAGGCCGCAACACCCTCGCGGATGGCGAAACGCGCCGAGAGACCCTCGCCCTCCCGCTGAAGGTCGTCAATCAGGCCGGTCGAGCCCGGCGCGCCGGTGCGACGCAGATCGCGCCAGGCGCCTTCCAGCGGGGCTAAGCCGCCGGCCTTGTCGACGATCAGCAGAGCGTAGAGCGGCGTTCCGTCCGGACCCGCCACGCGCCACTGGCCGTCCAGCGGCCCTTGCAGGTTCTGGGCGGCGGCGATCGAACCACGCACTCGCATCTCATAGACCTGCTCGGCCGGCGAGGTCTCGCCCGGCGCCGGGATCGGCAGGATGTTGGGCTTGCGGCGCGGCGCGGGCTTGGCGGCGGTCTCGGCCTGCTCCTCGTCCATGTCCTGGCCGGATTGCGAGATCAGGTCGGCCAAGGGGTCGAGAGACTGGGGGTCCAGCGCCTGCGGAACCGCCGGCGGCGCGGCCGCGACAGGCGCGGCTTGCGCGGGCGGAGCCGTCGCCGGGCTTTGCTGGGCCAGCGCGGGGCTGGCGGCCAGGACGACGGAGAAGACGATAGCCCGCATTCGCAACCTTCTGATCAGCCCCGCCCGACTACCCTCTGGCGGCGATCGCCTCGGCCACCGCCACCAGGCGTTCGGCCTGCGCCAGATGCAGACGTTCGGCCATCTTGCCGTCCACCCGCAAGGCGCCTTTGCCAGAATTTTCCGGCGCGTTGAAGGCCGCGATCACCGCGCGGCTCCAGGCGATGTCCTCGGGCGAGGGTGAAAAGACCCGGTTACAGATCTCAAGGTGCTTGGGGTGGATCAGGGTCTTGCCGTCGAAACCGAAGTCAACGCCCTGGACGCAGACCGCCTCCAGCGCCTCAAGGTCCTCGATATCGTTGTGGACCCCGTCCAGGATCGTCAGGCCGTGCGCCCGCGCCGCCGCGACCGACAGGGTCAGCAGCGGCAGGAACGGCGCGCGGTCCGGCGTCTGGCGGGCCCGCATCTCCTTGGCGAAGTCGTTGACACCCATGACCCAGGCCGAAAGGCGCGTGCCGTGGGCGGCCTCGGCCATCTCCCACAGGTGAAAGGCGGCCTTGGCGGTCTCGATCATCGTCCACAGGCGTGTTGCGGGCGGAGCCGCATGCAGGCGCTGATCGTAGAGGCGCACGTCGGCGGCGTCGTTGACCTTCGGGACCAGCACCGCGTCCGGCCCAGCCTCGGCCGCCGCCGCCAGATCCTCGGCGCCCCAGGGGGTGTCGAGGCCGTTGACTCGGATCACCACCTCGCGATCGCCAAAGCCCCCGGCCTGGACCGCCGCCACGGCCGCCTCGCGGGCCGCCGGCTTGGACTCGGGCGCGACGGCGTCCTCCAGGTCCAGGATGATCACGTCGGCGGGCAGGGTGCGGGCCTTTTCGACCGCCTTGGCGTTGGAGGCCGGCATGTAGAGGGCGCTGCGGCGCGGGCGGCTGGGAACGGCGATCGTCATGGAACTCCCCGGATCGGTTTCTAGCTTTGCGGCGAGCTTAGCATTGCTGCGTCGCAGCAAAAGCCTTCCGTTTGGGGCAGGAAGGGCAATAACCGCCTTGGCGCGCTCTCGGCTTGGCGTAGGATCGGGACATGACCACGCGATATGACGAGAACGCGAAGAACGTGCTGGGCGGGGAACTGGCCCCCTGCTCGCTGAACCCGGTGACCGGCTTCTATCGCAATGGCTGCTGCGAGACCGGGCCGCATGACCTGGGCCTGCACACCGTCTGCACGGTGATGACCGAGGATTTCCTGGCCTTTTCGAAGTCGCGCGGCAACGACCTGTCGACCCCGCGCCCGGATCTGGCCTTTCCGGGCCTGAAGGCCGGCGACCGCTGGTGCCTGTGCGCCGGCCGCTGGACCGAGGCCCTGGAGGCCGGCATGGCGCCGCAAGTGGTGCTGGAAGCCACCCACGAGGAGATGCTGGCCGTCGCGCCGTTGGGCGTGCTGAAGGATCATGCGGTCACCTGACACGGCTCCGCCGCTTCACGCGGCTTGCCGCTGAAGGGATGGAAAGGACGCGGAGCGCCGGACATCCGTCCGGAGGTTGGAAGTTAAGTACCGTTTCGACGAAGCCAGACGCTCCGCGCAGTCGTTATCCGGTGAGCCAGCGGGGCGCGGGGTTTTAACCCGCTCCCGACAGTCGGCCCCCGACGGGCGGGCCAGGGCGACGACCCCGGTCCCGGAACGCCCGGGCGATTTCAGCCCGGACCTGTCGCGCCGCCGAAGTCTTCACCGCCCCCTAAGGGAAGGATTTGGGGCCTCGTCCCGATGTTTCAGGGAGCCCGCACCTGGATCCGCCGCGAAGACGCCTTTCCGAAGAAAGACCGGCGAGCGCTTCCCGCTCGACCACCCCCGACAGCCGTCACGATCGCCGGCCGGACGTCCCTTCCAAGCCATCGGGTGAGAAGAAGTATGGAGCGGGATTCAACGCGGATGATCCAGCGGCGTGTAAAAGTGAGAAGTGATTGAAATCATTCGATTCGATTCCGGATACGCGGATGATACAGAGCTGTGAACGCTCGTACTTGCCCCCTCCGCGCTGGCGCGCTCCTCCCCCGGAGGGGGAAGAAGGCTCGCGCTTCCTTCTGCCCCCTTTGGGGGCGGACGACCACGCAAAGCGTGGTCAGGTGGGGGCCAGCGGCGGTGGCCGATGCGCTCTCAGCGAGTTGACCCCGCCCGCGATCCTCCCTCACATGGCGCCGTTCAATACGAAGAGGTCTGAACCCCATGCGTCGTCTCGCCCTTGTCGCCGCCGCCCTGGCCACTTTCTCATTGGCGGCTTGCAACAAGGCGCCCGCCTCCAACGCGATGGCCGACGACATGAGCCTGGGAAACAAGGACGCCAAGATCACGGTCGTTGAATACGCCTCGGTGGGCTGTCCGGTCTGCGCGGCCTGGCAAAAGGAGGTCTATCCGGCCTTCAAGGCCAAATATATCGACACCGGCAAGGTGCGTTACGTCTTCCGCGAGATGCTGGTCGGCGGCGGCTCGGAGGTGACAGTGGCGTCGGCGGGTTTCCTGCTGGCCCGCTGCGCCGGTCAGGACAAATACTTCCCAGTGGTCGACGCGGTGTTCGCCAGCCAGCCGGCCGTGTTCAATACGCCGCGCGAAACCCTGCTGGAGATCGCCAAGTCGTCGGGCCTGACCGAGGACCAGTTCACCCAGTGCGTGACCGACGAGGCCCAGATCAAGGCGCTGAATGAACGGGTCCAGCGCAACGCCCGCGAAAACGACGTCAGCGCCACCCCGACCTTCGAGATCAACGGCCGCCAGATGCAGCCCGGCTATCATTCGCTGGCCGAGATCGACGCGGCGATCGAGACTGCCGGTAAGTAATCCCTAGAGCATTTTCCGATAAGTGTGAAACGGTTATCGGATCGAAAAATGCTCTAAACTTTTGAATTATAGCCCTTTTTATCCGATCTGATTGATCCAATCAGATCGGAAAGGGCTCTAGCGCGCCACGCTGGCGCGGGCCCGTCGCAGGCCAGGCCGGGCGGCGGGCGCGCTGGCTTCGTTCTGCTCCAGGGCGTCCAGCAAATCGGCCTTCAGCGCGTTGATCCGGCGTGTCTCGGTGATCTTCTCACCCTGCGCGGTCTGGACATAGAAGGCGTCAACCGCCCGCTCGCCATAGCCGTCGATGTGGGCCGACTGGATCGACAGGCCGCTGTCAGCGAGACTCTTGGCCAGAGCGTGCAGCAGGCCAGGCCGATCACGCCCAGAGGCCTCGACCACCGTGGCGTCGTCCGAGGCGTCGTTGTCGACCGTGACGCTGGGCGCGATGGCGAAGGCCGCCGCCCGGGACTGGTCGGCGCCGCGACGGGGCTCAACCGCCAGGGGCTCGCCTCGCCCGGCCGCTTCCAGAGCATCGGCCAGACGGCGCAAGGCGCGCGGATTCTCGCAGCCCAGCGGCGCGCCGGTGGCGTCCTGAACATAGAAGACATCCAGAGCCTGGCCGTGGCGTGACGTGAAGACCCGGGCGCCGACCACGTTGCCGCCCAGGGACGAGATGGTCAGGGCAAGGTCGGCGAACAGGCCTTGGCGGTCCTTGGCGGCGACAACGATCTCGGACGCGTTCTGGCCGGAGCGCACCCGCCCCTCGGCGGCCGCGCCGCCCTGGGCGGCGGCCCGGCGCGCTAGGACCGCGTGCTCGAGCAGGTCTTCCTGCGAAAAGGCGCTGAAATAGGCGTTCTCCATCGCCGCGACCCAGCTCCCGGCGTCGGGGTCGGCTTCCAGCAAGGCTGCCCGCGCCGCCTCGGCGGCCGCCTCCTGGTGACGCTGGACATTGGCGGCGGCGTCGCTGCCGCGCCCGCCCCGGAACACCGCCTCGGTGGCGTTATAGAGCTCGCGCAGCAGCTGACCCTTCCAGCCGTTCCACACCCCCGGCCCGACGGCGCGGATGTCGGCGACGGTGATGACGAGCAGGAGACGCAGGCGTTCGGGATTCTCGACGATGCGAGCAAAGGCAGCCACCGTCCCTGGATCTGAAACGTCGCGCTTCTGGGCGAAATCGCTCATCACCAGGTGGTTTTCGACCAGCCAGGCGACCAGCTCGACCTTGCTGCGCTCGACGCCCAGGCGCTCGCAGGCGCTGCGGGCCGAGCGTGCGCCGGCCTTCTCCTGTCCGCCCACGCCGCCCTTGCCGGTATCGTGCAGCAGCATAGCCAGGAACAGGGCCTCTCGGTCCTCGATCAGGGGCATGATCGAGACGGCCAGCGGGTGGTCGTCGGCCAAGCGCCCAGCGGCGATATCCCCGATCACGCCGACGGCGCGCAGGGTGTGCTCGTCCACCGTGTACGAGTGGTACATGTTGAACTGCATCTGGGCGACGACCCGCCCGAACTCCGGAATGAAGCGCCCCAGCACCCCGGCGTCGTTCATCAGGGTCAGGGTGCGATAGCTGCGCTTGCCGCGCGCCAGGAGGTCGAGGAACGCCCGGCAGGCCTCGGGGTCGCGTCGGACCTTGGAGGTGATCAAGGCCAGGCTTCGCGTCACCGCCGTGAAGGCGTCGGGATGCAGATCAAGGTCGCGCTCATCGGCGATCTTGAACAGGCGGATCAGGTTGACCGGATCAGCCTCGAAGATCTCCGGCCCCTCGATGTTCAGCCGGCCGCCATCCTCGAAGAAGCCGTCGACCTCCAGCGCCTTGCGCTTGGGGCGACCGCCCGGCAGGAACCGTGAGATGCCCTTAGGCTCGTGCTTGAAATGCTCGGCCTCCAGCTTGGCCGAGAAGGCGCGGGTCAGGGCCCCGACCTCCTTGGCGATCAGGAAGTAGCGACGCATGAAGCGCTCGACAGCTGGCGCGTCGCCCCGGTCGCCATAGCCCATGCGCCGGGCGATCTCCGGCTGCAGGTCGAAGGTCAGCCGCTCTTCGGGCCGTCCCGTCGTGAAATGCAGGTGGGCCCGCACCGCGTGCAGGAAATCGAAGGCGCGGATGAAGGCCTTGGTCTCGCGGGTCGAGAACACCTCCAGCTTGAAGACGTCCTCGGGCCGGTCGACGGGGTGCAGATACTCGGCGATCCACATCAGGGTGTGAAGGTCGCGAAGCCCCCCTTCCCCTCCTTGACGTTGGGCTCGACCATGTAGCGGCTGGCGCCGGCGCGGGCCTGGCGATCGTCGCGCTCCTTCAGCTTGGCGGCGACGAACTGGGCGCCCGTGCCCTTCATCACCTCGTCGCGGAAACGGCGCTTGAGGTCATCGGCCAGACGCTCGTCGCCGGTCAGGCGGCGGGCCTCCAGGATCGAGGTGCGGATCGTGAAGTCTTCCTTCGACAGCCGCACGCACTCCTCGATCGTCCGCGAGGCGTGGCCGACCTTGAAGCCCAGATCCCACAGCGCATAGAGCATGTACTCGATTACGCTCTCGGCGTGCGGCGTCTGCTTGTAGGGCCGCAGGAACAGCAGGTCGATGTCGCTGAACGGCGCCAGGGTGGCGCGGCCGTAGCCGCCCACGGCCAGCAGGCACAGGCGCTCGCCCTCGGTCGGGTTGCGGGCGCGGAAAACGTGGACGGTCGTGAAATCGTAGAGGGCGGTGATCACCTCGTCGGTGACACCTGAGAGCAGGCGGGCGGTCTCGACGCCGCTGGCCCCGTTCTCCAGCCGCTCCTTGGCGATCATCCGGCCGCGAAACAGCGCCTGCTTGAGGATGGCGATCGCGCTTGAGCGCTGCTCGGCTTCATTGCCGATCGAGTCGAGAGCGGCGGCGGACAGACGCGCACGAAGCGCGTGACCGTCGACGACGTGTTCCAGGCGGGTGGGGCGAAGGCGACGGGGCATGTGGATTATATGGGTACCATAGCGTGACAGCCAAAAGTGGAAGCCGGTTTTGGCGACCGTCACGCGTCCACTAAAGACTCTAGGCCCTCAGCAGACCTTTAAGACGATAGAGCGCTTCCAGGGCCTCGCGGGGGCTCATGCCGTCAACATCGAGGTCCTCCAGCGAGGTCTCGACCGCGCTGGGCGCCGCCTTGGCGGGCGCCCCCATGGACGTCGAGGCGACCGCCTGGCTCATGGCGAACAGCGGCAGGTCATCCAGCCTGGCCGGCGACTGGTCCTTGCTCTCCAGGCGATCAAGCACCTCGCGGGCGCGAGCGACCACCGGCATCGGCACGCCGGCCAGCTTGGCGACCTGAACGCCGTAGGAGCGATCGGCGGGACCCGAGACGGCCTCGTGCAGGAAGACGAGGTCGCCGTTCCACTCCTTGGCCCGCAGGGAGAGGTTGGAGACGTGAGCCATCCGCTCCTCCAGCGTCGCCAGCTCGTGATAGTGCGTGGCGAACAGGGCCCGGCAGCGGTTGGTGTCGTGCAGGGCCTCGGCGCAGGCCCAGGCGATGGCCAGACCGTCATAGGTCGCCGTGCCCCGGCCGATCTCGTCCAGGATCACCAGCGAGCGCGGCCCGGCCTGGGTCAGAATGGCGGCGGTCTCGACCATCTCCATCATGAAGGTCGAGCGGCCTCGGGCCAGATCATCGCCCGCGCCGACGCGGCTGAACAGGCGATCAACCACGCCCAGCCGGAAGCTGGCGGCCGGCACATAGCAGCCCGACTGCGCCAGGATGGCCAGCAGCGCGTTCTGCCGGAGGAAGGTCGACTTACCGGCCATGTTCGGACCGGTGACGATCGACAGGCGCGGTCCCGTCTCCCCGGCTGCGTCCAGGCTGCAGTCGTTGGGCGTGTAGGGCTCGCCGGCGCGCTTGACGGCGGCCTCGACCACCGGGTGGCGAGCGCCCCTGGCGTCGAAGGCGTAGGAGCGGTCGACGATCGGGCGCACCGCGCCGGCGTCCTCGGCCCATTCGGCCAGGGCGGAGGCGACGTCAATCCGCGCTAGCGCCTCGGCGGCGATCTGGATGGCGTCGGCCAACAGGCGAGCCTGCTCGCGCCAGTCCTCGAAGGCGGCGACCTCCATGGCCAGGGCCCGCTCGGCGGCCTGGGCGATGCGGGCGTCGAGATCAGCCAGCTCCACCGTGGTGAAGCGAACCTGGTTCGCCAGGGTCTGGCGGTGGATGAAGGTCGCGTTCAGCGGCGGCTGAAAGAGGGGGTCGGCCTTGCCGGCCGTGGCCTCGACGAAATAGCCCAGCACGCCGTTGTGGCGGATCTTCAGCGGCACGCCGCTTTCGGCCATCAGCTGGGCTTCCAGCGCGATGATGACCTTGCGGCTGTCGTCGCGCAGGCCGCGGGCCTGGTCCAGCTCGGGCCGCACGCCGGCGGCGACAAAGCCGCCGTCGCGGGCCAGGGCCGGCAGGTCGGGGCCAAGACCCTGCTCCAGGACGTTCAGGAACTGCGACAGGCCATCGTGCAGCGAGGGCGTCAGGGCCTTAAAGGCGTGCTCCAGCTCGAACGGCGGCGGCGACAGCGGGTCGGGCGAGCCGCCCGCCATGCCGGCCAGGCGCTCGCCGACCTTCAAAGTGTCGCGGATGCAGCCGAGGTCGCGCGGACCGCCTCGGCCCAGCGCCAAGCGCGACAGAGCGCGGGCCATGTCGCCGGCGCCCTTCAGCACCTCGCGCAGACGCTGGCGCAGCTGGCGGTGCTCGACGAACCATTCGACGGCGTCCAGGCGCTGGTCGATGGCGGCGGGATCCAGCAGCGGGCGGGCCAGGCGCGAAGCCAGCATCCGCGCGCCGCCGGCGGTCACCGTGCGGTCGATGGCGGCCAGCAGCGAGCCGTTGCGGTCCCCCGTCTGGGTGCGGTCGATCTCAAGACTGCCGCGCGTAGCCGGGTCGATGGCCATAACGTCGGCGTCGGCGGCGCGGCGCGGCGCACGGAGCGCGGGCAGCTTGCCGGCCTGGGTCATCTCCAGGTGGGCGGCGATCAGGCCCAGGGCCCCGATCTCGGCCGGCGACAGACCGCCGAAGCCATCCAGGGTCTCGACGCCATAGAGGCGCTTCACGCGGGCTTCGGAGGCCTGCGGCTCGGACAGGGCCGAGGGCATCGGCTGCACCAGGCCGCCGCAGATTTTCAGGGTCTGGGAGAGGGCGTCGTCGGACAGCAGACGGTCGGCGACCAGGGTCTCGGACGGCGCCAGGGCCGCCAGGATCGGCGCGACAGCTTCCTTGGCCAGGGCGAAGACCTCGACCTCGCCGGTCGACAGCTCGACCGAGGCCACGGCCGCTTGGCCCGCGCGGATGGCGACGGCCGCAAGACGATTGGCGCCCCGGGCGTCCAGCAGGCCATCCTCGGTCAGGGTGCCCGGCGTGACCACGCGGACGATGTCGCGGCGGACCACCGACTTGGAGCCGCGCTTCTTAGCCTCGGCGGGGTCTTCCATCTGCTCGCAGACGGCGACCTTGAAGCCCAGGCGGATCAGCTTGGACAGATAGGCCTCGGCCGCGTGCTGCGGCACGCCCGCCATCGGGATCGGCTGGCCGTTGTGCGTGCCCCGGAACGTCTGGCTGATCCCCAAGGCGGCGGCGGCCTTATAGGCGTCGTCGAAGAACAGCTCGTAGAAGTCGCCCATGCGAAAGAAGATCAGCGCATCGGGCTGGCGCGCCTTCATCTCGAAGAACTGCTGCATCACCGGCGTCGCGCCGGTGGGGTCGAGCGTAGCGGCTGGGGGCGAGGCGTGAGCGTTCATCGCCCCGGAAACTACAGAGCGTCGCGGGCGCCGTTAAGGGGCGGCGTTAAGGTTTTCCGGGGATGGAAACCTGCCGTTCCCGGAACGACAGGTTCTCACCGTCGGCGTGGCTTCGGGAGAGCCTGGTCTGCCGCCTTCAGTTGAGCCAGAGCGCGATCCGCCTCTTCCTTCCGCGCCAGCCTGCGCGCTTCGTCGAACCGCCTATATTCCGCCTTGGCACGGGCTTCGGCCTCGTCGTGGCGGATCGAGCCGCCATGGTTCAACACGACGCGGTTAAGACTGGCCAGTTGCTGATCGAGCAGCTGTGAGGCCTGCTCCATCAGAACCAGACGGCCGATGTCCAACTGGTCCTCGAAAATGCTGAGCAAAATATCCGTCAGCCGATTGAGCTCCTTTAGCTCGGTCGGCGCGAGATAGTTCTTCGCGATCACGGCGTCCGCCTGCCGGATCTGGTCTTTAGGCCAGCTCCTCAGGCCCATGTCGGGCGCATCGGCGTCGGCGCGCTCGCCGAGAACTTCGGACGGCGTGCGGTTTACCACGGCATAGAACAGCTTGGCCTGGGTACGCTGATAGAACTGCAGCGCCACTGGCGAGTTCGGCTCGTAGTCCTGGCACATGGCGCAGATACGCCGAAGCTCGGCATAGACGTTCGCCTCGGACGCACGGATGTCGCGGATGATCTCGCGAAGTTCGCGAACGCGATCCAGTTCACCCGGCGCCTTCAGCCGCTCGACATCGACAACGAAGCCTCTGGTGGCGAAGCGGACCAGGACACTCGTCGCCCATTTGCGAAACAGCGTCGCTTGAGCGGAACTGACCCGGTAGCCGACCGAGATCACCATATCGAGGCTGTAGAGCGAGACCGGCTTGGTCGACCGAGCAATGTGCATAAATTGCACATTGCTCTCCTCTTCGAGTTCGCCCTCTTCAAGGATATTGGTGATGTGGCGCGCCACAACGGAAACGTCGCGCCCGAACAACTGCGCCATCTGCGCGCGGGTCATCCAAAGCGCATCACCTTCATAACGAAGCTCAACCTGAGCTCCGTTCGCAGTGGCGTAGATCAGAAAACGGTGACCGGTATCAGCGTCTTCGACGAGGGTGACGGGCGCGGCGATGTCAGACTCGTTGCTCATGGTTCTCGCTCAGCGAAACGAGAACAATAGTAGAACAACTTTTGAGGGAAGGCTAGCGCCCTAGCTCCCCGTCACCTCTTCCCAGAACCTCTTGGCCTTGCCGACGAAGTTGGCGGACTTGGGGTTTTGCTTCTCGCCGCACAGGCCGGCCAGCTCCGCGAGGAGCTCCTTCTGGCGGGCGGAGAGGTGGGTCGGGGTCTCGACGAAGAGCTCGACCACCAGGTCGCCGCGCTGGCGGCTGCGCAGGGACGGCATACCGCGTCCCTTCAGGCGGACAGTCTTGCCGGTCTGGGCGCCCTCGGGCACCTGGACCTTGACCTTGCAATTGCCGTCGCAGTTGTCGCCACCCAGCAGGCAGGGCGCGTCGATCTCACCGCCCAGAGCCGCCGTGGTCATCGGCACCGGCACGGTGCAGAGGAGATCCAGGCCATCGCGCTCGAACAGCTCGTGCGGGGTCACCGACAGGAAGATGTAGAGATCGCCACGCGGACCGCCGCGCGCGCCCGCGTCGCCTTCGCCCGCCAGGCGGATCCGGGCGCCGTCGTCAACACCGGCCGGGATACGCACCGACAGGATGCGCTCACGGCGCACCTGGCCGTGGCCGTGGCAGTTGCCACACGGATCGAGGATCAGGCGTCCCGAGCCGCCGCAGCGCGGGCAGCCGCGCTCGACCGCGAAGAAGCCTTGGGTGGCGCGGACCCGTCCGGCGCCGCCGCAGGTGCCGCAGACGGTGGGGCTGGTGCCCGGCTTGGCGCCCGAGCCCTCGCAGACCTCGCAGGTCATGGCGGCGGGCACGGTAATCTCGACCTCGGCGCCCGCATAGGCCTGCTCAAGGCTGATCTCGAGGTCGTAGCGCAGGTCCTGGCCACGCTGAGGGCCGCTCGACTGGCGACGACCGCCGCCGAACATTTCGCCGAAGACGTCTCCGAACACGTCATTGAAGATGTCGCTGGCGTCGAAGCCCTGACCGCCGAACCCGCCCGGTCCGCCTTGCGGACCGTTGACGCCGGCATGGCCGAAACGGTCATAGGCCGCGCGCTTCTGGGCGTCGGACAGGACCGAATAGGCTTCGTTGATTTCCTTGAACCGACCGGCCGCGTTCTCGCACCCGCCATTGCGGTCGGGGTGATGTTCCATCGCCAGCTTGCGGAACGCGGACTTCAGACCTGCCTCGTCGACAGTCCGGGTCACGCCGAGAATTTCGTAATAGTCGCGCATCGTCAGCGTCTGGCGCCCAAAAGGCCCACGAAAGAGGCGTTGATGAGGGGAGAGGTGGGATGATCCGGGGCCCGGCGCAAGGCGCTCTGGGCCCACGGGGCCGAAGGTCGCGGCCGCGGAACGATCCTTTGGCGAATGTTCCGCGGCGCGCGCATGGCGGTGCTTAAGCCGCCGGCTTGTTGTCGTCGACTTCTTCGAACTCGGCGTCGACCACGCCGTCGTCCGCAGCCGGGGACTCACCGCCCTCGGCCGAATCTTGCTGGGCGGCGTACATCGCCTCGCCCAGCTTCATCGAAGCCTGGATCAGGGCTTGAGTCTTGGCCTGGATGGCCTCGACGTCCTCGCCTTCCAGAGCGCTCTTCAGGTCAACAATGCCGGTTTCGATCGCGGTCTTTTCGGCCGCGCCGACCTTGTCGCCGTGCTCAGCCAGGGCCTTCTCGGTCGAGTGCAGGATCGCCTCGCCCTGGTTCTTGGCCTCGACCAGCTGCTTCTTCTTCTCGTCCGCGGCCTTGTTGGCCTCGGCTTCCTTGACCATGCGCTCGATGTCGCTGTCCGAGAGGCCGCCATTGGCCTGGATGCGGATCGAATGCTCCTTGTTGGTCGCCTTGTCCTTGGCGTGGACCTGGACGATGCCGTTGGCGTCGATGTCGAAGGTGACCTCGATCTGCGGCACGCCGCGCGGCGCCGGCGGGATGCCGACCAGGTCGAACTGGCCCAGCATCTTGTTATCGGCCGCCATCGGGCGTTCGCCCTGGAAGACCCGGATCGTCACGGCCGACTGGTTGTCGTCGGCGGTCGAGAAGGTCTGCGAGCGCTTGGTCGGGATGGTGGTGTTGCGTTCGATCAGCGGGGTGAACACACCGCCCAGGGTCTCGATGCCCAGGGTCAGCGGGGTCACGTCCAGCAGCAGCACGTCCTTGACGTCGCCTTGCAGCACGCCGGCCTGCACGGCCGCGCCCAGCGCCACGACTTCGTCGGGGTTCACGCCCTTGTGGGGCTCGCGGCCGAAGAAGTCCTGCACCGCCTGCTGAACCTTGGGCATGCGGCTCATACCGCCGACCAGGATGACCTCGTCGATGTCGCTCTTTTTCAGGCCCGCGTCCTTCAGAGCCTGTTCGCACGGACCGATGGTGCGGGCGATCAGGTCGTCGACCAGGGCTTCCAGCTTGGCGCGCGACAGCTTGATGTTCAGGTGCAGCGGACCCGAGGCGTTCATGCTGATGAACGGCAGGTTCACTTCGTACTGAGCGGTGCTGGACAGTTCCTTCTTGGCCTTTTCGGCCTCTTCACGAAGGCGCTGCAGGGCCAGCTTGTCCTTGCGCAGGTCGACGCCCTGCTCCTTCTTGAACTCGTCGGCCAGGTAGTCGACGATCCGAAGGTCGAAGTCTTCACCGCCCAGGAAGGTGTCGCCGTTGGTCGACTTCACCTCGAAGACGCCATCGCCGATTTCCAGGATCGACACGTCGAAGGTGCCGCCGCCCAGATCGTAGACAGCGATCTTCTTGCCGTCGTTCTTGTCCAGGCCGTAGGCCAGGGCCGCGGCGGTCGGCTCGTTGATGATCCGCAGGACTTCCAGGCCGGCGATCTTGCCGGCGTCCTTGGTCGCCTGACGCTGGGCGTCGTTGAAATAGGCCGGAACCGTGATGACCGCCTTGGTCACCGGCTCGCCCAGATGGGCTTCAGCGGCTTCCTTCATCTTCTGCAGGATGAAGGCCGAGACTTCCTGCGGGCTGTAGTCCTTGCCGTGGGCCTTGACCCAGGCGTCGCCGGTCGGGCCCTTGACGATATCGTAGGGCACCATGCCCTTGTCTTTTTCGACCACCGGATCGCTGGCGGTGCGGCCAATCAGGCGCTTGATCGCGAACAGCGTGTTGGTCGGGTTGGTCACGGCCTGACGCTTGGCGGGCTGGCCAACCAGGCGCTCGCCGTCTTCCATGAAGGCCACGACCGACGGCGTGGTGCGAGCGCCTTCGGCGTTCTCGATCACCTTCGGGGTCTTGCCGTCCATGATGGCCACGCACGAGTTCGTGGTGCCAAGGTCGATGCCGATAATCTTGCTCATCTTCGTACCTGTCGCTCCTGTAGGCGGACGGCGGTGACAAGGGCCTTCTCAGAAGCGCCCCAATTTTTCTCTTGCCGTCCCCGTGGTTCGCACTCTCGGGTTCACGTTCCACATCCTGTCCGCTCGACGAAAGTCGAACGGGCAAAATGCGTTGTGCGAAGTTGACGAGCCCGTCAACCCCGCTTTCGAAGCCGGATATGGGTGATAGCCAGCGGCGCGCAAGACCATAACCCCTAGGGGCGAGGGGGAATCTGGCCCTACGGCCCAATAAAATGGCCGCGCCCAGAGGACGCGGCCACAAAAAGTCTCGAAAGTTGAAGCTCTTGACAGCCTAGCCGGCCTTGGCGACCCAGGCCGTGATGGCCGGCAGGCGATCCTGGCGGATCTTCGCGCGGTCCAGCACCGAGGCTGCGGAAATCTCGGCCTCCTTGCGCGAGCCTTCGGCCAGATTGGCCGCAGCGTAGGCTCTGATCCTGTCGGCCATCGCTGGATTTGAGGAGCTTGAGCCCAGACCCGGGATGAACCGGGTGCGCGAGCTGGTGTCGACCTTGGCGTTCACGGCGTCCTTGTTGGCCACGGCCCAGTCGAAAGTCATGTCCGGGAAGTTGCGGGCGACGCGTGAGATCATGGTGCTGGACATGGTCTCGCCCGGCTCAGGCGTCAGGGCCAGCTCGAGAGCCCTTTTGGCCAGCGCCTCGTCCTCGGTCGCGGCGAGCAGCGAGTAGAGCTGCGCCTTGACCAGGGGGGTTTTCTCGGTCTGCGCCTGAGCGCGGATCGCCTCCCAGGTGGCGGGGTCCGCGTGCTTGGAGACCACGCCCAGAATGGCCTTGCGGAGCGGGCCAGGAATGGCGGTCGGATCGGTCTTGTCGGCGTTGAAGCGGCGAATGGCCTCGGCCACCACGTCCGCGTCGCCCAGCCCCCCCAGGGTCCCGATCAGGTTGGCCCGCAGGATGGCGATATTGTCTGGCTCGCCGGCCTTGGCGGTCCAACCGACCGCGGCCAGCAGCGGGCGAAGCTTGGCGATGGCCAGCTTGCGGAACGCCGCGCGTTCGGCGGGCATGCCCTCATAATAGGCGTCGATGGTCGAATAGACGCCCGTGATCTTGGACAGCACCTGCGGATCGGCGTCGGCGGGCGTCGCCTTGGCGAGCTCAAGGAAGTCGGTGGCGGGCTGGTAGCCGGCCAGGCCCATCGACCAGGCGTCGCTCATCACGCCCAACTGGTCGATCGACGGCAGCTTGGCGAAGTTTCTGGCGATGCCGGCGAAGCGCTCGGGACCGTACTGGACGCGGAAATAGCCGCTCTGGCCGGCGTTGACGACGACCGGGCCGCAGCCCTCGACGCTCACCGAGCCCTTGCCGCCGGTCACCAGGGTCTTAGCCTCGCCGCCGCCCCCCTTTTCATTTCCTAGGGCCTTCACGGTCACCGGCGTGCGCCAGACGAGAGGCGTCTTGCCCGGCCTGTCCTTGCTGAACTCGCCCTGGGTCAGGGACAGCGTGGTCTTGCCCGCCGCGCAGGTGGCGCTGTCGACTGTGATCAACGGCACGCCCGGCTGCAGGGTGAAGTCGTGGGCGATCGTCTTGATAGGCTTCTTGGCCGAGGCCTCGATGGCGCTCCACAGGTCGTCGCTGACCGTGTTGCCGTGGGCGTGCTTTTTCATGTAGGCGCGCACGCCGTCGCGCCAGGCGTCATGGCCCACATAGCTTTCCAGCATGCGGATCACGGCCTCGCCCTTCTGGTAGGTGATGCCGTCGAAGGCCTGGCTGGCCTGTTCGACCGTCTCGACGTGCTGCACCACCGGGTGGGTGGTCGACAGGGCGTCCAGGCTCATGGCGTATTCGCGGCCGCCGACGGCGGCGAGGGCCGAGTTCCATTCGGGGTGGAAGTGCTCGCTGGCGCGCCCCTCCATCCACGAGGCGAAGCCCTCGTTCAGCCAGAGGTCATCCCACCAGGCCATGGTAACCAGGTCGCCGAACCACTGGTGGGCCATTTCATGGGCGACGGTCGTGAAGACATCCTGTCTGTCCGTATCGGTCGAGATCTTCGGATCCAGCAGCATGGCGTATTCGAAATAGAAGATCGCCCCCCAGTTCTCCATGGCGCTGAAGAACTGGCTGCGGCCGGGGGCGGCGATGTTGTCCATCACCGGCAGCGGATAGGGCGTGCCGAAATAGTCATTGTACCAGGGCAGGATGTCGGCCGCCGATTTCAGCGCGAACTGCGCTTTCGGGTTGTCACCCTTCTTGGTGACCACGCCGATATCGACGCCGGCCACCTTGACCGAGGCGCGGTCGAACTCGCCCAGGCCAAAGAACAGCAGATAGGTCGACATCTTCGGCGAGGTCGCGAACGTCACCAGGGTCTTGCCGCCGCCGATGTCCTTGGACGCGGCGACCGGCATATTGGACAGCGCCATCTGGCCGGTCGGAACCGTCGCCTCGACGCTGTAGGTGGCCTTGTAGAACGGCTCGTCCCACGAGGGGATGAAGCGGCGGGCGTCGGAGTTCTCGAACTGGGTGTAGAGCGCGCGCTTCTTGCCGGTCTCGGTCTCGTAGTCGAGCGCGAACAGACCGGCGGCCTGGGTGTAGATCTTGCCGGCATAGTCGATCGCCAGGACGTACTTGCCCTTGGGCAGCGGCTTGTCGAACGTGAAGCTGGCGGTCTGTGCCTCGGCGTCGACCTTGACCTTGGCCGCGCCGATCGTCTTGCCATCGGGGCCCGCGATCTGCGCCTTGTCGAAGGTCAGGTCGGCGGCTTGCAGCGTCACCGTTCTGGTCGGCTCGACCACCTCGATCGAAATCTTCACCCGGGCTGTGAAGCTCAGCTTGTCGGCGTCGGGCGTGAAGGCCAGATCATAGTGCGAGGGCCGGACATTGCGCGGCAGCTGGGTCGTAACCGTGGCGAAGGTCGCGCCCTTCGAACCGGCGGCGGGGGGCGCGTTGGCGGCGCAAGCGCCTCCGGCGGCCAAAAGGATCACGGCCGCGGCCGTAGAGGACAAGAGACGACGCATGGCGGCTTCCAGACTGGAAAAATTATCCGGCCCCCTCAGCCGGCGGCGCAAAGCAACACCTTCCGCCCCTGCATCGCGCGTTAATAATCGGTAATGTTGCAGCCGCTGTCCGTCAGCCCTGGTTTCGACCTGTGGCCGGGTCTTCTGGACCTTGAGACCCAGAAAGCCCTGGTCGCCGCGATCCTGGAGGCGGCCAAGACCGCGCCGTTCGCCCACTACGAGACGCCGCAGGGCAAGGCGATGAGCGCGGCCATGACGGCCTTCGGGCCGCTGGGCTGGGTCAGCGACCGAAGCGGCTATCGCTACGCCGACCGCCATCCCGGCACTGGGCTACCCTGGCCGCAGATGCCGGACGTTCTGCACGACCTTTGGACGCGGCTGGGCGATGCGGAGACGTCGGCGGACTCGTGCCTGGTCAATCTCTATCGCGGCGAGGCCCGCATGGGCCTGCATCAGGACCGCGACGAGGCGGATGCGCGCTTTCCGGTGCTGTCGGTCTCGCTGGGCGAGACGGCGGTGTTCCGGATCGGCGGGACGAGCCGCAAGGACCCGACGCGGAGCCTGCGGCTGGCCTCCGGCGACGTCTGCCGCCTCTCGGGCCCCGCGCGGCTGGCCTTCCACGGTGTCGACCGCATCGTGCCGGGCTCCTCCAGCCTGGTCCCTGGCGGCGGCCGGATCAACCTGACCCTTCGACGGGCCCGCTGAGCGCAAGAAAAAGGGCCGCCCCGTGGGAGCGACCCTTTTCTTGCCTTCGGAAACCGGTGTCTCGGCGACGCCCGGATCAGCCGCGCAACTTGCGCGTGATCGTTTCCAGGTCTTGGTTCAAGACGGCGTCGTCGGCGCGCAGAGCCTCGATGCGGCGCACGGCGTGAAGCACCGTCGTGTGGTCGCGGCCGCCGAAGCGACGGCCGATGTCCGGCAGCGAGCGGGTGGTCAGCTGCTTGGCCAGCCACATGGCCGCCTGGCGAGGACGGGCCACGGCGCGGTTGCGGCGCTCGCTGAGCAGGTCGGCTTGCTTCATGCCGTAGTGCTCGGACGTCGCTTTCTGGATGTCGTCGATGGTGATGCGCTTCTCGCCCGACCGCAGGTGCGGACGGAGAATGGCCTGGACCTCGTCGAGGGTCATGCGCGACAGCCCTTCCCCGGCGCGAGCCGACAGGGTGTTCAAGGCGCCTTCCAGCTCACGGACGCTGTCGGTGAAGCGGTCGGCCAAAAATTGCAGCACGTCCGGACGCATGGTCGGCTCGAAGCCGTGCGCGGCCGACAGGGTCTGGATCTTGCGCTCCAGGATGCCCAGGCGCAGCGAGCGGTCGGCCGGTTCGAGGCCGCAGACCAGGCCCGCCGACAGGTGCGAGCGCAGGTGGGCGTCCATCTCGGTCATGGCCGACGGCGGACGGTCGGCCGAGAACACGACGCGGCGGCCTTCCTCGACCAGGGCGGTCAGGGTGTGGAACAGCTCTTCCTGGGTCGACTGCTTGCCGGCGATGAAGTGGACGTCGTCGATGATCAGGAGGTCGGCGGCGCGCAGCTCTTCCTTGAAGGCCGCCGTCTGGCGATCCATCACGGCGCGCACAAAGGTCGACAGGAAGCGCTCGGCGGTCAGATAGACCACGCGCTTTTCCGGCGCGTTGCGCATGGCTTCCCAGGCCAGGGCGTTCAGCAGGTGGGTCTTGCCGAAGCCGTAGGGGCCGTGGAACAGCACGGGATTGAAGTGGCCGTCGGCCCAGTTGGCGATCCGGCGCGCCACGGCGTGGGCGAACTCATTGGCCGGACCCGGGACGAAGGTCTCGAAGGTGAAGCGCTCCTGCAGACCCTGCGTACGCGACGACTTGGCGCTGGTCGGCGCCATGGCCGGAGCATCGGTCGACACCGGCAGCACGATCTCGATCGGCTCGGCGGCGGCGGCAGGCTTGGCGGCCGCCTCGACATAGACGCCGGCCAGGGCTTCGAACTCCAGGCGCGACTTCAGGTCGATGCGGCGGCCAGTCGGGTCGTTGGCGGCCCACAGCTCGCCGATGCGGCGCCAGGCGCTGCGACGGATCCAGTCGCGGGCGATACCCGTAGGCGTGACCAGGACGATGTCGCCAGTGGCGGCCTCGCGCAGCAGGGCGGGCGCGATCCACGACCCGAAGGCCGCATCGCCGAGCTCACGTTTCAAAGCCACGCACACCTTGGACCACACGGCCGTCGCCGGCTCGCAAGCCGCCGCGATCGCCGCAGAGAAGTCCTGGCTGGCCACCCCACCCTTCATCGTCATTCGTCCACCGCCTCGCAAAAAAGTAACCGCCGCACACCCTCAGCCGCCGCCCCCCATGGCGCGCGACCGGTTCGCCTCAACGCACACAGGTTCTTACTCGGCGGGCGCAATGGGCCCGCCGCCGCCTTGTTTTGTTCAAGACTGGAGAAGCGTTGAGACGCTTAAACTAGCCAGCGGCGGAGGCGGGTCAAACGGAAAACTTGCGTCCGGTCGCGGATATTTCTGTTGACTCGCGAGAGGGCCTCGCCTGGCAAGGGAATACCCGGAAAGGGGTCTCAGATCACAGTTTGCAACGTCAGGAAAAGGACGTTGGATTCAAAGCAAAAGCCGGCCAGGTAAACCTGACCGGCTTTCGTAAATACTTGAATTCGCTCGACGAACGGCGTTCGTCAAGAATCTGGACTAGGCCGCGGCCTTATCCAGCTTCTTCAAACGAGCCGCCAGGCGAGAAACCTTGCGCGAGCCCGTGTTCGGATGAACCACGCCCTTCGAAACGGCGCGCATCAGTTCCGATTGCGCCTCGACGAAAGCGGCCTTGGCGACGGCGACATCACCCTTGGCGATCGCGTCATCGAACTTGCGCAGGAAGGTGCGCACGCGCGAGCGGCGAGCGGTGTTGACTTCGGTGCGGCGAGCGATCTTGCGGATCGCTTTCTTGGCGCCGGGATTATTGGCCATGGATCGGACCTTCAAACGGACAGCCGCGCGGGCGGCCGCGAAGCAAGGAAAACAGAGCGCGCGGATATACGGGAAGCGGCGTCCGGGGTCAACGGTCCACAGGCAGGATTCCGAAAGCCCGATCGACGCAATCGTTTCGCCCCCGATCACATCCCCTTGAAGCTTGGCTTTCGCTTCTCGACGAAGGCCGCCATGCCTTCTTTTTGGTCTTCAAAGGCGAACAGCGAGTGGAACAGGCGCCGCTCCAGCGCCACGCCCGTCGTCAGGGTCGTCTCATAGGCGGCCTCGACCAGTTCCTTGTTCATCGCGACGGCCAGCGGCGACTGGGCGGCGATCTTGGCCGCCACAGCCAACGCTTCGTCGACCAGGCTGTCGGCCGGGAAAATCCGCGACACCAGGCCCGCGCGCTCGGCCTCGACGGCGTCCATCATCCGGCCGGTCAGGATCATGTCCATGGCCTTGGACTTGCCCACTAGGCGGGTCAGGCGCTGGGTGCCGCCGATGCCGGGCGCGACGCCCAGATTGATCTCGGGCTGGCCGAACTTGGCGGTGTCGGACGCCAGGATGAAGTCGCACATCATCGCCAGCTCGCAGCCGCCGCCCAGGGCATAGCCGGACACCGCCGCGATGATCGGCTTGCGACACTGCTCGACCGCCCGCGCGCCGGCGGTGAAGAAGTCCTGGCGGAACATCTGGGCGTAGGTCTTGTCCGACATCTCCTTGATGTCGGCGCCGGCCGCGAAGGCCTTGGCCGAGCCGGTCAGCACGATGCAGCCCACCGCATCGTCGGCCTCCGCCGCGCCCAGCGCCTGGGCCAGCTCGCCCAGCAGCTGGATGTTCAGCGCGTTCAGCGCCTCGGGCCGGTTCAGGCGGATCAGGGCGACGCCGGGGGCGCTCGAGGGCGCCTCGACGATCAAGGTCTGGTAGTCGGCCATCGGGGTCTCCTGGGTGGTCGAGGCTTTTATAGAGAGGCTGTGGCGCTTGGGGAGCCCCGCCGTGACGTCATCCACGCCGCGACCACTTCACGCGATCGCTCGCTGAAGGGATGGAAAGGGACGCGGAGCGCCGGACATCCGTCCGGAGGATTGAAGTGTGTGTACCGTTTCGACGAAGCCAGGCGCTCCGCGCGACCGTTATCCGCCAGCGTCCCGTCGGGTGGCCCTGTTCAGGCCTTACCGGGACCTGGGGCGCTCCGTTTCCGGAAGCCCCAGCGGTCGGAGAGGACGGGCTTTCAGCCAAACACGCCCTTTTGCCTCCAACCACGCCGACGGCGGGCGGGTGAGCCCAGCAAGCTCATCCCCGGACCGTCCGAGTATCCCCCTCGAACCTGTCCCCGCTCAATCGCCCCCCGCCGCCGCAAATGGTCGCTGGCCATGCGCCCTTTCCTCGCGACGAGGTGGGATCAGTATGGAGGCGGTTTCAACGCGGATGATCCAGCGGCGCGTAAAAGTGGGAAGCGGTTGAAATCGTTCGGTTCGATTCCGGATACGCGGATCATAGAGCGCCGCGAACGCTCGTACTTGCCCCCTCCGCGCCTGCGGCGCTCCTCCCCCGGAGGGGGAAGAAGGGGCGCGTTTCCTTCTGCCCCCCTTTGGGGGCGGACGACCACGCGGAGCGTGGTCAGGTGGGGGCCTGCGGCGTCGGCCGATTAGCGCTGTGAAACCCGTCCCCCAAGACGGGAGCCATCCTTACATCTCACGGCGAGACGATCGCAGGGCTGACCGGGTTGCTCAAGGACGGCTTCGCCGCCGCGCAGCGGCCGCCCGGAGGGCGGTCCTTGACCAACCCGGTCAGTCCTGCACGCTGCAGCCTCCAAGAGATGTAAGGTTCGCTCCGACCTCGGGAGGTCGGGTGGCGAAAGCTCTCTTCGCGAGACGGCTCAGCCCCACGCTTTCACACAGCCTCGCCCCGTTGCGGACATTGCGACGGTGGCGCGCCCATCTATGATTGGGTCATGAACCGGCCAACCAATGCATCGCCGAAGCTATACATTGCTTCTGGCCTTCTACTGATAGGAATTGTCGGGACGATCGTGTCGCAGCAATACAACGCTCTAACCCTGCAAATACCTTCCATCGCCATCCTTTGGGCTGGGATCATCATTTGGCTGAGGATGCAAGCAAATCAATCAGAGAATACTGAGCGCCGCCAACTATCTAAATTGAATAAAGTGGGCTTAGCTCTATACGCGATCGGAATGTTGGCAAATTGCGTTGCGCTGTACTTGGTAATATATCCTATGATTTCTTCAGGAAGAACTTCTTCCCCCCGATGTTAGAGGTATGGGGTATGATAGCTCTTGCCGGAGGCGTGAGTACCCTAGTTGGCTGGAAGGTCGCTCGGATCGGGATCTGAAGGATTCCGCTATTAAAGGTCGGCTCTCCACACTCCGCAGACGCTCAGTGCGTCCGCTTTCCAGCGTGGGTCACCGACATCGCCGCATGCGCGGCGACCGCCACGAGCCCCGCCAGAGCGCCGAGGCTAACCAGGGTCGACACCTCAAGAACGCCGGGGGCTATCTGCTTGAGGGTCGGATCGAATGGGAGCTTCTGAAGGGTGTGGCCCATGTGGAAGCTGTTGAGCCCGCCCACGAAAAGGCCCAGCGCCGGGCCGGCGATCCGCAGGTCGGCGACGACGCGACGCCAGATGTTTCTCTGGCTTCTCGCCCCGAGCAAGGCGGCGATCAGGACGCCCGGTAGCGCCGCGCAGAGCAGAATGAGAACCACTTTCTGAGGGGCCGCCGCGTGTTCGAAGACACTCCAAAGCCCTTGCGCCGTCATACCCGCCTCCCATGAGGAAACGATAGATTACAGTCGTAATCTACATCGTCAAGCGGCCCGCCCGCCCCTCACACCTGACATACCGGACAGAAGAACGTCGACCGCCCGGCCTGGACCTCGCGGGCGATCACGCCCTTGCAGCCCGGCGTCGGACACGGCTCACCCTCGCGGTCGTAGACGCGGAAACGGTGCTGGAAGTAGCCCAGGGCGCCGTCGGCGGCGGCGAAGTCCTTCAGGGTCGAGCCGCCGACCTCGACGGCCTCGGTCAGCACCGCCTTGATCGCGGTGGTCAGCGGTCCGAGGCGCTTTTTGGCGACGCCCCCCGCCGGCTTGAACGGCGAGATTCCCGAGCGGTGCAAGGCCTCGCAGACATAGATGTTGCCCAGGCCCGCCACGGTGCGCTGGTCCAGCAGCAGGGTCTTGGGCCCCTGCTTGCGGTTCGCGAAGGCCTTTTCCAGCGTCCCCGCGTCGAAGCCTTCGCCCAGCGGCTCGGGGCCCATGGTCGAGAACCAGGGATGCCGATCGACGTCTTCGGTCGGGATCAGGTCCATGAAACCGAAGCGGCGCGGGTCGTAGTAGGTGACGGTGGCGCCCGCTTCGGTCTCGAAGACGACGTGGGCGTGCTTGTCCTCGGGCGTGACGACGCGGGCGAAGTCGCCGGGCCTGATCGAGCCCTCGGGCGCGGCGATCTCGAAGCGGCCGGTCATGCCAAGGTGCATCACCAGGGTGTCGCCCCGGTCCAGCGGGGCCAGGATGTACTTGGCTCGACGGTCCAGGCGCAGGATCGTCGCGCCGCTCAGCCGCTGAACGAAGCCGTCGGGCAGCGGAAAGCGCAGGTCGGGCCGGTTGGCGCGCACGCGGGCCAGGCGCGCGCCGGACAGGACGGGCTCAAGACCGCGTCGGACGGTCTCGACTTCGGGCAATTCAGGCACGGGAAACCTTCGGCGGATGACGGCGCGCGTGACGCGGGCTAATAGCGGACCTTCCTATAGCGACTTCGCCCCCGGGACGTCATGAGCAACACCTCCGCCAGCTTCGGTTTCAAGGATGTCGACGCCTCGCAGAAGGCGGGTCTGGTGCGCGGCGTGTTCGACCGCGTGGCCAAGAACTACGACATTATGAACGACCTGATGAGCGGCGGGGTGCATCGCCTGTGGAAGGACGCGGTGGCCGCGCGCCTGAACCCGCAGCCGGGCGAGGTGATCATCGACTGCGCTGGCGGCACGGGCGACATGGCCCGGCGCTTCGCCAAGATGGCCCGCAACGCCCAGGAGCGGCGCGGCGGCCTCGACGCGACCATCAACATCGTCGACTACAACGCCGAGATGATCATGGCCGGCATTGAGCGCGGCGGCGAGCCCGAGATCACCTGGACCGTTGGCGACGCCCAACGCCTGCCGCTGCCCGACGCCTACGCCAACGCCTATGTGATCAGCTTTGGCATCCGCAACGTCACCGACATCGACGCGGCCCTGCGCGAGGCGCGCCGGGTGCTCAAACCCGGCGGCCGCTTCCTGTGCCTGGAGTTCTCGCGGCCAGTGACGGAAGCCCTCGCGAAAGCCTATGACGCCTACAGCTTCAAGGTCATCCCGCAGGTCGGCGAGTGGGTCGCCAAGGACCGCGAGGCCTATCAGTACCTGGTCGAGAGCATCCGCCGCTTCCCAGACCAGAGGACCTTCGCCGGCATGATGGAGACCGCCGGCTTCAAGCGGGTCAGCTTCACCAACTTCACCGGCGGCGTCGCGGCCCTGCACCAGGGCTGGGCGCTTTAGAACGTGGCCGGTTTCGGAGCCTTCTGGCGCCTGACAGGCGCGGGCTGGGCGCTGGTGCGGGCCGACGCCCTGATCCCGCGCGAGGCCGAGCCGCTGCTGCCGCCGGCCGTCAAACTGGCGGGAAGGCTGCTGCGCCTGCTAGCCGGCGGCTCGGCCAAGCGCGGCAGACCCGGCGAGCGTCTGGCCCGCGTGCTGGAAAGCCAAGGGCCAGCGGCGATCAAGCTGGGCCAATTCCTGTCGACCCGGGCCGACATCTTCGGCGCCGCCTTCGCCGAGGACCTGTCGCACCTGAAGGACCGGCTGCCGGCCTTCCCGCTGGCGATCGCCCGAGCCGAAATCGCCCGCAACCTGGGCAAGCCGCTCCCCGAGATCTTCACCGAGATCGGCGAGCCGGTCGCCGCCGCCTCGCTGGCCCAGGCCCATCCGGCCACCCTGATCGACGGCCGCAAGGTGGCGGTGAAGGTGCTGCGCCCCGGCGTCGAGCGCCAGGTCGCCCGCGACACCGGCGTGCTGCGCCTGGCCGCGCGCCTGGCCGAGACCCTGGTCCCCGCCTCGCGCCGCCTGCGCCCCACCGAATTCGTCGAGGTGGTGATCCGCGCGCTCGAGCTGGAGATGGACCTGCGCTTCGAGGCCGCCGGCTGCGCCGAGCTGGGCGAGGCCATGGCCAAGGACCCTTACATGCGCGCCCCGGCCGTGTGCTGGGAGGGCGTGGGCAAGCGCGTCCTGACCCTGACCTGGGCGCAGGGCGCGCCGCTGTCGGACCCCGCCGCGCTGGAGCTGCCAGGCCTGGACCGTAGGGCCCTAGCCGAGAACGTCACCCGAGGCTTCCTGGCCCAGGCCTTGGACCACGGCCTGTTCCACGGCGACCTGCACGAGGGCAACCTGTTCGTCGCCGCGCCGGCGAGTGTGGTGGCCGTGGACTATGGCATCGTCGGACGCCTGGGCGCCGGCGAGCGTCGCTACCTGGCCGAGATCCTGTACGGCTTTCTGAACCGCGACTACGCCCGCATCGCCCAGGTGCATTTCGACGCCGGCTATGTGCCCGCCCATCAGGACAAGGACGCCTTCGCCCAAGCCCTGCGCGCCGTCGGCGAGCCGGTGTTTGGCCGCAACGCCCGCGACGTCTCGATGGGCCGCCTGCTGGCGCAGCTGTTCGAGATCACCGCCCTGTTCGACATGGCCCTGCGGCCGGAGCTCGTTCTCCTCCAGAAGACCATGGTCACGGTCGAGGGCGTGGCCCGCCGCATCGACCCCACCCACGACCTGTGGGCCGCCGCCGATCCGGTGGTCCGCCGCTGGATCGGCCGCGAGCTGTCGCCCGCCGCCAAGGTCCGCGACTTCGCCGAGGAAGCGCTGCGCGCGCTGCGCGCCATCGTCCGCCTTGCCGAGGCGTCGCCAACGAAGAGCGAGGTCCGCGTCGAGCGGGCGCCCGTCTTGCCACTGCTGTGGTTCCTGGTCGGCGCCGCCACGACCGGCACGGCGTTCGTGACCGGGCTTTTACTATCGCGCTAGGTCGACACCGCCCGAGCGGTTTGTTCGTAGCGAGCCAAGCGAAGGCGCACGACCGCCCTCGCCCAACCCATCACCCCCTGCCCCAGACCCGCCCTGGTCCCGGGCGCGGAGCCCAGGGTGGCAGGAGAGATCCCCCTTACCCCGCCGCCTCGTCCCGCTCGCGTGTCTTGGACGCGGTGGCGCGGCGGGCCTCGCGGGTCTTCTGTTCGGTCCAGTAGGCCGCACCCTCGTCGGGCTTGAACATCGTGCGCGGCGCCCCCTCGCGCGAGACCACGGCGAAGACGTTGTCCTTGGGGTCGTAGATCAGGAGATCGCCGTTGGCCCGCTTGAGCGTTTGCGCCCCCTTCGGCGGATCGCTGACGAAGGCGTGGACCTTGGCGACATAGTCGTCGGCGCTCTTGGCCCCGAACACCTCGCCATTGCGTTCGAACGAGCGCTGGGCGTTTTCCTCGGCTGTGCGGGTGCGGTTGGCGGCCCAGTACGGCTTGCCCGCGATCAGCTTGACCGGCGCATCGCGCGGGTCGCCCCGGCTCACGGCGTCGGCCGAGCTCGTCGCGGGAACGCCCTCGGAGGCCGCGCTGGCCCGCTCGCCGCCCTTCGGCGCCTTGACCGCCGAGGCCCCGCTGTCGCAAGCCGCCACGGCCAGCACACCCAGCCAAGCGACGACGCCGACAGAAATCTGTCTCACAATCTTCATGATCGCATTCGCCCCATTGCTCTACCTTTACGTTTGATGAACGAAAGCGGAACGAGAGTCGAGTCCCAATCTTCACCGTAGGATTGTCACTGGCGCTTTGGCGCGCAGGTGGGCATGTGCAGGGACGAGACGAACGCGGAAAGCGGGAGCGCGGCGTGAGCGACAAGCGGGTTCTTCTGATCGTCGGCGGCGGGGTCGCGGCCTACAAGGTGCTGCTGCTGGTGCGCCTGCTGCGCCGAGCGGGCATCGCCGTGCGGCCGATCCTGACCAAGGCGGGCGAGCAGTTCGTCACGCCGCTGTCCCTGTCGGCCCTGGCCGAGGACAAGGTCTATCAGGACATGTTCTCGCTGACCGACGAACACGAGATGGGCCATATCGAGCTGTCGCGCCAAGCCGACCTCGTGGTGGTCGCGCCGGCCACGGCCGACCTGATCGCTAAGGCGGCTCACGGCCTGGCCAACGACCTGGCGACCACCGCCCTCCTGGCCACCGACAAGCCCGTGCTGATGGCGCCGGCCATGAACGTGCGGATGTGGCTGCACCCGGCCACCCAGCGCAATGTCGCGACCCTGAAGGCCGACGGCGTTTCGTTCGTCGATCCGGCCGAGGGCGCGATGGCCTGCGGCGAGTTCGGCCCTGGACGCCTGGCCGAGCCGGAGGAGATCTTCGCGGCCATCGTCGCCATGCTGGAAGGGCCCGCCGCCAAGCCGCTGGTCGGCAAGCGCGCCATCGTCACCGCCGGCCCGACCTTCGAGCCGATCGACCCCGTGCGCGGCATCACCAACCGCTCCAGCGGCAAGCAGGGCTTCGCGATCGCGCAGGCGCTGGCCAGGCTGGGCGCCGAGGTGACCCTGATCGCTGGTCCGGTCTTCCTGCCCACCCCGCCGGGGGTCAAACGGGTGGACGTTGAGACCGCCCGCCAGATGCTGGCCGCCAGCCAGGCGGCCCTGCCGGCCGATGTCGGCGTCTTCGTCGCCGCCGTCGCCGACTGGCGCGTCGATGAAGCGTTCGGGGCCAAGCTGAAGAAGGAAAAGGGCGGCCCGCCGGCCCTGACCTTCGTCGAGAACCCCGACATCCTGGCCACCCTGTCGGCCTCAGGCCCGCATCGGCCCAAGCTGGTTGTCGGCTTCGCGGCCGAGACCGACCATGTCGAGGAACATGCCCGCGCCAAGCTGGCCCGCAAGGGCTGTGACTGGATCATCGCCAACGACGTCACCCAGCCGGGCGTCATGGGCGGCGGCGAGAACGCCGTCCTGCTGGTCACCAAGGACAAGACCGAGCGCTGGGACCGCGCGGCCAAGGACGTGGTGGCGGCCCAGATCGCGACGCGGATCGCGCGGGCCCTATCTTGATGCGCCTAGGATCGTGTTCGAGCGGTTTGACCGTTCACGCTTAAATCCAACACCCTCTTGAGGGCGCCTCGACGTCCGAATGGAAAGGCGGCGCCTCGCGCAAAGGCTTTGCGCCCTATCGTGACGCCATCGGCGAGTTCGCGCTTGCCGATGCGCCGGACGGAAGGAAAGTCCGTTACAAAGTAACGTCTGGAATCGAGCGATCATGGTCAGCCTGCCCACGCGTCGACATCTCCTCGGGTCCGTCGCCGCGGCCGGGCCTCTGGTGGCCTCGGCTTCGGATGCGCTCGCCGCCCCGACGCGTGACGAGGAGATGTCGCTCCGCCCCGGCTCCATCCGGACGTCCGATTTGCCCCGCTATTTCGATGTCGAGTCCGGCGTCCACAACCTGGAGGCCGGCTACTGGAGCATCATGCCCAGGATCGTCGCCCAGACCTATGCGCGACATACGGCGGCGGTGAACAGCGCTAGTTCGATCTGGGCGCGCAACGTGCTGCCGGACGGTTCGGGCCTGATGGCCGCCAACCGCGCGGCGCAGGCCGCCATCGCTCGCCAGATGGGCTGCGCCCCGCGTGAGATCGCGGTAACCCGCAGCGGCGCCGACGCCCTGCAGATGCTGATCACCAACTACAAGCCGCTGAAGCCTGGCGACGCGGTCATCCATTGCGATCTGGACTATGACGCGATGATCGCCGCCATGAAGTGGCTAGGCTCGCATCGCGGCGCCAACGTGGTGTCGTTCAGCATGCCCGAGCCGGCCACGACCGCCAACATCCTGGCGGCCTATGATGAGGTTCTTCGGCGCACGCCCGCCGCGAAGCTCCTTCTGGTCACCCAGGTCTCAAACCGCACGGGGATCATCACGCCCGTCAAGGAGATCGTCGCCATGGCTCGCGCGCGTGGCGTAGACACCATCGTGGACGCGGCGCACGGCGTAGCCTGCCTGGACTTCCAGCTCGACGACCTGGGCGCCGACTTCGTCGGCTGGTCGGTGCACAAATGGACCTCCGCGCCGCTGGGAACCGGCGCGATGTACGTTCGCCAAAGCCGTCTGGCCGACATCAATATCGCCTTCGAGAACCACAACTACCCGGAGGACGACATCAATACGCGCGTCCCGCCGGGAACCGTGAACTTCCCCGCGCTGCTGACCATACCCATCGCCGTGGACTTCCATTTCGCAGTCGGGGCCGCCGCTAAGGAAAAGCACATGCGTGGTCTTCGCGACAGCTGGGTGAACGCGCTGCGCGACCGGCCGAATGTGGAAATCTGCGTGCCCGACGATCCAGCCCGCTACTGCGCGATCACCAGTTTCCGCCTGAAGGGCATGAAGACCGAAGAGGACGCCAAGCGCGTCCAGCGCGTCCTTTTCGAGCGCTACCGAATTCACACTGTCTGGCGCGGCGGAATCGCGCGCGGACCCGTGATCCGCGTCACACCTGGTCTCTACAGCACCCCTGCGGACGTGGACGCTCTGGCCGCCGCCCTGCGCGTCGAGCATGCGATGTTCGGCTAGAGCGCTCGGTTGCCACACGGTCCCGCTAGCGACGCCGGGACGGAGGATTGGCGGCCTGGTAGTCGGCCTCCCACCAGCCCAGCAGGCCCCTCTCGCCCATGATGGAGAAGAAGCGCTTCAGAATCTGGCCGTTGCGCTCGGTGAATTGCCGCCAGATCGGCGTGTCGAGCAGCTCGGGCGTGATCAGGTAGCCGCGTGGCGTCTTGTGGCACAGGCCCGCTTCGGCGAGCAGCAGCGCATTGCGCCTCACGGTCTCAAACGGCAAGCCAAGAGACCGCGACAGGGCCGAGGCCGAGACGGCCTTGCCCCCCATGGGCTGCGTCGCCTGGCCCTCGCGCAGGATCGTGAACAGCAAGACGATGGCGAAGGGCTCCTGGACGATGGGCAGGAGCATCTCGACCAGCCGCAGGAAATGGTCCCCCCAAAGCCGCATCATGTAACGATGGGGAATCTCGCCCTCAGTGGCCGTATGGTCTGGCGGGTCCAGCGCGCCTTGGCGCCGAAAGGCGCAGTAGAGGTCGCCGATCGCCCGCCAGGTCGCCTCGGCGGTTGTGATGTAGATCGGCGTCTCCGTGGCGGTCTTGGGCATGAAGACCCCGGCGTCCGTCTGGATCAAGAATCCAGACTCGACCATCAAGGCCACACGCCGCCGCGCGGTTTCCTGGGCGATGCCAAGCGAGACGGCGATCGAGCGAACCCGCACGGGCCGCCGCAGCGCGTCGGGCGGCGAATGACTCAGGCCAGCGTAAGTCTTCTGGAACACCAGGTTGCGCGACATATGCGCCAGATTGGCCTGGCTTATGGCCAGCGCCAAAAGCGTGTCCAGGGCCGAGCGATAGGTCCCCCGAAGGAACCCGCCGGAGATCAGCTCAGCCGAGAACGCCAGGCATAGTTGTTCGACGACCCTGTCGGCGCTCGAGGCCGACCCCGTCATGTCCTCGGCCCCTCGAAGAGGCTTGAATCCAATCGTTTGCACACAATAGCGCCCCCCATGCCAAGCCGCGCCCCCGCAGACTTCTAGTCTCCGCGTTTAGCGGACGAAATTGCAGTCCGCCAAGACCTGGGCCTGTTCACGATCCTTGTGCGCAAAGCAGCGCCAACCGAGACCAGACAGGCTCCATCTTCAGACACCTGGAGCGCGTTCGAGCAGTTTAAACGCTCACGTTTAAACCTAACGCGCTCCAGGAAGAGGGCGTCGACCCGGACCGTCGAAGAAAGGCAGGCGGCTTTCCCGTCGCATGGACGTCTGCAAGGCGGCCTCCCCCTGGCCCCGCCCCCTGCAAATCAGCTAAAGCGGGCCTGTCCCCAGAACAGGTCCGTCCCTAAGACAGGAACTCCGCATGTCCGCCATTCCCGCCGGTCTCGCCATCCGCTTCAAGCGCTGGGAAGGCAACGCCGATCTGCCGGTTCCGACCTACGCCACGGCGGGCGCGGCGGGGTTTGATCTGCGAGCCTCCGTGCCGGACGATGAACCGATCGTGCTGAAGCCGGGCGCGCGCTGCATGGCGCCCACCGGCTTCTCGGTGGCGATCCCCGACGGCTTCGAGATGCAGGTGCGGCCGCGCTCGGGCCTGGCCTTCAAGAACGGCGTCACCGTGGTCAACGCGCCGGGCACCGTCGACAGCGACTATCGCGGCCAGGTCTGCGTGCTGCTGATCAATCTGGGTGAGGAGGACTTCACGATCCGCCGGGGCGACCGCATCGCCCAGGGCGTCATCGCCGCCGCCCCGCAATGGCCGCTCCTCGAGGTCGAGGACCTGGATGAGACCGACCGCGGCGCCGGCGGCTTTGGCTCGACGGGCGTCTGACGCAAAAACTTCTTCGGGGCGTTGTTGATTTTTGGACGGATGCGTCCATTTATCCGCTTGTCGCGCTGGCCTTATGGCTCTATCGGGCGCGCCTACGCTGTCCGGATAGGGTTTTCGTCCATGGCGACGCCGCAAAATAAGAAGCTGGTCCCGATGATCGTCGGTGGGGCCGTTCTGATCGCCGTCGTGGTCGGCGGGACCCTGTGGTTTGTCGACAAACAGCGCTTCGAAAGCACCGACAACGCCTTTGTGCAGGCCGATACGGTGCAGATCAGCCCGCAGGTCTCCGGCTACGTGGCCGAGGTGGTGGTGGCCGACAACCAGCGGGTCGAGCCCGGCCAGGTGCTGGCCAAGATCGACCCGTCGACCTTCCAGGCCCTCGTCGACCAGGCGATCGCCAACGCCAGCGCTGCAGACGCCGCCGTCCGCGCCATCGACGACAAGAACAGCCTCGAGCAGGCGATGATCGCCCAGCGCGCGGCCGGCGTGACCAGCGCCAAGGCCGACGCCAACCGGGCCAAGGCCGACCTCGACCGCTACAACGCCCTGGCCAGCCAAGGCTGGGTCTCGCAGCAGAAGGTCCAAACCGAGCGCGCCGCCGCCACCCAGACCGTCGCCGGAGTCGTCAGCGCCCAGGCCGCGCTGGAAGCTGAACGCCGCGCCGCCCAGTCGCTGGGTTCGGCCAAGGACCAGGCGATCGCTCAAGCCGCCGCCGCCCACGCCGCCGTCGAGCAGGCCAAGCTGAACCTGGAACGCACCGTGATCCGCTCGCCGGTGGCCGGCGTGGTTGGCGCCCGCGCGGTGCGTCCGGGCCAGCTGGTCCAGCCGGGCGGGGCCCTGATGTCGGTGGTGCCGCTGGGCCAGGCCTATGTCGTCGCCAACTTCAAGGAAACCCAGGTCGCCCGCCTGCGGATCGGCCAGCCAGTCGAGATCAAGGCCGACGCGTTCGGCAAAGAAAAGATCATCGGCAAGGTCGACAGCTTCGCGCCGGCCACCGGTCAGGAGTTCGCCCTGATCCCGGTCGAGAATGCGGTCGGCAACTTCACCAAGATCACCCAGCGCCTGCCGGTGAAGATCGCCGTCGACCGCAGCCCGCTGGGCGCGGCCCTGCGTCCTGGCCTGTCGGTCGAGATCAAGGTCGACGTCCGCGACCGCTCGGGCCCCTCCTTCGCCGAGGCGGCCCAGGCAACGCCGCAAGTCGCCCGTCAGGGCGCGGCCCGCTAGACGGCGGACGCGTCATGACCGACGCCGCCGTCCCCGCCTCGCAAGCCGCCCAGGCCGCTCCCACGTCCGAGATCGACTGGACCAAACTGTTCCTGGGCTTCGGGGCCATGGTCATTGGCCAGTTCATGGCCATCCTGGACATCCAGATCGTCGCCGCCTCGCTGCCTCAGATTCAGGCCGGCGTCGGCGCCAGCACCGACCAGGTCAGCTGGATTCAGACCGCCTACCTGATCCCCGAGGTCGTGATGATCCCCCTGTCGGGATACCTGTCACGCCTGTGGGGCACCCAGCGCGTCTACCTGATCTCGTGCGCGGGCTTCATCGTCATGAGCGTGCTGACAGGCCTGTCGACCTCGATCGACATGATGATCCTGACCCGGGCGCTGCAGGGCTTCATCGGCGGGGCGATGATCCCCACCGTGTTCGCCGTGGCCTTCACCGCCTTCCCGCCCGAGCGGCGCTTGACGGCCAGCGTAATCATGGGCCTGATCGTCACCCTGGCTCCGACGGTCGGCCCTACGCTTGGCGGCCACCTCACCGAGTGGCTGAGCTGGCGCTGGCTGTTCTTCATCAACGTGCCGACGGGCCTTGTCGTGCTGTTCGGCGTCGCCCGCTGGGGCGATTTCGACAAGGGCGATCCCAGCCTGGCTAAGGGCTTCGACTGGTTCGGCCTGGCCATCATGGCCGTCTTCCTGATGAGCATGCAGTACGTACTGGAGGAAGGCGCCAAGGACGACTGGTTCGACGACACCGCCATCCTGTGGCTGACCGTCACGGCCGCGATTGGCGGTATGCTCTTCATTTGGCGGCAACTGACCTACAAAAACCCGATCGTCGAGCTGCGGGCGTTCTCGAACCGGAACTTCACGGTCGGCGTCTTGATGACCGCCGTCTCGGGCGCCAGCCTGTTTGGGGGCACCTTCCTGCTGCCGCAGTTCCTGGGTCGGGTGCGGAACTATTCGGCGTCGGAGGTCGGCACGACCATGATCATCTCGGGTCTGTCGATGTTCCTGACCGGACCGATCGCCGGACGCCTGGTGCGCAAGACCGACCCGCGGATTCCGATGTGCATCGGCTTCCTGCTGGCTGGCTGGGGCATGTACATGGCCCACGGCGTGACCAAGGATTGGGGGTTTTGGGAGTTCGCCGGGGTTCAGGCCTGCCGGGGCGTGGGCGTGATGATCGCCATGATCGCCACCCAGCAGATCACCATGAGCACCCTGCCGCCGCACATGGTCAAGAACGCTTCGGGTCTGGTGAACCTGTCGCGCAACACCGGCGGCGCGGTGGGCTTGGCCCTGCTGGCGACCTCGATCACCCAGCAGACGGCGCTTTACTATGACGACATGACCTCGAAGGTGACCCAGGGCGGCCCCACCGCCAGCATGATGGCGGGCCTGACCGAACGCATGACCCAGCTGGGCGTCGCCGATCCCGCCGGCGCGGCCCGCAAGGCGATCAGCGGCATGATGGAGCAGCAGGCGACCGTCATGGCGTTCGGCGACAGCTTTACCCTGCTGGCGATCGGCTGCTTCATCGCCGCCGCGGTCTCGCTGCTGGCCACCCCCGCCAAGGGCGCCACGCCCCCACCTTCGGACGCCCACTAATGCCGCGCATTCCCGGACAGATCGACGTCGCCAAGACCGAAGCCATCCTCGACGCCGCCGTCGAGGTGATCGGCGAGCGGGGCCTGGCCGCCCCGATGGAATCCATCGCCAAGCGGGCGGGGGTCTCCAAGCAGACGGTCTACAACCACTATGGCTCGAAGGCCGAGCTGATGCGGGCCTTGATGCAGCGCCGGGTCGAGCGGGTCACCGCGCCGCTGCGCGGCCAGGACGCGGTCGACAACCCCACCGCCACGCTGGAGGCCTACGCCCGCTCGCTGCTGGAGACGGTGACCACCAACAGGAACTACTCGATGATGCGGGTGGTGATGATGGGAGCGGGCGAGATGCCCGACGTCGCCCAGGAGGTCTATGAGGCCGGCCCCCTGAGCGCCCGCCGTCAGCTGGCGGCGTTCCTAAAGACCGAAACCGAGCTTGGCCGGATGAAGGTCGAGGACTGCGATCAGGCGGCGGAGTTCTTCTCGGGCATGATCCTGGGCCACAACCAGATCCGCTCGCTGCTGCGCCTGCCGTCCGACAAGACGCCAGAACAGCTCGACCGCTTCGCGCGGGAAGCAGCCGAACGGTTCATGCGGGCCTACGCGCCGTAAAAAGAGCTGTCATCCCGGCCGCAGCGGAGCGGAGAGCCGGGACCAAGGCATACTCAGCGCCTGCGGCGGTCCCGGCTCGGCGCGCGGCGCGCTTGGCCGGGATGACAGGATCTTAGATCTTACGCCTCGTCCTGATCGGGCATGCCCATCATGTGGAAGCCGGCGTCGACGTGGACCACTTCGCCCGTGGTCGACTTGCCCAGATCCGAGGCCAGCCACAGGGCGCAGCCGGCGACGCCTTCCATCGAGGTGTCTTCCTTCATCGCCGAGAAGGCGCGGCCTTGAGCGATCATGCCGCGGCCGCCGGAGATGCCGGCCAGGGCCAGGGTACGCATGGCGCCGGCCGAGATGGCGTTGGCGCGGATGCCCTTGGGGCCGAGGTCCCGGGCGATATAGCGGGTCGAGGCTTCCAGCGCCGCCTTGGCCACACCCATGGTGTTGTAGTTCGGGATGGTCCGCTCCGACCCCAGATAGGTCATGGTGATCAGCGAGCCGCCATTCGGCATCAGCTTGGACGCGCGCTTGGCGACGTCCACGAAGCTAAAGGCCGAGATGTTCATGGCCATCAGGAAGCCCTCGCGGGTCGTGTTGTCCACGAACGAGCCCTTCAGCTCATTCTTGTTGGCGAAGGCCACCGAGTGGATCACGAAGTCCAGCGCGCCAAATTCCTTTTCAATGGCTGCGAAGGCCGCGTCCATCGAGGCGTCGTCGGTGACGTCGGCCGGGATCATCGTCTTGACGCCGATGCTTTCGGCCAGCGGGCGCACGCGGCGCTCCAGCTCTTCGCCCTGATAGGTGAAGGCCATCTCGGCGCCCTGAGCGGCCAGCTGGCTGGCGATGCCCCAGGCGATCGAGTTGTGGTTGGCCACGCCCATGACGAGGCCCTTCTTGCCCCGCATCAGCTCGCCCTTGGGGAATGCGTAGTCGTCGGCCATGTGTCGGGCCCTCTTTGGCAAATCGTTGAGCGCTGGTTAGCAGGGCTGGCCGTTGGGCGGAACCCTGCGCTCAAATCCTAGATCTTGCTGAAGATCAGCGTTCCGTTGGTGCCGCCAAAGCCGAAGCTGTTGGACATCACCGTCTCAAGCGGCTTGTCGACGCGCTGGCGCAGGATCGGCAGGTCGGCGAACTCAGGGTCCAGCTCCTCGATGTGGGCGCTCTCGGCGGCAAAGCCGTTGTCGAGCATCAGGATCGAGTAGATGGCCTCCTGCGCGCCGGCGGCGCCCAGGCTGTGGCCGGTCAGGGACTTGGTCGATGAGATCATCGGCGGCTTGTCGCCGAACACCTCGCGCACCGCGCCCATCTCCTTGCTGTCGCCGACCGGCGTCGAGGTGCCGTGCGGGTTCAGGTAGTCGATCGCGCGGTTTCCCGCGTCGGCCATGGCCAGCTTCATGCAGCGCGCCGCGCCCTCGCCCGACGGGGCCACCATGTCATAGCCGTCGGAATTGGCGGCGTAGCCCACGAGTTCGCCGTAGATCTTGGCGCCGCGCGCCTTGGCGCGTTCGTACTCTTCCAGCACCACGATGCCCGCGCCGCCGGCGATCACGAAACCGTCGCGCGCCTTGTCATAGGCGCGGCTGGCCACGGCCGGACGGTCGTTGAAGTTGCTGCTCATGGCGCCCATGGCGTCGAACAGGTTCGACAGGGTCCAGTCCAGCTCCTCGCAGCCGCCGGCGAAGACGACGTCCTGCTTGCCCATCTGGATCTGCTCGGCGGCCGCGCCGATGCAGTGGGCGCTGGTCGCGCAGGCCGAGCTGATCGAATAGTTGATCCCGCGGATCTTGAACCAGGTCGATAGCACCGCCGACGGGCCCGAGCTCATGGCCTTGGGCACGGCGAACGGGCCAATCCGCTTGGGGCCCTTTTCCATCGTCGTGGCGGCCGCCTGGACGATGATGCTGGTCGAAGGACCGCCCGAACCGACGATCAGGCCGGTGCGTTCGTTCGAAATCTCGGTCTCTTCCAAGCCGGAATCGGCGATCGCCTGCTCCATGGCGATGTGGGCATAGGCCAAACCGGGCGACAGGAAGCGCGCCGCGCGGCGATCGACCAGCGGCTCCCAGTCGATCTGGGGCGCGGCATGGACCTGACAACGGAAGCCCAGCTCGGCGTATTCCGGCGCGGCGACCACGCCGGAATTGGCCTCACGCAGGGAGGCCAGCACCTCATTGGCGTTGTTGCCGATGGACGAGACGATCCCCAGTCCGGTGACGACGACGCGACGCATTCTTTAAATCCTCTTCTCCCCCTCCGATCCGTCAGGGGCCGGTTCTTTCGCTAAACGACCGGTCTTAAAACTAACGGATCAAGCCATTTGTTCAGGCGTGAACAGGCCGACCTTCAGGTCCTTGGTTTCGTAGATCACCTTGCCGTCGGCCTCCAGCACGCCTTCGCCGATTCCCATGACGAGCTTGCGCATGATGACCCGCTTCAGGTCGATCTTGTAGACGACTTTCTTGACGTCCGGAGTCACCTGGCCGGTGAACTTGACCTCGCCCACGCCCAGAGCGCGGCCACGGCCCGGCGCGCCCGACCAGCCCAGGAAGAAGCCGACCAGCTGCCACATGGCGTCCAGGCCCAGGCAGCCAGGCATGACCGGATCGCCGATGAAATGGCAGCCGAAGAACCAGAGGTCTGGGTTGATGTCGAATTCGGCTTCGACATAGCCCTTGCCGTACTTGCCGCCGTCCGACTCGATCCGGACGATCCGGTCGAACATCAGCATCGGCGGAGCCGGCAGTTGGGCGTTGCCCGGGCCGAAAAGCTCGCCCCGGCCGCAAGCCAGGAGTTCCTCAAAGGTGTAGGCGTTCTTCTGCATGGGCCACGCCCTAGCACGGCGGCGGGGCGCGCCTCAATGTTTCCCTGTCGAAACGCCCCGCGAGGCGGTCAGTCCTTGCCGCACTGGGCGGCCGGGTCGGCGCCCCAGATCTCGCGCTCGCGGGCCCAGCCCGACACCCCATCGGCCCGCAGGCGGCACCAGCCGTCTTCGCACTTGTCGAGGGACGCGATCCCTCGCGCCTTCAGATAGGCGGTGACCTTCGCGCCCTCCTTGGGCGACTTCAGCAAAGGCAGGCTGGTCGGCTGGACCCGCATGGCCGAGCGGCGGCCATCGACAGTGCGCTTGTGCACCCAGGCCAAGCCGCCCTCGGGATCGCAGATCCGCCGCCACTCGCGGGTTTCGGCCACGACCTGCACCGGCAGGCCTTTGGCGCGGTAGACCCAAAGCAACTGATGGGCCTCGTCGGGGCCCTTGCGCGCGTTCACTTCCGTGTATTTCAGCGAGACGTAGCGCGGCACCTCCAGCCCGGACGGCGTGATCCGGGGCCCCTGGGCGAGCGCCGGGCCAGCGGCGAAAGCGGCTAGACCCAGCACGAGCGGCATGAAACGCTTCCAGAGCGAACCTTGTTCTGTTTTCGACGGCATGTTGCTTGGCCCCCTCGGGCCCCTTTGCTACAGCTTTCAAACGCCCGTCAGTGAGAGCTTTTCAGTCCGACCATGGCCGCCCGCAAGCTCAAAGTCGTCGTCACCCGCAAACTCCCCGATCCGGTGGAGACGCGGATGCGCGAACTGTTCGACACCGAACTCAACGTCACCGACACGCCGATGACGCCGAATGAGCTGGTGGACGCTATGAATCGCGCCGACGTGCTGGTTCCAACGATCACCGACCGCATCGACTCGCGCCTTCTGTCGCGATCCGGCGATCGGCTCAAGCTCATCGCCAATTTTGGCGCCGGCGTGGACAATATCGACGTCGCCACGGCCAATGCGCGCGGCATCATTGTCACCAACACCCCGGGCGTCCTGACCGAGGACACCGCCGACCTGACCATGACCCTGATCATGGCCGCCTCGCGCCGGATCGTCGAAGGCGCCGAGGTGGTCAAGGCCGGCGGCTTCCATGGCTGGTCGCCGACCTGGATGCTGGGCCGCCGCCTGTGGGGCAAGCGCCTGGGCATTATCGGCATGGGCCGCATCGGCCAGGCCGTCGCCCGCCGCGCCAAGGCCTTCGGCATGCAGGTGCACTACCATAACCGCAAGCCCATCAGCCCGCGCATCGCCGAAGAGCTGGGCTGCACCTATTGGGAAAGCCTGGACCAGATGTTGGCCCGGATGGACTTCATCTCGGTCAACTGCCCGCACACCCCGGCGACCTATCACCTGCTGTCGGCGCGCCGGCTGAAGCTGCTGCGGCCGCACGCCATCGTGGTCAACACCGCGCGCGGCGAGGTGATCGACGAGGGGGCCCTGGCCAACATGCTGGCCAAGGGCGAGATCGCCGGCGCCGGCCTCGACGTCTACGAGCACGAGCCGGCCATCAATCCCAAGCTGCTCAAGCTGCCCAATGTCGTGCTGCTGCCCCACATGGGCTCGGCCACGGTCGAGGGCCGCATCGACATGGGCGAGAAGGTCATCGTCAACGTGAAGACCTTCATGGACGGCCACCGGCCGCCGGATCGGGTGATCCCGGCGATGCTGTAGGGGCGGGAGGCTGCAAGCGCCCCTCCGTCTCGTCGCTTCGCGCCGATCCGCCTCCCCCGCAAGCGGGGCAGGAGGGCGGCGGCCTCCTCCTCACCCGTAAAACGGGGGAGGTGGCGCGCGGCGCAGCCGCGTGACGGAGGGGGCGCTCACACCCTTACCCCGCCAGCGGATACTCCCGCTCCAGCCGGTAGACCGACCCCGCGCTGGTCTGCCAGCTGGAATAGAGCCCGAAGCGATCAACCGGGAAGCTCGCCGATTTCAGCAGGTTGTTGGCCTGGATCCAGGCGCCGACTTCCGGAACGGGCGCGCGCTTCAGATAGGCCAGCGTGACGTGCGGCGTGTAGAGCCGCGCCTCGGGCTTGAGCTCGGCCGCGCGGGCGGCGCTTTCGTTGGCCTTCTGCAGCCGGCGCAGGGGCGCGCTGTCCTCGACCCCGGCCCAGACCGCGTGGATGTCGATCCCCTCGCCGAAATAGCCCGCGCCGGCCAGGGTCAGGTCGAAGGCCGGGGCGTCGATCGCCATCAGCGCTTCGTCAAGATCAGCCGCCACGTCCTCGGCCACGTCGCCGATGAACCTCAGCGTGATGTGGAAGGCCTCCCGCGGCCGCCAGCGGGCGCCCTCGATCCCGTGCTGGCGGGGCAGCAGGCTCTCGCCGACGTCCGGCGGGATGGCGATGGCGGTAAAGAGACGGATCATGCTGGCCTGAACGCTTACGGGCACGGGTTGGGGTGGCGGGCGTGGATGGCGTTGACCGCGTCTTCCAGATCGTCGGTCCAGGCCAGGTCGAAGGCGTCGATATTGGTCTTCAACTGGTCCATCGAGGTGGCGCCGATGATCGTGGCGGTCACGAAAGGCCGCCCGTCGCAGAACTTGAGCGCCAGCTGGGCCGGATCGATCCCATTGGCCTGGGCGAGCGCCACATAGGCGTGGAAGGCCTCCTGCGAGCCAGGGCCTTCATAGCGCTGCATGCGGTTGTAGAGCGCCTTGCGCGAGCCGGCCGGCGTGGCGCCGTCCAGATACTTGCCGGTCAGTTGGCCCTGGGCCAGCGGCGAATAGGCCAAGAGGCCCACCTGCTCGCGCATGGCGATTTCGGCCAGGCCGTATTCGAAGGTCCGGTTAGCCAGGTGATAGGCGTTCTGGATCGAAGCGATGCGCGGCAGGCCCTGCTTTTCGCTCTCGGCCAGGAAGCGCATCACGCCCCAGGGGAACTCGTTGGAGACCCCGACATGGCGGATCGAGCCCTTCTTCACGTGGGCGTCGAGGGCTTCCAGAATGTCGCCGAAGCTTTCGAAGTCCTGGTCGTAGTCCTTGAAGGTCTGGCCGCCGAACACCCGCACCCGGCGATCGGGCCAGTGCAGCTGGTAGAGATCCAGATAATCGGTCTTCAGCCTGCGCAGCGAGCCCTCAACGGCCTCGTCGATCTGGGCCTTGGTCTGGCGGGTGGTCGCCCCGTCCTTGCGCATCCACGAAAGACCGCCGAACGCCGCGCCCTGGCCGGCGACCTTCGAGGCCAGCACGACCTCCTGGCGCTTGCCGGTCTTCTGGAACCACGAGCCGATGTATTCCTCGGTGCGGCCTTGAGTCTCCGGATTGGGCGGGCTGGCGTACATCTCGGCCGTGTCCCAGAAGGTCACGCCGCGTCCCAGCGCGTAGTCCATCTGCGCGTGGGCCTCGGCTTCGCTGTTCTGCGAGCCCCAGGTCATGGTGCCCAGGCAGCAGCGCGAGACCGTCACGTCGGTCCGACCCAGCTTGGCGTACTCCATCGGCGCGTCCCTTGTTCTTGTTCTGCCCGTCGTTCTTAAGGGGTGCGGCGGCGGCTTGGGAAGCATCCTGGGCGACCACGTGCGCATACATGGTATACTTTTCGAACGGGGATTGCGCCCGACGCGAGGACACCCGATATTTGGCGAGCGTCCACCGTGGACGCCTAGCTCAAGGGCTTTATTCGATGAACGACTTCAACCGCGGCTATGCGCGCTCGATCCCGGCGGATCGCGCCGACATGTCGGTTGACGCCGGCCTGCGTAGTTTCATGCTCGGCGTCTACAACAAGGTGGCGCTGGGCCTCCTGCTGTCGGCTGGCCTGGCCTTCCTGACCAGCGCCTATCAGCCGGTGGCCAGCCTGCTTTACGTGCTGACCCCTGACGGCCGCCTGGCCGGCTTCACGATGCTGGGCACCATCGTCCGCTTCGCGCCGCTGGTCATGATGCTGGTGGCCATGTTCGCCATGCGCAACCCGACCGCCCGCTCGTCCGGCATCCTTTATTGGGCGCTGGTCGCCTCGATGGGCGCGGGCCTGGGCGTCTGGCTTCTGGCCTATACCGGCGCCTCGGTCGCCGCGACCTTCCTGATCACCGCCATCGCGTTCGGCGGCCTCAGCCTGTTCGGCTACACCACGAAGAAGGACCTGACCGGCTTCGGCAGCTTCTTGATCATGGGCCTGATCGGTCTGATGCTGGCCTCGCTGGTGCAGATGTTCTTCCCGATGCCGGGCCTGGGCTTCATCATCAGCATCCTGGGCGTGTTCATCTTCGCGGGCCTGATCGCCTACGACACCCAGAACCTGAAGATGACCTACTATCAGATGGGCGGCGACCAACAGTCGATGGCCGTGGCCACCAACTACGGCGCGCTGAGCCTGTATCTGAACTTCATCAACCTGTTCCAATTCCTGCTCAGCATCATGGGCAACCGCCGCTAAGCACGGCGTTACGGAACGGACCAGACGAGCCCCGGCGGGAAACCGCCGGGGCTTTTTCTTTGGTCAAGCCGCCCCACATTGAAGGCGATGGAGACGACGATGATCCGGACCCTCGCCCTTGCCGCCGCCTTGGCGGCCACTGGCCTCGCCCACGCCGAGACCATGCTTCCGGCCTATCCGCCGGCGGCCAAGACCCCCAACCTCGCCTTGCCTCTGAACCTCAAGCCGGTGAGCCCGATCGAGTTGCGCTACGCCCAGGCGCCGGCCCCGCTGCCAAGGGGCGTCGCCCGCACGGCGATCGAGCGCCGCGAAGGCGGGGTCTCGGGCGGGATCGGCGTGTTGTGCGGCATCCAGCCCAGCGCCGACACCAGCGGCGTCGGCACGGCCCGAGGCTACGACAACGATGGCCGCTTCGTCGGGGCCAAGCTGGGCTTCTCGTTCTGACCCGAGGGCCTCAGTCGACGACCGAGAACTTGCCCTTCTCGAAGACCCGCAGCACCTGGGTCAGCTCGTGGCCGCGCTTGAGGATCTGCCCGCCCTGGCCAAACACCGCCCAGGCGCCCTGCTTGCGGGCCAGGGCCGGATGCTTCTCGACACGATAGAGCGGCGCCTCGGCCGCGTGGCGGAAGATCGAGAACACGGCCCGGTCGGAAAGCCCCGCGATGCCGTAGTCGCGCCACTCGCCGGCGGCGACCATCCGGCCATAGAGGCGCATTAGCTGGTCAAGCTCGCGCCGCTCGAAAAAGACGACGCCGCCGACAGGGGTGGGCTGGGACTCCAGAGCCATGACGCGAATCTAGTCCGAAATCGGCCGATTGGAACAGCCGCGTGTCAGACGGGCCACAGCCGGCGAAAATGACACGGAACGGTCATGGCGCGCCCCGAAAGGACCTTATTTCGGTCCTTCGCCCGCCCGTTTGCGGGTCGATAACATCAATGTCGGCTGATCGGAGACCCTGTGGTCCGGATCCTGAACAGCCCCCCCCAGCCCCTAGATCGCGGGCCGGTCGGCCGACAAACTTGAAAGATCCCCTCCCCAACGAGCCCGCGCGGACCCCCCTCCCGCGCGGGCTTTTTGCGTTTGGTCCGCGCTCTGTAGCAAGTCGGAGATCATCGCCGCACGACGGTCATGCGCGGCCTCGAAAGGACCTTGGTTTAGTCCAGACCTCGCCGGTTTGGGGTTCGATAAAGACGGTGTCGACGAAGACGGACCGGGGCCCTGCCCAGCCCCCCCAGCCCCCCCGGTCCACCCCCCACTTCGGCGACGCTAAAGGAACCCGCGCGGCATTCCCCCTCCCGCCGCGCGGGTTTTTCTTTGCTCGCGAAAAGCCAGGAATTCAGTGCTCGACGGCCGGGGCCTGCAGCACGCCCAGGATGCGGCCACCCTTGGCGCCCTGCACCAGCACCACGCTGGCCAGATCCGGCTCAGCGGCGGGCGGCAGGCGATAGAGCCGGGGCTTGCCCGTCCAGGAGCCCAGACGCACCAGCTCGCGCACGACGTTGCGGTGGACCAGGGTCTGGCCCTTGTTATCGCCGCGCTTGACGGCGATGTCCTGTTCGCGCGGATCGTAGCGCACCAGCCAGACCTCGCCGCCGCCGCGCGGAGCCGGACCTGAGCCGACGGCGACCCGTGTCTTTCCGACGAACTCCATGTCCGGTGGGTTGGCCGACGCCTTGGCGGCCGTCTTGATCAGGTCCTCGATCGCCTCGGCCTTGGCCCCCGAGGCCTGGACGCGTCCGGCGACCACCATCTGCGGCGTCGGCACGTCGCGCAGGGCGAACTTTATGGCGTAGGCGCGCTGGCGCTCGGCGAAGGCCGGCTTGGCGAAGGTGTCCTTCCAGCCGAGATAGTCCCAGTAGTCCACCGAATAGGTCAGGGCCAAGACGCCGTCGCGCTGGGACAGCTCCGCGGCCAGCTGGTTGGCCTTGCCACAGGACGAGCAGCCCTGGGCCGTGAATAGCTCGACCACCACGGGCGGCTTGCCCGCCCACGCGGCCGACCCCCAAGTCAGGGATGACGCAGCGCCGGACAGGGTCAGGCAGAACAGGGAGAGGGCGACCTTACGCATTGCGGGTCACTTAAGCCAAGAACGCCCAGGATATCCGTTCACGAGGCCGTGAATAGCGCCGGTCCATGGGGAGAAACGGTGGAGACATCGTTGTCACACGCCCCACAACGACAACCTCGAAACGAAAACGGCCGGCCCGCAAGGGACCGGCCGTCTCGTTACGAAGCCCGAGGGCCTGCTTAGTCCGCGCGCGCCAGGTTGCGCAGCACGTAGTTCAGCACGCCGCCATTCTTGAAGTATTCAAGCTCGGTCGGGGTGTCGATGCGGCAGCGCACCGGGAAGCGGGCGATGCGGCCGTCGGTCGGGCGGTACAGCTCGACGATCAGCTGCTTGCGCGGCGCCAGATCCGTCAGACCACGGATCGAGACGATTTCCTCGCCGGTCAGCTCCAGCTTTTGCCAGCCGTCCTGGACGAACTGCAGCGGCAGCACGCCCATGCCGACCAGGTTCGAACGGTGGATGCGCTCGAAGCTCTCGCAGATCACGGCGCGGACGCCCAGCAGCTTGGTGCCCTTGGCCGCCCAGTCACGCGACGAACCCGTGCCGTATTCCTTGCCGCCGAAGACGACCGCCGGACGGCCTTCGGCCTGATACTTCATGGCCGCGTCGTAGATCGACATCACTTCGCCGGTCGGGAAGTGCTTGGTCACGCCGCCTTCGATGTCCGGGGTGATGCGGTTGCGGATCCGGATATTGGCGAACGTGCCGCGCATCATCACCTGGTGGTTGCCGCGACGCGCGCCGTAGCCGTTGAAGTCCACCGGCTGCACGCCTTGGTCGATCAGGTACTGACCGGCAGGGCTAGAGGCCTTGATCGAACCGGCCGGGCTGATGTGGTCGGTGGTGATCGAGTCGCCGAACACGGCCAGGACGCGGGCTTCCACGATGTCGGTCACCGGAGCCGGCGTCATCGACATGTTGGGGAAGTACGGCGGGTTCTGGACGTAGGTCGAGTCGCCTTCCCAGGCGTAGGTCTGGCCGCCGGTCACCTTGATGCCCTGCCAGTTCTTGTCGCCCTTGAAGACGTCGCCGTATCGGGTGGCGAACATCTTCTCGTTGATGGCCTTGCGCTGCAGGGCGGCGATGTCCTCGTTCGAGGGCCAGATGTCCTTCAGGAAGACGTCATTGCCCTTCTTGTCCTGGCCGATCGGCTGGGTGGCCAGGTCGATCTTCAGGGTGCCGGCCAGGGCGTAGGCCACCACCAGCGGCGGCGAAGCCAGGTAGTTGGCGCGCACGTCCGGGTTCACGCGGCCTTCGAAGTTGCGGTTGCCCGAGAGCACGCTGCAGGCGACCAGGTCGTTGTCGTTGATCGTCTTGCTGATGGCTTCCGGCAGCGGGCCGGAGTTGCCGATGCAGGTGGTGCAGCCGTAGCCCACGAGGTTGAAGCCCAGGGCGTCCAGCGACTTGGTGAGGCCGGCCTTGGCCAGATAGTCGGTGACCACCTGCGAGCCAGGCGCCAGCGAGGTCTTCACCCACGGCTTGACCTTCAGGCCCTTGGCGACCGCGTTCTTGGCCAGCAGGCCGGCGGCGATCAGCACCGAGGGATTGCTGGTGTTGGTGCACGAGGTGATGGCCGCGATGACCACGTCGCCGTGACCGACGTCGAAATCCTCGCCTTCCACCGGGGCGCGCAGCTCGGGGGTCTCGGCCTTGCCGAACTCACCCACCAGCGACTCGGCGAACTTGGCGGCCGCGTCGGCCAGCAGGACGCGGTCCTGCGGGCGCTTCGGGCCGGCCAGCGAGGGCTGGACGGTCGAGAGGTCGAGTTCCAGGGTGTCGGTGAAGGTCGGCTCGGGCACGCCCGGCTCCCACCACAGGCCCTGCTCCTTGGCGTAGGCTTCGACCAGGGCGACGCGCTCCGGCGTGCGGCCGGTGCCCTTCAGATAGGCCACGGTCGAGGCCGAGATCGGGAAGAAGCCGCAGGTGGCGCCGTATTCCGGAGCCATGTTGGCGATGGTCGCCTGGTCTTCCAGGGTCAGGTTGGCCAGGGCGTCGCCGTAGAATTCGACGAACTTGCCGACCACGCCCTTCTTGCGCAGCATCTGGGTGACGGTCAGCACCAGGTCGGTGGCCGTCGCGCCTTCCGGCATGGCGCCGGTCAGCTTGAAGCCGATGACTTCCGGGATCAGCATCGGGATCGGCTGGCCCAGCATCGCGGCCTCGGCCTCGATGCCGCCCACGCCCCAACCCAGGACGGCCAGGCCGTTGACCATGGTCGTGTGGCTATCGGTGCCGACGACGGTGTCGGGATAGGCGACTTCAGCGCCGTCGACGGTGTTGGTCCACACCGTCTGGGCCAGGTATTCGAGGTTCACCTGGTGGCAGATGCCGGTGCCGGGCGGCACGACGCGGAAGTTGTTGAAGGCCGACGAGCCCCAGCGCAGGAAGCGGTAGCGCTCGATGTTGCGCTCATACTCGCGCTTGACGTTGGCGTCATAGGCCTTGGCGTCGCCGAAGTTGTCGACCATCACCGAGTGGTCGATGACCAGGTCAACGGGGTTCAGCGGGTTGATCTTGGCCGGGTCGGCGCCCAGGGCGACCATGGCGTCGCGCATGGCGGCCAGGTCGACGACGGCGGGAACGCCGGTGAAGTCCTGCATCAGCACGCGCGCGGGGCGGAAGCTGATCTCGTGCTCGACCGAGCCCTTGTTCTGCAGCCAGGCGGCGACGGCCTTCAGGTCTTCCTCGGCGACCGAGACGCCGTCTTCGTTGCGCAGCAGGTTCTCAAGAAGCACCTTCATCGAGACCGGCAGCGAAGAAGTTCCGGCAAGACCGGCTTCCTCGGCGGCGCGAAGGCTGTAATAGACGTAGGTCTTGCCGCCGACGGTAAGCTCGCGACGGGCTTTCAGGCTGTCCACAGACGCCATTTCTAAGGATCCTTCTCTGTCCACGGCCGCCCGAAAACCACTCCCGGGATCACGCGCTGATCGGAAGGGACACACAGGTTCCGCCTCCGCGCCGCGTACCACCCAAACCGACTGGAGGGGGACGACCGCGCGCTTCTTAGCGCTGCGTTGGCTCAACGTCCATGTCGCGCGCGGGGTCTTGGCGTGTTGAGAGCTGTTCTCATAAAGGATTTGGCGATTACACGGGGCGAGCGCCGTCTGTTCTCGGGCCTGGACCTGACCCTGTCCGCGGGCGAGGCTGCGGTGCTGGTGGGGCGAAATGGCGCAGGCAAGACCAGTCTGCTGCGCGCTCTGGCCGGCCTGCTGCGCCCGGCCGAGGGAACCGTCGCGTTCGAGGGCGCTGACGGGCCGGTGGAGGCCGACGCGGCTCGCGCCGAGCACCTGCATCTGCTGGGCCACCAGGACGGCTTGAAATCCAGCCGCACCGCCTGGGAGGAACTACGCTTCCAAACGCTGTGGACCGGCGGGACCGAGGAGTCGGCGCGCGCGGCGGCCAAACGCTTCGATCTGCCAAGGCTCTTGGACCTGGAAGTCCGCCGCCTGTCGGCCGGACAGCGGCGACGCTTGGCCCTGGCGCGGCTGGCGGCCAGTCCGCGCACCCTATGGCTGCTGGACGAACCCATGGCGCCGCTAGACACCGCCCAGCGCGCCGCGTTCGGCCAGGTCATGAGCGAGCACCTGGCCGCCGGCGGCATGATCCTGGCCTCGGTGCATGATCCGCTGCCGATCCCCACGCGAAGCATCGCCATTGGGGAGGCCGGCCGATGAAGGCGTTCGGCGTCCTCCTGCGGCGCGAGCTGTCCCTGGCCTGGGGCCGGGGCGGCGGGCCGCTGCTGGCCCTGACCTTCTACGCCTGCGTCGTGGTGCTGCTGCCCATGGCGTCGGGTCGCGCGCCCGAGCGCCTGGCCGCGATCGCGCCCGGCATCGCCTGGCTGGCCCTGGCCCTGGCGGCGCTGCTGTCGCTGGAGCGCCTGTTCGAGCGCGACTACGAGGACGGGACCCTGGACCTGCTGGCGCTCGGCCCCGCGCCGCTGGAGGCCGTGGCGGTCGCCAAGTGCCTGGCTCAATGGCTGGCGACCGGCGCGCCCCTGGCCCTGGCCGCCCCCGTAGCCGCCCTGATGCTGGGCGCCGACCTCAAGGTGATGCCGCTCCTGGTGCTGTGCGCCCTGATCGGAGGCCTGGCCTTCGCCTTCCTGGGCGGTCTGGGCGCGGCGCTCGCCTTGGGCAGCAAGCGCGGCGGGCTGCTGGTGGCCGTGATTGTTCTGCCGCTTTTCGCGCCCCCCGTGATCTTCGGCGCGGGGGCGCTGGACGGCTATTCGGCCGGTCTGCCCTGGACCAGCGGCCTCTTGCTGATGCTGGCCTACTGCGCTGGTGCGGTGGCCCTGTCGCCGCTGGCCATGGGCGCGGCTTGTCGGAACGCGCTGGATTGAGGCGATGGATGCTGTCATCCCGGCCAAGCGCGAAGCGCGCCGAGCCGGGACCGCCGGAAGCTCAGAGCCTCTTGCGGTCCCGGCTCTCCGCTACGCTGCGGCCGGGATGACAGCTTTTACGGCGTGGGCGGAACCGTCGCCTGCAGCTCCCCCGGCGCGGCCTTCCGTTCGCCCCGGACCACGGCGAGACTGCCGCCGATGATCAAGGCGCCGCCCGCCAGCAGCGGCAAGGTCAGGTGGTCGCCGAACAGCAGCACGCCGCAGGCCGCGCCGATCAGCGGCTCGATATTGATGAACACCCCGGCGCTGGCCGCACCGACCTGAGCCGCGCCGAACTGCCAGGCCGCCGTCGCCAGCAAGGTGGCCAGGACGCCCTGCGCGACCACGGCGGCCCAGACCGGCGGGCTCAGATCCAGCTTTGGCGCCCCATGCATGAAGAAGGCGATCGGCAGGATGGTCACGGCGGCCACGATGATTGACACCGCCGGAATGGCCATCGCATTGGGCGCGGCCGGGGCCCGGCGCAGCGTCAGCAGCCAGGCCAGGAACAGGAACAGCGCCGCGATCGACAGCGCCACGCCCCAGGGCGTGCTGGCGCCGTCCGGCTTGCCGGCGATCAGCGCCGCGCCGAGGGTCGCCGCCGCCACGCCGGCCCACGACAACCGCGAGACCTTTTCGCCCAGAACGCGGGCGCTGATGGCGATCAGGGCCGGCATCGCCCCGACCAGCAAGGCCGCCACCGTCACGCTGACATTGGCCAGGCCCTCAAACTGGACCAGGAAGGCCACGCCATAGAGCACGCCGGCAGCCAGCACGACCGGCGAGCGGAACAGGGCCCGGACCTTAGGATCGCGCAGGGCGAACGGCGCGGCGGCCAGGGCGGCGACGGCGAACCTCAGCAGCACCATGTGGGCGGCCTGTGTCTCGGTCAGGATCAGCTTGCCCGTGGGAAAGCCAAGGCCCCAGCAGACGCCGGCCAGGGCCAGGGCCAGAAACGCGATCGACTTCATGCGGACTCCGCGCGGAAGAGGGCGGGCAAGAGCAGGCCGCGCGGCCCGCCTCATGGCGATGTCTAGCGTCGGTGAGGCCCAGAATTGTCAGTGGTGATAGCGCCGCTGGCCCGGCCTGCAAACCCGTGCGTGTCCGTCCCGCGTCAAGTCTGTAAAATTGTTCATCTATCCAGACATTTTCACGCCACATCGCGATGCCCAAGCTTTGGTCGCTAGAACGACAGGAGCTCACATCATGCGTAAAAGCCTTATCCGTCTGGCGCTCGCGAGCGCCGCCGTCACCGCCCTGGCCGCCGGCGCGGCCTCGGCCCAGATTCCCGCCCCGCCGACGCCGCCCGCTCCCCCCGCGCCGCCGCCCCCAACGGAGCGGATGATGGCCATGCACCACGGCCGCGCCCCGAGCCCGGAACAGCGCGTCCAGCATCTGCGCGATGTCCTCCAGCTGCGGCCAGACCAGGAGGGCGCGCTGAAAACCTATGTCGACGCCACCTCGCCCAAGATCATGATCCGCAAGGACCGGGACGACGACAGGGGCGGTCCCGACCGCCTGATCGACCGCAAACCGCCGACCACGCTGGAGCGCCTTGATCAAATGACCAAGGCCGCCGAGGCCGTGCAGAAGCGCGTGGCCGCCACCCGGGCCTTCTACACCGCCCTGTCGCCGAGCCAGCAAAAGGCGTTTGACGCCCTGGACCTGGAGGTCGGCGGCGATCACATGCGTGTCCATCGCATCGAAACGCGCGGTCCCGCGAGCTCCAAGGGCGGTTCGCGGACAATGATGATCCAACGCAAGATCGGCTGACCCCGACCCTGCGCCCGAGGGGCGGCGCGCCTGCACGCGCCGCCCCTTTCTCCAAACTCCGTAGCGATACGGCCATTGCCCGCGCCGTCGCGCCGCTCTAGAGCGTGAAGCATGGACGCGCGCCACACGTTCGATTTCCTGACCAACCCCGAGCGGTTCATGGCCTTCTCGCGGTGGGCCGCGCCGTTGCTCGGCGTTCTATCGGCCATCGCGGCCGCCGTTGGCCTGGTCCTGACCTTCATGGTCCCCGAGGACTACCAGCAGGGCGACACGGTGCGGATGATGTTCATCCACATCCCGGCCGCGTCCCTGTCGATGTTCATCTACCTCTGCCTAGGAGTCGCCAGCTTGCTGTCGCTGGTGTTTCGCCACGTCCTCGCCGATCTGGCGGCGCAGGCGTGCGCCCCGATCGGCGCGATCTACACCGTTCTGGCCTTGATCACCGGCTCGCTGTGGGGCCGGCCGATGTGGGGGACCTTCTGGGTCTGGGACGCCCGCCTGACCTCGGTGCTGGTCTTGCTGCTGTTCTATCTTGGCTACATGGCCTTGCGCGGGGCGCTCGAGGACGAACAGAAGGCCGCACGATCGGCGGCCATACTGGCCCTGGTCGGCGTGATCAATCTTCCGATCGTCAAGTTCTCGGTCGACTGGTGGAACACCTTGCACCAGGGCTCCTCCACCTTCCTCGCGGACAAGGGTGACCACCTGCCGGCGATCTATGCCTGGCCGGCCGCCCTGATGGCTCTGGCCTATCTCGGCGGCTTCGGCGCGCTGTGGCTGGTGCGGATTCGCGCCCTGGTCTGGCGGCGCAAGGCGCGAAGCCTCGCCATGAAGCTGGCGGAGAGCGCGCGATGAGTTTCGATTTCGACGCGGGCAAGCACGCCATCTACCTGTGGCCCGCGTTCGCCGTGTCGGCCGTGGCCTTCGCCTGGCTGATCGGCGACAGCCTGGCCATGGCCCGCCGCTGGCGGCGCGAGGCCGAGCGCCTGCAGGCCGAGCTGGAGTCCTCCAAGCCGTGAAGCGCTGGCTGACCTTCGTCCCGCTGCTGATCCTGCTGGCCCTGGCGGGCCTGTTCGCCGGCTACGCCCTGAAGCGCGACCCGCGCGTCCAGCCCCAGGCCCTGGTCGGCAAGCCCGCGCCCGCCCTGCTGCTGCCCGAGCTGACCAGCGGGACGCCGACGGCGATCCGCACGGCCGGGCAAGGCCCGATCCTGGTCAACTTCTTCGCCTCCTGGTGCGCTCCCTGCGAGGTCGAGCACCCCCAGCTGATGGCCCTGAGGGCGCAGGGCGTGAGCGTGGTCGGGATCGCCTACAAGGACGCCCCGGCCAACACGCAAGCCTTCTTGACCCGCCTGGGAGACCCCTTCGCCCTGAAGCTGGTCGATCGCGACGGCCGCGCGGGGCTGGAGTTCGGCGTCACCGGCGTGCCCGAGACCTATCTGGTCGGCTCGGACGGCGTGATCTTGGCCAAGCACACCGGCCCCCTGACGCCCGACGCGGCCGAAGACCTGCTGAAGAAGGCTCGATAGAGGCTGTCATCCCGGCCAAGCGCCAAGCGCGCCGAGCCGGGACCGCCGGAAACACCGCGCCTCCTGGGGTCCCGGCGCTTCGCTGCGCTGCGGCCGGGATGGCAGCTTTAACAGTAGGTGCGCTCACACGTCGCGGCCAAAGCCTGTTAACTTTGCGTTGACCATACTCGCGCAGATTTCGTTAACCATGCTAGACATCGAGTCATGAGCAACGTCCGTCCCGCCGGCTGGCCCGTCGTTCCGTCGCAAACCCCGTCGGTCCCCGCCAAGACCGGCGCCTCGACACGCGCGGCCTTCTTCCAGGCGGCCCTGACCGACGCCACACCGACACGCCCAGCGGTCGCGCCCTCGACGGTGCAGCTGCAGACCCAGGCTCAGACCCAGCAGCGCGTCGCGCCGCAAAAGCCGTTCGTGCAGCCCGACGCCCAGCCGCAGAAGATCCTGCGGCCCGGGTCGCTGCTGAATATCCTAGTCTAGGGCGCCCAGCTCCCAACCTCACCGATAGCCTTCCTAGGCCTTGTGCCTAGGACCCATGGTTCAGCCTGCATTGCGACAGGAGCCGCGCGCCGAGATCGCCGGCGCAGCTTCCCATGGTCGGAGCCAAGCCAAACCATGGGTCCTCGCCACAGGGGCGAGGAAGGCGATGAAGAGAACCGTGGGAGAAGGGCTCTCAGGCCGCTTTCTTCGCGGCCTTGTCCTTTTTCACCTTCTTGTCCTTCTTCGGCTTGTCGGCTTTCTCGGCCTTGGCCTTCTTGGACTTGGGCGCTGGCTCTTCCGGATGCAGCTCCGACCCGGCGACGTCGGCCAGCAGGTCGAGGAAGCCTTCGCGCTTGCTGGGCTTGAGCAAGGCCAGGATCCGGGCGTCTGCCATGGCCACCATCGGGCGGACGGCTTCCAGGGCCTCGCGGCCGGCGGCGGTCAGGCGCACGCTGTTGGCGCGGGCGTCCTCGCTCGAGCGCTGACGCTCAAGGTGGCCCTTGGTGATCATGCGGGCGACCATGTCGGCCAGGGTCGAGCGGTCAATGCCGGTGGCCCGGACCAGGGCCGTCTGGGTGACGCCCTCGTTCTCGGCCACGGCGGCCAGGACGGCGAACTGGCGCTGGGTCACGCCCGCCTGCCCGCACTCCTCGGCGTAGATGTCGAGGGCTAGCTGCAGGACCCGGTGCAGGAGATGGCTGGGCGAACGCTCCAGCAGACCCGCCTTGTCGCCCTTGCTCTTGACCATCTCGCGCCCCCATCTCGCACGGCCTTCTCGACCGACGGACGAACGCTAGCACCATTACGCGTCGATTTGACGACAACGGTCCGTGGACGGTTGAAACTAGAACCCGGCGTCAGGGGGCTGGGCGGCCGCGGGCTCGTCGCCCTTGGCCATGTGCTTCATCATGAAGGGGATCTGGGTCGCGACGAACACCAGGGCCAGGGGCAGAAGACCCAGGCGGAACTTCACCCAGGTGTCGGTGTCCTGGGTGTTGCGGACGATCTCGTTCAGCACCGCGACCAGGGCGAAATAGCCGCCGTAGCGCAGGGTCAGGGTGCGCCAGGCGGCGTCGGGCAAGTGCAGGGCCTCGCCCATCAACAGCTTCAGCGGCTGCCGGCCCATCAGCGTGCCGCCCAGCAGGAAGGCGGCCAGGGACAGGTTGATCACCGTGAGCTTGATCTTCACGAAGACGTCGGAGTGGAAAACCAGGCCCAGGGCCCCGAACACTAGGGCCATGCCCCCGAAGAACAGCGGCAGCAAGGCCAGGCGCCGCTCGACCGCGTAGCCGATCGCCAGGGCGGCGGCCGAGGCGGCGACCAGAACCCAGGTCGCCTTCTGGAAGTCCTTGGTGACGAAATAGGCCACGCCGAACGCGATGGCCGCGCCATAGTCGACGACCGTCCGAACCCAGCCGGCGGTCTTCTTAGGGCCCTCAGGCGCCGCTTCGTTCACGGATCAGTCCTTCAGGCCGACGAGAGAGCGCGAAAAGGCGCGGGCGTTGAACGGTTGCAGGTCCTCGACCCCCTCGCCCACCCCAATCAGCTTGATCGGGCTGTCGGAGGCGCGAGCCACCGGCACCAGCACCCCGCCGCGCGCGGTGCCGTCCAGCTTGGTCATGACAATTCCCGACACCCCGACCTGGTTGCCGAAGATCTTCTCCTGGGCCAGGGCGTTGCGGCCCACGGTGGCGTCCAGGACCAGCAGGGTCTCGTGCGGATAGTCCGGATCGACCTTCTTCACGACACGGATGACCTTCAGGAGCTCGTCCATCAGGCCCTGCTTGTTCTGCAGGCGGCCGGCGGTGTCGATCAGCACGACGTCGTAGTGCTCGGCCTTGGCGCGCTCGACGGCCTCGTAGGCGAGGCCTGCGGCATCCGAGCCGGTGGGCTTGGACATGAAGTCGGCCCCGGCCCGATCAGCCCAGACCTTCAGTTGCTCGACAGCGGCGGCGCGGAAGGTGTCGCCGGCGGCGATCAGCACCCGCGCGCCCTTCTCGGTCAGGTCGGCGGCGATCTTGCCCAGCGTCGTGGTCTTGCCCGAGCCGTTGACGCCGATGAACAGCACCACATAGGGGCGCGGGCCGTGCAGCGGATCGAACTCGCCCTGGCGGTCGGCCAGCTCGGCGGCGATCAGCTCAGCCAGAGCTTCCTTGACCTCGTCGTCGGTCGACGACTTGCCAAAGCGCGCCTTGCCGAAGGCGTCGGTAATGCGGGCGGCGATCTCGGGACCGAGATCGGCCTCGATCAGCATCTCTTCCAGGGCGTCCAGCTGTTCCTGGTCCAGGGGCTTCTTGGTGAAGACCCCGGTGACCTGTTCGGTCATCGCCTGGGACGACCGGGTCAGGCCGGACGTCAGGCGTTGGAACCAGCCTTTTTTCTGCTCGGGCTTGTCGCTCATCGCGCCCCTTTAGCCGACCCGGCGAAAGTGTAAATCGGATTTAACCGAGGACGGTTAGCGCGAGCCGTTCAGCCGTGCGATGGAAAGGGCATGGACGTGCAACTTGACCCTTTGGGAACAGCGCTTTTCTGGCTCGACTACGCTGCAGCGGCGGTTTTTGGGGCAACCGGCGCCCTCGCGGCGGCCCGGCGCAAGCACGACATCATCACCTTCGGATTTTTCGCGGCGATCACCGGCGTGGGCGGCGGGACGCTGCGCGACCTCTTGATCGGCGCGCCGGTGTTCTGGGTGCAGCGGCCGGGCTACATCGTCGCGTGTCTGGCCGCCGCCACCGTCGTCTGGCTTCTGGGCAAGCGCGGCTGGCGGTTCCGGGCGCTGCTGTGGCTGGACGCGCTGGGCATGGCCGCCTACGCCGTGGTCGGCACGGCCAAGGCGCTGAGCCTGGGCGTGCACCCGTTCAGCGCCGTCGTCATGGGCGTGCTCACCACCGCCTTCGGCGGCGTGATCCGCGACGTGCTGGCCGAGGAGCCCAACCTGCTGCTGCGGCGCGAAATCTACATCACCGCCGCCCTGCTGGGCGCCAGCGTGTTCGCGGTGCTGAAGCTGGCAGGCGTTCCGTTCTGGCCGGCGGGGATCGCGGGATTCGTGGCGGCCTTCGGCCTGCGGGCCTGCGCGATCAAGTTCGGCTGGAGCCTGCCGGGGTTTGTTGGGGAGGACAGCGCGGACGGGCGGGACAAATCCTCCCCCTAGCGGGGGAAGTGGCGCGAAGCGCCGGTGGGGGAAGTGCTGCCGACCCTGCCTCTTCCCCTCCGTCGTCGCTGCGCGCCGACACCTCCCCCGCTAGGGGGAGGATTGGGATTTACGTATCGAAATCCGGATGCTGCCGCGACACCACCGCCCCCGTCGGCCCCATCGGCGGCCGCACCGGCATGTCCGCGAGATGCTCCATCCAAGCCGGCCGGGTCTCGACCGCCAGCTGAACCACCGGCGCCACGACCGACGGATCGTCGAAGGCAAAGACCGCCAAGTCGATCTTGTCGGCGCTCCATTCAAACGTCAGGGGCGTGCCGCAGGCGGCGCAGAAACCGCGCTTGATGGTCTCAGAGCTCTGGAAGGTCGCCCGCTGTCCCCGCGTCCAGGTCAGTTGGTCGACGGGTACCGTGACCAGCGCCCCGAACGGGCCGCCGAACGCCTTCTGGCACATGCGGCAATGGCAGATGGAGGCTCGACCCGGCTCGCCTTCCACCCGGAACCGCACCGCGCCGCACTGGCAGCCGCCCGATAAGCTCACGACGTCAGCTCCGCGATCACGCGGGCGCCGTCATGGCCCGTGACCTTGAAGGACACGATCCGGCCGGCGGGCGCCTCGCCCTCGAAACGAATCTCAGTGAAGTCCTCGGCCCGCGCCAGACCTTCGCGCTCGACCAGGCCCGAGAGTACGCGGCCAACCTGACGCTGGAGGTGGCGTTCCAGGCCCCGCTGGCCGGCCTCGCGCAGGCGGCGGGCGCGGTCCTTGATCACCGGACCCTTCACCGGCGGCATCCGCGCGGCCGGGGTGCCGGGGCGCGGGCTGTAGGGGAAGACGTGCAAGAAGGCCAGATCCGCCTCCTCGACCAGGCGCAGGGTGTTCTCGAACGCCTCGTCGCTTTCGGTCGGGAAGCCGGCGATCAGGTCGGCGCCAAAGGCGGTGTCGGGGCGCACCCGACGCACTTCGGCGACGAGCTTCAGGGCATCCTCGCGGCTGTGGCGTCGCTTCATGCGCTTGAGGATCATGTTGTCGCCGGCCTGCAGCGACAGATGCAGGTACGGCATCAGGCGCGGTTCGGTCTCAAGCAGGGCGAAAAGGTCCGGGTCGATCTCGGCCGCGTCGATCGACGACAGGCGCAGGCGCGGCAGGTCCGGGACCATGCGCAGGATGCGGCCGACCAGCTGGCCCAGGGTCGGCTGCTCGGGCAGGTCCGCGCCCCAAGACGTCACATCGACGCCAGTCAGCACGACTTCCTGGTAGCCCTCGGCGGCCAGCTTGCGGACCTGCTCAACCACCTCGGCAGCCGGCGCGGATCGCGAGTTCCCGCGGCCATAGGGGATGATGCAGAAGGTGCAGCGGTGGTCGCAGCCGTTCTGGACCTCGACATAGGCCCGGGCGCGATCCTTCAGCCCGTCGATCAGGTGACCGGCGGTCTCCTTCACGGACATGATGTCGTTGACCCGCACGCGGCCTGTTTCCAGCAGCGCGCCGGGCGCGGCCTTCTCGGCGTTGCCCAGCACGAGGTCGACCTCGGGCATAGCGGCGAAGGCGGCGGGATCGACCTGGGCGGCGCAGCCCGTGACGATGACCCTGGCGCCCGGACGCTCACGGCGGGCCTTGCGGATCGCCTGGCGGGCCTGGCGCACGGCCTCGTTCGTGACCGCGCAGGTGTTGAACACCACCGCGTCGGTCACCCCGTCGGCGGCGGCGCGGGCGCGGATGGCCTCGCTCTCGTAGGCGTTCAGGCGGCAGCCGAAGGTCACGACCTGGACGCCGTCCGGGCCGGAGGAAACGACGGCGGGACCGCCTTCCTCCCCGATCTCGGGTTTAGGCTTGGGCGTCGCCTTGATGACGGTGTAGGTCGCCATGGCTTTAAGCGGCGACCGCCTCGGGCAGCTTGCCGGCGAAGTCCATGCTGACCGGGCCGGTCATGATCACGTGGCCATCGCTCTCGCGCCACTCGATCACCAGCGACCCGCTCTCGAACTCGACCTTGGCCTTACGGTCGGTCAAGCCTCGGCGCACGGCCGCGACCTGGGCGGCGCAGGCGCCGGTGCCGCAGGCTAGGGTCAGGCCCGCGCCGCGCTCCCAAACCTTCAAGCGGATATGGTCGCGGCTCTCGATGTGCGCGAAGCCGACATTGACCCCTTCTGGGAACAGCGGGTGATGCTCGACTAGGCTGCCGGTCTTGGTGGCGAAATCGCCGGTGACCGGCGCGTCGACGAAGAAGACCACGTGCGGATTGCCCATCGAGACGCAGACCGGCGTATGGACCCACGGGGCGTCGATCGGGCCAACCTGCAGCTCGACGCGAGCGGTGTCCATCTCTTCGGCCAGCGGGATCTGGTTCCACTCAAGGCGCGGCGGGCCCATGTCGACCGTGACCTGCTTTTCGCCAGCGGCGACGCCCGACAGGCGTCCGGCCACCGTGTCGAAGGCCACCTCGGTCTTGCCGGCCGATTGCATCAAGAGCCACGCCACGCAGCGGGTGCCGTTGCCACAGGCCCCGGTCTCCTCGCCGTCCGAATTCCAGAATCGCACATAGGCCGACGCGCCCTCGGCCTTGGGCGGGTCGATGGCGATGACCTGGTCGCAGCCGATCCCGCCGTCCCGCGTTTGGCGATCGCGCGGATCTCCTCAGGGGTCGGCTCGAAGCTCTCGGTCAGGGTCTGGACCACGACGAAGTCATTGCCCAGGCCGTTCATCTTCAGGAAGGTGCGGCTCATGACGGGGCTATATAGTGGAAAAGCCCCGCCAAGTCAGGGGATGGCTCGACGCGGGGAAGAAACGCCTTGGCTTGGAGCCATCGAAGGCACGAATGAACCGAAAAGTGGGCTGGCGCGCGGCGGATTGTTCGTTACCGTCCGCGACCATGCTCACGCTCCGTCACGGCTCGGCGGCCGCATTCGCCATCGCCCTTCTCGCCTCCGGCTCGGCCCTGGCCCAGGCGGAGGACCTGCATCTGGCCCTGGAAGGGGTCGAGACGCCCTCGTCGCTGGCCTGGGTGAAGGCCCAGAACGACAAGACGCTTCCGCTGCTGTCGGCCGATCCGCGCTTTTCCGGCCTGCAGGCCGACGCCTTGAAGATCCTGGCCAGCAAGGACCGGATCGCCATGCCGAACTTCGTCGGCAAGACAGTCTTCAACTTCTGGCAGGACGCGACCCACGTGCGCGGCGTCTGGCGGCGCACGAGCCTGGAGTCCTACAAGTCCGCCAGCCCCCAGTGGGAGACGGTGATCGACCTAGACGCGCTCTCGGCAGCCGAGGGCAAGAACTGGATCTGGAAGGGCACCGACTGCCGGCCCAAGACCCATGACCGGTGCCTGATCTCGTTATCCAACGGCGGCAAGGACGCCGTCACGGTTCGCGAGTTCGACCTGACCACCAAGACCTTCGTCGATCCGGCGGCCGGCGGCTTTGTCCTGCCCGAGAGCAAGCAGACCATCGAGTGGCTGGACGCCGACACCCTGATCCTGACCCGCGACTGGGGTCCGGGCACGACGACCGAAAGCGGCTACGGCTTTGTGATCAAGACGCTGAAGCGCAGCCAGGCCTTGAGCGACGCCGTCGAGGTGTTCCGGGGCCAGAAGAGCGACGTCTCCGCCCGCCCGAATGTGCTGCGCGACGCCGCCGGTAACCGGGTCGTCCTGCTGACCCGCGCCACGGACTTCTTCCACGACGAGACCTATCTGTGGGACGGCCAGGCCGCCCAGCTTTTGCCGATCCCACGAAAGGTCGGCGTAAGCGGCCTGATCGGCGGGAAGCTGATTCTGAAGATTGAGGAGCCGTGGACCGTCAAGGTTGGGACGAGCGCCATCACCTATCCAGCCGGCGCGTTGGTCGCGGCGTCGCAAGACTTGCTGACGGGAGCCCGCGACAAGCAAATCGCGATCAGCAACGATTGCGATCCGTGCCAGCTGCTGGCTCCGGGGCCCCGCCAGTCGATCAACCAGGTGGCCGTGACCGACCACCGCGTGCTGGCCGTTGTCTATGACAATGTCCGGGGCAGCCTGGTCAGCCTGCGGCTGCGCGGCGAGTTCGGGGTCACGGCCCAGACGCTGCCGGTGATCGACAACGCCGCCGTTTCGCTGGGCTCGACTTCCGACGAAGGCGATGACGTCTTCTACACGGTGGAAGGGTTCCTGACGCCGACCGAGCTGAAGCTGGCCGACGCCACCGGGACCACCGCCGAGACGGTCAAGTCCCTGCCCGCTCAGTTCGACGCCAAGGACATGGTCGTCGAGCAGAAGTCGGCCACGTCGAAGGACGGCACGGCCGTCCCCTACTTCCTGGTCCACAAGAAGGGCTGGAAGCTCAGCGGCCAGAACCCGACCCTGCTGCACGCCTATGGCGGCTTCAACCTGTCGAAGCTGCCCGTCTACGACCCGCTGATCGGCAAGCTGTGGCTGGAGCGCGGCGGCGCCTACGCCGTGGCCAACATCCGCGGCGGCGGGGAGTTCGGCCCGGCCTGGCACGAGGCGGCGCTGAAGGCCAACCGCCAGCGCGCCTATGACGACTATTTCGCGGTCGCCGAAAAGCTGATCGCCGACAAGGCGACCTCGCCCCGGCATCTCGGCGCCTATGGCCGCTCGAACGGCGGCCTCTTGATGGGCGTGGCCATGACCCAACGTCCGGAGCTTTGGAACGCAGTGGTGGTCGAGAGCCCGCTGCTGGACATGATCCGCTACACGGTGCTGCCGGCCGGGGCCTCGTGGATCGGCGAATATGGCGACCCGGCCATCCCGGCCGAGCGGGCCTGGATCGAGACATACAGCCCCTATCAGAACCTCAAAGCCGGCGTGAAATACCCGCTGGCCTACATCACGACCTCGACCAAGGACGACCGCGTCCATCCGGGCCACGCCCGCAAGTTCGCCGCGCGCCTGGATGACCTGAAGGTCGACCATCTCTATTTCGAGAACACCGACGGCGGCCACGCCAACGGCGCCGACCCCAAGGCTAACGCCCGCCGGTGGGCCCTGCACTACACCTACCTGTCGCGCCAGCTGATGGATCACTAGATGAAGCGTCTCCTTCTCGCCCTCCTTGCCACCACGAGCCTGATGACCCTGACCCCCGCGACCGCCGCCGACAGCGCCAAGCCCGCCGAGGCTCGCACGCCGCTGTCCGAGCTGGGCAAGAACGATCCCTATCTGTGGATGGAGGAGATCGAGGGAACCCGCGCGCTCGACTGGGCCAAGGCTCAGAACACGCGCAGCCTGGGCGTGCTGCAAGGCGATCCTCGCTACGCCGACCTGGAGGCCCAGGCCCTGGCGATCCTGAACGCCAAGGATCGGGTGCCGGGCGTCTCGTTCGCCGGCGACGGAAGCTTGCGCAACTTCTGGCAGGACGCTGACCACGTGCGCGGCCTGTGGCGCAAGACGACACTGGAGAGCTACCGCACGGCCGAGCCCGTCTGGGAGACGATCCTCGACATCGACGCCCTCACCAAGGCCGAGAACGCCAACTGGGTGTTCAAGGGCGCCAGCTGCCTGCCGCCGGAGGAGACCCGGTGCCTCGTCACCCTGTCGAACGGCGGCAAGGACGCGGTGACCGTCCGCGAGTTCGACACCACGACCAAGAGCTTCGTGGACGGCGGTTTCGTCCTGCCCGAGGGCAAACAGAACTATACTTGGCTGGACAAGGACACCTTGCTGGTCGGCCGCGAGTGGACGCCGGGCGAGCTGACCGATTCCGGCTATGCCTATGTCCTGAAGACGCTGAAGCGCGGCCAGTCTCCGGACCAGGCGGTCGAGGTCTATCGCGGCCAGAAGACCGACGTGTCCGTCAGCCCGATCGTGCTGCGCGACGCCGACGGCAAGGTCGTGGCGGTGATGGCGCACCGGGGCGTGACCTTCTTCGAGAGCGAGGTCTATCTGCTGGAGGGCGCCAAGCCCGTGAAGCTGGACCTGCCGCTGAAAAGCTCGATCCAGGGCTATGTCGACGGCCAGATGGTCGTGCTGATGGAGCAGGAGTGGCCGGCCAAGGGCTTCAAGACCGGCGACCTGATCAGCTTTGACCTGGCCAAGCTGAAAGCCGCCCCGGACAAGGCGACGGCGACCCTCGTGCTGCGGCCCACCGCGCGCCAGTCGGTCGAGCAGGTCCAGACCACCCGCACCAAGCTGGTGGTCGGCATGCTGGACAACGTGAAGGGCGCGGCCAAGGTCTTCACCCATGGGCCCAAAGGCTGGACCGCCCAGGCCCTGGACCTGCCGGCCAACAGCTCGATCGGTCTGGGCTCGTCGGACGACAAGGGCGAGCGCCTGTTCGTCACCGTCACCGGCTACCTGGCGCCGACCACCTACTGGCTGGCCGACGCAGGCTCGCTGAAGCTGGAGCAGGTCAAGGCCTCGCCAGCGCGGTTCAACGCCTCCGCCCACGTCGTCGAGCAGTTCGAGGCGACCTCGTCGGACGGCGTGAAGATCCCCTACTTCGTGGTGCGGCCCAAGGGCGTGAAATACGACGGATCGGCCCCCACCCTGCTCTACGCCTACGGCGGTTTCCAGGTGCCGCTCACCCCCGGCTATTCGGGCGTGATGGGCAAGCTGTGGCTGGAGCGCGGCGGGACCTATGTGGTCGCCAACATCCGCGGCGGCGGCGAGTTCGGACCGGCCTGGCACGAGGCCGGCCTGAAGGCCAACCGCCAGAAGGTCTATGACGACTTCTTCGCCGTCTCCCAGGACCTGATCGCTCGCAAGATCACCTCACCCCGACGCCTGGGGATCATGGGCGGCAGCAACGGCGGCCTCCTGATGGGCGTGGCCTTGACCCAGCGGCCCGACCTCTACAACGCCGTCGTCGTGCAGGTGCCGCTGTTCGACATGATCCGCTACAGCCAGCTTGGCGCCGGCGCCTCGTGGGTTGGCGAATATGGCGACCCGGCTATCCCGTCCGAACGGGCGGTGATCGCCAAGTACGACCCCTATTCGAACCTGAAGGCGGGTCAGAAGTATCCTGAGGTCTTCATCGAGACCTCGACCAAGGACGACCGCGTCCATCCCGCCCATGCCCGCAAGGCGGCCGCGCGGCTGATGGAGCTGGGCTATCCGGTGCTCTATTACGAGAACATCGACGGCGGTCACGCCGGCGCGGCCAACCTGGCCGAGACGGCCCGGCGGCAGGCGCTGGAGTATGTCTATCTGACCCGCCGCCTGATGGACTGATCGTGGATCCTAACGCGCGGCGTTGTTCCGGATCGCTCTCGGATCGACGCCGCCCGCCGGCCCCGAGCATTTTCGACCGAAAATGCTCAACCCTTTCTTTTCTAGAGCCCTTTTATCCGATCTGCTCGGAAGGGCTCTAGGCGCGGGTCCAGTTGTACTTCAACTCGCCTTCGCGAAAGGCGAAGCGGTCGAGATGCTTGGCCACCACGTCCTCCATGCGGGCCAGGCCCTCCTGGTCGGCGGCCTCGACGGTGATGTCCAGGCCGTCGGCGTGGGCGACCATGCGGCAGGTCCCCAGCGGCAGCGGGAACAGGGCAGAGGTCTCGTCATAGGTGACCTCGAACTTGTGACTCCAGTGCTTGGCCAGCTGGATCATGTAGCGAGCCGCCTTGTCGGTGGCGACGCGAGCGTGACTTTCCATGTTCGCGCCTCCCTCAGATCGACTCGATGGCCGAAGCCGCGTCGTCCAGCGCCTTGGCGACGGCCGCGATCTGCTCGGCCGTCAGCTGGCCGCCATGCAGCTTAAGCCGCAGCGCCGTCTTCAGGTTCTCGCGGCCCCGCAGGATCTGCGGCGAGAAGGCCGCGCTGTCCGAAGCCGCCTGCGCCATGCGCTCGAACAGCGAGCGGACCGGCGCGTCGTTGCTTTGCAGGAACGCCTCGCCCTCGGGCGTGATGGTGTAGAGTTTCTTGCCGCCGCCGGCGTCGCTGGCGATGACATAGCCCATCTCCTCCAGCAGGGTCAGGGTCGGATAGACCACGCCGGGGCTGGGGCTATAGGCGCCGCCGGCGGCGGTCTCGATCGCCTTGATCAGCTCGTAGCCATGGCTGGGCTTGTCGGCGATCAGTTTGAGGACCACGAAGCGCAGGTCGCCGTGGTCGAAGAAGCGACCCATGCGTCCGCCACGGCCCCGGCCGGGATGACCGCCCTGGAAACCGAACGGGTGACGGCCGCGATGCGCCTCGCCCCGGCCCTCCCATTGGCCGCGCTGGTGATGATGATGTCGTCCAAACATGTGTTCTAGATCCTATTTCGTTATATCGGAATTATAGATATATCGGATCGCGAGTTCGTCAAGAGCTATTTTCGATATATCTGATTGTATCGAGAATCAGCTTGGACGCTGACAGGAGGAAGGCGCGGCCGCTCAACCCTGGGATAGCACCCTCAACTGCGACCTCTCCGCCTCAGTCTCACCGCAATCGGCGCTAAAGAAGACCGAGGTGTACGGAAATGATCGCGTCAGTCTTGATACGGAGCAGAGCGTCAATACATGGGGGCTTCAGAAGCAGGAGCATTCTCTTGAGCGACAAGGACCACAGTGCGCGCCGTAGGGCGCTCGGCCGGCGTTTCAGCGCCGCCGGGATCGCGGCGGCCGCAGGCCTGCTGGCGCTCGCGCCCGCCGTCCACGCGGAGGAGAACGCTGCCGGCTCCGTCGAGGCCAACGATCCGCTCGAGGGCTTCAATCGCGGCGCCTTCAAGCTGGGCATGGGCCTGGACAAGGTGCTGCTGGCGCCGATCGCCCATGGCTACATGGCCGTGACGCCCAAGCCCGTCCGCAACCGCGTCAGCTCGGCGGTCTATAACCTGGGCGAGCCCAACACGGTCATCAATCAGGTCCTGCAGGGCAAGCCCAAGCGCGCCATGCGGGCCACCACGCGCTTCGTCGTCAACTCGACCGTCGGCGTGCTGGGCCTGTTCGACGTGGCCGCCAAGATGAATCTGCCGCGCCGCGATTCCGACTTCGGCCAGACCTTCGGCTACTACGGGGCGGGTCCTGGGGCCTATATCTATGTGCCGCTGATGGGTCCGCTGAACGTCCGCGACGGCATAGGCCGGGCGCTGGACATGGCCACCGATCCGGTCGGCGCGGTGGCCGGCGGGATCGGCACCGACTTCGGAAAGGCGCGGCTGGGCGTGACGATCGTCGACGTCCGCGCCTCGGCTGATCCGGCCTTCCATGCGTTGAAAGACTCGTCCGACCCCTACGTCACGACGCGCTCGGCCTATGGCCAATACCGCGAAGCCTTCATCCGTCAGGCCACCGGCCAAGCCGAGGACCTGCCTGATTTCGACGCGCCGCCTCCGGACGCTTCCGCGCCGGCCGCGACGTCCACTCCATAAGCGACCTGGTAAGATGATGAACACCTCCCCCACCCGGCGCGGCGCCAACGCCGCGCTTTTGGCCTTCCTCGGCGCCGCCGCGATCGGCGCGCCCGCCATGGCCCAGCAGGCCCGCGACCCGAACGCGGAGGCCTTTGTCCAGACCAAGGCCCAACGGGTTATCTCGGTGCTCGCCAACAAGGGCATGAGCGAGGCCCAGAAGAAGCAGGTCTTCCATCAGGCGATCGACGAACTGGCCGACGTGCCGCGCGTCACCAACTTCGTGCTGGGCAAGTATGCGCGCACCATCACGCCCGACCAGCGCGCCCGCTTCGCGCCGGCCTTCCGCACCTACGCCGAGAACGTCTACCAGGACCGCATCGACGACTATAAGGGCGAGGTCCTGAAGGTGACCGGCTCGACCGTGCGCAAGCCCGGCGACGTGATCGTCAACACCACCATCTCGGGCGGCCAGATCAGCCAGCCTTTGCCGGTGTCCTGGCGGGTTCTGGGCGGCGGGCAGACCTGGAAGGTCGTCGACGTCCAGTTCAAGGGCGTGTGGCTGGCCATCACCCAGCAGCAGGACTTCGTCTCGACGATCGACAACGCCGGCGGCAACATCGACGTACTGATCAACCAACTTCAAAAGGGGCAGGGCGCCAAGGGTCGCTAAGCGGCGAGGCGTCCGAGGACGGAAGAAGACTATGGCGTTGCGCGAACAATGGGCCGAGACGGCCATGGGCTTGGTTGTTCTGGCCCTGGCAGGCAGCTTCCTGACCTATTCCCTGAGCGTGGGAGGCGTCTCGACCAAACGCGGGAACTACGAGATCAGCGCCAAGTTCGGCGAGGCCGGCTCGCTGGCCCCGGGCGCGGCCGTCAGCGTGGCGGGCGTCAAGGTCGGCACCGTCTCGCAGGTCACGCTTGAGCCGAAGACCTATCTAGCGGTCGCCAAGCTCTCCATCGACCCCAGCGTGAAGCTGCCGGCCGACTCCACGGCCAAGATCACCAGCGACGGCCTGCTGGGCGGGGCGCACATCGCCATCGCGCCGGGCGCCTCGTTGGAGGATCTCAAGCCGGGCGGCGAGATCGAGAACACGCAAGGCGCCGTCGATATCTTCGGCCTGATCGGCTCGGTGATCCGTCCGCAAGGCGGCGGATCGAGCGACACGGGGACGGGCGCGGCGACGCCGTCGGCCTCGCAACCGGCCGAGAGCTACTGACATGACCGCCGGCGAGGCGGCCCGGAAGGTCGCCGTCAATCCCATCCGATCGCTCGGGCGTTCGACCCTGGCCGCCGTCCGCACGGTTGGCGCGGTGGGCGTGTTCGCCGTGCGGGGCGCCGCTGCGGCGCTGAGCCCTCCTTGGTTTCCGGGCCAGCTGATGCGCCAGTTCATGGCGATCGGCTTCTTCTCGCTGCCGGTCGTCGGCCTGACCGCCGTCTTCACCGGCGCGGCCCTGGCGCTGAACATCTTCACCGGCGGCGGGCGTTTCAACGCCGAGCAGGTGATGCCGCAGATTGTGGCCCTTGGCATCACGCGCGAGCTGGGTCCTGTCCTCGCCGCCCTAATGCTGGCCGGCCGCGTCTCGGCCGCGATCGCCGCCGAGATCGGGGCCATGCGCGCGACCGAGCAGATCGACGCCATGCGCACCCTTTCGACCGATCCGTTCCGCTATCTGGTCGCGCCGCGCCTGCTGGCCGCCGTGCTGATGCTGCCCCTGCTGACGGCGGTGGCCGACACGATCGGCATCGCCGGCGGCTGGCTGGTCGCCACGCGGGTGCTGGAGTTCAATCCGACCATCTACATCCGCAACACGGTCAACTTCCTTGAAAGCTGGGACATCGTCTCTGGCCTGATCAAGGCGGCCGTGTTCGGCTTCATCGTGGCGCTGATGGGCTGCTACCACGGCTACAACGCCTCGGGCGGCGCGCGGGGGGTCGGGCGAGCCACGACCCATGCGGTCGTCTCCTCGGCGATCCTGATCTTCGCCTCGGACTACCTCCTGACCACCTTCTTCACCCACGCCTCATGACGCAGATCCCCAAACTGGCCTGGAAGGGCGTCACCAAGCGCTTCGGAGACCGACCCGTCCTGGACGGGCTGGACCTGTCGGTCGCGCCCGGCAAGTCGCTGGTGATCATCGGCGGCTCGGGGCAGGGCAAGTCGGTGACCATCAAGACCGCCCTTGGCCTGATGCGGCCCGAGAGCGGCCAGATCGAGCTGGACGGCCAGAACGTCGTCGGCCTGTCGGAAGGCCAGCGCCGCAAGCTGTTCTCGCGGATCGGCGTGCTGTTCCAGGGCGCGGCCCTGTTCGACAGCCTGAGCATCTGGGAAAACGTCGCCTTCCGCCTGCTCAACGCCGACGGTGTGCCGCGCAAGCAGGCGCGGGAACGGGCCATCGAGGCCCTAGAACAGGTTCGCCTGGACCCGGCCGTCGCCGACCGCTTCCCCTCCGAGCTGTCGGGCGGCATGCAGAAGCGGGCGGGCCTGGCCCGCGCCGTTGTCGCCCAGCCGGAGATCCTGTTCTTCGACGAGCCGACGACGGGTCTGGACCCCATCACTGCTGCGGCGATCAACCAGCTGATCTCGGATCAGGTGCGTCGCCTGGGCTCGACGGCGGTGTCGATCACCCACGATCTGGCCTCGGCCCAGACCATCGGCGACGAGATCGCCATGCTGCACGGCGGCAAGATCGTCTGGCGCGGCCCCGCCGCCGATCTCCAGACGACCGACAATCCTTATGTGCGCCAGTTCGTCGAAGGGCGTCCAGACGGGCCGATCGCTCACACGGTCTGACCCGGCGCGGCGCCTCAACCGGCCTCGCGCAGGGTTTCGGCCAGCAGTCGGCCCTCGACCGAGCGGCTGGAGCCCGCGCGCCAGGCCACCACGATCTCGCGGCTGGAATACTCCGTCGCCAGCGGGCGCACGGTGACGGCGGCCTTGTCGGTCAGCCCCGCCTGCACCGCCATGGCCGGCAGGAACGAGACGCCAAGGCCCGAGCCGATCATCTGCACCAGGGTCGGCAAGGAGGTGGCCGCGAAGCTCTCCTCCTCGCCTAAGCCCCCATTGCCATAACGGGAGGGCGGCTCCAGGCCACAGGCGGCCAGGGCGTGGTCGCGCAGACAGTGGCCGTCCTCCAGCAGGATCAGGTCATCGCCGCGCAGGCTGTCGGGATCGACCCGAACCGACGCCGCCATCGGATGGTTGGCGGGCGCGGCGGCCAGCAGTTCGTCGTCCTCGACATGGGCCCAGTCCAGGCCGCTCATGTCGTAGGGCAGAGCAATCAGGGCCGCGTCCAGCGCACCGGCCTTTAGCGCCCCGATCAGCCGCTGAGTCAGGTCCTCGCGCAGGAACAGCTTCAGCTTGGGGAAGCGGTCGCGCAGGACGGGCAGGGCGCGCGGCAGAAGATAAGGCGCCACCGTCGGGATCACGCCCAGCCGGAAGCGGCCCGCCAACGGCTGGCCCGCGCCCCGCGCGGCCTGCACCAGATCCTCGGCCCGAGCCAGGATGTCCTCGGCGCGGCGCACGGCCTCCTGGCCCGCGGCGGTCAGGATCACCCCGGATCGCGCGCGATCGACGACGGGCGCGCCAAGGATTTTCTCCAGCTCCTGGATGCCGGCCGACAGGGTCGGCTGGGTCACGTGGGCGTTCTCGGCCGCCCGGCTGAACGAGCCGTGCTCTGAGAGCAGCTTCAGATATTGCAGTTGGCGCAGGGTGGGCAGCATGGGTCGAATATAGGCGACATCTATCAGAAAGCAAAAAACTATTGATTGGATGCATTTCGCCGAGACGCTTATCCAAGGTCATGGTGAAAAGGCTTCGGATGTTTCCCCCATCCCCCCGAAGCGCCCCGCCTGATCCCCGGTCCGCCCTCAGCCCCCCGTCGCCGCGGCGGACCGGGACGTCGTCCCCTGACAATGCTATGCGGCCCCGTCATCTGGAGCCGCCCATGCCAATCCAAGCCTTGTGCGCCGCCCTGCCGCCTTACGCGCGGGACATCGCCAGGAACCTCTCGATCCTAGCCGAAGAGACCGTGCTTTCGGACCAGGCCAAGTGGGGCTGCTTCGTCGCCAGCGCTCATACGGTGGCCGAGCCCCTGACCCTGCGGGCGATCGACGCGACGGCCGAGGCGGCGGGCCTTTCGGAAAAGGCCTTCGAGGCGGCCAGAACCGCGTCGGCGGTCATGGCGATGAACAACACCTACTTTCGCGCCCTGCACCTGATGTCCGCCGCCGAATATCGGGCGCTTCCGTCTCGCCTGCGGATGAACCGACTGTCCGATCCGGGCGCGCCCGCAGTTGATTACGAGCTGTGGAGTCTCGCAGCGTCGGCGATCAATGGTTGCGGCGCGTGCCTCGACAGCCATGAGGCCGAACTGCGGGCGCGCGGCGTGACCCCGCTCCAGGCGCAGGCGGCGCTGCGGATCGCCGCCGTGGTTAACGCGGTCGGTCGAGTGATGGCGGCCGAATCCGCAGCCAATCCCCAAAAATGGGGCGTTTGAGTTCTATCCGCGACTCCCGGTCGCGGTTACCCCTACTCGACATTCATCTTGTCCGTGAACTAAGTTGTTAACCTCTGGGTAAGAGATTCGCGGCGTTCGGCCGTCGTTCCTTAAGGAACGCGTCGGACCCGCATGGGGCGAAGGTGGGCGAGATGAGACTGCTGTCGAAAAATTCTCGGGACAAGAACGCCAAGCCGGCCGTTCTGGGCGACGATCGCAGCGAGGCGATGCTTCACCAGATCGAGTCCACCCAGGCCATCGGTCAACGCTACGAGACCATTCACGGCGGGCTCGACAGCATCGGCCGGGTCATGGAGCACCTGAAAGCGATCGAGCCGCTGATCGCCGAGATCCGTGGCCCTGTCGGCCAGGAATTCGAGGCCCGGCGAGCCGAACACGCCGAGCTGATCGCCCTGCGCGCCAACTTCGACCACGCCCAGCGCCAGATTGCCCAGATCCAGGCCGAGGAGCGCGAAGTCAGCGCTCGCCTCGCCGCCGCCGAAACCGCCCTTGGCGAGTCCGACGCCCGCCGCCAGAGCCAGGATGTGACTCTGGAGGACAACGCCCTTGAGATCGACCGTCTGCGCAACGCCCTGCTACAGTCGGACCTGAAGGTCTCGAACCTCGACGCATCCCTGCGTGACGCCAACGCCCGCATCGAGCACCTGGTGCAGGACGTCGAGGGCCTGCGCGCCCAGGCTCAGGACATCGACACCCGTCGCGGTGACGCCGAGGCCGCCCTGGCCCGCGCCAACCAAGACAACGCCCTGCTGGGCGAGGAAGCCGCCACGCTCAAGAAGCGCGTCGATCAGGCCGGCCTGGATCTGGCCCGCCTGTCGCGCATCGAGACCGACCTCGAAGCCCAGGTCGCCGCCGAGCGCGCGCGCGTTCAGGCTCTCGAGAACGCGCTGGCCGCCCACCAGACCGACAGCGGCCGCATCGTTCGCGGCCTGGAAAGCCAGGTCGAGGCCAGCCGCGCCGAGATCTCGGCCCTGCAGACGCGCCTCGAGACCGCTACGGGCCGCGCCGACAAGCTGGAAGAGATGAACACGCAGCTCTCGGCCCGCCTGGCCGAGTCCAGCGCCCACCAGAAGGCCGTCGAGCGCCGCGCCGGCGACCTTAATGTCGCCCTGGAGCGCGCCCTGGAACGCATCCGCGCCCTGGAGGAAGAGGCCGAAAGCCTGCGTCAGCGCCACGCCGGCGTCGACACGGCTCGCGCCACCGCCATCGAGCGCGCCGACCAGATGGCCAAGAGCGCCGTCGCCCAGGAAAAGGCGATGAAGCGGGCCGAGGAGCGCGCCCAGCAACTGCGCGCCCGCCTGGACGCCATGCAGGAAGCCCAGGACCAGATCCGCCGCGAGCACGAGGACAAGGTCTCCGAGCTGCAAGCCACGATCGAGCGCCTCACCTCGGAGAACGCTCTGGCCGAAGGCGCCCTGGAAGCGGCCCGCCGCGACCGCTCGCGCCTGCAGATGGCGCTGCTCGGCGCCAGCGGCGACGCCGACCTGGCCGACGCGGGCTGAAACGAGAACCCCTTCCTTCTCCCCCCTGCGGGATAGGGGAGGCTACTTCGCCTCCGTCGCCGCTTTCAGCCCGGCGACCTGCTGGCCGATGACTCCATCGACGCCGGCGGCCCATTTGTCGAAACCGCCTTTCAGGTAGCCGCCAACGTCGTAGGTGACGGTGATCGTCGTCTTGCCGTCCTTCTCCGCGAGCAGGAAGGTCAGCGCGCCGGTCGCGCCGGAGGTCTGCAAAGGTCCCAGCGCCCCGGACAGCACGAGCTTCCGCCCCGGCGCGGCATGAACCGTGGTCATGTGCACGACGGACCCGCCGTTCGGCAGCCGTTCGCAGAAGCAGCCGCCCGACGCCGCCGCCAGCGAGAGGTTGGCGGCCGAGCGGGACCAGGTGTGCGCCGACGCCCACCATTTCGACGGTTGGACCAGCACGTCCCACACCGCCGCAGCCGGCGCGTCGATCACCACCTCGTGCTTGACCTCAAAGCCGTTCGGCTGGGCGTCGACCACCTCGGCCCGCGCCGCGCCAGCGGCGAGCAGGGCCAGCCCGGCGGCGGCGATCGTCAGCGTTCTCATATCGGGTCTCCTCCCCAGACGGCGGGCGGAGGCTGACGGCTTCGACGACGAACCGTCAAGCCGACGAGCGCGGCTACTCGACTGGCGAGGTGATCGTCGCGCCGCCCGCCTTCAGGCGGTCCAGCACGCCATTGGCGGGCAGCAGGAAACCCAAATCCACCACCGCCACGGTGACGCCCGGCCGCTTCAAGGCCTCGGTCATGGCGCCCGTCGTCAGGCCGACGCCCTTCTCCAGAAGTTCGACGCCGCCCGGGGCATGGAGCAGGCACCGCTGGGCGGCGCTGGCCCGATAGCGGGCGCGGACAGACGCAAGATCGCCCTCGGCCCAGTCGCGGCCGATCGTCGTAGAATGCGCGCCGTCATAGGCGATCTCGTCCAGCGCCACGCGCAGGCAATAGAGCTGGTCCTCGGCCGAAAGCTTCGAGGCAATCGTCGTCACCGCGCTCATCCGGTACTGGCCCACGGCCTTGACCTTCAGTTTGCGAGCCTTGGCCATGCGCTCGACCGTGCTGACCGGCTTGGCTTCGGAAAGCCCCGCCGCCTGGCGGAAATCCGACAGCAGCAGGAAGCCCGCCACGGCAGGTTTCCAGTTCTTGTACTCGCCCGCGCCCTTGCGGGCCTGGGTCCGCGCTTCCACGAACCGGGCCTTGAGGTCGGGCGGCAGCTCGTTCTCCAGCGACTTGCCCAGCGGCTGGCGCAAGCCGGCGCCGAACCGCAGGACAAAGCCGGCGACTTGGGTGACGCCGACCGAAGCTTCGGGCGGCACGAGCACGAGACTGGCCTTGTCCAACGCCTTCTCGAGGCGCGGGCTGGACCATTTCAGTTGGTGGGGCAGGGGCGGGGCCGAGCCCAGGATGTAGAGCCGAGCGCCGTCCTTCTCGACCAGCCAGACGGCGGGGCCCGGCGGCTTGGCCATGATCGTCAGCTCGGCGACCACCGCGCTCTCGTCCTGAGCCGGGGCCTGACCGAGATCGACCGTTGGCGGCGGGGCGGTCTGGGCCAGGGCCGAGGTCGACAAGAACAGGGAAAGGGCGAGGGCGGGCAGGACGGACTTGGACGCGGCCATCAAAACTCCTTCAGCCCCCATTTCATCTAACCCTTCTCCACTTGCGGGAGAAGGTGTCAGCGGAGCTGACGGATGAGGGGTTGGACGGACACGCCCCAGAAACCCCTCACCCGGCCCGTTGGGCCACCCTCTCCCGCAAGGGGAGAGGGGGTTCGATTACGCCCCCGGCGGAACCGGGAAGCCGCGCTTGCGCATCAGGGCGCCGATCTTGACGTCACGGCCACGGAAAGCGCGGAACTGCTCGACCGGATCGACCGTGTTGCCCTTGGACATGATGTCCTCGTAGAGCCGCTTGGCGACGGCCTTGTCGTAGAAGCCGCCCGGCGCTTCCTGGAACGCTTCGGCCGCGTCAGCGGTCAGGGTGTCGGCCCACAGATAGCTGTAATAGCCGGCCGAATAACCGTCGCCCGAGAAGACGTGGCCAAACTGCGGCGTACGGTGCCGCATGACGATCTCCTTGGGCATGTTCAGCTTGGTCAGCTCCTCGCGCTCGAACCTGTCGGGGTCGATGTCGGCGTCGCCGGCCAGGTGCAGCTTCATGTCGATCAACGCCGAGGCCAGGTACTCGGTCGTGCCGAAGCCCTCGCCGAACTTGCCGGCGGCCTCGATCTTGTCGACCAGGGCCTGCGGGATCGGCTTGCCGGTCTGGTAGTGCAGGGCGAACCGGTTCAGCACCTGCGGCGTGGACAGCCAATGCTCGTTCAGCTGGCTGGGGAACTCGACATAGTCGCGCGCCACGTTGGTGCCCGACACCGACGGATAGGTGGCGTTGGCGTTCAGGCCGTGGATGGCGTGGCCGAACTCGTGGAACAGGGTCGTGGCGTCGTCCCACGAGATCAGCACCGGCTCGCCGGGCTTGCCCTTGATGAAGTTGGAGTTGTTCGAGACGATCGTGGTGATTTCGCCCCCATTGGCCTTCGAGAACCGTTCCTGGGTGCGGTAGGCGTTCATCCACGCGCCCGAGCGCTTGCCGGGGCGGGCGTAGGGGTCGAAGTACCACAGGCCCACGTGCTTGCCGCCGCGCGTCACCTCATAGACGGTGATGTCCTCGTGATAGACGGGGATGCCGGAAAGCTTCTTGAATTCAAAGCCATATAGCTGACCCGAGGCCCAGAACATGCCCTCGCGCAGCTTGTCCAGCTGCAGGTAGGGCTTCACCTCATTCATATCGAGGTCGTACTTGGCCTTACGGACCTTCTCGGCGTAGTACCGGTAGTCCCAGGGCTCCAATTTGAACCCGCCGCCTTCCTTGTCGATGATCGCCTGCATGTCGGCGACGTCGATGGCGACCTGGGCGATGGCCGGCGTCCAGACCGCCTCCATCAGCGCCATGGCGTTTTCAGGGTTCTTGGCCATGGCGTTCTCAAGACGCCAGTGGGCGTGGGTCTTGTAGCCCAAGAGCTTAGCGCGCTCGGCCCGCAGCTTCAGGACCTTGGCAATGATCGCGTTGTTGTCGGTCGCGCCGCCGTTGTCGCCGCGATTGACGAAGGCGCGCCAGACCTTCTCGCGCGCCGCCCGGACCGGGGACTCGGTCAGGAACGGGTCGACGCTGGAGCGGGTGTTCACGACGATGAACTTGCCCGGCAGCTTGCGGGCCGCAGCGTTCGAGGCGGCGGCGGCCTTGAGGCCCTCAGGCAGACCGGCCAGATCGGCTTCGGAGAGCTCGATCCAGGTGTTCTCATCGGCCAGCAGGTTCTGGCTGAACTTGGTGTAGAGGCCGGCCAGCTCGGTGTTGATCGCGCCGACGCGGGTCTTGGCGGCGGGGCTCAGCTTGGCGCCGGAGCGCACGAAGTTGGTGTAGTAGATCCACAGCACCCGCTGCTGCTCGGGCGTCAGCTTGACCTTGTCCGGCGAAGTGTAGACAGCCTCGATGCGGGCGAAGAGCGCGGCGTTCTGATTGATCTTGTCGTAGTGGGCCGAGAGTTTGGGATCCATCTCCTCCTCGACCGTCTGGAACTCCGGCGTGCTCATGTTCGAGCCCCAGATGTAATAGTAGGTCTGGACGTCGTTCAGCGACCGGCCGGCGTCTTCTAGCGCGGCGATGGTGTTCTCGAAATTGGGCGCGGCCTTGCTGGCGGTGATCGCGTCGATCTCGGCCAGGTTCTTGGCCATGGCCGCCTCGAGCGCGGGCTTGAACTGCTCGACCTTGACCTTGTCGAAGGCGGGCACGCCGCTATAGGGGCCGGTCCATTTCTGGAGCAGGGGATTGGCAGCTTGAGCCATGGACACGCTGGGGCTGAGGGCGGCGGCGACCCCGGTGGCGGCCGCGGAAGCAAGGAAGGTACGACGTTGCACGGAGAGTCTCCGATGGATGTTTGGCAGGGACCGTAGGGCAAGGCCTCGCGGCCGTCACATGACAGGACTGTAACCTTTCGCCCCTGCGTGGACGCCGCCGGCCCGGAGCGCTAAACCTGCCTCATGATCGGCGTCTTCGACTCCGGCGTAGGCGGCCTCTCGGTCCACCGCGCCCTCGTGCAGCGTCTGCCCCAGGCGGACTTCACCTATCTGGCCGACCAGGCCAACGCCCCCTATGGCGTCAAGACAGGCGAGGAGATCGTCGAGCTGACCAAGGCCGGCTGCGAGCGCCTGTTCGAGCGCGGCGCCAGCCTGGTGGTCCTGGCCTGCAACACCGCTTCGGCCATCGCCCTGCGCCGCCTGCAGCAGACCTGGCTGCCCGCCTATCGCAAGGCCCTGGGCCGTCCGGTCAACATCCTGGGCATCATCGTCCCGACGATCGAGAAGGCCACGGGCCTGCCCTGGGAGCACGAGGCCGAGCGGCGCGGCGAGAAGGTCGAGCAGCTGGACATTCTCGGTGTTTTCGCCACCCAGGCCACGGTGCGCTCGCGCGTCTACGAGATCGAGATCGACAAGCGCAAACAGGACCTGGCCGTGTTCTCCGAGGCCTGCCCGGAGCTGGTCCCGCTGATCGAGGGCGACGCCTCGGCCGTTGATCTCGCCAAGGCCGTCGAAGGTCATGTCCAGGCGCTGAAGACCCGCATCGGCCGCTATCCCGACCGCGTGGTGCTGGGCTGCACCCACTACGAGATCATCGCCGATATCTTCCGCGCGGCCCTGCCGCTTGGCACGCCGCTGATCCAGCAGCCCGAGGCCACCGCCGACGCGCTGGAGCTCTACCTGGAGCGTCACCCGGAATACGATCCGGGGCAGGGGGGAAGCCGCGTCTTCCTGACGACCGGAACGCCGGGGCCGCAGAACGGCCTCGTCCAGAGCTTCTGGGGCGGCCCGGTGGCGTTCGAGGCGGCTTGAACGAAACCCTGACGAACGTCGTAAACGCCTCTTAACCCTCTTCGGCCAAAACATGTTGGTTCGACCCATTCTGGCGGGTCGCGAGATACGTTTTGAGTTCGGAGACTTTCATGGCGCGAGCGGCGCGGCGATCCCCGACGGAGCTCCTTTGGGATGCGGTCCGTTACGGCTGGGTCCAGCCCTGGACCGCCCGGTTCCGGGGCGGAGTGGTGACGGTCATCGGCGCCGTCCTGCTGCTGGCCATCGCCACCTACAACGCCACCGATCCCAGCCTGAACGCCGCCAGCGGCGAGCCGGCGCGCAACGCGCTGGGCGGCGTCGGCGCGACCATCTCGGACATGCTCATGCAGTCCCTGGGCCTCGCGGCCTGGGGCGTGGCCTTGCTGATGCTGGTGTTTGGCGTCACCCGCGTGGCCCAGGCCGATCCGGACGCCGACCGTCAGTCGATGCGTGTGCGTGCGATCGTAGGGGCCCTGGGTCTTCTGGCGCTCGCCGCCGTGCTGGCCGCGCCGCCGCCGCCGGCGATCTGGCAACTTGAGAAGGGCCTGGGCGGCTTCTGGGGCGAGGCCCTGCTGCACGGCGTGGCCGGGACCTTGCGCTTCGCCCATATCCCCGGCGCGACCGTGATCGCCGCCGTGCTGTTCGCGATCGCCGCCGTCTTCGCCCTGGGTTTCGCGATCGGCGTGCGCGACATCGACCCCGAGGTGTTCCAGGCCGCCCTTCGCCCCCGTCCGCGCCAGGAGCCGGCGCCCGCCCAGGCCGCCCCGGCCAAGGCCCCGCGCGCCAGGAAGGAGAAGGCCGAGCCGCCCAAGCGCGAGCGCCCCGGCCGCCTGCCGCCGCTAGACGACGAGGACGACGCCACCGCCATCGCCGCGGCGCCGGTCGCCCCAGAACGCGCCTACACGCCGCCCCCCGCCGTCCAGGACGACGAGGACGACTTCGAAGACTCGCTGGACGCTCGCCCCATGGCGATCGCCAAGCCCAAGAACACGCTCAAGGAATCCGGCCGCGAGCAGCGCGAGCAGCAGAAGGCCTTCGATTTCGACAGCGAGGGCGGATTCCAGCTGCCGGAACTGGCCATGCTGGCCAAGTCCAAGCCGCGCTCGTCCGAGGTCGACGCCGCAGCCCTGCGCCAGAACGCCCGCCTACTGGAAAGCGTGCTGGCCGAGTTTGGCGTGAAGGGCCAGATCGACCAGATCCGCCCGGGTCCGGTCGTGACCATGTACGAGCTGGTGCCCGCGCCGGGCGTGAAGACCGCCCGCGTCGTGGCCCTGGCCGATGACATCGCCCGCTCGATGAGCGTGATCTCGTGCCGCGTGGCCGTGGCCCAGGGCCGCAACGCCATCGGCATCGAGATGCCCAATTCCCGGCGCGAGACCGTCTATCTGCGCGATCTGCTGTCCAGCGCCGACTATGAGAAGGCCAGCCAGATCCTGCCGATGGCGCTGGGCGAGACGATCGGCGGCGAGCCCTATGTCGCCGACCTCGCCAAGATGCCCCACCTGCTGATCGCCGGCACCACCGGCTCGGGCAAGTCGGTCGGCGTCAACGCCATGATCCTGTCGATCCTGTACAAGCTGCCGCCCGAGAAGTGCCGCTTCATCATGGTCGATCCCAAGATGCTGGAACTGTCGGTCTATGACGGCATCCCGCACCTGCTGGCCCCCGTCGTGACCGACCCGAAGAAGGCCGTGGTGGCGCTGAAGTGGACGGTCCGCGAGATGGAGGACCGCTATCGCCGCATGTCCAAGATCGGCGTGCGCAACATCGCCGGCTACAACGAAAAGGCCAATGAAGCCCTGGCCAAGGGCGAGCACTTCGAGCGCACGGTCCAGACCGGCTTCGACGACGCCGGCCGCCCGATCTACGAGACCGAGCAGATCCGCCCCGAGGCAATGCCCTATCTGGTCGTGGTCATCGACGAGGTCGCCGACCTGATGATGGTGGCCGGCAAGGACATCGAAGGCGCCGTGCAGCGCCTGGCCCAGATGGCCCGCGCCGCCGGCATCCACCTGATCATGGCCACCCAGCGCCCGTCGGTCGACGTCATCACCGGCACGATCAAGGCCAACTTCCCGACCCGGATCAGCTTCCAGGTCACTTCGAAGATCGACGCCCGCACCATTCTGGGCGAGCAAGGCGCCGAGCAGCTGCTGGGCCAGGGCGACATGCTCTACATGGCCGGCGGCGGCCGCATCACCCGCCTCCACGGCCCGTTCGTCAGCGACGGCGAGGTCGAGGCCGTGGCCAAGTTCCTGCGCGACCAGGGCACGCCCCAGTACCTGGAGGAAGTCACCGCCGGCGGCGACGAGGAACAGGAAGAGGCCGTCGAGGCGGCGTTCGGCGGCGAGGGCGGCGCCAACGACCTCTACGACCACGCCGTGGCCGTGGTCACCCGCGACCGCAAGGCCTCGACCAGCTACATCCAGCGCCGCCTGCAGATCGGCTACAACCGCGCCGCCTCGCTGATGGAGCGGATGGAGAAGGAAGGCGTCGTCGGCGCGGCCAACCATGCCGGCAAGCGTGAGATTCTGGCGCCGCCGCCGCCGGCGCTGTAACGCTTTTCTCCGATCTCCCCGGCGGATGCCGGGGCCCAGCTGCCAAGACGCCCGCGATCCCGAAAGGTCGCGGGCGTTCTTGCATGAACCTCAAAGCCTTACGATCTAGGCCCCGGCATCCGCCGGGGAAGTCGCAAGAGGAATGGCAACCTTCGCCTTCGCCAGGACGTTCCCCCGCACCCAACCTGAACGGCGCTTCATCGGCGCGCCGGAAAATGGCCTCGCGGCGGCCTTCGCGCGGGCCAAGGTTGGGGCTAAGGAGTTCGCATGACCACTCGCCGTTTCCTCCTCGCGGCCGGCCTGGCCGCCGCCCTTTCTTCAGCTTTGGGGGCGTCGCCCGCGCTAGCGCAGAACACCGCACCGGCTCCGGCCGTCCTGAACGCCGAGCAGAAGGCGCTGGTCGACAAGGCCACGGCCTATGTCCAGGGCCTATCCTCGGCCCAAGGCCGTTTCGTCCAGACCGACGCGAGGGGGACCCGCACGCAGGGGACCTTCTACCTGCAGCGCCCAGGCAAGGCGCGGTTCGCCTATGACGCGCCCGCCGGCCTGCTGGTCGTGTCGAACGGCAATAATGTCAACATCTGGGACAGCCGGCTGAAGACCTACGAGAGCTATCCGCTCAGCAAGACGCCGCTGAACCTCTTGCTAGCGCGGGAGGTCCGACTGGACCGCGGCGTCGTGATCACTGACGTCCGGCGTCTGGCCGATGGTTTCACGATCGTGGCCCAGGACGCCAAGCGCCAGGCGCTGGGCAAGATCGCCCTGGATTTCTCGGACGGCCCGGTCGCGCTGATGGGCTGGACGGTCACCGACATCAAGGGCGGCCAGATCCGTGTCCGCCTGGCCGACTTTGGTCCGGCGTCCGGACTCGACCCCAAGCTGTTCGTCCTGACTGATCCTCGCCCGAAGGTAGGCCGTCCGTAGTCCGTTTTGTGACATTCTCACAACAGGCAAGAATCAACACGACAGCCGCTTGACTAAAAGTTTTGACGTGGCATATTTAACACGCATGGCGAAGAGCGACCGACCCGCTCCTCGCGAACCGTGCCGGATTCTATCCCCTCCCGGCGGCGGCATGAGAGACCTGACTTTCGCCCCCCGGACACTCGGTGTCCGGGGGCGTTTTTCTTTTGGACGCCGACCCACAGTCGGCTTGGGGACACTCGGTGTCCGGGGGCGTTTTTCTTTTGGACGCCGACCCACGGTCGGCTTGGGGGACACTCGGTGTCCGGGGGCGTTTTTCTTTTCAGCCGGTGGTAATCCGCGATAGAGCGAGGTCATGCGCCTTCGTATCGCCACCTGGAACGTCAATTCCGTCCGCCTGCGCGCCGAACAGGCCGCTCGTTTTGTCGACGAGCAGGCGCCCGATGTCCTGTGTATGCAGGAGATCAAGTGCCAGGAGGGCGAGTTCCCGCGCGAGGCCTTCGAGGCCATGGGCCTGCCGCACCTGAAGATCGCGGGTCAGAAGGGCTGGCATGGCGTGGCGATCGCCTCGCGCCTGCCGATCGAGGACGTTCCGACTCTGATGAACTGTCGCGAGGGCCACGCGCGCTGCGTCGCGGTCAAGGTGGCCGGGGTCGAGATCCAGAACTTCTATATCCCGGCCGGCGGCGACCTGCCTGACCGGGTGGCCAATCCGAAGTTCGACCACAAGCTCGACTTCTATGAGACGCTCACGGCGGCTCTAAAAAAGCGCGATCCCAAGGATCCGCTGATCGTCACCGGCGACCTGAATATCGCGCCGGGCGAAAACGACGTCTGGAGCCATCGCCAGATGCTGAAGATCGTCAGCCACACCCCGGCCGAACTCGAGGCCTTCGACGCGATGATCAAGTCGATGAACCTCCTGGACCTGCCGCGCCTGGCCACGCCCGAGCCGGAGAAGCTGTTCAGCTGGTGGAGCTATCGCGCCGCCGACTTCCGCAAGTCCAACCGCGGCCTGCGCCTGGACCACATCCTGGCCAGCCCCGGACTACGCGGCGCCGCCATCGTGGACGGCAGGACCTCATCCCGCGTGCACGACGACGTTCGCGAATGGGAGCGGCCTAGCGACCACGCCCCCGTCACGGCGGACCTGAAACTTTAAGCCGCCAGCGCCCGAGCCGCGCTTTCGCTGACCTTGAACTGGCTCATCAGGCGAGCCAGGTCGTCGGCCTCGGTGGCCAGGCTGTGGCTGGCGGCGGTGGCTTCCTCGACCATGGCGGCGTTTTGCTGCGTCACCTGGTCCATCTGGTTCACAGCGACATTGACCTCGCCCAGGCCGGTGGCCTGTTCGCGAGCCGAAGCCGCGATCTCGGTGACGACGCCGCTGACGTCGATGACCTTGGCGACGATGCTTTCCAGCGCCTTGCCCGTCTGACCGACCAGCTCGACGCCCGTCATCACCTGATTGGTCGATAGGGTGATCAGTTGCTTGATCTCCTTGGCGGCGTCGGCCGAGCGCTGGGCCAAGGCCCGGACTTCCTGGGCGACGACGGCGAAACCGCGACCCGCTTCGCCCGCTCGCGCGGCTTCGACGCCGGCGTTCAGGGCCAGCAGGTTGGTCTGGAAAGCGATCTCGTCGATCACGCCGATAATCTGGCTGATCTGGCTGGACGAGCTTTCGATCTCGCTCATCGCCGCGACCGCGCGCTCGGCGATCTCGCCGCCGCCTTCGGCGTCGCTCTTGGCGCTGCTGACGGCCGACCGGGCATGGCCGGCGCCTTCGGCGGTCTTGTTGACCGTGGCGGTGATCTCTTCCAGCGCCGCGGCGGTCTCTTCCAGGCTGGCGGCCTGCTGCTCGGTGCGACGAGACAGGTCGTCGGAGGCTGCGGAGATTTCCCGCGCGCCGCCGCTGATGGTCATGACGGCGTGACGCACGCCCGACATCACGGTTTCCAGCTTGGCGATCGAAGCGTTGAAGTCTTCCTTCAGCTGCTCGGTCTTGGCGGACAGCTGTTCGGTGATGCGGTGAGTCAGGTCGCCGGTCGACAGGGCGTGCAGGCCTTTGCCCAGCGCCTCGATGGCCGCCCGATCCTCGGCTGCTTCCCGGGCCCGCTGAGCTTCGGCACTAGCGCGTTCGGCCTCGCCGGCCTCGCGCATCGCGCCGGTTTCCTGCTCGAGGCGAACCGCCCGAAGGCTGTTTTCCTTGAAGGCCTCAAAGGCGCGCGACAGCGAGCCCACCTCGTCGGCGCGATCGCGATCAGGCGTCTCGACGTCGAAATCGCCGTCAGCCAGGCGTAGCATCGACTGGGTCATGCGACCCACCGGCGCGGCGACCAGGGTCGTCAGCTGCCAGCCCATGCCCACGGCGATCACGACCAGGCCGATGCCGCCGCCGATCAGCATGGCGACTGACGAGAAGATCGCCTTGTGCTGGGCGTCTTCGCGTACGGCCATACGGGCTTGTTCCGTCGAGCGGATGACCCCGATCCGCTTGATTATATGGGTCACTCGAGCCTTTTCGCCGGCCTCCGTGAGAGTCTGACGGCCTTCTTCTTTGCGGGCGGGGTCCAGGCCCGCCATCGTGAGGGGGCGACCATAGGTGTCCAGCCAGGTCTTGGTGTCGGCTTTGACCTTTGCCAGGTCGGCTCTCTCTTGATCGGTCAGATTAAAGGATTCGAGCTTGGCGATTGCATCATTGAAGCCTTTTAGGCCCTCGTCGTAGGAGGCCATGTACTTGACGCTGCCCGTGAGCAGGATCCCGCGCATCTGCGAGTTGACGCGCAGAATACTCTTCTCGGCGGTCTGCGTTTGATCAATGATCGACTTGCTCTCGTCGTTCAGCCCAATGGCCGCCTGCATGCTCGTGAGCTGCAGGAAGACGCTGATGATCATCGCCACGGCCGCAGCCAGCAGAAGGCCGAACGACAGCATGATCTTGTTACGGATCGAGATGTTCTTCAGGAAAGACATCCGAGACTCCACGCCGCTCTGAGCTTTAATAGATTTTTACTTAGAATTCGATTTGCATGCGGGCTTGGAAGACCGTCACGTTGGCGTCGTTTTCGACCGTACCGATGCGGCGGTTATTGACCTTGGCCTTGGTGACGTTCGCCATGAAGCGGACGTTGCTGTAGGGGTACCAGTTCACGCCGGCGGTCACGCCCTTGTAGGTGCCCGCAGTCGCCAGGCCCGGCTGACTGGCCAGGGCCGTGACAGCGTTCGGGCTCATCTTGGTCAGGTCGGCATAGTCATAGCGGCCCGCCACTTCGAAGGCGCCCTTGCCGCCCTTGTCGATCGGCTGGAGGACCTTGACCTTCCCGAACTGACCCGAGGCGTTGTACGGGCGGGTTTCGCCGGTCGGGAACCAGCTGGCCAGCGCATAGCCGGTGACGATGTTGAAATCCTTGCCGCCGTTGGCGGCGCTCTGGGTCGTGGTCACGCGATTGACCTTGATCCGGGCCAGCTCGCCCTGCACCGAGACCGTCTTGTGTTTCCAGGCCGCTTCAGCGGCGACGGTGGTGTCGCTTTTGCCGACGGCGCCCGTCGACAGCAGCACGCCCCCAGCGGAGGTTTGCGGGCGATAGGCCGTGTTGGCCGCTGCCGCGTAGGTAAAGCCGGTTTCGCCCCCCGTGTCGCGCTGGCGAAGCGAAACGCCCAGGTGAACCGCGTCGTCAGCCGTCATGATCGGCGCATAGGTGCCGCGCACCATGAAGCCGGAGCGCTCTTTGGCGTTATTGGCGCTGTAGGCGCCTGACGAGACGTCGGCCTTGTTGATCGAATCGCCTTGCAGCGCGCCGCGCAGCGACCAGTTCTTTCCGATCTTGGTGGCCTGGGCGGAGAGCACGAAGCCGTTGTCGGTCAGGTCGCCGAACGGACCGCGCTCCATGAAGGTGATGTTCTTGATCGAGGTGAGGTTCTCGAGACCGCCGACCTTCTGGTTGCCGACAGCGAGCAGCAGGCCGCTCTTGGTCCTGTACTCGATGACCGCGTCGTCCCAGCCCCAGGCGCCGCCATTGGCCGCGCCGCCTTCGATCCGATAGGCGAAGCCGGCGAACTGGCCTTCCGCGCCAAGGAACAACTGACGGGCGCGATACTGGCGCGACTTGTAGGTGGGGCCGCTGTCGCGATCGACATTGACGTTGACGCCGTCGATCAGCAGACGGCCACGCAGCTTGAACGTGGCGCCGCTGGCTTCGGTGAAGCGGGGGGAGCCTTCCCACCGGATCTGGGTGGCCGGCGCCGCCGGCTTGGCGACCGGCGCGGCGACTGGAGCGGCGACCGGCGCGGAGGACTTGGTCTCAAGCGACTGCAGTCGCTCCTGCATAACCTTGATTTGCGCCTTCAGCTCTTCGAGCGCGGCGGCGTCTGTCTTGGGCGCCTCTTGGGCGGCTGCGACGCTAGCCAGCATGGTCGCAGCCAACAAAGTTACAGGAAAGAGTTTGCGCACGAGAGATCGCCCTGTTTTCTGAGAAAACGAGATTTGTTGGGCGAAGTTGATCGGCTCGGCGGGTGAATTCGTGATTAATACCTCGAAAGGCGCGACAATATGACCTATCTTATAACGATGTTATTTTTCGAATCCTGACATGTCGCCTGACTGACGCGAATTCTCATGGATGATATTGAAGTTGGTGGGGATGCGGGCCCGTCAACTTTTTGGGCCTCCGACTTTCCGGCAAAGGCCAAACGGAGCGGCGTTTTCGAACGCCGTTCGGGCTCAGCCCTCGACCGCCACGACCCCGAACTTGATCCAAAGGGCCTGGTCCTTGAGATTCTTGCGGACCCAGGCGGCATGAACCTCGCGTTCGACGTCGGTCGAGCGGGGCGCGAGCGGCCGTGGGCGAACCCCGTAAGAGCCTTGAGCGGCGGCCGACACGGCGAGGCTCTCGACCGCGTGGGTGAGCTCCAGCGCGCGTTCCTTACCGCCCTGCAGCTCCAAATAGACCTCGGCCAACAGGTGGGCGTCGATCAGGGCGCCGTGCTTGTCGCGACTTTCCAGGCTGATCTTGAAGCGTTTGCACAGCGCGTCGAGCGAGTTGTACATGCCCGGAAAGCGCTTCTTGGCCATCGCCAGGGTGTCGATCCAGCGATCCTCGTGGATCGGGGCGCGGCCGCACTTGGCCAACTCGAAATTGACGAACTGACGGTCGAAGGCGGCGTTGTGGGCCACGACCACGCTGTCGCCGACGAACTCGACGAAGCGGTCGGCGATCTCGTGGAACTTGGGCTTGCCGGTCAGGAAGGCGCTGGACAGGCCGTGAACCTTCTCGGCCTCGGCCGGCATGTCCCGCAGCGGGTCGCAATATTCATGGAACGAGCGGCCGGTCGGCATGAAGTCGACCACCTCGATGCAGCCGATTTCAACCAGGCGATCGCCCGTCTTCGGATCGAAGCCGGTCGTTTCAGTGTCGAGGATGATCTCGCGGGCCATGGGCCTTCTTTGAGCCGGTTCGATCCACGCTTCAAGCGAAGCGGGAAGTTCTCAACAGAGTCAGAAGGTCGCGCACTTGCTCCCGAGCGTGCTCGACGCCTTGGCCTGTGTCGATGATGAAATCGGCGCGCGCACGCTTATCCGCATCGGGCAGCTGGCGCGCCAGGATCGCCTCGAACTTCTCGGGCGTCATTTCGGGCCGGGCCAGGACCCGAGCGCGCTGAACTTCGGGCGGAGCCGAGACGACAACGACCTTGTCGACGCTCTTCTGGCCGCCGGTCTCGAACAGCAGAGGCACGTCCAGGACCACGATCTCGTGGCCCTCGGCCTGGGCCTTCTGGAAGAAGCCGATGCGGTGGGCGCCGACCAGCGGGTGGACGATCGCCTCCAGCTTGGCCAGAGCCTCGGGATCCCCGACCACCTTGGCGCTGAGCCTCGCGCGGTCGATCGCGCCGTCGACCACCACGCCGGGGAAGGCCGCCTCGACCGGAGGGACGGCCGCGCCACCGGCGGCGTATAGCGCGTGGACTGCCGCGTCGGAGTCGTAGACGGGAACACCCTCGGCCTCGAACATCGACGCGGTCGTGGACTTTCCCATGCCGATCGAACCGGTCAGGCCCAGCACCAGCATGGCTTTAAGCCTCGCCCAGAAGCGCCAGGGCCAGGCCGCGCACATCGACGGTGGGAGAGGGCGCCACGCCATAGATCGCCTCGAAGGTCGGTATGGCCTGACGCAACAGCATCTCCAAGCCGTCCACCGTGCGCCGGCCCGCCGCCTCGGCGCGGCGCAGGAACTCGGTGCGCAGCGGCTTGTAGACCATGTCCATCACCACGGCGGTCTTCGGCGTCAGGGATAGGTCCGCTGACGGGCCGTCTCCGCCGCCCAGGCCCAGCGAGGTGGCGTTGATGACGAGGCCCGCATCGGCCAGTAGACCGGGGAGGGCGGTCTCCTCGGCCGCGACCACCTTGGCCCCAAAGGCGTCGGACAGCTCCTGGGCGCGAGCCAGGGTGCGGTTGACGATGCGGATCTGTGGCGCGCCCGCCAGCAACAGGGCCGCCACCGCCCCTCGCGCCGCGCCGCCGGCGCCGAGGATGACCACCGGGCCAGCCTTGGCGTCGAAGCCTGGGGCCTGAGCCTCGACCGCGCCCAAGAGGCCCGGCCCGTCGGTGTTGTCGGCATGGATCGAGCCGTCGGCAGCGAACAGCAGAAGGTTCGCTGCTCCGGCCATCCTGGCCAGGTCGCTGGCGGTGTCGGCCAACGCCAGGGCGCGTTCCTTGAAGGGAATGGTGACGTTGACCCCGCGCACCGCCCCGCCGCGCAGGCCGTCGACGAAGGTCTCGAACCGTTCAGCCGCCGGGGCAAAGGGGACGTAGGCTGCATCCAGGCCGGCCGCTGCGATCCAGGCGTTGTGGATCACCGGGCTCATAGAGTGCTTGATCGGCTGGCCGCAGACGCCGCCGACGATGGCCGCGCCCGAAATCGTGGAAGTCATCCGACCAGGGCTCCGTGAAGACGTAGAAAGTCCAGAAGTGCGACCAAGGGCAGACCCAGTATGGCGAAGTAGTCCCCGTCGACCTGGTCGAACAGCTGCACGCCCTCGCTCTCCAACTCGTAACAGCCGACCGACCACAGCAGGGCCTCGCCGCGCCGCTCTATATACTGGTCGAGCCAAGCCTCGCTGAACGGGCGGACCGAAAGCTTGGCGGTCTCGACAATCCGCCAGATCGGCTGGCCGTCGCGGGCCACCACCACGGCCGAGTGCAGCTTGTGGACCTGGCCGCGCAGTTCCAAGAGGCGGGCGCGCGCCTCGCCCAGGGTGTCGACCTTGTCGATCAGCTTGCCGCGCAGGTCGAGCGTCTGGTCGGCGCCGATGACAAGGCCGGAGCGCTTGGTCGAGACCTTAACGGCCTTCATCTCCGCCAGGGCGTCGGCGATGTCGCGCGGCGTGACCTCTTCGGCCAGAAGAGAGGCCTTGGCCGCGTCCTCATCTACGCCCGAGCCGACCGCCTCGAAGGCGACGCCGGCGTTCTTCAGGATCATCTGGCGGGCCGAGCTCTTGGACGCCAGGGTTACGGGGGCCAGGGTTACGGGGGCCAGGGTTACGGGGGTAAGCGTCAAAGGCGTCAGGCTCCCAGGACCTCGACCTTGCCGCGGCCGCCCGACAGCAGGTTGATGATCGCCGCCGCCGTCTCTTCGACGGAGCGCCGGGTGATGTCGATCACCGGCCAGCCCTGACGTTCGAACAGGCGGCGGGCGGCGATGATCTCCTGGCGCACGGCGTCGGCGTCGACATAGTCGCTCTCGCGGTTCTCCTTCAGGGAGAGCAGGCGGTTGCGGCGGATCTGGATCAGCCGGTCCGGCGAGGTGATCAAGCCAACGATCAGGGTATTCTTCAGCTCGAACAGGTCCTGCGGCGGCGGACGCCCCGGCACCAGCGGCACATTGGCGGCGCGCACGCCGCGATGGGCGAGATAGATGCAGGTCGGGGTCTTGGAGGTGCGCGACACCCCAACCAGGATCACGTCGGCTTGGGTCAGGTCCTGGCCGCCCTGGCCGTCATCGTGGGCTATGGCGTAGTCCAGCGCCTCGATCCGGTCGAAATAGTCATTGGTCAGGGCGTGTTGAGCGCCGACCCGCGTCGAGATCCGCGCGCCGAGATAGCGCGACATGGCGCTAACCACCGGGTCGAGGGCGGCGATGCAGGGCATTTCCAGCTTGCGGCACCCTTCCTCAAGCGCCGCGCGCAGGCCGGGGTCGACGATGGTGTGCATGACCACGCCCGGCGCGCCGGCGATCTCCTCCAGCGCTCGATCCAGCTGACGCGTTGAGCGCACCAACGCATAGATGTGCTCGATCGGCAGGATGTCGGTGAACCGTGCGCAGACCGCGCGCGCCATGGCGTTCAGCGTCTCACCCGTCGAGTCCGACACCAGATGGATGTGGAAGTAGGTCGCGAAACGCGGGGGCAGGCGTTCGCCCTCGCCGCCAGCGCCGTGACTCTCCTGTGGATCATCCGTTAACGGTTGTTTAACCACTAGCCCTGCCTCTGGGGACGCCTGGGCGCCGAATGGCCCGAGAGGCGTCGTGACATGGCGCCGCTGTGATCAACGGTCGCATTGCTCGCGTACCATCCCCAGGCTCGACCCGCATCCCCCGAAGTCTGAATCCTCGTTCTCCCTGTCGGGGGAAAGAGTCTCGTGAGGGGTCTTTCACGCGCCGCCGTTAATTAAGTTTTCATTAAGACCTTCAAGGCCCTGCAAGGGTGTCCACAAGATTAACAGAGGGTTAACCACATGTGCGGGCCCTTGTGGGCAAGGCCGGATCGCGTGTGGGAGTCACGCGCTCGGCGAGGGTTTTCCCCACTTTGCAGTTGCCCTCCTGCTCCCTCTTCCAAAACCTAATTTCTTATTAAGATATGTTAGAAAGGGCTTAAGGGGACTCCGGGCTTGAGCCAAAGCCCAGGCCGGGCTTTAACCCGAGCCATGACGTCGCCCTCCCAGACTCCCCATCAGACTCCGAAATTTCTCTCCGCGCTTTCCGGCGAGACGCACGCCCATCCGCCGATCTGGTTCATGCGCCAGGCGGGGCGGTATCTGCCGGAGTATCGCGCGGTTCGGGCCACGGCCCCAGACTTCATCAGCTTCTGCTTCGATCCGGAGAAGGCCGCCGAGGTCACCCTGCAGCCGATGCGGCGCTTCCCGTTCGACGCGGCCATCGTCTTCGCCGACATCCTGCTGATCCCGGGGGCTCTGGGCCAAAAGGTCTGGTTCGAGGCCGGCGAGGGTCCAAAGCTCGGCGACATGCCGTCCGTCGAGTCCATGGCCGAAAAGGCCGGCGAGGCGGGCAAGGCCCTATCGCTCGTCGGCGAGACGCTGACGCGGGTTCGCTCGGCGCTCGATCCGGAAAAAGCCCTGATCGGCTTTGCCGGCGCGCCCTGGACCGTGGCGACCTACATGATCGAGAAGAGCTCCAGCGACCGTAGCGGCGCGCGGACCTTCGCCTACCAGAACCCCGAGACGACTGACGCCCTGATCCAGGTGCTGGTCGACTCGACGATCGACTACCTGGCCATGCAGGTCGACGCCGGCGCGCAAGCCGTGAAGCTGTTTGAGAGCTGGGCCGAGGGTCTGTCCGAGCCGCTATTCGATCGCCTGGTCACCCAGCCGCACAAGAAGATCGTCGAAGGCCTTCGGGCCCGCGGCGTCACCGTGCCGATCATCGGTTTCCCGCGCGGGGCCGGCGCCCTGGTCGAGGGCTACGCTGCCCATGTTCCGGTGCAGGGCGTGGCGCTCGACACCCAGGCCAGCGCCACGCTGGGCCAAGCCATCCAGAAGACCAAGACCATCCAGGGCGCACTCGATCCGCTGCTTCTGCGGGCCGGCGGCGACGCCCTGCTCAAGCGCGTGGACGAACTGCTCGAACAGTGGAACCAGGGTCCCTATATCTTCAACCTGGGCCACGGGATCCTGCCCGATACGCCGATCGCGCACGTCGAGGCGGTGCTTGAGCGGGTGACCGGACAGAAGGTGGTCAAGTGACCAAGAAACTCGCCGTCGTCCTGTTCAATCTGGGTGGACCCGATGGTCCGCGCGCCGTGCGGCCGTTCCTGTTCAACCTGTTCCGCGATCCGGCGATTATCGGCGCGCCAGCGCTGATCCGCTATCCGCTGGCGGCCCTGATCTCGACGACGCGCGAGAAGATGGCCAAGGCCAACTACGCGATCATGGGTGGCGGCTCGCCCCTGCTGCCGGAAACCAAGAAGCAGGCCGACGCGCTGGAGACCGCCCTGACGGCGGCTCTGCCGGGCGTCGAGGCCAAGTGCTTCATCGCCATGCGCTACTGGCATCCGCTGACCGGCGAGACCGCGCGCCAAGTCGCCGCCTTCGCGCCGGATGAGGTCGTTCTGCTGCCGCTCTATCCGCAGTTCTCGACCACGACGACGGGCTCGTCGCTGAAGGCCTGGCGCAAGACCTATAAGGGCTCGGGCGCCGAAACGACGGTCTGCTGCTATCCGACGGACGGGGGCCTTGTCGACGCCCACGCCCGGATGATCCGCGAGACCTGGGAGAAGGCCGGTTCGCCGACCAATATCCGTCTGCTGTTCTCGGCCCACGGCCTGCCGGAGAAGATCATCCTGGCCGGTGATCCCTACCAAAAGCAGATCGAGGCCACGGCCGCCGGCGTCGCCGCCAAGCTGCCGGCCGAGATTGACTGGACGGTCTGCTACCAGAGCCGGGTCGGACCCCTGAAGTGGATCGGCCCGTCGACCGACGAGGAGATTCGCCGCGCGGGGACCGAGGGCAAGGGCGTGATGATCACGCCGATCGCCTTTGTCTCCGAGCACGTCGAGACCCTGGTCGAGCTCGACCACGAATACGCCGAGCTGGCGAAGGACGTCGGCGTCGCGCCCTATGTCCGGGTTCCTGCCTTGGGCGGCGCGCCCGAGTTCATCGGCGGTCTGGCCAGCGCCGTCCGCGACGCGCTGGGCAAACGGGCCGGCTCGGTCGCCCCGGCCTGCGGCTGGCGCTGCGGCGCTGAATGGTCCAAGTGCCCCCGTCGAGAGGGAGTCGCCGCGTGACGGATTTCCTGGTGGCGCACTTCAATCTGGTGCGGGGCTTACACATCCTGTCGGTCATCGCCTTCATGGCCGGGATGCTCTACTTGCCGCGCCTGTTTGTTTATCACACCCAGGCCGAGCCGGGCTCGCAGATGGACGAGACGTTCAAGGTGATGGAGCGGCGCCTGCTGCGCGGCATCATCAATCCCGCCTCGATCGCCACGGCGCTGTTTGGCCTGGGCCTGATCCTGGCCGACGCCCAGATCCGGGGCTGGAGCTTCCTCCTCGAACCCTGGATGGCCACCAAGCTGGTCGCCCTGGTCGGCCTTTACGGCTTCCACGGCTTCCTGTCGGCCTCGCGCAAAAAGTTCGAAGCCGGCCAGAACACCCGCCCGGAGAAGTTCTGGCGGATGGTCAACGAGATCCCGTTCGTGCTGGCGATCGTGATCGTCCTCGCGGTGACGACCAAGTTCCTGAACCACTAGAGCCCGCGGCGCTTGACCCGCCGCCCGCCGCGTGATTTGCATCGACGATCGGTTCGCTGTCAGTGAACCGTCTTCTTCTTTCGGACCGGCGCCCGTCCTGGCGCGCCCCGCGAGCGATCCGCTCCAAGGTCCGTCCCCCGAACGATCCGCGTCATCGTCAAGCGACGCGCATGTCCCGGTCTGACCGGGCGTGACCCCTGAAGTTCTACTGGCCGGACTCCGTCTTGGGGACCGCGCCCACCCTTGAGTCTTGTCATGACCGAAGAAACCGAAAACGAAATCCCCTCCTCGGAAGATGGGCGCGCTGAAGAAGCGACCATTGAAGACACCGTGGCGGATGTCGCCGACGTCGCCACCGAAGCCTCGGTCGAGGCCGATGGCGAGGGCGACGATGACGGCTCCGGCATCGCCGAGGCCGTCGCCGCCCTGGGCCTGAAGTCCATGTCCCTGCAGGAGCTGAAGGAGAAGTCCCCGGCCGACCTGCTGGCGTTCGCCGAGACCTTCGAGGTCGAGAACGCCAACTCCATGCGCAAGCAGGACATGATGTTCGCGATCCTGAAGACCCTCGCCGAGGAAGGCGTGGAGATCTCGGGCTCGGGCACCATGGAAGTGCTGCAGGACGGCTTTGGCTTCCTGCGCTCGCCGGAAGCCAACTATCTTCCGGGTCCGGACGACATCTATGTCTCGCCGTCGCAGATCCGGAAGTACGGCCTGCGCACCGGCGACAGCGTCGAGGGCGCGATCCGCTCGCCGCGCGAAGGTGAGCGCTACTTCGCTCTGACCAGCGTCACCAAGATCAATTTCGAGAGCCCCGAGAACGTGCGCCACAAGGTGCACTTCGACAACCTGACGCCGCTCTATCCCGAAGAGCGCCTGAACATGGAGCTGCCCGATCCGACCGTGAAGGATCGCTCGGGCCGCGTCATCGACATCGTCGCCCCGCTGGGCAAGGGCCAGCGCTGCCTGATCGTCGCCCCGCCGCGCGTGGGTAAGACGGTGATGCTGCAGAACATCGCCAAGTCGATCGAGACCAACCACCCCGAGTGCTATCTGATCGTCCTCTTGATCGACGAGCGCCCGGAAGAAGTCACCGACATGCAGCGCACGGTGAAGGGCGAGGTTATCGCCTCGACCTTCGACGAGCCGGCGACCCGCCACGTTCAGGTAGCCGAGATGGTCATCGAAAAGGCCAAGCGCCTGGTCGAACACAAGCGCGATGTTGTCATCCTGCTGGACTCGGTCACGCGTCTGGGCCGCGCCTACAACACCACAGTCCCGTCGTCGGGCAAGGTGCTGACCGGCGGTGTCGACGCCAACGCCCTGCAGCGTCCGAAGCGCTTCTTCGGCGCGGCGCGCAATGTGGAAGAGGGCGGCTCGCTGTCGATCATCGCCACGGCCCTGATCGACACCGGCAGCCGGATGGACGAAGTCATCTTCGAAGAGTTCAAGGGCACCGGTAACTCGGAAATCGTCCTGGATCGCAAGGTGGCAGACAAGCGCATCTTCCCGGCGATCGACGTGCTCAAGTCGGGCACCCGCAAGGAAGAGCTCATCACGCCGCGCGACCAGCTGCAGAAGACCTATGTGCTTCGCCGCATCCTCAACCCGATGGGCGCGTCGGACGCGATCGAGTTCCTGCTGGACAAGCTGCGCCAGTCGAAGACGAACGGCGACTTCTTCCAGTCGATGAACACCTGAGTCCAGCCAGACTCAGCCGGATACGAGAAAGGCCTCGGAGCGATCCGGGGCCTTTTTTGTTGCTCGAAAGATCCTCCCCCGCGACGCGGGGGAGGTGGCCCAGAGAGCCGGAGGGGGCGAGCTGGAAATCGGCCGGGTTAGCCCCCTCAGTCACTCCGTGACAGCTCCCGCGCATCGCGGGAAGCATCTTGGTTCTTACGGCAAGAGCAACGTCGCCCCAGTCGTCCGCCGCCCCTCCAGCGCTTCATGCGCGGCCCGCGCCTCGGCGAGGGGGAAGGTCTGGCCGATGTCGATCTTCACCGCGCCCGAGCCGAGGACCGCGAACAAAGCCTCCGCGCTCTCGTCCAGTTCCTCGGTCGTGACGATGTAGTCGAACAGGCGAGGGCGGGTGACGAACAGCGACTTGGCGCCCAGCTCCAGCGGCGCGAACGGCGGGACCGGACCTGAGGCGTTTCCGAAGGTGACCATGACCCCACGGCGAGCGAGGCTCTTCAGGCTGGCCGCCCAGGTATCCTTGCCGACGCCGTCATAGACGACCGCGACGCCTTGGCCGCCGGTCAGCTCACCGACCTTGGCGGCGACATCTTCTTGGCTGTAGTCGATCACGTGGTCCGCGCCGAGGTCGCGCGCGACTGCGGCCTTGGCCTCGGAGCCGACCGTGGCGACCACCGTCGCGCCCAAGGCCTTGCACCACTGGACCAGGATCTGACCGACGCCGCCGGCGGCTGCGTGGACCAGGACGGCGTCGCCCTGTTTCACGTGGAAACATCGCCTGACCAGGAACTCGGCGGTCATGCCCTTGAGCAGGGCGGCGGCGGCGATCTCCAGGCTGACGCCCTCGGGAACCTTCACCGCGCGGTCGGCCGGAACCACGGCCGCCTCGGCATAGGCGCCCATCGTCCCGTTGTAGGCGACGCGGTCGCCGACCTTGAACCGGGTGACGCCCTCGCCGACCGCCTCGACCGTACCCGCCGCCTCAAGGCCAATGCCGCTGGGCAGCTTCAGCGGATAGAGACCCGAGCGGTGATAGGTGTCGATATAGTTCAAGCCGACGGCTGCATGGCGGATCAGGATCTGGCCGGCGTCGGGCGAGGGGATCTCGACCTCGGCCACCTCCAGGACCTCCGGACCGCCCGCACGGGAAAACTGGATGGCCAGCATCAGCTAAGCGCCTTCTGGAAGAAGGTCAGGCTTCGGCCATTGGCCTTGGCCGCGTCGGCCGCGTCATAGTGCGCGCCGCCGTCCCGGGCGAAAGCGTGATCGCGGCCGGCATAGGTGTGGAGCTCGATCTGCGGGTGATCCTTCAGCGCCTGCAGGATGACCTGCTGGGCTTCGGGCGGGACGAACTGGTCCTTCTCGGCGATGTGGATCAGCAGCGGGTGGGTCAGCTTCTCGGCTTCGCCAACATGCTTCTCCAGGCCGACGCCGTAGTACGAGGCCGAAGCGTCCACGTCGGTGCGGGTCGCCGTCAGGAACGCCAGCAGACCGCCCAGGCAATAGCCGACCGCTCCGACCTTGCCGTTGACGCCGGGGAGCTCGCGCGCGGCCGTGATCGTCGCGGCGATGTCATTGACGCCCGCGTCGACGTCGAAGGCGTTGAACAGCTCGAAGGCCTTCTTCCACTCGGCTTCCGACTGGTCGGTGATGTCGATGCCAGGCTCGATCCGCCAGAACAGGTCGGGGCAGATGGCGACATAGCCCTGGGACGCCAGGCCATCGCAGATGTCGCGCATGACCTTGTTGACGCCGAAGATTTCCTGGATGACGACGATGGCCGGCGCGGCGGCCGCCTTCGGGCGGGCGACATAGGCGCTGAACGCGCCATCCGGCGTGGTGATGGTGAGGGTCTCGTTCATCGGGATTCTCCGTCGTGCTCAGGTCCCTTGCGGGACGAATGTGACTTTCGACCAAAGCGCTCTAACCTGCGCCGACGGGCGAGGCCCATAACAATATCGTGCCCTGACCGAAGGGAACTTTCTGATGAAGATGACGATCGAGATTGACTGCTCGCCAGTCGAAGCGCGGGCCTTTCTAGGCCTGCCGGATGTCAGTGGTTTGAACGACCACCTGGTGAAGGAAATGCAGGCCCGGATGGACGCCAACATGGCCATGCTCGCGCCCGAGGAGTTGATGAAGAACTGGATGGCGTTTGGCGCTGGCGCCCAGGAGTCATTCCGCAAGCTGATGACGGCCGCCGCCGGTGCGGCGGTCGGCAAGCCGGACTGATCATGGCGGGTACGATCTTCGCCCTGGCCACAGCGGCCGGGCGGGCGGCGGTGGCCGTCGTGCGCATTTCCGGGCCGGATACGCTTCGGACCGTAGAGGCCTTGGCGGGCAGGGCGCCCGCGCCGCGTATGGCCGCGCTGCGCAAGCTGCGGTACGGCGGAGTAGAGCTGGACGAAGCCCTGGTCCTACGGTTCGAAGGTCCGGCCAGCTATACCGGCGAGGATAGCGCCGAGTTCCACGTGCATGGCGGCCGGGCCGTGGTGGAGGCTTTGCTCTCCGCGCTGAGCGAGCTTGGTCTGCGTCTGGCCGAGCCGGGCGAGTTCACGCGGAGGGCCTTCGAGAACGGCAAGCTGGACCTGGCCCAGGCCGAGGGTGTGGCTGACCTGATCGACGCCGAGACCGAGGCGCAACGACGGCAGGCGCTGGGCCAGGTGGGTGGCGCGCTGAGCCAGCGCTATGACCAGTGGCGCGACCTGCTGGTCCAATCGCTGGCCATGCTGGAGGCTGCGGTCGACTTCCCGGATGAGGATTTGCCGGAGGAAGTCGCAGAGAGGGCGCGCCCCGGGCTGCGGGTTTTGGCCGAGGAGCTGGACGCGGCCTTGGCGGACGTTTCCCGTGGTCGCCGGGTGAGGGACGGCTATCGCATCGCTCTGGTCGGGGCGCCCAATGCCGGCAAGAGCACGCTGTTGAACGGCCTCGTCGAGCGGGACGCGGCCATTGTCACTGACACGCCCGGCACGACGCGCGACGTCATCGAGGTTCCGCTGGTTCTGGGCGGCTATCGGGTGCTGATCGCGGACACCGCTGGGCTTCGCGAGACCGAGGACGCGATCGAAGCGGAGGGCGTCCGCCGTGCGCGCCGTTGGGCGGAGGAGGCGGATCTTCGCCTCTGGGTCGTCGATGGTTTTCACGTGAAACAGCTTGAAGCGCTGGAGGCGACAGTTCGGCCCGGCGACTGGCTGGTGTTGAACAAGGCCGATATCGCCGACGCCGTTGTCTTGGCGGAGGCGGAAGTCCGCTGGGCGGAGCGGGGGCTTTCGGTTTTCCGTCTATCCGCGCGATCCGAGACGGCGGTCGCTGATCTGCGTGCGTGCCTAGCTGACCACGTGAGCGACGTGCTGTCTGGCTCGGAGTTTCCGGCGGCGACCCGGCTTCGTCACGCGGAACGCTTGGGCGAGGCGCGGAGCTACTTGGCTCGGGCCCTCTCCGAGGTCGGATTGGAGGTGGAGCTCGCCGCCGAGGATGTTCGCTTGGCCGCCCGCGCGTTGGAGAAGATCACCGGTCGCGTTGACCCGGAGGATGTCCTGGGTCGCGTCTTCTCGACCTTCTGCATCGGCAAGTAATGTTTCACGTGAAACCCTCTCCATGTTGTCCACAGCGCGCTCACAGCTGTGGCGGGGGTGTTTCACGTGAAACGCTGATGACTCGGATCGACCCTCCCGACTGATTGGCGTATATGTCGAGTCCAGCGCCCCCGCTTGTCCCGGGGGCGTTCGCATTGAGGCGAGCGTCTTGTCCAAGTCCTGGGATGTCATTGTCATCGGCGGCGGTCACGCCGGCTGCGAAGCGGCCGCCGCTTCCGCGCGCACCGGCGCGCGCACCCTGCTGCTGACCCACAAGCTGGAAACCATCGGCGAGATGTCGTGCAACCCGGCCATCGGCGGCCTGGGCAAGGGGCATCTGGTTCGCGAGATCGACGCCCTGGATGGCGTGATGGGTCGTATGGCCGACAAGGCCGGCATCCAGTTCCGGATGCTGAACCGCTCCAAGGGCCCAGCCGTGCGCGGCCCGCGCTCGCAGATCGACCGCAAGCTCTATCGCGAGGCGATGCAGGCCGAGCTGTTTTCCACGGGAAACCTCGACATCATCGCCGCCGCCGCCGAGGATCTGATCGTCGAGGACGGCCCAAATGGAAAGCCCAGGGTCGCCGGCGCTGTTGACGGGGAAGGGCGCTCCTACAGCGCCCCCCGTGTGATCCTGACCACCGGCACCTTCCTGAAAGGCGTGATCCATCGCGGCGAGGAGCGCATCCCCGCAGGCCGGGTCGGCGACCAGCCGGCCATCGGGCTGTCGGATCGCCTTTACGGCCTCGGCTTCCAGATGGGTCGTCTGAAGACGGGCACCCCCGCGCGCCTGGATGGCCGCACGATCGCCTGGGACCGTCTGGACAGCCAGGCGGCCGACGACCAGCCGGTCCCGTTCTCGTATCTCACCGACAAGATCGACGTCCCGCAGATCGCCTGCGGCGTGACCTTCACGACCGAAGAGACCCACCGGATCATTGCCGAGCGGATCGGCGAGTCGCTGGTCTATAGCGGCCGCGCCACGGGGGTCGGCCCGCGCTATTGCCCGTCGATCGAGGACAAGGTCGTCCGCTTCGCCGACAAGACCAGTCACCAGATCTTCCTGGAACCCGAGGGCCTGGACGATCCGACGGTCTATCCGAACGGCATCTCCACCTCGGTCTCGGAAGAGACCCAGCTCCTGTTCCTGCGGACGATCCCCGGCCTCGAGAACGTCGAGGTGCTGCGCTACGGCTATGCGATCGAATACGACTATGTCGATCCGCGCGAGCTCTTCGCCACGCTGGAGACCAAGCGCCTGCCGGGCCTCTATCTGGCCGGCCAGATCAACGGCACCACGGGCTACGAAGAGGCCGGTGCTCAGGGCCTGATCGCAGGGCTGAATGCAGCGCTGGCCGAGCAGGGCAGGGAGCCCGCCGTGTTCGCCCGGGACGAGGCCTATATCGGCGTGATGATCGACGACCTGGTCACCCGTGGCGTCACCGAGCCCTATCGGATGTTCACCAGTCGGGCCGAGTTCCGCCTGACCCTGCGCGCCGACAACGCCGACCAGCGCCTTACCGATCGTGGCATCGCCCTGGGCGTGGTCGGCGAGGGCCGCGCCAAGGCCTGGGCCGAGAAGAAGACGCGCCTGAACGCGGCTCGCACCTTCGCGCGCTCGGTCAGTTTGACGCCCAACGAGGCGGTGAAGGCCGGCTTCAAGGTCAACAGCGACGGCGTCCGCCGTGACGTCTTCGCCATGCTGGCCTATCCGGATGTGACCCTAGACGACCTCGGCCGCATCTGGCCCGAGGTTTTCACGTGGAACACCGACGTCCGAGAGCAGATCGAGATCGAGGCCGCCTATGCCGGCTATCTGGATCGCCAGCGCGCTGACGCTGAGTCCCTGCGCAAGGACGAGGACCTGCGCCTGCCGGCCGATATGGACTATGCCGACATCGGTAGCTTGTCGAACGAGGTCCGCGAGAAGCTGGCCCGCGTTCGGCCTCTGACCCTGGGCCAGGCGGCCCGCATCGAGGGCGTGACGCCAGGAGCGCTGACCGCGCTGCTAGCCCACGTGCGGCGCACCCGTGCAGCCTGACGTCGCCCCAAGAAGCGTGGAGGTCGCGGAGCCGCCGGTCCTGGACGCGGCGGGTTATCAGGCCCTGACCGGCGCCAGCGACAGCCAGATGGCCGACCTGGTCCGTTTCCAAGAGCTGCTGGCCGAATGGAACGAGGTCATGAACCTAGTGGGGCCTCTGACGATCGCCACCTACTGGACGCGCCACGCCCTCGACAGCTCGCAGCTGTTGGACCTCGCGCCGGAAGCCTCGACCTGGGCCGATCTCGGCGCCGGCGCCGGTCTGCCCGGGGTCGTGCTGGCCATACTGTTGAAGGGTAGGGCCGGAGCCAAGGTCCATCTGGTCGAGTCGATGGCCAAGCGCTGCCGCTTCCTGGATGTGGTGGCCAAGGATCTCGACCTGCCGGTCCAGATCCACAACGCTCGGGCCGAAGACCTGAAGCTGAAGGTCGACATCGTCACCGCGCGTGCCTGCGCCCCGATGACCAAGCTGCTGGGCTTCGCCGAACCCTATCTGCGCACTGGCGCGACCGGCCTGTTCCTCAAGGGGCAGGATGTCGCGGCCGAGCTTTCCGAAGCCGCCAAGGCTTGGAAGTTCCAGTCCGAATTGCGACCTAGCCAAAGCGACCCTCGCGGTCGGATCGTTCAAGTGAAGGGGCTGACCCGTGTCCGCTAATGCTCTCCGCGTCCTGGCGATCGCCAACCAGAAAGGCGGCGTGGGCAAGACCACGACCGCTATCAACCTCGGCACCGCCCTGGCCGCTTGCGGCGAAAAGGTTCTGCTGATTGACGCCGACCCGCAGGGCAACTGCTCGACGGGACTGGGCATCGGCCGCACCCAACGCCGCACCACCCTGTATGACGTGCTGATGGGCGAGTCGCCGGTCGTCGACGCCGCCGTGAGGACGGAACTACCCGGTCTGGACGTCATACCGGCCGACGCCGATCTGTCCGGTATCGAGATCGAACTGGGTCAGACCGCTCGCCGGTCATACCGGCTGCGGGACGCCCTGGAGGCCATCCGGGTCAACGGCCCCTACACCTATGTGCTGATCGACTGCCCGCCGTCGCTGAACGTGCTGACCGTCAACGCCATGACCGCCGCCGACGCGGTGTTCGTGCCGCTGCAATGCGAGTTCTTCGCCCTGGAAGGCCTGACACAGCTGATGCGCACGATCGAGCGCGTGCGCGGCAGCCTGAACCCCCACCTGGAGATCCAGGGCGTGGTGCTGACCATGTACGATCGCCGCAACAGCCTGTCGGAGCAGGTCGCGCACGACGTCCGCGCCCACTTCGGCGACAAGGTCTATGACGCGGTGATCCCGCGTAACGTCCGCGTCTCGGAGGCGCCGTCGTTTGGCAAGCCGGTGCTGCTGTATGACCTGAAGTGCGCGGGTAGCCAGGCCTATCTGAAGCTGGCCCGCGAGGTGATCAGCCGCGAACGCGACCGTCAGGCCAAGGCCGCCTAAGACCCTTTGAACTAGACCTACAGAACTAGAACCGAAGCTTGACTGAGATAGTGATGGAGTCCGCCGTGGTGGGAGAGCCGGGTATGGCCGAGGGTCGTCGGGGACTGGGACGCGGTCTGTCCGCCTTGTTGGGCGAGGTCGAGACCGCGCCAGCCCAAGCGCCGGGCGATCCGGCTCCGGGATCGCGGGAAGCGCCGATCGAGCTGCTGAAACGCAACCCCGACCAGCCGCGCCGCACCTTCCGTGAGGAGGATCTTGAGGACCTGTCCAACTCGATCCGTGAGAATGGCGTCCTGCAACCGATCCTGGTCCGCCCAGCGCCTGGCGCGCCCGGTGAATTCCAGATCGTTGCTGGCGAGCGTCGCTGGCGCGCGGCTCAGCGGGCCGGCCTGCGCAGCGTACCGATCATGGTGCGAGAGCTGGACGACCTGGCGGTACTGGAAATCGGCATCATCGAAAACGTCCAGCGCGCCGACCTGAACATCCTCGAAGAAGCGCTTTCTTACAAAGTGCTTATGGAGAAGTTTGAACGCACCCAGGACGCCATTGCCCAGACGATCGGCAAGAGCCGCAGCCATGTGGCCAATACCCTGCGCCTTCTGGCCCTACCGGAGGAGGTCCAGTCATACTTGGTCACTGGCGAGCTTTCGGCCGGTCACGCCCGCGCCATCGCCGCCGCCGCCGACCCGGTGGCGCTGGCCAAGCAGATCATCGACGGCGGCCTGTCGGTCCGCGAGACTGAGGCCCTGGCCCGCAAGACCCCAACCACCCCTTCGGCCAAGAACAAAGGCGGCCGTCCGCCCAAGGTGAAGGACACCGACACCCAGGCGCTGGAAGCTGACCTGTCGTCGGTGCTGGGCCTGGACGTCACCATCGACCATCGCGGCGGCGCCGGGTCGCTGACCATCAGCTACGCGACGCTCGAGCAGCTCGACGATCTGTGCAATCGGCTGACGCGCGGGGTCTGATCTCCGATCCGTTCAGGCGCACCTAAATGCGTGCGGATGAGCGGATTTTCGGCCCCGAAAGGCTCTTCTAAAATCGCCTCTGTGGCGCGCCAAGCGGCGCCTTTCCGTATCCGGGGAGGCGCCGTTTTTGTGAGGCGAGGGCGGTTTGTGCGGATTTATGCCGCAAGCGTTTGTGGCGTAAGGCTTTCTTGGAAAGCGTCCACAGCGGCGCAAAGCGGGTGTTTTGGGCGGTTTTGGCGGGCTCCTGCGCTCTCCCGCGCGATCACACACAAATCGCCCTCCTGGGCCTTGCGCCCAGGACCCAGCCGTCCGATCGCAAGGCGTGGAAGGAGGGGCACCGCCATCGCGTGTGCGCGATCAATCGGGTCCGAGTTCGCTGAACGATGGGTCCTGGGCACAAGGCCCAGGAAGGCGAACTTAGTTTGTACGCGATGGAAGAAAGGCTACAGCCCCAACCGCCGCGCCCGTCCCGCGATCGCCAGCGCCAAGCGCTCGGCGATCAACTGATCGGGCGAGCCAGAGGTCTTGCAGGCGCGGTCGGCATTGAGGACATCGCCCTGGACCTCCAGGATGGCGTCCAGGTTCCAGGCGCGGGCCTGGCGAAGGAACTCGCGCTCCTGCTTCCAGAAGACGCCGGAGGCCTTGGCGGCGGCCTGCAGGTCGACGCCGTTCTTGTGCAGGGTCAGAACGCGCCGTAGGCGGCCTAGATAGTAGCTGATGGCCCGGACGGCGGCGGGACCGCCTTCGCCCTCGGCGGCGGCGCGGCGCAGGGCCGCCTGGGCCGCCCCGACCTTGCCGCCGAAGGCGTCGGCGGCGGCGTCGCTGAGCGAGGCCTCGGGCTCTACCCCCAAGAAGTCGGTCAGGTCGGCGGCGGTGGCGTTGATGCCGCTGCCGGGGCCGATGAACAGCGCCAAGCGCTCGATCTCGGCGCGAGCGACGCCGCGCTCCTTGGGCAGGCGCGAGACGAAGAGGTCCAGGGCCTCGCTGTTCAGGCTGACCTTGTCATTGGCCAGGGTGTCGCGCGTCAGGCGGGCCAGATCGCCGGCCTCGTCTTCGTAGCAGGGGATGACGGCGCAGCCGCTGGCCTTCTCGCCGACCTTACGCAGCTGGGAGTCTCGACCCAGAGCCCCGGCCTCAATCAGGAAGAATGCGTCGGGATTGAGATGGCCTTCGACGTGGCGGGTGACAGCTTCGGCGGCAGCCTTGTCGGGGCCGGCTTTTTCGCCGTTCAGGCGCAGGCGCACCAGGCGCCGGCCGCCCATCAGCGACATCGCCGAGAGCTCGTCTTCCAGCTTGGCCGGATCGGCCTCGACGTCGCTCTCGGTCAGTTGGGCGGTGTCGAAAGGGTCGTCGGGCCGCTCGACCACGCGCTTGGCCAGGGCGTTGGCGCGGTCGCGCACGACGCCCCGGTCCTTGCCGTAGATGACCACGGCCCGGATGTCCGGGGTCGGCTCCTTCAGGAAGCGTTCGACGTCCGGACGCTTGGAGAGGATCATCTCTTTGCCCTTGGAGCGTGGCGGGCGCCGAAACCGCTTACACTTTCGGCTGCCACGCTCTTAGACCTTCTTCTTGCCCGCCAGCCAGGTGGCGAGGTCCAGCTGGATCTTGCGGGCCGCTTCGGTCGCCGCACGCTCTTGGCCGTCCTGCTGGGCCGCGATGGCGGCGTAGGGCTGATCGGCCGAGTCGTAGGTCACCGAGACCTCGGTCACGCCCTTGTGGACCTCCGAGCCTGTCTTGGCGTCCAGCAGACGCCAGGTGACGCTCATCTTCAGCTCGTAGCGGTTGGCGACGTTATCGAGGCGGACGCCGCGGGCGAAGCGCGTCTCGTTGACCCCGAAGGCCAGCTTGTACCTGGCCGGCGTCCCCTGGCGATGAGCCAGGGCGTCGTCTAGCTGTTCGCGCAGCAGATAACCGCCACGGCCCTCGGCGGCGACGGTCTCAATGCTTGAGAGGCCACTGTCCACGCCCGGACGGGCGTAGAGAGGCGTGAAACCGCAGGCCGAGACGCCGAGGGTCGAGAGCGCCAGGGCGCCGATCAGCAGGAAGCGTTTCATCGGTCTCAGTTGGCCACGATGTTGACGATGCGGTCCTTCACCACGATCACCTTGCGGACCGTGACGCCCTCAAGGTGGGCCATGATGTTGGGATCCGCCAGCGCGATTTTGGTCACCTCGTCGTCCGGGGCGCCGGCCTTGACCTTCACCTCGCCGCGACGCTTGCCGTTGATCTGGATCGGCAGGACGCGTTCGTCGTCCGCCGCCAGGGCTGGATCAGCCTTGGGCCAACGCGCGTTCACCACCATGCCCTCGCCGCCGATCTTGGCCCAGGCCTCTTCGGCCAGGTGCGGGGTGAACGGGGCGACCAGGCGCGCCAGGATATGCAGGGCCTCGGCGCGGGCGGCCAGGACGGCGTTGGACGCCCCCTCCGCCGGAGCGGCCTTCAGGGCATTCAGGAACTCGTACAGGCGCGCCACGCCGCTGTTGAAGCGGAAGCCCTCGATGCTGTCGGTGACGAAGCCGATCAGCTTGTGGGCCGCCTTGCGCAGGCTGAGAGCCGCTTCATCGCTGTCGTCGTGGGCGAAGTCGCCTGCCGGCTGGCTGTCGAACTCGTTCCAAAGGCGGTGCGTGAAGCGCCAGCTGCCTTCGACGCCAGAGTTGGTCCACTGCACGTCGCGCTCGGGCGGGCTGTCGGACATCACGAACAGGCGCGCGCTGTCGACGCCGTAGGCCTCGAAGATGTCCTCGGGGGCGACGACGTTCTTCTTGGACTTCGACATCTTTTCGATGTCGCCGATGACGATCGGCGCGCCGGTCTTGGCGTGCGTGGCCGAGCGGCTGTTACCCTCGACCTTGATCACCACGTCCGAGGGCTCGACCCATTCGCCGGCCTCGTTCTTGTAGGCCTCGTGGGTGACCATGCCCTGGGTGAACAGGCCCGCGAACGGCTCCTCGACTGAGACCAAGCCCTCGTCCTTCAGGGCGCGGGTGATAAAGCGGGCGTACAGCAGGTGCAGAATGGCGTGCTCGACGCCGCCGATATACTGGTCGACCGGCAGCCAGTAGTCGGCCGCCGCCTTGCCGACCGGCTCGGCTGCCTTGGTGTCGGCGAAGCGGGCGAAGTACCAGCTGCTGTCGATGAACGTATCCAGCGTGTCGGTCTCGCGCTCGGCCTTGCCGCCGCACGACGGGCAGGTCGTGTGACGCCAGGTCGGGTGACGCAGCAGCGGGTTGCCGGGCTTGTCGAAGGTGACGTCGTCGGGCAGGGCGACCGGCAGTTGGTCTTCCGGCACCGGCACGACGCCGCAGGCCTCGCAGTGGATCACCGGGATCGGGCAGCCCCAATAGCGCTGGCGCGAGACGCCCCAGTCGCGCAGGCGATAGACGGTCGCGCCCTGGCCCTGGTTGGCGGCCTCGATGCGGGCGATGGCCTCGGCCTTGGCGGCCTCGACGTCCAGCCCGTCCAGGAACTTGGAATTGAAGATCTTGCCGGGGCCGACATAGGCCTCCTTGGCGACCGTGAAGGTCGCCGGGTCCTCGCCATTGGGCAGCACCACCGGCAGCACCGGCAGGTCGTACTTGCGGGCGAAGTCCAGGTCGCGCTGGTCGTGGGCCGGGCAGGCGAAGATCGCGCCGGTGCCGTAGTCCATCAGGATGAAGTTGGCGATCCAGACGGGCAGGGTGATCGACGGATCCAGCGGGTGCTTGACCCGCAGGCCGGTGTCGTAGCCCAGCTTCTCGGCGCTCTCGATCTCGGCTTCCGAGGTGCCGCCCTTGCGGCAGTCGGCGATGAACTGCTGGATCTGCGGGTTCTCGACCGCCAGCTGCTCGGCCAGCGGGTGCTCGGGCGCGATGCCGACGAAGCTGGCGCCGAACAGGGTGTCGGGACGGGTCGTGTAGACTTCCAGGCCCTCGGCCAGGCCATCGGGCGCTTCGCCGTCGAACTTGAACTTGAAGCGCAGGCCCTTGGAGCGGCCGATCCAGTTCTCCTGCATCAGGCGAACCTTGTCGGGCCAGCGGTCCAGCGTCTTCAGGCCGTCGATCAGGGCGTCGGCGTAGTCCGTAATCCGCAGGAACCACTGGGTCAGCTTGCGCTTCTCGACGATCGCGCCCGAGCGCCAGCCCTTGCCGTCGATGACCTGCTCGTTGGCCAGCACGGTCATGTCGACCGGATCCCAGTTGACCGAGGCTTCCTTGCGATAGACCAGGCCGCGCTTCAGCAGACGCAGGAACCAGGCCTGTTGCTTGCCGTAATATTCCGGGTCGCAGGTGGCGAACTCGCGCGACCAGTCGATCGAGATGCCCAGCGCCTTCAACTGCTCGCGCATGGCGGCGATATTGTCGTAGGTCCAGCCCTTGGGGTGGACGCCGCGCTCCATGGCCGCGTTCTCGGCGGGCATGCCAAACGCGTCCCACCCCATCGGGTGCAGGACGTTGAAGCCCTGGGCGCGCTTGTAGCGGGCCACCACGTCGCCCATGGCGTAGTTGCGCACGTGGCCCATGTGGATGCGCCCCGACGGATACGGGAACATCTCGAGCACGTAGTATTTCGGACGGCCGTCGTTGATCTCGCCAGTCTTGAAGACGTCGGCCTTGGCCCAGGCTTCACGCCATTTGGGCTCGGTGTCTTTGGGATTGTAGCGGGCCATCGGAAACCAGGTCTTTAGATGCGGAAAAGCGCGCTGGGCGCGAGATAGCCGAAAGTGTAAGCGGTTTCGGCGGTTATCGTGCGCCCAACTATTGGAATCGGAGCCTGCTAAGGCAGGCTCCGCGCGCGGCCGCGTGAAGAGTAAGCGGTTTCGCGGCCGGAGCGCGCAGGAATATAGGAAGTCGGGGCCTTCTCCGCTCGGAAGAAGGCCCCGCCGGGCCTTAGCCCTTGATGTTCGACAGGCGAAGCTGACGCGCGCGGGTCAGGATCGCGTTTTCCATGTCGGTCGCGGTCTGGTCGGAGACGGGCGCGTCGACCCAGGCGTTGTTCACGTCCTTGGTCTGCTTGAACACCGTGACGTTCAGGCCATCGGCCCGCAGGCGGGTGTCCAAGATGTAGACCGTGGCCTTGAAGCGCTCGGCCGGGGCCTCCGGGTTCACATACCAGTCGGTGATGATCACGCCGCCGTAAGGATCGGCCGAGGCCAGAGGCATGAAGGCCAGGGTGTCGAGGCTGGCGCGCCACAGATAGCCGTTCACGCCGATCGAGCCTTCGGTCGCCGGGGCCTTGCCGCCACCGCCGCCAAAGCGCTTGAACGGGTTCAGACCCGGCTCATCGCTTTGCGTCGAGAACGTCTTCGGGGGCTTGTTGCTGCTGCAGGCCGATACGCCCAGCATGGATAGAGCCAGGACGCCCGCGGCGACGCCGCGCATCAAAGACCCACGCTCAAACGCCATAGTACCTCGCTCCAATGTCTCGCCGACGCGACTTGCGCTGCCTGGCGCGCCCCCGCGGCCGGGAGCCGGTCTATAGCATGGCCGCGCTGCCTCAAAACAGGAATCGCGTGACCTCACCGCCACACGAGTCGATTGAATCGTACAATACGGTCTGAAGTGCGACCAAAGGCCGGTTGACCGCGTTTCGGCCAAGCCTTTAATCGAAATGCAAACTGCCTGCCCTATATAGATAGGCAGGGACAACTGAGTACAGGCTGCGAGTAGCGATGGTCGCGAAGCGTTTCTTCCTGGCGGGGACTGCCGCGCTGATCCTGACGGGATCGGCGTCGATGGCGTTCGCCCAGGCCAAGCCGCACGCGGTCGCTCCGGATTTCAGCGTCAAGAACGACTTCACCAGCGCCGCCGCCGGCGTCCAATATCCGCAGGATGACAAGCGCACCCTGCGTTGGGACGCCAAGAAGGGCCGCTGGGGCCTGAAGCTGGACCTCGACCAGCCCTCCAGCCGCGAAATGGAAATGCAGGACGTCCAGGCCGGCGCCTATTTCAAGGTGACCCCCTCGATCCGCGTCGGCGGCGCGGTCAGCCTGGGCCAGTCCAACCCGGCCTTGGCCGCCCGCAAGGCCCAGCAGCCCGAAGCCGCCCCGCGCGTCCGGCTGGAAACCGCTTTCAAGTTCTAGAGCGCGTTAGGTTTAAGTGTGAGCGGCTAAACCGCTCGAATGCGCTCCAAGTTCTAGAGCGCGTTAGCCCGCCAGGGCCTCGACCGCCGCGATCCCGACAATACCGCTTCCCGCGAGTTGAACGACCGTGTCCGCGCGCACGCCGCCCAGCGCATAGACGGGCAGGGCCGTCGCCGAGACGAGCGTCTTCAAGCCCTCGACGCCCAGCGGCTGGCCGGCCGAAGGGCTGTTGCTGGGAAAGACCGGCGAGACGATCACGGCGTCGGCGCCCGCCTTTCCCGCCGCCTGGACCGCAGCCAAGTCATGCGCGGCGACGGTGATCAGATAGCGGCCGTGTTCGGCCCGCAGTTTCGGAATCTCGCCGGCCAGCCGCTCGGGCATGTGCAGGCCGTCCGCGCCAATCCCTTCGGCGAGACCCGGATGGGCGCCGGCCAGCAGGACAAGGCCCCGTGCATCGGCGATGGCCCTCAGGCGCCGGCCCTGTTCGACCGCATTCTCTGCGCTGAAGGCCCGGAACACGATCCCCGCTCCGCGCTGCAGGCGCTCGGCCACCGCCTCGGGCGAGGCCACCCGGCTGGGATCGGTGAAGAACAACAGGTTTGGCAGCACGCGGCCGCGCACGGTCCTTGGCGGAAAGGCCGCCGCCGTCCTAGACAGGATCTCCAACTCGCTGTCGCCCCCCAAGGCCGCTCCCTCCATGTCCCAAGCCCTCGCCGACATCCAAAGCCGCATCGCCGCCGCGCAGGCCCGCGCCGGGCGCGCGCCCGGCTCGGTCACGCTGGTGGCGGTCTCCAAGACCCAACCCTGGGAGCATATCGCGCCCGTGCTGGACGCGGGACAGAAAGTGTTCGGCGAAAACCGCGTCCAGGAGGCGATGGAGCGCTGGGGCAGCCGTCGCGAAGGGCTGGAGTTGCGCCTGATCGGCCCGCTGCAGACCAACAAGGCCCGCGAGGCGGTGGCCTTCTTCGACGTTATCGAGACGGTCGATCGCGAAAAGTTGGCCCGCGTGCTGGCCGAGGAAATCCAGCGGGCCGGCAAAGCCCCGCGCCTCTATGTCCAGGTCAATACCGGGGAGGAGCCGCAGAAGGCCGGGATCGCGCCCGGCGAGGCCGACGCCTTCCTCGCAGCCTGTCGCCGGACCTACGGGCTGACGGTGGAGGGGCTGATGTGCATCCCGCCGTTCGACGTCGATCCGGCCCCTCACTTCGCGAGGTTGCGCGCGATCGCCGAGCGGAATGGCGTCGAAAAGCTCTCGATGGGCATGAGCGACGACTTCGAGATCGCCATCGCCGAGGGCGCGACCTCGGTGCGGGTGGGGTCAGCGCTGTTTGGGACGCGGGGCGCGCCGGACCGGGAAATTTCTCCTCCCGAAAAGACCAAATGACGCTAGTCTTCCGCGTCGCCGCAGGAAGATTTCGTGATGAACGCCTTTCCCCAGGGGACTGTCCACGAAGCCGCCGCGGATCTCCAGGCGGCGGTGCAGTCGGATCCCGACGTCCTTGGTCTTTGGGAAAACCTGACGCCGCTTGGGCGAAACGAGTTCATTTGCTGGGTCGATGACGCCAAGCAAGCCGCAACGCGCCAACGCCGCATCCAGCGAACCCTGGAGGAACTGCTGGAGGGTAAGAAGCGGCCCTGCTGCTGGGCGGGCTGCATCCATCGCACCGACAAGGCGCCGGGGCCTTGGCAGCAGGCGGTCCTGATCGACGGGAAGGGCAAGAGCGGTCGATAGGTCGGGTCTAGGGTCCGTACTCAATCAGCTGAAATCATTTTCTCTCGTCATCCCGGCCGGAAGACCGCGTAGCGGGCTGTAGCGCCGGGACCCAGGGGCCAGTGCAGTGCGGCGGCCCCTGGGTCCTAAGACAGCCTCTGCGAGGCTTCCGGGATGACGAGAGCTTTAGTCTTTGAATATTGGGGGCTTTTCGCCTCTGCAATTGAGTCCAGACCCTAGCCCACGATCTCCACCGCATCGCCCGACTTGGCCACCGCCAGCACCGCCTCCAGGTCCGCCCGCGCCAGAGCCACGCAGCCCTCGGTGCCCGGATAGCCTTCGCGCGCCAGGTGCATGAAGATCGCCGAGCCCATCCCCGGAACCGGCGGGTCGTCGTTGTGGCCCAGGATCACCACCAGGTCGTAGACGGCGTCGTCGCGCCACATGCGCTCGGCGCTGGCCGGATAGGGCAGGGTGACGGGGCGGTTGTAGTTCGGATCGCCTGGCGCATCGCACCAGCCGTCCTCGCGCCGCGTGGCGCGAACGGGCAGGGCGGTTGTCGGGCCTTGCGTATAGATGTCTGGCCGATACCAGACCTCGCGCATGCGCCAGACGCCCAGCGGGCTCTTGCCGTCACCCTCGCGCTTATCGGCGGCCCCGATCGCGCCGGCCTTGCCGATCGCGCAACGTAGGGTCTGCCCGTCCAGCTCGAAACGACCATCGGCGTGGGCGCGGAATAGCATGAAGCGGTGACTCCGAGACTTAAGCGGTGGGCCGGGGTTGTCCCGGAGGCCCGCAGCGGTGCATGTTTCCCCTTATGGCGCAACGCAAGACCCTTTTGCTGATCGACGACGACGACGACCTGCGTGGCGCCCTTGCCGAGCAGCTGGCCCTGCACGAGGAGTTCGCGGTCAACGAGGCCGCCAGCGCCGGCGAGGGCGTGCGGATGGCGCGCGAGATCAAGCCCGACCTGATCCTGCTGGATGTTGATCTGCCCGACATGGACGGCCGCGAGGCCTGCCGCCTGATGCGCAAGAACGGCGTCACCGCGCCGGTAATCATGCTGACGGCCGCGGCCAGCGACAGCGACACGATCCTGGGCCTGGAGTCCGGCGCCAACGACTATGTGACCAAGCCCTTCCGCTTCGGCGTGCTGCTGGCCCGCATCCGCGCCCAGCTGCGCAGCTACGAGGCCTCGGAAGACGCGCTGTTCCGCATCGGTCCGTACGAATTCCGCCCCTCGGCCAAGCTGCTGGTCGACGAGAAGCAGAAGAAGGTGCGGCTGACCGAGAAGGAAACCAACATCCTGAAGTACCTCTATCGCGCCGGCTCCAAGCCGGTGTCGCGCGAGGAGCTGCTGACCGAGGTCTGGGGCTACAACGCCGGGGTCACGACCCACACGCTGGAGACCCACGTCTACCGCCTGCGCCAGAAGATCGAGCCCGATCCGGCCGTGGCGCGCATCCTGATCACCGAGATGGGCGGGTATCGGCTGCAGCCTTAGGCGGCGAACGCTGTCATCCCCGGCGAACCCGGGCGAACGTCGGGGGAAGACCCGGGACCACGGCAAGCTCGGTGTTTCTGGCGGTCCCGGCTCGGCGCGCTTCGCGCTTGGCCGTGATGACAATCGAAACGGCCAAAGAAAAAGGGCCCGACCTTTCGGCCGAGCCCCTCTCAATGACATGCGGGCCAAACGCTTAGGCGTTGCCGACCACGCCGCCGGCTTCGGCCTGGGCCTTGCGCGCGGCGTAGACGCCGGCGAAGTCGATCGGGTCGATCAGGAACGGCGGGAAGCCGCCCTCGGCCGTCACGTCCGAGATCAGGCGACGGGCGTAGGGGAACAGGAAGCGCGGGCACTCGATCAGCAGCACCGGCTCAAGGTCTTCCTCGGACACGCCAGCGATGTGGAACAGGCCCCCATAGACCACTTCGACGTGGAACACGGCTTGCTCATCGCGCAGGGCGCGGGCCGAGAGCTTCAGGTCCACTTCGAACAGGCCGTCGGGACGACCGCGGGCGTTCATCTCGACGCCCATGTCGATGGCGGGCTGGGCCGCGCCGGCGCGCAGGCTGTCGGGGGCCAGCGGGTTCTCGAACGAGAAGTCGCGGACGAACTGGGCCAGGATGCGCACGCCCGTTTGGCCGGCGGCGTCTTCCGAAGTCCCCTCGGGGGCGCCATTGGGGGCGGAGGTGTCGGTCATTAGGACAAAATCCGTGATCGGCGTCTAAAACGCCTAGAGTAAGGTGGGCGCTGCTACCATGAGGGCCCGTCTGGCGCAACGCCAGGCGCCTGACGAGAGAGCTTGTCTCGCCTATATAGGAAGGACACAGGCGTTCGCCTGGGGTCGGAGCGGTTGTTCCGACGCCAAGAGGCGGCCGCCGATCCTTTAAATCCCCTGGGCCCAAAGCCCGTCGCCGGACCCTGAAGTGCTCCAGATCCTGTTCCTCGCCGCGGTCGCCGCCATCGTCCTCTACCAGCTCTACGCCACCCTGGGGCGCCGGGTCGGGCGTCAGCCGGAGGATACGCCCATCAAGGCCAGCCCCGCCGGCCCCGCGCCCGTCGTGACCGACGCCCACCCGGCGCTGCGTTCCGATGGGCTCGCCGCACTGAAGGCCCGCCAGCCGGACTTCGATCCCGCCAAGTTCATGATGGGCGCCCGCGCCGCCTATGAGCAGATCGTCACGGCCTATGCCGAGGGCGACCGCGAGACGCTCAAGCCCCTTTTGGCGCCCGAGGTGATGGCCAATTTCGAGCAAGCCATGGCCGCTCGTGAGGCCGCTGGGCGCTCCGAGAAGCTCGAGTTCATGGCGCCGCCGCGCCTTGACCTGGAAAGCATCGACCTGGTCGGCGACACCGCCAAGGCGGTGGTGCGGATTCTGGCCGAGGTGCGCACCCGCACCAAGGACGAGCGCGGCGAGGGGGTCGACGACCGCCGCACCGCCGAGCTCTGGACCTTCGAGCGGGAGGTCAAGAGCACCGATCCGAACTGGCATCTCTCGTTCGTCGCCGCCGCCGAGGCCTGATGCGAGCCGTCCGGAACGCCTCGACCGCCATCGGCCCCTTGGCCCTGGCGACGCTGCTGCTGAGCGCGTGCGCCAGCGTGGTCTCGCCGCCGCCTCCCATCGCTTTGCCCGCCGCGCCACCGCCCCCGCCGGCTCAGGCGGCGCCTCAATCTCAGCCGCCGGTGACGCAGCCGTCGCCGGCCTCGGCGATCGCGTTCGCGGACCTGCCCGGCTGGGCGCAGGAAGACCATTTGGCGGCGCTGAAGGCCTTTCAAGCCGGTTGCGGCGTTTCGAAGGACGCTGCCTTGGCGCGGGTCTGCGACCAGGCCCGCGCGATGAGCGCCACGGACGCCGCCTCGGCCCGCGCCTTCTTCGAGGCCAATTTCCAAGCCCAGCCCGTCGGCGCCAAGGAAGGGGGGGATGATGGTCTTCTGACCGCCTATTTCGCGCCCGAGTATCAGGCGCGGACGTCGCGCAACGCCGAGTTCTCGGCCCCCGTGCGCCGTCTGCCGGACGATCTGGTCGTGCTGGATCTTGGCCCCTTCGAGCCGGCCATGGTCGGCAAGAAGATCACCGGCCATGTCGAGGGCAAGACCTTCGTCCCCTATCCGGATCGCGCCGAGATCGAGGCGGTTCCGACCGACAAGCCCCTCGCCTGGATGCGGCCCGAGGAGCTGTTCTTCCTACAGATCCAGGGCTCTGGCGTGCTGGTCCTCCCGGAGGGCCGCCGGGTGAAGGCGGTGTTCGCCGGGACGAACGGAAAGCCCTTCGTCGGTATCGCCGCGCCCATGCGCGACAAGGGCTTGCTGCCCGACAACAACACCTCTGGCGACGCCATCCGGACCTGGCTGGCCGAGCATCGCGGGCCCGAGGCCGACGCGATCATGCGGCTGAACCCGCGCTATGTGTTCTTCAAGACAACCCCGGACGATGGCAAGGAGCCCATGGGCTCGGCGGGGGTGTCCCTGCCGCCCGGCCGCGCCATCGCCGTCGACCCCGGCCGCCACGCCTATGGCGCGCTCTATTGGCTGGACGCCAGCGCTCCGGCCCTGGCCGGCGCCTTCCCGGTCTATCGCCGCCTGGCGGTGGCGCTGGACACCGGCGGCGCGATCAAGGGCGAGGTGCGCGCCGACCTCTACATGGGCACGGGCGCCGACGCGGGCGCCGAGGCCGGCCGCGTGCGCCACGTCTTGCGCCTCTACCGCCTCGTTCCGAAGCCGTAAGGTGAGCAAGAAGCCGCCGCCCGGTGCTGAGGATGATAAGCGCCTATGGCGTCTGGTCGTCTCGACGGTGACCCCGCGCGGGGCGGCCAAGCCGGAGAAGATGCGCAGCAAGGCGCGGATCCGGCCTTCTCTGAAGGCCGACACCGCCCTGCCGGCCGAGCCGCCGACGCGCCTGGCCTCGATCGCGCCGCTGCGGCTGCATCCCGAAGACCTGAAACCGGTCGCGCAGAAGCCGCTGAAGAACCCGGCCGGCCATATCGAGCCGAACCGCAAGCTGCGGATCGTCAAGGAGCGCGACCCGATCGGCGCGCGGCTGGACATGCACGGCCTGGACCAGGACCAGGCTCGCGCGACGCTGGAAGCCTTCATCCGCCGCTCGTTCAGCCAGGGTCACCGGGCGGTGCTGGTGATCACCGGCAAGGGCAAGATCGGGCAGGGGGTCTTGAGGTCTCGCACGCCCGAATGGCTGACCGACCCGTCCCTGCGCGAGATGGTCGCCGGCGTCTCCACCGCCGACCGCCGCCACGGCGGCGAGGGGGCGCTGTACGTGGCGCTGAAGCGGCGGGTGTGAGGCGTCCTAAAGCGGCGAAATGGCCGCCGGCGCAGGCCCCCACCTGACCGCTTCGCGGTCGTCCGCCCCCGGAGGGGGCAGAAGGGGAGCGCCTTCTTCCCCCTCCGGGGGAGGAGCGCCGAAGGCGCGGAGGGGGCAAGTGTCCCCTAAACTAGCCCTCCCGCGACGCCTTCTCGGCGATGCCCGAAGTTCCCTCGCGGGCTTCCAGCTTCTCGGCCACGGCGTCCAGCGAGACGCCCGAGGCGGCCATCAGGGCCAGCCAGTGGTAGAGCAGGTCGGCGCTTTCGGCGGCCAAGGCTTCAGGCCCCCCCTCTTGAGACTTGAGGGCCACGGCGGCGATCACCGTCTCGATGGCTTCCTCGCCAAGCTTCTTGGCGGCGAGGGCCGGGTCGTTCAGCAGCTTGGCGGTGTAGGACACCGACGGATCGCCGCCCTTGCGGGCCTCGATCGTGGCGGCCAGGCGTTGCAGGACGTCGGTCAGGCGCTGGCTCATGCGGCCCCCTTCAGAGCGTCGAGGCGCACCGGGATGCCGGCGTCGGCCATGGCCTGCTTGGCCTCTCCGATCGAGATCTCGCCGAAGTGGAAGATCGAGGCGGCCAGCACGGCGGCGGCGTGGCCGTCGCGGGCGGCTTCGACCAGGTGCGCAGGGCTACCCGCGCCGCCCGAGGCGATCACCGGCACGTTGACCGCGCCCGTCACGGCTTTGAGCAGCGGGATGTCGTAGCCGATCTTGGCGCCGTCGCGGTCCATTGAGGTCAGCAGGATCTCGCCCGCGCCGCGCTCGACCACCTTGGCGGCCCATTCGACCACGTCGATCCCGGTGTCCTTGCGGCCGCCATAGGTCCAGACGTTCCAGCCCGAGCCGTCCTCGCGCGCCTTGGCGTCGATGGCCACGACCACGCACTGGCTGCCGAAAGCATCAGCTCCAGCGGCGATCAGGTCGGGGTTCTCCACGGCGGCGGTGTTGGTCGAGACCTTGTCGGCGCCGGCCAGCAGCAGGCGGCGCATGTCCGAGACTTGCCTCACGCCCCCGCCCACCGAGACCGGCATGAAGCAGACCTCGGCGGTGCGCGAAATGACGTCCAGGATCAGGCCCCGGCCTTCGCTGGAGGCGGTGATGTCCAGGAACATCAGCTCGTCGGCGCCGGCGGCGTCATAGGCGCGCGCTTGCTCCACCGGATCGCCGGCGTCGCGCAGGGAGACGAAATTGACCCCCTTGACCACCCGCCCGTCCTTCACGTCGAGGCAGGGAATGATCCGGGTCTTCAGCATCAGGCGGCCGCCGCGATCAGGGCTTCGGAGGGCCGGATCGTGCCGGCATAGAGCGAGCGGCCCAGGATGGCGCCGGCGATCTCGACGCCCTTGCGGGCCTTCAAGCGCTCGATGTCGGCCACGGCCGCCACGCCGCCCGAGGCGATGACAGGGATCGAGACGGCGTCGGCCAGCTCGCCCACGCCCTCGACATTGACGCCCGTCAGGGCGCCGTCACGGCTGATGTCGGTGATGATCAGGGCCGCCACGCCGGCGTCCTCGAAGCGACGCGACAGGTCGATCGCCGACAGGTCCGACAGGCCGGTCCAGCCGTCGACGGCGACCTTGCCGTCACGGACGTCGACGGCCACGGCGATCTGCTCGGGCCACAGGCGGGCGGCCTTGCGCACCAGGTCCGGGTCGTGAACGGCCACGGTGCCCAGGATCACGCGGGACACGCCCGCCTCGATCCAGGCCTCGACGCCTTCCAGCGTGCGGATGCCGCCGCCCAGTTGCACCGGGATCGAGATCGACTCCAGGATCGTCTCGACGGCGGCGGTGTTGACCGACTTGCCCTCGATGGCGCCGTTCAGGTCAACGACGTGCAGCCACGAGAAGCCGTCCTTGACGAAGCGCTGGGCCTGGTCGGCGGGCGAGGTGTTGAAGACCGTGGCCTTCTCCATGTCGCCGTGCAGCAGGCGCACGCACTGGCCGTCCTTCAGGTCGATGGCGGGATAGAGGATCATGGGCGCCATTCCAGGAAGTTGGCGAGCAGGGCGAGCCCTGAGGCTTGTGACTTTTCGGGGTGAAATTGTACGCCCGCGACGTTGTCCTTGGCCACCGCGGCCGTGAACGGTCCGCCGTGGTCGGTTGTCGCAACGACATCTTCCGGGTTGGAAGGGGTCAGGGCGAACGAATTGGCGTAGTACATGTGGGCGCCGTCCTCGATGCCCTTGAACAGGGCATGAGCGCGCGTGAAGGCGATCGCGTTCCAGCCCATGTGCGGGATGGTCAGCGAGGGATCGCTCGGCTTGAGCCTCGTAACCTGGCCCTGGATCCAGTCCAGGCCCGGCGTGACGCCGAACTCCAGGCCCTCGGTGGCCAGGAGCTGGTGGCCGACGCAGATGCCCATGAACGGGACGCCCCGGCCGTGGACAGCTTGGTTCATCGCCTCGTAGACGCCGGTCGCGTCCAGGCCCGCGCGGCACGAGGCGAAGGCCCCGACGCCGGGCAGGAAGACGCGATCGGCCTTGGCGACAAGGTCGGGATCGGCGGTGACGACGATGTCGGCGTCGAGCGCGCGGCGGCGGGCCGCCTCGCGCAGGGCCTTTTCGGCCGAACGCAGGTTGCCCGACCCGTAATCGATCAGGGCGACGGTCTGCATGGAATGTCCTTACAGCACGCCCTTGGTGGACGGAGCCTGGCCGCCGGTCTTCGGGTCGATCTCGACCGCCTGACGCAGCGCCCGGGCCAGGGCCTTGAAGCCGCTTTCGGCGACGTGGTGGGTGTTGTCGCCGTACAGGGTCTCAAGATGCACGCACGCCCCGCAGTTCATGGCGAACGCGTGGTGGAACTCTTTGAAGAGCTCGGTGTCCATCTCGCCGACCTTGGGCCGCTTGAAGTCGACCTTCCAGATCAGATACGGCCGGTTGGACAGGTCGATGGCGCAGCGCGTCAGGGTCTCGTCCATCGGGATATAGGACGAGCCGAAGCGGCGGATGCCCTTGAAGCCGTCCAGCGCCTTGTTCACCGCCAGGCCCAGCACGATGCCGGTGTCCTCGACGGTGTGGTGCATGTCGATGTGCAGGTCGCCCTTGGTCTCGACCTTCAGGTCGAAGCCGCCGTGGCGCGCGAAGCTCTCCAGCATATGGTCGTAGAAACCAATGCCGGTGGAGATCGTCGAGACGCCGGTCCCGTCGAGATCGATCCAGACCCGGATCTGGGTCTCTTTCGTCTCGCGGACCACTTCAGCGGTGCGGGCCATCTTAGCTCTAAAGTCCGTTCTTTGCGGCCAGCTCGCGCAGGGATACCTGCGGACGCGGACCGTAGTGGTCGATCACCTCGGCGGCCGCCAGGCTGCCCAGCTGGCCACAGATAGGCAGCGGGCGGCCCTGGGAAAGGCCAAAGAGGAAACCCGCCGCGTATTGGTCGCCCGCGCCGGTCGTGTCCACGACTTTTTCGACCGGATAGGCCGAGACTTCGTGAATGAGCGCGCCTGAGGCGACGACCGAACCCTTTTCGCTGCGGGTGACCGCGGCGATCTCGCAACGGGCGGCCAAAGCCTTGACGGCCTCATCGAAGTCGGTGGTCTCGAACAGCGAGCAGACCTCGCTCTCGTTAGCGAAGACGATGTCGCACTGGGTTTCGATGAAACCCAGCAGCGCCGAGCGGTGGCGATCGACCATGAAGCTGTCGCTCAGCGTCATCGAGATCTTGCGACCCGCGCCGTGGCAAAGGGCGGCGGCCTTGGCGAAGGCGCGGCGGGCTTCGGGCGGATCGAACAGATAGCCTTCCAGGTAAGAGTACTGGGCGGCCTCGATGATCTCGGGATCAACATCGGCCGGGTTCAGCTCGACGCAGGCGCCCAGATAGGTCGACATGGTGCGCTGGGCGTCGGCGGTGACGTTGATCAGGCTTTGAGCGGTCGCCGGACCGTCAGCCAGCGGCGGGGTCGTGAACACGCAGCCGATGGCGTTCATGTCATGGCGGAAGACGCGGCCCAGCTGGTCGTCTGCGACCTTGCCGATGAAGGCGGCCTTGCCGCCGAAGCTGGCGACGCCGGCCACGGTATTGGCCGCGCTGCCGCCCGAGGCCTCGATCGCCGAGGCCATCACGTCGTACAGGCTGGCCGCCCGCGCCGGGTCGATCAGGGCCATCGAGCCCTTCACCAGCCCTTCGCGCGCGAGAAAGGCGTCGTCGCACTGAGCGATGACGTCGACGATGGCGTTGCCAATGGCGGCGACGTCGTAGAGCGCTGTCATGGGGCGAAGCAAACCTTTGAAAGAACAGGGCCGAGGGCCCAAGCAGCACGGCGATTAAAGGAAGTGGCGCGTCAAGGCAACGCAAGCTCTTGCCCGAGACCCTGCGACACTCTAACGCGATCCCCGAGTTTAGGTGAGCAAACCGATGGTCGATGTCCTGATCCTGGTTCCCGCCCGAGACGAGCCGCGGTTCGCTGCGACCTGGACGCCGCTGTTCGAGCGCCTGGCCGCGCCGCTGCGGGCTCATGGACTTCTCGTTGGCGCCCAGCCCTGGACCGATCCGATCGAACGCGGCCGCGCGCGCCTGGTCATGCCGTCCCTGGCCTGGGGCTATCACCATCGCCAGGCCGAGTGGTTCGCCCTGCTGGACCGGCTGGAGGCGGACGGGACGCGCGTGGCCAATCCGGCCTCTGTGATGCGCTGGAACGCGACCAAGACCTATCTGGTCGAGCTGGCCGGCAAGGGCGCGCCCGTCGTGCCGACCCACGCCCACGACCGCCTGACGATGGAGGCAGTCGAGGCCGCCCTCGACGCGTTCGGGGTCGAGGAGGTGGTGGTCAAGCCGCAGGTCTCGGCCGGCTCGCAGGACACCATCCGGGTCAAGCGCCATGGCTCGCTGGACGGCGGCCCCAAGGGCCCGGCCCTGATCCAGCCCTTCCTGCCGGCGGTGGGCGAGGAGGGCGAACTGTCGCTGTTCTATTTCGACGGCCATTTCAGCCACGCCGTGGCCAAGGTCGCGGTCGAGGGCGACTTCCGCGTCCAGCCGCAGTTCGGCGGCAAGGTCAGCGAGATCGCGCCCGAGCCGGAGGCCCTGCACGCGGCCGAAATGGTGCTGAACGCCGCGCCGGGAAACCTGACCTACGCCCGCGTGGATTTGATCCGGGGCCTGGACCACACGCCGCAGCTGATGGAGCTGGAGGTCATCGAGCCGGATCTCTTCCTCGAACACGCCCACGACAAGGGCGCGGCGTTTGCCGCAGCGGTGATGCGGGCGATCGGCTAGCTCAGCACGCCCCCACCTGACTTCGCTTCGCGAAGTCGTCCGCCCCCATAGGGGGCAGAAGGTCCGCACTCTCCTTCTTCCCCCTATGGGGGAGGAGCGCCGCAGGCGCGGAGGGGGCAAGTCACGCCCCCAAAAACAGCTCCCGCGACGGGCACAGATCGCTGATCTTGCACACCTCGCATTTCGGTTTCCGCGCCACGCACACATACCGCCCGTGCAGGATCAGCCAGTGGTGCGCCCGCGTCTGGTAGGGAACCGGTACGATCCGCATCAGGTCCTGCTCGACCGCGTCGGGGGTTTTGCCGGCCGACAGCTTCAGGCGGTGCGAGACGCGGAAGACGTGGGTGTCGACGGCGATGGCGGGTTCGATGTCCAGCTCGTTCAGCACCACGCTGGCGGTTTTGCGGCCAACGCCCGGCAGGCTTTCGAGCGCCTCGCGGTTCAGGGGAACCTGGCCGCCATACTGGCTGACCAGGATATTGGCCGTTGCGATGACGTTCTTGGCCTTGGTGCGGAAGAGTCCGATCGAGGCGATGTATTTGATCAGCCCCTCTTCCCCCAGCTCCAGCATCTTCGCGGCGTTGTCGGCGACCTGGAACAGGGGGCCGGTGGCCTTGTTGACCTGAACGTCGGTGGCCTGGGCCGACAGGGCCACGGCGGTGACCAGCTCATAGGGGTTGGAATAGTTGAGCTCGGTCTTGGGCCGCAGCTCCAGGCTCTCGAAGCGGTCGAATAGCACCGCGACCCGTTCGCGCTCGGCGGGAGAGATGCGCTTGGCCGCTTTCTTCTTCGCGGGCTTGGACTTGACGCCGGAAGACTGGGCTGGAGCGGGTTTGGCCATGGCGCGGACCATGCCGTGATGCGCCCCTCTCGCCAAGCGGGCCGGCCGCGCCTAAATTCTCCGCCCATGGCCTCGCCGCTCTACATGGACCGGGTGATCGCGCCGCACCGTTCGCTGACGCCCCACGGCGCGGCGGTGCTGATGGCCGTCGTTATGGCCTTCAACGTGCTGGTCGCCATCTTCCTGCTGATCGTCCGCGCGCCGCCGGTGCTGCCGTTCCTGGGCCTGGACGTCCTGGCCCTGTGGCTGGCCTTGCGCGCTAGCGACCGGGCGGCCAAGCGCGTCGAGCGCGTCCAGGTCACCGCCGAGGCCGTGACCGTCAGCCGCGAGGACGAGAAGGGCGCCCGCACCGTCTGGACCTCGCCGACCGCCTTCACCCGCGTGAACGTCGATTTGCCCGGCGAGCACGACGCCCGCGTGCGGCTGATGATCCATCGCAAGCGCCTGACCTTGGCGCGGTCGCTCAGCCCCGAGGCGCGAATCCAGTTCGCCAATGCGCTGCAGGACGCCATTCGCGCCGCCCGCGCCGAGCGCTGGTCGTGAGCGGCGAAACGGCCGCAAGAACCGGGCGGACGGCGTTATCCGACGGGGCTAGCGTGTCGGACATGGCATACGACGCATCACCCCTCTCGACCGGTCTTTCCGAAGCGGCCAGCCAAGAGCTGGCCCGCCTGGCCGAACGCTCGGTCGACTACCACCGCATGGCCAAGGCGCTGGACTGGCTGGCCGAGCGGTGGTCCGATCATCCCTCGTTGGACGAGGCGGCGGGGGCCGTGGGCCTGTCGCCGTTCCACTTCCAGCGCATCTTCACCCGCTGGGCCGGGGTCAGTCCCAAGACCTTCGTCTCGGCCATCGCCCACGCCGAGGCGCGGCGGTCGCTGGAGGCCGGCGGCACCGTGCTGGACGCGGCCTTCGACGCGGGGCTCTCAGGACCTTCGCGCCTGCACGACCTGTTCATCGCCCAGGAGGCGGCGACGCCGGGCGAGGTGCGGCGGCGCGGGCAGGGGATGCGCCTGGCCTGGGGCTGGGCCCCGACGCCGTTCGGCAAAGGCCTGTTTGTGATGGCCGAGCGGGGCTTGGCGGGTCTGGCCTTCTCGGACGGCGACGATGAGATGAGCTTCGCCGACATGCACCGCCGGTTCCCGGCCGCCGACTGGACGCGGGATGATGCGGCCGCGCAAGCCATGGCCCTGCGCGCTTTCACGGGCGGGGAGGGGCCGTTGCCGGTGGTGCTGATCGGCTCGCCGTTCCACATCCAGGTCTGGAAGGCCCTGCTGACCATCCCGGCCGGCGCGACCGCCACCTACGGCCAGGTCGCCGCCTGGGCCGGCAAGCCCCGCGCCTTTCAGGCCACCGGCGGCGCCATCGGCGCCAACCCGATCTCGCTGCTGATCCCCTGCCACCGCGCCATCGCCAAGAGCGGCAAGCTCACGGGGTATCACTGGGGCCTGGCCCGCAAGGCGGCGATCTTGGGGATGGAGGCGGTCGCGGCGGCGGGGTGATACTTGCCCCCTCCGCGCCTGCGGCGCTCCTCCCCCGGAGGGGGAAGAAGACGCGCGATCCTTCTGCCCCCTTTCGGGGGCGGACGACTTCGCGGAGCGAAGTCAGGTGGGGGCCTGCTGCGTTACAAGATAAAGCGACTGAGATCCGCGTTCGCGGCCAGCGCGCCGACCCGCTCCTGCACATAGGCTGCGTCCACCGTTACGGTCTCGCCGCCGCGATCGGCCGCCGTGAAGCTGATCTCCTCGACCACCTTTTCCAGGATGGTCTGCAGCCTTCGCGCCCCGATGTTCTCGACCGAGGCGTTCACGGCCACGGCCGCGTCGGCCAGGGCGTCGATCGCTTCGTCGGTGAAAACGAGGGTGACCTCTTCGGTCGCCATCAGCGCCTGGTGCTGGCGGATCAGGTTGGCTTCCGGCTCGGTGAGAATCCGGCGCAGGTCGTCGCGCGTCAGGCCCTTCAGCTCCACCCGGATCGGCAGGCGGCCCTGCAGTTCGGGCAGCAGGTCCGAGGGCTTTGCAACATGGAAGGCGCCCGAGGCGATGAACAGGATGTGGTCGGTCTTCACCGGCCCGTACTTGGTCGAGACCGTCGTGCCCTCGATCAGCGGCAAGAGATCGCGCTGCACGCCTTCACGAGAGACGTCCGCGCCCGAGCGCTGGGACGAGCTGGCGACCTTGTCGATTTCGTCCAGGAAGACGATGCCGTGGTTCTCGGCCAGCTCCAGGGCTTCCTGGGTGAGGGCCTCCTGGTCCAGCAGCTTGTCGCTTTCCTCGGCGATCAGCGGGGCCCAGGCGCCGGCCACGGTCGTCTTGTGGGTCTTTTGACGACCGCCGCCGAACGACTTCATCATGTCCGACAGGTTGAAGACCGCTGCGCCCGGCTGGCCGGGGATCTCGAAGGTCTGGCCGCCGGTGTCGGCCAGTTGCAGCTCGACCTCCTTGTCGTCCAGCTCGCCGGCCCGGATCTTCTTGCGGAAGGCCTCGCGGGCGGCGGTCGAGCCGGGACCGGTCAGGGCATCGAGGATCCGCTCCTCGGCCGCGCCCTCGGCCTTGGCCTTCACGGCGGCGCGGCGCTTGTCGCGGACCATGGCCAGGGCGCTTTCCACCAGGTCGCGGACGATCTGGTCGACGTCGCGGCCGACATAGCCGACCTCGGTGAACTTGGTGGCCTCGACCTTCAGGAACGGAGCCTGGGCCAGCTTGGCCAGGCGCCGAGCGATCTCGGTCTTGCCCACGCCCGTGGGGCCGATCAGCAGGATGTTCTTTGGCGTCAGCTCGTCGCGGATGTCGGCCGGCGCGCGGCGACGCCGCCAGCGGTTGCGCAGGGCGACGGCCACGGCCTTCTTGGCGTCCTGGTGACCGACGATGAAGCGGTCCAGCTCGGAGACGATCTCGCGGGGGGAAAACTCAGTCATTACAGGCTTTCGACGGTCAGGTTGCCGTTCGTGTAGACGCAGATCTCGGCCGCGATCCCCATCGCCTTGCGGGCGATGTCCTCGGCGGTGAGATCAAGGTCGATCAGGGCCTTGCCGGCCGCCAGGGCGTAGTTGCCGCCCGAGCCGATGGCCGCCACGGCCCCGCCGCCGGCGCTCTCGCCGGGCTCCAGCACGTCGCCGACGCCGGTGACGGTGTAGATGGCGGTGTTGTCGGCCACCAGCAGCATGGCTTCGAGGCGACGCAGGTAACGGTCGGTCCGCCAGTCCTTGGCCAGGTCCACGCAGGCGCGGGCCAGCTGGTCGGGATACTGTTCCAGCTTAGCTTCGAGCCGCTCAATGAGCGTGAAGGCGTCGGCCGTGGCGCCGGCGAAGCCCGCGACGACCTTGCCGCCGGCCAGGCGCCGCACCTTGCGGGCGTTGCCCTTGACGACGGTTGGGCCCATTGACACCTGTCCGTCGCCGGCGATCACGGTCTGGCCGTTCTTGCGCACCGCCAGGATCGTCGTGCCGTGCCAGTCTGGGAAAGTCGAGTTGTTGCCTTGCATGGCTTCGCATGTGGCGAGCCGAAGGCGGAGGGTCAAGCGCGGTGAGTTTTTCGGAAGCCGAGGTCGAACGCTACGCCCGCCATCTGGTGCTGCGCGAGGTGGGCGGTCCGGGCCAGCAGAAGCTGAAGGCCGCAAGGGTGCTGATGGTCGGCGCCGGCGGCCTGGGCGCGCCCGCGGCGCTCTATCTGGCCGCCGCTGGCGTGGGGACGATCGGCCTGGTCGACCCCGACGTGGTGTCGCTGTCGAACCTGCAGCGCCAAGTGCTTTACGCCGGGTCCGACGTCGGCCGGCCCAAGGTCGAGGCAGCGCGGGAGCATCTGGCCGCCCTCAATCCGCATGTCTCGATCGAGCCCCACCCGGTCTGGCTGAACGCCGAGAACGCCGGCGACATCGTTTCTCGCTACGACCTCGTCCTGGACGGCACCGACGATTTCGCCACCCGCTTCGCCGTCAGCGACGCCTGCCTGGCGCACGGCAAGCCGCTGGTCAGCGGGGCGCTTGGCCGCTGGACCGGCCAGGTGGGGGTGTTCCACGGAAAGCCCTGCTACCGCTGCCTGGTGCCCGAGGTCCCGCCGGACGCCGAGACCTGCGCCCTGGTCGGAGTGGTCGGGGCCCTGGCCGGGGTGATCGGGTCGATGATGGCGCTGGAGGCGGTCAAGCTGATCACCGGCGCCGGCGAGCCGCTGTCGGGCAAGCTGCTGATCTACGACGCCCTGGCGGCCGAGACGCGGACAGTCAGGATCGGCGCCGATCCAACCTGCCCGGCCTGCGGCCAAGTCTGACCGCGCGGCGCCGCGTCCGGGCTGCTACGGAAGCGACGGCCCGCCGGCCATCGGCTAAGGCCTGCCCGCGTACTGCTGGAGTAGACCCATGAGCCGGATCGCCCTTCCGAGCCTGCAAGCCAAGGTGATGTCGGCCGAGGCCGCCGCCGCCCTGATCGACCCCGCCAGCACGGTGGGCATGAGCGGCTTCACTGGCTCGGGCTATCCCAAGGCCGTGCCGCTGGCCCTGGCCAAGCGGATCGAGGCCGCGCACGCGGCGGGCGACCCGTTCCGCCTGCGCGTCTGGACCGGCGCCTCGACGGGCCCCGAGCTGGACGGCGCCCTGGCCAAGGCCGACGGCATCGAGTTTCGCCTGCCCTACAACTCCGACCCCATCGCCCGCGACAAGATCAATCGCGGCGAGATGGACTATTTCGACATGCACCTGTCCCAAGTCGCGCCAATGGCCTGGCAGGGGTTCCTGGGCCCGCTGGATACCGCCATCATCGAGGTCAGCGGCATCCGCGCCGACGGCTCGCTGATCCCCTCGTCCTCGGTCGGCAACAACAAGACCTGGATCGACCGGGCCTCGAAGGTGATCCTCGAGGTCAATCGCTGGCAGAACCCGGCGCTGGAGGGGATGCACGACATCTATTACGGCACGGCCCTGCCGCCGAACCGCGTGCCGATCCCCCTGACCCGCCCCGACCAGCGCATCGGCGAGCCCTATTTCCGCTGCGACCCGTCCAAGGTGGTGGCGGTGGTCGAGACCGACTCCCCCGACCGCAACCTGCCGTTCGACGCGCCGGGCGAGGACCACAAGGCCATCGCCGGCCATCTCTTGGAATTCTTCCGTCACGAGGTCGCCAAGGGACGCCTGCCCTCGTCCTTGCTGCCGCTGCAATCAGGGGTGGGCAACATCGCCAACGCGGTAATGTCGGGCCTGGTCGACGGGCCTTTCGACCGGATGACCGCCTATACCGAGGTGCTGCAGGACGGGATGCTGGCGCTGATGGAGGCCGGCAAGCTCTTGACCGCCTCGGCCACCGCCTTCTCGTTGAGCCCCGAGGCCGCCCACACCCTGAACGCCGACATGCATCGGTTCCGCGAGCGCCTGGTGCTGCGCCCGCAGGAGATCAGCAACCACCCCGAAGTGATCCGTCGCCTGGGCTGCATCGCCATGAACGGCATGATCGAGGCCGACATCCACGGGGCGGTGAACTCGACCCACCTGATGGGCTCGCGCATCCAGAACGGCATCGGCGGCAGCGGCGACTTCGCCCGCAACGCCTATGTCTCGATCTTCATGGCCCCCTCGACGGCCAAGGGCGGCAAGATCTCGACGATCGTGCCCAAGACCCCGCACGTCGACCACATCAATCAGGACGTCCAGATCCTGGTCACCGAGCAGGGCCTGGCCGACCTTCGCGGCCTGTCGCCCCGCCAGCGGGCCGAGCTCATCATCGAAAACTGCTCGCACCCGGACTATCGCCCGGCCCTGAAGGACTATCTGGCCCGCGCCCGCCGCGACTCCTACGGCCAGCAGTCGCCGACCCTGCTGATGGAGGCCTTCGCCTGGCACCAGCGGTTCATCGAGACCGGCGACATGAGGCCGAAATGAGCGCTGAGGCCGAAGCTCAAGCCGCCGAGACCGCGTTCGACCAGATCGGCGGCGCGACCCGCGTCCAGGCGGTGGTCGAGGCCTTCTACGACCTGATGGACACCGACCCGGCCTATGCCCGCTTGCGGGCCATCCATGCGCCGGACCTCACCCCCATGCGCGCCTCGCTGGCGGGCTTTCTCACCGGCTGGCTGGGCGGGCCAAGAGACTGGTTCGCCGCGCGGCCGGGCGTTTGCATGATGTCGCTGCACCGGTCGATGCCGATCGACGCCGAGCTGGCGCGGCAGTGGACCGACGCCATGGGTCGGGCGCTGGATCAGGCGGGCGTGGAGGCGGAGATGGCGCAGGCGCTGCGCGAGGTGTTCGGGCGGATGTCGGGGAATATGACGACGCGGTGAGGGGGGCGGTGGAAGTCAGTGCCCCACCCGAAGCTAGAAGAGATAAGCGGCACCTAGGGTTCGCATTGCAATAGGTGTCGGATGGATGGGTACCAAGGACTGTCCCAGTTGCCATGAGGCGCCACGGCGTAGGCGACGTGGGCAATCAATCTGGACGTTCTAGCAGCCTTTTCCCGCAGGTTTCGCAGCTCAGTGCTATCTCGCTTTTTCTGATCTCGCGTCCTGCTAGCGACCACTTTCGACGGCGTTCCAAGGTCTGGGCCTGCTGTTTGCCCTCGAAACGTCACCCACTTCCCAAGCCAGAGCATCGACTCTCGGTAGTCTGCGTGAATGAAATCGTTTCTTTGTCGTTGAACCGCCTTAAGCTCTTGCACCGCGAGCGATAACGCGCGGGGATATTCTGGGTGTGGGCACCGACCCTTCATACACCCGGCCCAGGTGTCGATGGCGTCCTGTCCTCTCATTATTGAGTTCGCGGTCGGCCGATCGACATTCAGCACGCCGGTCAGCGATCTCGCCAGCTCGTCATCAATCTGTCCGATTATGACCACCACCTCACCCAGTAGCGCCATTTCTTCGGCCATCAGCGGAATGTGATACGCAGCTTGCTCAGGTGTTTTCATGTGCCCCACCGAATGTCGGCGGCATTGTAACGCTACAACCGCCTAGACGTCCTCGTTGCCTAGCCGATTGGGCTGATCTGGGAGGGGCGGTCGCTGGGAAGCGCGCCTCGTGAAATCCCGCTAAGCGTAGCCACGCGACCTCCCGAGGTCGGTGCGAACCTTACATCTCTTGGAGGCTGCAGCGTGCAGGGCTGTCCGGGTTGGTCAAGGACCGCCCTCTGGCCGGCCGCCACGCGGCGGCGCTGCGCGCCGTCCTTGAGCAACCCGGTCAGCCCTGCGATCGTCTCGCCGTGAGATGTAAGGATGGCTCCCGTCTTGGGGGACGGGTTTCACAGCGCTAATCGGCCGACGCCGCAGGCCCCCACCTGACCACGCTCCGCGTGGTCGTCCGCCCCCAAAGGGGGGCAGAAGGAAACGCGCCCCTTCTTCCCCCTCCGGGGAGGAGCGCCGCAGGCGCGGAGGGGGCAAGTACGAGCGTTCGCGGCGCTCTATGATCCGCGTATCCGGAATCGAACCGAACGATTTCAACCGCTTCCCACTTTTACGCGCCGCTGGATCATCCGCGTTGAAACCGCCCTTATGCTCTAACCACCTCGTCGCGAGGAAAGGGCGCATGGCCAGCGACCATCGTGGCGGCGGGGGGCGATCGAGCGGGGACAGGTTCGAGGGGGATACTCGGACGGTCCGGGGCTGAGCTTGCTGGGCTCACCCGCCCGCCGTCGGCGTGGTTGGAGGCAAAAGGGCGTGTTTGGCTGAAAGCCCGTCCTCTCCGACCGTTGGGACTCTCGGAAACGGGAGGCCCAGGTCCCGGTAAGGCCTGAACAGGGCCACCCGACGGGACGCTGGCGGATAACGATCGCGCGGAGCGTTCGGGCTTCGTCGAAACGGTATTTATCAAATTCTTCCGGACGGATGTCCGGCGCTCCGCATCCCTTTCCATCCCTTCAGCGAGCGATCGCGTGAAGCGGCGGAGGTGTGCGTGGGATTTGCCTTCTTCCCCCTCTGGGGGAGGAGCGCGCCAGCGCGGAGGGGGCGAGTAGGGAAAAGGGCCCGCCGACGCCGCAGGCCCCCACCTGACCACGCTCCGCGTGGTCGTCCGCCCCGGAGGGGGCGGAAGGATCCCTCCACCCTCAGAACGCCGCGCTGAGGAGGGTCCCATCGGGCAGCAGGGCGGCGCGCTTGAGGCCGCTGGAGGCGAACGGCATGGCGATGTTTCCGAAAGCATCCACCGCGATCAGGCCCCCGTGGCCACCCAGATCGGCGACCTCCTGGATGGCGGCTTTCGCGGCGGTCTCCAGCGCCTGGCCGCCAAAGCGGACGCGGTGGGCGATCTGGGCGGCGACGGCGGCGCGGATGAAGTATTCGCCCTGGCCGGTGCAGGAGACGGCGGCGTGGCCGTCGGCATAGGTGCCCGCCCCGATCACCGGCGAGTCGCCGACCCGGCCGGGCCGCTTGCCGAACACGCCCGCCGTCGAGGTGGCGGCGGCTAGGCGCCCCTCGGCGTCGCGGACCACGCAGCCGACCGTGCCGGTGGGCAGGGTCGCTTGGGCGAGCGAATCTGGCGGATGGTTGTCCTCGAACGCCCCGGCGCGGGTGAACCAGGCCTCGGGGTCCTCGACGGGTTCGAGGCCCTGGTCGCGCGCGAAGTCGATCGCGCCCTGGCCGGCCAGCATCACGTGAGGCGTGGCCTGCATCACCGCGCGAGCGGCCAGGATCGGGCTCTTGAAGCCTTGCAGTGCGGCGACCGACCCGGCCAGGCGCGTGGCCCCATCCATCAGGCTGGCGTCCAGCTCGTATTCGCCGTCGGCGTTGGGCGAGGCGCCGCGCCCTGCGATGTAGAGGCCGCTGGCCTCCAGGGCGACGACGGTCTCGACGGCGACGTCCAGGGCGCTAGCGCCGGCGGCCAGGCGGTCGCGGGCGGCCTCGACCAGACCGCGCATATGGGCGATCTCGACGGCGTAGTCGTGGCCCCGTTTGGCGCCGGCGCCGCCGTGCAGGGCGAGACTAAAACACTTGTTTGACATTCTGCTTCCTTGGCGGCGCGTCCCGCGCTAGCGTCCGGCTAGATTTAAAGACAATCGCAGGGAGAGGCGAGATGAAGGCGGTGCTCAGCAAGGCGGTCGGCGGCCCCGAGACCCTGGTGCTGGAGGACCTGCCCGACCCCGTCGCCGGTCCCGGTCAGGTGCTGATCGACGTCAAGGCCTGCGGCGTCAACTACCCCGACGTGCTGATCATCGAGGACAAGTACCAGTTCAAGCCGCCCCGCCCGTTCTCGCCCGGCGGCGAGGTCTCGGGCGTGATCGCCGCCGTGGGCGAGGGCGTCAGCCGCTTTAAGGTCGGCGACCGGGTGCTGGCCTCGACCGGCTGGGGCGGCTACGCCGAGAAGCTGGCGCTGGAAGAGGCCCGCTGCACCCACATCCCCGACAACATGCCGTTCGACGAGGCCGCCGCCTTCGTCCTGACCTACGGCACCTCCTACTACGCCCTGAAGGATCGCGGCCACATCAAGCCCGGCGAGACCCTGCTGGTGCTGGGCGCGGCGGGCGGCGTCGGCTTGGCGGCGGTGGAGCTGGCCAAGGCGATGGGCGCCAAGGTCGTGGCCGCGGCCTCCAGCCAGGAGAAGGTCGATCTGGCCATCAAGCACGGCGCCGACAGCGGCGTCGTCTACCCCAAGGGCCCCTTCGACAAGGACGGCCAGAAGGCCCTGGCCGAGCTCTTCAAGGGCGCCTGCGGCGCGAACGGCTGGGACGTGGCCTATGACGCGGTCGGCGGAGACTATTCGGAGGCCGCGATCCGGGCGGCGGGCTGGGAGGGGCGCTTCCTGGTGATCGGCTTCCCGTCGGGCATCCCCAAGGTGCCGCTGAACCTCACCCTGCTGAAATCCTGCGACATCGTCGGGGTGTTCTGGGGCGCGGCCGTGGCCCGCGATCCCAAGGGTCACGCGGCGAACCTGAAGGCCCTGATGGACCTCTACGCGGCGGGCAAGATTCGGCCTTACGTGTCCGAGCGCTTCCCCCTGGCGCGGGCCGGCGAGGCCATCGCGCACCTGGCCAGCCGCAAGGCGATGGGCAAGGTGGTGATAACGGTAGATTAACCCTGTTTCGTCGGGCTTGGTTAAGGTTCGCTAATCGTCCTTCTTAGCGAAGCAGACAGGTTGCTCGGCGATTGTGCCCCCGGTTCGGTCGCCACCGAAGACGCTCACCCCACCGAGCGAAAGCGGCGGATGGCCGGGCCGCTCACGCCCCGACGCGGACTCTCCGTGTCGTGGCCGCCTCAGGGGGCGCAAGGTGACGCTGGGCAAGCGCGGCGACGGACAGGGGCCTTTTGGCGCCGGCGCCGCGCTTGCCGAGTTGCGGCCCAACCCAAGAGAAGCCCGCCTTTCGGGTATCGCGCTCTAGCCAAGACGCGCCGCCTTCGCGAAGATGATCACTGATCACCGATCCGCGAGAGGTCGGGCGGCGCGGAGGGAAGAACCATGGTCGGACGTCTGGACGGCAAGATCGCCGTCGTCACCGGGGGCTGCTCGGGTATTGGGCTCGGGACCGTCGAACTGTTCGCGGCGGAGGGGGCGCTGGTCGTCGCCGCCGACCTGCAGGACGAGAAGGGGGCGATGCTGGAAAAGCGCTTCCAGGGCCGCGTCCGCTACATCCGCTGCGACGTGACCGCCGAGGCCGACGTCGCTGCGGCCCTCGCCCTGGCCGAAAGCGCCTTCGGCGGCCTCGACATCCTCTTCAACAACGCCGGCCACGGCGGCACGCCCGCCGGCGTCGAGGACATGAGCGTCGAAGGCTGGGACAAGACCTTCGCCCTGCTGGTGCGCGGTCCGGCGATCGGTATGAAGCACGCCGTGCCGCTGATGGCCAAGCGCGGGGGTGGCTCGATTATCAACACCGCCTCGATCGCCGGCCTGCAGGCGGGCTTTGGCCCGCTGGCCTATTCGACGGGCAAGGCGGCGGTGATCCATCTGAGCCGCTGCGCCGCGGCCGAGCTGGCCTCCAAGAAGATCCGCGTCAACGCCATCTGCCCCGGCCTGATCGCCACCTCGATCTTCGGCGCCTCGATGGGCCTGCCGCGCGAAGTCGCCGACCAGATGGCCGCCCAGATCGCCCAGGTCGGTCCGAAGATCCAGCCGATCCCGAAGTCGGGCCTGCCCGAGGATATCGCTAAGGCCGCTCTCTACCTCGCCAGCGACGACTCCGAATTCGTCACCGGCACACACATCGTGGTCGACGGCGGCATCACCGTGGGGCCCCGCAGCGCCTGGGACGTCAACACACCCTCGCCGATCCTGGCGGCTATGGGCATCACGCCCGAGCAGGCCGAGCAGATGCGAGCGAGCCTCGTCGCGTCTGGCGGGGTCGGGTGAGCCTCACCCCCAACCTGCGCGGCGCGCTGTGGATGCTGGCCTCGGCCATCGGCTTCACGGCGATGACGACGCTGGTCAAGTTCCTGGGCGACGACTACCCGGCGGCCTTGCAGACCTTCTACCGCCAGCTGGCGGGCGTGATCCTGCTATTGCCGCTGATCGCCCGTGATTGGAGCGGCGCCTTCCGCACGACGCGGCCGGGGATCCTGATCTTCCGATCCAGCGCTGGGGTTCTGGCGATGATCATGGGCTTTTACGCCTACCAGAAGCTGCCCCTGGCCGACGCCAACGCCCTGTCCTTCACCCGGACGCTTTGGCTGGTCCCGCTGGCGGCCTTCGTGCTGCGCGAGCCGATCGGACCGTGGCGGATCGGCGCGGCCCTGGTCGGCTTCGTCGGCGTGCTGATCATGCTGCGACCCGGCGCGGGCGGCCCCAATGGAATGGATTGGGGGGCTTGGATCGGCTGGCCGCAGACCTGCGCTCTGGTCTCGGCCTTGCTGTTCGCCCTGACCATCACCGGCATGAAGGTCATGACCCGCGACCACCGCCCCTTCGTTCTGCTGGTCTACGCCGCCGTGCTGGGGCTGATCTTCGCCATCCCTCCGGCGCTTTTCGTCTGGCGCTGGCCGACCTGGCCAGACCTTGGCCTGCTGGCCGCGATGGGCGTGCTCGGCACCCTGACTCAAGGCGCCTACATCAAGGGCATGGAGGCGGGCGAGGCCGCCGTCATGGCGCCGATCGACTACACGCGGCTGGTGTTCGCGGCGGGGGCGGGTCTGCTGCTGTTTCACGAGATTCCGAAGCCCGAGACGCTGGCTGGAGCCGCGATCGTGGTAGCGTCGACCCTGTTCATCTCCTGGCGCGAGCACCTGCTGGCCCAACGCGCCAAGGCTCAGCTAAGTTAGCGAAGACGAAAAGGCTGGCGGATTGAAACTTCGATCGCGACGGCGCGTATGAGGACTGTCCGGCGGCCCGCGCGCCAGGGTATGCCCACCTGACGCCGCTTCGCGGTCAAGCCGCGCGACGTCCCGCCGTGAAGCGCCGACAAGCCTTGCGCGCGATCGACCGCGCCGGGCAATGTCGCCGCGCCCAGGAGTTGAAGATCATGCCCGCCCCCGCCTTGCCTTCCGTCACGACCCGAAACGCCGTGGTGTTCCTGGCCGTGATCGCCGGCGGAGCGGCGCTCTACTGGATGCAGGACATCCTGACACCGCTGGCGCTGGCGGTGTTCCTGGCCGTGATGGTCGACAGCTTCGCCCGCGTGCTGAGAGGCCGCGTTCCTGGATTCCCGTCGCGCGCCGCTCTGCCGGCCGCTCTCATCATCTCGATCCTGCTGTTCGGAGTCTCGTTCTGGGTTGTGATCGACAACGGTCGAGGTTTCTTCGATCAGCTCAAGGATTACGCCCCGCGCCTGAACGAGATCATCGCCAAGCTCGCCCACGCCGTGGGCATCCATGTCGCCCCCACCATCGGCGGGCTGATCAACGAGCTAAACCCGCAGCGCTACATCGGCCAGGCGGCGCAGTCGTTCGGCAACTTCGCCTCCAGCGCCCTGCTTGTGCTCATCTATCTGGGCTTCATCATCGCCTCGCGTCGCGGCTTCGCGCGCAAGATCGTGTCGCTCTTCCCCCAGCACGCCGAGCGCGAAGAGAACATGAAGCTCTTCCAGCGCATCCGCGACGGGGTCGAGCAGTACCTGTGGATTCAGACCGTCACAGGCCTGATCATCGCCGTCGCCGCCTGGGTCGTGATGGTGCTGGTGAGGCTGGACAACGCCTTCTTCTGGGCCTTCCTGATCTTCCTGGCCGCCTACATCCCGATCCTAGGCGGCGCGATCGGCTGTTTCCTACCGCCGCTGTTCGCCCTGGTGCAGTTTCCGGAAAGCCTATGGCCGGCGATCATCCTGTTCTGCGCCCTGCAGGGCATCTTCTTCGTGGTCGGCAATGTGATCCTGCCCAGGATGCAAGGCGACAGCCTGAACATGGATCCGACGGTCGTGCTGCTGTCACTCGCGGTCTGGGGCGCGCTCTGGGGCGTGCCCGGCATGTTCCTCTCAACGCCCCTGACCGTCGCGGTGATGCTGATCCTGGCTCAGTTCGAAGGATCACGCTGGATCGCCATTCTGCTGTCCGAGGATGGCGACCCCCAAGGGGAACGCCTGGTGGCGGCGGAGCCTTCGAAGACGCGTTCTCGAAAGAAATGAGCAAACCCCTTCAAGTCACGCGCTAGGCGCCTATCTAAGACTAGTCCGGTCTCCCCCACCCGGACCCCGCCGATCGCGGCCGGCAAGGCCGCCGCCATCGAAGCGGAAAATGCCCGCCTCCCCCACGCGGGCCTGCGCCGTCGGCTTCCCCCAGCCGGCGGCGCTTCCGTATTCCCGCCGCCCTCGCAGCCTTGCCGTTAACGACAAGCTTTCGCCCTCGCGCTAGGCTTTAAAGCCCTGTCGCCGGCCCGAAAGCAGGACAGGCGGACGAGACCGAAAGGTGGCTTATTCTCCGCATGTGCGTTGAGTTTTTACCTTTCTTCGCTAGGTAAGTCGGAAAAATTTTTGAGGAAGCGGCATGAGCGGCGTAAAGATTGACCCAAACCATAGCCTTGCCGCTGCCTACGCCAAGACACGCGGAAAGAGCGTCCAGGAGCTCTCCCTGGAAGAGCGCGACTATCTGGCGCAGGTCGATGCTGACTGGGCCGTGGAAGACGCGCCAGTCCTCTCGGCCGCCGCCGCCGCCGCCTCGCTTGTCGAATTCTGGGACTTCGCGGTCGGCGTGATCGGCGAGCAACCCGCCGTGCGCCTCCGGTCGGCCATCGAGGGCGCGGCCGGTCGCGATCTGCTTGAGATCGTCCAGCTCGACCGGCCCTTCCTGGTCGACAGCGTCATGGGCGAGATTACCGAAAGCGGTTTCCGCGTCCGGGCCATGTTCCACCCCGTGGTCGAAATTGACGGCGTCGCCCGCTCGCTGATCCAGGTCCATCTGGACCCCGTGGGCGAGGACCGCGCGGAACTCCTGCTTGAGCAGGTCCGCGATACCCTGTTCGACGTCCGCCGCGCCGTCGGTGACTTCAAGGCGATGCGCGAGCTGATGCACCGGGCGATCGGCGAGCTGTCCGCCACCCACGGCGTCACCAGCGAAGAGGGCCGCCAGGAGGAACTCGCCTTCCTGCGTTGGCTAGAGGACGACAACTTCGTTTTCCTGGGCGCGCGGGTCTACGAGTACCCTCGCTCGCCAGACGGCGGCTATGCCGCCGAAGAGCCCCTCTACGAGGCAGAGGCGGGCCTTGGAGTCTTGAAGGATTCCACGAGGGCGGTGCTGCGCCGGACCCACGAACCCGCGATCCTGTCCGCGCAATTGCGCCGGCAACTCGAGACGGGCACGCCCGTCGTGGTCGCGAAGTCCAACCTGCGCTCGCGCGTCCATCGGCGCGGCTTCATGGATTATGTCGGCGTGCGCCGCTATGGCGCCGACGGCAAGCCCTCGGGCGAGGTCCGCTTCGTTGGCCTGTTCACCGCCGAAGCCTATGAGACGCCGGCCAGCGAAGTTCCGCTGATCCGCCACCGCGTGGCGAGGATCATGCGCCGGGCGGCCAAGGCGCCCGGCAGCCACAACGAAAAGCGCCTGCGCAATATCCTCGAGACCTGGCCGCGCGACGAGCTGTTCCAGACCAGCGAAGATAACCTGTTGTCGATGGCGCTGGGCGTCCTGCACCTGATCGACCGGCCGCGCGTGCGGCTGTTCACCCGCATGGACCCGTTCGACCGCTTCGCCTCGGTGCTGGTCTACATCCCGCGCGAGCGCTTCGACACCGAGGTCTGCGAGCGGGCCGGCGCGATCCTGGCCGACGCCTATGACGGCAAGGTCCTCGAATACTATCCGGAAATCTCGGACGCCCCTCTGGCCCGCGCTCAGTTCATCATCGAAGTCACGCCGGGCGACCATCCCGAGCCTGAGCTGGCATGGGTGGAAGCGCGCATCGCCGACACGGCGCTGACCTGGGAAGACCGTTTCGAGGCGGTGGTCCGCGCCGGCGGCGCCCCGACCGGCGGCGTTCGCGCCTTGCTGGCCAAGTACGGCCGCGCCTTCCCGCCAGGCTATCGCGATCAGTACGACGCCCAGGAGGCCCTGGCCGACATCGACGCCATCGAGACCCTGTCGCCCGACACGCCACCGCGCGTGCGCGCCTTCCGGCGGGCCGAGGACGATGCCCGCACCTTCCGCTTTAAGCTCTATTTGCGCGGCGCCGCCGCGCCGCTCGCCGAGGTGCTTCCGATCCTGGAGCGCATGGGCCTGAAAGCCCTGATCGAGGACGGCTTCCGCCTCAGCGTCTATGAAGCCGATGGTCCGCGCTCGGTTTGGGTCCACGAATTCGTGCTGGATGATCCGGCCGGCGAGCACATCGTGTTCGACGAAATCCGGCGGGTCTTCGAAGAGGCCTTCATCGCGATCTGGACAGGCCTGGCCGAGAACGACGGCTTCAACCGGATCGTGCTGGAGCTGGCGATCGGCTGGCGCGAAGCGGCGCTGATCCGGGCCCTGGCGCGCTATCGTCAGCAGTCGGGCCTTGACCCCAGCCAACAGGTGCAGGAAGCCGCGCTGCGCGACCATCCCGCCGTCACCCGCCTGATCCTCGACCTCTTCCGCGTCAAATTCGACCCGGCGATCGCCAGCGACCTGAAGGCGCGTACAACCCAGGCCAAGGCCGTCGAGGCCAAGATTGTCGAGGCGTTGCAGGCGGTCGAAAGCCTCGACGCTGACCGGGTGCTGCGCCGCCTGGCGGCCCTGGTCGGTGCGATCCAGCGGACGAACTTCTACCAGCCGGCGGCCGACGGCGCGCCCAAGCCCTACATCAGCTTCAAGATCGCCTCGCGCGAACTGGAAGACCTGCCCGCGCCAAAGCCCTATCGCGAGATCTACGTCTCGGCGCCGCACGTCGAGGGCGTCCACCTGCGGTTCGGCCCCGTGGCGCGCGGCGGCCTGCGCTGGTCGGACCGTCGCGACGACTTCCGCACCGAGGTGCTTGGCCTGGTGAAGGCCCAGCAGGTCAAGAACGCCGTGATCGTGCCGGTCGGCTCGAAAGGCGGCTTCTATCCCAAGCAGCTGCCGCGCGGCGGCGATCGCGACGCGATCCAGACCGAGGCCATCCGCGCCTACAAGACCTTCCTCTCGGGCCTCCTGGATCTCACCGACAACATCAGCGCCGACAACGAGGTCGTTCCGCCCCGCTCGGTGATCGTTCATGACGGCCAGGACCCCTATCTGGTCGTGGCCGCCGACAAGGGCACGGCGACCTTCTCCGACATCGCCAACGGCGTGGCCGAGGACTACGGCTTCTGGCTGGGCGACGCCTTCGCCTCGGGCGGCTCGGTCGGCTATGATCACAAGGTCATGGGCATCACCGCCCGCGGCGCCTGGGAAGCGGTCAAGCGCCACTTCCGCGAGCTGGGCAAGGACATCCAGACCGAAACCTTCACCGTCGTGGGCGTCGGCGACATGTCTGGCGACGTGTTCGGCAACGGCATGCTGCTGTCCAAGCAGACCAAGCTGCTGGCCGCCTTCGACCACCGCCACATCTTCCTGGACCCCAATCCGGATCCGGCGGCCTCGTGGGCCGAACGCGACCGAATGTTCAAGTTGCCGCGCTCGTCCTGGGAAGACTACGACACGTCGAAAATCTCGCAGGGCGGCGGCGTGTTCGCCCGCAGCCTGAAGAGCATCCTGCTGTCGCCAGAGATCCGCGCCATGCTGGACATCAAGGCCGAAGCCGTCTCGCCGGCCGAGTTGATGACCGCGATCCTGAAGGCGCGGGCCGAGCTGCTCTATCTCGGCGGCATCGGCACCTATGTGAAGGCCAAGGGCGAGAGCAACGCTGACGCCGGCGACAAGGCCAATGACGCGATCCGCATCAACGGCGCGGACCTGCGGGTCAAGGTGGTCGGCGAAGGCGCGAACCTGGGCCTGACCCAGGCCGGCCGGATCGAGTTCGCCCAAGCGGGCGGCCACGTGAACACCGACGCCATCGACAACTCCGCCGGGGTCGACAGTTCCGACCACGAGGTCAACATCAAGATCCTGACCGGCATCCTGGAGCGCGGCGGCGAGCTGACGCGCCCTGACCGCAATACGCTGCTGGCCTCGATGACCAACGACGTGGCCCACCACGTCCTGGAGCACAACTACGACCAGACCCTGGCCCTGACCCTGTTGGAAAGCGACGCGGTCACCGAGGTCGACTCCCAGATACGGTACATGGTCGATCTTGAGCAGCGCGGACGCCTGGACCGCCGCGTCGAGGGCCTGCCGACCAATACGGCTCTGTTGGAGCGTAAGGCCGCCAGCAAGGGCATGACCCGTCCGGAACTCGCGGTGCTGCTGGCCTATGGCAAGCTGGACCTCTTTGACGAAATCGTCGCTTCCCAGGCGCCGGACGATCCCTGGTTCGAAACCACGCTGAAGGGCTACTTCCCCAAGGCGCTCGGCCGATATGCCGACGCGATGCAGAAGCACCGCCTGAAGCGCGAAATCATCGCCACGGTGGTCGGCAACCAGATGGTCAACATGTGCGGCCCGACCTTCGCCAGCCGCCTGAAGGCTGCGGCGGGCTCGGACATCTCGGCCGTGGTCGTAGGCTTCACGGCCGCCCGGGAGATCCTGGGGATCGACGCTCTGTGGGCCCAGGTCGGTGCGCTCGACAACAAGGCCTCGGCCGACGGTCAGACGGCGCTCTACAAGGCCCTGGCCTACGCCCTGCGCAGCCTGAGCTTCTGGCTGGCCCGGCGCGCCTTCCGCGACAAGTCCACCGTCAAGGCGCTGGTCGAGGCCTACGGGCCGTCGGTGGCGAAGCTGCGCGGCCAGACACCTATCATCCTGTCGCCTTTCGAACAGAAAGCGGTAGGCAAGCGCGCCAAGGCCTATATCGCCGACGGCGCGCCGGAGGCCTTGGCCCAGGCCGTCGCCGCCCTGCAGCCGCTGACCACCGCCGCCGACCTCGTCGACCTGGCCAACGCCTCCAGCTGGAGCGTCGAGAAGGTCGCTCGGCTGTACCACCAGGTCGGCGCGGCGTTCGGCTTCGACCGCCTGCGGTCGGCGGCTGGCGCCTTCGTCGGCGGCGACAGCTTCGAGCGTCTGGCGGTCCGTCGCCTGATCGAGGACATGCTCGGAGAGCAGGCCGGGATCACCCAGTCAGTCCTGAAGTTCGCCGCCAACGCGCAAGCCGGCGAGGACGAGGCCGGCGCCAAGGCGGCGATCAGCTCGTGGGCCGCCCTGCGGGGCGACCTGCCCCGGACGGTCAAGCGCACGATCGAGGAGATCGAGCAGGCCGGGGGCGGTTGGACCTTCGCCAAGCTGACCATCGCCAACGCCGCCTTGCGCGAACTGTCGGCCGCCTAGCCCAGCGGTTGCGCTCCCCGCCGCCGCGAGGCAGGTTCGCGGCGCGGGGGCTTCGCGGGGACGAGCATGGACAAGGACCGGATCGTTCTGCTGGACGCCCTGCGCGGCCTTGGGGTGCTGGGTATCCTGCTGTGCAACGCGCCGGACTTCGCTGTCGCGCCTGAGATCGCCGAGTCCGCCAGCCATTGGCCCCACGGAACCGGAGCGGCCACGCTGTCGGTCTGGGTGGTGACCCAGTGGCTGTTCCAGCGGAAGTTCGTGACCCTGTTCGCCATGCTGTTCGGCGTCTCGATCTTCCTGGTCGGCGGCGAACGTTCGGACAAGGATCGGGGCGCGACCCTTCGTCGACGCCTTTTCTGGATGGTCGCCTTCGGCCTGCTGCACGGCTTCGCCATCTGGTACGGAGACGTGCTGCTGAGCTACGCCCTGGCGGGTTTCGCGATCCTGTTGGTGCGATCCTGGTCGGCGCGGAAGCTGATCCGGACCGGCTTGACGATCTGGATCGTCTTCAGCCTGCTGGCCTTGGTTGGCTTGAGCTTCGCCGCCTTCCTGCCGCAAGCCGCCGCGCAAGAGACGCTGGAGACCGCCACGATGCTGGCCAAGGCCAAGGCGGCAGAGGCGCAGTATGGCGGCAGCTTTGTTCAGTCGCTGGTCCAGAATGCGAAGGACCGCTTGGCCCTCCTGCCTGGCGAGCCGATCATCTTCGCGATGACCTCGGCGCTGATGATGATGGGCCTGGGCGCCTTCAAAGCCGGGGTGCTGACCGGCGAGGCCTCAGACAAGGTTTATCGGCGTCTGCTGGTCTGGGGCCTGCTTGCCTCGGCCGTGGTCGGCGGCCTTTTCATCGCCGAGGCGGTGACGGGCTTGCCGAAGAGCCTGGGTCTGATCTCCGTCGGCGTTCAGTGGATGCTGGCTCCGCCGACGACGCTCGCCTATGTCGCCTTGATGGTGTTCGCCGCCCGCTCGAAGGCCTGGTCGGCGATCCCGAAGGTTCTGGCGCCCGTAGGCCAGATGGCCTTCACGAACTATCTGGCCCAGTCGGTGATCATGACCGCGATCTTCTATGGCGGCCGAGGGCTGGGCTTGCATGGCCAGGTCGATCGGCCGGGCCTGGCGGCGATCACGGTCGGGATCTGGATCGCCCAGATCCTGTGGTCGCGCTGGTGGCTGGATCGCTTCGAGATGGGCCCGCTGGAGTGGGTATGGCGGCGCCTCTATCGCGGTCCCTCCCCGCTGCGACGCCCCGTCGCCGCCTAGGCGCAGCGCTTCAAGGCCTCCGTAAAATAGGTCTGAACCTGCGCGAACAGGTCCGGGCGGTATCGCGCCCGAGGATCATTGGCCTTGTCGTCGTCGAAGGCGTGGGTGGCGTCAGGCAGGAACATCTGGTCGACGGCGAGACCGTCGCGCGCCAGGCGGTCCAAGGCCAGTTTCGGCGCCCTCCAGCCGACCACCTGATCCTTGCCCGCCAGCACCGACCAGACCGGCGGCGGCGCCTGGCCCCAGCCATGCCGCGTCGTCAGGGCCGGATAGCCGGCATACGGATAAACCAGCAGCGCGCCCTTCACCGCCGCGCGCAGCCGCGCCGGATCGGCGTCGCCCACGCGGGTGATCGCCGCCGCCCGCTCGCCCAGCGCATAGGCGTCCATGATGGTCCAGCCGCCATGGCTCCACCCCGCCAGGAAGAGCCTCTCGGCGTCAGCCCAGGCCTGCGCCTCAAGCCAGGCCAGCATGGCGAAGACATCGCCCGCCCGCTGCGAACCGCGCACCCGAAGGCCTGTGCAGACCGTCAGCTTAGCGTCCAGGCTGGAGACCCCGCGCGGCAGGAACGAGTCGACCACTACGGCCGCCCAGCCCGCCGCCACCGCGACCTGGGCGTAGGCTTCGAGGAACGGCGTCTTGCCGCCGCAGCCGTGCAGGATCAGCGCCACCGGGAAGGGGCCTGGCCCCTCCGGCTTGAACACCCGCGAGTGGCGGGCGACCTGCTCGCCCCAGGCGGCGCTGTTCATGGCGTTACCTCATGAGCCCTAGTGCCTGAACACCCGCACGCCGGTGAAGGCCATGGCCAGGCCCAGCCTGTCGGCCGCCTCGATCACCTCGGCGTCGCGCATCGAGCCGCCCGGCTGGATGATCGCCGTCGCGCCCGCTTCCGCCGCCTGGATCAGGCCGTCGGCGAACGGGAAAAAGGCCTCCGAGGCGCAGGCGCAGCCCTTCAGGTCCAGGCCGAAGTCGGCCGCCCGAAGGGCCGCGATCCGGGCCGAGTCCTTGCGGTTCATCTGGCCGGCGCCGACGCCCAGGGTCTGGCCGGCGCGGGCGTAGACGATGGCGTTTGACTTGACGTGCTTGCCCACCGTGAAGGCGAACAGCATGTCGCGCACTTCCTCGTCGGTCGGCTGGCGCTTGGTGACGACCTTCAGGTCCGAGGCCTTGATGCGGGCATCGTCGCGCGACTGCACCAGGAAGCCGCCGGCCACGCTCTTAAACGCATCCCCCGTCGAGAGCGGATCCGGTAAGGAGCCGGTCACCAGCAGGCGCAGGTTCTTCTTGGCGGCGAAGACGGCGACGGCGTCCTCGTCGGCCTCGGGGGCGATCACCACCTCGGTGAAGATCTCGACCATGGCCTCGGCTGCCTCGCGGGTCAGGCGCGAGTTCACCGCCACGATACCGCCAAAGGCCGAGTTCGGGTCGCAGGCCAGGGCCCGCTCATAAGCCTCGCGCTGAGTCGAACCCACGGCCACGCCGCAGGGATTGGCGTGCTTGATGATCGCCACCGCCGGCGCCTCCGCCGGGTCGAACTCGGCGATCAGCTCGAAGGCCGCGTCGGTGTCGTTGATGTTGTTGTAGCTGAGCTCCTTGCCCTGCAGCTGGGTGGCCGTGGCCACGCCCGGACGCGGGTTTGGGAAAGTGTAGAAAGCCGCCTTCTGGTGCGGGTTCTCGCCATAGCGCATGGTTTGGCGCAAGGTCCCGGCGATCGACTTGCGGGCCGGGAAGTCCTGGCCCAGAGCTCCCGCGAACCAGGCCGAGATCGCCGCGTCATAGGCCGCCGTGCGGGCGTAGGCGCGGGCCGCCAGGGTCTGGCGCAAAGCCAGCGTCGTTCCGCCGGCCTTCAGGGCTTCCAGCACCTCGGCGAGGTCCGAAGGATCGGTGCAGACGGCGACATAGCCGTGGTTCTTGGCCGCCGAACGGATCATGGCCGGGCCGCCGATGTCGATGTTCTCGACGCATTCGGCGTAGCTGCCGCCCTTCGCGACGGTCGCCTCGAAGGGGTAGAGGTTCACGTACAGGATATCGATGCCGCCGATGCCGTGGTCGGCCATGGCTTGCGCATGCTCGGGCGCATCCCGAACGCCCAGAAGCCCGCCATGCACCACCGGGTGCAGGGTCTTGACCCGACCGTCCATCATCTCGGGGAAGCCCGTCAGGTCCGAGACATCCTTCACGGGGATCCCGGCCGCGGCGATCGCGGCCTTGGTGCCGCCGGTCGAGACCAGCTCGACTCCGGCTTCATGCAGGGTCTTGGCGGCGTCGATGAGGCCGGTCTTGTCGGAGACCGACAGCAGGGCGCGCTTGGGCGAAACGAGATCAGGGGCGGACGGATAGTCGGGGGCGGCGGGCACGGCGGGCTCCAGGTTTCGTGATCGGAAAGGGAGCCCAGGCGCGCGGCTTATGCGTATCGAGCTCCCCGGTGGTCTCCCACCTTCAACGCCAGTCACTCGAACGGGGCGGAAAATACGGGGGCTGGCGGGGGAGTCAATGCGGGCGTCCAGTTCCTCCCCCGTGACACGGGGGAGGTGTCGGCGGAGCCGACGGAGGGGGCGAGCTGGAGGTCGGCCGAGTTGGCCCCCTCCGGCCCTCTGGGCCGCCTCCCCCGCATCGCGGAGGGGGGGGGGAACTGACCGAAGCAGACACGGCGTCTCGGCTTCACGCGATCGCTCGCTGAAGGCGCAAGGGGAGGCGACGGAGCGGCCGGGCGAACCCGGAGACCGTGAGTGTGTTGTGCGTTTCGGCTCGATCGTCCGCTCCGCCAGGCTGTTCTTGTCCGTGAGGGCGACGGGCGTGAGCATTATCTGCTCGGGACTTCGCTACCCCCGGACGGGCGCGGACCAACTGGATCGGCTCCTCCGTCTCCAGCCCGACGATCCACGATAGGCGGCTTATACGATCACCGCCCTGTCGCTCCGCGTTCGACGTGATCCCGAGCGGCCCGGCCCCTCGTGCGCGCTCCTAAAGAGTAAGCCGCACGACCAGACAAAGCCTCCCAGGCGCCGAACGCGGCCCCGCTCAACCTAGCCCCGCCGCCGTATTGGGCCGGATCCATACGCCCTCCCCCGCGACGGGGATGGCTATGATTGTGCGCGCGGTTTCAACGCGGATCACACAGCGGCGTGTAAAAGTGAGAAGTCGTTGAAATCGCTGACTTCGATTCCGGATACGCCGAGCATACAGGCGCCTCTATCCCCGTACTTGCCCCCTCCGCGCTGGCGCGCTCCTCCCCCGGAGGGGGAAGAAGGCTCGCGTTTCCTTCTGCCCCCACCTGACCCCGCAAAGCGGGGCCAGGTGGGGGCTTGGGGCGCTGACAAGTGACCCAAAACGGCGGAAAACAGACACGGAATAGTTCGTGAAATTGTTTTCCACCCCTTATAGGGGTTCGGTTTCCGAGCCTCGTCCAAACTCTGCCAGGTGTCTTGATGCACGACCGCGCCGGCCTTCGCGCTCTTCCCGAAGATCTTGTCGATCTCGACGCCCTGATCAGCGCCTATTTCGAGATCAAGCCGGACGTCTCCAATCCCGCCCAGAAGGTCGTGTTCGGCACCTCGGGCCATCGGGGCTCCAGCCTCGACGGCGCCTTCAACGAGGCCCACATCCTGGCCGTCACCCAGGCGATCGTCGAATACCGCGCCGCCCAAGGGGTGACCGGGCCGCTGTTCGTCGGTCGCGACACCCACGGCCTGTCCGAGCCGGCTTGGCGGTCGGTGCTGGAGGTCCTGGCCGGCAACGGGGTCGAAACCCTGGTCGACTCGCGCGACGGCTTCACCCCGACCCCGGCCGTGTCGCACGCCATCCTGACCTACAATCGCCAAGGCGGCGCGCAAGCGGACGGCCTGCTGCTGACCCCCTCGCACAACCCGCCCCGCGACGGCGGCATCAAGTACAACCCGCCCTCCGGCGGTCCGGCCGGCTCGGACGCCACCTCGGCCATCGCCGCCCGCGCCAACGCGCTGCTGGCTCAGGGCCTGGCCGGCGTGAAGCGCGTCCCGTTCGAGACCGCCCGCAAGGCCGTAGGGAGCTATGATTTCCTGGGCCGCTATGTCGACGACCTGCCGGCGGTGATCGACATCGCCGCGATCCGCGCGGCCAAGGTGCGGATCGGCGCCGATCCGCTGGGCGGCGCGGCCGTCGCCTATTGGGTCGCGATCGCCGAGCGCCACGGCCTGGACCTAACGGTGGTCAATGACGCCGTCGATCCGCGCTGGGCGTTCATGCCGCTCGACACCGACGGCAAGATCCGGATGGACTGCTCGTCCTCCAGCGCCATGGCTAACCTGATCGGGATCATGAAGGGCGGCGCGGCTTATGACGTCGCGACCGGTAATGACGCCGACGCCGACCGCCACGGCATCGTCACGCCCGACGGCGGGCTGATGAACCCCAACCACTACCTGGCCGCGGCCATCTCGTACCTGTTCAGCCATCGTCCCGGCTGGGGCGCAGACACCGCCGTCGGCAAGACCCTGGTCTCGTCCTCTATGATCGACCGGGTCGTGGCGGGCCTGGGCCGCCGCCTGCTCGAGGTGCCGGTCGGCTTCAAATATTTCGTGCCGGGCCTCTTGGACGGCTCGGTCGGCTTCGGCGGCGAGGAGTCGGCCGGCGCGGCCTTCCTGCGCCATGACGGCGGGGTGTGGACCACCGACAAGGACGGCATCCAGCTGGCCTTGCTAGCGGCAGAGATCCAGGCGGTGACCGGCAAGAGCGCCAGCCAGCTCTACGCCGGCCTGACCGAGCAATATGGCGCCCCGGCCTATGCCCGCGTCGACGCCCCGGCCAGCCGCGAGGAGAAGGCGCGCCTCGCCAAGCTCAGCCCCTCTGACGTCTCGGCCAAGACCCTGGCCGGCGAGGCGATCACCGACATCCTCACCGCCGCTCCCGGCAATGGCGAGGCGATCGGCGGCCTGAAGGTCTGCACGAAGAACGCCTGGTTCGCCGCCCGGCCGTCCGGCACCGAGGACGTCTACAAGGTCTATGCGGAGTCGTTCCTGGGCGCCGATCACCTGAAACAGGTCCAGGCCGAGGCCCGCGAGGTAGTGGCGGGGGCGTTGAAGGGCTGACCTTGCAAACCGTCATCCCGGCCAAGCGCGTCGCGCGCCGAGCCGGGACCGCCGCAAGCGCGGCGCTTTCCGAGGTCCCGGATAGCCTCTTGCGAGACTTCCGGGATGACAGTTTAGGCTCCACCCTAGCCCTTGGCCGCGTCAGCGCTTATACCGCCCGGCATGTTTGAAGGCCTCTCCCCCCTCGCCCGTGACGCCCGCTCCTGGCCCTTCGAGCAGGCGCGCGCCACGATCGCCCGCGTCCTGCGCGTGCGCCTCCCCGACCGCGCCGACCAGGAAGCCGCCAAGGCCCTGATCGACGCCGGCAAGACAGACGAGGCGGTGAAAGCCTATCCGGCCCTTTCGCAGGCCGTGATCTTCGAGACCGGCTATGGGCCGTCGGGCCTGCCGCACCTGGGCACCTTCGGCGAGGTGGCGCGCACCACGATGGTGCGCAGCGCCTTCCGCGCCCTGACCGACGAGGCCATCCCGACCCGCCTGATCGCCTTCAGCGACGACATGGACGGCCTGCGCAAGGTTCCCGAGAACATCGAGAACAAGCAGCCGCTGATCGAGGACCTGGGCAAGCCGCTGACGGTCGTCCGCGACCCGTTCGGCACCCATGACAGCTTCGGCGCCCACAACAACGCCCGCCTGCGCGCGTTCCTGGACGGTTTTGGCTTCGAGTACGAGTTCGTCAGCTCGACCGAGTGCTACAAGGGCGGAATGTTCGACGCGACCCTGCTGACCGCCCTGGAGCGCTTCGACGCGATCCAGAAGGTCATGCTGCCGACGCTGGGCGAGGAGCGCCGCGCGACCTATTCGCCGTTCCTCCCCATCAGCCCGACCACCGGCCGCGTGCTGCAGGTCCCGACCCTGGAGCGCAATGTCGAGAAGGGCACGATCGTCTTCCAGGACGAGGATGGCCGCAATGTCGAGGTCCCGGTCACCGGCGGCCACGTGAAGATGCAGTGGAAGCCCGACTGGGCCATGCGCTGGACGGCGCTGGGCGTCGACTACGAGATGTCGGGCAAGGACCTGATCGACTCGGTCAAGGCCTCGGGCGCGATCTGCAAGGCGCTGGGCGGGACCCCGCCGGAGGGCTTCAACTACGAGCTCTTCCTGGACGAGAACAACCAGAAGATCTCCAAGTCCAAGGGCAACGGCCTGTCGATGGAGGACTGGCTGCGGTACGGCGCGCCCGAGAGCCTGTCGTACTACATGTTCCAGAGCCCCAAGTCGGCCAAGAAGCTCTATTTCGACGTCATCCCCAAGGCGAGCGACGAGTACCTGCAGCAGCTGGACGCCTATCCGCGCCAGGAGCCGGCCAAGCAGCTCGACAACCCCGTCTGGCACATCCACACGGGCCGTCCGCCGCAGCAGGGCTCGCCGGTGTCGTTCAGCCTGATGCTGAATCTCGTTTCGGCAGCCGACGCCTCGACCAAGGAAATCCTCTGGGGCTTCCTGTCGCGCTACATCCCGGGCGCCTCGCCGGAAAGCCAGCCGCTGCTGGACCGCCTGGCCGGCTACGCGATCAACTACTACGAGGACTTCGTGAAGCCCTCGAAGGTGTTCCGCGCGCCCAACGACCAGGAACGCGCCGCCATGCTGGACCTGCTGGCCAAGCTGAAGGCCATGCCGTCCGACACCCAGGACGCCGAGCTGATCCAGAACGAAGTGTTCGAGGTGGGCAAGACCCACGGCTTCGACCCGCTGCGCGCCTGGTTCCAGGCCCTCTACGAAGTGCTGCTGGGCCAGAGCCAGGGCCCCCGCTTCGGCTCCTTCGCGGCCATCTTCGGGATCGACCGCACGGTGGCGCTGATCGAGGAGAAGCTGGGCTAGAGTTTCGGTGCGGCGAAACCGCCCAGCGACACCTTGCCGGGCAGATGAACCAAGGCTGAATTGCGTATTAAGGGTCTGACCACTTTTGTGAGTCTAAGGTCCGATCTTCAGGACCAGAACAGTCTTCAAGGTCAGACCATGGCTTCGTTCACGCTTCGCCCCACCGACCGTCGGGAATTCGATTCTCTGCTCGGCGGCATTGTCCAGCAGTTCCCCGACGCCCGCGTCGAGGCGGCGCACAACGACACCTGGCAGTCGTATCGCGTCGACGTGTCGTGCGCCGATCCGGCCGCCGGCCCGCTGATCGCCTGGCTGATCGACACCCACGGCGACTGCCCGCGCACCTAAATCTTCTGGGGCCGGCTACTGGCTGGCCCAGACGATCCGCGCGATCCAGGCGACCTCGTCCCGCGACAGCAGGCGCTCGCCCTCGCGCCCCAGGGCCAGGAGCTCGATCGTCCTGGCCGTGACCCGGCCCAGCTCCCGCACTAGCACCTCGCCGCCTTGGGTCCGCGCCACCACGCGGTCGCCCTTGCGCGGCTCGACCGTGGGCGAGACCAGGAGCCGGTCGCCGTCGCGATAGACCGGCGCCAGGGCGTCGCCCGAGATTTCCAGAGCAAAGAGACCTTCGCCGAGATCCGGCGCGGCGACCTCGTCCCAGCCCGCGCCCGTCGGCATGCCCGCCGCATCGAAGAAGCCCTCCTGCCCGGCCTGGGCGAGGCCGATCAGCGGGGCGCTCCGCTTGGCGCCCGCCCCCGCCGACTGCTCGGTCAGGGCGGCGAACTCCGAGAAATTGACCCCCGTGGCCTCCAGAAGCTTGGCGAGGCTCTCGGTCGAGGGCCAGCGCGCGCGGCCGTCGGCGTCCGTCGAGCCGCGCTTGGAGCGGTTGAAGCTGGTCGGGTCCAGGCCCGCCATCCGGGCCATGGCCGAGGGCGTCATGTCGAAACGCGCGGCCAGAGCGTCGATGGCCCGCCAGATTTCGCCGTGAGAGAGCGTCGCCATCAGGCGTCTCCTTTGACGGTCGTGGCCTTCGCTTGGAAGGTACGCCGCCAGCCCTAGGAAAGTAAACCTATCCCTACGGCACAGGTTGACGTTTACGTAAGCGTTGACGGTTCCCCGAGATCGGGTTTAGGGTGATCGCCGATAACAAAAAGCGGCCCGGCCGCGGTAGCCAGGCCCTCTTCATCGGGAGGTTTAAACCATGGCCGACCTGCGTCGTCCCGAGCGGACATTCACGATCCGCCAGCTCTGCAATGAATTCAAAGCCACGCCGCGCGCCCTGCGTTTCTATGAGGACAAGGGCCTTCTGAACCCCGCGCGCGAGGGCCTGAACCGCGTCTATTCCCACAAGGACCGCGTGCGCCTGCAGCTGATCCTGCGCGGCAAGCGCGTGGGCCTGTCGCTATCGGAAATCCGCGAGCTGCTGGACCTCTATGATGAGAACGACCAGGGCGCGGCCCAGATGGCCCGCTCGCTGAAGAAGTTCCGCGAACGCGCCACGGCGCTGGAGCAGCAGCGCGACGACATCGACAGCGCCATCGTCGAGCTGCGCGAGGCCTGCGATCGCCTGGAAAAGCGCCTCGGCGAAATCCGCCCCGACCTGCTGCCCCGCGCGGCCGACTACGAGCAGGTGCTGCGCGCCCGCCTGGACGGTCACGCCGAGGCCATGCTGGGCAAGTAAGACCCTGGCGTCGCCAAAGCCCTGAGCCGGCGACGCCGCACGCTTTTCTCCTCCGTTCCTCCCAGGACCGCTTCATGACCTACCAGCCGCCCGTTCGCGAACACGCCTTCATCCTGCGTGACGTGCTCAACATCGACCAGCACGGCGACCTGCCCGGCTTCTCGGACGCGCCGTTCGACGTCGTCGAGCAGATTCTGGACGCCGCCGCCCAGTTCACCGGCGAGGTCCTGGCCCCGCTGAACACGGTCGGCGACAAGAACGGCTGCCAGCTGGACCCGGCGACCAACACGGTCACCACCCCGCCCGGCTTCAAGGACGCCTACAAGCAGCTGTGCGAAGGCGGCTGGACCGCGATCGGCTCGGACCCGGCCTATGGCGGCCAGGGATTGCCCTATGTCGTGAACCTGGCGTTCAGCGAGATGTCGAGCTCGGCCAATATGGCGTTCTCGATGTATCCGGGCCTGGCCCACGGCGCCTATTCGGCCATCCACTTCGGCGGCACGGACGCGCAGAAAGAGACCTATCTGCCCAAGATGGTCACCGGCGAGTGGACCGGCACCATGAACCTGACCGAGCCGCACTGCGGCACGGACCTGGGCCTGCTGCGCACCAAGGCGGTCCCGCAAGGCGACGGCAGCTACAAGATCACCGGCCAGAAGATCTGGATCTCGGCCGGCGAGCACGACATGGCCGATAACATCGTCCACCTGGTTTTGGCCCGCATCGAGGGCGCCCCGGCCGGCGTGAAGGGCATCAGCCTGTTCATCGTGCCGAAGTTCTTCCCCAAGGAAGACGGCTCGGTCGGCGAGCGTAACCAGGGCGTCAAGTGCGTCGGCCTGGAAGAGAAGATGGGCATCCACGGCAACGCCACCTGCGTCATGCAGTACGACGACGCCGTCGGCTACCTGATCGGCGAGGAAAACTCCGGCCTCAAGATCATGTTCGTGATGATGAACGAGGCCCGGCTGGGCGTTGGCCTGCAGGGCGTGGCCCAGGGCGAGGCCGCCTATCAGGCCGCCGTCGCCTTCGCCAAGGACCGCCTGCAAGGCCGCTCGCTGACGGGGCCCAAGAACGCCGACGGCCCGGCCGACCCGATCATCGTCCACCCGGACGTGCGCCGCATGCTGATGGACAGCAAGGCGGTCCTGGAAGCTGGACGCGCCTTCCTGTTCTGGACCGCCCTGCACGGCGATCTTTCGCACATCCACCCGGACGAGAAGGTCCGCGAGAAGTCGGGCGACTACATGAGCCTGATGACGCCCGTCCTGAAGGGCTACCTGACCGACAAGGGCTTCCAGATCTGCTCCAACGCGGTGCAGGTCCACGGCGGCAGCGGCTTCACCGAGCACTTCCCGGTCAGCCAGTTCATGCGCGACTGCCGCATCGCCCTGATCTACGAGGGCACCAACGGCGTTCAGGCCCTGGACCTGGTCGGCCGCAAGCTGGCGGCCAAGGGCGGCCGCGCGGTCATGACCTTCTTCCAGGAGATCGACCAGTTCATCGGCGAGAACGACGCCGACGAGTCTATCAAGCCGTTCATCGAGGCCTTGGCCGGGGTGAAGGGCCAACTGCAGGACGGCACGATGTGGCTGATGCAGAACGGCCTGCAGAACCCCGACAACGCCGGCGCGGCCTCGACCGACTACATGCACCTCTTCGGCCTGGCGGGCCTGGCGTACATGTGGGCGCTGATGGCCAAGGCCGCCCAAACCAAGATCGCCGCCGGCTCGTCGGACCCGTTCTACGCGACCAAGCTGACGACCGGCCGATATTTCATCGAACGCATCTTGCCTGACGCTGCGTCGCATCTGGCCAAGCTGAAGACCGGTTCGGCGACCCTGATGGCGCTGCCTGCGGAGGCTTTCTGATCATGAGCGTGCTCAACGTGGAAAAACCGGCCTTCATGGCCGAGGAAGACATCGCGATCTTCGAAGACGCGGTGGGCAAATTCTTCGACGAGCACGCGCCTGAAGAGACCGTCGCGAAATGGCGCAAGAACCACTGCGTCGACCGCGACATGTGGACCAAGGCGGGAGAGGCCGGCTTGCTCGGCCTCTCCACGCCCGAGCAATACGGCGGCGCCGGCGGCGACTACCGGCACGAGGTCGTGCTGATGGAACAGTTGGGCAAGAAGGGCGTCGATGGTTTCGGCGCCAGCCTGCACAACGCCATCGTCATGCCGTACATCGTTCACTACGGCACAGAGGAGCAGAAGCAGCGCTGGCTGCCGCGCATGGTCACTGGCGAGCTGGTCTCGGCCATCGCCATGACCGAGCCGGGCGCGGGCTCGGACCTGCAAGGCATCAAGACCACCGCCAAGAAGGCCGGCAACCAGTACGTCATCAACGGCTCCAAGACCTTCATCACCAACGGCCAGACCGCGAATCTGATCTGCGTGGTCGCCAAGACCGACCCGGCCGGCGGCGCGCGCGGCACCTCCTTGATCTTCGTCGAGACGGACGAGGTCGAGGGCTTCAAGCGCGGCCGCAACCTCGACAAGCTGGGCCAGGAAGCCCAGGATACCTCCGAACTGTTCTTCAACGACGTGAAAGTCCCGACCGAGAACCTCTTGGGGACCGACGAGGGCCAGGGCTTCTTCCAGCTGATGAGCCAGCTGCCGCAGGAGCGCCTGAACATCGCCGTCCAGGGCATGGCGACCATCGAGCGGGCGCTGGAGCTGACCATCGCCTACGTCAAGGACCGCAAGGCGTTCGGCAAGGCGATCATCGACTTCCAGAACACCCAGTTCGTCCTGGCCGAGTGCAAGACCGAGGCGACCGTGGCCAAGGTCTTCGTCAACCACTGCATCGCCCAGCACCTGGAGGCCAAGCTCGACGCGGCCACCGCCTCGATGGCCAAGTACTGGGTCAGCGACCTGGAGAACAAGATCGTCGACCGCTGCCTGCAGCTGTTCGGCGGCTACGGCTTCATGAACGAGTACCCGATCGCGCGCATGTACAAGGACAGCCGCATCCAGCGCATCTACGGCGGCACCAACGAGATCATGAAGCTGTTGATCGCGAGGACGCTATGATCGCCCTGCCTTTGATCGCGCTGCTGGCCGGACCGGCCGCCGCCGCGCCTCCGGCGCCGAAAGGCGCTCAAGACGCCCGCTCGGCCGTGGTCTGCGTGCGCGCCGTCCAAGGCCCCCGCCCGCTGAACTTCTCGGGCGAGCTGGTCGGCAAGCGGCCCCAGCCTGGCGCGTTCAAGCTGCCGCTGCAGCCGGCGGGCCAGGACATCTGTCAGACCCTGCTGCGCTCCAAGGTCGCCGAGTGGAAGCTGGAGGTCAGGACCCCGGGCTTCACCGCGTGCGAGCTGCCGCCGCCGGAGTTCGGCTCGCGCCTCTACTACCGCGCCAAGGTCTCGGCGCGGGGCCTCAAGTGCGAACCGATCGGCAAGTACCCGATCGGCAACTGGAAGCCCTAATGCGCCTTGCTCTAGGCCTTGTTGACGCTGTTGCCCTTGAACCGCGCCCTGCCGCGCGCGTCGAGGTCCTGGCGCGTGGCCTCGAGGCTGAGCGGCCCTTGGAGGGTCGCGTTGACCGCGTCTATCCCCCGCGCCGCGCCCCCCGGCTTGCGCGCGAGCAGGTAGCGCAGCGAGAGGCGCTCATTGTCGGCCGCGTCGGGCTGAGTGCCGTGCAGGGTGCACGCGTGCCACATGGCCGCGTAACCCGTCTTTCCCGTCAACAGATGCTGGCGGGTCTGAACCTCGCCGCCGCGTCCGTCGCGATAAAGCCAGCCGCTCTCGTTCTTGGTCAGGTCGTGCGGGAAAAGGGTCCCGGCCAACTTGTGGCTGTCCTCCAGCAGGAACAGCGGCGCGTCGTGCGCGCCGACATCGTGCAGATAGACGTACAGCGTGATGAAGTCGGCCTCCCGGTCCCGGTAGTCGATCAGGTCCTGGTGGAAGTCGATGCCGTAGAAATAGGTGATGTCGCGGTACGGCGGCCGAACATAGGCCCCCAGATTGTTGACCGGATTGCCGGCGATGCGCGCCTTGAGCCAGTCGGGAACCACGCTGGCGGGCACGCCGCAGATCAGCTTCTTGACCAGGATTTCGTAGTCATCGCCCAGCAGCGCGCTGACGGCGGCGACGATCCCCGGGTCCTGCTCGACGAAGGCCAGGTCCTTCTCGAATCCCTCGAGCAGATTGCGACCAGGCACCGGATTGACGCCGATGTACTGAGGGTTGGCGTCGAACTCGGCCTCGGACAGGAAGAGATCGGCGCCGAAGGTCCGCAGAGCCCGGATCTTGGCGAGAAGGCGGCTGGCGGCCGCCGGGTCCACCCCATCCGGAAACACATGATAACCGCGCGCGATGAAGTCCTCGACCGCCGGGTGGTTCGTTGCAAGCGCCGCTTCAGCCATGTTCTGATCTCCCAACCGAGGCGATCAGACTCAACTTTAGTTAAAGAACCATACAGACCCTCAACGTCTGGTCTTCTCAGGAAGGAGCCATTCCATGGCTGACGCTTACATCTTCGACGCCGTGCGCACCCCGCGCGGCAAGGGCAAGAAGGACGGGTCTCTGCACGAGATCACCGCCCTGTCCCTGGCCACCCAGGTCCTGGAAGCCCTGCGCGACCGCAACGGCCTCGACACCAGCAAGGTCGACGACGTCGTCCTGGGCTGCGTCGCCCCGGTCGGCGAGCAAGGTAGCGACATCGCGCGCACGGCCGTGCTGACCGCCGACTACGCCGAGAGCGTCGCCGGCGTGCAGATCAACCGCTTCTGCGCCTCGGGCCTGGAAGCTGTGAACATGGCTGCGGCCAAGGTCGCTTCGGGCGAAGCCGGTCTGGCCATCGGCGGTGGCGTCGAGAGCATGAGCCGCGTGCCGATGGGTAGCGACGGCGGCGCCTGGCCGACCGACCCGTCCTCGGCCTTCAAGACCTACTTCGCCCCGCAAGGCGTCTCGGCCGACCTGATCGCGTCGCTGTACGGCTTTTCCCGCGACGACGTCGACGCCTACGCCGTCGAGAGCCAGAAGCGCGCTGCGGCCGCCTGGGCCGATGGCCGTTTCAAGAAGTCGGTGATCGGGGTCAAGGATCAGCTGGGCCTGACCATCCTGGACCATGACGAGACCGTCCGCGGTTCGACCACCATGCAGACTCTGGCGTCGTTGAACCCCTCGTTCACGGGCATGGGCGAGATGGCCTTCGACGCCGTCGTCACCCAGCGCTACCCGCAGGTCGAGAAGGTCAACCACGTCCACCACGCCGGCAACAGCTCGGGCATCGTCGACGGCGCCGCCGGCGTGCTGATCGGCACCAAGGAAATGGGCGAGGCCCTGGGCCTCAAGGCCCGCGCCCGGATCAAGGGCGCGGCTTCGATTGGTTCGGAGCCCTCGATCATGCTGACGGGGCCCTCGCTGGTCACCGAAAAGCTGCTCAAGCGCCTGGGCATGGAGGTCAAGGACATCGACCTCTATGAGCTGAACGAGGCCTTCGCGGCCGTCGTCCTGCGCATGATGCAGGCGCTGGATATCCCGCACGACAAGATGAACGTGAACGGCGGGGCCATCGCCATGGGCCACCCGCTGGGCGCCACCGGCGCGATGATCCTGGGCACCATGGTCGACGAGCTGGAGCGCTCGGACAAGGAGACCGCCCTGATCACCCTGTGCGTCGGCGCCGGCATGGGCACCGCCACCGTCATCGAACGCGTTTGATTTAACCTGTCATCCCGGACGGCCCGAAGGGCCGATCCGGGACCGCGGCAAGCTCAGAGCTTCCGACGGTCCCGGCTCTCCGCTGCGCTACGGCCGGGATGACATCGAATTCTGAGGAAGAATCCCTATGGAAAACTTCAAGATCGAGGTCGATTCCGACGGCGTGGCCCTGGTCACCTTCGACGTGCCCGGCCGCTCGATGAACACCCTGACCGCTTCGGTGATCAAGGAAATCGGCGAGATCGTCGAACGCATCAAGACGGACGAGGCCATCAAGGGCGCGGTCATCACCTCGGGCAAGGCCAGCGGCTTCTGCGCCGGCGCGGACCTCGGCGAACTGGGCGGCTCGGGCGGCCCAAATTCGCTTGGGGGGCTGGCGGCTCGGCGGGCGGTGAAGCCGGCCTGAAGGCGGCGTTCGACGCGGGCTTTGCCCTGAACAAGGCCTTCCGCGGCCTGGAGACCTGCGGCAAGCCGGTGGCCGCCGCGATCAACGGCCTGGCCATGGGCGGCGGTCTCGAGATCGCTCTGGCCTGCCACTACCGCGTGGTCGGCGACAATCCCAAGACCCAGCTGGCCTTGCCGGAAGCCAAGGTTGGCCTGCTGCCGGGCGCCGGCGGCACCCAGCGCCTGCCGCGCCTGATGGGCGTGATGGCCGCCGCGCCGTACCTCTTGGAAGGCAAGTCGATGAAGCCGCAGGAGGCTCTCGCCCTGAAGGTCGTCCACGAAGTGGTCGCCCCGGGCGCGGAAGTCGAGGCGGCCAAGACCTGGGTGAAGACCAAAGGGGATCCTGTTGCACCTTGGGACAAGAAGGACTTCAAGCTGCCCGGCGGCGGTCCCTACACTCCGACCGGCAGCCAGGTCTTCGTCATGGGCAACGCCATGCTGCGCAAACAGACCTATGGCAACTATCCGGCCCAGCTGAACATCCTCAAAGCGGTCTATGAGGGCACGCAGGTGCCGTTCGACGCGGCCATCCGCATCGAGACCCGCTACTTCCTCAAGACGATGATGTCGCCCCAGGCCAAGGGCATGATCCGCACCCTGTTCCTGTCTCTGCAGGAACTGGGCAAGGGTTCGGGCCGCCCGGCCAACGTGCCGCCGTCGGAAGCCAAGAAGGTCGCCGTTCTGGGCGCAGGCATGATGGGCGCGGGCATCGCCTATGTCCAAGCCATGGCCGGCATCGAGACCGTGCTGATCGACCAGTCGCAAGAAGCCGCCGACAAGGGCAAGGCCTATGCCGAGAGCCTGCTGAAGAAGGCCGTCTCGCGCGGGAAGATGACCCAGGAAAAGGCCGACAAGGTCCTGTCCCTGATCACCCCGACCACCGACTATGATCACGTCAAGGGCAGCGACCTCGTCATCGAGGCGGTGTTCGAGAACCGCGAGATCAAGGCCGACGTGACCAAGAAGGCCGAGGCCCAGCTGGCCGAGACCGCCATCTTCGGCTCCAACACCTCGACCCTGCCGATCACCGGCCTGTCCAAGGCCAGCGTGCGTCCGAAGAACTTCATCGGTATCCACTTCTTCTCGCCGGTCGACAAGATGGGCCTGGTCGAGATCATCATGGGCGAGGAGACGTCCGACGAGGCCCTGGCCAAGTCGATCGACTATGTCCTGAAGATCAAGAAGACGCCGATCGTCGTGAACGACAGCCGCGGGTTCTACACCTCGCGCTGCTTCGGCACCTTCGTGCAGGAAGGCCTCGAGATGCTGGCCGACGGCATCGCCCCGGCCATCATCGACAATGTCGGTCGCGCCACGGGCATGCCGCGCGGTCCGCTGGAGATGAACGACGACGTCGCTCTGGACCTTGGCTACAAGGTCACCCAGCAGACCAAGAAGGACCTCGGCGACAAGTTCGAGGACCGTCCGTTCGCCCCGATCATCGAGAAGATGGTGGTCGAGCTGCAGCGCTTTGGCCGCAAGAACGGCAAGGGCTTCTACGACTATCCGGAGAATGGCCCCAAAACCCTGTGGAAGGGCCTCTCGGACCTCGCCCCGGTGAAGATCGCCGAGGCTGACCAGGCGCTGATCCAGGAAATCCGCACCCGGCTGCTGTATCGCCAGGCCGTCGAGGCCGCTCGTTGCTTCGAGGAAGGCGTCATCACCGATCCGCGCGAAGCCGATGTCGGCGCGATCCTGGGCTGGGGCTTCGCGCCCTGGACCGGCGGTCCGATCAGCCTGATCGACGCCGTCGGCGCCAAGGCCTTCGTCGAGACCTGCGACGCTCTGGCCCAGAAGTACGGCAAGCGGTTCTCCCCGCCGGCCCTGCTGCGTGAAATGGCCGAGAAGGGCGAGACCTTCTATGGCCGCTTCGGCGTCAAGGCGAAGGCTGCGGCGTAAGCGCTCGCTTTCAAGGCTGAAACACGGAAAGGCCGGCGGCGACGTCGGGCCTTTTTGTTGCCGCTTAGGGCCACGCTTGCGCCGCATGGCGGGCCTATCGACGTCGCCGCGCCGCAGCGCTCGGAGACACCATGAACACGGCGATCGCCCTTGGAACCTGGCGAGCGTCGTCACGGAGGACGCTGCGGCGCAACCTGTTGGCCCTGGGCGTGGTCGTGGGCGCCCACGCGCTGGCGCTGATGGCGCTGGTCGCCGGCGCCCACTGGCTGCCCAACCTGATCGAGCCGCCGACCATCGAGGCCCAGTTGATCGAAGCGCCGACCGCCGCCTCGCCAGCGCCGGCTCGCCGCCCCGTCCCCGCTCAAACGCGCCCAGCGGCCCAGGCGCCGTCTTCGCCCCCAGTCTTGCCCCCGCTCTCGACGCCTAGGCCCGTCGCAGCGCCAGCTGGCCCGCCCGCCATCGTCGCGCCGCCGGGCTTCACCGCGCGCAAGCTGGTCGAGCAAAGCGAGGAGACCCGCAAGAGCCTGCGCGACAGCCTTGGCTGCCGGCACGAGAAGGTCACGGCCCTGACCCGCGACGAGAAAGCCGCCTGCGCCGAGGCCGACGGCAAGCGCGCCCTCACCGCCCCGATGTACGCCGCCATCGACCCCGACAAGAAGGCCGCCTTCGACGGCGATTGCGCCAAGGACGACGACTGGTGCCTCTACCGCGTCGGCAAGGGGCCCTATCCGGGCATCTTCGCCCTGGGCAAGAAGAAGAAGCGCAAAGGCTGGGACGACTGACCCGCTAGAGCATTTTCCGATAAGTGTGAAACGGTTATCGGATCGAAAAATACTCTAAACTTTTGAATGAGAGCCCTTTTTATCCGATCTGATTGATCCAATCAGATCGGAAAGGGCTCTAGCCTAAGGATAGCGGCGCGGGGCGCGCTTGCTGAGATCCATGCCGAGCGTCGGTCCAATGCCGTCGGGATGGTCGCCGAAATAGTTGCCGCCGCAGTCCCTAGCGACCTTCTCCAGGCGGCTGCGGAGCGAGTCGTCCAGCGCCAGGGTCGGCCCGTCCTCGGGATCCTCACCCTCGTCCAGCGGGATCGAGGCGGTGACCATCTGCCGCAGCCGCTCTCCGAACCGTGCATCGTGGGCGCTGCCGGGCTCTGGCGGGGCGTCGAGGAAAGTCATGACTTCCTCGAGGGCGGTATCGTTGTCGACGCTTGGGGACATGGAAGCTCCTTCCTGAAGGAGCAAACGAAAGCTTGCCGGTTGAGTTCCGCTGTCGAATTGCAACCTTGACCAAGCTCACCTAAGCCTAGGTTGCAACATGTGGAGGGGGACTATGCGTATAACTCTTTCGGCTCTTGCCACTCTTGGCGCGGCCAGCCTGCTGACGGCTTGCGACCAGACCGCGCCGGCCGCCACATCCAGCAAATCGGCCGATTATGAGATCTCGAAGAACGGGATCGTCAAGGAGACCGAAAAGCGAACCTATGAGTCGCTTGGCGACACGACCTTCCAGCGCAGCCAGACCTACAAAGTGCGTCGCGTGACCAAGGGAGGAGAAAAGGAATCCCGGCTCCTCTTCTTGAAGGCTGTCCTGAAGGTGGGCGGTAAGGACGTCTCCGAAGGCATCGCCACGGTCGTGATCGAAAAGGGAGAAGGTGAGCTCGTCTGTAGCAATCTCTACGACGTGAAGATCGCTAACTACGACACGACACCGGACCCAGCGTGCACCTACACCACGCTGGGCGATACTCCGTTGAATGCGGCAAACATCGTATTCAAGTGATACGAAGCGGAGGGTCGCCAATCGCAATCCCGCAAATGCTGTTCGGCGAAGAAAGAAAGGAAGTGGTGCCGCCTAGGTGACTCGAACACCTGACCTACGCATTACGAATGCGCCGCTCTACCGGCTGAGCTAAGGCGGCCCACGGACGCTTCGGGGCGATCCCGGAGCGGAGGGAGCGCCTATTTAGCGGGGCGCGGGCCGCTTGCCAAGCGCCGTCTTGCACCAGAATTGCGACGCGGCGCGGGAGCTGGTTCGGGCGGGTCCGGAAGCGGCGGCGCGTCGAACACGCCCGGATCGTCCGGAATGGGCAGCAGCGCGCCGCCCGTCTCGGCCGCGCGGATGAACGGCGTCGATTCGACATAGGCCGACGGCACTTCCGGCAAGTCGTTCATCGTACGCTCGCGACGCTCGTGGCGCGGATGGATCAGCTGGCCTGTCTCGGCGTAGCTGACGGCCAGGCGGGCCCAGTCCTCGCGCCGATAGGCGAAGGCCCGTCCCTCGGGATCAAGATCGGACCAGTCGGGTTCGCGGGGCGCCTCGACGCCGCGCGCGATCCAGGCCCGGGCTTCGTCGGGCTGACCATTGGCGGCGGCGACGCGGGCCATCAGGCCGGCGAAGCGAGCAGTGGGCGTCTCGTGGTCGAGCAGGCGGGCGGCGGCGCGGGCGGCGATCGGATCGCCGCCGATCAGGGCGGCCTCGACACGCAGAATCAGGCTCTCGCGCACTTCGGGGCGCATGGCGGCTAGGGCGGCCAGGCGCTGGGCGCGAGCCTTTGGCGTCTCATTGGTCTTGAGGTCTCGATAGGCGAGCCACAAGGCCGGATGCGGCTGGGCCTTCCAGGCCGTCTCGATCAGCTGTCCCGCCTTCGCGGCCTTGCCCTCATCGGCCAGCAGGCGCGCGGCCATGATCACGCCGGGCGCGAAGTCGGGCCTGAGCTTCGCCGACTGGGTGGCGAAGTCGAGCGCCTGGGCCCGGGCCTTCGGATCGGGAGCCTCATCGAGGCTGGCCGCCGAAGCGGCTAGCAGGGCCGCACGGCTGCGTTCGGCCACGGCGGGCGAGACAATCTTGCGCTCCAAGGCGCCTTGGACCAGCTGAAGGGCCGCAGCCCAGTCGCCGACCTCTAGCCGCGCCTCCAGCAGGGCGCGCCAGGCCCAGCGGGCGGTGCGGGCCAGGCCATAGGCGGTCTCGGCATGGCGCAGAGCCGTGATCTTGTCGCCATCGGCCTGGGCCGCCAGCATCAGGCCGCGCAGGCCGGCCAAGCGCATCTCGGGAAAGCCCAGCATGGCGTTGTAGGCGCTGGCGGCCGCGCCGCGATCGCCAGCCGCCTCGGCGGCTTGGGCGGCGAGCACCCGGACCAGGCCAGGCGCGTCCTCGGCCAGCTCGGCCGACTTCTGGGCCAGGCGCCGGGCCTCGGAGCCGTCACCGGCGGCCACGGCCAGGAAACCACGCGTCAAGGCCTCGATCGCCTGTTTGCGCTTGGCCTCGGCCCGGGCGCGGGCGGCGCGGTGGGGGGCCTCGACGATCCAGATCACGCCTCGCCACAGCACGGTGAACAGCAGGGCGGAGAATAGGGTCAGCAGGGCGGCGGCGGCGGCCGTCATCTCGATCCGCCAGCCCATCCACTCCAGCGACGCCCGGCCGGGCTCGCCGGTCAGGGCCAGGACACTGACCGCGACGGCGGCCACCAGGAAGAGGGCGAAGGCGACGCGGGTCATGGGGCCGTCCGCGCGATGCGTGACAGGGCCGCCAGGGCGTCGGCGCGAACCGAGCCGACGTGGCGGTCGATCTCGATGCGGCGGTTGGCGGCCGCGAACCACGGGGCCAGCACTTCCCGCGACGGGTCGGGCAGCGCCCCCAGCGCGGCCACCGCGCCCTCGACATCCCCTTCGTCCAGCAGCGTCTGGGTACGGGCCAGGATGGCGTCGGGCGTCGAGCCCTTGATCGAACCGACATGGCGGATGGAGACGATGCTCGACAGCGCATAACGGATGCGCGCGAAGAGATCGGCGTCGGCGCCCGGATTGCGCGCGGCGCTGGCGGCGCGGCCGGCGAGGTTGCCGAACTGAAGGGCGAGCCCGGCGCGGGTCGGCGCGCCCAGGCGGGCCAGGGGTTCGAGAGCCCGCAGGCTGGACGACCCGGGCAGCAGCCTTTGCAGGCCCGCCAGCTCTTCGGCGAATGGGCGAGAACCGTCGGCCGCATCGGCCAGGGTTGAGACCGCCAGGGCGGCGGCGGCGGCGTCCGCCACGCTCTGCTGCGTGGTCTCAAGGGCCGCGATCCGGCCGTCCAGGCGCTCGACATCCGCTGCGGGGGCGACGGGGATCGCTTCGTCCGGCTCCGCAGGGAGGGCCGCCGTCGGCGCCGCGTGATCGACAGCTGGCTTCGGACTCAGGGCGAAGGTGATCGGCGCGGCCGGCGCGGACGCCGGCTTGGCCGGGAACAGCGACGGACCGAACCAGGCCACCCCAGCGCCCGAGAGGGCGCAGAGCAGGCAGAGGAACAGCCATACCCAGACGCTGGGCCCCATCACCTTCTTGCGCGCGTAAAGCGCCGGATCGCTGGGCGCGACGATTTCAGCGGGATCGGGAGCGGCGTTCATACGCCATTCGTGCCCCACGCCGCCGCGCCGCGCAACTTTGAGCTTAAGCCGTCAGGAGGAAGAGCAGCGCGGTTTCGTCAGGGCGCGGCGCGCAGGCCACAGAACTCGAGCCCGCGAGGGGCGAGAGGCCGGCGGCGACGGCCTCGGACAGGCAGAGCACGCGCAGGGCGCGGGCGGGCCTAAGGCTCAGGATCTGGGACAGGCGGCGCGCGGCGCGCGGCGAGTGGAGGAGGACCGTAAGCGGCTGGTCCAGCAGGGCCAGAGTGGCGTCCAAGGGCGTTCGCTCGACCGTCTCGTAGACCACCATGCCGCGCGCGGCGACACCGGCCGCGTTCAGCGCCGCGACGAGATCGCCCGCCGGCTCCTGGGCGCCCGCCCAAAGGACCAAGCCAGTCTCGGCGATGGTGATCAGGCGCGCGAGATCCTCGACGTCGCCGTCGGCGCTGGCGACGCTAGCGAACCCCGCCTCGCTCGCCGCCAAGGCCGTCGCGCGACCCACGGTGAAGACAGGCAGGCTCCGCGCGTCGGAAAGCCGTGAAAACATCTGGACGCCATTGGCGCTGGTGAAAGCCAGGGCCGAAACGCCGGTCAGGTCTATCGACGCCGCGATCGGCACGATCTCCAGCAGCGGATCGACGATCGGCTTAAAGCCTAGAGCCGACACGCGGGCGGCGGTCGCCTCGGCGCCGGGGCGGGCGCGGGTAATCCAGACCGGCGCGCCCTCGCCCATGCCCTATTCCGGCAGCAGGATGGCGTCGCCGCCTTCGGCGCGGACCTGACGACCAAGATCCAGGCCCAGCGCCAGGGCTTCACCCGCGTCATCGGCGCCCGACAGGGTGATCTCGCCTTGGCGGCGGAAGCGCTGCGACCCATTCGGCGTCAGCGCCTCGACGATCATCGACAGCCGAGCGCCGTCAAGCGTGGCGCGAGCGCCGATGGCGGTGCGGCAAGAGCCCTCCAGGGCCAGCAATGCGCCCCGCTCGGCGGCGACGGCGATCGTCGTCGGGCGGCAGCGGACCGCGTCCAGCCAGGGCGCGCCCACGTCCTCGGCGCGGGTCTCGATGACGAGGGCGCCTTGGCCAGGCGCGGGCGGACAGGCGTCGGGGTCGATCCAGCTCTTGGTCAGATGGCCAAGGCCCAGGCGGTTCAGACCCGACTGGGCCAACAGGATGGCGTCGGCCTCGCCTCGCTCCAGCTTGGCCAGGCGCGTGTCGACGTTGCCGCGCAGCATGACGATTTCGAGGTCGGGCCGCACATGCAGGGCTTGGGCTTGGCGGCGCAAGGACGCGGTGCCCAGGCGCGCGCCCTTGGGCAGGTCCTCCAGCCGCTCGCAGATATGGCTGATGAAAGCGTCGCGAGGATCTTCCCGCTCGGGCGTCGCCGCCAGGACGAGGCCCGGCGGCAACTCGGCCGGCATATCCTTCAGCGAATGGACGGCGCAGTCGATGCGGCCATCCAGCAGGGCTTCTTCGATTTCCTTGGTGAAGAGGCCCTTGCCGCCGATCTCCATCAGGCGGCGGTCCTGGATGCGGTCGCCGCTGGTGACGATCGGAATCAGCGGGGCGTAGGCCTCGATCTCGTCCTTGGAAGCGCCGGCCGGCGCGCCAAGCGCCGCAGCGATGCGGGCCTGCATCAGCCCAGATTGCGCCAGCGAGAGCTTGGAGCCGCGCGCGCCGATGCGGATGGGAGGTTGCCGGGACACGGTCGGAACGTTACCTGCGGAAGCGAAATTCATCCTCGCTGCTACAGGAGCGGCGAAAGGCCCGCAACCGAATGACAGTCCCTACGTATTTTGGCCTTAAGCCCCAGGGGCTCACGGTCCTTGGCCTGGAGACCAGCTGCGACGAGACCGCGGCCTCGGTCGTGCGCCGGGACGAGGACGGGCGCGTCAGCGTGCTGTCGTCGATCATCGGAACCCAGTTCGAGCAGCACGCGCCGTTCGGCGGCGTGGTGCCCGAGCTGGCCGCACGCGCCCACGTGGAATCGATCGACGCCATCGCCGCCGAGGCCATGCGCGCGGCGGGGCTTGGCTTCGATGAGCTTGACGGCGTGGCGGCCACGGCGGGCCCCGGTCTCGTCGGAGGTGTCATGGTCGGCCTGGCGTTCGGCAAGGCCGTCTCGCTGGCGCGCGGCGTGCCGCTGGTGGCGGTCAATCACCTGGAAGGCCACGCCGTCTCGGCCCGTCTGGGCGCCGAGGTCGCCTATCCCTTCCTGCTGTTGCTGGTGTCCGGCGGTCACTGCCAGTTGCTGGAAGTCGCTGGCGTCGGCGCGTGCAAGCGGCTGGGCACCACGATCGACGACGCGGCCGGTGAGGCCTTCGACAAGATCGGCAAGAGCCTGGGCCTTCCCTATCCCGGCGGCCCGGCGCTGGAGAAGCTGGCGGTAGGCGGAAATCCCGACCGCTATCCGCTGCCCCGGGCTCTGCTGGGCCGCAAGGACTGCGACTTCTCGTTCTCGGGCTTGAAGACGGCGGCCGCACGGATCGCCGAGACCCTGACCACCGACGAGGAACGCCGCGATCTGGCCGCCGGCGTTCAGGCCGCCATCGCCCGCCAGCTCTCCGAGCGGGTCGACCGGGCGATGAAGCTCTACAAGGAAAGCCACGGGCCGGAGGGCCTGCGTTTCGTCGTCGCCGGCGGCGTCGCGGCCAATGGCGCGGTCCGCGCGGCCCTGCTGGCCAACTGCGAGAAGAACGGCTTTTCGTTCGCCGCCCCGCCGCTGGCCTACTGCACCGACAACGCGGCCATGATCGCTCTGGCCGGCGCCGAGCGATTGGCCCTCGGAATCTTCGACGACCTCGACGCCGTCGCCCGTCCGCGCTGGCCGCTGGACGAGGCCGCCGCGCTTGCCAATCCCGCCAACGCTTACGGCCGCAAGGGAGCCAAGGCATGACCTTTCACCACGCGGGCGTGATCGGCGCCGGCGCCTGGGGCACGGCCCTGGCCCAGGTCTGCGCCCGAGCCGGGCTGCGGGTCACCCTGCAGGCCCGCGAGACCGAGGTCGTGGCCTCGATCAACGAAGGCCACGAGAACGCCCTGTTCCTGCCTGGTGTCGCGCTGGAGCCGACGATCCATGCCGCGTCGGCCATGGCCGATCTAGCCGCCTGCGATCTGATCCTGGCCGTCGCGCCCGCCCAGCATCTGCGCTCGGCGCTGGTCGCCCTGGCCCCGCACCTGAAGCCGGACGTCCCGGTCGTGCTGTGCGCCAAGGGCGTCGAGCAAGGCTCGCTGAAGCTGATGACCGAGGTCGCGATCGAAACGGTTCCCGGCGCGCCGATCGCGGTGCTGTCGGGTCCCAGCTTCGCCGGCGAGGTGGCTCGCGGCCTGCCGACCGCCGTCACCCTGGCCTGCGACGAAGAAGGCCTGGCCAGAAGCATCGCCCACGCCATCGCCACCCCGACCTTCCGGCCCTATGTCGCCGGCGACATGATCGGCGCCGAGGCCGGCGGCGCGGTGAAGAACGTCCTGGCCATCGCCTGTGGCGTGGTCGAGGGCAAGGGCCTGGGCCGCAGCGCCCATGCCTCGGTGATCACGCGCGGCTTCGCTGAATTGACCCGCCTGGCCGTGGCCCTGGGCGCGCGCGCCGAGACCCTGAATGGCCTGTGCGGTCTGGGCGACTTGGTGCTCACCTGCTCCAGCCCGCAGTCGCGCAACATGAGCGTCGGCCTGGCCCTGGGCCAGGGCTTGACCCTTGAGCAGGCCCTGGCCGGTAAGCTGTCGGTCGCCGAAGGCGTGGCCTCGGCGCCGGCCGTCCGCGCCTTGGCCCGCAAGCTGGGCGTCGAGGTCCCGATCTGCGAGGCGGTCGCCGCCATCCTCGACGGCGAGCTGGCGGTCGACGCCGCCATCGCCGCCCTGCTGGCCCGACCGCTGAAGTCCGAAAGCCTCTAACCTCAATAAGGATCGCCGCATGGCCCTCTTCGCCATCATCTGCAAGGACAAGCCCGGCGCGCTGGACACCCGTCTGGCGACCAGGCCCACGCACCTCGACTACTTGAACCAGTCCAAGGGCCTGAAGCTGGCCGGCGCCCTGCTGGGCGACGACGGCAATCCGATCGGCTCGCTGCTGATCGTCGAGGCCGACGATCTGGCCGCCGCCCAGGCCCAGGCCGACAACGACCCGTTCACCGCCGCCGGCGTGTTCGAGAGCGTCGAGGTCCGTCCCTGGCGTGTGGCGGTCGGCTCGCTCTAGCCCAAGACACGGCCTTGCGCGGCGATCCCGATAACCCCGCCCGACCGGCGGCCGGAACCCTGCTCTGCGCGCTGGACGAGATTCCCTCGCCTGGCTCCAAGGGGTTCAGGTTCCGCGAGGGCGAGGCCCTGTTCGCCGGGTTCGTCGTGCGCCAGGGCGAGAGCTTGGTCGGCTATGTGGACAGCTGTCCGCACGCCGGCTGGCCGCTGGCGGGCTTCGCCGGCCGCTATCTGACGCGCGAGAACGACTACATCCTGTGCGCGGGGCATGGCGCGTTGTTCAAGATCGACGGCGGAGCGTGCGTCGCCGGCCCCTGCCCAGGCGAAGCGCTGACGCCCTGGCCCGTTGCTGTCCGCGACGGACAGGTCGTCGTCGCCTGAACGCCCACGTCACGGGACGGCGCGACACTATGCCACTGTCGGTTGGGCGACGCGGTTAAATAGCGTTAGCCAAATCATCGCGCATCCTCCTCGCCATCAAGCGAAGGCGGAGAGATCGACATGGCGTCCCTCGGACGGAAGGTCATGGGCGCGGCGGCGGGCGCGGCCCTGCTGTGCGCCGCGACGGCCGGAACGGGGCTTTGGGTGGCCCACAGCCTGGACGCCGCCCTGGTTCGCGCCGAGGGCTCGGCGAAGATTCTTCGCCTGCACATGCACGGCGACATGATGCACGACGCTCTGCGCGCCGATGTCATGGGCGCGATCATGTCCAACGATCCGGCGCTGGGCGTCGACCTCAAGGCCGTGCGCGCCGACTTGGCCGAGCACACCGCCGCCTTCAAGCAGGACATCGCCGAAGGCGGCCAACTGGCCGATGACCCCGCGATCAGCGCGGCTCTCTCCGAGGTCAAGACTCCACTGGCCGCCTATATCGCCGCCGCCAACGGCATTGCCGCGATCGCCGACACAGACCCGGCTGGCGCGCGCGCGCGCCTACCCGGCTTCGCCACGCAATTCTCGGCGCTAGAGGGCAAGATGGAGGCGGCCTCCGAGAAGATCGAGGCCGCCGCCACCCGCGACGCCGACGAAGCAAAGTCCCTGGGCCTGGTGGGCCAGGCGGTGATGGGCGCCCTTCTACTGGCAGCCGCCTTCGTCGCCGGCCTGCTGATCTTTGGCGTGCGCCATGGTCTGATCCTGCCTTTGAAGGCGGTGACCCACGCCCTGCGCGGCCTGGCGGCAGGCGACGTCAATGTCGCGCTTCCCGTGATCAAGAGCCGCGACGAGATCGGCGAGATGACCCACGCCCTGCGCACCTTCCACGACACGATCGAGGCGCGCCAGAAGGACCTCGAAGCCGCCGACGTGCGCGAAGCGCTGGAGATCGAGCGCCGCGAGGCCGAGCGCCAACGCGACGAGGCCGACGCCGTGCAGAAGGCTATCGTCAGCAGCCTGGCCGAAGCGCTCGACCACCTATCGAACGGCGACCTCTCCCATCGAATCGACCGAAGTTTCCCCGAGGGCTACGAGCGGTTGCGGGTTGATTTCAACGCCGCCGTCGAGAAGCTGTCGGGCGTGATCGCCGCCTCGCTCGAAGCCACCAACATGATCCACGGCGGCTCTCGCGAGATCACGGCCGCCGCCGATGACCTGGCCCGCCGCACCGAGCAACAGGCGGCCAGCCTGGAAGAAACCGCCGCCGCCCTCGACCAGATCACCGCCAAGGTGCGCCAGACGGCTGACACGACCAGCCGCACGCGCTCGGTGGTCGAGCGGGCGCGCGAGGCGGCCGGCGCCAGCGGCGACATCGTCGACCAGGCCGTCGGCGCCATGGAGGCGATCGAGAAATCCTCGTCGCGCATTGGCCAGATCATCGTCGTGATCGACGAGATCGCCTTCCAGACCAACCTTCTGGCGCTGAACGCCGGCGTGGAGGCCGCGCGGGCCGGCGAGGCCGGTCGCGGCTTTGCCGTGGTCGCCCAGGAAGTCCGCGCGCTCGCCCAACGTTCGGCGGACGCGGCCAAGGAGATCAAGGATCTGATCGACACCAGCTCGGCCGAGGTCGACCACGGCGTTCAGCAGGTGGGCCGCACGGGCGAGGTCCTGCGGGCCATCGCCACCGAGGTTCAGCAGATCGACGGCCTCGTGCGCGAGATGGCCACCTCGGCCGCCGAACAGGCCCGTGGCCTGGTGGAGGTCAACGGCGCCGTCGCCCAGATGGACCAGGTCACCCAGCAGAACGCTGCCATGGTCGAAGAGACCACCGCCGCCAGCCACGCCCTGGCCCAGGAAGCCACGCGCCTGGCCCAGCGCATGGGCGAACTGCGCATCAGCGCCGAGGCGCGAAGCGCGGCGGCGGCTTAGGGCCCCGCCCCTAGCCCCCCGCCGACCAATCCCCAGACTTGCCGCCAGTCTTTTCCAGCAGTCGCACGGCCTCGATGACCATGCCCTTCTCGGCGGCTTTCAGCATGTCGTAGATTGTCAGGCAGGCGATCGAGGCCGCCGTCAGGGCTTCCATCTCGACGCCGGTGGGGCCGGTGGTCTTGACCCGCGCGGTCACCGACAGACCGCCCTCAGCCGGCTCGACCGACACCTCGACCTTCGACAGCGCCAGCGGATGGCACAGCGGGATCAGGTCCGAGGTCTTCTTGGCCGCCATCACCCCGGCCAGCTCGGCCACGGCGCGCACGTCGCCCTTGCGGCCAGAGCCCGACACCGCCAGGGCCAGGGTCTCGGCGCTCATCCGCACGAAGCCGCTGGCCACCGCCTCGCGCGCCGTCGCCGGCTTGTCCGAGACGTCGACCATGCGGGCGCGGCCCTGGTCGTCGATGTGGGTGAGCTTGCTCATCGTTCCATAAGTCTCATTTTTCAAGCAAGCGGGGCATCAGCTCGACCATGTTGCAGGGCTTGTGGCGGCTGTCCAACTGCGCGGAGATGAGCTTGTCCCAGCCGTCCTTCACCGCGCCGTTGCTGCCCGGCAGACAGAAGACGAAGACGCCGTCGATCAGGCCCGCCGTGGCCCGCGACTGCAGGGTCGAGAGCCCCACCGAGGCGTAGGACACCAGGTGGAACACCACCGAGAAGCCGTCGATCTTCTTGTCGAACAAGGGCTCCAGCGCCTCGACCGTGACGTCGCGGCCGGTCAGGCCCGTGCCGCCCGTGGTGACGATGGCGTCGACGCCCTTGCTGGCGATCCAGTCGCGGACCTGGGCGCGGATCTTCTCGACGTCGTCGCGGACCACGACCCGCCCCGCCAGTTCATGGCCGGCGGTCTTGATGCGTTCAACCAGGATCTGGCCCGAGGTGTCGGTCGACTCGTCGCGGGTGTCCGAGACGGTCAGCACCGCCACGCGCACCGGCGTGAACGGCAGTTCCGGCTTGATCCCGCCGCCTGGCTTAAGGCCCGCGTCCGCCATGCATTTCTCCCAACTCAGTCCCAGCGCTGCGCGTCGGTCCTATCGCGGTCCGTCGGCTCGATCCAGCGCACGCCGTCGGAGCCGTGCTCCTTCTTCCAGAAGGGCGCGCGGCTCTTCAGATAGTCCATCAGGAAGTCGCAGGCCTCAAAGGCCTCGCGGCGGTGGCCAGCGGCCGTGGCGACAAAGACGATGGCCTCGCCAGGCGCGATACGGCCGATGCGGTGGACCACCTGGACATCCTGCAGGTGAAATCGCGCGACGGCCTTGGCCGCGATCTCGGCGATCGCGGCGTCGGTGAAGCCGGGATAGGCCTCGAGCTCCAGGGCCGCGGCGGCCCCCTGCTCTGCCCGCGCGAGCCCGACGAAGGTCGCCACGGCTCCTGTCTCGGACCGATCGGCGCAGAAGGCCGTGACCAGCGCGCCCGGCTCGAACGGCAGGTCGGTCAACGCGATTTTCATCCGCCGCTCATCGGCGGCAGGAAGGCGACTTCGGCGCTGGCCGCGAGAGCCGCCTCGCCTCGGACCAGAACCTTGTCGACGGCGACCTGCACGCCGGGCGCGGCGAGAGCCTCGCCCAGGCCCGCATCCTCGTCCGCCAGGGCCGCGCGCAGGGCGGAGAGATCACGGGCCTCGACCGAGCGGTCACGCCAGCCAGCCTGGTCCGCCAGCCGTCCGAACAGCAGCACGCGCGCCATCTTCAGCCTCCCGTGGTCGACATGTGGCGCGCCACGGCGGGCCGAGCGGCGGCGATCTGGAAGTCGTGTCCCTGGGGCTTGGCGCCGATCGCCGCGAAGATGGCTTGGCGAAGACCCCCGTCATCGGCCTCCGAACGCAGCACGGCCCGCAGGTCGCTGGCGTCATCGCGGCCAAGGCAGGTGTGCAGCGTGCCCGTACAGGTCAGGCGCACCCGATTACAGGCGTCGCAGAAATTGTGGCTCAGCGGGGTGATGAAGCCCAGGCGCCCGCCGGTCTCGGCGATCCGGACGTAGCGGGCCGGCCCGCCGGTGACGAGCGGGATGTCCTCCAGCGTCCAGTACGAGGAGAGGTCGCGGCGCACCTCGGCCAGCGACAGGAACTGGTCGGTGCGGTCCTGCTCGACCTCGCCCAGCGGCATGGTCTCGATCAGGCTGATGTCGCAGCTGCGGGCGTGGGCCCAAGCGATCAGGTCCGGAAGGGCCTTGGCGTTGTCGTCCTTCAGCGCCACGGCGTTGATCTTGACCGCCATGCCAGCGGCCTGGGCCGCGTCGATCCCGGCGATCACCCGCGCCACGTCGCCACCTCGCGTCAAGCGTCGGAAGGCGGCGGGGTCCAGGGTGTCGAGCGAGACGTTGATCCGCCGCACGCCGTGGGCGGCGAGATCAGCCGCGTAGCGCTCAAGCTGGGCGCCGTTGGTGGTCAGGGTCAGCTCGTCCAACGCGCCGGACGCCAGGTGCCGCGACAGCCGCTCGACCAGGGTCATGAAGCCCTTGCGGACCAGGGGCTCGCCACCGGTCAGGCGCAGCTTGCGCACGCCCAGGCCGATGAAGGTCGAGGCCAGGCGATCCAGCTCCTCCAGGGTCAGCACTTCGGCCTTCGGCAGGAAGGTCATGTGCTCGGCCATGCAGTAGACGCAGCGCAGATCGCAGCGGTCGGTCACCGAGACACGCAGATAGGTGACGGCGCGGCCGAAACCGTCCACCAAGACGGGCGGGCTGGGCGCGGCCAAGACCGCTTGCGCGGCGATGTCGTCATAGGGCGTCATGTCTGTCGACAAGATAGGCGTTGGAACCGATGACGCAAAGCCATACACCCGTTTCAGGGGCCCCGGTCTTGGAGGCGATCGTCCTGGCGGCCGGGCGCGGCGCTCGCTTTGGCGGCGACAAGCTGCTGGCTGCGCTGAACGGCGCGCCCCTGCTGACGGGGGCCTTGCGGACCGCCTTCGCCGCGCCCGTGCGACGGGTTTGGGTAGCGGTCGACGACGATCCACGTCTGGTCGCCGCGCTGAACGCCACCGCCGCGCGGCTGGACGCGGCCGACCGCATGGTCATTGTTTCCGTTCCGAACGCGGCGGAGGGCATGGGGGCGTCGCTGAGGACCGCCGCAGCCGCGCTGCCGGCCGACGCGGCAGGGAGCTTTGTCTTCCTGGGCGACATGCCAGCGATCGCTCCCGAAACCCCTGCGAAGCTGGCGGCGACCTTAGACCAGCCGGACCGGATCGTTGTCCCCATCCATGCCGGCCGGCGCGGCCATCCGGTCCTGTTCGGCGCCGACTGGCTAGGGGCGCTCAAGCGGCTCAAAGGCGACGAAGGCGCACGCAGGTTGCTGGCCGAAGCCGGGCCGCGCCTCATCGCCGTGAAGGTCGATGATCCTGGCGTGCTGCTCGACATCGACCGGCCCGAGGATCTGGCTCGGTTTTTGTCGCCTATTGGAGCGGTCGGTCGGGATCGCTGAGGATCTGCCTGATCTTCCCGACCAGGGCCAGCGCGCCCTCGGTGTCACCGCGTTCCTGCATGGCGGCGAGACGGGGCACGAGAACCAGTAAGACCCTCCGGTGGTCCTCGCGGATCCGCGACAGCGCCGCGCGGAACTCCGCCACATCGTCCTCGATCTGGTCTTCCGAGGAACCGGACAGCTCGGCCATGAATACCCCACGCTTTGGCGAACAGGGCCACAATGCTCGGATAGGTCGATTCCGTCCAGCCTGCCGCTTCGTCAGGTGTCCCGGATCAGGGGAAGCCGAGACGTGGCCCGCTGGTCGAGCGCCAAAAGGGCGTTGGCCACGGCGGGCCCGATGACGGGCGTGCCAGGCTCGCCCACCCCGCTGGGCGGGTTTCCAGAGGGCAGGATATGGGTCTCCACCGTCGGCGCCTCGTTGATCCGCAGCACGCGATAGGTGTCGAAATTACCCTGGTCGACCACGCCGTCCGTCAGGGTCACCTGGCCGAACAGCGCCGCTGACAGGCCATAGCAGGTCCCGCCTTCCATCTGGGCGGCGATCTGGTCGGGGGAGATCGCGACGCCACAGTCGATGGCCGTGACCACCCTGCCGACGCGTGGAACGCCGTTCTCAAGCTTGACCTCCGCCACCTGGGCGACGACCGAACCGAAGCTCTCGTGCACCGCCACGCCCCGCGTCCAACCCGCCGTGGCGAGGGGGCCGGCCTTCTCGGCGGCGTGGTTCAGCACGGCCAGATGGCGATCGGCGCCAGCCTTGCGATAGAGCGCACGGCGGTAGTCGACCGGATCCTGGCTGGCCTTTCGGGCCAGCTGGTCGATCGTATGCTCCATCACGAAGGCGGTATGGGTCGCGCCGACAGAGCGCCACCAAAGCACCGGCACGCCCACGTCCGGACAGGCGACCTGAGCGTCCACCACCGGCGTGGCCTTGAGGTAGGGCGAGTCCGCCGCGCCCTCGATCGCCGTCGGATCCGGCCCCTTGCCCGCCGGCATGGGCGAGCCCTTCATGATCGACTGGGTGACGATGCGGTGGCGCCAGGCGGCGGGATAGCCGTCCTTGTCGAGGCGCACCTTGACGGCATGGACGACGATCGGCCGGAAGTAGCCGGCGCGCATGTCGTCCTCCCGCGTCCAGACCAGTTTGACCGGTCGCCCCTCGCCGACCGTCTTGGCGATGTGGACGCACTCGGCGACATAGTCGGACTGAAAGCTGGAGCGGCGACCAAAGGAACCACCGGCGAACAGGGTCTCCACCTCGACGGAACCGGGCAGGCAGCCCACGATCTTGGCGGCGTTTAGCTGGTCCAGCGTAGGACCTTGCGACCCGAAGACCAGTTTCACCTTCGATCCATCGACCGAGGCGACGCAGTTCATCGGCTCCATGGTGGCGTGGGCCAGATAGGGGAACTCGTAGGTCGTCTCGAACACGTCCTCGCCCTTGGCCGAGGCCAGGGCCGAGGCGTCGCCGCGCTGATCGAACGGCTCCCATTTGACCGACGTATCCTTGCCGACGAGGACGTCCTTGAAGTGCTGGGTGATCGCGGCCGAGCCGCGTTTTTCGGCCTTTTCCTCGTCCCAGGCGACGGTCAGGGCGTCGCGCCCCAGCTTGGCGGCGTAGGTGTTCTGGGCGACCACAGCGACGCCGGACGGAATCTGGAAGACGTCCACAACGCCCGAGATCTTCTTGGCTTCGGCGGCGTCGAAGCTTTTGACCTTGGCGCCGAAGCGCGGCGGATGGGCGACCATAGCCGTCAGCATGTTGGGCAGCCGGACGTCCTGGGTGAAGCGGGCCGTCCCGTCGCTCTTGGCCTGGGCGTCCTTGCGGCGCACCCGGTCCGTGCCGATCAGGGTGAAGGTCTTGGGGTCCTTCAGCGTCACGTCCTTGGGCGGGGTGACCTTGGCCGCGTCCGCCAACAGCTCGGCGAAGGCGGCGGTCTTGCCCGAGCCGTGGGTGAGCACGCTGTCCTTGACGGAAATCTCGCCCACCGGGACGTTCCAGCGATTGGCGGCGGCCTGGACGAACATGGCGCGGGCGGCGGCGCCAGCCTTGCGTAATTGCTCCCAGGAATTGGAAATCGCCGACGAGCCGCCGGTCAGCTGCGCTCCGACCGAGCCGTTGGAATAGAGCTTGGCGTTAGCCGGCGCGTACTCGACTCGCACCCGACTCCAGTCAGCGTCTAGTTCTTCCGCGACGATCGCCGCGAGACCCGCGTGGCTGCCCTGGCCAAACTCGATGTGCTTGGAGATCACCGTCACCGCGCCGTCGGGCGCGATCTTGATGAAGGGGCCAAAAGCGCCGACCTCGACCTTGGAGCCGAGACTCATAAGGTCGGCCGGCGAGCAGCCGACTAGCAACGAGCCGCCGACCAGCGAGGCGGCGACGACCACGTCACGGCGGCTGGGCGCCTCGGGCTTGAAGGGCGCGTTCATCGGGCGCCCTCCTCGGCGACGTCCTTGATGGCCGCGCGGATGCGCTGATAGGCGCCGCAGCGGCAGATGTTCCCGGCCATGGCGCTGTCGATGTCCTCGTCCGAGGGCTTGGGCTTCTCGGCCAGAAGCGCGGCGGCCGACATGATCTGGCCCGACTGGCAGTAGCCGCACTGGGGCACGTCATGGCGCACCCAGGCCTCTTGCACCGGGTGGGCGCCGCCCAGGCCTTCGATGGTGGTGATCTTGCCCCCGCCGACGGCGGCGATCGGCGTCACACAAGCGCGGATCGGCTGGCCGTCGAGGTGAACCGTGCAGGCGCCGCATTGGGCGACGCCGCAGCCGAACTTCGTCCCCGTGAGCCCCAGTTCGTCGCGCAGCACCCAGAGCAGCGGCGTGTCGGGCGCGGCCTGAGCGGTCACCGGCTTGCCGTTGATGTCCAGCGTGGTCGCCATGCTTTTTTGCCTCCCAGCGGTCTCCCGCGCTGAAAGCTAACACCGTTCACATCAGGCTTGACCAGCGTAAATCGCGATCACCTGGATCGTGATCGACCAAACCCGCTATGCTGAGCCGATCGACCATCCCCCAGGAGATCTCGACATGCGGCGCGCGCTCGTCCCCCTCGTCCTGCTCGCCTTGACGGCGGCGGGCTGCGCGACCCTGGCGCCGGACGCCACCGACGCACCGATCCGCTATCGTTGCGAGGCGGGCAAGAGCTTCACCGCCGCCTACGCCCTGCATGGGAAGCGGGTCCTGGTGACGGCTGGCGGCGTGTCGCGAACGCTGAAGCTGGCCCGCTCGGGCTCTGGCGCGCGCTACACGGCGGGCGGGTCGGAAATCTGGAGCAAGGGCTCCGAAGCCATGCTCAAAGGCTTCCCGGGCGGCCCCTACAAGGCCTGCCGGTCGCAGTAGTCAAAGGACCTGACGTGGACTCGTTTCCCGCCTATTTCCCCCTGGCCGGGCGCAAGGTCGTGATCGCCGGTTTGGGCGAGGCGGCCGAGGCCAAGGCCCGGCTGTTTGAGGGCTCTCCCGCCACGGTCGTTCGGCTCGCGGCCCCGGACGCCTTCTCGCCCGAGGCCTATAAGGATGCCGTCCTGGTGTTCGTGGGCGACCCCGACGAGGCCTTCGTCCAGGCCGCCATCGCCGCCGCGCGAGCGGCCGGGGCGCTGCTCAATGTCGTCGACCGTCCTACGCTCTGCGACTTCAACACGCCCGCCATCATTGATCGGGGACAGGTGGTCGTGGCGATCGGCACCGGCGGGTCGGCGCCCGTTATGGCCAGCCTGTTGCGCAACGTCATCGAGGCTCAGGTTCCCGAGGGTATCGGCCGGGTCGCCGCCCTACTCGCACGCTTCCAGGACGAGGTGCGGCGCGCCCTGCCGGTGCTGCACGAACGGCGAGCCTTCCTGCGCGCGGCGTTGAGCAGCTCGGCGGCGGAGGCGGCCTTGGCCGGCGACATGGCGCGAGCCGAAACCCTGCTACGCGATGCGCTCGCCAACGGCGCGCCCCGCACGGGCGGCGTGAAGCTGCTGGCCGCCGCCGGGCCGGTCGACCTTTTGAGCCTGCGTGCGACCCGCGCGCTGGGAACGGCCGATGTCGTGGTGATCGAGCCGGACGCCGATCCGGAAGTCGTCAGGCTGGCGCGCCGCGATGTCGAGCGCCTGGCGCCGGACGAGGCAGACGCCAGTCATCTGGTGTCGCTCGCGCGCGAAGGCCGGCAGATCGTCTGGCTGTATGCTCGCCCGCTCGCGCCCGCCTTGCTGAAAGCCCTGACGGACGCGGGCGTCGTCGTCGACACCCTGCCCGTCGCCGCGTCCGGCTGAAGGCGTTCTTAGTCCAGCGGCCGCCCCTTGGTCTCAGGCAGGAAGAATATGGTCGCCAGCACGCTGATCAGGGTGAAAACCACCGGGTACCAGAGCCCGGCATAGATATCGCCGACCGCCGTCACGATGGCGAAGGCGAAGAAGGGCACGAAGCCGCCGATCCAACCCGTGCCGATGTGGTAGGGCAGCGACAGCGCCGTATAGCGCACGCGCGTGGGGAACAGCTCCACCAGGGCGGCCGCCAGAGGTCCGAACAGCGCCGTCGCCGCGATCACGAACACGAACAGCACGGCCAGGATCATCGGCCGGTTTATCCGCGCCGGATCGGCCTTGGCCGGATAGCCGGCCTCGACGAGCGCGGCCTTGATCTTGGCCTCGACAGCGGCCTTCACGGCCTTGGCCTGAGCCGGGGGCAGGCCCTTGGCGCTTTGCGACACCACCTCGACCCCGCCGACCTTCATGCTGGCGACGGCGCCAACTGGCGCGGCCTGATTGGCGTAGGAGACGCCGGCATTGGCCAGGGCGGTCTTGACGATGTCGCAGGCGGTGACGAACGCGGCCTTGCCGACCGGATCGAACTGCAAGGAGCAGTCCTTGGGATCGGCGACCACCACCACCGGGGCGCGGGCGCTGGCCTCAGCGAGGGCGGGGTTGGCCGCCCTCTCCAGCAGATGAAAGCCGGGGAAATAGAACAGCAGAGCCAGGGTCATGCCGCCCAGCATCACGGGCTTGCGGCCGATGCGGTCCGACAGCCAACCGAACACGACATAGAAGATGGCGCTGATCGCGGTGGCGGTCATCATCAGGCCGTTGATGGTGACCGGATCGACCTTCAGGAACTTCTCCATGAAGGTCTGGACGTAGAAGAAGCTGGTGTACCAGACCGCGCCCTGCGCCGACATCATGGCGAAGAAGGCCAACAAAACGAGTTTCAGGTTCTTCCACTGGCCGAACGCCTCGGCATAGGGGGCCTTGGAGGCCTCTCCCTCGGCCTTCATGGCCTCGAAGGCGGGGCTTTCGGTCAGCTTCATCCGCATCCACACCGAGATACCCAGCAAGCCGATCGAGACGGCGAACGGAATGCGCCAGCCCCAGGCGTCAAAGGCGTCCGGACCGACATAGACCCCCAGGGCCCAGCGGGTGGCGAGGATGACCAGCAGGGCGCCAAACAGACCAAAGGCGGCGGAGGTCTGCACCCACGAGGTGGCCCAACCCCGCTGGTCGGGCGGCGAGTGCTCGGCGACATAGATGGCCGCGCCGCCATATTCACCGCCCAGGGCGAAGCCCTGCACGCAGCGCAGCAGGACCAGCAGGATCGGCGAAATGATCCCCGCCTGCTGGTAGGTCGGCAGGAAGGCGATGGCGAAGGTCGCGCCGCCCATCAGCAGCACCGTGGCCAGGAAGGCGCCCTTGCGGCCAGCCTGGTCGCCGATCTTGCCGAACACCAGGGCGCCCAGCGGCCGGAACGCGAAACCCACGCCAAACAGAGCCAGGGCGGCGATGTAGCCGGCCGTCTCGGGAAGCCCGGTGAAGAAGGTCTTGGAGATGACCTGGGCCAGGCTGCCGAAGATGAAGAAGTCGTACCACTCGAACGCCGTGCCGGCCGAAGACGCCGCCACCACGGTGCGCATCGAGGCGCGTTCCTGACCTTGGCCAGCCATGTCGTTCCCCCGAGATTTTCGACCTGCTTAGCCTGCTTCAGGGTCGAGGGGGAAGACCTGGCGGAACAGAGTTAGGCGAACCGTTCTCGACGGTTCAGACCTCGGCCCATTGGCGCAGCAGGTTATGATAGACGCCGGTCAGGGACAGTATGCCCTCGTTGTCCGGTTGCAGCTGGCGCGACAGGCGCTGGATCGCCACGTCCATGTCCAGCAGCAGGCCGCGCTTAGCGTCGTCGCGCACCAGACTCTGGATCCAGAAAAAGCTGGCCGTGCGAACGCCGCGCGTGACCGTCGTGACGTGGTGCAGGCTGGTGCTGGGATAGAGGATCGCATCCCCCGCCCCCAGCTTGACGACATGGTCGCCATAGAGGTCGTTCACCACCAACTCGCCGCCGTCATAGTCCTCGGGCTCGGCCAGGAAGAGGGTGCAGGACAGATCCGTGCGCAGCCGCTGGCCGGTGACCGGATCGCGCCGGATGGAATTGTCGACATGGTCCTTGAAGCCCATGCCCTCGCCATAGCGGTTGAACATCGGCGACAGGATGGTCTGCGGGAGCGCCGCCGAGACGAACAGCGGATTGGCCTCCAGCGCCTGGACGATGATCGCCCCGACCTGCCGCGCCTCGGCGCTCTCCTGCGGCAGCTGCTGGTTGTTCTTGGCGCGCGCGGCCTGGAAGCCCGAGGTCACATTGCCGTCGACCCAGGGCCCCGCATCGAGGATCGCCCGGCACTCGGCCACCTGGGTCTTGGTCAGCACCTCGGGAATCTGCAGCATCATGAGCGACATCCTTTTGCGAACCGTTCCTAGCTGGATGGGCCGGCGTCTCCTTTGATCCGGATCAGATCATCGCCCAGATCAAAAGGAAAAACGCCCCGACCGACAAAAGCCGGGCGGGGCGTTGGCATGAAGCACCGTAAGGGGAGGATCAGTACTTCACATTCAGGGTCAGGATCGCCTGGCGGCCCGGCGCCGGATCGGCGTGGTGCACGCCGTTGGTGCGCAGGATGTAGCGCTCGTCCGTCAGGTTCTGGACGTTGAGCTGTAGGTCGGCCTTGTCGTTGACCTTCCAGGAGGCGAAGGCGTCATAGCGGGTGTACGAAGGCGCGAAGACCTTGTTGGTCCCGCCGCCGGCGCCGCCCTGGTTGCCGCCGAAGCTCTTGGACACGTAGTAGGCGCCGCCGCCGACCGACAGGCGCGGCAGCACCCGGTAGGTCGTGAACAGGCTGACGGAGTTCTTCGGCGTGTTGGCCAGCGGATCGCCAACGTTGACGCTCGTGTAGGGGCCCTTCACCAGTTCGCTGTCCATGTAGGTGTAACCGCCGAACACTTGCCAAGCGCTCGTGATGTTGCCCGATACGCCCAGCTCAACGCCCTGGACACGAACCTCGCCCGCCTGTTCGGTCTGGGTCGCGCTGACGGCGATCACGGCGTTCTTGCGCTCGGTGCGGAACACAGCGCCCGACAGCGCCAGCTTGTCATTGAAGACGTTCCACTTGGCGCCGGCTTCGATGCTGGTGGTGTCTTCCGGATCCAGAACCGCCTGGGCCGCCGTGGCCGCGGTGTTCTGGTCGCCGGCGGCGATCGTCGGCGGCGTCGAGGACGTGGCGTAGGACACGTACAGGCTGCTCGACGGCGTCGGCTTGTAGTTCAGGCCGATCTGATAGTTGACGAAGTCCCAGCTGGCCTTCGGCAGATTGGCGTAGGTGACGGCGGTGACGACGCCATTGGCGGTGGTCGCGGTCGCGTTGTAGCCGCGTGTGGAATAGTCGTCGTAACGGACGCCCACGTTCAGCAGCAGCTTTTCCGTCAGGTCGATCGTGTCGAAGGCGTAGATCGAGCCGCTGCGGGTCTTCGACTGAGAGGCCGGGCCCCGATTGATGACACCGGCCCAGGCGTCGTCCGGGTTCGGCGCATACAGACGCGTGCAACCGCCGTTTCCACCGCCGGTGAAGCCGGTCGGGCAAGCCGAACCGCTGGTGGTGAAGAAGGTGTAGGTGGCGTTGTCGTTGACTTCGCGCGACAGCTCCACGCCGATGTTGAAGCGGTTCTTCAGTCCGGCCAGTTCAAACTTGCCGGTCAGGTCGGTGACGAAGGCGGCCGTGGTGGTCTCGTTCCAGCGCGACTTGGTCCCGCGCAGCATCCACCACTCGCCGGCCACGAACTGAGCAGCGCCGCCGTCGCCGGGATTGGTGACGAAGTAGTCGTTCAGCGTCTTGGAGTAGCGAACCACCTGGCGCACGGCGAGGTCTTCGTTGATCTCGTGACGCACCGCGATCGTGGCGATGTCGGCCTTGGTCTTCATCCAGTCGCGATCCAGGCCATAATAGGCGTCGCGCGAGACGTCCAGGATGCCGCTGGCCGGACGCGTGCGGCTGTCAGTGCCGGTCGCGCCCCAGGTGCGCTTGGACGCCAGCGGGATGCCGTAGTCCGGGTCCTGGTCGGTATCCAGGTGATAGTAGCTGAGCGTGGCCTGGGTGTCGGTGTCGATGCCGAAGGCCAGCGAGGGCGCGACGCCCCAGCGCTTGAACGACACGCTGTCACGGCCGGGCGTGTCGCCGCCCGTGGCCATCAGGTTCAGGCGCAGCGCGGCGTTCTTGGCGAAAGCGTAGTTGCCGTCGGCGGTGACACGATAATACTGGTCGGTGCCCGCAGCGGCCGAGCCGGCCACGAAGCTGTCGGCCTTGGGAGACTTTGACGACAGGTTGATGCTGCCGCCGCCGGAACCGCGGCCACTATAGACCGAGTCCGGACCCTTGATGACTTCAACCTGCTCAAGGTTGAACACTTCGCGCGTCTGGCCGCCGCTGTCGCGCACGCCGTCGACGAAGACGTTGTTTCCAGAGCTCTGACCACGGATGAACGGACGGTCGGCCAGGGGCTGGCCGCCTTCGCCCGCGCCGAAGGTGATGCCCGGCGAGGTGCGCAGGATGTCGGCCAGCGAGGTGGCGGCGGTCTGCTCGATGATCTTGGACGGGATGACCGTCACCGAGCGCGGCGTGTCCAGCAGCGGCGCGGTGAACTTGCTTGAGGACGGATCGGCGACCCGCTTGCCGTCGATCTTGACGCCGGAAACCTCGTTCTTGTCGGCGGCGGACGCGGTGGCGATCGGCGCCGCGGCGTCCACTTCGGCGGCCGAGGCGGCCTGAGCCAGGCCAAGGCCCGCGAGGCCGGCGACGGCGGCGACGCCCAAGGCGCGGCGAGGCCGGCTCACAATGCCAGCGAAGGTCGGATTACGCATGTTGATCTTGTCCCCAGTGAGCGCGAACGGCGCCCGTCCTGAAATTGCGAGGCGTTCTTAGCGACCTTGAGACGCAGTCGCAATGATAATCGCTCGCAATTGCGACCTGTGTGTCAATTATGAGACGCGCGTCTTCGCCAGGGCGCGGCGCTGACGGATCGTAACGGCGCTAACCGTGCGCATGGCCACCGAAGCCCGGCGCTGAGCGGCGCTTGACGGACGAAGCGGCGCGGGTCCCTATCCGCGCCGTTTGGAGCGTCCGGAGCCGATCATGAAGACCGCCATTGTCGTCGCCGCCCTGCTGTCCATCGCCGGCGTCGCCCAGGCTTCGGACCTCAAATCCTGCGCCCTGCCGACGTCGGTGACCCCGGCGCCGGCCGAGATCCCGCCGCCCGACGAGATCCATCCTGACGTGCCGATCGCGGCCTATCTGCTGGCGCTATACTGGTCGCCGGAGTCGTGTCGTTCGGCGATCCCGGAGTCCGACAAGGCCATCCAGTGCCAGGCCAACAGCTTCGGCTTCACGGTGCATGGCCTTTGGCCGAACGGGCCAGACAGGGTCCATCCCCGCTACTGCCGCATGAGCCCGCCGATGAGCCCCGCGACCGTCAAGGCCAACCTGTGCATGACGCCCTCGCCCTGGCTGCTGCAGCACGAATGGCAGGCGCATGGGACCTGTGCCTGGGACACGCCCGAGGCCTATTTCAAGAAGACGCGACAGGTGCGCGAGCGCCTGAAGGTTCCCGACCTTGATCCCGGTCCCGACGGAACCATGACCGCCGGCGAGATCCGCCAGGCCTTCATTTCCCGCAATCGCGGCGTGGCGGCCGAGGGCCTCAATGTCCGGGTCAAACAAGGCCGTCTGACCGAGGTCTGGGTCTGCATGGACCTGAAGTTCAAGTGGGCCGCGTGCCGGGGCGGCAATGGTCCGGCCGACGCGGTGGTCGTGACGGTGACGCCGAAGCGGTAGGGTTGGGCGGAAGGGGCGCATGCCTAAGGGGGATGGAGTCGTACTCACCCCCGCCAACACAACGCCTGACTTGTCCGCCCCTTGCGGGCGGAGCCGTCCTTACATCTTACGGCGAGACGATCGCCGAGGCGTACAGGTCTCTCAAGGACCGGTCTTCGACCGGCCGCGCCGCGGCGGCCCGGAGGGCCGTCCTTGACAGACCTGTACGCCTCGGCACGCTGCAGCCTCTAAGAGATGTAAGGATCGCACCGACCCTGGAGGTCGGGTGGCGACTGGTTTCGGGCCATTTCTCCTGCATCCGACCGTATGTAAGCTGCCTGCATGTCGAACCTTTCTCAAACACCATCACCGCGTCGTCGTCAGGCCACTCCTCTGCGCATGAATCGGCATGAGAAGGTCTTCCTCGACAGCCAGATTCTGAATCTGATCGCCGACAGTTCTGACGCGGACATGAATGTCCTCGCCGCCTCTGGGGACATTCAGCTACTGATGCCCTATTCCGTGGCTCGGGAGGTCGATATGCCCTCAACACCGGCTCATGTGAAAAAGGCGGCCGCCAAATTACAAAGGTCGGTTCAGGTAGGACTAAACGCGGAAGAGCGGGCCAACATGGCGGCTTTTACCGACGCGCTCATGGGCAAGAAGAAGCCCGAAAACATCGTGCCCGACCTGAAGCACGCATGGGAAGCTCGGAAGTATGGCCGCTTCCTCATCTCGATCGACCATGACTTGTTGAGCCGCTCGATAGCCATCCGCGATTGGAATGGCTTGCATGTGCTGCGCCCCGCCGAAGCTCGCGCGCTTCACGATGCCATGGTCGGACGAGATAGGTAGATGTGCGTGCGACGCTCGCGACGCAGCTGCTACGCCAGCTAAGTAGCTCCAAACGCAAAACGGGCGGCTCCTTTCGGAGCCGCCCGCCTGATAGCGTCCGGAATGGGAAGCGGAAAAAGCCTTACGCTTCTTCGGCCGCCGCTTCCTTCTTGCTCAGGTCTTCGCCAGTTTCCTGGTCGACAACCTTCATCGACAGCTTGGTCTTGCCGCGGTCGTCGAAGCCCAGGAGCTTGACCTTGACGATCTGGCCTTCCTTCAGCACGTCCGACGGCTTGGCGACGCGTTCGTTGCTGATCTGGCTGACGTGGACGAGACCGTCCTTGGCGCCGAAGAAGTTCACGAAGGCGCCGAAATCGACGACCTTCACGACCTTGCCGTCGTAGATCTTGCCGACTTCCGCTTCGTCCGTGATCGACTTGATCCAGTCGATCGCGGCCTTGATCTTGGCGCCGTCCGAGGCCGAGACCTTGACCACGCCGTCGTCGTTGATGTCGACCTTGGCGCCGGTGGTCGCGACGATCTCGCGGATCACCTTGCCGCCCGAGCCGATCACTTCACGGATCTTGTCGGTCGGGATGTTGATGGTCTCGATCTTCGGGGCGAAGTCGCCGACGTCTTCACGCGGCGCGTCCATGGCCTTGTTCATCTCGCCCAGGATGTGAGCGCGGCCTTCCTTGGCCTGAGCCAGGGCCTGCTCCATGATCTGGGGCGTGATGCCGGCGATCTTGATGTCCATCTGCAGCGAGGTCAGGCCTTCGCTGGTGCCGGCCACCTTGAAGTCCATGTCGCCGAGGTGATCCTCGTCGCCCAGGATGTCCGACAGAACCGCGAAGCCGTCCTTTTCCAGGATCAGGCCCATGGCGATGCCCGAGACCGGACGAACCAGCGGCACGCCGGCGTCCATCATGGCCAGCGACGAACCGCAGACCGTGGCCATCGAGGACGAACCGTTGCTCTCGGTGATCTCCGAGACCAGGCGGATCGTGTAGGGGAAGTCTTCCTTGCTCGGCAGCATCGGGCGGAGAGCCCGCCAGGCCAGCTTGCCGTGGCCGATTTCGCGGCGGCCCGGGCTGCCCATACGGCCGGTTTCACCGACGCTGTAGGGAGGGAAGTTGTAGTGCAGCAGGAAGGATTCCTTGTAGGTGCCTTCCAGGGCGTCGATGAACTGCTCGTCGTCGCCGGTGCCCAGGGTGGCCACGACGATGGCTTGGGTCTCGCCGCGGGTGAACAGGGCCGAGCCGTGGGTGCGCGGCAGGATGCCGACTTCGCCCAGGATCGGACGCACGGTGCGGACGTCACGGCCGTCGATGCGCAGGCCGGTGTCCAGGATGCCGCGACGCACGACGTCGGCTTCCAGTTCCTTGAAGATCGCGCCCAGCTTTTGCGGGTCGTAGCCGGTCGGGTTCTCGTCCGACAGGCCCAGGGCCGCGACGGCCTTCTTCTTGGCGGCGCCGACAGCTTCGTAGCGGTCTTGCTTCTTTTGGATCTTGTAGGCAGCGGCGATGTCGGCGCCGACCAGATCCTTCATCTTCGCCTTGATGGCGTCGGTGTCTTCCGGCTCGAACGCGAAGGGCTCCTTGGCGGCGTGCTCGGCCAGGTCGATGATCGCGTCGATCACGGCCTGCATTTCCTTGTGGGCGAAGTTGACGCCGCCCAGCACGATCTCTTCCGAGAGCTCCTGGATTTCGGATTCGACCATCATCACGGCGTCGGCGGTGCCGGCCACGACGAGGTCCATCTTGCTTTCCTTGATCTCGTCGAGAGTCGGGTTCAGCACGTAGCCGTCATTGATCCAGCCGACGCGCGCGGCGCCGATCGGGCCCATGAACGGGGCGCCCGACAGGCACAGGGCGGCCGAAGCGGCGACCATGCCCAGGATGTCGGGATCGTTCTCGAGGTCGTGCTGCAGCACGGTGACGACGACCTGGACTTCGTTCTTGAAGCCCTTGACGAACAGCGGACGGATCGGACGGTCGATCAGGCGGGAAACCAGGGTCTCCTTTTCCGACGGACGGCCTTCGCGCTTGAAGAAGCCGCCGGGGATCTTGCCGGCCGCGAAGGTCTTTTCCTGATAGTTGACCGTCAGGGGGAAGAAGTCTTGGCCCGGCTTCTGGCTCTTGGCGAACACGGCGGTGGCCAGGACGACGGTTTCGCCCATGGTGGCCAGGACGGCGCCGTCGGCTTGACGGGCGATGCGACCGGTTTCGAGGACCAGCGTCTTGCCGCCCCACTCGATCGTCTTGCGCTTGATATCGAACATTTTTCTTCTTTCGGTTCCCGCGGGCGGATTCCCATCGGGGCGGACAGGGGGCGGACGGCTAAGGACAGCCGGCCCGATGATCCTCATCCAGTGTGACAGGCGGGTTTGAGGACGTGAACCCTCGGACAAAAGGACGGCCCGGTTGGAGCGGGCGCCCTTGAGGAACCTGGCGTACGGCCTGTCTCGGCCGCCGGGCTCCCAATACGCGATCCGCCGCCCTGCTTTCGCGGAGCGGCGGACCTTAGTGCCTTAGCGACGCAGACCCAGCTTTTCGATCAGGGACTGATAGCGACCGGCGTCGGACTTCTTCAGGTGGTCGAGAAGCCGGCGACGCTGGGAAACCAGCTTCAGCAGGCCACGACGGCTGTGGTTGTCCTTCTTGTGCGTCTTGAAGTGCTCGGTCAGGTTCGAGATGCGTTCCGAGAGGATCGCGACCTGGACTTCAGCGCTGCCGGTGTCGCCAGTGGTGCGGGCGTGTTCGGCGATGAGAGCGGCCTTGCGCTCGATAGTGATCGACATCGGGTTGTCTCCGCTCAGGTGAGTTGGAAGACCCGCACCGGATTGAGCTTCCCAGCGCGCATCTCGCACAGGGCCACCAACCTGTCGCCGGACATGGCGGAAACGGTGCGATCGCCGGGCGGAAGCTCGGCTTTCAACGTTTCCACCTGACGCGGAAGCAGGACGATGGCGCGTCCCTGTGCAAGCCGGAAGGCGTCTTCGTCGGTCACGGCCAACGCCGGGATGTCGTCCAGCGCGGTCTCGACCGGAAGCAATGCCTCCGACAGCCGGGCCTCATAGCTCAAATTCTCGAGAGTTTCCAGCGATATCGAGCCTTGTTCGGTAAACCCGCCCACCCGCGTCCGACGCAGATCGGCGACGTGACCGCACGCGCCGAGGGCCTTGGCCAGGTCGCGGACCACGGCGCGGACATAGGTGCCCTTGCCGCATTCCATCTCCAGCGTGATGTGATCGGCGTCTGGCTGCTCGACAACCTTGAGGCCGAAGATCGTCACCTTGCGGGTCGGCAGCTCGAACTCGACCCCCTCGCGGGCCAGGTCATAGGCGCGCTCGCCGTCGACCTTGATGGCCGAGAAGTTCGGCGGGATCTGATCAACCTCGCCGATGAAGGCGGGCAGGACCGCCTCGACCTGCTCGCGGGTTGGGCGAACGTCGGAGCTGGCCGTGGTCTCGCCCTCGCGGTCGAGGGTGGTGGTGTCGCGGCCCCAGGCGATGGTGAAGCGATAGGCCTTGTCGGCGTCCATCAGGAACGGGACGGTCTTGGTCGCCTCGCCCAGGGCGATCGGCAAGATCCCAGTGGCCAGCGGGTCCAGCGTGCCGGCGTGGCCGCCCTTCTGGGCGTTGAACGCGCGGCGCACGCGGGAGACCGCCGTGGTCGAGGTCAGGTCGTAGGGCTTGTCCAGGCAGATCCAGCCCGAGACGGCCTCGCCCTTCTTGCGGCGAGCCATACTCAGTCCTCGTCTTCGCCGAGGACGTCCGAAAGGCGACGCGTGTCCTGCTGGACCTTCGGGTCCAGGAACAGCTTGTCCATATAGGCCGCAGTCCCGAAGCTCTCGTCGTGGATGAACTTCAGGTCCGGCGTGAACTTCATGTCGATGCTGCGGCCCAGGCGCCCGCGCAGGAACTTCGACACCCGGTTCAGGCCCTTGATGACCTCGGTCGTGTCCTGGCCGGTCAGGCCCGCGCCCAGGGGCTCAACAAAGCAGACGGCATGCTTGAGGTCGGGGCTCATCCGCACTTCGGACACGGTGACCGAGATGTTTTGCAGCGCCTCGTCGGCCAGTTCCTCCTCCCGGAGGATCTCGACCAGGGCGTGGCGGATCAGTTCGCCGGCGCGGAGCTGGCGTTGCGAGGGGCCGGTCGCGGCGCCCTTCTTGTTGTCGGTATGGCGCTTCATGGCGCGGACGTCCTTGCGGCCCGGCCGGCGGATCGAACGCCGGTGCGCGGGGAAAATCGAAGGCGCGGTGTCTAGGCCTCTCCCGTCGGAATGTCCAGCGCGCCCACCCTCTCCTGGAAGAACGCGATCACCCGGTCCCGCGCTTTCATCGTCCCACAGTCGGGGACGGAGCGATGCAGATGCAGGGTCAGGACGGAGTGAGGGGCCATGGGCACCCCGGGCGCGGCGTCGTGGTCCTCCAGCTCGATCACCTCGACCTTGTCGCCGAACTCGGCCTTCAGCCGGGCGATGCGGGCGTCGGGCACAAGCTTGTCGGACCGGAACCGCATGGCGATCAGCGACAGGTCCTCCTCGGCGAACCGCCGCTTGGCGCAGGCCAGTTCGGCGGTCGAACAATCCAGCCCTCCGCGATCCAGGAACGGCAGCGAAGGCTGCGACATGACCGGCGCCACCACGGCCGGCTCGGTCATCATCGCCAAGGCGAAGCCGCCGGTGAAGCACATGCCCACCGCGCCAACGCCCTTGCCTCCGCACTCGGCGTGAGCCGCCCGCGCCAAGGCCCGCAGCCAATCGACGATCGGGCTGGAGCGGCCGTCCTTCCAGACGCTGAACTCGCGCCGGACGCACATATTCTTGAGGATCTCGCCGATCGCATAGCCCTGCGTGACGGTCTTGCCGGGCTTGCCGAACAGGCTGGGACAGAAGGCGGTCATGCCCGCGTCCGCCAGATCTCGCGCGAAAGCCAGGACGCCCGGATGCAGGCCTGGGACCTCATGGATGACGATCACCGCTGGCCCCGCGCCGATGCGATAGACTTCGCGCGCCCAGCGGCCGTCGTCGAACGCGAAGCGCTCGAAGCCCGTCAGCGGATCGTCCGGCATCCCGTCGCCCTCCCTGTCTGGGAGCAAGGCTAGACCTTAAGGCACGATACGGCCAGATCAGTAGGAGGTGTCGGGATGCTGGGGGCTATCGGTCCAGTCCTGCATCGGATCCGGCGCGGAACGTCCCTTCGGCAGCCGCCATTCACCCCGGTAGGAGAAGTCCAAGGTGCCGCACAGACGCGCCTTGCCAGCCGCCTTGGGATCATCGCCGAACGCCTGGATTCGCAGGTCGCGGCGGATGACGATGGTGCTGAACGACAGCCAAAGCCGCGTTGAGCCCGCGCAGAAGGCGCGGACATAGATCTTGCCCTGTGCCGCGCTGGCGTCGACTTCGTAGAGCATGACGTCGGTGTCGACGCCCTCCATCGCCGAAAGACCGTCCGGTCCCAGGTCCTTCTGGCGGGCATCCTTCAGCCGCGCCTCAGCCGGCACGCCGGTGGCCAGCACCTTGATCGGGCGACCGGGGCCCAGCAGGCCCTGGTTGAAGAGGATCGTCACCCCGGCGCCGGTCAAACGCTTGGCGTCCGGCGAGATCGGGTCGTACGAGAACATCCGCGTCTCGGCGCGGACGGGCGTCGCCGCCAGCATCACCAGGGCCATGCCAGCCCAGATCCTCGCCCTCATCGCTTCAGGCGCAGGTTCGCTGCCTGCGAGTCGAAGCCAGACAGGCGCCAGCGGTCGCCCTCCCGCGTGAAGGTCAGCAGGCATGGGCCGTCCTTCTTGGCGGCGCAGACCCGGCCATCGCCGGCGGGACGCAGGGCGGCGGCGATCGTGACGCGTCCGGGCAGAGGCTTGTCGGCCGTATAGCCGTAGTAGGTGGCGGCGGCGCGGAAGGTCTCCGGCCGGATCAGCGCCTCGCCCGCCACATCGGCGATCGGTCCCGCCGCCAAGGCCGCCAGCACCGCGACCCCATCGCTGGAACCTCGCCGGCGCGCCTCGTCCATCACCCTCGCCTCGATCTGACCCTTCAGGGCCTGGCGATCGACATGGGCGTCGAAACCGGCTCGGTCATTGTTCCGGATGGCGACGAGCAGGGCATGGACGTCGCCAGCCGCGTCATAGCGGTCGGCCGTCGCGCAGGCGCTCAGCGAGGCGGCGACGGCGGTCAGAGCAAGGAGAGCCTTGATACGCATGCGAAAGGCCTAGCGCCTGATTGGGGCGATTTCCAGTCTGGTCTAGTTGGGCAGAACCTCAACGCCGCACCGAAGGGCGGCCGAGGCCAGCGGCTTGTCCAGAGTCGCCAGAACGGCGCCCTGCCGGATCGCCAATTCCAGATAGGCGGCGTCATAGAGGGTAAGGCCAAGGCCCCTCGACAGAAGCAAGGTCTCTGTCCAGGCGCGTTGATCCGTCTCTGGGTCGATGGCGATCGGGAAGGCGCTCAATGTCCGAAGCACTTCATCGGCAAAGTCATTCGACGCGCGCCCTCGGACAACGAGCGTGCGCAGAACATTGGCGACCTCGAGCCGCCAAAGCGACGGCGCGGTCGCTCCATGCAGCGAGAGGTTCCCCATGACGGCCTGCGCTGCTTCGGTCCGCTCCTCTTGGACGAAAGCGGCGATAGTCAGAGAGGCGTCGAGAACGATCTTCACCGCCGGCCTTCGTCAATGAGCTCGCGAAGGGACAGGCCTTCAAGGGACACCATCTTCGAAAGTTCCAGCATCCGCGCTACGGCGGCCTGCGCTCGCTGACGCGCATCGGCCTGGGCGCTCGACCGGCGGAGCACGATATCGCCGTCCTGAATTTCGATATCGACCTGCTCGCCCTCCATTAAGCCGGTAGCCCGGGCGATCTCCTGCGGCACGCGAACCGCCAGGCTCTTGCCCCAGGTTCCGACGGTGATGCTGGTCATGACGAGCTCCAAACGTGGGATATCCTAACATATCCCGCCCTGGAGTCGATCCTCGCCCCAAAGACCTCGCGCCAAAGACAAAGGGCGCGGACCTTGCGATCCGCGCCCTCCGGCATTTCCGATCTTACAACCAGCCCTAGTCGAGCTGGCGCTTGATCTCTTCGACGGTGAAGCACTCGATGGTGTCGCCGACCTTGATGTCCTGGAAGCCGGCGAACATCATGCCGCATTCCTGGCCGACGGGGACTTCGTTGACCTCGTCCTTGAAGCGCTTGAGCGTCTGCAGGGTGCCCAGTTCCAGAACCACGATGTCCTGACGGATGATCCGGACCTTGGCGCCCTTGCGGACCACGCCTTCGGTGACCTTACAGCCAGCGACCTTGCCGACCTTGGAGATGTCGAAGGCTTGCAGGACTTCGGCGTTGCCGAGGAAGGTTTCGCGCTGGATCGGGGCCAGCATGCCCGAGAGCACGCCTTTGATGTCGTCCAGCAGGTCGTAGATGATCGCGTAGTAGCGGATCTCGACGCCTTCGCGTTCGGCGAGGGCTCGCGCCTGGGCGGAAGCCCGGACGTTGAAGCCGATGACCGGCGCGCCGGCGCCCTTGGCCAGCATGACGTCGCTTTCGCTGATCGCGCCAGCGCCCGACAGGATGATCCGCGCGCGGACCTCGTCGGTCGACATCTTGTCCAGCGAACCGATGATCGCTTCGGCCGAACCCTGCACGTCGGCCTTGATGACCAGCGGCAGTTCTTTCAGCTTCTTGTCCTGCAGCTTGGCCATCATGTCGGCCATAGAAGCGCCGGCGCCCACCGGGGCCATCGACTTCTCGCGCTTCTGGCGGATGCGGTACTCGGTCAGCTCGCGGGCGCGGGCCTCGTTCTCGACCACGGCGAAGGCTTCGCCCGGCGAGGGCACGCCGTCCAGGCCGAGGATCTCGACCGGGGTGGCGGGACCGGCTTCGGTCAGCTGCTCGTTACGCTCGTTGAGGAGCGCGCGGACGCGGCCGAACTGGGCGCCAGCGACGACGATGTCACCGCGCTTCAGCGTGCCGCGGTTGACCAGGACGGTCGAAACCGCGCCGCGGCCCTTGTCCAGCTTGGCCTCGATCACCACGCCGTCGGCGGTGCGGTCGGGGTTGGCCTTCAGGTCAAGCACTTCGGCTTGCAGCAGTATGCCTTCCAGCAGTTCCTCCAGGCCGGTGCGGGCCTTGGCCGAGACCTCGATCAGCTGGGTGTCGCCACCCAGGCTTTCGACGACGATCTCGTGCTGGAGCAGCTCGTTGACCACGCGCGTGGAGTCCGCGCCGGGCTTATCCATCTTGTTGACGGCGACGATGATCGGCACCTCGGCGGCCTTGGCGTGTTTGATCGCCTCGATCGTCTGGGGCATGACGCCGTCGTCGCCGGCCACCACCAGCACCACGATATCGGTGATGTTGGCGCCGCGAGCGCGCATTTGCGAGAAGGCGGCGTGGCCGGGCGTGTCCAGGAAGGTCACGCGCTGGCCGTCCTTCAGGCGAACCTGATAGGCGCCGATGTGCTGGGTGATGCCGCCGGCTTCGCCCGCCGCCACGTCGGTGGAGCGCAGGGCGTCGAGCAGGCTGGTCTTGCCGTGGTCGACGTGACCCATGATCGTGACGACCGGGGGGCGCGCTTCCATGTGATCGTCGTGATCGTCGGCGCCGATGAAGCCTTCTTCAACGTCGGCTTCCGAAACGCGCTTGACGGTGTGGCCAAATTCAGTGGCCACCAGCTCGGCGGTGTCGTTGTCGATGACGTCGTTGATCTTCAGCATCACGCCCTGACGCATCAGGAACTTGATGATGTCCACGCCACGCACGGCCATCCGGTTGGACAGCTCCTGCACGGTGATGACGTCCGGGATCACGACTTCGCGGGCGACACGGGCCTGTTCGGCCACGCCGCCGCGGCGCTTTTCCTTTTCACGTTCACGGGCCCGGCGAACCGAGGCCAGCGAACGCATCCGATCGGCTGAATCCCCGTCGCCAGCGACGGCCTGGATGGTCAGGCGGCCTTCGCGGCGCTGCGGAGCGCCCTTGACGCGCGAGACGGCCTTGTTCGGCGCGGCGCTCTTGCGACGATCATCGTCCTCGTCGGGGCGGCGGTCCATGACGCCGCCGCCGGGACGGGGCGCCGAGCGCGTGGCGCGCTGAATTTCCGGCGTGGCCGGAGCTGCAGCAGGCATGCCCGGGCGCGGACCACGCGGCGGACCGCCGGGACCACGAGCGCCCGGCGCCGGACGCGGCGCGAGGGCCGAGTAGCGCACGGTCTGCTGCGGGCGGTCGCCCTGAGGACGATCGCCTTGCGGACGGTCGCCGCGATAACCACCGCGATCGCCTTGCGGACGATCACCGTCGGGACGCGGACCGCGCGGACGGTCGCCCTCGGGGCGCGGAGCGCGCTGACCGAAGTTGGCGCCGGCGTCAGGACGCGGCGAACGCTGATTGAACGGACGCTCGCCTTGCGGAGCCGGACGATAGGTCGTCGTGGTCGGACGATCGTCGCGGCGGTCGCGGCTGGGTTCGTAGGTGCGAGTCTGGCTCGACGGCGCGGCGCGCGGACCATCCTGACGCGGCGCGTCCTGGCGCGGCCCTTCCTGACGAGGGGCTTCGACCCGGGGCGCGACCGGCGCTTGCGCGACGGGCTGCTGAACCGGAGCCGGAGCCGGCGGCGTCGGCGGCGTTACGGGCGCGGTGGGAACCGGGGGCGCAGGCGGAGCTGCAGCCGCGCGTTCGGCCGCAGCCTTGGCGGCGGCTTCGCGCTGGGCGGCTTCCTGGGCCGCGCGGGCGCGGGCCTCTGCGGCGGCGCGTTCGGCGGCTTGGCGAGCTTGCGCCTCGCGAGCGGCGTCGACAACGCGTTGACGGGCGCGAAGCTCTTCCTGCGAAAGACCACCAGCCGAACCGCCGCCAGCCGGCGCGCCGCCTTGCGACTGCGGCGGGCGGGGCGCGGGGGCGTCGTGACGACGCTCGGCCGAGGACGGCGCGGCAAGGTTGCCGGAGGCGGCCGCGTGAGGCCGCGTCCGCTTGGTTTCCACCACCACCGTCTTGGTCCGGCCGTGGCTGAAGCTCTGCTTCACGACCCCGGCGCTCACCGAGCCCTGACGGGGCTTCAGCGTGATCGGGGCTCGTCCGCCGGGTCGGCCGTTTTCGTTCTCGTCGCTCATGCGCTCGCTTGTACTTCCGCCAGGCGGTACCTGGCTAAAAAAACCGTTCGTTCCATGTGAGAAAGGGGCCTGGACGTACCTGCAAAAGCAGGCGCGTTTCCCGACCCTTCGCTCACGAACACGGTCCGGATGACCGTATCCAACGTCTTAAGATTCTAGAGCTTTTGCATCGCACCGTCGGTCCCGGTGAGATGCAAAAGCTCTAGCCCTCCTCGCGTTCCCTCGCCGTCCAGTCGGGCGGCGAAAGCGGGCGGAAGCCTGATAAACGCTCGACATCCAAAGTCCAGCGATCCAGTCCACGCCCAGAGAGGAGCGCCGTGTGTATCACATTCTCCCCACCCAAGGCCAAACCCAATTCGTCCGAACTGAACGCGCCCAGCAAACGGGGCGGGGTTGGGGCCTTGCGCGCGGCGGCGAGAATCTTTCGGCGACCGTCCTCTGCGCCGTCCGACGCCTCGATCAGCCAAGCCACCTTGCCCGTGGCGAGGGCGGCGACCACCTTCTCGTAGCCCGAGATAATAACGCCGGCCTTCCTCGCAAGGCCGAGCCCCTCCAGAACACGTCGGGCCAGGAGCGCCTCGACCTGATCGGCCAGGTCTGGCCCGACCGTCAGCTTCGTCTTGGCCGCGCGCGAAAAGAGGCCCTTCTTGGCGGCGGTCGCGACCGAGTCCCGATCAGCGCCGACCCAGATCCCGCGCCCTGGCAGCTTGCGCGCCAAGTCCGGAACCACCGCCCCGTCTGGCCCCGCCACGAAGCGGATCAGGCGCGCCTCGTCGGTCGCCTCGCCCAGGACGATGTCCTTGCGCTGGCGATTGGCTTCGGCGTGGGTCTTGGGGGCGGCTTGGTCGGTCATGGTTCCTAAAATAGCGAACGGCCCCGCGGATCGCTCCACGAGGCCGTCATTACACGCTTCTAAGGGCCTTAGGCCTCTTCTTCCGCGACCGGTTCCTCGGCGACGGCTTCACCTTCGCTTTCGAACTCAGCCTCGGCCTCAGCCTCGACCTCTTCGTATTCCGGCTCCGGCGGCGCCTCGACCCAGCCCATGACGATGCGGGCGCGCATGATCAGAGCCTCGGCGTCCTCGGGCGACAGGTTGAAGCTTTCCAGGATGCCCGGCTCGCGCACGCGCTCGCCGTTCTTGCTCTCGAACCAGCCGCGCATGTCGTCCGGCACCAGACCGGCCAGATCCTCGACGGTCTTCACGTCGCCTTCGCCCAGAGCCACGGCCATGGCCAGGGTCACGCCCTCGATGCCCAGCACCTCGTCCTGAACACCCAGCTCCAGACGCTTGGCGTCCAGGGCGGCGGCTTCCTTGTCGAGGAACTCGCGGGCGCGCGCCTGCAGCTCCTCGGCGGTCTCCTCGTCGAAGCCCTCGATCGCGGCGATTTCGTGCGGTTCGACAAAGGCCACGTCTTCCACGGCGGCGAAGCCTTCGGTGACCAGCAGCTGGGCGATGACCTCGTCGACGTCCAGGGCTTCCTGGAACAGAGCCGTGCGCTCGCTGAACTCGCGCTGACGACGCTCGCTCTCCTGGCTTTCGGTCATGATGTCGATCTGCCAGCCGGTCAGCTGCGAGGCGAGGCGGACGTTCTGGCCACGACGGCCGATGGCCAGCGACAGCTGCTCGTCCGGCACAACGACTTCGACGCGCTCGTCTTCCTCGTCCATGACGACCTTGGAGACTTCGGCCGGGGCCAGGGCGTTGACGATGAAGGTGGCTTCGTCTTCCGACCACTGGATGATGTCGATCTTCTCGCCTTGCAGCTCGGCCACGACCGCCTGCACGCGCGAGCCGCGCATGCCGACGCAGGCGCCGACGGGGTCGATCGAGCTGTCGTTCGAGATGACGGCCATCTTGGCGCGCGAGCCCGGGTCGCGGGCCACGGCGCGGATCTCGATGACGCCGTCGTAGACTTCCGGCACTTCCTGGGCGAACAGCTTGGCCATGAAGCCGCCGTGGGCGCGGCTCAGCATGATCTGCGGGCCCTTGGTCTCGCGACGGACGTCGTAGATGTAGGCGCGGATGCGGTCGCCGACGTTGAAGTTCTCGCGCGGGATCGACTGATCGCGGCGCATAATGCCTTCGCCACGGCCCAGGTCGACGATCACGTTGCCGTACTCGACGCGCTTGACGCTGCCGTTGACGATCTCGCCGACGCGATCCTTGTACTCGTCGTACTGACGCTCGCGCTCGGCTTCGCGGACCTTATGCATGACGACCTGGCGGGCCATCTGAGTCTGGACGCGGCCGATCTCGAACGGCGGCAGGACTTCTTCGTAGACCTTGCCGATCTCGGCGTCGCGCCAGGTGCGCTTGGCGATCGAGAGTGGCATCTTGCCGATCTCGCCCTCCAGCTCGGCGTCGTCGGACACGACCTCGATCACGCGCTTCTGCGCCGTCTCGCCCGTGCGCGGGTCGATCTTGACGCGGATGTCGTGCTCGGCGCCGTAGCGGGCGCGGGCGGCCTTCTGCAGCGCGTCCTCGATGGCCTCGATGACGACTTCCTTCTCGATGCCCTTTTCACGGGCGACCGCGTCGGCGATCTGCAGGAGTTCAAGCCGGTTGGCGGCGATGCCGATGGCCATGGTCAGTCCTCTTCACTTTCGGACAGGTCGTCGTTGTCGGATTTGAGACGGGCGGCGCGCTGCTTGGCGCCCCGCTCCATCAGGGTGTCGGTCATGACGAGCTTGGCGTCGATGATCCAGGCGAAGGGGAAGTAGACGGTGACGTCGTCCTCGCCCTCGATGTTCAGGCCGACCTGGTCGTCCTCGATCCCGGCCAGCTCGCCCTTGAAGCGCTTGCGGCCCTCGGCCACGCGATCGAGCTCGATGCGGGCCTCGAGCCCGGCATAGTCCTCGAAATCCTTCAGGCGGGTCAGCGGGCGATCGACGCCGGGGCTGGAGACTTCCAGTGTATATTCGCCGACGATCGGGTCGGCGGCGTCCAGGATTTCGGAGATGCCGCGCGACAGCCGGGCGCAGTCCTCGACGTTCATGTCGCCGCCCGTGCCGTCCTCCAGCAGCGGGTGCTCGGCCATGATCTGCAGGCGGCGCTGCTCGGCCCCGCCCATCAGGCGCAGCCGGACGATCTCGTAGCCGAGGCTCTCGGCGACGGGATCGAGCATGTCGATCAGATCACGGTCTTCCTGCGTCTTGCCGCGCACGTTCTTCTCAACTCGATGGGCCGGAAGAGGCGCACCCCTTCGGCCAAACAAAAAGCGGCAGCCTTTTGGGCCGCCGCTCGAAAGCGCCATCTAGCGCTAACGGACGATGTAGGACGGTTTATAGGCGAATTGGGTAGCCTTGTCGACTCCGAGAACGCTCGCCTCTTCCGCGCCGCAGCAATTTGGGCCTATAAGCCCGTCCGCGCAGGCCGCCTCTTCGCGAGCCGACACAAGACAAAGAGTCACAATGGACCTTTCCAAGATTCCGACGGGCGCGAACCCGCCTTACGATCTGAACGCCATCATCGAGATCCCGCAGGGCGGCGAGCCGGTGAAGTACGAGATCGACAAGGAAAGCGGCGCGCTGATGGTCGACCGCTTCCTGCACACGGCCATGTTCTATCCGGCCAACTACGGCTTCATCCCGCACACCCTGGCCGACGATGGTGACCCCGCCGACATCATGGTGGTGGGCCCGACCCCGGTGGTGCCCGGCGCGATCATCCGCTGCCGTCCGATCGGCACCCTGATGATGGTCGACGAGGCGGGTTCAGACGAAAAGATTCTGGCCGTGCCGGTCGACAAGCTGCACCCGTTCTACACGGGCGTGTCCAGCTGGCGCGACCTGCCGACCATCCTGACCGAGCAGATCGCCCACTTCTTCCAGCACTACAAGGATCTGGAAAAGGGCAAGTCGACCAAGATCAGCGGCTGGGCCGACATCGACGAAACCGCCGACATCATCCGCGCGGCGATCAAGCGCTACAACGAGACGTACTGAGTTGAATCAGGGCCGGCGGAGACGCCGGCCCCTTTGCGTCAGGCCCTGACGAAATCCAGGAACACAGGCGCGCAGTCGCCCAGCTTTTTCTCTTCGTAGCGCGTCGTGACGTGGTCGGCCGGGATCGCGTGGCGGTCGGCCCCATCCTCGGCGAAGCGGAAGTTCGGATCGGCCAGCACCCGCTCGGTGGTCCAGTCGGCGTAGTCAGCCCAGTCGGTGGCGAAGCGCAAGGCCGCACCCGGCTTCATCACCCGCGCCAGCTTGGCGACGAATTCAGGCTGGATCAGGCGGCGCTTATTGTGTCGCGCCTTGTGCCAGGGGTCCGGGAACATGATGAAGACCCGGTCCAAGCACGCGTCAGGCAGCCAGTCGACCACGTCGCGGGCGTCGCCCTCGTGGACGCGGACATTCTGAAGGGCCTGCTCCTCCACGTGGCGCACGGCGCTGGCCACGCCGTTCACGAACGGCTCGGCGCCGATCACCAGCGTTTCGGGATGGCGCCCCGCCTGAGCAGCCATGTGCTCGCCGCCGCCAAAGCCGATCTCCAGCCAGACAGCCTTGGCGTCCGGCATCAGCTCCAGCGGCTGGAACGGGCCCTGCGGGACCGCGATCTGGGGCAGCAGGGTGTCGAGCAGCGCCTGTTGGCGCGGCTTCACCGGGCGCGACTTCAGCCGGCCAAACGAGCGCAGCGGCCCGTGGGGTTGTTGGGGGTTGGTCATGGAGGGCCTAATAGCTGTCATCCCGGACGGCCGAAAGGCCGATCCGGGACCACGGCATGCGCCGGCGCTTCCGGCGGTCCCGGCTCGGCGCGCTCCGCGCTTGGCCAGGATGACAGACTTTTACGCCAGACCCTTCAGCTCGCTGACGAGATCGGTCTTCTCCCACGAGAAGCCGCCCTCGTTGTCGGGCGTGCGGCCGAAGTGGCCGTAGGCGGCGGTGCGGGCGTAGATCGGACGGTTCAGCTGCAGATGCTCGCGAATGGCGCGCGGGGTGGCGCCGCCGATCAGCTGCGGCAGGGTCTTTTCCAGGATCGCCGGATCAACCTTGCCGGTGCCGTGCAGATCGACGTGGAACGAGACCGGCTGGGCCACGCCGATGGCATAGGCGATCTGGATCGTGCAGCGGTCCGCCAGGCCCGAGGCCACCACGTTCTTGGCCAGGTAGCGGCAGGCATAGGCAGCCGAGCGGTCGACCTTGGTCGGGTCCTTGCCCGAGAACGCGCCGCCGCCGTGCGGGGCCGCGCCGCCGTAGGTGTCGACGATGATCTTGCGGCCGGTCAGGCCGGCGTCGCCGTCGGGACCGCCGATCTCGAAGCGGCCGGTCGGGTTGACCAGCCACTGGGTCTTCTTGGTGATCAGCCCATCCGGGAAGATCGGCAGGATGTGCGGCTTGATCAGGTCCAGCACGCGCTTGGAGGTCGCGGCCTTGCCGTCGATCTTCTTCTTGTGCTGGTGCGACACGACGATCGACACCACGCGCTGCGGGCGGCCGCTGCCGTCGTATTCGAGCGTGACCTGGCTCTTGGCGTCGGGCTCAAGCTCATGGAGCTCGCCCGTGTGGCGCAGCTCGGCCAGGCGCTTGAGCACATTGTGGCTGTACTGCAGGGTCGCCGGCATCAGCTCCGGGGTCTCGGTGCTGGCGTAGCCGAACATGATGCCCTGGTCGCCGGCGCCTTCGTCCTTCTTGTCGGTGGCGTCCACGCCCTGGGCGATGTGCGCCGACTGGCCGTGCAGATAATTGGCGTACTTCGCCTTCTGCCAGTGGAAGCCCTTCTGCTCGTAGCCGATGTCCTTGACGGCGGCGCGGACCTTCGGCTCCAGCGAGCCCAGAATGTCCTTGGTCAGTTCCTTGTTGGTCTTCTTGTCGCCGCCCGGCTTGCTGGCGCGAACCTCGCCCGCCAGCACGATGCGATTGGTGGTCACCAGGGTCTCGCACGCGACGCGCGCTTCAGGATCTACGCTGAGGAAGGCGTCGACGACGGTGTCGCTGATGCGATCGGCGACCTTGTCGGGATGGCCTTCGGAAACGCTCTCGCTGGTGAAGATGTAGGACGAACGGGTCAAGAGACAGCTCCGGCCATAGGGAGGCGCGCGGTCACGCGCACGCCATTTCAGCGTTTAGTTAGGCCGGAACCATATAAAGATATGTTTATGCGAGCAAGCGAACCTGACGATCAATCGTCCTCGCCCAGCTCCTGTTCCTCAGCCATGGAGCGGACAAGCTCCAGAATCCGGCGACGGACTTTCGACCGCGTTATCCGCGGGAACTGGGCGGCCAGCTCCAATCCCTCAGAGGTCATCAGGAAGTCATGGACGAACGGCTCGCCCGCTTCCGACACGCCATCAGCCGTGGCTTCGAGGCCGTCGAAGAAATAGCTCACAGGAGCCTGCAGGCTTCTGGCGATCTCGTAGAGCTTGCTGGCGCTGACCCGGTTGGCGCCGCGCTCGTACTTCTGGATCTGCTGGAAGGTGAGACCCAGGTCCTCGGCCAGACGCTCCTGGCTCACGCCCAGAATCTTCCGGCGCATCCGGATGCGCGCCCCGACATGCAAGTCGACCGGATTGGGATGGCGTTCGGCGCCCGACAAATCGCTCATACCCACGATTAGAATCTGAAATTGCGGTTTTAATTCAGCGCGAGTCTTTCCGTAGCGCAAGAGTCCACAAGGATTTACCTGCTCTCAGGCGAGCTGACGCAACCACAGATATCAGTAGAAGGGCCAAAAGGGGAGCGTCGCCGAAGTTATCGAAGGGCGTTAACTCTCCCCGGCCGGGTATTTGCCTGTCGATAACGCCACGCTGTCCTAGATCGAGGCGCGCCCCTGTAAAAACTTGACCATTTGCGTCAATGACAGCGCTGACACCAGTGGGCGTCGCGCGAAGAATGGGCGTCGCGCGCTCGATCGCGCGATAACTGGCGAGATTCAGGTGCTGAAGCGGTCCGGACGTGACGCCGAACCAAGCATCGTTCGAGACATTGACCAGAACACGCACATCATTGTTTTTCTTGGCTAATCCTGGAAACAGGCTCTCGTAGCAGATCAAAGGCTGGATCAACAGATCAGGCGACACACGTAGCGGGGCGGGGCGGGGCCCCGTGGCGAAACCGTCGCCCAAATGCGCCAAGCTCTTGAACCCAATTTGGGTAAGAAAGCGCTCCGCCGGCAGATATTCGCCGAATGGCACCAGCCGATGCTTGTCATAGACCCCGACGATCTCAAGGTCGCTGGGCGTTCGCCGCAGGGCGATCAGGCTGTTGTAGTAGACGGGCCTGTCGATCGGACCCTCGTAGCGATAGCCGCCGATCAGCAAGGTCTGGCCAGGCCTGACGCTGTCGAAAATGGCCTGGCGCACCCAGGTCCCCGGCGCGAGATAGTCGTTGATTGCAGCCGGCAGGGCGCCTTCCGGCCAAATCACCAGGTCCGCCGGTTGGCCCGCATAGGGCTTGGCGGTCAACGAAACATAGGCCTGGACGATCTGGGCGAAGCGGGCGGCGTCCCACTTGGCGTCCTGCTGGATGTCGGCCTGCACGATGCGGACGGTGATGGATGGCTCTTGACGTACGGGCTTGTGCAGAGCCAGCCCACCGTACCCGTAAAGCCCGGCCAAGCCAGCGGCCGCCGAGGCCAGAGCGACGCGCCCGCCGCGCCCCTCGCGCCAGACGGCCGGAGCGGCGGCGATAGCCAGGGTGATCCAGGTCAGGCCATACGCCCCGACCAACGCCGCGGTCTGGGACGGCGCCGAACCTGCCCGCCAGGTCTCGCCGGGCAGGTTCCAGGGAAAGCCCGTCAGCACATGCCCCCGGGCCCACTCCAGCGCGGCGAAGGCGCCGGCGAAGGTCAAAACCCGCAACGCGCTCTTCGGACTCGCGATCCGGTATAGCAGTCCCGCTAGGCCCCAGAACAGCGCCAGTCCCGCCGCCATGGCCGCGATCGCGAACGGCGCCATCCAGCCCTGATTGGCCGCGTCGACCAGGAAGGCCTCGCCAATCCACCAGGTTCCAAGGCCGAAATAGCCCACGCCCGCCATCCACGCCCGCCAGAAGGTCGAACGCAGCGGCTTGGCCTCGGACGCCGTATCCAGCAGGTGCAGCAGCAAGGCATAGCCCAGCAACCCCGGCAGCAGGCCGAACGGCGGATGGGCCAGGGCGGCGGCGAGACCGGCGGCCAAAGCCAACAGCGGCCCGCTCCAGGAACGTTCGCGGAAACGGGTCCAGGCGGTCACGAAGCGCCGAGATCCTCGGAAACCGCCTCCGCAGTCTCGGTCCGTGGCGCGGAGCCGCCTCGCACCCGCACCCGGCGCACGCGGCGAGGGTCGGCCTCGACCACCTCGAATTCGTAGCCGTCGGGATGGGCGATCACCTCGCCCCGTTGCGGGACCCGACCCGCCAGGGCGACGACGAGGCCGGCGACGGTGTCGATGTCCTCTTCCATATCGGGGGGCGCCAGCTCACGGCCGAGGGCCGCTTCCAGCTCCTCCAGCGGCGCGCGGGCGTCGGCGTCATAGACCCCGCCCGGCCGGGCCACGATCGCGGCGGAGGCCGCGTCGTCATGCTCGTCGTCGATCTCGCCGACCACCGCCTCGATCAAGTCTTCCATCGTCACCACGCCGTCCGTGCCGCCGAACTCGTCGATGACCAGCGCCATGTGAATCCGGCTGGTGCGCATGCGCAGCAGCAGGTCGGCGGCCTTCATCGAGGCGGGAACGTACAACGCCTCACGGCGCAGCTTGTTCAAAACGAGGTCCCCGCCGGTCGGGCGCTTTTCGTCCTCGGCCAGCAGCCGGAAGACGTCCTTGACGTGGATGACGCCCACGGGATCGTCCAAGGTCTCGCGATAGATCGGCATCCTTGAATGCCCGGCTTCGAGGAATTGGGCGACCAGGGCGTCGAACGGCGTGGCCAGCTCGACGGCGACGATGTCGGCGCGCGGCGTCATCACATCGGCGACCCGCAGGGTCTGGAACGCCTCGGCCTGGTCGACAATGTCGACCTCGCCGGCCTGGGCGGGCGGCTCGGGCGGGCGCGAAGACTCGCCACCGTCGGCGGTCAGCCGCTTTCGCATGCGTCTGAAAAACGCCCGCACGCCCCGGCTTCTTCGCGCCGGCGCGGCGGGCTGTTGACTAGGCTCGTCGCTGGGCATGGCCCTGGTCAGCGTCCCTCTTCGTCACTGGCGTAGGGGTCAGGAACGTCCAGCCCCGCCAGGATTTCGCGTTCGAGCGCCTCCATGGCTTCCGCCTCGTCGTCGCCCTCGTGGTCGTATCCTAGGAGATGTAGCACCCCGTGCGCCACCAGATGTTGCAGGTGGTGGGCCAGCGGCTTGCCTTGCTCGGCCGCTTCGCGCGCGCAGACGCCGTAGGCCAGGGCGATGTCGCCGATCTGGCCTTCCGGGTTGGGCGGGGAGGGGAAGGACAGGACGTTGGTCGCGTAGTCCTTCTGGCGGAAGTCGCGGTTCAGGGCCTGAACGCTGTCGTCGTCGGTCAGGAGGATCACAATCCCCTGGCCTTCAATATCCTCATGCGCGTCCAGCACGGCCTGGGCCGCACGCCAGACCAAGGCCTCGACGTCCTCGGCGCCGCTCGTCCAGGCCTCGTCCTCGATTTCAATGTCTACAGTGATGGTCATTCAGCGCGGTGTATTCTGCGCCGCGTCGGCGTCATAGGCCTTAACGATCCGCTCGACGAGCGGATGGCGCACCACGTCCGCCGAGGTGAAGCGCGACACCGCCACCCCCTCGACCCCCTCCAGGATCGAGACGGCGTGAGCCAGGCCCGAGTCGCGCGGGTTCAGAAGGTCGACCTGGGTCGGATCGCCCGTGACGACCATACGCGCGCCTTCGCCCAAGCGCGTCAGCACCATCTTCATCTGAAGGCGCGAGCAGTTCTGCGCCTCGTCGACGATGACGAAGGCGTGGCTGAGCGTGCGACCGCGCATGAAGGCGATCGGGGCGACCTCAATCTCCAGCTTTTCCCGACGCCGACGCAGCTGGTCGGCGCCCATGATGTCGGTCAGGGCCTCCCAGACCGGCGCCATGTAGGGGTCGACCTTCTCGTTCAGGTCCCCGGGCAGGAAGCCCAGCTTCTCGCCGGCCTCGACGGCGGGGCGGGTGACGATCAAGCGATCGACCTCGCCGCGCAACAGCATTCCCGCGCCATGGGCCACGGCCAGGAAAGTCTTGCCGGTGCCGGCCGGACCCAGGCCAAAGCTCAGCGGATGGCTGGCCATGGCCTCCATATAGCGGGCCTGGCCCTTGGTCTTGGGCGAGACATTGCCCTTGCGCACCGCGCGGGGCGAAGCCTGGCCGCCGGCCTGGTGCGCGACGCCCAGGGCGATACGAACATCGGCCTCGACCACTTCCTCGCCGGCGTCGGCGCGATTGGCCAGAGCCTCCAGAACCCTCTTGGCGCCGGTGCGTCCCCGCGCGTCGCCGGTGATGGTGACCCCGCCGCCTGGCGTCTCGATCAGCACCTTGAAGGCGTCTTCAATCAGGGCGGCGTGGCGACCGGACGGACCGGAGACGGCGTGGACGGCGTCGTCGGACAGCGGCAGGAACTCAGGCGTGCGGCTCAAGCGGTCTCCAGGACAGGTTCGAGCGTCCCGCCCAAGCTCATCTTGGCGGCGCTCTCGATACGGACGGGAACGATCTTCCCGAGCAATTGTTCGCCGCCCTCGCAATGGACGGCCTGCAGATAGGGGCTGCGGCCGACGATCTGACCGGTGTGGCGGCCGGGCTTTTCGAACAGCACGGGCAGCACCTTGCCGACCTGGGCGGCGTTGAACGCGCGCTGCTGCTCGTCCAGCAGCTGGTTCAGGCGCTCTAGGCGCTCGGCCTTGACCTCTTCGTCGACCTGGCCCGGCATGGCCGAGGCCGGCGTGCCCGGACGACGCGAATATTTGAACGAAAAGGCGCTGGCGAAGCCGACCTCGCGGACGAGATCCAAGGTCTTCTCGAAATCGCCGTCGCGCTCGCCGGGGAAGCCGACGATGAAATCGCCGCTCATGGCGATGTCAGGCCGCGCGGCGCGGATGCGCTCGATCAGGCGGACATAGCTTTCGGCCGTGTGGTCGCGGTTCATGGCCTTGAGAATCTTGTCGCTGCCCGCCTGCACCGGCAGGTGCAGATACGGCATCAGCTCCGGCAGCTCGCCATGCGCCTCGATCAGATCATCGCCCATGTCGCGCGGATGGCTGGTCGTATAGCGGATGCGGTCCAGGCCATCGATGTGAGCCAGCCGGCGGACCAGCGTGGCCAGGGTCGAGCCGTCGCCGTCATAGGCGTTGACGTTCTGGCCCAGCAGGGTGACCTCGCGGACGCCCTGGTCGGCCAGGCGCTTGGCCTCCTCGACGATATCGTTCACCGGGCGCGACCACTCGCCGCCGCGCGTGTAAGGCACGACGCAGAAGGTGCAGAACTTGTCGCAACCCTCCTGGACCGTCAGGAACGCGGTCACTCCGGTGACGTGGCGCTCGGCCGGCAGGGCGTCGAACTTCTCGTCGGCGGCGAAGTCGGCGGCCAGGCGTTCGCCGGTCGCGCGGTGGGCGCGGGCGATCAGCTCCGGCAACTGGTGATACGCCTGCGGACCGACGACCAGATCGACCGCCTTCTGGCGATGCATGATCTCTTTGCCCTCGGCCTGGGCGACGCACCCGGCCACGGCGATGGTCATGCGACCGCCGGCCTGCGCCTTCCGGTCCTTCATCTGCTTGATGTAGCCGAGCTCGGAATAGACCTTCTCGGTGGCCTTCTCGCGGATGTGGCAGGTGTTCAACACCACCAGGTCCGCGCCTTCCGGGTCATCGACGACGCCATAGCCCAGCGGGCGCAGGACGTCGGCCATGCGCTCGCTGTCATAGACGTTCATCTGACAGCCGTAGGTCTTGATAAAGAGGCGCTTTTGCGGGGGCTCGCTCATCCGGCGAGGTTATGGGGTCGAGAGGCCCGTTCCGCAAGGGCGGGTTCCTCCCCCGCGATGCGGGGGAGGTGGCCCAGAGGGCCGGAGGGGGCAAGCTGGGCTTGCGCGGCAATAGCCCCCTCAGTCACTTCGTGACAGCTCCCCCGCATCGCGGGGGAGCATCTTGATCACTCCTCCAGCGGCACCCCGTAGAGCTCCAGCCGGTGGTCCACCAGCTTGTAGCCGAGCTTGCGGGCGATGGCGTTTTGGAGGGCCTCGATCTCCTCGTCCACGAACTCAACGACCTTGCCGGTCTTCATGTCGATCAGGTGGTCGTGGTGATGGGTCGGGGTCTCTTCGTAGCGCGAGCGACCGTCGCGGAAGTCGTGGCGCTCGATGATGCCGCTCTCCTCAAAGAGGCGCACGGTGCGATAGACCGTGGCGATCGAGATGTGCGGGTCGATGGCGTGAGCGCGGCGGTGCAGCTCCTCGACATCGGGATGGTCCTCGGCGGACGACAGCACGCGCGCGATGACGCGGCGCTGATCCGTCATGCGCATGCCCTTTTCGATACAGGCCTTTTCGAGTCGATCCAAGGCGGAGCCTCCGTCTGAGTCGCGGCAAGATAGGCAATCCGCCCTTAAGTGTTAAGCGCCCGCCGCATGACCACCGCGTCCTTGGCGCCATCGGGATGGGGATAATAGCCTTTTCGCAGTCCGACCTTGGCGAAACGGGCGCTCTGATAGAGAGCGATGGCGGCGGCGTTGTCGACCGCGACCTCCAGGAAAAGCGCTTCGGCGCCTGTTTCGGCGGCGATCCCGGCGGCAACCTCGACCAGGGCCGCGCCCCAGCCGCGCCGGCGGGCGGCGGGATCGACGGCGATGGTCAGAATCTCGGCCTCGCCCGCAATCGAACGGCACAGGATAAAGCCCTTGGCCTCCGCAGGTTCGCCCGCCTCGCCCAGGACGGCGAAGGCGCCCGGCGACTTCAGCAGGTCCTCGAACTCCAGCGCTGTCCAGGGCCGGTCGAAGGCTTTGTCGTGCAGGTCGGCGAGATCGAACGAGGCCTCGGGCCCAACAGGACGCAGGTTCATAACGAGGCGGCTGGCAAGGTGGCGTAGGGCGCGCGCAGATAGAGCGGCCGGGGCGAATGGCTGGGCGCGGGTCGCGCGGCGGCCAGCTTGGCGATCGCAACAGGATCGGGCGCCGCCGGCGTCAGGACCCTGGCCCCGCTCAAGACATCGGCCAGCAGGGGCGCGCCCGAACCGATCAGCGTCGCCGGCCCGCCAGAATAAAGCTCGGCCAGCCGCGCGGCGGCCTCGCCAACACCCAAGGCGTCAGGAGCCATCAGGGCGACCCTGTCGGCGAAGACCTGGATATAGACTTGGCCCATCCGCGCATCGAGCACGGCGGCGACGAAGCCGTCGACGCCGAACGCCAGGGCCTCCAGCGTGGTGACACCGACGCAAGGGATCGACAAGGCCGTCGCCAGCCCCTTGGCGAAGGCCAGACCCACCCGCAGGCCGGTGAATGAGCCCGGACCGACGGTAACGCCGATCCGGTCGAGGTCCGTGAAGGTGATCCCCGCTTCGGCGGCGGCTTCGCGGGCAATGATCCCGATCCGCTCCTGGTGGCCACGGGTCATGGATTCGCTACGCGCGGCCAAGACTCGCTCGCCGTCGAACACGGCGACCGAACTGGCGCCAAGGCAGGTGTCGATGGACAGGATCATGGGATCAGGCCGCGCCAACCGCCGCGCCTTCGGCGGGTCGCCAAATCAGAGCGTTGAGCTGGCCCCTGGCCTTCAGCGTCGCCTCGGGCGGGACGCCGCCCTTGGTCCAACCCGGCACGCCGAAGACATAGGACACCGTGGCGGCTTCCGGACGGACGCAGATCACCTGATTGACCTCGCGCCCCTGGCCGACGCGGCATTGCTCGACCGTGAACCCGAGATCGCCCCACCTGGTCAGCAGCGTCTCGCCCTTGGGGTCTCGGACATCGCCAGCGGCGGCCGCGACGTATCCGATCGCGCCCTCGTCCGTCTTGCCGATCTCCAGCAGCGGGGTGTTGTCCTGCTCGACGGTGATGACGGGCTGGGCGGGTCCCTCGCCGAAATGCAGGAAGGCCTGCTCGACCTTGGCCTTGGGGAACAGCGCCTTCAGCGTCGGAAGGTCGAAGGCCGTCGCCCCGCTGATCGGGCCCACGCCGTCCTTGGTGACCGCCAGAGGACCGCCGGCATAGGGCGCGACGGCCAAGGCCACGGGCGCCTTGGCATCGGACTTCGGAGCATCTTGGCCCCGCTTGGCCGGCCCGCAGGCGGCCAGAAGGGCAAGGGTCAGGATGAAAAGGGCGTCACGCGGGATCATGCGCCCTTCTAACGCGCGAGCGCCCTCGCCGTCACGCGAACTGACGGCGAGGGCGCTTTGGCCCTAGAGGATCTTCGCCGCCGCGTCGAAGTCCAGACGCGGACCGCGCGGATGCAGGCCCTCGTCCGTGCCATAGCCGATCGAGACGATGAAATTGCTCTTGATGTTCGTGCCCGCGAAGAACTCGGCGTCGACGGCGGCGTTGTCGAAGCCTGACATCGGACCCGTGTCCAGGCCCAGCGCCCGCGCGGCCAGGATGAAGTAGCCGCCTTGCAGCGAGCTGTTTCGGAAAGCAGTGGCTTCCCGGCCGGCCGCGTCGCCGAACCAATCCTTGGCCCCCGGGGCGTGCGGGAACAGGGTGTCGAGGGTCTCCGGGAAATCAAGATCGTAGCCGACGATGACGGTCGCCGGCGCCTGGAGGATCTTCTTGCCGTTAGAGCCCGAGGAGAGGGCCGCCAGCTTGGCCTTCGCCTCGGGGCTGGTCACGAACACGAACCGCGCCGGTGTCGAGTTCACCGCCGTCGGACCAAACTTCACCAGGTCATACAGCTCGCGCAGCAGGCTCTCGGGAAGCGGATCGGCTTTCCAGCCATTGCGGGTGCGAGCGTCGGTGAACAGTTGGGCGAGCGCGGGCGTGTCGAGCTTGGACATCAGCGATCCTCAAGAAAGCTATTTGCAACTTCTATAGTTACAATATGAACTTCCCCACCGAAGCGCAAGCGGCCGATCAGCCGAGCGTCTGCTCGACGCGGGTCACTTCCGGCACATAGTGCTTGAGCATGTTCTCGACGCCGGACTTGAGCGTGGCCGACGAAGACGGGCAGCCCGAGCAGGCGCCGCGCATGTGCAGCCAGACGACGCCCGTCTGCGGCTCGAAGCGCGAGAAGACGATGTCGCCGCCGTCCTGGGCCACGGCCGGCCGGATGCGGGTGTCCAAGAGTTCCTTGATCTCGGCGACGATCTGCGAGGCCTCCTCGTCATAGACGCCGTCCTCGTCGTGGCCGCCACCGGCCTCGGCGTCCAGCAGCAGCGGCCGGCCGCTGGTGAAGTGGTCCATGATCGCCGCCAGGATCGGCGCCTTCAGGTGCGGCCACTGGGCGTCCTCGCCCTTGGTCACCGTCAGGAAGTCGGGGCCAAAGAACACCCGCGTCACATCGCCCAGGTCGAACAGCGCCTTGGCCAGGGGCGAGGCGTCGCCCTCCTCGGCCGTGCGGAACTCGCGCGCGCCCTCTCCCAGGACCTCGCGGCCGGGCAGGAACTTCAGCACCTCGGGATTGGGCGTGGTTTCGGTCTGAATGAACATGGGCTTGAAATGGACCTCGCGGCCTTCCGACGCAAGTCTGGGGCGCCTCAACAAAGAAAGTGACACCAGCGTCATTTTCTGGCGTCATACGCGGAACAATGATCTGCGGGAGGATCAGATGAGCGACGGTTCGGTGGACCTGAAGGAAGCCGCGCGCGCGCAAGCCTATGCGACGCCGCTGGAAGACATCCACGTGGCCAGCCCGGCCCTGTTCCAGGCCGACGCCATGTGGCCCTATTTCGAACGGCTGCGAAAAGAAGCGCCCGTCCACTATTCCAAGGGCGACGAGGAAACCGGGCCGTACTGGTCGATCACCCGCTATAACGACATCATGACGGTGGACACGACCCATCAGGTCTTCTCGTCCGACGCGCACCTGGGCGGGATCACGATCCGGAACTTCGACGAGGACTTCGTCCTGCCGATGTTCATCGCCATGGACCCGCCCAAGCACGACATCCAGCGCAAGACCGTCAGCCCGATCGTCTCGCCGCAGAACCTCTCCCGGCTGGAAGGGATCATCCGCGAGCGCGTGCAGCACATCCTGGACGAGCTGCCGATCAATGAGCCCTTCGACTGGGTCGACAGGGTCTCGATCGAGCTGACCACCCAGATGCTGGCCACCCTGTTCGACTTCCCCTGGGAAGAGCGCCGCAAGCTGACCCGCTGGTCCGACGTCGCCACCGCCTCGCCCGAGAGCGGCATCGTCGAGAGCGAGGACGCCCGCCGCGCCGAACTGCTGGAGTGCCTGGGCTATTTCACCAATCTGTGGAACGAGCGGGTCAACCAGACCGAGCCCGGCAGCGACCTGATCTCGATGCTGGCCCACGGCGAGGCCACCCGCGACATGCCGCCGATGGAGTACCTGGGCAATGTCATCCTGCTGATCGTCGGCGGCAATGACACGACCCGCAACTCGCTGACCGGCGGCCTCTACGCCCTCTCTAAGAACCCCCAGGAAGAGGCCAAGCTGCGCGCCGATCCCAGCCTGATCCCGAACATGGTCTCGGAGATCATCCGCTGGCAGACCCCGCTGGCCCACATGCGCCGCACGGCGCTGGAGGACTACGAGCTGGCCGGCCAGACCATCAAGAAGGGCGACAAGGTCGTCATGTGGTACGTCTCGGGTAACCGCGACGACACGGTCATCGAGGACGCCGACAAGTTCATCGTCGACCGCCCCAACGCCCGCCGCCACCTGTCGTTCGGCTTTGGCATCCACCGCTGCGTCGGCAACCGCCTGGCCGAGATGCAGCTGCGCATCGTCTGGGAGGAGATCCTCCAGCGCTTCCCCCGGATCGAGGTCCTGGAGGAGCCGAGGCGCGTCTTCTCGACCTTCGTGAAGGGCTACGAGCGGATGATGGTGCGGATTCCGGAGCGCCTTTAGGCCCCCCAGAAGCCGACCAGCTTCTTGACCTCGGCCAGGGTCGGGGCGGCGGTCTCGCGAGCCTTTTCCGCGCCCTTGGCCAGGATAGCGTCCAGCACCGCCGGATCGCCCAGGAGGCCGCGCATCTTCTCGCCCACCGGGGCCAGCTTCTCGACGGCCAGCTCGGCCAGGGCCGGCTTGAAGGTCCCAAAGCCCTTGCCGGCATACTCGGCCAGCACCTGCGCCTTGGTCTGGCCCGATAGGGCCGCGAAGATGCCCACCAGGTTGTCGGCCTCGGCGCGGGCGGCGAGCTCCTCGATCGTTTCCGGCAGCGGTTCCGGATCGGTGCGAGCCTTGCGGACCTTGGCGGCGATGTCGTCGGCCGTGTCGGTCAGGTTGATGCGCGAATAGTCCGACGGGTCAGACTTGCTCATCTTGGCCGAACCGTCGCGCAGGCTCATCACCCGCGCGCCCGGCCCCTGGATCAGCGGCTCGGGCTGGGGGAAGAAGACCGGCGCGCCGCCGGGGATGCCGAAGTCGTGGTTGAACTTGCCGGCGATGTCGCGGGTCAGCTCCAGGTGCTGCTTCTGGTCCTCGCCGACCGGCACGTGGGTGGCCTTGTAGACCAGGATGTCGGCGGCCTGCAGCACCGGGTAGGTATAGAGACCCACCGAGCTGCGCTCCTTGTGCTTGCCGCTCTTCTCCTTGAACTGGGTCATGCGGTCCAGCCAGCCCAGGCGGGCGACGCACTGGAAGATCCAGGCCAGCTCGGCGTGCTCGCGCACGGCCGACTGCGGGAAGATCGTCGCCTTGTCGGGGTCCAGGCCCGAGGCGATGTAGGCCGCCGCGATCTCGCGGGTCTGCTGGGCCAGGGCCGCCGGGTCCTGCCAGACGGTGATGGCGTGCAGGTCAGCCACGAAGATGAAGGTGTCGATCTCGTGCTGCAGGCGGGTGAACTTCACCAGCGCGCCGAGATAGTTGCCCAGATGCAGGGCGCCGGAGGGCTGGACGCCCGAAAGCACGCGGGACGGACCCGTATAGGCTCCAGGGGCCACGGGGGGAGCTTGGTCGGTCATGGCTCTAAGCCTTGCTGTCGAATGCGATTGAGATGGCGTGGGCGCGCGAGGGCGCATCGCGTCGAAACGCGATGATCGAAGTCAGAAGGAGCCGCGCCATCGCGGCGCGAGAGAACCGATCGAAGCCATGGCCGCTGGTTAGCAAGGTCCCGCCCCACACTCAACATCTGTCATCCCGGACAAGCGCGTCGCGCGCCGATCCGGGACCGCCAGAAGCGCCGAACGTGTTGCGGTCCCGGATCTTCGCTCCGCTTCGTCCGGGATGACAAGGCGGGGGAGCATGGATCAAGCCTTGCCCCGCCGCAGCGCCGCCTTCAGCTCTGCCGGCTTGACCCCGCCAAACAGGAACAGCAGCGGCGGATAGACCGCCAGGCCCGCAAGGCACGTCAGGGCCAGGGCGAACTCCTTGGCGCCGATCGCGTGGCCGGTCAGGCCCAGGCTACGCAGCGGCGCCTCGATCAGATCGCGATAGTGCGAGGCCGCCGCCATCAGCGCGCCCATGCCCAGGCTGGCCAGCAGGATCCGCGACAGGCGCGACCAGGTCTGGGCCGAGGGGCCGTAGTGACCCTTGCGGCCCAGGACCACCGCCATCTGGGCCACGTTCAGCCACGAGGCCAAGGCCGTGGCGGCGGCAATGCCCTTCACGCCGATCAGCTTGAAGAGAGCGATGCCGACGATGATGTTCACCGCCACCGAGACCAGCGCAAAGCGCATCGGGCTCTTGGTGTCGCCGCGCGCGAAAAAGGCCCGCGAGTAAAGCTGCTGCAGCACGAAGGCCGGCGTGCCCAGGCCATAGAAGAACAGCGCCGCCGCCGTCTGGCTCGCGTCAAAGGCGGTGAACTCGCCGCGCGTATAGAGGCCGTCGGATAGGAAGCCCGGCATGGCGACCAGGGCGGCGGCGGCCGGCAGGGTCAGGGCCATAGCCAGGGCGATCCCCTGGTCCATGGCGCTCTGGGCGTCGTCGCGATCTCCGGAGTTCACCGCCCGCGACAGGCGCGGCAGCAAGGCGACCCCGATCGCCACGCCCACCAGGCCCAGCGGTAGCTGGTACAGGCGGTCTGCCGTGGCCAGCCAGGTGCGGCCGCCCGGCACGTGGCTGGCCAGGTTGCCGGAGATGAAGATGTTGACCTGGGTGGCGCTGGCCGCCAGGGCGCCGGGAATGGCCTTGCCGATCAGCTCGCGCACTTCCGGCGTCAGGCGCGGCAGCCGCCAGTGCACCTTGGCCCCGGACTTGTTGACGCCCCAGACCAGCAGCGCGGCCTGGGCGACGCCCGCCACGACCACGCCGACCGAGCCCCACTTGGCCGCGTCCACCGCCGTCGTCTGGGGCAGGATGAAGGCCAGGGTGGCGATGTTCAGCAGGATCGGCGCGCCGGCCGACAGGATGAAGCGATCGCGAGCGTTCAGCACGCCCGACAGATGCGCCACGATCGCCATGCACGGCAGATAGGGCATGGTGATCTGGGTCAGCAGCACCGCCAGCTTGTACTTCTCGGTGCCCCAGCCAAAGCCCGGGCTGATCAGCATCATCAGCCACGGCATGGCCAGCTGGCAGATCACGGTGATGATGATGGTCGAGGCCGCCAGGGTCGCCATGGCGTCGCCGGCCAGAATGTCGGCCTTCTCCTCGCCGTCGCGCTGCAGCGACTTGGCGTAGGCCGGCACGAAGGCGGCGGCGAACGCGCCCTCGGCGAAGAAGCGGCGGAACAGGTTCGGAAAGGCCAGCGCCGCATTATAGGCGTCGGCCGCCGGCGTGGCGCTGGCGCCCATCCGATAAGAGACCGCCAGGTCCCGGAAAAAGCCCATGAACCGGCTGACCAGGGTCAGGCCCGAATAGATCGCCGACGACTTCAGCAGCCCGCCCTTCTTGGGCGCTTGGGGCTGTTCGGGCGAGGCGGGCGCGGCGGTGTCGGTCACGAGCGGCTTCTGGGCGTTTGGGGCCAAGGCGTCAAGGGCGCGGGAAGGACGTCGGGACACACCCCCGCCGCTTCACGCGGCGGACCGCTGAAGGGATGGAAAGGGACGCGGAGCGCCGGACATCCGTCCGGAGGATTGAAGTGTGTGTACCGTTTCGACGAAGCCAGGCGCTCCGCGCGATCGTTATCCATCAGCGTCCCGTCAGGTGGCCCTGTTTGGGCCTTACCGGGACCTGGGCCTCCCGTTTCCGAGAGTCCCAACGGTCGGAGAGGACGGGCTTTCAGCCAAACACGCCCTTTTGCCTCCAACCACGCCGACGGCGGGCGGGTGAGCCCAGCAAGCCCAGCCCCGGACCGTCCGAGTATCCCCCTCGAACCTGTCCCCGCTCGATCGCCCCCCGCCGCCACGATGGTCGCTGGCCACGCGCCCTTTCCTCGCGACGAGGTGGGATCAGTATGGGCGCGGTTTCAACGCGGATCACAGAGCGGCGTGTAAAAGTGGGAAGTACTTGAAATCGCTGGGTTCGAGTCCGGATACGCGGATAACATCGGCGCTCCGATCCCCGTACTTGCCCCCTCCGCGCCTGTGGCGCTCCTCCTCCAAAGGGGGAAGAAGGGACGCGCTCCTTCCGCCCCCTCCGGGGGCGGACGACCACGCGGAGCGTGGTCAGGTGGGGGCCTGCGGCGGTGGTCGTCTCTGCCCTCCGCCCCCCGCCTTTGCGACTCAAGAGAACGTCGTTACCTTAACGTCAGTGTAGCCCACGCGGTGACCTCCATGACCGTCCACGCCCTTTCGCGGATGCGCCGAGCCCTGGTCGTGCTGTACGCGGCCGGGATGGGCGCGATCCTGGTGGTGGCGGCGCTGCTGTACCGCGAGGGCCAGTGGACCCTGCTGGCCCCGGTGGTCGCGGCCTTCGGCGCCGCCTCGGCCGGCTTCGTGGCCCTGATGCGCTTGGCCGACCGCCAGGCGACTATGGGCCTGACCCCCGCCCGCCGCCGCCTGCTGCTGAGCTTCGTGCTGCTCAGCGCAGCGGCCTTCATCGCCGGCCTGATCACGGCCTGGCGGCTGCTGTGAGGCGTTCCCGGCCCCTCTCCCACAGGGAGAGGGTGGCCGCGAAGCGGTCGGGAGAGGGGTTAAATCCTGGCCGAGCCTGGCGCGGAACCCCAAACCCCGTCATCCCGCGCTTCATGCGCGGGACCCATGGTTCAGCTTCCGCGTGAGAGTCCCCTTCGTCTCCGCACGTGCGGCGGAGAAATGGGTCCCGCGCATGAAGCGCGGGATGACGGCGGTGTTTGAGGGATAGGTCCCCTAAACTCCGCCCTCCGGAGCGGGAGCCCTCCTTACATCTCACGGCGAGACGATCGCTGGGCTGACCGGGCAGCCCAGCACGCACCAGCCTTCGAGAGATTTAAGGTCGGGTTTTGATCGCCCGGCGTTCAACTCCGGACATTATTATGCGTTTTCTGCGAGGTCTGTGTTGCTTGGGGTAACAACGTGGGGAGCCTCCGCAATGCATCCCTCGGCGATTGCCGTTGCTGCGTTGCGTAACGGCGCAAGACTCGCTCCAAGCGGCGCGCTATGCTCGATAGAGGCAAACGCAAAAAGGCGCGGAAAGCCAAGGATTTCTTGACTTTCTGCGCCCTGCTGCTAGCTTTCGCTAGTTCCTAGTGTCTTGCTTTGGCTTGCCACACGGGATGCTCCTAGCAGGGCCTTTGGCCCCTGTTGGTTGTTGCTGGAGGGCCGGTTGCCCGGCAATTGGTTTTCGACCTTCCAGCGGAAAAGTGGTGGAGCCGGGGGGAGTCGAACCCCAGAGAGGACCCCTGCAAGTGAGCCTCTGGCCCGGCCTTTGTCCGGCCCCACGTCTCTAGACGGCCTCCTCTTCTTCCGAAGGGGGGGCCGTGATGCTTTCGGGCGAGAATGGAGGCGCGGGAGGACCGTCGCCAAAAGCGAGCCTGGGTCCAGTCTTCCAAACTAAGCCAATGCGCATAAGTGTTCCGTCTTGGCCTAGGCGGCTGAGCTGCGGCGACATGCTCTCACGGGCTACATTCAGGCCGTATTTCTCGTTGATCCAGCGAATAACGTCAGCGGCTTCTAGTCCGTCAGGACTCGCCACGATCGCCTCTATCGCCATCTCCTTAAGCGTCTTCTTGCCAGTCCCGCTAGACCCGCGCTCTCGGGCCTGCTTCGGCTGACCCTCTTGTGGCAAGGCCGCAAAGGCCACGTCGATTTCACGCAGCTCTTCCTTCAAGGCCTTGATCTGGCTTTGTATTTCTGCCCGGCGGGCCGCCATGAATGCGCGAAGTGTTATCGACATGTTGGTAATGTGCACGAGTCGCATGCGGCAACGCAAGGGTGATCTTGCGTCTTGTACCGAGTTTTTCGTTAACTCATTGTTAACGGACTCCGCCAATCTGTAGCGGCAAAGGGTCACCTGAGCGCGATATATGGTATAGGGTGCCACCACTACCGACAAAAAGATGGGCCCGGCGGAAAGTTCGCTGGGCTTGCGCGCAAGCTAAGCTGCAACGAGGATAAAGCACATTTGAAGATGCGGTCAGGAAGGCGGTTAGATCCAAACCGTAGCCTCAGGCGAACCCGGTTCGCCTGAGCATGAGAAGGCCGAAAAGGGATGAGAAAGTTTCTCTCGCTTCCGTGGGGCGCTTAGGGTGCGTCACCCAACACCAGTCATAGATCGCCGACCCCCAACCCGCCCCCGCACGCCCCGAAACACCATCGCCATCTCGATATGCGTGTGCACATACCCGTGCTCGAACAGGTACGTCAGCATCCGGTCGTAGACGTCGTCATAGTCCGCCGTCGCCACGCTGCCCGGCGACCGCGCCTCGCGCTCCAGCACATCCAGCAGGTCCGGAGCGTCCGCCCTCAAGGCGGCGATGACCTCGGCGATTTCGGCGTCGGTGTACTCCGGCGCCTGCCGCGCGCGGCCGGGGTCGATCGGTGGGCGGCGGGTGAACCCCACGGCTACCCCTCCGCCCGCGTCAGCTTCCAGCGGATCTTCGCCCCCACCTCCGGGCGGACCTGGCTCTTGAGCACTACCTGGCCGGCCTTGCGGGCCAGGCCGTGGTCGAAGTGGGCCGAGGGGGCGATCTCGACGTCGACGGCGTCGTTGCGCAGCCACCAGCCGATGGTGTTGGGCCCCCGGATCAGCACGCTCTTGCCGTCGCGGGCGATCGAGGCTCTCGCCTCGGGGTGCAGGTGGAAGCGCACGGCGAAGGGCAGGTAGCGGCGCGGGCCGGTCGCTGCGCCGGGGTCTGCGGCCATGGGCGTCAAGCTGTCCTCGCCGCGCAGCTCGTCGGCGACGGCGTCGAGGAACAGGCGCCGGGTGTGGGTCAGGCCCGCATGGCGCCAGCCGTCGTGGACGATGTCCAGCCACACCCCGCCGACGTCGTCGTGGCGCTGGGCCTCGACCTTGGTCGCGCCGTCGACCAGCCAAGAACCCAGCGCGCGAGCGCGGAAGCCCGAGAGGGGGCGGCCGGCCGAGCCGTCGCCGACCGAGACGGTCGAGGCCGCGTCCGACAGGCGGAAGGCGTGGGCGCCGGCGGCCTCGGGGCTCCAGCCGCAGCTGGTGATCAGCCGGTCCTTGGCGCACAGAATCTCGATGGCGGCCGGCTGGGCGCAGGCGGCGACCGAGAGGGGGCCGGCGGCGGGCGGGCCGCAGTCGGCGATCAGCTCCAGCGAGCCGCCGACCATCTTTTGATAGCCGCTGTGCGGGGCGCTGTTCAGCGGGCGCGGGCCCGTATCGTCATGGGCCAGGGCCGCGGCGATGCGCGCCTGGCCCACCGTCTCGCCGCCGTGGAAGGCCGCCAGGCCGCCGTCGCCCAGGGTGAAGAAGCGCGTGGCGGTCGACAGGCGGTCGATGGCGCGGGCGACGGCCTCGGGCGTCGGCTTGCCGCGTTGGCGCAGGGCGTCGTCGAGGGTCAAGAGGTCGAACAGCAGCTCGACCCCGGCCTCGGGCGAGCGGGTGGCGTGGCCGCCGTCGGGCAGGACGATGCGGTCGATATGGCGAGAGAGGGCCTTGAGGCCTTTGTCGATCAGGATCTCGCCCGGCTTGCCGGCCAGGACGCAGCCGGCGATCGTGACGGCCACGGCGCGCTCCAGCACGCGGGCGGGTGCCTTCTTGATTTCGGCCAGATGGCGAGCCTGGCGGGCGAGGTCGCGGCGCAGGTCGGCGGCCTCGGCGTCGCTGGCCTCGGCGGCCAGGGCGCGGGCGGCGCAGGCCAGGTGGAAGACCCGCCGCTCCAGGCAGTCGGCGCTCCAGGAAAAGGCGTTCCACTTGCCGAACACCCGCCGCCAGTCGTCGAGCAGGCGCAAGGCGCGGCGCGCGCCGTCCGGGCCGGCGGCGATCAGGTCCGGCAGCCAGTCGAAGCGGTGCAGGCTGACGGCGAAGCGACGCGTGGGGCTGGCGGTGTCGAACGGATCGCCTGTTTCGCCCAGGCGCAACGAGCCGCCGTCCAGGACCAGCGTCCCGGCCAGGATGCGGCGGCCTTGGCCCGCGTTGGTGGGGCGTGGATCGCGCGGATGGGCGGCCAGGGCCGTGACCTTGGGGCCGGAGATCTTCAGGCGGTGCGGACCCGAGCCGAACCACTCGCGCTCGACATGGGTGGAAAGCTCGGCCTTTACGGCTCGCCACAGGACCCGGGCCCGCTTCCTGGCGGGAGGACGATAGCCGTTGGCGGAACGCTTGACGGCTGGAGCCAACGGATCAGCCGCCCTTCAGCGCGCGGATGTTGGCGGCGTAGGCCTCGCGGCCGCCCTTGAACACCGCCGAGCCGGCGACGAGGGCTGTGGCTCCGGCGTCCACGCATTGCGGGGCGGTGACCGGCGTGACGCCGCCGTCGACCTCGATGATGATGGGAAGGCCGGCCTTGTCGACCATCTTGCGCAGGGCCTCGACCTTGCGCAGCTGGCCGGGAATGAAGCTCTGGCCGCCGAAGCCTGGATTGACCGACATGACCAGCAAGAGGTCGACGTCCTCCAGGATCCACTCGATATGGTCGAGGCCGGTCGAGGGGTTGAAGACGACGCCCGCCTTGGCGCCCAGCTCGCGAATGCGCTTCAGCGAGCGGTGCAGGTGCGGGCCGGCTTCGGGGTGAATGCTGATTATGTCCGCGCCAGCGGCGCGAAACGCTTCGAGATAAGGGTCCGCCGGGCTGATCATCAGGTGCACGTCGAACGGGATCTTGGCGTGCGGCCGGATGGCTTTGACGATGTCGGGGCCGAGCGTGATGTTGGGCACGAAGTGGCCGTCCATCACGTCGACATGCACCCAGTCGGCGCCGGCCGCCTCGATGGCGGCGACTTCCTCGCCCAGGCGGGCGAAGTCGGAAGCGAGGATCGACGGGGCGATGAGCGGCGCGGTCATGACCCTGGGATAGCGGGCCGGAGTCGCTCTGTCATCCCGGACGGGACCCGTTAAGCGCAGAAATACTCAAGCTCACCGAACCGTGGTCAGGCCTTGCGGAACCGCGCGGCGAAGAAGCCGTCCTGGCCGCCGTCCAGCTGGTGCGGCAGCAGGCGCAGCGTGCCGCGCGGGGTCAGGCTCGCTTCCGGCGCGCCGCCTTCGCCGGGCGCGATGGGGTCCAGCGCCATGTCCGGGCGGCGGGCCAGGAAGGCCTCGACCTGGGCCTCGCCCTCCTCGGGCTCCAGCGAGCAGACGCAGTAGACCAGGCGCCCGCCGGGCTTGAGGCGATCGGCGGCGCTGTCGAGGATGCGGGCCTGGACGCCGGCGAGGCTCGCGACATCGCCCGGCCGCGCGGCCCACAGCACGTCTGGGTGCCGGCGGAAAGTGCCGGTGGCGCTGCACGGGGCGTCCAGCAGGATGGCGTCAAAGGTCCGTTCGTCGTCCCAGGCCGCGCCGTCGGCGGCGACCACTTCGGCGGTGAGGCCGGTGCGGACCAGGTTCTCTTCCAGGCGCTTGAGGCGCGCGGCCGAGCGATCGAGGGCGACGACGTCCGCGCCGGCGGCCGCCAGCTGCAGGGTCTTGCCGCCGGGCGCGGCGCAGAGGTCGAGCACGGCCTCGCCGGCCTTGACGTCCAGCAGGCGGGCGGGAATGGCGGCGGCGGCGTCCTGCACCCACCAGGTCCCATCCTCGAAGCTGGGCCAGGCGGCGACGTCGCCCTTGCGACGCAAGCGTAAGGAGCCACCGGGCAGGATCTCGCCCTCCAGCGCCTGCGCCAGGGCGGCCGAGTCGGCGTCGGGCTTGAGCGAGAGGTCGGTGGCCGGCTCCAGCGCGATCTGACCGGCGATCTCGCGCGCCGTGGCCTCGCCGAACGCGGCGACCCAGCGCGAATAGAGCCAGGGCGGGGCCAGCAAGGTCGGGTCGTTGCTGGGCGGGGCGTCGCGCAGCAGGCCGCGCAGGACGGCGTTGACCAGGCCCTTGAACGGGCGGCTGGTCTTGTTGGCGCCGGCCAGCTCGACCGAGGTGGCCACGGCGGCGAAGGCCGGGACCTCCAGGTGGAAGGCCTGGGCCGCGCCGAGGCGCAGCAGGTGCATGACCCGGTCCGGCGGCGCCTTCTGCAGGCGCGCGGCGAGGGCGCGGTCGATGGGGCCAAGGTGGCGCAGCACGGCCATGGCCAGGGCGCGGGCAAAGGCCCGCTCGCGCGGTTCGAGGAAGCGGAAACCGTTGGCCGAGGCGGCTTCGTCGAGGCCGCCGCGCCGCGACAGGGCCGCGTCGATCAGGGTCAGGGCGGCTTCCCGGGCGGGGAGGCCGTCGTTCAATTCTTGAGTCACCGCCTCGCCGTGCCAAGAGGCGGGCGCGAGCGCAAGCGGATTCGCACCGCGAGCGGTGGCAAGGCGCCCCTGTGCGGTGCTAAACTCGGCTCATGTCCGACCTTCCCGACGCCTCGCCCGAAGCTGTTCCCGAAGTCCCCGGCGCCGCCCCCGGCAAGGCTTTGAGCCCCGCCGCCCGCCGCGCCCTGGAAGAGGCCGCCGCCCGCCGCGCGGCCGAAGAGGCGCTGTCGCTTCCTCCCGAACAGGGTGGCCGAGAAGGCCCCGAACCGACCCGCTTCGGCGACTGGGAGAAGAAGGGCGTGGCGGTCGACTTCTGACCAACGGCCGCGCTGGACGAGAAGGCGCTGGACGCGGCCGACGCCACGGCGCGACACTCCAGATCCGGATCGCGGCGATTATCTTGTCTTGGTCTGACATCCAGAGTCGGCGTCAGCTGGCGGATCGGACAGAGAGTCATGTCGCGCGAGGGCTTCAACGGACTGACTGAGGCCGAGGCGACCAGACGGCTCGCCGAATTTGGCTCCAACGCCTTGCCGCGCGCCACGGGGCGGGGCCTGGCCCGGATCCTCCTCGACACCCTGCGCGAGCCGATGTTCCTGCTGCTGATCGGGGCCGCCGGCCTTTATTTGGTGCTGGGGGACCTGGGCGAGGGCCTGTTCCTGATGGCGGGCGCCGTGGCGACCATTGGACTGGTCGTGCTGCAGGAAGCGCGCAGCGAGCGGGCGCTGTCGGCCCTGCGCGATTTGTCCCAGCCCTACGCGCGGGTGGTGCGCGACGGCGTCGAGGCGCGGCTGGCGGCGCGGGACCTGGTTCCAGGCGACATCATCCTGATCGGCGAGGGCGAGCGGCTGCCGGCCGACGGCGTGCTGGTCGGCGGCGACGTCCTGAGCGTTGATGAGTCGGCCCTGACCGGCGAGTCCGCCCCGGTCTCCAAGCGTCCCTTGACCGAAGGCGAGGCGATCGACGCCGACGCTCAGCCCGGCGCGGAGACCGGACCCTATCTCTTCTCGGGCGCCTTGGTGGTGCGCGGCCAGGCGGTGGCCAGGGTCAGCAAGACCGGCTCCGGGACGGCGCTGGGTCGCATCGGGGTCTCTCTGGCCGCGATCGTCCAGCAGCCCACGCCATTGCAGAAGACCGCCGGACGCCTGGTGACGCTGCTGGGCGCGATGGCCATCGCTTTTTGCGTGGTCGTGGCCATCGCCTATGGCCTGCTGCGCGGAGACTGGGTCGGTGGCGTCCTGGCCGGCGTGACCGTCGCCATCGCGCTGATCCCCGAGGAATTCCCGATGGTGCTGGCCGTCTTCCTGGCGCTGGGCGCCGGACGCCTGGCGCGGCGCAAGGTGCTGGTGCGACGCAGCGCGGTGATCGAGGCCTTGGGCGGCGCGTCGTTCCTCTGCGTCGACAAGACCGGCACCCTGACCGAGAACCAGATGCGCGTGGCGCGGATCTGGACATCGGGCGAGGATTGGGCCGTCAGCGCCGATGTCCCTTTATCCGCTCCCGCGCACGCCTGTTTGCGCGTGGCTGGACTGGCCTGCGCCGTCCGTCCCGTCGATCCCATGGACAAGGCCGTCCGGGCGCTGCTGGGCGGCCCAGAGCCCGAGACGCCAGATGCGCCGGAACGCACCTGGCCTCTGCGGCCCGAGCGCATGGCCATGGTTCAGGCCTGGCGCGGGCCACAGGATCAGTGGCGTATCGCCGCCAAGGGCGCGCCTGAGGCGATCTTCCGGCTGTGCCGATTGTCGGACGCTCAAGTCGGCGAGCTGGCCCCCATCGTGGAGCGGTTCGCCCGCCTAGGACTGCGCGTGCTCGGCGTGGCGTCCTGCTTGACGGGTGGGGCGCTGCTCGATGCTCCCGAGGACGCGCCCTTCACGTTCGAGGGGTTGATCGGCTTCCTGGATCCTGTTCGCGCGGACGTCCCGGCGGCCCTGAAAGAGGCTCAAGGAGCGGGCATCGCCGTGGTCATGATCACGGGCGATCATCCCGCCACCGCCCTGGCGGTCGCCGAGACCGCCGGACTGGACGCCTCGGGCGGGGTGATGATCGGCGCGGAGATCGCCGCGCTAGACGACGCGGCCCTGGCCGAGCGCCTGCGCCAGACCCGCCTTTTCGCCCGTATAACGCCGGACCAGAAGTTGCGGATCGTCCAGGCCTTGAAGGCCGACGGCCAGGTCGTGGCCATGACCGGCGACGGCGTCAATGACGCGCCGGCCTTGGAGGCGGCCCATATCGGCATCGCCATGGGCCAGAAGGGCACCGACGTGGCGCGCGAGGCCGCCGACCTCGTCATTCTGGATGACAGTTTCGCCTCGATCGTGGGCGGGGTGCGACTGGGGCGGCGGATCTTCGCCAACCTGCGCAAGGCGTTGGTCTATGTCACAGCCATCCACGTTCCGATCGCCGGCGTCGCCCTCATTCCGATCGTCATGGGCCTGCCGCCGCTGCTGTATCCGATGCACGTGGTGTTCTTGGAGCTATTGATTGATCCCGTCTGCGCCATGGTGTTCGAGGCTGAGCCAGGCGGCGCGCACGCCATGCAGCATCCGCCGAGGCGGCGGGACGAGCCGCTGTTTGGACCCCGCCAGGTGGGCCTGGCCCTGCTGCAGGGCGCCGGCGTTCTGGCCATGGTGCTGGGGGTCTATGTCTGGGCGCTGGGTCATCATCCAGAAAGCCAGGCGCGCGGCGCGGCTTTTCTGACGCTGGTGGCGGGCAATCTGATCCTGGCCCTGGCCGACGCCTCGTCTTCGGGCGGCCGACTATTCGCGCCTCATCGCCGAATCTACTGGACCATCACCGCTGCGGCGTCCGGCGCCCTGGTCCTGATCTTCACCGTCCCGGCCCTGGCCGCCATTTTCAAGGTCGCGCCGCCGTCGCCGGGCCTGCTGTTCGCGGCCCTGGGGCTGGCGATGGTCGGCGGCGGCTGGTTCGGGGTGGTTCGCGCGTTGGGCCGACGTCCGTCGCTCACACCCCCGCGATCTCCTCGATCACCTTAAGCGCCGCCTCGCGCGGATCGTTCGCGGCGGTGATCGGGCGGCCGCAGACCAGATGGCTGGCGCCGGCGCGGATGGCGGCTTCAGGCGTGGCGGCGCGGGCCTGGTCGTTCTTGGCCGACCAAAAGGGGCGCACGCCGGGGGTGACGATGAGAAAGCCCGGACCGGCGATCTCGCGGGCCAGCGCGGCTTCGTGCGGCGAGGAGACGATGCCGTCGACACCGCAGTCGATGGCCTGGCGCACCCTGCGCTCGACCAGCTCGCGGGCGCTGAAGGCGTAGCCCATCTCGATCAGGTCGGCGTCGGTCAGGCTGGTCAGCACCGTGACGGCCAGGATCTTCAGCGAGGAATCGCCCCGCGCCTGGACCGCCGCCTTCATGACCTGCGGCTCAGCATGGACGGTCAGCAAATCGCAACCGCTCCCTGCCAGGACACGGGCCGAGCGCTCGACCGTCGCGCCGATGTCGTGGAGCTTCCAGTCAAGGAAGATCGACTTGCCCGACGCCTTCAGTTCGCGGGCCAGGGTCATGCCGTCGCTGGCCAGCAGTTCCAGGCCAATCTTGTAGAAGCTGACCGTGTCGCCCAGGCGCTCGACCATGTCGCGGGCCTCGTCGACGGTGGGCAGGTCGAGCGGCACGATCAGGCGCGGGTCGGCGGTCATCTTCTAGTCCCCATGTTTGGTCGCAAGGGTTGGCGCGCGCGACGGTCCGCTCTAGGACAGAGCAAAGCTTGGGCGCGATCTGAAAGGTAGGGACGTCGAATGACCGAGGCCAAACTCGCCGTCAACTTCTTCGTCGCGCTGTTTGCTCTGATCGACCCGATCGGCAACGTGCCGCTGTTCGCCGCCGCCACCCTGGGCGCGGCTGCGGCGGGGCGGCGGATGGTGGCCGTCTATATCGGCCTGTTCATGACCGCGTTCCTGATCTTCTTCTATTTCACGGGCGTTGGCCTGTTGGCCTTCTTCGGCATCTCGATGCCGGCCTTCCGGATCGCCGGCGGCATCATCCTGTTCATTCTGGGCTTGGACATGGTGCGCGACGACTTCACCACCATGTTCGCCGACGCCGCCGAGGGCGTGGAGGACCAGTCGCCCCGCGCCTACGCCAAGCAGCGGTTCGAGCGGTTGATCGTGCCGTTCGCCATGCCCCTGCTGATCGGGCCAGGCGCGATCTCGACCGTGATCATCTACGCCGCCGAGGCCAAGCCGCTGGGTCTGGCGGGCGCCGGGATCGGGGTGGCGGTGATCGCCGCCGTCTCGGCCGTGGTTGTAGCCTGTTTCTGGGCCGCGCCGCTGATCGGCCGGGTGCTGGGGCGGATCGGCATGAGCATCGTGGTGCGGGTGCTTGGCCTGATCCTCTGCGCCCTGGCCGTTCAGTTCGTGATCGTCGGGGTCGGCGACGCCACGCGAGGCCTGATCCGCAGCGACGCCCAAGCCCCTTACGCGGAAAAGAAATAGCCGGGCGTCTGGACAGGCGCGGGAGGGGGAGCCCATATCCCCTTCATGCGCGCTTACGATGCAGACGTGATCATCGCGGGCGCCGGCATGGCCGGCGCGACCCTGGCCCTGGCCCTGAAGTCCGGCGGTCTCAAACCCCTGCTGGTCGACCCCCAGCCGTTCGACGCCCAGCTGGCGCCGACCTTCGATGGGCGCAGCTCGGCCATCGCCTATTCCTCGTTCCGCCAATGGCGCGCGATCGGGGCGGGCGAGAGCTTGGAGCCGCATGCCCAGCGCATCGAGCAGATCCTGGTCACCGACGGCCGCACGCCTGGCGCGGCGGCCCGCAAGCCGCTGCCGTCGTTCCTGCGCTTTGACTCCGGCGAGATTTCGGGCCGCATCGAGGGCGAGCCGTTGGGCTATCTGGTCGAGAACCGCCAGATCCGCGCGGCCCTCTCCAAGGCTGTGATCGAGAAAGAGATTCCGGTCATCGCCCCGATGGCGGCCAAGAACCTGGAGGTCACGCCCGGCGCGGCCCGCCTGATCCTGTCGGACGGCCGGGCGCTCACCGCGCCGCTCGCCGTCAGCGCCGAGGGGCGCGGCTCGGTCCTGCGCCAGGCGGCCGGCATCGGCCACATCGGCTGGGGCTATGGCCAGAGTGGCGTCGTCTGCACGGTGAAGCTGGAGCGTCCGCACGAGGGCGTCGCCCACGAATATTTCCTGCCCAGCGGTCCGTTCGCCATCCTGCCGCTGACCGAGAACCGCGCCAGCCTGGTCTGGACCGAGAGCACGGCGCGCGGCGAGGCCCTGAGGAACGCGTCGCCTGAGATTTTCCACGCCCACCTGATGCGCCGGTTCGGCGATTTCCTGGGGAGAGTGGAGGTGGTCGGGCCGACCTTCGTCTATCCGCTGTCGCTGCTACTGGCCGAACGGATGACCGCGCCGCGCCTGGCCTTGATCGGCGACGCCGCCCACGGCGTGCACCCGATCGCCGGGCAGGGGTTGAACCTGGGCCTGAAGGACGCAGCGGCCCTGGCCGAGGTGCTGGTCGAGGCCGTCCGCAACGGCGAGGACATCGGCGCCGAGGCGGTGCTGGAGCGCTACGCCCGCTGGCGGCGGTTCGACACCGTCACCAACGCTCTCGCCTTCGACGCCTTCGTGCGGATCTTCTCGAACGACAACCCGCTGCTGCGCGTGGCGCGCGGGGCTGGCCTGGCGGTGGTCAACCGCATCGCTCCGGCCCGCCGGTTCTTCATGCACGAAGCCGGCGGCGGGGTGGGCGATCTGCCGAAGCTGTTGCGGGGTGTAGCGCTTTAGTCGGCTTTGCTGGCGCACCTGATCGACGTTGCGACAAGAGCGACGACGCCAACAACGAACGCGATGTCTGCCCCCAGGGATAGTCCGGTTATCCAGGCGGGATAGGACTGCTTCGGCCAAGGCCAGAGCACGATGGCCATGGCGTGGACTGCAATCGTGCAGGCTATGGTGGCCCAGAACCAGGGTTCGCGTCGCAGGGGCCAGTAAGTTCGGACGGCAAATCCTATAGCGGCCGTGGAGGTCCAGGCCAGCTGACCAACGGCCGGCAAGCCGAGCCTGTCGAAGATCAACAGCAGCGGCGCGGATAGGCCAATGATGAGCAGGCCCCACCACTTGGGGAAAGGCTCGAAGATCGAGTCTTCTCGCAGATCGAATGGCCGCTGGGGCATGGGTTGGAGCGCTAAGCCTCCAGTTCCCGCGCCTCTTCGGGCAGCATGATCGGCACGCCGTCGCGGATCGGATAGGCGAGCTTCGCCGAGCGGCTGATCAGTTCGCCGGCGGCGCGGTCGTAGTCCAGCGGACCGCGGGTCACCGGGCACACCAACACTTCCAAGAGGCGCGGATCGACATCGACGGGGGGAGGGGCGGCTTGGGTCATGGCGCCTGTCTACTGAATCGAAGTCGGTTCGTCATCGTCGCTTGCGGCCGCGTCGATCTCGAGCAGCGCCGTCAGGGTCGCCTTGCGCTCGAAGATGGTCTCGGCCTCCAGCAGGGCCTGCTTTTCCATCGGGTCGAACGGCAGGGCCATGGCCAGGCTGTTGATCAGAGCGTCGGAGGGCGCGCTCTCGGCGTCGCCCCAGTCGATGGCCAGGCCCCGGTGGTCCAGATAGCGGCGTAGGGCTGACAGCAGCCGGTCGATGTCGGCGGCGGTGCGCTCGCCGGAGCCGTCTTCACGCAGGTCGGGCTCATAGGGACTGAAGTCGACGCGCATCTGCCGGTAGGGCGTGCGCACCGGCAGCTCATCTCCGGCCCGGAACCGGCAGAGCCCGGTCAGGGTGATCAGGTATCGGCCGTCGCTGGTCTCGGCGAAGCTGGTCACGCGGCCGGCGCAGCCGACCGGGGCCAGGGCCGGGCGCTGATGATCGCCGCCGACGCGAGTCTGGATCATGCCGATGATCCGCTCGCCGGACATGGCGTCGTCCAGCATGTTCAGATAGCGCGGCTCGAAGATGTTCAGCGGCAGCTGTCCGCCGGGCAGCAGCAGCACGCCGTCCAAGGGAAACACCGGGATCACCAGGGGCAGGTCGCCAAGCTTTCGGTAGGCCGTCGGCATGGACTCTCCGTGTGACTGAGACCTTAGCTGAACAGGATCGAGGATAGCTTCCGGCGCCCTTGCTTGGCCACTTCCGAGGTCGGGCCGGCGGCCTCGAACACGGTCAGGAGCTGCTTGCGAGCGGCTTCGTCGTTCCAGGCGCGGTCGCGGGCGATGATGGTCAAGAGGTGGTCGGCCGCGTCTTGCAGGCGGCCGGCGCCTGCGAAGGCCTTGGCCAGCTCGAAGCGGGCCTCGTGGTCGTCGGGATCGGCGGCCAGGCGCTGCTCGAAGGCGGCGGTCTCGGACGGAGCCTCTTCGGCAAGAGCGAGCGCCGCGCGGGCGGCGTCGAGGTCGGGGTCCTTGGCGTCGGCGGGGGCCATGGCTGCGACCTCGGCCGCGCCTTCCAGGTCGCCGCCGATCACATAGGCGCGCGCCATGCCGCCGATGGCCTTGATGTTGGTCGGGTCGACCTGCAGGGCCTGGGCGAAGGCCTGGGCCGCGCCGCCGACGTCGCCGATCTCAAGGGATTCCTTGCCCAGGGCGATCAGTTCGTCGAGCGGGCTCTCGCCGCCCCCGGCCTTGGCCAGCTTCTCGACGAAGGCCTTGACCTGGCTCTCGGGCAGGGCGCCCTGGAAGGCGTCCACCGGGCGGCCGTCGACGAAGGCGTAGACGGTCGGGATCGACTGCACGCGCAGTTGGCCGGCGAAGGCCGGATTGGCGTCGACGTCGATCTTGACCAGCTTGACGGCGCCCTTGGCCGCATTGACGACCTTTTCGATCGTCGGAGTCAGCTGGCGGCACGGGCCGCACCAGGTGGCCCAGAAGTCGACGATGACGGGCTGGGTCTTGGACGCCTCGATGACGTCGGCCATGAAGGTGGCGTCCGAGCCATCCTTGATGTGGTCGCTCTTGCCCGAGGCGGGGGCGGCGGGCTTTTCGCCGATCAGGGACATCGGGTCTCTCGTATTCTCGGGGATAGGAAGACTTGGGATAGGAAGACTTGGGGCAGGAAACGCGTCAGTCGCCAAGATGGTCCCTGGCGGGCGCTCGCGCAATGATGCGTACGCTTGACGAAGCGGATCAGACGACCGCCATCGCCTCGAAGTCGACGATCATCGGGTCGATCTCCAACGCGGCCAGGAACTTGCGGAAGCCCGCCTGGCTGACGGCGGTGGTGGCGTCGTTCTTTAGCGGGTGGAAGTTGACCGGGTCGCTGTCGGCCAGGGCCTTGTCCAGCACGAAGCGGACGCGCTTGTCGACGTCGTTGATCAGGCCGAAGGCGGTGACCGAGCCCGGCGTCACGCCAAGCGTCTCCAGCATCATCGGCTCGGGCCCGAACGACAGCCGCCCAGAGCCGATCACGTGGTGCAGCTTTTTCAGGTCGATGCGTGTCTCGCCCAGGGCCGAGATCAGCCACAGCTGGCCCTTGGCGTCCTTGAGGAACAGGTTCTTGGTGTGTCCCCCAGGCAGGGCGGCCTTGATCTCCAGCCCCTCCTCGACGCGGAACACCGGCGGGTGGTCGAGGGTCTTGTGGTCGACCCCGTGGGCGTCGAAGAAGGCGAACAGGTCGGCGCGGGTCTTGGCGGTCATGGCCGTTTCCTAAGGCCAGGCGACATCCGGCGCAAACCGGCGCGTTGACAGCTTTTCGCGATCGTTCAATCTTGGGTTTATGCAATCGCCGTCATCGCCTGGGATGCCTACAAAAAGAACCCTCTGGTTCATGGGCGGCGTGGCGTTTGTCTATTCTCTGGCGCTCGTGCTGCCGGAGGCCCTGACTCGCGCCGTCCAAGTTCTCAGCGGAGCCGCGATCCTCTTCCATTTGCGAGAGATGATGATCGGGCGTCCCGCGCGGTGGCCCTGGCTCCTAGAAGCCACTTTCCTGGCGAGCTGTCTGATCGGCGGCTGGGGCATGATCCTGGCCATTCGCTCCGTCTACGCCTGACCCGCTGGACGCCCCCCGGTCTTGCCCGCTAGACCTGATCCAACAAGGGGCAGGAAGCCAAGCAAAGGACCGGCATGGAACTGGAGTGCTATCCCACCGAGAACCGGCCGCCCGAGATCGTGCCGGGCCGGCCGCAGCGCGCTTGGATGGACCGGTTCGCCGAGCGCCATCCCTATCGCTGTCTGCCGCTGACCATGGCCAACACCACCGGCTGGGACATTCTCTGCCCGGTCGGCTTCTCGATGACCTGGGACGGCGGGGCGCACCAGGAGTGCATCAAGTTCCAGCCCGACCACCCCTATCCGGGCTTCACCGATTTTGTGAAGTCGCACTTCACGCGCGGCGTGGTCACCTTCCACACCGGCTATCTGTTCCGCACCCCGCCGGGCTGGTCGATGATGGCCATGGGGCCGCCCAACCACGTCAAGGACGGCATCCAGCCGCTGGCCGGGGTGATCGAGACTGACTGGCTGCCCTTCCCCTTCACGATGAACTGGATCTTCACCCGCCCCGGCACCGTGCGGTTCGAGAAGGGCGAGACCTTCTGCTTCCTGATGCTGCTGCAGGACAAGGCCATCGAGTCGTTCCAGCCGGTGATCCGCTCGATGAACTCCAATCCCGAGCTGCGCCGCCAGTACGACGTCTGGGCCGAGAAGCGCACCGAGTTCAACAGCCTGATCTTCAAACGTGACCCCGAGGCGACCAAGGAGGCCTGGCAGCGCTTCTATTTCAAGGGCGAGTACCCCGAGGAGATCCAGGCCGAGGCCCCCAGCCACCACGTCAACAAGCGCCGCCTGAAGGCGCCGAAGCTCGGGGTCTGACACCAGGAGCGCTCCGGAGAAAGAACTCTTCAGAGGACTCTGCTTGACAGAGTTTCTTTGTGCGCGCTTACTCTGCATCACAGAGTTATCTGAATGGAGGCGGTAATGATGAGCGTTTCCGAACACGAGGCCCGGGGCGCCCTGGCCGAGATCGAGGCGGTGACCCGCCGAGGCCAGACGTTGAAGGGCTATCGTTACGCCGGTCCCATCCTGATGGTCTGGGGCGTGATCTGGTTCCTGGGCTATCTGGGCATGGCGCGGCTGTCTCCGGCGCTATGGGGCTGGATGTGGTTGGCCCTCGACGGCGTAGGCTTCGCCGCAACTCTGCTCCTGGCCGCCAAGGCCCCGGCGGCGGCGGGCGGCGCGGCGGGTCAGGCGATGCGCACCAGCCTTGGCATGGCCGCCGGCGTGGCCTTCGTCCTGGCCATCGTGGCGGTGTTTCCCAAGCACGACCTGCTGCCCTATCTGGCCCTGCCGGGCCTGTTCGTGGGCTTCATCTATACGGTCCTTGGGATCTATCTGGCCCCACGCTACGCCTGGATCGGCGTGACCCTGTTCGTCGCCACCTTGGCCGGCTACTACGCCTGGCCCGCGCATCTGGCCGAATGGCTGGCCGTGGTTGGCGGCGGCGGGCTGTTCCTGAGCGGCGTCTGGCTGCGGAGCGCCTGAGATGTCTCAAGCCGACGATCTGATCCACCAGCCGCTGCGCCTGAAGATCATGGCCGCCCTGGCCGCCGAGAAGGGCGCGCCGCTGGACTTTCCGCGGCTCAAGGCGATCACCCAGGCCACCGACGGCAATCTGGGCAGTCACCTGACGACGCTGGAGAAGGCCGGCTATGTGGCGATCGAGAAGGACTTCGTGGGCAAGCGACCCCGCACCCGCGCGGCGCTGACGCCCCTGGGCCGCAAGGCCTTCCGCGACCACGTCGCCTATCTGCGCGCGGTGGTCGAAGCCGCCGAGGCGCTGTGAGGACCCACGGCAATGCGAATGAAGACTCCTCGCCGCTGGCCCAGTCCCGAGCCTTCGCTGTTCTCGAAGACGCCGCCGGAGATCGTCATTCTGAACGCGCGGAAGCAATCAGAAGCCGCCCGTCTAGAGCCTCGCGCGTCAAAACGGAATCGTTTTGACGCGATAACGAGGCTCTAAATCAAATACTTAGAGCGTGACGCGCCCGGTCGATAGAGAACGTCCAGACGATCGCGACCCTGCCGCTCCTCCTCGGGTGAGACACGGCTTCTTCAGCCTGGATCGACCTCAGCGGTCCAGGTGGAAGTCCACCACCGCCGACAGCTCCAGCCGTTCTCCGGCAATCTCACGAGGGGCGGGCGGGAACGGGGCGGCGCGGTCGAGCATGGCCAGCACCTCGGCGTCCAGAAGGGCGTAGCCGGAGCCCCGGACAAGCTCGCCGCGAAGCACCCGGCCATGGCGGTCCAGCACCAGAAAGATTTCCGCCATGCCCTCCTCACGGCGCTGTCGGGCCTTGCGCGGATAGGTCTTGTGGGCCTCCAGCCATGCCCGCACGCGCGCGGCGTAGTCGCCCTGGGCGCGCGTCGAAGCGGGCGGCGCGCCCGCGCTTGTCGGCGTCCCTGGGGCGGCCGTCGCACGGCCGACCCCTGTCCCGCCGCCGGGCGGCGGCGAGGCGATCTCGGCGTGACGGGATGGCGCGGCGGCGACCTGAGGCGGGACCGGCGCATGATCAGCGAAAGCCGCCGACCGGGTCACGGTCGGCGGCGTCGCGGAGGCGGCCATGTCGCTCGGCGGCGTCGGGCCCGGGGATTGGGTTGACGCCGCCGATGACGGCGAAGCCGCCGGCGACCTCTGGGCCGGCGCCGTCGTCTCGCTGGCGAGCTCCGACAAGCTCACCAGCGAGACGCTCATGTCCGGCGGAGGATCGGTGTTGGGCCTGGGCGTTCGCGTCAGGCTCCACAGACCAAGGCCGTGGGAGACCAGCACGACGGTCCAGGCCGCGCAGCGAGCCGGTATCCGCATCGGCTAGAAGGCCTTGGCGACGGACACCTTCACGCTGCGCCCCTCGGCGTTGAAGGAAGACAGGTGGCGACGGAAGCGCCGGTCGCCGATGTTGTCGACGGCCAGGCGCAGATCGACGCCAGCCAGGGCGCCCGCCGGGGGCTTCCAGGACAGGGTGGCGCCGTGGACGACATAGCCGGGGGTGCGCTCGGACGCGGTGCTGACTTCGTCCTGATCGGCGGCGGCCTCGACCTTCCAGGCGAAGGTCACGCCTTGCAGCGGCCAGCGATAGCCGACCGTCATATTGGCCTCGTCGGCCGGCACGGTATTGAGATAGGCGTCGGTCAGCTGGTTCTTGCCCTCGGTGGTGGAGAGATTCAGCCGGGCGAAGAAGAACCGCGCCGCGTACTCGGCTTCCAACTCGACGCCGGTGAAGCGGCTTTCGCCGACATTCATATAATAGGCCGAGGTGGTCGACGCCCGGGTGATCAGATTGCCCACGTCGTTGCGGAAGGCCGTGACCTTGGCCCGGAACACGTCGTTCTTGCGCAGCAGGTTCTCCAGCGAAAGTGTCGCGCCCAGCTCGTAGTTGTCGGATTCCTCGGGCTTGAGGTTCAGGGAGTAGTTGGTCGCCGTCGCGCTGGTGCGGCTGTAGATCTCGTCGAGGACGGGCATGCGCACCGTGTGAGCGATCGAACCGAACAGCGAGACCTGGTCGCTGAGGGCGTACATCACCGCGATCTTTGGCGAGACGCCGTTGTCCTTGACCTTGGCCGTGGTGGTCACGCCCTGACCAGGCTCCAGACGCGTCCAGTCGATCCGCACGCCCGGGGTAATGGTCAGCCGGTCGGCCCAGATCAGTTCGGCCTGGGCGTACAGGCCGTACTTGCTCATGTCGCCTTCGGGGTGGGTCGTGGCGCCGTGGTTCACCGTGCCCGAGGTCGTGGTGCGGGGATTGCGGCGTTCCTGCTGATAGGCCTGGGCGCCGACGAACAGATAGGACTTCCAGTCCTTGCCCAGGGTCAGTTCCGAGCGGTTTTCCACGCGGCCTTGCAGGGTCTCGTAGGAAAATTCCGAATAGGTCACGCCCGACAGGAAGGTCGTCTCGCGCTGCTCGGCCTTCGACATGGCGTAGGAGCCCTGGGCGCGCAGGTCCAGCAGCTTGGAGCCGTTGAAGTCGTTCTCGTAGCCCAGCACTGCGGTCTTGTCGTCGACCTTGCGGCGGACCGGCGTGGTGCCGAAGCCCTCGGCCTGATCGTACATCTGGGTGCTGTCGCTGACCCAGCGCTCATAGCTGCCCCACAGGGCGTGATGCTTGTTTCCGCCCAGGGTCTGACGAGCCTTCAGCAGGTACGAGGTTGAGATGGCGTTGGAGGGGGTCACCGTCTCGCCGTCGCCGTCCTTGTAGTGGCCGACGTCGCGGTCGTTATAGGCGGCCAGCAGCTCCAGCGAGTCGGTCGGCTTGCCGGCCAGGATGACCGAAGCCGTGCGGCCGTCGCCGTTCGACTCGTAGCCGGCCTTCAGCCGCACGGCGAACCGATCATCGCCGCGCAGGAAGTCAGAGGCGTCCTTGGTGGTGAAGTTGACGACGCCCGCCAGGGCGCCGGCCCCGTACAGCGTCGACGAGGCCGGGCCGCGCAGGATCTCGACACGCTTGTAGAGCTCGGGCTCGCTGAAGAACGAGCCCATCCGGTACTGCTCGTAGAACTTGGCCACGCCGTCGACCTGCATCAGGATGCGGCTGTCGGAGTCGGCCAGGCCGGTGCCCAGGCCCCGGATGTTGAAGCCTTGGCCCAGGGCGCTGACCCCGCCCTGCACGCTGACGCCGGGCGCGCTCTCCAGCAGCTCGCCGATCGTGGAGGCCTGGGCGTCGTCGATGTCGTCCTGGTCCAGGGTGGTGACGGCCTGGGGCGTGTCGATCGCCACCTTCTCCGTCCCGGCCGATACGACCACCTTGCCCAGCGAAAGCTTGGCGGCGGCCGTTTTCGACGCCTCGTTCTCGGTGGTTTGCCGGGCCTCGGCCACGCTGGCCATCAGCATCAGCGATGCGCCAAGCATCAAGGCCGCGCGGCCACCGAACAATCCCTTATGCAACATCTACGCCCCACTTGCACATAATAATTAGTCTCAACGGACGCCCGTGAGACAGGCGCGAGCCTTCTGCGCTCGATCGCCTATAATTGCAAGTGATTCTCAAGAGCGTCTTTGGGGGCGTGCTTTTCGCCCGAACGAAAGCGGCCAGCGACCTTCGCCGCTGGCCGCTCGCGCGTTACTCGCCGAAGCGGAACCGCAGGCCCACGCCGTAGTAGCGGCCTTCGTAGCGCACATCGACCGGATAGGCTCGGGTCGGCGAGTAGTTGTTATAGTTCTCGAACGGCTTGGCCAGCAGGTTGGTGACATCCACACCGACCGTGATGTTCTTGGTCACGTCGTAGCTGAGCGACGCGTCCAGGCGGGAGGTGCCCCGGATGCCGACGCCGGTGTAACGCGAGCCGTCCGTGGCCTGGCGGTAGTAGTCCACCCACGGCGAGCGATAGTTGTACGACAGTCGGCCCGTGAGCCCGTTGCGCTCGTAGAACACGGCGGCGTTGTAGGTCCACTTGGACAGGCCCTCGATCCGCACGTACTCGCCGTCGCCGCCCAGCACCGCCGGCTGCATCTTGCGGCCGTTGATGTAGGTGACGTTGGCCTGGACCCCGAAGCCCTTCCAGGCGCCCGGCAGGAAGTCCAGGAAGCTTTGGGCGTTGACCTCGAAGCCCTTGATCTTGCCCGCGCCGGAGTTCTCGGGGCGGCTGATCTGGATCAGGCCGTAGACTGGATCCTGGACCTGTCGCGTGTACCGGCTCGTGAAGCCGAACAGGTCGCGATGGAAGCCGGCGACCGAGATATTGCCGGTGCTTGAGAAATAGTACTCGGCGCTGACGTCGTAGTTGTCCGAGGTCAGCGGCAGCAGGTCGGGGTTCCCACCCGAACCATAAGCATTGATGTTGGCGGTCGGCGAGTTGGGATCGACCGGTTGCGACGGGTCGCGGACCACCTGGCTGATGTTCAGCGCCGGATTGAGGTCGCCGAAGTTCACCCGCGTGCGGGTCTGGGTATAGGCCATGCGCAGTTGGAACTTGTCGACCGGCCGGATTCGCATGCTCACGTTCGGAAGAACGTCGGTATAGTTCTGCCGGATCGTGCGTGGGATCAGGGTGGTGACGCCGTTGGCGCTGACGCGCGAGGTGCCGGAGAACTCGCCCGTAGTCTGGACGACCCGCACCCCCGCGACGCCGTCAACCGCGACCGACCCGACGTCGAAGGCGTACTTGGCCTGAACGTATTCGGCGTAGCTCTGCTCCTTCGCGCTGAAGGCGCCGGCCTTGTCCAGTTGCACGTCCTCGGTGCTGAACGCCGCCAGGGTGTCCTTGTAGCCCTGGTCGTTCGGATTGAGGGCGACTAGCTGCTTTAACGCGTCCACGGAGCGCTGCCGCAGGGCCGCGAAGTTGCCGGCGACCCCCTCGCGGGTTGGCATCAGGTAGCGGGTGAAGCCCTGGGTGCTCCCCCGGAACGGATCCTCGATCAGTTGGAGTTCGCCGACCGGCAGGCTGGCCAGAGGGATTTTCAGCGGTAGCACCCAGGCGTAGCGCGAGCCCTGGATCAGCGAGGCGTCGCGATCGGTATAGCGCAGGCCGAACTTGATCTCCGGGATCAGCGACGAGCCGGTGTCATAGGTCAGGTCGCCGCGCCATTGCACGCCGCTGCCCTTGGCGATGTAGCGGCGCTCGTAATAGCCGCGCCAGAGATAGTTGGCCGGGTCCGAGGCGTTGAAGCCCTGGATGTCGAACGCCGCGCCGTCCTTCTCGTTGAACTTGACGACGACTGTCGGCGGCGACGCGAAGGCGCTGTCCAGGCTCCAGTTGCGGGCGGTGTAGCGGCTGTCTTCGTAGGCGAGGTCCGTGGACACCGTCAGCCGGTCGCCGCGCCAGACCGCGCCAACAGCGCCCTGGTAGGTGTTGGTCTGGTCGGCGCCGGTCGAGCGATAGGCCTGCGGGGCCATGCCGCCGGTCTTGGTGAAGCTGGCGGCCTGGTCGGTCGACCCTGGGACCAGGACGACGTTGGTCAGGGTCGGGTCCTTCTGGACGGTCGAATCCCAGTCGCGGAGATTGACGTCCAGGTTGTCGGTGGCCTGGCGGCCGCGATAGCCCTGGTAGATGCCGTCGAAATAGATCTCGAGCTTGTCGGTCGGCTTCCACTGGATGGCGACGTTGCCCGAGGGGCGATAGCGCTTGCCGCCGTCGTTATAGAGGCCGACGGAGGCGGGGTAGTAGAAGTTGGTCCCGACGCTGGCCGGCGAGACGGTGGATAGCGGGCTGACCTTGACGATCGACTGGTTGTTGTAGCGCACCCCGTTCCGGTACTTCGACTCGGCATAGGTGGCGTTGGCCAGGATCCCGACCTCGCCGATCGGCGTGTCCCAGCGCTTCGACACCAGGATATTGCCGTTCGGGTCGCGCTTCTTGCTCTGGTCGTTGTAGGTCAGGCGGATGCCGCCGCCGATGAATCCGCCCTTGAAGTCGAACGGGCGACGGGTGCGGACATTGATCAGGCCCGCCAGGCCTGGCTCGACGATGTCGGCGGTGCCGGACTTGTAGACCTCGATGCCGGCCAGGGCCTGGGCGGGGAAGTCCTGCAACTGCACGCGGCGGTTCTCGGCCGTGAAGATTTCGCGGCCGTTATAGGTGGTGGCCACGTCGGGCAGGCCGCGGATCAGGACCCTGTTGGCCTCGTCGCTGAACCGTTCGACCTGGATGCCGGTGATGCGCGCCAGGGTCTCGGCGGCGGTGTTGTCCGGCAGTTTGCCGATGTCTTCGGCGACGACCGCGTCAAGTATGGCGTCCGAGCTGCGCTTGATCTGCTGCGCCGAACTCAGGCTCTTGCGCAGCCCGGTGATCACGACTTCCGTCACGGCCGAGTCCTCGACCTTGGCGCTGGTCGCCGGCCTGGTCTCGGCGGGTTTTTCCGCGATCTGAGCTGCCGCCGGCATGGCGGCGATTGCTATCGGCGCAGCCGACAGCAGGAGCGCTAGGCGCTTCATGTGTCCCCTCCCTGGGATCGAGCGTGAATGAGATTTCACGCTTCAGTTTTGTCAGACTAAAACTGCACGGTACTCGCGGGAGGCGTCAATGGGATTAATGGCATAAATCTAAGGAAGAGCACTGCGCTCCTTTCCAGCGCTGTGCCGGCGAGAGCGTCCGCCGGCCACGCGGCGACTCATGCGCAGGATGGAAATTTTATATGTCGGACAAGTCGCTATCGCGTTTTCGAGCGCGCGCGAACGGGCAAGCGTCCCCAGCGTCATGCCGTTGGGGAGCCTCGCGAGATTAAAATGCCGACAAGCCGCGTGTGCGGATGCCTTGAGCGCCTGTTCAGGCGGCCTTCACCGCGCCGGCGATCGACTTGACCACCTTCTTGACCAGAGCGGGGTCGTCGCCCTCGGCCATGATGCGGATCAGAGGCTCGGTGCCCGATGCGCGGACGACGATGCGGCCCGAGCCGTTCAGCTGGGCCTCGCCGTCGGCGATGGCTTCCTTGACGGTCTTGGCCTCCAGCGGCTTGCCGCCGGCGAAGCGGACGTTCTCCAGCAACTGCGGCACCGGCTCGAACTGGCGGCTCAGCGCGCTCATCGGCTGGCCGGTCTCGATCATCACCGCCAGCACCTGCAGGGCGGCGATCAAACCATCGCCCGTGGTCGAGAAGTCCGACAGGATCAGGTGGCCCGACTGCTCGCCACCCACGTTGAAACCGCCCTCGCGCATGCGCTGCATGACATAGCGGTCGCCGACGGCGGTGCGCTCCAGGGAGAGGCCCTGGCCGTTCAGGCAGCGCTCGAGGCCGAGGTTCGACATGACCGTGGCGACGACGCCGCCGCCCTTCAGCGTCCCGGCCTTGGCCAGGGATCCCGCGATGATCGCCATGATCTGGTCGCCGTCGACGACCACGCCCTTCTCGTCGCAGATCACCAGGCGATCGGCGTCGCCGTCCAGGGCGATGCCGATGTCGGCCCGGTATTCGCGCACCATCTTGGCCATGGCCTCGGGATGGGTCGAGCCGCACTCTTCGTTGATGTTGGTGCCGTCGGGCGACACGCCCAGCGACATCACCTCGGCGCCCAGCTCGTAGAGGGCTGTGGGGGCGACCTTGTAGGCCGCGCCATTGGCGCAATCGATGACGATGCGCAGGCCCGAGAGGTTGCGGTGGCGCGGGAAGGTCGCCTTGACGATCTCGACATAGCGCGCCTGGGCGTCGTCGATCCGCTTGACCCGGCCCAGCTCGCGCGGCGCGGCGAGGCCCTCCTGCAGGCCCTCGTCCATCAGGGCCTCGATCTTCAGCTCCTGCTCGTCGGACAGCTTGTAGCCGTCCGGGCCGAACAGCTTGATGCCGTTGTCGGCGAAGTTGTTGTGGCTGGCCGAGATCATGATGCCGAGATCCGCGCGCATCGAGCGGGTCATCATCGCCACGGCCGGGGTCGGCAGAGGTCCGAACAGGCGCACGTCCAGGCCCACGCTGGTCAGGCCCGCGACCAGGGCCGGCTCGATCATGTAGCCCGACAGGCGCGTGTCCTTGCCGATCACCACCAGGTGGCGGCGCTCGTCCTGCGAGCGGAACAGCTTGCCGGCCGCCAGACCTACGCGCAGGGCCACCTCGGCCGTCATCGGGTGCTTGTTGGCCTGTCCGCGAATGCCGTCGGTGCCGAAATAGGCGCGCTTGCTCATGTGATTTCGTCGTCTCTTTCAGAGCGTAACAGTCGTAGGGTCGCTCATTGCCCCAATTCTGAGCCATTCAGAAGCGATTGGCTCGCTGAAATTCGGCTCGCGAAACGATCCGAAATGCAGATTTATCGGAGCCGTTCCCGGACGGGTGCTAAAGGCCGGCTTCGTAAAGCTCGCGTCCGCGCCCGTTCCGCGAGCGTGTTTCTACAAGGGATCATGGCCCATGTGCGGCATTATCGGCATTGTCGGCAAGCAACCCGTCGCCGATCGTCTGATCGAAAGCCTCAAGCGGCTAGAGTATCGCGGCTATGATTCGGCCGGGATCGCAGGCGTTGTGGACGGTCGCGTCGAACGCCGACGGGCGCAGGGCAAGATCAAGGCTCTGGAAGCCGTTCTCGCCGAGGAGCCACTGAACGCCGCCACGGGCATCGGTCACACCCGCTGGGCCACCCACGGCGCGCCGAACGTCCGCAACGCCCACCCGCACACCGCCGGCCGTGTCACCCTGGTCCACAATGGCATCATCGAGAACTTCGCCGAACTGAAGGCCGAGCTGTCCGCCGCCGGTCGCGTGTTCGAGAGCGACACCGACACCGAGGTGATCGCCCAGCTGATCGACGCCGAACTGGCGACGGGTCTTGCTCCCCTGGAGGCCTTCAAGGCGACGCTGGATCGCCTGACCGGCGCCTACGCCCTGGCCGTGTTGATCGAGGGCGAGGAGAACCTGATCCTGGGCGCCCGTCGTGGCAGCCCCCTGGTTGTCGGGGAAGGGCAGGGCGAGATGTTCCTAGGCTCGGACGCCCTGGCCGTCGGCCCCTTCACCAACCGGGTGATCTATCTGGATGAGGGCGACTACGTGGCGCTCGACCACGACACCCATCGCATCTTCGACGCTGCGGGCGCGCCGGTGACCCGGCCCGTGCGGGTGGTGCCGACCTCGGCCGTGATGCTGGAGAAGGGCAACTACCGACACTTCATGGAAAAGGAGATCCATGATCAGCCGGAGGGCTGCCAGCGCACGATCGCGGCCTATGTCGACACCCTGACCTCGCGCGCGGCGATCCCCGGTGATATCGACTTCGCCAAGCTGGAGCGCATCCAGATCGTGGCCTGCGGCACCTCCTACATCGCCGGCGTCATCGGCAAGTACCTGATCGAGCAGCTGGCCGACCTGCCGGTCGACGTCGAGATCGCCTCGGAGTTCCGCTACCGCCAGCCGGCGATCCGTAAGGACGCCCTGGTCGTGGCCATGTCGCAGTCGGGCGAGACCGCCGACACCCTGGCGGCTCTGCGCTACTGCAAGGCCAAGGGCATGAAGAGCGCGGTGGTCGTCAACGCTCAGGAATCGACTATGGCCCGCGAGGTCGACGTCGTTTGGCCGATCCACTGCGGGCCCGAGATCGGCGTGGCCTCGACCAAGGCCTTCACCGCCCAGGTCAGCGTCATGATCGCTCTGGCCATCGCCGCGGCCAAGGCGCGCGGGACGATCGACGCGGCCGAGGAGCAGCGCCTGGTGAAGGTGCTGCTGGAAGCCCCGCGCCTGATCGCCGAGGCCATCGGCCTGGAGGACGCCATCAAGGAGATCGCCGTCGATGTCTCCAAGGCCCGCGACGTGCTTTACCTCGGTCGCGGCCCCATGTCGGCCCTGGCCCTGGAAGGCGCGCTGAAGCTGAAGGAGATCAGCTACATCCACGCCGAGGGCTACGCCGCCGGCGAACTGAAGCACGGTCCGATCGCTCTCGTGGACGACCAGACCCCGATCGTGATCCTGGCCCCCTACGACAGCTATTTCGAGAAGTCGGCCTCGAACATGAGCGAGGTGATGGCGCGCGGCGGCCAGGTGATCTTCATCACCGACACCGAGGGCGTGAAGCACGCGCCGGCGGGCGCCAAGGTGGTGGTCACGGCCCCGGCCTCCGACCCGCTGGTCTCGACCCTGGTCATGTCGGCGCCGATCCAGCTCCTGGCCTACCACGTCGCGGTGGTGAAGGGCGCGGACGTCGACCAGCCTCGGAACCTGGCCAAGTCGGTGACGGTGGAATAGGGGCTATCCAGCCTTCGCCAGCAGATAGTCCCGGGTCAGCGGAACCGTGTCGCGCTTCTTGGCCAGCTGGATCTGGAAGACCATGTGGCCGCCGTGGCGGAAGCCCAGCTCCGCGCCGGCCAGATAGAACTCCCACATCCGCCGGAACCGTTCGTCGAACATCTGCGGGATGTCGGGATCGGCCAGGAACCGCTCGCGCCAGATGCGGCAGGTTTCGGCGTAGTGCAGCCGCAGGATTTCGATGTCGGTGATCCAGAGGCCGGCGCGCTCTATCGCGGTGACGATCTCCGACAGGCCGGGGATATAGCCGCCGGGGAAGATGTACTTCTGGGTGAAGGCGTTGGTCGCACCCGGTCCGTGCATCTTGCCGATCGAATGGACCATGGCCACGCCGTCCGCGTCCAGCAGGCGGGCGATCGTGTCGAAATAGGTCTGGAAGTTCGGCGCGCCGACGTGCTCCAGCATGCCGACCGAGACGATGCGGTCGAAGGGCTCGGCGAGGTCGCGATAGTCGGTCAGGCGAAGGTCGATGCGATCGGCCAGGCCCGCCTTTTCGGCGCGTTCCTTGGCCAGGGCCAATTGCTCGGTCGACAGGGTCACGCCGGTCATCCGCGCGCCGAAGTCCTTGGCCAGCGTCATCGACAGACCGCCCCAGCCCGAGCCGATATCGAGCGTCTTCATGCCGGGCTGAATGAGCAGCTTGCGGCCGATCAGCGCCTTCTTGGCGGCTTGCGCCTCCTCCAGCGTCATGTCGGGCCGCTCGAAATAGGCGCAGCTGTATTGCATGTCGGCGTCGAGGAAGCGCCGGTAGAGATCGTTGGACAGGTCGTAGTGGTGGGCGACGTTGCGGCGCGAGGCGACGCGGTCGTTGACCTGCTGGATCCGCCGCTTCAACGCCTTTCGGAAGCGGCTCAGCGTCGAACCGCGCTTGGGCTTTCGCCCGCCGCTCTCGCCGACGATGGACAGGAGATCCGAGATCGTCCCCCGCTCGAAGACGATGTCGCCCTCCATGTAGCCTTCGCCGAGGCCTAGGCTGGGATTGGCCAGGCGGCGTAGGCCTCGCCTGTTGATCCGGATCACCACGGGCGGCCCCGAGCCGTCCCCCGCCTTAACGACGCGGCCCCCGGGCAGATGCGCCGTGAGGTCGCCGGTCTTGATCATCTTGGCTAGGAGCGTTTCGATCATCCAATCAACTTAGGCGGTCACACGTCTTCGGCAACCTGTCGCACACGGAGGAAAGTGGATGGCGATCGAAATGATCCCGATTGGACAGGTCGAAGGCGGGCGCGCTGTCCCCGAGGACGACGACTGGGGCGGCAGCCGAGCGCGTATTGTGCTGGACGCCCAGCGCTTCGACGACGAGGCCCTGATGGGGCTCGACACCTTCAGCCATGTCGAGATCGTCTATGTCTTCGACAAGGTCACCGACGATCAGATCGTCACCGGCGCGCGGCATCCGCGTGGAAACAAGGCCTGGCCCCGCGTCGGCATCTTCGCCCAGCGCGGTAGGAACCGGCCTAATCGCATCGGTGTCACCGTCTGCGAGGTCGTGGCGGTGAAGGGGCGAACCCTGGAGGTGAGGGGCCTCGACGCCATCGACGGCACGCCGGTGCTCGATATCAAACCGGTGATGAGCGGCTTTGCCCCGCGCGCCGAGGTCCGCGAGCCGGACTGGGCGCGCGAGATCATGGCCTCCTACTGGTAGGCCTCAGCCCTCGTCGGCTAGCCTTCGCAGAAAGGCCTTGGCCGCATCCTTGTGTCGAGGCTTCAGCGTGCGGCCCAGGATCGCCATCAAGGCCGCGAACACGGCGGCGTCGTCGGTGAAGCCGATGACCGGCAGGATGTCGGGCAGGGCGTCGGTCGGCAGAACGAAATAGGCCAGGGCCGCCAGCATCATGCCCTTGGCCGCCGGGGGGTCTCGGGATCGCGGGCGCACCACCAGACCGACAGGGCGTCGGCGGCGAAGGGGACCTTGGCGGCGACCTTGCGGATCTTGGGCAGGAAGCCGCGCTCGACCCGCTCCTCGTGGACGCGCACCGTGGCGGGGACCAGCGCCTTGGCTGGGTCCAGCACGTCGTTGACGTTTACGTCGGGGGACGGTTTGGCGTCGCCGCTCATCGGTCTAAACCTCTGTTCCTAGTCCAATCTTAAACGCGAACCCATCAAACGCGAAGCCAAGGGGAAACGTCCATGAAACTCGACAACACCGTCGCCGCCGTCGTCACCGGGGGCGCTTCGGGCCTTGGCGAGGCCACCGCCCGCGCCCTGGCCGCCCAGGGCGTCAAGGTCGCCCTGTTCGACATGAACGAGGAGCGCGGCCAGCAGGTGGCCAAGGAGATCGGCGGCGTGTTCTGCAAGGTCAACGTGACCAGCGACGCTGACGTCGACGCCGGCTTCGAAAAGGCCCGCGCCGCCCATGGCCAGGAACGGATCCTGGTCAACTGCGCCGGCACCGGCAACGCGGCCAAGACCGCCAGCCGCGACAAGTCCACCGGCGAGACCAAGCACTTCCCGCTCGACGCCTTCGACCGCATCATCCAGATCAATCTGGTCGGCACGTTCCGCTGCATCGCCAAGTCGGCCAAGGGCATGCTGGACCTGGAGCCGCTGGAGGACGGCGAGCGCGGCGCGATCGTCAACACCGCCAGCGTCGCGGCCGAGGACGGCCAGATGGGCCAGGCGGCCTATTCGGCCTCGAAGGGCGGCGTGGTCGGCATGACCCTGCCGATCGCCCGCGACCTGATGGGCGAGGGCATTCGCGTCAACACCATCCTGCCGGGCATCTTCAACACCCCGCTGATGAACGGCGCGCCCGAAGCGGTGAAGGCGGGCCTGGCCGCCAGCGTGCCTTTCCCCAAGCGCCTGGGCAACCCGGAAGAGTACGCCCAGCTGGCCCTGACGATGATCACCTGCGGCTACTTCAACGGCGAGGATGTTCGCCTGGACGGCGGCATCCGCATGGCGCCGCGGTAGGCCTCGTAGATCCTCCCCCGCGATGCGGGGGAGGTGGCCCAGAGGGCCGGAGGGGGCAAGCGCGGCGTTCGCACAGCTAGCCCCCTCAGTCACTCCGTGACAGCTCCCCCGCATTGTGGGGGAGCATCTTGGTTCTCTACTTCGGCGCTTCCGGCCGCACGATCGTGCTGGTGAGGTTGGCCATGATCTCGCGGGCGTTGTAGGCGCGCGGATCGCCCTGCGGCTTGTCGCCCTTGTGCATCACGATCTCGGCGGCCGCCTCGAACTTTTCGACGGTGCGGATCTCGGCGCGGTCGGCGAAGAAGGGGTCGCCCCAGAAGGGGTCCCAGCTACGCCAGCCATAGGCCGGGCCGTAGTAGCGCCACGCGGGACGCCAGTAGCCATACGGACCCCAGCCAAACGCAGGACGCGCCAGCGGATCGGGCTCGACATAGGTGCGCGCCGAGCGCTCGGTGCGGTGGTCGGCGGTCTCGAACCAGTCGTAGCCCTGCTGCACGGTCAGCTCGGCCGAGCGGTAGAGCAGGTAGCGCTCGACGGTCTCGCGCGAGGTCAGGCTGTTGCCGGCAAAGCTGACGCGATAGCGGTCGCTTTCCAGCTTCTGCTCGGAGAAGCCGCCAGTGACGGCGCCCTTGGTGATCTTTGGCTGATAGGGCGTGGGGGTGGCGCAGGCCGCGAGGCCGGCGGCCAGCACCAACGCCACGGCGATGGCGGCCTTCTTCATAGACATGACTTGCTCCTTCAAGCGGAGTCCTAGGTATTGGATACAACTCTGGCCGGGCTTTGTGGTTTCGCCAAGGCGCAGTTTGCAACCATTTTGAAATCTAGGAAGCCGGCGTTAGCCGCGCGAGACGATCAAGGCTGCAGCGGTGATCAAAAGTACGCCGACCAGCAGGGCGAAGCCGCGCCGGAAGTTCGGCTCGTTCATGCGGCTGGACAGGGCCGCGCCGCCCAGGCCGTAGCTGGACATACTGATCAGGTCCATGCCGATTGTCGCGCAGGCGAACATAACCAGTTGCGGGGCCAGGGGTCTCTTGATGTCCAGGAACGGCGGCAGCACGCCCGAGAAGAACAGCAGGACCTTCGGATTGGCGATCTGGACCATGAAGCCGTCGACGAAGGCCGAGCGGCTAGCCTGCACCGTGGCCGAGGCGTGGCTTTCCAGGTTCTTGATCCCGGCCCACAGCGACTTCAGGCCCAGCCAGACCAGATAGGCCGCGCCGGCCAGGGCCAGGACATGAAAGGCCTGGGGGAAGGCGATGATCAGGGCGCCCAGGCCGAGCGCCGAGCCTGTGAACCACACCAGTGTGGCGGCGTTCATGCCGACCACGCCCATCAGGGCCGCGCCCTTGCCGCGCTCCATGCCCGTGGCGATGGCGAACAGATTGGCGGGCCCCGGCGTGATGGCCATGACGAACATGGCGACGAGAAAGGCGCCGTAGCGGGCGGGATCGACGGGCAGGTGGTCCATGGCGCGGATATAGGCCGCCGCGCCATGGGGTTCCAAGCGCGCTTTAACCGCCGATCGTCACGTAGACCCAGATCGCCCGTCCCAGGGCGCCGAACACCAGCACAGCTGTCGCCAGGGCCTGGATGATGAAGCCGACCTCCCGCTTCTTCGGGTCGGCCGCGTAGCCCAGGGCGTAGACGATCCGCCCGATCATCCAGACGACGCCCAGGGCGGCGGCGACCAGATCGTTCCAGTAGATAGCGAACAGCCACAGCGCCGGCAGGTAGATCACCAGCCACTCGACCGTATTGGCCTGGACGCGCAGATGGCGCTCCAGCTCCGGATCGCCGGTCATCGCGGGCGCGTCGATTCCGGCGCGCCGTCGGGCGCCGCCGATACGGAAGATCATCCAGACATAGACCAGCAGGGACAGCAGGGTGACGATCGCCACCAGGGCGTGGGACTGATGCATGTTTCGATTTCCTCCCCGCAGCTTTCGCGCCGCTCCGCGCGCACCCTATGCGTATTCGCCCTGAGTTTGCACGCGGCGATCAGGGGTCTATGAGGTGGACGCACGCCGGGAACCCGGCCGGGTTTCGTTCGCTCCTAGACCTGAACGATCCCCTTTGCGGAGGCTTCGTAAAGCCATGCCTGTGGACTCTGCCGCGATCCAAGCGATCGACTACGCCCCCGAGCACGGCAAGCTGTTCGTCACGTTCCAGGATGGGGACGAATACGTCTATGTCGGCGTGCCCGAGAGGGTCGGGAGGGCGTTCTTCCGTGCGCCGTCCAAGGGGCGCTTCTTCCAGCGGATGATACGGGACCGGTATCCGTACAATCGGGTGTAGGCTTGCGCTTTCTGGTTGAGTGGGTAGTTTCGCTCAGCCCAGGGAGACGTCGATGCCCTTTTCAATTGCTTTACGCACCGCCACGGCGGTTGCTCTGCTCGCCGGCGGGGCCTGGGCGGTTCACGCCATGGCGACTGATAGCGCGCCGCCGCGAAAGTACTTTGTCCAGCACGGCCACTCCTACCACTGGAGCGTCGCTCATGGCGTCACCGGCGGGCTTTTACTGGTCGGCCCGGCCCGCGCTGACGGATCGAATGTCGATCTGGTCCTGAGCTGCTCTGGCTTGAAGTCCGGCGGCGTACAAGCCCGCTTCTACGCCCCGGCGGCCAATGCCGCGCAACTCCGCGTCAGGACGACTGACACGGTGTTTCGCGTTTACCGGGGCGTCGAGACCCAGGGTGAGCGCAGCTTCGTGGGCGGGCAGGGGGATATGCCGGACGGCTATCTGAGCTCGCTGGCTCGCACGCCCACCCTCTCTATCGAGTACGCTGATCGGGTGACGACCTTCCCGGGTCCCGGCGAGGCGCTTGCCGGGCATTTCGGGCGGTATTGTGCGGAGCTTGCCAAGCGAGCGGCGCGCGACGAGTAGCGACCAAGAAAAACGCCGCGCCCGAGAGCGGACGCGGCGTGATTCAAAGGGCTTTGACCTGCGACTAGCCGCGCTTGTCGCGCTTGGCCAGCACGCGCAGGCGCAGGGCGTTCAGCTTGATGAAGCCGCCGGCGTCGCGGTGGTCGTAGGCGACCTTGCCTTCCTCGAAGGTGACCAGGTCCTGGTCGTAAAGCGAGTAGGGGCTCTCGCGGCCAATGACCGTGACATTGCCCTTGTAGAGCTTCACGCGCACCTGACCCGACACCTTGGTCTGGCTGTAGTCGATGGCGGCCTGCAGCATCTCGCGCTCGGGCGAGAACCAGAAGCCGTTATAGACCAGCTCGGCGTACTTCGGCATCAGCTCGTCCTTCAGGTGCATGGCGCCCCGGTCCAGCGTGATGCTCTCGATGCCGCGGTGGGCGGCCAGCAGGATGGTGCCGCCCGGGGTCTCGTAGACGCCGCGCGACTTCATGCCGACGAAGCGGTTCTCGACGAGGTCCAGACGGCCGATGCCGTTGTCGCGGCCCAGCTCGTTCAGCTTGGTGAGCAGGGTCGCCGGGCTCATCGCCACGCCGTCGATGGCGACCGGGTCGCCCTTCTCGAAGTCGATGGTGATGATGGTCGGCTGGTCCGGCGCGTCTTCCGGCGCGATCGTGCGCATGTGGACGAACTCGGGGGCCTCGACCGCCGGGTCCTCCAGGACCTTACCTTCCGACGAGGAGTGCAGCAGGTTGGCGTCGACGCTGAACGGCGCCTCGCCGCGCTTGTCCTTGGTGATCTGGATCTGGTGCTTCTCGGCGAAGTCCAGCAGGGCCTCGCGCGACTTGAAGTCCCATTCGCGCCAAGGGGCGATCACGGTGATGTCGGGCTCGAGGCCATAGTAGCCTAGCTCGAAGCGGACCTGGTCGTTGCCCTTGCCGGTCGCGCCGTGGCTGACAGCGTCAGCGCCCATCTTGCGGGCGATCTCGATCTGCTTCTTGGCGATCAGCGGACGCGCGATCGAGGTGCCCAAGAGGTACTGGCCCTCATAGACCGTGTTGGCGCGGAACATCGGGAAGACGTAGTCGCGGACGAACTCCTCGCGCACGTCCTCGATGAAGATGTTCTCGGGCTTGACGCCAGCGGCCAGCGCCTTGGCGCGGGCGGGCTCGATCTCTTCGCCCTGGCCCAGGTCCGCCGTGAACGTCACGACTTCCGCGCCGTACTCGGTCTGCAGCCACTTCAGGATGATCGAGGTGTCGAGGCCGCCCGAATAGGCGAGCACGACCTTTTTCACGGGCTTGTCAGCCATGAGCGGGTCCTTTCGGAGAGAAACACAAAGTCGCGCGCCTTCAACGGGATCAGGGCGCGCGGGTCAAGCTCTAATGAGCCTTGCTAGAGACGACCGTCTTCCAGCAACGTCTTGATGACGAAGCGCAGGTGCGTCAGTTGGGCCATGGCCAGGACGGCGCCCAAGGTGGCGCGCGCGCAGAACACCATCAGCGCCTCCAGCCCCTGGGCCTGGAAGGTCGTTCCCGACAGGGTGAAGGCGAAGATGATCGCCATTGAGGCGACCGGGATCCACAGCAGGCCAACCGGCTTAGCGAGCCGAAGCGCGGGCTTGCCGTCGCGACCCCACACGATCGGCACGGTCACGTCCTTGGGGATGCGTTTCCACGCGCCGTGAGCGGTCGTGGCGATAATGGTCAGGGCGGCGATCGACAGGCCGTCGCCCACGACGCGCAAGGCGGTTTCCATCCGCTACACCGTCACCTGGGCGCCCAGCTCGACCACGCGGCCGGGTGGGATCTTGAAGAAGTCCGTCGGATTGGCGGCGTTCTTCATCAGGTAGATGAACAGGCGGTCCTGCCACAACGGCATGCCGCTGTTGGCCGAGGGCACGATCGAGCGTCTCCCTAAGAAGAAGCTCGTGGCCATGATGTCAAACTTCAGCCCCTGCTTGCGGCACACGGCCAGGGCCTTGGGGATGTTCGGGCTTTCCATGAAGCCGTAGCTGACGACGACCTTCTTGAAGTCGTCATTGACCTTCTCGATCTTGACCCGGTCCTCCTCGTTGACGCGCGGGGTCTCGGTGGTGCGGACCGTCAGGATGACGTTGCGCTCATGCAGAACCTTGTTGTGCTTGAGGTTGTGCATCAGGGCGACTGGGGTCATGTCCGGGTCGGAGGTCAGGAAGATCGCCGTGCCCGGCGCGCGGTGCGGGGCCCGAGCGCGCAGAATCTCCATCAGATCGACCAGGGGCACGCTATCGCGACGGGTCTTGGCGCTGAGGATCTGGCTGCCCCGGACCCAGGTGGCCATGATCATAAATAGCACCGCGCCGATAAGCACGGGCAGCCAGCCGCCCGAGAAGAAGCGCAGGGCGTTGGCGCTGAGGAAGGTGATGTCCAGCGCCAGGAAGGGCACAAGGAACAGCAGGGCCATCGGCAGGCTCCACTTCCACAGCTTCCGCATCACGATGAAGGCCATGCAGGTGGTCACGATCATGGTGCCGGTGACGGCCAGGCCATAGGCGTGGGCCAGGGCCGAGGACGTCTGGAACGTGAACATGATGGCCAGCACGCCGAGCAACAGCATGGTGTTGAGCTGCGGCACGAAGATTTGGCCCGACTGGGTCTCGGAGGTGCGGCGCACGTCCAGGCGCGGCAGCAGGCCCAGCTGGATGGCCTGCTGGGTCAGCGAGAAGGCGCCGGTGATGACGGCCTGGCTGGCGATGACGGTGGCCGCGCCGGCCAGCAGCACCAGCGGCAGGCGCAGCGCTTCGGGGGCCATCTCGAAGAACCAGTTCAGCTCGGGCATCGCGGTCCCGGCTGCCTCGGCGGTCTGCAGCGTCGTCAGGGCGAAGGCGCCTTGGCCCAGATAGTTCATGGCCAGACACGGCAGCACGAAGAACAGCCAGGCGGCCTGGATCGGCCAGCGACCAAAGTGGCCCATGTCGGCGGTCAGGGCCTCGACCCCCGTCACGGTCAGGAACACCGCGCCCAGCACGATGAAGCCGGTCAGGCCGTGCTCGGCCAGGAATTTCACCGCGTAGAACGGGTTCACCGCCATCAGGATGCCGGGGTTGGCCGCCAGGTTCATCGCGCCCAGCGCGAACATCACGCCAAACCACACGGCGCAGACCGGGCCGAAAAGCTTGCCCACCGATGCCGTGCCCCGGCTCTGGATGAAGAACAGTCCGAGCAGCATCACCGTGGCGATCAGCAGCACGACTTCGTTGGTCACGCCGTGCTCCAGCGCGGGAATGGTTCTCAGGCCCTCTACGGCCGAGAGCACCGACATGGCCGGGGTAATGACCGCGTCGCCATAGAACAGCGCCGCGCCCGCCACGCCCAGGACGAAGACCAGGGTGGTGCGTCGACCCATGGCGTGCTGGGCCAGGGCCATCAGCGACAGCACCCCGCCCTCGCCCTTGTTGTCGGCGCGCATGATGAAGACGACGTACTTGATCGTCACGATCAGGAACATCGCCCACAGGGCCAGGGACACAACGCCAAAAATCTCCGACCGGACGACGCCATCATGGGAGGCTGCGGCCAGCGCCTCCTTGAAGGCGTAGAGGGGACTGGTGCCGATGTCGCCGAACACCACGCCGACCGAGCCGAGGGCGAGCGCGAAAAAGCCATGGCCCTTCAGGTCATGGCCATGACTCGTCCCATTCCCATTCCCATTCCCGTTGGGCGGGCCGCCGTCCTGATGCGGAATGTCGGAAGACGCGGGGGCGCAGTCGGAAGCGGGTGCGCCTGAGGCTTCGGAAGCCATTCAATCCCTCCGGGCCGCCCTCGCAAAACGCTGTGGGCCGACCCATATCGATCAAGCGCGGCGCGATACACCCAATTGAGGGCCGGTTCAATCATCCCCTAACGTCGCATCGCGTGTCGACGCCAGGATTAAACAGTTTTCAGTTGAACGCGGCGACGACAACCTTACGTTCCCGGTAGAGATGTCCGACAGTCAAAAATTCCCCGTGGCGGCCCACGCCCTGGCCTATCTGGCGCACAAGGAGGCGTTTTCCGCCGACCGCGCCGTGGCCAGCGCCGAGCTAGCCGCGTCGGTCCCGACCAATCCGGTCGTGGTCCGCCGGGTCACCGCCATGTTGGGCAGGGCGGGGCTGATCGGCGCGCGCGCCGGCGCCAACGGCGGCGCCTGGCTGCTTAAGCCCGCCGAAGCCATCACGCTGGACGTGGTGCTGAAGGCCGTCAACGGCTGCGCGCACCTGGGCGTCGCGCCCAAGGGCGTCAAGGGCTGCCCCGTGGGCGAGAAAATCCCCGACGCGGTCCGTTCGGCCATCCAGGCCGCCGACGCGGCGGCCGCCGAGCGGCTGGGCCAGATCACCGTCGCCGACCTGCTCGCCAAGGCCCACGCCTAGAGCGTGACGCCGAAAGTGGGAACCGGTTTCGGCACGGGTCAGGCTCTAGATCAAGGCCGTGCTTCCAGCCGGGCTGACAGGCGGCTGCAGAAAAATTGCACCAACTTTTGTTGCTGATCCCTCTGGCGGCTGCGCTTGCGCCTATTACGTAATCGCTACCGTTTCAGTTCCCAATTGGAGGGATCAAATGACTACCGTCGCCATCGCCTATCACTCGGGCTACGGCCACACCGAAGTTCTCGCCCAAAAGGTCGCCGAAGGCGTCCGCGACGCCGGCCAGACCCCGGTGCTGCTGAAGATCGAGAGCGCCTCGCAGGACTTCGCCCCCTTCATCGAGGAAATCACCAAGGCCGACGCCGTGATCTTCGGCGCGCCGACCTATATGGGCGACGTCTCGGGCGTGTTCAAAGTTTTCGCCGACGCCACCTCGGGGGCGTTCTTCACCGGCGCCTGGAAGGACAAGCTGGCTGCCGGCTTCACCAATTCGCACAGCTTCTCCGGCGACAAAGCCCACGCCCTGGCCAGCCTGACGATCCTGGCCGCTCAGCACGGCATGAACTGGGTGAACCTGGGCATCGCCCCGCCGAACGTGACGGCCGCCGAGCGTGGTCCCGACACGATCAACCGCGTCGGCTCGTTCATCGGCGTCGCCGCCCAGTCCGACAACGTCTCGCCCGAGCTCTCGCCGCCCGCCGGTGACCGTGAAACCGCCCGCCTTCTGGGTGAGCGCGTCGCCAAGGCCGCGGTCCGCTGGACCGCCGGCGCCTCTGCCGCCGAGGCGATCGCGACCAAGGTCGCCTAAGTCGTCACGGCCGCAGCCGCCCCCTCCCGGCTGCGGTCAGGAAGGCGCGCGCCCAGCCCGGCGCGCGCCTTTGACTTCTTGGGCTACTCCTCGTCCCCGACCGGTTGGTCGTAGGCGGCCATCATGGCCATGTTCAGGATCTTGGACACCGAGGCCGACAGCGGCGCGATCTGGATCGACTTCGACAGGCCCAGCAGCACCGGCCCGATCACCGTGGCCCCGCCCAGCGATTGAACCAGCTTGGTCGAGATCGAGGCGGCGTGGATGGCCGGCATGACCAGGATATTGGCGCTGTCGGTCAGGCGCATGAACGGATAGTTGGCGCGTTTTTCCGGATCGAGCGCCAGCTCGGGCGGCATTTCGCCCTCGTATTCGAAGTCGACGTCCAGCTCGTCGAGCATGGCCACGGCCTCGCGCACCTTCTCCGAGCGCAGGCCCATCGGGTTGCCGAAGGTCGAATAGCTCATGAAGGCCACGCGGGGCTTGAAGCCCAGGCGGCGGACGGCGCGGGCCGCTTCGCAGGCGATCTCGACCAGTTCCTCGGCCTCGGGCAGCTCGGTAACGTTGGTGTCGGCCACGAAGATCGTCCGGCCCTTGGCCAGCACCACCGACATGCCCATGATTCGACCGCCGGGCGCGGGATCGACGACGCGCAGCACCTCCTCCAGCGCCTGGTCGAAGCTGCGGGTGACGCCCGTGACCATGCCGTCGGCCTCGCCCAGGGTGACCATCGAGGCGGCGAAGCTGTTGCGGTCCTGGTTGATCAGGCGCTGGACGTCGCGCTTCAGATAGCCCTGGCGCTGCAGGCGGGCATAGAGGGCGTCGACATAGTCCGGATTGCGGTCCGACAGGCGCGCATTGACGATCTCGAGGCCGGCGGTCTCGGGATCGAGACCCACCAGCTTCATGTTCTCGTGCACCAGGTTCTCGCGGCCGCACAGGATGGCCTTGCCGTAGCCGCCGGTTTGGTAGGCGTAGGCGGCGCGGATGACGCTGGGGTCTTCGCCCTCAGCGAACACGATGCGCTTGGGATTGGCCAGGACCGAGCCGGAAATCTTCTGCAGGAAGCCGGCGGTCGGATCCAGACGCTGGGCCAGGCCCGCGCGATAGGCGTCCATGTCGGCGATCGGCTTGCGGGCGACGCCGGTGTCCATCGCCGCCTGGGCCACGAACGGCGGCACGTACCAGATCAGGCGCGGGTCGAAGGCCGACGGAATGATGTAATCCGGTCCGAACTTCAGCTGGCGACCGTGATAGGCGGCGGCGACCTCGTCAGGCACATCCTCGCGCGCCAGCATGGCCAGGGCCTGGGCGCAGGCCAGCTTCATCTCGTGGTTCACGCGACGGGCGCGCACGTCCAGGGCGCCGCGGAAGATATAGGGGAAGCCCAGGACGTTGTTGACCTGGTTGGGATAGTCGCTCCGACCCGTGCCCATGATCGCGTCCTTGCGGACCCGCTTGACCTCCTCCGGGGTGATCTCCGGATCGGGATTGGCCATGGCGAAGATGACCGGGTTGGGGGCCATCGAGGCGATCATCTCGGGCGTGAAGGCGCCCTTGGCCGACAGACCCAGCAAGACGTCGGCGCCTTCGACCGCCTCGGCCAGTGTGCGCTTGTCGGTCTTGACCGCGTGGGCGCTCTTCCACTGGTTCATGCCCTCGGTGCGGCCCTGGTAGAGCACGCCCTTGGAGTCGACGGCGATGCAGTTCTCGGGCCGCACGCCCATGGCCTTGATCAGCTCCAGCGAGGCGATGCCCGCTGCGCCGGGGCCGTTCAGTACGACCTTCACGTCCTCGATCTTCTTGCCGGTGATGTGGCAGGCGTTGATCAGGCCGGCGGCGCAGATGATCGCCGTGCCGTGCTGGTCATCGTGGAACACCGGGATATCGAGCAGCTCCTGCAGCTCGGTTTCGATGCGGAAGCACTCGGGGCTCTTGATGTCCTCCAGATTGATGCCGCCGAAGGTGACGCCGATGTTCTTGACCACCGTGATGATCTCGTCGGGGTCCTTGGAGCTGACCTCGATGTCGATCGAGTCGACGTCGCCGAAGCGCTTGAAGAGGACTGACTTGCCTTCCATCACGGGCTTGGAGGCGAGAGCCCCTAGGTCGCCAAGGCCCAGGATCGCGGTGCCGTTCGAGATCACCGCCACCAGGTTGCCCTTGGAGGTGTATTCGTAGGCCATGTCCGGATCGGCGGCGATGGCGTGGACGGGGACGGCGACGCCCGGCGAATAGGCCAGCGACAGGTCGCGCTGGGTGGCCATCGGCTTGGTCGGCACGATGGCGATCTTCCCGGGTGTCGGGTGACGGTGGAAGGCCAGGGCCTCCGCGTCCGTGAAGGTCTTGCGTTCCGCGTCGCTCATCCGGCGTTTCCCCATTCCTGCTGCGCAAGTCGATGAAGGGACGCGCCGATCCATGCGAGCGCGTCCTTATGAGCGCTCAGCGTAGCGACCGGGAACCGGCGTCACAACCGGTCAAGACAGCGAAAAGTCCAGCAAACGCTTGTTGGAATTGGCGTTGCGTCAATCTCGCTGACCTTCCGTCACCCGGCGCGAGGTTGACCTTCGGGGGGCGGATGGGCGATCAGCAGGGCGAAGAGCGCGAGAGGAAAGCCGTTGTCCCAGCCCGTGAAGATCGCCGTCGCCGGGGCCCTCGGCCGCATGGGCCAGGCCGTGATCAAGACGCTGGAAGGCCGCCACGACGTGGTGCTGGCCGCCCGCTTCGATCGCCCGGAGGCGCAAGGCGAGCTTCTGGTCAGCGCCGACGCGGCCCTGGCCGCCGCTGACGCGGTGATCGACTTCACCTTGCCCGAGGCCTCGGCCCTGCTGGCCGAAGCCGCCGCCGCCCGCGCCGTCCACCATGCCCACGCGCCCGCCCTGGTCATCGGCTCGACCGGCTTCTCGCCCGAACAGTTGGCCCGCATCGAGGCGGCGGCCCAGAAGGTCGTCATCGTCCGCTCGGGCAATTATTCGCTGGGCGTCAACATGCTGATGGGCTTGGTGCGCCAGGCCGCCGCCGCCCTGCCGGCCTCCGATTGGGACATCGAGGTCTTCGAGGCGCACCACAAGCGCAAGGTCGACGCGCCGTCGGGCACGGCCCTGATGCTGGCCGAAGCCGCCGCGCAGGGGCGGGGCGTTGATCTCGATCAGGTGTCCGACCGCGCCCGCGACGGGGTCACCGGTCCTCGCCAGGAGGGTGCGATCGGCTTTTCGGTCGTGCGCGGCGGCGGCATCGTCGGCGAGCACAGCGTGATTTTCGCCGGCGAGTCCGAGACCCTGACCCTGTCGCACTCGGCCATCGACCGGGGGCTGTTCGCCCGCGGCGCCGTAGCCGCCGCGGCCTGGACAAAGGGCAAGCCGCCGGGTCTCTATGACATGCAAGACGTGCTTGGCTTCCAGAAGTAGGGATCCAAAGCTGAGCCGGGGGGCTTCTTAGGGAACCAGACTTCAGGATCTGATGGCCGAACCCTCCACCGCCGCCGCCGAAAAGCAGACGCCCCGCAAGGCTTGGGGACGCGGGCGGCTGGTCGATCTCGGCCTCGAGGCCGTCTCGCTTTCGATGCTGGCTTTCATCGCCACCGGCCTCGTTGTCTGGTCGGGTCGGCGCGAGATCAGCCGGGAGCTGGCCGAGGGCTGGCTGCGTGACCAGGGCATTGAAGCCGCCGTCGAGATCGACGCGCTGGACGCCACGGGCTTTTCCGGGCGCGTCCGGCTAGGACCGCGCGACAACCCGGTCTTCGTCGCCGATCGTCTGGAGGTCGCCTACGACCTCGCCGCGCCGTGGACCGGCGAGCGGTTCGGCGTTCAGGCCCAGGCCGTGCGTCTGGTCCGGCCCAGGATTCGGGCGACCCTCGACGGCCAGGGCCGTCTGCGCTTCGGCGCCCTGCAGCCCTTGATCAACGAGGCCTTGAAGTCGCCGAAAAAACCCGGCGTCCCAGGGCCGGCCATCTTGATCGAGGATGCTCGGCTGGACCTCTCGACGCCTGGCGGCCGGGTTCGGCTGACCGGCGACGCCAGTCTCGACGACGGACAGCTGCTGCGGCTGGACGGGCGGCTTGCGCCTCTGCGCTACGCTGTCCCCGATTTGGCGCTGACGGCCAAGGGCGCGACGGTCTCGGCCCGCAAGCGCGGCGACCGGCTGACGGTCGATGTGTCGCTGGCGATCGAAAGCCTGGAAACCCAGGGCGCCGACCTCGCCGGCGCTGCGGCCCAGCTCTCGGCGGACCTGCCCTATCCCGATCTTGCGCGTCTGACGGCCACGGGTCCGCTCGAGGCCCGTCTGGCGCTGAAGGCGGAAAAAGGTCGGGTCGGCGAAGGGCAGGGCGGCGATCTAACCGCCGACCTCAGCCTGACCGGACGCTTCGACGGCGGCCTCGACGCCTTTGCCTTTGTCGGACGCTCGCGCGGCGCCCTGCGCGGTGATCGCCTTTCGGCGCCCTCGCTAGACGCGCGATCGGCCGCCCTTTCCTTGGAAGCGCCGCGCCTGACCGTCGATCACCGCCAGGCGCGAACCACGGTCGGAGGCGTGATCCAGTCCGTGCTGGCGGCCGACCAGGCCTTGGCTGGCGGCATTGCGCTGCGCGACGTGAAGGCCTCGGCCGGCTCCCCGAACCTCAGTCTGATGCTCGACGCCCAGGGCGCTGCGGTCAGTGGTCCGCTCTGGGTCGAGGCGACAACCGGCCGACTGGCGAACGGCGGCTTGGCCCTCGCCGACGCCCGGCTGCAGGCGCGCGGCAAGATCGAGCAGGGACCCGGGGGGCTCGCCCTGGTTCTGAACGGCTCGGCCGCCGGGCGCAGCGGCGTTTCAGGCCCCGACGCCGAGCGCTTGGCCGCCTTCATCCCCAATCCCGCCTATGGCAAACCCCTGTCGAGCGCCCTGCGGACTTTCGCGCTCTCCGCGCCCAGCCTAGGGCTGGACATCCAGGGCGACCGTATGCGGGCGACCCTTGTCCAGGGCGCAATGCTGTCGGCGCCGAACGGCGTGACCGTCGCCGTCGCCGCGCCCAAGGGGCTGTTGCTGGAGGCGGGACCGGAGGGCGCGCGCGGCGCGTTGCAGGTCTCGCTCGCCGGCGGCGGCCTGCCGACCGTGAAAGCCCTCGCGCCCCAGTGGCGGATGGCGGGCGGGGTCCTGACCTCGCCGCTGTCGCTGGCGGTCGAGGACCTCGACCTGCCGCCGATCCAGGGCGCGAGCGGCAAGGTGGACGGCCAGGCGCGGCTGGCGGGCGGGCGCTTCACCCTGACCACGTCCCAGTGCTCGCCTGTCACGGCCAAGGCCTATGCCTTGGGTGAGAACCCGGTCACCGCCATCAGGGCCAAGCTCTGCCCGACCACGGCGCCGCTGGTCCTGGCCGGCGCCGGCGGCTGGAGCGCGGCGCTGAGGTTCGAGGAGGGCGAGGGCGCGCTGGCCGTCGCCGAGGCCAAGCTTCAGGGGATCAAGGGCGAGGCCAGACTCGGCGGGGCGGGCGGCTTTGACCGCGCCAGCGTCCGGGTGGAGCAAGCCACGGTCAACGACGCCGCCCCCGAACGGCGCTTCAACCCGATCCTAGCCAAGGGCCAGTTGGCGCTTTCGGGCGGCGTCTGGGGCGGTACCTTCCAGGGCGCGACCCCGACTGGCGCGGCGCTGGGCGAGATCCGCCTGCGCCATGGGGTGGCGACCGGCAAGGGGCAGGCCGATATCGACGCCTCCAAACTGGTCTTCGCTAAGGACGGGCTACAGCCGGGCGACCTGTCGCCGCTGGCGAGCTTCGCGCGCGAGGCCAAGGGCCCGGCCAGCTTCACTGGCGTCTTCGCCTGGGACGACAAGGGCGCGACCAGCCGAGGCCGCCTGGTGGCTGACCGCATCGACTTCACCAGCCCGATCGGCTTCGTCGCCACCCTGGACGGCGCGGTCGACTTCGACAGCCTGGCGCCGCTGACCACGCGTCCGGGCCAGTCCTTAAAGGTCGTGCGCATCGACTCGCTGGTGCCGCTGACGGCGGTCGATTCGGTGTTCCAGCTCGGCGCCGACGCCCTGCACATCTCCAAGGCGACGTTCGAGGCGGCCAAGGGCCGGATTTCGATCGAGCCGACCGACGTGCCGCTGGCCGCCGGCAAGACGATCAGCGGCGTGATCGTGATCGAGCATTTGGATTTGGGCGAGCTGGTCGCGGCCTCTTCCCTGGCCGACAAGGTCAAGGTCCAGGCGGTGGTCGACGGTCGCCTGCCGTTCACCTTCGGCCCGGAAGGGCTACGCTTCCAGGAGGGCAAGATCAACGCCATTCAGCCGGGGCGGCTGGAGATCTCGCGCGCGGCCCTTTCCAATGTCGCGGCCAGTCCGACCGATGCGCCGGGCGCGCCGCCGTCGCCGCCGACCCAGGTCAACGCCATCCAGGACTTCGCCTACCAGGCCATGGAGAATCTGTCCTTCGAGCAGCTGGAAGCCGGGGTGAACAGCACCGACAAGGGTCGCTTGGGTATCCTGTTCCATATCAAGGGCCAACACGACCCGAAGGTCGCCGAGAAGGCCCGGGTGGGCCTGATCGACTTGATCCGCGGCCGTGCGTTCAACAAGCGTATCGCTCTTCCGGCCAAGACACCGGTCGACCTCACCCTCGACACGTCCCTGAACTTCGACGAGCTTCTGGCCGATTGGCGCAGCTGGTTCGAGCGTCAGGGGACGGCGAGCCCGCCTCGTTCAGGTCCGGTTCAACCGTGACCGGCCAACCTGAACATGAACTGGAGACTAGACGCATGAGAAAGCGCGCCCTCTTGCTGGGCCTGGCCATGACGGGAGCGTTGGCCGCCGCCTGCACGCCCACCGTCCGGGTGAAGGTCGATCCGATCAATATCTACGCCAAGCTGGACGCCGACGTGCGCGTGCGGCTGGACAAGGAAGTCCAGTCGCTGATCCAGCAGAACCCGAACCTGTTCTAAGAGGAGGAACCGACATGATCCGCAAGACGATGACGGTTCTGGCGCTCGGCCTGGCGATGACGGCCGCTGGCGCCAACCTGGCGCTCGCCCAATCGGCCGCCGCCAAGGCGGCCGTGGACTCCGCCAAGGCCGCCGGCACGGTCGGCGAGCAGGCTGACGGCTATCTGGGCATCGTGGCCGGCGGCGACGCCGAGCTGCGCGCCGCTGTGGCCGAGATCAACACCGGCCGCGCCGCCGCCTACAAGGACATCGCCGCCAAGACCGGCGCGACCCCGGAAGCCGCCGGCCAGGCCACCGCCAAGCAACTCTACGCCCGCCTGGCCCCCGGCCAGTACTGGAAGCCGCTGGATGGCGGCTGGGTGAAGAAGTAGATTCAGCACCGTCATCCCGTTCAAAGCGCGGGATGACGGGTTTGCCTCGGGGGCCTAAACAGGCCCCATGCCCTCTTCTCGTCCCCGCCTGATCCCCTACGCCGCGTTGCTGGGCGCGATCGTCGCGCTGTGCGTGGGCACGTCCTTCGCCAAGAGCCTGTTCCCGTTGGTCGGCGCGCAAGGGACGACCGCCTATCGCGTCGGCTTCGCGGCCCTGATCCTGCTGCTGGTCTGGCGGCCCTGGCGCCATACGGCTTCGCGCGCCGATCTGGGCCGCATCGCCGCTTACGGCGCGGTGATGGGGTTGATGAATCTCTTCTTCTACATGGCGATCCGCACCGTGCCCCTGGGCCTGGCGATCGCCATCGAGTTCATGGGGCCGCTCGCGGTGGCGGTCGCCAGTTCGCGCAAGCTGATCCACTTCGTCTGGATCGGCCTGGCTGTGCTCGGCCTGGGCCTGCTGCTGCCCATTGATCCTGGCGCCCAGCCCCTCGATCCGGTCGGCGTCGGCTTCGCCTGCGCGGCGGCGGTGATGTGGGCGCTCTATATCATTCTGGGCAAGCGGACTGGCCACCTGCACGCGGGACGCTCAGTGGCGCTGGGCATGACGACGGCGGCGCTGATTGTCGCGCCGATAGGGATCGCCTCGGCGGGCGCCAGCCTGTTCCATCCCAAGACCATGCTGCTTGGACTGATCGTCGCCGTGCTGTCCAGCGCCATCCCCTATTCGCTGGAGATGATCGCTCTGCGCGGCATCCCCAAACGCAGCTTCGGCGTGATGCTCAGTATCGAGCCGGCCGTCGGAGCGCTGGCTGGACTCGTGATCTTGGGCGAGCATCTCGTCGCCTCCCAATGGCTGGCCATCGGCGCGATCATCGCCGCTTCGGCCGGCGCGATCCTGACCACGTCCGCCGACGCCGTGGCCGAGGAGGTCACGCCTTAGGCAGATGCTGGCGGGCGCCCTTCCGCGACATCATGACTCTTGAGCGACTCGCTCAGTGGACTGAAGCTTCGATTCACGTCCGCGTGGAGCGTTATCATGGCGATCAGTGCGTTCGAGAAACAGCTTATGGGTTATGGCCTGACCACGGCCGAGATTCACTATCACATGCCTGACCATCCCGGCCTGCTGCAGCTTTACGTCTGGCAGGACTACGATCTGGCCCCGAAATTCCCGACCTTGAAAGGCTTCCTAGACTTCTGGAGCCGGGAGCTGGACGGGGTGCTGCACTCGGTCCGGGTGGCTCACAACAAGCTGATCGGCCCCCGCGAATGGCGGGCGGTGAATGGGGTCTTCACCCTGCAATAGTTTCGCTGGGCTTGCTTCGGCGGCTTGTCGACCGTAACTCCCGGGCGATGAGCGCTGGAGCCAAGATTTGCGGACTGTCGACGCCCGAGACGGTCAAGGCCGCCTTCGACGGCGGCGCGGCCTATCTGGGCTTTGTCTTCTTCGAGAAGAGCCCGCGCAACCTCACGCCCGAAGCCGCCGCGCGCTTGGTTGAACCGGTGCGGGGCCGGGGCGTGAAGACCGTGGCGGTCACCGTCGATCCCGACGACGCCCTGGTCGATCGCTTGATGGCGACGATGCGGCCCGATCTCATCCAGGTCCACGGCAAGGAGACGCCGTCGCGCGTCCGCGAAATCGCCGCCCGCGCCGGGGTGGGCGTGATCAAGGCCTTTTCCGTTTCGAGCTCTGAAGACGTCGACAAGGCCGCCGCCTTCGACGGCGTCGCCGAGCAGCTGATGTTCGACGCCAAGCCTGTGGAAGGCTCGGCGCTGCCAGGCGGAACGGGCGCCCGTTTCGACTGGGGGCTGCTGACGGGCCGCCGCTTTTCGCGCCCGCATTTCCTGGCCGGAGGGCTCGATCCGTGGAACGTGGCCGAGGCGATCACGGTCTCGGGAACCCCGCTCGTGGACGTTTCCTCTGGCGTGGAGCGCGGTCCCGGCCTAAAGGACCCCGCTCTGATCTCGGCGTTCCTGAACGCCGTCAAACGCGCTTGAGGCTGGAAGAGCTCGTGAACGCTCCCGCGAAACCCAACGATTACTCGGCCTATCCGGACGCCAACGGCCGGTTCGGCGACTTCGGCGGCCGCTATGTGGCCGAGACGCTGATGCCGCTGGTGCTGGAGCTGGGCAAGGCCTATGCCGACGCCAAGGCCGATCCCGAGTTCCAGGCGCAGCTGACGAGCTACAACACCCACTACGCCGGCCGGCCCAGCCCGCTCTATTTCGCCGAGCGGCTGACCGAGCACTTCGGCGGGGCCAAGATCTATTTCAAGCGCGACGAGCTGAACCACACCGGCTCGCACAAGATCAACAACGCCCTGGGCCAGATTCTCTTAGCCATGCGCATGGGCAAGACCCGGATCATTGCCGAGACGGGCGCGGGCCAGCACGGCGTGGCCACCGCCACCGTCTGCGCGCGCTTTGGCCTGCCGTGCGTCGTCTACATGGGCGCCACCGACGTCGAGCGCCAGAAGCCGAACGTCTTCCGCATGAACCTGCTGGGCGCTGAAGTTCGCCCGGTGACCTCGGGCACGGGCACCCTCAAGGACGCCATGAACGAGGCGATGCGCGATTGGGTCACCAACGTGCACGATACCTACTACCTGATCGGCACCGCCGCCGGCCCGCACCCCTATCCGGTGATGGTCCGCGACTTCCAGAGCGTGATCGGCGCCGAGGCTCGCGAGCAGATCCTGGAGATGGAAGGCCGCCTGCCTGACGCGGTGGTCGCCTGCATTGGCGGCGGCTCGAACGCCATCGGCCTGTTCCATCCGTTCCTGAACGACGCCAGCGTGCGCCTGATCGGCGTCGAGGCGGCCGGCCACGGCGTCTCCACCGACAAGCACGCCGCCTCGCTGACCGGCGGGCGTCCAGGCGTGCTGCACGGCAACCGCACCTACCTGCTGCAGGACGACGACGGCCAGATCATCGACGCCCACTCGATCTCGGCGGGTCTCGACTATCCGGGCATCGGCCCCGAGCACTCGTTCCTGCACGAGGTCGGCCGCGCCGAATATGTCTCGAGCACCGACGAGGAGGCCCTGGCGGCCTTCCAGCTGTGCTCGACCCTCGAAGGCATCATCCCGGCGCTGGAGCCGGCCCACGCCCTGGCGCGCGTCGGCGAGATCGCCCAAGAGCTGGGCAAGGACAAGATCGTGGTGATGAATCTCTGCGGTCGCGGCGACAAGGACATCTTCACGGTGGCCGAAGCGCTCGGGCGCAAGATCTAGGACCGACCCCGCGTGACCAAAGACCGTATCGACCGCCGCTTTGCGGCGCTGAAGGCCGAAAACCGCGCCGGCTTCGTCACCTACGTCATGGCCGGCGATCCTGACGCCGCCACGACGCTCAGCGTGCTCAAGGGCCTGCCGGCCGCCGGCGCTGATTTGATCGAGCTGGGTTTTCCCTTCTCCGACCCGATGGCCGAGGGGCCGACCATCCAGCGCGCCGCCCAGCGGGGCCTGAAATCCGGCATGACCCTGCAAGGGACGCTGGACCTCGTCGCCGCCTTCCGCGAGGGCGATCAGGACACCCCGATCATCCTGATGGGCTATCTCAATCCCGTCCTGCACCGGGGCTTTGAGAGCTTCGCCGCCGCCGCCGCCAAGGCCGGGGTCGATGGCCTGATCATCGTCGACTGCCCGCCCGAAGAAGCCGACCCGCTGTCGGACGCGCTGGAGGCTGAAGGCATCGCCCTGATCCGCCTGGCCGCCCCCACCACCGACGATGCGCGCCTGCCGATGGTGGTGCGCCGCACGTCGGGCTTTGTCTACTACGTGTCCGTGGCTGGCGTGACCGGCGTGAAGTCGGCCGATGCGGCCGAGGTTGCGCCGGCCGTCGAGCGCCTGCGCAAGGCCTCGGGCTTGCCGGTCGCCGTGGGCTTTGGCATCCGCACGCCGGATCAGGCCGCCGCCGTCGCCAAGGTGGCCGACGCGGCCGTCGTGGGCTCGGCGCTTGTGGATGAAATCGAATCCGCAGCTCGGTTGAACGAAAACGTGACCGAGAAGGTTCTTCTAAAAGCGTCGGAGCTGGCTAAGGCTGTGCGTTCGGCGCGAGTCGGGACGAAGTGAGGCTCTAAGGCTATGGCTATGGCTGAACCCCAGGACCCGAAAAAGGGCGACAAGAAACAGGCTGGCGACCGCCGAGGCGGCGGCTGGCTGTCGCGGATCGCCCCCGGCGTGCGCGGCGCGTTCGCCAAGCGCGAGACGCCGGAGAACCTCTGGGTCAAGTGCCCGGACACGGGCGAGATGATCTTCCGCTCCGACCTGGAGGCGGCCCTGTGGGTGACGCCGGCCGGTCGCCACATGCGGATCGGGCCGGAAGCCCGCTTCAAGTTCACCTTCGATGACGGCCAGTACGAGGCCCTGCCGAGCCCGGCGGTCGTCGAGGACCCGCTGAAGTTCTCGGACGGCAAGCCCTACAAGGACCGTCTCGCAGCCGCCCGCAAGGCGACCGGCGAGCAGGACGCCATGGCCATCGGCTATGGCAAGGTCGCCGGCGTCGACGCCGTGGTGCTCGTCCAGGACTTCGCCTTCATGGGCGGGTCGCTGGGTATGGCCGCCGGCGAGGGCTTCATCGCCGCCGCCAAGGCTGCTTTGGACCGCCAGGTCCCGCTGATCGCCTTCACCGCCGCCGGCGGCGCGCGGATGCAGGAAGGCGCGCTGTCGCTGATGCAGATGGCCCGCACGACCCTGGCCATCAACGAACTGAAGGACGCGGCCCTGCCTTACGCCGTGGTCCTCACCGACCCGACCACCGGCGGCGTCACGGCCTCCTACGCCATGCTGGGCGATGTCCACTTGGCCGAGCCGGGCGCCCTGATCGGCTTTGCTGGTCCGCGTGTCATCGAGCAGACCATCCGCGAGACCCTGCCGCCGGGCTTCCAACGCTCGGAGTATCTGGTCGAGAAGGGCATGGTCGACCGCGTCACGCACCGCAAGGAGCTGCCGCAGGTGCTGGGCTCGATCCTGGGCACCCTGATGATGGGCCGCAGCCGCAAGGCGGCCTGAGCGCCGCCTTGGCCGAGCACCTCCGCGCCCACGACGCCGCCCTTGAGCGGTTGAAGGCGCTGCATCCCAAGCTGATCGACCTGTCGCTGGACCGGATGCGGCGGCTGTGCGCGGCGTTGGGCGATCCGCAGGATCGCTTGCCGCCGGTGATCCACGTCGCGGGCACCAACGGCAAGGGCTCGACGGTCGCCTATTTGCGCGCCATGGCCGAGGCTGCGGGCCTCAAGGTCCATGTCTTCACCTCGCCGCATCTGGTGCGCTTTTCCGAGCGCATCCGCCTGGCTGGAACCCTGATCACCGACGACCACCTGGCCGACGTGCTGGACCGCGTGGAGGCGGCCAACGCCGGCCAACCGATCACCTTCTTCGAGATCACTACGGCCGCCGCCTTCGTCGCCTTCGCCGAGGTTCCGGCCGATCTCTGCATCGTCGAGGTGGGATTGGGCGGTGTGCTCGACGCCACCAACGTCATTCAACGGCCGGCAGTCAGCGTCATCGCCCCGATCGACATCGACCACCGCGAGTTCCTGGGCGACACGATCGCCCAGATCGCCGTGGAGAAGGCCGGGATCATCAAGCCGGACGCCCCTGCGGTCTCGGCCCGCCAACACGGTGACGCCGAAGACGTGCTCGACACGACCGCTGCCCTGGCCGGCGTGGAACTGACCCTGATGGGCCGAGACTTCGACGCCTGGGGCGAGAGGGGCCGGCTGCTGGTGCAGATGCAGGACCGCCTGCTGGACCTGCCCGCGCCCTCGCTGCCGGGTGAGCACCAGTTCGCCAATGCGGGTCTCGCCGTTGCCGCCTTGCTGGCCCTGGGTGATCCGCGCATCGACGAGGCCGCCATGGGCCGAGGGATCGCGAGCGCAGTCTGGCCGGCCCGCTTCCAGCGTCTGGCCGCCGGCCCGCTGGCCGAGCGCGCCAAGGCGGCCGGGGCCGATCTCTGGCTGGACGGCGGCCACAATCCGCATGCGGGTAGGGCCGTCTCGCGCGCCGTCGCCGACCTCGCCGCTCGCGATGGCCGACCGGTGGCGCTGATCTCCGGCATCCTGGCCAACAAGGACGCGACCGGCTTCTTCACGCCGTTCCGGGGCGTGGCGGCCAAGGTCTTCACCGTGACGTTCGAGGGCCACGCCGCCGCCAGCGCCGCCGAGACGGCCGCCGCCGCCGAACTGGCGGGCTTGCGCGCTTGCGCCTGCGACAGCATCGAGGACGCGCTGGCTCGCGCGCTCCAGTTGGAGCCAACGCCGCACGTGCTGATCTGCGGCTCGCTCTATTTGGCCGGCGAGGTGCTGGCGAGGAGCCCCGAGACGTGGCCGACCTAAACGCGTAAGGCTGGTCTCACGCCGATAGGGCGGCACGGCCCGCCGGACATCCTCGGCGAGCGCGCCCGCCCTGGCAGGAACCGCCGATGGCCAAGGGTCAGAAGAAGTCGAACAAGGAAATCCGCAAACCGAAGGCCGAGAAAAAGGCCCCGCCGGTCTCGGTCTCGCCGTTCATCGTGACGCCCAAGAAATAGGGACCACGAAAAACGCCCGCCCCGGAAGCCGGAGCGGGCGTCTTCAATTCAGCGGTATAGGGCGCTTAGGCCGCCTGGACGCCAGCTTCGTTCAGCCATTCCAGGATCTTTTGCTTGGGCATGGCGCCGACCTTCATCGAGGTCATCTGGCCGTCGCGGAACAGCATCATGGTCGGGATACCGCGCACGCCATAGCGCGACGGCGTCGTCGGGCTGTCCTCGATATTGACCTTGGCGATGGTCACGACGTCGGCCAGCTCTTCGGAGAGCTGCTCCAGGGCCGGGGCGATCTGCTTGCAGGGGCCGCACCACTCGGCCCAGAAGTCGACGAGCACGGGCTTGCTGGCCTTCAGGACATCGGATTCGAAGGTGGCGTCGGTCACCACAACGGTGCTCATGGCTTGCTCCAGTCTGGCGTCGCGCGGCGATTTACGGCGCGGAGGACGCGATCAAATTCTAAATTACCCGGAGTCGCTCCGGGCGGTTGCTCAAAGATGTAGGGGGCCAGGGCGCATCCGGCAACGGGATTAAGCCAGCCTGGCCAGCGCCTCGGTCATCACCTTTTCTGGAACCGGCATCAGCTTCGGACCATCCGTCCAGACCAGAGCCGCCTCGACGGCCCGGCCCGGAAACACCTCGCGCAGCACCGCCGCATAGACCGCCATCTGGGCCAGATAGGCCGGATCGGCTTTCTCGATGCGGTTGGGCGAGGGGCGGTTGGTCTTGTAGTCGATAACGAGGACGCGGCCCTCGTCCACCACCAGCCGGTCGACGCGACCCGAGACGGCCAGGCCCTTAGGCAGGTGGACGCTGGTCCCGGCCAGCGCCACCTCGGCCCGTGAGCCCGGGCCGAACACGGCGGAAAACCGCGCGTCGTCCAGAACGCCGAAGGCGGCCGCGGCCATCTCCTCGCGCTGATCGTCGGTCAGGTCGCGCTCGGCGGCCAGCAGGCGGCGTGCGGCGGAGGCTCGCTGGTCGGGCGCGAGGTCGGGCAGGATCTGCAGCAGCTTGTGCACCAGCTCGCCCCGCCGATAGCGGCCCAAGCCCGCGACGCGGGCCAGCGGCGAGGGGGCGGGTACGCGGGCGTTGTCCTCGATCCGCGACGGCGCCGCATAGCGGGCCGCCGCCGGCTCTGGCGGGGCGGCGTGGGTCATCCAGGCCGGCGCGGCGGCGGGGACGCGCACGTCCGCCTCGGCGCGCGGCGCGGGCGCCGGATCGGGGCCGTAGCGCAGGAAGGCGGTCTCGTCCTCGCCTAGGGTCCGCACGTGCGGGGCGATGTCGGCATGGGCGAAGGCGGCGCGGACGGCCGCGTACCAGCCGCCGACCTTGTCGTCCTTGGTTCGCGCGTCGATGCGGCCGCACAGGATCAGCCGGTCACGCGCCCGGGTCAGGGCCACGTAGAGCAGGCGCAGCGCCTCCTGGCTTTCCTTGTCCTCGCGCAGCCGGCGGGCCTTGGCCGAGGCCTCGCAGTCGCCCTTGCTGGAGCCGCACCAGAGCAGGGCCCCGTCCTCGGTGACCAGCAGCGGCGAGCCGCCGGCTCCGCGCTTCACCGTGGTTTCGGGCAGGAAGACGATCGGCGCCTCCAGCCCCTTGGAGCCGTGGGCGGTCATCACCCGCACCTCGCGGCGCGCGCCCTCCATCTCGCGTTTGACGATGATGTCGAGGGCCGCGAAGTCGGCGACCAGGGCTTCCAGATCGCGCACGCCGCGTTGCTCGGCCTCCATGACCTGGGCCAGGAACTCGTCGAGCGCCTCTTCGGCCTCCGCGCCCAGGCGGGTCAGGACCTTGGCGCGGTGCGAGCGGCCGGCCGCGTCGGCGAGGCCCAGCCAGGCGGCGTAGAACTCGAACGGCTGCCGGCGGCGGCCTTCCGCCAGCGCCCAATCCAGCACCGCCCGCGCGGCGCCCCACTCGGGGCGCTCCTCGGACCGTCGCTGAAGCTCCGTCCACAGCGTGGCGCGCCGACCCTTGGCCAGCGCATAGATGTCGGCGTCGGACAGGCCGCAGAACGGCGCCTTCAGCAGCGCCGCCAGGGTCAAATCGTCGTCCGGAAACAGGACGAACCGGCCGAGCGCCAGAAGATCTTCGAAGGCGATGTGGCTGGACAGTGACAGCCGGTCGGCGCCGGCCACCGGCACGCCGCGCCGCTTCAGGGCGCGGATGATCTCTTCGAACAACACCTTGCGGCGCCGGACCAGCACGAGAATGTCGCCGGCGTGGGCGGCGCGGTGGCGGCCCAGCTCCTTGTCGAACACCGCGTCGCCGCGCTTGAGAATCGCGGCCGTCTCGGCGGCGATGGCTTCGGCCAAGCGTCGGTTGGCGCTGCGCTCACCCTCGGCGTCCAGCGGCGCCTCCCAGGCCTCGCGCTCCTCGCCGGGCAGCTCGCGGGTGAGCGGCCACAGGTCTACGCAGCCGGGATGGCCGTGACGGAAGAGCTCGTGGCGGACTAGGTCCTGGCCCACCGGCGGCGGCACGCCCTCGCGCGTTTCGGGATCGGAGAACAGGGCGTCGACGAAGCTCAGCACCTCGTGGGTCGAGCGGTACGACACCGTCAGCGGCACGCCCTTGCCGACGGCGCCGACCGCCTCGATGCGGGTGATGTAGCCTTGGGTCTCTTCCAACAGGCGCGTGGGGTCCGCGCCTTGGAACGAGTAGATCGACTGTTTCTCGTCGCCGACGATGAACAGCGTGCGTTCGGCGCGGCGGCCGCTCCAACCTTCGGACGTCTCGCCGGCGAAGAAGTCGGCGGTCAGGGCGCGCAGGATCTCCCACTGCTCGGGCGCGGTGTCCTGGGCCTCGTCCAGCAGGATGTGGTCGACGCCGCCGTCCAGCTTGTAGAGCACCCAGGCGGCCTCGACCTTCTCGGTCAGCAGCACGCGGGTTTTGTCGATCAGGTCGGTGAAGTCCAGCGCGCCGCGCGCTTCCTTCTCGGCCATGTGCCGCTCGATATAGAGGCCGGCCAGCAGCAGGGCGTTCTGGGTGTCCTCGGCTACCTTGGCGGCGCGGACCTGTTCGCGGGCGGCCTCCAGCTTGGCCTGCTCCAGAAGCAAGGCCTCGCGCAGGTCCTCGCGGCTCTTCAGGCCCGAGGTCTTGGCCGGCCAGGTCGCCGGCGTGCCCTCGCCGCCTTCGGTGAACAGGGCGCGCAGGGCCAGTTCCAGCGTGGCGTCCGGATCGCGGGCCACGGTGGCCAGGGCCTCTGCATATTTGGCGTCCTGCTTGCCGCCGCCGTCGAAGAGCACCGTGGCCGCCGCGCGCCAGGCGCCGAGGTCGAGGCGGGCCATGGCCTTGGCCGCGAGCTCTTCGGCCGAGGTCGGCGCGTCGAAGCCGCAGCGCGTCCAGGCGTCTCCGATCGCTTCGGCTAGGCCGCCGCACCGCTGGACATAGGCCACGATCTGGCCGCGCCGCGCCTCGAACCCCGCGAACATCGCCTCGAAGCTCTGGAAGTCCAGCGCCACCGAGAAGCGGGCATAGGCCTGCGAGAACGCGTCGTCGTGCGTGTCGACCCAGGCGGCCACCGACCGGCGAGCGGCGCGGGCGATGGCGGCGCCGGCCTGGTCGTCCATCACGGTGAAGCCCGGCGAGACGCCGGCCTCCAGCGGGAAGCGCCGCAGCAGCTTCTCGCAAAAGGCGTGGATCGTCTGGATCTTCAGGCCGCCGGGCGTCTCCAGCGCCTGGGCGAACAGGGCGCGGGCCTCGGACAGGCGCCTGGCGTCATAGATGTCGTCACTCTCGCCGACCAGCTTGGCCAGTTCGGCGCGCAGGTCGGCGTCGCTGGTCACCGACCATTTGCCCAGGCGCTCGAACAGGCGGCGCTGCATCTCGGCGGCGGCGGCCTTGGTGTAGGTGACGCACAGGATCGCCTCGGGCGGCACCTTGGCGAGCAGCAGGCGCGCGACCCGGTCGATCAGGGTCTTGGTCTTGCCCGAGCCGGCGTTGGCCGTGACGAAGGCCGAGATCGCCGGATCGGCGGCGATGCGCTGAGGGTCGATCATTCGCCCTCTCCGTCGTCGCCGCTGGTCGACCATTCGAACACCCGCGCCAGGTGGGCGTAGTCGCCGGGGTGCTCCTTGACGAACTGGGGCGCGACCCGCGAGCGGTAGGGCTCGTCGGGATCGTCATAGCGGGCGATCAGCTTGACCAGGCCGTCCATGGCCTTGCGCGCGGCCTCCGCGCTCTCGCCGTTGGCCAGAGCGCGGATCTGCTCTTCCCCAGCGGGGCGTCTTCCGGTGACGCGGACATAGGTCAGCTCGCCGGGCGCGGGGCTGCCCAAGTCCGGGAACCCGCCGTTCATCAGGATCGCCGCCGTCAGGGTCAACTGCGGCGAAAATCCAGTGTCGACCTGCTTCTGCGACGGCGCGGCCCCGGTCTTGTAGTCGAGGATATGCGCGGTCCCGTCCGGTGTCGGCTCAATGCGGTCGGCCTTGGCCGTCAGGGTGAAGGGACGGCCGTTGATGGAGAGCTCCAGCTTACCCTCGGCCTCGACGACGATCTTGCGCGCGCCGGCGCGGCGATGGCGCTCCCAGTCGGCGACCCATTGGGCGGCCTCGCGGGCCAGGGCTCTTTCGCGGGTCAGGGCCGTCGACGGCATGCCGGCGCCGACCAGGGCCTCGATGTAGAAGCGCTCGAACACGGCGGCCGCGTCGGCCGGCACGCCGTCGGGATAGGTCTCGGCGAACTTTTCGAAGGCCGCGTGGATGGCGGTGCCGCGCGCCCGCGCCTCGACCGGCTCGTCGGGGCGCTCCAGCGGATAGAGCTTCAAGATATCGCGCGCCCAGACGGCGTAGGGGTCGCGGGTCAGGGCCTCGATCCGGGTGACGGCCATCTTGCGTGGGCGGTCCTCGACCGGCGGGCGCGGTTCGGGGCGCTTGATCGGCGCATAGGGCTCGGGCGCGTCGAGGGCGCGGACCCAGTCCAGCACGTCGTCGCGGCGGGGCAGGGCGAGACCCGCGCCGGCGGCCAGGGTCTTCAGCCGCCATAGCCAGCGCGACTCGACCGCCGGCGCGCCGCCGCGCCGCTCGCAGTGGACGAGCACGACGTCGGGCGCGCTGGCGGCCTGGGCGAAGTCGTGGGCGGTCAGGCCCACGCGGCGCTCGGGCGGCGGCAGGCCCAGGCGCTGGCGCATCGGCCGCGACAGGAACGGGTCGATCGGCGCGCCCTGCGGCCAGACGCCTTCCTCCAGCCCCGCCAGCACCAAGCGGTCGGCGCGGACCAGGCGGGCCTCGATGGCGCCCAGGATGCGCAGGCGCGGGTGGGTGGCGCCGCCGACCCGGACGGTTTCCTCGTTGACCAGGCGATCAAGGATGTCGGCGAAGGCCTGGGGCGAGGCGTCGGGCAGGGGCTCGCCGTCCTGGATCAGAGCGGCCATCAGCGCGCCCAGGCACTCGCCCGCGCCGCCGGCCCAGAGACGCGGCGGCGCAATCAGGCCCTCCAGCGCCTCGACCAGGGCCTTGGCCGCGTGGCAGGGGCGGGCGAAGCCGTCGGCATAGGGGCTGGCGGCGTGGTCGACGGCGACCAGCACGCGCTCGCAAAGCGCCAGAGCGTCCGGCATGTCCTTCAGGCGCGCGCGCAGGACCTCGGCGGAACCGGGCGCGGCGCCGCGCAGGCCCTTGTGCTCCAAGAGGGCGGCGGCCGGGGCCTCGTCCTCGCTCAGCACAAGCGGGTGCTTGGCGACCGCGAGCAGACGCACGGGATCGAGCGGCTCTTCGACCAGGCGCGCGAAGTGCAGAGCCAGGATCGCCGAACCGGCGGCGGCCAGCGGGGCGCCGGCCGAGCTGTCGGGGATCACGCCCCAGCGCTGCAGGCGCGTCATCACCCGGCGGGCCAGGGTCTGGTCAGGCGTGACGAGCGCGGCGGTCTTGTCCGGCGTCTCCAGCGCCTCGCGCAGCAGCAAGGCGCAGGCGCCGGCGGCCTCCTCCTCGGCGCGGGCGGCGATGACGGAAAAGCCCATCAGGCCCTCGGCGATGGGGTCGAGGTCCGGCGCCTCGGCGCGCAGGGCGGCGATCTGAGCCAGCCAGTCGGCGGTGGCCTCGGCCGGACGTAGGGCTTCGTTGACGATCCGCCGCCGCCAGCGGCCCCGGCTGTCGGCGTCGGGAACCCATGCCCGCACGTCGCCGCGCGAGACGCCGGCCCTATCCAGCAGGCGCTTCATGGCGCCCTGCGGATGCTGCTCGCCCTGGCTGCCCTCGATCCGCTCCCAGGCGCTATCGGCGAGGTCCTCGTCTAGGCCGGGCAGCACGACGGCCCCCTTGGGCGCGGCGGCGACCACGCGCAGCAGGTCGGCGGTGGCGGGGGCCGTGCCGGTCGAACCTGCGGCGACCAAGACCTCGGTCGGCGGGTTCTCTGACCACTGCTTTTCCAGGGCGCGCAAAAGGCGCACCCGGCGCTCGGAGACGTCTATCAGGCCGAGCGCTTCGAGGCGTTGCGGCCAGGCGCGCAGCACGGCTTTCAGGAACCGGGCCGAGACCTGCCAGTGCTGGGCCAGGTCGCCCTCGGCCAGGCCGTCCAGCCTGTCCTCGAAGGCGATCTCCTCGATCTGGCAGCTGTCTAGGAAGTCCGACAGCGCCTTGGCCAGCTCCAGGGCCTGGACCGGGCCGGGCTTGAACGACAGCAGGCTGCCGTGATCGACGACCAGCCGCGCCAGCTCAAACCGGCGGCGGCGGGAGGCGATGGCTGGAGGCAGGTCGATGGAAAGCTCGCCCGGCTCGAACGGCGGCTCACCCTCGTCGAGGTCGCCGAGGGGGCGAATTTGCGGCAGCAGCAAAGCCCGTCCGCCGCCGACCGTCAGGAAGGCGTCGGCCAGGGCGCGGGCGCCACGGCGGGTCGGGGTCAACACAGTGGCGCGGGGCAGGGCCTCGGGGCCCAGCGGCTCCAGCGTGTTCAGCAGGCCGCGCGCCAGGTCGTCGACGAACGGCCGATGCGCGGGGATCGAGAACCAGCGCGGCCCCGGGCGCTCAAAAAATGGGGCCTGGGCGCTCATTCTCCGGCCAGCCTCGCTTCGGCCGCGTCGCGGGCGACGGGATCGCCGACGTGCATCCAAAGACCTTCAGGCGCCACGCCGTGCACTCGGCCTCGAGTGGCGAGAGACTTCCAGAGCGGCGTCAGGGAGAACGGGCCCTCGGGTCCGTCCTTGACGATGTCCGGGTTACAGATGTGCACGCCGACATAGACCAGCGGCGCCATTTCGCCGGCGTCCTTGAACCGAACCGCGCCGTCGGCCTCCAGGAAGACGTCGCCACTATCATGAAAGCCCAGCGACGTCGCCGTCGGCGCCAACATCAGGCAGACGTCCATGCGCGATGGGTCCCAGGCGGCGACCATGGCGTCCAGGGCGGGGACGCCGCTCTCGATCCAGACAGAGTCGATGTTGGCGACCCAAACCGGGCCCTCGCCCAGCAGCGGCATAGCATGCTTGAGGCCGCCGCCGGTCTCCAGCGCCTGGGGGCGCTCGTCGGAGATGACAATGCGGGGCGCGAGGCCCTTGGCGACGCGGTCCTTCAGATGCGCCTCCAGCCGGTCGGCGAAGGCGTGGACATTGACCATGGCGGTCTCGACGCCGGCGGCCGCGAGGCGATCCAGCATGTGGTCGATCAGCGCCTTGCCGCCGACCTCGACCAGGGCCTTGGGGCGGTCGTTGGTCAGCGGGCGCATGCGAGTGCCAAGGCCCGCCGCCAGCACCATCGCGATTTTCGGCCCGCTCATCGGCGGGTCTCCACGGGGACGTGAGCGTCGAACCAGGCCTTGAGGTCGGCCAAGGCCGGATCGGCGAAACAGACGTCCAGATAGACCCACAGGCGCGGGATGAAGTCGGCGTAGCGGGGCTTGCCGTCGCGGGTCACCAGGCGCGCGAAGATGCCCAGGATCCGGATGATGTTGAGCGCGCCCAGCGCGTGGTAGTCGGCCAGGAAGGCGGTGCGGTCCAGCTCCGGCCGCGCCGCCAGGTAACGGTCCAGGCACGCGGCCTCGCGCTCGGGCGAGACGGTGCGGCGGGCGTCGTGCAGCAGCATGGAGAGGTCCCAGGCCGGATGCGCCAGGACGGCGTCCTGGAAGTCCAGCATACCCACTCGCGCCGCGCCTTGTCGCTCCGGCAGCCAGATCAGGTTCTCGGCGTGATAGTCGCGATGACAGAAGACGGTGGCCTCGGCCTCGCCCTTGGCGCGTATCGGCGCCCAGATCGCTTCCCATTCCGACAGGGCGACGTTGTCGAAGGCGACGTCTCGGAACTTCGGCTGCCACTCGATGAAGATGTCGTGGGCCGTCTTCAGGGCCAGATCGTCATAGGTCAGCAGCGGCCAGGTAGAGCCGTCGTAGATCAGCGCCTTGGGCGTCTGCGCGGCGTGGATGGCCAGCAGGCCGTCGATCGCGGCGTCGTATAGCGGGGCCTCGTCGGTTCCGGCCTCGATCAGACGGGCATAGAGGTCATCGCCCAGGTCCTCGAGCACAGCCAGGCCCGCTCGCGCATCTGCGGCCAGCACCTTGGGGGCCGACAGGCCTTGGGCGTTCAGCCAGCCGGCGCAGGCGACGAAGGCGTCCACGCGGCCGGCGGCCAAGCGGGCCAGGGCATTGTAGCCCAGCGCTGCGCGTTGCTCCGGCGTCGCGCCAGGAGGGCAGGGCGCGGTTTCCAGCGACGGCGGCTGGTCCATGAAGATGAAGCTGTGGCCACCCTCGCGATGCAGGCGCTCGTAGCTCCGCGTTGAAGCGTCGCCGCCCAGCGGCTGGCGGCGAACGTCGCCGAAACCGTGGGCCTCCAGGAACGCGGCCTTGGCCGCCTCGCGTTCAGAGCTCAAGAGAACGTCCTTCGAAATCGCCGTGCGCTACAATGACGGCGCGTCGCGCCTCGCCGTCGAGGGCGATGTCTATATCGAGCCGATTCGGCGGCAAACGTCCTTCCAGCCGCTGCGGCCACTCTATGAGGGCGACGCCGCCGTCGAGCGCCTCGTCCAGGCCGATCTCATAGGCCTCGTCGGGATCGGTCAGGCGATAGAGGTCGAAGTGCGCCAGGGGAAAGGCCGGCGTCTCGTAGAACTGCACCAGGGTGAAGGTCGGGCTGGGCACCTCTTCGTCCGGCGTCGTCAGGGTGCGGATGAGGGCGCGGGCCAGGGTCGACTTGCCGGCCCCCAGCGGGCCGGTCAGGCAGATCGCGTCGCCGGGCCTCAAGGACGTGGCCAGCTTGCGGCCCAGCGCCTGGGTCGCGGCCTCGTTGGGCAGGGGAAGGGTGTTCATGTTCACCCCATAGCGCGTCGCTCCGGCGATGTTGAGGGCGCAAGGCTCTTTCCCCCGCGCCGCGCACGCGCTAACCGCATCGGCGATGCCGACATCCCTCCGCACTGCCTATCGCGAGCGCCTGGCCCAGGGCGAGATCAAGCCCGACGCCGCCCAGGCCGCCGCCGTCGAGGCCCTGTCCCGCCTGGAAGCCGACCTGGACGGCGCCGGCGAGCCGAACTTCTCGTTCTTTGGCCGCAAGCCCAAGAGCCAGCGCGGTGTCTATCTGTGGGGGCCGGTCGGGCGCGGGAAGTCCATGCTGATGGACCTCTTTTTCGACAGCGCCCCGGTCGCCAAGAAGCGGCGCATCCATTTCCACGCCTTCATGGCCGAGGTCCACGCCGACATCGACGCCTGGCGCAAAGGCGATGCGGCGGCCCGCAAGGCGCGCTTTGGCCAGTCGAAGGGTGACGACCCGATCGCGCCGACCGCCGAACTGATCGCCACGAGCGCGCGCCTCCTGTGCTTCGATGAGCTGCAGGTCACCGACATCGCCGACGCCATGATCTTGGGGCGGCTCTTCGAGGCCTTGTTCGCACGGGGCGTGACTCTGGTGGCGACCTCGAACCGGCCGCCCGAGGACCTCTACAAGGACGGGTTGAACCGCCAGCTCTTCCTGCCCTTCATCGACATGCTGAAGTCGGCTCTGGACATCGTCGCCGTGCGCGGGCCGGTTGATTTCCGGCTGGACCGCTTGCGGGCGGCTCGCACCTGGCTATCGCCGATCGACAAGGCCAGCCAGGCCGAGTTCGAGCGTCTGTGGGCCGACATGCTGGACGGCGCGCCCGAAACCGGCGCGACCCTTGAGGTGCTGGGCCGCAAGATGCGCCTGCCCCGCGCGTCTGGCGGCCTGGTCCGCACCTCTTTCGCCAGCCTCTGCCAGCAGGCGCTGGGGCCGCAGGATTATCTGGCGGCCAAGCGGTTCAACACCCTGGTCGACGCCCTCTACGCCGACGCCAAGCTGGTCGCTCTAGCCGAGGCCGAGCCTGAGGGGCTGTATCCCGAGGGCGACGGCGCTTTCGAGTTCGAGCGCACCGTCTCGCGCCTGCAAGAGATGCGTTTCGGCCGACTACGTTTCGCGCGTTCGCGACTAGGAGCCCCTATGTCCGTCAAAGAGCGTGTCCGCGTTCGCGAGACCAAGCTGCTCTCCGACAACTGGTACGTCCTGAAAACCACCACCTTCGACTGGAAGCGGCGCGACGGGACCTGGCAGAGCCAGAGCCGCGAGCACTATGACCGTGGCAACGGCGCGGTGCTGCTGCCCTACAACCTAGCCAACCGCACCGTCCTGCTGGTCAAGCAGTTCCGCTATCCCGCCTTCGTCAACGGCTATGACGACCTGCTGATCGAGGCGGCGGCGGGCCTCTTGGACGACGCCGAACCCGAGGTTCGCATCCGCGCCGAGGTCGAGGAAGAGCTGGGCTATCGCCTGGGTAAGGTCCGCAAGGTGTTCGAGGCCTTCATGAGCCCCGGTTCGGTGACCGAGATCCTGCACTTTTTCGTGGCGGAGTACGACGCCTCGATGCGCATCGGCGACGGCGGCGGCCATCCCGACGAGGGCGAGGATATCGAGGTGCTCGAGCCGACGATCGACGGGGCGCTGGCCATGATCGCCGACGGCCGCATCAGGGATGCCAAGACCATCATGCTCCTACAGCACCTGGCCCTGACGGTGTTCGCTCCCCGCTAGGTTCGATGCCGGAATGGGATGCGCCCGGTGGTCGCCGTCGCGCTCCCTATTTCGAGGTTGGAAGGGAAAGCGACCGAGTCGCCCGCGAAAATCGCTCGGATCGATCATCCGGGGGGCAACTTGGCTCGTATCCTAATAGCAGCCGACGCAGGATCGACCTTGGCGGTTCCTTGCGGCGACCGCCACCAGGTTTGAGAACGTTTCTCAAGAGAGCGTCGTTTAATTGACAGCTAAGTCCTCGCGCTTAAAAGCGTCCCGCAACGCACAAAGGCTACTGAGGTTGGACCTCCCATGACCGACACGAGCCGGGGGCTGCCCGAGCGCCCGATGTCGCCGCACCTGCAGGTGTGGCGTTGGCATATCACGATGGCCTGCTCGATCCTCCACCGCGCCTGCGTGGTGGGCCTGTGGGTCGGCGCCGTGATCCTGGCGGGTTGGGCCGCCGCCCTGGCCGCCGGCCCGGACGCCTACGCCGGCTACACCGCCGTCCTGGGCTCGCCGATCGGCAAGCTGGTGCTGCTGGGCGAGACCTTCGCGGTCTTCTTCAACGTCGCCTACACCATCCGCCAGACCTTCTGGGATACCGGCAAGGGCTTCCAGCCGCGCATCGCCGACATGACCGGCGCCATGGCGATCGCCTTCGCGGTCGTGGCGACGATCGTCACCTGGGTCATCGCCGGCGCGAACGGAGCGTTCTGATCATGAGCAAGAACGACATCTTCCAGCCCATCCAGTTCCGCACCCCGCTGTCGCGCGCCCGGGGCATGGGCTCGTCGCACCACGGCGTCTCGCACTTCATCACCGAGCGCGTCTCGGGCCTGGCTCTGGCGCCGCTGAGCCTGTGGGGCGTCTACAGCGCCCTTAAGCTGATCGGCGCGGACCAGCACACGGTCGCCGCTTGGCTGGGCCAGCCGCTGAACGCCGTTCTTCTGGTCCTGCTGCTGGTTTCGGCGCTCGTGCACCTGTCGAACGCCGTCCAGGTGGTGATCGAAGACTACATCCACCGCTTCACGAGCAAGTCGGCCCTGGTGATCGGCAATCTGTTCGTCTGCGTGCTGGCTGGCGCCGTCGGGATCTTCTCGATCCTGAAGGTGGCCCTGACCGTGACCGGAGCCCATTGATGTCGGCCTACAAGTTTATCGACCACAAGTTCGACGTCGTCGTTATCGGCGCCGGCGGCTCTGGCCTCCGCGCCGCGCTGGGCGCCGCCCAGGCCGGTCTGAAGACCGCCTGCATCACCAAGGTGTTCCCGACCCGCAGCCACACCGTGGCCGCGCAGGGCGGCATTTCGGCCTCGCTGGGCAACATGAGTCACGACGACTGGCGCTGGCACATGTTCGACACCGTCAAGGGGTCGGACTGGCTGGGCGACCAGGACGCCATCGAGTACCTGACTCGCAACGCTCCGGCGGCGGTCTATGAGCTCGAGCACTGGGGCGTGCCCTTCTCGCGCACGGCCGACGGCAAGATCTATCAGCGCGCCTTCGGCGGCATGACCAAGAACTTCGGCGAAGGCCCGATCCAGCGCACCTGCGCGGCGGCCGACCGGACCGGTCACGCCATGCTGCACACGATGTATGGCCAGTCCCTGGCCCACGACACTGAGTTCTTCATCGAGTACTTCGCCCTCGACCTGATCATGGACGACGGCGTCTGCCGCGGCGTGACCGCGTGGAAGCTCGACGACGGCACCCTGCACCGCTTCCAGGCCCAGATGGTGATCCTGGCCACGGGCGGTTACGGCCGCGCCTACTTCTCGGCGACCTCGGCCCACACCTGCACGGGCGACGGCAACGCCATGGCGCTGCGCGCCGGCCTGCCGCTGCAGGACATGGAGTTCGTGCAGTTCCACCCCACCGGCATCTACGGCGCCGGCTGCCTGATCACCGAGGGCGCCCGCGGCGAGGGCGGCTACCTGACCAACTCCGAAGGCGAGCGCTTCATGGAGCGCTACGCCCCGTCGGTGAAGGACCTGGCGCCGCGCGACATGGTCAGCCGCGCGATGACCATCGAAATCCGCGAAGGCCGTGGCGTGGGTCCCAACAAGGACCACATCTTCCTGCACCTCGACCACCTGGATCCCAAGATCCTGGCCGAGCGCCTGCCGGGCATCTCGGAAACCGCCAAGGTCTTCGCCGGCGTCGACGTGACCAAGGCCCCGATTCCGGTGCTGCCGACCGTCCACTACAACATGGGCGGCATCCCGACGAACTATCACGGCGAGGTCGTCACCAAGAACGGCGACAACCCCGACCAGGTCATTCCGGGCCTGATGGCCGTGGGCGAGGCCGCCTGCGTGTCGGTGCACGGCGCCAACCGCCTGGGCTCCAACTCGCTGATCGACCTGGTGGTGTTTGGTCGCGCCGCGGCCCTGCGCTGCGCCGAGATCCTCAAGCCCGGCGCCAAGCAGCCGGAACTGAAGGACGCCCAGACCGAGGCCCACCTGGCCCGCTTTGATCGCTTCCGTAACGCCTCGGGCTCGACCGGCACCGCCGAACTGCGTCTCGAGATGCAGAAGGCCATGCAGGAAGACGCCGCCGTGTTCCGCACCGGCGAAAGCCTGGACAGCGGCGTGAAGCGTCTTCAGGCCGTCTGGGACAAGAAGAGCGACATCAAGGTTTCCGACCGTGGCCTCGTGTGGAACACGGACCTGATGGAGACCCTGGAGTTCGACAACCTCATCGGCCAGGCGGTGGTCACGGTGAACGGCGCGGCCAACCGCACCGAAAGCCGCGGCGCCCACGCCCGCGAGGACTTCGCCGACCGCAACGACACCGAGTGGATGAAGCACACCCTGGCGTGGCTGGATAACCAGTCGGGCAAGGTGAAGATCGATTACCGCCCGGTGCACAGCTACACGATGTCCGACGACATCGCCTACATCCCGCCGAAGCAACGGGTCTACTGAGGGTCCGATGGTCGAACTCGCACTCCCCAAGAACTCCCAGGTCAAGTCGGGCAAGCATTGGCCGGCTCCCGCGGGGGCCAAGAAGGTCAAGACCTTCAAGATCTACCGCTACGACCCGGAAACGGGCGGGAACCCGCGCTGGGATACCTACGACGTCGACATGGACGCCGTGGGGCCGATGGTCCTGGACGCCCTGCTGTATATCAAGAACACCATCGACCCGACCCTGGCCTTCCGCCGGTCGTGCCGGGAAGGCGTTTGCGGCTCCTGCTCGATGAACATCGGCGGCCGCAACACCCTGGCCTGCACCCACGGCTGGGCCGAGGTGCCGGGCAAGGCCGTCCAGATCAGCCCGCTGCCGCACATGCCGGTGGTCAAGGACCTGATCCCGGACCTGACGCTGTTCTACGCCCAGTACGCCTCGATCGAGCCCTGGCTGCACACCGACACCCCCGAGCCCCAGGCCGAGTGGCGTCAGTCGCCGGAGGACCGCGAGAAGCTCGACGGCCTCTATGAGTGCATCCTCTGCGCCTGCTGCTCGACCTCGTGCCCCAGCTATTGGTGGAATGGCGACAAGTATCTGGGCCCGGCGGCCCTGCTGCACGCCTATCGCTGGCTGATCGACAGCCGCGACGAGGCCACCGGCGACCGCCTTGACGCGCTCGAGGACCCCTTCAAGCTCTATCGCTGCCACACGATCATGAACTGCGCCCAGGTCTGCCCCAAGGGGCTGAACCCGGCCAAGGCCATCGCCGAGATCAAGAAGATGATGGTCGAGCGCGTCGTCTGACGAGCTCTTCAGACGATCCAGAGGGCGGCGGTTTGGAAACGAACCGCCGCCCTCTATGTATCCGCGCTATCGAAGGCGCTTGCCAATAGGTGACGCCGCCGTCATTTTTGACGAAAGGGAGGGCGTCATTGAGCGCTGAAGCCAATCAGAACGCATGCGTCGTCATCGTCGGCGCGGGCCACGCGGGCGGTTCGGCCGCGGCGTTCCTGCGTCAGTACGGTCACGAAGGCCGGATCGTCCTGATCGGCGACGAGCCGCTCTTGCCCTATCAGCGCCCGCCGCTATCCAAGGCTTGGCTCAAAGGTGAGGCCGACGCCGACTCGCTCGCCCTCAAGCCGGCGGACTGGTACGGCGAGAACAATGTCTTCCTGCGCCTGTCAGGCGTGGCCGAACGCATCAACCGCGCGGCCAAGACTGTGACCCTCGCCTCGGGCGAGGCCATTGCCTACGACTTCCTGATCCTGGCCACTGGCGCCCGCGCGCGGCAACTGCCGATCCCCGGCGGGGATCTCGCCGGTGTTCTCGCTTTGCGCACCGCCGCCGACGCCGAGCTGCTCAAGCACGCGCTGGGTCCCGGCAAGCGCCTGGCGGTGATCGGCGGCGGCTATGTCGGACTGGAGGCCGCCGCCTCGGCCAGGGCGCTGGGCGCCGAGGTCGTCGTGGTCGAGCGCGAGAGCCGGGTTCTGGCCCGTGTCGCCTGCGAGACCCTCTCGACCTTCTTCCAGGACTATCACCGCGCGCGGGGCGTGACGTTCGAGCTGAACGCCGGCGTCGAGGCGTTCGAGGGCGCGGACGACCATATCCGCGGCGTGCGCCTGTCCGACGGGCGTCTTCTGCCGTGCGACGTCGCCCTGGTTGGGGTCGGCGCGATTCCCAACGACGAACTGGCTAAGGACGCGGGCCTGGCGACCGCTAACGGCGTGGTCGTCGATCTCGAGGCGCGCACCGACGATCCCGCGATCTTCGCGATCGGCGACGTCGCCCATCGGCCTCTTCCTTTATATGAGCGCCAGTTCCGTCTTGAGAGCGTGCCCAACGCGCTGGAGCAGGCCAAGCAAGCGGCGTCGGCGATTCTCGGCCGGGCTGGTCCCGCGCCCGAGGTCCCGTGGTTCTGGTCGGATCAGTATGACCTCAAGCTACAGATCGCGGGTCTGCCGTTCGAAGCCGATCGCACGGTCGTGCGCGGCGATGCCGCCAGCGCCAAGTTCGCGGTCTTCCATCTGAAGGGCGACCTGCTGCAGGCCGTCGAAGCGGTCAACGCGCCGCCGGAGTTCATGGCTGGCAAGCAGCTGATCGCCAAACGCACGCCGGTCAACGTCGAGAAGCTTGCCGACACGTCGGTGTCCATGAAGGAAGTGGCGGCTTAAGAGCGCCTAAGGGGTAACGGAAAGCATATGGCCAAGATCACCTACATCGAACACGACGGGACCGAGCACGCCCTCGACGTCAAGCCGGGCCTGACGGTCATGGAAGGCGCGGTGAAGAACAACGTGCCGGGCATCGACGCCGACTGCGGCGGCGCATGCGCCTGCGCGACTTGCCACGTCTATGTCGACGCTGCCTGGCTGGACAGGACCGGCGACAAGTCGGCCATGGAAGAGTCGATGCTGGACTTCGCCGAGAACGTCGAGCCCAACAGCCGCCTGTCGTGCCAGATCAAGGTGACCGACGCCCTGGACGGCCTGGTGGTGCGTCTCCCCGAGAGCCAGCACTAAAGGCCGCGCTAACCACGCCGTCAAAAGAGCGTCGTTATATTGTCGCGAGGGGGTTGCCAGAGCGCGGGGCGGAGACTAGATCAACGCCTCGCTCGGAACGGCTTCGCGACCGGACGACGCGGCCCCCGAAAGGGAGCTTGCATCGGCCCAGACGCTTGGCTAGATACCGCGCTCCAATCGACTCGATGATGGATCCGCAGGGGCGGCTTCGGCAGCCCTGAGGGTCTTCTTTTTGTCTCTTCGCTTGCCGGCTTCGGTGGTGCGAAAAAGTCGAAAAGAGTTGGTTGACTTCGGAATGTCGCCTCTTTAGAAGCGCCGCTCCGGCCATCGTCGCCAAGATTTCGCAAGAATTCAGCGGCGCGGTGGAGGGTAGTTAAGTAGAGCTTTTGAGATCTTCTCAAAATAACTTCTTGACTAGCTGGGATGGCTTCTCTAGAAGCTGCCCACTCTGGCGCTTCCCGGTTCTCCGGGGTTCGCTGGTTCGGTTCAAAAAGTTTTGAAAAAAACGATTTGACACGGAATTCGAGGTTGGATAGATAGCCGCCTCCGCCGACACCGGGCGCTAAACGGTGGGATCGGTTCTCCGGTAACGGAGCGGTTCGGGTCTTTGACATTGTTGATTTGGAAAGAGAAACGCAGGCGGCGGCGCTCTGGCGGTTCACTCTACGGAGTGGATCATTGACGCTGACGTATGCGGTCTCTTGAAGACACCATTTATACGCCGGTTGGCTTTCGGGCTGATCGGAGTGTGATGGGAACTCGTCAAGAAACTATGCAAACCAGATACCTGGTTCTGGGTTTTCCCCCGGGACTGGAAGTCTGATGTCAATGTCAACTCAACCTGAGAGTTTGATCCTGGCTCAGAGCGAACGCTGGCGGCAGGCCTAACACATGCAAGTCGAACGGATCCTTCGGGATTAGTGGCGGACGGGTGAGTAACACGTGGGAACGTGCCCTTTGGTTCGGAACAACTCAGGGAAACTTGAGCTAATACCGGATGTGCCCTTCGGGGGAAAGATTTATCGCCATTGGAGCGGCCCGCGTCTGATTAGCTAGTTGGTGAGGTAAAGGCTCACCAAGGCGACGATCAGTAGCTGGTCTGAGAGGATGATCAGCCACATTGGGACTGAGACACGGCCCAAACTCCTACGGGAGGCAGCAGTGGGGAATCTTGCGCAATGGGCGAAAGCCTGACGCAGCCATGCCGCGTGAATGATGAAGGTCTTAGGATTGTAAAATTCTTTCACCGGGGACGATAATGACGGTACCCGGAGAAGAAGCCCCGGCTAACTTCGTGCCAGCAGCCGCGGTAATACGAAGGGGGCTAGCGTTGCTCGGAATTACTGGGCGTAAAGGGAGCGTAGGCGGACTGTTTAGTCAGAGGTGAAAGCCCAGGGCTCAACCTTGGAATTGCCTTTGATACTGGCAGTCTTGAGTACGGAAGAGGTATGTGGAACTCCGAGTGTAGAGGTGAAATTCGTAGATATTCGGAAGAACACCAGTGGCGAAGGCGACATACTGGTCCGTTACTGACGCTGAGGCTCGAAAGCGTGGGGAGCAAACAGGATTAGATACCCTGGTAGTCCACGCCGTAAACGATGAGTGCTAGTTGTCGGCATGCATGCATGTCGGTGACGCAGCTAACGCATTAAGCACTCCGCCTGGGGAGTACGGTCGCAAGATTAAAACTCAAAGGAATTGACGGGGGCCCGCACAAGCGGTGGAGCATGTGGTTTAATTCGAAGCAACGCGCAGAACCTTACCACCTTTTGACATGCCTGGACCGCCACAGAGATGTGGTTTTCCCTTCGGGGACTGGGACACAGGTGCTGCATGGCTGTCGTCAGCTCGTGTCGTGAGATGTTGGGTTAAGTCCCGCAACGAGCGCAACCCTCGCGATTAGTTGCCATCAGGTTTGGCTGGGCACTCTAATCGTACTGCCGGAGTTAATCCGGAGGAAGGCGGGGATGACGTCAAGTCCTCATGGCCCTTACAAGGTGGGCTACACACGTGCTACAATGGCGACTACAGAGGGCTGCAATCCCGCGAGGGGGAGCCAATCCCTAAAAGTCGTCTCAGTTCGGATTGTTCTCTGCAACTCGAGAGCATGAAGTTGGAATCGCTAGTAATCGCGGATCAGCATGCCGCGGTGAATACGTTCCCGGGCCTTGTACACACCGCCCGTCACACCATGGGAGTTGGCTTTACCCGAAGGCGCTGCGCTAACCGCAAGGGGGCAGGCGACCACGGTAGGGTCAGCGACTGGGGTGAAGTCGTAACAAGGTAGCCGTAGGGGAACCTGCGGCTGGATCACCTCCTTTCTAAGGATGCTTCTCCAGTCTCTCACGAGACTATTGAAGCTCCAGACACGGTGCGCTTGACGCACCAAAAAGAGCGGATCGCCGCCGTCTTCGTTTCTCTTTCCACTTGTTCTGGACCGTCGAGGTTCAGGACACGATCGCGAGCCCTGGAGCGGATCAACTGATCCGATCTGAGCGGCCTATGGGCCCGTAGCTCAGTTGGTTAGAGCGCACGCTTGATAAGCGTGAGGTCATAAGTTCAAGTCTTATCGGGCCTACCACTCTTTCCAAACATACGGACCGCACCGACCAGCTCCGCTGGGCAAGCAACTTACACTGAAGTGTGAGGGGCCATAGCTCAGTTGGTAGAGCGCCTGCTTTGCAAGCAGGATGTCGTCGGTTCGAATCCGTCTGGCTCCACCATTTTTCCTCGCAATCCTCGCTACCGCTTCGCTGCTTGAGCGAGGCTAGCTGGTATGGTTGGGAAAATCGCGATCGGGAATGATCAAGTTTGCAGCGGCTTTCGAGCCGATGCGAAGTGACATTGTGAAGGCAGGGTTCCTCCGCCAACCGTAGCTCACCCCTGGGATACGGACCTGGTTTAAGGATGGACTTAAGAAGACATCATTGTCTGACTAAAGGTAGAGCTCATGCTCGATCCCTTCCCGCGAGATGCGGCTAGGGTCGATTATGCATGGGTTTTGCTGAGAACGATCAAGCGCATAAGGGCTTCTGACGGATGCCTTGGCATTGAGAGGCGATGAAGGACGTGGCACGCTGCGATAAGAGCCGGGGAGGCGCGAGCACCCTTTGATCCGGCTATCTCCGAATGGGGAAACCCACCTTTATGGTCACCCAACTTAGTCTCAGCTTCGGCTGGGTCCAGGATTGGATGATCAGAAGAGGTATAATGACCTGAATACATAGGGTTCATTAAGCAAACCCGGGGAACTGAAACATCTCAGTACCCGGAGGAAAGGACATCAACCGAGACTCCCGTAGTAGTGGCGAGCGAACCGGGACCAGGCCAGTGCTGTCGTGACATAAAGCTGAAGGATCTGGGAAGGTCCGCCATAGTGGGTGATAGCCCCGTAAGCGTCAAATAGCGACAGACTCGAGTAGGGCGGGACACGTGAAATCCTGTCTGAACATGGGGGGACCACCCTCCAAGCCTAAGTACTCCTCAATGACCGATAGCGAACAAGTACCGTGAGGGAAAGGTGAAAAGCACCCCGACAAGGGGAGTGAAACAGATCCTGAAATCGGAAGCCTACAAGCAGTCGGAGCCACCGCGCG
>NZ_PEGH01000018.1 GCF_002737755.1 Caulobacter sp. BP25
TTGAGTACGGAAGAGGTATGTGGAACTCCGAGTGTAGAGGTGAAATTCGTAGATATTCGGAAGAACACCAGTGGCGAAGGCGACATACTGGTCCGTTACTGACGCTGAGGCTCGAAAGCGTGGGGAGCAAACAGGATTAGATACCCTGGTAGTCCACGCCGTAAACGATGAGTGCTAGTTGTCGGCATGCATGCATGTCGGTGACGCAGCTAACGCATTAAGCACTCCGCCTGGGGAGTACGGTCGCAAGATTAAAACTCAAAGGAATTGACGGGGGCCCGCACAAGCGGTGGAGCATGTGGTTTAATTCGAAGCAACGCGCAGAACCTTACCACCTTTTGACATGCCTGGACCGCCACAGAGATGTGGTTTTCCCTTCGGGGACTGGGACACAGGTGCTGCATGGCTGTCGTCAGCTCGTGTCGTGAGATGTTGGGTTAAGTCCCGCAACGAGCGCAACCCTCGCGATTAGTTGCCATCAGGTTTGGCTGGGCACTCTAATCGTACTGCCGGAGTTAATCCGGAGGAAGGCGGGGATGACGTCAAGTCCTCATGGCCCTTACAAGGTGGGCTACACACGTGCTACAATGGCGACTACAGAGGGCTGCAATCCCGCGAGGGGGAGCCAATCCCTAAAAGTCGTCTCAGTTCGGATTGTTCTCTGCAACTCGAGAGCATGAAGTTGGAATCGCTAGTAATCGCGGATCAGCATGCCGCGGTGAATACGTTCCCGGGCCTTGTACACACCGCCCGTCACACCATGGGAGTTGGCTTTACCCGAAGGCGCTGCGCTAACCGCAAGGGGGCAGGCGACCACGGTAGGGTCAGCGACTGGGGTGAAGTCGTAACAAGGTAGCCGTAGGGGAACCTGCGGCTGGATCACCTCCTTTCTAAGGATGCTTCTCCAGTCTCTCACGAGACTATTGAAGCTCCAGACACGGTGCGCTTGACGCACCAAAAAGAGCGGATCGCCGCCGTCTTCGTTTCTCTTTCCACTTGTTCTGGACCGTCGAGGTTCAGGACACGATCGCGAGCCCTGGAGCGGATCAACTGATCCGATCTGAGCGGCCTATGGGCCCGTAGCTCAGTTGGTTAGAGCGCACGCTTGATAAGCGTGAGGTCATAAGTTCAAGTCTTATCGGGCCTACCACTCTTTCCAAACATACGGACCGCACCGACCAGCTCCGCTGGGCAAGCAACTTACACTGAAGTGTGAGGGGCCATAGCTCAGTTGGTAGAGCGCCTGCTTTGCAAGCAGGATGTCGTCGGTTCGAATCCGTCTGGCTCCACCATTTTTCCTCGCAATCCTCGCTACCGCTTCGCTGCTTGAGCGAGGCTAGCTGGTATGGTTGGGAAAATCGCGATCGGGAATGATCAAGTTTGCAGCGGCTTTCGAGCCGATGCGAAGTGACATTGTGAAGGCAGGGTTCCTCCGCCAACCGTAGCTCACCCCTGGGATACGGACCTGGTTTAAGGATGGACTTAAGAAGACATCATTGTCTGACTAAAGGTAGAGCTCATGCTCGATCCCTTCCCGCGAGATGCGGCTAGGGTCGATTATGCATGGGTTTTGCTGAGAACGATCAAGCGCATAAGGGCTTCTGACGGATGCCTTGGCATTGAGAGGCGATGAAGGACGTGGCACGCTGCGATAAGAGCCGGGGAGGCGCGAGCACCCTTTGATCCGGCTATCTCCGAATGGGGAAACCCACCTTTATGGTCACCCAACTTAGTCTCAGCTTCGGCTGGGTCCAGGATTGGATGATCAGAAGAGGTATAATGACCTGAATACATAGGGTTCATTAAGCAAACCCGGGGAACTGAAACATCTCAGTACCCGGAGGAAAGGACATCAACCGAGACTCCCGTAGTAGTGGCGAGCGAACCGGGACCAGGCCAGTGCTGTCGTGACATAAAGCTGAAGGATCTGGGAAGGTCCGCCATAGTGGGTGATAGCCCCGTAAGCGTCAAATAGCGACAGACTCGAGTAGGGCGGGACACGTGAAATCCTGTCTGAACATGGGGGGACCACCCTCCAAGCCTAAGTACTCCTCAATGACCGATAGCGAACAAGTACCGTGAGGGAAAGGTGAAAAGCACCCCGACAAGGGGAGTGAAACAGATCCTGAAATCGGAAGCCTACAAGCAGTCGGAGCCACCGCGCGTGGTGACGGCGTACCTTTTGTATAATGGGTCAGCGACTTCATGTGCCGTGCAAGCTTAAGCCGTTAGGTGTAGGCGCAGCGAAAGCGAGTCTGAATAGGGCGAATAAGTACGTCGCATGACGACCCGAAACCAGGTGATCTATCCATGAGCAGGTTGAAGGTAAGGTAACACTTACTGGAGGACCGAACCGGTGAATGTTGAAAAATTCTCGGATGACTTGTGGATAGGGGTGAAAGGCCAATCAAACCTGGACATAGCTGGTTCTCCGCGAAAACTATTTAGGTAGTGCCTCGGACGTATTCCTTGGGGGGTAGAGCACTGAATGGATGCGGGCGGCGCGAGCTGTACCAATTCTAATCAAACTCCGAATACCCAAGAGAACTATCCGGGAGACACACGGCGGGTGCTAACGTCCGTCGTGAAAAGGGAAACAACCCTAACCATCATCTAAGGCCCCCAAGTTCTGGCTAAGTGGGAAACGATGTGGGTTTGCTTTGACAACCAGGATGTTGGCTTAGAAGCAGCCATCATTTAAAGAAAGCGTAACAGCTCACTGGTCAAGCGAACCTGCGCGGAAAATGTAACGGGGCTCAAGCCAGACGCCGAAGGTATGGGTGTGCGTAAGCACGCGGTAGCGGAGCGTTCCGTAAGCCGATGAAGGTGAGGCGCGAGCCTTGCTGGAGGTATCGGAAGTGAGAATGCTGACATGAGTAGCGATAAAGAGGGTGAGAGACCCTCTCGCCGAAAGCCCAAGGGTTCCTGCGTAAAGCTAATCTGCGCAGGGTTAGTCGGCCCCTAAGGCGAGGCCGAAAGGCGTAGTCGATGGGAATCAGGTGAATATTCCTGAACCAGTTGGAAGTGACGGATCTGGTAAATTGTCAGGGCTTATTGGATTGCTCCTGGCAGTGAACAGGTCCCTGGAAATAACTCCAACGGAGACCGTACCCGAAACCGACACAGGTGGGCAGGTAGAGTATACCAAGGCGCTTGAGAGAACTGTGCTGAAGGAACTCGGCAAATTGCACGCGTAACTTCGGGATAAGCGTGACTCTCTTTTGGGCAACCAGATGAGAGTGGCACAAGCCAGGGGGTAGCGACTGTTTATCAAAAACACAGGGCTCTGCGAAGCCGCAAGGCGACGTATAGGGTCTGACGCCTGCCCGGTGCCTGAAGGTTAAAAGGAGGGGTGCAAGCTCTGAATTGAAGCCCAGGTAAACGGCGGCCGTAACTATAACGGTCCTAAGGTAGCGAAATTCCTTGTCGGGTAAGTTCCGACCTGCACGAATGGCGTAACGACTTCCCCACTGTCTCCAGCACAGGCTCAGCGAAATTGAATTCCCCGTGAAGATGCGGGGTTCCCGCGGTCAGACGGAAAGACCCTATGAACCTTTACTGCAGCTTCGCCTTGGCGTTAGCAACAACATGTGTAGGATAGGTGGGAGGCTATGAAACTCGGGCGCCAGTTCGAGTGGAGCCATCCTTGAAATACCACCCTTATTGTTGCTGACGTCTAACCGCGGCCCGTTATCCGGGTCCGGGACATGGCGTGGCGGGCAGTTTGACTGGGGCGGTCGCCTCCCAAAGTGTAACGGAGGCGCGCGATGGTGGGCTCAGACCGGTCGGAAATCGGTCGTCGAGTGCAATGGCATAAGCCCGCCTGACTGCGAGACTGACAAGTCGAGCAGAGACGAAAGTCGGCCATAGTGATCCGGTGGTCCTGCGTGGAAGGGCCATCGCTCAACGAATAAAAGGTACTCTAGGGATAACAGGCTGATTTTGCCCAAGAGTCCATATCGACGGCAAAGTTTGGCACCTCGATGTCGGCTCATCACATCCTGGGGCTGGAGCAGGTCCCAAGGGTTCGGCTGTTCGCCGATTAAAGTGGTACGTGAGCTGGGTTCAGAACGTCGTGAGACAGTTTGGTCCCTATCTGCCGTGGGTGTACGAGACTTGAGAGGATCTGTCCCTAGTACGAGAGGACCGGGATGGACACACCTCTGGTGGACCTGTCATGGCGCCAGCTGTGCAGCAGGGTAGCTAAGTGTGGAATAGATAACCGCTGAAAGCATCTAAGCGGGAAACTAACCTCAAAACAAGGTCTCGCTGAGAGCCGTGGAAGACCACCACGTTGATAGGCCGGGTGTGGAAGTGCGGCGACGCATGGAGCTTACCGGTACTAATAGCTCGATAGGCTTGATCGTTCTTCAGTCAAACCCATGCAACAGCATGTCTCTACTTCAGACACTGATGTCTTCTTCACAATCTCCGGTCCCGCAAGGGACTGGATGATATCCTTTTCGCTGACCTGGTGGCTTTGCCGGGGGTTCCCCACCCGATCCCATTCCGAACTCGGTCGTTAAGTCCCCCTGGGCCAATGGTACTTCGTCTCAAGGCGCGGGAGAGTAGGTCGCCGCCAGGTCCGCCAAAAGGATATCTCGATTAAGTCCGCAAACCCTGCACACAATCTCACAATAACACCCTGACGCGGGGTGGAGCAGCCCGGTAGCTCGTCAGGCTCATAACCTGAAGGTCACAGGTTCAAATCCTGTCCCCGCACCCAAGGGTCTAGAACGATAAGACGCCGCCTTTGGGCGGCTTTTTTCGTGTCTGGGCCTTGGCTTCACCAGAAGGTCCGGGTGTCGCGAAGGTCCTTCAGCGCCTTACGGGCGGCGTCCAGCAGGGCCTGGTCCTCTTCGCCCAGCACCACACGCCGCGCGGCGCGCGCCAGATCGGGGTCGCCGTGGGCGGCCAGGTCGACGAGTCCTTCCCGCACCGCGCGGTCGTTGAGGGCGCCCAGTGTGTCCTGTGCGGCCTTGGCGGCCTTGACGAAGCGGTCGGCGCGATCAGCGTGCTCGGGAAACAGCGGCGCGAGGTCCTCGGCGGCGTAGCGCAGCGTCTTGCCCTTCAGGCGCAGCCGGTGGCGGGCCTCGGCGTCGAGATCGTCGAAGTGCTTGGCGCGTTTCCTAACCGCCTTGCGACGCGCGTCAAGCGCCTCGGCGGCGTAGGCTCTGGCTGGGCCGTCGCGGACCTGGGCCAGGGCCGGATCGGTCGTCCAGTCGCCGGCCTCGAGCCAGGCGGCGGCTTCCAGAAGCACGGCCCGGGTGCGAGGGCTTTCCAGGGCCGCTTCCATGCGAAGGTAGGCGTTGGCGTGGACGGCCTGAAGCCCGCGTTCGAAGGCGTCCTTGCCGGTGAAATCCGCGCCGGGCGCCGCCCCGCGCCAGACCTCGCCCACGAAGACGTCCAGATCGCGCGCCGCGTCGAACTCGCCCGCCAGCCACGACAGTTCCTGGTCGAGCCGCCGCGCGGCCTCGTCCTGGGCCAGGGGCTTGAAGATCTTCAGCAGGGCGCGCAGCCGCCGCGTCGCGACGCGGGCCTGATGCACGGCCTCCGCCCCTGGCCGGTCGCGCAGAGCCTCCAAGGCGGCGCAAAGATGGCCAAGGTCCGCGCGGCCCAGGGCCTGCAGCGTTTCGCCCACGCTCGCCTTCCGCCCCAGCTCGGTCGGATGCCGACGCCGCGGTAGGCCGGTCTCGTCGGCCGCCAGCTCGTAGCCGCGCTCGGCCTTGCTGACCAGCGACAGCCGCAGCGGCACGCGCGCGGCCAGGGTGCGGGCCAGGTCGAAAAGGGCGCGGGGCGGTCCCGCCTTCAGCTCCAGCTCCAGTTCGCAGACGAGCGCGCGGCGATCGGCGGCGCTGAGCTCGCCACGGTCGAGCGCGGTCTCGATGCTGGCCTCGCCGACCTGGATCAGCTGCGCGATCCGCTCGACATGGGTCGTGAAGACCGGCGCCAGCGGCCGGTCTTCCAGCATCGCCGCCGCCGGCGTCAGGGCCAGGGCGTCGCGGTCGGGCTCGGGCCCCTCGACGCGCGTCTCCCATTCGCCGCGCGAAAAGACGCCGCCCGCCGAGGCCGATTTCAGGGTCTGCTTGCGCCCACCCTCGCCATCGCGGACCCGAAGACCATAGCCAGCGCGGCGCAGGGCGTGGTCGGGGGTGTCGAAATAGGTGGCGTCCAGCTGACGCACCGCGCCCTCGCCGCCCTGCACGGCCTTGAGCTCGGCCAAGGCCAGGCTGGCGGCCTCGGGCGGCAGCAGGAACTTCAGCTCGATCTCGCGATCCATGACCTGATCCACTCCCGCGCGGGCCGCAACGACGCCGAGCCCGCTTCAGCCCTATGGCGACGAACGCCCACCCTGGCAAGCCGTTGCCGGCCAAGCGCGCGCCCAAACTCTTGCCAAGACCATGGCGCCGGTCCAAACGTGCGCGCCATGAGCAAGATCAACGCGTTCGAGCCCCGTCACGACTGGACCCTAGTCGAGGTCGAGGCCCTTTTCGACCTGCCGTTCATGGACCTGGTCCACCGAGCCGCCAACGTCCACCGCGCCTGGTTCGATCCCTCCGAAATTCAGCTGTCGCAGCTGTTGTCCGTCAAGACCGGCGGCTGCGCCGAAAACTGCGGCTATTGCAGCCAATCGGCCCACTTCAAGACCGGTCTCAAGGCCGAGAAGCTGATGGACGCCGACGACGTCGTGGCCAAGGCCCGCGCCGCCCGCGACGGCGGCGCCCAGCGCTTCTGCATGGGCGCGGCCTGGCGCGAGCTGAAGGACCGCGACCTGCCCAAGCTGGCGACCATGATCGCCGAGGTGAAGGCGCTCGGCATGGAGACCTGCGCCACCCTGGGCATGCTGACCGCCGACCAGGCCAAGGCCCTGAAGGCCGCTGGGCTCGACTACTACAACCACAACCTCGACACCGGCCCGGACTACTACAAGGACGTGGTGACCACCCGCACCTATCAGGAGCGTCTGGACACCCTGAGCCACGTCCGCGACGCGGGCATGAGCACCTGCTGCGGCGGCATCGTCGGCATGGGCGAGACGCGCCGCGACCGCGCCGGCCTGCTGCACCAGCTGGCCACCCTGCCGGCTCATCCTGACAGCCTGCCGATCAACGGCCTGGTCCCGGTCAGCGGCACGCCGCTGGGCGACAAGGTCCTGGCTGAAGGCAAGGCCATCGACTCGATCGAGTTCATCCGCACCATCGCCGTCGCCCGCATCGTCTGCCCCAAGTCCATGGTCCGCCTGTCGGCCGGCCGCGAGGGCATGAGCCGCGAGCTGCAGGCCCTGTGCTTCATGGCCGGCGCCAACTCGATCTTCGTCGGCGGCAAGCTGCTCACCACCCCGCTGCCCGACATGGACGAGGACAGCCGCCTGTTCCAGGACCTGGACCTCAAGCCCATGGGCTCGGTGCGGGCCGAGTTCGTGGCGGCGGCCGAGTAGGGGCGCAGCCCTATCGGCTCGCCCGGCGTTCGCGCCGGCGCATCTCGCCGACCAGGCGATCCAGCACCGGCGTGCGGCTGGGCGCCAGCATCTCGGCGCGCGCCTCGGCGAAGATCCGCCGGTTCTCGGCGCAGGTCGCTCGCATCCGCGCCAGCTCCTCGGGCGGCACGCGGTCGGCCAGCGCCTCGGCCTCGCGCTCGGCCCGGTCGGTGATCCGTTCCAGGCGATCGAAGAAGTCGACCATCCCGCGATCGTGGTTGTTCACATGGCGTGGACGCTTGCGGCGCGGCGGCTTGGACTTGGGCATGGGGTTCTCCTGTTGTGTGGGAAGGCGGCCACTCGCCCCCTCCGCGCTGCGCGCTCCTCCCCCAGAGGGGGAAGAAGGTCGGAGCATTCCTTCCGCCCCCTCCGGGGGCGGACGGCCGCGAAGCGGCCAGGTGGGGGCAAGTCGGATCGGCTTCACGCGATCGCTCGCTGAAGTTTGCTGGGGAGGCGACGGAGCGGCCGGGCGAACCCGGAGACCGTGAGTGTGATTTGCGTTTCGGCTCGATCGTCCGCTCCGCCAGGCTGTTCTTGCCCGTGAGGATGGGGGGCGTGAGCGTGTTTCAGCTCGGGACCCCACTAGCCCCCGGACGGGCGCGGACCTGCTGGTGCGGCTACATCCGTCTCCAGCTCGGCGATCCACGATAGGCGGCTTTAAACGATCACCGCCCTGTCGCTCCGCTGCCGGCTTGGTCCCAAGCGGCCCCGCCACCCGTGCGCGCTCCTAAAGAGTAAGCCGCACGACCTGACGAAATCGCCGGGAGCCGCCAGCGGCCCCGCTCAACCTATCCCCATCGCCGCGACTCCTTGCGAGAGACCGGTCTGCAAGCAGACCGTTGGGCCGGATCCAAGCGCCCTCCCCGCGACGGGGACAGCTCTGAGTATGGGGGTGGTTCCAGAGGGGGAGGATAGATTGGCGTGTAAAAGTGAGAAGTCGTTGATTTCGCTCGCTTTGATTCCGTCTACGCCGAGCGTTCAGCGCATCTGGCCCCCTTCTCCCCTTGCGGGAGAAGGTGTCCGCGAAGCGGACGGATGAGGGGTTGATCGCCCGTCCGGCCGCCGTGCTACCCCTCACCCGGCCCTGACGGGCCACCCTCTCCCGCAAGGGGAGAGGGGCGACGCCGTTTGACAGATCGCCAGCTCGGTTGTTGGTTTCCCCATGGGACACAAGGCGAGGACCACCCATGCTGAAACCCGGCGACGGAAGCCTGAACTGGCCGGCCCTGATCGGCCTGGTCGTCGTGCTCGTCATCCTGGCGACTGTGATCTGGCGCGCCGACATGGGTGAAGAGGTCACGCTGAACGTCAGGGGCGCGGGCCAGGTCCCGGTCGCCGCCGAGCGTTGAGCCGCGCCAATCCCCTCTCTTTGAAGAGAGGGTTTCGGGTGGTCGGCCTGCTGTGTCGCCCGCCCGTCCTCCAGCGACGGGAGCCATCCTTACATCTCACGGCGAGACGATCGCGGGGCTGAGCGGGTTGCTCAAGGACGACGCTCCGCGTCGCCGCACGGCGGCCGGCTGGAGGCCGGTCCTTGACCAACCCGCTCAGCCCCGCACGCTCCAGCCTCCAAGAGATGTAAGGTTGGGTCCGACCTGGGGAGGTCGGGGAGGCGAGTTCGAGATTTCGTCCGGAGGGTGCATAGATATATTAGTTGTGCATCTAGCTGCTCAAGAAGTCCCACGCTGCGTTGGCGATTTGGTCGATTTGGCTTTGCGGCAGTGTGTTGGCTGCTGCGTCAGCAAAACGCTCCTTGAAATTATTGGGCACGCCGCGAGAAAAGAACCAGTCTATCGTGCCAGGCACTGCTGCGCGAAGAGGAGCAGATACGGCTTGGCTGAGATGCTTATGGTATATTTCATGTATCTCTGACCTGGATTCCTCTATCCCTCTGGGGCCAATGATATCTGCGCAGAGTTCGACGGCCATCTTTGCTGGATAAAGAAATTCAGAAGTAAAGAAAAGATGCTCGGGTAGAATGGAGTATTTTTTACAGAAATCGGCGTTTTCGGGTGACTGTGGGAGTACCCATGCACCCAATCCGCTGGATACTTCGTGGATTTTTGCTGGAGGCGCTTTTCCGCAGATATTTTTATGGGCCGTACGGCCTGCCCGATCGTTATCAAATAGGAAAAGGACTTTAGCTTCCGGATGTATCGCGCCTGCACTTAGTAAGCGCGGCAACAGTTCGGGGGTCGTCGAGGGCGTGCCACCGAGTATGCGAACGTTGACCGCGCTCCTTGGAAGTCCAGCCCTGACGAAGGCTGCGTCGAAGAGTTCCTTGTCGAACCGGCCCTCGACAAAAAGGGTCGGTGATCTCAACTGCTCAAGTTTCCGCTTTAATTGCTCTGCCTGCGCTTCGATTGCATCGCGATCTTTCTTTAAGTTACCCCATTGTCGGATCAAATAAGGAAGTTGGAGGAGGCTTGCCTCCTTCATCCGGCTTTCGGCGTCATCTAGCGTATCTATTACGCTAATAGCGTTTTTCGGCACGACGATATCTCGGGCACCATCGCTGACCTGTTGCTTTGAGACGAACACTCGTCGGATATCGGCCTTTGTCCGATCAGAGCTGGCTAGATAAAAAGCCGGTGAATGGCTCGTTATGAAGACTTGCGTGTCGGAGCGCGCCGCCACCTCGGCAAACCGCTCTGCCTCAGCATCTGCCGCGCCCAAGTCCAGAGAATTCTCTGGCTCCTCGAAACCCCAGATGAAGAATTTTTTCCCGGACTCGTGTTCGTTTATATAGCGTAGCAGCTCAGGTAGGTGACGGGCTTTAACGCCGTCGCCCTTCTGCCGGAGTAGGGAATGGCCGTCTTCGCCATGGGCGAAGTCAAGAGATCTGAAAAGCAATCCCATGTCCGTTGGGGCGGCCAATTTTGTAGTTGAGCCAAAGAGCTTGCTCAAGCCTGCCGACAGGCCACTAGTTTGTGCCCGGATTGCTTCAACGAAGGTGTCGGTTGCGCTTTCGAAGCCGCTACTTTGAGCGGCAGCCCCGTACATGCGCTCGATCAGGTCGCCGAAGACTTGAAGATCCTTGATCGCGGGAATGTAGCTGAAGTCTATCTGGTTGAGGAACCGCGTCAGCTGAATCCTGGAGCCTTTTGAAAGGCCGCGGGGCAGTGTGTCCGTCCGCTCTCCATAGATATTCCACTGCCGCTTTATAGAGATCGTGTCGCCAAGCGAGGCGCGATAATTAGGCGGAACATTAAAGTCGATACGGATCGCGATGAACTGGCGCCCCTTGGCCGCTTTGGCCGCATCGCGCCGAATATCGCTGAAATCTAGATCGAATTCAAACTCTTGGCCTGGATCGACCTCTTCGTTGAAGAACAAGTTCAGCGCTCGCAGCAGGTTCGACTTGCCGCTGTCGTTGCGCCCGAAAACCACGTTCATGTCGCCGGGATTAACTAGCACCGCCGTGTAGAGAGAGCGGAGGTAGTTGATCTCGATACGGCGGATGAGCTGCATGAGGCGACGTCGCTCCTAGTGGCCGCGCGCGGCAACATTCGGCCGGTGCGCGAATCGGAAGGCCTACGCCACTATTAGATGATCCGCTTCACCTTTGACTGTCTACGGCCCTCGTTGAAGGCTGTCCGCCATGACTGAACGAGGCCCCATCTCCCTTCCTGCAGATGGCCAAGTTCCGCCCTTGGTACCTAACAGGTCCTCGCCCGCCCCCCTACCGCTCCTCATCAAACCGGTTCGCCACCAGCTCGCACAGCGCCTCCAGCGCCGCCTCGGCCTCGGGCCCTTCGGCCGAAATGTCGATGGTCGAGCCGATGCCGGCGGCCAGCATCATCAGGCCCATGATCGAACGGGCGTCGACGCTGGCGCCCTCGCGGCTGACGGTCACTTCGGCGTCGAAGCTGGAGGCCATCTTGACGAACTTGGCTGAGGCCCGGGCGTGCAATCCCCGCTCGTTGACGATCTCGACCGTTCTGGACGTCATGCGGCTCACTTCTCTCCGGCGAGCACGTAGGAGGCGACGGAGATGTACTTGCGGCCGGCTTCCTGGGCGTGGGCGACGCAGGCCTGCAGGGTCTCGCGCTGGCGCACGCTGGCCAGCTTGATCAGCATGGGCAGGTTCAGGCCGGCGATGACCTCGGCCTTGGTCTGCTCCATCACCGAGATGGCCAGGTTGCTGGGCGTGCCGCCGAACATGTCGGTCAGCAGGATGACGCCCTGGCCGGCCTCGTCGACGGCCGCGCAGGCCTTGAGGATGTCGGAGCGGCGACGCTCCATATCGTCCTCGGGGCCGATACAGATCGCCTTTACGGCGGTCTGCGGACCCACCACATGCTCCATCGCGGAGACAAACTCTTCCGCCAGACGCCCGTGCGTCACGATCACGAGCCCGATCATGCCAGATATCTCAAACGGGATCCCCATTCCGTCCGCGACCCTAGAGAACGCCGCGCGGGCGGCCTTGATACGCCCGTTAGAGAGGGACTCCAAGAGACTGCATGATGCGAACGATTTTCAGCGGCGCGGCGGGTTCTCGCGGCCACAGGTCGAAGACGGGGAGACTTATGCCCGCGACGACCTCGGCGCGGGGTTCGGGCAGGCGCTGGACGGCGTCGGGGGCCGCGACGCAGCGGATGATGACGGCGATCTCGCAGCAGGGCAGGGGGGCGGCGGCCTGGACGACGCCCAGGCCGCGCACCTCGATCAGCCCGGCCAGGGGCTCAGGCGCCTTGCCATAGAGGCGGCCGCCGGCGGGGAAGACGATGACCCGGTCGTCGGCGACCAGGCGAAAGCCGTGTTCCAGGGCGCGCAAGGCCAGGTCGCTCTTGCCCACGCCCGAGGGGCCCTCGATCAGGGCGCCGCGCCAGAAGCCGTCCTGGCGGCGGGCGATCAGGCCGGCGTGGCGGGGCTGCTGGGCGGCGGCGGGAGGACTCACGCCCGGGCGTCCGGCAGGTCGACGACGAAGCGCGCGCCGATCACCGCGCCGGCGGCGTCGTGGCGGTTCTCGGCGTGGATCTGGCCGCCGTGGGCCTCGACGATCTGGCGGGCGATCGACAGGCCCAGGCCCGAATTGCCGCCGAACGCCCGGCCCTTGGGGCGCGAGGTGTAGAAGCGCTCGAAGATGGTCTCGAGGTTGTCGGGCGGCATGCCCGGGCCGTCGTCCTCGACCGCCGCGATCAGCCGGCCCTTGGCGCGGGTCAGGCTGACCCGGACCTCGCCGTCGGCGGGGCTGAACGAGCGGGCGTTGTCGATCAGGTTGCGGAACACCTGGCCGATCGGGGTCTCGCGGGCCAGGGTCGTGGCGGGATGGGTCGGATCGGCGATGGCCAGGCTGACCCGCACGCTGCCGGGGGCCTCGCCCGGGCGCAGCTGCGTTTCGTAGAGGCCGGCCACCTCGGTCAGCAGGCGATTGAGGTCCAGGGCCTTGGGCGACTCGCGCGACAGCTCCGCATCCAGACGCGAGGCGTTGGAGATGTCGGTGACCAGCCGGTCCAGCCGGTTGACGTCGTTCTGCAGGATGGCCAGCAGGCGGGCCTGGGCGGCGGGGTCGGTGACCAGGTCCAGGGTCTCGACGGCCGAGCGGATCGAGGTCAGCGGGTTCTTGATCTCGTGGGCCACGTCGGCGGCGAAGCGCTCGATGGCGTCCATGCGCTCGGACAGCGAATGGGTCATGTCCTCCAGCGAGCGCGACAGGTCGCCGACCTCGTCGTGGCGACGCGAGAGATCAGGCAGGGAGATGGCCCGCGCCCCTTGCAGGCGCACGTGGTCGGCGGCGCGCGCCAGGCGCAGGACGGGCAGGGCGATCAGCCGGTGCAGCAGGACGCTGGAGGTCAGGATCGCGATCATGGCCACGACGATGAACGGCAAGAGGGCCTTGCGCTCGGCCGAGATGATCTCGTCGACGTCGCCCGCCTCCAGGGTCAGCACGCCCAGGATGGCGCGCACGTGCTGGATCGGGATCGAGACCGAGACCACCCGCTCGCCGTTCTCGGAGATGCGGGTGCCGGCCACGGTGCGGCCCTTCATGGCCTGGGCGATCTCGTCGGCCAGGGCCTTCTGGGCGCGCTGGGCCTTGGCCTCTTCGGCGGGGGTCTTGCGGGGGCCCTCGGGGGTCTGGCCAGGCTTGCGGGCGGGCGGCAGGACCTTCCAGTCGACGCGGTCGGCGACCACGAACGAGTCGGCCAGCACCTTGCCGTGGGCGTCGAACAGCCTCGCCCGCTGCGAGCGCGGGATGAACAGCAGCTGGAAGATGGCGCTGGCGGTGTAGGGATCGAGCGCGGGCTCGGGCTCGCCGATCGTCGCCGACTGGTCGATGACGTTGGCGATCAGCTCGCCCTGGGTGCTGAGGCTGTCGATCCGCGCGTTGACGAGGCCGCTGCGCAGCTCGTTCAGCACCAGCGCCCCGACGACCACGATCACCAGGGCCAGGACGTTCAGGGTGACGATCAGCCGACCCAGCCGCGAGCCGCGCGGCCAGGTCAGGCGACGGCGGGGCGCAGGCCCGCCCGCCGCCTCAGGCTTCGCGGTAACGATAGCCAACGCCGTACAGGGTCTCGATGGAGTCGAATTCCGGATCGACCTGACGGAACTTCTTGCGCATGCGCTTGATGTGGCTGTCGATCGTGCGGTCATCGACATAGACCTGATCGTCGTAGGCCGCGTCCATCAGGTTGTCGCGGCTCTTCACGAAGCCTGGACGCTGGGCCAGGGCCTGCAGCAGCAGGAACTCGGTGACCGTCAGGCGCACGGGTTTGCCTTCCCACAGGCTGTCGTGGCGGGCGGGGTCAAGGGTGAGCTTGCCGCGCTTCATCACCTTGGAGCCGGCCGCGTTCGGATCGGCCGGGACGGGTTCGCCGTCGGGCCGGGCGCGGCGCAGCACCGCCTTGACCCGCTCGACCAGCAGGCGCTGGCTGAACGGCTTGTGCATGTAGTCGTCGGCGCCGAGGTTGAAGCCCAGGACCTCGTCGATCTCCTCGTCCTTGGAGGTCAGCATGATCACCGGGATCTCGGAGTGCTGACGCAGGCGGCGCAGCACCTCCATACCGTCCATGCGGGGCATCTTGACGTCCAGGATCACGAGGTCCGGCGGGCTGGCCTCCAGGCCTTCGAGGCCGGCGACCCCGTCGTGGAAGTGGTTCACGGTGTGGCCATGCGCTTGCAGCGCCATCGAGATGGAGCTGACGATGTTCTCGTCGTCGTCAATGAGGGTGATGAAGGCCATCTATCCGATCTTATCCTTCGACTTGCGTCGTTCGCCGATCCTAACGGCCCCGGCTCAAGGCTTCAACGCGCGGCGCGGCAAAGCTTTCCAAGCCTGTCTTCCCGCCCTTTACGGCCTCAGCAAGGCGCGATTGGGGCGTCCCGAGCGGGTTTGCCTCAACCTGACCTTAATGTCTCGTACGCCATAGTCGCGCTCCAGGAGCCAGCGCCGAATGAGCCAAATCCACTACGAGCTTTTTGTCCGACGGAAGGTCGGCGCGCAGTGGACGCTCGAGATCGCCACTGAAAACCGCGCGCACGCCATCCAGACGGCGGAAGACGTCCTGGAGCAGAAGCGCGCCGTGGCCGTGCGCGTCAGCAAGGAGACGCTGAACCCAGAGACCGGCGAATACAAGTCGCTGGCCATCTTCACCAAGGGCATGGTCGACGGCGGCAAGGCGAAGAAGGAAGAGGAAGAGCGCGATCCGCTCTGCGTCCAGCCCGCCGACCTCTACACCGCCCATGCCCGCGACCGGATCGGCCGCCTGCTGGAAGGCTGGCTGAACCGTCACAAGGCCACGCCCTTCGAGCTGCTGCACCGGCCCGACCTGGTCGAGAAGCTCGAGGCGTCCGGCACCGACCTGCAGCACGCTCTGCAGAAGATCGCCATTCCCGAGGCCGAGGCGCGCGGCGTCACGGTCCATGAGATCATCCGCCACTTCCAGGGCCTGGTCGAACGCACGATCGGCAACCTGAGCAAGGCGTTCAAGAAGGGCGCTCTGCCCGACCTCGACAAGGAAGGCTTCGCCAAGGCCGCCGAACGCTTGGTCGCCGATCCCGATCGCGCCTTCCTGCTGGGGGCCGGCGTCGCCGCCTCGATCGCCCCGGCCGTCAACTGGTCGGAGAAGATCGCCCGCCTGCTGGACCTGGCCGACGCCGCCCCGACCGAGCCGCGCGCCCGGGTCGCGGCCCTCTCCGCCATCGAGCAGCCCTTGGCCGAGATCATCGGCTCGCGGGCCGGCATGGCCGACCTCTTGGACACCACCAAGGGCGACCTGGGCCACACCCTAGCCGCCATGACCCGCCTGACGGGCGGCGCGGCGGTCGAGGCCTTGATCCGGATCGAGGCCAGCGTCCGCGCCTGCATGCCCGACCTCTCCGGCACGGCCAAGCGCCTCAGCGACTGGTTGGGCGGCGACGACTTCCCCACCGTGCGCAAGGCCATCGCCGAGCGCGTGCTGACCGAGCTCAACGGCGTGCGTCGCCTCAAGCCCAGCGACGCCGAGGCCGAGATCGAGTACCTGCGATCGCTGGCCATGAGCCTGACGGCCGCCGCCGGCCGCATCCTGCAGGCCGAGGATATCCAGGCGGCCTTCACCACCCGGTCGAAGACCCTGCTGAACGGCGACTTCATCGACAGCCTGCTGGGCCGCGACCGCTCGTCCTACGAAGAGATCAAGATCCTGATCCGCCTGGCCGAGAACGTCATGGGCGCGGTCAACAAACGCAACGCCGCCCGCTGGCTGAACGGCAACATCAGCGCCATGCGCTTCGAGAAGGAAATGCGCCAGGGGCCGGACTCGCCGGTCACCAAGCTCAGCCAACTGGCCGGCCTGCAGCGCCAGCTGACGCGCTCGGGCCTGGTCCGCGAGGACTACGAGCCGCTGTGCGTGAAGCTGGGCGATATCGGCGCCCAGATAGAGGGCGACACCCGCCTTTTGACGATGCTGGTCCGCGCGCCGGCGCCGCTGCCCCACCGCCTGACCCTGCTGGCCAAGCTGGCCATGGGCGAGTCTGGTCCTACTGGCCCAGTCGCCGACAAGGCCCGCGCCGAAGCCCTGAAACTGGCCCGAGGCCCCGGCGCCCGCGAGGAGCTGGCCGAGTCGCCGCAGACGCTAGATTTGCTCAAGAGCCTGACGGGCAGGGCGGCTTGAAGGCGACGGCGCTCGCCTTCGCTTGATGCGGAGGCCGGCGGACGCCCGAGTTCCGATTTCATATAAGGATATCTTTATATCCCTCTTGACGGTGCGTCTCTCCCGGCGTCTTCTAGAGGTGTCGTGGTCTGCGGGCGTTCGCGCCCGGAGCTAAGAGGGAAGTCGGTGAGGGCGTGAAAACCCGAATCCGGCGCTGCCCCCGCAACTGTGAGCGGCGAGCCGCTGTCCGTTTCGTGTCACTGACGCGCCGAGCTGGTTCGGTGGCGTGTCGGGAAGGCCAGGGCAGGGGCGACGACCCGTGAGCCAGGAGACCTGCCTCGACAGATAACGTCCTCCGGCGGGGTGTCCGGTCTGGTCGCATGCTTAAGGCGCGGCCGGACCCTCCGTCCGAGCGCGCCTAGTTGCGCGCGTCCCGATCAGCCTCGCCACAACACCGGCAGAGGCTTTTCCAGAATGACCGTCACCGTCGCCACCCTCGGCTTCCCTCGCATCGGCCCCCGGCGCGAGCTGAAGACCGCCCTCGAACGCTACTGGTCCGGCCAGAGCGACCAGAAAGCACTGCTCGCCGCGGCAGCCGATCTGCGCGCCACGACCTGGGCGCGCCAGGCCGCGCTCGGCGCGGACCATGTGCCGTCCAACGATTTCTCGCTCTATGATCAGGTTCTGGACACCAGCGTCATGGTCGGCGCGATCCCGGCCCTCTACGGCTGGCGAGGCGGACCGGTGTCGCTGGACACCTACTTCGCCATGGCGCGCGGCGACCAGGGCGTCACGCTGGCCCCCTGCGGTCACGACCATGGTCCCAAGACCGGCGTCCCGGCTCAGGAAATGACCAAGTGGTTTGATACCAACTACCACTACCTCGCCCCCGAGGTGTCTCGCGGCCAGGTCTTCGCCCTGTCCTCGACCAAGCCGGTCGATGAGTTCCTCGAGGCCAAGGCGCGGGGGTTCCATACCCGCCCGGTGCTGCTGGGGCCGGTGACGTTCCTGAAGCTCGCCAAGACCAAGGATGCGGACTTCGCGCCGATCTCCCTGCTGAGCGCCCTGCTGCCGGTCTATGCTGAGATCTTGAAGGCCCTGGCGGCCGCCGGCGCCGACTGGGTGCAGATCGACGAGCCCTGCCTGGCCTTGGACCTCACCGACTTCGAGCGGGGCGAGCTGCGCCGGGCCTATGGCGCCTTGACCCACGTCGCGCCGGGTCTGCGCCTGATGCTGGCCAACTATTTCGGCGGCTATGGCGAGAACCTGGCCACCGCCGTCAACCTGCCTGTCGATGGGGTGCATCTTGATCTGGTTCGTGCGCCCCAAGATCTGGAGCGCGCCCTGTCGGCCAGCCGCGAGAGCCTGGTCCTGTCGCTGGGCGTCATCGACGGTCGCAATATCTGGCGCGCCGACCTGCCGGTCCTGCTCGACCGCCTGGAACCCGTGGTCGCTCGGCGCGGCGCCGACCGGATCGTGCTGGCCCCGTCGTGCTCGCTGCTGCACGCGCCGATCGACCTGACGTTGGAGACCGCGATCGACCCCGAGGTTCGCCAATGGCTGGCCTTCGCGGTCCAGAAGATCGAGGAACTGGCCGTGCTGGCCAAGGCCCTGAACACCGGCCGCGCCGCCGTCGCCGCCGAGCTGGCGGCGAGCGCGGAGGCGGCGAAGGCCCGCCGCGTCTCGGCGAAGATCCATGACCCCGCCGTGGCCGCGCGACTGGCAGTCGTCACCGAGGGCATGGCGCGCCGCTCCGCCGCCTTTGACCGTCGCCGGGCCCAGCAACTGCGGCTGCCGGCCTTCCCGACCACGACCATCGGCTCGTTCCCCCAGACCGAGGCGGTGCGCAAGGCGCGCTCGGCCCACGGCAAGGGTGAGCTGATCGACGCGGCTTATGAGAGCTTCCTGCGGGAGGAGACCGAGCGCGCCATCCGCTGGCAGGAGGAGGTCGGCCTTGATGTGCTGGTGCACGGCGAGTTCGAGCGCAACGACATGGTCCAGTACTTTGGCGAACAACTCTCGGGCTTCGTTTTCACCAAGCATGCCTGGGTGCAGTCGTACGGTTCGCGCTGCGTGCGCCCCCCGATCCTGTTCGGCGACGTCTCGCGGCCGAAGGCGATGACGGTGGAGTGGTGGCGCTATGCCCAGTCGCTGACCGACCGGCCGGTGAAGGGCATGCTGACGGGGCCCGTGACGATCCTGAATTGGTCGTTCGTCCGCGATGACATTCCCAGGTCCCTGGCCTGCCGCCAGATCGCGCTCGCCATCCGCGACGAGGTTGTCGATCTGGAAAAGGCGGGCGCCAGGATCATCCAGATCGACGAGGCGGCCCTGCGCGAAGGTCTGCCCCTGCGCCGCGCCGATTGGGACGCGTACCTGGCCTGGGCCGTCGAGTGCTTCCGCCTGACCGCCTCGGGCGTGGCCGACGCGACCCAGATCCATACCCACATGTGCTACTCGGAGTTCAACGACATCATCGCCGCCATCGGGGCGATGGACGCCGATGTGATCTCGATCGAGACGGCGCGCTCGAAGATGGAGCTGCTCGACGCCTTCGCCGACTACGCCTATCCGGCCGAGATTGGGCCAGGCGTCTACGACATCCACTCCCCGCGCGTGCCGTCGGTCGATGAGATGACGCAGCTGCTGATCGCCGCCCAGGCGCGGCTGTCGAGCGGCCAGCTATGGGTCAATCCCGACTGCGGCCTCAAGACCCGGAAATGGCCCGAGACCAAGGCGGCCGTCGCCAACATGGTCGAAACCGCCCGCCGGGCGCGAGAGGCGCTCGTCTAGACCGGGAAGCGGGGGCTCCGGACGCGCGCTCGCGTCCGGAGCCTCTACCCCAACACCGTCGCCAACGCGTCGACCACCCGCTCCACATCCCCATCCGTCATGGCCGGAAAGAGCGGCAGGGTCAGGCAGCGCGCGTACCAGGCGTCGGCGCCGGGCAAATCCGCCAGGCCCTGGCGGTTGACGTAATAGGGCTGGCGGTGGACCGGGATGTAGTGGACCTGTGTCCCGACGCCCTTGGCTTTCAGCGCCTCGACGACGGCGCGGCGGGTTGCGCCCAGGCCTTCGAAGTCGATCAGCACGGTCAGCAGGTGCAGGGCCGGATCGGAATGGGCCGGGCTTGCCGCCAGGCGGGCTTTCGGCGCGCGCTCGGGCAGCAGGCGGGCGTAGAGCGCGGTCAGTTCGCGGCGGCGGGCCACGAAGCGGTCCAGCTTGTTCAGCTGTGACAGGCCCAGCGCGCAGAGTACGTCCGGTATGCGGTAGTTGAAGCCCAGTTCTGGCATCTCGTACCACCAGGGATCGCCGCCGGCGGGCCGGACCATGCCGTGCGAGCGCAGCCGGCGCGCGCGGTCCGCCAGGCCCGCGTCGTTGGTGGTCAACATGCCGCCCTCGCCGGTGGCCAGGGTCTTGACCGGGTGGAACGAAAAGCTGGCGAAGCTGGAATAGGCGCCGTCGCCGACCGGGTGGGCGACGCCGTCGAAGGTGGCGATCGAGCCCAGGGCGTGGGGGGCGTCCTCGACCAGCACCGCGCCGGCCGCGTCGGCCAAGGCCTTCAGGGCGGGCAGGTCGCAAACGTCGCCGCGCAGGTGGACGGGCAGGATCGCCTTCACCTTGCGGCCGGCCGCGCGCTTCAGGGCGTCGGAGAGGGTTTCCGGCGTCATCAGGCCGCTATCGGGATCGACGTCGGCGAACACCACCTCGGCCCCGACATAGCGGGCGCAGTTGGCGGTGGCGAGGAAGGTCACCGAGGGCGCGATGCAGACATCGCCCTCGCCCACGCCCAGGGCCAGCATCGCCAGGTGCAGGGTCGCCGTGCCGTTGGAGACGGCGACGGCGTGGCGGGCGCCCACCGTCTTGGCGAAGGCGGTCTCGAACGCCTCGACCGTCGGGCCGGTGGTCAGGAAATCGCCGCGCAGGGCCTCCGCGACGGCCGCGATGTCGTCGTCCTCGATCGTCTGGCGGCCATAGGGGAGGAACCCGCTCATCGCGCGGCCTTCTCCTCCAGCATGGCCAAGAGGCCCTCGGGCGACAGCCAGTCGTGATTGTTGTCGCTGCTGTACGAGAACTCCTCGGCCACCGGCTTGGCGCCGTCGGCGGCGGCGTAGGGCTTGCGACCGAACTCGGCGAAGTTGGGCTCGATCGCGAAACGGTCCTCGAACTCGACGGTCGCGCGAGCGTCGTCGGCGCTGATCATGATCTCGTGCAGCTTCTCGCCGGGGCGGATGCCGATCACCTTCATGCCGGCGGTCGGCGACATGGCCTTGACCAGGTCGGGCATGGCCATCGAGGGGATCTTCGGCACGAAGATCTCGCCGCCGCGCATCATCGTCAGGGTCGACAGCACGAAGTCGACGCCTTCGTTCAGGGTGATCCAGAAGCGGGTCATGCGCGGGTCGGTGACCGGCAGCTCGGTCGCGCCCTGGGCCAGCAGGCGGCGATACAGCGGCACGACGCTGCCGCGCGAGCCCACGACGTTGCCGTAGCGCACGACGCAGAACCGCGTGCCGATGTCGCCCGACAGGTTGTTGGCCGCCACGAAGGTCTTGTCCGAGGCCAGTTTGGTCGCGCCATAGAGGTTGGTCGGGTTGCAGGCCTTGTCGGTCGACAGGGCCACCACTTGCTTCACCGCGTTGTTCAGGCTGGCCCAGACCACGTTCTCGGCGCCCAGCACGTTGGTGTGGATGCATTCCGACGGGTTGTACTCGGCCGCCGGCACCTGCTTGAGGGCCGCAGCGTGGATCACGATATCGACGCCGCGCAAGGCCAGCGTCAGGCGCTCGCGGTCGCGGACGTCGCCCAGGAAGAAACGGAGCTTGGCGAAGGTCTTCTCGTCGAACTGCTCGCGCAGCTCGATCTGCATGTCGCTCTGCTTCAGTTCGTCGCGGGAGTAGATGATGACCTTCCGCGGCGCGTAGCGGCGCAGCACGGTCTCGATGAAGCGTCGGCCGAACGAGCCAGTGCCGCCGGTGACCAGGATCACCTTGCCGTCCAGGTCGAGGGATTTGGGAGAAAAACGGCCCAAGGTGTGCCTCCGAAAGACGCGCGTCTGGCCCGCTGCCGCGACGACGAAGCGTGGTTAACGATGCTTTTTGCACCGACAGACGTAAAGAGGACGTCAACCCTGAAGCGCTATGATGATCCCATGCGTCGCTTCCGCTCCCTGCCGCTGGTCCTGGCCGTCGTCCTGTCGGCCGCGCCCCTGGCCGCGCCTGGCCCCGCCATGGCGGCGAAGGGCGCGGATAAGAAGGAAGCGCCCAAGACCTATTTCGCCCTGGCTCCGATCAATGCGGTGGTCATGCGCCGCGACGGCCGGCGCGGGGTCATGACCCTGGAGACGGGGCTTGAGGTCAAGGATCCCGAGCTGATGAAGCGCGCCGAGGCCTCCAGCCCGCGTCTGCGCGCGGCCTTCGCTCAGGTGATGATGATCTACGCCGCCGGTCTGCGCGGCGGGACGGCGCCGGACATGGACTATGTCGCCCGCGAGCTGCAGAAGGCCGCCGACCAAGTGCTGGGCAAGCCCGGCTCGAAGGTCCTGCTGGGCTCGGCCCTGATCAGCTAGATTTTTTACGGCGCGCCCGGAAGAAGCCGCGCAGGAGCTCGGCGCTCTCCTCGGCCAACACCCCGCCCGTGACCTCCGGTCGCCAGTGGCAGGTCGCTTGAGCGAAGAACTTCGGGCCGTGGACGACGGCGCCGCCTTTCGGGTCCTGCGCCCCAAACACGACCCGGCCGATCCGGGCGTGGCTGATCGCGCCCGCGCACATGGCGCAGGGCTCGAGCGTCACGACCAGGGTGAGATCAGTCAGGCGATAGTTCTTGAGCTTGGCCGCCGCCGCGCGCATGGCGGCGATCTCGGCGTGGGCGGTGGGGTCGTGGGCGGCGATCGGACCGTTGCCAGCCGTGGCGATGACCTCGCCGGTCTTGGGATCCAGGATCACCGCGCCGACCGGCGTCTCGCCCGCCTCGGCGGCCGCGCGGGCCGCGTCCAGCGCAAGGCGCATCATGCGCCTATCCTGCTCGGAGCCTTGATCCTCGTCCTGATCGGTGCGCATTAGCTGACCCTGAAAAGCCCATCGAGAGATGCGCCCAGCCCTAGAAGGACGCCGAGCATGACCCAGCCCCATGACCCCCTGTACGAGCCTGAACTCGACGGTCAAGACGGCGATCTCGACGGTGGTCCCGGCGAGCGGGTCGCCAAGGCCCTGGCGCGGGCGGGCGTGGCCTCGCGGCGCGAGGTCGAGCGGCTGATCGAGGCCGGCCGCGTGGCGATCAACGGCAAGGTGCTGACGACCCCCGCGATCAAGGTCAAGCCGGGTGATTTTCTCACCGTCGATGGCCAGCTGGTGGCCGAGCGCGAGCCGACCCGGATCTTCCGCTACCACAAGCCCACGGGCCTGATGACCACCCACAACGACCCCAAGGGTCGACCCACGGTGTTCCAGACCCTGCCCAAGGACCTGCCGCGCCTGATCTCGGTCGGGCGTCTGGACTTGAACTCCGAAGGGCTGCTGCTGCTGACCAACGACGGCGAGCTGTCGCGGGCGCTGGAGACGCCCAGCAACGCCTGGGTCCGCCGCTATCGCGCCCGGGCCTTCGGCGACACCACCCAGGCCAAGCTCGACACCCTGAAGGACGGCGTGACGGTCGAGGGCGTCAAGTACGGCCCGATCGAGGCCAAGCTGGACAAGGCCCATGACAAGGCCGGCGGCGGCAAGAACCTGTGGATCACGGTCTCGCTGTCGGAGGGCAAGAACCGCGAGGTGCGCAAGGTGCTGGAGTCGGTCGGCCTGAAGGTCAACCGCCTGATCCGCATGTCCTACGGTCCGTTCGCGCTGGGCGCGCTGGCGGCCGGTCAGATCGAGGAGGTCGGCCCCCGCGTGATCCGCGAGCTCTTGGAAGGCGTCGTGCCGCCCGAGAACATGCCGACCGGCGATCGGCCCAAGTTCGCCGGGATCGCCAATCCGGTGAAGGCGCCGGGCACGGACGGCGGCGGCGACCTCCAGCGACGGGGCGTCCCGCGCGCCGATCGCGAGCTCTTGCCCGCGGCGCCAGAAAAGCCCGAGAAGCCGGTCTATAAGGCCGGCTGGGCCAAGCCGAAGAAGAAGGTCTCGCCGCACGCGCCGGCCAAGGGCGCGGCCAAGGCCAAGCGCGCGCCCGCCAAGTCGATCGAGACCAAGTTCATCGACGACCGCAAGCCCGTCGCGCGCGGCAAGCCGGCCGCGCGTCCCGACGGGAAGTTCGCCCCGAAGGCGGCTGTCGGCGCGGCGCGCAGGGTCTCGGAGAAATCCGGCAAGCCGATGGGGCGTCCCAGCGCGCGGCCCGCTGGCTCTCGGCCGACCGGCGGTCGTGGTCCCGCGCCGCGCGGCGGTCCCAAACGCTAGAGCGCCAAGGCTTAAGCCGCCGCTGGGGCCTGCAGCCGGGTCCAGCGGCGCAGGGTCGGCCAGCGCGCGGCCAGTTCGGTCACGCCGATCAGGCCGGCCAGCATGACGACGGCGCTGGCGATCAGGCTCGCCTTGAACTCATGCGGCGCGTCGGGGCGCGTGGTCATCGGGCGGATCAGTAGCAGGATCACGGCGTTGTTGGCCGCATGGGCGCCGATGCCCAGCTCGATACCGCCCAGACGAAGGGCCATCCAAGTCAGTCCCGCCCCCATCGCCGCGCGGAAGATGAAGGTGTCGATGTTGGGGTCGAAGTGGATGGCGGCGAACAGCAGGCCGTTCAGCGTCATCAGCACGATCGGATTTCGGACATAGGCCGCGCTCTGCTTCAGCAGCCATCCGCGAAACACCAGCTCCTCGGCGGCGGCCGCCAGGATCAGCAGGCCGACGGCCATGGTGGCGTAAAGGGCGCGGCCGACCAGGTTGGGCGAGGCCCGCCACAGCGGCGGGTCGATGCTCTGGCCGGTCGCGGCGGCGATGGCCACGAGCCCAGCCATTGTCGCCCCCACGATCACCAGTCCGCCGATCAGCAGCCGCTTGCGAAACCGTCCGCTGCTGTTGACGTAGTCGGTGACGCGGCGGTGGTGCATGGCCCCGGCCGCGTAGACGAAGCCGACGGCCGCGCCCAGATTGACGCCAGCCAGCACCGCCAGCAGGAACAGCGACTGCCGCGCCGAAGGATCGGTCAGGGTCGGGTCGGTGAAGATCTGGAACAGGTCACCGGCCGCGGGCGCGCCATCCAGGCCGCTGACGACCAGCAGGGTGGTCAGGGTCGCGGTGATCGCGCCAAGCAGGGCGGCGACGGCGCCGGCCAGGACGCCGACCGGCACGGCGAACAGGCTGCGCCACGGGTCGCGGTCGCGCGGCGACAGGCCGTCCAGAAAGGGCGAACGCCTCGCCGCCTCCAGGATATCGCCCATACGCATTGTTTGATCGCCCTTCCCTTCAGAGCCGACTAAGAGGGGGCGGCGGGCGACTTGTAAAGCGCGCGCTTGTCGCGGCGCGGCGGCGACGGCACACATCCCGTTACGGGTTGTAAGAGGGACACGATGAGCGATCGGGATTCAGGCAAAGCGTCAGGGAGCGCCGTTCTCGCGCGGTGTCGCCGAGCCCGCGGTCGGACGACGGCCGCCTGATGCGTATCGTCTCAGGCCAGTATCGCGGCAAGCCCATCGTCGCCCCGCCGGGCGGCTCAACCCGCCCCACCTCCGACCGCGCCCGCCAGGCGGTGTTCAACATCCTGGAGCACGCGGCCTGGGCGCCGGAGCTGCAAGGCGCGCGGGTGCTCGACGTTTTCGCGGGCTCGGGCGCGCTTGGCTTGGAGGCCCTATCGCGGGGCGCCAGCTTCTGCCTGTTCGTCGAGACTGACGACGCCGCGCGCGGCGCGATCCGCGAGAATATCGACGCGATGCAGCTGTTCGGCGTCACGCGTGTGCATCGCCGCGACGCCACCGACCTTGGACCCCGGCCGGCCAGCGCTGGCGCGCCGTTCGACATCGCCTTCCTGGATCCGCCCTACGCCAAGGGCCTGGGCGAGAAGGCCGTGGCCGAGCTGAAGGCTCACGGCTGGCTGGCCCCTGGCGCGATCCTGATGTTCGAGCGCGGCCGGGACGAGACCGATCCCGTGCTGGACGGCTTCGAACAGATCGACGCACGCGACTACGGCGCCGCGCGGGTGCTGTTTTTCAAGCTGGTCTAGCGGCTTTCGAGCCAGCGCGCCCTTGCGTGGCCCAGCGCTTTCCTTGGCGGCTTAACCCGGCTAGCCTGCGGATCAAACAATCGTTTGAGGTGGGCGGAAGATGGCGATCGAGGCGGTGATCTGGGACTTCGGCGGCGTCTTCACGACCTCGCCGTTCGAGGCCTTCCGCCGCTACGAGACGCAAGCCGGCCTGCCCAAGGACTTCATCCGCACGGTCAACGCCACCGATCCGGACGCCAATGCCTGGGCCAGGTTTGAGCGGGCCGAGATCGACGCGGCGGCGTTTGATAGTCTCTTCCTTGAGGAGGCGACGCGGCTGGGCCACGCCGTGCGCGGGGCCCAGGTGCTGCCTTTGCTGTATGGCGACCTGCGGCCGCGTGTGCTGGACGCGCTGAGGGCCTGCAAGGCGCGCTTCAAGGTCGGTTGCATCACCAACAACGTGCCCACGGGCCATGGCCCGGGCATGGCCCAGAGCGCCGAAAAGGCGCGGGCGGTGGGCGAGATCATGGCCCTGTTCGACGCGGTGATCGAAAGCTCCAAGGCCGGCGTGCGCAAGCCCGACCCGCGCATCTACCAGATGATGTGCGAGCGCTTGGGCGTCGCGCCGGAGGCTTGCATCTATCTCGACGACCTGGGGATCAACTGCAAGCCGGCGGCGGCCCTGGGCATGACCGCCATCAAGGTCTCCAACGAGGACCAGTTGCTGGCGGACCTTGCCGAAGCGACCGGATTGGCGTTCTGAGGGTCTAAGAGACTCTCTCGGAGGAAACATGTCCCGTCCCCGGATCGGCGCCGCCGCCGCGATCGCCCAGCTCGACGGCTGGCGCGTCGCCGAAGGCCACAAGGACGCCATCGCCAAGACCTTCCGTTTTTCCGACTTCAACGAAGCGTTCGGCTTCATGACGCGCGTGGCCCTGATGGCCGACAAGCTCGACCATCATCCCGAGTGGTTCAACGTCTACAACCGCGTCGAGGTGCTGCTGACCACCCACGACGCCGACGGGGTGACGCAGCTGGACGTGACGCTGGCGAAGTTCATGGACGAGGCGGCGGGTTAGCCTCTTCCCCAGCGCGACGTCCCGGTTCAAACTCTCGTTTGAATTATAATCGGGAGGACGCCGCATGGCGCAGAGCATGGGCCGGGTCGCCGGCAAGAAGGCCTTCATCACCGGCGGGGCTCAAGGGTTGGGCGCGGCGGCGGGGCGGCGGCTCGCCGAAGAGGGGGCCAAGGTCACCCTGGCCGATATCAACCTGGCGGGCGCGGAAAGCGTGGCCGCCGAGATCAACGCCCGGCACGGCGCCGGCACGGCCTTCGCCCTGCAATTGGACGTCACCCAAGAAGACCAGTGGATCGAGGCCTTGGAGAAGGCCAACGCTCTGATGGGCGGCATCTCGGTGCTGCTGAACAACGCCGGCGTCGCGGGCGACAAGCCGCTGGAGGCCATGGAGTTCGATCTCTGGAAGAAGATCATGTCGATCAATGTCGACAGCGTCTTCCTGGGGGCCAAGCACGCCCTGACCCACATGCGCGCCCATCAGCCAGGCTCGATCGTCAATATCAGCTCGATCGCCGGCCTGATCGCCAACCACAACTCGCCCGCCTACAACGCCAGCAAGGCGGCGGTCTGGATGCTGAGCAAGAACATCGCCCTCTACTGCGCCAAGCAGGGGCTGGATATCCGCTCGAACTCGATCCACCCGACCTTCATCGACACGCCGATCCTGGACCCGCTGAACCAGCGGCTGGGCAAGGCCGAAGCGCAGGCCAAGCTGGGCCGCCAGATCCCCGTGGGCCACATCGGCGAGCCGAACGACATCGCCAACGCCGTGCTCTATCTGGCCAGCGACGAGAGCAAGTTCGTCACCGGCGCCGAGATCAAGGTCGACGGTGGGATTTCGGCGATGTGATTCGGCGTGGCTCTCTATTCCGCTCGTACCGCCATTTCGATCGCCCAGAGCCCGTCTGGGCGCATCGTCCAATAAGATATTTGAGGCCTGGATAGAACCTTGTCCTTCATCAAGCAAATGATCTGGAAATTGGGATCAATCGTTTGTATCTGGTGATGCTCTAGAAGTTTCCAGATCTTATCCGCCCATATATTGGGGTTATTGGCGTCCGTCAGTGGCGCATTTCCACTTAGGAGCTTCCTCATACTTCCCCTATGTAGGACGTTCCCGCATTCTCCATAGAGGCGAAGCAGGTCGTCTTTATTTAGAAAGCCAGACGTGATTGGTGTCAGCCGCCAAACGCCAAGTTCATCGCGCTCGACTGGCTGTTTCGACGGCTTTGGGAAGAAGTCGCTGTGCAGATTGTCCAATGATTTGATGATCGTATCTGCGTCCGCCTTTTGGAGCCGCTTCGTACCGGTTTCGGCAATATCGCCGTGGGCCGCTAAGCAAGCGAGAGCGATCGACTCGCAGATCATTCTTAGCTGCAAATAGGCAAATTCAAGTTTTGCGGCGTCCATCATTTGGGGCTGCAAGGTGCTCGCAGGCGCATGCGGCAAACCTTGATTCAAGACGTTCATCAATAATTCGTCTCGAATCAAAATCTCTTCCATGAGTCGGCAATAAATTTTGCCAATCTCTTCGCGCTCTTTGTTTGAGAGCGCCATGCTCCGTGCATCCCGATATTAGGCAAGCTGCCTAAGCGAAGCGCTCGGCTGCTTCAATATGTCGTTATGTAGACGTTGAATTGAAGTAACCGGGGGACTGCTTGTCCCCCGGTCGCTCCGGGGTAGCTACCTCAAGAGCTGTTATGTTCCCTGAGTAATCACCGCGGCGCCCGTTTCGCCAGAATCCGCTGCAGCGTGCGGCGGTGCATGTTCAGGCGGCGCGCGGTTTCCGAGACATTGTGGCCGCACATCTCGTAGACGCGCTGGATGTGCTCCCAGCGGACGCGGTCGGCGCTCATCGGGTTTTCCGGAGGCGTCGGAGCGGCGTCCTTGGCGGCCAGCAGGGCGCGGGCCACGTCGTCGGCGTCGGCCGGCTTGGAGAGGTAGTCGACCACCCCCGCCTTCACCGCCGCCACCGCCGTGGCGATGTTGCCGTAGCCCGTCAGCATGATGACCTTGGCGTCGGGCCGCGCGTCGCGCACCGCCTCGACGACCTTCAGGCCCGAGCCGTCCTCAAGCCGCATGTCCAGCACGGCGTGGGCCGGCGCCTGGGCGCGCAGGATGGTCAGGGCCTCTGCCACGGAAGCGGCCAGCGTCACCTCGAACCCGCGCTGCTCCAGAGCTCGTCCGAGCCGGGTCCGCAGCGGGCCGTCGTCGTCCAACAGAAGCAGAGTCTTGTCCGGCAGCGCCGAAACCAGCTCACCGATATCCGCCATGAAGTCAGCGCCTCCCCGCGCCAATACTCGACAAGGCCAAGTCGTGTTCTATCCTTCCGCGCATCCGCGTCAGAACTCAAGCCCCTGTATAGCCCGGGGCTTCAAGAGCGGCGCGCGGCCAGCGCGCCGACACCACGGCGCCGCCGCGACGTCCGTTGCGGAAGTCGACCGTTGCCCCGGTCCGCTCCAGCAAGGTCTTGGCGATGAAGAAGCCCAGACCCATGCCGATATGGCCCGTGCGCGAGCCCTCGGCGCCTGGTCGCGTGGTCACATAGGGCTCGCCCAGCTTGGCCAGCACCTCGGGCGAGAAGCCCGGGCCGTCGTCGCGGGCCTCGATGACAATATGTCGCGGGTCGAAGCGGGCGATGACGATCACCTCGCTGCGGGCGAAGTCGACCGCGTTCTCCACGATCGAGGTCATGGCGTGGATGATCTCGGGCCGGCGCCAGATGTCGGGGGCGGTCTCGCCCGAGGGGCCGTTGACCACGGCCTCGACCCGGATGCCGTGGACCATGTGCGGCTCGATGACGTCCTGGACCAGCTGGACCAGGCTCATGCGCTCGTGGACGGCGTCCTGGGCCTCGGGCATCTCGGTCAGGCGCTGCAGGATCTCGCGGCAGCGGGCGGCCTGGCCGATCAAGAGCTCGGCGTCCTCGCGGATCTCCTCGTTGGTGGCGTTGCGGGCCATCTCGCGCGAGACGACCGAGATGGTGGCCAGCGGCGTGCCCAGTTCGTGCGCCGCCGCCGCCGCCAGGGCGCCCAGGGCCGAGAGCCGCTGCTCGCGGGCCAGCACGGTCTCGGTGACGTTGAGGGCCAGCTCCATCCGCGCGGACTCGCTGGCCGCCTGCCAGGCGTAGGCGGCGGTCAGGATGATGCCGGCGATCCGCGCCGCGACGATCATCGCCATCATGGTCGGGCTGGGATTGAAGCCCATCGGCGCGCCGTTCACGGTGGGCAGCGGCATGTGGAAGAAGGCCAGTAGGATCGAGGCGGCGATGGCGAGGACGCCCAGGCCGATCGCATAGCGCGCCGGCAGGGTCGAGGCCGCCAGGGTCACCGGCGCGATCAGCAGCAGGGCGAAGGGATTGAGCGCGCCGCCCGTCAGGTAGAACAGCGCCGACAGCTGCAGGATGTCGAAGGCGATCTGGGCCGTGGCCTCGCCGTCGCGGGCCATTCGCTGGCCGTTGGCCGCTAGACCCAGCAGGACGTTCAGCCAGGCCGACAACGCCACCAGGGTGAAGCACATCGCCCAGGGCACGTGCATCTTCAAAGCCAGACCCGAGACCAGCAGGGCGGCCGTTTGGCCTACGACCCAGGCCCAGCGCTGGGCGAGCAGCGTGCGAACCCGAAGGCGGCTGCGACGCAGGCCGGGCGCCGTCCAACTCCAGGCGTCGTCTTGCGCCGGATCCTCGCCCGGCCTATCGAGCCCGTTGCGGCGTGGATCCTCGGGCATTCCAGCGAACGAGACGTCAGCCATGGCCGCAGGATTGTCCAGAATTGCGCGCTTTGCGAGTGCAAAAGGATGGGCTGAGACAAAAGGATGCGCCGCCGATGCTTCGTCAACGTCTGGTCCTGATCGTCGTCTGCCTGCTGGGTCTGCTGGTCATCGGCGGCCTGGCCTGGCGCGCCAGCGCTTTGAAGAGCCAGCCGTCGGCCGCGGTGGGCGGCCCCTTCCAACTGGTCGACCAGAACGGCGTCGCGACTACCGAAAAGGTGCTGAAGGGCAAGTGGAGCGCGGTGTTCTTCGGCTTCACCTACTGCCCCGACGTTTGCCCGGGAACCCTGCAAGGGCTGGCGGCCGCCACCGAGCTGCTGGGCGACGAGGCCAAGGACCTGCAGATCGTCTTCATCTCGATCGACCCCGAGCGCGACAGCGCGGCCCAGATGAAGGCCTATCTGTCGGCCGACTATGTGCCCAAGTCGACGATCGGCCTGACCGGCTCGCAGGCCCAGATCGACGCCGCCGCCAAGGCCTACAAGGTCTACTACGCCAAGGTCGGGACGGGGCCGGGCTACACCATGGACCACTCCACCTTGATCTATCTGATGGACCCCAAGGGGCGCTTCAGCACGGTGATCCCCTACAACCAGCCGCCCGCCGACATCGCCGCGCGGATCAAGGCGGCGATGGCGGGGTAAGCGCGGCGACCCCATGAAGCGGCGCGAAATGCGTTCGAAGGATAGACTCCTTTAGCTTTCGGTATGCTATGCTGCGCTGCAACATTGCGGGTGCGACATGCTCTACGCCCTTCACGAGGCGGCTTACTACGCCTCCACTCCGATGCGCCGAATGGCGCTGGCGGCCCGGGACTTCTGGGGATCGCCACTGAACCCGGCCGCTGAGTCGGCGCTTGGCCGGCGCATGCACGCCGGCGCGGACCTGTTCGCCAACGTCACCCGGCGCTATGGCAAGCCCAAGTGGAACATCGACAAGATCAAGGTCGGTCAGGTCGATGTCCGCGTCCGGCCGACGGTGGTCTGGGAGAGCCCCTGGGCCCGCCTCGTCCAGTTCGACCGCGACATGGCCGACATGCGTCGGGCCGGAAAGTTCTCGCTGGACCCGGCGGTGCTGATCGTCGCGCCCTTGTCGGGCCACTACGCGACTTTGCTGCGGGGTACGGTCGAGGCCTTCCTGCCCGACCACGCGGTCTTCATCGTCGACTGGATCAACGCGCGCGAGGTCTCGGTCCTGGAGGGTCGCTTCGACTTCCACGACTATATCGACCACGTCATCCAGATGCTGGAAGTGCTGGGCCCGCGTCCGAACGTGGTCGCCGTCTGCCAGCCCGGCCCGCCTGTTCTGGCCGCCGCCGCCTTGATGGCCGAGCAGAACCACCCCTCGCGTCCGGCCAGCATGACCTTCATGGGCTCGCCGATCGACGCGCGCCTGTCGCCGACCGTGACCAACCAGTTGGCCGAGGAAAAGCCGTTCACCTGGTTCCAGTCGAACATGATCTACACCGTGCCGCCGCCCTATGTGGGCGCGGGAAGGCGCGTCTATCCAGGCTTCGTCCAGCTGGCCAGCTTCATGAGCATGAACGCCGAGCGCCACCAGGAGGCCCATCGCCGCTATTTCAACGACCTGGTGAAGGGCGATGGCGACAGCGCCGACAAGCACCTGGAGTTCTATGACGAGTATCTGTCGGTCCTGGACCTGACCGAGGAGTTCTATCTTCAGACCATCGACATCGTCTTCCAGCAGCACCTGCTGCCCAAGGGCGAGCTCATGCATCGCGGCACACGGGTGAAACCCGAGGCGATCACCGACATCGGCCTGATGACGGTCGAGGGCGAGAACGACGACATCTCCGGCATCGGCCAGACCCAGGCCGCCCACGGCCTGTGCTCGAACATTCCCGAGGACATGAAGCTGGACTACGTCCAACCCAGTGTCGGCCACTACGGCGTGTTCAACGGCCGCCGGTTCCGCGAGGAGATCTATCCCCGCGTGCGAGCCTTCATCCGCAAGTGCGATCCGAACTTCGCCGAAGAAGCTTAAGAGGCGGCTATTCATACCCTATGGGCGGGGACCTAATACGGTCCGGAAACCAATCTCCCCGCCTTCCTAGGCCTTGTGCCTAGGGCCCATGGCGGGGCTAGACGCGGCCTTTCCTGTCGTGAGCGGCGAAGTGGGGATCGCGCCTTCCAACTCAACGTCGGTGGAACCCTGGGTCCTAGGCACGAGGCCTAGGAAGGCATGGAAATGGGCTTCCAAAAGCCGCCTCAATCCACTCACCGCCGTCTTGCGACGAACCCCGACGCATACGATCTTACCGCCCATGTTCTCACGCGCGGCTCAAAGGTTTTCGGACGGCGATCGGCTGGAGATCGGCGGCTGGCCGATCCGGCTGCGCGTCGACGGCCGGGCGCGGCGGGTGTCGCTGAGGGTTGATCGCGCCAAGTCCGAGATCGTCGCCCTGGCGCCGAGCCCCAAGCGCTTGAACGAGGCCGTCGCCTTCGCCCAGGAGAAATCCGGCTGGATCGCCAAGCAGCTGGAGGCCCTGCCCCAGCGGATGAGCCTGGCGCCCGGCGGCGTGCTGCGCTTGAACGACAAGCCCTATCGCCTGGAGGTCGGCCCTGGCCGCGCCCGGCTGGAAGAGGGCCGCATCATTGCGCCCGATGATCCCAACTGGGGGCTGAAGGTCATCCGTCTGGCCAAGCGTGAGGCGCTGAGCGTGCTGACCGAGCGCACCGCCGTCCACGCCGCCGCCCTGGGTCGCCCGATGCCGTCCGTGGCCGTCGCCGATCCGAAGGCCCGTTGGGGCTCTTGCCGGCCCGCCACGTCCCGAGCGCCGGCGGCAATCCGCTATAGCTGGCGGCTGATCCTGGCCCCGGCGGCGGTGGCCGACTATGTCGCCGCTCACGAGTGCGCCCACCTGATCGAGGCCAATCACGGGCCGAAATTCTGGGCGTTGTGCGAGCGACTGGCGGGCGATCCCGCGCCGCACCGGGCCTGGCTGCGTGCGCACGCCGCGGAGCTGCACGCGATCGGGGCTTAGCTTTGCGTAAGATCCTCCCCCGTGCTGCGGGGGAGGTGGCCCAGAGGGCCGGAGGGGGCTAACGCGGCCAATATCCAGTTCGCCCCCTCAGTCGCTCCGCGACAGCTCCCCCGCATCGCGGGGGAGCATCGTACTCAATAAGGCAGCTGACCCGGCGGTGGCGCGGTTCCCGCCGGCGTCTCGGCCGCCTGGCCTTCGGGCGCGGGATTGATCAGGTCGCCGATCGGGTCGGGCGCTTCCGGGGGCGGCGGGACGCCGCCGGGGATGGGCGTGACCTTCAGGCGGGGCAGGGCGGCGGCCATGAACGTGCGCCAGATCTCGGCCGGAGCGCCCGCGCCGCTGACGCGCCGCATCGGCGTGTTGTCGTCCTTGCCGGTCCAGACGGCGGTGACGAAGCCGCCCGTGTAGCCGACGAACCAAGCGTCGCGGTAGTCGCTGGTCGTGCCGGTCTTGCCGGCGATGTCGTAGCCCGGGACGTTGGCGCGCGTCCCCGTGCCCGAGATCACGACGTCGCGCATCATCTGGTTCATGTACTGCAGGGCCGGCGAGCCGATCACCGCCGCGCGGGCCTGCTTGTCGACATTGTGGTCGTACAGCACCTTGCCCTTGGCGGTGCGGATGCGCTCGATGCCATAGCCCTTGGCCAGGAAGCCGCCGTTCGAGAACGGGGCGTAGGCCTGGGCCATCTCCATCGGCGAGACCTCGACCGCGCCCAGGGCCATCGACGGGTCTAGTTGGATCTTGCTGGTGATCCCCAGGCGGCGGGCGGTATCGGCGACGTTGCTGGTGCCGACCTCGCTGGCCAGGCGCGCAGCGACCGTGTTGATCGACTGGGCCAGGGCCGTCTGCAGGGTGATCTCGCCCAGGTACTTGCCGGTGTAGTTGCGCGGCTCCCAGTTGCCGATCTTCACCGGCTCGTCGACGACCAGCATGTCGGGCGTGCGGCCCTGCTCCATGGCGGTCAGGTAGACGAACGGCTTGAAGGCCGAGCCGGCCTGACGGCGGGCGGTGGTGGCGCGGTCGAACTGGCTGTCGGCGTAGTCGGCCCCGCCGACATAGGCGCGGATGCGGCCCTCGCCGTCGATGGCCACCAGCGCCGACTGCTGGACGCCCTGGCTGATGTGGCCCTCGACGCCCAGCTTCACGGCGCGCTCGGCGGCGACCTGGATCGGCAGGTCCAGAGTGGTCTCGACCACCAGGTCCTCGGTCGGCTCGCCGACCAGCGAGCGGACCTGGGCGTCGATATAGTCGGTGAAGTACTGGGCGCGCTGATTGGCAAGGGTGGCTGAGACCTGCACGGGCGTGCTGAAGGCCTGGTCGCGCTGCTCGGGCGTGATGGCCTTGATGCGCACCATCTCGTCCAGGACGATGGTGGCGCGGCGCGCGGCGCGCTCCTTGGCCGAGACCGGCGAGTAGCGGGCGGGGCCCTTCATCATGCCGGCCAGCAGGGCTGCTTCGCCGATGGAAAGGTCCCTCGCCGGCTTGTTGAAATACCGCTGCGAGGCGGCTTCGATGCCGTAGGCGCCGGCCCCGAAATAGACCCGGTTCATATAGAGGGCCAGGATCTGCTTCTTGGAGAACTTCATCTCCAGCCAGATCGCCAGGATCAGCTCCTGGGCCTTGCGGCGATAGTTCTGGGCCGGGCTCAGGAACAGGTTGCGGGCCAGCTGCTGGGTGATGGTCGAGCCGCCGCGCTGGGGGCCGTCATGGGTGGCGTTCCAGATCGCCGAACGGATGATGCCCCACGGGTTGAAGCCGAAATGGTGGTAGAACTGGCGGTCCTCGATCGCCACGAAGGCGGCCGGCACGTACTCGGGCAGGGCGTCGATGTCGACTGGCGGCGCATACTGGCTGCCGCGCACGGCCAACAGGGCGCCCGAACGGTCCAGATAGTTGATCGAGGGCTGGCGCTTGACGTCGTACAGGGTCGAGGTGTCGGGCAGGTCGCGGGCGAACACCGCGAAGAAGGCCACGACGAAGATCAGGCCCCAGATGCCCAGCACCGTTCCCCAATAGACCAGGGCCTGAAGCGGGGTGCGTTGCGGCTTCGCCGGCTTGTTTCCGCCGAAGGGTCCGTTCGCCATGTTGGTATCGTTCCTGCGCGCGCCGGGGGGTCTTTGAGCGCGTTCCGTTTAGCCGAACCCCACAGAACGCGCGACAAGATTGACGAGATATGAACGCGGCGGTTTTCGGGCCTCGCCGTCAGAGAAACGCCGGCGCCGGCGATCGTGCCTTGGCGCGGCGCGGGCGGGCCGTCATAACCACGCCCGTGTACGTTCCTCCCGAATCCCCAGAGCTTGATCAGGCGCGCGATGTCCTGCGCCGCACCTTCGGCCACGCCGATTTCCGGGGCATGCAGGCCGGGGTAGTCAATGAGATCCTGGCCGGGCGTAGCGCCATGGCCGTGCTGCCCACGGGCGGCGGCAAGAGCCTGTGCTATCAGATCCCATCACTGATCCGGCCGGGGGTCGGCCTCGTCGTCTCGCCGCTGATCGCGCTGATGGCTGACCAGGTCCAGGGCCTGCGCCAGGCGGGCGTGGCGGCCGAGCGGCTGGACAGCAACATCTCGCTGGACGAGCGCTCGGACATCTGGCGGCGGATCGACGCCGGTGAGGTCGACCTGCTGTATCTCTCGCCCGAAGGCCTGATGCAGCCGTCGATGCTGGAGCGTCTGTCGCGCACGCCCCTGGCCCTGGTCGCCGTCGACGAGGCTCACTGCGTCAGCCAGTGGGGTCATGACTTCCGGCCTGAATACCGGATGCTGGGGCGGCTGGCCGAGCTGTTCCCCGACGTGCCGCGTCTGGCCGTGACCGCCACGGCCGACGCCCGAACCCGCGACGACATTCGCGCCGAGCTGCGCCTGGACGGCGCGGCCGAGTTCGTCGACAGCTTCGCCCGTCCGGAGCTGGCGCTGAACGCTGAGCGCAAGCGGGGCAAGGGCCACGATCGGGTCGTGGAGCTTGTTCTGGAGCGGCGGGGCCGCTCGGGCGTGGTCTATGCCGGCTCGCGCGACGCTACCGAAAAGCTTGCCGAGAAGCTGAACGCAGAGGGCGTGCCGGCCCTGGCCTACCACGCAGGCCTCGACAAGGCCGTCCGCGCTCGCCGCTTGGAAGACTTTCTGGAGGCCGACGCTGCGGTGATGGTGGCGACGATCGCGTTCGGCATGGGCGTCGACAAGCCCGACGTCCGCTTCGTGATCCACGCCGACCCGCCCGCCGCCATCGAAGCCTACTGGCAGGAGGTCGGCCGCGCCGGCCGTGACCGTCAGCCGGCCGAGGGCATCACCCTCTATGGCTCGGCCGACATGGCCTGGGCCGCCCGCCGCATCGAGACTCGCGAGGCGCCCGACGAGGTCAAACAGGTCCAGTCGCGCAAGCTGCGCCAGTTCTACGCCATGCTGGAAGGCGTCACCTGCCGCGCGGCGGCGGTGCGCCGCTATTTCGGCGAAGAGGGCGTGGCCCGTTGCGGGGTCTGCGACATCTGCGTCTCGCCGCCGGCCGCGACCGACGCCACCGAGGCCGCGCAGAAGGCCCTCTCGGCCGTGCACCGGCTGGGCGGGCGGCTGGGGCGCGGGCGCGTGATCGAGCACCTGCTGGGCAAGACCAAGGACGTGACGCCCAGCGAGGCGCAACTGCCGACCTTCGGCATCGGGCGGGAGATGAGCCAGCCGGCCTGGCGCGACCTGTTCGACACGCTGATCTTCGAGGGCCTGCTGCGCGAGGACCCCAATGATGGACGCCCGCTGATCGGCCTGGGCGATGTCGAAGGCGTGCGGCAGGTCTATCGCGGCGAGCGCCGTGTGGCCCTGCGCCAGACGGTCGAAGCGCCCGACGGCGGTGGTCGCGGCGGCGGGACCTTGCGCAAGCGCCGCGAGGGCAAGGCTCTGGCCATCCCAGCCGAGAACCAGGTGCTGTTCGAGGCCCTTCGCGCTTGGCGTAAGGAGGCGGCGCAGCTGCAGCACGTGCCGCCTTATGTCATCTTCCATGACGCCACCCTGGCCGAGATCGCCGCCGCGCGGCCGGCCACCCTGGCCGCGCTCGGCAAGGCCGGCGGTGTCGGCCAGGGCAAGCTCGATCGCTACGGCGAGGCGGTTTTGAAGGTCGTTCGCGAGAACTAAAGCGGGTCCGACGTGTTAGTGTGGTTCAAGCCGAGGAGCCTGCCCATGACCGACGTCACCCGTTTCCCCTCATCCGACCTCGAAGCCGCCCTGGACGGCGTCGAGAAGGTCGCGACCGAAAAGACCAAGCGCGCCAAGGAAGCGGTCAGTAAGGCCGTGAAGTCCGCGCGCGAGACCGCCGCCGAAGTCGCCGAACAGACCCGCACCTTCGCGACCGACAAGGCCAAGGTCGGCGCGGCCTGGACCCGCGAGAAGGCCCAGGAAGCCCATCACGTCGCTGAGGCCCATCCGCTGGGCGTGGCCCTGGGCGCTTTCGCGATCGGCCTGGGCGTTGGATACCTGATCGCGCGCGCCCGCGACTAACTTAAAGGCTGAGACGCTCGGCGTTCACCCCGGCCGCCCGCCAGGCGGCGAGGCGGGCGAACGCCAGCGTCAGGGCCTTGCGACGCGCCGGCGCCAGCGGGGTGAGCGGCGCCTCGCGCACGACCGCGCCGCCAAAGCCGTCGGCGACCAGCAGGCCCGGCTCGTCCGGCAGCACCCCTTCGGGAAAGTCCGGCGCTACCGCGAAGTAGAAGGCGTCGCAGAACGGCGCGTACTCGCCCCACTTACGGTCGACCCGGAAGTCTTCCAGGCTCGACTTCACCTCAACGATCAGCAGATCGCCCTTGGGGCCAAGCGCCATCAGGTCGGCGCGGCGGCCGTTCGGCAGAGTCACCTCGGCCAGCGGCGCATAGCCGAGGTCCACGAGCAGCCGCGCCGCCCCCGCGTCACGGCGAGGGTGGTCTCGGGCGGCTTTGCAGCTGGATGATCACGTCCATCGGGCGCGATCATGTTCCAGCTTTGTTCGCGGATCAAGACGCGACGCGTCGCCCGCCTCAGTTGGGGCGCGGCTCGTAGACGACGCGGCATTCGCCGTCGATCGTCGTGTAGCGGCTGCTGGCGGCGTCCACGAACGAGATGCGGCCCTCGTCATATTCGACCTTGCCGGTCGACCGGCCCTTGAAGGTCTCGGTCCCGTAGCTCCAGCAGGTGATGTCGGCCGGGCGGTCGGTCCAGGTGGCGTCATTGCGGGCGCGCTTGCTGTCGGTGCAGGCGGTGGTGGCCAGGGCGCCGAAGATGGCGAGGAGGGTCAGGGCGGTTTTCATGCCGCCACTCTTCCACGGCTTTCGCGGGATCGGAAGCCCAACCTCAGGTGGGCTCAGGGCTCAGGGCTCAGGGCTCAGGGTTCAGGGCGCTGGCTGCTGGGTCTGCCGCAGCATGCCGACGTCGTAGCCCAGCGTCTTGGCCCGCGCGGTCAGGGCCTCACGGTCGGCCGGCGTCGGCGGGCGCCGCGACAGCAGCCAGAGATACTTGCCCGAGCCTTCGCCAACGATCGCCCAGCTGTAGTCTTCGGCGCGGTCTAGCACCCAGTAGTCGCCGAAGAAGGGCCCAAAGAAGCTGACCTTCAGCTTGGCGTTGGTCGCCTGGTCGACGACCTTGGCCTTGCCTTCGGCGGTCTTGACCGGGCCGTCCAGCGCGCCCTGGCGGCAGGTGTTGAGCACCCGGATCAGGCCGTCGGTGCGCTTGGAGTATTCCGCCGTGACGCCCTCGCAGCCCTTTTCGAACCGCATGTCGTAGCGCGCGACCTCGTACCATTTGCCCAGATAGCGTTCGAGCTCGACGGTCTTGGCGGGCTGGGGCGGGTTGGGATTGCCGCTGGGGCCGGAGACGCAGGCGCTCAGCGACAGGACGAGCGGCAGGGCGAGCAGGGCGGCGCGCATGGAAGCTCCAGTCTGGGCGCGCCCATGGGCCGGGCGCTCTGACGATACGCCGTCGCAAGCTGTGCGGATGGGCGGGTCGTCTTAAAACGACGACCGCCCCGCCGGGGTTCCGGCGGGGCGGCGCTGCGCCGGGCGGGGTGGTGGGACGCCCTACTCGGCGACGATGCTGACCGCCGAAAACAGTCTTGCTACTCGGCCGCGATATTAATCGCGGCCGTTGGCCGGTCCTTGAAGTTGATCGCCTGTAGGTGACGGATGCCTTCTTCGGCGATGTCGTCGCCGACCATCCGCTCGCCTTCGCCCTTCAGCTCGTCGAGATCGACGTACATGGCGTAGAAGGCCTTGGTGCGGTCGGTGATGATGCCGGCGTTGAGCAGCGTCTTGACCAGCACCCGGAAGATGTTGGTCTGCTCCTTCATGTTCTCCCGACGCACGTCGTCGGTCATGATCTTCCCGTACTCCTCGACCACCTTGTCGGGGTCGAGGCCGAACTCGGCGTAGAGATCCAGCTGCTGGTGGGGCGAGACGAGGTTGAACAGCAGGGTCTGGAAGCAGTGCGCCGCCCAGTCCTCGATGATCGCGTGCTCTTCCGCGCTCAGTTTGGGCACCGTGCGGTCGGCCCAGATCTTCCCAAACTTGTGGTGGAAGGCCTCGTCGGTCATGACCAGCTGCAGCATCCTCTTGCCGACCGGATCATGGATCTTGTTGTAGAAGGTGGCGAAGGCGCCCATGGCCAGGCCCTCGACCAGCATCTGCATGCCGATGATCTTCTTGTAGACCTCGGGCGCGCCGATGATCTCGACCAGCAGGGTCTTCAGGGCTGGACCGCATTCGACCGGCCGGCCCCAGCGGGCCTTGATATACTTGGCGAAGGCCGTGACGTGACGGGCTTCTTCGCGGGTCTGGTTGGCCGCGTATTCCTGGGCGCCCTGGTCCTTCAGCACGTGGCAGAGGCTGGCCGACAGGTTCAGCGCGCCCTGCTCGCCGTGCAGGATCGACGAGAAGTTCCGCAAGACCGACTGGTTGATGAAGCGGATGCGCTGCTTGGGATCGGACAGGTGGTCGGAGACGTAGTCGGTCGACAGGGCGATGACCATGTCCTCGGGAACCAGCGCCTGGTTCTCCATGTCGAACGGCTCGTCGAAGTCGATATAGGCCTTGTCCAGCGGATCCCAGAAGTGATCGTGGGTCGCGGAGATGATCTTGTCGAACGCGGTCGAGCGGTTGCCGTAGCGGTCGAGTTCGAGCATCGCCTCGAAGTCGTCCGGCGCCACCGCGTCGTACATGGCGTCCTTGGTAATGTTCTTGTCCGTCATGGCGGCTCTCCCTAATCGGCCGTGGGCGAGCCCGTCTTGCGCGGGCCTTTTTTGATCTAAACAGTGTCAACTCAACGTTTGACGCCGGTCAAATGAAAAGTGACGGCGGCGTCAGGTTTGTTGACCAAGAGGGGCTCGGAATGAGGATCTTCGTGCTGACTGGAGCCGGCGTCTCGGCCGAGAGCGGGCTGGGAACCTTCCGCGACAAGGACGGGGTCTGGACGAAGTACGACCTGCGGGACGTCGCCACGCCCGAGGGCTTCGCGCGCGATCCGGCCCTGGTGCGCGCCTTCTACAACGCCCGCCGCGCCAATCTGGCCGAGGCCTCGCCCAACGCCGCCCATGTCGCCCTCGCACGGCTGGAAGCAGAGCTCGCGTCGCGCGGCGGCGAGCTTTTCCTCTGCACCCAGAATGTCGATGACCTGCATGAGAAGGCGGGCTCGTCCCGCGTGGTCCACATGCACGGCGAGCTGGCGGTCACCCGCTGCGATCACTGCCAGGCGCTGACGCCGGACATGACGGATCTGACCGCCGAGGCCGTCTGTGGAGCTTGCGGGAGGGCCGACGGCGCACGGCCGCACGTCGTCTGGTTCGGCGAGATGCCGCTATTCCTGGGCGAGATCGACGAGGCCCTGAGCCGCGCTGACCTCTTCGTCTCGATCGGCACCTCGGGCTCGGTCTATCCGGCCGCCGGCTTCGTGGCAGAGGCGCGGGCGATGGGCGTGTCGACCTGTGAGATCAATCTGGAGCCTTCGGCCAACGCCTACATGTTCGACGAGAAGCTGTATGGGCCGGCCAGCGAGATCGTGCCGACGTGGGCGGAGCGGGTGCTGGCGGCGCTCTAGCGCCCCTCCAGCGCCGCCAGCACGGCCGGCTGCAGGCGGGCCAGCTCGGCGAGGCGCTCGATCAGGGCTTCCTTGCTGTCCACCGCCAGGCCGTCGCGCAGGCGGGCCATGCGGTCGCGGACCTTACCGAGATCGGCGGCGTTGGCGGCGGCGACCACGGCCGCCTGGTGCTTGCAGGCCCCGAACTTCTCAAAGCCCGGGCAGGTGCAGGTTCCCTCGCCGGCCGGCGCCCACAGCTGCACGACATAGAGGTCGCCGACGCTGCCGGTGACGTGGGCCGTGACCTTCTCGTCCTCGATCGCGACGATATCGACGGCGCCGGCTTCGGCCATGGCCACGCCGGTGTCGAACCAGCGCTCGTCCATGCGTTCGCGCCACATGTCGGAGTCAAACAGACTCATGCCTCGTCCTCGATGCGGTGGATGTCGTCGTCCGACAGGCCGAAATGGTGGCCGATCTCGTGGACCAGCACGTGGGTGATCAGGTCGCCCAGGCTGACATCGCCGCGCTCGGCCCATTCGTCGAGGATCGGGCGGCGGTACAGGAACACACGCGAGGGCTGGGTCGCGAAGTCCAGCACCGAGCGCTGCCCCAGATCGACGCCCTGATAGAGGCCGGTCAGCTCGAACGGGTCCTGGATGCCCAGGGCGTCCAGCACTTCCTCGTCCGGGAAATCGTCGACGCGGATCACCACGTCGCCGGCCAGCGCGCGGAAGCCGTCGGGCAGGGCGTCGAAGGCCGCCTTGCCCAGGGCGGCGAAGTCGTCCAGCGACGGGGCGAGGCGATCGGACCAGGTCATGGACTTCCAAATAGAGCGATTGGCGGGCGGCGCCAGCGCCCGTTTCGGGGAAATCGCGAGGGGCGTCGTTGGCGGCTTGATCGCGCTCTGGTCAGGACCCGACTAATCTGGGATTCTGATTCGAAGACCCGCTGGGGCAGCGACCCGTTTTGATGACTTCGTATGACCTGATCCTCGCGGCGGCGGCCGGGGCGGTATGCCTCGCGCTTTGCGTCGCCCTTTGGGCGTTCGGCCAGCGGCGGGGCTTCGAGGCGCGGATCGCGGCGTTGAAAGCCCGCCTGGCCCTGCAGAGCGGCGACGCCGAGGCGCCCGGCTGGGTCGAAGCCTTCGATTCGGCCGTCATCGGCGTCGAGGCCGGTCGCCCCAGCCTGATGGCGGGCGCCGAGGGCCTGACCGTCTGCGCTCGGGTGCTGGGCGTTCCGGCCGAGGTCGAGGCGGTGGTCGCCGCGCTCGGAAGCGCCGATCCCGATCACGCCCACAAGCTTTCGGCCCTGTTCGAGCGTGGCCAGTCCTGCGCCTTCGACGCGCGCGGGCAGGGCGGCTGGGTATCCGTCGAGGGGCGCGCGGCGGGCGCCATGGTCTGGCTGCGCCTGGCGCCGGTCAGCGGCCACGACGCGGGCCTGCCCTCGGCGACGCGTTTCGCGGCCTTTGTCGACAGCGTGGTCGAACCCGCCTGGATCGCCGGCGCGGATGGTCAGGCGGTCTGGGGCAATACGGCTTTCGTTCGCGCGGTGGGGGCCGGCTCGGCCTCGGCCCCGGCGCTGATGGGCAAGAGCTTCGACCGCGCCGTCGACGCCATGGTCATCGAGGCCGCCGAGAAGGGCGAGCGCCGTGAGGCGATCCGCTGGGTGAACCTCGAGGGCCGCCGCCGCGCTTTCCGCCTGTCGGCCCAGCCGCTGGAAGGTGGCGGGGTGGGTGTGTTCTGCGCCGACGTGACCGAGATCGAGGACGTCCGCGACGCCTTCAAGAAGCACGTCGAGGCCCACGACGAGACCCTGAACCATATCGCCGAGGCCGTGGCGATCTTCAGCGCCACGCGGCGCCTGTCGTTCCACAACACCGCCTTCGCCGAGCTGTGGGGTCTTGAGCCGGCCTGGCTGGCCGACCGTCCGACCCACGGCGAGATCCTCGATCGCCTGCGCCAGCGCCGCCGCCTGCCCGAGACGATCGACTACGCCGTCTGGAAGGCCGCCGAGCTGGCCCGCTACGAGAGCCTGGGGCCCCAGGCCGACGATCTGTGGCACCTGCCCGACGGCCGGACGCTGAAGGTCGTGCGCCAGCCGCACCCCCTGGGCGGCATGCTGCTGATCTATTCCGACATCACCGGCGAGCTGCGCCTGAAGGCCCAGTACAACGCCCTGATCCAGGTGCAGCAGGCCACGCTGGACAAGCTGAACGACGCCGTCGCCGTGTTCGGCTCGGACGGTCGCCTGCGCCTGCACAACGAGGCCTTCGAGACCTTCTGGAACGTCACGCCGCACGCGCTGGAGGCGGCCGGCGACTTCGAGGGCGTGGTCGAGCTGTGCGTGCCGCGCCTGCACGACCTGGCGTTCTGGCGCGAGCTGAAGGGCCGGGTGGCCGATCCCGATCCGCAGATGCGCGCCCCGACCTCGGGCGAGGTGCGCACCTCGGACGACCGCATCGTGGTCTATCAGAGCCGGCCGCTGCCGGACGGCGCGACCCTGATCGCCTTCGCCGACGTCACCGACACCCGCGACCTGCAGAGCGCCCTGGCTGACCGTTCGGCCGCGCTGGACGAGGCCGAGCGCCTGAAGCGCGACTTCGTCGGCAATGTCTCCTACGAGCTGCGCACCCCGCTGACGACGATCATCGGCTATTCCGAGCTGCTGGAACGCGCCGACGGCCTTTCCGAGCGCGGCCGCAACCATGTCGCCGCCGTGCGCGCCGCCGCCACCCAGCTGGCCCGCTCGATCGACGATGTTTTGGACATGGCCCAGATCGACGCCGGCGAGATGGCGCTGGAGATCCAGGACATCCGCGTCTCGGACCTCTTGATGAACGCCCAGGAGCGGGCCCTGAAGGACGCTCAACTGGGCGCGGTGACCCTGGCCGTCGAGTGCGAGGAGGACGTCGGCCTGATCCGCGGCGACGCCAAACGCCTGGCCCAGACGCTGGATCATCTGGTCGAGAACGCCCTGCGCCAGACCCCGCCGGGCGGCCGTGTCACCCTCTCGGCCCGCCGGGCCCTGGGCGAGGTGCGGCTTGATGTCACCGACACCGGTCGGGGCGTTCCGTTCCACGTCCAGGCCCACATCTTCGACCGCTTCGTCGGCCGCGATCGTGGCGGGCCGGGCCTGGGCCTGGCGCTCGTTAAGGCGCTGGTCGAGCTGCACGGCGGCTGGGTGGCGCTGGAGAGCGAGCCTGGCAATGGCTCGACCTTCACCTGCCACCTGCCTGAGAAGCAGCAGCCTGGCGCGGCTCAGCCCGAACTGGGCTTCTAGCGCCGCTATCGCATAAGGATATCTTTATGCGTTAATTGCTCGGAAGGGCTGGGGGGGATATAAGGGCTGCAAGACCCCATCCCGCAGGAGCCGCACGTGGCCGATTATATCGTCAAGGACATCTCGCTCGCCGACTACGGCCGCAAGGAAATCGCCATCGCCGAGACCGAGATGCCGGGCCTGATGGCCACGCGCGCCGAGTATGGTCCAGCTCAGGTCCTGAAGGGCGCCCGCATCGCTGGCAGCCTGCACATGACCATCCAGACCGCCGTGCTGATCGAGACCCTGACGGCTCTGGGCGCCGAGGTCCGCTGGGCCTCGTGCAACATCTTCTCGACCCAGGACCACGCCGCGGCCGCCATCGCCGCCGCCAACATCCCGGTCTTCGCCTTCAAGGGCGAGAACCTGGTCGAGTACTGGGAATACGCCCACAAGATCTTCGAGTGGCATGACGGCGGCTACCCGAACCTGATCCTCGACGACGGCGGCGACGCCACCCTGCTCTGCGTGCTGGGCCCCAAGGCCGAGAAGGATCCCTCGATCCTCGACAACCCGCAGAACGAAGAGGAAGAGGCCCTCTACGCCGTGATGAAGAAGTATCTGGCCGAGAAGCCGGGCTTCTATTCGGCCATTCGCGCGGCCATCGGCGGCGTGTCGGAAGAGACCACCACGGGCGTCCACCGCCTGTACCAGATGGCCCAGAAGGGCGAGCTGCCGTTCCCGGCCATCAACGTCAACGACAGCGTCACCAAGTCCAAGTTCGACAACCTGTATGGCTGCCGTGAAAGCCTGGTCGACGCGATCCGTCGCGGCACCGACGTGATGCTGTCGGGCAAGGTCGCGGTGGTCTGCGGCTATGGCGACGTGGGCAAGGGCTCGGCCGCCAGCTTGCGCCAAGGCGGCGCCCGCGTGATCGTCACCGAAGTCGACCCGATCTGCGCCCTGCAGGCGGCGATGGAAGGCTATGAGGTCCAGACCCTGAACGACGTCGCCGACAAGGCCGACATCTTCGTGACGGCGACCGGCAACAAGGACGTCATCACGCTGGACGACATGCGGAAGATGAAAAACAACGCCATCGTCTGCAACATCGGCCACTTCGACTCCGAAATTCAGATCGCCGCCCTGCGCAACTACAAGTGGGACGAGATCAAGCCGCAGGTCCACCACGTGGAATTCCCGGACGGCAAGAAGCTGATCGTGCTGTCGGAAGGCCGCCTGGTGAATCTGGGCAACGCCACCGGCCACCCCAGCTTCGTGATGTCGGCCTCGTTCACCAACCAGACCCTGGCCCAGATCGAGCTGTGGACCAACAAGTCTGCCTACAAGAACGATGTCTACACCCTGCCCAAGCACCTGGACGAGAAGGTCGCCTTCCTGCACCTGGAAAAGCTGGGCGCGAAGCTGACCACGCTGCGCAAGGACCAGGCCGACTATATCGGCGTGCCGGAGAAGGGTCCGTTCAAGCCGGACCACTACCGCTACTAAGAAAGCCAAGCCTTCGACTTTGGGGGGGCTCGCCGCGCCAGCGGCGGGCCCTTCCGCGTTTCGGAAGCCGCCACGCCTGTTCAAGCTCGCGGGCCTCGGCTAATCGCTAGGTCATGCCGCTCGCCCTGATCCTCTCCAGCCACGTCGCCGGCAGCCAGGTCGGCGCGACCGCCCAGGCCGCCGCCCTCGCGCCGTTCGCGATCGACGCCATGGTCGTCCCCACGGTGCTGTTTGGCCGCCATCCCGGCTGGGGCCCGCCCGGTGGCGCGGCGACGCCGATCGAAATCTTCGAGGGCATGCTGGAAGGGATCGCGGCCAACGGCCTGCTTGGCCTGACCGATCTCGTCATCACCGGCTACTTCGCCAGCCCCGTCCAGGTCGAGGCCGCCGCGCGCGCCATCGACGCCGTTCGCGCCGCGCCCCGCGACGGCGCCTTCGCGTCGGCTCCGACCGTGATCGTCGACCCGACGGTGGGCGACGAGGGCAAGGGGCTCTACGTCTCGGCCGAGACCGCCAAGGCGATCGCCGAAACCCTGGTCCCCCGCGCCGACCTCGTCGCCTGCAACGCCTGGGAGCTGCAATGGCTGACGGGCGCCGAGGCCCGCGAGCCGGCGGCCGCCCTGCGCGCCGCTCGCCAGCTGGGCAAGCCGGTCCTGGTCTCGTCGGTGCGGCGCGGCGACGAGATCGGCGCGGTCCTGGCGACCGCCGACGAGGCCTGGCTGGCCCTGCACGCGAAGATCGACACGGCGCCCAACGGAACCGGCGACCTCCTCACCGCGCTCTATGCGGCGGCCGTGGTTGAGGGCCAGACCCTGTCGCACGGCCTGGCCCGCGCCGTCGGCGGCGTCGCTGAGACCGTCGCGGCGGCCAAGCAGTGGAACGCGCCCGAACTGCCGATCGTGGCCATGGGCGCGCGCCTGAAGCAAACCTCTCCCTCTGTCCGCATCGAACGGCTGGCTTAAGACATGACCGACATCACCGGCCTCTGCCCCGAGCGCTTCGCCCGCGTCCGCGAGGTCTTCGAAGCCAATTTCCAGGATGGCGGCGAGCTGGGCGCGCGTTTCGCCTTCGCCATCGACGGCGAGATCGTGGTCGATCTGATGGGCGGCTTCGCCGACCGCAAGCGCGAGGTCCCGTTCGGGCCCGACACCCTGACGGCCCTGTTCTCGACCACCAAGGCGGTGGCGGCCCTGATGGTCGCGCGTCTCGTCGACGAGGGACGCTTGGCCTATGACCAGCGCGTCGCCGATGTCTGGCCGGAGTTCGCGCAAGCCGGCAAAGAGGACGTCACGGTCGAGCAGGCCCTGTCGCATCAAGCGGGCCTGTCGGGCTTTCCGGACGAGACCGATCCGGCCATCTGGTTCGACTGGGACGCGACCTGCGCCAAGCTGGCGGCCATGGCGCCGCTGTTCCCGATCGGCTCGGCCAGCGGCTACCACCCCGTCACCTACGGCTACCTCGCCGGCGAAATCTTCCGCCGCGTCGATGGTCGAACCCTGGGGACGGCGCTGCGTGAGGACATCTGCCAACCCCTAGGCCTGGACCTCTGGATCGGCCTGCCTGACAGCGAGCACGACCGCGTCGCCGACCTGATGCGCCCCACGGCCATGCCGCAGTTTGGCGAGATCAACGCCGCCGTGACGGCCGCCTTCTTCAAGCCCTGGTCCTCGCCGGGCGGCAAGGGCGCGGCCGAGTGGCGGCGGGTCGAGATCCCCTCGGCCAACGGCCACGCCACCGCGCCGGCTCTCGCGCGGCTGATGGGGGCGCTGGCCAGCGGCGGGAGCCTGGACGGCCGCTCGCTGATCACCCCGGCGGGGATCAAGGCCGCGACCGCTGAGCGCATCCGGGGGCGGGATCTCGTCCTGCCCTACGAGATCAGCTGGGGCGCGGGCTTCATGCGCAATGAGCCCAACTTCTTCTATGGCCCGACGGCCGAGGCGTTCGGCCATTCGGGCTGGGGCGGCTCGTGCGCCTTCGCCGATCCGACTCGCGGCGTGTCGGGGGCCTATGTGATGAACAAGCAAGGCGCCGCCCTGATCGGCGACCCGCGCGCCGTGCGCCTGATCGAGGCCGCCTACGCTTCGCTTTAGGCGGCGGCCACAACCCGCGTCTTCTTCCAGGCCCCGTAGGCGAACACCGCCACGCCCAGCCAGATGAACACGAACGACAGCGCCCGCAGCGGGGTGAACGGCTCGCCGAGCGACACCCCGACCGCGAACTGCAGGGTGGGGGCGATGAACTGCAGGAAGCCCATGGCGCTGAGCGGCATCCGGCGCGCCGACCAGGCGAACAGCGCCAGCGGCACGACGGTCGCCGGGCCGGCCAGCATCAGCAGGGTCGTCACGCCCGCGCCCGCCCCCAAATGGCCCGCGCCCGTCGATTGCAGGTGAAGCACGTAGAGCAGGCCCGGAATGGCCAGATAGGCGCACTCGATGAAGAGGCCGGTCTGGGCGTCGGCCTTCACCTGTTTACGCAGGATGGCGTAGACGCAGAAGCTGAGCGCCACGCCCAGTGAGATCACCGGCAGGTGGCCCAGGACGGCGGTCTGGATGGCCACGCCGACGGCGGCCAGGCCGATGGCGATGGCGCCCTCACGGCTGATCCGCTCGCGGAACAGCAACGCCCCGGCCGCCATGTTCATCAGCGGATTGATGTAATAGCCAAGGCTGGTCTCGATCACGTGCCCGGCGTTCACCGCGAAGACGTAGATCGACCAGTTGACGAAGATCGCCAGGGTCGACAGCGCCAGGACCAGCAGCGTCTTGGGCTGCCGCAGCACCGCAGCCACCTGGCCGCCCTGCCGGGCCAGCAGCACGATCAGCAGCGCCCATGGCGCGGCCCACAGGGTGCGGTGGGCGATCATCTCCCAAGAGCCCACGCCCATTGTCGACAGTAGGTGGAAGTACAGCGGCAGGACGCCCCACAGCGTGTAGCAGCCGACGCCCGCGATCAGGGCCGCGCGGCCTTCGTCTCGGGTCTCGTTCACGCTCGCCGACATGCTTCGTCCTTCATGGCGCCGTCCTTCATGGTCGGAAATGAAAAGGGCTCCCGGGACGTCTGCCCCGGGAGCCCTGATTTCAACCCGCTTGTCGCGGGCTTCAGGCGGGGGTTTTCTGCTTGATCAGGCCCTTGTCGTGCAGGAGCTGGGCGATCTGCACGGCGTTCAGCGCCGCGCCCTTGCGCAGGTTGTCGGCGACGCACCACAGCGCGATGCCGTTCTCGACGGTCGGGTCGGTGCGGATGCGCGAGACATAGACCGGGAACTCGCCGGCGCTCTCCTTCGGCGTCATGTAGCCGCCGTCCTCGCGCTTATCGATGACTTCCACGCCGTCGGCGTCGCGCAGGATCTCGCGGACGTCTTCCTCGTCCAGCGGGGTCTCGAACTCGATGTTCACCGACTCGGCGTGGCCGACCATGACCGGCACGCGCACGGCGGTGGCGGTCAGCTTGATCGCTGGATCCAAGATCTTCTTGGTCTCGGCCATCATCTTCCACTCTTCCTTCGTGTAGCCGTCCTCCATGAACACATCGATGTGCGGGATGACGTTGAAGGCGATCTGCTTGGTGAACTTCTTGGGGGGCGGCGCGCCCAGGACGAAGACGCCCTTGGTCTGCTCCCACAGCTCGTCCATGCCCTCTTTGCCCGCGCCCGACACCGACTGATAGGTCGAGACGACGACGCGCTTGATCTTGGCTTCGGCGTGCAGCGGGGCCAGCACCACCACCAGCTGCGCGGTCGAGCAGTTGGGGTTGGCGATGATGTTCTTGGGCAGCTTGTCGACGGCGTTCGGGTTCACTTCCGGCACCACCAGCGGCACGTCCGGGTCCATCCGGAAGTGGCTGGAATTGTCGATAACGATCGGACCGGCCGCGCCGATCTTCTCGCCCCAGGCCTTGGAGATCGCGCCGCCGGCGCTCATCAGCACGATGTCGACGGTCGAGAAGTCGAACTGCTCCAGGTCCTCGCAGCGCAGGATCTGGTTGCCGAACGAGACCTCGACGCCGATGGATTTGCGGCTGGCGATGGCGTGCATCTTGTCCACGGGGAATTTTACTTCCTCGAGGATGTTGAACATCTCGCGGCCCACATTGCCCGTCGCGCCGACCACGGCGACCCGGTAACCCATCGCGCTCTCCTGAAAACTCTGGTCCGCGACAGATCGCGGAGCGGCGTTCCGTTACGCCTCATGCCCCCTTTCCGCAAGGCGAGGAAAGCTGGCGCTGTGATCAGCCGGGCTGCCCAAGGCTCAGGGTTGGCCTCCCTGCGCCGGCTTGACCGGTTCGGCGGGCGTGTCGTCGGCGAAGCTGAACTGGAAGGGAACGGTGACGGTTAGTCCGTCCAGGGTGTCGCCTTCCTTGGTCCAGGGGTTCATGCGCATCGTCGACGCGGCCTTGATCGCGGCCGCGCCGAAGTCGAGTCCCGCCGGGCTCTCGCGCGCGGCCTCGCAGTTGGTTAGCCGTCCCTCGGCCGTCACGACACAGGTCGCGGCCGCCCGGCCTGACAGCACCTTGGCCTTGATCGCGGCCTCGGGATAGATGAGCGCCATGCCCTCGGCCGTCAGGGTCGTGACCCAGCGCGGCTTGGTCAGCCTGCGATTGTCGGGCAGGCTCGGATCGCGGAAGCGGAAGGGCAGGTCGACCTTATAGTCCCGAACGCTTCTGTCGTTGGGGTCGACATTGACTTGAAAGAGTTTCGAAAGATCGAGGGCGGCGCGTCCGAAGCCTTTGCCGCGCGGCGCCTCCGAGATCACGTCGCATGACCGCAACTGGCCCGTTTTGGTTAGCACGCAGCGCAGAGCGGCTTGACCCGATTGCACCCCCGCCGCGCCCTTGGGCCAGGCGGCGTCGACCTCGGCTTGGCTGGGGACGCGTGTCCAAGGCGGATCGAGCACGACGGGCGTGCTGCCCAGCGTGGACACGCCAATGGGTTCTGACCAGATGATCGGGATGGTAACCTCACCGCCCGGCGTCGCCTTGCCGCCCCGGATCATGGGCGACATCCTGAACTGCGGCGCCAGTTGCAGGCCTGCCGCGCCGAAGTTCATGCCCTCGGGTTCTTCGAACAAGACCTTGCAGGCGTCGAGGAAGCCCTCGACTGTCACTTGGCACTTGATGGTTGCTCGACCGCCGACGCGCTTTTCCAACGCCACCTTCGGATAGACATTGGCGATATCCTGTCCGGTTGGCTTGCGGATCCAGTCAGGATTGGCGTCGCCAGGCGCGAGAAACTCAAAGCTGGTCTGTACGGGGCGTCCCTCGACCGAAGCGCCTGCCCGATCCTTCGTCTTGATCCGCTCATAGCCGACGACCGACAACGCCGCCTCTCCGAACCCCTGGCCGTCGGGCAGTTCCTTGAGAACCTTGCAGTCGACGAGCCTGCCATCCTTGGCTGCGACGCAACCGAGGAGGGCCTTGCCTGAGGTCGTGGCGGTCTTCGGGAACGCGGCTTTTATCTTGGCCTGGGGAACCGGTTGCACGAACTGGGGGCGCCAGCCCGTCTGGGCGTCATCGTTGCCGGCATGGGCGGACGACAACGATAGGCCACAGATCATCAGGCCAAGCACAAGCGGACGCGACAGCACCGGAACCCCCAACACAATCATCGAGACGCTCACGGCGATGCTCGACCCCAGGTCGAGCCTATGCCAGCTGATCGCGCCCCGCCAGAGGGTTTCCGAGGCTCTCCGGTCCCCCTATGTTCGCGGCCATGACCGACGTCGTTTCCGAATCCCCGCCCGCTTCGCACCTGACGCAGGATGGTCCCGCCCTCCGGCTCTTTCTGGTCGACGGCTCGGCCTATCTGTTCCGCGCCTATCACGCTCTGCCGCCGCTGACGCGCAAGAGCGACGGCTTGCCCGTGGGGGCGGTGCAGGGCTTCTGCAACATGCTGTGGAAGCTGCTGCGCGACATGCAGGGGGATGCGCCCACCCACCTGGCGGTGATCTGGGACCACTCGGAAAAGACGTTCCGCAACACCCTGTACGACCAGTACAAGGCCCACCGTCCGCCGCCGCCCGAGGATCTGATCCCGCAGTTCCCGCTTGTGCGCGAGGCCACGCGGGCGTTTGGCGTGCCCGCCATCGAGCTGCCTGGCTACGAAGCCGACGACCTGATCGCCGCCTACGCCTGCAAGGCGCGCGAAGTGGGCGGCGAGGCGGTGATCGTCTCGTCCGACAAGGACCTGATGCAGTTGGTCGGCGACGGTGTGTCGATGTACGACCCGATGAAGAACGTCCGCATCGAGCGCGAGCAGGTGTTCGAGAAGTTTGGCGTCTATCCTGACAAGGTCGTCGACGTTCAGGCCCTGTGCGGAGACAGCGTCGACAACGTGCCGGGCGCGCCGGGCATCGGGATCAAGACCGCCGCCCAGCTGATCACCGAGTTCGGCGACCTCGACACGCTGCTGGCCCGCGCCGGTGAGATCAAGCAGCCCAAGCGCCGCGAAACCCTGATCAACTTCGCCGATCAGATTCGCCTGTCGCGGGCGCTTGTGAAGCTGGACTGCGATACGCCGCTGCCCGAGCCGCTGGACGATCTGAAGGTGCGCGAGGCGGACAAGGATGTGCTGGCCGCGTTCCTGGACCTGATGGAGTTTCGCTCCCTGGCCCGCCGTGTCGGCGACGGCTCGGCCGCCGCTGTTCCGGGAACGCTCGGCCAAGGCATGGGGGATCGCCCCGCCGCGCCGCCGAAGGCCCCGGTCTCGACGGTCTCCTACATGGGCGCCGCCGCCCGAGCGGCCGCCTCCCCCATCGCCGAGCCGGTAACGATCGACCACGCCGCCTATGCCTGCGTGCGCGACCTCGACACGCTCAAGGCCTGGGTCGACAAGGCCACGGCCAAGGGCGTGGTGGCCTTCGACACCGAGACCGACGCCCTGTCCTCGGCCACCGCCGGCCTGTGCGGTGTGTCGCTGGCCATCGCGCCGGGCGAGGCCTGCTACATCCCGCTGGGCCACGAGGAGAAGGCCGACGGCCTGGCGTTCGAGGCCTCCGCCAATCTGGACCAGATTCCGCTGGATCAGGCCATCGCCGTCCTCAAGCCGCTGCTGGAAGATCCGGCGGTGCTCAAGGTGGCCCAGAACGCCAAGTACGACATCGCCGTCCTGGCCCGACACGGGATCCAGGTGTCCCCGATCGAGGACACCATGCTGATCAGCTATGTGCTGGAGGCGGGGCTGCACGGCCACGGCATGGACGAGCTGTCGGAGCTCTGGCTGGGTCACAAGCCGATCCCGTTCAAGCAGGTGGCTGGGACCGGCAAGGCCCAGATGAGCTTTAAGCACGTGGCCCTGGCCGAGGCGACCGCCTACGCCGCCGAGGACGCCGACGTCACCCTGCGGCTCTACGAGGTGCTCAAGCCGCGCCTGGCGCGCGAGGGGCTGCTGACGGTCTATGAGACCCTTGAGCGGCCGATGCCGGCCGTGCTGGCGGCGATGGAGAACGACGGGATCAAGGTTGACCCCGAAGCCCTGCGCCGGCTCTCCAACGAGTTCTCGCTGCGCATGGCGCAGTTCGAGGCGCGGGCCACCGAGCTGGTCGGCCGGCCGTTCAACCTGGGCAGTCCCAAGCAGATCGGCGACGTCCTCTTCGGCGAGATGCAGATCAAGGGCGGCAAGAAGACCGCCACCGGCCAGTGGTCCACTGATAGCGACGTGCTGGAGAGCCTGGCGCTGGAGCACGAACTGCCGCGCGTGCTGCTGGATTGGCGTCAGTTGTCGAAGCTGAAGGGCACCTACACCGAGAACCTGGTCGCGGCGATCGCCGAGCGCACCGGCCGCGTGCACACCTCCTACGCCCTGGCGGCGACGACCACGGGTCGGCTCTCGTCGTCCGATCCGAACCTGCAGAACATCCCGGTCCGCACCGAGGAAGGCCGCAAGATCCGCAAGGCCTTCATCGCGCCGCCGGGCAAGGTGCTGATCAGCGCCGACTACAGCCAGATCGAGCTGCGCCTGCTGGCGCACATCGGCGACATCCCGCAGCTGAAGAAGGCCTTCCAGCAAGGCCTCGACATCCACGCCATGACGGCCTCGGAGATGTTCGACACGCCGATCGAGGGCATGGATCCGATGATCCGCCGCCGGGCCAAGGCCATCAACTTCGGCATCGTCTACGGCATCAGCGCCTTTGGCTTGGCCAACCAGCTGGGCATCCCCCAGGGCGAGGCCGGGGCCTATATCAAGACCTATTTCGAACGCTTCCCGGGCATCCAGGCCTATATGGACGCGACCAAGGCCTTCGTGCGTGAGCACGGCTATGTCACGACCATCTTCGGCCGGAAGATCAACATCCCCGAGATCCAAGCCAAGTCGGTCGGCCAGCGGCAATTTGCCGAGCGCGCCGCGATCAACGCCCCGATCCAAGGCGCGGCGGCCGACGTCATGCGCCGGGCGATGATCCGTATGCCCGCGGCGCTTCGGGACGCCGGTCTCTCGACCCGAATGCTGCTGCAGGTGCACGACGAACTGGTCTTCGAGGCCCCGGAAGCCGAGGCCGAGGCGGCGCGCGAGGTCATCGCGAATGTGATGGAAAAAGCGGCAGAACCTGCGGTTGCTCTATCCGTCCCGCTGACCGTCGAAGTTCGCGCCGCGCTCAACTGGGACGAGGCGCACTAGCGCTAGAATGGTGTTCTAGAACCGAAAATGAGTTCACCATAAACCCATGTGCGACATTCCGTCGCGTCAGGGTTAATGCCCCTGAAACCCTGTCTGCGCGAATTCTAGGCGCAACGGTCACATCCTAAGCATAGGCGGTCATCTCAGACGTCTAGGCTCTTCGAACGGCCGTCGTTCTATGGACGAGGAGTTCGCGCGGTGTCTTTCGGCAACCTGAAAATCCCCCAGAAACTGATGGTGGTTTTCGCCGTCATGTTGGCGACGATCATGGCGATGGGCGCCGCCCTGTACGTCAACAAGGTCAATCTGGGTCAGTCGGTTGAGCGGACCGAACGAGCCTACGAGATGCTGCGCGCGGCCGATACGGCGGCGTTCCGCCTGACGCGCCAGGAGAACTCGCTGCGGGGCTTCCTGCTTTCCGGCGACCCCTACTACGTCAAGCGTCTGGAAGAAGCCCACAAGCCGAAGTTCCTCAAGGCGCTGGACGACATCAAGACCCTGGCCGACGGCGACACTGACGACCTGGGCCGTGTCAACGCCGTCGAGACCGCCTACGCGAACTACCGCAAGCTGGCCATCGAGCCGGGCGAGCAACTCGGCGCCGATCCGGCCACCCGCGCCCAGGCGATCGAGCTGGTCCGTAACGATGGCGTGGCCGATCAGGCCGTCGGTCCGGTCGAGGACGCGATCGAAGCGATCGTCAAGCATGCCGAGGAAGAGCTGGCCGCCGAAGCCGCCGCTCAGAAAAAGGCGATGCTGCAATGGACCCTCGTTCTGGCCGTAGGCATCCTGATCGCCGCCGGCATCGCCGTCGGTGGCGGGTTGCTATTGACCGGCGCCATCGCCCGTCCCGTCGCGGCGATGACCAGCGCCATGCGTCGCCTGGCCGCCGGCGATAACAGCGTCCAGGTTCCGGCCATGGGCCGCAAGGACGAGATCGGCGACATGGCTTCGGCCGTGGTCTACTTCAAGGACGCGGCCATCGAGAAGATCCGCATCGAGCAGGCCGCCGCCGATGAGCGTCAAGCCGCCGAAGGCGAACGCGCCGCCAACGAAGCCGAGAAGGCCGCCGCCGCCCGCGAAGACGCCGCCGCGATCACCGCGCTGAACGAGGCCCTCGACCACATGGCCTCGGGCGACCTGACCCACCGGATCGTGGCGCCGTTCGCGCCGAAGACCGAGAGCCTGAAGGTCAATTTCAACGCCGCCGCCGACCGCATGCAGGACGCCATCAAGGCGATCGGCAACGCCACTAGCGGCGTCAATCGGGGAACGGACGAGATCGCCGACGCCTCGGACAACCTGTCGCGTCGCACCGAGCAGCAGGCCGCCAGCCTGGAAGAGACCGCCGCCGCGCTGGACGAGATCACCGCCACCGTGCGCAAGACCGCCTCGGGCGCCAAGGAGGCCTCGCAAGTGGTCGCCACCGCGCGCACCGACGCCGAGCGTTCGGGCTCGATCGTCAGTCAGGCGGTCTCGGCCATGAGCGAGATCGAAACCTCGTCCACCCAGATCAGCCAGATCATCGGTGTGATCGACGAGATCGCGTTCCAGACCAACCTTCTGGCCCTGAACGCCGGCGTCGAAGCCGCCCGGGCGGGCGAGGCGGGCCGGGGCTTCGCGGTCGTCGCCCAGGAAGTGCGGGCTCTCGCCCAGCGCTCGGCCGACGCCGCCAAGGAGATCAAGACCTTGATCTCGACCTCCACCCAGCAGGTCGGGGCGGGCGTGGACTTGGTCGGACAGACCGGCGAGGCGCTGCAGCGTATCGTCGATCAGGTCGCCACCATCGACGCCCTGGTCACTGAGATCGCCGCCTCCGCCGCCGAACAGGCCACCGGCCTGAACGAGGTCAACACCGCCGTGAATCAGATGGACCAGGTCGTTCAGCAGAACGCCGCCATGGTCGAGGAAGCCACGGCCGCGACCCACTCGCTGAAGAGCGAAGCCCGCTCGCTGAGCGAGATGGTCGGCCGGTTCCGCGTCGCTCAAGGCGCCGCCATGGCCGCTCCAGCCTCGGCGTCGGCTCCGGCTCCATCCTTGGCCCCCGCGCCGAGAGCCTCGGCGCCGGCGCCCTCCGCGCCCCGACCCGCTCCGAGGCCCGCAGCGCGGCCGGGGCGGAGCTCGGGATCGGCGGCGGTGGCCGTCTCCGAGGATTGGGAAGAGTTCTAAGCTCTAGGTCTGTTAAGATCATGATGGGCTCCCCGGGCGACCGGGGAGCCCGTTTTCGTATTGGACGCCTTCTAGATCAGAAGATCTCGAACAGGCCGGCGGCGCCCCCCGAGATCGCGTGAGCGATCTCGGCTCTTTTGGCTGATGGGCGCCGTCCTCCGTCCTGATCGAAATCAGAAGATCTCGAACAGGCCGGCGGCGCCCATCCCGCCGCCGATGCACATGGTCACCACGCCCAGCTTGGCCTTGCGGCGCTTGCCTTCCAGCAGCAGGTGGCCAGCGCAGCGCGCGCCGGTCATGCCGAACGGGTGGCCGATGGCGATCGAGCCGCCGTTGACGTTGTACTTCTCCGGGTCGATGCCCAGGCGGTCGCGGCTGTAGAGGCATTGGCTGGCGAAGGCCTCGTTCAGCTCCCACAGGTCGATGTCGCCGACCTTCAGGCCGTGGCGTTCCAAGAGGCGCGGCACGGCGAAGACCGGACCAATGCCCATCTCGTCCGGCTCGCAGCCGGCGATGGCGAAGCCTCGGAAGGCGCCCAGGGGTTCGAGGCCGCGGCGGAGGGCTTCCTTGGCCTCCATCACCACCACGGCGGCCGCGCCGTCAGACAATTGGCTAGCGTTGCCAGCGGTGACGAAATTGCCCTCGCCCATGACCGGCTTCAGGCTGGCCAGGCCCTCCAGCGTGGTTTCGGGGCGGTTGCACTCGTCCCTGTTGACCACGTAGTCGACCAGGCTTTCTTCCTTGGTCTCCTTGTTGACCACCTTCATCTTGGTGGCCATCGGCACGATCTCGTCGGCGAACAGACCGGCGGCCTGGGCGGCGGCGATGCGCTGCTGGCTGCGCAGCGAATATTCGTCCTGATACTCGCGGCTGATGTTGTAGCGCTTGGCCACGATATCGGCGGTGTCGATCATCGCCATCCAGAGGGCCGGATGAGTGCCCATCAGCTTCTCTTCGGTGATGTGGAAGCGGTTCATGTGACCGCCGCCCTGCACCAGCGAGATCGACTCCACGCCGCCGCCGATGGCGACGGCGGCGCCGTCGTTGCGGACGTAGTTGGCGGCCGTGGCGATCGCTTGCAGGCCCGAGGAGCAGAAGCGATTGACGGTCTGGCCCGAGGTGGTCACCGGCAGGCCGGCCCACATGGCCGCGTTGCGGGCGACGTTCATGCCGGTGGCGCCTTCGGGGCCGCCGCAGCCCAGGACCACGTCCTCGACCTCGGCGCCGTCCAGCTTGGCCCGCTTGACCGCGTGCTGGATGGCGTGGCCGGCCATGGCCGCGCCGTGGGTGTTGTTGAAGCCGCCGCGGTTGGACTTAGCCAGGCCCGTGCGGGCGTAAGAGACGATGACCGCTTCGCGCATGAGGGCGCTCTCCCCGTTAAAACATTAGTTTGAATTGCCGCCACCCTAGACCGGCTTTTCGCGACGGGAAAGGTCACGCGCGCGTAAACGGAAATCCGGCCCATTTTTCATACGCCATATTCGAACTCGGCTCAGTGTTGTGTCTAAAACACTGATTTTCCCCACCTTCTTTTCGCGTTGACTTTCAGCGATTCCAGGATGAACGCTGGAGTTGCGTCGCGGGCTCGACCTCGCGGCCGCCAAAATAAAGGGTTGGGAGGAAAATCATGATCATTGCCACATCGCGCCGCCGCGCGCGCCGCGTCCTGCTGAGCGGGGCCGCGCTGTCCTCGCTTCTGCTCGCCCCCGCCCTGGCGGCGGCGCAGCAGGCGGACCAGACCGCTGTCGAGGAAGTCATCGTCACCGCGACCAAGCGGGACGCGACGATCCAGGACATCCCGTTCTCGATCAACGCCCAGACGGAGAAGGACATCCAGCGCTCGGGCGCCGTCACGCTGGAGGACCTGTCGCGCAATGTCGCTGGCTTGACGATCCAGAATCTCGGCCCAGGCCAAAGCCAGGTGTCGGTGCGCGGCGTCTCGGCCGGCCAGGTCGTCCGCGACCAGCCGGGGGTGAAGGAGCAGGTCGGGGTCTATCTCGACGAGTCGGTGATCTCGCTGTCGCTCTTCACGCCCGACGTCGACCTCTTCGACCTGAACCGAGTCGAGACCCTGCGCGGACCGCAGGGCACGCTGTTCGGCTCGGGCTCGGTGGGCGGCACGATCCGCTACATCACCAACCAGCCCAAGCTGGACGTTAACGAGGGCGTCTTCGAGGCCAACGCCAACCTGACGGGCGGCGACGCCTTCGGCGGCCATGTGAAGGGCGCCGTCAACATGCCGGTCTCCGACAAGGTCGCCGTCCGCGCCGTGGGCTATCTGACCCGCTATGGCGGCTTCATCGACGCGCGGAAGGAAGGCGGCAAGGTCGAGAAAAACGTCAATGACGGCACGCGTCGCGGCGGACGGCTTGCCGTGCTGATCCAGCCCAACGAGATGTTCAGCCTGACCCCGCGCTTGGTCTACCAAGAGATCCGCGCCCACGGTTTCAACCGCCAGGAGGTCTTCAATCTCTTCGCCAACAACAACACGACGACGCGGCCGAAGATCCAGCTGGGCGAGCGCGAGCAGTATCTGCTGCTGGACGAGAGCTTCGCCGACGACACCCTGCTGGCGGACCTGACGGCCAATCTGGCCTTCGACGGCGCGACCCTGACCTCGGTGATCAGCTACATCAATCGCGACATCACGGTGAACCGCGACGCCAGCGCCCTGACCGGCAGCGTCTCGGTGGATCTGGGCTTCCCGTCGGCGGCCGTGACGCTGCCCTCCAAGCTGGTCGACACCACCGACCTTGAGCAGTTCACCCAGGAGCTACGCCTGGCCTCGACGGGCGACGGTCCGCTGCAATGGGTGGTCGGCGGCTTCTATTCGAAGGTCGACCGCGTCTACAATCAGCGCCTGCCGACCACCGGCTACGACGCCTACACCGACGCGGTGCTCGGCGCGGGGACCTCGGCCGCTGTCGCCAACGGCTTCGAGCGCAACTCGCCCTACAACGCCTACCTGCCCTACGACATTAAGCAGAAGGCCCTGTTCGGCGAGGTCAACTACACGCTGGGCAAGCTGACCGCGACGGCGGGCGGTCGCTACTATGACTTCAGCGAGACGCGGCAGTTCAAGTCCGGCGGCCTGTTCGCCAACGGCGACAACCGCACCGACAAGACCTCGTCCGATGGCTTCACCCCCCGCTTCCTGCTGAGCTACGAGGCCAGCGACACCGTCACCTTCAACGCCCAGGCCTCGAAAGGCTTCCGCTTGGGCGGCGTCAACGATCCGCTGAACATTCCGCTGTGCTCGGCCCAGGATGCGGCCATCTTTGGCGGCTACCAGAACTATGACGACGAGACGCTGTGGAACTACGAGGGCGGCGTGAAGTCGCGCTTTGGCGGAATCCGCTTCAACGGCGCGGTCTTCTACACCGACATCAAGAACCTGCAGACGACCCTGGACGCCGGCTCCTGCAGCTCGCGCGTGGTGTTCAACGTGCCCAAGGCCCACACCAAGGGGATCGAGGGCGAGCTGACGGCGCGGCTGGCCAATGGCCTCGATATCGGCCTGTCGGGCAGCCTGCTGGAAGCCCAGTTCGACTCGACCGTGAAGGACGGGACGGGCGCGGTGATCGGCGGCATCCGCGAGGGTAATCGCCTGCCGTCGGTGCCGAAGTTCCAGATCTCGTTCGACCTCACCTACAGCCGCGAGGTGTTTGACGGCGCCAACGGCTATCTGAAGGCTTCTGTTCAGCACGTCGGCAGCCGCTTCACCCAGGCCAGCGACCAGGAGAACAACCCGCGCTCGTTCGTCTCGAACCTGGCGTTCGGCGGGGCCACAGGACTCGTGCCCACGGTCGTCGACCTGCAGCTGCCCAGCTACGAGATCGTCAATCTCAGCGCGGGGGTCGAGATGAAGGACGGCGTCGACATCACCGTCTACGTCAACAACCTGTTCGACGAGAACGCCCTGCTGTCCTTCGACCGCGAACGTGGCGGACGGGCGCGCCTGGGCTACTCCGTGGGCCAGCCCCGCATCGCTGGGGTGACCGTCCGCAAGACGTTCTAGGGCGCCAAGACGCGAGGTCTCCCCCGCCCAGGGCGGGGGAGATCACCGCTTGGGCAGGATGGTCAGGCCGTTGGCGAGCTCGTCGCGGTTGTCGGGGCGCGGCGGCACATGCTCGGCCAGGATGGCGCCGGCGCGGCGCACGGCGGCCACGAAGCCGTCGGCGATCGCGTCGCGCTTCATGCCCTCCACCAGGTCGGCGACCACATCGTCCCACACCGTGTTCGCGGCGGCGGCGTAGATGCCCTCGTCGGCGATCACTTCTACGCGATGCTCGGCCAGGGCGGCGAAGATCAACACGCCGGTGCGGTCGCGGGTGACGTGCAGGCCTCGGCTCAGGAACTGCTCCATGGCGGCCTTTTTGACCCGGGCGGCCTTCAGCGCGCCCGGGGTCAGGGCGCGACGAACCGACGGGATCGAGACGATCAGGGCGGCGAGCACGAACACCACGGCCTGCAGCGCGATATAGGTCGACAGGGCTGACAGGATCGCGCCGTCCATTGCTGCGGCGTGGCCGACGCTCCAGCCGCCGAACAGACGGGTCAGCATCTCGGGCCGGAAGCCGGCGAACAGCGCCGCGGCCGGCAGGACCAAGGCGGTCGCGGCGGCCCAGACCAGTGGCGTCTCGCGATAGTCCGACACCTCTGGCGCCAGGACGCAGAAGATCTCGCCGGCGGTGGTCTTTTCGGCCTCGGCCACGGCTTGCGCGATGCGGTCGAGGTCTTCTGGGGTCATTTGAGTAGGCATCTCACCAGCTCCCCGAACTGCCGCCGCCGCCGAACGATCCGCCGCCGCCGGAGAAGCCGCCGCCACCTCCGCCGCCCCAGCCGCCACCGCCGCGGCGGCTGTCGCTGAGGGCGCTGAGGATGATCCACGGCAGGGCCGAGCCCAGGCCGCCGCGCCGTCCGCCTCGGAACAGGCTGGAGAACACGACGATCAGGAACAGGATCACGAAGATCGCCGCGATCGGCGAGGCCTGGGCCTTATGGCGTTCGGGCTGGCTGGCCTCGGCGACGCGAGCCTTGGCCTGGTCGGCGGGCAGGCTGAGCTGCTCGATCAGGGCGTCGGTCCCCGCGACGACCCCGTCCGCCAGATCGCCGTCCCGAAACTTGGGCAGGATCACGCTCTGGATGATGACGCTGGACAGGGCGTCGGTCAGGACGGGCTCCAGCCCATAGCCGACCTCGATCCGCACCTTCCGCTCGGTGGGCGCGACCAGCAGGATGACGCCGGTGTTTTTGCCCTTCTCGCCGATGCCCCAGGTTCGGCCTAGCTGGTAGCCGTAGTCCTCGATCGGGTAGCCCTGGAGGCTGGGCACAGTCGCGACGACGAGCTGGCGGCCTGTGGTCGCTTCGAGGTCCTCCAGCTTGGCCGAGAGGTCGCGCTCGGCGTCCGGCGACAGCACCTGGGCCTGGTCGACCACCCGGCCAGTCAGGGCCGGAAAGGTCGGGGCGGCGAGGGCGGGCAGGGCGAGCGCCATGGCCACGAGCGCCAGCACCAGCATCCTCACCCGTGAAACGGGGGAGGTGGCGCGGCGCGGATGCGCGCCGTGACGGAGGGGGCGCATCCGGCGGCCGGACGCCCCCGCCACCGCTTCGCGGTCCCCCTCCCCCGTTTCACGGGGGAGGATGAGAGCGATCAGGTTCACGACCCTACTGCACCTTCGGCGGCGCGGCCGTCGGCGGGCTGGAGAAGTCCACCGTCGGCGCGCTCTGGGCCGAGGCCGAGGCCTGGAACAACTGGGCCGGCTTCTGGCCGCTATAGACCGTCTTGGCCCACAGGATGCTGGGGAAGGTGCGCAGGGTCGTGTTGTAGGTCTGGGCGGCCTGGTTGTAGTCGCGGCGTGCGATGGTGATGCGGTTCTCGGTGCCTTCCAGCTGGCTCTGCAGGGCCAGGAAGTTCTGGTTCGACTTCAGGTCCGGATAGCGCTCCTGGATCACCATCAGGCGGCCCAGCACGCCCGACAGCTGGTCCTGGGCGGCGGCGAACTTCTGGAACTGGGCCGGGTCGGTGATGGTCGAGGTGTCGACCTTGACCTGGGTGGCGCTGGCGCGAGCCTGGGTGACGGCGGTCAGCACGTCCCTTTCCTGGGCGGCGTAGCCCTTCACCGTGGCGACCAGGTTCGGCACCAGGTCGGCGCGGCGCTGGTATTGGTTCTGCACCTCGGCCCAGGCGGCCTTGGTCGCTTCGTCCTGGGTGGGGATGGTGTTGATCCCGCAGCCGGCCAGCGCAGCCGGGATAGCGACGATCAGCGCCACGCGCGCGGTGTTACGGACGAGACGGTTCATTCAATCCTCCAGCGGTCCGCTTTGGCGACGGACGGTCGATCGAAAGCCAAACGGGCAGGACCCTAACGCGCGAATACGACACGCGGACATGACCGTTCGCGTACCCTTGTTAGATAGCGCGTGGTTTGATCGGCGTCAGGAGGCGCGGAATTAAACCTTGTCCATATCGGCGCGACGGCGGCAGCCGAAAGTGTGAGCGGTTTCGGCGCCCGCCGCCCGCCAACTATTGGAATGCCTGCTTGCGGGGCCCGATGTAGCCGAACAGCCAGGCGGCGACCTTGCGCATCTGGATCTCCTCGGCCCCCTCCGTGATCCGGTAGCGGCGGTGATGACGATAGATGTGCTCGAACGCCTTGTGGCGGGAATAGCCGATGCCGCCGTGGATCTGCATCGCCCGGTCAGCCGCCTCGCAGCAAAGCCGGTTGGCCCAGTAGTTACACATCGAGACCTTATCCGAGAGGCGCTTTTCGACCTCCGGCTTGGTCATCTGATCCATGTCCCAGGCGGTCTTGCGGATCAGCAGGCGCAACATCTCGACCTGGGTGGAGAGCTCGACGATCGGGAACTGGATGGCCTGGTTTTCGGCGAGAGCCTTGCCGAACGGCTTGCGGGCGCGCGCGTACTTGATGCTCTCTTCTATGCAGTAGGTCGCCGCGCCCAGGCTGGAGGCCGCCTGGCGGATGCGGTTCTCGTGCACGAAGTGCTGGGCCAGCGCCAGGCCGCCGCCCTCCGGACCGAACATGGCGCTGTCGGGAACCCAGACGTCGGTGAAGCTGACGCGCGGGTGGTCGGTCGGCATGTTGAAGGTCCAGAGGTACTCCTCGATCTTCACACCCGGCGCGTGGGCCGGGACAAGGAAGGCGGTGATGCCGCGGGCGTCTCCGTCCTGGCCGCTGGTGCGGACGAAGAGGCAACAGTGGGTGGCCGCGTGCATGCCGGTGGTCCACATCTTCTCGCCGTCGATCCGCCAGCCAGCCTCTCCATGGCGCTCCTCGCGGACGGCGCGGGTCTCCATATGGGTGGCGTCCGAGCCGTGGTCGGGCTCGGTGAGGCCAAAGGTTGGGCGGAAGGCGCCGCGATCCAGCATGTCCTCGATCAGGTGCTGCTGGTCGGGGCGGCCGAAGTCGCGGATCATCAGCACGAACGGATTGTTGCCGACGATCGAGTGCTCGTTCTGCAGGTCGTTGAAGAGGCCAAGGCCCTTGGCCGCCAGATGCTCGCGGATCACGGCCATGCCCAGGTTCGTGCCGTCCTGGCCGCCGTACGCCTTTGGCAGGGCGTAGCGATAGTGACCCGCCTGGTCTGCCAGCTTGCGGGCCCTGCCCAGCAGTTCCTCCCACTCGTGGCGGGGCAGGCCGCCGGCGTCCCAGTCGGTGCGGGCCCATTCGCGGCGGTGGTCGAAGAAGCGCTGGTTGTCGTCGCGCGCCTGCAGCGGCGCGATCTCCTTCTCGATGAAGGCGTCCAGCTCCGCCAGATAGGCGGTCAGCTCCGGCGGCAGTCGGAAGTCCATGGCCAAGCCTCCCAAGCCCATTTCTGTCGTTGGGAAGAAGAGTACGCTTGTTGCGGGGCGGGCCAATCTTGCCCCGACGGAACGGTGGGGCCTGGCCGTTTCCGCGCGCTTCTGGTCGACGCCGCCCGAAACCTGCGTTTTCCACCGATGTCTAGGCGCGACCGAAAATCCGCTTGCGCTATTTATAATCACTGATATCTAAGCGATGCTTAGTTCGGGCCCGAAGCACCGGTGGGGATACCGGCGCTTGTCATCCCCCGGCTCCGAGCGGCCAGTACGCGTTCCGCCGATCAACGATCTGACCGCAACTCCCCAAACGCCGGAGGGCTTTTCCGATGAAGCTCCGCACCCTGGCGGCTTTCGCCGCCGTCTCCGTCTCCATGTTGGCCGGTTCGGCTCTCGCCGACGGCCGCATCGCCGTCACTCTGGACGCGCCGGTCGCCGCCAAGACCAAGGTGGTCGCCGGCGGCGCGGTGTTCGTCTGCGAGGGCTCCGAATGCGTTTCGGCCCAAGCGCCGTCTCGCGCCCTGACCGCCGTCGCCTGCAAGGCGCTGGCCAAGGAAGTGGGTCGCGTCTCGACCTTCGGCGGCGAGAGCCGCTCCCTGGACGCCGACGACCTGATCCGCTGCAACGCCTCGGCCAAGGGCGCCGCCCTGGCCTCGGCCAAGTAAAGAGCGCGCCTGGCGTTCTTGATCGCCTACCCAGACGCTTTGGGCCGTTCGTTTCTCCGGCCCGTCTGGCTGTTTCCTCGAGCATTCGCCTTAATGGGGCGGCGGGGCTTTCCGCCGCCTCTTTTTCTTTACGGTTCCCAGATTGAGTTGAGCCCATGGACACCAGTCTCTCCGCCCAGTTGGAAGCCGCCCTGCGCGAAGTCGCGGGCGAGGGCGCGGCTCTGACGTCGTTGACCATCGACTTCGCCGCCGGCCTTGAAGAGGCCGCATTGCAGCCCAAGGCTTGGATTGAACGGGCGACCCGCAGCCTTGTCTTTGCCCAGGGTGAGCTAAGGCGCCCTAACGGCAGCCTGGCGGCTTCAGCCTCGGCTGTATTCCGCCGCGCCGGCGACTGATCGCGCCCGCTTGGTTGCGACTGCGAAAAGCCCGTGTTATCAGGCGCGCGGCTTCGGATGGGGCGGCGCGGCAGCGCCGACCGTCCATGTGCTTTTTTCAAGCGCGCTCAAGCCTTTAAGCCGTGATAAGAGCTAAACTTCTTGTCGGCGGCCATTGCAACGCACCGGGCGGATACCAAGTGGCGGACGAAACCAAGGCGACGGATGCGGGTCAGCGTTACGCGCAGTCCCTATTCGAATTGACGATCGAGAGCGGCTCCCTGACCCAGGTCGAGGCCGATCTGAAGAGCCTGAAGGCCATGGCGGCCGATAGCGCAGACCTGCGCCGCCTGATCGAATCGCCGGCCTTTTCCGCCGAGGAAAAGGGCAAGGGCCTGACCGCCGTCGCCAAGAAGGCCGGCTTCCAGCCGCTGACCATCAAGTTCCTGGGTCTCGTCGCCGCCAACGGCCGCGCCCGTGACCTGCTGGGCGCCATTTCGGCCTTCGCCGAGTTGTCTGCCAAGCATCGCGGCGTGGTGACGGCGGAAGTCGTCTCGGCCGCTCCGCTGTCGGCCGCCCAGCTGAAGGGCGTGCAGACGGCCCTCGTCCAGGCCCTGGGCAAGACCCCTGAAGTTTCCACGCGCGTCGATCCGTCCCTGCTGGGCGGTCTGAAGGTTCGCGTCGGTTCGCGTCTCTTCGACGCTTCGCTCCGTTCGAAGCTCGATTCCCTGAAATTCGCCCTGAAGCGCGCCTGAGCGTATAAGCGCGCCTAAAAAGATTAGATCGCAGAGAGCCCTGAAGACCATGGACATCCGCGCCGCCGAAATCTCGGCCATCCTCAAGTCGCAGATCGCCAACTTCGGCGAAGAGGCCGCCGTCTCGGACGTCGGCCAGGTGCTGTCCGTCGGTGACGGCATCGCCCGCATCTACGGCCTGGACAACGTCCAAGCCGGTGAAATGCTGGAGTTCCCGAAGGCCGGCGTGAAGGGCATGGCCCTGAACCTCGAGCGCGACAACGTCGGCGCCGTGATCTTCGGCCAGGACCAGGAAATCAAGGAAGGCGACGAAGTCCGTCGCCTCGGCGAGATCGTGGACGTGCCGGTCGGCCGTGGCCTGCTGGGCCGCGTCGTCAACCCGCTGGGCGAGCCGATCGACGGCAAGGGCCCGATCCAATACACCGAGCGTCGCCGCGTCGACGTGAAGGCCCCGGGCATCATCCCGCGCAAGTCGGTGCACGAGCCCGTGCAGACCGGCCTGAAGTCGATCGACACCCTGATCCCGGTCGGCCGCGGCCAGCGCGAGCTGATCATCGGTGACCGTCAGACCGGCAAGACCGCCGTCGCCATCGACACCATCCTGAACCAGAAGGCCGTGAACGCCGGCAAGGACGAGAGCGCCAAGCTCTACTGCGTCTATGTCGCCATCGGCCAGAAGCGCTCGACCGTCGCCCAGATCGTCAAGACCCTGGAAGAGCACGGCGCGCTTGAGTACACGATCGTCGTCGTCGCCTCGGCCTCGGAGCCGGCCCCGCTGCAGTACCTGGCCCCGTTCTCGGGCTGCGCCATGGGCGAGTGGTTCCGCGACAACGGCCTGCACGGCCTGATCATCTATGACGATCTGTCCAAGCAAGCCGTCGCCTACCGTCAGATGTCGCTGCTGCTGCGCCGCCCGCCGGGCCGCGAAGCCTATCCGGGCGACGTGTTCTACCTGCACTCGCGCCTGCTGGAACGCGCCGCCAAGCTGAACGAAGACAACGGTTCTGGCTCGCTGACGGCTCTGCCGATCATCGAAACCCAGGCCAACGACGTGTCGGCCTACATCCCGACCAACGTGATCTCGATCACCGACGGCCAGATCTTCCTGGAAACCGACCTGTTCTACCAAGGCATCCGTCCGGCCGTGAACGTCGGCATCTCGGTGTCGCGCGTCGGCTCGTCGGCCCAGATCAAGGCGATGAAGCAAGTCGCCGGCCCGATTAAGGGCGAACTGGCCCAGTACCGTGAAATGGCCGCCTTCGCGAAGTTCGGCTCGGACCTGGACGCCTCGACCCAGAAGATGCTGGCGCGCGGCGAACGCCTGACCGAGCTGCTGAAGCAGCCGCAATACGCCCCGCAGGCGGTGGAAGAGCAGGTCTGCGTGATCTACGCTGGCACGCGCGGCTACCTGGACAAGATCCCGACCTCGGCCGTCCGTCGGTTCGAGGCCGAGCTCCTGGCCCGCCTGCACAGCCAGCACAAGGATCTGCTGGACGGCATCCGCACCAAGAAGGCGCTCGACAAGGATCTGGAAGCGACGCTGAAGAGCGCGCTCGACAGCTTCTCGTCGACCTTCGCATAAGGACCTGAAGCGTGGCAGACGCGCCCAAAACCTTGGAGGCCTGGTCCGGCGAGTTCGGCGACCGCTATACCGAGCGGAACGCCGTGACCGCCGAGGCCGTACGTGGTCGCGCCAAGGTCTGGGGGCAGGTGCTTCCGCGTCTGGTCGGCGATCCGCCGAAGAGCATTCTGGAAGTCGGCCCGAACGTCGGGCTGAACCTCCGGGGCATGCAGGCGATCACCGATGCGGAACTGTGGGGCATCGAGCCAAATGGCACGGCCCGCAAGCAGATCCTCGAGGACGGCGTCCTGCCGCCCGAGCGTCTGTTTGAGGGTTTCGGTCACACCATCCCGCTCGCGGATGGCGCGGTCGATATGGCCTTCACCTCGGGCGTTCTGATCCACGTGGATCCGACCCAGCTCGAGGCCACGATGCGCGAGATTCATCGCGTGTCGGCCAAGTACGTGCTGTGCGCTGAGTATTTTTCGCCACGGGCAGAAACGATTACGTACCGAGGCGAGCAGGATCTTCTGTTCAAGAACGATTTCGGCTCGCTCTATTTGGATCTATTTCCAGATCTGGTGTTGGTTGATTACGGATTCTTCTGGAGAAGGACGACCGTGATGGACGACACCACCTGGTGGCTGTTTAGGAAGGTCTGATAGGCGGATGGCAAGCCTAAAGGAAATGCGCAATCGGATCTCGAGCGTCAAGGCGACGCAAAAGATCACGAAAGCGATGCAGATGGTGGCGGCGGCCAAGCTGCGCCGGAGCCAGGACGCGGCGGAAGCCGCCCGTCCGTACGCCCGGCGTCTGGCTAGCGTCATCGCCAATCTCGCCGCTGGCGTGTCCGGGGACAGCGCGCCGAAGCTCCTGGCCGGCACGGGCCGCGACGACCGCCACCTGGTGGTGGTCGCCGCCGCCGATCGCGGTCTGGCGGGTGGTTTCACCTCGTCGATCGTCCGCGCCGCGCGCCAGCACATCGACGGGCTGATCGCCCAGGGCAAGACGGTGCAGGTGATCTGCGTCGGCAAGAAGGTGACGGCGCAGCTCGCCCGCCCCTACGCCGGCAAGGTTGTCGAGACGTTCGACCTGTCGGCCTACCGCCAGCTGACGCTGTCGGTGGCCCAGCCGATCGCCGACGCCGTCACGCGCGTGTACGAAGCCGGCGAGACCGACGTGGTCACGCTGTTCTACAGCCGCTTCAAGTCGGTGGTGCAGCAGATCCCGACGGGCCTGCAGCTGATCCCGGCCACGGTCGAGGGTGTCGAAGCCTCCTCCGGCCCGTCCGCGGTCTACGAGTACGAGCCCTCGGAAGAGGCCATCCTCGAGACCCTGCTGCCGCGCAACCTGACGGTTCAGATTCTGTCGGCGTTGCTGGACAACATGGCCGGCTTCTACGCCAGCCAGATGACCGCGATGGACAACGCCACGCGCAACGCCGGCGACATGATCAAGCGCTACACCCTCGAATACAACCGTTCCCGCCAGGCTCAGATCACCAAGGAGCTGATCGAGATCATCTCCGGCGCCGAAGCCGTCTGATCTAGCCTAACGACACAAGCACGCAGAGACCGAAAGACCCGCAAGCCATGGCCAAGACCCCGACCGAAAAGCCGGCCGCCGCCGCCGCCAAGAAGCCCGCCGCCCCTAAGGCCGCTGCTGCTCCGAAGGCCGCCACCGCCGCCAAGGCTCCCGCCGCCGCTAAGAAGCCGGCCGCTCCGAAGGCCGCCGCCGCTTCGGCCAATGCCGCCGTGAACCTGGACGGCGCCACCGGCCGTCTGGTGCAGATCATCGGCGCGGTCGTCGACATCGAGTTCGACGGCGCCCTGCCGGCGATCTTGAACGCCGTCGAGACCGTCAACACCGCCACCGGCCAGCGCCTGGTGTTCGAAGTTGCCCAGCACCTGGGCCAGAACACCGTCCGCGCCATCGCCATGGACGCCACCGAAGGTCTGGTCCGCGGTCAGCCTGTGCGTGACACCGGCGCCTCGATCCGCGTGCCGGTCGGTCCGGGCACGCTTGGCCGAATCATGAACGTCATCGGCGAGCCGATCGACGAACAGGGCCCGATCCGTTCGGACATCACCCGCACGATCCACCGCGACGCCCCGACCTTCGCCGAGCAGACCAACACGGCTGAAGTTCTCGTCACGGGCATCAAGGTCATCGACCTGATGTGCCCCTACACCAAGGGCGGCAAGATCGGCCTGTTCGGCGGCGCCGGCGTCGGCAAGACCGTGACGATGCAGGAACTGATCAACAACATCGCCAAGGCTTACGGCGGTTACTCGGTTCTGGCCGGCGTGGGCGAGCGCACCCGCGAAGGCAACGACCTCTATCACGAGATGATCGAGAGCAACGTCAACGTCGACCCGAAGGCCAACAACGGCTCGACCGAAGGCTCGCGCTGCGCCCTCGTTTACGGCCAGATGAACGAACCCCCGGGCGCCCGCGCCCGCGTCGCGCTGACGGGCCTGTCGATCGCGGAATACTTCCGTGACGAAGAAGGCAAGGACGTGCTGCTGTTCGTCGACAACATCTTCCGCTTCACCCAGGCCGGCGCCGAAGTGTCGGCTCTGCTGGGCCGTATCCCCTCGGCCGTGGGCTATCAGCCCACCCTGGCCACCGAGATGGGCAACCTGCAGGAGCGCATCACCTCGACGAACAAGGGCTCGATCACCTCGGTGCAGGCCATCTACGTGCCCGCCGACGACTTGACCGACCCGGCTCCGGCCACCTCGTTCGCCCACTTGGACGCCACCACCGTTCTGTCGCGTGACATCGCGGCCCAGGCCATCTTCCCGGCCGTGGACCCGCTGGACTCGACCTCGCGGATCATGGACCCGCTGGTCATCGGCGAAGAGCACTACACGGTCGCTCGCCGCGTCCAGGAAGTGCTGCAGCAGTACAAGGCCCTGAAGGACATCATCGCCATCCTGGGCATGGACGAGCTGTCGGAAGAGGACAAGCTGGTCGTGTCGCGCGCCCGCAAGATCTCGCGTTTCCTGAGCCAGCCGTTCCACGTCGCCGAGCAGTTCACCAACACGCCGGGCGCCTTCGTCCAGCTGAAGGACACGATCCGTTCGTTCAAGGGCATCGTGGACGGCGAGTACGACCACCTGCCGGAAGGCGCCTTCTACATGGTCGGTCCGATCGAGGAAGCCGTGGCCAAGGCCGAGAAGATGGCGGCCGAAGCCTAATGACCGAAGACGCTGATCTGGGTCACTTCTGCTGCGATGAGCTGGCCGAAGCGGTGTCTCCGGACACCACGGCCAGCCTCATCGAGCATGACAGCGGCCTGATCCTGCTGAATCTCGGCGAACGCGAGGAAGAGGGCGAGACGGGCCTGGTGCTGGCCACCATCCGCTTCTGCCCCTTCTGCGGGACCGAGATCCAGACCGACGAGGATATCGAGGCCGCGCTTGGCGGCGTCGAGGAGACTTTCAACTGATGGCCAAGCTGCACTTTTCCCTGGTCGCCCCCGAGCGCGAACTGTTCTCGGGCGAGGTGGACATGGTCCAGGCTCCGGGCGCGGAAGGCGACTTCGGCGTCCTGGCCAACCACGCGCCGTTCATGACCACCCTGCGCGAAGGCAAGGTGACCGTGAAGGACGGCGCGACGACCAAAGTGTTCGACATCCAGGGCGGCTTCGCGGACGTCGGTCCCGAAGGTCTGACCATCCTGGCCGAGCACGCTGTCGAAGCGGCCTGATCGTTCCGACCTTAGAATTTGGAGACGCCCTCGTTCCCTCGGATCGAGGGCGTTTTCATAAGCGCTTTCCCGCCTAGCGCGAAAAAATTACACTTGTGACCTAATCTCCGCGGCAATCGGTAGCCATAAGGGTTGCGAGGGATCGCTTGTCGGTTTTAATGCCGACCTCTCGTTCAGTTGGGGATATCCAGCCTATGCGCCTCGCGCTCGTCAGCCTGATCGCTCTCGGCGCGGTCTCGACCGCCGCCGTCGCCCAGGAGCAAACCGCTCCGGCTCCCGCCACGCCCGCGCCGGCTACCGCCGCCGCTCCGGCTCCGGTCCAAGCCGCCCCGGCCGCTCCGGCTGATCAAGCTGCGCCACCCGTCGCGGCTCCGGCTGAGCAGGCCGCTCCGGCCGCCCCGCCCGCCGAAACCTACACCGCGCCGGTGCGCGGCCCCAAGACCACCGATCCCGTGACGCTGAAGCTGCTGGACGTTCTGGACAAGGTCTGTAAGCCGCAGGTCGCCGGCGGCGACTTCGCCCAATTGGTCAAGGACTATGGCCTGAAGAAGAAGAAGGAGCAGTGGGTTCTTGACCTCGGCAAGCCCTTCAACATCACGCTGGATAACCCTGGCTCGAACAAGAACATCTGCACGGTCACCATCGACTACGCGCAGACGCCCGAGCAGGCTCAGGAACTGGCCAATGGCCTGCACGACTGGGCGACCTGGGAGAACAGCCCGCAGCTGCGCCTGATCCGCAACGATCAGACCGTTGGCAGCGACTTCCGCCGCTTCACCGTGTCGTGGGACGACAACTGGGCCGGCGGTCGCGCGGGCCTGGTCTATGTGCGCCTGAAGAAGCTGGACGAGAGCTCGGTCGGCAAGAACTTCGAGCGCGCCCAGATCCTGTACAGCACCAATAGCCGCTGATCGGGGTCAGGTTGCCCCGCCTTCCGGGCGGACCTATCTAGCGAAGGCGCGGGGACGACCCCGCGCCTTTTGCTTTTTCGGGGACGACCCCGCCTTTTTCGAAGAAAGGGCTCGTCGTGGCCTGGATTATTCTCCTGATCGCCGGACTGTTCGAGGTGGGCTGGGCCGTGGGTCTGAAGTTCACCGAAGGCTTCACCAAGCCGATCCCGATCCTTTTCACCGCCATCAGCCTGGCGCTGTCGATGGCCCTGCTGGGCTGGTCGGTGAAGACTCTGCCTCTTGGGACGGCCTACGCTGTCTGGACCGGGGTTGGCGCCGTGGGCACGGCGATCGTCGGCATCCTGCTGTTCAAGGAGCCCGCCACCGCAGCGCGCCTGGCGTGCCTGGGCCTGATCGTGGCCGGGATCCTGGGGCTGAAGGTGTTCAGTCCGCAGTAGAGAGGCGCTCAGGCCGCCGCCCGACCCTCGGCGGCGATGAACGCGAGGCACCGATCGGCCACCTGCTCCCAGCCAGGTTCGCCCGGCAGCCAATGGCTCATCTCGGGGAAGATCTCCACGGCGCCGCCCAGGCGCGCGGCGGTTTGGCGGACGGTCGCTGGCGGATGGATCACGTCCTTGCCGCCAGCGATCGCCAGCACGGGACATGCCGGCGCGGCCACGCTGGTCGTCATGAAGGGGTCGAGCCACCAGTTCAACGTCTCCCACAGCGCCCGGCCGCTCTCGGCCGTCATGCGGGCGAAGATGGCCTTGCGGACGGGGCGGGGCAGGCGGTCGACGCTGTAGCGGCGCACGACTCCATAGTCCGGCGCGACGGCTTGCAGCCAGTACGGCCCCAGGGCGTAGAGGCTCATGGCCGAGGCGGCTTCCTCCAGGCTGGCGCCGCTCACGCCCCAGGGCGCTGAGGGAGCCAGCAGGATCAGTTTGGAGACGCGAGCACGCGTGGCGGCCATCTGAGCGACAAGGCCGCCCATCGAGTGGCCGATGAGAATGGGGGGCGTTTCGCAGGCTTCGACCAGACGGGCGATCTGCCGAGCGTAGTCGGTCATTGAGACGCCCGTAACGCCGCCCACGCCGTCATGGCCGATCAGATCGGGTGTCAGCACTGTATAGCCGGCGGCCTCGAACGGCGCGCGGAACACGTCGAAGGTCCAGCCGCCGCAGAAGGCCCCGTGGACCATGATAACCGGTGCGCGCATGGACGCCCTTGAACTCGACTAAACCCCGCCGACCAGCTTGGCCGACGGGGCAGAGTACACGGTCTACTTCGACTTGGGCGAGGTTTTGGCGGGCGCCTTTGTCGCAGGCTTCTTGGCGGCTGGGGCCTTGGGCGCGGCGGGCTTCGCAGCGGTCGCCTTGGCGGCGGGAGCCTTCTTGGCGGCGGCGGCTTTGGCGGGAGCCTTCGCCGTCGCGGGCTTAGCGGCGGTCTTCGGAGCAGCGGCCTTCGGCGCTGCGGTCTTGGCCGGAGCCTTGGTCGCGGCGGGTTTGGCGGCAGGAGCCGGCTTGGCCGGCGCGGCGGCCTTCGGCTTGGCGGCGGCTTTGGCGGGCGCCGCAGCCTTTGGCGCGGGCGCGGCCTTTGCCTTGGTTGCGGGGGCCTTGGCTGCAGGGGCCTTGGCCGCAGGCGCCTTCGCAGCCGGCGCCTTGGCTGGCGCGGCGGCCTTCTTCGGCGCGGCGGCTGCCTTCGGCTTCGCGGCCGCCTTCGGCTTGGCCTCGGCCTTCGGCGCGGCGGTCGCCGCCGGGGCGGGCTTTGGCGCGGGGGGCGGCGCGGGCGTTGGCGCCGGAGCCGGAGCGGGTTCGGCCGCCTTCACAGGCGCGGCCGCCGGGGGCGGGGCTTTCGCGGGCGTCGGCGCGGGCGTGGCGGCCAGCGTTTGCTTCTTGCCGCCCAGCCAGGCGATCAGGTCGTCGAGGATCTTCATCGTGTTTGGCTCATCTATTAGATAGTGGGCGTTGTTGGGGTACTCGCGGAACTCGGCGCCGGCGTACTTCTTGCCGACGAGACGCACGTCCTCGACGGGTGTCGTGCGATCCAGGGCGCCGCCCATGACCAGCATCGGCGCGGTGACCTTGCTGGCGTCGACATAGGCGGCCTTGTTGGGGTCCTTGGCGGGATAGGCCAGGTCGGCCAACACCCGTCCGCTGTCATGGACCATGGTGGCGTAAAGAGCGTCGTGACGCTCGGCGGGCACGGCGTTGACCACGCCGAACTTGAAGCCAGTCTTCCACATCTTGCCGGCCTTGGCCTCGGGCTTGCCGGTAAGGATCAGATTCAGGAAGGTGAAGACCGGAGCCAGCTTGGGCTTACCGCGCGCATCGGCGGGCGAGGCTGGGGCGAATAGCACGACGGCCGAGGCGTTCCCCGCCTCGGCGATCTTTTGGGCGATCAGCCCGCCCATCGAATGGCCCATCACGATCGGCTTCTTGCCGGTCTCTCGGGCGAGCGTCTGGGCGTAGGCGACCATTTCAGCGACGTAGTCGGCCAAGGTCAGGCCGATCAGCCCCGCTCGGGGGCCATCGACCGTGCGCACCGCCGCCCGGATCGTGGGCGTCTCGACGCGATAGCCCTCGGCGCGTAGGCGAGAGGCCACGGGGCCCCATACGTCGCCGGCGCAGCCGTAGCCGTGAATCAACAGAACTGTATCCACCACCGTTTTCCCCCGCGCAGTGAACCTGAAAATCAGGTCCCTCGCGCGAACCCCGCGAACGCCGCGACGACTGCTTCGTAGACGCCGCGCTTGAAGGGTACGATCAGTTCGGGTGCTTCGTCGAGCCTACCCCATCGCCAGGCGTCGAACTCGATGTGTTCGTCCGCCGTAAGATTGATTTCCGCCTCGTCTCCGGTGAAGCGATAGGCGAACCAGACTTGCTTCTGGCCGCGCCAACCGCGCGCGGCTTTCGGATCGGCCAGAACCTCGGGCGGGAAGTCGTAGGTGATCCAGCCCGGTGTGCGTCCGAGCCGTTCCACGGAGACCACGCCGGTCTCCTCGGCCAGTTCCCGGCGAGCGGCGGCCTCGAGGTCCTCGCCATCGTCGATCCCGCCCTGCGGGAACTGCCAGTTGTAAGGCGGCGCTTGCTTGTGGCGGCGGCCCAGCCAGACGCGGCCGTCCGGATGGAACAGGACGACGCCGACGTTGGGGCGGTGCTGCGGATAGTCGGGCTCTGCGATCATGAGAGCCTTGTTCCACAAAGCCTAGAGCCTGTCCGCTTCAAATGGCGACATTTGAAGCGGGTAAACAGGCTCTAAATCAAACATTTAGAGCGTGATAGCCGGCGAAACCGCCTACACTTTCGCCTATCACGCTCTAGCGATGGGCGAGGGCCGAGGCTGGGGCCAGCTGCAGGCCACGCGCCTGCAGGCCGGCGGCCCAGAGACGAACCTGATTGATGGTCACCGGATAGGCGAAGCCCGACCCCAGCGACTGGCCCCGGGCCGAGGCGCCGTTCTCCAGCGCGCGCAGCTGGGCGTCGATGGCGCTGGCCGACAGCTCGTCGTCGATCACCCGGTCGGCCGAGGCGCGCGGGATCTCACCCGCGCGGCGAGCCGCAAGGCCATCGTCGATGAAGGCCAGGCCCCGCGCTTTCAGCACGGTGTTGAAGGTCGCCATCGCCTGGTCGTTGTCGACGAAGCGTGCGCCCAGATAGTTCGACAGGCCGAAGTAGCCGGTGGCCCGCGACATCAGCCATTCCAGCTTGCGCACGGTGTCCTCGGGCCGGTTGGCGGCGATCAGGGTGTAGGGGCCAGGATCGTTGGCCGGATAGTCCGCCGGCTCCATCGGCGTCTCCAGCAGCACCTCGTGGCCATGCTCCCGGGCCAGGTCGATCCAGCCTTGCAGGCCCTCGGCATAGGGCGCGAAGGACAGGGTGATCTCGGGCGGCAAGGTCTCGATGGCCGCGCGGGTGGTCTGGGCGTTCAGGCCAAGGCCGCCGATGACGACCGAGACCTTCGGACGGCCGTTCGGCGTGAAGGGGCGAGCGTAGGCGTCGGCGGCCGTGCGGCCGTCGGCGGCGATGATCGGCAAGGGCGCGCCGCCGGGGCCGGGCGCGGTCAGGCCGGCGATCGGCGCTTGCGGCAAGCCAGGGCCCTGATGGAGCGGCGGTGGCGGCTGCTCACCCTCGAAGGCGGGTTTCTTGGCGTCTTCAGCGCCTGCGGGCGGGAAGGGCGCGCGGGAAAGCTGGAGTTCGGCGGACTTTAGCGGGGCCTCGTGCGGGCCCTCGGCCGTCAAAGCTTCGCGCCAACCCTCCGGCGGGTTCTTGGTGGCGCCGATCTTGGTCAGCTCCACCCGGACAATCGGATTGCCCGCATGCGGGTCGCTGGTCACCAGGACTAGGGTGGCCAGTGAGGCCAGGAACAGGCAGGCCGCGCCGCCAGCGCCGATATAGGGGTTGGTCAGCGCCGTTCCCAGCTTTGCGCGCAGCGCGGCCGACCCGCCGGACGCGGGCTTGGCTGCGGCGTAGGCGGGCTTGCGGGAGAAGGTGGCGGCCATCGTCTCGCAGGCTAAGCGCAAGGGCCGAAGAGATGGTTAACAAGCCGTCGCCAGCCGCGTCGTTCAGCGCGGCGGGTCGCCGCACGAAAACGCCGCCTGGCTCTGGGCCAGGCGGCGTTGGTTTTCGAGCGGTCGCGATGAGGCCTACTTTTTCTCGGTCGCGGGCGTCTTGGTCGCGGCGGCGGCTTTTGCGGTCACCTCGGCGATCTTGGCCGCGGGCTTGGGCAGCTTGGGCGTGTTAGCCACACCGCCGGCCTTTAGGACGGCCAGGGCGCGTTCCAGCTGGAAGTCGCCCTTCTTGTCGTCGAAGCCGGTGGGCGGAGCCTCGGCCGGCGCGTGCGGCGCCACCCGAGTCTTGCCCTCATCGCCGTTCAGGGCGTTCTTGAAGCTGGCTTCGCTAAACCAGACGCGGTTGGCGATGTCCTGGGCCTGGTCGCGGGTCTGGGCGACCTCCAGGTCCGGGGCGATGCCGGTCTTCTGGATCGAGCGGCCAGACGGCGTGAAGTAGCGCGCCGTGGTCAGCTTCAGGGCGCCGTCGGCCCCGCCGCGCAGCGGGATGACCGTCTGCACCGAGCCCTTGCCAAAGCTGGTCAGGCCGACCAGCTCGGCGCGGTGACGATCCTGCAGAGCGCCAGCGACGATCTCCGCCGCCGAGGCCGAGCCCTGGTTGATCAGCACGACTACCGGCAGGCCATTGAGCAGGTCGCCGGGCTTGGCGTTGTAGCGCTGGATATTGCGGGGGTCGCGGCCGCGCTGGCTGACCACCTCGCCGCCGTCCAGGAAGATATCCGCCACGCCGACGGCCTGATCCAGCAGGCCGCCAGGATTGTTGCGAAGATCCAGGATCAGGCCCTTCATCTTCGGGTTCTTGGTCTTCAGCTCGGTGATCGAGCTGGACAGGGCGTCGGTGGCCTTCTCGTTGAAGCCGGGCAGGCGGACATAGCCATAGTCGCCTTCCATTCGGGCGATGGCGGCCTTGGGCTTGATGATCTCGCGGATCAGCTTGACGTCGAACGGGTCGTTCTTTTCACGGGCGATCGTCAGGGTCACGGCCTCGCCGGCCGGACCGCGCATCTGCTTGACCGCTTCGTTGACGGTCAGGCCCAAAACGCTCTGGCCGTTGACGGCTGTGATGTAGTCGCCGGCCTGGACGCCCGCCCGCGAGGCTGGGGTGCCGTCCATCGGCGAGATCACCTTGACCACGCCGTCTTCGCTGGTGACTTCGAGGCCCAACCCGCCGTACTCGCCGCGAGTGGTGTCCTGCATGTCCTCATAGCTGTCGGGCGACAGGTAGCCCGAGTGCGGGTCGAGGCTGGTCAGCATGCCGTCGAGAGCGGCCTCGATCAGCTTCTTGTCGTCGACCTCGGTGACGTATTGATCCTCGACCGTGCCCAGCACGTCGCCGAATAGCTCCAGAAGCTTGTAGGTCTGGGTCTTGGGCGCGTTGTTCGCCTGAGCGATGGGGCTGATATAGGCCATGGTCCCCGCGCCGAGGACGAAGGCGGAAACGCCGATGAGCAGATACTTGCGCATTAAGGCCCAGAAGGCTCCCTGGCGACGCGCGGCGTCGCAAACCAAATTTAGCCCCGTCCTACCGTATGTGGTGACGATCTAACGACAAGTCACCATTACCGAAAAAGCCGCTTATCGCGACTCCTGTTTGAGCCAACGTTCCGGATCGGCCGGTTCGCCGTTCTCCCGTACTTCCATATAGAGCTCCGGATCGGAGGATACATGGTCCGGCATCTTTCCGATCGGGGCGCCGGCCGCGACAGATTGTCCGGGCGCGGCGGTGATCTGGTCGAGGCCGGCCAGCACGATGTGGTAGGCGCCCTGTGCCCGTAGAATGATCACCGCGCCCCAGCCGTTCAGTGCGCCGGCGTACTCAACGGTTCCAGCGACGGGCGCGGCGACGGTGAGCCCCTTGTCGGTCCGCAACGTCAGGCCGGGCGCCTTGCCGCCGGCCGGCATCTCCTGGCCAAAGCGGCGGACGATCGCGCCCGAAGCTGGCGGACGCAGCGCTAGCGGCCCCGTCGCCGCCGCGCGGCCCAAACCATCGCTCAGCGCGCCCAGGGTGCGCAGCTCGGTCTCCTGGACCAGGGCTTCCTGGGCGTAGGCGCGCTCCAGCTGGGTCTTCTCGATGATCAGTCGCTCGATCTCGCCCTTGCGGTCGGCGACCACGCTTTCGGCGGTGAACAGCTCGGCGGAGGCCGCAGCGGCCTCGCGGCGAAGAGTCCCGACCGCCGTGGCCTGGCGGGCATAGGCCTGAGCCCGATATTGCAGGTCGGGCGTCATGGCGCGGATCAGGATCGCAGCGCGCACCGCGTCGCGGGCGTTGTCGGGGGAGACCAGCAGGGCCGGCGGCGGATCGCGGCGGAACAGCTGCAGCGCCGACAGCAGCAGGGCCAGCCGCTGCCGGTTGACGCCCAGGTCCGCCAGGATGGCGCGCTCCTTGGCGTTCAGCGCTTCCAGTCGCGCCCGTTTGGCGTCGACATCGGCGCCAGCGGAGACGCGGGCGTGGTCCAGGCGGTCGAGCTCGGCGCGCAGGTCCTCGATCTCGCGGCGGGTGTCGGCGGCGTTCTGGCGGTCCCTGGCGCGCTGCTCCATGGCGGCGCGGTCGACGCTCTGCCAGGCGATCCCGACCGTGGGAACGGCCAGGGCCAGGGCGGCGAGCGCGAAGACAAAACGCGAGGGGCGGCGAAGCATCGCGGCCTTGATAGCGCTAATCGCGGTGATAGGGCGAGCCCGACAGGATGGTGGCGGCGCGATAGACCTGTTCGGCCAGCATCGCCCGGGCCAGGGCGTGAGGCCAGGTCTGCGGCCCGAAGGCCATGGTCTCGTGTGCGCCGGACAGGATCGCGGGATCCAGGCCGTCGGCGCCGCCGATCAGGAAAACGACGCGACGCGTCCCGTCGTCGCGCAGCTTGGCCAGATGGTCGGCGAAATCGCGGCTCTTGCGGACCTTGCCGTGCTCATCGCAGGCGATGACGTGGGCGCCCTCGAGGTGCGGGCGCAGCACCTCGGCCTCAGCCGCCTTGCCGGGCTTTCTGGCCTCGACCTCGACGATCTCGACCGGGCCCAGCGCCAGCGCGCGCCCCGAGGCGGTGGCGCGCGACGCATAGTCCAGGGCCAGCTGCGCCTCGACCATGCGGCCGAGCTTTCCGACGGTGAGGATGGTGATCTTCATGCAGGCAAGCGTGGCAGCCGAAAGTGTGAGCGGTTTCGGCGCCCGCCACGCGCCAAGCTCAGGAAGCGCTCAAGGCCGTCGCCCTGAGGCGACGGCCGAGCAAGAGAGATCAGTTCGCCGCGGTGCGGTGCGGGGCGTCGACCGCCCAGATCTTCTCGATGTTGTAGAAGCTGCGCACTTCGGGACGGAACAGGTGAACGACGACGTCGCCGGCGTCGATCAGCACCCAGTCGCAGTGCGGCAGGCCTTCGACCTTCGCCTTGCCGTAGCCGTTTTCCTTCAGCGCCCGCAGCAGGTGGTCGGCCAAGGCGCCGACGTGACGGTGCGAGCGGCCCGACGCCACGATCAGGCTGTCGGCGACCGAGCTCTTGTCCGTCAGGTCGATGTGGACGATGTCCTGGGCCTTGTCGTCGTCCAGGCGCTCCAGGATCAGGCGCTCAAGCGCCTTGAGATCAAGAGGGAGACTCAGGCCCGGGGATTCAATCGAGGATTCGGCTCCAGCCGGTCCCTCGTGCGCACTAAGCGCGGGGTCGCTACGCAGCGTATTGCTCCTTATGGGGTCGCTGTGGACAGTTCTCTTAGCACGGAATTGGGCGAAAAGAGAGAGGTCGCGTTCATTGACGTCGATTTGCGCTTTCGCGCCGCGCTGAAGCTATCGGCGAAGCTTGCCCTTTTGCCGCGCCCGCATCGCCGTCGACGACGCGAAATTGAGTGGGCCCGTCAGATAGACCCAGGCCGGCGCGGTGGCGTCGGGAAGCTTTGCTGCGGCGCTGGCCGGCCAGCGGGCGAAGGCGAAGCGGCGGGCTGCGGGGGCGGTGCGGGCCTTCAGCGCGATCCACGGCCGCGAGATCACCGCCACCGGGACCTCGCGCATGATCTGGGTCCAGCCGCGCCAGCGGTGGAAGCCGGCCAGGCTGTCGGCGCCCATCACCCAGACGAACTTCACGCCTGGGAAGCGGGCCTTCAGCACCCGCAGGGTGTCGATCGTGTATTGCGAGCCCAGCCGCGTCTCGGCGTCCGAGACGATCATGCCCGAGCCGCGCGCCCAGCGGCGCGCTTCGGCCAGGCGTTCGGCCAACGGACGGGTCTCATGCGAGGACTTCAGCGGGTTCTGCGGCGAGACCAGCCAGATGACTCGGTCCAGCTCCAGACGGCGCATGGCGGTCTCGGCCACGTGGGCATGGCCCTCGTGCGCCGGGTTGAAGCTGCCGCCGAACAGGCCGACGCGCATGCCTGGCTCCAGGTGGAAGCCCAGGCGCTGCGCTGCGGGCCGGCCGGCGTCAGGGACGAGTCTGGCCGGTCCCGCGAACCACATATTTGAACGTCGTCAGTTGCTCGGCCCCAACCGGGCCGCGGGCGTGAAGTTTGTCGGTGGCGATGCCGATCTCGGCCCCGAAGCCGAACTCGCCGCCGTCGGCGAACTGGGTCGAGGCGTTGACCAGCACGATGGCGCTGTCGACCGCCGCGACGAAGGCCTCGGCGACCGTCTCGTCCTCGGTCACGATCGCGTCGGTGTGGCCCGAGCCGAAGGCGGCGATGTGCGCAGCCGCGCCCTCGACGCCGTCGACCACGGCCACGGAAAGGATCGCGGCCAGGTATTCGGTGGTCCAGTCCTGCGTCGTCGCGGCCTTCATGGCCGGAACGATGGCGCGGGCGGCGTCGTCGCCGCGCAGCTCGCAGCCGGCGGCGATCAGCGCCTCCGCGATCAGCGGCAGCAGCGTCTCGGCGGCGGCCTTGTCGACCAGCAGGGTCTCGGCCGAGCCGCAGACCGAGACGCGGCGCAGCTTGGCGTTGACGACGATGTCGACGGCCTTCTTGGGATCGGCGGCGGCGTCGACGAAGACGTGGTTGAGGCCTTCCAGGTGGCCCAGCACCGGGGCGCGGGCCTCGGCCTGGACGCGGGCGACCAGGCTCTTGCCGCCGCGCGGGATGATCAGGTCGATCGAGCGGTCCAGGCCTTGGAGGATCATGCCGACGGCCGCGCGATCGGGCGTCTTGACCGCCTGGACGGCGCTGGCCGGCAGGCCGGCGGCCAGCAGGCCGCGCTCGATCGCGGTGTGGATCGCGAGGTTGGAGGCGATGCATTCGGAGCCGCCGCGCAGGATCACCGCATTGCCCGAGCGCACGCACAGCGCCGCGGCGTCGGCGGTCACGTTGGGGCGGCTCTCATAGATCATGGCGATCACGCCGATCGGCGTGCGCACCCGGCTGATGTCCAGGCCGTTGGGCCGCGTCCAGCGCGAGGTCGCCACGCCCAGCGGATCGGCGATCTCGGCGACGGCCTCGACCCCGACGGCGACGCCTTCCAGGCGCGCGGCGTCCAGCGCGAGACGGTCGAGCATCGGGCCCGAGACGCCGTTAGCCTCGGCGCGGGCCAGGTCTTGGGCATTGGCGGCCAGGATGGCGGGGGCGGCGGCGCGGATCTCGGCGGCCATGGCGCGGATGGCGGCGGTGCGCTGCTCTGGCGAGGCCAGGCGCAGGGCGCGCGCACCCGCGCGCGCGGTGCGGCCCATGTCCGCCATCGTCGCCTGCAAGCTCACCACGCCCGCGTCGTCCATGTTCGTTCGTCCCTGCAAGGTTATGCTCAGGTTGAGGCTTACCTAGGCGCTTTCAGGGCAGGATGAAACTAGGTTCGTCTGAAAACGGAGAGAGTTTGGCTGAGGACACGCTGCGGCCGCTTCACGCGGCTTGCCGCTGAAGGGATGGAAGGGGATGCGGAGCGCCGGACATCCGTCCGGAGGTTTGGATAGTGATTACCGTTTCGACGAAGCCAGACGCTCCGCGTAATCGTTATCCGGTGAGCCCGCGAGGCGCGGGGTTTTAACCCGCTCTCGCCGCTAGGCCCCCGACGGGCGGGCCGGGCTGGCGACCCGGTCCCCGGACCGTTCGGGCGATTTCAGCCCGAACCTAAAGTCCCGTTCGACCACCCCCGACAGCCGTCACGATCGCCGGCCGGACGTCCCTTCCAAGCCATCGGGTGAGATCAGTATGGAGGGGGATTCAACGCGGATGATAGAATGGCGTGTAAAAGTGAGAGGTCGTTGAAAACGCTGGGTTCGATTCCGGATACGCGGATCATAGAGCGCGACGAACGCTCGTACTTGCCCCCTCCGCGCCTGCGGCGCTCCGCCCCCGGAGGGGGAAGAAGGCTCGCGTTTCCTTCTGCCCCCTCCGGGGGCGGACGACCACGCGGAGCGTGGTCAGGTGGGGGCCCGCGGCGGTGGCCGACTGGCGCTTTGAAACCCGTCACAGCGACAGGAGCCATCCTTACATCTCATGGCGAGACGATCACGCCCCTTAGGTGACGTCTATGCGGTCAGCTTTCAGCCTATCGGCTCAGCGCGCCAAGTTAGGCGGAGCGCAGCACGATTGATCTCAAAGGCGCTTTCCGTGAAGAACGGACAGCCGGCAAGTACCTCTTCTCGCATAGCTTCGTGATCCAGCCCGGCAAGCTTCGACAAAGCAACGCCGGCTGCTTCGTCGGGCCGCTTCCTGGGATCGGGCTCGATCAGGTCGCTGTCAAAAACCCACACCCCAAAGTTCGGCGACTCCCAAGCGCGATCGTCCACAATGATCTGAAGGTCGCCGCCTCGATTGATCATGCCGGCTTGCCGGTAAGCCTCGATCACAAGCGGAATTGAATTGAGGGGCCATGACGCGGTCCCGCTGCCGAGTTTAGCAATGGACTGGAGGTAATCTGGAAGTACAGCGATCATGAGCGAGTGGTTCATTGAAGCAGGCTACGAGCCTTGGAAAGCCACGCCAACAGCCGCCCCCTCGCCCCTACTCAGCGTCCCACTGGTACGCCTTGTCGATCCAGTCCCCGATCCGCCCATCGGGCCGCGCCAGGCCGTGAATCTCCGCCATCTCCTTCTCGGTCAGTTCGAAGTCGAGGATGTCGAAGTTCTCCTCGATGCGCCCCGGATTGCTGGTGCGCGGGATGGCGATGACGCCCTGCTGGATGATCCAGCGCAGGGTGACCTGGCCGGGGGTCTTGCCGTGGGCGCGGGCGATGTCGATCAGCAGCGGTTCCTGGGCGACCTTGCCCTGGGCCAGCGGCGACCAGGCGGTGATGGAGACGCCCAGGGCGTCGGCCTTGGCCTTCAGGGTCTTCAGCGACAGATAGGGGTGGTACTCCACCTGGTCGGTGGCGATCGGGGCGTCCGACAGCTTGGCGGCCTCTTCGAGCTGGGCCGAGGGGTAGTTCGAGACGCCGATGGCGCGGGTCCAGCCCTTGGCGCGGACCTCGTTCAGGGCGGCCAGGGTCTGCGCGATGGACGGGCTCGGCTTGGGCCAGTGCAGCAGCAAGAGGTCGACATGGTCGAGGCCCAGCTTCTCCAGGCTGATCTGCGCCGAGCGCTGCAAATCACCGTCGGCGAAGTTGTCGATCCAGATCTTGGTGGTGACGAAGAGCTCGTCGCGCTTGATCCCGCTGTTTTTGATCGCCGCGCCGACGTCCTGCTCGTTGCCGTAGATCTGGGCGGTGTCGATGTGGCGGTAGCCGACCTCCAGCGCCTTCTCGACCAGCGGGACGGCGGTCCCGTTCTCCAGCTGCCAGGTGCCAAAGCCGATGGCGGGCATCAGGACGTCGCCGGAGCGAATGGCGGGGACGAGCTTGGACATTGGGAAACTCCGGAAAGGCAGTCAGGCGGATAGGGGGGCGGGTTTCGCGGCCGCCCTCCTGGTCCGAACGCGCAACAGGGCGACGAAGATCAGGCAGACCAGCGCGAAAGCAACGCCCATCTGAACGATCGTCACAAGGACGGCCGGATAGCCGCGCTTGGGCACGTCCATAAACGGATAGGGGTAGAAGCCCGAAAGGGCGCCGTGGGCCAGGGTCCAGACGCCGAACAGGGCGGGGAAGGCCATCGACTTCAAGGCCGCGATCCAGCGCGCCTCGCCTTGGCCGCCGCGCAGGACGAGATCCAGCAGGAAGGCCGCCGGCGTGATCGTGTGGTTGAGCGTGGTGGCTGCGAGCCGCAGGCCGTGCGGGTCCCAGGTGTGGGCCAGCATCGTGTGATAGACCACGGCCGTGATCGCCAGATAGGTCGCGATCGCCGCGCGCGGACCGGCCTGCTCAGCCCAGAGCGCCAGCCGGCTCTCCGGCGCGATCAGCGGCGCGGCCAGGGCGATGGCCGCCAGCGCATTCGACAGGATCGTGAAATAGCTGAAGAACTCGACGGTCTTGGCCGGCAGGGTCGCCAGCGTCTCGTCATAGGCCATCAGGCCATACTGCAGGATCGGCCCCGAGGCGGCGACCAGCGCGATCAGGATGCGCCAGGTCTTGGTCTTGTCGCTCATGCGGTCTCCGTCGGGTGGGCCTCGTCCCAGGCCTTCAGCACTGTCTTGGGCGCGGTGGTCCGCCAGTGGCGCAACACCATCCGCTCGACCGTTCCGGGATGGACGCCGGCCAGGCGGATCAGGACATAGGGATAGTTTCGGAAATGGTCGGTGAAATGGAACACGTCCGGCTGCGCCTCGACCAGCATTTCGCGCTCATCAAACGGCACGCCGGGGCAGACCAGACTCTCGCCGTCCTCGAACAGGCGGGTCAGGAACTTGCCGTGCGCCTTCAGGCACGGGCGGCCATAGGCGGTTCCGTGCTCGACGCCGGGCAGGCGCAGGGCGAAGGCGACAACCTCGTCATAGGTCATGGGCAAGCTCCCGAGGGCGGGACTATATGTTGCCCATGGACTCCGACAACACCCTCAAGACGCCCATTCTGGTGCTGGGCGCGACCAGCCTGATCGGCGGCCACCTGATGGCGCGCCTGGCGCAGGAAGGGTTCGATCCCGTCGCCCTCAGCCGCCGGCCGCCCGCCGGCGACGCCTGCTGGGTCGATGGCGATCTGACCGATCCGGATATCGGCCAGCATCTGCCGCCGGCGGCCACCGTGTTCGCGCTGTCGCCGATCTGGCTGCTGCCGGCGGTGCTGCCGGGCCTGAAGGCGCGGGGCATGGTCCGGCTGATCGCCTTTTCCTCGACCAGCCGCTTCACCAAGGTCAGCTCGCCGGAGGGCGGCGAACGCGCCGTGGCTCAGGCCCTGATCGACGCCGAGCGGGCGGTCGAGACCTGGTGCGCCGAGAACGGCGTCGCCTGGACGATCCTGCGTCCGACTCTGATCTATGACGAGGGCCGCGACGGGAACATCAGCCGCATCGCGCGTCTGGTGACGCGGTTCCACGTCATGCCGCTGTCGGGGCGAGGCGAGGGCCTGCGCCAGCCGGTGCACGCGGCCGATCTGGCGGTCGGCGCCCTGGCGGCGGCCAAGGCCCCCGCGGCGCGGGACCAAGCCTATAACCTGGTCGGCGGCGAGACCCTGAGTTACCGCGTCATGGTCGACCGGGTGTTCGAGGGGCTGGGCAAGACGCCGCGATCCCTGCCGATGCCGCCCTGGCTGTTTGCGCTGCTGATGCGGCTGGCCAAGCCCTTCTATCCCGGCGCCACGGCGGCGATGGGCGCGCGAATGGGCCAGGACCTGACGTTCGACTCGTCGGCGGCGGCGCGGGACTTTGGCTGGACGCCGAGGGCGTTCCATCCCCGGTTCTAGTCCGCCTCGGCCAAGACCATGGCGAAGGGCGTAAGCGCCCCGTCCTGCTCGACATAGCCGCTGACCAGCTTGCGGTCGGGCGGCAGGACGCCCAGGTCGATCTCCTCGGTGGGGAAGACCACGGTGCGGCGGTCGCCCAGGCAGACCACCAGCTCGTAGCCGTCCAGCGCCCGGCGCGACATCGCCTTGATGTAGGAATAGTACGGCTCGCGCCGCCAGGCGGTCGGCTTGCCCGGGTCGACCACGACGTTCAGCCGCTTGCCGTCGCGGTCGGGGTACATGACGAAGCCGGCCTTGTCGGGCCGCCATTCGTCGCCCAGCCGGGCCGAGGTCAACCATAGGCACTCGAAGGCCCGGCAGGCCGGCGGGCGATGCTCGTAGAAGCCGCAGCCGCCGCCCTTCTTGAAGTGGCCGCACCAGACGCCGTCGGGCTTGTCGAGGGCCTCGATCGCCAGGACCTTGCAGCACAGGCCGCAGGACCCGCAGCTCTTGTCCGCCGTCATCGCCAAGTCCCTGTTGGCCCCCAATCGTCAGGCGGCGGACAGTAGCGGCGCTGTGTGACGGTTTGATGCGGCCGGCCGCCGAGCCTACTTCGCCGGGCAGTCCGCGCGGGTCAGGGCGTAGGCGGCGAACGGCGCGTCCTTGCCGCCGGCCCGGGCGACGATGCTCCAGGACAGCGTGCCGCCGTCCAGCCGCCAGCGGTTGACGAAGGCCGCGTCGGCATAGGGATAGGTGATGTCGAAGCCGCCGGGAACCGCTTCGCCCTTGCCGACGGCGGTGAAGTCGCCTCCGAAGCTGTCGGCCCAGAAGCCCGAGACGCCTGTCGCCGGGCCGTCCTTGGGCGCCGGACCGCGACCGGCCAGAACGAGGTGGGCGGCGTAGCGGTCGGTTGGATCGGCCTTGGCGTGGCTGTCGGCGTCGACGGTCAGCGCGGTTCCGAGCGCGGCGCGCTTAACGGCCAGGGTCATCTCGACCGGCTTGCCCATCACGTCGCCGCCACCGCGCCAGCAGCCTTCCAGCGCCTTGACTGGAGAAGGGATCGGGGCCGGCGGCGGATCCTCGGCGCGCGCGACGCCGCCCATCGCGACTGAAGCCGTCCCGATCAGCGCCAGACCTACAGCCCATCCCCGCATGTCATTCCCCTCGAAAACACAAGGCGGCGAAGTCGCCTCGATTCGCCGCGCCGGCCTACTCGACGCCAGAAGCGCTCCAGACGCCCAGCTCGTTGCCGGACGGGTCGCTGAAGTGGAAGCGGCGGCCGCCGGGGAAGCTGAAGATCGGGGCGGTGATCGTCCCGCCGGCCTTCGTGACCTTGTCCAGCATGGCCTCCAGGTCGTGAGCGTACAGAATGACCAGCGGTCGATCGCTGGAGCCTTCCTGCGGCTTGGCGAACCCGCCGTCCACGCCCTCGCCCTCGAAGGCGGCGTAGTCGGGGCCATAGTCGGCGAAGCGCCAGCCGAAGGCTTCAGAATAGAAGCTCTTTGTGGCGGGCAGGTCGCCGGCGGGCCACTCGATGTAGTCGATCTTGCCGTCTTCACGCATGGTGCGCTCCGCTATTGGCGTTCTCTAAATGTTCTTATCGACCGCTCAGGGCAGAGTCCAGACGCTGGTGCGCTTTATGGCCAGGTCTTCCAGCTCGCGGGTGGTCGGCACCTGGTACTCGGCCAGCTTCTCAAGACCGTCCTTGGAGAAGTAGGTGCGGCCGGGATCGCCGATCAGCACGGCTGCGCCCGCCGCGCGACCTTGGGCCAGCCAGGCCATCACCGCCTGCGCCATCGGCCGCTCGTAGCAGATGTCGCCGGCCAGCAGGACGTCGGCCTGCGGCGGCGGGGCGGTGAGCAGGTTCTGGTCGGTGAAGGCGATTTCGACGTTGTTGGCGTCCGCGTTGAGGCCCACGGCCGCCTCGCAGAAGATGTCGATGTCCGCCGCCAGCACGCTGGCCGCGCCGGCCTTCATGGCCGCCACCGCGACGATGCCCGAGCCGGTGGCGAAGTCGATCACATGCTTGCCGGCGACGAGCTCGGGGTGGTCGAGGATGTAGCGCGCCAGGGCCTGGCCGCCCGCCCAGGCGAAGGCCCAGAACGGCGGCGGCAGGCCGATCTCCTCCAGCGCCTCCTCGGTCAGCTTCCAGATCGGCGTCACCTCGTCGGCCAGATGCAGCGAAAGCTCGGGCGTATGTGGCGGCGCCTGCAGGCGGGTGTTCTCGCGGATGAAAGCGCGCCGGCCTTCCAGGGTCTGGACGATCATGAGACCGTTCTAGAAGCTAACCCCCGGCTTCCAAAGCCCCGCGACAAGGCCGGCGACGACCAGCAACCCCGCCAGGGCGTTCGACCTGAACAGCTTCAGCGCGCCGGGGCCGTCGTCCAGCCGCACGGCGGCGGCCTGGCGCGACAGGTGCAGGGCGAAGGCGCCGGCGAAGGGCAGGAACAGCGGGCCCAGCCCCCCGACCCAGGCCGCCGCGATCACCAGAACCGCCGAAACCGCGTAGAAGCCGGCCACGCCCAGCTTCACATGCTTGCCCAGGCGTCGGGTCGAGGACTTGATGCCGGCCAGGGCGTCGTCCTCGATGTCCTGGATCGCGTAGATCGTGTCGTAGCCCAGGGTCCAGAAGATCCCGGCGGCGTAGAGCAAGGCGGCCGACCACGACAGGTGTCCGACGGCGGCGGCGTAGCCCAGCAGGGCGCCCCAGTTGAAGGTTAGGCCCAGCCATGCCTGCGGCCACCAGGTGATCCGCTTCATGAACGGATAGGCCGCCACCAGGCCCAGCGACAGCACGCCCAGCAGGATCGCCGTCCAGCCCAGGCAGATCAGGATCAGGAAGCTGACCAGGCTGCAGCCGACCAGAAAGCCCCAGGCCTGCTTGACGCTGATCAGGCCGGCGGGAATCGGCCGCATCGCCGTGCGGGCCACCTGGGCGTCGAAGTCGCGGTCGACGATGTCGTTGAACGCGCAGCCGGCCGCCCGCATCAGCGCCGCCCCGACGAAGACCGCCAGCAGCAGCAGCGGATTGGGCCAGCGGCCCTGCTCGGCGGCGGCCAGGGCGATCCCCTGCCAGCCGGGCAGCATCAAGAGCCAGATGCCCGCCGGCCGGTCGAAGCGGCCCAGCTTCAGCCACGGCCGCAGACGCAGGGGCGCGTAACGGTCGACCCAGTTTGTGGCCGCGGCGTCTGGCAGGATGGCGTTCGTGTTCATGGGCGGCAGGCTTACCCGCGCCAGTCCAAGCGGAAAAGAGCGGGCCAGCGCTTAGAACCCGATGGGTCGCCAAGAATAGATAAATTCGATTACACCGAGAAAAACGATCAATTGGTTTTATCGTTTCTTGAGGGTCAAGGTGGCGACACAACGGCGAAGGCGCTCCTGACCAAGACGCCGATCGCCGGTATCGCCATCGTCGCCCAACGGGCGGCGATTTCGGGGAGGGCCGCACCAGCGCTTCGTTGGCCCTCCCCGACTCTTTGATCGAGGTTCCGTCATGACCGCCACCGCTGTTCGCATCCTGGGTTGGAGCCTGCTGCTGGCGGGTGGCGCGGCCGGGATCGTGCTGCCGCATCCGGTGACCACCGCCCTGTGGACCGCCGCCGCCCGGCTATTCCAGCAGGCGGGCGACCAGCGCATGGTCGACCGCCTGACCTCAGCGACCAAGTTCGGGCCGCGCATCCGTAAGCGCCTCGCCAAGGATCGGCGACCGACGGCCTTGCATCTCAGCCTCGCTTAAGGGCTCGCGACGTTGCGAGCGGCTCTCAATTCTCTCGACAGCGGGTTCGCCGGGCGCGAGGATCGGGCCATGGCTTCCGCCGTCCCGGATCGAAAATTACGCCGCCGTCGTCTTACCCGCGCCGAACGATGGGTCCTGGACGGCCTGGGCGGCGTGCTGGTCGCCACCGGCGCGGTGGGCCTGGTCGTTCCCTACATGCCCACCACCGTCTTCTGGATCGGAGCGGTGGTCTGCTTCCTGAAGACCCGCCCCCACGCCGTCCGGCCAATGCTGCGCACCCCGGTGATCGGGCCCGCGATCCGCTGGTTCCTGCGTTGGCGGCCGTTTGGTCTCGGAAAAAGCGCCTCCCGCTAAGGGCTCTGAGGCCCTATCTAGCGCGCCATGACCGACATCCTCGAGGACGAAGACGAAATCGGCGCCAGGAAGCGCGCGCTGTCCAACCGTCAGGTGCTGGCCTTCATTGCCCGCTTCTGGAAGCGGCGGCCGGTGCTGTTTGGCCTGGGCGTCGGCCTGACCCTGGTGGCGGTCGCCTTCGACCTGGCCTTGCCTTACGCCGCCGGACACCTGGTGGACACCGTGGCGACCAAGCCGCGCGGCGACTCCGGCGCCTGGTCGGCGCTGGGCGTCTTCATCGGCGTCTATTTCGCGTTCGCGGTGGTGCGCAATATCGCCCACCGGTTCTGGATCCCGCTGGCGGCCCGGAACATGGAGGAGATGACCAACGAGGGCTTCGCCAAGGTGCAGGCCTTCTCGTCGGACTGGCACGCCGACAGCTTCGCCGGCGCGACCGTGCGCAAGCTGACCCGCGCCATGTGGGGCTATGACAGCGTCACCGACGCGGTGACCATCTGGCTGGGGCCGGGCGTCATCGTGCTGATCGGCCTCTCCGTCGCCATGCTGATCCGCCAGCCGCTGGCCGGCGGGATCTCATTGGTCGTGGTCGTCGCCTATCTGTCGGTGAACCTGTGGGTTACCGAGCGCTATGTGCGGCCCAGCAACCTGAGGTCCAACGCTTTCGATTCGCAGATTGGCGGCGCGCTTGCCGATGCTGTGACCTCTAACCCGACCGTGAAGAGCTTCGGCGCCGAGCAGCGCGAGGCCCAGCGCTTGGCCGAGGTGACGGCCGCGTGGCGCGAGGCGGTGATGATCACCTGGAACCGCTTCACCGACGTATGGCTGGGTCAGAACCTGCTACTCGTCGTGCTGCAGGCGGGCCTGACGGGGGCCATGGTCTGGGGCTGGACGCAGGGCACGGCCACGCCCGGCGATGTCGCCTTCGCGATCACCGCCTTCATGCTGATGAGCGGCTACCTGCGAAACCTCGGCGAGAACATCCGCATGCTGCAAAAGGGCCTCGACGACACCGAGGACGTCGCGGCCTGGACGCGTCTTGCGCCCCAGATCGCCGACGCGCCCGGCGCGCCCGACTTCCAGCCGGGCCCGGGCGCGATCGCGTTCCAGAACGTGACCTTCCGCTACAAGGCCGCGGGCGCGCCGCTGTACGACCACTTCTCCCTGAAGATCGCGCCTGGCGAGCGGGTGGCCCTGGTTGGGCCGACGGGCTCGGGCAAGTCGACCTTCGTCAAGCTGGTCCAGCGCCTGCACGACCTGCAGGACGGCGCGGTCCTGATCGACGGCCAGGACGTCTCGACGGTGACGCAAGCCTCCCTGCGCCGCGCCATCGCGGTGGTGCCGCAGGACCCGGCCCTGTTCCACCGCTCGCTGTATGAGAACATCGCCTACGGCAAGCCTGACGCCACCCGCGAAGAGGTCGAGGCGGCGGCCAAGAAGGCGCGCGCCCACGACTTCATCCTGAAGCTGCCCAAGGGCTATGACACCCTGGTCGGCGAGCGAGGCGTCAAGCTGTCGGGCGGCGAGCGCCAGCGCGTGGCCATCGCCCGCGCCTTCCTGGCCGACGCCCCGATCCTGGTTTTGGACGAGGCGACCTCGTCGCTGGACGTCGAGACCGAAGGCCTCGTGCAGGCCGCCGCCGAGGCGCTGATGGAGGGCCGAACGACGATCGTGATCGCTCACCGCCTGTCGACGGTGCGCGGCGCCGACCGCATCCTCGTCTTCCAGAAGGGCCGCGTCGTCGAGGAAGGCCGCCACGCCGAGCTCAAGGCGAAGGGCGGTGTCTATGCGCGGCTCAACGCGATCAGCGAGGGCGTGGGCTGACTTACCGACGTTCTATCGGCGAGGACGACAGTGGGGAGTCTCCGTTCTTGCAGGCATACCCCCTTGGCCTGATCGTCAGCAGTTCGTCGCCAACGGCCAGATCGTAAAATCTGGACGGCGGGCCTAGACGCACCTTGCCGGCCTTCAACGCCGCTTCCGGGGCTCCGATATCGCAGGACGAAGTGGCCTCCGCAACAATACGCCAGCGCCCCTCCCTCATCTGGAACACATCGAACTGCGACCCCCACTGCAGCAGGATCTCATCCACGCCGTCCTTGTCGATGTCCAGTACGAGCGCCGGGCAGGTGGAGGATGGGTCCAGGCACAGGGACTCGCGGTCGTCCCAGTGTTGAGCCTTAAAACTATCCGGCAGTCTGGCGCCGGAGGGATAGACGGTGGTCTTCGTCCAATCCGGTCGCCAGTCGATCTCTTGTGTTGAGGAAGCGCGGCCGCTCTGCGCGGATACCTCCTTGGACTTCGACGCCGTCGCGGGATCGCGGCTCGTCTTCAAGTGCTCCAGCGCCTGCCGCCCATATCGTCCGCTATCGAAGCGCAGAAACTGGAAGTCGAACGTCTCCGCCGAGACCTTGCCCGACTCCAGCCGCTTGACCTGGCTGGCCACCGACAACCGCGCTGGATCGGCGATCGGGGTGAAGAGGGCGATCAGCAGGAGGACGCTGACAGCCGCCATGACCAGGTTGGTCCGCTCCAGCGGCTTCATCCAGCCGCCGGGCCGGATGGCGGCGAGCGTGTAGCCCAGGGTGAACCCCGCCGCGACGACCAGGTAAGCGCAGGCCATCACCCGATCGGGCGTCAGTCCATACTGGTGGATCCGCAGCCATAGGGCGTAGGCGGTCAGGGCGACGATCGGGATCAGCAGCAGGCTGGCGGCGCGCGCGGCCCAGCGCAGGATCGGATTGGGCGGCTCGAGACCGTCCTGATAGGCGGCGTTGATCAGGACGATCAGGGCGGCGGCGGCCGACAAAAGCAAGCTCGCGGCGGCCTTGGTGCTCCACAGCGGGGTCAGGCCCGTGAACGGCAGGGTGGCCAGGAAGCCGCCGGCGATCACCACCATCAGCGGCAGCAGCCAGGCCAGGAGGACGAGGCCGACCGTCCGCACGCCGCGCACCAGGCCCGCACGCGCCTCGGTCAGCTGCACGGCCATGTGGACGGCGGCGGCGAACATCAGGCCGGTGGCGGGGAAGGCGAAGGCGGTTTCACCGATCAGCTTCTGGATCGCCTCGACGCCGATCAGCTTGAACAGCGCGCCGGCCAGGAACAGCAGCAGCCAGAAGGCGCCGGTGAAGGCCAGGGACAGGAAGAGGCGGACGGCGTTGGTCCCGACGAGGTCGAAATAGTCGGCGTAGGGCGCGACCGGCTTGCCCGCGGCCTCGGCGGGCTGGACCAGATGGTGGGCGATGAACAACAGGGCGGCGACGGCGAAGAACAGCGGCGGCGACAACGGTCCGGCCCCTAGGCGCTCGGGGCCGGCGCCGACCCAGGCGGCGTGGATGGCCATGATCGCGACCAGGCCGGCCGCCACCGCGCTCCAGGCGAGCAAGGCGCTCCGACGCATCGCCGACAGGGCCGAGAGCGGCAGCAGCGGAACCGCCAGGGCGCAGACCAGCAGCGGAGCGTAGAGCAGGGGCGTCGTCGCCGGCCAAGCCTTGGACTCGTCGGCCTTCTGCAGCAGGAACAGCGCGATGCCCTGCGCCAGGCCGATCGCCAAGCGCGTAAACGCGGCGGCTCGCGCGCTGCTCCTATCCATCCTCGGCGTCTCCCTGATTTTTCCGCAAGCGAGCACGCTTCGGAACGGTTGTGAAGGTTAGCCGGTTGCCCTAGCAATTTCGTCCTCAGTTGAGGGGACGAGCATGAAAAAGGTTTTCGGCGCGGGCGTCGCGGCCGTGATGATGTCGTTGGTGTTGGCGGGCGGCGCTCCGGCCTGGGCCCAGGACAAGAGCGGCGACAAGCCCGCCGCGGAAAAGTCGGGCCTGGATCTCCCGGCCTTCCCCGCCGACAGGTCGGTCAAGCAGACCGCCGTCATCGCCGGCAAGACGATCGCCTACACCGCCACTGTGGGCGTGCTGCCGGTGCGCGACGAGAAGGGCAAGAAGGTCGCCGAGGTGGTCTATACCTCGTACGTGCTGGACGGCCCGCGCGACCCGAACCGGCCGATCACGGTGGCCTTCAACGGCGGCCCCGGCGCCGCCAGCGTGTATCTGAACTTCGCCCTGGGCCCCAAGCGGGTGCAGTTCGGCGCCGAAGGCGACAGTCCTTCGGCCTTCACCAAGCTGGAAGACAATCCGGCCAGCTGGCTGGACTTCACCGATCTCGTCTTCATCGATCCGGTCGGCACGGGCTTCTCGCGCTCGCTGGTCGGCGAGGAGGAGACCAAGAAGCGCTTCTACGGCGTCAAGCAGGACATCGACTACCTGTCGCGTATCGTCTTCGACTACCTCGTGAAGACCGAGCGCCTGACCTCGCCCAAGTACCTGGTCGGCGAGAGCTATGGCGGCTTCCGCGGCCCGCGCCTGGCCTACACCCTGCAGACCGATCTGGGCGTGGCTGTGAAGGGCGTCGTTTTGGTCTCGCCGTTGCTGACCAGCGCGGGCCGCGCCTCGCAGGAGATCTCGCCCCTGCCGGCCATGTGGACCCTGCCCTCGATCGCGGCGGCCAAGCTGGAACGGGACGGCAAGCTGACCCCCGAGACCATCAAGGCGGTCGAGGACTACACGCGCGGCGAATACATGGTGGACCTGATGAAGGGCTCGGACCCGGCCGCCCTGGACCGCCTGACGGCCAAGGTCTCGGCCATGACCGGCCTCGATCCGGACTATGTCCGCCGCGCCGGCGGGCGTCTGGAGACCCAGTCGTTCCTGCGCGAGGTGTTCCGCGATAAGGGGCGCCTGGGCAGCCGCTATGACAGCAACGTCACCTCGCTGGACCCCTTCCCGAACGCGCCGACCCAAGAGGTCAACGATCCGATCCTCGACGCGATCATCGCCCCGACCACCAGCGCCATCGTCGACTTCACCACCCGCATCGTCGGCTGGAAGCCCGAGGCGCGCTACGAGGCCTTGTCGGGCGATGTGAACCGCATGTGGGATCGCGGCCGGGGCCCCGACACCGAGTCGGTCACCGACCTGCGCAAGGTCGTCTCGGTCGATCCGAAGCTGAAGGTGCTGATCGTCCACGGCTACAACGACCTGTCGTGCCCGTTCTTCGCCTCGCGCCTCGTGGTCGACGCCATGCCGGCGACGGCCAACGGCCGCGTGACCCTGTCCAACTATCCGGGCGGCCACATGTTCTACAGCCGGCCCGACAGCGGCGCGGCGTTCCGCAAGGACGTCATGGCGCTGTACGGCGTGAAATAGTCGAAGGCTCTGTCGGCGGGGAGCTTCGCCAAACGTCCTAGGTCCGTTCCACGGAGAAGCGAACGATGATGAAGCCCCCCGCCGCGTCCGTCGACGACTACCTCGCCAAGCTGCCCGCCGAGCAGCGCGCGGCTCTGGAGACCCTGCGTGGTCAGATTCGCGCGATCGCTCCGGAGGCGACCGAGGCCATCAGCTACGGCCTGCCGACCTTCAAGCTGAACGGCAATCTCGTCCATATCGGCGCGGCGGCGAAGCATTGCGCCTTCTATCCTGGCGCGGTGATCGAAGCGTTCGCCGAGCGCTTGAAGGGCTTCGAGACCGCCAAGGGCACGATCCGCTTCCAGCCGGATGCGCCGCTTCCGCCCGACTTGGTGAGGGACATCGTGGGCCACCGCGTCGCGCAGAACGCGGCGCTGGCGGCGGAACGGGCGGCGCGGAAGAAGCGCTAACGCGCCAGCCGCCCGTCCTCGAGCGCGCTGGGCTCGAAGGAAAAGATCACCTCCGGATCAGGCCGCGCCACGCCCTTGGCGATCTTCTTGTCGCCGGCCGCGTGCAGCAGCCAGCGAATGACGTTGAGCCGGGCGGCCTTCTTGTGATCGGCGCGGACGCAGATCCAGGGGGCGACATCGCTGTGGGTGCGGATCAGCATCTCGTCACGGGCCTTGGTGTAGTCGTCCCACTTTTCCTCGGCGACCTTGTCGAGGTCGCTGGTCTTGAAGGCCTTCAGCGGGTCCTCGCGGCGAGCCTTCAGGCGCTTGGCCTGTTCCTCGCGGCTGATGTCCAGCCAGAACTTCACATAGCGGGTGTCGTTCTCGACCAGCATCCGTTCGAAGGCGGGCACGTCGCGCAGGAACTGCTCCTGCTGCTTCGGCGTCGAGAAGCCCATCACCCGCTCGACCCCGGCGCGGTTGTACCAGGAGCGGTTGAACAGAACCGCCTCGCCGCAGGCCGGCAGGTATTCGACATAACGCTGGAAGTACCACTCGCTGGCTTCGCGATCGGTCGGCTTGGGCAGGGCGACCACGGTGGTGGCGCGCTTGGACAGGTGCTCGACGATGCGGGCGATCGTGCCGTCCTTGCCGGCGGCGTCGCGGCCCTCGAAGACGGCCAGGATCTTCCAGCCCTCCTTGATGGCCTTCTTCTGCATCTCGATCAGGGCCAGCTGCAGCTGGACGAGCTCGTTGTCGTAGTCGTCGGACTTGCTCATCGGGCGAGCCTACCCCTGGAAAGCTGAGTTAGGCTAGAAGGACGCCATGATCCGTCTATTCGTTCCCAACGATCTGTCGGCCGGGGCCGGCGTCGTCCCCTCCGTCGACCAGTCCCGCTACCTGACCTCGGTCATGCGCCTGTCGGTCGGCGACGAGGTGCTGCTGTTCAACGGCCGCGACGGCGAGTGGCGCGCCAGTCTCGTAGAGTCGACCAAGCGCGGCTGCCTGCTGAAGGCCGACGCCCAGACCCGACCGATGGAGACAGGTCCCGACCTTGATTTGATCGTCGCCATGGTCAAGCGCGGCCGCGTCGAGACCATCGTCGAAAAGGCCGCCGAGCTGGGCGCGCGGCGCGTTCGCCTGACGATCACGCGCCGCACGAATGTCGACTTCGTCAAGCTTGGCCGCCTAGACGCCATCGCCATGGAAGCGGCCGAGCAGACCGGACGCCTGGACGTGCCCGAGATCGTCGATCCCGAGAAACTGGATAAGATCCTGGATGGCTGGGATCCGGCGCGGCGTCTCGTCTTCTGCGACGAGGGCGGCGACGCCAAGCCGGCGATCGAGGCGCTCGCTGGAACCGGCGCCCCGGCCGCGATCCTGATCGGGCCGGAGGGCGGTTTCGCGCCCGAGGAGCGCGAACGGCTGCGGGGGCTTTCCTTCGTCACGCCGGTGTCGCTGGGGCCTCGCATCCTGCGCGCCGACACCGCCGCGATCTCGGCCATGACCCTGTGGCAGGCCGCGGCGGGAGACTGGCGCTAGAATATTATGCTCAAGGCTGCCCCTTGAGGTTCGCAAAGAAAACGCCCAACTGGGCGTGACTGATTAGTATCGCCGTCGGCGGAGAGCATGGGCCCTCTCCACCCTCTGCATCGCAACCCCTGGGGAGGGCCTGCTTGCATGGCCGAGACCGCTAGCGTCCAGGAGCGTCAACTGACGCTCTCCGATCTGACCGACTATTTCGCCCGGGGCAGCAAGCCCAAGGACGCCTTCCGCGTGGGGGCCGAGCACGAGAAGTTCGGCTTCTACCTGGGCTCGCACGCGCCCGTGCCCTACGAGGGCGATAAGGGCGTCCACGCCCTGCTGACCGGCCTGCAGCGCTTCGGCTGGACGCCCGTCATGGAAGGCGAAACGATCATCGGCCTCGAGCGCGACGGCGCCAATGTCAGCCTTGAGCCAGGCGGCCAGTTCGAACTGTCGGGCGCGCCGCTGGCGACCATGCACGACATCTGCGACGAGACCGGCAAGCACCTGGACGAGGTCAAGACCGTCGCCGATGAGCTGGGTCTTGGCTTCGTGGGCCTGGGTTTCTCGCCGCTGTGGAAGCGCGAGGAGGTCCCGGTGATGCCCAAGGGCCGGTACGTCATCATGCGCAACTACATGCCCAAGGTCGGTAACCTCGGCCTCGACATGATGCTGCGCACCTGCACGGTGCAGGCCAATCTCGACTTCTCCAGCGAAGCCGACATGGTCGCCAAGTTCCGCATGAGCCTGGCTTTGCAGCCCATCGCCACGGCCCTGTTCGCCAATTCGCCGTTCACCGAAGGCAAGCCCAACGGCTTCCTGTCGGCCCGCGCCAACGTCTGGACCGACACAGATCCCAACCGCACGGGCCTGCTCGATTTCGTGTTCGAGGACGGTTTCGACTTCGAGCGCTACGCCCGCTACGCGCTGGACGTGCCGATGTACTTCGTCAAGCGCGGCGACAAGTACATCGACGTCGCCGGCCGTAGCTTCCGCGACTTCATCGAGGGCAAGCTGCCCGAGCTGCCGGGCGAGATCGCCACGATGAAGGACTGGGCCGACCACACGACCACGGCCTTCCCGGAAGTGCGGCTGAAGACCTATCTGGAGATGCGCGGGGCCGACGCCGGGCCCTGGAGCCGCCTCTGCGCCCTGCCGGCGCTGTGGACCGGCGTCTTCTACGACGACGCGGCCCTGGCGGCTGCCTGGGACCTCTGCAAGGACTGGACGATCGAGGACCGCGAGGGCCTGCGCCGCGATGTGCCCAAGCTTGGCCTCAAGGCCAAGGTCGCCGGCCGCACGGTCCAGGACGTGGCCAAGGACTTCGTCGCCATCGCCAAGTCGGGCCTGAAGGATCGCGCCCAGATGAACGGCGGCTTCCTGGACGAGACGATCTATCTGGGTGACCTGGAAGAGATCGCCGACAGTGGGATCACGCCGGCCGAACGCCTTCTGCGGCTCTACGAGGGCGCGTGGAAGGGCGACATCAGCCGGGTGTTCACCGACTGCGCTTATTGAGTTAGGCGAGGCCGGTGGCGTATCGTTATGTAGTTTATCTACATAACGAGGTGGCTATGGTTCTCCGCGCCCTTCTTTTCGTCGCGACCCTGAGCGCGCTGGCCGGCTCCGTGGCGGCCCAGGATTTGGCCGTGGTCGGACTGGACGGCAAGGCGGCTGTCCTGTCGGCGGCCGACCTGGCGGCGCTGCCCCGCGCGAGGGTGGACCTCGACGCACACGGCGAACGCCATCGCTACGAGGGACCGTTGCTGATCGAGGTGCTGGCCAAGGCGGGCGCGCCGACGGGCAAGGCCCTGCGCGGGCCGGCCATGGCCAATGTGGTGCTGGTGGAGGCGCGCGACGGCTACGCGGTTGCGCTGGGCCTGGCTGAGGCTGATCCAGCCACGCGTTCCAACCGGATAATTCTAGCCGACCGCCGTGATGGCGCGGCGCTGCCCGCCGACGAGGGGGCCTATCGTTTGGTCATCGAGGGAGATCTGCGTCCGGCGCGTTCCGCCCGGATGGTCAACCGTCTGGTCGTCCGACGTCTTGGGGGAGGGGGTGACGGCCTAGAAAAGGGCCCGCACGCCGGCGATGATGGCCATCCACGAGCCGAGCGCGAAGGCGACCGCAGCTAGTCGACCCCAGGCGATGCGGGGACGGTCGATCGCGGTGTGAACGGCGTCCGCGTGATTGAACGAAACGTAGGCCATGGTTTCCTCCGCGCTCCTCTGACGGGAACTCGACCATAGGGTCGCGCTAGCAGCTCTTAACGCGAACTTAAGTCCGGTGGGATGCGACCAAATGGCGACGGGCTGCGACTAAATGGCGCCTGCGCTCTTGCCGGGCCGGTGGCGGTCGGGCTCGACCTTGTCAGGATCGGGCATGTCGACATTCGGTGGCCAGCGCTCGGCCTGGCTGCTCCCCGAGCCGCTATCGGTGTGCTGGACGATCGCGTCGACGTCCATCGCCTCGGTCTCGGCCGGCGAGCGGTCACCAAGCTGGAACTCGACGTGCTCGGGATAGAAGGCCACCCGCCCGGAAATCAGACCGACGGCAAGATAGGGGTCTTCATACGACCAGGCGGCGTTCTCGATGATCTGGCGGTCGCGATAGATCGTGAAGTAGGCCGCGTCGCCCTTATAGGGGCAGTGGGTCACCTTGTCGGTGCGGCGCAGAAAGGTCATCTGCACGCTGTCGCGCGGGAAGTAATAGACGGGCGGATAGTCGGCTTCCCGCAGCACGAGCACGTCGTCGCTGTCGGCGATTCCGTGGCCCTCGAACAGCACGCGCACCGTGCCGGACATGCGGTCGATCGTGATCGGATGGCTCTCGTCGGGGATCTTCATCCGCGGCTCCCGGAAAACAAGACGGTCGCCCCATCAACGCGCGAAGGCGCGGCCAAGCTCCCACGGCGCCAGCGCGACTGCGTTTGATCCGGCAAGGCGTTGCTTGTGAAACCGCCTGCCGCGTGATCTTCTCCCCGCCAATTGGGGCCAGCGAGGGCGATTTGACCGAGGGCGCGTCGGGGACGCGCCAGGTCGGTCCGCGTGGCTCGTCACGTTCAAGGTTCGTGTATGAACATTGTTATCGCCGCGGGCGTCCTGATCACGCTCGTGACGGGGCTTCCCGTCCTTATCCAGCTTCTGCGAGGCCATCCGCGCGGCTTGATCATCTGCTTCCTGGCCGAGATGTGGGAGCGGTTCTCCTACTACGGCATGCGCGCCATCCTAATCTTCTATCTGACGCAGCATTTCCTGTTCGATCCTAAGACCGCGTCCGGGCACTACGGCTCCTACACCTCGCTGGTCTATCTGTTGCCGCTGCTGGGCGGGATGCTGGCTGACAAGTGGCTGGGCACCCGCAAGGCCGTGGCGTTCGGCGCGCTCCTGCTGGTCGCCGGTCACCTGGCGATGGCGGTCGAAGGCAAGCCCGCCGTCCAGACCCTGACCTATGGTGGGGCGACCTATGAATTCCAGTCCGAGGGCCGCGGTCAGGAACGCGTCTCGCGCCTGGTCGTCGCCGAAAAGCCCTACGAGGTCTCCGCCACCAAGACGGGCGATTTCGAGATCAAGGGCCTGCCCGCCGATGCGCCCCTGCCCGCCGTGCTGCCCAAGGCCGACTACAAGCTGGACGTCGCCGGTCGCGACCCGTTCTATCTGAACGTCTTCTGGTTCGCCCTGTCGCTGATCATCCTGGGGGTCGGCTTCCTGAAGCCGAACATCTCGACCATCGTCGGCCAGCTTTACCCGCAAGGCGACCCGCGTCGCGACCCGGGCTTCACCCTCTACTACTACGGCATCAACCTGGGCTCGTTCTGGGCCTCGATCCTGTGCGGCCTGCTGGGCGTCAGCGTCGGCTGGTGGGCCGGTTTCGGCCTGGCTGGTCTTGGCATGCTGGCCGGCTTTGTCGTCTTCGTGCTGGGCAAGCCCTGGCTGGAGAACAAGGCCGAGCCCCCGAACCCGGAGGCCTTGAAGGAAAAGGTTCTGGGTCCGATCAACCGCGAGACCGCGATCTATGGCGGGTCTCTGCTCGGCCTTCTGGTCATCTTCTTCCTCGTGCAGTTCAACAGCGTCGTCGGCCTGGCCCTGAACGTCGGCATCATCGCCTCGCTGGCCTATATCGGCTGGTTCATGACTCGGTGCGCCAAGGCCGAGCGGGAGCGCCTGGCGCTGGCGGTGTTCCTGATCTTCGGCGCGGTGGTCTTCTGGACCCTGTTCGAACAGGCCGGATCCTCGCTCAGCCTGTTCGCTGCGACCAACGTCCAGCTGGATCTGGTGCGCGAGCCTGTCCGGCTTCTGGGTGGGGCGATCACCCTGGCCACCGCCGAACAGCTGAGCGCCGCCAGCATCGACCCGGCGTCCACCTTCTGGGTCAACACCAGCTTCAACGCGCCCCAGACCCAGATGCTGAACGCGGGCTGGATCCTGATCTTCGCGCCGGTCTTCGCCGCCCTGTGGACGTTCCTCGGCGCGCGAGGCAAGGACCCCAATCCGGTCATGAAGTTCGGCCTGGCGCTGATCCAGGTCGGGGCGGGCTTCCTGCTGCTGCGGTGGGGCGCCACCTTCGCCGACGGCGCCTTCCGCCTGCCCCTGCTGTTCCTGGTGCTGATGTACATGTTGCACACCACCGGCGAGCTGTGCATGTCGCCGGTCGGCCTGTCGCAAATGACCAAGCTGTCGCCGCTGTCGATGGTCTCGTTCATGATGGCGGTGTGGTTCCTGGCCATCGCCATCGCCCAGTGGGTCGGCGGCAAGATCGCCGGCCTGGCGACGACCGAGACGGTTGGCGGGCAGGTTCTGGATCCGGCCCTGGCCCTGGCGTCGTCGCTGAAGGTGTTCAACGTGATCGGACTGATCGCGGTGGCGATCGGGATCGGCTTCCTGGCCCTGTCGCCGGTCCTGAAAAAGTGGTTGCACGGCGCCGACGACGTCACGGCCTGACCTAAATGAGCGAGGGGCCCCGGCGACGATCCGGGACCCCTCTGGGACGTGGAGGGGCCACGTCCCTACTCCAGGTGGGAACGGCCCGGCGATGGCTCAAATCGCCGAGCCGCTTTCCGCTCCTACCCGAAGCCCTGAGCGCGGCGCCGGCGCCGCGCGATGTTCGAAGGTCCGGGGGCTGATCTAGCCGATCTGGTCGCGACTCTTGTGTCGGTCGCCGGACTTGAACGCACCGTGCCGACGCGAACGGCGCGGGGAAAGTTACAAGCCGGAAAGCTGGATTAAACCTTCGACAGAAAGGTCGGCGGAGATGGCCATGGACGACATGACGACGGCGTTGACGGTCGACGACCTGAGCGGGACGGACGGCCAGGCGCTGCTGGCTTTGAACAACGCCCACGCCCTGGAGCTGTCATGGCTGGAGCCAGAGCGACTGGCCAAGCTGGTCGCCGAGGCGTTCGTCGCGCGCCGGGTCGGCGTCGCAGACGCCCTGCTGCTGGCCTTCGACCAGTACGCCGACTACGACAGCGTCAACTTCCTGTGGTTCCGCGAGCGTTTCGATCGTTTCGTCTATGTCGACCGCGTGGTCGTCGCCGACGCGGCGAGGGGCAGGGGGCTGGCCCGGCGCCTGTACGATGACCTGTTCGCCGCGGCGCGTGACGCGGGCCACGCGCGGATCGTCTGCGAGGTCAATTCAGAGCCGCCCAATCCGGCGTCGGACGCCTTCCACGCGGCGCTGGGCTTCGTTCCGGTCGGAACGGCCCAGATCCACGGCGGCGAGAAGACGGTGACGTATCTAGCGCGGGGTCTTTAACCCGTCCTCGACCTTCCCGGCGAATGCCGGGACCCAGATCGTAGAACTCTGAGGCGCACGCAAAAACGCCCGCGATCCTCTCGGGCGCGGGCGCTCTTGCATCTGGGCCCCGGCATTCGCCGGGGAGATCGGATGTGTGGGGTTAAACCGCCGTCCCGCCGACGGTCAGCCCGGTGATCTTCAGCGACGGCTGGCCCACGCCGACCGGCACGCCCTGGCCGGACTTGCCGCAGACCCCGATGCCCGGATCGAAATCGAAGTCGTTGCCGATCATCGTCACCTTGGTCAGGGCGCTGGGGCCGTCGCCAATCAGGGTCGCGCCCTTGACCGGAGCGGTGATCTTGCCGTCCTCGACCAGATAGGCCTCGGTGCACTGGAAGACGAACTTGCCGTTGGTGATGTCGACCTGACCGCCGCCGAAATGGGCGCAGTAGAGGCCGCGCTTCAGCGAGGCGATCATTTCCTGGGGATCGTCCTTGCCCGCCAGCATGCCGGTGTTGGTCATGCGCGGCATGGGCATGTGAGCGTAGGACTGGCGGCGGCCGTTGCCGGTGGCCTTCATGCCCATCAGGCGCGCGCTCATCCGGTCGTGCATGTAGCCCACCAGGATGCCGTCCTCGATCAGGATGGTCCGCTCGGTCGGGGTGCCTTCGTCGTCGACGGTCAGCGAACCGCGACGACCGGCGAGCGAGCCGTCGTCGAACACGGTGACGCCCGGGGCTGCCACCCGCTCGCCGATGCGGCCCGAGAAGGCGCTGATGCCCTTGCGGTTGAAGTCGCCCTCCAGCCCGTGGCCGACGGCCTCGTGCAGCAGCACGCCGTTCCAGCCGGGGCCCAGCACCACGTCCATCTCGCCAGCGGGGCAGGCGACGGCGTCCAGATTGACCAGGGCGCGGCGCAGGGCCTCGTCGACCTGCTCCTGCCACTTGTCGGGGCTGATCCAGGCGGCGAAGCCGGCGCGGCCGCCAGCGCCTGAGCTGCCCGTTTCGCGGCGGCCGTCCTTCTCGACGGTGACCTGGACATTGACCCGCACCAGCGGACGGACGTCGCGGATCAGGCGGCCGTCGGCGCGCAGGATCTCGACGACGCGGCGCTCGCCGGCCATCGAGGCCATGACCTGCACCACGCGCGGGTCGCGAGCGCGGGCGAAGGCGTCGATCTCCTGCAGCAGGGCGACCTTGTCGGAGAAGTCGGGCGCGGAGACGGGATTGTCCTCGCCATAGAGCTTTTCGTTGGTGGCGCGGGGGCCTTCGGCGGCGACCCCGGCGTGGCCGCGCTTGGCCAGGCTGGCCGAATCGGCGGCGCGGCGGATGGCGGCCTCGGAGATCTCGGCGGCGTGGGCGTAGCCGGCCGTCTCGCCGGCCACCACGCGCAGGCCAAAGCCCTCGCCGCTGTCGTAGGAAGCGCTCTTCAGCCGTCCGTCGTCGAACACGAAGGACTCGCTCTCGGAGCGTTCGAGGAAGAGCTCGCCGTCGTCGGCGCCGGCGAGCGCCTCGCCCAGCACCTGGCGGGCGCGCTCGGGATCGACGCCGGCCGCGTCGAGCAGGGACAGGGAAGAGGCGGGGAAGGGAGCGTTCATGAGCCTACAGGTAGGCCTTCGAAGCGCATCCGTCACCCCGCCCCTTTTGTCGCGGATCAGTATTCGCGGCGGATTTCACCCGAGCCGGTGATGTCGCTGCTCACGGTCTTAGGTTCTGTGCGCAGCTCAACGTCACCGCTGCCTGAGATGGCGATCTTGGCCTTGGCTGTGGCGAAGATCGCACCGCCGCCGCTGCCCGAGACGTCGACCATGGCCTCCTTGGCCTTCAGGTCACCAAGATCCACATGGCCCGAGCCGGAGTTGTCGATCGTGGCCAGGTCAACCCGGCCCGCCGCCTCGACGTCGCCGCTGCCGCTGACGTCGACCGAGAAGGTCGGATGGTCGTAGCGGCGGATATCGAGATCGCCCGAGCCGCGCACGTCGAACTTGGTGACGTCCGGGGCGATGACGGTGATCTTCACGCGCTCGGACTCGCTCTGCACGTGGACGCCGAAGGCGTTGATCGTGACGCTGGCCTCGTCGCGGTCGTCAGCGTCGGACAGGGCGATTCGGCCGCCGTCGACGCGCAGCCGGTCCAGATAGGACTTCGGGCCCGAGGCGACGATCTTGGCTTCCGGCCCTTGCACGAAGACGACATCCACCGGCACGTCGACTTGCAGCCTGTCCTTGCCCGTCCAAGGGAACGTGCGGTCGATGCTGGGGGTGACGGTTCCGCGGCGGGCGTCGAAGCGGCGCTCAGTGTGGATCACCTTGCCGTTCTCGCGGATCACGACCGTATCGGTGCGGTTCAGCGGGAAGGTCCAGCCGTCGTTGAGGATCTGCGGGCCGGCGATGACCGCCACCCCGGCGAAACAGCCGATGGCGAGCGCGAAGCTGGCCCCGGCGACGATGAGCGTATTGCGGATCAACATGGTCCCCTCCTAGGCCGCTCAGGCTTGTTCGATGGCCGGCTTGAGCAGCCGGTAGTGGAGGCGGGCGTACCAGACGACCGCGTTGAAGACGCCGACGGTGACCAGGGTCAGCAGGGCGCCCAGGCACGTGGCCACGCCCATCAGGCCAAGCCCCGCCAGGAAGGCGGTGAGCGGGCCGCCGGGCGGTCCGGTCAGCGGGCCGGCCGCGAACACCACGCCGCCGGCGAAGAACACGGCCACGACCGCGACCAGCACCCCGAACAGCGCGCCCAGCACGCCCATCAGGACCGGCAGCAGGATCAGCACGTCGATGGCTCCAAGGCCGAGGAGGGCGATGACCGCCGCCAGGGCGTTGGAGGGGTTCTTGCGCTCTTCCCACTGCTTGAGCCCGGCCTCGGCGCGCAGCTCGCGGGCCAGGCGGTCGGGATCGCCCAGGGCGGCGGCCACCTCGGCCTCGCTGCGACCAGCGGCCACGGCGTCGGCGAAGTGGGCTTCATGATCGGCGACGATGTCGGCGATCGTGGTGACCGGCAGGCCGGCCAGGCCCCGGCGCAGACGGGTCATGAACTCAGCGCGGGTCATGCGGCGGCTCCCACGATGGCGTTGACGGCCTGGGTGAAAGCCACCCACTCGGTCTTTTGCTGTTCCAGGCTGCGACGGCCCTCCGCCGTCAGGCGGTAATATTTGCGCGGCGGACCGCTCTGGCTTTCCACCAGATAGGTCTCGACCAGACCATCCGACTGCATGCGGCGCATCAGCGGATAGATCGTCCCTTCCCCCATATCGATGTCCTTCGTGAGCCTGCTGGCGATCTCATAGGCGTAGCTGTCGGCGTGCGAGAGCAGGGCCAGCACGCACAGCGCCAGCACGCCTTTCTTCAATTGGATTTCAATGGCTTCGGGCACGTCGTCCTCGCCTCGTTGGATGCTCACTGGTACCGCATGGTACTGATCATCACAAGGTACCTATCCATGAATGATACGTAATGATGCGGACGTGGCGGTTGGTCCGAAGAGCGGGCTGACTTGGCGTGGGAGGAAATGCGCGCGCGCTAAAGCCGCGCCCAGAGTGTGGTCTCTGGCGCTTGGCAACGGCTGGCGATGCGCGTATGCAGCCTCGTAAGGGCCTTTTTGGGGCGGGCTGCGCGTGACTTCGCGTCTTGTTGGACGCCGTCGCTCGCACGACCGCATCGGGGGCCGTCATAAGCAAGTCGGCGCGGCGTGGCTTTGATCGACGTCAAACGATCATCGTCAAATCGCCGCCGAAACGGGCCGTGAGGAATATGAAGGCGCAATTTTCGGGGATTCGGCGGGTCTTGACGGGCGCCAGCGCGCTCGCCGCCAGTGTCGTTTTCGCGGGGCACGCCCTCGCCCAGGATCTGATGGGGCAGCCGACGCCGGGGGCGATCGACCTGCAACCGGCCGCGTCGGAGCTGAAGCACCACGCGATCTGGTTCCACAACGTGATCCTGCTGCCGATCATCACGGCCATCACCCTGCTGGTGCTGGGCCTGCTGATCTGGATCGTCGTTCGCTACAACAAGAAAGCGAACCCGGTCCCGGCCAAGTTCAGCCATAACACCACGGTCGAGATCATCTGGACCCTGGTGCCGGTGCTGATCCTGATGGTCATCGCCATCTTCTCGTTCCGGCTGCTGTTCCACTACAACGACATGCCCAAGCCCTACATGACCGTGAAGGCCACGGGCTATCAGTGGTACTGGGGCTACGAATATCCCGACCAGAAGATCAGCGAGATTGTGTCGCTGCCGCTCACCAAGGAGCAGGCCGACGCCAAGAAGGTCCCGTATCTGCTGGCCGCCGACAACGCCATGGTGGTTCCGGTCGGTCAGGTGGTCCGCGTGCAGGTCACCGGCGCCGACGTGATCCACGCCTTCGCCCTGCCGGCGTTCGGCCTGAAGACCGACGCCATCCCTGGCCGCCTGAACGAAACCTGGTTCAAGTCCGACCGCACTGGCGTGTTCTACGGCCAGTGCTCGGAGCTCTGCGGCGTCGACCATGCCGCCATGCCGATCGAGATTCAGGTCGTGACCCAGGCCCAGTTCGATGCGTGGGTGAAGTCCAAGACGGCCCCGCCGGCTCCGGTCGCCGCCCCCGCCGAGGCCGCTCCGGCCGCCGCGACGCCCGCAGCGACCCCGGCCGCCGCTCCCGCTTCCGCTCCGGCCGCGGCGCCCGCCGCGCCGGCGGCTTAAGATACTCGCAGGATAAAGTCCGATGGCTCACGCCGCTGACATCGACCACCACGACGGCCACGACGCCGATCATAAGCCGCCCTTCTTCGCCCGCTGGTTCTTCTCGACGAACCACAAGGACATCGGCACGCTGTACATCCTGTTCGCCATCATGGCGGGCATCGTCGGCGGCGCCCTGTCGGGCCTGATCCGCTGGGAGCTGATGGAGCCGGGCATCCAGGTGTTCTCCGACACCGGCCTGCTGGCTCAGCTTGGCGTCTTCCAGGGCAAGCACGGCTACAACGCCGTGGTCACCGCCCACGCCCTGATCATGATCTTCTTCATGGTCATGCCCGCCATGATCGGCGGCTTTGGCAACTGGTTCGTGCCGATCATGATCGGCGCGCCGGACATGGCCTTCCCGCGGATGAACAACATCTCGTTCTGGCTGCTGGTCGCCGCCTGGATCGTGCTGTGCGTGTCGATGTTCGTCGACGGCGGGCCGGGCATGGGCTTCGGCGGCGGTTGGACGATCTATCCGCCGCTGTCGACCATCGGCCACAAGGGTCCTGCCATGGACCTGGCGATCCTGTCGCTCCACCTGGCCGGCGCTTCGTCTATCCTGGGCGCGATCAACTTCATCACCACGATCTTCAACATGCGCGCGCCGGGCATGACCCTGCACCGCATGCCGCTGTTCGCCTGGTCGGTGCTGATCACCGCCTTCCTGCTGCTGCTGTCGCTGCCCGTCCTGGCCGGCGCTATCACCATGCTGCTGACCGACCGCAACTTCGGCACCCACTTCTTCGACCCGGCCGCCGGCGGCGACCCGGTGATGTTCCAGCACCTGTTCTGGTTCTTCGGTCACCCGGAAGTGTACATCCTGATCCTGCCGGGCTTTGGCATCATCAGCCACATCGTCTCGACCTTCTCCAAGAAGCCGGTGTTCGGCTACCTGGCGATGGCCTACGCGATGGTCGCCATCGGCTTCGTCGGCTTCGTCGTGTGGGCGCACCACATGTACACCGTCGGCATGAGCATCAACCTGCGCGCCTACTTCGTGGCCGCCACGATGATTATCGCCGTGCCGACCGGCGTTAAGATCTTCAGCTGGATCGCCACGATGTGGGGCGGCTCGCTGGACTTCAAGACGCCGATGCTGTGGGCCATCGGCTTCATCTTCCTGTTCACGGTCGGCGGCGTCACCGGCGTCGTCCTGTCGAACGCCGGCATCGACTACAGCCTGCACGACACCTACTACGTGGTGGCCCACTTCCACTACGTGCTGTCGCTGGGCGCGGTCTTCGCCATCTTCGCGGGCTTCTACTACTGGTTCGAGAAGATGTGGGGCGTGAAGTACAACGAGTTCCTGGGCGCGACCCACTTCTGGATCATGTTCATCGGCGTGAACCTGATCTTCTTCCCGCAGCACTTCCTGGGCCTGCAAGGCATGCCGCGTCGCTATATCGACTATCCGGACGCCTTCGCGCTGTGGAACTACGTCTCGTCGGTGGGCTACATGATCACCGTCGTCGGCGTGGGCGTGTTCATGCTGGTGCTGATCGAGGCGGCGATCCGTCGTCGCAAGGCCGAGGCCAACCCGTGGGGCGAAGGCGCCACCACGCTGGAATGGACCCTGTCCTCGCCGCCGCCGTTCCACCAGTTCAGCGAACCGCCGGTGATCAAGGCCGACGACCACCACTAAGGGGACGTCGGGGCTAAACCAAGCGGGGGCGCGGTCGGGATCCAAGCAGGGTCTTGGCCGCGCCCTTCGCCCTTCGAGCGAGACAGAAAAGCTCAGTATCGAACACCCATGAAGACCGCCGCCATGACCTCGGAAACCGCCTCGACCTCGGGGACGGACGCCTCGCAAGCCGCGCGCTGGCAGGACTATTTCCAGCTGATGAAGCCGCGCGTCATGTCGCTGGTGGTGTTTACCGGCCTGACGGGGCTGCTGGCGGCGCGCGCGCCGATCCACCCGGTTCTGGGCGCGGTGGCGGTGCTGTGCATCGCGATCGGCGCCGGCGCCTCGGGCGCGCTGAACATGTGGTACGACGCCGACATCGACCAACAGATGCGCCGCACGCGCGGCCGTCCGGTGCCCGCCGGCAAGGTCAAGGGCGAGGAAGCCGCCTCTCTGGGCGTGGTTCTGAGCCTTCTGTCGGTGATGTTCCTGGGCTTTGCGATCAACTGGCTGGCGGCAGGCTTGCTGGCCTTCACCATCGTCTTCTACGCGGTCGTCTACACGATGTGGCTCAAGCGCTGGACGGCGCAGAACATCGTGATCGGCGGTCTGGCCGGCGCCCTGCCGCCGGCGATCGGCTGGGCGGCGGCCACGGGCCACGCGCCGCTGAACGCCTGGCTGATGGTGGCGATCATCTTCTTCTGGACCCCGCCGCACTTCTGGGCGCTGTCGCTGTACGTCACCACCGACTATGCCAAGGCCGGGGTGCCCATGCTGCCGGTCGTCAAGGGCGCGCGCGAGACCCGCAAGCAGATCCTGCTCTACAGCCTCATCTTCACGCCCATCTGCCTGGTCCCCGCGTTCACCGGCCTGGGCGGCCCGTTCTATCTGGCCGTCGCGGCCCTGGGCGGGGCGGTGTTCCTGACCCTGGCCTGGCGCGTCTTCGCCAGCAAGGCCGGCGATGCGGCCGATCCTCGCGTGGCCGACCGGGCGCTGTACGAGGTCACCGAGGATGAGCGCGCCGCCGGCGCCAAAGCCGCGCGCAATCTGTTCGCCTTCTCGATCCTTTACCTGTTCGCCCTGTTCGCCGCCCTGCTGGGCGAAGCCGTCGCTGGCGTTCAGGCCCTGGAGTTTCTGAAGTGAGCAAGTCGATCGACAAGGACGCCGAGAAGCAGGCCGCCAAGAAAGCGCGCGATGGTCGCAACATCGCGATTGGGCTTGGCCTGGCGGTATTTGTCGTGCTGGTGTTCGTGGTCACCTTGGTGAGGCTCGGCGGCAATGTTCAACCACACCCCTAAGGCTCCCCAGGAGACCTTGACCCCGCAACAGGAGATGGCGCGCCGCAACAAGCGGGTGGCGCTGATCTGTGGGGCGACCTTCTTTGGCATGGTCGGCGCCGCCTACGCGGCGGTCCCGCTCTACAAGCTGTTCTGCCAGGTCACGGGCTTCGACGGCACGGTGCGCAAGGCCGAGGTCGCGCCGACCCGGATCCTGGACCGCAAGCTCACGATCCGTTTCGACGCCAACATTCGCGACCTGCCCTGGAAGTTCCAGACGCTGCAGCCCACCCAGGACATTCGCATCGGCGACACGGGCCTGGCCTTCTTCAAGGTCACCAACCCGAGCGACAAGCCGATCACGGGGCGGGCCCTGTACAACGTCGTGCCCGAGTCGGCGGGTCCCTACTTCCAGAAGCTGGAATGCTTCTGCTTCACCAGCCAGACGATCCAGCCCGGTCAGACGATCGAGTTCCCGGTCGTCTACTTCGTGGATCCCGGTTTCGTGGATGATCCCGACACCAAGGGTAAGAGCGAGATCACGCTCAGCTACACCTTCTTTCCCGCCGTCGACGACGGCAATGGCAAGACGGGCCAAGTCGCGGCCGCGACAACGCCCCGCATCGTCGAACCTCTTGGCGGCGCACCGTCGAGAGGGCTATAGGATTCAACAAGATCGCGGCGCGGGGGACCAGCGACCGCGCTCAGAAGGATAACAGGGGTAACCAGCAACATGGCCGGCGCCGTCAAACACGACTACCACATCCTTCCGCCCAGCCCCTGGCCGTTCGTCGGCTCGATGGCCTCGACCGTCATGGCCATTGGCCTGATCGGCTGGCTCAAGGGCGGCGTGCTGGGCATCGAAAAGGGCAACTGGGCGATCTTCGCCGCGGGCCTGGCCGGCGTGCTCTACACGATGTTCGGCTGGTGGGCGGACGTGGCCAAGGAAGCCAAGGCCGGCGACCACACCCCGGTCGTCTCGATCGGCCTGCGCTACGGCATGATCCTGTTCATCGCTTCGGAAGTGATGTTCTTCGTGGCGTGGTTCTGGATGTTCTTCGAGATGGCGCTGTTCCATGAGCACCGCACGCTCTCGACGATCGAGGAAGTCCGCACCGCCTGGGCCGCCTGGCCGCCGGCCGGCGTCGAGACCGTCTCGCCCTGGCACCTGCCGCTGATCAACACCCTGACCCTGCTGCTGTCGGGCACGACCGTCACCTGGGCGCACCACGCGCTGCAGGTTGGCGACCGCAAGGGCGCCAAGTGGGGCCTGATCCTGACCGTCGTGCTGGGCGCGCTGTTCACGGCCATCCAGGTCTATGAGTACGCCCACATCAACCACGAGCAGCTCTTCTACTCGGAAGCTGCGGTCAATTCGGGCCTGTATGGCTCGACCTTCTTCCTGGCCACGGGCTTCCACGGCTTCCACGTGTTCGTCGGCACGCTCTTCCTGATCGTCTGCCTGATCCGCCTGATGAACGGCGCCTTCACGCCCAAGCAGCACTTCGGCTTCGAAGCGGCCGCCTGGTATTGGCACTTCGTCGACGTCGTTTGGCTGTTCCTGTTCGCCTTCATCTACGTGATCTTCGGGGCCTCGGCCCACTAGATCGCAAGATCCCAAGGGGCCCGGAACGCCGACCAGCGTTCCGGGCCTTTTTCGTTTAAGGGTTGCGGCCATGACCAAAACCAATCCCTACGCCGCCGGCGCGCGCGGCCTGTGCCCTCACTGCGGCGAGGGCTATCTGTTCGACGGCTTCCTGAAGGTGGCGCCGACCTGCGAGGCCTGCGGCTTCGAGCTGGGCAAGTACGAGACCGGCGACGGCGCGGCGACCTTCGTGATCCTGATCGCCGGGAGCGTCTGCGCGTTCGGAGCGCTGTTTTCGATGTTCGCCTGGAACTGGCCGGTCTGGCTGCTGCTAGTGGTCTGGCTGCCGGCGGTGCTGGTCATCACCTTGGGGCTGATGCGGCCGGCCAAGGGCCTGATGGTCGCCGCCCAGATCGCCCAGAAGGCCTCTGAGGCCGGCCGCGACCATGTCTGAGTTCCCGAAGAAGAAGGCTAGCTTCCCGATCGGCCTGACGCTGGCCACCGCGATCGCCTTTCTCATCCTCTGCGGCCTCGGCGCCTGGCAGCTCCAGCGCCTGCACTGGAAGGAGAACGTCCTCGCGCGGATCGAGGCCCTGAAGACCGCGCCGGCCCTGCCACTGGTCCAGGTGCTGACCGAAAAAGCCCGGCCCGAGGACCTGGCCTGGACCCGCGTCAGCGTCGACTGCGGTGATGTCGCCGGCGAGGCCCTGCCGCTGGTCTATGGGGTACACGACGGTGATGTCGTCTGGCGCGCCCAGGCCCCCTGCGCGGTGCTGGCGGGTCCCTACAACATGATCCTGATCGACCGTGGCCTGGTCCCGGCCTTGACCAGCCAGGTCGCGCCGCCGCCGCGCGCCTTCGACCCGCCGCGCCGAGTCGTCGGCGTCCTGATCCCGATCGCCCAACTGGGCGGCGACCGCGCCAAGATCCTGGATCGTTTCACAGGCCGCAAGCCCGCGCCGCTGGTTCTGATGGCCGAGGTCGAGACGCCCGCGCCGGCCGGGATCACCCCCGCGCCGCTTCCGGCAGAAATTTCCAATCGGCACCTCGAATACGCCCTCACGTGGTTTGGTCTTGCCGTAACCCTGCTGTTTATCTATGCCGCCATGCTCTGGCGAAGAGTGAGACCCTGATGCGTTACGTGTCGACCCGCGGGCAATCCGCGCCCATCGGCTTTCTGGATGCGGTGCTGGCCGGCCTGGCCCCCGACGGCGGCCTGTACGTGCCCTCCGAGTGGCCGAGCTTCCGCTCGTCGGAGATCGCCGCCTTCGCCGGCAAGTCCTACGCCGAGGTCGCCGCCGCCGTGGTCGGCAAGTTCGTCGGCGACGACATTCCCAAGGAAGACCTGGCCCAGATGTGCGAGGAGGCCTACGCCACCTTCGCCCATACCGCCGTCGTTCCCTTGAAGCAGTTGGGCCCCAACCAGTTCCTGCTGGAGCTGTTCCACGGGCCGACCCTGGCCTTCAAAGATGTCGCGATGCAGCTGCTGGGTCGCCTCTACGACTACGTGCTCGAGCGCCAGTCGCGGAAGATGACCATCATCTGCGCGACCTCGGGCGACACCGGCGGCGCGGCTGTCGAAGCCTTCCGAGGCCGCAAGAACGCCCGCATCGTCGCGCTCTTCCCCGAGGGCCGGATCAGCGCCGTGCAGCGCCGGTTCATGACCACGGCGACCGACGCCAATGTCGCCTGCATCTCGGTGCTGGGCTCGTTCGACGACTGCCAGGCGATCGTCAAGCAGGCCTTCCAGGATGACCAGTTCCGCCACGGCGTGGACCTGTCGGGCGTCAACTCGATCAACTGGGCCCGGATCGCGGCTCAGAGCGTCTATTACTTCACCGCCGCCGTGGCCCTGGGGGCTCCCGCCCGCGAGGTGGCGTTCGTGGTCCCGACCGGAAACTTCGGCGACGCCTACGCCGCCTTCGTGGCCAAGAAGCTGGGCCTGCCGATCCACTCGATCACGGCGGCGACCAACTCCAACGACATCCTGGCCCGCGCCTTTGAGACCGGCCGCTACACGCGCGGGGCTGTGGCCGCGACCCAGAGCCCGGCCATGGACATCCAGGTCGCCAGCAACTTCGAGCGTCTCTATTTCGAAGCTGTCCGTCGCGACGCCGTCGAGACCGAACGCGCCTTCCGCGCCTTCGCCGACACGGGTCTGCTCGACATTCCGCCCGCCGCCCACGCCTGGATGCGCGAGCTGTTCCGTGGCGCGTCGGTCAGCGAGGCCGATACCGCCAAGACCATGCTCTCGACGCTGAACGAGACCGGCGAGATCGTCGATCCGCACACCGCCGTGGGCCTGGCCGCCGCGCGGGGCGTCGACGCCAAGCCGTCGGTCCCAGTGGTGGTGCTCTCGACCGCCCACCCGGCCAAGTTCCCCGAAGCCGTCGAGGCCGCCATCGGCGTCCCGCCGGTCACGCCGCGCGCCACGCCCGACCTTTCCAAGAAGCCGGAGAAGTTCGAGCGCCTGCCCGCCGACGGCGCGGCGGTGAAGGCCTTTGTCCGCACGTTCGCGGCGACGACCTGACGGCCCGCCTGGCCCACAGTGGCCGTGGGGGCGTTTAGCGACTATATGCAGCGCCCCCTCCCTCTCCCCCGTTTCTCGGGGGAGTCGTAAAAAGAGCTGAATGACCGCCACCCTCCGCACCCTGAAGAACGGCGTCCGCGTCGTCTGTGACCCGATGCCGGGCCTTGAGACCCTGGCGCTCAGCGTGGTGGCCGGTCGCGGCGCGGCCTATGAGGACCCGGCGCGGTCGGGCTGGTCGCACCTTCTGGAGCACATGGTCTTCAAGGGCGCGGGCCAGCGCTCGGCGCGCGACATCGTCGAGGTGATCGAAAGCGCCGGCGGCTCGATCAACGCCGCCACCGGCTATGAGCGCACCAGCTTCCAGGTGCGGGCGCTGAAGGGCGGCCTGGATCTGGGCATGGACGTCATCGCCGACCTCGTGCGGCGTCCGACCCTGGACCCCGCCGACCTCGCCCGCGAGAAGCAGGTCGTGGCCCAGGAGATCGCCGAGGCCGCCGACGCGCCCGACGACTACGTCTTTGATCTGATCCAGCGCGCGAGCTGGGGCGATCATCCCGTGGGCCGCCCGATCCTGGGCAGCGATGCGACGGTCGAGGCGGCCGGCGTCGAGGCGCTGTCGGACTGGCGCGCCGCCCTGTACGCCGCCGACCGGCTGGTGGTCAGCGCCACCGGCGCGGTCGAGGAGGCCGAGCTGATGGCCGCCGCCGAGCGCGCGTTCGGCGACCTGCCCGAGGCCCCGGGCGCGGCGGTCCCCGAAGCGGCCAGCTTCATCGGCGGTCCGCAAGCTGAAGCGCGCAAGCTGGAGCAGAGCCACCTCGTCTTCATGCTGCCCGCCTGCGGCTCGCGCGATCACGATTACTTCGCCCTGCGCATCTTCGCCGAGGTGTTGGGCGGCGGCATGTCCTCGCGCCTGTTCCAGGAGGCGCGCGAGAAGCGCGGCCTTGCCTACAATATCGACGCCTATGCCGACACCTATGCCGACCACGGCGCGCTGGGGATTTATGCCGGCTGCGCGGCGTCCGACGCGGTCGAGACCGCCAAGGTCTGCGCCGGCGAGGTCGCAAAGCTCGTCGCCCAGATCGACGACGCTGAACTGGCCCGCGCCAAGGCCCAGCTGAAGGCGCACATGTTCATGGCCCGCGAGCAGCCGCTGTCGCGCGCCGAGCAGGGTGCGGGTCAGGTGCTGCTGTTCGACCGCCTCTATGCGCCGGCCGAGCTGGCGGCCGAGGTCGACGCCGTGACCGCCGCCGACGTGACGCGGCTGGGCCGGCGGCTATTGGCCGACGGCCGCGCGGCCTCGGCCGTGCTGGGCGCCAAGACCTCGCTGAAGGCCGCCTTGGCGTTCGACAAGACGTTGTTCTCAGCCGCCTGACGTCGGAGGGTGCGCCCGTGATTGATCCCCAGCCTTCGCCGCGCCCGTGCTCTCGTCGTTCCTGAAGCCCCGTCCCGCGCTGCGCCTGCAGGGCCGGGCCGTCTATCTGCGGCCGCCCAAGCCGGGCGACCATCGCGCCTGGGCGACCTTGCGCGGCCACTCGCGACCCTTCCTGGAGCCCTGGGAGCCGGTCTGGCCCGAGCACGACCTGACCCGCGCGGCGTTCCGCGCCCGTCTGGCGGCTTATGCCCGCGAGATGGAGCTGGACGAGGCCTATCCGTTTTTCGTGTTCCGCAAGTCCGACGACGCTCTGGTCGGTGGCGTGCGGCTTTTCCACGTGCGGCGTGGCGTCGCCCAGACCGGGACGATCGGCTACTGGATCGGCCAGCCCTTCGCGCGTCAGGGCCATACGCGCGATGCCGTCGAGACCTTGATTCGCTTCGCCTTCAAGGGCTTAGGGCTTCACCGCCTGGAAGCGGCCTGCATGCCGGAGAACGCGCCCTCGGCCGCGCTTCTGCTGAAATGCGGCTTTTCCGAAGAGGGATATGCGCCGGCTTATTTGAAAATTAACGGCGATTGGCGAGACCATCGTCTGTTCGGCTTGGTGGCGCCTGAGTGAGTAGGGGCGTCTCGACGTGGCCGACGCGGCGGGACGGGTATGTCTTTTCGGACAGGCGAGCGACGAATCTGGGACACGACCGCGACGCTCGAAGCGTTGGGCGGGGCCGATGTCGCCTTGTGGATCTGGGAGCCGGACTCCGACCGCCTGCGCCTGAACGGCGCGGCCCGCGCCCTTGGCTTGGGTCCGCTGGCCCCCGAATGCTCCTCCGCCGCCTTCCGCGCCCTGGCCCTGCCACAGGACCGCGCCCAGGCCGAAGAGGTCCTGAAAGTCCGTGAACCCGGCCAGCCGGTGGTCGCTCGCTTCCGCGTGCGCGGCGGCGAGGTCTGCCTGTGGCGCGGCGTCTGGCTGGAGGAGGGCGTGCGCGCCGCTGGCGTGGTCGCCGCCGAAACCAAGTTCTCCGCCTCCGAGCGCTGCGACCTGACGGGCCTGCTGGATCGTCGCGGCTTCATCGCCCGCGCCCGCGAGCGCCTGACCGAGCCGGGCGCGCACGAGCTGGTCGTGGCTGACCTTGACCGTCTGCGCCGCCTGAACGAGGCGCTGGGTCACGATCGCGCCGACCTTGTCCTGGCCGCCCTGGGCTCGCGCCTGATCGCCGCCTTCCCGTCGGATGCTGTGCTGGGGCGCATCGGCGAGGACGAGTTCGCCGTGCTCTGCAAGCCTGACGGCTACACGCCGGCCGAGATGCTGCGGGAGGCGCTGGAGCAGCCGCTGCGCATCGCGGGCTTTGATATTCACCCCACCCTATCCGTCGGCGCCGTCTCGGCCGAGGGCGGGCTGGAGGCTCCTGATCCGGCCGAGCTGCTGCGGCGCGCCGAACTGGCCGTCGAGGCCGCCGCCGCGGCCGGTCGCGGCGGGGCCGCGGCCTATGGCCGCTCGATGGAGACCGACGGCCTGTCGCGTCTGGCGCTGGAGGCCGACCTGCGCGGCGCCATCGGTCGCGGCGAGATTATCCCCTACTTCCAGCCTGTCGTGCGGCTGTCGACCGGCGCCCTGTCGGGCTTCGAGGCCCTGGCCCGCTGGATCCACCCGCGCCGGGGCATGCTGCCGCCCGATGAGTTCCTGCCGCTGATCGAAGAAATGGGGCTGATGAGCGAGCTGGGCGCGCACATGATGCACGCCGCCGCCCGCCAGCTGTCGATCTGGCGCGCCTGCCATCCGGCGATGAGCGCCATGACCGTCAGCGTCAACCTCTCGACCGGCGAGATCGACCGACCGGGTCTGGTGGACGATGTCGCCCAGACCCTGCGCCAGAACAACCTGCCGCGCGGGGCGCTGAAGCTGGAAGTCACCGAAAGCGACATCATGCGCGATCCCGAGCGCGCGGCCACTGTCCTCCGGACCCTGCGCGACGCTGGCGCGGGTCTGGCGCTGGACGATTTCGGCACCGGTTTCTCGTCGCTGTCGTACCTGACGCGTCTGCCGTTCGACACGCTGAAGATCGACCGCTACTTCGTGCGCACCATGGGCGCCAACGCGGGCTCGGCCAAGATCGTTCGCTCGGTCGTCAAGCTGGGCCAGGACCTCGACCTCGAGGTGGTGGCCGAGGGCGTCGAGAACGCCGAGATGGCCCGCGCCCTGCAGGGGCTGGGCTGCGACTACGGCCAGGGCTTTGGCTACGCGCCGGCGCTGTCGCCGCAGGAGGCCGAGGTCTATCTGAACGAGGCCTATGTCGACGGCGCCGCGCCGGTGAAGGCGCGGGGGTAAGCGGATTTAAATCCTCCCTCGCGTAGCGGGGGAGGTGGCCCAGAGGGCCGGAGGGGGCTAACACGGCCCTCGTCCAGCTTGCCCCCTCAGTCGCTCCGCGACAGCTCCCCCGTATCACGGGGGAGCAGCTATCCTACGCCCGCCCCGCCTGCGCCGACAGGTGGTCAGCGCTGATCCCCAGTTTCGCCAGCGCCCGGGTCCACTTGTGCTCGTGGTCTTCGTCGAACAGCAGGCCTTCGTCGGCGTCGCAGATCAGCCAGATGTTGTCGCGCAGCTCCTGCTCCAGCTGTCCGGGGCCCCAGCCAGCGTAGCCCAGGGCCAGGATCGCCTTGCGCGGCCGGCGCATGGGGCTGGCCATGGCGTCCAGCACGTCGCGGGTTGCGGTCAGGCTGAGGCCTTCTGCAATGGGCAGGGAAGAGTCGGGCGAGTGGAAGTCGTCGGTGTGCAAAACAAAGCCGCGCTCGCGCTCGATCGGCCCGCCCAGCAGGACAAGGTCGCTTGGCGCGTGGATGCCGGACCCCACGCCCAACCGGTCCAGAAGCTCGAAGACGGTCAGGCCCTCGACCGGGCGATTGACCGCCAGGCCCATCGCCTGCTCTTCGTCATGGGCGCACAGATAGAGCACCGCCCGCTCGAAGCGCGGGTCCTCGATGCCGGGCATCGCCACCAGAAGACGGCCCGTCAGGAACTCGCCTTCGTCCTCTTCGTCGAACAAGCTGGCCATGGTCAGAGCATTGGCCCTCCGTGCGGCGCTTTCAAGTCGGAGTGTTCAGAATCCGCGTCCCGGGTTTTGAAAAACAGCGCCTTGGCGGCGGCGCGGTGGAGGGATATCTGCAAGCCTCCACAACGCAACACCAGAGGAACACGGCCCATGGCGATCAAGGTTGGCGACACGCTGCCGGCGGCGACTTTCATGACCAGCACGGCCGAAGGGCCCGCGCCGGTCTCCACCGATGACATCTTCAAGGGCAAGACCGTGGCGCTGTTCGCCGTCCCGGGCGCCTTCACCCCGACCTGCTCGGCCAAGCACCTGCCGGGCTTCAAGGATCACGCGGCCGACCTGAAGGCCAAGGGCGTCGACGCGATCGCCTGTGTCTCGGTCAACGACGTCTTCGTGATGAAGGCCTGGGGCAAGGACCAGGGCATCGACGGCGAAGTGCTGCTGCTGGCCGACGGCAATGGTGACTTCACCCGCGCCATCGGCCTGGATTTCGACGGCAGCAAGTTCGGCATGGGCGCGCGCTCGCAGCGCTACTCGCTGATCGCCAAGGACGGCGTCGTCACCCAGCTGCACGTCGAGGAAGCCGGCCAGTTCAAGGTCTCGTCGGCCGAGTACCTGCTGGAGCAACTGTAAGGCTCGGCGCCCAAAATGCGTGTCACCCCGGAAGCCTTGCGGAGGCTGTCCGGGGTGCTACGTGAATTGGATCTAGCTTCCTAAGCCCCCAGAACCTCCGGCGTCATCGTTTCCAGGTCCGCCGCGCCAAGCGTGACGCCGGCCGCCGCGCCCGGAACCTGCGCCAGCACGCTTTCGGCGAACACACGAGCCAGGGCGCGCTTGCTTTCGGCCCAGGCCGTATCGGCCTCACCGGCAGCCGCCAGCGCGCCCTTGGCCAGCATCCAGCCGCCGACCACGTCGCCCAAGAGCTTCAGATAGGCCGTGGCGCCCGACAGGGCGTCGGGCATGGCCTTGGCGCGGCGTTCGATCAGCCAGGCGGTCGCGCTGGCCGCCGCGTCCAGGGCGGCTTCGAGGCGCAGGCCCACGCCCTTCAGCTCCGAGCCCTTCAGGTCTTCGATGGTGTCGCGGATGTCGTCCATCAGGTCGGCCACGGCCTGACCTTCGCCCAGGGTCAGCTTGCGGCCCACGAGGTCGATGGCCTGGATGCCGTTGGTGCCCTCATAGATCGGGGCGATGCGGGCGTCGCGATAGTGCTGGGCCGCGCCGGTCTCCTCGACGAAGCCCATGCCGCCGTGAATCTGCACGCCCTGGGAGGCCACCCAGACGCCGACATCGGTCGACCAGGCCTTGGCGATGGGCGTGAGCAGCTCCTCGCGCAGCTTAGCGCTGGTCCGGGTCGTCTCGTCGGCGGCGGCGCGGGCCAGGTCGGCGGCGACGGCGGTCGACAGGCAGATGCCGCGCGCCGCCTCGATGTGGGCCTTCATCAAGACGAGCGTGCGGCGCACGTCGGGATGGTCGAACAGGCGCGAGGGATAGGCCTGCGTCCAGGCCGAGCGCCCCTGGGCGCGATCCTGGCTGAAGGCCAGCGCCTGCTGATAGGCGCGCTCGGCGATGGCGGTCCCTTGCGTCCCGACCTGCAGGCGCGCGGCGTTCATCATCGTGAACATGTTGGGCAGGCCTTGGCCCAAGCCTCCGACCAGCTCAGCTTTCGCGCCCTCGAACAGCATCACGCAGGTGGGCGAGCCGTGGATGCCCAGCTTGTGCTCCAGCCCGCCGACCCGCAGGGCGTTGGCCTCGCCCAGCTTGCCGTCTTCGCCGACCAGCACCTTGGGGGCCAGGAACAGCGAGATGCCCTTCACCCCAGGCGGCGCGTCGGGCGTACGGGCCAAAACGAGGTGGACGATGTTGTCGGCGGCGTCGTGGTCGCCCCAGGTGATGTAGATCTTCTGTCCGGTGATCCGCCAGCCGCCCTCGCCATCCGGGGTGGCGATGGTGGTCAGGGCGGCTAGATCCGAGCCGGCCTGCGGCTCGGTCAGGTTCATGGTGCCGGTCCATTCGCCCGACACCAGCTTGGGCAGATAGAGCGCCTTCTGGCGGTCCGAGCCGTGGTGATCCAGCGCCTCAATCGCGCCCAGGCTCAGCATCGGGCAGAGGCCAAAAGCCATGTTGGCGGCCTGGATCATCTCCAGCACCGCCACTTCCAGCGTCTTGGGCAGGCCCTGGCCACCGTGCTCCGGCGAGGCGGCGAGACCCGCCCAGCCGCCTTGCGCGAACTGCTTGTAGGCGTCGGCGAAGCCTGGCGCGCAGCGGACGACGCCGTTCTCAAGCTTGGCGCCGACCAGGTCGCCCTGGCGGTTCAGCGGGGCCAGCACGTCGGCGGCGAAAGCGCCGGCCGCCTCCAATACCGCCGCCACCGTGTCGGCGTCGGCCTCGGGGAAGGCGTCGGCCAGCCGATCGAAGTTCGCCGCATGGCGCAGCGAGAAGGCGAGGTCGCGGACGGGGGCGCGGAAGGTCATGGCCGACGAAGCTCCATATTATCGCCGTTCTCTTTAGGCGTGCGGGCTACGGACGCAAAGCCGACTGCAGATTTGTTCGCCTGGTAACGACCTCGTGATCGGTGAGGCCTTCAAAGCTATGCTGGAGTGCTTAAGTCGGGGAACCGTAACTAGTTCTGTTCTAGTTCGAAGGAGATCTTTCCCGATGTTCCGTCCTTACGCCTATGCCGTCCTCGCGGCGACCTTGCTCGCCGCCCCGGCCGCCCTGGCCGCGCCGGGCGTCAGCTCCGTCAAGCCCGCCGACCTGCCCGCCGGCCGCTATGTGCTCGACAAGACCCACGCCTCGGTCGTGGGCAAGATCAAGCACATGGGTTTCTCGAACTACCAGTTCCGCTTCGCCAAGGTGGACGCCGAGTTCACCTACGACCCCAAGGCCCCGCAGGACGCCAAGATCAAGGTGACCGTCGACCCGGCCTCGATCGACACCGGCTTCGACGAGTTCGGCCTGAAGTTCAACAAGGAGCTGGCCGGCGACGGCTGGCTGGAGGCCAACAAGTTCCCGACCGCCACCTTCGTCTCGACCAAGGTCGAGCCGGGCGCGGGCCAGACCGGCAAGGTCTATGGCGACTTCACCCTGCACGGCGTGACCAAGCCGATCGTGCTGGACGTCACCTTCAACGGCGTCGGTTCGGGCTTCGCGCCGGGCAGCGTCAAGACCGGCTTCTCGGCCTCGACCACCATCAAGCGTTCGGAATTCGGCGTCAGCAAGTACGTGCCGCTGGTCGGCGACGACGTCGCGCTGAGCATCGAAGTCGAGTTCGACAAGAAGTAAGCTTTGGGCGCATCGCGCGGGTCCCACCGGATCGGCGCGATGCGCTCTTCATGTCTCTGTCTGGCTTTGACTGCCTGGAGTAACCGATGGCCGCGACCCGCACGCGCTACACGACGGTGGCGATTGTCCTTCACTGGCTGATCGCCGCGGCCATTGTCTTCCAGGTGATCGTCGGCTGGCGCATGAGCGACGGGCCCAAGGGCGCGCCGACCACCTTCGCGCTCTTCCAGCTGCACAAGTCGATCGGTTTCACGATCCTGCTGCTCAGCGTCGCGCGGCTGGCCTGGCGCCTGTTCAATCCCGCGCCGCCCGCTCCGGCCCATCAGCCGCGCTGGGAGCAACTGGCGTCCAAGATCGTTCACATCGGCTTCTACGTGATCATGATCGGCCTGCCGCTGACGGGCTGGATTCTGGTCTCGACCAGCCGGATCGTGGTGCCGACGATGTGGTGGGGCGTGATCCCGTGGCCGCACCTGCCGGGCCTGCCCGAACTGGCCGCCGGCCCCAAGCACGTCTGGCACGAGGTGGGCGAGATCGGCCACGGCGTGCTAGTCAAGCTGACCTATCTGCTGCTGGCCCTGCACCTGGGCGCGGTCGCCAAGCACCAGGTTCTCGACAAGGACGAGGTGTTCCAGAACATGGCCCCGGGCGCCAAGCCCGGCCTCAAGGAGCCGCGCGCCTGGCTGGCCGCCGCCGGTTTCGCGGCCGTGGTCGCCGCCGGCTACCTGTTCACCCCGACGCTGAAGATCGCCCAGTCCGCGCCGCCGCCGCCCGCCGCTGAAGCTGCTGCTCCGGCCGAGCCCGCCGCGCCGGCGCCGACCGAGCAGGCCGCTCCGGCCGCTCCGGTCGCCGACGCGGCCAAGCCCGAAGTCGCGGCCGCCGAAGCCCCGCCCGCCCTGAAGGACCCCGTCGCCTGGACCGTCCAGAAGGGCGCCGGCCTGACCTTCTCGGCGACCTGGTCCGGAACGCCCATCGAGGGCCGCTTCAACCGCTGGACCGCCGACATCCTGTTCTCGCCCGACGCCCTCGATCGCTCGAAGCTGACCGTCAGCGTCGACATGGCCTCTGCCGTCACCGGCGACGACCAGCGCGACCAGAGCCTGCCCAGCGGCGATTTCTTCGACACCGCCGCCCATCCGAAGGCGACCTTCACGGCGACGAAGTTCCGCAAGACCGGCGAGGGCCAGTACGTCGCCGACGGGACCCTGGACCTGCGCGGCGTGAAAAAGCCGCTCAGCCTGCCGTTCTCCCTGAAGATCGACGGCGACACGGCGACCGCGCGCGGTGTAACCACCCTCGACCGGACCACGTTCGGGGTTGGACAGGGCGAATGGGCGTCTACGGATCAGATCGCGGCCAAGGTGAAGGTCAGCTTCTCGCTGACCGCCAAGCGGAAATAGAAGCGGCCGCCAGCGTCCTGCGCGCGGGCGGCCTCGTCATTCTGCCGACCGAGACCGTCTATGGGCTGGGCGCCGACGCGGCAAACCCGACGGCCGTGGCGGCGATCTTCGAGGCCAAGGGCCGGCCGCGCTTCAACCCGCTGATCGCCCACGTCGCCGACCTGGAGACCGCCGAGCAGATCGCAGACTTCGACCAGCGCGCCCGCGACCTGGCCCGCGAATTCTGGCCAGGCCCCCTGACCATCGTCGCGCCGATCAAGGACGCTTCGGCTGTCTGCGACCTGGCCCGCGCGGGCCTGGACACCGTCGCCATCCGCGTGCCGCGCCATCCCGTTTCCCGCGCCGTGCTGGCCGCGTTTGGCGGGGCCGTCGTCGCGCCGTCGGCCAACCGCTCGGGTCGTCCCAGCCCCACCACCTATGCCGACGCCATGGCCGAGACCGGCGATAAGGCGGCCGCCGCCCTAGATGGCGGTCCGTGCGCCGTGGGCCTGGAATCCACGGTGGTCTCCGTGCTGGATGGTCAGGCCCGCCTGCTCCGCCCCGGCGCGGTGACCCGCGTCCAGCTACAGCAGATCGTCGGGCCCCTGGCCGAGGCCGATGACGACGCCAAGCGCTCGCCGGGGCGGCTGGCTTTGCACTACGCCCCCGACGCGCCGGTGCGGATCAACGCCAAGGCGCCCAAGCCGGGCGAAGCCTTCCTGGCCTTTGGCGGCGGCGCCAGCGGGGAGGGAGTGTTCAACCTCAGCCCGACCGGCGATCTGGCCGAGGCCGCGTCGAACCTGTTTTCCTATCTCCGCGCCGCCGACCGCACCCATCCTTCGGCCATCGCCGTCGCCCCCATTCCCGAGGAAGGGCTGGGCGAGGCGATCAACGATCGGCTGCGCCGCGCCGCCGGCTTCATCGGCTGACCTTTCGAGCGTAAGGTAGCGACCATGACCAAGCCCGTTCCCGCTGATGTCGTTTCGCGTTTGAAGGCCGTGCTCGGCGAGGGCGGCTGGAGCCAGGATCCGGACGTGATCGCGCCGATGCTGGTCGAGTGGCGCGGCCGCTGGAAGGGCGAGACGCCGCTCTTGGTCACCCCGCGCACGACCGTCGAGGTTGCCGCCGTGGTCGGCATCTGCGCGGCCGAGGGTGTGGCGATCACGCCCCAGGGCGGCAACACGGGCCTCGTCGCCGGCCAGATCCCGCATGGCGAGATCCTGCTCTCGACCCGCAAGCTGACCGTCGTCCGCGACGTTGATCCGATCGACGACGTCATGGTGCTGGAGGCGGGCGTCACCCTCTATGAAGCCCATCAGCAGGCCGCCAAGGTTGGTCGCCGCTTCACGGTCGGTGTGGCGTCCGAGGGCTCCTGCACGATCGGCGGGCTGATCTCGACCAATGCCGGCGGCACGGCCGTCTTGCGCTACGGCATGATGCGCGAGCAGGTGCTGGGCATCGAGGCGGTCCTGCCCAATGGCGAGATCTGGAACGGCCTCAAGCGCCTGCGCAAGGACAACACCGGCTACGACCTCAAGCAGCTGCTGATCGGGGCCGAGGGCACGCTGGGCGTGGTCACCGCCGCGTCGCTGAAGATCCAAGCGCCGCTGGCCTCGCGGGCGGTGGCGATCGTCGGTCTCGGCTCGCCCGCCGACGCTATCCAGCTTCTGGCGCGGGCCAAGGAGGAGACGGGCGGCTCGGTCGAGGCGTTCGAGCTGATGGGCCTGCTGGGCTTTGCCCTCACCGTCCGCAACGTGCCGGGCCTGCGCGACCCGTTGCCGACCGAGCATCCCTGGTACGTGCTGATCGAGATCGCCAGCGGCGAGCCGCGCGCGGCCGAGGCGGCGCTGGAGCGTCTGCTGACCGGCGCCTTGGAGAGCGGTCTGATCGCCGACGCCGCCGTCGCCCAGACCGAGACGCAGGAGAAGGCCTTCTGGCACATCCGCGAAGGCCACTCCGCCGGCCAGAAGCCGGAAGGGGCGGTTTGGAAGCACGATGTGTCCGTGCCGGTCTCGAAGATCCCCGACTTCATCGCCCGCGCCGACGCGGCGATCGAACAGGCCTTCCCGGGCACGCGGATCGTGGCCTTCGGCCACGTCGGCGACGGCAATGTCCATTACGATGTGTTGAAACCCGTCGGGGCCGACGACGACGCCCACGACGTGCAGCGCGAGGCGGGCGCCAAGATCGTCCACGACATCGCCGCCAGCGTCTCCGGCTCGATCAGCGCCGAGCACGGCCTGGGCGCGATGAAGACGGCCGAGGCCCTGACCTACAAGGACCCGATCGAGGTCGCAGCGCTGAGGGCGATCCGCCAGGCCCTGGATCCCAAGCGGATCATGAACCCTCGAGTGCTGTTCTAGCCGCGCGCTTGCGGGCTCGCAGGAACAGCACGAGCATCACCGCGAACGCGCCAGCGGGGATCGTGGACTTGTAGAAACCGGGCTGCGAGCCTGGCAGCAGGTTGATCGCCCACGGGATGAAGCCCCAGCGGCCGGTCGACTGCTGCATCCAGAACGCCCCGACGCCGACGAAGCACATCACCGCCCACACGGGACGGAACTTCAGCGTCCGGTCGCGCAGGACAAAGAACAGCGCCACGAACATCGGGATCGGCCAGGCGAAGGCGGCGGCGAGGCCAAGGGTTTGCATGCCCGCTGGTTAGCCTCGTCGCTCTCCCCGGTCGAGCTATTTCAGGTCTCTGGCACCCCCGCCATCATCGCCTTGAGCGTCGCGAGATGGCCTTTCAAGGCTTCGCGGCCGGGCTTTGAGAGCGACAGCCAGGTGCGCTGGCGACCGTCAGAGGCGGCCTTCCTGACCTTGACGTAGCCGGCCTCCTCCAAGGTTTTGACGTGCTTAGAGAGGACCGACTCCGACACGTCCAGCGCCTCGCGCACCGTGGCGAAGTCGATGGTGTCGACGGCCGCCAGCATGCAGCACATCTGCAGGCGGTTGGGGGCGTGGATCACCGGATCGAGTTCGAAATTCACAGCGGACGCCCGTCGCGCAGATCGGCGCGGAACGCCGCTTCCCAGACGAAGCCGCCTATGGTGACGATCACGGCGGTCAGCCCACCGAAAACCAGCGGCGCCAGGGTCAGCCCGCGCTCGCGCACAAGCCAGATCGAGATCAGTCCGCCGACCATGGCGAGCGCGGCGAGGCCCAGCGCGACCCAGCGCGTGCGTCCGGCGCGATAGCCGCTGATCCACAGTCCTGTATGACGCTTGTAGGCGCGCACCAGCAGAACTAGGCCAACGATATAGGCGGCGTAGAAGGCAAGCATAATCGGGACCGGCTGGCCTTGCACCGCGATCAGGCCGCCGATCAACAGGCCCAGCGCCGGATGATACCAGACCGGCGCTTTGGCGCGCTCGGCCATGTCGGCATTGGCGGCCTCGACCTCGGCCAGCATGCGCAACGCGTCTTGCTCTCGGGTCATGGCGACCTCCTTACTTTCCAATGTGGAAAGTTATATCTCGTCACTTTCTGGATTGGCAAGTAAAAGCTTTCCGTGGTGGAAAGTGATAGGGCTCGGCCCTAGCGCAGGGCCCTCGAAGCCTCTATCTCCCCACCCATGTTGTTGGTCATCTCGCCCGCCAAGTCGCTGGACTTCACCGCGCCCACCCAGGCGCTGCCCATGACGACGCCTGAGCTGAAGGCCCAGATCGGCGAGCTGGCCAAGGTCACGCGTAAGCTGACCGCCGCCGACCTGAAGCGTCTGATGCACATCTCCGACGCCCTGGCCAAGCTGAACCGCGAGCGCTTCCAGGCCTTCGACTCCGAGCTGGAGGATGGGCTGCAGGCGATCATCGCCTTCAACGGCGACGTCTATGGCGGCCTGGCCGCGCGCGAGCTGGACCGGCCGGCGTTGGAGTGGGCGCAGGACCACCTGCGGATCCTGTCGGGTCTCTATGGCGTGCTGCGCCCGTTCGACGCCCTGCAGCCCTATCGCCTGGAGATGGGCACGCGCTTGAAGACCAAGCGCGGCCATAACCTCTACGACTATTGGGGCGAGACGATCTCGCAGACCCTGAACGCTGCGGCCTCGGGCCACGCCGATCCGACGCTGGTGAACCTAGCCAGCCAGGAATATTTCGGCGCGGTGGACGCCAAGGCGCTGAAGCTTCCTGTGGTCACCTGCCACTTCAAGGAGGAGAGGGCCGGCGCGCTGCGCGTTCTGGGCTTCTTCGCCAAGAAGGCGCGTGGGCGCATGGCGCGGTACGCGATCGACAACCGCGTGGACAAGGCCGCCGATCTGAAGGGTTTCGACCTGGACGGTTACCGTTTCCAGCCGGGGCTCTCGACCGACGCGGACTGGGTCTTCACGCGGCCTCAGCCTTGACGCAATAAGGCCTCGCCGGGGGCTTTATCGAGCGATATGCTGCGCCGCAGCACGTTGGTGCGGAGTTCAAGGAGCGCGCGCATGGCCGTCGATTTCGGGTTGCAGGGGCAGGTCGCCATCGTCACCGGGTCGACCAGCGGGATCGGCCATGCGCTGGCCGACTCCCTCGCCGCCCAGGGCTGCAATATCGTCATGAACGGCCTGGGCGAAATGAACGCCATCGAGCGCGCCCGCTCGGAAATGGCCGAAAAGCACGGCGTTGAGGTGCTGTATCACGGCGCCGACATGACCAAGCCGATCGAGATCGCCGACATGGTCAAGGCCGCCAAGGCTGAGTTCGGCGAGCTGGATATCCTCGTGAACAACGCCGGCGTCCAGTACGTGGCGCCGGTCGAGGAGTTCCCGGACGACAAGTGGGACCTGATCATCGCGATCAACCTGTCCTCGGCCTTCCACGCCACCAAGGCCGCCGTGCCGATCATGAAGGAGCAGGGGCGCGGACGGATCGTCAATATCGCCTCGGCCCACGGTCTGGTCGCTTCGCCGTTCAAGTCGGCCTATGTCGCCGCCAAGCACGGCATCCTGGGCCTGACCAAGACGGTCGCCCTGGAGGTCGCCCAGGCCGGCATCACCTGCAACGCCATCTGCCCGGGCTTCGTGAAGACCCCCCTGGTCGAGGCCCAGATCGCCGATCAAGCCAAGGCGCGTGGCATCTCGGAGGAGGCGGTGATGAAGGACGTGATCCTGGCCGCCCAACCGACCAAGCAGTTCGTCACCTTCGAGCAACTGGGCGGTCTGCTGCTGTACCTGGTGTCTGACGCCGGCGCCTCGGCCAATGGCGCGGCTTTCCAGGTCGACGGCGGCTGGGTGGCGCAATAGGCTCGGCTCCGTGCCCATCCCGCCCTTCACCCGCAAGAAGCCCGCCGGCCGGTCCTTAAGCCTGGCGCTGCAGGGCGGCGGCGCGCACGGCGCCTTCGAGTGGGGCGTGCTGGACCGCCTGCTCGAGGAAGAGGATCTGGAGATCCAGGCCGTCACCGCCGCCTCGGCCGGCGCGATGAACGCCGTCTGCCTGGCCCAGGGCCTGATCGACGACGGCAAGGCCGGCGCCAAGGCGCGGCTGGAGTCCTTCTGGCGGCAGGTCAACCGGGCCGGCGGTCGCAACGTCTTTGGCGACACCTCGATCTGGACCAGCGCCTTCTCTGGCGGCGTTGAGTGGTGGAAGAACACGCCGGGCTGGCGGATGGCCGAGAGCCTGGCCCTGTCGCTCAGCCCCTACGAGTTCAACCCGTTCAACCTGAACCCGCTGCACGACCTGCTGGAGGCCGAGGTCAAGTTCGACCAGCTGCGCGAGCGCTCGCCAGTCAAGCTCTACATCGCCGCCACGGCCATCCGCACCAGCAAGTCCCGGATTTTCCGCGAGACCGAGCTGACCTCGCGCCACATCATGGCCAGCGCCTGCCTGCCGCAATTGTTCCAGGCGATCGAGATCGACGGCGAGCCCTATTGGGACGGCGGGTATCTGGCCAATCCGCCGCTTTGGCCGCTGTTCTATGACGACACGCCCGATGACATCCTGATCATCACGCTCAATCCGTTCGTTCGGGAAGAGACGCCCAAGTCGCCGGGCGAGATCATGGACCGGCTGAACGAGATCACCTTCAACGCCTCCCTGGTCTCGGAGCTTCGGGCGATCGGCTTCGTGCAGAAGCTGCTGGACGAGGGGCTCTTGAAGGACACCGCCCGGGGGCGCTACCGCAAGATGCTGGTCCACGCGATTACGGCCGACACGCCGCTGGCGGATCTGTCGTTGTCGACCAAGTTCAACACCGAGTGGAGCTTCCTCGTCGACCTGAAGGAGCGCGGGCGCGCCGCCGCCGAGGGCTGGCTGACCGATTGCGGAACCTGCATCGGCGTGAAGTCCAGTGTCGATCTCAAGGTCGGCTTCCCGTGAGCCTCCATCCCGTGCCCACGGTCGGGGTCGTCTGCCTGCGGGGCGACGAGGTGCTGCTGATCAAGCGCGGAACGCCGCCACGCCTCAACCAATGGAGCCTGCCCGGCGGACGGCTGGAGTGGGGCGAGACCACCGCCGTCGCGGCGCTGCGCGAACTGAAGGAAGAGACCGGCGTCGACGCCCAGCTCCTGGGGTTGATCGACGTGATCGACGGGGTGTTTCCGGCCCGTCCCGGCGGGGAGATTACCCGCCACTATGTCCTGATCGACTATGCCGCCCGCTGGACTGCCGGCGAGCCGGTGGCTGGCGACGACGCGGCCGATGCGCGGTTCGTTTCCCGCGACGAGGCGATGGCGCTGGTGGAATGGGAAGAGACGCGGCGGGTGATCGCCGAGGCGTACACGCGGTTCGGGACCTAGTGCTTCCTCCGTCGCGTCCTAGGACGTGACCCGCACGCCGCTGAAGTGGGCCAGTGTGCCTGGACCGATCCATAGCGCCACGGCGCCCTTGGCGTCGGCGCCGTGCTTGAGGTCGCCGACGATCAGGGTTGGCTGCTCGGCGCCGTCGACATGGAGCTGGGCCTTGGAGCCCTTGACCACGATCCGCACGTGCGTCCACCGGCCCGGTACGAGATCGACATAGGTCTCGTACTTGGCCGGGGCTTCGGCGCGCAGCCGCTCCCAGGTATGATCGGGGTGCGAGATGTACTGGACGGCATGGTTTCGGCGTAGCTGGTCGTCGGCGCGGCCGTTGGTTGGGCGCAGATAGATGGCCTCCAACCTGTCCTCGTCTTGCACCCGGAAGGCCACGCCTACGAAGCCCCGCGCCGTGGCGCTGGCCGTGGCGCTCGGTGCTCCGCTAATCCAGGCCTCGATGTCGCCATCGCCGAAGGTGGGCGTGTCCAGAACCACCAGTCTGTCGAGCCCCGGGGGATTTTCTAACGCCGTGGCGCGCAAGGCGGGACGGCCCTCGTAGTCTGTCCGCGCCGTCTCAACGCCAATGGCCCGGATCGTTCCGGTCTCCAGTCCCGTCCCGGCCGCGACTCGTGATGCGGCCAGGGGCGCCAGGGCGCTGGCCGAGACCATCGTCAAAGTGGCTCCGCCAATCAGGCGTCGACGGGTTTGGGCATTGCCGGACATTGGAGCCTCTTCGTGGCGAGAGGGCATCAACTTCATAGTGGCATGGCCGCATCAAGGCCGAGCTCCTGGTTTGCCGGGGTGCTTGCGCTTGCGCGCCAATCCCCCGACATCTTCAGCATGACCCTGATCGACGCTCCAGCGCACCGCTTCTCCATCAGTCCCAACGCCCTGATCCTGCTGGCCGCCTGCGTGGGCCTGGGCTGGGCGGTCGCCGCCGAGGTCCCGCCCGTCGGCGTTATCACCTTCGCCTTCGTCGCGGCGGCCTGGGTGTTCAGCGTCGGGATTCACGAGTTCGGCCACGCCCTGACCGCCTACAAGGCAGGCGACACGACCATCATCGAGAAGGGCTACCTGACCCTGGATCCGCTGAAATATTCGGATCTCGCCACCACCATCGTCATTCCGCTGATCGCTCTGGCCCTGGGCGGGATCGGCTTTCCGGGCGGGGCGGTCTATCTGCGCGAGGACTTGATGCGCTCGCGCGGCTGGCGGTCCCTGGCCTCGCTGGCCGGGCCGCTGGGCACGCTGGTCGTCCTGATCGTTCTCGCTGCGGCCTTGCCGTTCGTCGCCTCGCCCGCCCTGCGCCACGCGCTGGCGCTACTGGCCTTCCTGCAGGCCACGGCCTTCGTGCTGAACCTGCTGCCGGTCCCCGGCCTGGATGGCTACGGCGTGATCCGGCCGTTCCTGCCTGACAGCGTCCGCGCGGCGATGATCAAGGTCGAGCGGGTCGGGTTCCTGGTGCTGTTCGCCATGATCTTCTTCGTGCCCGGCGTCAGCGAGCTGATCTTCAAGGCCGCCCTGACGATCACCGATCTGCTGGCCGTGCCGAGGACGGCCATCGGCGATGGCTGGCGGACGTTCCACTTCTGGGGGTCTTGACCTTCGACGCCTGATCCCCTCCCTTTCAAACAAGCGTTCAAGATAAGAAGGGGAGGATCGCCATGGCTTATGCGCCGTTCAATCTGTCGGGCAAGGTCGCCTTGGTCACCGGCGGCAACCGGGGCATTGGCTTAGGCATGGCCAAGGCGATGGCGCAGGCCGGCGCCGACATCGTCATCTGGGGCTCCAACCCCGAGCGCAACCTGGCCGCCGAACAGCAGCTGACCTCCCTGGGCGTGCGCGTAAAGGCCCAGACGGTGGACGTCTCCGACGAGGCCCAGGTCGCCGAGGGCATGGCCGAGGCCGTCGCCGCTATGGGGCGGGTCGACGCGGTCTTCGCCAACGCCGGCATCGGCTACGGCTCGCCCTCGTTCGTCGAAATGAAGACCGAGGTCTATCGCAAGGTGCTGTCGGTCAATCTGGACGGGGTGTTCTTCACCCTGCGCGAGGCCTGCCGCCACATGGTCGAGCGCGCCAAGGCCGGCGATCCCGGCGGCTCGCTGGTCGGCATTGCATCCCTGGCCGCCATCGAGGGCGCGGCCAAGAACGAGGCCTACGCCGCGACCAAGGGGGCAGTGATCTCGATGATCAAGTCGGTGGCCGTGGAGCACGCCCGCTACGGCGTGCGCGCCAACGCCATCCTGCCCGGTTGGATCGCCACCGACATGACGGCCGGCGCCCAAGGCAATTCGGCCTTCGCCGAGAAGGTCATCCCCCGCGTGCCGGCCCGTCGTTGGGGTGAGCCCGAGGACTTCGGCGGCATGGCCGTCTACCTGGCCTCCGACGCCTCCAGCTACCAGTCGGGGACGACGATCGTGATCGACGGCGGATACTCGATTTTCTAGATCGGCGTATCTTGGACTCTTGAGTCCATAAAGCCCTATTGAAAACATGGTCTTGTGCGGCCTGCGCGGTGGTGGGAAGCTTCTCTCCCGACAGCCCGAACGTCAGATTTGGGCGCCGACGAGGAAACGAGAGAATGATGACGCCCCAAGACGTTGTCAGCCTGGCGCCGCCGCGCGGCTTTCTGATGATGCTGGCCCTGGCCTTCACGGGCATGATGGCCTGCTTCTGGACGCACCACGCCGACGTCGAGGCTGAGCTGGTTCGCCGCGACTAGGCCCTGGTCTCGGCCAAGGCCTTCTCGAAAGCCGCCTTCAGTTCCGCGCTCACCGAGCGCTGTGGCGGCCTCGCGCCCAGGTGGATGGCGCGCAGCTCGTCCATGAACGCTTCCCACATCGAAGGACCGCCGGCCTCCAGAAGCTCGGCGCGGATCGCCAGCTCCGGCGTGGTCGGCGTATGGCGTCGGCCCCAGGCGCTCATCTGCGCCAGTAGGGGAACTAGCTGGATCGAGGGCTCGGTCAGGCTGTAGACGCCCTTCTGCTTGTGGCTGGGGTCGTCGACCCGGGACAGCAGCCCATTGGCCAGCAGCCGCTTTAGCCGATCGGCCAGCACGTTCGAGGCGATGCCTTCCTCCGACTGGTTCAGCAGCTCGCGGTAGTGTCGTCGCCCCCCAAACATCACGTCGCGCAGAACGATCAGGCTCCAGCGGTCGCCCAGCAGTTCGAGCGTCAGATTGATCGGGCATCCAGATCGGTGGGGGTGGGACATCGTCGCTCCAACAAACTGGTTGCGATGTAGGATCAGTGTGGCTAATCATCAACTGCTTGCAAGTTGCAATCAGATTGAGGCGACCCGTGTCCCTGACCCTCTATGCGCATCCCTTCTCGTCCTACTGCCAGAAGGTGCAGATCGCGTTCTATGAGAACGCCGTGCCGTTCACCTACCGCCTGCTGGGTCCGGAAGATCCCGCCGCGATGGAGGAGCGTCAGGCGCTCTGGCCGCTGGGCCGCTTCCCGGTGGTCGTGGACGACGGCGTCACGGTGGTGGAGTCCAGCATCATCATCGAGCATCTGCAGCTCTTTCATCCCGGGCCGGTGAAGCTGCTGCCGGACGATCCGAAGGCGGCGCTGACGGTGCGTTTTTGGGATCGCTTCTTCGACAACTACGTGATGACGCCTATGCAGGTCCCGGTCTTCGAAGCCATCCGGCCCGATGGCGGGCGCCAGGAGGCGATGGCGGAAGCGGCCGTTGCTCTCGACACCGCCTATCAGTGGCTGGAAGAGCATCTCACGGGCCCCTGGGCGGCGGGCGAGGCCTTCTCGATGGCGGACTGCGCCGCGGCGGCGTCGCTGTTCTACGCCGACTGGGTGCGGCCGATCGGCGAGGCCTTTCCGAAGGTGCGCGCCTATCGCGCCCGACTGCTGGCCCGGCCTTCGATCAGCCGCTGCGTGGAGGAGGGGCGGCCCTACCGGCATTTCTTCCCGCTGGGCGCGCCTGACCGCGACTGACCTCGCGGCAGGCTTGTGAGGCGGCCGTCGCGCCCTGATCCTTTCGAAAACACGGGAGGAACGGGTCATGGGTCTGCGCACGCCGCTCTGCGATCTTCTGCACATCGAGCACCCGATCCTGCTGGCCGGCATGGGCGGGGTGTCCTACGCGCCGCTGGCCGCCGCCGTGTCCAACGCGGGCGGCTATGGCGTGCTGGGCATGGCCGGTACCTCGCCGGACTTCATCCGCGCCCAGATGCGCGAGGTGCGAGCCCTGACCGACAAGCCGTTCGGCGTCGACCTGCTGGCCGCAACGCCCGACGCCCTGACCGCCAGCGTCGAGGTGATCATCGAGGAAGGCGCCAGTGCCTTCATCGCGGGGCTGGGCGTGCCGACCCCGATCATCGAGAAGCTCAAGGCTGCGGGCCTGAAGGTCATGGTCGTCTGCGGCGCCGTGAAACACGCCGTGAAGGCGCAGGCCGCCGGCTGCGACGCGGTGATCTGCCAAGGCGGCGAGGGCGGTGGTCACACCGGGCTCGTCGGCACGCTGCCCTTGGTGGCCCAGGCCGTCGAGGCGGTGAAGATCCCGGTGGTCGCCGCCGGCGGGTTGTATGACGGACGCGGTCTGGCGGCAGCGCTGGCCCTGGGCGCGCAAGGCGTCTGGATGGGCACGCGCTTCATCGCCTCGGCCGAGGCCCACGCGGGTGACCTCTATCGTCAGGCCGTGATCGAAGCGACCGACGAGGACACCGTCCGCACCCGCTGCTACTCGGGCAAGCCGATGCGGGTAAGGAAGAACGCTTACGTCGAGGACTGGGAGGCGCGGCCGGCCGACGTCCAGCCGTTCCCGCAGCAGGCCATGGTCTCGATCCGCAATGGCGCGATGGGCGGCATCGGCGGCCAGATCGACGGCTTGGATCCCGACAAGTCCTGTTTCGCCATGGGCCAGAGTGCAGGCGGTATCCACGACGCTCCGCCGGCGGGCGAGATCGTGGCGCGGTTGATGGCCGAGGCCGAGGCGGCGCTTACGCGGGCCAGCGCCCTTTGGACCTGACAATCCTCCCCCCATCGGGGGAGGTGGTCCTAAGGACCGGAGGGGGAAGTGCTGGAGCGGCTGCCCCTTCCCCCTCCGTCGCCTCTTCGAGCCGACACCTCCCCCACGGGGGGAGGATTTCTAGTCCGCCACCTTCGGCAGCACCTTCTTGAAGTGCGCCTCAATGGCGTCGTGGCACTCGCAGGCGCGTCTTTCGAGGCTGGCGCGATCCAGGATCTCCATGCGGCCTCGGCCGATATGGATGACGCCCGCGTCCTGCAGCGTTCGCGCCGCGCCGCTGATCGTCGTCCGTTGCACGCCTAGCATATGGGCCAGGGTCTCCTGGGTCAGGCGGATCGGCGCGTCGCCGGCGCGGTCGTGGGCGGCGAGAAGCCAGCGACAGACGCGCTGCTCGATCGGGTGCACGGCGTTGCAGGCCACGGTTTGCATCATTTGAGCGATGAGAACGTCGGCGTAGCGGGCGAATAGGTCGGCCACGGCCGGAACGCGGGCCTTGATCTCCTCAAGCCGCTGCACCGGCAGGGTGAAGGCGCGGCCGGCGGTGCGGACGACCGTCCGGCCATAGGCGGGCTTGAAGCCGGCGCTGACGACGCCGCCGATCGCCCCCTCGCGGCCGACATTGGCAGCCTCGATCTCCTGCCCGTCGGCGGTGACGACCAGCAGCGAGCACAAGGTTGTGTCGCACGGCAGGTAGGTGTGCTCGACATCCTCACCGGCGTCGAGCAGCACTGCGTCCTGCGCAAGGTCGACCAGGATCAGATAGGGCGACAGCGCCGCCAGGGCGTCCGGCCGCAAGGCGGCCAGCAGACGGTTGGAGGAGAACGGCTGAGCATCGTCGCTCGCGCCGCCCCCGTGAGAAAGACGGACGGCAGCAGACATGAAAACCTCCGTGACCATGCTTAAGCGCACAGTTCACGGCTTAGTTTCCGACGAGGCCTCGGAACGCTCTAGCTGAGCGTCGTCGGGCGACGAAGCATCCAGTCGTCTTCCTGTTCGTGCAGCACAACCGGCAGGCCCAGTCCGCGAGGATGCTCGGCCAGCCGAAGCGCGGCGGCGCGGGCTGCGTCGCGTGTCTCGTAGGCGCCGAAACGCAGATTGTCGCCGATGATTGACCAGCGGTCCCCAACGCGGACAACGCCGTAATGCACCTCAGTCATGGCTAGACCTCCTTGCAATATCCACAGGGAACGCCAGATCGGCATTGATCGCAAGATGTTTATTAACAAAGCTTTTTTGACACCGGTGGACACTTATCCCCAGGGCGCTCCCCATCCGGACGGTGTTCGGTCGCGTGACACGGTCGCGCGCCTTGGTCATAACCAGGGCCATGTTCCGTCCGCTCGTTTCCGCGATTGTCGCGACCGCGCTTCTCGCCGCCAGACCGGTCGGCGCGCAGGATCGTCCGGCCGAGCAGCGCCAGCGGCTTCTGGAACTGGCCTATGCCCTGGGCGAAAGCCACGCCCTACGCCAGGCTTGCGAAGGCGAGGGCGACCCCTACTGGCGGGCGCGGATGATGCGCCTTGTTCAGGTCGAGCGCCCTGGCCCCACCTTGGAAGCTCAGCTCCGGGAGCGGTTCAACGCCGGCTTTGTCGCGCGGCGCGCCGCCTATCCCGGCTGCGACGAGGCTGCCCGCAAGGCTGAGGCCCAGGCCGCCCGGCACGGCCAGGCGCTGGCGCTTAAACTCTCGCAGTCGACGATCCAGGTCCGCCGCGAGCCGTCGGCGCCGGATTCCGTGGCGGACGGCGAGACAGCGCGCTAAGCTCAACCAGAAGGTTGTGAAGGAGGGCGTCTTGGGCGTCTCGCTCGTTGTTCTGATCCTGCTCGTCCTGGCGTTCGTCCTGGTCGTCAGCGTGATCAAGATCGTGCCCCAGGGGCGCGAATTCACCGTGGAGCGCTTTGGCCGCTACACCCGAACCCTGAAGCCCGGCATCAGCATCCTGACCCCGTTCATCGAGACGATCGGGCGCAAGGTCAACATGATGGAGCAGGTGCTGGACGTTCCGCAGCAGGAGGTCATCACCAAGGACAACGTGTCGGTGAAGGTCGACGCGATTGTCTTCATCCAGGTCATGGACGCCGCCGCCGCCGCCTACCGCGTCGACAACCTGATCTACGCCATCACCCAGCTGGCTCAGACCAATCTGCGGACCGTGGTCGGCTCGATGGAGCTGGACGAGGTTCTTTCCCAGCGCGACGCGATCAACTCCCGCCTGCTGTCGACCATCGACCACGCCACCGGCCCTTGGGGCGTCAAGGTCGCGCGGATCGAGATCAAGGACCTGACGCCGCCGCCGGACATCACCAACGCCATGGCCCGCCAGATGAAGGCCGAGCGCGAAAAGCGCGCGGTGATCACCGAGGCGGAAGGCGAAAAGCAGTCCCAGATCGCTCGCGCCGAGGGCCAGAAGCAGTCGGCCATCCTGCAGGCCGAGGGCCGCCGCGAGGCCGCCTTTCGTGACGCCGAGGCTCGCGAGCGCGAGGCCGAGGCCGAGGCCAAGGCGACGGCCTTCGTGTCCGAGGCGATCTCCAAGGGCGATGTCAACGCCATCAACTACTTCATCGCGCAGAAGTACGTCGAAGCCTTCGGTGAGCTGGCGCGTAGCCCGCAGCAGAAGACCGTGATCGTGCCGGCCGACTTCGCTGGCCTGACGGGGACGGTCGCGGGGGTGAGCGAGCTGATCAAGAGCCTGGGCGCCGACGCGCCGCGTCCGGCCCCTACGCCTCGCCCAGCCCCGACCACCACCAGCACGCCGACCGGCGGCAAGCGCGGAGCCTGAGCCCATGAGCGCTCTTCAAGGCCTCTATGCGTCGCATCCGTTCTGGCCCTGGCTGGGCCTGGCGGCGTTATTCCTCGCGGTCGAAGTGGCGACGGGCACGGGCTGGCTGCTTTGGCCCGCCGCCTGCGCCTTCGTCGTCGGTCTGCTGGCCGAGGCGCTGCGGCCGGGCCTGGCCATCGAGCTTGGCCTGTTCGCCGTGCTGACCATCGCCTCGACCTACTTCGCGCGGCGGTTCCTGCGACCGGTGCTGGACCCCACCAGCCCCGACCTCAACGATCCGCTGCAGCGCCTGGTCGGTCAGCACGGTCAGGTCGTGGCGCTGTTCGAGCAGGGCCGGGGCCGGGTCTTCGTCGACGGCAAGGACTGGGCGGCCGAAAGCGACGGGTCCAACCCGCTGCTCGACCAAGAGGTGGTCGTCATTGGCGTCGACGGCGCGGTGCTGAAGGTCCGTCCGCAGACCTCCTGACGGCGTCCTGCTGACAAAAAGCGCCGTCGCCCCTGTTATTGCCGCGCGGCGGCGCCATCTGTGGCGGCGAACGCCAGCTCTGGCGTCCCTGCTTCACGCTCACAGGGAGACGGCGTGACCTTCATCATTTCGGTAAAGGGTCTGAACAAGACCTACGCGTCTGGCCACCAGGCGCTGAAGACGATCGACCTCGATATCCGCAGGGGCGAGATCTTCGCCCTGTTGGGACCCAACGGCGCGGGCAAGACCACGCTGATCAGCATCATCTGCGGCATCGTCAATCCTAGCCACGGGACGGTGACCGCCGACGGCCACGACGTGGCGCGCGATTATCGCGCCGCGCGGACCAAGATCGGGCTGGTGCCGCAGGAGCTGCACACCGACTCCTTCGAGACGGTCTGGGCCACGGTCAGCTTCTCGCGCGGGCTGTTCGGCAAGCCGCGCAACGACGCCTTGATCGAGAAGATCCTTCGCGACCTGTCTCTGTGGGACAAGAAGGACAGCAAGATCATGGCGCTGTCGGGCGGCATGAAGCGCCGGGTGATGATCGCCAAGGCGCTGAGCCACGAGCCGACCATCCTATTCCTGGACGAGCCCACCGCCGGGGTCGATGTCGAGCTGCGCCGCGATATGTGGGAGATGGTCCGCAAGCTTCGCGAGAGCGGCGTCACCATCATCCTGACCACCCACTATATCGAGGAGGCCGAGGAGATGGCCGACCGGATCGGGGTGATCAACAAGGGCGAGATCATCCTGGTCGAGGACAAGGCCGTCCTGATGCGCAAGCTGGGCAAGAAGCAGCTGACCGTGCACCTGAAGGAGCCGCTGGCGGCCCTGCCGGCTGGCCTCGCCGATCCGTCCCTGGCCCTTACCAATGACGGCGCCGACCTCGTCTACACCTTCGACGCCCAGGCCGAGCACACCGGCATCGCCGACCTTCTGAAGCGCCTCTCCCAGCAGGGCGTCGAGTTCAAGGACCTGAAGACCGACCAGAGCTCGCTGGAAGACATCTTCGTCAGCCTGGTGAGGGCCCCGCAATGAACCTCTATGCGATCAAGGCCATCTACAAGTTCGAGATGGCGCGGTGGTTCCGCACCCTGGCCCAGAGCGTCATCTCGCCGGTGCTGTCGACCAGCCTCTATTTCGTGGTGTTCGGCTCGGCCATCGGCTCGCGCATGCAGGCCATCGACGGGATCAGCTACGGCGCCTTCATCGTGCCGGGCCTGATCATGCTGTCGCTGCTCAGCGAGAGCATCTCCAACGCCTCGTTCGGCATCTACATGCCCAAGTGGGCCGGCACGATCTATGAGCTGCTGTCGGCGCCCGTCGCCTGGTACGAGGCCGTGGCCGGCTATGTCGGGGCGGCGGCGACCAAGTCGATCTGCCTCGGTTTGCTGATCCTGGCGACGGCGCGGATCTTCGTGCCGTTCGAAATCGCCCACCCGTTCGTGATGCTGCTGTTCCTGGTGCTGACGTCGGTGACCTTCAGCCTGTTTGGCTTCATCATCGGGGTCTGGGCCGACGACTTCCAGAAGCTGCAGATCGTGCCGCTGCTGATCGTCACGCCGCTGACCTTCCTGGGCGGCAGCTTCTACTCGATCAAGATGCTGCCGGAGCTCTGGCAGAAGATCACCCTGTTCAACCCGGTCGTCTATCTGATCAGCGGCTTCCGCTGGGCCTTCTACGGCCAGTCGGACGTCGGCGTTGGCGTCAGCCTCGCCATGACGGCGGTGTTCCTGGCGGCGTGCCTGACGGCGGTCTGGTGGATCTTCAAGACCGGGTACCGGCTGAAGGTCTAGTCTTCGTCCTCGTCTTCCGTGTCCTCGGCCTCGGCCGGGGGCGCCGCCTTCAGCCCCTTCAACCCGCCCGCCTTGGCGCCCTTGGCGACCAGGGCGGTTTCGGCGCGGCGGACCATGGCGCGCTCGCCGTTGAAGGCGGCCAGGGCCTGGCAGGCCTCGAAGAACCCAGAGTCCTGGCGCGTGTCGATCTCGGGCTGCTGGACGACCAGGTGCAGGCCGCGCGCGCGCAGCTTCAGCACGACGTCCATCACCGCCACCAGATCGCCGCCAAGCGCGTGAAGGCTTGGTGCGGCTAGCACGCCGCCAGGCTCCAGGGCTTCAAGGGCGCGCTCGAGGCCCGGCCGCACGACGCCCGAGGCCAGGCAGCGGTCGCTGAACACCTGCTCGCAGCCCAGCAGCAGCAGGCGCTCCTCCTGGGCGGGACTGAAGAACACCCCTGGCGCGGGCGGCACGCGATAGTAGCCGACGAATTTCATCATCCGCCCATCGCAAACCCGCCGCCCTCTGGCGAGGGGAAAACCGCGACCGCCCACAGACTTCGCGGGCGGTCGCGGTCAGGCGGGGCTAGAGCGACTCCAGGACGCCCGCGACGAACGCCGCCCAGGGCGTGGTCGGACGACCGATCAGGCGCGAGAGCTGGCGACCGTCGTCGAACAGCCCGCCCTGGGCGGCGCCGACGTCCGATTGGGCGAGCATGGCGGCCACCGGCGGCGGCAGGCCGATGCTCTTCAGAACCTCGGCGTAGGCGGCTTCCGGCAGGTTGTTATAGGGCAGGTCGCGGCCGGTCTGGCGCGAGGCTTCGGCGGCGAGATCGGCCATGGTGAACGCCTCGTCGCCAGCCAGCTCATAGGTCTTGCCCGCGTGGCCTTCGCTGGTCAGCACCACGGCTGCGGCGTCGGCATAGTCGGCCCGCGTGGCGGCCGAGATGCGGCCTTCGCCCGCGCTGCCGACAAAGGCGCCAGCGTGAAGCGCGCCGGCGATCGCGCCCGCGTAGTTCTCCAGGTACCAGCTGTTGCGCAGCAGGGTGTAGGCGAGGCCGGACTCGCGGATCATCGCCTCGGTCGCGTGGTGCTCGACGCCCAGGCCGATCGGCGTGGTGTCGGCGCTCAGGATGCTCGTATAGACGATCCGCTCGACGCCGGCGGCCTTGGCGGCTTCGATCACGTTGCGGTGCTGGGGCACGCGTTGGCCAATGGCGTCGCTGGAGATCAGCAGCAGCACATCGACGCCCGCCAGCGCCGCCGTCAGGGTCTCGGGCTTGTCATAGTCGGCGGCGCGAGCCGGAACGCCCAGGTCGGCGGCCTTGGCCGGATCGCGAACCAGGGCGACGAGGGTCTCGGCCGGCGCGCGGGTCTTCAGCTGCTCGATGACCAGTCGGCCCAGTTGGCCGGTGGCGCCGGTGACGGCGATGATCGTCATGTTCCTGCTCCTGTTTAGCGGACGATCGTCATCTAGGAGACTTGCTTACTTTTCATAAGTACGTACATGAAGGTAAGTATGGAAAAGCCCGATCCTTCCGAAACGGCCCCGCGCCGACCGCTCTCCGAGATCATCGCCAATGGCGGCATGCAGGGGAACCTGATGGCGGCGGCCTGCCCCTCGCGCGAGGTGCTGAACCACGTCACCAGCCGCTGGGGCGTTCTGGTGCTGATGGCGTTGGAGACCCGCACCCTGCGGTTCAGCCAGCTGAAGCGTCAGATCGGCGGCGTCAGCGAGCGGATGCTGGCCCAGACGCTCAAGCACCTGGAGGGCGACGGCTTCGTGCGCCGCCAGGCCTTCGAGGTCGTGCCGCCGCATGTCGAGTACAGTCTCACGCCGCTGGGTCTGGAGGTCGCCGAGCGGGTGCGAAGCCTCGCCGACTGGATCGAGGTGAGCCTGCCCCGCATCCTGCCCCATTGGGATCCCGAGGCGCTGGTGGCCTACGCGCCAGAGACGGTCGCTTAAGTCGTGGCGAACCGAGCGCGGTAGGCGCCGGGCGTCGTGGCGAACTGGCGGCGGAAGTGGTGGCGCAGGGCTGGCGCGCCCAGCCCCACGGCGGCGGCGATCTGGTCGATCCCGGCCGAGGAGGTTTCCAGCAGGTCGCGGGCGCGGTTCAGACGGGCCGCCAGCAGCCAGCGGGCGGGCGTCTGGCCCGTCCCCGCCTCGAACCGGCGCAGGAAGGTGCGCTGGCTCATTCCGGCGGCTTCGGCCAGGGCGCGAATGGTGTGCTCGCCCGAAAGATCGCCCCGCATCCGGTCTAGGATCGGCGATAGGCGCGAGGCCTCATGCGTGCTCGGCACCGGCCGGTCGATGAACTGGGCCTGGCCGCCGTCACGGTGGGGCGGGATCACCAGGCGGCGCGCCACGGTGTTGGCCGCTTCCGGGCCGAAGTCTCGACGGATCAAATGCAGGCCAAGATCCAGCCCCGCCGCGCTGCCCGCCGAGGTCAGGATCGTTCCCTCGTCGACATAGAGGACGTCCGGCAGGACCTCGATCGCGGGATGGCGCGTCCGCAGCGTCTCGGCGTAGCGCCAGTGGGTCGTGGCCCGACGCCCATCCAGCAAGCCGGTCGCCGCCAGGACGAAGACCCCAGAGCAGATCGACATCAGCCGCGCGCCCCCCGCGTGGGCGGCCTTCAACGCCTGGACCAAGGGCGTGGGAACAGGCTGGTCGGCTCCCCGCCAGCCCGGCGCGACGATGAGGCTGGCCCCCGCGAGCAGCTCAAGTCCGCCGTCGGCCGCGATCCGCACGCCGCCCAGGCCCCTCAGGTCGCCCGGCTCGACGGCGGCCGTGGCGAACCGATACCAGCCTTCGCCCATCTCTGGCCGGGGCAGGCCGAACAGTTCGACCGCCACCCCGAACTCGAAGGTGCAAAGGCCGTCATAGGCGAGCGCCACGACCAGCGGCGAGGGGTTTGGCATGATCTTTACGCTCAATGTCGATCTTGCCAGCTAACGCGACCTTCGCCGGCGAGGCAAGTCTGTGGCGTTCGCAAAACGGAGGCCCCAATGAGCTTTGTGTCCGAGATTCCCGCCGCCTCGCCCGAGGTCGCCGCCGCCCACTTCGCCGCGCGCCTGTCGCTGGAGACCGACTGCGCCGACGTCGCCGCCGCGATGCAGGCCGGCCAGGTCGACTTTGTCCTGTTACAAGTGGTGGGTTCGCCCCAGGCCTATGCCCGCCGCCATGTGCCAGGCGCGCTGCACCTGCGCCACGCCGACATCACCGCCGAGCGCATGGCGTCATGGCCCGCCGAGACCCTGTTCGTGGTCTATTGCGCTGGTCCGCACTGCAACGGCGCCGACCGCGCGGCGTTGAAGCTGGCGCGGCTGGGGCGTCCGGTGAAGCTGATGATCGGTGGGATCACCGGCTGGGCCGACGAGGGCCTGCCGTTCGCCGAAGGGCCGGAGCCGGGCCGCCTTTAGCCGAAGCGCGGGTTGGCCTGGCGCAGGCCTTCATTGGCCAGGGCGTCGGCGCGTTCGTTCAGCGGATGGCCGGCGTGGCCCTTGACCCAGCGCCAGTCGACGTCGTGCCGCGAGCGGGCGGCGTCGAGCCGCTTCCAGAGGTCGTCGTTCTTGACCGGGCTCTTGTCGGCCGTCTTCCAGCCGCGCGCCTTCCAGCCCCGAATCCACTCCTGAATGCCCTTCATGACGTACTGGCTGTCGGTGTGCAGCTCGACCTTGCAGGGGCGGTTCAGGAGTTCCAGCGCCTGGATGGCGGCCATCAGCTCCATGCGGTTGTTGGTCGTCGCCGGCTCGCCGCCGCAGATCTCTTTCTTCTTGTCGCCATAGAACAGGATGGCGCCCCAGCCGCCGGGGCCCGGATTCCCCTTGCAGGCCCCGTCGGTATAGATCGTGACCTTCGGCGTCATGCGAACAGCACAAGGCCCTCGCGGTGGACGGCCAGCTTGCGCTCGTACTCCAGCGGGTCCTTGGGCTTGACCAGCGCGCCGGCGGGCGTCGCGCCCCAGTCGGCCAGGCGCGTCAGGAAGAAGCGCATGGCCGCGCCGCGCGCCAGGATCGGCAGGGCTTCCTTTTCGGCCGGGCTCAGCGGTCGGCGGCGCTCATAGCCATTCAGCAGCGCCTTGGCGGCGGTGACATTGAAACTGCCGTCGGCCTCGAAGCACCAGGCGTTCAGCGTCACGGCCACGTCGTAGGCATAGCTGTCGTCGCAGGCGAAATAGAAGTCGATCGCTGCGGCGAACTTGCCGTCCTGCTGGAAGAAGACGTTATCGGGGAAATAGTCGGCGTGGACCGTGCCAGAGGGCAGGTTGCGCGGCCACATCAGGGCCAGCTGCGCCAGGTCGTTGTCGATGGTCGCCGACAGACCCGGCTTCAGGGCTTCGGCGGCCTTGCGGTGCTTGGCAAACAGCGGCGCCCAGGCGGCCTGGCCCAGGTCGTTGGCGCGACGGGCGGGATAGCCCTCGCCGGCTAGGTGCAGCCAGGCCAGACCTTCGCCGGCTTCGCGGCAGTGGGCGACGGTCGGCTTGCGCGCCGACAGGCCCGGCATGAACTCGACGATGGCGGCGGGTTTGTCGCGCAAGGTCGCCAGCGTGGCGCCCTTGCGATCCGGCACGGGCCGCGCGCTGGGATAGCCCTTGTCGGCCAGCCAGGTCAGCAGGTTCAGGAAATAGGGCAGGTCGTCGGCCTTCACCCGCCGCTCGTAGACGGTCAGGATGTAGCGACCCTTCTCCGTCTCCAGCAGGAAGTTGGAGTTCTCCACGCCTTCGGCGATGCCCTTGAACGCCAGCGGCGCCCCCAGGTCATAGCCCTCCAGGAAGGCGGAGAGTTCGTCGTCGGTGATGTCGGTATAGACGGCCATGACGCGGGGATGCGGGAGCCGGCGCTGGCGGTCAAGGGGGTGGTGGGCCTTGCCGGTCTCCGTCAGGCGCCCTTCCTCGCGGAAGGGGCCATCCTTACATCTCACGGCGAGACGATCGCAGGGCTGATCAGGTTGCTCAAGGACGGCTTCGCCGCCGCGGAGCGGCCGCCCGCGGGGCGGTCCTTGACCAACCTGATCAGCCCTGCACGCTGCAGCCTCCAAGAGATTTAAGGATCGCACCGACCTCGGGAGGTCGGGTGGCGGCCCTAGGCGGACCTTGCCTCGGCGAGGCGTTCTGCATGCTCCAGAATTTGGTGAAGGTCAGCACCGGGCGCAATGGCCCGTTATCGGTGATCGGGCAGCTCTCGAACTCATCCCAGTCCCATTCACCACCATTGTTGTCGAGGAAGTCACGGAGGAAGCCAGCGACTTCGTCCGCGCTACGATCGACAGTCTTCTTTCCATGCCAAAAACTAGCAAGCAGAGCGAGCGGCACGGCTATGGGGGCGAGCAGAACGGCCCGCCAGCCGGTGATCACTAATGGTGAGGTCCGCTGCATTGGCGCCACGATACCTTAACAGTCGACGCCCGCCATCCACCCTACGCCGTCAGCAGCCGCGGCAGCTTGAACGTAATCGTCTCGCGCGCCTCGACCAGTTCCTCGACGGAGGTGTCGAAGCGGGCGGCGATCGCGTCGATGACGCCCTGCACCAGGTCTTCCGGAGCAGACGCCCCAGCGGTGAGGCCCACGCGCGAGACCCCCTCGAACCAGGTCCAGTCGATGCCCGAGGCGTCGTCGATCAGGTGAGCCTCGCGCGCGCCGGCCTTCAGGCCGACCTCTTTCAGGCGGACCGAGTTCGAGGAGTTCTTCGAGCCCACGACCAGCACAAGCTCGGCCTGTTCGGCCAGGCGCCGGACCGCGTCCTGACGGTTGGTCGTCGCGTAGCAGATGTCTTCCTTGTGCGGGGCGGCGATGCCCGGGAAGCGCTCGCGCAGCAGGGCGACCATCTCGGCGGTGTCGTCGACCGACAGGGTTGTCTGGGTCAGGAAGGCGACGTTGCCGGCGTCCTTGGGCTCCCAAGTCGCGGCGTCGTTGATGTCCTCGATCAGGGTCACCGAGCCCTCGGGCAGCTGGCCCATGGTGCCGATCACCTCGGGGTGGCCGGCGTGGCCGATCAGGACGATCTCGCGGCCGGCGTCATAGTGCTTCTGGGCCTCGACATGGACCTTGGAGACCAGCGGGCAGGTGGCGTCGAGGAAGATCATCTCGCGCGCCTTGGCCTCGGCCGGCACCGACTTGGGCACGCCGTGGGCCGAGAACACGACCGGGCGATCGTCGGGCGCCTCGGACAGCTCCTCGATGAACACCGCGCCCAGAGCCTTCAGCCGATCGACCACGTGGCGGTTGTGGACAATCTCGTGGCGGACATAGACCGGGGCGCCGAATTTCTCGACGGCGCGCTCGACGATCTGGATGGCGCGATCGACGCCGGCGCAGAAGCCGCGCGGGCTGGCCAGCAGCAGCGAGATCGGGCGACGGACGGGGGCGTGGGCGTTCATGGCGCGGAAACTAGTGGTTCCAGCCGCTGGGCGCCAGGAGTCTGCGTCGTTGCGACGTCACGCATATGCCTTTATCAGGCTGCATGACGCCGAAGGGGCCCCCGTGGCTCCGCTTGGCTCTGTCTTCTTTGCACCGGACGTTTCATGCGCCGCAATTTCACGCTCGCCCTCAGCGCCCTGATGGCCGTTTCGATCGCCGCGACCACGGCGACGGCCGCCTATGCCCAGCGCGGCCCCGGCGGCGACCAGGGCGGGGGCGAAGACGACGCCGCCAAGAGGAAGAAGCGCGACGAGGAGTGGAACCAGCCCAAGGCGCCGCTGCAGCAGCTGCGCAACGCCGGTCCGTGCCCCTTCGTGAAGGTGCTGTACGACGCCAGCCGCTATGTCGAGTTCAAGGACGCCAAGGAGTCGGCTGGGCAAGCCGGCTTCACCGGCGAGATCCAGAGCCTGGCTTCGGGCTGCGCCTATAAGGGCGACGAGCCGATCAAGATCCGCATCGAGGCGCTGTTCCAGCTGGGCAAGGGACCTCAAGCCCAGGGCGACAAGCACGTCTATCGCTATTGGGTGGCGGTGACCGAGCGGAACCAGGCTGTGATCGCCAAGGAATATTTCGACCTGCCCGTGAGCTTCCCGGTCGGTCAGGACCGCACCTACGCCACCGAGACGATCGAGCAGATCACCATCCCGCGCGCCGACGCCAAGGTCAGCGGCGGCAATTTCGAGGTCCTGATCGGCTTCGACGTGACGCCGGAAATGGCGGCCTTCAACCGTGACGGCAAGCGTTTCCGCGTCCAGGCCGGTCAGGTTCAACCAGGGACTTCCACCAAGCAATGAACGATTTGAAGCGGTCCTTGAGCGAGGCGGCTTCGGCCGCGTTCCAGGCCGCAGGACTTCCTCCCGAATTCGGACGCGTCACCGCCTCCGACCGCCCCGACCTGGCTGATTTCCAGTGCAACGGCGCCCTCGCGGCGGCCAAGAGCGCCAAGCGCAATCCGCGCGAGATCGCCACGCAAGTGGTCGAGATCCTGAAAGACGATCCGCGTCTCGCCTCGGTCGAGATCGCCGGCGCCGGCTTCATCAACCTGCGGGTCAGCGACGAGGCCCTGTCGGTCCGCGCCCGCGAGATCGCCGCCGACGCCCGGACCGGCGCCCAGGTGCTGGACGCGCCGCGCCGCGTGCTGGTCGACTACGCCGGCCCCAACGTCGCCAAGCCGATGCACGTGGGCCACCTGCGCGCCTCGATCATCGGCGAGTCGATCAAGCGCCTGTACCGCTTCCGGGGCGACGAGGTGCTGGGCGACGCCCATTTCGGCGACTGGGGTTTCCAGATGGGCCTCTTGATTAGCGCCATCCTCGACAAGGACGCCGCGATCGCCGCCCTGGTCGAAAAGCTGCCGCAGACCGCCGACGGCGCCGATCCGGCCGACGTGGCGGCGCTGAACGCCGAGCTCGACGCCCGCATCAGCCTGGCCGACCTCGACCGAATCTATCCGGCCGCCTCGCTGCGTCAAAGAGAAGACGCCGCGTTCAAGGAGCGCGCCCGCAAGGCGACCGCCGAACTGCAGAACGGCCGCTACGGCTATCGCGTGCTGTGGAGCCACTTCGTCAAGGTCAGCCGCGTGGCCCTGGAGCGCGAATTCCACGCCCTGGGCGTCGACTTCGACCTGTGGAAGGGCGAGAGCGACGCCAATGACCTGATCGGGCCGATGGTCGATCAGCTGGAGGCAAAGGGCCTGCTGGTCGAGGACCAGGGCGCGCGCATCGTCCGAGTCTCGCGCGAGGACGACAAGCAGGACGTGCCGCCGCTGCTGGTCGTCTCGTCCGAGGGCTCGGCCATGTATGGCACGACGGATCTCGCCACGATCCTGGATCGCCGCCAGGCGTTCGACCCGCACCTGATCCTCTATTGCGTGGACCAGCGCCAGGCCCTGCACTTCGAGACGGTGTTCCGCGCCGCCTATCTGGCCGGCTATGCGGAAGAGGGCTCGCTGGAGCACATCGGCTTTGGCACGATGAACGGCGCCGATGGCAAGCCGTTCAAGACCCGCGCCGGCGGCGTCCTGAAGCTGCACGACCTGATCGAGATGGCCCGCGAAAAGGCCCGCGAGCGCCTGCGCGAAGCCGGCCTGGGCGCCGAGCTGTCGGAAGAGGCCTTCGAAGAGACCGCACACAAGGTCGGCGTCGCGGCCCTGAAGTTCGCCGACCTGCAAAACTTCCGCGGCACGTCCTACGTCTTCGACCTCGACCGCTTCACCAGCTTCGAGGGCAAGACCGGACCTTACCTGCTGTACCAGTCGGTGCGGATCAAGAGCGTGCTGCGCAAGGCCGCCGAGGCCGGCGCGATGGTGGGCGAGATCATCATCGGCGAGCCGGCCGAGCGCGATCTGGCCATGCTGCTGGACGCCTTCGAGGGCGCTCTGTCGGAAGCCTACGACAAGAAGGCCCCGAACTTCGTCGCCGAGCACGCCTACAAGCTGGCCCAGTCGTTCTCGAAGTTCTACGCCGCCTGTCCGATCATGAGCGCCGACAGCGACGCTCTGAGGGCCTCGCGCCTGGCCTTGGCTGAGACGACCCTGCGCCAGCTGGAGTTGGCCTTGGACCTTCTTGGCATCGAAGCGCCGGAGCGCATGTAGGCCTTAGGCCGCCTGGGTTTCCTGACCCGGACGGCTGCGCTGCGGCGTCTTCATCTCGGCCGGGCCAGTCTGTTTGCTGACCTGGAAGCGCTTGAGCAGAGCCCCTAGCTCGCCCGCCTCGCGGGTGAGCGTGTGGCTGGCGGCGGTGGTCTCCTCGACCATGGCCGCGTTCTGCTGGGTGACCTGATCCATCTGGCCGACAGCGGTATTGACCTCGGCCAGGCCCGTCGACTGCTGGCGGGCGGCAGAGGCGATATCGTTGATCAGGTCTTCGATGCGGCCGAAGTGGTCGACCACGTTGCCCAGCTCCTCGCCGACCCGAACCACCAGGCCCACGCCGCTCTGCACACTGTCCGAGGCGTCGGTGACCAGGGTCTTGATCTCCTTGGCGGCGTCGGCCGAGCGCTGGGCGAGCGCCCGCACCTCTTGCGCCACGACCGCGAAGCCCCGGCCCGCCTCGCCCGCGCGGGCCGCCTCGACGCCAGCGTTCAGGGCCAGGAGGTTGGTCTGGAAGGCGATCTCGTCGATGACGGTGATGATCTGGCCGATCTTCTGGGACGAGACGTCGATCCGCTCCATGGCGGTCATCGCCTCGGTGGCGACGGCGCTGGACTGGCCCACCAGCCTGCGGCTGACCGAGGCGGCTTCCTGGGCCTGAGCCGCGTTCTCGGCGGTCTTGCGGATCGTGGCGGTGACCTGGTCGAGCGCGGCGGCGGTCTCCTCCAGGCTAGCGGCCTGCTGCTCGGTGCGGTGCGCCAGGTCGTCGGAAGCCGTCGAGATTTCGCGCGAGCCGCTATCGACCGCGCCGGTGGTGATCAGCACCTGACGGATCGCGTGCTCCAGCGTCTCCATCGAGCTGTTGAAGTCGCGGCGCAGCCCCTCGAAGTCCTCCGGGAACGGGCTGGTCAGGCGGGCCGACAGGTCGCCGGCGGCCAGGCGACGCAGGCCCTCGCCCAGGCTGTCGGCGACGCGCTGACGCAGGGCGCGCTCCTCGGCGCGAGCCTCCTCGGCGCTTTGCAGGCGGGCTTCCTCTTCGTGCTCAAGCTGCGCCCTGGTGGCGGCCTGGCGTTCCAGGGCCGCGGCGCGGAAGGTCGCGATCGAGCGCGCCATGTCGCCGATCTCGTCGGGGCGGGCCTGTAGCGGCACCTCGTGGCTGTAGTCGCCCGTCGCCAGGCGACCCATGTAATCGGTGATCTTGGACAGCGGCGTTGCCACGAACCGGCGCAGGACCCCGACGCCGACCACCACGATCGCCAGCATCGCCAAGCTGACCGCCGCCAGCAGCGACATGACAAGCCAGGTGGCCTTCTCGACCTTATGCGCCTGCGCCTCCGCGCCCTTCTGGGACAGCACGGCCAGCTCGTCGATGACCTTGCGGTGGCGGGCGTAGATGGGCTCGAGCTTGGCGATCGTCGTGTTGATGCCGATCACGTCGCCGGATTTCAGGGCCGGCGCATATTCGCCGTCCACGACCTTCCAGAACGCCTGCACCTCGACGTCCGAAGCATCCAGCGCCTTACGCATGTCGTCGGCCAGGTCGATCGTCTTCCAGTAGGCGCGCCGGGCGTCGTACTGCTGGTGCAGGCTGTCGAGCGCCTTCAGCGTCGCGTCCGCTTGGCCGGTGTCCTCGGCGCCGTGGTGGACGATCAGCATCGACTCCACGAGGTACATTGGCGGCGGCAGGATGTCGGCCAGCAACTCATACGACTGTGTCTGCTTCTGCGACAGCGGGCCGCCCACGCGCAGCTCCATCAGCGAGAACACCGCCGTCGCCGTGGCCAGGACGAAGCCCAGCAGCAGACAGCCGGCGAAGATGTTGAGGGCGTCGCGGATGCGGATGGTCATGGAGGGTCCTGCTGTGAAGCGCCGCAAGCTTCGCCGCGAGTGGTTAACGCGCGGAAAGTTTCGGCTGCGGCCTGATGTCCCAGGCGGCTCAGACCAGGAAAACGCCCGCCTCGCGCGGCGGACACGCGGCGCGCGCTTGACTCCGGTCGACCCCTCCCGCATTGAGCCGATGACCCTCGCGGGAGACATCGGGATTCGCTCCCGAGGCCGAAGGCGCAACCGCCCCGGAAACGCTCAGGCAAAAGGACCGCGCGGGTTTAGAAACGCTGGAAAGCAGTCCCTTCCAAAAGAGGGGCTCGCCGAAGGAGCAAGGCCAAACCCGTCCGGCAGAGGGGCGAGGCCGGAATCTCTCAGGTCCAAGGGACAGCGGGGGCGACCAACCGGCGGAGGCCGGTCCTGTCGCCGACCCCGCTTGGAGCCCAAGTCCTTTGTCCAGCCAAGACGCGTTGTCTGACCAAGATCTCAAGAAGACCCCGCTTTTCGACGCCCATGTGGCGGCGGGCGCCCGCATGGTTCCGTTCGCGGGCTATTCCATGCCGGTGCAGTACAAGGACGGGGTGCTGAAAGAGCATCTCTGGACCCGCGAACACGCCGGCCTGTTCGACGTCTCGCACATGGGCCAGGCCCGCATCCGGGGCGAGAACCCGGCCAAGAGCTTTGAGAAGGTGGTCTCGGCCGACTATCAGGGCCTGAAAGCCGGCAAGCAGCGCTATGGCGTGCTGCTGAACGCCGACGGCGGCATCGTCGATGACCTGATGACCGCGCGTCCGGATGACGATGGTCTGTTCGTCGTCGTCAACGGCGCCTGCAAGGACAACGACTACGCCATCATCGCCCGCGAGCTGGCTGGCGAGGCCATCGTGACTCGTCTGGAGGACCGCGCGCTGCTGGCGCTGCAGGGCCCCGACGCCGCCGCCGTGCTGGCCGCCCACATCCCCGAAGCCGCCCAGATGGTGTTCATGGACACCAAGGCTCTGACGGCCTTCGGCGTCGACGCGATCATCTCGCGCTCGGGCTACACCGGCGAGGACGGCTACGAGATCTCGGTGCCCGCCGACGCCGCCGAGCGAGTGTGGGACACCCTGCTGGCCGACGAACGCGTCAAGCCGATCGGCCTGGGCGCGCGCGACAGCCTGCGCCTGGAAGCGGGTCTCCCGCTTTACGGCCACGACCTGGACGAGACCGTCTCGCCGATCGAGGCCGGCCTGAACTTCGCCGTCGGCAAGTCGCGTCGCGAGGCCGGCGACTACCTGGGCGCGGCCCGCATCGCCAAGGAACTGGCCGGCGAGCTGTCGCGCGTCCGTGTGAACCTGAAGGTGCTGGAAGGCGCTCCGGCCCGCGAAGGCGCCGAGATCGCCGACGAGGCCGGCGCCGTGATCGGCAAGGTCACCAGCGGCGGTTTCGCCCCCAGCCTGGGCTACCCCATCGCCATCGGCTTCGCCCCGCCCGCCTTCGCCGCGATCGGGACGAAGTTGAAGGTCATCGTTCGCGGGAAGGCCGCCGCCGCCGAGGTGGTCGCCAGCCCGTTCGTTCCGAACGGTTACGTTCGCAAACTCTAATCCAATCCAAGGGCCGACTGAGATGCGTTTCACCAAAGATCACGAATGGGTCGTCGTCCAGGGCGACATCGCCACCGTCGGCATCACCGCCTACGCCGCCGAGCAACTGGGCGACGTGGTGTTCGTCGAGGTTCCGGAAGCCGGCAAGACCGTGAAGCAGGGCGACGGCCTGGCCGTGGTCGAGAGCGTCAAGGCCGCCTCGGACGTCTACGCCCCGGTGTCGGGCGAGGTCGTCGAGGGCAACGCCGAGCTTTCCGATACGCCGGAAACCGTCAACGCCCTGCCGGAAAGCGGCGGCTGGTTCGCCAAGATCAAGCTGTCGAACCCGGCCGAGGTCGACGCCCTGATGGACCGCGACGCGTACGAAGCGTTCCTGAGCACCCTCTAATTTCCCTGTCATCCCGGCTCGGCCTTCGGCCTGCCGGGATGACAAGCTAGGCAAGAAACGATGCGCTATCTCCCCCTGACCCCCGAAGACCGCGCCGAGATGCTCGGCGTGATCGGCGTGAAGTCGATCGACGATCTGTTCGTGGACGTGCCGGCCCCGGCCCGCCGCGACGCGCCGGTCGACCTGCCGCACCACGCCGGCGAACTGGAAGTCGAGCGGGAGATGGCCGCCCTGGCCAAGCGCAACCGCGCGGCGGGCGAGGGGGCGTTCTTCTGCGGCGCCGGCGCCTATCGCCACCATGTGCCAGCCACGGTCGACCACATCATCCAGCGGTCGGAATTCCTGACCAGCTACACGCCCTATCAGCCGGAAATCGCTCAAGGCACGCTGCAGGTCCTGTTCGAGTTCCAGACCCAGGTCGCGGCGCTGACCGGCATGGAGGTGGCCAACGCCTCGCTCTATGACGGCTCGACCGGCGCGGCCGAGGCCGTGATGATGGCCCAGCGTGTCACCCGCCGGAACAAGGCGGTGATGTCGGGCGGCGTCCACCCGCACTATGTCGGGGCGATCGAGACCCTGGCCCACGCCGCCGGCGTGGAGACGGCCCGGATGCCGGCCGCGATCGACGCCGAAGACGCGGTGATCGCCGCGATCGACCAGGATACCGCCTGCGTCGTCGTCCAGACCCCGAACGTGTTCGGCACGGTCACCGACGTGACCAAGATCGCCGAGGCCGCCCACGCCGCCGGGGCCCTTCTGATCGTGGTGACGACCGAGGCGGTCTCATACGGCCTCCTGAAGTCGCCCGGCGAGATGGGCGCCGATATCGCTGTGGCCGAGGGCCAGTCGATCGGCAACGGCCTGAACTTCGGCGGCCCCTATGTCGGCCTCTTTGCCTGCAAGGAAAAGTTCGTCCGCCAGATGCCGGGCCGCCTGTGCGGCGAGACGGTCGACGCCGACGGCAAGCGGGGCTTCGTGCTGACGCTCTCGACCCGCGAGCAGCATATCCGCCGCGACAAGGCGACCTCGAACATCTGCACCAACAGCGGACTGTGCGCCCTGGCCTTCTCGATCCACATGAGCCTGTTGGGCGAGGTGGGGCTGCGCAAGTTGGCCGCCTTGAACCACCAGAAGGCGCTGGCCCTGCGCGACGCCCTGGCGGCGATCCCCGGCTATGAGGTCTTGACGCCGCGCTTCTTCAACGAGTTCGCCGTCCGCGTGCCGGGCAAGGCCGCCGAACTGGTCGAGACCCTGGCCAGCCACGGCGTCCTGGCCGGCGTGCCGTTCTCGCGCCTCGACGCGAAGGCGGGCCTGGACGATGTCCTGCTGGTCGCCGCGACCGAGACGACGCTGGATATCGACATCACTTTCCTGACCAAGCTTCTGACCAAGGTGGTGGGCCAATGAGCATGAATAACGTCGGCCGCCCCACGCGCCCCGAAGCCGCTAACGATGCGCCCGTCGCCCACGAAACCCTGACCGGCGCGCGCGGCCTGCTCCAGGACGAGGCCCTGATCTTCGAACGGGACGGCTGGAACAAGACCGGCGTCGATCTGCCCGAAGCCGCCGCCCCGTCCAGCGATCTGGCCGGCCTGCTGCGGTCCGAGCCGATCGGCCTGCCGGGCCTGTCGGAGCCGGAAGCTGTCCGCCACTATGTGCGCCTGTCCCAAAAGAACCACGCTATCGACCTGGCGCTGTATCCGCTGGGCTCGTGCACGATGAAGCATAACCCGCGCCTGAACGAGAAGATGGCGCGCCTGCCGGGCTTTTCGGACATCCACCCGCTGCAGCCGACCTCGACCGTGCAGGGCGCCTTGCAGCTGATGGACCGTCTGGCCCACTGGCTGAAGACCCTGACCGGCATGCCCGCCGTCGCTCTGTCGCCCAAGGCCGGCGCCCACGGCGAGCTGTGCGGCCTGCTGGCCATCCGCGCCGCCCACGAGGCGGCCGGCAATGGCCATCGCAAGACGGTTCTCGCGCCCACCAGCGCCCACGGCACCAACCCGGCCACGGCGGCTTTCGTCGGTTACACCGTCGTCGAGATCGCCCAGACGGAAGACGGCCGCGTCGACCTGAAGGATCTTGAGTCCAAGCTCGGCGACCACGTGGCCGCGATCATGGTCACCAACCCCAACACCTGCGGCCTGTTCGAGCGCGATGTCGTCGAGATCGCCCGCCTGACTCACGCGGCCGGGGCCTACTTCTACTGCGACGGCGCCAACTTCAACGCCATCGTCGGCCGGGTGCGTCCGGGCGATCTGGGCGTCGACGCCATGCACATCAACCTGCACAAGACCTTCTCGACGCCCCACGGCGGCGGTGGTCCGGGCGCGGGTCCGGTGGTGCTGAGCGAGGCTCTGGCGCCGTTCGCCCCGACGCCCTGGCTAGTCCACGACGGCGACGGTTTTGATCTGGTCGAGCACGCCGGCGAGGCGAGCGCCGAGACCGCCTTCGGCCGCATGAGCGCCTTCCACGGCCAGATGGGCATGTATGTCCGCGCCTACGCCTACATGCTCAGCCACGGCGCTGACGGCCTGAAGCAGGCGGCCGAGGACGCCGTCCTCAACGCTAACTACATCAAGGCCCGTCTGAAGGACGTGATGAGCCCGGCCTTCCCCGAAGGTCCGTGCATGCACGAGGCCCTGTTCGACGACAGCTGGCTGGAAGGCACGGGGGTCACCACGCTCGACTTCGCCAAGGCGATGATCGACGAGGGCTTCCACCCGATGACCATGTACTTCCCGCTGGTCGTCCACGGCGCGATGCTGATCGAGCCGACCGAAACCGAGAGCCGCCAGGAGCTGGACCGCTTCGTCGCAGCGTTGCGCGCCCTGGCTGGCGCGGCAAAAGCGGGTGATGCGGAGCGCTTCAAGGGCGCGCCGTTCCATGCGCCCTTGCGCCGACTGGACGAGACGCAAGCGGCGCGAAAGCCACGCTTGCGGTGGAAACCTGTGGCCCCGGCGCCACTAGCGGCTGAATAGCATTTTCAAGGCCCCACTTGCGACCAGAGGGCGCCTTTACGGCGCCTTCATCGCTCCACATATCGGGGTTGCGCGTCGGAGCTGGCTGGCTGATCCAGGGAGCATGCGTAGCGCAAGCTCTTTGTCCTCCCATGACTGTTCTTGTCCTCGCCATGCCGCGCGCCCGACGCACCGCCGATGATCTCGCCCGTGAGCTCATCGCGCGCTTTCTGCGCGTGATCCTGCTCAGCGTGGGTGTGCTGCTGGTGATCGGCGGCATCGCGATCGCGCCGTTGCCGGGGCCCATGGGCCTGCCGCTGACGGTGGTTGGCCTGATGCTGGTGCTGCGCAACTCGTTCAAGGCGCGCAAGCAGTTCGTCCGCTTCCAGCACGCCCATCCCAAGCTGATCTTCCCGCTGCGTCGCCTGCTGCGCCGCGAGCCGGAGGTCGTGCTGGTGGCCTGGCAACAGGCCCTGCGCGTCGAGCGCCTGATCATGCCGCGCAAGTGGCGTCTGGCTATCCGCTGGCGCAAATCCCTCAAGCGCCGGGCGGCCAGGCGCAGCGGCCAGTGACCCTTACTGCCGCGACGTTCGGCGTCAGAAATCGAGCCCGTCGCCGCGCACGGTTGGCGCTATTGCTACGGGAATCTGCGGCGCGGGCCTATCGCTGGGCCGCCATCGGCCTCGGCGCCCTGGTGATCCTGGCCGGCGCGGTGCTGACGCCGCTGCCTGGCCACGTCGGCCTGCCGCTGCTGGTCATCGGGCTGATGATCGTGCTGCGCTACTCGTTCCAGGCGCGCAAGACCTTCATCCGCTGGCAGCGCCGCCACCCCAAGCTGGTCTTCCCGATCCGTCGCCTGATGCGCCGCGAGCCCGAGGTGCTGCTGGTCGTCTGGCAACAGATGCTGCGCACCGAGAAGCTCGTGCTGCGCAAGGCCCGCTGGCGCCTGCTCAAACGGACCCGCAAACGCGTCCGGCGCTATGTCGAGCGGAAGAGGGCGAAGGCGTAGGCCAGGCAAGCGCCTTTTGAACGCGGCTCTTGGCGAGGTCCAATCAGCACCTAACTAAGGTGGCATGCCCGCCTGGCTTCAATTCCTAATATCAGTCGCCGCCCTCGTCGTGCTGTCGCCGCTCGTCGCGTGGCTCGCTCACCGCTTTGGCTCCAAGGCCAAGGGGGGGCTGATGCTGGCCTCGGTGTTGCTAGGCTTCGGAGCAGTCCTCGATCCACCGGCGAAACACGCGATCGAGGCCACTGAAACCGTAAAGGGATCACCCGAGAACGACGAACCCCCGCTTGCCGATTAGAGGCGGTTTTCGATCCCAAGTCGAACATTCAAAGCGGCGGTTGGCCGAGACTCATAGCGACCGCCGCCCTTCAGCGACCACCCAAGGAAAAGGGCGCGGACCTTGCGATCCGCGCCCTTCGTCTTGTCTATCCGGTGAGGCCCGCCGCTATTGCAGCTTGGCGCCCATCTGGCCGATGGCGGCGTCCGCCAGCGGGTCGGTCTTGGCGCCGGCGAGGCGGGCGGCCAGGACGGTCTCGGCGGCCTGGGCGGCCAGATCCACCGCGGCGGCCTTAACGTCGGCGGTCGCCTGAGCCTCGGCCTGGGCGATCTTACGCTCGGCCATCTCGGCGCGGCGCTTGATCTGCTCTTCCAGCTTTTCCTTGGCTTCCTCGGCCAGACGCTTGGCGTCGGCCTTGGCGGCGTCCATCATCGCGGCGGCTTGGCGCTCGGCTTCCTCGCGCTGAGCCTTCACGCCCGCGAGCAGGGCCTGGGCCTCTTCCCGCAGTTGCTGGGCCTCGTCGAGCTCGGCCTTGATCTTGGCCGAGTAGCTGTCGAGCGCGCCGAACAGGGCGCCCGGCAGGACTTTCAGCACGACCAGCAGGCCGAAGAAGATCACCAGCGCGGCCAGAACCCAGAACTCCGGGTTCGAGAAGCTGAACAGGGACTCGTGATGTTCCATCTTCAGCTCCTTAGGCCAGGGCCGACTTCAGCTCGGCGGCCGTAGCCGCCTTGCCGGTCAGCTTTTCGACGATCGCGCCGGCGGTGTCCTGAGCCACCACGCGGACCTGGCTCATGGCCTGGTCGCGAGCGGTCTGGATCGAAGCCTCGGCCGCGGCCAGCTTTTCGGCCAGCACGGCCTCTTCCTTGGCCTGACGCTCGGCGGCTTGCGCCGAAGCCTTGGCCTTGGCGTCAGCAGCCGTCTTCTGGGCCTTGGCGCGGGCCTCGGCCACCTCGGCGGCGGCCGCGCGAGCTTGAGCCTCGGCCTCGTCCTTCAGGCGACGGGCGTCGGCGATGTCGCCGGCGATCTTGGCGCCGCGTTCCTCGATCGCGCCGCTGACGCGGGGCAGGAGGCCCTTGGACAGCACCGCGTAGAGCACGGCGAAGATGAGCAGCAGCCAAACGATCTGGCCGCCCCAGTGCTCGAACTGCAGCTGCGGAAGACCGCCGCCGCCTTCGTGGCCCTTGGGGGCTTCCGTCGTCTCGGTCGTGCCTTGATGTTCCGTCGCCATGGGCGAAGGCGCCTCTCAGCTAGAGCGTCTTCCGGGGCGGGCCAGGATCGGCGCCGCGCGCGGGAAAACGCGAGATCACAAAAGACAAGGAGCGCGTGCGTTTCCGATGAAACGCCGCGCTCCCGGATGGCTTGATTACGAGAACAGGATCAGGAAGGCGATGACCAGGGCGAAGATGCCCAGGGCTTCCGTCAGGGCCATGCCCAGGAACAGCATCGGGCGCTCTTGAGCGGCGGCCGTCGGGTTGCGCAGGGCGCCTTGGAAGTAGTTGCCGAACATCACGCCCAGGCCCACGCCCGCGCCGATCATGCCGAGCATGGCCAGACCAGCGCCGATGTACTTAGCAGCAGCAGCGTCCATGATTGAGACTCCTTGAGAAGGGTATTGGTTGAAAGACTAAAGGTTGATCAGTGGCTGTCGAGGTGCACGACGTCGTTGAGATAGACGCAGGTGAGCACCGCGAACACGAAGGCCTGGAGGAAGGCCACCATGAACTCTAGGGCCGTCAGGGCGACGACCGAGGTCAGGGCCAGGACCGAACCGGCCCAGCCCAGCACGCCGAGACCGCCCAGGGCGATCACGAAGCCGGCGAAGATCTTCAGCACCACGTGGCCGCCCAGCATGTTGCCGAACAGACGAAGGCCCAGGGTGATCGGACGGATCAGGAACGACAGGATCTCGATCGGCACCAGCAGGATGTACAGCACCGGGGGCACGCCCGACGGCGCGAACAGCTTGAAGAACTTCAGGCCGTTCTTGGCGAAGCCGACACCGATCACAGTCAGGATGACCATCAGGCCCAGCGTCAGGGTCACGGCCAGCTGCGAGGTCGCGGTGAAGACCAGGAACATGCCCTGCATGTTCATGAACAGCACGAACGCGAACAGCGTGAACACGAAGGGCAGGAACTTCTTGCCGTCGTGGCCGATGATCGACTCCGCCAGCCCGTCGACGAGGCCATAGAGCATCTCGCCCACGGCCTGCAGGCGGCCCGGCACCACGGCCTTGCGCGCGGACAGACCGTAGAAGCCGATGATCAGCAGGGCGGCCGACATCATCGCCGCCACGGAATTGGTGATCGACAGATCAATGGCGCCCAGGCCCGGAACGGTCACGGTGGGCAGTTCCACGATCTTCTTGATCTGGAACTGGTGCATCGGATCGGCCATCGGCCCTAGTCTCTCTTCTGCTTGGGGACGGTAGGCCCGTCTCCCGTGTCTCCGTCGGCCTTCCCCGGAACCGGAGACGGGGCCGACGCCTGCGCGCTCAGTTTCATCGCCTTGCGGACGATGGAGAAAATCGCGATCCCCAGACCGATCAGCAGACCGCCGATCATGCCCCAGGGGCTCGTGTGGACGTAGTGGTCGAGCAGCCAGCCGAAGCCAAGGCCCACCAAAACACCCCCGATCAGGTCCGCCAGCAGACGGTAGCCGTCCTGCTGGGCCTTTTCGGACACGGCCTTCACCGGCCGCTCCGCCGCCCTCCGCGCCTCAAATGCGGCGAGCCGAGCGTCGAGGCTCTGCGGAGCCTTGTCGTTCGGTTCGTCGGCCTTGGGCATGGGAAGCGGCAGGTCCGAAAGCGCCGAGGATGCGCCATAAAAAAGCGCTTTTCCGGTCGGCTTGATCGGCGCGGAACCTATAGACCTCGCTGCGGTGCGTCAAGGTGACCGCTTCGCGAGGCAAGTGGCCGGAATGTTTGAGGTTTTCGCCTTCCCCTTCGTCAGGGCGGCAAAACCGGCCCCAATCTTCCGGCTGGGAGGGCGAGGCGGGCTCTTTCCGGATCGGGAACGGCTTCCTATCTGGCAGGTCTCTCAAGACGGCGATCTCCCTATGCCAGGAGCCGCCCGCCTCGATGACGCATTGATTTTTCCGTCAATCTGGGCTTTAGAGCCGCCGCCTCCAAATAACACGAAGATTCATGTCGCACTTGAAGAACACCGGATTCGCCGATCGTATTTCCGCCCAGCAGGAAGCCAAGAAGGCCATGCTGGCTAAGTTCAAGGCCAAGCCGACCATCCAGGACCCCGATTTCGACAAGCGCGAAGAGCAACGCGCCGCCGAACTCGAAGCCGTCCGCGCCGCCCGCGCCGAAGCCAAGGAAAAGGCCCGCCTCGAAGCCCTGGCTCGCCAGGAGGCGATCATGGCCGTCAAGCGCGCGGAGCGTAAGGAGCGCAAGACGCAGGAAGCTGCCGAGATGCGCGTGCGCAAGGAAGAGAAGGCCAAGGAGCGCGACGAGCTGCGCGCCCTGGGTAAGGCGACCAACAGCAAGCAGTCGCGCGCCCAGCAATGGGGCCATCTGCTGGGTTAAGGAGCAGGGGTCCCTTGGGGCCCCTTTTTCTTTGCCTGGGGCGTCGAACGGGACCATGAGCTCTTCATGGTTTCCCTAGACGTCATCGCCAGCCTGTTCGTGATCGCCGCCCTCGCCGGAGCGCTGGACGCCATCGCCGGCGGCGGCGGGCTCGTGACCCTGCCGGCCCTGCTACTGGCGGGGCTTTCGCCCGTGCAAGCGCTGGGCACCAACAAGCTGCAGGGCGCGGTCAGCGCCATCTCCTCGACCAGCGCCTTCGCGCGGCGCGGCCTGATCGACTGGAAGACCGCCTGGCCGGTGGCGCTGGCCGCCGCCATCGCCGGCCTTTGCGGCGCGCTGTGCGCCAGCCTGCTGTCGCCGCAGATGCTGCGAGCGATCGTGCCGGTGCTGCTGATCGCCATCGCCCTCTATTTCGGCTTCTCGCGCGCCTTGAAGAGCGAGGACGTGAACCCGCGCATGGCGCTGATCCCGTTCGCCTGCTTCGTCGCGCCCCTGGTTGGCTTCTACGACGGCATCTTTGGCCCGGGCGCCGGCGCCTTCTACATGGTCGCGATCGTCACCCTGCTGGGTTACGGCGCGCTGAAGGCCACCGCCCACACCAAGCTGGCCAACGCCGCCAGCAATCTGGGCAGCCTGACCCTGTTCGCGATCAAGGGCGTAGTCGTCTGGCCAGTGGGTCTGGCGATGGCCGTGGGGGCTTTCATCGGGGCGCAGGTCGGATCGCGCCTGGCCATGCGGTTCGGGCCGAAACTGATCCGGCCGCTCCTGGTGGTGATCTCGTGCGCGATGGCGGTGAAGCTGCTGGCCGATCCGGCCAATCCGCTGCGGGTGGTGGTGACGCATCTTCTCGGCGGCTGAGCCCCCACCTGACCCGCTTCGCGGGTCGTCCGCCCCCAAAGGCGGGCGGAAGGTGATCCTTCTTCCCCCTCCGGGGGAGGAGCGCGAAGCGCGGAGGGGGCAAGCAGCCCCTAAGCCGCCACCAGCTTTTCCGCCGTGCTGAGATCCACGCTGACCAGTTGGCTCACGCCGCGCTCGGCCATGGTGACGCCGAACAGGCGGTCCATCCGGCTCATGGTCACCGGGTTGTGGGTGATGGCGATGAAGCGGGTCTGGGTGCGGCGGCGCATCTCGTCGAGCATGTTGCAGTAGCGGTCGACATTGGCGTCATCGAGCGGGGCGTCCACTTCGTCCAGCACGCAGATCGGGGCCGGATTGGCCAGGAACACGCCGAAAATCAGGGCGCTGGCGGTCAAGGCCTGCTCGCCGCCGCTCATCAGGCTCATGCTGGCCAGGCGCTTGCCGGGCGGGCAGGCGTAGATTTCGAGACCGGCCTCCAGCGGGTCGTCGCTCTCGATCAGCTTCAGTTCGGCCTGGCCGCCGCCGAACAGAGCCTGAAAGAGGGTCTGGAAGTTGGCGTTGATCACGTCGAACGCGGCCAGCAGACGCTCGCGGCCCTCGGCGTTCAGCTCCTCGATGCCGGCCCGCAGCTTGGTCACCGCGCCGGAAAGGTCGGCGCGCTCGCTGCGCATGATCTCCAGGCGACCGGCATATTCCTGCGCCTCTTCCTCGGCGCGCAGGTTCACCGGACCGATCGCGTCGCGCTCGCGCTCAAGCGCGAAGAGGTGGGCCTCGACGCCGGCGGCGTCTTTCGGCACGGCCACGGCCTCGCCGGCCACGTGACGCCCCAGCTCTTCGGGCTCCATGCGGGCCTGCTCGCGGATGGCGGTGGCGACCTCGGCGTAGCGTTGGCGGGCGCCGTCCAGGTGAGCGACCAGCGCCGCCCGCTTCTCGCGGGCCTCGCTGGCGGCCTGTTCGGCGGCCCGGGCCGCGCGGTCGGCGTTGATCCGGTTGGTCTCGGCCGTCTCCAGGGCGTCGCTGGCCTTGGCGCGGCGGGCCTCGGCGGCGGCGAACTCGTCGAGCAGGGCGACCAGCTTTTCCCGCAAGGCGTCCGGCGCTTCTCGGGCGGCCTCCAGGGCGGCGGCGGCCTTGACGCGGTCGCCCTCCAGCGCCTCGGCGCGCTTGCCGGCGGTCTCGGCGCGTTTGGCCCAGTCGGTGCGGTCGCGCTCCAGGCTTTCCAGGCGGCGCTGGCGGCCGGCGCGTTCGCGGGTCTCGACGTCGAGGGCGGTGCGGGCGGCGCTGGCGCCCTCGCGGGCCTTGGCCGCATCCTGGCGGGCTTGGGCGAGCTGCGGTTGAAGGTCCCCCGAGGTCTGGGCGGCGGCGTGGGCTTCACGTGCCTGGGCCAGCGCCGCGTCGACTTCCGCCTTCTCGGCCTCGAAGCGGGCGATGGTGTCGTCCAGAGACTGAGCGCGGGCGGCCCGCACCGCCTGCTCGCGCTCGAACTTGGCGACCTGCTCGCGGGCCTGGTTCAGAAGCCGCTCGGCGTCAGGCGGGCCGCGCCGGCGGTCGCGCAGCAGGTCCTCGACCGCGCGCATCCGGTCGGCGGCGGCCTTCAGGGCGGCGGCGGTGGCCTCGGCGCGCGGGGCCAGGACGTCGATCTCGGCCTCGACCTCGGCCAGACGTGTGCGCTGCTCCAGGCGGATGGCGGCGGGCTTGGGCGCATCGGCGCGGGCGACGAAGCCGTCCCAGCGCCACAGATCGCCTTCCTTGGACACCAAGCGCATGCCGGGCTTCAGCGCCTTTTGCAGTCGGTCGCCATCGGCGCGCTCGACCACGGCCACGTGGGAGAGACGCGCGATCAGCTCGGGCGGCGCCTTGACCAGCGGGACCAGTGGCTGGGCGCCCTCCGGCCAGACCGGCGAGGAGACCTGCGCCCCGCCCCAGTAGGACGGCGCCTTGGGATCGAGCGCGGCGTCGAGATCATCGCCGAGCGCGGCGGCCAGGGCCGCGCCATAGCCCTTGTCGGGCGAGACGCTGTCGAGAGCCGGCGCGTGACCGCTCTTGGCGCGCGGGGCGGTCAGCTGCGCCAGGCCCCGGGCCTCGGTGCGCAGACGACCCAGCTGGTCCTCGACGCCTCGGGCAAGCTGGCGAGCCTGAGCCTCCTGCTCGGCGGCCTTGACGCGCTGCGCCTCGGCTTCCTCCAGCGCCATGCGGGCGGCGGCTAGAGCGGCTTCGGCATTGGCGAAACGCTGGCGGGCGTCAGCGGCGGCCGGGTCGACCTCGGGGCCGATCGCGGCCCGTTCGGCCTTGGCCTGGTCGAGGGCGCGGTTGGTGCGGTTGGCGCGGGCGTCGGCCTCGGAGAGGCGCGTGGCGGCGGCGCGGAACCCGGCCTCCTCGGCGGCGACGCGGGCGGCCAGTTGCTCGACCTGCGTCTCGGCGACGGCGCGAGCTTCCTCGGCGGCCTTGGCGGCGGCTTCCAGCTCGGGGCCACGTTCAGGCGCGGCGGCGACCAGGGCGCGGACCTCTTCGAGCTCGGCGTCGATGCGAGCCAGAGCAGCGGCCGCGTCGTCCTTGGCCTGGCTCTCGCGGGTTTGGTCGGCGTCGATGCGGGAAAGATCGTTCTTCAGGCGCTCGAACTCGGCGGCGGCGGCTTCGGCCTCGCGCTCGGCGCGGTCCTTCTGGATGGCCAGTTGGCCCAGGATCGCCTGGGCGATCGTCGCCTCTTCCCGCAGCGGGGGCATGGCGACCTCGGCCTCGGTGATGGCCACCTGGGCGGCGGCGCTGGCGCGGGCGGTCTCTTCGACCAGGCGCGCGGCCTGCGTCGCCTCGCGCTGGGTGCGTTCCAGCGTATCGCGGGCCTCGGTCCAGCGGGCGTAGAGCACCGCGCCCTGCACGGCGCGGATTTCGGCCGACAGGCGCTTGTACTTCTCGGCCTGGCGGGCCTCGCGCTTGAGGCGGTTCAGCGCCGTCTCCAGTTCGCGCGCCACGTCGTCCAGGCGGGCGAGATTGGCCTCGGCGGCGCGCAGGCGCAGCTCGGCCTCGTGGCGGCGAGTGTGCAGCCCCGAGACCCCGGCGGCCTCTTCCAGAATGCGGCGGCGGTTCTGCGGCTTGGCGCCGATCAGCTCGCTGATCTGGCCCTGGCGGACCAGGGCGGGCGAGTTGGCGCCGGTCGAGGCGTCGGCGAACAACAGTTGGACATCGCGGGCCCGCACCTCACGGCCGTTGATTTTGTAGGTCGACCCCGCGCCGCGGTCGATACGGCGCACGACTTCCAGCACCGGATCGTCGTTGAACTGGGCCGGCGCCGTGCGGTCGGCATTGTCGATGGTCAGGGCCACGTCGGCGTGGTTGCGCGGCGGGCGCGCGCCGCTGCCGGCGAAGATCACGTCGTCCATGCCGCCGGCGCGCATCGCCTTGGCCGAGTTGGCGCCCATCACCCAGCGCAGCGCTTCAAGCAGATTGGACTTGCCGCAGCCGTTCGGGCCGACGATGCCGGTCAGGCCCGGCTCGATGCGGAACTCGGTCGGCTCGACGAAGGACTTGAAGCCCGAAAGGCGAAGGCGCTGGAACTGCACGAGGCGGTCCCCCTCCTCCTCAGCCCTTCGCCGCGACGGCGAAGGCCTTCGCCAGGGCGTCGAAGCCCGTGTCGCCCTCGATCGGCGCGCCGTTGACGAAGAAGGTCGGTGTGACCTCGATGTTGTCCTGGTTCAGGGCCCGGAAGAAGCGATCATTGACCGCCTTCAGCGCGGCCGGATCGTTCATCGCGGCGGCGAACTCAGCATCGGTCAGGCCGTACTGCTTGCCGATGGCCAGCAGGCCCTCCCACAGCTTCTCGCTGCGATAGATCTCTTCCTGGCGCTGGAAGACGGTGGTCAGCACGTCGAAGTACTTGCCCGGGATGCGGCGGGCCAGGATGAAACCGGCGGCCGCGAACTCGGTCGGCTGGGTCAGGAACTCGCGGAAGACGAACCGCACCTTGCCCGTGTCGACGAAGCTCTTGCGGACTTGCGGCAGGACCTGCGTCCACCAGTGGGCGCAGTGCGGGCAGCTGGTCGAGGCGTAGGCGACGAACTGGACCGGCGCCTTGGGCGAGCCCAGCGTCATCTCGCCAGGAACAGGCGGCAAGGGCGCGGCGCGCGCCATGGCGGGCGCGGCCGTGACGGCCAACCCCGAGATTAACAGCGCGCGCCGGTCCAGCGTCATTACTTCGAGGCTTCCGCGATGGCCGCGTCCAGCTCGGCCAGGGTGCGCGCGCCGCCCTCTTCGGCGCCAACCTTCTTGCCGTTGACGACGAAGGTGGGGGTGCCCTGGATCTTGGCTTCCTTGCTGTACTTTTCGACGCGGTCGTTGAGCGCCTTCAGCGCTTTCTCGTCGGTGACGCAGGCGTTGAACTGGTCCTCGCTCATGCCGGCCGACTGGGCGACGGTCAGCAGGCCCTCGCGGAACTGGCCCGTCTGGAACATCTGCGACTGGGCGCGATAGACCGAGTCCAGGACCTGGAAGTACTTATCCTTGCCGGCGCAGCGAGCCATCAGGAAGGCGGCGGCGGCCACCTCGTTCGGCGGGGTCAGGATCTCGCGGTAGACGTAGTTGACCTTGCCGGTGTCGATGTATTTGGCCTTGAAGGCCGGGTAGACATCCTCGTTCCATTCGGCGCAGTGGCTGCACGAGGCCGAGGCGTACTCGACGACGGTGACCTTGGCGTTCGGGTTGCCCTGGGTCATGTCGTCAGCGGCGACGGTCTCGCCCTTGGGGCCGCAGCTGGCGAGGCCGGCGGCGAGCGCGGCGACAAGGGTGACTCGGCTGATCAGCGAACGCATCAATGGGCCCTTTGGCGGTCGGTGGGAAACTTAAGCCCGATTCTCGTTTCGAAGGGAAAAGGGCTGGACGCGGACTACGGCAAGAGCGCGACCGACGACCTATTGTCAATGGTCATGGGCGCTCCGCAAGGGGGCTCAGCGGCTGGAGGAGAGGACCCCTCGGCCCAGCTTCAGCAGCGCCTGCTTCAGCGCCCCGTCGGGCTGCTCGGCCAGGCTGTCGGCGAGCTCTTTCTCTAGGGCGGCGTCCAGCGGCGGCTTGCGACGCGGACGCTGGGCGACGGGCGCGGCGGCCGCCTTGACCGGCCCTTGAATGATGCGCAGGCGCGTCACCACGCCCTTGCCGAGCAGCATGTCGAGACGGGCGGTGATCTGCGGCGCCTGGTGCTGGATCAGCGAGGCCATGGGCCCATCGACGCGCAGCTCCAGCGCGCCGCCTTCGCCGTTGCGCCCCTTGATGATGCGGACGGGCTCGGTGCGGCGGGCCAGGGTGTCGCCGACGATCTCGCGCCAACGGGTTTGCAGCGCGGCCGGACCCTGGCCAAAGCGGTTCTCGAGGTCCTTCAGCAACGGCGCCAGGCTCTTGCCGGCGGGCGGCGGCGGGCGGCGTTGGGGCTTCGTCCGCTTCTGACGAAGGATCGCGAGCGCTTCTTCCGGAGAGGGCAGGGGGCGGCGGGCCATGATGGAAAGCTAGCACGAGGCGGGCTGCTTGCGGTAGGCGAGGAGACGATGAAAGCCAGCGTCTCTCTTGATTGCGCCGCCCTCCGCTCGAACCTGCTGGCCTGGTACGACCGCCAGGCCCGAACGCTGGCCTGGCGGGTTTCGCCCGATGACCGCCGAGCGGGCGTGCGGTCCGACCCCTATCGCGTCTGGTTGTCGGAGGTGATGCTGCAGCAGACCACCGTGCCGCACGCGACCCCGTACTTCCTGAGCTTCACCCAGCGCTGGCCGACGGTCAGCGATCTGGCGGCGGTCGAGGACGGCGAGCTGATGGCCGCCTGGGCAGGGCTGGGCTACTACGCCCGAGCCCGTAACCTGCTGGCCTGCGCCCGCGCCGTCGCCAGCCAACACGGCGGCGTTTTTCCAGACACCGAGGAGGGCTTGCGGGCCCTGCCGGGCGTCGGCGCCTACACCGCCGCGGCCGTGGCGGCGATCGCCTTCGACCGCGCCGCCAATGTGGTCGACGGCAATGTCGAGCGGGTGATGTCGCGCCTGTTCGCCGTCGAGACGCCGCTGCCCGACGCCAAGCCGGAGCTGAAAGCCCTTGCCGGCGAACTCGTCACCGATGAGCGCCCCGGCGACTGGGCCCAGGCGCTGATGGATCTGGGCGCCACGGTGTGTAAGCCGAAGGGTCCGCTCTGTGATCGCTGTCCGGTCTCGGCTTGGTGCGAGGCCTTCAGGAGCGGCGCGCCGGAGACCTATCCCCGCAAGACCAAGAAGGCCGACCGCCCTCGTCGCCATGGCGTCGCCTATGTGCTGACGCGCGGCGACGACGTCGCCCTTGTGCGCCGGCCGCCGAAAGGGCTGCTGGGCGGGATGCTGGGCCTGCCGACGTCGGAGTGGCGAGCGAGCCCCCATGACGACACCGAGGCGTTGGCCGCCGCGCCCGCCGCTGCGGCGTGGCGCGACCTCGGCGCGGTCGAGCATGTCTTCACCCACTTCACGCTGACGCTGCGGGTGTTCGCGGCCGAGGGCGGCGCGGATGGCGACTTCGTCTGGACCTCTCGCGAAGGTCTCTTGGCCCTGCCCAGCGTGTTCCTGAAGGCCGCGCGGGCAGCGGAGCGACTCCCCTAGGACGAGTATTTTTATAGGATCGCCTCTGAGTTTCATGGCAAGCTATGCGGGCCGTTGGGTTGGCGGGCCCACGCGCTCGCCCCGCGCTCCGCGCGCCATGCTCAACCCTGGGAGCGTTCCATGACCGCTACGCCCACGAACGCCGTGATCGACATATCGCACTACAACACGCAGGTTGACTTCGCCCAGGCCAAGGCCGGCGGCATCATGGGCGTGATCCAGAAGGCCACCCAGGGCGCGACCTACGTGGACCCGACCTACGCCACGCGTCGACCGGAAGCCGAGGCCGCTGGCTTGTTGTGGGGCGCGTATCACTTCGGGACGGGCGATGACGTCACGACACAGGTCGAAAACTTCCTGACGACCGTCGGACCAGACAACGGATCAATGCTGCTGGTCCTGGACTTCGAGGAAAACACCGGCGGATCCAGCATGACCCTGGACCAGGCGCGCGACTTTGCCTCGGCGGTTCAAGCCCGGACCGGACGCTGGCCTGGCTTCTACTCAAGCAACAGCTACGTGAGCTCGATGCTGGACGGACCGGATTCCGTCCTGAGCCGTTGCTGGTTCTGGCTCGCGCAATATGACTCGACGCCAGAGGTTCCCTCGGCGTGGCCCACCTGGACCCTGTGGCAATATACGGACGGCTCGGCGGGCGAAGAACCCTACGATTGCCCCGGCGTCGGCCCCTGCGATCGCGACCAATACAATGGCGACGCCACCAAGCTGACCCAGTTCTGGGAAGCCGGCGGTGTCGTGAGCGTCAGTTCATTCCCGCCCGGACCTGAGCGCGCAGGACGTCGATCGGCGCCAGGCCCTTGTCGGTCTTGAAGTGCCAATAGGTCCAGCCGTTGCAGGCTGGAGCCGACTGCACCAGGGCGCCGATCTTGTGGATCGAGCCTGACAGGTCTCCGACCGTGATCGAACCGTCCGGACGCACCTTGGCCACCCGCTCGCCCTTGGCGCAGTAGAGGGTGTCGCCGGGCGACAGCAGGCCCGCCTCGACGATCGTGCCGAAGGGCACGCGCGGCTCGGCGCGTTTGGAGCCCATGACCTCCAGGTCCTCGGGCGCGATCGGTACGACCTTGGAAATCCGCGCCTTGGCGTGGTCGAGATATTCAGCCTCACGCTCGATGCCGATGAACCTGCGGCCCAGGCGCTTGGCGGCCGCGCCGGTGGTGCCGACGCCGAAGAACGGATCCAGGATCACGTCGCCCGGCTTGGTCGTCGACAGGATCACCCGATAGAGCAGGGCTTCGGGCTTCTGGGTCGGGTGGGCCTTGTTCCCGTCAGCGCCCTTGATGCGCTCCTCGCCGGTGCACAGCGGGATGGTCCAGTCCGAGCGCATCTGCACCTCGTCATTGGCCATCTTCAGGGCGTCGTAGTTGAAGGTGTAGCGCTTGGCGTTCTGGCTCTTGGACGCCCAGATCAGGGTCTCGTGAGCGTTGGCGAAGCGGGTGCCCTTGAAGTTGGGCATCGGGTTGGACTTGCGCCAGACAATGTCGTTCAGGATCCAGAAGCCCAGGTCCTGCACGGCCACGCCGACGCGGAAGATGTTGTGATAGCTGCCGATCACCCAGATTGCGCCGTCGTCCTTCAAGACGCGGCGGGCGGCCTTCAGCCACTCGCGGGTGAACTTGTCGTAGGCGGCGAAGCTTTCGAACTGGTCCCAGTGGTCGTCGACCGCGTCGACCTTGGAGTTGTCGGGACGCAGCAGGTCCCCGCCCAGCTGCAGATTGTAGGGCGGATCGGCGAAGATCAGGTCGACCGACTTCTCCGGCAGGGCGTTCATCTGCTCGATGCAGTCGCCCAGGATGATGGTTTCCGGCCCGAAGGTCATGTCCGCGTCCTCAAGAAAGAGAACGGAATCATGAGTCTTGCTGGTAAATGCGGTGTGTAGAGACGTGGTTAGCGAGACGTAAACGCGCCGCTACAGCAGTTGAAGCTGCTCGACGGCGGCCTTCACCGGCGCCCAACCCAGGCGGTGGATCGGCGAGGGACCCAGCCGGCGCAGGGCCTCCACATGGATTGGCGCGTGGTAGCCCTTGTGGCCGGCGAAGCCGTAGCCGGGATAGAGCGCGTCCATTTCGATCATCAGCCGGTCGCGGGCTTCCTTGGCCAGGATCGAGGCGGCGGCGATCGAGCACGACAAGGCGTCGCCCTTGACCACGGTCTTGACCTCGCACGGCAGCGGGAAGCGGTAGTTGCCGTCGACCAGAGCGATGGCCGGGGTCACCGACAGGCCCTCGATGGCGCGACACATGGCGCGGCCCGTGGCATGCAGGATGTTGAACTCGGCGATCTCCTCGATCCCCGCCATGTCGACGCACCAGGCGATCGCAACGTCCTTGATCTCCTCCTCAAGGGCCGCGCGGGCCTTGGCTGAGAGCTTCTTGGAGTCGTTGAGGCCCTTGGGCACCCGGTCGGGATCCAGGATCACCGCCCCGGCGCTGACTGGCCCGGCCCAGGGACCGCGCCCAGCCTCATCCACCCCGCAGACCGGTCCCGGTCCGCAGGCCAGTTCCAGCATCATGTCGGGCCCGGATCGCATGGATCGGTGTCTAGAGGGATTTGGCGCGATTGAAAATCGCCGCTAGATGCGGGAGCGGCTTGGACCGCCGGAGGACCTTGAATGCATCCAGCGACCATCGCCTTGCCGCTTCTGTGGCTTGTTGCGTCCGGGACCGCGTTTGTCTTCGTGTTCAAGCCGTATCCGCGCTGGCCGCTGGTGGCGACCCCGGCGCGGGCGGTGGCGGTTTTCCTGGCGAGCTTTCTGGGCGGCGCCGTTCTGGTGGCGGTGACGCGGCCCAAGGACGAAGCCCCGCCGCCCGCGCCCAGGCTGGCGCCGGCCGCGCGCGCCTTGCCCGATCCGGCCCAGGTCCGCGCCCACCCCGAGCGCTTCGTGGTGCTGGACAGGGTCACGGCCTTTCGCAACAAGGCCGGCGACGTCTTGGTGACCGGCGGCGCGACCAATGTCTCGGGTCTGGCGATCGCCGAACCTCGTCTCTCGTGCCAGATGGCCAAGGGACGGGCGAAGGCGGGAACCGTCTCGGCCGTTGCGCCTGGGACGATCCCGCCCGGCGGCAAGATGATCTTCGCCGCCCTCAATCTGGGCCAGGCCGAGGGGCCGTGGGACCGCTGGACCTGTCAGGTCGCCGGGGCGCGGGCGTCGTAAGCAGAGGCTTATCCAGGCCCGCATAAGCCGTCCGCCGATGGCCGCAGGCCGCCGGACGACGCAGGTCTTCTCCCGTCATCAGCACGGGAGAACCGCAAATGACCAAGCTCTCCACCGCCGTCCTCGGCGCCAGCCTTCTGATCCTGTCCTTGGCCGCGCCAGCCCTGGCGGACGAAACCAAGCCGGCCTCGCCGAAGGCGCGGGCTCCCTTGGTCAAGACCCTCCGGCCCGCGTCGTCCGAGGCCAAGGACCGCGACGATCACGGGGCGCGCCGCGTGTCGGAAGACCGCGACGACCAGGCCCATGGCGAAAAGCACAACAAGGCGCGCCGCCATGACCGCGACTGAACGCCCCGCCGCCGCGCCCCGCCGCTGGGATCCGGTGGTCAAGCTGACCCACTGGACGATCGTGGCGGCCATCCTCGCCAACGCCCTGATCACCGAGGAGGGCTCAGACGCCCACGTCTGGGTCGGCTACGCCCTGGCCGCAACGCTGACCTTTCGCCTGATCTGGGGCGTCATCGGTCCGGCCGAGGCGCGCTTTTCGGCCTTCCCGCCCAGCCCCGGCCGCGCCCTGGCGCATATGCGCGAGATCGTCGCGGGCAAGCGCGCCGAGCACGCTTCGCACAATCCTCTGGGCGCTCTGATGGTCTATGCGATCTGGAGCACGCTGGCGGTCATCATCGTCACCGGCGTGCTGATGGTCAGCGCCCCCGCCAAGCCGGAAGGCGGGCCCGCCGCCGCCGCGCCGCCAGCGGCGGCGGCGCAAAGTCTCGAACGCGAAGAGGACGAAGGCCAAGAGGGCCGCGAGGGCGGCGGCGAGCGCGAGGAGGGGCCGCTGGTCGAGATCCACGAGACGGCCGTCAACCTGCTCTACGTCCTGATCGTTCTGCACATCGCCGGCGTGGTGTTCGAGACGCGCCGTAGCGGCCGGCGGATTGTCTTGGCGATGCTTCCCGGGCGGCGCTAAGTCTTCGACCTATGATCAAGCGGCGTCGCGCTCTGGAACGCAGGATCACGATGATCGCGGTCGTCGTGATCCTTCAGCTCGCCGCCACCCTGTTCTTCCTGGTGGACGTCACGGGCGACGCGCGCGCCGACGGCATGGGCTCGCACCTCTGGGCCGAGGGCGGCGCGGTCCTGGCCCTGCTAGCCGGCGTGCTGTTCGGCGCGGCCCTGGTTCGCTGGCTGGTCTTGCGCGCCCGCCAGGACGAGGCGGCCGTCGCCGCGGCCAAGGGCGCGCTGGCCGACCTGGCGCGCCTGCGCTTTTCCGACTGGAAGCTGACGGCGGCCGAGGCGGATGTGGCCCTGTTCGCCCTCAAGGGCTGCGACGTCGCCGAGATCGCCGCCCTGCGCGGCGCGGCCACCGGCACCGTCCGCGCCCAGCTGACCCGTGTCTACGCCAAGGCCGGCGTGCGCTCGCAATCGGCGCTGATGGCGCTGTTCATGGAAGAGCTTGTGGAGGCGGGCTCTCAGCCTGACGCGCCCTAGGCGATTGGCCGCTTGATCCGCCGAACGGGGGGCGCTTGTCAGCCGGTGTCAGCAGGCCGCCTCGCCGCTGACGGCCTTCCTGATCGGGCCGCTGACTCAGTTCATCGTGATACCGTTCATGGCCCATGGCGCCGGGGCGATGGCGATTGGCGATTGGTTCGGGCGCGGCCCCGATCGGGGCATCGCCCTGGTCTTCACCGTGGCGGGCATGATCGGCGTGATCGTGACGCTGATGGCCTTCGGTTCCAGCGCCTACCGACGCCTGTCGGCGGCCTATGCTCAGGGCCAGGCCGCCGCTGGCCCGTAGAGGGCTATTGACGAAGGACGCCCGGAAGGCTGGCCGCGTGCGAGGAGCGCGCCGCCAGCCTCCTGGACGACTAGAAGTTCATGCGGGCTGACAGGGAGACCGTGCGCCCGTTGACCGCTCGCCCGAGGCCAATGCCGTTGGTCGGAACCGACGGCGTGGTGATCTCGATGAAGGCGACCTTGTCGAACAGATTCTCGGCGTTCAGCATCAGCTGCAAGCGTTCCGTCGGGCGGTACTGGGCGAAGGCGCCGACGAGCGTGTAGCCGGGCATCTTCATCAGGTTGTTGTCCTGCACCCAGCTGCTGGTTTGGCCGGTAAAGTTGGCGCCGATCGTCACCTGGCGAAGCTCGAACTGGGGCGAGACCTGGTAGATGAAGTCCGGTTGGCGGCGCGGGACCTTGCCGGCGACGGCGGCGTTCAGCTTGTCGTTGACGAGTTCGGCATGGGTGTAGGTCACGCCGCCCCGAACGCTGAACGGACCGTGGCGATACGTCCCTTCGGCCTCCACGCCATAGGCCTTGTAGGTCCGATCGGTGGTGATGGCGCCGGCCTGGACGTTCGTGTCTTCGGTGTCGGCCTTGAAGCCGGTGACGTTCAACGTGATGTTGGACGCGCGATACTTGAAGCCGCCTTCGAGCTGCTTGACGATGTCGTAGCCGTCGGCCTTGTTGACCAAGTGGCCATCGGTCGTGCTGACCTTGTTGGAGAACAGCACCTTGTCGGCGGCGGCCCGCGCGCCGCGGCTGTAGCGCACGAAGACCGCGAACGGCTCGGCGACCCGATAGTTCACGCCCACCGAATAGCTCATGTAGCCGTAGTTGTAGCGGACGGGCGCTGGGCGGTCGTAGGGCGTGAAGGCGGTCTTCGACTCCGCGACGGAAATGACGCCATCGCCGTTGAAGTCCACGGACTTGATGCCGACGCGGCCGCCGCCCAGATCCGCGCCGTAAAGCTGGCCGCGCACCCGGCCGCCGTCATGGCGGAGGCTGCCGCCGATCGCGATCTTGCCGAAACGATAGTTCAGCGAGGCGTAGGGCGCGGTGATGTTGTAGCGGACGTCATAGTCGCGACGGAAAAAGGCGGTGGAGCCGGACCGGTTGAAGCCCAGATAGCCGTTCTGGGTCTGCGGCACGCCGGCGGCGTTGGTGTAGTTGATCAGCCCCGAGTCGCCATCATCGGCGACATCCTGGATGTGGTTACTGTACAGGTAGTCGCTGGTGTAGTCCTGCAGCGACTTGTAGACGCCGCCGGTGATCGTCAACTCGCCCGCGCCGATGTCGTAGGCTCGGGTGGCGCGCAGATCGTTGATGAAGTTGTTCAGCGAACGCGACTCGATCCGGTTCAGCGAGGTCGCGACAATCAGGCCGTTGCCGTTGAGGGCGCCGAGATTGGTGATGACCTGGCCGGCGTTCGGGCCCGAGGCGTAGGTGTAGGTCCCCACGCCGCCGCCCAGCGAGGCCGGCAGCGCGCTGCCCGAATAGATGTTCGCGACCAGGTTACGGGTCGTGCCGCCCGCGATGTCCGAATACCGGCCGCGCTGGGTGATCGTCCAACCGCGCACTTCGAACTGCGATTCCAGGCCGATCGACTTCACCAGGGCGTTCATGCCCTGTCTGAGCGGAAGGACCGAGGCCTTGTTGTCGGCGTCCAGCGTGATGAGATCGCCCAGGTGGCCCGACAGCATCGAGTCGCGTCGGACATCGTAGGTGTTGAAGCTGCCGAAGACCGGGTTGTCGTTGGTTCCGGTGATGCGCACCGGGCCCGGCAGGTAGTGCGGCGAGCGGTCATCCAGATACTTGCCCGACAGCCGGACATACCCGTTGGAAAACTGCTTGGTGACGTTGAACTTCAACTGGCCGCCCTTGAAGGCGTCGAAGCCGGCGCGGCGCGGCCCCTCGCCGACCCTGTAGAAGCCGCCGATGTGAAAGCGCCAGGAGTCGTTGATGGGCGCGCCGTACTCGAAGTCCACGCGCTTCATGTCGTAGCCGAGACCGGTCATCACCTGGACCGTGCCTCCGGCCACGTCGCCGGTCTTGGAGATCAGGTTGATCACGCCGGCCGGCGAGTTCGACGCGAAGGTCGAGGACGAGCCGCCACGGATGGACTCGACCGCAGCCAGATTGAGGTCGGCGCGGATGTAGATGTCCACGGCGCCGTTGAAGAAGTCGCCGAACTCCAGGATCGGCAGGCCGTCTTCCTGAAGCTGCATGTATTTCGAGCCGCCGGACGCCAGCGGAAGGCCGCGGATCGTGTAGGCGGAGCTGCCGTCACCGGTGGACGACTCGGTCCGGATGCCCGGCAGGTTGCGGAGCAGGTCGCCAAGCGAACGCCCGCCGAGGACCTCGATGTCCTTCTCGCGCAGCGCGCTTGTCGAGGTCGCGCTGTCCAGTCGGTCGCGCCCCTTGGCGACGCCGGTGGAGAAGACCTCTTCGCGGCTGGCCGGCGTGCTCGCCGCCTGTCCGGAAGTGTTTGCGGCTGTGGCCGCGCCTGTCTCGGCCACAGCCAGAGAGGGTGCGACAAATAGAAGCGGCGCGATCGCGGCTGAGAGGTATAGTACCTTCATGATGGCAAGCTTCCTCCGTCATTTTGTATTATTGTTTTCGCGTGTTATCGTTTTTCAATCATGAATATTCAATGCGCGAATTGTCGCGGTAAGCGCGTGTTGTCGTCGAATTACATATCATCTGTGATGTATTCGTCCTCGCCATCTAAGGCGCGGCCCCGCTGGCGCGGCTTTTCGGCTGAATCTCGACCGGCGCGCGCCCAGCTCTGACCGGGTGGTTTCGCGATCGGCGTCCGCGAGGGCGCAAGCCGGCGTGGCGCCGCGCGCCCAATCTGGCGGCGACGGGCGGCGCAAAGCGTTCGCCCCGGGCGCTCTTGGCTCCGGAGCCTTTTTGATGGGCGGGAAGCGGCGATAGCGCCGCGCGGGCCCTAGGCTGTGGGCTGCCAGTCCAGCCAATCGCCGTAGGGGTGGCAGATCGCCAGCACGCGGGTTGAGCCCGTCGGCCATTGGGTCAAGCGCAGCTCGACCTTGCTGCGGTCCGGCGTCCACTCGAAGCCTATGCGCAGTAGTGGCCTTTTGTCGCTCGCCCTAGCGCCGGCCTGTTCCATCGTCTCATCAATCTGGAGTCGGTCCTGGTCGCTCAGGTACTGGATGAACATGGTGTGGATGACGGCGCGGCCGCGTCCTTCTGGCTGCGGCTCTTCCAGGCGCTCGTTGAGCCACGTCATGGCGTCGCCCTGATCGACGCGGGGCGGATGGATGCTGGCGATCTGGAGCGCCGCCTCGAGGCGCTTGTACCGATCCTGCTGGTTGGCCCAGGCGAAAGACAGCAAGCGTTCGCGATGTTCGGGATTGGACGCGTCGAGCGGCTGAAGATCTACGCCGCGTGCAGAGGCGATCTCCAAGGGTGCGATCGGCGGTGAAGGGCCGCGCCATTGAGGCTCGACGCGGACCGCCGAGGTCGGGTCGCCGACCGAGATTGCCCCCAGTCGATAGAAGTAGCGCGCGAGGTTAAGGTTCAGACCAGCGCTTGTTCCAAGATCGAGCAGCTCAAACGGCATGTTCCATCGCGTGCGCGCCGTCAGTAGCGCCGCGACGATTGCGCCGGCCCGAGCGACCTCATTGGTCTGGGGCGGATGTTCCAGCCAGCGGGCGATGAAGGCGTCTTCGAGCGATAGGGCTTCGGCGATCGCGCCGTCGAAGTCGCTATGGTCCCCGCCATACAGCCTGGTCAGCGACGCAGACGCGCCACGGCGCGCGAGCGCGTTGAGCGCGCCGTTGAATCGCATGGCGATGGCCGCGGCGGCGGGGTCTCCTTCCCAGCTGCGGATCATCGCGGCGCTGATCGGTGCGTGCGGGAGCTGACGCTCCACCGCTTCAAGTACGCTGGCGACGAATGGCGCTCCCATTGCGCGGCACCTGTCGGCCTGGCGCAGAAACTCGCTTCCGCCGCGGACTTCGGCGCGCTTCGTCATCCACTCGCTCTCCGCAGGGGTTTTTGTCCAAAGCTTGTCGGTCGGGCGCGGCTTGGCGGCCACGTTATCGACCTCGCGCCGCTCGGGCCCGTGGGCCGTCGCGCGGATCTTTTCCAGCCTGGTATCGCGACACTCGGTTACAGCCACTTTCGCGTCTTTCTCCACGCCTGATCCGCGGTTCCGCGCCGCCAAAGCGCGGCGCTCGGATGGCCCCCAAAAGTCCCGGCTGGTTCTCCGGGGGCGTGATCAGCGCTAGGGCTAGATAAGGTCCTCAACGGTTAAAAATTACCCCATGAGACAGTCTTTGCTTCGCCAGTCTCAGATATTGATTTGGAGGATACGTCGTAATCTGGATCGTATTGGGCGTAATTTAAAATTTTAGGTTGCGACAATTGCGCGCATCGGTTAAGCGAATATCGAAGATGCTTGAAATATACTCGCGACAATTCGTCGCACCCAAGTATAGAAAACCTTCAAATCCTCGATCATTAAGGTTTTAGACACCTTCAAGTCGCCTCCTTGCACCAACTTTTGCGGGAATGAGGTGTGGCGGAGCGCGGAAGGCGTTGCGCTCTTGAAGGGGCGAAGGGCGCCTAGGCGCGTCGATTGCGGCGCGAAGGGCGGCTCATCGTTCGCTCAAAAACTCAGCGGCGGACGGGCCCGGCTACGGCCGGCATCTCCCGTGTGCCAGGTCTCTGTAAGCGTTGGCCGCCGGGCGGCCTTCTCACGACAAAGAAGGGGATTTTAGGATGAAGGTTGTTCTTCTAGCGGGCGCCGCGCTGGCGGCCTTAATGACGGCCACGCCGACGCTGGCTCAAAGCGCGTCGCCCGACCAGGCTGAGCTCATCGCGCTGGTCCGCGCGCAGGCCCAGGAAATTGCTAATCTGCGCAATCGCCTGGACAAGATCGAGGGCGCTGGCGCAACGACCGCTCCGGGCGCTGCGGCGCGAATGGAGATCGGCGCGACCCGCCAGCCTCTCGCCAATGAGGAAAGCATCTCGGAGGTTTCGGGGCCGCAGATTGTCACCCCGGACCTGGCCGATCAGAGCGTCGCCCAGGTGATCGCGGCGGCCAAGGACGCCGCAGGCGTTACCACCGAGTGGAAGGGCGGTCTGCCGACGTTCCGCTCGCCGGACGGTTTCTACATGTTCAAGATGCGCGGCCGGATCATCAACCACGCCAGCACGACCTTCGGCTCCGACTACGGCGCCCGCAACATCACGACTACGGGCGCGCGCGCCCTGCGCATCGGCGTGGAGGGCGGCGCGGGGGCCCACTTCTTCTACCAGTTCGAGAACGACTTCGCCGACAACGTCTCCGATGTTGGCACCGCGTTCGTCGGCTGGCGCGATACGGTCGGCGATATCTCCTATGACGTTCGCTTCGGCAACATGTTCAACGATCGCAGCTTTGAGGGGTCGAGCGGCTCGGACGCGCCTTCGTTCCTGGAACGCAACGTCGTCGCCACCTCGATCATTCCCCAGCGCGGCTTCTACGGCATCTCGATCATGCCGCGGATCTTCTGGAAAAGCGGCCACGCCTCAGTCACGCTTAGCGGCGACAGCATGGACGCCAAGCAGAGTGTTTCGGACAGCCGGACCCTGATGGCCCGCGCGCACTGGAACCCGATCAAGACGGATCGCTCGACGCTGCACCTTGGCGTCTGGGGCTTCGACGAAGACCTGGCCGTGGGCGGCGGAGCCCTGACCCGCAATACGGTCATCGGCGGACGCTTCAACGGCGCGCTGCGCGTGTCGACCGGCACGGTGACGGGTGGCACGGGCACGCTGGGCTATGGCGCGGAGGCCGGCGGTTACGTCGGCCCGTTCTGGGTGATGGGTGAAGTTGGCGAGCGCAAGGCGGCGCTGGACGCCGGCCGCCCCGATCTCGTGACGAAGGCCTGGAGCCTGTCGAGCGGTTACTTCATCACCGGCGAACTGCCGCCTTACAACGCCCGCCTGGGCACCTTCGCCCAGCCCAAGGTGCGCAAGCCGGTTCTGCGAGGCGGCCCGGGCGCGGTCGAGGTGCTCGCACGCTATGAGAACATCGACTACTCGGGCGTTCCGACCGCCGGCGACGGCTGGGCGGCGACCGGTGGCGTGAACTGGTATCTGGATAACGTGATCCGGCTTCAGTTCAACGTGATCCACTGGAGCGCCACGAACCGCTCGGGCTCTTATCCGACCAAAGACAGCGGCCAAACGGTTAGCGGCGGGATTGGCATCACCTTCTAGGTCGAGCGCCGCTTGCGCACGGTCGGCGGTCTTCAGCATCTTTTTCATCACGACAAGATGTTGCGGGCCGCCGATCACGCATTTTACACACCGACCTCGCGATATGTGAGGCTCTTCGTCGCAGGGTCTGGGTTTTAACGCTTGTTGTGCAAATAGAGGTTTATCGACAAGGGGTCCGCATCTAGTCGTTGCGAACGTGGTTAAGCTTTTAATGATGAAAGTGCGTTATATTACTTTCGATCGAGCGAGTCTTTCCGTGAGTATTAGCGTGATGGACACCTAGAGGTCGTATTCCGATGGAGCGTGACGTGATCAAGTCAATGAGTATTCCGCGCAAGTTGAGCATTTCATTCGTGCTGATCTGCGTGTCGGCGGCGATCACCATGTTGGTGTTTTTTGCGACGATCTCGGCGATCCAGTCGTCGACAAAGAGCAGCAACCTCGCCCAGTCGATCCACGCCCAGACGTTGGCTCTAGAGACCGCGATCCTGCGCCAGAACAGTCAATTCAGAGGCTTTCTCGTCACCGGCGATGAAACCTACCTGAAGTCCTATTACGAAGGGCGCGACGAGTACGACAAGGTCGCTTCGGACCTTAAGCCCATGCTCACCAGCGCCTCGCAGCTGGAGCAGCTGGAGGCCTCGCGCGTCGCGACGTTGGCATGGCGGAAAGATTGGGGCGACAGGCTGATCGCCGTGGTCCGTCAAGGAGGCCGCGAAGAGGCTCAGGAGATCGTCCGTACGGCTGGCAAGAAGGTGCTGGTCACCCAGGCTGTGCAGCCGCTGCGCGACATCCGCAAGGACCAGACGAAGCTTATCGAGCAGAACGGCCAACGCCAGAACACCGCGATCATCACCGCCATGGTGGCCTTGGCCGTCGGAGGCGTGGCGCTGATCGGCGTCGCGATGGGTCTCTCGGCCATGCTGAGCCGGATGATCGCGCGCCCCATCACCCAGCTGACCTCGGCCATGGCCGAGCTTGCCCAGGGAAACAACGAGATCACCGTCGACGCCGATCGCGCCGATGAGGTGGGTGACATGGCGAAAGCCGTCCTGGTGTTCCGCGACACCGCCCTGTCCAAGGCGCTGGCGGACCAGGCCAAGGCCAAGGCTGATCAGGCCAAGGCCGAGGCCGACCAGGCCAAGGCCGAGGCGGACGCCGCGGCCCGCGAGGTTGTGCAAAGCCTTTCGGCGGCGCTTGAGCGTCTGGCCATGGGCAATCTGAGCATGCCGATTCATACGCGCTTCCCGACGGACTACGAAAAGCTCCGTGCCGACTACAACACCGCGCTGCAAAGCCTGACGGATCTGATCGCCGACATCTCGAGCGGCGTCAGCAGCCTCGGCGAAGGCGCGCACGATATCAGCAGCGCGGCGGACCAGATGGCCCACCGGACCGAGCAACAGGCGGCGAGCCTGGAGGAAACCGCTGCGGCGCTGAACGAAATCACCGTCGCGGTGCAAGCGGCCTCGGGCGGCGCCGGCTTGGCCAAGCAAGCTGTCGATGTCGCGCACAAGGACGTCGAGCGCAGCGGTAAGACGATGGACGAAGCCGTGGCCGCCATGGAGCGGATCGAAGCCTCGTCCCGCGAGATGGAATTGATCGTGGGCACGATCGACGAGATCGCCTTCCAGACCAACCTCCTGGCGCTCAACGCGGGCGTGGAAGCCGCGCGCGCTGGCGAGTCAGGACGCGGGTTCGCCGTGGTCGCCCAGGAAGTTCGAGCTCTCGCCCAACGGTCGGCCGAGGCCGCCAAGGAGATCAAGGGGCTTATCTCCAGCTCGAACGAACAGGTTCAGCTTGGCGCCAAGCTCGTCAATGAGACGGGTGGAGCTCTGGGCAAGGTTGTTGGCCAGTTTGGTGAAATCTCCCGTCTGGTGACGGAGATCGCCAGCTCGGCCACCGAGCAGGCGAGCGGCCTCAACGAAGTCAACGTCGCGGTCAATCAGATGGATCGCTTCACCCAACAGAACGCCGCCATGGTCGAAGAGAGCACCGCGGCCAGCCATGCCATCCGCGCCGAGACGGAACGGTTGAGGTCGAAGGTTTCGGTGTTCAAGGTCGCCGAAACCACGGCGTCGAGCCGCTCCGAGGCCGCCTAGAGCCCTTTCCGACCTGATTGGATCAATCGGATCGGATAGAAAGAGTTATAATTCAAAAGCTTAGAGTATTCTCCGATAACCGTTTCACACTCATCGGAAAATACTCTAGCGGGAAGCCGGCGCGCGCGTCGTCTCACGCGCGCTGGCCCAGCGCCTTACACGCCTCATGGCGGAAGCACGTCACGTAGTGGTCGTTGACCATGCCGGTGGCCTGCATGAAGGCGTAGACGATGACTGGGCCGCAGAACTTGAAGCCCTTAGCCTTCAGCGCCTTGGCCATGTCGACGGCCAGCGGCGTCTGGGCCGGGACCTGGCCGCTATGCTCCCAGGCGTTCTGGATCGGCGTCCCGCCGACGATGTCCCACAGGAAGCCCGAGAAGTCCTCGCCGCGCTCGCGCATGTCGAGATAGAGCCGGGCCCCGGCGATGGCCGCGTCGATCTTGCCGTTCGAGCGGATGATGCCCGCATCGGCCATCAGCCGGGCGCGGTCGGTCTCGTCAAAGCGGGCCACCTTGTCCGGATCAAAGCCCGCGAAGGCCGCGCGGAACGCCTCGCGTTTGCGCAGGATGGTGATCCAGGAAAGACCCGCCTGGAACCCGTCCAGCACCAGCTTTTCCCACAGGGCGCGGCTGTCCCACTCGGGCACGCCCCATTCGTGGTCGTGATAGGCCTCGTAGAACGGGTCCCCGTTCATGCCGCGCCAGGTGCATCGGGTCGGTTCGGTCATGACCCGACGCTATCAGAACTTTTCGAGAACAAAAGCCCCCTCAGGCGATCCAGTCGGGCCGCTCGACCTGAACCGGACGCCCCTCGACCGTCAGCGCCGCGCCGTCGATGCGGTCCAGGCGCAGGAGGGCGAGCGCGCGGCCGTTGCGACCGCTCAAGACCTCGCCGGCCCGCAGCTCGCCAGCCAGCACCTCGGCGCCGATGGAGGGCGGCGGACCTTCAAAGGTGATCGGCAGCATGCGGTTCTTGATCGTCCCGCGCCGCTTCATGCGGCTGGTGGTCTCCTGGCCGACGAAGCAGCCCTTCTTGAAGTCGATCCCGGCCAGCAGGTCGAAATTAGCCTCGATCGGATAGGTCTTCTCCTGGCCCCAGTCGGCGGGACCGGGCACGGCCAGGGCCAGGCGATGGGCGTCATAGGTGTCCTCGTCGGCGTTGGCCGGGCGCTCGTCATAGGCGCGCGCGCCCAGGGCCGGCAGGCGCGGATCGACGTAGAGGCCCGGGCCAACGGTCTCGTCGCCGAACACCGCCAGCACCGGGTGATCGCTAGCCTCCAGCGTCACCTTTGCTCGCAGGCGGTAGATCGTGAGGCGCTGTATCAAGGCGTCGCGCTGGTCAGCCTGGACGTCCAGCAGCGCGCCGTCCTCCATCCCTTTTGTGGTTCCGGCCACGAACAGGTCGTAGAGCAGCTTGCCCTGCGGCGTCAGCAGGCCCGCGAACCGCAGCTCGCCCGGCGCCAGGGTCTCGACGTCCTGGGTCAGCAGGCCCTGCAGGAAGCTCCTCCAGTCGGGACCGGAGACGGCGATGACGGCGCGGGAGGTCAGGCGGGCGGTGGTGGTCATGGGCGCAGATGTGGCGCCGAGGCGACGCTCGCGCCAGTCCCGAACATCGCGGAAACCTGAAGTGTTAACGCATGATGCGCCGACTCGCCGTTCAGCCTATAGATAGACCGATGACACAGCGGGCCTTCCCGATTCTCTTCATCACGGCGACGCGCATCGGTGACGCGGTGCTTTCGTCCGGCCTCATCAAGATGCTGGCCGACCAGATCCCCAACGCGCGCTTCACGATCGTGGCCGGTCCGCTGGCCGCGCCGCTGTTCGCCCATGTGCCCGGTCTCGACCGGGTGATCGTGATGGAGAAGGGGAAGAGTAAGGGCCATTGGTTCAAGCTGTGGAGCCAGGTGCGCCACAAGAAGTGGGGCTTGGTGGTCGACCTGCGCGGCAGCGCCACGGCGCTCTTCCTGCGCCGCGACAAGCGGGCGATCTGGAAGAGGACCCCCGGCGAGCCCGTGCACAAGGTGGTCGAGGCCGCTCGTGTCCTGAAGCTGGAGGGCGAGCCCCCCGCGCCCTATCTCTACATCACGCCCGAGGTCGAGGCCCTGGCCGACGAGCTGCTGGGGACAAATGGCGTTGAGGGGGGCGGCCCGATCCTGGCCGTGGGGCCGGCGGCCAACTGGATCGGCAAGGTCTGGCCGATCGAACGCTTCGCCCAGACCGCCGCCCAACTCTTGGACAAGGACGGACCGCTGGCCGGCGGCCGGCTGCTGATCCTGGGCGGGCCGGAGGACACGCGTCTGGTCGAGGAGCTGCGCATGGCCTCGGCGCGCGGCCGCACGATCGACCTGACCGGCAAGGTTGATTTGCTGACCGCCTATGCCTGCCTCAAGCGCGCCAGCCTGTTCATCGGCAACGACTCGGGCCTGATGCATATCGCCGCCGCCGCCGGCTGCCCCACTGTCGGCTTGTTCGGCCCCTCGGACGAGCGCCGCTACGGCCCCTGGGGCGACAAGACCGTGGCCGTGCGCGGTCCGCGCAGCTTCGAACAGTTTCAGGCTGTTGATCCGGAGCTCTCCCAGGCCATCCGCCATATGAGCGATCTGCCGGTGACCACCGTGTTGCGTGCGGCCAAGGACCTGCTGGCGCGAGTGACGCCCAAGCCGGAGCCGGTGGTCGAGGCGCCTGCCGCCGAGCCCGCCGCCGAGACCGAGCAAGCCCCGCAGCCAGCGCTGGACGCCGAAAAAACGCCCGCTCGACGCGCCGCCCCGCGCAAGCGCGGACCCAAGCTCAGCGAGACCTCAGAGCCCGGCTGATCCCGCCCTTGGTCCGGACGAACGGATAGTTGTTGCGGTGGAAATGGGGTGGCCCTAGATGGCCGAAAACCATCGCGAGGAGCCGTGCCATGACCCAGACCTTCGACCTGATCGTGCGTGGCGGCGAGGTGGTGAACCACGCCGGCCGGGACTTCACCGACATCGGCGTGCGCGGCGGCAAGATCGTCGCGATTGGTGATCTGTCCCAGGCCAGCGCCGGCGAGGTGTTCGACGCCACGGGCCTGACCGTGCTGCCGGGCGTCATCGACAGCCAGGTGCACTTCCGCGAACCGGGCCTGGAGTGGAAGGAAGACCTGGAAAGCGGCTCGCGCGGCGCGGCCCTGGGCGGCGTCACCGCCGTCTTCGAGATGCCCAATACCGAGCCGACCACCACCGACCCCGACGCCCTGGCCGACAAGCTCTCGCGCGCCAAGAACCGTATGCACACAGACCATGCCTTCTATGTCGGCGGCACCCACGAGAACGCGACCTTCCTGGGTGAGCTGGAGCGCCTGCCCGGCTGCTGCGGCATCAAGGTGTTCATGGGCGCCTCGACCGGCTCGCTGCTGGTGCAGGACGACGAGGGCGTCGAGAACGTGCTGCGGCATGTGAACCGCCGCGCGGCCTTCCACTCCGAGGACGAGTACCGCCTGGCCGAGCGCCGCAGCCTGGCTCGTCCCGGCGACTGGACCAGCCACCCGGAGGTGCGCGACGCCCAGGCCGCCCTGCAATCGACCCACCGCCTGGTCCGCATCGCCAAAAGCCTCGGCAAGCGGATCCACGTGCTGCACGTGACGACCAAGGAAGAGATCGACTTCCTGGCTCAGAACAAGGACGTCGCCAGCGTCGAGGTCACGCCCCAACACCTGACCCTGGTCGCGCCGGAAGCCTATGAGCGCCTGAAGGGCTTTGCGCAGATGAACCCGCCGATCCGCGACGCCGAGCACGTGGCCGGTATCTGGCGCGGGATCGACACCGGCGTCGCCGACGTGCTGGGCAGCGACCACGCCCCGCACACCCGCGAGGAGAAGGCCAGGCCCTATCCGGCCTCGCCGTCGGGCATGCCGGGTGTCCAGACCCTGGTGCCGATCATGCTGACCCACGTCGTCGACGGGAAGCTCACCCTGGAGCGCTTCGTCGACCTGACCAGCCATGGCGTCAACCGCATCTTCGGCCTGGCCGACAAGGGCCGTATCGCCGAGGGCTTCGACGCCGACTTCACCATCGTCGACATGAAGGCCCGCCGGATCATCACCCACGACTGGATGGCCACCCGCTCGGGCTGGACGCCGTTCGACGGCTTCGAGGCCAAGGCCTGGCCGGTGGCGACGATCGTGCGCGGGATCGTGGTCATGCGCGATGACGAGGTCATCGCCGAGGGCCGCGGGGAGCCGGTGCGGTTCCTGGAGACGCTAGCGGGGTAGGGTTTCCCTTCTCCGACCTCCCCGGCGAATGCCGGGGCCCAGATCGTAGAGCGTTAGGGCTGACGGGATTTAGAACCGAGGCCTATCGGCCGCTCAGAGCTTTCCATCTGGACCCCGGCATTCGCCGGGGAGGTCGGCTGAGTGATGGCTTTCGCGTAATTCCATCCGCCTACAGATCAACCAGCGCCGCTCCGCCTCCGCCGGCCCCAAGGCCAGCGCCCGGTCATAGGCCAAAAGCGCCTCATCCCGACGCCCCAGGCGCGCCAGGAGGCTCGCCCGCACGGCGTGGAACGGCTGGAAGTCGGCCAAACGCGCTGCGTCCAGGGTTTCCAGTTCGGCCAGCGCCGTCGCCGGCCCCGCGATCTCGGCCAGAGCCACGGCGCGGTTCAGGCGGACGAACGGGTCCTCGCGCCACGTCAGCAGCATGTCGTAGAGAGCCAGGATCGCCGACCAGGGCGGCGGTTCGGTCAGCGAGCGCCGACGGAACCAGGCCGCGTGCAGCGCGGACCGCAGCTGGCGGGGCCCCGGCCTGTTCAGCTTGGCGGCCCGGCGTAACAACGCGTCGCCCTCGGCGATCAGCGCCCTGTTCCAAAGCTCGGGATCCTGCTGGTCCAGCGGGACCATCGCGCCCCCTGTATCCACCCGCGCTGGCCGACGCGCCTCGGCGAAGCGCACCAGGGCGGCGAAGGCCAGCGCTTCTGGTTCGTCCGGCAGCAGGTCCGCCAGGACGGCGGTCAGGCCCAGCATCTCGCGGGCGTAGCCGGCGTGCGCGCCCAAGCCGGCCGCATCCTCGTGAGCGCGGGCATAGGCGATTTCCAGCGTCGAGAGCACAGCGTCGATCCGCTCGGGCCAGGCTTGCGGCCCAGGAACCTCGAACGACACGCCAGCCTGCGCGATCTTCCTCTTGGCGCGGGTCAGGCGCTGGAACATCGCCGGTTCGGAAACGAGGAAGGCGCGGGCGATCTCGGCGACCGACAGGCCGCAGACCAGCCGCAGGGTCAGGGCCGCGCGGGCCTCTGGCGCCACGGCCGGGTGACAGCAGACGAAGATCAGCCGCAGGCGCTCGTCGGGGATCAGGCGGGTGTCGGAGGCCAGTTGCGCCTCAATAGAGGGCTCAGGTTCGGGCGCGTCCGGCGCCAGTCTTCGCCGAACGCTCCGCTTACGGATCATATCCAGCGCCCGACGCCTTGCCGTGGCGTAGAGCCAGGCGGCCGGGTCCAGAGGCGGGGCTGTGGGCCAGACCTCGGCGGCCTTGGCGCAGGCTTCGGCGAACGCGTCCTCGGCGATGTCGAGGTCGCGGAACGCCGCCGCCAGGGCGGCGACGATCCGACCCCCGGCCTCCCGAAAGGTCTGGTCCAGCGGCGCCAGGCGCCTAGTCCTCGTCGATGACCGGCCGCACCTCGACCGATCCGTCGCCGGCGAAGGGGATGCGCTTGGCGATGGCCAAGGCGGCGTCCAGGTCCGGAACCTCGATCAGATAAAAGCCACCCAGCTGTTCGCGCGCCTCGGCGTAGGGGCCGTCATGCAGCGTGTCGCCGCCGCGCGACCTGCGCAAGGTGGTGGCGGTGTCCGACGACTTGAGGCCCTGACCGCCGCGCAGGACGCCCTCGGCCGCCAGCTCGCTGGCCAGGGCCTGATGCGCCGTGATGATCGCCTCAAGACTCGGGGCGTCGGCTTCGGCGTAGATCGCTTCGTTTTCGTACAGCAGCAGGGCGTATTGCATCGTCATCTCCCGTCGAGCCCGCGACCATCGCGGCGCTTCGACCCCAGAGACGCGCCGGCTCAGGCGGATTCGACAGCGGGCGCGGAAAAATGTCGAGGGGGATGCGGATGAAGGGGCAAGGCGGCTTTAGATCCTCCCCCGCGATGCGGGGGAGGTGGCCCAGAGGGCCGGAGGGGGCCAGCTTCGGCCGATGTCCAGTTCGCCCCCTCCGTCGCTCCGCGACACCTCCCCCGTGTCACGGGGGAGGAACTTTCACGAGCGTTCGCGGCGCTCTATGATCCGCGTATCCGGAATCGAACCGAACGATTTCAATCACTTCTCACTTTTACACGCCGCTGGATCATCCGCGTTGAATCCCGCTCCATACTTCTTCTCACCCGATGGCTTGGAAGGGACGTCCGGCCGGCGATCGTGACGGCTGTCGGGGGTGGTCGAGCGGGAAGCGCTCGCCGGTCTTCTTTCGGGAAGGCGTCTTCGCGGCGGATCCAGTGGCGGGCTCCCTGAAACATCGGGACGAGGCTCTGGCGGTGAAGACTTCGGCGGCGCGACAGGTCCGGGCTGAAATCGCCCGGGTGTTCCGGGACCGGGGTCGTCGCCCTGGCCCGCCCGTCGGGGGCCTCTTTCGGAAGCGGGTTAAAACCCCGCGCGTCGAGGGCTCACCGGATAACGACTGCGCGGAGCGCCTGGCTTCGTCGAAACGGTACTTAACTTCCAAACCTCCGGACGGATGTCCGGCGCTCCGCGTCCCTTTCCATCCCTTCAGCGGGCGACCGCGTGAAGCGGCGGAGTCGCGCCGACTTGAAACCGTGAATAGGCCTTACGCCGCCGTCTTCTTGCGCAGGCGCGCCAGGCGCCGCAGCCGACGCCAGAAGCGGGTCTTTTCCGGCTCCGGATAGGGTTGCAGGTTGCGGAAGAACTCCTCGGCGCAGGACCGCCACGAGAACTTCTCGGCGAACTTGCGCACCACGGTCCGGTCGAGCTCAAGGCACGCCAGGCAGGCCTCCTTCAGGCCGTCGGTCTGGCCCGGCGCCAGGACGCCGGCGTTGGAGCCGGGAATGATGTCGACGGGGCCCGGGGCCGAAAAGGCCGCCACCGGCACGCCGGCGGCCATGGCCTCCAGGATCACCAGGCCGAAGGTGTCGGTCAGGGATGGGAAGCAGAAGACATCGGCGCCGGCGAAGTAGCGACCCAGCTCATCGCCGAACTTGGCGCCCAGGAACTTCACCTCGGGATACTTCTCGGCCAGCTCTTCGCGCTGGGGACCGTCGCCGATGACGACCTTGGTGCCGGGCAGATCGAGGCTGGCGAAGGCCTCGATGTTCTTCTCGACGGCCACGCGGCCGACATTGAGGAAGATCGGACGGGCCAGGCCCTCGAAGATGTCGGGATCCTCGGCCGTGCGCGGTTTGAAGACGTCGGTGTCGACGCCGCGCGACCAGGGCGAGAGGTTGCGGAAGCCATGCTTGGCCAGCTCGTCGCGCATGGTCGGCGTGGCCACCATCAAACGGCCCGACGGCTTGTGGAACCAGCGCATGTAGGTGTAGCCGGCCGCCAGCGGCAGCGGCAGGCGCGCCGAGACGTATTCGGGGAACTTGGTGTGGTAGCTGGTCGTGAACGGCAGCTTCCATTCCAGGCAGATGCGGCGCGCGGCCAGACCGATCGGGCCTTCGGTGGCGATGTGGATCGCCTCGGGCTCGAACTGCTTGAAGCGCTCCTGCACCGGCTCATAGGCGCCGATGGCCAGCTTGATTTCCGGATAGGTCGGCAGCGGGAACGTCGGGAACTGGTCGGGGCTGACGACATCGACGACGTGGCCCATGGCGCGCAGTTCGTCGACCACCCGGGTCAGGGTGCGAACCACGCCGTTGACTTGCGGTTCCCAGGCATCGGTAGCAAGCAATATCCGCATCAGGCGACGGCGGGCTCCGGCAGGGACTCTTCGGTCAGGCTTGGCAGCTTGCGGCTGCGGTCGATCACCGACCACGAGCGCACCTTGGCCCATTCCAGGATTTCGAGGCGGCCGTCGGCATGCTCGACCACGGCGGTGCAGCTTTCGACCCAGTCGCCGTCGTTGACATAGGCGATGCCGTCGATGTCACGCATCTCGGCCTTGTGGATGTGACCACAGATCACGCCGTCCACCCCTCGACGTCGAGCCTCGTCGGCCACAGCGGCCTCGAAGTTCTCGATGAACTGCAAAGCGTTCTTCACCTTGACCTTCAGATAGGCCGAAAAACTCCAGTAGCCGAACCCCAGGCGGCGACGCGCGCGATTCACCAGGGTGTTCAGCATGAGGATGGTTCTATAGGACCAATCCCCGAGGAAGGCGAGCCACTTGGCGTGCTGGACGACGCCGTCGAACTCGTCGCCGTGGACGACCAGATAGCGTTTGCCGTCGGCCGCCTCGTGGATGATGTCGCGGGCCACGACCACGCCGCCGAAGTGCACGCCGCAGAACTCGCGGACGCGATCGTCGTGGTTGCCGGGCACATAGATGACCTCGGCGCCTTTGCGGGCCATGCGCAGGATCTTCTGGACCACATCGTTGTGGGCCTGGGGCCAGTGCCAGCCGCTGCGCAGCTTCCAGCCGTCGATGATGTCGCCGACCAGATAGAGCTTGTCGCACTCGATGTGGCGGATGAAGTCCAGCAGCAGCTCGGCCTGGCACCCTCGGGTGCCCAGGTGAAGGTCGCTGATGAAGACGGAGCGATAGCGGCGGACGGCGACGTCGGCGCTCATGGTCTTACCCCCGTTAGGCGCCGCAAGATCGCTCCGTCCCCGGATCGGCGCGAAGGCGGCCAACGGCAGGCGATTAAGCTGATTGCATGTCGCTTTGATGAAGCGGAGGCGGATCGTCGATGCGGCTTCCGGGCCGGGTCTTTCGCTGGGACAGCCCGCCGACTGCTCAGTTTCAGCGCATTTGTCAAAAATCTAGGCGCATGGGTAAGCCCTTTGCGGGCCTGGGGTTGCTCTAGCTGTTGCGGCGCAGCATCGCCCGCACTAGATCACGCCGATGGATGCCGCCCGCCTCGCCAAGGACACCCCGAAGTCGCAGAAGACCCGCGCTCGGATTCTGGATTGCGCGATGCACCTGTTCGCCGAGATCGGCTATCACGCGGCGACCAATCCGGCGATCGCAGACGCTGCCGGCCTGACGCGCGGGGCGATGCTGTACCACTTCCCGACCCGCGAGGCCCTGGTCGAGGCGGCCGTCGCCCACATCCAGGCCGAGCGCTCGACCCTGTTCCGCGCCGCCGCCGACAGCCTGCCGCCGGGCGCGGACGTGACCGAGCACGCGATCGACAGCTATTGGGACCTGCTGCACAGCACGCCTTTCCAGGCCTTCGCCGAACTGGAAGCCGCGGGCCGCACCGATACGGCCATCCAGGCCCTGCTGACGCCAGCCCAGGCCGAGTTCGACCGCGCCCAGGCTGGCGACCACTTCCTGAAGATCCTGCACGCAGGCGCTGGTCCGCGCTTCCAAGCCAGCCGTGACCTCGCCCGCTTCATGCTGGAGGGCCTGGCCCGCACGACCCTGACCTACGACAAGGACGGCCGTAAGGATCGCCTGCTGGCGGTGATCAAGCGCGCCACCCACATGCTGAACCGCAAGGGCGATATTCAGGACCTCTGGCCGGATTGAGCCTCGCCAGCTGCGTCAAGCGGAGAGTTTCTGGCCCAGGGCGCGAAGAAGCTGTCGCGCGTCGTCCTCGCCCAGCGCGCCCAGCATCCCTCGGACGCCTTCGGGCAGGTGAGCCGTCGCCGTGTCCGGATCACCGAACACATAGTGCTCGAACCCGGCCTTCCACGCCTGGCGCTGATGCGGGGGCAGAGCGCGCAGCGCCAGGACTGCATGCAGGAAAGCGTCCATGGCGCGGCCGCGTCCCGCCGGCTCATTGTCCCACCAATAGTTGGTCAGCAGGTTCACGGGCTCAAGCGAGCGCACATGGTGCCACCAAAGATAGGGGATGTAGAGCGCGTCGCCGGGGGCGAGCTCGACGGTCTCCGCCACCGCCAGGGCGCGCTCGAAGCGCGGGTGGGCCGCGAGATCAGGCGCCTCGAACGAGACCAGGCTGATCGCGGGGCCGCCGGGGGTCTTCTCCAGAGGGCCGACATAGAGATCGCCGACGGCTTCCGGCGGGAACAGGGTGAAGCGGCGGCGTCCGGCGACCACGCAGGCCAGGTTCTCATACGGGTCCTGGTGGGCTGCGACGATCACGCGATTGCCCAGCCAGAGCAGGGGCTCGATCTCCGGCCCCAACAGCGGGGCGAGGTTCTCGGTCGAGAAGCCGGGCAAGTGGACATCGGCCGGAATGGACTGGACCGCCAGCGGCGTCGGCGGATCGGCGCCACGCTGGGCCAGCAGGAAGTCGAAGCTCTTGCGCAGGCGGGCCGGACCGCGCTGGAAATTGAAGCCCGTCAGGTCGGCGTCGTAGAAGAAGCGCCCGCCGGCCTTGGGATCGCCGACCAGCGTGCCGACCGGCTGACCCTGATCGAAGCCGCCCAGATAGTCGAAGAGCGCCTCGTCTCCGGCCAGGGCGGCCTTCACCGCCGGCCAGTGGGCGACAAGGCCTCGCAGCACGACGGGGCGGCCGCCCGGGACGATCTCACCGTGGAAGCGGTCGGCGTCGATCGCCTGGAGTTCAAGCACAGCCATGTGGAGACGCCGCGAGGTTCACACTGGAGCCTCGACCCATACGGCCTCCAAGACCGCGCGCCTAGAGCCTGTCGGGGCTCAGGTCGGGGCGATCGGCAAGGCCGTGGTGAACTTGATCTGCTCCATCGCGAAGCTGGACGAGACGTCGCTGAGCGGCGCGGTGGCTATCAGGCGCTTGTAGAAGCGATCATAGGCGGCGATGTCCTTGACCACGACCTTCAGCAGATAGTCGACCTCGCCGCTCATGCGGTAGAACTCGACCACCTCTGGCAGGGCCTTGGCTCCGGCCGCGAAGAGGCTCAGCCAGTCCTCGTCGTGGCGGCCGGTCTTGACGGCCACGAAGACGGTCAGAGGCAAGTCCAGAGCTTCGCGATCCAGCAGGGCGACGCGCGCGGTGATCACCCCGGAGTCCTGCAGCCGCTTGATCCGCTTCCAGCACGGCGTCTGGGTCAGGCCGACCCGCTCGGCCAGATCTGCGATCGGAACGGTGGCGTCCTCCTGCAGGATCGCGAGCAGGCGTCTGTCGATATGATCGAGATCAATCATCTCCGCACCCCGCATTGATTGAGAATGAAATTCTCTCTACGCCGCGTTCAGTGCGCAATCCAGTAATGCCTTTCCCCGAATCCTCGCCATCATGGAGAGCCTCGGCAAGTCGCGAGGTTTCGATGCTGGCATCCTTCACCCGTCACCCCCGTTCGGTCGGCGAAAGCTATGGTCAGCACATGGGCGTGGCCTGGAGCTTTGGTTTCACCCTGATCGGCGCGGGCCTAGCCTGCCTCGTGCATGGCCTGCTGCCGTTCGCCTTCGAGCGGACGGGCAGCCGCGCGGTGCGCGCGCTGAACGAGCGCCTCTCCAACCGCTGCGCCCGGGCTGACGCGCATTTCGCCGCCGCTCCGGTCGCGGGCGAGACCGTCCGCGGATGACCGCCGCGGCCCTTCGGCTGGGCGTTGGCAAGCTGGCGCCAGGCCTGGTGGCGGGTCTGGCCCTGGCCGTTCTCGCCAAGCTGCTGTCCCAGACCCTGCACGCCCCTGCGCCGCTGATCGCGGTGGTCCTGGGCATGATGCTTGGGGCGCTTGGCCTGCAAGCCCAGCTCGGCGCGGGCCTCGATGTCTTCGCCAAGCCTGGTCTGCGTCTGGGCGTCGCCATGATGGGCGCACAGATCAGCTGGGCCGAGTTCGCCGCCTTGGGCGGTCCGGCCATTGTGGCCAGCGGCGTCGTCGTGCTGGGCGGTCTAGCCATCGGCGCGGCGGCGGGGTTGGCCTTGGGTCTGCCCTTCGCCGAGGCCCTGATCGCGGCGGCGGCCTGCTCGATCTGCGGCGCCTCGGCCGCCCTGGCCGCCTCGCAGGCCGCGCCGGCCAGCCCGGCCAATCAACGCACGACCGCCCTGGTCATCGTGGGCGTGAACTTGCTCTCCACGGTCGCCATGCTGGCCTATCCGCCGCTGGCCAGCGCCGTCGGACTGACCGCGCACCAGGCGGGGGTCTTCTTTGGCCTGTCCATTCATGACGTCGCCCAGGTGGCGGGAGCCGGGGCTTCGGTGTCGCCGGAGGCGGCCAGCACGGCGGCTCTGGCCAAGCTGGCGCGGATCGTCTGGCTGGGCCCTGCGGTGGTGCTGATCGGCCTTGTCCTGACCCGAAGCCGCGAAGGCGGTCGTGTCGCGGGCTTGCAGGCGCCGCCGGCTTTCGTGTTGGGATTCGCGGCATTGGCGGCCGCGCGGGGCCTGAACCTGATCCCGCCTGTTCTGGTCTCCACCCTCGCGGCGTGCTCCGGCTTTCTACTGCTGGCCGGAGTCGGCGCCATCTCGGCCATGCTGGGCCCCAAGGCTCTGTTGCAGGTCAGGCCGCGTCTGGCGGTGGCGCTGGGAACGGCCACGGTCGCGGTGGCCGGACTGGCCTATGCGCTGACGACATTATTCTTCTAACGATCAAGGCTTGGCTGAGCACGAAACCGACTCCATGGTCGCGTCCATGAGTCGGAGGGACCCTCAGTGAGCTTCTGGACGCGCCGAAAGGCCATCGACACCATCACCGCCGGACACGCGGACAGCCATCAGCTGAAGAAGACCCTCAGCTGGCCCCATCTGGTGGCCCTTGGCGTCGGCGCCATTGTCGGCACCGGCATCTACACCCTGACCGGCATCGGCGCGGGCCTGGCCGGTCCGGGCGTCATCCTGTCGTTCCTGATCGCGGGCGCGGTCTGCGCCTGCGCCGCCCTCTGCTACGCCGAGCTATCGACGATGATGCCGGCGGCCGGCAGCGCCTACACCTACAGCTACGCCGCCATGGGCGAGCCGGTCGCCTGGTTCGTCGGCTGGAGCCTGATCCTCGAATACACCCTGGTCTGCGCGGCCGTGGCGGTGGGCTGGTCGGCCCACGCGCACGGCTTGTTCAAGGCTATGGGTTTCCCTGACGCTCTGCTGGCTGGCCCGCATGCGGGTGGGCTGATCAACCTGCCGGCCGTGATCATCTCGATGGCGGTGGCGGGTCTTCTGGCTCTCGGCACCCGCGAGAGCGCCGTGGTCAACATGGTCCTGGTGGCGGTGAAAATCCTCGCGCTGATCGTCTTCGTTGTCCTGTGCCTGCCCGCCTTCGACGCCAGCCACTTCGCGCCGTTCATGCCCTACGGCTTCTCGGCCGCGCCGGGGCCCGACGGGGTGAAGATCGGCGTGATGGCTGCGGCCAGCCTGATCTTCTTCGCCTTCTATGGTTTCGACGCGGTCTCGACCGCCGCCGAGGAGACCAAGAACCCCAAGCGCGACCTGACGATCGGCATCGTCGGCTCGATGGCCGCCTGCACGGCGATCTACATGATCGTCGCCGCCGTCTCGATCGGCGCGTCGCGCACCGAGGTGTTCTCCAAGAGCGAGGCGCCGCTGGTCTTCATCCTGGAGAGCCTTCAGTACCCGAAGGTCGCCCAGCTGGTGGCCCTGGCGGCGGTGATCGCCCTGCCGACGGTGATCCTGGCCTTCATGTACGGCCAGAGCCGCATCTTCTTCGTGATGGCTCGCGATGGTCTGCTGCCGCGCGCTCTGTCGCGGGTGAACGCCAAGACCGGTACGCCGGTGATGATGACTCTGCTGACGGGCGCACTTTCGGCGGTGCTGTCGGGCCTGCTGTCGCTAAAGGACATCGCCGAGCTGGCCAACGCCGGCACGCTGTGGGCCTTCATCGCGGTGGGCGCTTCGGTGATCCTGCTGCGCCTGCGCGAGCCAAACCGTCCGCGCGTCTTCTCCACCCCGATCTGGCAGGTCGTGGCCCCCGCCGGCATCCTAGGTTGCCTCTATCTGTTCATCAGCCTGCCGGTGAAGACCCAGGTCTACTTCCTCTACGCCCACCTGATCGGCGCGGCGATCTACCTGGCCTACGGCGTGCGCAAGAGCGTGCTGGCCCAGGCGGAGAAGGCCTCGAAAGGCGCGTAGGGGAAGGCTTCCATTCTCAAGGGTCATCGCTACAGTTCTGGTCAAAACAGATGTTTGACCGGGAGAAACGCGTATGGCCCTCGACCTTGAGACCCGCGAGCAGCTGATCGACACGGTGGCGCGCTTCGTTGCAGAGCGGCTGCGTCCGATCGAGGCCAAGGTCGCCGAGGACGACGCGGTGCCCGCCGAGGTCATCGAGGAGATGAAGGCGCTCGGCCTCTTCGGCCTCTCGATCCCGGAAGAATACGGTGGCCTGGGTCTGGGCATGGAGGACGAGGCGCTGGTGGCCATCGAGCTGGGCCGCGCCTCGCCCGCCTTCCGCTCGGTGTTCGGCACCAATGTCGGCATCGGCAGCCAGGGCCTGGTCATGTTCGGCGACGACGCCCAGAAGGCTAAATGGCTGCCAGGGGTCGCGTCCGGCGAAGTGATCACCTCGTTCGCCCTGACCGAACCCGAGGCCGGCTCGGACAGCGGCGCGGTGCAGACGCGCGCCACGCTGGACGGCGACGCCTACGTCCTGAACGGCGCCAAGCGCTACATCACCAACGCCGGCAAGGCCTCGCTGTTCACGGTAATGGCCCGCACCAATCCCGACGTCAAAGGCGGGGGCGGGGTGTCGGCCTTCCTTGTGCCGCGCGATCTTCCCGGTCTCTCGGTCAGCAAGCCCGAGAAGAAGATGGGGCAGCAGGGCGCCCACATCCATGACGTCACTTTCGACAACGTCCGCGTGCCCGTCGAGAATCGCCTGGGCGCGGAGGGCGAGGGCTTCAAGGTCGCCATGCAGGTGCTGGACCGCGGCCGCCTGCATATCGCCGCCGTTTGCGTGGGCGTTGCCGAGCGGCTGATCGCCGACTGTGTGGCCTATGCTTCCGAGCGCAAGCAGTTCGGCCAGCCGATCGCCAACTTCCAGCTGATCCAGGCGATGATCGCCGACAGCAAGACCGAAGCCCTAGCCGCCCGCGCGCTGGTGCTCGAAACTGCCCGCAAGCGAGACGCCGGCGTCGGGGTCACGCTGGAGGCGGCGGCCAGCAAGCTGTTCGCCTCGGAGATGGTCGGCAAGGTCGCCGACCGCGCGGTGCAGATCTTCGGCGGCGCCGGCTATGTCGCCGACTATGGAATCGAGCGCCTCTACCGCGACGTCCGAATCTTCCGAATCTACGAGGGCACCAGTCAGATTCAGCAGCTGATCGTCGCGCGGGAGACGCTCAAGCAAGGCGGCTGAGCGATTTGGATGCGTGGCGGTTTGTCGCACGCGTCGCACATGCGTGGCTGCGTCGTCGCGTCGCATGGCGGGGTTGAAATCCCTATTAACGTTGGTCCCAGGCGCGTCGGCCGAGGCTCCCCGCGTTGAGTTTTGAGCGAGGGCGAGCGCGGCAAGCTGACGCACGTCTGGCGAGTATGTTTAAGCCGACATTAAGTACGCCGCCGCGAGCCTTTCCGCTGCACCCAGCAGATGGAGCACGGCCATGAGCCACGACTACGCGATCAACGAGCGAGTGGCGTTCATGGGGATCGACGACAAGGCTCGAGGAGCCCTGCGCGATCTTCGGCCTGTCGTCGGAAAGGCGATCGGGCCGGCCCTGGCGAGCTTCTACGCCAAGGTGGCCGCCACGCCCGAGACGCGGAAGTTCTTCAAGGACGACCAGCACATGGCGGCCGCTAGCGCCCGCCAGAAGAGCCATTGGGATGGCATTGTCCAGGCAGAGTTCAGCGAGGACTATGTCCGCGCCGTCCGCGCCATTGGCGAGACACACGCCCGGATAGGCCTTGAGCCCCGCTGGTATATCGGCGGCTACGCCGTGGTCAGCGACCACCTGATCCGTTCGGTGCTGGAGTCGGTCTGGCCCAAGGGCTTCATGAGCAAGGGCGGTGTGGTCGAGGCTGGCGAGGCGCTGAGCGCCCTGATGAAAGCCGTCCTGCTGGACATGGATTTCGCCATCTCGATCTATCTTGAGACGATCGACAACGAGCGCAAACGCCTTGAGGCCGAGCAGCGGAAGAGCCAGGAATGCCAGGCCCAGATGGTCGCGGCGCTGGGCGAAGCGCTGGACCGACTGGCTCAAGGCGATCTGAAGGCGCGGCTGGACGTCGACGTCGTCGCCGAGTTCCAGAAGCTGAAGAACGACTTCAACAACGCCGTGACCTTGCTGGACCAGGCCATGGCGGGGGTCAACGCGGCCACGGACGGCATCCGCTCGGGAACCGATGAAATCAGCGTCGCCGCCGACGATCTGGCGCGTCGCACCGAGCAGCAGGCGGCGAGCCTTGAGGAGACCGCCGCGGCGCTGGACGAGATCACTCAGACGGTCCGTCGCGCGGCTGACGGCGCTAAGCAGGCGCAGGACGTGGTCGCGGGCGCCAAGTCGGAAGCCGAGCGTTCGGGCGTCGTGGTCGACCAGGCCGTCGCGGCCATGGGCGAGATCGAGACCAGCTCGCGCGAGATCGGCAACATCATTGGCGTGATCGACGAAATCGCCTTCCAGACCAACCTGCTGGCGCTGAACGCCGGCGTCGAGGCCGCCCGGGCGGGCGAAGCCGGCAAGGGCTTCGCGGTTGTCGCTCAGGAGGTACGGGCCCTGGCCCAGCGCTCGGCCGAGGCCGCCAAGGAGATCAAGGCTCTGATCGGCGCCTCGACCAAACAGGTCGAAGCCGGCGTCGGGCTGGTGGGGCAGACGGGCGACGCGCTGAAGGGCATCGTCGGGAAGGTCGCCGAGATCGACGAACTGATCGTCCAGATCTCCGCCTCGTCGCAAGATCAGGCCCGGGGGCTCTCCGAGGTGAATATCGCCGTCAATCAGATGGACCAGGTGACGCAGCAGAACGCGGCGATGGTGGAGCAGACTACGGCCGCCACCCATTCGCTGAAGAGCCAGACCGCCGAGTTGGCGCGTCAGGTCGCGACCTTCTCGATTTCCGGCCGCTCCGTGGCGTCCCCCGCCCAGGCCGTGTCCACGCCGACGCCCGCCCCTACGCCAGCGCCACGTCCGGCCCCCGTCGCGCGTCCCACAAGCCGTCCAGGCGCCTCGGCGTCCGTTTCCCGAGGCGGCGCGGCCGTGGCCTTGAAGGAAGAGTGGGAAGAGTTCTAGAGGGAGCGAGGTTCCGATGCGGAGCTGGCCTATCGCCGGTCCGCGTTCTGTCGCACGCATAGTAAGACGCCCTCGCCGAGCGATCGGCGAGGGCGTTCTTTTGTTCCACCAGGGGGGTGACGCTTATGCGCCGCCCGGGAAGCGGAACGGAACTTTCACGGTGCCGGTCTTGGCGCCCATCGGCAGCTTTTCAGCGATGCACATGGCGGCCTTGTCGAAGCCCTTGCCCGCGGCGCTGTTGTCGACGACCTTGCAGTCCGACAGCTTGCCAGCGTCAGCGGTGCATTCCAGCATCACCTGAGCGGCGTCGCGGGTGTTGGCGAACTGCTGCAGGCAACGGCCCATCTGGTCTTCGAAACCGCCGGCGGCCGAAGCGGCCTGGGCGACGAAAAAGCTGCCGGCGATTCCCGCGGCAATAGCGATCGGATATTTCATCCCGCTGCTCCTAGTAGTGTTTCTACGTCCCCTGGACGATGCGCCAACTGGACGCAGGAGCAAATTCTCAGGGCGCAGTTAATATATTCTAAGCTTTGTAAGAATATTCGAGATTTACTTTCAGGTAACCATGGCGATCTCGCGGATGATGGCCCTGTGTGGTTACGGCGCTCCTTATAATCGCACTCGCGGACGCTGCGACCAAACGCCCATTTCGAGGCTTTCGGGCGCATTTATCTCGAATTCCTTTTAACCAAGTCAGAGTCTGTTAGGACTCTATCTGGATTATCTCCTCTCAGTTTGGCGACCCGTGGGCACGGGCCGCTGGTTGGAGGGGACCTACGATGAAACGACTTCGTCTCGTCGATCTACCGTTGATCATTAAGATCGGCTTCGCGCCGGCCTTCGCGCTGCTTATGCTGGCCCTGATGGCCGGCGGGGCTATCATTGTTCAGAAGAGCCAGTCGGCCGCGCTGAAGCAGGTCGTCGAGAACGACATGCGTCAGAACATGGAGATCCAGAAGATCTCCAAGCGCATCTCGAACATCAACGGCGAACTGTTCGTCGTCATGACGCACAAGGCTGGCAACATCGACGTCGACAAGAACGACGCTCGCATGGCCGCCATCCTGGCCGAGACGGACGCGGTGAAGAAAGATCTGCTCGCGTTGAAGAGCAAGCTGCCGGCCGACGAGCAACCGAAGATCAACGAACTGATCAAGTCTATCGAGGAATGCCGTAGCGCCATCGACACCGTCAGCGGCATGATCGGCGTGGACTTCGGCATGGCCGCCGGCTTCATCGCCCCCTTCGAAGAACAATACGCCAAGATGACGGGCGTGCTGGACCAGGTGGTCGCCGCCGCCAACACGCGCGTGGCCAAGGAGACGGCCAAGCGTCAGGCCGAAGCCACCGCCGCGATGAGCATCACCGTTATCCTCTCGCTGGTCACCCTAGCCGCCGTCGGCGCACTGGCGTTCCTGACTGTGATGACGACCCGCAAGTCGATCAACGACATCGCCGGCGCTACCGACAAGCTCTCCAAGGGCGACAACAAGATCGACCTAGAGAAGCTGACGCGCGGCGACGAACTGGGCGCCATCGTTTCGGCTCTGAAGGTCTTCCGCGACAACCAGCTGCACCTTGAGCAGCTGCGCGCCGAGCAAGAGAAGTCCGCCGCCCTGACTGCGGACGAACGCCGCGCCAAGGAAGCCGCCGCCGCCGCCGCCGCCCAGGAAAGCGCCCTCGTGGTCACCAGCCTGGCCGAAGGCCTGGAGAAGCTGGCTCTGGGCGACCTGACCTTCCGTGTCAGCGCCGAGTTCCCCGGCGACTACCGCAAGCTGAAGGACGACTTCAACGCCGCCATGAGCTCGCTGCAGGAGACGATGAAGGTCATCGCCGCCTCGACGGACGGCCTGCGCACCGGCGCCGACGAGATCGCTCACGCCTCCGACGATCTGTCGCGCCGCACCGAGCAGCAGGCCGCCAGCCTGGAAGAAACGGCCGCCGCTCTGGATCAGCTGACCGCGACTGTTCGTCGCACGGCCTCGGGCGCCCGCCAGGCCTCGGACGTTGTCTCCACGACCCGTGGCGAAGCGACGCATTCCGGCCAGGTTGTGCATCAGGCAGTCTCCGCAATGGGGGAGATCGAGAAGAGCTCGGGCCAGATCAGCCAGATCATCGGCGTGATCGACGAGATCGCCTTCCAGACCAACCTTCTGGCCCTGAACGCCGGCGTCGAAGCGGCGCGGGCGGGCGAGGCGGGTCGCGGCTTCGCCGTCGTGGCCCAGGAAGTTCGCGCTCTGGCGCAGCGTTCGGCCGAGGCCGCCAAGGAGATCAAGACTCTGATTTCCTCGTCGACCCAGCAAGTCAGCCAAGGCGTCAGCCTGGTCGGCCAGACCGGTGAAGCGCTGCAGCGTATCGTGACGAAGGTTGGTGAGATCGACGCTCTGGTCACCGAGATCGCGGCCTCCGCCGCGGAGCAGGCGACTGGTCTGAACGAAGTGAATACGGCCGTGAACCAGATGGACCAAGTCACTCAGCAGAACGCCGCCATGGTCGAGCAATCGACCGCCGCGACGCACTCGCTGAAGGGCGAGACCGCCGAGCTGGTTCGCCTGATGGCCCGCTTCCAAGTGGGTGCGGCCGCCTCGTCCTACTCGCGCCCGGCCCCCGCCGACGCGACTCATCACGCTCCGGCGCGCAACCCGGTGGCCGAGCAGCAGGCCCGTCTGAACAGCTTCGCCCGTCCGGGTCGGAGCAGCGGTTCGGCGGCGGTCGCTCAAGCCCCCGTCACGGAAGGTTGGGAGGAATTCTAATGGCCGCCATTGCGCTGCCTGAAAATCTGGATCTGAAGGCCGCGGTCCCTCTCAAGACCGCGCTTCTAGAACGCCGCGGCGCCCCGATCGAGATCGAGGCCGATAGGGTGCGGCGCTTTGGCGGGCTTTGCCTGCAGGTCCTCCTGGCGGCCCGCAAGGCCTGGGACCATGACGGTCAACCCTTTTCCATCAAGGGGCCTTCCGAGGCCTTCGTAGAAACCACCCGTCTGTTCGGCGCTGAAAAGGCGCTTCTGTCGGCGGAATTCCAAGGAGCTGAATCGTGACGCAGACGGTTCTTACGGTCGACGACTCCCGCACCATGAGGGACATGCTGCGCATGGCCTTGGCCGGCGCGGGCTTCAACGTGGTCGAGGCCGTCGATGGCGAGCACGGGCTTGAGGTCCTCTCGGCCCACCGTCCCGATGTGATCATCACGGATATCAACATGCCCAAGCTGGACGGCTTTGGCTTTATCGAGGCGGTGCGCGTCGACGACGACTATCGCGCCATCCCGATCCTGGTCCTGACCACCGAAAGCGACCCGGCCAAGAAGCAGCGGGCCCGTGAGGCCGGCGCGACGGGCTGGATCGTGAAGCCGTTCAATCCGGAAAAGCTGGTCGACGCCATTCGCCGCGTCGCCGCCTGATCCAGCGAGCACTTCGCCGCTTAGATTTGAATACCCGTTGCTAGACGCGAATTAGGACGTACGGGAAATGGACGAGCTAGAGGCCATCAAGGTCACTTTCTTCCAGGAATGCGAGGAGCTTCTCGCCGACCTCGAGGGCGGTCTCCTGGCTATGCAGGAAGGGTCCGGCGACCTCGAGACGGTCAACGCCGTGTTCCGCGCCGTCCATTCGATCAAGGGCGGCGCCGGCGCCTTCGGCCTTGAGCCGCTGGTGCGCTTCGCCCACGTGTTCGAGACCCTTCTGGACGCCGTGCGCTCCGGCGCCGTGCCCAGCACGATCGAGCTGGCCGCTGTCCTGCTGCGCGCTTCCGACATCCTGGCCGACCACGTCAGCGCCGCTCGCGGCCTTGGCGATGTCGACATGGCCGCCTCGGCCGCCATGGCGACTGAGCTGGAGCACTGGACCGACCCGAACGCCAGCCCCGCGCCGGCCCCTGTCGCCGAAGCTACCGCCGCCGAGACGCCCGTTGAGGCTGCTCCGGCCGCCGCTGCGCCTGCGGACGACGACGCGATGGAGGAAGACGATCTCGGCTTCGTCTTCGTGCCTCAGACCATCACGGTGGAAGCTCAGGCGGCCGACGCTGAGCTGGCGCCTGACAATGTCTGGACGGTGTCGATCCGTCCGAAATCCGATCTCTACCGCAAGGCCAACGAGACGGCTCTGCTGCTGCGTGAGCTGAGCCGCCTTGGCCCCATCAAGGCCACCCTGGACGACCGCCACCTACCGGAACTGGACGAACTGGATCCGGAAGCGGCCTACGTCACCTGGAACGTCCGCGTCGAGACCGACGAAGACGAGACCGCGATCCGCGAGGTCTTCGAATTCGTCGATGGCGACTGCGACCTCGACATCATTCGCGGCGAGGCCTCGGTCGAACAGCTGGCCGCTCTGGTCGGCGCCACCGAGCCGTCGGCCGCCGAGGTCCAGGCGCCGTCGACGCCTGAGCTGCTCGTGGCCGAAGAGCCGGCCCCCGCGCCCATTGAAGTCCAACCCGCCGCTGAAGCGGCGCCCCCGCCGCCGGCTCCGGTCGTCCAAGCTCCGAAGGCTGCGGCGCCCGTCGCTCCGGCCGCGCCCGCTGCGGCGCCGGCCAAGGCCGCTCAGGTCGAAGTTCCTGGCCCCGGCCAGTCCGTCATCCGCGTCGATCCCGAGCGGATCGACCGCCTGATCGACCTTGTCGGCGAACTGGTCATCAACCAGGCCATGCTGGCGCAGCGCGTCGGCGAATACGGCATCGCCCCATCCTCCAACCTGGCCATGGGCCTCGACGAGCTGGAACAGCTGACGCGCGAGATCCAGGATAGCGTCATGGCCATCCGCGCCCAGCCGGTGAAGTCGGTGTTCCAGCGCATGCCGCGTCTGGTCCGCGAAGTCGCCAACATGACGGGCAAGCAGGCTCGCCTGGTGATGGACGGTGAGAACACCGAGGTCGACAAGACGGTCATCGAGCGTCTGGCCGAACCGATCACCCACATGCTGCGCAACGCCATCGACCACGGGCTGGAAAGCCCCGATGAGCGCAAGGCCGCCGGCAAGAACCCTGAAGGTATGGTCCGCCTGGCTGCCCTGCACCGCAGCGGCCGGATCGTCATCGAGGTCTCGGACGACGGCAAGGGCATCAACCGCGAACGCGTCTTCTCGATCGCCGTCAAGAAGGGCCTGATCGCGCCCGACCTGCAGTTGACCGACGAAGAAATCGACAACCTGATCTTCCTCCCGGGCTTCTCGACCGCCGACAAGATTTCTGACGTGTCGGGCCGCGGCGTCGGCATGGACGTGGTCAAGCGCTCGGTCCAGGCCCTGGGTGGCCGGATTTCGATCACGTCTCGCCCGGGTCAAGGCTCGACCTTCACGCTTAGCCTGCCGCTGACCCTGGCCGTCCTGGACGGCATGGTGGTCGACGTCGCCGGCGAAACCCTGGTCGTGCCGCTGGCCGCCATCGTCGAAAGCCTGCGCCCGAAGCCGGAAGAGATCCGTCCGCTGGGGCCCGTGGGCTCGGTGCTGGCCGTCCGCGACAGCTTCGTACCGCTGATCGACGTTGGTTTGGCGCTCGGCTACCGAGACCAGAGCCCGCCGCCGACCGACGGCGTGGTGCTGCTGGTCGAGGGCGAGGACGGCTCGCGCGCGGCCCTGGTCGCCGACGCCATCCACGGCCAACGCCAAGTGGTTATCAAGTCGCTGGAGCAGAACTACCAGCAGGTCGAAGGCGTCGCCGCCGCGACCATTCTGGGCGACGGCCGCGTGGCTCTGATCCTCGACGTCGACGCTACGATCGGGATGCGGCGTCGCGAAGGCTCCACGCCCCGCCCCCCTGAACCCACTCTCATCGCCGCGGAGTAAGTCATGACAGATCATGCCACCGCCACCGGCGCTGAACGCCGAGAACTCATTTCCTTCCAGGTGGGCGACCAGGAGTACTGCGTCGACATCATGGCCGTCCGCGAAATCCGCGGCTGGAGCCCGGCGACCACCCTTCCGCAATCGCCCGGCTACATGCGCGGCGTGATCAACCTGCGCGGCGCGGTCCTGCCGATCATGGACCTGGCCTGCCGTCTGGGTATGCCGGTCCTGGAGCCGACCGTCCGCAGCGTCTTCATCGTCGTCAAGGCGGCAGACCGCACCGTGGGCCTGCTGGTCGACGCGGTGTCCGATATCCTGTCCGTCAACGACGACATGATTCAGCCGACGCCCGACGTAGCCTGCGACGCGGTTCGCAGCTTCGTTCGCGGCATTATTTCCATCGAGGGCCGGATGATCAGTGAAATCTCGCTGGATCGCATTCTGCCGGAACGGGAGGCGATGGCCGCCTGATGACCGCTGCAGCCCTTTCGGAACGCGACGCCATCGTCGATGGCGAGTTCGCCTTCACCAACCAGGACTTCAAGCGCATCGCCGCGCTGCTGTACGATCTGGCGGGCATCAGCCTGCCCGACAGCAAGGCGACGCTGGTCTATTCGCGCCTGGCCAAGCGCCTGCGGGCCCTGGGCCTCCGCTCGTTCGCCGACTACTGCACCTTCGTGGCCAGCGATAAGGGCGGCGACGAAAGCCAGGAGATGCTCCGGGCGCTGACCACCAACGTCACGCGCTTCTTCCGTGAGCCGCACCACTTCGAGGACCTGCGCGTCAACGTGCTGGAGCCCGTCGCCGATCAGGTGCGGGCTGGCCGGCGTCTGCGCCTCTGGTCGGCGGCCTCGTCCTCAGGGCAGGAGCCGTACTCGATGGCCTTCACCGTGCTTTCGGTGTGGCCCAACGCCGCGGACCTGGACATCCGGATCCTGGGCACGGACATCGACACCAACGTGTTGGCGACCGGCAGGGCCGCCGTCTACGACGAGAACCTGCTGGAAGGCATCCCTGCGGCGACCCGTAGCCAGTTCTTCGATCGCGACCCCAGCGACCGTCGCGCCTGGCGCGTCTGTGAAGCCGCCCGAAGCCTCGTGGCCTTCCGGGAACTAAATCTCAACGGTCCGTCGTGGCCTATGAAAGGCCCATTCGACGCCATTTTCTGTCGGAATGTCGTGATCTACTTTGATGAACCTACACAGGAACGCGTCTGGAGCCGCTTCGCGCCGCTCGTCGCCCCTGGCGGCCGTCTCTATGTCGGCCACTCCGAGCGCGTTGGCGCTTCCGTGACCGCGTTCGAAAGCAGCGGTCTAACCGCCTACAGAAAGGTGGGCCGCTAATGGCTAAGATCCGCGTACTCGTTGTTGACGACTCCGCTACGATGCGGAGTCTGATCTCCGCCGCCCTGAACCGGGATCCTGAGATCGAGGTGGTTGGCGGCGCCGGAGACCCCTTCGAGGCTCGGGGCATGATCAAGGCCCTGAACCCCGACGTCGTCACCCTGGATATCGAGATGCCGAACATGAACGGCATCGAGTTCCTCGAGAAGATCATGCGTCTTCGGCCCATGCCGGTGGTCATGGTCTCGACCCTGACCCAGGCCGGCGCGGAAATGACGCTGCGGGCCCTGGAACTGGGCGCGGTCGATTGCGTGGGCAAGCCGGCTGACGCGACGGGCACCCAGGAGGCTCTGGCCGAGATCGTCACCAAGGTGAAGACGGCCGCGCGCGCCTCGGTGCGCACCAAGGCCGACGCCGCCCCCGCCCGGGCGCCCCGCAAGGACTACATGCCGTCGGGTGACTTGGTCGCGATCGGCTCGTCGACCGGCGGCGTCGAGGCGCTGCTGTCGATCCTGCAGCAGTTCCCCGATACCTGCCCGCCGACGGTGATCACCCAGCACATGCCGGCGACCTTCACCGCCAGCTTCGCCGCGCGCCTGGATCGCTCCAGCGGCGCCAAGGTCACCGAAGCCTCGGACGGCGCGGTGCTTGAGCCGGGCAAGGTCTATGTCGCGCCCGGCGGCGCTACCCACCTCGAGGTCGTTCGTTCGGCTGGCCTGCGTTGTCGTCTCGTGGCCGGGGACCCGGTCAGCGGCCACCGTCCGTCGGTGGACGTGCTGTTCAACTCGGTGGCCAATACGCTCGGGGACAAGGCGGTGGGCGTGATCCTTACGGGCATGGGCCGTGACGGCGCCCAGGGCCTGGCGGCGATGCGCAAGGCTGGAGCCCGGACCCTGGGTCAGGACGAGGCCAGTTGCGTCGTCTACGGCATGCCGCGAGCTGCTTTCGAAGCTGGAGCCGTGGAGAAACAGGTGTCCCTGTCCTCCATGGGCCAGTCCATTCTCGATCTGGCCTCGGCGAGGCGCTAAACCCATGCCCCAAGCAAGCACCATTTCCGTTCTCGTCGTCGACGACCAGCTGACCATGCGGGCGCTGATCCGCAATGCTCTACAGCAGATCGGCTTCAAGGATATCCGTGAGGCGCCCGATGGCGAGGAGGCTCTGAAGAACCTCCTGGCCAAGCCGGCCAACCTCGTCATTTCGGACTTCAACATGCCGAAGATGGATGGTCTGGCGTTGCTCCGCGCGGTGCGCTCGCACCCGCCGATCCGCCAGACGGCCTTCGTCATGCTGACGGGCCGCGCAGACCGGGAACTGGTCCAGCGGGCCGTGCAGTTCGGCGTCAACAACTATTGCGTGAAGCCGTTCACCGTTCAGGGACTGCGCGAGAAGATCGAACAAGTGTTCGGGCAGCTGACATGACGCACCACAACCCCTCCGAAGACACTGAGCGCGCGATCAAGGTTCACGTCACCCAAGGCGAGAGCCACGTGACGACCGATCCCAACGTGGTGATGACCACCGTGCTGGGCTCGTGCATCTCAGCGTGCATCCGTGACCCGCAGTCGGGCGTCGGCGGTATGAACCACTTCCTCCTGCCCGACTCCGGCGACGGACGCGGGACCGGCGGGGACGCGGTCCGCTACGGCGCCTACGCCATGGAACTGCTGATCAACGAACTGCTGAAGAAGGGCGCCCGCCGGGAACGGTTGGAAGCCAAGATCTTTGGCGGCGCCAAGCTGTTCGATGGTCTTTCGGACGTCGGCGCCAGCAACTCCGCGTTCGCCGAGCGCTTCCTGCGCGACGAAGGTATTCCGATCGTTTCGTCCAGCACGGGCGGCGTTTCGGCTCGCCGGGTCGAGTTCTGGCCGGCCTCGGGCCGCGTTCGCCAGCGCCTGGTGGCCGTCGACAACGCGCCTCAGGACGTCCGTCGTCCCGCACCCGCTCCGATGCCCGCCGCCTCCAGCGGCGACGTGGATCTGTTCTAACCGTATGCAAGCTTCGCCGCTCCAGACGCCGACAACCGACACGACCGAGCATCTCGCGGTCGGTGAGTTGTCGCGTCGCCTGGCGGTGGAGTTGGCGTCGGCGGCCGCGATCTGCCGGGACTGCGAGCATCTCGCCGGGGATCTCGCCAGCGGTGGCGCCACGATCGAGAACCTGGCGCGACTACAGGCTCTCGACGAGCTGAGCCAAAGGCTGCACGGTTTGTCGGAAGTGCTTGAGCGTATCGGCCATCACGCCTCTGGCGAGTGGAGCATGTCGATCACGCCGGTCCTCAACGGTCTTGGTCTCGCCGACATGGCCCAGCGCTTGCGCGCCGAGGAGCAGACCGAGGAACGCCAAGTCGCCGGCGAACTCGACTTCTTCTAGCGCCGATGAGCGACGCGCTTCTCCCCTCGACACGGATCAACCTCGAGCGGGCGACGGTGCTCGTGCTGGATGACAACGGTCCCTCGCTGGATATTCTGTCTCAGGTCGTGTCGGGTTTCGGCGTCAAGCAACTGCTCCGCGCCGAAAGCGTCGCCGACGCTCAGACCTTGGTTCGCACCAAGACCTTCGACCTGATCATCAGTGATGTGCAGATGCCGACCACGGACGGCATCGAGTTCATTCAATGGCTTCGGCGGGAGGGCGGCGAGACCAACCGCTACATTCCCGTCATCCTGGTCACTGGTCACACCCGCACCTCTCAGATCTTCAAGGTCCGCGACGCAGGCGCCAACTTCATGGTGGCCAAGCCGATCACGCCCAAGGTGCTGCTCGAACGCATCTTCTGGGTGGCCCGCGAGGACCGCGCCTTCATCGAGTGCGACACCTATGTCGGACCCGATCGGCGCTTCAAGCACGAAGGACCGCCGCCGGGTACGGATGGGCGGCGTAAGGATGACCTTCCACCGGAGGTGGGCGATGCGCAGACGCCTAACATGTCCGACGACGAAATCGCAAACCTGATGCGCCCAGCTAAGGTGCAGATATGAAAGTCCGCAAGTTCCGCCCCACCAACCGCCTGACCGCCCTGATCAAGGAACGGGGCGGGATCATGGCTAAGGACGCCATCGCCGCCGCCGAAGCCGGGGTCGAGAGTCTGCGCGAGTCTTCCATGGCCGCGCTGGACGAGGCGATCGCCGAGATCGAACGTCGCTTCGGCAGGGATACGCCCGAACGCGTGACCGAGGTCTATGAGGGTCTCTACGTGCTCGGCTCCCGGATCATCGACGTCAGCGCCTTCGTGTCCGACGCGGGGATCGACAAGGCCGCTGTGTCGCTCTGCACTCTGGTCGATAGCTGCGAACACGCCGGCTATTGGCGCTGGGACGCCGTGGACGTCCACATCGACGCCCTGCGCTTGCTTAGGGCTCATGGCGCCGAGCTGCCCCTCGATCAGCGCGAGGCCATGTTGCAGGGTCTCTATCGGGTCAGCAACTACCGCCCCGAAGAGGCGTAATGCCGTCCCCAGGCCTAAATAGGCTCTAACTTCATACACCTAGAGTGCGTTTGCGCGGTTCAACCGCTCAAACTTAAACCGCACGCGCTCTAGCGGCGCTCCCCATATCTCCTTGCGCCAGCGACACTGTTGGCGAACGACGCTATGTGTCGGAAACGCAACGGCGCGCCCGGTTCTGAAACCTTACGCCGTATTGCGGCCTTGTAGCGCGTCCGTGGCTTTGTTAGCACTGTGATACCGGTGTCAAAAAACAAAGATCACTTCTGACACCGGTGACAAAAAACGAAGACTTACCGGCTGGGACTCGTTTCGCGAGGGCAGGTCGCGAAGCGGATCAAAGGCCAAATACGGCGCGGACGCCGATGGTCGACACGGGAGGAGACAACATGTCCAAATGTATCCCTAAGCGCGCGTGCGCGCTCCAGTACGGCGTCTCGGGCGGCGCCTTGGCTTTGACTCTTATGATGGCTGGCGGCGCGATGGCGCAGACCGCTCCTGCGGCGCAGGCCGCCGAGCCCGCCGAGGGCGTTGTCGAGGAAATCGTCGTCACGAGCTTCCGTCGGTCGCTGGACGCGGCCCTGAACGCCAAGCGCGACTCGGTTTCGTCGGTGGACGTGATCGTCGCCGAAGACATCGCCAAGTTCCCCGATCAGAACCTCGCCGAGTCGCTGCAGCGCGTGCCTGGCATCTCGATCGTGCGCGACGGCGGCGAAGGTCGCGCCATCACCGTGCGAGGTCTGGGTTCGCAGTTCACCCGCGTTCGCGTGAACGGCATGGAGGCCATTGCCACGACATCCGACGGCGCCAGCGCCAACCGCGAGCGCGGCTTCGACTTCAACGTCTTCGCCTCGGAACTGTTCAGCTCGCTGGTCGTGCACAAGACCGCCGAGGCTTCGCTCGACGAAGGTTCGCTGGGCGCGGTGGTCGACCTGAACACCGGCAATCCGATGCGCGGCAAGGACGGCTTCACCATGGCCCTCAGCGCGCAGGGTCAGTATAATGACCTGAGCGACGATCTGGGTCCGCGCGTGGCCGGTCTGGTCAATTATCGCGCGCCGAGCGGCTTCTGGGCCGCTTCGATCTCGGCGGCCTACTCGCAGCAGAACCAGATCGAGTCGACCAACAACACGGTCCGCTGGGCGCAGGCCCGTTTCAACCGCGTTGGAACGACCAATTGCTTTACCACCCAGAACTCGGGCGGAACCTACGTGCCCAGCGACGCCTGTAACCAGGTCGCCCTGGCCTTCCACCCGCGCATTCCGCGCTACGGCGAGATCAATCACGATCGTGAGCGTCTGGGCGTGACTGGCAGCCTGCAGTTCGCCCCGACCGACCGCACCAAGCTGTCTATCGACGGCCTGTTCTCGCGCTATAAGGCGATCCGCAACGAGAAGTGGGGCGAGGTGCTGTTCCGCTCGAACGAGCGCTCGATCAGCGTCCGCGATTACACGATCGACAGCAACAACAACCTGATCAAGGGCACGTTCGACAACGCCTGGGTGCGGATCGAACACTACGAGCGCAAGCTGGACACCACGTTCCAGCAGCTGAGCGCCAATCTGCAGCACGAGTTCAGCGACAAGTTCAAGATCGACGCCCTGGCTGGCTTCTCGAAGTCGGACGCCGATATCCCCTACGAAACCACGATCATTTTTGATGATCGCGACGCCACCGGCTATCGCTACGACTACACCGATATGAAGAAACCGGTGTTGGCGTTCGGGACCAGCGTCACCGACCCGACGAACTTCCAGTTCGCCGAGTTCCGCGACCGTCCGTCCAACAACACCAACAAGTTCAAGACCTTCGCCCTAAACGGCGATTGGGCGATGACCGAAGCGGTGTCCCTGAAGGGCGGGGTCTCGTTCCGTCAGTTTGACTTCGACCTGCGCGAAGGCGCGCGCGACTCGACGTACTGCGCCGCCTTCACCTGCGCTACGGGAACCTACGGCGCGCCCGTGACGGCCGCTCTGGCTCAGAGCTTCACACTGAAGGGCGCTGAGGCGCCCGCCGGCACGACGACGAGCTGGGCGGTGCCGAATTTGCAGGCCGCTACGGCCTTGATCAACCTGTACCAGCGTCCGCTGATCGTTCAGGCGGGCAACACCCGTTCGGTCACCGAGAAAGACACAGGCGCCTACCTGCAGATGGACCTGAAGAGCCAGATCGCAGGCATCGACTACGCCCTGAACGCGGGCGTGCGCTATGTGAAGACCGACCAGTCCTCGACCGGCATCAACAACAGCCAGAGCGTCACCGTCGATCGCAAGTACACGGACTGGCTGCCGGCTGCGAACTTCGTGCTGTATCCGACCGACAAACTGATCCTGCGCCTGTCGGCGGCCGAGGTCATGACGCGTCCGAACCTCAGCACTCTGAGCCCCGGCGGCACCGTCGACGGCTTCAACTACCGCGTCACCTTCGGCAACCCGCAACTGGATCCCTACCGGGCCAAGTCCTACGACGCCGCTGTCGAATGGTACTTCGCGCGTGAGTCGATCTTCTCGGTTGCGGTGTTCCAAAAGGACATCGACAGCTTCCCGATCTCGGCGACCCGTCAGGGGACCTATGCTTCGACCGGCCTGCCGACCTCGCTGATCCTGGCTAGCTCGCCGGCCGCGGCCAATCCCGAAGGCCAACCCTGGACGATCAACACCACGGTCAACGGCCAGGGCGGCAAGCTCAAGGGCGTCGAGTTCGCTGTGCAGGGACCGTTCAGCTTCCTGCCAGGCTTCTGGTCGAACTTCGGCGGTATCGCCAACGTGACGCTGGTCGATTCCGACGTCGACTACACCGTCCAAGGCGCGGCGACAAACCCGACCCCCGCCAGCGGCTTCCCGGTCCTGGTCAGCCGCACCGAGCGCGAGCGTCTCTTCAACCTGTCCCGCCGGGCCTATAACGCGACCCTTTACTACGAAGCTGACAAGTTCAGCGCGCGCGCTTCGGTGGCCTATCGTAGCGGCTTTATCGACGCCACCAGCGGCACCGGTAACGTGTTCGAGGGCTATAACAGCTCGATCAATGTCGACGCCTCCATGCGCTACCGTGTGAACGACAATCTTGAGGTTTCTCTGGAAGGCGTGAACCTGACCGACGAGTACCGCGACCGCTTCACCGACCTCGAGGCCAAGCGCAACTACGAATACAACCACTTCGGCCGGACCATCATGTTCGGTGTCCGCTACAAGATGTAGCCACGCCGAAGGGCGAAGACGGGAAAGGCCGCCAGGTGACTGGCGGCCTTTTTCTTTGCCCAAGGGGGCGGTTAGGCCGCCGGCGAGGTCCTGGCGCTCGGCTCCAAGGGGGGGCTCGACCATGGTGGCGATCTTGCCATTCTCGACGAGGACGGTGTGTCCATTAGCAAGAGCGACCGCCGTCAGCCCTGGGCGTTCAGCTCGGCTACGAAGTCATAGGCGTCGCCGCGATAATAGGACTGAGTGACTTCCACCGCCCGGCCGTCCTTAAGGAAGCCGCGCCGTTCGATCAGCAGTCCCGCGTCTTTGGCAGGGACGCCCAACAGATCGGCCTGCTCGGCGGCGAACAGCACCGCGCGCAAGCGCTGCAAGGCTCGCACGGGCCTGTGGCCCGTGGACTCCAGCGCCTCGTAGAGCGAGACCCCCACCGCCTCGACCGATGGCAGGGCGAAGGCGGCGATCGTGGTGTACTCCACCGCCATGGGCGCGCCGTCAGCGTAGCGGATGCGGGCGAAGCGATAGACGGGCGTGCCGGGCGAGAGCCCCAGGGTTAGCGACTCCTCCGGCGTGACCTGACCTTCGCTGCGGCTGATCCATTGGCTGCGCGGCGCCCGCCCGCGCGCGATCATATCCTCGGTGAAGGACGAGAGCTTGGAGAAGCTCTTCTCGACCCGAGCCGCGACGAAGGTGCCGGCGCCTTGGCGACGGGTCAGAAGGCCTTCGCTGACCAGGCCGTCCAGCGCCTTGCGCACGGTGATCCGCGAGATCTTGAATTCGTCGGCCAAGTCCCGCTCCGCAGGCAGGGCGTCGTCGGGGCCGAGGATCTTCTTATGGATCGCCTCGCGCAGCGTGCGCTGCAGTTGCTTGTAGAGGGGGGCCGGATCGCCGGCGGGGTCGAGCCGTCCGATCCGTTCCGCGAATGTCATCGCCCAGCGCTCCCCACGCAAATCGTCGCCGTTGGCCATTCATGCTGGTCACGTGCGACCATTCCAATACCAATCATAATTCGGTCCGTAATGGGTTTCTTTCCACCCCGTTATCTCAAGAAGCTCCGTCCTGAGGCCGGAGCGGCGCCTATGTCTGGGCAACCTTCCGGAAAACAGGCGTTGGCCCGGCCCTAAACCGTACCCTGATCAAGACTTGGCCTTCGCCTCCGCCGACTGTTTCATGCGCGCAGCTTTCGGCCCCACCTTCAGCCAAACCCTGCAGGCGCCTCGGATCGTCGGCAAGGTCTAGGTCTAAAAGTCGTCCGAGGCGCTCTTCGGCTAGGCGGCGCGGCCAAAAACTCCGGCTTGGCCACTATCCCCGGCCGCGTGCTTGCGCGGCGGGGCAAAGGTTGGTCTTTGCTTGAGCTTCAGGGCCACGAGCGTCAACCCTTCGCGGCGATCGAACGCATGACCCCCATCGCCCGTGAACCCGTCTTCGAGAAGAGTCCAAGCCCTTGTCCCACCTCGTTCTTGCATCGCCCTTGAAAGGCTGGATCGCGTCTTTGGATGAGGCTCCGGACGCGGTGTTTGCGGGACGGATGCTGGGCGACGGGGTTGCGATTGATCCGTTGGGTGGCGAGCTTGTGGCGCCTTGCGACGGGGTTGTGGCCTCAGTGCACCGGGCGGGTCACGCGGTGACGCTGCGCGCGGCGTGCGGGGCCGAGATTCTGATGCATGTGGGGCTTGAGACGGTGGCTCTGGGCGGCGAGGGCTTTGAGGTCCGCGTGCGTGAGGGCCAGTCGGTGCGCGCGGGCGATGGGCTGATCAGCTTTGATCTGGATTTCCTGGCCCAGCGGGCCAAGAGCTTGATCACGCCGGTGGTCATCACCAATCCCGAAGCCTTCGAGATTGTGCGCCGCGACCAGGACCAGGCCGTGGAGGCGGGCGGTTTCCTGATGGAGCTGCGGGCGCTGGGCGGTGCGGCGGCCTCGAACGCCTCGGATGCGTCCAACGAGATTTCCCGCGCGGTGACCGTGCCCTTGATGCACGGGATCCACGCGCGGCCGGCGGCGCGGATCGCCGAGCTGGCCAAGACCTTTGGCGGCGAGACGGCGCTGGTCGTGGGCGCGCGCCGCGCCAGCGCCAGGAGCCCGGTGGGGCTGATGGCCCTGGCTGTGCGCCACGGCGACGAGATCGTGGTCACGGCCTCGGGCGCGGACGCCGCGAACGCCGTGGCGGCCATCGTCGCGCTGATCGAGAGCGGCATGGGCGAGGGGGCTCGGGTCTTGGCGAAGGCTGCGCCAGCGCCCGCCCCGGCCCCGATCGCGTCGCAGCCGCTGGCGCCGGCGGCGCTGCCGGCCGACGGGGTGCTGAAGGGCGTGCTGGCCGCGCCGGGGCTTTCGATCGGCAAGGCCGTTCGCCTGGCCTCGTCCGACATCGCCGTGCGCGAGCAGGGCGAGGGGCAGGCCTTTGAAGAGGCCGCGCTGGTGGCCGCCCTGGACAAGGTCCGCGCCAAGATCGAGGCCAATGCGTCCAAAGAAAACGCCCCTGGGGGCGACAAGGCCCGCAAGGCTATCCTGTCCGCCCACCTGGCCTTCCTGGACGACCCCGAGCTTCTCGCCCAGGCCAAGAGCCTGATCGCGGCGGGCAAGAGCGCCGGCTTTGGCTGGCGCGCGGCGGTGGGCGGTTATGTCGAGGCGCTGCGCGCGCTGGGCGATCGCCGGATGGCCGAGCGGGTCGATGACCTGATCGACCTGGAGCGCCAGGTGCTGCGCGCTCTCAATGGCGAAGACGATGACGCCGCGGTGCTGCCGCCCGGCTCGATCCTGTTGGCCGACGAGCTTTTGCCCTCGCAGCTGATGGGGGCTGACCCTGGCGTCATCGCCGGCTTCGCCACCGCGCGCGGCGGTCCGACCTCGCACGTGGCGATCCTGGCTGCGGCCATGGGCATCCCGGCCCTGGTGGCGCTGGGCGGCGCGGCGCTGTCGATCGCGGACGGAACCGCCCTGATCCTCGACGCTGATGGGGGAAGCCTTCGCGTGGCCCCCGACGCCCCGGCTCTGGAGGCGGCCCAGACGCAGCTGGCTCAGCGCCAGGCCCGCAAGGCCGCCGCCCACGCCGCCGCCCACGCGCCAGCCGTGACGAAGGACGGAACCCGCATCGAGGTCTTCGCCAACACCGGCTCGGTCAAGGACGCCTTGGCGGCGATCGAGAACGGCGCGGAGGGCAGCGGACTTCTTCGCACCGAGTTCCTGTTCCTGGACCGCCAGACCCCGCCCGATGAGGACGAGCAGGCCCGCCAGTACCAGGCCATCGCCGACGCCCTGCAGGGGCGGCCGCTGATCGTGCGCACGCTGGACGTCGGCGGCGACAAGGCCGCGCCCTATCTGCCGATCCCGGCCGAGGAGAACCCGGCGCTGGGCCTGCGCGGCGTGCGCGTCAGCCTGTGGCGACCGCATCTCCTGAAGACCCAGCTGCGCGCCATCCTGCGGGTTCTGCCTCAAGGCCAGTGCAAGATCATGGTTCCGATGATCGCCAGCCTCGACGAGCTGCGGGCCGTGCGCGCTGTGCTGGAAGAAGCCAAGCGCGAGCTTGGGATCACGCACGTCGAGCTGGGCGTGATGATCGAGACGCCGGCTGCGGCCGTGACTGCCGACCTGATCGCCGCCGAGGCCGACTTCCTGTCGATCGGCACCAATGACCTGACCCAGTACGTGCTGGCCATGGACCGGGGCAATCCCGAGCTGGCCGCCCGGATCGACGCCCTGCACCCGGCGGTGCTGCGGATGATAAGCCAGACCTGCCAGGGCGCGAAGGTCCACGGCCGCTGGGTCGGGGTCTGCGGAGGCCTGGCCTCTGACGTCGCCGCCACGCCGATCCTCTTGGGCCTTGGGGTCACGGAGCTGTCGACCACGGCCGCCATCGCCCCGGAGGTCAAGGCCCGCGTCCGCGATCTTGATCTGGCCGCTTGCCAAAAGCTCGCCGCCCAGGCCCTGGCCCAGACCTCGCCGCAGGCCGTGCGCGGCCTTGTCCAAGCCTTCGGAGCCTAAAGCATGAAGTCTCCGATGAAGTCTCCGCTCGAGATCTCCAGCCGCTGGGCCGGGCCCTGATGCTGCCGATCGCGGTGCTGCCGGTGGCGGGCCTGCTCTTGCGCCTGGGCCAGCCAGACCTCCTCAACATCGGCTTCGTGGCCGCGGCCGGGGATGCGATCTTCTCCAACCTCGGTTTGCTGTTCGCCATCGGCGTGGCCGTGGGCCTGGCCCGCGAGAACAACGGCGCGGCGGGCCTGGCGGGCGTGGTCTGCTTCCTGATCGCCACCGAGGGCGCCAAAGCCCTGCTGCATGTCCCGGCCGAGGTGATGGCGGGCCTTGTCCAGGCCCACGCGGACCTGGCCTCGGCCGCCTATAAGGCCAAGGCGCTGGGAAAGCTCAGCGTGCCGATCGGCATCGTCTCGGGGATCATCGGCGGCCTCTTCTACAACCGCTTCTCGGGCTTCAAGCTGCCCGAGTATCTGGCCTTCTTCAGCGGCCGGCGGTTCGTGCCGATCGTCTCAGGGCTGGCGGGTCTGGCCATCGCCCTGCTGCTGGGCCTGGGCTATGACGTCCTCAACGGCGGGGTCGACGCGGCCAGCCGGGCCGTGGTCGGCTCAGGCGAGCTTGGCCTTGTGGTCTACGGGTTCCTGAACCGGGTCCTGATCGTCACCGGCCTGCACCACATCCTCAACAACATCGCCTGGTTCGTGGTCGGCGACTATCACGGCGCCACGGGAGACCTGCGCCGCTTCTTCGCCGGCGACCCGGCCGCCGGGGCGTTCATGAGCGGGTTCTTCCCGGTGATGATGTTTGGTCTGCCGGCCGCGTGCCTGGCCATGTACCACGCCGCCAAGCCCGAGAAGAAAAAGGCCGTGGGCGGCATGCTGGCCTCGCTGGCCCTGACCTCGTTCCTGACCGGGGTGACCGAGCCGATCGAGTTCTCGTTCATGTTCCTGGCCCCGGCGCTCTATGCGATCCACGCCATCCTGACGGGCGTCTCCATGGCGCTCCTGGACATGCTGCATGTGAAGCTGGGGTTCACGTTCTCGGCGGGCCTGTTCGACTATGTGCTGAACTTCGGCAAGGCTAGCCGGCCGCTGTGGCTGATCCCGATCGGCCTCGTTTACGCTGGCGTCTATTACGGTCTCTTCCGCTGGGCCATCGCGCGGTTCGACCTGAAGACCCCCGGCCGTGAGGACGAGGAGCTTCCGGCGGCGGCCACGGTCACGACCGGCGGCGGGCGCGGGGCTGACTTTGTTCAGGCTCTGGGCGGGGCGGCCAATCTCACCAGTGTCGACGCCTGCACCACGCGCCTGCGCCTGATCGTCGTCGACCAGGCCGTCGTCAGCGAGCCGGCCCTCAAGGCCCTGGGGTCACGCGGGATCGTCAAGCCCTCCGACAAGGCCCTGCAGGTGGTGCTGGGCCCGATCGCCGACGCCGTCGCCGGCGAGATCCGCGCGGCCTTGGGCGCTCCGGCGCCCCCGGTCCAAGCTCAGACCCAGGCCCAGCCGGCCCAGGCCGTCGCCGCCCCGACCGCGCTGGACGAGGCCCTAGACGAGGCCAAGGCTCAGGCCATCCTCGCCGCCCTCGGCGGCCCGGCCAATCTGCGCGAGGTCACCGCCTGCGCCAGCCGCCTGCGCCTGGTCCTCGATAACCCCGAAAAGCTCGACAAAACCGCCCTCGCCAAAGCCGGCGCTCGCGGCAGCGTCACCCTCGGCCACAACGTCATCCACATCATCCTCGGACCTCAGGCTGAGGCCGTGGGCGACTGCCTGCGCCGAGCCTTGAGCGTGGGGATTGATGGTAAGCCTCAGTCTCGAGAAGACGGCCCAGCGGGAAGCTGAAAGTGGCTGCGCCGTTCCGATCTCACGGAGCCGGCGTTAGGCGCAGCCCGCCAGTTGAGCTCGGCTACGTGCGATACGAGCTTGGATGCGCTCCCAGGTGCCGAGCTTGATCGGCTCGCCCTTGCGCAGCTTATTCCAGGTGGTCTCGCTGATGCCGTAGACGCTGAACAGGTGCTCGCGGGTGACGGCGGGCAGGCCGCCCTTCAGGCTTTCGAACCGCTCGCGCGTAATGGTTATGGTCTGGACCACGCCAAACTCCAGAGACGATGCAGGAAGGCGCGGCCGGCGCTCAAGGGGGGAGAGACGGCGCCGGCCGCTGACGATCGCTAAAGGGGGAAGCGATCGTTATTCGCGTCCGGCGGCGGCCGGCTTGCGGTAGTCCAAGGCCGGTGGACGGTCGCCCAGCATGGCCTTGTAGGTGAAGTCCGGGCCGCGGCGCTGGTCGAGCTCGGCCTTGGCCTTCTTGATGATGTCCGGGCTGGTGAAAAGGTCCGCGCCGGTCAGCGCCAGGGTCTTGGCCGCGTTGACCGCGCCCTTGACGCCGATCGACATCCCGGCGGCCGCGACGTTCTGCCAGCTGTGGCCCGCCGAGCCTGGCACGAAGCTCGCCGTGCCAAGGCCCACCGTGGGCGTCACCCAGCTGATGTCGGAGACGTCGGTCGAGCCGCCGCCGCCTTCCAGCTCGACCTTGTAGGGCTCGATCGTCTTGACCGAGTCGATCGAAGGCGGATTGACCATTGAGGTCTGCATCTTCTTGGCGAAGGCGATCTCCTCGGACGTCCAGGTAATGCCGCCGACCTTGCGCAGGTTGGCGTCCATCACGCGGCCCAGGGTGTCGTTGGGGAGCAGGGCGTAGACGCCGCCGGTGATCTCTTTCTCGACCGTCGTACCGGTGGCCAGGGCCGCGCCCTCGGCGGCCTTCTCGACGCGCGACCAGACGTCCTTGACGACGGCGGGGTCGGGGTGGCGGACGTAGTAGTAGACCTCGGCGAAGTCTGGAACGACGTTCGGCGCCGAACCGCCCGAGGTGATCACGTAATGGATCCGGGTCTTGTCGGGCGTATGCTCGCGCAGGAAGTTGGCGGCCACGTCCATGACCTCGACGCCGTCGAGGGCGGACCGGCCTTTTTCGGGCGCGCCGGCGGCATGGGCCGAGACACCCCGGAAGCGGAACTTGCCGCTAATATTGGCCATGGAGACGCCCTGGACGGCGCTGTTGGCGTTGGCGGGGTGCCAGTGCAGTGTGACGTCGACATCTTTGAACAGGCCGTCGCGCACGAAGTAGACCTTGCCCGAGCCGCCTTCCTCGGCGGGCGTGCCGTAGACGCGCAGCTCGCCCTTCACGTTGTTCTTGACCATCCAGGCCTTGAGCGCGACAGCCGCGCCGACGGAGGCCGCGCCGAACAGGTTGTGGCCGCAGCCGTGGCCGGCGACTTGGCCCGGGATCGGGGTTTTCACCGGATCGGCGGTCTGGGCCAGGCCGGGCAGGGCGTCGAACTCGGCGAGAATGGCGACCACGGGCCCCGGGCCGTTCTTATAGTTGGCGATGAACGCCGTCGGCTCGCCCGCGACGCCCGCCTTGATGTCGAAGCCCGCTGCCTTGAGCTGGCTCTGCAGCAGGGCCGTGCTCTTGGTCTCCTGGTAGCCGACCTCGGCGAAGCTCCAGATCTTCAGCGCTGCGTCCTGGATCTGGGCGGCGTCGGCGTCGACGGCCTTCAGGATCTGAGCGCGATCAGCGTCGGTGATCGGCTTGGCGAAGGCCTGGGGCGCCAGCAGTCCCGTCGCCATGGTGGCGGACAGAAGCGCGAGCTTCAGGGCGGAGATCTTCATGGATGGTTTCCCCGAGAAAGCGACGACGGCGCCAGCCTGGCCGGAAGGCGCCTTACTGTACGACGCGAGAGCGGCGCGAAACCTCACCCCGCCGGTACAATAAATTCGCCGGCGATCGGGTTCGCCGTGTGGATCAGGCGCGTGGGCGGACCAGCTCGATGCGGGTTTCGTCCGCATGGCCGATGTCGGCCAGGCCATAGGTCTTGAGCGCGGTCGCGAAGGCGTCGACCTGGCCCGTCTTGAACACGCCGCTGACGGGGGTCGCGGCCAGGGCCGAATCCGTCACGGACAGCTTGCGTTTGGAGAAGCGGTTCATCTCGGCGACCACCGCCGAAAGAGGCTCGCCGTCAAAGACGAGCCGGCCTTGCAGCCAAGCCGACTCCTTGGCGGTGTCGACCGGGGCGACCGCCCAGTCGGCGGGTTCGGCCGCGACGAAGCGCGAGCCGGCCGACATCTCGACCTTCCGCTCGCCCGTGGGGGACGCGCCAGCGATCCGCACGCGCCCTTCGACCAGCGTCACCGAGAGCTTGCCGGGCTCCATCCTCACGTCGAAGGCCGTGCCGATCGCCGTCACCTGCTTGTCGCCAGCCACGACCACGAACGGGCGCGCAGGGTCCTCGGCGACCTGGAAGAAGGCCTGGCCTCGAACCAGCGTCAGGCGGCGCGCCTTGTCCCATCGGTTCACGCGGACGGCGGAATCGGTGCTGAGCGTAACGACCGAATTGTCAGCCAGGCGGAAGGTCGAGCGCTCGCCCACGCCGGTCGTGAATACTGGCTCGTCCGCTTCAGGGGCGGAGGTCTTGCTGGTCGTCAGCCAGCGCTGGCCCAGAACGGCGCCGCCAGCCAGAGCCACGAGACTCGCGGCCGCCAACCCTAGGTTCCGGCGGCTGAGGCGGCGAGGCCTGTGGTCCGTGGCGCCCAGAGCGTCTGCCCGCAAGGCGGCCATCGCCGGATCGCGCTCAAGCAGGGCCATCGACTCCCAGGTCGAACCGATCTCTCGCCACGCCGCCGCGTTCGCGGCGTCGGCGTCAAGCCAAAGCTGGAAGTCCCGGCGGTCCCGCGCCGAGACGTCGTCGCTCTGCAGACGCGCGAACCAGCACGTCGCCGCGCTAGCCGGGTCGTCTGCTGTCTCTTTGCCCGACGTGGTCGACGTCATCCTGATCCCGCAGGCGCTCGTGCAAATGCCGCAGCGCCTTCATCACATGTTTCTCGACAGCGCTGACGGAGACACCCAGGCGCTGGGCGACGAGCTTGTAGCTCATCTCCTCGAAGCGCACGAGGATGAAAACCCGTCGCGTACGTTCCGGCAGCGTGTTCAACGCAGCCAGGACCCGCGCCATCTGTTCCCGTCCCTGTAGGACGCGCTCCGGTGACATTTCATCAACCGGATGATGAATTTCTTGCAGTTCGCAGTGGTCTGAGCGCCGGCGCGTACGATCGCGCCGGCCGCGATCAATCAGCACATTGGCGGCGACCTCGAAGAGATAGCCTTCGACATTGGTGACCACCGCGCCAGGCTGGCGCTTGTGGATACGGAGCAGAACCTCCTGAACGAGGTCCTCGACATCACTGGAGGGAGCCCGGCGAGAGAAGAAGGCTCGGAGCGCGGGGGTGAAGCGCGCGCTGCTTTCGGCCAGGAGCTGATCCTGGTCTGCGGGCCCGAGAGGCTTCCTGCCCCAGATCATTGTGTGCGCCCCGACATCGAGGGGGATGCTGAGATCGCCGTCTCGGCTCTGTCAAGCGGCGCGGACCGATGGTGGAGGATGTCGGAGGCCGCGCGGCCAGTTGCCTAGTGGCTATGCAACAGGCGATCTTGTGGCGTCGGAACGCGGCCCGAAGACGGACGGCCCGGCGAAATGAGGCATGGTCGACGCCCTCGCGGCGTAAGGATGAGGCCGTCGGGGAGGTCGAGAGTCGTTGTGTCTTGGTGTGGAGAGGCGGGAGCGTCGATGAGGCGCGGTTCCGCCTTGCTCTTGTTATGTGCGGTCGCCCTGGGATGATGGCGCCGGTCGCCGCCGCCGGTGCGCGAAAGCCGGCGGCGGCGTATCGCTTCGACATGCCCGCCCAGCCTCTGAGCCAGGCGCTGAACAAATTGGCGGTGCGCAGCGACCGAGAGATTCTCTTCTCACCTGTCCTAACGCGCGCGCGCCTAAGTCCGCCGCTGATCGGGGTTTTCACGCCGGAGGAGGCGCTGCGGCGACTTCTGGCCGGATCGGGCCTTACGGTGCGGACCGACGGGCGGAGCTTTCTGATCGTTCCCGCGCCTCGACCCGCGCCGACCGTCGAGGCGAGCGCTCCAGCGCCTCCATCGCTGGTGGCGGCCCCCCTCGACGCGGTGTTGGTGACCGCGTTGCGGCGAGCCAGCCTGGCGCAACAGACTCCGATCAGCATGGTCGTTGTCTCTGGCGAAGATTTGTCGCGCATGGGCATGCTGGATCTTGAGAAGGCCGCGCCGCTCCTGCCGGGGTTGAAGCTGGTCTCGACCGCGTTCGGCCGCCGCCTGGTGCTGCGCGGCGTCTACGGCGCTGGCGAAGCGACGACGGGTCTCTACTACGACGAGACCTCGATGACCGGGCCGGTCGGAACCACGGCCGATCCGGGCGTGATGATCCCGGAGCTGGCGCTGGTGGACGTCGACAGGATCGAACTGCTGCGCGGTCCCCAGGGCACGCTCTACGGCTCAGGTGCGATGGGCGGGGCGCTGCGGATTCTGTTCAAACGCCCGGATCTCAACGCGAACGGCGGGGCCGTCAGCGCGAGCGTGGTGGCGGCCGCGCACGGCGGGCAGGCGGGCGGCGTCACCGGAACGCTGAACACGGTCGTCATCCCGGACGTCCTGGCGGTGCGGCTGACCGCCTACGACCAGCGCCAGCCTGGCGTGATCGACAACGTCCGGCTAGGGCTCTCCGATGTCGACGCCTCGCGCATCCAGGGCGCGCGAGCGCTTGTCCTGTGGTCGCCGAACGAGAGGTTTTCAGCCCTACTTTCAGCAACGCATCAGAAGAACCATCGCGACGACATTCCGGCCTGGAACGACATCGCCGGACCGTGGCGCACCGTCCATGCGGGGCGGGCGCCGTTTGATGGCGAGATCGACCTGGCCTCCTCCACCCTGCGCTGGCGCGGCGACGGTGCCGAGGTCACCGCCGCAGCGTCCTGGTATCGTTGGCGCCTGACCCGCCGCTCCGACTACAGCGGCGTTCTATTGGGCGAGCGCGAGAGCGCGACCGGCTGCATGCGCTACTTCTCGATCGCCAGCGCTTGTGACGTGGCGCAGGTCCAAGGGTACGGCGCCTATGTCGATAGCGTGTATCCCGCGATCCTGAACCAGCCGGCGACCCTGACCGCCCGAATTCAGGAGGTCCGCGCCGCTTCGACCGGGGAGGGTGCGTTCAGCTGGACGGTGGGCGTCTACAACGAGGTGCGGCTGGATCACATCGACAGTCAGGTGCGCCACGTCGACCCCGCCACCGGCGCGCTAGTCGAGCCGGCGGTGATGATCGGCCGTCGCAGTATCGACAATCGCCTGCGTCAGAGTGCGGTGTTCGGCGAGGCGTCATACGCGGTCGGCTCGGCCACGCGGCTAACGTTTGGCGGTCGCCGGTTCGACTACGACAAGCGCGACAGCGGCCAGGTGCAGGTCCCCAATGTCGTGTCGGGAACCTGGGCAGGTTATGCGATCGACCAGAGGACAGAGGAGCGCGGCTGGAGCCTCAAGGCCCTGGTCAGCCACGAGCTCTCGACGGACCTGTTCGCCTACGCGCAGGTCTCCCAAGGTTTCCGGCCCGGCGGCGTCAATGTGGTGCCAGGATTGCCAGACGCCCTGGCCGCCTATCGCTCCGACCGCCTGACGAACTACGAGCTGGGTTTGAAGACGCAGGCGGCCAGCCAAAGGCTGACGGCCAATATCGCGCTCTATCAGATCGACTGGCGCGACATGCAGTACGCGGCCCAGACCCAGAACCGAGCCTTCTCGTACCTCACGAACATCGGCGCCAGCCGCATCCGGGGGCTGGAGGCGGAGGTCGCCGCGCGGCGGCTGGCGGGCTGGGACCTGGCCGCCAATCTGACCCTGACCGACGCGCGGCTCACAGCCGATCAGGTCACCAACGCCGCCATCGGGCTAGGACGCGCCGGAGATCGGCTGCCGACGGTTCCGCGCCTCGCGGCCTCGGGGTCCGTCGAGCGCAGATGGGCGGTGGGGACGCTTGAAGCGAGTTTGCGCCTGGACGCCTCCTACGCTGGGATCGCGCGGGCGGCCTTCAATCCCGACAATCCCGACTACTTGAAGATGGGCGGCTACGCCGTCTTCGGAGCCAACGCAGGCCTACGAGCCAGCGCGTGGAGCGTTGATCTTTCGATCGACAATATCCTCGATCGGGCGGGGCGGGCGTCTGCGGCGCGGAACACCTCTGGTCCCATCGAGTATTTCGGCGTCGCCCCGCGCACGCTGCGCCTGCAGGTCGAGCGGCGCTTCTAGGGCCAAGCTTTACCTTTTTCGTCACCCGCGATGAGGTCGCCGGGACGCCTTGCGTCTGATCCTACAGGCCGCCTGTCGAGCGGACCGCGAAGAGGGGATCAAGAATGAGACTGCAGTTTAGAGGTCTGCGCGCCCTGGCGCTGGGCGCCAGCGCCCTGACGAGCCTGGCCGGGGGCCAAGCACTTGCTCAGCAGGCGGCCAGCCAACCCGCCGACGCCAGCACTATCGAGGAAGTCGTGGTCACCGCTCTGAAGCGCTCGACCACTGTCCAAACCACGCCGATCAGTGTCAGTGCGGTCACGGAGAAGTCGCTGCAAGCTCTGGGCGCCTCAGGCATCCAGGACTATTTCCGCACTGTTCCTAACCTGCAGGTCGACGGCAACTCGCCCACCAGCCGCCGCCTGACCCTGCGCGGCGTGCGCAGCGCCGGCGAAGCCACGGTCGGCCTCTACTACGACGAAACCCCGCTGACGGGGCCCGCCGGCACGACCGCCGACGCCAGCTCGACCAGCGCCGACGTCAACCTGTTCGACGCCGAGCGCGTCGAGGTGCTGCGCGGCCCGCAGGGCACGCTGTATGGCTCGGGTTCCATGGGCGGCACGCTCCGCGTGATTCTCAACAAGCCCGACAGCAGCCGCTACGCGGGCGCCGTCGAGGCCCAGGGGACCAGCACCAAGGGCGGCAACGCCGGCTATTCGGTGAAGGGCATGGTCAACGTGCCCCTGATCGAGGACAAGCTGGCCGCGCGCCTGGTGCTCTACAAGACAGAGGGCGGCGGCTATGTCGACAACGTCTTGCTGAACAAGAAGAACATCAACGACCAGCATTCCAGCGGCGGTCGTCTGATGCTGGGCTTCACGCCCACCGAGAACCTGACGATAAACGCCTCGGGCTTGTTCCAGAAGACCACCCTGGACGGTCAGAACAGCTGGTACCCCGCGCTCGGCAAAGAAGAGTACAACACCAATGCTCGGGTCATCGCGCCGACCAGCGACAACCTGCGGCTCTACAACGTCACGGGAAAGTGGGACCTGAGCTTCGCCACGGTTACGGCGACCTCGTCCTACTACAAGTGGACGCTGCTGCGGAACTCCGACTACAGCCCGACCCTCTCGGGCAGCCGCGCCAACGCCACCTCGTGCCGCAACTGGGTCGCCGGCGGTCCCGCCGCGACCGGCTCGACGAACCCGGCTTGCACCGCGTCTCAGCTGACCGCCTACACCGCCTACGCCGACAGCCGCACGCCGGGCGCTCTGTACCAGCCGATGGGCCTGACCTCCTGGAACCACGAACTGCGCGCGACCGGGTCGTTGTTCGACGACAAGGTCGACTGGACGGCGGGCGTCTATCTTGAGAAGCGCGACGACTACATCGAGAGCAAAGTCGCCAAGGGCGACGCCGCCACGGGGATCATCAACCCCAACGACCTGACCGCCTGGCGTCACGTTGGCACCGAGACCAAGCAAACCGCCTTCTTCGGCGAAGTTTCCTACAAGCCCATCGAGAAGCTGACGCTGACCGGCGGCCTGCGCCGCTTCAATTACGACAAGACGGTCTCAGGCCAGGTCCTGATCAGCAACTTCATCACCCAGTCCTACGTGGGGCCGGCCGCCCAGGTCGACGCCAGCGCCGACGGCTGGGTCAGCAAGCTGAACGCGTCTTACCAGGTCACGTCCGACGTCATGGTCTACGCCGTGGCGGCCAAGGGCTTCCGGCCGGGCGGCGCCAACAACGTGCCAGGCTTGGCCAGCGCGCTGCTGGCCTACCAACCCGACAGCCTGTGGAACTATGAGGGCGGCATCAAGAGCCAGTGGTTCGACCGTCGCCTGACGCTGAACGCGGCGGCCTATCAGATTGACTGGTCGAACATGCAGATCTCGGCCACCAGCGCCAACGGGGCCTTCAGCTATCTGACCAACGCCGGCAAGGCGAAGATCAAGGGCTTCGAGGTGGAAGCGGTCGCCCGTCCTATCCGTGGCCTGACGCTGCAAGCCACCGCCGCCATCGTCGACGCCAAGCTGACGGAAGACCAGGCCAACTCCACGATCCTGATCACCGGCTCGACCGGCCTGCGCGGTGATGAGTTCCCGAACGTGGCCAAGTACAGCGGCTCGGCCTCGGCCGAGTACACCTGGCCGCTCAACGGCGATCTGAACGGCTTGGTTCGCGCCGACTACGCCTATGTCGGCGAGTCGGCCTCGCAGTTCCGCCCGACCTATGTCTACTACGAGAAGCAGGGCGACTATGGCTACGCCAACCTCCGGGCTGGCGTCGAAGGCGCCGACTGGGGCGCCTACCTGTTCGTCAACAACGTCACCGATGAAGTCGGGCTGATGAGCGTGACCTCGGCTGTGAACAACAAGCAGCAGGTGGTCAGCATCAATCCGCGTACGGCCGGTTTCTCGGTGCGCAAACGCTTCTAGGGATGAGGCGGAGGCGGGCGTCAGTCCGCCTCCAACGCCGTGTCGGCCGCATGGATTTGCTTATAATTTCGAATTTTCCGCGATATAATTTCGCGATATCCATGCATGGTTATCAATCCATTTCAGCATCAATAGGTAAAAATGCGTTCGCTCTGTTTATAAATATAGGATGTCAATCCACAATTACATCAATCTTCCTGTGCTTCTGTCTTGAGCGATCCCGGGCATAGCATTGCTCTTCTGTGATCATTGCTGCGGCGATTGTTAGAAAATTTCCCCTACCAAACCCTATTCATTTGATGGGAATAGCATTCGTCCGCTCCAGTGGGTGGGCGTATGGCGGGAGCCGAGTTCTTCTTCGTCGGTGAAGGAGAATGGGGAGCGGCTCGCGCGTCGAGTTCTTGGAGGGGCTCTCATGAACATAAACAACCGCAAGCTCGTGCTTGCGACCACGGCGCTATGCGCCGCCAGCTTCGCCGCCCATGCTTGGGCGCAACAGGCTGAACCGGCGCCATCGGTGTCCGCCGTGACAGAGGTAGAGGCGGTGGTCGTTGTCGGCTCGCAGATCAAGGGAGCCAAGGTCAACGCCGCCCTGCCGGTCACGCTAATCGGCGAAGACCAGATCCAGGCGTCCGGTGCAGTGTCGGGCGATGACCTGTTCCGCACCATCCCGCAGATGGGCGATGTGAATTTCAATGCGCAGTACACGCCCGGCAGCAGCAACAGCGCGCGCGGCGACGTCGGTTCAGTGAACTTGCGCAACCTTGGCATCGGCAACACGCTGGTGCTGCTGAACGGCCGCCGGGTTGTCACGCACCCGACCAGCCAGGCCAACGACAACCTCGTGCCGGTCCTGACCTACAACAGCAACGCCATTCCAGTGACGGGCCTCAAGCGCATGGAAGTGCTGCGCGACGGCGCGGCGGCCATCTACGGCGCCGATGCGGTGGCCGGGGTCGTCAACACGGTGCTGCGCGACGACATCGACGGCATCACCGCCTCGATCCAGTACGGGACGGCCGAAGGCACGAACCTGCAGGACTATAATTTCAACGTCTTTGGCGGAAAGAACTTCGCCGAAGGCCGCGGCAACATCAGCGCCTTCGTCTCGTATGACGCCCGCTCGCACCTGCGCTCCAAGGACCAGGCCTACACGGCCTCACTGGACCGTCGCCCGCTGTTCGCCGGCACGCGCTTCGACGGCGCCACCAGCCTGGATGGCCGCAGCACCACCACGCCCTGGGTCTACGCCCAGACCCCCCAGAGCTTCGGCACGGTGCGTCAGGGTACGACGGCCCTGACCAGCAGCGCGGGCTACTTCCACATCCAGCCGTCCAGCTTCTCGGGCTGCCAGCTCAACATCAGCGGCGGTCTCTGCATCGACGACGGAGCGCTGGCGACCGCGGGCGTCGATCGCGACCTGCGCTTTGACTCCTATGCGTTGAACACGACCGTCATTCCGTCGGTGAAGCGCTCGAACGTCTTCCTGACTGGTCACTACGACCTGACCGACGACATCACCGTCTTTGGCGAGCTTGGCTTCTATCACGCCAAGACCAACGCCCAGCAGGCGCCGATCGCGACCTTGTCGTCGGGCGTGATCTCGATCCCGGCCAGCAACTACTGGAACCCCTTCGGTCCGGTGACCTTCGCGAACGGCGCCGCCAACCCCAACCGCCTGCCCAACCTCAATATCCCGGCCGCCGGCCTGTCGCTGACCTTGCGCGGCTACACCTTCGCCGACCTCGGCCCGACGGAAGTGGACGTCACCAACGACCAGTACCGCGTGCTGGGCGGCGTTCGCGGCGAGAAGTTCGGTTTCGACTGGGAGTCGGCGTTCATCTATTCGGAGGCCACGGCCGACGACATCAGCGACAACGTCTCCAACACCAAGCTCTACGCTCAGCTCGCCCTGTCGACGCCCGACGCCTACAACGTCTTCAACGGCTCGAACATCAGCAGCCCCAGCGGCGCGGACACGACCGTCAACAGCCAGGCGGCGATCGACGCCATCAAGGTCAAGGTCAAGCGCCGCACCAAGAGCACCCTGGCCTCCTGGGACTTCAAGGTCTCCAAGCCTGATCTCTTTACGCTGCCCGGCGGCGACGTCGGCATGGCCTCGGGCGTGGAGCTGCGGCGCGAGACCCAGCTCGACGACCGTGACAGCCGCATCGACGGCACGACCACCTTCACCGATCCGATTAGCAGGGCGGTGCTGAGCGACCTGATCAACTCCAGCATCAATCCCGACACCAAGGGCCACCGTACGGTCGCCTCGACCTATCTCGAGTTCGCCGCGCCGCTGGTGTCGCCCGAGATGTCTATCCCGCTGGTCCATCGCCTGGACGTCCAGCTAGCTGGCCGCTACGAGCACTACAGCGACTTCGGCAGCACCGCCAAGCCTAAGGTCGCCGCCGCCTGGGACCTGGTCGATGGCGTCAGGGTCCGCGGCTCCTGGGCGCAAGGCTTCCGTGCTCCGAACCTGGAGCAGATCAACGCGACCGTCGTGTCGCGCTCCAACACCCGCACGGACTATGTCTTCTGCGAGGCCGATCTGCGGGCCAAGCGCATCACGGCCTTCTCCTCGTGCTCGCGCTCGCTGCTGACCACGGCGCGGCGGGCCGGCAATCCGGACCTCGATCCTGAGGAATCGACCACCCTGTCCTACGGCCTGGTGCTGGAGCCTCGGTTCATCCCATCCAACTTCGGCAAGTTCACCTTCACGGTCGACTATTGGAAGGTGAAGCAGAAAGGCCTGATCGGCGTGTTCGGCGAGGGCAACGCCCTCATCCTGGACTACCTGCTGCGCCAGTCGGGCTCGAGCAACCCGAACGTCATCCGCGCCGCGCCAACGGCTGATGACGTCGCCGCCTTTGCCGGTACGGGTCTCACCGCCGCCGGTCAGGTGCTGTACGTCAACGACAAGTACACCAACCTTCAGCCGCAGGATGTCGAAGGGTTGGACCTGGGCCTGATGTGGCGGCTCAACACCGACCGCTTCGGCGACTTCGACCTCAGCCTGAACGCCGCCCATCTGATCAAGTACTATCAGTCGCCCTCGCCGGGCATCGCCGAGCTGCTGAAGGCTCGGAACGAAGGCAAGATCAACGCTGGCACCACGATCACCGGCGGCGGCAGCCTGCTGAACCAGAACGGCAAGCCCGAGTGGAAGGGCTCGGCCTCGCTGACCTGGCGCTACAAGCAGCTGACCGTGGGCGGATTCACCCAGTACATCGGCGGCTACGACGATACCGACCTGATCGACTCCGCGGGCGTGCCCTGGGCCGTCGACTCGCAGCTGACCGCCAACCTCTACGGCCAGTACGACTTCACCGAGGCGGCCACCACGCTGCGTCTGGGCGTGCGCAACATCACCGACAAGGACCCGCCGCTCAGCTCGACGGGCTATGACGGAACGGTCTACGCGCCGTACGCGCGCTATTGGTACTTCAGCATCAAGAAGCAGTTCTAGTCAGGGGGGCGGACGACGTGATGACAAGGCTCAGCGCCGGCAAGGCGCGTTGGTGGGTTTCGGGCGCGGTGATCGCGCTGGGCCTCGCCGCCGCGCCTGCGGCCTTCTCGGCTCCGGGGACGCGCGCGTCTGCTGCGTCGTCCGCCTCTTCCCAAGCCCTGCTGCCGGTCAAGACCGACACGGCCAAGGGCGCTGTGCTCCTCACCCTGCCGGCGCCCGCCGCCGACGGGGTGTCGGGACGCTACCTCTATCAACCCAGCCTCAGCGGCGGTCTTGGCTCGACCCCGGTCGGGCTAGACCGCGCCGCATCGGGCGACACCCAGGTGCTGGTCTTCCGGCGCGTGGGCAAGAAGGTTCTGATCGCATTCGAGAACTATGGCTTCCGCGCCGTTGACGGCGGGGCCGAGGAGGTGCGCACCGTCCAGGACAGCTTCCCCGCCTCGGTGGTCTGGTCGGGCGACGTCGTCGCCGATACGCCCGATGGCGGCTTCACGGTCGATATCGCTTCCTTCCTGCTGCGCGACGCGTTCGACATCACCAGCGCCCTCAAGCGCGGCAAGCAGGGCGCGTTCAAGGCCGCCGCCAACCTCAGCTATGTCGACCTGAGCGCGGTCGGCGTCTTCCCCGACAATCTCGAGTTCGAGACGCGCCAGACCTTCACGGCCGACGAGCCGGGTCCCGAGGTCAACGGCATCGTTCCGGACGCTCGCGCGGTGACCTTCGGGGTCCACCACAGCTTCATCCGCCTGCCGGGCCCTGGCTTCGTCTCGCGCGCCCACGATCCGCGCACTGGCACCTCGGCCCAGGTGCTGTTCGCGGACTACGCCGCGCCGCTCGACCAGCCGACGGTCCAGCGGCTGGTCCGCCGCTTCCGCCTGGAAAAGACTGACCCAGGCGCGGCGCGCTCGCGGGTCAAGAAGCCGATCGTGTTCTATGTCGACCGGGGGGCGCCTGAGCCGATGCGCGGCGCCCTGATCGAGGGCGGTCGTTGGTGGGCCAAGGCCTTCGAAGATGCTGGCTTCATCGACGCCTTCCGCGTGGAGGCACTGCCCGAGGGCGTCGATCCGATGGACGCGCGCTACAATGTGGTCAACTGGATCCATCGCCAGACGCGCGGCTGGTCGACCGGCACGACGGTTGTTGATCCGCGCACCGGCGAGATCGTGCGCGGCGTGGTTCAGCTGGGCTCGCTTCGGGTGCGCCAGGATCGGATGATCTTCGAGGGCTTGGTCGGGGCCGACAAGACGGGCAAGGGCGGTCCGAACGACCCGATCAACGTCTCGCTCGCCCGGATTCGGCAGCTGTCAGTCCACGAGATCGGCCACGCGCTGGGCCTGTCCCACAACTTCGCCGCCAGCACCTATGGCCGCGCCTCGGTGATGGACTACCCGGCGCCAGCGGTGAAGATCGAAGGCGATCGCCTGGACCTCTCGGACGCCTACGCCAAAGGTGTCGGAGCCTGGGATCGTTTCGCGATCAACTGGCTCTATTCCGAGGGCGCGCCAGGCTCAAACGAAGCCGCACGCCTGGACCGGCTGGCGCGTGACGCCCAGGCCAAGGGCATGCGCTTCGTCACCGACGCCGACTCGCGCGGGGGGGCGACGGGGCAGCCCTATGGCGCCCTCTGGGACAATGGTCCCGATGCGGTCGCCGAGCTGGACCACGTGCTGGCTGTGCGCCGGCTGGCGCTCAGCCGCTTTGGTCTCGCCAACTTGCCCAAGGGCGCGCCGGCGGCGGACCTGAAGCGCGTGCTGGTCCCCATCTATCTGTTCCACCGCTACCAGGTCGAGGCGGCGGTCAAGCTGGTGGGCGGGGTGGACTACGCCTACGCCGTGCGGGGCGACGGCCACGAGGTGGCGACGGTTACGCCGGCGGTGAGCCAGCGGCGGGCGCTGGAGGCGCTGCTCAAGACCACCGATCCGGCGACGCTGGATCTGCCCGACGGCCTTCTGGCGCTGCTGTCCTCAGGCCAGTCCGGCGCCCGCGACAAGGCCTACGAGATCGAGATCTTTCCGACCGCTGGATCGTCGGTGTTCGACCTGCCCACAACAGCCGAAATGGCGGCGGACCAGACAGTGTCGCTGCTGCTCAACCCGGCGCGCCTGAACCGAGTGGTCGAGCAGAACCGGCGAGACCCAGCCCAGCTGGACGTCGCCGAGCTGACCAATCGCCTGCTTGCCAGCGTCGCGCCCGGCGGCGCGCAGGCCGACGGCCGCCTTGGCGACCTGCGGCGGCGGATCCGGGCCCGGATCGTCGGCAATCTGGTCGACGTGCTCAGCGACAAGGCGCTGTCGCCCACGGCGGCCGCTCAGATTGACGGCGCCCTGCGCGCCTTCGCCAAGACTCTGGCGGACTATCAAGGGCGCGGCGCGGAGGCCGATCAGGCCTCCATGCTGTCTCGCGCGCTGCTCAGCGACGATCCCGCCGCGCGCCAAGCCCTGGCCGCGCCCCGGTCGGGCGCTGTCGAGACCCTGCCGCCCGGCATGCCGATCGGTGGCGAGGACTGCTGGTTCTGCGCCCCGGGCTCGAACTTGTGATGCGTACCCCAGAAGGAAAGCCGCCCATGACCGCTCCCCTCTCGCCGCTAGTGGCCCTATCCCGACGGGCGCTGATCGTGAGCCTCGCGGCCGGCGCGCTGCTGCCGTTCGGCGCCCAGGCCGCGCCGTCTACCCTGGCGATCGTCAACGCTCAGATCTTCGACGGCGTCGGCGCCGCGCCCTATAAGGGCGCGCTGGTGATCCAGGACGGGCGCATCGCCGAGATCGGTCCGAATGTCCGCCCGCCAAAGGGCGCCCAGGTGATCGACGCCAAGGGCGAAGCTCTGCTGCCGGGCTTCTTCGACGTCCACACCCACTGGACCCCGGCCGGCGCGCCCGCCATCACCCCGAAGATCGCCGACGCCTATGTCGCGACGGGCGTCACGACGGTGAACGATTTCCACCAGCAGCCGGAGTCGTTCGCGCCACGCCGCCAGTGGCTCTCGACCCTGACCGCGCCGCACGTCAACTTCGTCGCCCGGATCAGCACGCCGGGCGGCCACGGCGCCGACTGGGCCGACGAAGCGACCACCCGCTGGGTCGACACGCCCGAAAGCGCCCGCGCGGCGGTGGAGGGTCTGGCGCCGTACAAGCCCGACGCGGTCAAGGCCTTCACCGACGGCTGGCGCTATGGCTCGGCCCCGGACAACACCAGCATGGACGGCTGGACGCTGAAGGCCCTGACCGAGGCGGCGCACAAGCAGAACCTCAAGGTCCTGTCGCACACCGTGACGTCCGACCGCGGCGGCGTGGCGGCGGACTCCGGCGTGGACATCATCGCCCACAGTCTGCAGGACAGGCCGGTCGACGCCGAGACTGTCGCCAAGCTGAAGGCCAACGGCACCTTCTACGCGCCGACCCTGGCGGTCTACGAGCCGGTCAAGCCGGGCCAGAAGCCCCCGGCCGACCCCGACAGCCCCCGCGCCAAGCAGGCCGCGCGCAAGTTCGGCTACGCCCTGGCCAATGTGAAAACGCTGAAGGACGCCGGGGTCCCGATCGCGCTCGGCACCGATGCTGGCATGCCAGGCACGGTCCATGGCGCCTCGACCCTGCGCGAGATGGAGCTGCTGGTGCAGGCGGGGCTGACGCCGTCCGAAGCCCTGATCGCCGGTACCGCCACCAGCGCGCGCGCCATGAACCTGCTGGCCGATCGCGGCACACTGGAGAAGGGCAAGCGCGCCGACCTCGTGCTGATTGCTGGGACGCCCTGGACCCGCATCGAGGACGTCCGCAAGGTCGACCGGGTGTTCATCGACGGAAAACTGGTCTTCGGTCAGGGCGCGGTCCGCTCGCCGGCCAATGACAAGCCGACCCTGCCAGCCTTGAAGGCCACGGCGCTGATCGACGACTTCCAGGGCGCTTACGGACGCACCAGCCTCGACACCCTGCGCCTCAACGACTTCGACGGCGGCCGCGACCGCAGCCTGGAAGTCTCGCAGGTGCTAGACAAGGGCGATGGCGACCTTGTGCTCAGCGTCGCCGCCAAGATGGCGATCAAGGCCGAGCCGGACGCTGGCGTTCTGCTACCGCTGAGCCGGGGCTCGGTACAGCCGGTCGACGCCACCGCCTTCAAGGGCGTGAGCTTCGATATCCGCGGTGATGGCGGCCCCTATGTGGTGACTATCAACACCGTCTCGGGCCCCTGGACCGCCAAGGTCACGGGCCAGCCGACCTGGGCTAAGGTCACCGTGCCGTTTTCGGCCTTCGCCCGCGCGGGCAGGGGCGAGGGCGCGTGGACGGGCGCGGATCTGCTTGAGGTCGGCGTCGGCGGCTCGCGCCCGGCCGGCCGCAAGCTGTGGTTCGAGCTGGACGATGTGACCTTCTACTAGGCCGGTGGCGCGGGGCGGTCCGTCCGTCCGGGCGCGCGCTCGCCTTCTCGCTAGGCAGGAAAGAAAACGCCGCCCCAGGACCCTGGGGCGGCGCCGGTCTAGGCAAGGGAAGGAGGAGGAGCGCCTAGAAGTTATAACGGAGGCCGACGATGAACTGGCGGCCGCTGTGGGTGTAAACGTTCAACCGGTTGCTATCGCCGACGTACTGGTCGTTGAACTCGTCGGTCAGGTTCACCCCTTCGATCGAGAGCTTCAGGTTGTCGCGGATGTTCCAGCTGGCCTGCATGTCGACGTTCAAGGTCTCGTTGGTGCCCTGAATGGTGTTGCCGTCGCTGCCGGGAACCTGGGTCAGATAGCCGTCGCGATAGGCCAGCGAGCCGCGCACGCTCCACTTCGGTGTTTCGTAGTAGAGCGTCAGGTTGGCGGCGTTCTTCGACAGACCGACCAAGGTGGCGTTCACCGTCGGCGCGCCCGCGGTGGTCGACGTGAGATATTCGATCTTGGAGTCGACATAGGTGTAGTTGGCGATCATGCCGAACTGGCTCAGCCAGCCCGGCAGGAAGGTGAAGGGTTGCTGGATGTTCAGCTCGAAGCCCTTCAGGTCGCCGCCGTCCGAGTTGACCGGCTGGGTGACTTGAAACACCTGATCGGGCGTCGCGCCGGTGCCGGTCAGCAAGGAGTCTGGCAGTCCCAGCGTGCTGTAGACGGCTTCGCGGCGTAGCGTCGCGACGAAGGTGTCGATCCGCTTGAAGAAGAAGCCTGCCGCCAGCATCGTGCCTGAAGCCGGGTACCATTCCAGCGACACGTCCAGGTTCTTGGACTGGGTCGGCTTCAGGAAGGGGTTGCCCGAGCTGTAGTTGCGGTTGGCGCCCTGCACCGAGACGTCGCCGCCGGGCGACAGCGAGCCGATGCCCGGACGGGCGATGGTCTTGGCGGCGCTCAAGCGCGCCACGAAGGTGTCGGTGACGTCGGCGGCGAGGTTGAACGACGGCAGGGTCAGGTCGTAGTCGCGCTTGACCTCGACCCGCTGGATCGAGCCCGACACGGCGGCGTAGCCCGCCGACTCCTGCTGGGTGTGGACCCGGCGTACGCCCGCGTCGCCCCGGAAGGGCAGACCGAAGGCCTCGAAGCGGAAGTCGGCCTGGACGTAGGCGCCGGTGTCCTGCTCCTCGACCGCGCCGTACTGGCCGCGCGCCGAGCTGTTGTTGGTGTTGGTCAGGGCGTAGATGCCGGTGTTGCTGTAGATGTTCAGCAGGGCGGCGTACTTGTCGATGTCCGGAACCAGCCAGGCGGTGAAGTTGCCCGCTGGCAGGTTCATCCCCTTGCCAAAGCCGCTGAACACCTTGGAGACCGAGGCCAGCTCGGCCGCCGTCAGGGTCTGGCTGACCGTCTCGCTGGTCCGGTACTGGCCATAGCTGTCGTACTCGAACTTGCGCCAGTCGACGCCGGCCTTGATCTTGATGTTCTCGTTGGCGTCCCACTCGCCATAGATCTTGGCGGTCGAGAACTGGTTCTCGACGAACTGCGGGCGGATTCGGACTTCCGACGTGCCGTTGATGGCCGACCAGTTGGCCGGATCGGTCGGGTCGAAGCCCAGAAGGATCTGCGGCGCGCGGCCCTTTCGGAAATCGTACTGGTAGTTGGCGCTGTTGGCCCGGTCGAAGGTGACGATCGTCGAGACCGGCTGAGTGAACGTCGAGTCCGCGTAGCCCGCCAGCGCGCCGATCACCAGGCGGTCGCCGATGTTGCGCTTGGCCGACAGGGTGAACTGCTTGAACTCGGTGTTCAGCTCGTCATAGGCCGACTGGGTGCGCAGATCGACATTGTCCATCCGCGCGTAGACGAGGTTCCCGTTCTCCACGACGCCGTCGCGGATGATCGTCTGCGGCTTGCCAACGCCCGAGCGCGACAGGCCGATGGCCTGAAGCTGGGCCTCTTTCCGGATGCCGTGCAGATAGGCGTACAGCGTGTCGAGCGTGATCTCAGTGTCGGCGTCGGGCTTGAACTGCAGCGAACCCGTCAGGCCCAGGCGCTTGTTGTTGATATCGTAGCTGACATACGCCGGAATGCGCGGGGCGAAGATGCCGGTCGTCGGGTCGGTGTTGTTGATCTGGGCGATCGTGTAGCCCGGAACCGTCGAGGCGGCGTTGAAGCCCCCGTTGGAGCCGCCATAGGTCCAGCGCGTGATGTTGGCGCCTTCTTCCTTCAGGCGGCGCTCTTCGTAGGCGGCCGAGAGCAGCACGCCCAGCTTGCCGTCAAAGAAGGTGCGGCTGGCCAGGGCCGAAACGCGCGGCGTGGTCTTCTCGGAAAGATCATTGTAGCTGCCTCCGACCGACAACACGAGCTGGGGCTTACGCGTGTCGAAGGCGCGCGAGGTAGTCAGGTCGACGGTCGCGCCCAGCGAGCCTTCCTCGACATCGGCCGAGGCGGTCTTGCGCACCGCGATGCTGTTGAAGAGATCCGAGGCGAAGACGTTGAAGTCGAAACCGCGGCCGCGGTTGGTGCCGCCGCTGTTGGCCGTGCCGCCGGTCGTGGAAATGGCCTCCATGCCGTTGATACGGACGCGGGTGTATTCCGAGCCCAGGCCTCGGACGGTGATCTGGCGGCCTTCGCCGTTGATCCGCGAAATCGAGACACCCGGAATGCGCTGCAAGGATTCTGCGAGGTTCAGGTCGGGGAACTGGGCGACGTCCTCGGCCTTGATGGCGTCCACGACGCCGGTCTCGTTGCGCTTAAGATTCATTGCGCTTTGCAGGCTGGCGCGGAAGCCGGTCACGACGATGGCCTCGACCTCATCCGTGGCTTGAGCCGGGGCGGCGTCCTGCGCGACGGCCGTGCTGGCCAGCGTCAGGGCCAGGGTCGAGGCGCTCAGCGCCAGGACGGCGCGCACGACGGGTTTGTGGTTGGTCGACATGTTCCCTCCCAGCGCCCGCGAGTTCGGGCGTGCTTTGTGTCGAAGGCGGTTCGACCGCCTTCTTCTTTGGCGTCAGGATAGGAATGGCTTTTCTTCGAGGGCCAATCTCAATCGGGTATGGACCAATGCGCGTTCAGCACGGATCGAGCCAAGGCTGGAGCCCATCAGGCCAATGTAGATCTATTTTCCCGACTCTTTTCGGACTGCGCGCTAGTTGCGCCGCCAAAAAAAGGCGAGGTTCGATGCCAAAGCCGCCTCGATCCATGTCGCCTGTGGATCGGTCCATAGGCGAATTGACTTAGACCTTCCCGCCGGACGCCTCTAGCGTCGCCATCCTAACGCCGACGGTAGATCGGTTTGGGCAAGGGAAGGGACGCGTATGGCGGACTCCATCAAGCGCACGCGGGTGCGCTGGCTGATCATCACGGTTCTCTTCATCATCACGACGATCAATTACGCTGATCGCGCGACGTTCTCGATCGCCGGACAGTCGGCGTCGAAAGAGCTGGGCCTCGATCCGGTGGCGATGGGCTACATCATGTCGGCCTTCGCCTGGGCCTATGTTCTGGGACAGGTTCCTGGCGGCGCGCTGCTGGACCGTTTTGGCTCCAAGACGATCTATCTGATCTCGCTGGTGGTCTGGTCTCTGTTCACCGCTCTCCAAGGACTGGCCGGATTCTTCACGGGCCTAGCGGCGGCCGTCATGTTCTTCGCCATGCGTTTCGCGGTGGGTCTGGGCGAGTCACCGTCCTTCCCGGCCAACGCCCGCATCGTCGCGGCCTGGTTCCCCGGGGCGGAGCGGGGGACCGCTTCGGCGATCTTCAACTCGGCCCAGTACTTTTCGCTGGTCGCCTTCGCGCCGCTGATGGGGTGGCTGGCCCACACTTTCGGTTGGCGGTCGGTGTTCTGGGTGATGGGCGCCGTGGGGCTGATTGCGGCCCTGTTCTTCGCCAAGCTTATCCACAGCCCAACCACCCACCCCTGGATCAACAAGGCCGAGTTCGATCACATCGAAGCCGGCGGTGGCCTGGTGCGGATGGAGGAGGCCTCCGCGTCGAACGGCGCGGCCTTCACCTGGACGAACGTCAAGCAGGTGCTGTCCAGCCGGATGCTGCTGGGCGTGTATCTGGGCCAGTACTGCATCAATGTGCTGACCTATTTCTTCGTCACCTGGTTCCCGATCTATCTGGTCAAGGCGCGGGGCATGTCGATCATGGAGGCGGGCTTCACCGCCGCCGCGCCGGCCCTGGCCGGCTTCGTGGGCGGCGTGGCCGGCGGGGTGATCTCCGACCACCTGCTCAAGCGGACCGGATCTCTCGACATCGCCCGCAAGACGCCGCTGTTGCTGGGCATGATCCTGGCGACCAGCATCATCGCCTGCGTGTGGATAGAGCAGGAGTGGCTGGTCGTGGTGGTCATGGCCCTGGCCTTCTTCGGCAAAGGCGTGGCCTCGCTGGGCTGGGCTGTCGTATCCGACACCTCGCCCAAGGAGATGGCGGGCGTGACGGGCGGGGTTTTCAACACCTTCGGCAACACGGCGGGCATCGTAACCCCGATCGTCATTGGCTACATCGTCAAGGCGACCGGCTCGTTCGACGGGGCGCTGATCTTCGTCGGCGTCCACTGCGTGATCACCATCCTGGCCTACTTCCTGATCGTCGGGAAAATCCAGCGCCTGGAACTGAAGGCCGCGTGAGCGATATGACGACCCGACGTTCCATCCTGGTCGGCGCCTCTGCCCTGGCGTTCGCCGCCCTGGCGCGCGAGGCCAAGGCGGCGCCCATCCCCATGGTCGCGACACCCATGGCGCCGCCGGAATGGGCGTTGCTTCAGAGAGAGCTGCTCAAGGCCAACGAGGAGGCCTGCGCCGCCTTCTTCGATCGGTATTTCGACGACCGGGGCTATCTGCGGGCGGTGGCGCGCTGGGGCGCCAATGACGGGCCCGATGACGCCATCGAGAACGTCAATGACTGGCCGACCCTGCATGCGTTGGGGGCGGGTGACCAAGTCCTGGCCATGGCCAAGAAGGCCTTCGAAGGCAATGTCGCGCAGTATACGGAAGCCCGGACCAAGGAAGTGCCCTTCGCTCGGGAAGGCATGTACTTCCGCGAATTCCCGGTCATGACCGACTGGCAGCACCTGTCGGAGGGGCTGTCCGTGTTCAATCTGCTGGGCCTTTCGGACCCTTATGACCCCCGTTATCGCGATCGGGTGAAGCGCTTTTCGGGCTTCTACACCGGCGTGGACCCATCAGTTCCGAACTACGATCCCAAACTGAAGATCATCCGCAGCATGATCACCGGTAGCAAGGGGCCGATGCTGCGACAGGCCACGCCGCTCGACTGGGCGGGCGATCGCTTCGATCCAACCCACTTCTTCATGGAGCACGGCGAGAGCACCTACGAGGAAACGCTGCGCCATTACGACGACTATGGCGACGTGGTTGGCGACTCACCGCTGAACCTGCAGGCTACCAGCCTGGTCATGAACGCCTTCATGCTGGACCAGGAGCCGAAGTACCGCGACTGGATCGTGTCCTATGTCGACGCCTGGATCGACCGGGCGCGCGCCAATAGCGATATCCTTCCCAGCAAGATCGGGCTCGACGGCAGGGTCGGCGGACCCAAGGGGCAATGGTGGAGCGGAACCTACGGTTGGGGCTTCAGCCCCGTGGCGCCGCACACGGGCAAGCGTGAGGACCGCAACCGCGTGCCGCGCGCCGTGGTCGGCTTCCTCAACGCCTATTTGCTGACCGGCGACGACAAGTACCTGGACGTCTGGCGTCGCCAGAACGACGTGATCAACGCCCAGAAGAAAATCGTCGACGGCAAGGTCATGACTCCACGGATGTACGGCCCGAAGGGCTGGTACAGCTATGCGCCCGGCGAGTACCGCCTGAACGGCCTCGAGATCTGGTACATGTCGCAGAAGGCTAGCGACCGTGCCCGCGCCGCCGATCATCCCTGGGTCTCGTATCTAGAAGGCAAGGACCCCGGCTATCCGGTCAAGGCGCTCCGCGCGGACCTCGAAAGGGTGCGGGCCAGAGCTCAAGCCCAGCGCGACGACAAGACGACCGCCGACACCCGCCTGGCCGACGCGACGCTGAACATCAACCCCGCCAGCGTGACGGCCCTGATCCAGCTGATGGAGGGCGGCATCCACATCGCTCGGCCGCCCTGGTCGCCGAGCTCTCCGTCCCAGGGCGGAGCGCTCCGCTACGCGCGCTTGCGCTGGTTCGACCCAGAACGCCGCCGCGCGGGCATGCCGCCGGATGTCGCCGCGCTGGTCGAGACGCTGTCGGACGACGAGACGATTGTGACGCTGGTCAATACCAACCAGGTCGCCTCCAGGACCGTGACCGCGCAGGGCGGGGCTTATGGCGAGCACCAGATCCTCAGCGCCGCGATTGGCGACGACCTGCCCTCGGCCGTGAACGGCTCGGCCTATACGCTGCGGCTCGCGCCGGGCGCCGGCGCGCGACTGACCCTCCGAATGAAGCGCCACGCCAACCCGCCGACCTTGAGCTTCCCCTGGGATAGGCCTTAAGTCCCTTCTTTCAGAAAGGGCGCGACCGAAAACAGCTCGCGCTCTTCCCGACGCGGATCGTCGACCATCGTCGAGGTCTCATTGATCACCAGAGTCGGCCGTTGGGGCAGGGTGTACTTCTCCCAGCTCGGGATCGCCGCGCAGTTCGGGTCGCCCGTGCGCGCGAAGCTGACGAAGGCCGCGCTCATCTGGTCGCGCACCCTCTGGGCCGCCGGCCCCGTACCTGTCATCGAGCCCTTGGCGGCCAGCGTGCCGAACACCAGGGCGATGTCGTAGCTGTGATAGGCGCCCATCCTCGGGTCGGTCTGGGCGCCGAAGTCCAATTGATACATCCAGGCCGGCGCGCCGATCTGGGCTCGCCGCTCCGCCTGGATCAGATGCCCCGGCCAGGACCGCCCGGCCGTCGTCGCGGCGAAGAATACGTCCGAGGGGCTGTAGTCCGGATAGAGCTCGCGATAGCGGGCGATGATGTGCTCTGGCGCGAGGTCGAGGACCAGTTCGTTCTCCATCCGGCTGGGCAACTCTTCCCAGGTGAGAGCGAAATTCCTCGGATCGCCCCCCAGGAACGCCTTGGTCTCGTCGTGGGTGTTGCCGATGATCATCGGGATGTGGCCGCTTCCGCGCGGCGCGTCCGGATAGAAGGGGTGGCGCTTCAGCACACGGTGATCCAGCACCGACCAGAAGATGATCCCGCCCTTGCGCTCCAGCGGATCGCGCATCTTTAGCGCCTCGACCAGCTGGCCGGCGGGAAGCGTTTTCAGCGCTTCGGTCTGATCGGGCTTGAGGCCCAGCTTTTCCATGAAGGCGCGGGCGCGGAGCGTGGCGTGGATCGGTCCCATGGCGGTGACGTGCTGGCCGCTCATGGTCGCGACCTTGTGGTAGAGGCCCGCCGCTTGAGGCATGGCCATCAGAGTCACCAGCTTGGCGCCGCCACCCGACTGCCCGAATGTCATGACATTGCCGGGATCCCCGCCGAAGGCCGCGATGTTGTCACGCACCCATTGCAGGGCCAGGATCAGGTCGAGGTTCCCGACATTGCCGCTGTCGGCCAGGTTCTGCCCGCCCAGCCGCGCCAGATAGGCGTAGCCGAAGCAGTTCAGGCGGTGGTTCACCGTCACCACCACGACGTCATGGGTCCTGGCGAGCCACGTCCCGTCGTAAAGCGGGCTGGATCCCGAGCCGTTGGCGTGGGCCCCGCCATGAACATAGACCATCACCGGCCGCGCCCGGCCGTCCGCCAGGCCTGGTGTCCAGACGTTCAGGAACAGGCAGTCCTCGCTGGTCGGCTCATCGGCCTTCAGTTGCGGCGACGCCGGGCCGTAGGCGAGGGCGTCGACAACGCCCTTCCAGGGCTGGGCGGGCTGCGCCGGTTGAAAGCGCCGTGCGCTGGTGTCGGCTCCATAGCGCACGCCCTTGAAGACCTTGATCCCGTCGACATCCGCGCCGCGCACTCTGCCCGCCGTCGTGGTCGTGACGGGCGCCGCGCGACCGCTGGCGTTGACGCGAGGGGCGGCGGCCAAGGCCGCAGTTCCCGCCAGAACGGCGCGACGATCCATGCGCACGAAGTCTCTCCCGGTTTTCTCGTTGGGCGTCTTGCCCCGCGCGGAGAGACGGCGCGCCTCAGCGCGGGGCCTGTTCCGTCGGCGAGGACTCGGCCAGGCAAAGGTCTATGAAGGTCTGCAGGATCGGGCTCTCGTTGTCCTTGCGCCAGGCCATGTAGAGCTCGACCGGCCGATCAGGCGTGGTCTCTATCGGACGAAACTGCACGTCGTCGAAGTGCAGGCTCATGGCCGCCTCCGGCACGATCGCAGCGCCCAGGCCGGCATGGACAAGCGCCAACATCGAATGGATCTGCGTGACATGCTGGACGTAGTTCGGGGTTACGCCATGGGCGTCGAATAGGGTTGTCAGCATGTTGTAGAAGTAACCCGCGCCCTCGGGCGAATACATGATCAGGGGCTGGGCGTCGAAGTCCGCCAGAGTCAGCGAGGCCTTGGCCAGGCGGGTGTCTCCGGTCGGCAGGGCGGCGACCAGCGACTCCGACAGGACGCGGGCCGTGGCGAATTCCACCCGCTCCATGGGAGGGCGGACCAAGCCGATGTCTATGCGACCGGTCAGCAGAGCTTCGACCTGCTCGCGGGTGACCATCTCGCGCAGGGTGAGATCGGCGTTCGGCAGGCGCGCCTTGGACAGGATCACCAGTTGCGGCAGGAAGTTATAGCCTGAGGCGGCCGTGAAGCCGATGGCGATCTGCCCGGCCTCGCCGCTGGCGATCCGGCGCGTGGCCAGCGCCGCGCTTTCGGCGAGACGCAGTATGCGGCGCGCCTCCAGCAGGAAAGCGCGGCCGGCCGGTGTCAGGCGAACCGAACGGCTCGTCCGATCCAGCAGGGTCACGCCCAGAATCCGCTCCAGCAGCTGGACCTGCCGGCTCAGCGGCGGCTGGGTCATGTTCAGCCGCTGGGCGGCTCGGCCGAAGTGCAGTTCCTCGGCCGTGGCTACGAAGCAACGCAGCTGGCTCAGCTCGAACATCGGAAAACGCCCGTCCACGACCCCTTGAAGGCGTGAAGCTAGACGCTCGTTTGGTCCGATCGCCAGCGTCTTCTTGCCAGGGAGGGTCGCGAAGGTGTTCATGCCGTCCGCTGGACGCGGGCGATCAGGCCCCGCAGCTCTTCGAACTCCGTGAGGGTCAGGTCCGTCAGCGGCGGACGGACCGGGCCGGCGTCCCGGCCGATCGCCTTCATGCCCGCCTTGACGATCGAGACCGCATAACCCTTTCCACGGTTACGCAGAGCGATGTACGGCAGCACGAAGTCGCGCAGTCCGGCCATCACGGTGTCGCGATCTCGCGCCCGCACGGCCTTGTAGAATGTCAGGGCCCACTCGGGCAGGAAGTTGAAGATCGCCGAGGAATAGGTCGTCACGCCCATCTCCAGATAGGGCAGGGCGAAGGTCTCCGCTGTCGGCAGGCCGCCGATATAGGTCAGGCGGTCGCCCATCCGGGCATAGACCCGCATCATCAGCTCCAGATCGCCAACGCCGTCCTTGAAGCCGACGAGATTGGGGTTGCGATCACAGAGCTTCTCGAGCGTGTCCTCGTTGAGGATCGCATTGTCGCGGTTGTAGACGATGACGCCGAGCTTGGTGGACCGGCACACCGCCTCGATATGGCCCGCGAGGCCTTCCTGGGTGGCGTTGGTCAGGTATGGTGGCAGCAGCAGCACGCCGTCGGCGCCGGCGGCCTCTGCGTCGCGCGCCAGGTCCGTGGCGATGGCCGTACCATAGCCCACGCCGGCGATGACGGGGATCTTGCCGTTGGTCTCGGCGACTGCGGCGCGCACGACTTGGCCGACTTCCTCCGGGCGCAGCGAAAAGAATTCGCCAGTGCCGCCGGCGGCGAACAGACCCGCCAGATCGCGCTGAAGCATCCAGCCGCAGTGCTCGCGATACGGGGCTTCCTGGAACTGGTGGTTCGCATCGAAATGGGTGACGGGAAACGACAGCAGGCCGCCGCCGAGTTGGCGGGCCATTTCCATCGGCGACATGCGGCTCATCAAAGTCCTCTCCGAGCGGCGGCCGTCGTCTCGGGCTATCCCGGGAGGCCGCTTTTGATCGCCACGCTAGAGAGGCCCCGACCCGGGGTCTAAGCCAAAGGCGCTATCGACCGATGCGAGAATTGGCTTGATCCAGGCGCGCCCTGCGCCGCGGCCAATCACCGTCGAAGCCGGACGCCATAACGCGCCCTCCTTCGTCAAAGCGACCGGCGGAGCGCGGCGATCAGCCAAGCGACGCCGGCATCGGCCTCGCGGGAGGGATGCAGCTGGACCATCTGGCGCATCGGCGGGAACTCGAAGGGGAGTGGCGCGATCGCCAGGGGCAGGGACTGCACGCAGAGCTTGGCGAGCCGCTCGTGCATGAGCGCCAGTCGATGGGTGCCGACCAGGAGCCAGGGGACCATGGCGAACGCATGGGCGACCACCTCAACATTCCGCGCACGGCGCAGCTTGTTGAGGTGACGTTCCGCGAAGGCGACACGGCGCTCCCTGCCGATCGCCACCGCGACGTGGCCGGCGGCGAAATAAGCGTCTTCGTCCAAGCCCGTCTGGAACACGGGGTTTTCCGCCCAACCGACCACCACGTGGCGCTCCTCAAAGAGAAGCTCCGAGGGATAGTCGGGGGACAAGAATTCCTCGGGGTTGATGATGAGGTCCAGTTCGCCGGCGTCCAGCGCTTGCAAGACCGCCTCGGACGGCGGGAAGGTGTTGATCTTGACCCCCGGCGCCTCCTCATGGATTTCGCGCAGCAGCGGCGCGATCGCGACCATACAGAGATAGTCAGACACGCCGATCCGGAACATCCGTTCGGATTTGGCGGGATCGAATTCGGCCGTGGCGGAAACGAGGGCCTCGATCTCGGTCATGGCGCGATCGACCATCGGCCCTAGGCTCTGAGCGAAGGCGGTCGGGGCCATCCGGCGCCCATAGCTGACAAGCAGCGGGTCGTTGAAGTAGTCGCGCAGCCGCCCCAGACCCGCGCTCACCGCCGGCTGGCTCAGGTTCAGCCTACGCCCGGTTTCGGAGACGCTGCGGGTGGCCAGCAACGAGCTGAGCAGCACCAGAAGGTTCAAGTCGAGATTCTTGAATCGCATGAACCGCTCCCCGCCTACGGCTTAGTGCTTGCCTATCAGCTTCGAGACGGGGAGCGGCGTCAAATCGTCTGTGTCTTTATCTGACGCCGGCGACCCGAACGACGTGCTGGTCTATCGCGCCGAAAGGGGTGGAGCCGTCGGGCGCCTGCGCCTCCATGCGAACGCGATCGCCAAACGCCATGAAGCCGGTTTGCGGCGCGCCAAATCGCACGATCTCCGATCCGCGCCGTTCGGCGATGCAGCTTGATCCCACCTCAAGATAGTTGGCGTTAGACACGGTTCCCGAGCCAATGACCGTCCCCGCGCAGAGGTCGCGGGTCGAGGCGGCGTGGGCGATCAGGTCCTGGAAACCGAACTCCATCTCCCCGGCGTGCGCGGCGCCGAACAGCTGGCCGTTCCAGTCCACCTTGAGCGTCAGGCCTATCCTCCCGTTCGACCAGGCCGGCCCCAGCTCGTCCGGCGTGACGACGACGGGCGCCATCGAGCAGGCGGGCTTGGCGCGGATCCAGCCGAAACCGGTTTTCATTTCGACAGGCGCGATCACCCGCAGCGACCAGTCGTTGACCTGGGCCAGCAGCTTGACGTGGCTCAACGCCTCTTCCGGTGAAACGCCCATCGGCACGTCGTCGGTGATGACCGCGAACTCGCCCTCGAAATCTATGCCGTCCGCCTCGCTGAGGAACGGAACCTCCTCGCCCGGACCCAAGAACCGATGGGACAGCCCCTGATACATCAAGGGGCGGTCGGACTCCGGATGGGGCAGGTTGAACGCCTTGGACATCAGCGCGCCGTGGCTGGGGAAGGCCGAGGCGTCGAGCCACTGATAGGATCGCGGCAGGGGCGCGCCCGCCTCGCTGGGGACGAAGGCGAAGGCCCCCACCGCGTGTCCCGTGTTCAGGTCCTCGTAGAGGGTCTGCAAGGGGGGCAACGCGGCCTCCCAATGCTCCAGCGCGGCTTGCAGCGTGGGAAGCGACGCGTCGGCGGGCGCGGCCCAGCGCAAGTCGCGCGAGACGACAACGAGCTGGCCGTCCCGCGTTCCGTTGTCGAGCGTCGCCAGCTTCATGCCGCGTCGAGCCCGTCTTCGTAGACGCCGTCGATCAGGATGAAGGCGATCCGGCAGGGCTTGTCGCTTCGGTTGGCCCAGCCGTGGTTGGTGCCGCGCTGTACGACGATGTCGCCCGCGCGCACTGTGGTCTCGCCCACGTCCATGATCAGCACCAGCTCGCCCTCGAGGACGATCCCGTAGTCGATGGTTTCGGTGCGGTGGAAGCTGGCGTGGCGATCGCTGGCCGCGCCCTTGAAGTTGTCGCTGGCGGCGATGTTGTCAAAGACCGTGTCCAGCTTGTCGTCAGGCTTGTCCGGCGGGATGTCCAGGACGCGGATACGCGCGCCGCCTTTCGGCGGAGACAGCACCAGGCGCTCTTCGGGCGGCTGTCCGCTGGCGCGGTCGATGCGGGCGGGGGTCTCCTGGGTGTTCCAAATCTCGTGGAACACCAGACCCTCCTGGCCAAGCTTGTCGTAGATGCGATCGGTCGAGCCGTCAGACTGGATGATGGCCAGACCTTCGGCGTTATGGCCGGTGACGACGCGGCGGACGGGGCGGACGGCGCTCATGCGGTTTTCTCTCCGAAGGTTTCCGCGATCCAGTCGGCGATGAAGTCGCGACCGAAGCTCATGTTGTCGACGCCCACGTGCTCGACGCCGCCCTCGCGGTCGGTGAAGATCTTCAGCTCGCGCTTGGGACTGTTGATCAGCTGGTCGTAGGTCTGGTGGGCGTATTCCAGGCCGATCTGGCGGTCGCGTTCGCCGTGGGTCACCAGGAACGGGACCCGGATGCGATCCAGGACGCCGTCCAGAGTCATGCCCTTGGACTTCTCCAGGAAGTCGTCCATGTCCTTGGCTCCAAACACCCAGTGGACGTGCGCCCAATAGTGGGGGACAGGGTTCTCGCCCTCGCGCGCCAGGCGCTTTTGCTGGACCTCGGCCCAGTTGTGGTTGGCGCCCCAGACCGCGCCCAGGGCGAAGCGCGGCTCGAACGCCACGGTGCGCGGCGTGTAGTAGCCGCCCAGCGAAATGCCGGCGAGGCCGATGCGCTTGGGATCGACGTCGGGCCGCGTCTCCAGCCAGTCGACGACCTTGGACGCCCAGCGCTCGCTCTCGTGGGTGGCGTGCAGGCCCGAGAGCCTCAGCGACTCGCCCGAGCCGGGCTGGTCGATGCAGAGGGTCGAAACGCCCCGCCGCAGCAGGGCCTGGGGCAGGCCGCTCCAGTAGAGCAGCTCCTTGCAGCTATCGAGGCCGTTCACATAGACCAGGATCGGCGTGGGGCCATCGCCCTCCGCCCGCGTCAGCAGGCCGGGGATCATGCCGCCTTCGTAGGGAATTTCGACCCGCTCGGCGTTCTCGCGCCCCAGGCGCATGGCCCGGTCGAACGCCTCGCGCGCCTTGGCGTAGGTGGCCTGGCGACCTGGGTGGCCGTGCCCCTGCATCCGCTCGGCGGTGATGTAGTAGAGGCTGGCGCGCTGCAGCTTCTTGCCCGCGCTGAAAGCGCGGCCCTTGGCCTCGTCCTCGGCGGCGAGGTCGACGAGCTTGTCGGCCATCGCCACCCAATGCTTGAGGAACTCGCCGGTGCCGGCGTCTTCGCCGCGAGCGGCCGCGTCGCGCAGCGGGCGGCACATCTCGTCGATTTCGCCGATCTGGGCGCCGCTCTCGATGGCGATGTCCACCGACAGGTTCCAGACATAGTTCTTGGGAAGTACTCGAACATGGAAAGGTCCTCAGAGCGCCGGGGCGCGCCAGAGCAGGGCGTCGGGAATGGGGGCGGGCATTTCCTTGGGACCGCCAACGCCGTAGCCCCACTGATCCATGATCTCGAGAGACGGCTTGTGGACCGTCGCGACCCAGGTCTCGTCGTCGACCTCCACCAGTTCGGACGTGTACTCGACCACGAACTCGCCGGGCGAGATGAAGTAGGAGAAGGTGTTGTCGCCGGCGGTGTGGCGGCCAGGCCCCCAGACCACGTCGCGCTCGGCGCGTCGCAGTTTGGCCACGCCGCGCATCATCGCATCGACGCTGGGCACGTCGTAGGCCACGTGGTTCAGGGCCGGCGGGCCGGGCACGAACGCCAGGCGATGGTGCCAGCTGTTGCAGCGTAGGAAGCACATGAAGTCGCCGAGCCAGTCGGAGACGCGGAAGCCAAGAGCCGTACCGTCACCTTGGGCGTGTGGAACACGACGTGGCTGATCTTGATCGGCAGGTCCTCGTTGCGCGTCAGGGGGCGGCTGGGTCCGCGCTCGACCTCGGCCGAGATTTCCAGGGCGTGACCGTCCAGGTCGAAGACGCGGAAGCCGTAGCCCCCGCCGAGGCCTGTCAAAGGCGATGGTGCGGAGATGATCTTCGCGTCCATCGCGGTCAAATGAGCGTGCAGCGCATCGACGTCCGCGCGTGTCTCGGCCGCCCAGCCGACTAGCTCCACGGACCGCTCGGCGGCTTGCCGCAGGCGGACGGCGAACTTCTCGGGCGAGCCCGGCGCGGCCAGATAGACAAGGCCATCCTCGCTGGCCACCTCGATGAGGCCCCAGGTATCGACATAGAAGCGGCGCTCGGCCTCCAGGTCTGGAACGGCATAGGCGATGAAGCGCACGTCGCTGACGCGGGCCATGGGCGGACTCCTGACTAGGTCGCGGCCTCAGATGGGCTGCGCGGTGATTTCGAACATCTTGCGGGACTCGCCGGCGGTGTCGGCGGGCGGGCCCTTGCCGAGCTGGGCGTCGCCGATGGCGCGGGATCGCTCCACGATGTAGCGGCAGCGCTCAAAACGGCGGGCTTGATAAGCCTCGAAGGCCTGCTCCGGCGTGTCCGCCTTGGCGAGCTCGTCGGCCAGAACCAGGGAATCCTCGATGGCCATGCCGGCCCCCTGTCCAAGGTGTGGGGTGGTGGCATGGACGGCGTCGCCGAGCAGCACGATCCGCCCCCGGTGCCAGGGGCCGTCGACGAACAGGCATTCCAAGGGCTTGTAGACGACCTCGTCGTCGTCCGTGATCTTTGCCGTCAGCTCGCTAATCCTGGGCGGCGCGTTGCGCAAGCGTGCGCGCATCTCGGCCGCCAATCCTTCCCTCTCGAAGCGGCGGCCAGGCGTCTCGGGGGTCGTGACGAACATGTACATCCGGTCGGCCGACAGCGGCACCAGGCCGATCCCCATTGGCCCCTCGTAGGCGCAGAGGCACGTGACGTCGTCCGGCCGGACGAAGTTGTATCGCCACACCGACTGTCCGGTCGGTTCGGGAATGGGCGCGTCCGGGATGATCGCGCGACGCGTGGCGGAGTAGAGCCCGTCAGCCCCGATCACCAGGTCGTAGCGGCCGGCCGAGCCGTCCGAAAAGGCGACATCCACGCCGGCTCCGTCATCTTTGAGGCTTTCGCTCGTGACGCCCAGGCGAATGTTCGCTCCCGAGGCCTTTGCGCGGTCGCCCAGCACCTTGTGCAAGGCGGGGCGGCCGATGCCGATATTGGCGGGATAGCCTTCCGCCAGTTTGGGCGCGGGTATCTTGGCGACCTGACGGCCGTCCGGAAGGTAGACCTCGACATGGTCGAAACCGAAGCCAGCTTCCAGGTAGTCGTCGAGGATGCCCAGCTGGGCGACGGCCCGGACCACGTTGGACTGCTGGATGATGCCGACGCCATAGACGGACCAGGTCGGATCACGCTCGAGGAGATCGACCTCGAAACCCTTCCCCCGCAGCGCTATGGCCGCAGTCAGCCCGCCGATGCCGCCGCCAACAATGAGGATCTTGCCCTCTTTCAATGTCGCCTCCCTAACCGCGGAACTCGCCGCGAGGCCGTTGTTGCCGCGACACTAGGGATGGCGCGGGTATCCGTGAAATGAATTGTCTTGATCGAGAGTCATCCATGAAATGGATCAATCGTTCAGGATTGGGCGCACCAGTCTTCGCAGGGCCCAAGCCGTGACGGCCGCGCCCAGAACGCCGCCATAGACGGCCTTGAGCCCCAGCAGCGTCGCGAACGGCAAGGGGGGCGAAATCAGGCTGAGCCCGGCCGCCGCGCCGCCAACAGCGACGGTGACGACGATGGCGGCGACCAGCGCGCGCCTCCAGAGAGGCCCGGCCCCCACCGGAGCGAACAGCGGAAGCCCGCCGGCTCGCAACCTCTTGCGGACAATCAGGGACGGCACGGTGATCCCCATCAGGCTCACCATGAACGTCTGGGGGAGGAAGTCGGCGGCGAAGCCTCCCCCTCCCGTCGCTGGAATAACAGTGTCTCCAGAGAACACCGCCATTGCGAAGGCGACGCTGAGGGCGGCGTTGATCGTCCCGCTCGTGGCCGCCTCGACCGTCAGGAAGCGTGTGTAGTCGCGCATGGTCAGAAACTCGTCGAGACGCGGAGGCCATAGGTGCGTGGCGGGCGGATCTGGTTGTAGATGACCCCCGCCTTCGCTGGGCTTTGCAGCGAGTTGGCGAAGACGACCTTGTCCTCGATGTTGTTGACATAGCCCGTCAGGGACCATCGTCCGCCGGGCGCCTCGTACGTCACGCGGGCGTTCGACATCGCGTAGGCGCCTTGTCGGCCTTGGTCGAGATAGTCGATGGACAGGTAGCGCGCGCTTTCCAGTCGCGCGTCGGCGCCAGCCACGATCTTGCCGCCGCTCGCCAGCGGGAAGGTGTGCTCCCACCCCAGGTTGACGATCCATTTGGGCGCGTTGACCAGGGGGCGGCCCGAGCAATCGACGTTGTATATTCTCGCCGCGCTGCTCGCTCCGGTCTGGGCCGTGAGCGTAGTCGCGCAGCCGATCGCGGGCGCCGGTCCCGTGGTCGAGTAGGCCTGGTAGCGGAGCTCGTCGTACCGGCCATGCAGATACTGCACGTTGGCCGACAGCAGATCGTGCGCCGTGGCCTGGAACATGGCCTCCAGTTCAGCGCCGTAGATCGTCGCCTTGCCCGCGTTCTCGGTCATGAAGAGCGGGGCGTAGATGGGACCCGCGGGCGTCGTGGCCGCCTGAACCGCGCCCAGGTGGGAGATCTGCTGGTCCTTGTAGTCCCAGTAGAAGGCCTCGACGTTCAACTGCAGGCGGTTCTCGAAGAAGCGGTTCTTCGAGCCGAGGGTGTAGGCGGTGAGTTCTTCAGGGCGTGACCAGTTCTGACCGCGCGCGGCGAACAGGACGCCGGACTTGTAGCCGGTCGAAATGGAGCCGTAGAGCAGCGAGTGCTCGCCAAGATCATAGTCCAGGCCGGCCTTCCAGGTCACCTTGTCGAAGTCGACGTCGCTGACGGCCGTGGTCGGCACCACCTGGATGATGGGGGTGAAGCTCGCGGTGAAACCCACGAAGGGGCGGCTTTCGGCGTAGCTGTTCTGGCGCTTGTTGTCCTTGGTCCAGCGCAGGCCGCCAGTCACTCGCAGGCGATCGGTCAGGGACCATGAAGTCTGGCCGAATACCGCCAGGCTCTGGGTCTTGAGCTTGGAGCGGATGTACGAGCCGTTGCTGCCCTGGTCGAACAGCTGGTCGGCATTGACGAACTCGGAGAAGCCGTAGGCGCCCACGACCCAGTTCAGACGGTCGGTCTTTCCCGCCAGACGGGCTTCAAGCGAGGCTTGTTCGCTCTTTTCGGTGATGTCGATCAGGAAGCTGGAGGCGTAGCTGCGGAAGTCGGCGTCGACCTTTCGCCAGGCGGGGATCACCGTCAGCTGAGCAAAACCCAGATCGCCGTTGATCGTCGACTGGAGGCCCAGGAACTTGTTGTTCTGATAGCCGTCGTCCTTGGCGATGATCTGCGGAACCGGCGCGGTGGGATTGCGGGCGACATAGGCGGCGATCACCTTGGGGTCGCTGGGTCCCAGGCGAGCGTCGCCGTTGACCAGCGGCATGATCGTACCGCCCGAGCCCATGCCGCCGACATCGGCGTAGTCGATTGCAAAGGTGGCGTCGAAGCCGCCTGGAGGCGCATAGCGCAGCTGCGCGCGGATCGCCTTGGTGTCCTCGTCGTCGTAGCCGTCACTGAAATAGCCATCGTGCTTGGCCAGCTGCCCGGCCACCCGCAGAGCGGCGTCCTGGCCCAGGCCAATATTGACCGCGCCGAACGCCTTGACCGTGTCGTAGTTGCCGTACTCGGCGGTGAACTGGCCGCTGTTTGAGCCCAGCTTCGGCTTGGCGGTGATCACATTGACCGCGCCGCCGGTGGCGTTGCGCCCATACAGCGTTCCTTGCGGTCCCTTGAGCACCTCGATGCGCTCGACGTCGTAGAAGAGACCGGCTGGCGCGGTGGGACGCGACAGATAAACCCCGTCCAGATTGAAGGCCACGCCCTGCTCGGCGAAGGCGTTGGCGCCGAACGTGCCGACCCCGCGCAGATAGATTTGGGTCAGCGACGCCGCCGGGGCGATCTGGATCACCGGGATGAGGCGGGTGATGTCCGTGGCTTGGGAGACGCTGGCCTTGGTAAGCGTGTCGCCCGCGACGGCGCTGACCGCTACGGCGGCCTTCTGCAGGTTCTCCTCGCGGCGCTGGGCGGTGATGACGACTTCTTCGAGTGCGACGGACTGGCCGGTGCGGTCCTCCGCGAAGGCTGTCGATGCTGTGAGCCCGCACGCCCATGCGGCGCCGGCCAAAAGCCAAGCTTTCATGAAATCCTCCCTCGCGACGCTCTTGCCGGCGTCGCTTCGGGAGGATGGTCGTCCCAAGCATCGTATTTGAAAAATCTATTGTTTGGATGGGGAACCATCCATTCTTGCGATGCTTTAGGCGGAAACCAATCAAGTTTAACCCGTGTCGCGCCGCAACGGATTGATCGGCGTCAAGGCTGTTGCAGTTCCGCGATGATCTCCGTCGCCTCGGTGAACGCGGTGTTGGCCGCAGGCACGCCGGCATAGATCGCCGTCTGCATCAGAACCTCTTTCAGCTCGTCCTGGGTGAAGCCGCCCTGCTCAAGGCCGGCCCGGACATGGAGCCGAAACTCCTCCCAACGCGCCAAGGCCGCGCAGATCGCCAGGACCAGCAGGCGACGGGTCTTGTGGTCCAGTCCAGGACGCCCCCAGATCTCTTCCCAGGCGTAGCGGGTGATCATGGCCTGATAGTCGGCCGTGAAAGGGGTGCGCTTGGCCAGGGAGCGGTCCACCCAGGCGTCGCCCAGCACGGCGCGCCGGGTCTTGAGGCCGGCCTCGAACAGGGTCTCCTTGGCCGCCTTCGCGGTCGGGTCGGCGCGTAGGAAGCCTCGGACCACGCCTGCGAAGGCGGCCGGCGTCTCGATCGGGGGGAGGTGGGCGCTGTCGAGCAAGGCGGTAGCCGCGCCCGGAACAGCCTCGGCGATCCGCGCGCCGTGCGCCTCGAAGGGGGTGGAGATGTCCTTGGTCCCGCCGATCACCAGGGTGGGCGTCGAGATCGCCGACAGGCGGTCCAGAAGCGTCATGTCCCGGATGGCGGCGCCGCACGCGGCGTAGCCCTCGGCGCTGGTCGTCCGCAGTCCGGCCCGCACCGTTTGGACCACCTCAGGATGAAGCCGGCGGAAATCTTCCGAGAAGAAGCGTCCTAGGACGGTCTCGATGATCGCGTCCATGCCTTGGGCGCGCACCAGTTCGATGCGCTGCGCCCAGGCTGCGGAGTCCATCGCCGCCGAGGTGCAAGCCAGAACGAGGCCGTCCACGCGATCGGGCGCCGCCAGGGCCATCGTCATCGCGATCATGCCGCCCAGGGACACGCCGCAGACCGCCGCCTGACCGATCCCGACCGCGTCCATCACCGCGAAGACGTCCTGGGCCAGCAGGGGGAGGCTGTAGTCCCCTGTCGGCGCATCGGAGGCCCCATGACCGCGCGTGTCGATCCGGAGCAGGCGGAAGTCTTCCAGCAGCAGAGGCGCGGCGCGGTCAAAGAGGCCAAGGTCACAGCCGATCGAGTTTAGCAGAACCAGGGTCGGCCGATCTTCCGCGCCTTCGAGCCGGAAGTAGAGGCGCGCGCCGTCGCCGGCTTTAGCGAAGGCCATGGGGCGAGCTCCTATAGTGATCCAGAATACGGCGCGCGATCGTTTCGGACTCGCCGGTGTCAAGGCCGAGGTTCGCGGTCGCCAGATTGTCCGCCATACGGTCTGCGCGGACCTCCAGCCCCTCGATGGCCGGCGCCATGGCCGCCAGCGCGCCGTGGGTCAGTGCGAACAGCTCGGCCAGGACCGGCCCCTCCGCCTGCCAACCGCCCAGGTCGCGTTCGTGGGCCTGTGGCAGGGCGGAAACTAGGGTCGCCGCCAGATGCGGAGCGCGCAGCGCCGCCGACAAGGCTGTCTGGCAGGCCGTGGGATTTCGCTTGTGGGCCATGGCCGATGATCCGCCGCGTCCGGTCACGCGCGGCTCGAAGGCCTCGGCCACTTCGGCCTGTGCCAGCAGTGAAAGGTCGCGGGCGATCTTGCCGATCGCGCCAACCAGGATCGCCAAGGCGCTGGCCAGCCCCGCCAGGGCTTCGCGGCGAGCGTGCCAGGGCGCCAGGGCCGGCGCGAGGCCCAGAATCTCCGCTAACCGGTCCGACACCGCCAGTCCTTGGCCATCCAGGTCCGCGAGCGATCCGGTCGCGCCGCCCAGCTGGATGCGCAAGGCGCGTTCGGCCTCCGCTTCGCTTCGCGCGAGGGCGTCGTCGATCCCCGCCAGCCACTGAGCCGTCTTCAGGCCGAACGTGATGGGAAGGGCCGGCTGGAGCAGCGTGCGCCCCAGCATTGGCGTGGCCAGATGTGCTTCGGTCAAGGTCGCCAAGGCTTGGCGGAGACGATGCCCCTCATGTCGGATCAGAGCCATGCCGGCCTTGGCCTGGAGAACCAGGACAGTGTCCGCCAGGTCCTGGCTGGTCGCGCCCTTGTGCAGTTCCGCCGCGATCGCGGCGTCGGGGATGCGCGCCCGCAGCAGCGCCACCAGCGGAATGGCCAGAGTGCCCGCGTGGGCCGCAGCCGCAGCCAGGGGCTCGATCTCGGGCGGCTCGGCGCAGGCCGCTTCGATAGCCTTGGCGCTGACGGGGTCCAGAAGGCCAAGATCGGCCCGCGCTCGCGCCAGGCCCGCCTCGAAGCGCAGGGCCGCGCGCAGCAAGGCCGCGTCGCCGAACGCCTCGAGCATCGCGTCGGTCGAGGCGGCGTGGGCGCGGATCAGTGAGGGCACGTCTTGCTCCGGATCTATCAGACGTCGAAGAAGACGGTTTCCCGCTCGCCTTGCAAGACGATGTCGAAGCGCCAAGCTCCATCCTGTTTCCGCGCCATCAGGGTGCCGCGACGCTCAGGCGGGACGAGCGCCAGGATCGGATCAGACGCATTGGCCGGATCACCCTCGAAATAGACGCGCGTGACGAGGCGCTTGAGGAGGCCTCGGCCGAAGACCCCGACCGCGATATGCGGAGCGTGGCCTTCGCCGATGGAGCCGGGGAGGACGGTCCGGAAGCGATAGGTCCCGTCCTCGCCGGTCGAGGCGCGGCCAAAGCCTACGAAGCCGGTGTTACCCTCGGCGTAGTGGCCGGCCGCGTCGGCCTGCCATATCTCGATCATGGCGTCGGGGATGATCTGGCCTTCGGCGTCGACCACCACGCCTTCGAGTACGATGGTCTCGCCCGCGATCTCGCCCTTGGGGCTAGGGGAGGCCAGCAGATAGTGCTCGGGCGGCATTAGCTCGGGCCGAGCGCCGATGTCGCTGGTCCCGACCAGGTCAGCGCCGCCCTTCCAGGGCAGGCCGTAGTGGAAGAAGGGGCCAACTGTCTGCCAGGGGGTCTGGCCGAAGATCGCCGGGTCCTGGCTGTCTTGGCGCGGGGCGGGGCGGGCTTGCTCGGGGGTCATTGGCCGTTCTCGAAAGGCGTGGCGTCTTTGCCCCGCAGGACGATGTCGAACACGTAGCCCAGGGCCCAGTTGGGCTCGGTGGTCTCGATGTCGAAGCGCGAGACCATCCGCTGGCGGTAGGGCATGGGCACAGCGTTGGCGATCGGATCGATCTCGATCAACGGATCGTCCGGGAAGTACATCTGGGTCACCAGCCGCGTGGCGAAGGCCGGGCCCAGCAGCGACAGGTGGATGTGCGAGGGGCGCCAGGCGTTGTGGTGGTTGCGCCAGGGATAGGCGCCGGGGCGCACCGAGATAAACCGGTAGCGGCCCTCCGCATCGGTGATCACGCGGCCCGCGCCCGTGAAGTTGGGATCGAGCGGCGCGTCCCACTGGTCCTTCTTGTGGATGTAGCGGCCAGCGGCGTTAGCCTGCCAGACCTCGACCACGGTGTGAGGCACAGGACGACCGTCGTCGTCCAAAACCCGGCCCGAGACCACAATCCGCTGGCCCAACGGCTCGCCATTGTGCTGGCTCGTGAGGTCTGCCATCGACTCGCCCATCAGCCGCGACCAGGCGTTCGCCGGGCCGGTGGTCTCGGTCAGGGTGTGCGGGATCTTGACCAGCGGTTCGCGGGGCGAGCGCGAGACGGTCGAGCCGTAGTCCGGATAGAGCGAAGGCGGTTGGCCTGCGTCCTCGCGGCGGTAGGAACCAGGCAGGATCAGGCTCATGAGGGTCTCCTAGACGCGCTCGAAGGCGAGGGCGGCGCCCTGGCCGACGCCGATGCAGAGGGTGGCGAGGCCGCGCTGGCCGCCGGTAGCTTCCAGCTGGCGCAGGGCGGTGAGGACCAGACGCGCGCCGGACGCGCCCAGGGGGTGGCCGAGCGCGATGGCGCCGCCGTTGGCGTTCACATGCTCGCCGTCGTCTGGCAGGCCCAGCTGGCGCAGAACCGCCAGGCCTTGGGCCGCGAAGGCCTCGTTCAGCTCGACGGTGTCGAAGTCGCCGATCGAGAGGCCTGTCTTGGCCAGCAGCTTGCGGACCGCTGGAACGGGGCCGATGCCCATGACGCGCGGCGGGACGCCGGCCGTGGCGTAGCCGGTGACGCGGGCGCGCGGCGTCAGGCCATGGCGTTTCACGGCCTCTTCCGAGGCGACGATCAGGGCCACGGCCCCGTCATTGACGCCCGAAGCGTTGCCGGCCGTCACCGTGCCGCCGTCGCGGACCACGGGCTTCAGCTTGGCCAGTGCTTCCAGCGTGGTCTCGCGCGGATGCTCGTCGCGATTGACGATCGTCGGGCCGGCCTTGCCGGAGATCTCGACCGGGGTGATCTCGCCGGCCAGGAAGCCGGAGGCCTGAGCCGCTGCGGCGCGCTGCTGGCTGCGCAGGGCGAAGGCGTCCTGGTCCTCGCGGCTGACCTGGTGGTCGGTGGCGACATTCTCGGCGGTCTCGGGCATGGAGTCGACGCCATGGGCCTTGCGCATGGCGGGGTTCACAAAGCGCCAGCCGATGGTGGTGTCGAAGATCTCGGCGTTGCGCGAGAAGGCGCTGTCGGCCTTGCCCATCACGAACGGCGCGCGGCTCATGCTCTCGACGCCGCCGGCGATAACGAGGTCGGTCTGGCCCGAGGCGATCGCGCGAGCGGCGTAGCCGACCGCTTCCAGGCCTGAGGCGCACAAGCGATTGACCGTGACGCCGGGAACCTCGACCGGATAGCCAGCCAGCAGCAGGGCCATGCGGGCGACGTTGCGGTTGTCCTCGCCGGCCTGGTTGGCGCAGCCCAGAACCACCTCGTCGAGGGCCGATAGGTCGAGGCTAGGATTGCGCGCGGCCAGCGCCTTCAGCGGAATGGCCGCCAGGTCGTCGGCCCGCACCTTCGATAGCGCGCCGCCATAGCGGCCGATGGGCGTGCGGATCCCGTCACAGAGATAGGCGGTGGTCATGCGAAAGCTCCCGCGTCGAAATCGGCCTCGGTCTTGGCCTTGATCTCGTCGAGGGTGACCCCGGGAGCGAGCTCGATCAACGTCAGGCCCTTCTCCCCTTGGCGCCTTTCCGATCCAACTCGAAGACGCACAGATCGGTGATGACCATGTCGACGCAGGCCGCGCCGGTTAGGGGCAGGGCGCAGCGCTTGAGGACCTTGCTCTGACCGGCCTTGTTGGCGTGGTCCATGACGACGATGACGCGCTTGACGCCGGCGACCAGGTCCATGGCGCCGCCCATGCCCTTCACCATCTTGCCGGGGATCGTCCAGTTGGCGATGTCGCCGTTCTGGGCCACCTCCATCGCGCCCAGCACCGTCAGGTCGATGTGGCCGCCGCGGATCATGGCGAAGCTCTGGGCGCTGTCGAAGAAGCTGGAGGTCGGCAGCTTGGTGATTGTCTGCTTGCCGGCGTTGATCAGGTCCGGGTCGGCCTCGCCCTCGTAGGGGAAGGGGCCCATGCCCAGCATGCCGTTCTCGCTCTGTAGCGTGACGTGGACGCCTTCTGGAATGTGGTTGGCGACCAGGGTCGGGATGCCGATGCCGAGGTTGACGTAAAAGCCGTCCTTCAGCTCGCGGGCGGCGCGAGCCGCCATCTCGTCACGGGTCCAGGCCATTACGCTTGCTCCTTCGGACGCGTGGTCAGCTTCTCGATGCGCTTTTCGTTGATCGTGCTCAGAATGATGCGGTCGACATAGATGCCGGGCGTATGGATCGCGTTGGCGTCCAGTTCGCCGGCCTCGACGATCTCCTCGACCTCGACGATCGTGACCTTGCCTGCGGTGGCCATGACGGGATTGAAGTTGCGGGCCGTCATCCGGAACATCAGGTTGCCTTCTGGATCCGCCTTCCAGGCCTTGATGATGGCGAGGTCGGCGCGCAACCAGGTTTCGCGCACGTACGGCTCACCCTCGAAGGTTTCGACCGGCTTGCCCTCAGCCACGACCGTGCCCACGCCGGTCTTTGTGTAGAAAGCCGGGATGCCCGCGCCGCCGGCCCGAATGCGCTCGGCCAGGGTGCCCTGCGGGTTCAGCTCAAGCTCCAGCTCGCCCGAGAGGTAGAGCTGCTCAAACAACTTGTTCTCGCCGACATAGGACGAGATCATCTTCCGGATCTGGCCGTTGTTGAGCAGCATCCACAGGCCAAAGCCGTCGGCGCCGCAGTTGTTGCTGATCACGGTCAGGTCCTTGACCCCCGTGTCTTTGAGCGCAGGGATTAGGGTCTCGGGATTGCCCGACAGGCCAAAGCCTCCGGACATCAGGGTCATGCCGTCGAAGGCAACGCCCTCCAGCGCCGCCGCGGCGCTTTCGTAGATCTTGCTTTTCATGGTGAGCTCCGGGGCCTTCTAGACGAGGGGAAGGCCGACATAGTTTTCGGCGAGCGTGATCTGGGCGGCGCGCGAGTCCTTGATGTAGGCGAGTTCGGCGACCTGCATCTTGCGGTCAAAGCCGTCGCGGTCGGGGAAGCGGTGGGTCAGGCTGGTGAACCACCAGGAAAAGCGCTCGGCCTTCCAGACCCGGGCCAAGGCGCGGGTGGAATAGCCGTCGATGCCCGCGTCCGAGCCCTGTTGGTAGTGCTCGATCAAGGCCTCGGACAGCATGACCACGTCGGAAACCGCCAGGTTCATGCCCTTGGCGCCGGTGGGCGGCACGATGTGGGCGGCGTCGCCGGCCAGGAAAAGGCGGCCGTGACGCATCGGCTCGGTGACGAAGCTGCGCAGCGGGGCGATCGACTTTTCGAACGAAGGGCCTCGGGTGACGCGGCTGGCGGCCTCATCGCCCAGGCGCAGGCACAGCTCATCCCAGAACCGCTCGTCGCTCCAATCCCCGATCCTGTCGTCGAGGGAGCACTGCACGTAGTAGCGGCTGCGGGTCAGCGAGCGCATCGAGGCCAGGGCGAAGCCACGCTCGTGGTTGGAATAGATCAGTTCGTGGTCGCAGGGCGGCACCTCGGCGAGGATGCCCAGCCAGCCGAACGGGTAGACCCGCTCAAAGGTCTTCAACACGCTCTGCGGGATCGCCGCGCGGCTAACCCCGTGATAGCCGTCGCAGCCGGCGATGAAGTCGCAGTCCAGACGCTGCTCGACGCCGTTCTTACGCCAGGTCACGAAAGGCTTAGCGCTGTCGATGTCGTGCAAGGCCACGTCGTCAGCGTCGAAGACGATCTGGATGTCGCGTGACTCCGCAGCGTCGAACAGGTCCTTCATCACTTCCTGCTGGCCATAGACCATCACAGTGGACCCGCCTGTCAGCGTCTCCATGTCGATGCGAAAGACGTCGCCGTCGCTAGCCAGATTGGTTCCGCCGTGAACGAGGCCCTCGCGGCGCATGCGTTCGGCCAGGCCCAGCCGTTCCAGTAGATCAACCGTGACCTGTTCCAGCACGCCGGCCCGCACGCGGCCCTCGACATAGGCGCGGTTCTTGCGCTCGATGACGACGGCGTCGACACCAGCCTGTTTCAGAAGGTGGCCTAGGAACAGGCCCGCGGGGCCCGCGCCGATAATGGCGACCTGTGTGCGCATTTTTCGAGTCTCCGCCCTCGCGCCGCTGAGGGCCGCTTGTCGTCAAACTGTGTGTTCTCGCCGATCTTGGGGATGGACAGAGCGCCACAAAAGTTGGACTTTTCTAAATCGCCTCTTCACGAGCTTGTGGTGTCGCCTTGGGGCAATCTTCTAATATTCCTAGCTTTTTTCTTTTCGGCGAGCCGCTCCGGACCGTCGAAGGGAAGTTCCTGCATTTGGAAGACTTGGACGATCGTTCGCGCCCGAACGACTGGAACATTCGCCCGCACGCCCATGCGGACCTCAATCACGTCTTTCTGATCTCTGAAGGCGCGGGCGTCATAAGGGCCGAGGGGGAGACGATCGCCTTTGCCGCGCCGTGTCTGTTGCTGATCCCCGCTGGCGTGGTCCATGGCTTCGTCTACGAGCCGGACAGCGCTGGTTCGGTGCTGACCATCGCCGATAGCTATTTGCGCGAGCTGGTCGCTCGCGAACCAGGGTTTGCGGGCTTGTTCCGCGCCGCCCGCCAACTGCCGCTGCCGCGTGACTCCAGGGTGTCCGAGGTGCTGGCGCGGCTCGGGCGAGAGCTGGTCTGGACCGCGCCGGGGCGCGGCGCCGCCGTGGAGGGGCAGCTATTGACCTTGCTGGTCGAAGCCCTGCGTCTGCTGGTTCAGGCTCATTCCACCGGTCCGGCGGTGCAAGGCGCCCAGGCCCGCCTCGTGGCGCGTTATCGCGAGCTGGTCGAGGCCCACTTCCGGGAGGGGCGCTCTCTGGAGTTCTATGCCGGGCGGTTGGGCTGCACTGTCTCGCGCCTACGCACAGCGTGCTTGAAAACGGCTGGCGTTGCGCCGCTGCGGTTGGTGCACGATCGCTTGTTGCTAGAGGCCAAGCGAGCCTTGATCTACTCAAACATGACCGTGGCCGAGGTCGCCTATCAGCTGGGTTTCGAGGACCCGGCCTATTTCTCGCGGTTTTTCAGCAAGGCCGAAGGCTGCTCACCGCGCCAGTATCGCACCGAACGGGCCTTCGACGAAACCGCATAGGAGAACGATGAGTTGGGTCGTTGAGGAGGGGCTTGCGCATATTGTTCGCTAAGCATACAAATCGCCTGGCGTACAAATGATCGCTCCAACAGCGGCGCGCCAGCGCAAGGGAAGGAACACCATGAGCTCGACCCAGGCCGTCTTTGATCGCCGCGATCCTGTTACGGGCGAGGTGGCGACCACCGCGATCGCTATGAGCCCGGACCAAGCCCGCGCCGCTGCGGAAGCAGCCCAGGCGGCCTTGCCGGCATGGAGCGGGCTGGGGCCGAACGCCCGTCGAGCCCTTATGTCGAAGGCCGCCGAGGCGCTGGAGGCGCGAGCTGACGCTTTCGTCGCGGCGATGATGGGCGAGATCGGCGCGACCGAGGGGTGGGCCCGGTTCAACCTGATGCTAGCCGCCTCGATGGTTCGCGAGGCCGCCGCCCTGACCACTCAGGTGAGTGGCGAGGTCATCCCTTCTGACAAGCCTGGTTGCCTGGCCATGGCCGTGCGCGAGCCGGTCGGCGTGATCCTGGGCATTGCGCCTTGGAACGCGCCGATCATCTTGGGCGTCCGGGCGGTCGCCACGCCTTTGGCCTGCGGCAACACCGTGGTGTTGAAGGCCTCCGAGAGCTGCCCGCGCACCCATGAACTGATCGCCGAAGCCTTTGCCGCTGCGGGCCTGCCGGCGGGCGCGCTGTCGATCGTCACCAACGCGCCGGCCGACGCGGCCGAGGTGGTGGGAGCGCTGATCGACCATCCGGCCGTGCGGCGGATCAACTTCACCGGCTCGACCGCCGTGGGCAAGATCATCGCCAAGCGCGCGGCCGAGCACCTCAAGCCGGTGTTGCTGGAACTGGGGGGCAAGGCGCCGCTGATCGTGCTGGACGACGCCGATCTCGATGAGGCCGTGAAGGCCGCCGCCTTCGGCGCCTTCATGAACCAGGGTCAGATCTGCATGTCGACCGAGCGGATCATCGTCGTCGACGCCGTGGCCGACGCCTTTGTCGAAAAGTTCAGCGCCAAGGCCGCCAGCCTCGCGGTCGGCGATCCGCGCGAGGGCAAGACGCCGCTGGGCGCCGTTGTCGACCTGAAGACCGTCGCGCATGTCCAGGCCTTGGTGGCTGAGGCCGTGGAGGCTGGCGCCGTTCGAGTCTCTGGCGGGGACGCCGAGGGCGTTCTGATGCCGGCCACCGTCGTCGATAAGGTCACGCCCGCCATGCGTCTCTTCCGCGAGGAGAGCTTTGGGCCGGTCGTTGGCGTCATCCGGGCCCGCGACGAGGACCACGCCGTCGCCCTGGCAAACGACACCGAGTACGGCCTGTCGGCGTCTGTTTTCACCCGCGACATCGCCCGGGGCCTGAAGGTCGCGCGACGTATCCAGTCAGGCATCTGCCACATCAACGGCCCCACCGTGCACGACGAGGCTCAGATGCCGTTCGGCGGCGTCAAGGCCTCGGGCTACGGCCGTTTCGGCGGCAAGGCCGGGATCGACGCCTTCACCGAGTTGCGCTGGATCACCGTCGAGACCCAGCCCGGCCATTTCCCGATCTGACGCCCGATCGCCTTGCGCTGATCGCGTCCCGCCCAGACCCACAAGGATTACCCATGACCACGACTAACGACACCGCGACCTTCACGGTCGAGAACCGCATCGCCTGGGTGAAGTTCAACCGCCCCGAAAAGCGCAACTGCATGAGCCCGACCCTGAACCGTCGGATGATGGAGATCCTGGACGAGCTGGAGTTCCGTGATGATGTCGGCGTCCTGGTTCTGACCGGCGAAGGGACGGCCTGGTCGGCGGGCATGGACCTGAAGGAGTATTTCAGGGAGACGGAAGCCCTGGGCCTGGGCGCGACCCGAAAGGCCCAGCGGGAATCCTACGGCTGGTGGCGACGTCTGCGTTGGTATCAGAAGCCGACCATCGCCATGGTGAACGGCTGGTGCTTTGGCGGCGGCTATGGCCCGCTCTATTCGTGCGACCTGGCCATCGCCGCCGACGAGGCCCAGTTCGCTCTGTCCGAGATCAACTGGGGAATCCTGCCCGGCGGCGGCGCCACCAAGGTGGTGGTCGATCTGATCCCCATGCGCGACGCGATGTACCATGCGATGACGGGCGAACTGATCGACGGCCAAAAGGCGGCCGCCTGGCGCCTGGTCAACGAGAGCGTTCCGTTGGAGCGCCTCGAGGCCCGCGTGAGGGAGCTGGCCGAGGTGCTGCTGAAGAAGAACTCCGTGGCCTTGAAGGCGACCAAGGACGCGGTCCGCAGGGTCAAGGAGATGACCTACGACAGCGCCGAGGACTATCTGGTCCGGGCCCAGGAAGCGGCGAACTTCCACGACAACACCGGGCGCAAGGAAGGCATCAAGCAGTTCATCGACGACAAGACCTACAAGCCCGGATTGGGCGCCTACGATCTGGCCAAGCAGAACTGAGACGAGGGTGGGAGGAAACGACGAGGGGAGGAGGACCAGATGACGCCGACGGACCATGTCGCCATTCAGGCGCGCCTCCAGCCCGATCGGCTGGCGGCCGTGGATCTGGCCACAGATCGTCGTTGGACCTACGCCCAGCTCGACGCCGCGATCGCACGCGCCGCTGCGGTGCTGCGGCGGCGAGGGGTGGGGGAGGGCGACCGTTTGGCGACCCTGGCGCGCAATCGGGTGCTCCTGGCCATCTTGCATCTGGCTTGCGCTCGGCTTGGGGCCATATTCGTTCCGCTGAACTGGCGGCTCAGCAGCGCCGAGATCGCCACCTTGATCGAGGACGCCGAGCCCGTTCTGATCGTCGGCGACGCCCAACTCGCCGCCCACGGCCTCAACGGGATCGACCTAGACGTTCTGCAGGCCGAGATCGACGACGCCGAGCCGGAGGCGACCGGCCCCGCTGATCGCGAACGCCCCTCGCTGATCCTCTACACCTCGGGCACGTCGGGTCGACCCAAAGGCGCTCTCCTCTCCGAGCGCAACCTCGATCAGACGGCGGTCAACTTTGGACGCCTGGGCAAGGTCACGCACCAGAGCGTCTTTCTGGTCGATGCGCCGATGTTCCACATCATCGGCCTGATCACCTCCATCCGGCCGCCCCTCATGCACGGCGGGACCGTGCTGGTGTCCGACGGCTTCGAGCCCGTTCGAACGCTGAGCCGGCTGGGCGATCCGGCGTTGGGCGTCACCCACTATTTTTGCGTGCCCCAGATGGCCGCGATGCTGCGCCGCGCGCCCAACTTCGCCCCCTCGGCTCTGCGTCGATTGACGGCGGTCTTCACCGGCGGCGCGCCGCACCCCGCCGCCGATATCCGCGCGTGGCTGGCCGACGGCCTGCCGATCGTCGATGGCTACGGCATGAGCGAGGCCGGCACTGTGTTCGGCATGCCCCCCGACCTGGCGTTGATCGACGCGCGCGCCGGCTCGGCCGGACTGGCCATGCCGTCCGTGGCCACCCGGATCGTCGATGACCAAGACGCCGACTGTCCTCCCGACGTCGCCGGCGAACTGCTGTTGAAAGGCGACAATGTCTTCCAGGGCTATTGGCGCCGACCTGAGGAGACCGCACGGGCCTTCACGCCCGATGGCTGGTTTCGCACCGGCGACATCGCCCGCGCGGACGCCGAGGGGTATCATTGGCTGGTCGATCGCAAGAAGGACATGTTCATCTCGGGGGGAGAGAACGTCTATCCGGCCGAAATTGAGGCGGCCTTGGCGGACCATGCGGCGATCGTCGAATGCGCCGTGGTCGGCATGCCCGACCCTCGCTGGGGCGAAATCGGTCACCTCGTCGTCACCTGCCGCGAAGGCGTGGCGCTGAATCTGGCCGCGATCCTGGACCATCTGGAAGAACGGCTCGCGCGTTATAAGCTGCCCAAGGCGCTGACCTTGGTGGCGGCCCTGCCGCGTACGGCCTCGGGCAAGATCCAGAAGGCGATCCTGCGCGAGCAGTTGCTCGCGGCGGGAACGACCGGCCAGCCTGACGGAGGGTGAAATGGTGTCCAGTCTCGACGAGCGTGGCGGACCGGGTCGAAGCGTGGTCGGGCTCGACGCCTGGAACACGATGGTCGCATCAAATTTCGACAACCTCGTCGTGGACGCTGACCGCGAAGGCTTCGAAGGCCGGATGGACGTGCGCGATCTCGGCGGAATGGACTTGTCCATGGTCGCCTCTAGCGCGGCGGTGGTGCGTCGGGGGCGCTCGGCGATGGCCCGGCGGCCCTATTTCAAGCTGCACGTTCAGGACGTTGGCCGCAGTCTGAACCTCCAGGAGGGCCGCGAAGCGGTGTTGGACGAGGGCGACCTCATGCTCTGCGACCCGGCTCGGCCCTATACGATCCGCTTCAACGACGCCAACCGCATGCTGGTGCTGCGCATTCCTTCCGAACGTCTGGCCGAGCGGATGGGCGATCCCGAAGCCCTGTGTGGTCGCCGCCTGGCCGGAGATAGCTTGGCCGGCGCCTTGCTGACGTCCTTTATTCGCACGCTCTGGGCGAACGCTGGACAAGGCGCGGCCCCCGTGGGCGAAGCCGTGCAGGAGGCCGCGCTCTCCTTGCTTTCAGCCGCCGCAGGGGAAAGCGGCGACACGGCGCGCTGCGATATGGATGGCGGCCATCAGGGCGCGAAGGTGCGGATCAAGCGCTTCATCGACGAGAACCTCTGCGATCCCGACCTCAGCGTTGGTCGGGTTGCCTGCGCGCTGGGCGTCTCACCCCGCTACGTGCAGATGGTGTTCGCCGGCATGGCCACGACGCCTTTGGCCTATATCCGGCGCAAGCGGCTGGAGCGCGCGGCCAGAGCCCTCCGAGACGCGAGGGGGGGCTGCAATATCACCGACCTGTCGTTCAGCCTGGGCTTTAACGACCTTTCGCATTTCAGCCGTGCTTTCAAAGCCTTCTACGGCGTCGGCCCACGCGAGTTCCGCGCGAGTTGAGTTTTAGGGTCCCGGCGTTCTCGAAAACGACGTTGGGCTTCGCATCCGTGAAAGTCGCCTTCGCGCCTAGCCAAGTCTGATCGCGCCGCCCGTGCTCCTGTGTCGACAACGACATAAAAAGGGAGGTTCGGGCCATGGTGCGCAAGCTCTGGCTATATCGGGTGTTTGGGGCGGCGTCTGTGCTGGCGCTAGCGGCGGCCGGCTCCGCGCATGGTCAGGCCGTCGAGGAAGTTGTCGTCACCGCTCAGAAGCGGGCCGAGAACGTCCAGGACGTGCCGATCGCCATTTCGGCCTTCACGGCCAATGCGCTGCAGGAGCGGGCGGTGGGCAATGTTGCTCAGCTGTCCAACCTGGCGCCCAACGTCACTCTGGACGGCGGCACGCCGTTCTCGGGTTCGCCGTCGGTGCTGTCGGCCTATATCCGCGGCATCGGCTCGGACGATTTCGCGTTCAACATCGACCCCGGCGTCGGCATCTACGTCGATGGCGTCTATCTGGCCCGCACCGTTGGCGCCAACCAGGATCTGCTGGACGTCGAGCGCATCGAGATCCTCAAAGGCCCCCAAGGCACGCTGTTTGGCCGCAACACGATCGGCGGGGCGATCTCGATCGTGACCCGCGAACCGGGCGACGAGTTTAAGTTCAAGGGCGACGTCACGGTCGGCAGCTTCAACCTGATGCAGGCGCGCGGCAGCGCCGACCTGCCTCTGGCCGAGGGGTTGTCCTCGTCGATCACATTCGGGATCAAGAGCCGCGAAGGCTATGTCGAGCGCATTCCCTATCCGGATGCTCGGGCTCGCAACACCACCTCCTACACCGCCTTCCCATCATCGGGTTTCGACACGGCCGCGCGTGAGGGCGGTGAGAACAGCTGGAACCTGCGCGGCAAGCTCAAGTGGAAGGGCGAGGCGACCAAGGTCGTGCTGTCGGCCGACTACACTCGCGAGGACGGCGGCGGGCTAGCCAACACCCTGATCGGCACGACCACGTCGGTTCCCGGTAACTTCGCGGGGACGAACAACCTGCCGGGCACGGCCTTCGATCCGACAGGGACCACCGGCTTCCTGTTCGGTGGGCTCTACAATTTCTGCATCGGCGCTACCCCGACCCAGATCGCCGCCCGCAACGCCCAGGCCCTGTGCGGCGTGCGCGGCACCCAGTACAGCCCCGGCCTTCACGTCGCCTCGCTGGCCAGCGTCAACGTCGACGCAGATCCCAACAATGATCGGCTTCCCTATGACAACCGCTTCGTCAGCAAGGACATCGACAAGAGCTACGCCACCGGCAACAGCTTCTCGAACATGGTCAACTGGGGCGCGGGCGCGACGGTCGAGCAAAGCCTGACCGACGATGTGACGCTGAAGTCCATCACCGCCTACCGCAAGCTGCTTTGGAAGAGCGGTACCGACGCCGACGGTTCGCCGCTCAACGTCGGCCAGCTCAGCTTCAATATGAAGCAGTGGCAGATAAGCCAGGAGCTGCAGCTCCTGGGCTCGGCCTTCGACAAGAAGCTGAACTACGTGCTGGGCGGCTACTACTTCAAGGAAAAGGGCTCGCTGCACGACTACGTCACCTTCGACGAGGGCTTGCTGCAGGTCGACGGGCCCAATCTGCTGGAGACCAAGAACTACGCCGCCTTCGGCCAGGTCGATTGGCGACCGATCGACCTGATCGGGATCACCATCGGCGGTCGTTATACCAAGGAGAAGAAGCTGTTCGATGGCGGGCAGCAGGACCTGAACGGTTTTAACTACAAGCTCTTCGGTTGCTCGGACGCCAACGGCAACATCAGGCCGAACGGCGCCTTCCCGCTGGCACCGATCTCGTGCCAGACGGGCCTGAACTACCCGGATCCCAACAATCCGGTGCGGGTCTACGCCCCGGGCGTCAATGAGCAGACGTTCAGCAATTTCTCGCCCAAGATCGGGGTGCAACTGCACCCGGCTGACGACCTGATGACCTATGTTAGCTGGTCAAAGGGCTACAAGACCGGGGGCTGGACGACCCGTCTGACCAATCCTCAGCTGGCCGCTCAGCCGTTCGGCGAGGAGACCGCCACCACCTGGGAGGCCGGCTTCAAGTCCAAGCTGCTGGATCGCCGCCTGCAATTGAACGGCTCGGTGTTCCAGACCCAGTACGACGGAATCCAGCTGAACTTCCAGCAAGGCACCTCGCCGACTATCCGAAACGCCGGGGACGCCAAGATCAAGGGTGTCGAGGTCGAGGCGGTCGCCGTGCCCGTGGAAGGCCTCACGATCAACGCCTCGGTGGGCTATCTGCACGCCCGCTACACCGAGGTGCTGGCCGGCGTGCTGGCGGTCAGCGGCCCTAACGTCTTCCAGGCGGGCACCTTTGTCGGGGCCCCGCTGCCCAAGACGCCAAACTGGAAGATCAATTTCAGCCCGCGCTACGAGTTCAAGCTGGCCAACGGCGGGGAGGTCACGGTCATCGCTGACTGGACCTACACCTCCAGCATCTGGAACAACGCCCAGCGCACCTATGTTCTCAAGCGTCCCGCGGTTCAGGTGGTCAACGCCAGCCTCGCCTACGCCGATCCGGACGACGCCTGGAGCGTCACCGTCGGCGGCACGAACCTGACTGACAAGCGCTACCTGACCACCGGCAACGAGAACATCGCCGCCGGCGCGATCTTTGGCACCTACAGCCGGCCGCGCGAGGCCTATGTCCGCCTCGGCGTGACGTTCTAACCAAAGGCGGGGCGAGGCGTCCGCCGCCCGCCCCATTTCGCCCTTCGGGGCCTGTTGATTGAGGAGCGTGAGATCGCGATGAACGACATGAGCCAACGTCCCACCGTGGCGATCGAAGCGCCGCTGCTGTCGGCCGATCAGTGGGCCGAACGGCTATTCTCCGACGGCTGGCGCGTAGCCCAGGGCGGCGTGATCGAGGTGCTGGAGCCGGCGACCGAGACGGTTCTGACCTGCGTGGGTCGGGCCGACCGCTCGGACGTCGCCCGCGCCGCCGCCTCGGCCAGGGCGGCTCAACCGGCCTGGGCCGCCCTGACCGCCGACGCGCGGCAGAAGGTGCTGCTGCGCGCCGCCGACCTGTTGGAACAGCACACCGCCGACCTCGCGCCCTGGATCATGCGCGAGAGCGGCTCGGTGGGCGGAAAGGCCGCCGTCGAGCTTGAGCATGCCGCCGGTTTCGTGCGGCAGGCCGGCGTGATGGCGACCGAGGCCGCCGGGCTGGTCTTGCCCGCTGCCCCGGGCAAGACCAGCATCGCCCGTCGCGTGCCCTTGGGCGTGGTGGCGGTGATTTCACCGTTCAACTTTCCTCTGGTCCTGTCGATCCGCGCGGTCGCGCCCGCCCTGGCGGCCGGCAATGCGGTGGTGCTCAAGCCTGATCCGCGCACCCCGATCAGCGGCGGCTTCCTGATTGCTCGCGTCTTCGAAGCCGCTGGCCTGCCGGAGGGGCTTCTGCATGTCCTGCCCGGCGACGCCGAAGCCGGCGACGCCCTGTGCCGAGATCCCAACATCGCCATGATCGCCTTCACGGGCTCGACCGGCGCTGGCCGTAAGGTTGGCGAGGTGGCGGGCGCTCACCTGAAGAAGGTGTCGCTGGAACTAGGTGGCAAGAACCCGCTGATCATCCTCGATGACGCCGATCCGGATGTCGCGGCCTCGAACGCGGCATGGGGCGCCTGGCTGCACCAGGGCCAAATCTGCATGACCGCGGGGCGGCTGCTGGTTCAGCGTGGGATCCACGACGCGGTGGTCGAGCGATTGGTGGCCAAGGCGGCGCATTTGCCAGCGGGAGACCCCATGAGCGGCAACGTCGCGTTGGGGCCGCTCATCAGCCGCGGGCAGTTTGAACGCGTTCAAGCTATTGTGTCCGACACCGTAGCGGCCGGCGCGCATCTGGCTGCGGGAGGGACGTATCAAGGACTTTGCTACGCCCCGACCGTACTGACCGGGGTCACGCCCGGCATGCGGGCTTTCGATGAAGAGATCTTCGGTCCGGTCGCGGCGATCACCGTCTTCGATGATCTGGATGAGGCGGCGCATCTGGCCAACCTTGGCGAGTACGGTCTGGCCGCCGGGATCATTACCGGTTCCGTGGGGCGCGGCATGGAATTGGGTAAGGCGCTGGAGGTTGGTCATTTGCACATCAACGACGCGACACTCGACGCCGGACCGCATGCGCCTTTCGGCGGGATGAAGGCCTCCGGTAACGGCACCCGCATCAGCGGGCCGGCCAATCTGGACGAGTTCACGACGTGGCGGTGGGAGACCGTCAAGGTCGCCGCCACGGCCTATCCTTTCTAGAGCCTTTTGTTTTGACGCATCTTCCGACGACGGGCCTTTATCCACGGCGTCGGAAGATGCTCTAGGAGCGCTTGCGCATGCAGATCACCGCCGCCGTCACCCGCGCGCCGACCGGGCCGTTCAGTTTGGAGACCCTGGAGATCGACTCGCCGCGAGCGGGGGAAATCCTGGTTCGGGTGGTGGCGACGGGGGTCTGTCACACCGACATGGTGATGCGCGATCAGCACCTTCCAACCCCGCAGCCCGTGGTCCTGGGCCACGAGGGTGCGGGCGTCGTCGAGCGTATCGGGGCGGGCGTGACCAAGGTGGCCGTCGGCGACCATGTGGTCATGACCTTCAACTCCTGCGGCCATTGTCCATCCTGTTCGGATCATGCGCCGACCTATTGCTACGAGTTCTTCCCGCGCAACTTCATGGGCGCGCGGGAGGACGGCTCGTCCGGGCTGTCGAAGGGCGAAGAGGTCATTCACGCCAACATCTTCGGCCAGTCCTCGTTCGCGACCCACGCGCTTTGTCACGAACGCAACGCGGTCAAGGTCGACAAGACCGCGCCGCTTGAGCGGCTGGGGCCGTTGGGCTGCGGGGTAATGACGGGAGCCGGCGCGGTGATGAACGCGCTGAAGGTTCCGGCTGGACGCTCGCTCGTCGTGTTCGGCGCCGGCGCTGTCGGGCTTTCGGCGGTGCTGGCGGCCAAGGCGATCGGCGCTGGCCCGATCATTGCGGTCGACATCAACCCCGAGCGTCTGGCCCTGGCTCTGGAGCTGGGCGCCGATCATGCCCTGAACGGCGCCGAAGGTGGTGTCGTCGAGAAGATCCAAGCGATCACCGGCACGGGCGCGCATTTCTCGATCGACACGACGGCCAATCTGAAGGTCATGCGTCAGGCCGTCGACTGCCTGGGCGCGCGCGGTGTCTGCGGCTTGGTCGGCGCGTCCAAGATGGGCGACGAGTTGCCGCTGGACGCGGTGTCGGTGATGAGCGGCGGCAAGGTCGTGCGCGGCGTGGTCGAGGGCGACGCCGATCCCGACGTGTTCATCCCAGAGTTGATCGCCCTGCACCAGGCCGGCCGCTTCCCGTTCGATCGCCTGATCCAGTTCTATCCGCTGTCGGACATCAATCAGGCGGTGGCGGATGGCGAGGCTGGTCGGGTGATCAAGCCGGTGGTGCGGATGGCCTGATGGGCCCGGCGGCTCAGGAGCTAAGCCCGTTACGTTCCCAGCGTGTCCCCGAGGGGCCCCTATGATTGAGAACTGGATCACCATCGGCGGCGTCCGGATCCGCTATGTCGATAGCGGAGGTGAGGGCATCCCTATGTTTCTTCTCTCCGGGATCGGCGGATCTCTGGAGTTCTGGTCCAACCAGTTCGGAGCACTGGGCGAGAGCTTGAGGCTCATCGCGTGGGACTATCCGGGTCATGGTCTGTCGGACGGGGACGGCCTACCCCATGATCCCGATCGCTATGCGACGTTCGCGCTCGACGTCATGAACACGCTGGGATTGGAGCGCGTGGTGGCGGTCGGCAATTCCTTGGGAGGCGCGATCGCTCTACGCATGGCCGGACTGGCGCCAGATCGCATTGCGGGCTTGGTGCTGGCCTCGCCGGCGATGATGGGCCCCGAGGTCTTTCTTCCGTTCCGCTTGATGGCGCTGCCTCTGCTGGGCGAGCTCATGAACAAGCCTGGGAAATTGTCGGTCGAACAGCAGATCGCGGCGCTGTTCCACGACCCCGCGTCGGCGACCGTAGCGCTGCGTCGGGTCATTTGGCGCAACGTTCATAAGGATGGTGCGTCGCGAACACTGCTGGCCACCATGCGCCTGACATTGTGGATCGGAGGCGTTCGCAAGCGCTATTGGGCGCGGAGCCGCGCGCTTTTAGCGGCGACGACCTGTCCGATCCTGTTCATCCATGGAAGGCAGGATGTCGTTCTTCCCGTTCAACAGTCGATCGATTGCGCGGGGCTGAACCCGCGCGCCGAGGTAAAGCTGATCGAAGACTGCGGGCATACCCCCCAGATCGAGATCCCCGAGAGGTTCAATGAGGAACTCCTGGCCTTCGCGCGAAAGGTCGATGGGGGCCTCGAGGTTTCTCAATAACCGATATCGCGCGGGACTTTCGGCGTTCAGAGATCCAGCACCAGGCGCGGTGAGCGGGCGCGCGAGCAGCAGGGCGTGAACTGGTCATTGGCGGCGCGTTCCTCGTCGGTCTGGAAGGCGTCGCGGTGGTCGGGCTCGCCGTCGATCACGCCAGTCAGGCACGTGCCGCAGACCCCTTGCTCGCAAGAGACGGGGACGAAGACACCCGCGGCCTCAAGCGCCTGCGCGGCGGTCTGGTCGGCTGCGACTGTCACGATCTGGCCAGTGCTGGCGATCAGCAGTTCGAACGGCCGATCCTGGCCTTCCGGCGCGGGCGCGGCGGCGAAATGTTCCTTGCGGATCTGGTCCGGTGACCAGCCGCGCGCCAGAGCGCCGTCGATCACGTGCGCCATGAAACCACCCGGGCCGCAGACATAGAGGCGGCGTCCAGGCGCTGGCAGGGCCAACGCCGCGTCGAGGTCCAGGCGAGTTTGCGCCTCAGCGTCGAACGACAACCGCACCGCGCTCGCGAAGGGCGCGGCCGCGAGCTCGTCCAGGAACGCGGCGCGAGACCGGTCGCGCGCGCAATAGTGCAGGGCGAAAGGGTGGCCCAGGGTCGTTAGGCGCTTGGCCATGGCCAGGATAGGGGTCACCCCGACCCCGCCCGCGAACAGAACATGCTCCTCCGCCGTCTCGTCCAGCGCGAACAGGTTGCGCGGTGGGCTGATTTCCAGCGTCGCGCCTTCGGTCAGCGCCTCGTGGACATGGGCCGAGCCGCCGCGCGAAGCGGGCTCGCGCAGCACGGCGATCCGATAGAAGCCGCGTTCTGCGGGGTCGCTGCACAGGGAGTACTGCCGCGTCAGGCCGTTCGCTAGGAACAGGTCTATGTGCGCGCCCGCCTCGAAGGGCGGCAGATCGCGCCCCTCGGCGCAAACCAGATCCAGCCGCACGATACCTTCCGCAGCCTGGGCGCGGGACGCCACCCGAACCTTGATCATCCCGCTTGCGCCACTGAGGCGGTCTCGGCGGCGATCGCCTTGTCGATGGCCATGCGCGAGCGCACGCCGCCGGCGTCGATGTTCAGCTTCAACAGCTTGCGGTCGGGATAGGCCAGCAGGTTCTTCTGCTGGCGCTCGAGCATCTCCAGATCCTCGGAGAAGATCTTGCCCTGGCCCTCGCGAATGGTGTCGGTCAGGGCGGAGTCCGACACGGCGAAGCTGCGCGCCATGCCCCAGAAGTACCAGTGCGAGGTCTCGGTCTCGGGGGTGATGAAGTCGACCACCACGCTGGAGACCTTCTTGTCTGTTGGGGCGTGATAGCCGCCGTGGCCGGCCAGGGCCACGCCCACCTCGATCATCACGTGGCTGGGCAGGGAGAAGCGACAGATCTGCCAGCGATCGACCAGGGCGTCCTCGGGCAGGCCCGCGCCGCGCAGGGCCATTCGCCAGAAGGGCGGGGCATGGATGCCCTCCATGAAGCGACTGGTCACAACCTCGTCGCCCTCAAGGCGGGTGGTTACCGGCGCCTCGTCGATCTCTTTCTGGCCGATGCTGCTGGCGTGGACATAAGTCTCGTGCGTCAGGTCCATCAGGTTGTCGACCATGAGCCGATAGTCGCAGGCGATGTGATAGAGGCCGCCGCCATAGGCCCAGTCGGGGCTGTCGGCCCAGAACAGCGGGTGCAGCTTAGCCGGGTCGGCCTGGGCGGGATCGCCGGGCCAGACCCAGATGAAGCCATGACGCTCTAGCACCGGAAAGGCGCGGATCGCGGGGAAGGCGGCGACGCGTTGGCCCGGCATCGCCGTGGCGCGGCCTTCGCAGCCCATGGTCAGGCCGTGATAGCCGCACACCAGTTCGCCGTCGCGCACGAAGCCCAGCGACAGAGGCGCGCCGCGATGGGGGCAGAAGTCCTCAAGGGCGACGACGCGTCCCTCCTTACCGCGGTGGAAGACCATGGGCTCGCCGCAGATACGACGCCCCAGAGGCTTCTCGGTGATTTCCTGGGGCGTGCAGGCCACGTACCAGGCGTCGCGCGGCCACGCGGCGGCTATCTCGGAGCGCATGTCGTTTCCTCGTGTTTCCGGCCTTATTATTGGATCCAATATCAGATCGGAAATGCAGATCCGTCAATCATTGGATCCAATAATGCGCCGATTTTCCTTGTTGCTCGGCAAGTGGATCCAATGACGCTGGCTCGTGGGTTGTGAATGTCGGGGCGGGGCGGCTAGGGTTGCGACTATGGACAGCAAGCGTATCAAGCCCGGCCAACGCGTGATCGTGGCGCTGCGCAAGATGATCGCCTCGGGCGAGATCAAGGGCGGAGAGCGCATCGCCGAGATATCGACCGCCGCCGCGCTGGGCGTTTCGCGCATGCCGGTGCGCACGGCTTTGCGGGCGCTGGAGCAGGAGGGGCTGGTCGAGCGCCTGGGCGCGCGCGGCTACGCGGCGCGTAGCATGTCCAGCGCCCGGATTCGGGACGCCATTGAGGTGCGTGGCGTTCTAGAGGGCTTCGCGGCGCGACGCTTGGCCGAACGCGGCATGCCGCCTGAGCTTCGCGCCCGGCTGAGCGCGCTTTTGGAGCAGGGCGAGGCGCTGTTCGCCGCCGGCCGACTGGTCGCCGAGGACATGGATCGCTACGCCGCCTACAATCTGGCTTTCCACGACGCTCTGGTGGCGGGCGCGGGAAACAGCGCGATCGAGACGGCTTTGGCGCGCAACAATTTCGAACCGTTCGCGGGCGCGGGGGCCTTGGCGCTGGATCTAACGGATCTTGACGCCGAGTATGACCACTTGCTGGCCGCCCACCGTCAGCACCAGTCGGTGTTCGACGCCATGGAGCGGGGCGATGTCGTGACGGCGGAGCGGATCATGCGGGATCACGCCCTGGCCGCAATCCGGAACGCCAAGGTCTTTGAGGCGGCCGCCGAGGCGAACATCCCGGTTGGGCTGGCCCGGACTATCCGGGCGGACTGATCTTGCGCCGGGGCGACGGCTTGTCGTCCTTTTCGGCGGACGCGAAACAGCAGCGTGGTTGAATATGATCTAACCGTTTGAACTAGAGGCCATTTTATCCCTTTCGGCTTGCTGCGATCAAATCGCAAAGGGCTCTAGCCGTCGTGAGAGAACCGCTCTAGATGCGATCGGCATATAGTTTTCCTAGCATACAAATCGGAGCTTGATGGCCATGGAGGACATCGCCGCTTTCGGCGTTCTGGGCGAACGTTTGGGACTGACGCTGCATTATGCCGATGTGCGGGCCATGGCGGGACTGAGCATGCGCCTGGCGCCGTTTGGCGTTACGCCAGCGCGCGCCACGGCGGTCGTCTACATCGCGCTTAACCCTGGCTGTGATCAGATGTCCTTAGGCCGCGCGCTCGGCATCAATCGAGCGAGCACAGTAAAAGCAGTCAATGAGCTAGAGACGCTGGGCGCTATCGAGCGGCGTCCCGGCCGCGACCGTCGCGCCAACGCCCTACACCTGACCGCCGCTGGAGAAACGCTGCGCGCGCGGATCGAACAAGAGACATTGGAGCATGATCGCGCCGCGTTCGCCTCCCTGTCAGCGGACGAGAAGGCGCAGCTTAGTCGCTTGTTGAGCAAGATCCGATCTGACTCCGCAGCGGAGGGCTGATATCCGTACATGCCCAAGACTTGAGTTTCAGCGGAAGGCTATCGTTTAGCACTGAGACTAGCAGGAAGCAGGCCGTCCATGCGTCGGGCTCGCCGATGGCCTGTTTCTCCTGCGCCTTGACCCTGAAACATCTCTTAGAGCGCCGCCTACGTTATTGATGTCAGTGTCGTAGTTTAAGAGGGCGAGCGTTTTGGCAGCGTCGTTAGCGTCAGCAGCAGAGCCGTCGCAAGCAATGCAGCGTCGATGCCCCAGCCGATCGGATCGGCCATCGCGCTAGCTTGCAACACCCCGTGCGCCACGCAAACCAGGGCGAGGAGGCCGGCGGTGATCTGGCGGAGCGCTTTTGAGACGCCAGCCGGCGTCCCAAAGGCGGCCGAGGCGCAAGCGGCCAGGGTGGCTAAGCCCCAGACCACGACGGGGGCCGGGGTGGACGATAGCAGGCTGACCAAGGCCGAGAAGGCATAGGCGAGCGGCTGGCTCCACGCGAAAGCGACCCAGAGTCGTTCCCAGCGAGGCGCTGGCCTTCCCTTGTCCCGGCGACGAGCCAGCCAAATGGCGACTCCGCTGGCGGTGACGGCGGTGAGACCAAGGCCCAGCAGGAAGTAGGCGATCTTTACCGGCCAACCGCCGAACCAGCCGAAATGCAAAGGGGTCATGGCCGAGAGCACGCGGAAGCCCAATGAGCCGCTTTCGTAGCCGACCTCGCCCAGAATTCGCCCTTCGCCGTCGACCACGACGGTCTCGCCGCGCGACAGACGTCCCTCTGTGGCGACATTGATGATGGCGTGCTGGCCGCGCTCGCCCGGATGCTCGACATAGAGGTAGGTTGGGCGGGCGTCGGGATAGCGGGCGGCGATGGCGTCGAGGGCCGCGCCGACGTTGATGATCTTGGCGGCCGGGCGCGGGTCGTCGGCGACGGTTGGCCCGCGGAACAGCGCATAGGCCTTGGCCGTGTCGCCCTTGAACGTCGCCAGGGCCAGGACGCCGACGATGATGGTCGTCAGGCCCAGGAAGGCGCCGGTTAGCGAAACGGCGAGATGGAACGGCAGGCCCCAGACCGAAACTCGATTGTGCAGGTCCGCCTCCTGCAGACGCTTGGAGCCGCCCCAGCGAAAGGCGAAGGCGTCCTTGAAGACCCGGGGATGCGACAGCACGCCCGAGATCAGCGACGACAGCAGCGCCACGCCCGTCAGGCCGACCACGAACCCGCCCCAGGCGCGCGGCAGGTGAAGCACCGTGTGGAGCTCGGCCTGGAATTCGGTCCACGGGGTCCGCGCCTCGCCGACCAGCCGCCCGGCCTGATCGGCGACATAGGTATGCTCGCCGCCGTCCGCATCATCGCCATGGACGGTCAGGCGAGGGTGGTCGGGCGTTGGCAGGCGCACAAGCAGGTCGTGCGGCTTGGTGATCTTGGTGAGGGTAGCCTGGACGGCGGCGTCCACCGCTTGGGGCGAAACCGCGTGCAAGACGGGCCCCTGGGGTTGCTCCCAGCGGCCGAACTCCTGGGTGAACACCGCGACCGATCCCGAGAAGCAGACGAGATAGATCAAGGCCGCGAAAGCCAGGCCCAGTGCTGAATGGCCTGCCAGCATGGCGCGTACGAAATCGGCCGGGATCTTCGGCCAGATCGGCTTGCCTGCGGCCTTGGTCTTTGCGGGCGTGGTCTTGTCTGGCGAAGCGTCCACTATAGCGCCCCCTTTAGGAAAGCCGCGCCCAGGGTCAGGGTCGCGACGCCGGCTAGGACCGCGAAGGCCCGCAGGATTTTGTCGTCCGAAAGGGTCCAGGCCATGCCGCCGGCCCACAGGAAGGGGACGATCAGTCCGCCGATGACCATCCGACTCTGGATCTGGCCCGGCGCGCAGATCGCCACCGCCAGGCCGCAGCCCAAGGCCGCCACGCCAGCCAACGGACCGGCCAGAAACCCGCGCAGCCAGCCGCGCCAGGCGACACGTCGGCGATCAGAGGGTTCGGGCGCCAGCTCCCGCACGGCCTTCTTGCGGGCGTTGCGGCGCTCGACCCCGGCCGCGACGAAAACGAGGACCGCGGTCGAGCCCACCGCCAGGATGGCGGAGGGGCCGCGCACAGGCCCCATCAGCGGAACGGAGGCGGCGATCGCCAGGATCAGCAGGCTCCAGCCGCCCAGGATCAGCCAGGGACGTTGCGGGCCAGGGCCATCCCAGGCGCGCTTCAGCAGAACCGCGCCGGCCAGCGGCAGGGGCGCTAGGGCCAGAGCCCAGAACGCGCTCACCAGCGGGTCTCCAGGGTCAGGCCCAGGATGCGGGGCTCGCTCAGCATCGCCACGCCCACGTCGGCGCGGGTGTATTGGGCGTAGGTCGCGTTCAATAGGTTCTTGCCGTAGATGTAGGCGCCCCAATGGGCGCGCTCGTAGCCAAAGCGGCCGTTGAACACGACGCGTTCCTTAACGACGTCGTCCTGGGCCTGCTGCAGGCCGCCGACGAGTAGCTGCGGGACCGGTAGTTTCCGTCCAGGTGGGCGATCAGGCCGTTGGCCCAGCGATAGTCAGCGCCCATCGCCACCGTCCAGTGCGGGGCGTAGGGGAACTCCGATCCCGCCAGATTGCGGGTGTCGACGCCCGATGTAATCGTGAAATCGTCGAACTTGGTCTTGGTGCGGCCCAGCGAGGCGTACCAGGACAGGGCCTGGTTGACGCGCTGGGCGACCTCCAGTTCGAAGCCGTAGAGGTGCGACTTGCCCGCGTTGCGGACCTCGTAGTCGTAGCTGTTGAGGCCAAGGTTCACCGTCACCTGCTGGTCCTTCCAGTCGACATAGAAGGCGTTGGCGTTGACCGTCAGGGTCCCGTCCAGCCAGGCGGTGCGCAGCGAGGCCTCGTAGTTCCAGGTGTATTCGGGGTCGTAGGCCGCGACGGTCGAGCGGGCGATGTTCACCGTCGAGCCGCCGGAGCGGTAGCCGCGCTGCGCGACGAGGCTGGTGTTGATGTCGCGCGTCCAGTCGTACTTGACGCCGACCTTGGGCAAGAAGGCGTTGAACTTGCGGGTGTCCTCCGGCGCCGTGGAGCTCGCCTGGGCCACCATGTTGCCGACGAAGGCGTTCACCAGGGTCACGTACGGGGCGTAGGCGCCGAAGGACGAGGCGGTAGGATAGGTCCCCGTGAACCGCGCGACCTGGCTGCTGCTGCTGGTGTTCTTTTCGTGATCGTAGCGGAAGCCGCCCAGCAGGCTCAGCTTTTCGGTCAGGGCGAAGCTGGCGTCAGCGAAGATGGCGCTGGTGTCGATCACCGAGGGCTGATCGCCCGAATAGTCCACCGGGATCACCGGCAAGGCCGCGATATAGAGATTGGCGAAGGCGTTGGCCTGAGCTGCGGCGGCGGCCTGCTGGGCGGCGGTCGGGCTGGGGATGCTCGCCAGCAGAGTCGAGGTCAGGGTGCTGACCAGGGTCGTGCGCGGGAGGCGACATTGACCTGGCTTGTCGTCAGGTCCTGGGCGTCGCGCTTGGCGTGAAAGAGGCCGATCAGACCCTTCAGGCGTTCGCCGTCGTAATTGAGGCGCAGCTCCTGCGAGGCGGTGTCGGTGTCCTGGCGGCGCGCGCCGTACGAGGTCCTGACCGAGGTGAAGTCGAGGTCATAGACGGCTCGGGTATTGACCGTGTTCAGTGAGGCGATCGCGTTCAGGGTGAGGGCGTCGTTGAGCTTGTAGACGATGTCTGCGGTCAGGACGTCGGTCTTGGTGTTGGTGCGGTTCGGATCGCCCGACAGGTCCACGCGGTGCTTGTAGTATTCGGGCGTGTCGATCCGCGAATAGGTGAACTGATAGCCCGCGTCCCGGTCGCTGTGGGCGTATGTCAGCATTGCCTTCAGGCCCGGCAGGGCGGTCGGGGTGAACAGCAGCTTGCCCCGGACGGTCAGGCTGTCCAGGGCGTCGGTGTCGCGTTTCAGCGTCGGATTGTAGACGAAGCCGTCGCTGTCCTTCTTCTCGACCGAGGCGCGGAAGGCCAGCTGGTCGGCGACGATCGGGCCGCCGCCGGCGATCGCGTAGGTGCGCTCGTCGCCGCTGGCCAGATTCACGCGCGCCCGGAACTGGGGCGTGTAGGTGGGGTTTGCCGATGCGATCACGACCGCGCCGGCCAGCGAGTTGCGGCCCTGCAGCGTCGACTGCGGACCGCGCAGCACCTCGACCTGGCCAATGTCCCACATGTCGAGCGGACCGCCATAAACCGCCTCGATCGGCAGGGCGGCGCCGTCGACATAGACCGTCGCCAGGCCGCCGGTCCCGCCGCCCGAGACGTTCATGTTGCTGACGCCCCGGATCGTGAAGCCGGTCTTGCCATAGGTCTCGCTCATATTCGCCGTGCGGGCGACCACGTCATAGAAGGTCTGGATGTTCTCGCGCTCGATGCGGGCGGCGGTGGTCACGGCGACGCTGGTGACGGTCTGTTGGAGGGAGCGCGATGTCTTCTCCCCGGTGACTAAGACGGCGTCCACGGCGGTGGACTGATCGTCGCTCGGCGTCGTGGGGGAGCCGACCTCTCCGGCCCAGGCGGCATGGGCCAGGCTCAGGATCGCAAAAGAGCAAGCGGTCAGCAGATAACGACGCATGAAAACCCCCAGGCGAGACATGGCGGAGGGCGCTACTCTAGATAATATTGCGAGTCAAACGCATTAGCATGTTCACGTGAAACCGCTTCAGGGCTCGGCCGCAGCCAAAGCCGAATGTCTGATGGTCGGACGGGTGCTCGCGCCGGCGAACGCCATGATCCCAGGCGCCCCTACTGCCTGGCTTGGCGTCAGCCTTTCGTGGAGCAGCTCACCGCCAAGCGGATCAGCGCGCGACTTGCGCGGGGGCGAACCAGCACCGAATTTTGCAAATCGACCTGCAAACTGGTCGATAGCCAACGGAGCTAAGGGCTTGAAAAGTGGTGGAGGCCCGGGCCGGAATCGAACCGGCGTGCACGGATTTGCAGTCCGCTGCGTCACCACTCCGCCACCGGGCCATCCGGGTGTCGACGCGAAACGTCGGCGGGGGAGGGCGTTCGATACAGGAGCGCCCGCTGCGCTGCAACTTCGAAAATGCCGAGCGGATCGCGTCCATTCCCGGGCGTCGCTGATCGCGAATGCTTCAAAACCTCGCGCGGATCTTTCATTTTCGCTACGGGTGGTGACATGCAGCAGGATGAGCGGGGCGGGAAGGTCACCATCGTCGATATCGCCCGCGAGGCCGGCGTGTCGATCAAGACGGTTTCTCGCGTCATCAATCGCGAGGAAGGCGTCGGCGAAGAGACGCGGGCGCGTGTTCAGGCGCTGGTCGATCGCCTGTGCTATCGTCCGAATGTTTCCGCTCGCTCGCTATCCAGCCGCCGCAGCTATCTGATCGGCGCCATCTTCATGCGCGTGGGCGCCTATCACTATGTCGGCGAGGTGCAGGTGGGAGCGATGCGCGCGTGCCGCCGCGCCGGCTATCATCTGGGCGTCGAGCAGGTGCGGCCGCCCGAGGCCGTGGGCGGCGTCCAGGGCTTCGCCGAAGGGCTGCGCGACGCCCGGTTCGACGGCGTGGTGCTGACCCCGCCCACGTGCGACGACCCCGAGGTCCTGGCGGCGGTCGAGGCTGCGGGGCTGCCCTATGTCCGTATCGCGCCGCACCGTGAGTTCGAACGATCGCCCTACGTCTTCATGGACGATCGCAGGGCGGCGCGTGAGCAGACCCTTCGCCTCTGGAACATGGGTCACCGGCGGATCGCCTTCATCGATGGGCCCGCCGACCATGGCTCGGCGGAGCGCCGTCGCCAGGGGTATCTCGAGGCCATGCGGGATCGCGGCGTCGAGCCCCGGCCCGAATGGATCGCCAAGGGCGAGTTTCTCAGCCTGTCGGGCTTCAACGCGACCGAAGCCCTGCTGCGGTTGAAAGAGCGGCCTACGGCGATCTTCGCGGCCAATGACGAGATGGCCGTGGGCGCCTTGGCCGCCGCGGCCAAGAACGGGCTGTCCGTCCCGCGTGACCTTTCCGTGGTCGGCTTCGATGACACGCCCGCCGCCGAGGCGGCTTGGCCGCGCTTGACCACCGTCCACCAGCCCACGGCGGAAATGGCGGAAGCCGCCGTCGAAATGCTGATCGACGGATTCGGCGATGAGCGTTTCCGCGCGAGGGTCACGGCGCGCAAGCTAGGCTATCGGCTGGTCCAGAGGGATTCGGCCGCGCCGCCGTCCGCCTAGGACGCTTTTGGCTGCGGATCGCGCCCTTGGAGACCGATTTTTGACTCTTCTGCGAAAGCAGAGAACGAAGCTTCGCCAGAGCTGCGGTTAGGCAGGCGAGTTCCGTCTCCTGTACGCAATTTCCCGACAGCGGTGTCAAGAAAATGGGTCATAGACAACGTTGTCGTAGTTGTGCTGTCTGACTAAGACAACGTTGTCTTAATCCATCTTCGGAAGATGACCGCGTCGGGAAAAAGGCCTCGGAACAAGGGGCCCAAGGAAACGCAAACAGGCGCCGATGGCGCCGCTGGGGATCGTGGCGTCACGACGTTCGCGTCGGCGCGCTCCGAGTCCAGGCAGGACAAAGGGAAAGAGATGCGTAGTCTCCTGTTCGCATCGGCCGCCTTGGCGGTCGTGAGCTTCCACGCGCCCGCGGCGATGGCCCAGGACGCCGGCGCCGTGAAGCTCGACGAAGTGGTCGTGACCGCTCAGCGCCGCAGTGAAAACCTGCAGAAGGCCCCGCTTACCGTGTCGGCGGTGACGGGCGACAAGCTGGAATCGCAGGGCATCAAGACGGTCGTCGACCTGTCGACCCAGGTCCCGGCGCTGCAGATCAGCTCCAGCGGCGCAGGCGCGGCGGTGGTCTTCCTGCGCGGCATCGGCAGCACCAACACCACCGAGGTCGGCGATCCGGCGGTCGCCTACCACATGGACGGCATCTATATCGCCCGCTCCACCTCGGTCGGCGCGCTATTCTACGATGTCGATCGGGTCGAGGTGCTGCGAGGCCCGCAGGGCACGCTCTACGGTCGCAACGCCACGGCGGGCGCGATCAACGTCATCACCAAACAGCCCAAGTTCGACTACGAGGGTTCGGGCTCGGTGGACGTCGGCAACTACGGCGCAATCACCACATCAGGCATGGTCAATGTGCCGGTCAGCGACACCGTCGCCGTTCGCGCCGCCTTCCAGACCGCGCGCCATGACGGCTACGTGAAGGCGCTAAACAAGGGCCCCGGCACCGGCGGTAACGACCGCTACGATCAGGACGACAAGTCCGCGCGCATCCAGCTGCTGTGGAAACCCAGCGACACCTTCTCGCTGAAGGCCGGCGCGGACTACCTGCACCAGGGCGGGGCCGGCGGCGGCGATGCGACCTATGGCACGGCCCTCGCGACCAACGATCCGTGGACCTGCAACTGCGCCACCAACCTCTATCGCAACAACAAGTTCTTCGGCGCCCACGCCCAGGCGGACCTTGATCTGAGCTTCGCCACCCTGACCTACCTGACCGGCTACAACTTCTCGCGTCTCGACCGCAGCGGCGAGAACGCCAGCACCGGCGCGCCCAACTACTTCAAGGGCAAGGACTATACCTGGTCGCATGAACTGCGCCTGGGCGGCGACACCGGCAAGCTGAAGTGGGTGGTCGGTCTCTATCGCTTCACCGAGGATAACAACGTCGACTTCCGCGTCTTCCTGGCGACGAACTCGTACCTGTCCTTCATCCAGCCGGAAGTCACCGCCAAGTCGATCGCCGCGTTCGGCCAGGGCACCTACGAGGTGACGGACCGGTTCCGGGTGACCGGCGGCCTACGCTATACTGAGGACCGCAAGGGACGCGACGGCGGCACCTTCCTGACCAACTCGGCGGGCGCCATCACCAGCACGGTCATCAAGAACCTGGCCGACGCCAAATGGGACGCCACCAACTGGAAGCTGGGCGCCGACTTCGACCTGACCAGCACCAGCATGCTCTACGCCAATGTGGCCACGGGCTATAAAGCTGGCGGCTATTACGACGGCGTCGAGAACAACGTCTACGCGCCCGAGAAGATCACCTCATACGAAGCAGGCGTGAAGAACCGCTTCTTCGACAACCGCCTGCAGTTCAACGCCACCGGCTTCCTCTACGACTACCGCGACTTCCAGGTGTCGGCCGTGGGGATCATCGCCGGCCAGCAGGCCACGGTGACGCTTAACGCTGATAAGGCTCGGGTCTACGGCGTTGAGTTCGAAAGCAATCTGGTCGTCACCGAAAACGATCGCATCGACGCCACGCTGGGCTGGCTGCACGCGCGCTACACTGACTTCGTGCTGCCGCTGGGCGACTCTTTTTCCAACAACAGCGCCAACGCCAGTCTCGCTGGCTGCTTCAAGGCCAATTACAGCGCAGCAGCTCCGCGCTCGACGGACTTCTCGGGCTGCCGCATGGCGCGAACGCCGACCTGGAGCATCAACCTGGGCTATCAGCACACCTGGGACATGGCCTCGGGCGCCACGCTCGTGGGGCGCGTCCAGTCGCACTACGAGAGCGGAAAGAACCTCGAGTATCACGGCTTCGCCCAGAATAAGCAGGGCAGCTTCACCAAGACCGACCTCAGCCTGACCTACACCAGCGCCGACGATCGGTGGAACCTGCAGGGCTATGTCCGCAATCTCGAGGACGACGACGTGCGCACCGCCTCGTCGCCCAACTCGACGACGGGCGTGGCCACCAACGGCAACGGCGAGTTCTACGCCCCGCCGCGCACCTACGGCCTGCGCCTGGGGGTCAATTTCTAGCTTCCCAATGACCCTAAGCCCTCGGCGTCTCCTGCGCGCCGAGGGCGCTTTTCTGTTTCGCGCATGGAGTTCAATGTGCCCGCCCTTCGACGTCTCCTGATCTCGACCGCCATCCTGGCCGCGACCGGCTCGGGGGCCCTGGCCGCCGCCCAGCCTGACCTCGGCGTTCGCGACGGCAAGATCATCACGGCCGAGGGCCTGCGTTTCCGCGACCTCGATCGCGACGGTCAGCTCTCGCCGTTCGAGGACTGGCGTCGGTCGCCCAACCAACGCGCCGCCGATCTCGTCGCCCGTATGACGCTCGAGGAGAAGGCCGGCGAGATGATGCACGGCACCTTGCCGGCCTTGGGCGGCATGGTCCCAGGGCGCGGCAAGGGCTACGACCTCGACAAGCTCAAACCCCTGATCCTTGAGCGCCACGTCACGACCTTCATCACCCGTCTTTCGGGCGATCCGGCCTGGCTGGCTGAGCAGAACAACGCCGTCCAGGCCATCGCCGAGCAGGGCCGCCTGGGCGTGCCGGTCACGATCAGCACCGATCCGCGCCACCACTTCCAGTTCGTGGACGGCGCTAGCGTCGCCGCCGGCGGCTTCTCGCAATGGCCCGAGGCGACGGGACTCGCGGCGATCGGCGATGAGAAGCTCGCGCGCCGCTTTGGCGATATCGCCCGCCAGGAGTATCGCGCCGTCGGCATCCATCAGGCGCTGTCGCCGATGGCCGACCTCGCCACCGAGCCGCGCTGGTCACGGATCAGCGGCACGTTCGGCGAGGATCCCGATCTCGCCGGCCGCATGGTCAAGGCCTACATCCAAGGGTTCCAAGGCGGCGACACTAACCTGGCGCCGAACGGCGTCTCGGCGGTGGTCAAGCACTGGGTCGGCTATGGCGCCTCGGTTAAAGGGTTCGACGGCCACAATAGCTATGGCCGCTACGCCGTCTTCCCCGCCGGCCAGTTCGAGCTTCACGTCAAGCCGTTCGACCAGGCCTTCGCCGCTGGTGTCGTCGGCGTGATGCCGACCTACGCGATCCTCAAGGATCTCTCCCTGAACGGCCAGCCGCTGGAGCAGGTGGGCGCCGGCTTCTCCAAGCAGCTGCTGACCGAGCAGCTGCGCGGCAAGCATGGCTTCAAGGGGATCGTCGTCTCCGACTGGGCGATCACCAACGACTGCGGAGAGACCTGCCGCAACGGCTTCCCGGCGGGCCAAAAGCCGAGCTTCGCGGGCTTCTCGACTGCCTGGGGCGTCGAGGACCTGCCCAAGGTCGACCGTTACGCCAAGGGCGTGAACGCGGGCCTCGACCAGTTCGGTGGCGTGGAGGACACGGCCGAGCTGGTGGCGGCGGTGAAGGCCGGTAAGATCCCTGAGGCCCGTATCGACGATGCGGCGCGGCGCATCCTGGCGATCAAGTTCGAGCAGGGTCTGTTTGAAAATCCCTATGTCGACCCCTCGGCTGCGGCGGCGGTGGTCGGCTCCAAGCCTTTTGTCGCCCAAGGGCGCGCGGCGCAAAGCGCGGCGCTGACGCTGCTGGAAAACAAGAATGGCCTTCTGCCGCTGAAGGCTGGCGGCAAAAAGGTCTGGCTCAAGGGCGTGTCGGCCGACGCGGCCCGCGCCCAAGGTCTGGTCCCGGTCGACAATCTGGCCCAGGCCGAGCTCGCGATCATCCGCACCGCGACGCCGTTTGAGACCCTTCACCCGAACTTCATGTTCGGCAGCTTCCAGCACGAGGGCGATCTGTCGTTCAAGGATGGCGCGGCGGACTACGAGGCGATCAAGACCGCCTCGACCAAGGTCCCGACCATCGTTTCGGTTTACCTGGATCGGCCAGCGATCTTGACCAACGTGCGCGACAAGGCCGCCGCGCTGATCGGCGACTTCGGGTCCAGCGACGAGGCGTTCCTGGATGCGCTGATGGGCGCGGCCCCACCGCGCGGCAAGCTGCCGTTCGAGCTGCCCTCGTCCATGGCCGCCGTTGAGGCCCAGGCCGAAGACGCGCCGCACGACTCCAAGGCCCCTCTGTACCAGATCCATTTCGGCCTGACCTACTAAGGACGACCGCCCATGAACCGCTCCCTGATCGCCGCCGCCAGCGTCGCGGTGCTTGCCATCGCTTCCGCCGCCCAGGCCCAGGCGCCCGCGCGGCCCTGGATGAACGCCAAGCTGTCGCCGGACGAGCGCGCGGCGTTGCTGGAAAAGGAGATGACCCTCGACGAGCGCATCGGCCTGCTGCACGGGCCGATGTCGATGCCGATCTTCGGTATCAAGAAGCCCGAGGGCGCGATCGGCTCGGCGGGCTACATTCCCGGCATCCTGCGTCTGGGCGTGCCCGCGATGAACGAGAGCGACGCCAGCCTTGGCGTAACCAACCCGCTGGGCGTGCGTCCGGGCGACGGGGCCACGGCGCTGCCGTCGGGCCTGTCGCTGGCGGCGACCTTCAACGCCACGCTGGCCTATGAAGGCGGCGCGGTCGTTGGTCGCGAGGCGCGGGCCAAGGGCTTCAACGTCCAGCTAGCCGGTGGGGTCAATCTGGCGCGCGATCCGCGCAATGGCCGCAATTTCGAGTACCTCGGCGAGGATCCGTGGCTGGCGGGCAATCTGGCCGGCGCGGCCATCAAGGGCGTCCAGGACCAGGGGATCGTCTCGACGGTCAAGCACTTCTCCCTGAACGGTCAGGAGACCAAGCGCCATTTCGCCAATTCCGTCATCGACGAGGCCGCCCACCGCGAAAGCGATCTCTTGGCCTTCCAGATCGCTATCGAGAAGGGCCAGCCCGGCTCGGTGATGTGCGCCTACAACCTAGTCAACGGCGACTATAGCTGTGGAAACGACCACCTGCTGAACACCGTGCTCAAGCGCGACTGGGGCTACAAGGGCTGGGTGATGTCCGACTGGGGCGCGGTCCATGCCACCGACTATATCGTCAAGGGCCTGGATCAGCAGTCGGGCGAGCAGCTCGACGCCAAGGTCTGGTTCGGCGAGCCGCTGAAGGCCGCTGTCGAAAAGGGCGAGGTTCCGGCCGCCCGCATCTCTGACGCCACGCGCCGCATCCTGCGCTCGATGTTCGCCGCCGGTCTGTTCGACAAGCCGGTCGAGCCGGGCGGCGCGGTGGACTACGAGGCCGGCGCCGCGATCGCCCAGGCCGCCGCCGCCGAAGGGATCGTTTTGCTCAAGAACCGCGATGGTCTGCTGCCGCTGGCCAAGAGCGCCAAGACGATTGCCGTGATCGGCGGTCACGTCGACGCCGGCGTTTTGTCGGGTGGTGGTTCGTCCCAGGTCGTACCTCCGGGCGGCGCCAAGCGCGTCGTGCCTTTGGGGGGCGAGGGCATGATGGGCCCGTTCCGCAGCCAGTACTTCAATGGCTCTTCGCCGCTGGCGGCGCTGCGCAAGGCGCTGCCCGAGGCCAAGGTGACCTTCGACGATGGCCGTTATGTCGCTTCGGCCGTGGCTGCGGCCAAGGCCGCCGACGTTGTAGTGATTTTCGGCAATCAGTGGATGGGCGAGGGCGAGGATGCGCCCGACCTGTCGCTGCCCGACGGCCAGGACGCTCTGATCGCCGCCGTGACCGCCGCCAATCCGAACGCGATCGTCGTCCTGCAGACCGGCGGTCCGGTGTCGATGCCCTGGCTCGACCAGGCCGGCGCGGTCGTCGAGGCCTGGTACGCGGGCGCGAAGGGCGGAGAGGCGATCACCGACGTGCTGCTGGGGGCGGTCAATCCGTCGGGGCGTCTGCCCGTGACCTTCCCGGCCTCGATCGACCAGTATCCGCGCGCCGAAATGCCGGGCCTGACCGTTCCGGAGAAGACCAAGTTCGACGTGGTCTATTCCGAAGGCGCGGACGTGGGCTACCGCCGCTTCGCCGCCACTGGCCAGAAGCCGCTGTTCCCGTTCGGCTATGGCCTGTCCTACACCAAGTTCGCCTATTCGAACCTGAAGGTGACTGGCGGCGAGACCCTGACCGTAAGCTTCGACGTCGCCAATGTCGGCCAGCGGGCCGGCAAGGACGCGCCTCAGGTCTATCTGACCGGCGCGGCGGGTAAGTCGCTTCAGCGGCTGATCGGCTTCGACAAGGTCGCCCTGGCGCCGGGCGAGACGCGTCGCGTCACGCTCACCGCCGATCCGCGCGTGCTGGCCCGCTTCGATGCCAAGGCCAATCGCTGGAGCTTGACGGGCGGCGACTATCAGGTCGCCGTGGGGGCCTCCTCGGCCGACCTCGCCTTGAGGGGCGCGGCCAGGGTCAAGGCGCGGACGCTAAAGCCGTAAGGGGAGGATTCCGATGACCATCCGCACCATCGCCGCCGCGATCCTGGCCATGCTCTGCGCGGGGCAGGCCCTGGCGGCCGATCCCACCGCGACCACCACCTCCGGTCCCGTTGTCGGGGAAGCGTCTTCGGGCGTCGCCGCCTTCAAGGGCGTTCCGTTCGCGGCGCCGCCGATCGGCCCGTTGCGCTGGCGCGCGCCCCAGCCGCTCAAGGCCTGGACCACGCCTCGCGACGCCAGGGCCTATGGCCCGGACTGCATGCAAAAGCCGTTCCCGGGCGACGCCGCGCCGCTGGGCGTGACGCCGGCCGAGGATTGTCTGTACGCCAATGTCTGGACGCCCGAGGCGGCGCTCAGGGACAAGGTCAAGCGGCCGGTGATGGTCTGGATCTATGGCGGCGGCTTCGTCAACGGCGGCAGCTCCCCAGCCGTCTATAGCGGCGACCGCTTCGCCCGCGACGGGGTGGTGCTAGTTAGCTTCAACTACCGTGTCGGCCGTTTCGGCTTCTTCGCCCATCCGGCCCTGACGGCGGCGGGGGCCGATGGCGGGATGCTGGGCAACTACGGCCTGATGGACCAGATCACCGCCCTGACGTGGGTGCGCGACAACATCGCCGCGTTCGGTGGCGACCCGAATAACGTCACCGTCTTCGGCGAGTCGGCAGGCGGGATGTCCGTCCACGCCCTGCTGACCGCGCCCCAGGCCAAGGGGCTGTTCCACAAGGCCATTATCCAGTCTGGCGGCGGTCGCCCGCGCCTCTTGCCGACCCTGCCGCTGACCGCCCCGGCGGGGCAGCGCTCGGCTGAGGCTTCGGGCTTGGCCTTCGCGGCCAAGGCGGGTGTTTCGGGGAGCGACGCGACGGCGCTGGAGGCTCTTCGCGCCTTGCCGGCCGAGACCGTGGTCGACGGCCTCAACATGGCGACGTCCAACACCCCGACCTGGGGCGGTGGGCCGATGCTGGACGGCAAGATCATGACCCGCGAGCCGCTGCAGGCCTACAAGGCTGGCGCCTGGACGAAGATGCCGGTGATGGTCGGGGCGACCAGCGCAGACGGCTTCTTCTTCGGCGGGAGCCGCGACCAGGTCTTCGCGCCGTTCGGCCCGCGCCGAGCCGAGGCCGAGGCGCTATACGATCCCAAGGGCGACGGCGACATCAAGGTCTATGGCTGGGCGGCTGCGGGCGACCGCATGTTCATCGAGCCCGCCCGCGCCGTGGCGCGGGTGATGTCGGGCCAGGGCGCGCCGGTCTATCAGTTCCGCTTCTCCTATGTCGCTGAGAGCATGAAGGGACAGTGGTGGGGCGCGCCGCATGCCACCGAGATTCCGTTCGTGTTCGACACCGTCGACGCTCGCTACGGCGCGGCGCTGACAGCGGCCGACGCGGCGGCGGCCCAGGCGGCTCACGCCTATTGGATCGGCTTCGCCAAGAGCGGCGCGCCTGTCGCTCCGGGCCTTCCCGCCTGGCCTCGCTACGAGGCGGCTTCCGATCAGCTTCTCGACTTCTCGGCGCAGGGCCCAAAGAGCCAGGCCGATCCGCTGAAGGCGCGTCTTGATCTCGTGGAGGCGACCACGCCATGACGATGATCGTTGTCGATGCCGAGCAGGTGCGCCGTCTGCGCGACCTGCTCCCGGCGCTCACCAAGGCGCATCTTCAGGAGACCCTGGGTATCAGCGAGACCACGTGGGTCCGCCTGCGCGATCGGCGGCCGATCCGTCAGTCCACCTACGAGCGGCTGTTGAAGCGTTCGATGGCCCGGTCCGCCTCTCCCGCGAAAACTTGACCCGCGCCTGTGGGCTTGAAGCCCAGCCGTGTCAGCCCCAGCACTCAGGATCCTCGCGCCGCAGCTGCATGAAGTCCTAGGCGACCGCATCATGCTTCAACGCGTGGGGGGGGCGTTTCAAGGCGCAGCGCCGCTATGGCCCGGAGCCGGCGCCCATGTAGCGGGCCCCAGCCTTGCTCGCATTGACCGATGCGCGTGCAAGCCCAACGTGATCATCACCCGTCGCCCGCCGGCGTGATCTAGGTCACATCCAGATTTTCCGAACCTTGTCATGCGATCGCGCTAGTCGCTCGCGATCTGGGCGGCTAAAGCCACGACATCACGACTATAGCGAGCTCCTGTATGTTCTCCACGCCGCGCGCCGATCTTGTTCCGAACACCGCCGCTTATGAAAACGAGCCACTGGTCAAGGCGACGGGGTTTCGCGAGTATGACGCGCGCTGGCTGTTTGGGCCGGAGATCAACCTTTTGGGCGTGCAGGCCCTTGGGCTGGGCCTCGGCACCTACATCCACGAGCTGGGCCAATCGAAGATCGTGGTCGGCCACGACTTCCGTTCGTACTCGTCGTCGATCAAGAACGCCCTGATCCTGGGTCTGATCAGCGCCGGCTGTGAAGTGCACGACATCGGCCTGGCGCTGTCGCCGACCGCCTATTTCGCCCAGTTCGACCTCGACATCCCCTGCGTGGCCATGGTCACCGCCAGCCACAACGAGAACGGCTGGACCGGCGTGAAGATGGGCGCCCAGAAGCCCCTGACCTTCGGCCCGGATGAAATGAGCCGCCTGAAGGACATCGTCCTGAACGCCAAGTTCGTCGAGCGCGACGGCGGCAAGCTGATCCGCGTGCAGGGGCAGGCCCAGCGCTATATCGACGACGTCGCCAAGCGCGCCAGCATCAGCCGCCCGCTGAAAGTCATCGCCGCGTGCGGCAACGGCACGGCCGGCGCCTTCGTGGTCGAGGCCTTGCAAAAGATGGGCGTGGCGCAGGTCGTGCCGATGGACACCGATCTCGACTTCAATTTCCCCAAGTACAACCCCAATCCCGAAGACGCCGAGATGCTGCACGCGATGGCTCACGCGGTGCGTGAGCATAAGGCGGACCTGGCGTTCGGCTTCGACGGCGACGGCGACCGCTGCGGCGTCGTGGACGACGAGGGCGAGGAAATCTTCGCCGACAAGATCGGCCTGATGCTGGCCCGGGATCTCGCCCCGCTGCATCCTGGCGCGACCTTCGTGGTCGACGTCAAGTCCACCGGCCTCTACGCGACCGACGAGATCCTGAAGGCGCACGGCTGCCAGGTGATCTACTGGAAGACCGGCCACAGCTACATCAAGCGCAAGAGCGCCGAGCTGGGCGCCCTGGCCGGCTTCGAGAAGAGCGGCCACTTCTTCATGAACGGCGAGCTGGGCTACGGCTACGACTGCGGCCTGACCGCCGCCGCCGCGGTCCTGGCCATGCTGGACCGCAACCCCGGCAAGAAGCTCAGCGACCTGAAGAAGGCCCTGCCGGTGGCCTTCACCTCGCTGACCATGAGCCCGCACTGCGGCGACGAGGTGAAGTACGGCGTCGTGGCCGACGTGGTGAAGGAATACGAGGACCTGTTCGCCGCCGGCGGCTCGATCCTGGGCCGCAAGATCACCGAGGTGATCACGGTTAACGGCGTGCGCGTCCACCTGGAGGACGGCTCCTGGGTCCTGGTCCGTGCCTCGTCCAACAAGCCCGAGGTCGTGGTGGTGGTCGAGAGCACCCAGTCCGAGGACGACATGCGCGCCCTCTTCCGCCAGGAGGTCAAGCCGCGCCTGGGCGACCGCGTCGGCAAGTATAACCAGGAAATCTGACGGTAGGCTGGCTCGCTGGGCGCCGGTCGTAGCTAGCGTCCAGCGAACTCCCGTCGTTCATCGACGTGTCCTGGTGACCAAGAGGGTCGTCATGGTCTTGGCTTGAGCAGTGGCGCTGGCCTCCAGCGGGATGATCGCACCCGGGGCGTAGAGATCACCGTCGATCTCGATCGCGCCTTCCAGCACCTGCACGGTCGAGGGCGCGAGGTTGATGGCCGCCCCGGCCGAGGCGCGCCGCAGTTCGACATCGAAGCCGTCCGTCGAAACCAAGGCTTCGGTTCCGTTGGCGGCCGCGCTTCTCCTCAAGGCGATCGAGCGCCCTTTGGCCTTCAGGCCGTCAACCAGCGCCTTGACGGCCTGGCTGTCCTTGCGATGACACACGAGAACCGCGTCGGGCTCGGCGACCACGAAGATGTCGCTGACGCCGATGACGCCGACATAGGGGCCTGTCGAGCGCACCAGCACATTGGAGGTTCCGCGCAGGTCGACGTCGCCGGCCTGGGCGTTGCCCTCACTGTCGCGAGCCGAGGCTTCCCAGATCGCGTCCCAGGCGCCGAGGTCAGACCAGGCGAAGGCCGCCGGCACGACGGCGGCCTTGGACGTGCGTTCCATGACCGCGTAGTCCAGGGAGATTTTCTTGGCTTGGGCGAAGGCGTTTGGCTCCAGCCGGCCGATCCCCCGCTCCAGGTCCATCCCGCTCACGCAGGCCTTGGCGGCGGCGGCCACCGAGGGTTCGAACGCCTCGAACTCGTCCAGCAGCGTAGCGGCCTTGAACGCGAAGTTGCCGCTGTTCCAGAGATAGCCTTCCAGCAGGTAGCGTTCGGCGGTGGCCTGGTCAGGTTTTTCGACGAAGGCGGCGACCTCGCGCACGGAGCCGTCCAGCAGGGGCAGGCCTGGCCGGATGTAACCGAAGCCGGTGGAGGGCACGGTCGGTTGCACGCCGAAGGTGACGATCAGGCCGCTGGCGGCCGCCTTGGCGGCGGTGACCGCCGCCTCGCCAAAGATCTCCGGCTGGGAGATGTGGTGGTCGGCGGCGAGCATCAGCACGACGCCTTCCTCATCCTTCGATTGAACATAGGCCGCCGCCGCCGCCACGGCGGGCGCGCTATCCCGCGCCTCCGGCTCAACGAGAATCGTGGTCTTGGCGCCGATCTCGGCGGTCTGTTGGGTGACGAACTCGACCATTGCCTCGCCGGTGACAATGACGACCTCGGCGACGCCGGGGATGTCCTTCACCCGCAACACGGTTTCCTGGAAGGAAGAGCGGTCGCCCACCAGCTTCAGGAACTGTTTGGGCTGGTCGCTGCGCGAAGCCGGCCACAGACGCGTGCCCGAGCCGCCGCACAGGATGACGGGATAGATCGAAGCCAAGATATGTCCCCACACTTTAGTTTTGCCCTCTGATAGAGGGTCGTTGCGAAGGTCTCTTAAAGACAAAGCAGGCGGGAACGAAGAATTTTATCCGCTTTTGCGAGCGGCGTGCAGTGATCAGCTAAAACCTGGGCTGCCGCGAGCATCGGGACGATCAGCGGCGGGCGTCGTAGCGACAGCCGACCCGAATATGTCGCACGGCTCACGCCGATCACGGGGCAATGACTGGGCGGCGCCGGTTCCTGAAAGTTCGGCGTGGATCTTAGGCCTTACGCCTACGCAGAGGCCTGTCCAGCGGAAGCAAATGAACGAAGACCGGCTGGCTTTCGATCTGGTAGACGTCCCTATCTCTGATAGCTTGGTCGGAGCTCCAAGGCCAATGTCCGTCGCCGCGTCGTGTCAAAGCGCGATGGCGTCAAAGGGCGTCTTGCGTCGCGCCAACCTTGAACCTTTTTGGAACTTCCCGACCCGCATGGTTTGGGCGGGCTCTCTTGTGAGGGATAGATGCGCGTAGCGATGATTGGCACGGGTTATGTGGGCCTGGTGTCTGGGGCGTGTTTCGCCGACTTCGGTCACGTGGTGACGTGCATCGACAAGGACCCCCGAAAGATCGAGCGGCTTGAGCGGGGCGAGATCCCGATCTTCGAGCCGGGCCTGGATGACCTGGTGGCCCGCAACGTGCGCGAGGGCCGGCTGTTCTTCACGCTCGAAGGGGCGCAGGCGATCAAGGACGCCGACGCGGTGTTCATCGCCGTGGGCACGCCCACGCGCCGCGGCGATGGCCATGCGGACCTGTCCTACGTCTACGCCGCGGCCGAAGAGATCGCCGGCCTGATCGACGGCTTCACCGTCGTGGTGACCAAGTCGACCGTGCCGGTGGGCACCGGCGACGAGGTCGAGGCGATCATCAAGAAGGTCCGCCCAGACGCCCAGTTCGCGGTCGTGTCGAACCCCGAGTTCCTGCGCGAAGGCGCGGCGATCGAGGACTTCAAGCGTCCCGACCGCGTGGTGGTGGGCACCGACGATGAGCGGGCCCAGGCGGTGATGCGCGACCTCTACCGCCCGCTGAGCCTGAACGAGACGCCGATCGTCTTCACGGGCCGTCGCACCAGCGAGCTGATCAAGTACGCGGCCAACGCCTTCCTGGCGATGAAGATCACCTTCATCAACGAGATGGCCGACCTGTGCGAGAAGGTCGGCGCCGACGTCCAGTCGGTGGCCAAGGGCATTGGCCTGGACAAGCGGATCGGATCGAAGTTCCTGAACGCGGGCCCCGGCTATGGCGGCAGCTGCTTCCCCAAGGACACGATCGCTCTCGTTAAGACCGCCCAGCAATACGGCGCGCCAACCCGGCTGATCGAGACCACGGTCGAGGTCAACACCGCCCGCAAGAAGGCCATGGCCACGAAGGTCGCCGACGCCATCGGCTCGACGGATCTCGCCGGCAAGACGATCGGCGTGCTGGGGGTGACCTTCAAGCCCAACACCGACGACATGCGCGATGCGCCCAGCCTCGACATCCTGCCGGCCCTGCAGGCCATGGGCGCCAAGGTCCAGGCCTTCGATCCGGAAGGCGCCAAGGAAGCCGCGCACATGCTGGACGGCGTCGACTTCAAGGCCGGCGCCTACGAGGCCGCCGAGGGCGCCGACGCCCTGGTCATCCTGACCGAATGGGACCAGTTCCGGGCCTTGGACCTGGACCGTCTGAAGCTGCTGCTGAAGGCTCCGGTCGTGGTCGACCTGCGCAACGTCTACAAGCCCGCCGAGATGGTCCGCCACGGTTTCACCTACGCCAGCATCGGGCGCGGCTGAGCATGAGCAAGCTTCCCATCGTCGTCACCGGCGCGGCGGGCTTCGTGGGCTACCACGTGGCCGAGCGCCTGCTTGATCGCGGCGAGGCCGTGATCGGGGTCGACGTCTTCAACGCTTATTACGATCCGGCTCTGAAAGAGGCCCGCGCCCGTCGGCTTGATTCCCGGCAGGGCTTCAAGATGCTCCGCATGGACATCGCCGACCACGAGGCCTTCGCCGAACTGGTGAAGAGCTCGGGCGCCAAGCAGGTGATCCACCTGGCGGCCCAGGCCGGCGTTCGCTACTCGATCGAGAACCCGTTCGCCTACGAGCGCAGCAATCTCGCCGGCCACCTGTCGGTGCTGGAGGCCTGCCGCCACGCCGGCGTCGAGCACCTGGTCTACGCCAGCTCCTCGAGCGTCTATGGCGACCGGCCGCTGAACGGCGAGGGGTTCAAGGAGAGTGATCCGGCCGATAGCCCGGTGTCGCTCTACGCCGCCACCAAGCGCTCGTGCGAGCTGCTGAGCCAAAGCTACGCCAAGCTCTACGGCTTCCCGCAATCGGGCCTGCGGTTCTTCACCGTCTATGGTCCGTGGGGCCGCCCGGACATGGCCTATTTCGGCTTCACCGAGAAGATGCTGAAGGGCCAGGAGATCGAGGTGTACGGCGAGGGCAAGATGGCCCGTGACTTCACCTATATCGACGACATCGTCGACGGGATCCTGGGCGTCCTCGACAACCCGCCGGCCCAGGGCGGGCACGAGGTCTACAACATCGGCGACAACGACCCTGTCGGCCTGATGGACATGATCACCACGCTGGAAACCGCGCTCGGGATCGAGGCCAAGAAGGTTTTCCGTCCCATGCAGCCGGGCGACGTGACGGCCACCTTCGCCAACATCGACAAGCTCCACGCCCTCTGCGGCTACAAGCCCAAGGTCAAGCTCGCCGAGGGTTTGGCGAAGTTCGTGGAGTGGCGGACCAGAGTCTATGCTTAGAGGCGCTTGGGCTCATGCGTTCTCTGGCGAGGGTGTAGAACGCCAGCGAACTGGACGGCAACCGCCACGTTGCTGGTCGGCGGGCGCCACGAGACTGTACGGGGCGTAGGTCCGTTGTTGGGGCGGGCGCCAATTCCCGGTCCCGACCCTGAGCGGACGGTTGGAAAACCCTACCCCCAGTGGGGGAGGAGGCCGAAGGCCGGAGGGGGAAGTCCTGCCGAGCCGGCTTCTTCCCCCTCCGTCAGCTTCGCCGACACCTCCCCCGCTGGGGGGAGGATTTGGTCCGCCTACCACCCACATGAGTGGTTCGCGCCGGCCGCCCACGCTCACTCGCCGACGGCGCCCTGGAGCGCGCCAGCGTCGGTCGAGACCATCGCCGAGGACATCGAATTCCGCAGTGGCGATACTGCGCTGAGCGGGACACTCTATCTGCCGAAGGGGGCCCGCGCCGCGGCGGCGGTCGTTGTCACCCATGGTGCGTCCTCGCCGCTTCGCAGCTCCCCGCTCTACTGGCATCTGCTTGAGATGCTGCCGCCCCTGGGAACCGCCGTCTTCGTCTATGATCGTCGCGGCTCTGGTCGCTCGGGCGGGGATCTGAAGACCAGCGACTACGCCATGCTGGCCGATGATGCGATCGCGGCGCTGCGGCGGGTCAAGACGGACCCCCGCATCGACGCTCGTCGGGTGGGCCTGTGGGGCCTGAGCCAAGGTGGCTGGGTATCGCTCCTGGCGGCTGCGCGCGCGCCGGTTGAGCCCGCGTTCGTGGTCTCTGTCTCCGCTCCCGTGGTGACAGCTGACGTCCAGATGAACTTCTTCTCCGCCAATGCCTTGCGCGTGAATGGATACCCTCAATCAGAGATCGACGAGATGCTCGCGGCGCGGAAGGCTGTGGACGACTACATGCGCGGGACCGGCGACCGCGCGGACGCTCAGCGCAGGGTCGACGCGATTAAGACGCGCCCATGGTTCAACCTCATCTACATGAGGAAGACGGTCGGCCCGCGGGAGACATCACGCTGGCGCAAGGAGATCGAGAATGATCCGCTGAAGAGCCTCGAGGGCGGGAAGGTCCCGACGCTGATGCTCTTCGGCGCCGCCGATCCCGGCGTGCCTGTCGCGGCCTCTATCGCAAGCCTCCGAGAGAGGCAGGCGCAATTGTCGAACGTGGAGGCGGCGGTCGTCGCCCGGGCCGATCACAGCATGCAACTGTCGGTGTCCCCGAAGGACCAGATGGATCCCGCCCGAGCCGACGACGGCGCACCCGAGTCCCCGGAGTATTTCGGGCGTCTCGCTGCGTGGCTGACCAAGCAGGGCATAACGCGCGGCAGATAGTGGAACGGCTGAGCCGTTCGCCACAGCGCCTTCCGACTGCCCTGCGCCATTCTGCGACGTTCGGCGCCATACGCGCGGCCGGCAAGCGAGCCTGGAGCTGACGTCCCGGTTCTAAGCGTGAAGTCCAAGGCGCCGCGCTCCAGCGTAGTGCGGTTAGGGCGTCACCTCATCCTGACCTGTGACCTGCTCTCGAGACTCCGGCCGCCGCTGGGTGAAAGTGCAGGAGCAGGTCAGCTATGCTGGACTACAAGGGGCTCGCGGAAACGGCGCGGCGGCGGCGCTTGGCCCACAGGAAGACGCCTGTCAGACAAAGTCCCGCTGTCGCCAGCCCCGCGACCGCGACGATAATCCTGCCAGGCAGGTCGAGGATCTTCCCCGAATGCAGCGGGTACTGCCAGGCGAAGAAGGCGTCGCCGGGGCCTTCGCCGTTGTCGTGGCGCTGGCCCACGACCCGGCCGTTGGCCATGTCGACATAGGTCCAAAGCCGTCCCATGCCATCGAGGTCGCGCGCGTCGAAGCTGCGGACACCATAGACGCCTTGCCGGGGCAGCAGCACCAAGCTGTCGGCGCTCGACTGGGTCGCCGCCGCGACCTTGGCCAGAGCCTGGTCGGCGCTGATAGGGTTGGCGGGCGCGGGCCTTTGAGGCATCGACACGTGCAGGCGTTCGGACACTGGCGCCGCCCATCGCGCCACCCAGCGGGTCTCCTCGTGCCAAGTCAGGGTCAGGCCCGTCAGCGCCAAGGTGAAGGTTGCGGGATAGAGCCACAGACCACTGGCCCGATGCAGGTCGAACAGCCAGCGGAGGCTGAAGCCCCGACCCTTGATCAGGAACGCCTCGCGCCACCGCGCCCGGTTGGGAAACGACAGAAGCAGCGCCGCCAGATGGTCCAGTATCCAAAGCAGCGCCAGAAGCCCCAATAGCCAGGCCGCCATTTCACCCAAGAGCAGCTCGACATGCAGGCCGTAGATCGTGTCCATCAGGTGGCGGCGGTCCAAGGCCAGGACGCCCATCTGGCGCCAGCCCAACACCGTGCGTCCCTCGGCGTCGATGAAGGCTTGGGCCGGGACATCCTCGCCGTCTCGCGCCATGGAACCGATCATGGTGATCGTGTGGCCAGCCTGCTCTGGCAAGTCGACCATGCGCGGCGAAAAGCCCGGCAGGGCGGCGGCGACCGTGATCAGCGCCGCATCCACCGGGATAGACGGCGCCGGGCCGGCCACGGCCACGCCCCGCCAGTCCGGGTTTAGGGCGCGGTCCAGTTCGTCATAGAAGGCGATCACCGAGCCAGTCAGGGCCAGGAGCAGCAGCCACAGCGCTGCTCCCAACCCGAACCAGCGGTGCCAGGTCCTTAGGGCCGGGCGCCACCGCAGGAGATTGGCCATCAGTAGCGGAAGGCTGCTGTCAGGCGGATGTCGCGGCCTGGCTCATAGACCCCGGCGATGCCTTCCCAGCCCGGAATATGGTTGTAGTCAGCGACGCTGGAGTGGGCGCGATAGCGAGTGTCGAACAGGTTGTAGACCCCGGCCAGCAACGTCACCCGATCATTGCCGAATGGCTTCCAGCTTCCGACGACGTCCACGACGGTGTAGCCGGGCTTGTCGACATACTGGGTCTTGCCGATCCAGCCTATGGCCACGCCGCGCTGCAGGACCTCAATGTTGTTGAGGTCAGCATAGCGCGTGAGGCTGGCCTCAAAGCGTAGCTTGGATGAAGGCTCGTAACCGGCCGTTAGGTTCCAGTTGTCGCCCACGGAGTTGCCAAGGCCGATGTGCTCATAGCCCTCGATCGTGTCGCCATTCAGCGTGGATTCGTAGTGATTGTAGTAAGCGTCCACCGAGAACGGGCCGGAGCTGTAGCCGGCGCGCAGCTCGACGCCCTGAGCTTTGAAGCGGCCGACGTTCTCGTAATAGACGGCGTCTTGTGGTGGAGCGCCCGATCCTAGCTGGTCGAAGATCACGTCGTCGATCGTCATCGAGTAGTAGACCGCCGACGCGCGGAACGGGCCCCGGTCCCAGGTTAGACCCAACTCGTAGTTCCCGACGGTCTCGGGCTTCAGCGTCGGCGATAGCGAGATCCGCCCAGGGCGCTTTTCCAGGGTGAAGGCGTCTCCGATCTCCTTGCCGCGGAAGGCTTCCGCATAGCTGGCGCTGAACGTCAGGTCCTGGCCAAGTTCGTATTCCAGACCGGCGTTGAAGCTGACGCCGTCGCTCTTGGTCCCGTTGGCGTAGGTGATCTGCGTCATGTCATAGGCGTCGTAGCGCACGCCATAGCTCAACAGCAGCGGGCCGCCGACCCGCCAATGGTCCTGGGCGTAGACGCCAAAGACGTCGCCCTTTTCTTCGAAGCGCCCCACCGTCGGGCTCCAGGCCCACCGACCCCAGACCGTCGGCGCCGCCAGATACTGGCTGTGGATTCGATCAGAGCGGTATTCTGTCCCGACAGCCACATCGTGGTCGCCACGCTGCATCCTGCCACGCACGTCGAAGCCGGCGCTGCGGATCGCCGCGCCATAAAGGCCCCAGCGATCATAGCGGTCCTGGGTGAAGCGCGAGCGGGTCCAGTAGCCGGTGGCCTCCAGATCCACGCCCTCGGCCAGGGTCACGCCATAGTTGGCGACGGCGGTCTGGCGCTTGCCTTCAGCGGGAAACAGGCGGTCGCCCGCCAGCACCGGCCAGTTCGGGCGCTGGCCGAAAGCGGCCTTCTCCTCGCGGTGCTCATAGCTGAGCGAAAAGCGATGGCCGCCGCCCAGGTCGCCGCCCAGCTTGGCATAGGCGAGGTTCTGTTCGGCCGAAGTGCCGCGCAACCTTTGACCGCCCCCGTCCTTCATGTCGTCTCTGTCGACACGCACCAGAGAGCCGACAAAGCCGACGTCGCCGAACAGCCGACCATAGACCGTGCCGGACAGCTTGTGGCCGTCGTTGCTGAAATAGCCGGCCTTGGCCAGGGCGCCGAAGCGTTGACCAGGACGCAGCAGGTCATCGGCGTCCTTGGTGCGGAAGCGGATCGCCCCGCCGATAGCCCCAAAGCCCGCCGTGGCCTCGCCCGCGCCGGCCTGGACCTCGACGGCGTCCAGCAGTTCCGGCTCGATCGAGACGCGGCCGATGTGGTGGAAAAGGGTCCCGCGTTGCGGCGCACCGTCGACGGTGACGTTCAGCAGAGAGTCTTCCAGGCCGCGCACATAGACCTTCTGGGCGATGCTAACCGCGCCGCCGACCGTCACCGACGGCGTCTGGCGAAAGAGATCGGCCAGGGAGTTGGCTTGGCGCAGTTCAATCGTGGCCGCGCCAATTTCCACGTCGGTTAGCGCGCCGACGATGATGACGGAATCGGTGAGCGTGGGGGCGTCATCGACGGATGGCGCGGTGCGGATCGGCGCGGATGGCGCGGCGGGCGAAGCGCGGACCAAGCGATAGCCGCCGCGACCATCGGCCAGGGCCCGCAGGCCGCTATCGGCCAATAGCCGGTCAAGGGCCTGCAAGGTCTCGTACTGGCCCGACAGGCCGCCAGTGCTGCGTCCGCGCACCAGGGCTGGATCGACGGTGACCACCACCCCGGCCTGACGCCCTAGGCGGGCGATCGCCGCGCCCAGCGGGCCGGCTGGCACGTCGAAGCGCGCCGTCGCGTCGGCCTTTGCGTGGGCGGTGGTGGTCGTGGCCGCGCCGGCCAGCGACAACAGCGCGGCCATGGCGGCGCCCGACAGCGCCTTGATCCGGATCTGGCTCATGAAATCCCCTAAAAATGAACTCGTCGGGAAAGGGGACGGATGAACCTTTGAAAAGGGGACAGGGCCGGGCGAAGAAAATTGCGATCAGTTCGACAGTCGGATCTCGCCCGTCGTCGAGCGGGTCAGGCGCAGGCCCGTCGACAGGGCGATAGCCTCGACGGCGCGATCGGTGTCGGTCAGCGGATAGCTACCGGTCAGACGGACCTTGGCGCCGGCGCGCGGGTCGTAGCGGACGGGGCGGGCGCGGTAGCGGTTTAGCTCTTCAAGCACCTCGGCCATTGGCCGGTCGTCGACCTCCAGCCAGCCCTTGGTCCAGGCGATGGCGGCTGCGGGGCTGACCGGCGTCAGGCGGACCGCTGCGTCGGTCGTCACGCGAGCGCGCTGCCCGGCCGTCAGATCCAGGCAGGCCCCGCGCGTGCGGGGGCAGACACGGACCTTGGACTCGATCACCGTCACTAGGGTTTGGGTCGCATCGCTGCGCACGAGGAAGGCGGTGCCTAGGGCGGTCGCCTGGCCTTGGCGCGAACGCACCACGAAGGGGCGCGAGCGGTCGGGCGCGACAGTGGCCAGAACCTGTCCCTCAAATAGCGTAACCGTGCGACGGCGGGCGTTCAGATCGACATCCAGCTTGCTGGCGGTATCCAGAACGAGGGTTGAGCCATCGGCCAGGGCCAATGATTGCTGCTGGCCAGCAAGCGTTCCGTGGTCCGGCGTCAGGGCGCGAAGGGTCAGGTTCTGCGACGCCATCCAGCCGAGTAACACCGCAGCGCCTAGGCTCACCGTCATGACGGCAAGACGATTACGGTTCAGGTCGCGCTGCTTGATTGCGCGCTTGAGGGCGTCGCGTTCGATTGACCCCAGTTGCTCAAAGCGCGCCGAGACGCCGCGCATCCGCTCAAAAGCCAGGCGATGGCTCGGATGTTCGGCGCACCAAGTCTCGCAGGCTTGGCGCTGGCGCAAAGTGGCCTTCTCGGAATCCAGTTGCGCGGCCCAGCGTGCGGCTTGGGCGATCGTGCGCGCGTCAGGCCGCGCCAGTGCGGTCATGCCAGCGCATCCGGATAGGCCAGAACGTAGATGTGGGCCAGCGCCTGAGCCATGTGGCGCTTGACCGTCCGTTCCGAGATGCGCAGGGCCCGCGCGACCTCGTCATGGGTCAGGCCGTCCAGTCGCCGCATCAGGAACGTGCGCCGCGTCGTTTCCGGCAGACCCGCCAGCAAACCCAGGACCGCATTCAGCAGCTCGATGGCCTGAGCGATGCGTTCTGGCGTCACGGTGTCGACCAAGTCTTCATGGGCCAAGGCGTCGAGATAGGCGCGCTCGACCTCGCGGCGGCGGATGTCGTCGATCAGCAGGCGGCGGGCGATGGTCGCCAGGTAGCGGCGAGGTTCGGCCGGCGTAGCTGTCGGTCGAGCCTCCAGCAAACGGCGAAAGGTGTCATGGGCCAGGTCGCTGGCGCGGTCGCCGCAACGGGTGCGACCCCGCAGCCAGCTGCGCAGCCAGCGGCCATGGTCAGCGTAAAGCCCTTCGATATCCAAGGTCGCCGCCGGTTCGGCCATATGCGCTCCAGAGCAAGTCGCAAGCACTGAGCGGCCCGGCTCACGAGGCAACTATCGTAAATGAGAATCGTTATCAATGCCGTTATGGCTCGACGACGTCAGCGCTTGGGAGAGCGCGTCCCGGGCAGAAGCAGGTTCACCCATCGGTGGCTTTGCGGACTGAAAACCTGAGGCGCCCTGCGCGCGAAGATGGGCGGTTCAGTCGATTTCTTCCCAGTGCGAGGGTAGCGCCCCATGTACGCGAGCGAACGCAGCGGCGAACTTACTAGGATTGGCGTAGCCGACGGCCATGGCGGTGTTGGTCACTGAATGGCCACAGCGAAGGTAGTCCAAGGCCAGCTCCATCCGGCGACGAGTCAGGTAGGCGAATGGGGCTAGACCCGTCGCGGCGCGGAAAGCGCGCGTGAAGGTCGAGGGGTCCATCCCAAGGACACGCGCCATTTCGCCGACGCTGAAGTCTGTCGCCAGCCGCGATTCAAGGAGGTCGACGACGCGCGACAGCTGCGCCTTGGAGAGCGGAGCGATCTTGCGCGCCGGCTTGATGGGGGCGGCCAAGGTCTGGGCTAGCCGCGTCAGGATCAGGTTCAGACCATGGTCGAAGAAGGCGCTGGAGAGACCATGCGCTTCGGCGTCGCGCCACATCGCCGTCATCACGGCCGAGAGCAGGGGATCGCGATGGAGCTGAGAGGCCGCCGCGACCAGGGCCTCGGCCTTGACATCCATGGCCCCGCGCGCGTTCAGAGCGTCCAGATCGACCGCTACGCCCAGCATCCGCGCGCTGGGCCAGCAGCCTCGCGCCGCGTCATCGGGTAGGGCCAGGCCGATCGTTCCGGGGCGAAGCATGCCCTCGACCTGGGCGCGGGCGCCCACCCGGCGCAGATGGCCCGTGCGACCGAGGCACATGTTGAGCATCAGGTAGGAGTGGGGTTGGAACTCCCCCTCGAAGGCCTTGAAGTCAGCGATGGCGAGCCGCACGGCTCCGCCGGGCTCGGATCTGACCAGACTGGGGGAGGCGCCAATCCGGCGCATCCCCGTCCGATAGGCTTCAACCTGTGTCTCGGCGGCCGCCGCCATCACTCCACCCCAACTTCCCAGAACGGATCATCCGCCCAGGTTGGAGTGGCGGCTGGTCGGCAAGCGGCATAAGCACCGCGCAGTTGATATTCAATCGCAACAATGATTGCCGGTCCAGTGACTGATTTTGGGGGTGCCGTGAGAAATCGTCTTCTGACCCGCGCTTGCGCGGGCGCCTTGCTGGTCCTGTCTGTTCCAGCGGCTGCTTACGCCCAGGACAGTGAGGTTACGCCCCTCGACGCGGTCGTGGTCACCGGCGAGATCATCGCCCGTCCGTTGGCGCGCTCAGGCGCCAGCGTCGAGGTGCTGGACGCGGCGCTGCTGGCCGACAGGCCCGCGCTCGTGACCGTTCGCGATGTTCTCGCCCAGACCGCGAACCTCGCCATCGTCACCGGGACGGGCAAGGCGCCGACCGTGCGCGGCGTCGACGGCACCGGCCCGGCCGAGAACGCCAACGCGTTCTTCGCCGGCAGCCGTCCGCGCCTGAACTGGCGGATCGACGGCCGTCCGGCCAGCTACAACGAGGTGGTTTTCGGTGATCTCGGGGTCTGGGATGTGGCGCGGATCGAGGTGCTGCGTGGACCGCAGAGCACCTTGGTCGGCCGCAACGCCATCGCCGGCACGGTGCTCATCGAGACCAACGATCCGAAACCCGAGTTCGGCGGCGCGATCCAGGTCGTGGTCGGCGACTATGGCCAGCGCCAAGGCTCTGCCATGCTGAACCTGCCGATCGTGGAGGGAAAGTTGGCCCTGCGGCTGGCCGCCGACGGCTTCCGCCGACAGGCTGCGACCTCCTATGACAGCTATTCCGGCGTCGATGATCCTGGCCGGATCGAAGGCCTCACCTTGCGCGGCAAACTCCTGTTCACGCCGACGACGTCCGACAGTCGGGCGTTGCTGACGGTCACCCACACTCAATCCAAGGCGCCAAACGGAGAGATCATCGTGCGGCCTTTCGAGGCTCGGCGATCGAACTTCCCGCTCCAGCCGGTGCATGAGCCGAAGAGCACTAGCGTCGGACTGGATGTCAGCCACCCGATCAGCGAGACGCTGAAACTGGAGCTCAACGCCTCGGGGACCGAGTTCGACTTCCGCCGTCGGGCTGCGCCCAATTCCAGCAACGCCACGATCGACACTCGCGAGTACGTGCTGGAGCCCCGACTGCGCTACGCCGCCGCGTCGGGCGTCTCGGTGGTGGCCGGCGCCTACGTCTACCGCGCCCGCCAGGATGAATTCATCGAGTTCTTCGGCGGCCAGCGGTTCGACGACCGCACCGACACTGCTGCGGCCTATGTCGAGACCGTCACACCGCTCTCCAATAACATCGACCTGTCGGCTGGCCTTCGTTACGAGCGCGAGAAGCGCCAGCGCACGGGCGGCGATCCGACCGGGGCCTTGGTGCGCATCCAAGCCAAGCAGACCTATGAGGCGTGGCTACCCAAGCTGGGCATGGTCTGGAGCCCGTCCGCCTCGCGCAGCGTCGGCCTGCAGATCTCACGCGGCTACAACGCCGGCGGCGGCGGGATCACCTTCGCCTTCCCGATCGTCAACTATAGCTACGACGCCGAGTATGTGTGGACTGGCGAGGTGTTCGGGCGTCAATCCTGGTCCGGCGGTCGGGCTCAGACGACTCAGAACCTTTTCTATTCGCGCTATACCGACATGCAGCTGCCGTTCGACCTGACCCCTACGGTGTCCAGCGACGAGTCCTTCGTCGTGCGCAACGCCGATGTGGTCGAGACCTGGGGCGGGGAGTTTGGGGTGCGCGCGGCGCTGGCCAAGGGTTTGCGCGCCCACGCCACGTTTGGCGCGCTGCGGACCAAGGTCGCCAAGTATCCCGGCTCGGGCATTGAGGGGAACAGCCTTCTTACCGCGCCCAAGGCAACAGGTTCGGCCGGCGTTAGCTTGGAGGAGGGGGCCTGGAGCGCGGCGGTCAACATGCGCTACGTTTCGCCCTACTTCACCGACGTCAACAACCGCGCGCGCGGCCGCACCGATCCCTACACCGTGACGGACCTGCGGATCGGTTACGACATGGGGCGCGCGCGACTGACCGCCACGGTGCGCAATCTGTTCGACGTCGAGCGGCCGGTGGCGCGCTATCCGGGTTTTGCTCCGGCTGGCTCCGGCCGCCCCGACAGCGACTACGACTCCGCCGTCCTGCTGGCCCCGCGGATGGTCAGCGCCGGCGTTGTGGCGACGTTCTAGGCGCTCTGATGGACGCTCGATCCCAAGCCCCCAGTCCCAGGAACGCCGCGCGGCGGATCTCGGCGCCGGGCCTTAGTCGGAACGCGCTACGGGCCTGGGTCTTGATCCACAAGTGGACCAGCCTAGTTTGCACGGTCTTCCTGCTGATGCTGTGCCTGACGGGGTTGCCCCTGATCTTCCACGAGGAACTGGAAGACCTGATGGGCCACAGCGCACCGCTGGAGACGGTCGCGCTCGGGATTGTCCCGCCGACGCTGGACGCCGTGGTCGGCGGCGTCCTGGCGCAGCGCCCAGGCGAGGTGGTCCAGTCGCTGCTGTTCGAGCCGGACCGCCCGGTTGTGATCGTCGCGACCGCGACGCGCGTCGATGCTTCGCCACGCGAGGCGCACATGCAGCCTGTGGATCTGCGGACAGGCAAGCTGGCCCCGCCGCCGCCCCAGCGTGAAGGCTTCATCTGGTTCGTACACGAGCTGCACGTGCGGATGTTCCTCGGGTTGCCCGGCACCCTCTTTCTGGGCGCGATGGGCCTTCTGTTCCTCGCGGCGACCATCTCCGGCGTGGTGATCTACGCGCCGTTTATGCGCAAGCTGGCCTTTGGCGCCGTCCGCTTGGGGCAGAGCCGCCGGCTCCTGTGGCTGGACCTGCATAACCTGCTGGGGATCGCCACCGCCGGTTGGCTGTTGGTGGTCGGCGTGACCGGGGTCTTCAACAGCCTGGACGAGCCTCTGGCGCATCAGTGGCGAAACGGGCAGTTGGCGCAAATGCGCGCGCCCTACGCCAATGCGCCGCCGCTGGCGCGCCTGGGTTCGCTGGACGCGGCGGTGGCGACGGCCAGAAGGGCCTCCCCGGACATGGAGCCGTCGGTGATCGCCTATCCGGGATCGTTCTTCGCCACGCCCCACCACTATAACGTCTTCATGCGCGGCGCCTCGCCGGTGACCGAGCGCCTGCTCAAGCCCACCCTGGTCGACGCAGAGACCGCCGCCCTGACCGACACGCGCGACATGCCGCTGCACATCCGCGCGCTCTTCCTGGCCCGGCCGTTGCACTTTGGCGACTATGCCGGACTACCGCTGAAGGTGGTCTGGGCGCTTCTCGACATCGTAGCGATCGTCGTGCTGGTCAGTGGTCTCTATCTGTGGTGGGCGCGGGCGCGCGTTCCTTCGGCCAAGCGCGCCGATGACCTCATCAGCCGATATGGCGCGGAGCGCGCGCGATGACGACTAAATCGCCGCACGACGGTCTCTGGTCGACGTTCCGGACTCCGCTCACCCTGGCCCTCATCAGCCTGGCCGGACTGATCGGCGCCTTGTTGGCGGAGGGGGGGCTCGACCTCATTCTGACCTTCGCCGTCGCCGTTCCGCTGCTGACCGTCGCCGCGTGTGTCTTCATCGCGGTTTCGCGGCGGTAGCGCGATACTTTGATTGCCGCGCTCTCAATTTCCGGAGGGTGAGTGGTGGCGGCGCGCATGCTACGCACCGTCTTCTCTGAGATGGTGTTCTAACGTCCGCTCAGTCAACGAGCTCTCCGTATCGAACGGGAATTGGCCACCGCGGCGCTTGATCGCGGGAGATCGTTGGCGGCTAGGGCGCCTACGATCTCGCTCGCCAGACGGTTGGAGAAGCGCCGAGCAATCGGCGGAACGCCAACGAGAACTGCGCGGGATTGGCATAGCCGCAGGCGCATGCCGTCCGGGCCACGCTTTCGCCAGCGCGTAACAGGGCTTGCGCGCGCGCCATCCGGCGGCGCGTGAGATAGGTGTAGGGCGTGCAGCCCATGTCCGTCTTGAACGCACGGGCAAAGCCACTGACCTCCCGCCCCGCCCGGGCCGCCATGTCGCCAACGGTGATGTCGCCGTCGAGGTGGTTCTCGATCCAGTCGAGCACGAGATTGAGGCGCGCTCGGGGAAGACGCGACTGAGCGATGGTCGCTATGGAACTTCCCTGGAGCTCGCCGAGACGTCGGACCACCAGCGCCGCGCCGTGCTGGAAGAAGGCCGTGGACGCGCCATGCACGTCGGCCTCGCACCACAGCGCTCTCATGACGGAAGACAACAGTTCGTCCTCGACCAGTCCAAGCCCCTCGGTGGCGTCAAGCGATCGTCCGCCGCCGACCATTGCTGGATCTATCGCCAGCCCGAGGGTTGTGACGGCCTCGCACTGGCTCTCAAGCGGCGCGCCGGGCGGCGTCACGACGATCTGGCCCGCTCGCCAGGGGCCGTCGATCCGCGTGTCCCCGCACCGATAGGTCAGGCGCTCGGCGTCTCCGAGTGACAAAGCCAAGCGCAGATGCGCGTCTCCTTCATAGCGACCCTCGTGCGCGGGATAGCGGGCCCGGACGAGCATCACGCCATCTCCTTGGATGATCCGCCCGTTCACGGGCGACGCGCGCCTTCCCTGATCGGTCTCCGAACCCGCTGACATGACTCGTGAAGTTTCCTGTTTCGGAGTGAAGGCATCCGGCTTTGGAGTGGACGCGATGTTATATTATATCATTAGAGGTCATGAAAATGGTTCGCAACAGGCGCCCCGACGCGCCTTGGAGTTTTCATGACGCGCGTTCTTCTCCTGGCCTCGACGGCGGCTGCCTCCTTGCTTGGCTTTCAGGCCCTTGCGCAGGAGGTTCCATCGAAGGCGACGAAGGACGCCAGCACGGTCGAAGACCTTGTCGTCACCGCGACCCGGCGGGCCACCCGCCTCCAGGACGCCGACCTGTCGGCGACCGTCCTTGATCGCGAAACCTTGGACCAGGCTCGCATCCGCGACATCCGCCAGCTGGACGCGGCGGTGGCCAATGTTCAGTTCAATGAAAGCGGCCAACTGGGCAGCACCTTCATCAGTATCCGAGGCATCGAGTCCAACCCGTTCATCGTCAACCGCGCGGCCGTCTATATCGACGGCGTGCCGTTCCGGGAGCTGTCCAACGCAGTCCTCAACCAGGTCGAGAGCATCGAGGTGCTTCGCGGACCTCAAGCCACGCTCTATGGGGCCAATAGCGAGTCCGGCCTGATCGTGATCAACACCCGCGCCCCCACCGCCGGCTTCACCGGCGAGGCGCGCGTCACGGCCAGCGCCTACAAGGGCGGGCACGAGCTTGAGACTGACGGATTTATCGCAGGGCCTTTGGCCGGGGACACCCTGACCGGCTCGTTGGCCTTCAAGCTGTCCGACGGGGATAGCTTCCTTAGAAATCTGGCGGCGGACCGGCGGGCCGGGAGCATTCGGGAGGCGTTTGTTCAGGGGCGTCTGCGCTGGCGGCCCAACGATCGCCTGACCGTCAATGGCGTTGCCTACGTCCTGGACACTCGCGCGCCGGGGGTCTTCGACCAAGAATATCTGCCCATGGACACCGGGCTCTACAACCGATCCTACGCCGGCGCCTATAACGGTGGCCGCGCCATAGGGGATTTTACCTATGTCAACGATGCGCCCAAGCGCACCGACGAACGCGAGGGCGTGGCCGGCGCCAGCCTCAACTACCGTTTCGATACCGGATCGCTGGACGCGGCCTTGTCCTACCGCCGCTTGAAGGTCGATGCGCGCGGCCTGGATTTAGACTTCACGGCCTTGCCGACCGCTGCGGGGCAAGACCACAAGGACACCGACTTCATCAATGGCGAGGTGCGCTTCAGCTCGCCCGAAGACCGGCCGGTGACCTACATGGTCGGCGCCTCGATCTACCGTCAGGACACCCACCGCTTTTTAGCGACCTTCGTCGGCTCGGGCGGTCTGGATGACTACAATCCGGCTCCGACCCAGCGGGCGCAGGCCAAGGACTGGGGCCTGTTCGCCTCTGTCGGCTGGACGCCTTCGGCCATGCCCGCGCTGACCGTCAACGGCGGTATCCGCCTCGACCACGCTCACCGCTCAGCGCGCCAGTTGGCGGGCACGCTCGATCTGGGGCTCGGCGGCGTGCTCACCTACACCGAGGCCGACCTCGACGCCGATTTCAAGGAGACGCTTCCTCGTCTAGGCGCCAGCTACCGCGTGTCACCCGATCTCAGCGTCTACGCCAATGTCGCTAAGGGCTACATTCCGGGCGGCTTCAACCTCGCCGCCGCGCAGTCGAACCTGGGGAGAGACATTCTACGCTACCCATCCGAAACGATGTGGAGCCGTGAGGCTGGCTTCAAATGGCGCTCCGCCGATCGCCGCCTGAGGCTGTCGGGCGCGGTCTTCTACATCCGCTCCGACAACTGGCAGGAGATCCAGGTGGCGACCAACGCATCGGGCCAGATCATCTCCTCGGACTATATCGGGGCCGACGCCTCGATCGACAGCAAGGGCTTCGAACTTGAGGCCGTCGCCCTGCCGCTGCCGGGCCTGGAACTGACGGCGGGCTGGGGATACGCCGACGCCCGCTATCGGGACCTGCAAATCGACGCGACCACCAATCTCAAGGGACGACGCGTGAAGCTGACGCCCGCTTACGACGGCTATCTGGCCGCCCGCTACGCCCGGCCCAGCGGCTGGTACGTTCGGGCGGAAGCCGCCCTTACCGGCGAAGAGACCCTGGAGGCGACCGGTTCGGCTAAACAGAAGGCTACCCAGGTCTATGGCCTGCAAGCCGGGTTCGAGACCGAGCGCTATAACGCGCGGCTGTTCATCGAGAACCTTACGGATGTCCGTCGCCACAGCGGCATGGCGTTCCGCAATCTTGGCTTCGGCAATGATGGAAATTGGTACGCGCCCTTGGCGCGCGGCCGGCAAGCGGGCCTGGAGCTGACGTCCCGGTTCTAAGCGCGAAGTCCGAGGCGCCGCGCTCCAGCGTATTGCGGTTAGGGCGTCACCTCATCCTGACCTGTGATCTGCTCCTATGATCCGGGCGGTCTGGTGACGGCCGCCGCCGCGCTGTTGGCGTGGCGCACGCGACGATGGCCAGCCCGTCCAGCAAGCGCTGCACACGATGCTGGCGGCGCATGATTGCGGGATGCTCGCGCCCGTGTTCGACCGCTTCATGACGCTGTGCTTGGGCCGTACATGACTTGTCGCTGACCTTGGGAAGGTCCGTTCTGCAGGCAGTGGGCCGCGAAAGCGCGACTGTCACAAAGTCGTGCTAAGGCAAGATCATGTCGCGTCGGTTCTTGTTTCCCGCCATCTCGCTTGGGCCAAGAGCGTGTCTATGAGCGACTTGGCCAGCCTGCGTGCGCAGCGGCGCGATCTTTATCAATTCATCGTCAGGCGGACGCGCGATCCAGCCACCGCCGAGGACTTGGTTCAGGAGACGTTCGAGCGTCTCCTGGCCTATGAGAGAGCGCGCAAGATCGTCGATCGGGCCGCCCTGGGCTACCGCATCGCGCTGAACCTCGTGCGCGATCACTTCCGTCGCGCCGACCGGCGGTCTTCCCAAGCTCTTGACGAGGACATTCCCTGCCAAGCCCCCGCGCCGGAGCAGATTTTGATGCATCGCCAGAAGGTCGAGGCCTTCGGCAAGGCGCTGGACGCCATGCCGCCCCTGCGTCGGGACGTATTCATCCGCCGACGGCTGCACGGTCACTCGCCGCGCCAGATCGCCCAGGACCTCAGCCTCAGCGAGGCGGCGATCGAAAAGCACGTGGCGCGGGCGCTTGAGCAACTGCATCGCGAGATTGCCCGGGCCGAACGCCGCGCCGGCGGAGGCCGGCCATGAGCCGCGTTCGCCAGCAGGCCGCCCTGTGGGCCGCCCGCCGACTGGACGCCGAGGCGCGCGACGACGCGGGTTTCGAAGCCTGGAAGGCGGCCGATGCCAAGCACGCCCAGGCGTTCGACAAGATCTGGCGCGCCAGCCAGGATCCCGCCCTGGCCGAGGCGATGCGCCTGAGCCAGCAAAAGCGCGCTGTGACGCGGCGCGCGGGCCCGCTGGCGGTGCTGGCTGGCGGCCTCTTGGCGTGCGGCCTCGCGGTTCTGGTCGTCTGGCCGCAAGCGCAGCTCATGACCGTCACCCCCTTGGTGTTGCAAACCCCGCCAGGCCAGCACCAAGTGGCGACCCTGGCTGACGGCACGCAAGTCACCCTGGACGGCGCGACCCGTCTGGAGGTGCGTCTGGGCGTGTGGCGGCGGCAGGTCGAGCTGATGAGCGGCCAAGCCTTCTTCGACGTCGCCCACGACGCTGGCCGGCCATTCACGGTCAAGGCCCCCGAGGGGGCGGCCCGCGTGCTGGGCACCGCTTTCGACTTGGAGCGAGCGGATGGACGGCTTGAGCTCTCGGTGCGGCGCGGTCGCGTCCGGCTGGCGCCCACGGGCCTGATCCATCGCACCGCCGAGCTGACGATGGGCCAGAGGGCCTTCGCCAAGGAAGGCCGGTTGTCGGCGGTCCGTGCGTTTGACCTTCAAGCCGACGACTGGCGCTCAGGCTGGCTGGAGACCGATGGCGTGACCCTGGCGCGACTGGTCGAGCGGCTGAATCGCGCCTCGCCGACCCCGATCGCAATCGCGGACCCGGGTCTGGGCCGCCAGCGGGTGGCCGGGCGCTTCCGCCTGGACGAGCCCCAGGCCCTTGTGCGCAATCTGGCCCTGATGCACGGCTTCACGGTTCGTCAGACGTCGGATGGCCTTGTGCTGTCGCGCTGAGCTCGTCGCGGAAACTTCACAAAAATCCCTGTCCAGATTTAGCGATCGCCAGCGTCTTCCCCACGAAACGGCGGTTAGCGCCGCGCGAAATCGGGGATGATGATATGACTGCGAAGACTTGGATGTGGCTGGGCTCGACGTCGGTCGCAGCCTTGCTCGCGACGAGCTCGGCCGTAGCGGCGCCGCCCGAAAAGCCGACCTTGGCCATCCCGGCCGGCGACCTGGTCTCGGCCTTGCCCAGCTTCTCGCGCGCCACGGGTCTGCAGGTCCTTGCCGATCCGGCCCTGCTGCGCGGCAAGCACACCGAAGGCGTGCGCGGCCAGTTCGACGCCGAGCGCGGCCTTGCCGAGCTGCTGCGGGGCACGGGCCTGACCTTTGTGCGCAACGGCGGGGCCGCCATTCTGCGCCCGGCCGCTCAGCGGGTCTCGACCGCGCCGGCGCCCGTCGCCGCGACGGTCGAGCTCGCCCCAGCAGAGCCGGCCCAGGCCGAGGAGCCGGCCACAGTCGAGGAACTGGTCGTCACCGGCGGCTTCGCCAACTCGCTGGCCCGCGCGCTGAACGACAAGCGCAAGGCGGCCAATGTCGTGGACGCCATCTCGGCCGAGGATATCGGCAAATTCCCGTCCAACAATATCGCCGAGGCCCTGCAGCGCGTACCGGGGGTGGCCATCACCCGTGACCGGGGCGAGGGGCTATTCGTTCGCGTCCGGGGACTGGGGCCCAACTTCCAGATCGTCACGTTGAACGGTCGTAGCGCCGCGGTGAACGAGAACATGCGCGACAGCGGCCAAAGCGGTCGCCAGTTCCGCTTCGACACCTTGCCGTCCGAACTGGTGGCTGGCGTCGAGGTAGGCAAGACGCCTCTGGCTTCGCTGGATGAGGGCGCCATCGGCGGCGTCGTCGACATCAAGACGTTCCGCCCGCTGGACCTTGGCCGCACCACGCTCGCGCTCTCTGCGACCGCCAGCCATCCGGAGCTGGCCGGCAAGACCGATCCCCGCTTGTCGGGTCTGGCCAGTTGGACCAATGCGGCCGGCACGCTCGGGGTGCTGGCGGCGGCAGTCTATGATCAGCGCACCCTGCGCCAGGATCGTATCACTGGCGTCGGCTGGAGCTATCCGAACGCCAGCACGGCGCTGGGCAGAAGCCTGATCGCGCAGGGCGTGAACCTGTATGCGACCAATATCCGCCCGACGCTGGAACGCGAGGACCGCGAGCGCAAGGGCTTGGTCCTGTCGGCCCAGTACCGTCCCAGCGACGCCACCGAGGTCACACTAGACGCAAGCTACACCAAGCTGGACGACCACTATGACGAGCTGACCTATTCAGTCGACCCGGACCTCTCGACCCTGGTCGCCGGCTCGGCCGTGATCAAGGATGGCGTCATGACGGGCGGCACGGCGAACACCAACAGCCAGATCGGCCGTGAAGTCAGCGACCTGGCCCACGACAACATGATGATCGCTGGCAAGATCCGTCAGAAGCTCGAGGACTGGACGATCACCGCCGACCTCGCCTACGCCCGCGCCTATTCGGAAACCTCAAAGCCGATCACCCGCACCCGTCTGCAGGGTTCGATGGGGCGGGCGACGTTCAACCTGCCCAAGGCTGGCGACGCGCTGCCGGACGTCAGTCTGCTGACCGCCGATCTGAACAACCCGTCACTGCTGCCGTTCCGCCGAATCGAATGGCGGGTCAACAATGCTACGGACGACGAGACCGCTCTGCAGTTCGACGCCGAACGGCCGGTGAGCTTGGGTCCGGTCAACCGCCTTCAGTTCGGCGTCAAGTTCCGCGAGCGCTCGCGATCCTATAATCGCGCCGACATCAACTACACGACCAACCTGACGGGAAAGTTCTTCGGAGCGGACTATTTCGACCCGTTCCCGGTCAGCGATTTCCTGGGCGGGGTCGATGGAAGTCTGCCCTCGACCTGGGCCATGCCGGATCCGGCCGCCTTCTGGGCCTTGCGCGACCCAAATCAGAGGGGCACGGCCCGCGCGGACCAGCGCAATTCCTATCGTGTGTCCGAGAAGATCGGGGCCGGCTACGCCCTTGGCGACATCGACACAAACCTGTTCGGCGCGCCGCTGCGCGGTCAGGTCGGCGTGCGAATGGCGCAGACCAAGCAGGTTTCGTCCGGCCACGCCGACAACGGCTCTGCGGCGCTGCCCGTTCGCTTCGAAAAGACCTATACGGACGTCCTGCCGACAGCCAATTTCGCCCTTGAGCTGACCGACACCCTGCAGGCTCGCGTCGCCGCCGCCAAGGTGATCACCCGGCCGTCCCTAGCCGATCTTGCGCCGCGTCTGACCCTCAACTCCGGGACCCTGCTGACGGCCGTGGGCGGTAATCCGCTGCTGAAGCCGTTCGAGGCCTTGCAGTACGACGCGACCCTGGAATGGTACTTCGCGCCTGGCAGCGCGCTGATCGGCGGGGCGTTCTACAAGGACATCACCACCTTCGTGTACAGCCAGACGACCGACATCGTGGTCGACGGCCTGACGTACAAGCTGACCTCGCCGACCAATGGCGGCAAGGCGACCATCAAGGGCGTCGAGCTAGCCTACCAGCACCTGTTCAAGCGCCTGCCAGCCCCGTTCGACGGGCTTGGTTTCCTGGCCAACTACACCTACACCGACACAGAAGCGACCTACTCGCCGACCTTGAAGGACGAGATGGTCAATGTCGCCAAGAACAGCTTCAACGTGACGGCCTTCTATGAAAAAGACCGCTTCGCCGCACGCGCCAGCTACAGCTGGGTCGACGACGTCCTGCAGGACGTCGGCGGGGCGGGCCTGTCGGCGCTGAACGATAAGGCGTTCGGCTCGCTGGACGCCAGTGTCAGCTACAAGATCACGTCGCAAATCACGGCGGCGATCGAGGGGCAGAACCTGACGAAAGCCTCGCAGTGGCAGTTCATCAAGGGCGGTTGGTTTGGTGGCTACACCAACTATGGCCGCACGGTGAGCTTCGGCCTGCGCGCCAAGTTCTAATCGGCCTCGCCGTTGCGCCTCGGACTGGCCCGCGCCTCGCCGCGCGGGCCAGTGTCGTTTAAAGCTCGCGCCGCAACTGTCACAACCGCTGCCTAGGACATCTTCATGCCCCTGCTCTCCGCAAAGACGCGCCAAGGCGTTTCGCGCGCCATCGTGGCGATGGCCCTGCTGGCGGATGTCGTGTCGGCGACGACGGCCTTCGCTCATCCCGGACACGCGGTTGAGCCGCTCGCGCCCACGCGCCGCGACCACCGGCCCGCCAAGGCCTCCGAGCGTCGCTGGCTGGCGGGCGACCACCACGTCCACAGCTGGTTCAGCGTCTCGGTGAAGCCCGCAGCCGACCCGTCGCAGCCGCCGATCCTGGTCAAGGCGGGAGACGCCGTTAATCCGATCACCACCAACGCCCGCATGGCCGCCAAGTATGGCCTGTCCTGGATGGTCGCCACCGACCACGGCGGCCCGAACCATTCCAAGCTCAATCGCGACGAGGCCTATCCCGAGCTGCTGCGCGCGCGCCGCGAGACGCCCGGCGTGTTGCAGTTCTGGGGCATGGAGCTGGACACGCCGGCGGCGGAGCACTCCAGCCTGATCCTGCCGCGCACGGCCGATGAGCGCGACGCCCTGTTTGGGATCGAGAGCCGGTACAATCGGCGCGAACCCTGGCCGGCTGACCCCGCCCGCGATGAGGAGGGCTTCATGCTGGACGCCCTGCGCCACATGAAAGCGCTGCCTCGGCCACCCGTCGTGATCGCCAACCATCCGTCCAGGTCCGCGACCGGGGTGGGGCGCTATGGCCTGGTCTCGCCGTCCGAGCTTCGCAACTGGAACGACACCGCCCCCGACGTCGCCGTGGGCATGGAGGGCGCGCCGGGGCACCAGGCCTCCAGCTTGAACGCCGACGGGTCGCTTAAGCCCAAGGGCGACCGGGGCGGCTATTCGCGCGCCCCGACCATGGGCGGTTTCGACCAGATGACCGCCAAGCTGGGCGGCTTCTGGGACGCCATGCTGGGGGAGGGGCGCCGCTGGTGGGTCACATCGACCTCGGATTCCCACCGCCACTACACCGATGGCGGCGAGGACTTCTGGCCTGGCGAATACTCCAAGACCTATGTGAAGGCCGCCCACACCTATGACGACGTGCTGGACGGTCTGCGCAATGGCCGCATCTTCGTGACGCTGGGCGATCTGGTCTCAGAGGTCGATGTCACCGCGACCGTCGCCGGCGCCAAGGCCGACATCGGCGGCCGCCTTGTGGTTCCCAAGGGCTCGGACGTGACGGTCGTCATCCGCGTGCGCGATCCGGCGGGTAAGAACTTCGGCGGCTTTTCACCCAGCGTTAGCCGGATCGACCTGATCCAGGGCGACATCACTGGACCGGCCGTCGACCGCACGGTCGACGCCAACCCCTCGACCCGCGTGGTGCGCGCCTTCACCCCGACCTCCTGGGCCCGCGACGGCGAGGTGCTGTCGATGGTCTACGTGCTCAAGGACGTGCGCGGGCCGACCTACATCCGAGTCCGGGGCACGAATGGCGCGGAAGGCGAACCCTTGCCGGACCTGCTGGGGGAGGATCCGTGGTCGGACCTTTGGTTCTACGCCAACCCGATCTTCATCGCCGTGAAATAGGCGGCGCCTGATCGCGTTGGCCCCTCGCGAACGCCTAGGCGTCCGCGCGTCTGTGGCTGGGGCGACCGGTCAGGGGCGTTTCTCCTCCCGACAGCGGGAAGGCCGAGGTTGGCGCGCCTTGCACGGCCACACGCCGCAGGCGTCCCTTGGTGGTCAGGCTTTGGCGTAGGCCAAGAAGCGGGCCTCGGGTTGCAGGCTGGAACGAGGGAGGATCACGCCCGTCTCGGGCGAGCTGCAGGCCGCCAGGCGCCCTGGTTAAATCGCAGTCAGTTGACGCCGATCGTCCCGCCTTGCACTGCTAGACGTTGACGCGAAGAGGCGCCGCCGCAGAAGAAGCGCGCCTTCAGGTCGGGCGGGGAATAGTAGCTGTGCAGGAAGAGGGGTGGCGCGGGCTCGTGCGCCGAATCGCCCGCATTACGCGTGATCCAGCGGGTGCGGAGGACGTCGTGCAGTCCGCCATGGTGCGGATGCTGGAGTACCGACGCGACAAAGCCGTCGCCAATCCCGAAGCCTTCGTCGCGCGGGCGGCTGTCAATTTGGCGATCGACGAGCGACGCCAACGCGCCCGACGCCTTGAACACGGCCTGGATTTTATCACCGACACACCGGCCGACGCCCACCCTTTGCAGGACGAGGTCTTGCGCACCCGCGACCGGCTGGCGCGCCTCAAGCTTGGCATGGCGCGCCTCAGCCCCCGCACGCGCGAAGTCTTTTTGCTTCACCGACTGGAAGGGCTGAAGTATCGGGAGATCGCCGAGCAGCTGGGCATCACGGTCAGCGCCGTGGAGAAGCACGTGGCCAAGGCGAGCCTCTTTCTGACCAAATGGACGGAACAGTGGTGACGCCCCCCCACGATCAAGACGCCGTACGGCGCGAAGCCGCCAACTGGCTCGCGCGGCTGCGCAGCGAGACGCGCACCGCCGTCGACGAGGCGCAGTTCAAGACCTGGGTCAGCGCCTCCGAAGAGCGCAGGGCGACGTTTGACGCCCTGACCGCGACCTGGGAATTGGCCGGCGCGTTGCGCCATGATCCTGAGATCGCCGCTCAGGCGCGTCGGCGACGGCGCCGCCTGGCGCGCCGCGCTGTTCTGGCAGGCGCGGGCGTCTCGGCGGTTGGCCTTGGCTGGCTGGCCTTCGCGCCGACCGTCTACGCCACGGGCGTGGGGGAGACCCGGACCCTGAACCTGGACGACGGCTCTTCGGTGCTGCTGGACGCCGATAGCCGTCTGAGCGTGCGCATCGACCAGCGCCAACGGCGCGCGGGCCTTGACAAGGGCCGAGCCTTCTTCCGGGCGACCCACGATCCGGCCCGTCCGTTCGTGGTCTCGGCCGAAGGCCAGGAGATCATCGGCGACGGCGGCGACGCCTTTGGAGTTTCGGTCTTGTCGTCGAGCGTTTCGGTTTTGTCGGTCGAAGGCCACGTGCTGGTCATGACACCGGGCCAGCCGTCCAGCCGCATTATCGCCTCGGCGGGCCAGAAGGTGGTCATGGCCGAGCATGGGAGCATCCATCGCGAGGCGGCCGATGTGCAGTCGGCCATGGCGTGGCGGTTTGGCCAAGCGGTGTTTGACGATCAGACGCTCGACGAGGCCCTAGCGGAAATGAACCGCTACAGCCGCCGTCGCATCGCCCTGTCGGATGCCTCGCTGGGCCGACTGCGCATCAGCGGCGTGTACAAGGCCGGTGACAATGAGGCCTTCTCGCGCTCGGTCGCGACCCTGCTGGACCTCGAGGTTCAAGCCAATGGCGGCGGACTGCTGATCCGACCGCGCGATGGGGCATGAATTGATCGTCACCCGACGGATCAAAAAGTTACTGAGGAAAATTCGGTCCCCGTCGTCAGGTTTCTGAAAGCCCGAGAAGCTTGGGCATGAGGGGACTTTAGATTTCGATGATGACGGGGAAAACTGGCCAGCTGCGCCGGATCTTGGCCGGCTCGGCCGCGGCGAGCGTGTTGCTGGTCGCCGGTGGGGCTTTTGCGCAAGCCGTGAGTGTGGACGTTCCGGCCCAGGCGCTGGACAAGGCGTTGCGAGAGTTGGGCAAGGAAACCGGGGCCAATATCCTGTTCTCGCCGCAGACCGTGGCGGGGCGGCGTGCGAGCGCCGTCGTTGGCCGCTACACGCCCCTAGAAGCCGCGCGCCGTCTGACCGGGGCGGCCGGCCTGGAGGTCATCGAGGACGGCAGCGGGGCGCTGATCGTGCGCGCGCCGGGCGCGACCCAGGCCGCGTCGGTTCAGCCCGCGTCGTTCGCGGCCGTAGATCCAGCACCTTCTGTCGAGGTTGAAGAGGTGGTGGTGACGGGCTCGCGCCTGCGCCGCACCACCTTCGACAGCCCGTCGCCCGTGGTCGACGTCGAACGCGAGGATCTGCTGGAAAGCGGCTATATCGACATCGCCGAGGCCCTGACAGACCTGCCCGGCGTCGACATCGGGATCAACCTGTCGACCAGCCAGTCGGCCGTGCAGGACAATGGCCTGTCGACGGTCAGCCTGCGTAGTCTTGGTCAGAACCGCACCCTGACGCTGATCGACGGCCATCGCACGGTGTCGAACGCCGGCAATATGAACGCGGTCAGCCTCAGCTCCATTCCCCAGTTCTTTGTCGACCGTGTCGAGGTCACGACCGGCGGCGCCTCGGCCGTCTACGGTTCGGACGCCATCTCTGGCGTCGTCAACATTATCACCACGACCAGCCTCAACGGCGTGCAGGCGCGCGCCGTGGCCGGGATCACTGACGCCGGCGGCGGCAGCAGCACCGAGTATTCGGTCGGCGCGGGTCGCCGCTTCTTGGACGACAAGCTCTATGTGATCGCCGCGGCGACCTTCGAAAGCCAGAACGCCCTGCGCGCCCGCGATCGTGACTGGGCCCTGCAGTCGGTGGTCTACGCGCCCGGGACCAACACGGTCTCGACGCCGGATCTGTCGACCTACACGCCGGGCGGGCGCTTTCGCAGCAGCAGTTTTTACTATGACGAGACCGGCCTGAAGCGCGACTTCGTCACCGCCCTCAACGGCTATGAGACCCGCCTCAACGGCACGCTGATCACGCCCGCCGAACGCACGTCCGGCGCCCTGAGAATCGCCTATGACGTCTCGCCGAACCTGAAATTCTGGGCCCAGTTCCAGGCCTCGCGCGTCGAGACCCACTCGACTCGCGAGCCCTATGGCCTCAGCAACTCGATAACCTACGGGACAAACGACGAGTTCTCGATCGGCAATATCGCGCGGACCAATCCGTTCGTGCCCGCCGAAATCTACAACTTCGCCACCTCGTCGATCAGCTTCCGCCGGCGCATGACCGAGGTAGGCGAGATGCGGATCTATAACCGCCGCACCACGCTACGCGGCTGGGCTGGCGCCGAGGGTAAGATGTTCGGCGATTGGGACTGGGCGGCGACCTACGGCTATGGCGAATACGATGGCTACCAGGTGCGCGAGAACGGTCTGAACCTGGCCAACGTCAAGAACGCGCTGAACGCCGAGCGCACCAGCGCCGGGGTGGTCCAGTGCCGTGACGCGGCCGCGCGCGCCGCCGGCTGCGTGCCGCTCAACCTCTTCGGGATCGGGTCGATCACGCCGGACATGGCCAACTATGTGCGCGCCGACATCTGGTATCGCCCGCAGAACCGCCAGGATACTTTCGAAGCCTACATGACCGGCCCGCTCTTCACGCTGCCCGCCGGCGACGTGGAGACCGCCATCGGCTTTGAGCTGCGGCGTGACAAGACCCGCACGACCACCGACGCGCTCACCCAGAGCGGCCTCACCAACTACGCCTACATCCCCGAGTACGCTGGCGTGATCGAGGCCAAGGAGGCCTTCGTCGAAGCCTCGGTCCCGCTGCTCAGGGATGTGACGTTCGCCCGCCGCCTCGAGATCGACGCTGCTTTGCGCATCGCCGACTACAACCTGTCCAAGGTCGGCACGACGCTGAGCTATCGCACAGGGGTGCAGTGGGAGCCGGTGCGCGGCCTGCGCCTGCGCTCGGCCTGGAGCCGCGCCCAGCGCGCGCCCGACACCACCGAGCTCTACTCGCCGCCGCGCGACGACTTCGACGACATCGTCGACATCTGCTCGGGCGTCTCGGCCAGCACGGCCGGAACTGTGGCCCAGAACTGCCGCGCCAATCCCGGCATCGCCGCGGCCATCGCCCAGACCGGCCAGTTCGTTTCGGACGTCACCAGCGTCAACGCGCCCAATGGCGGCAATGCCGACCTGAAGGAGGAAACCGCCGATACCCTGACCATCGGCCTAGTGTTGCAGCCGTCGGCGCTGCCGGGCTTCAACCTTTCCGTCGACTATTACGACATCAAAGTCACCGACGCGATTTCATCGTTGTCCAACGCCCAGCTGATGCGGGAGTGCTACTCGGCGCCCGCCGGTGGCGACAACCGCTTCTGCTCGGTGATCACTCGCGACGCCGAAGGCCAGATCAGCAAGATCATGAATCTGCAGGAGAACCTGGACGACCTGCGCGCCACCGGCGTCGACGTGGCCCTGCGCTATCGCTTCGACCTGGATCAATGGAACGTGCCGGGCGATTTCACCTTCCGGGTCAACTACAGCCGTCGCCTCAAGCTGCAAACACGCTACCAGGGCATCGATGGGGTGAGCCTGGCCGACGATGTCGGCGAGGTCGGTACGTCCAAGCATGAGGCCCGGGCGAGCATGGCTTGGCGCAGCCGCCACTGGAACGTGCAGTGGAGCGCCAACTATCTCGGCAAGGCGGTGGACGACAACGACGCGGCTGCGGACTTCGCCGCCAGCGGCGTGGCCAATCCGCTCTACCTGAACGTCGACGCCTTCTGGCGTCACGATCTGTCGGTGAAGTTCTATCCCAACACAAAGAACAAGGATTTCCGCCTGTTTGGCACGGTGCGGAACATCTTCGACAACCAAGGTCCGTTCCTGCCCAGCGGCACGGAGTCGGGCAATGACTACAACTATAGCGCCGTCTACGGCGTGACGGGCCGCGCCTACACCCTGGGCCTCCAGGTCGCGTTCTAGTCCGCTTCGCCGGCGCCCCATGCGGCGCCGGCGGCACGCCCTGTTCCGGAGCCCTCCATGATCCGTTTCCACCTGGCGGCCCTGGCCGTCAGCGGCCTACTGGCGAGCCCTGGCGCGCAGGCCCAATCCGCACCGAAAACCATGACCGCCGCCGATCTCGTGGGCCTGGAGAAGCTCTCCGATCCCAAGGTCTCGCCGGACGGGCGTTTCGTGCTCTACGCGGTCGGACGCGTCGACTGGAAGGCCAATGCGGTGCGCGAGGACCTCTGGCGCATCGGGCTCGACGGCGCGGATCCGCGCCGAATGGTCGAGGGGCCGGCCTTGGGCGTGGCCTGGGCGCCCGAGGCCAAGCGTTTTGCCTTCATAGCCAAGCGCGAGGACGATAGCGGCCGGCAGATTTATCTGTCGGCAATCGACGGCGGCGAGCCGCGCCGCCTTGGCAGATTGAAAACCACCCCCTCGAACCTGCGCTGGAGCGCCGACGGAGCCTGGCTCTACTTCCTGGCTGATGCGCCGGAAGGTAAGGCGCTGGCCAAGCGCAAACGCGAAAAGGACGACATGCTGCCGTTCGAGACCCGGCAGGCGCGCGCGCGCCTGTGGCGCATCGCGCTCGCCGACGGCGAGGTCGAGCCGGTCATCGAAGGCGATTTCGAGGTTGAGGCCTATGACCTGTCGGCCGACGGCGCCAGCGTACTCTACCGCCGCGCACCCTCCAGCCTGCTGGACGACAATCCCAAGTCCGAGCTGTGGCTGCGGACCGGCGACGCGCCCGCCCGCCGCCTGACCGACAATGACTTCCAGGAAAACGGCCCCAGACTGTCGCCCGATGGTCGCTGGGCGCTGTTCCTGGCGACAGCCGAGAACGGTCGCTACGGCACGGTCAATCCCAACCTCTTCGTGCTGCCGACCGCTGGCGGCGCGCCGCGCGAGTTGGCCCATGGCCTGCCTTACGAGATCGAAGACGCCGTCTGGTCCGCCGACGGCCGCGAGATCTACATCACCGCCACCACGGGCGTGCGCCGCGAGATCTTTGGTGTGGATGTCGCAACAGAGGTTGTGCGGCCCCTGGTCCGCGGCGACCACGCCGCCAGCGACGTCACCCTGACGCGGGACGGCAAGACTCTGGTGTTCTTCAAGGCCTCGGCGACCTCGCCCGGCGAGGTGTTCCGGCTGGACCCCAGGCGCGCGAGGGCTGCGCAGGTCACCCACGCCCATGACGACATCGCTCAGCGCTATCGCCTGCCGCGCCAGGCGGCCATCCAATGGACCGCGCCCGACGGTCAAGCGCTGGAAGGCCTGGTGACCTATCCGCTCGACTACCAGCCCGGCCGTCGCTATCCCCTGATCGTCCAGAGCCACGGCGGCCCGCGCTCGTCGGACGTCTTCAACATCTTTTCCTACGGTCGCTTCAACCCGTTGCTGGCGGCCAAGGGGGTGATGACGCTCAGCGTCAACTATCGCGGCGGCACCGGCTATGGCGACGCCTTCCTCCAGGGCATGAACGGCGGCTACTTCCGCTACGCCGACAAGGACGTGCTCTCGGGCGTTGATCATCTCGTCGCCAAGGGGATGGCCGACCCCGATCGCCTCGGCGTGATGGGCTGGAGCGCCGGCGGTCACATGACCAACCGCCTGATCACGATCACCGATCGCTTCAAGGCCGCGGCCTCGGGCGCTGGCGCAGTGGACTGGCCGTCGATGTACCTGACCTCGGACACCCGCTGGCAGCGCAGCGAGTGGTTCCTGACGCCGCCTTATGGCTCGGCCGCGCGCCGCGATCTATATACCGAGTACTCGCCGCTCAGCCAGCTGGACAAGGTCAAGACGCCGACCCTTATCCTGGCGGGCGCCGAGGACGTGCGCGTGCCTTGGACGCAGTCAGTGATGCTCCATCGCGCGTTGAAGGCGCTCGGCGTGGAGAGCGAGCTCTACCTGGCGCCGCGCGAGCCGCACAATTTCCGGGAGCTGCGTCACCGACTTTTCCAGGTGAATGTCCAGATGGACTGGTTCAGCAAGCGGGTCCTGGGGCAGGGCTATGATTGGGCGTCCGCGCCCGGCGAGGGCGAGAATGACTAGCCGCGCCAAGATAGCGCGGATGCCCTCGCCAACGCCTTAGACCCGCTCGCTTCTCTGTCTCTCGGTCAGCGTTGCCCTGACCCCAGGTAGCGCCAGCCTCAGGATACGGCACGCACAGTCTCCGCCGAACGAAGGTGGCGCAAATCTACAAGAAGACCGGTAACTTGCGGGCATGCCGACTTCTACTCGGACACAGGAAGCTCGACGGCGCGGCCAGATGCCTTGGCATCGAGGTCGATGACGCGCTGGAGGTGTTTGAGCAGATCAACCTCTAGCGTAACGGCCCACCAGCTTTAACGCGGTCCGAATCCACGACGCGCCTCCCCTGAACATCGCGTTCCTGAAGGCGCGCCAACTGCAGAATTTGACTGAGGCTGTGTGAAAACTCCTGCGGGCCACAAAACGCCCTTCGCTAGACATCCAAAATCGTCGATCAGGCGCTCTGTGGCTCATGGTGGCCGGTCGGGAGACGAAAGTTCTCTTTTGCGAGACGTCTGGATTCCGCGTTTTCACACAGCCTCGACTCATCTCCGACCCTGGGAAAGTCCGCTCCTGCGCACCGCGCTGGAACCAAAATCTAGTGCGCCCGCCGCGGCCGGCCCTGACTCGTCGCGGACCTTGGGAAGCCGCCCCCCCCTCTGTCGCGAGCGCGGAACGGTTGCGCCCAGTCGATATGAGCTTAGCCTTCGCCCTGTAGGGACGTCTTCAGCACACCGGCGGCGCGGATCGCCGCGCCCCAGCCGCCATAGAAGGCGATATGCGACAGCGCCTCGCCGAACTGCTCGACGGTCAGGCCTTGTTGGCGAGCGCGGCTGAAGTAGAACGGCAGGAAATCGCTCTGGCCCGAGGCCGCCAAGACCGAGAGGGTCGCCAGGCCGCGGTCGCGCGGCGCTAGGCCCGGGCGGCGCCAAACTTCATGATACAGAAGGTCGTCGGTGAAGTGTTGCAGCGAAGGCGACACGGGCGTCACGGTTTCGGCGATGAAGCTGGCGCGGATCGCCTCGTCGGGAATTGCCTCCTCCAGCGGGATGAGATCCTCCGAGACGCCCGGTAGTTGGTCCGTCGTGACGCCGCGCTTGGCGAAAATCGCGCTCAGAGTCGCCATCGCGCCGAAGGCGTTGGGCCAGCCGGCATAGAAGGCCAGGTGGGTCATCAGTTCCGAGAGCTCTGATGGCTCTAAGCCGCTGTCGAGCGCCTTCTCCAGATAGTGCGGATAGGCGAGCTGGGCGTTGCGGGCGACCAGCGTGGACACCGTGACGATCGCCCGGTCACGGCGGGAAAGCCCGAGGCGGCTCCAGAGCTCGTCGACGATCTTGTCCTGGGTGTAGGTCACCAGAACCGGGGAGACGCTGCCCACAATGTTGAACAGGGCGAGCGTGGGATCTTGAGGCGTGGTCATGAGGGCGTGTCCGGAAAGAGCGTGTGGTCAGGCTTGCGAGAGCGAGGCTAGGTCGATGACGAACCGGCGATGGGTGTCGCCAGCCTCCAGGCGGGCGAAGGCCTGATTGATGTCCTGGATCGCGATCAGCTCGATATCTGGGGCGATGGCGTGCTCGGCGCAGAAGTTCAGCATCGCTTGGGTGTTGGCGACGCCGCCGATGAAGGAGCCCGCGACGGTCTTACGGCCCCGCACGAGGGCGCCCGCCGGGACGGGAGGCGTCAGCGGCCCCATGTAGCCGACGATGACCAGATCGCCGCCGACCGCGAGGGTGGACAGGTAGGGCGACAGGTCATGGGCGTACGGGATCGTATCGATGACGAGATGGTAGCGGCCCGCGACCGCGGACATCTGTCCGTCATCCGACGTGATCACCACCGCGTCCACGCCCAGATCGAGCGCGTCCTGGACCTTGCTGGCCGAGCGCGTGAACACCGTGACTTCGGCGCCCATCGCCTTGCCGAGTTTCGCGGCCATCTGGCCAAGCCCGCCCAGGCCGACGACGGCGAGGCGCACGCCTTCGCCCACGCCCCAGCGGCGCAACGGCTCCCATACGGTGATCCCCGCGCAGAGCAGGGGAGCTGCGCGGGCCGGATCGAGCGCGGCGGGGATCGACAGCACAAAGCGCTCCGACGCCACGAGAGCTTTGGAGTACCCCCGAACGTCGGCCGGCCGTCATGACGGTCGACGGCGTTGTAGGTGAAGGTCGCGCCTTCGACGCAGTGCTGCTCCGACCCGGCCTGGCAGGAGCCGCAATGGCCGCACGAGTCGACCATGCAGCCGACCCCGACCCGGTCGCCGACCTTGAAGCGCGTGACGTCGGCGCCGATCGCGGTCACGCGCCCGACCACCTCATGCCCGGGCACGACGGGATAGTTCGTAAAGCCCCCGTGGTTGCGGGCGATATGGAGGTCGGTGTGGCAGACGCCGCAGAACTCGACCTCGATCAGAACGTCGTCCGCGCGCAGTGGACGCCGTTCGATGTCGAAGGGCGCCAGATCGCTGGTAGGGGAGCTGGCGGCGTAGCCGACGGTGCGCACGGCGCTTCAGGCCTTGCCCGCGCGGAACTGCGCGGCGATCTCGGCGACGCGTTGGCCAAGATGAGCGGCGGTGGCGAGATCGCTGGCGATCGGCGTGACCTCGGCCGGCGCTTCGTCGGACTGAGCCATGGCGCCGAGCCAGCCGCCGACGCGGTTCAGCTCTTCGTTGGTCTTGCCGGGGAAGAGATCCAGACCGACCCAGATCATCCCGTGCTGGGCCGCGAACAGCGCCATCGAGATGAGGGAATTCAACTTGTCGCCGTGCATGGCGCCCGAATTGGTGAAGCCCGCCGCGATCTTGTTGCGCCAGGTCTGGGGAACCCACGCCGTGCGCGTGGACGCTTCCATGAAGCCCTTCAGCTTGGCGCTGATCAGGCCGTTGTAGGTCGGCGAGCCAAAGATGATGCCGTCGGCGGCGGCCAGGGTGTCCCAATCGATATCGCCGTCGGCCACAGCGATCAGCTTGGCCGAGGCGCCAGCGACGCGGTTGACGCCTTCGGCGACGGCTTGCGCCTGCTTGGCGGTGTGGCCGTAGCCACTGTCATAGACGATCGCGATCTGCATGGTCTGGGTGTCCGTTTCATTCAGCGCGCGCTCAAATCTCGGCGCGGCCACTGGTGTACGGCAGCTGTATAATGTAGATCTTTCGTATCCAGTGGCGATCAATGATCGCGACTTTGTATCCCGTTGGGAGCCAATAGGCGTGACGAGAGACAGTTTCGATGGGCTGGGCGTCTTCGTGGAGGTCGTCGAAGCTGGCGGCTTTTCCCGCGCCGCAGAGCGCTTGGCGCTGACCCGTTCGGCGGTCGCCAAGACCATCGCCCGGCTCGAGGAGCGACTGGGCGTGCGCCTCTTCCACCGGACGACCCGGACCCAGACCCTGACCGAGGACGGTCATGCGTACTTCGAGCATTGCCAGCGGGCGCTGCAGGAGGTCCGCGCGGGGCAGGCGCTGCTCGACTCCGGCCGTCGCGAGGTTCGTGGAACGCTGAAGATCTCGATGCCGGTTCTGTTTGGACGCCATTGCGTGGCGCCGCTGCTGCTGGAGCTGGCGGCGCGACATCCGGATCTGGCGTTGGACCTGCGTTTCAGCGACGCTGTTGTCGACGTGATCGGCGAGCGGTTCGATCTGGCGGTGCGCAATGGGCGGCCGGGCGACAGCGGAGCGCTACAGACCCGCAAGGTCGCCGAGCAGCGCAAGGTTGTCTGCGCCGCGCCGCGCTATCTGGCCGCCCGGGGCGTGCCGGAGACGATCGCCGATCTCGCCGAACATGAGGCCCTGGCCTACTGGCGCAACGAGCAACTGTTCGACTGGACGTTCGTCGACGCGGACGGGGCGCGGACGATCGCCAAGCTCAACTGGCGCTTCCAGTTTGACGATCACGAGGCCATCGTCGACGCGGCTGTCAAAGGGCTAGGCGTCGCCTGGGTTCCAGACTGGCTGGTGCGCGAGCACATCGAGGCCGGCCGGCTTCAGCCGATCCTCAACGCGCATCCGGCGCCGCCGCTGGAAACCTATCTCGTCTGGCCGGCGGCCCGGACCCTGCCGCTTCGCACACGCGTGGCCATCGACTGGCTGGCCGCGCGGCTGCAATCGGCCCTGCCGTCCGAACCGCCAGCGACGCCACGCGTTGAGCCAAGCTCAGCATTGCATGAAACAAGCGGCCCCTGATCGTCGAGCGGCGCGGCGTGTAAACTTCGCCGGGCGTACCCTATATGCAGCGCGCGCACGGTACGGTCGCGAGCGCCCCATGAAACGAGATGGAGAAGCCCGATGGAGCTTCGGATCAACGGCGTGACGCGCGAGGTCGACGCGGAGCCGGATACGCCCCTGCTGTGGGTCCTCCGCGATAACCTGGGCATGACCGGAACCAAATACGGATGCGGCGTCGCGCAATGCGGCGCTTGCTCCGTCCTGCTCGATGGCGTCGTGACGCGATCGTGCGTGACGCCGATCGATGGCCTGGCGGGCCATGAGATCACGACGATCGAGGCGATCGAAGCCGATCCGGTGGGCGCGCGCGTCGTCGCCGCCTGGGTCGAGCACCAGGCCCCCCAATGCGGCTACTGTCAGTCGGGCCAGGTGATGGCCGCGACATCGCTGCTGAAGCAGAACGCCCATCCCACCGACGACGAGATCGGCGCGGCCATGGTCAATCTATGCCGCTGTGGCACCTACAACGCGATCAAGGCGGCGATGCGGGATCTGGTGGGCGTGGCGAAGACGGCCGATGCGGATAGAGGCGCGGTCTTGGCGACGAGCGCCGTGATGCTTGGCGCGGCGGGCGCCGTGCTCGCCGCGACGCGCGGCGAGGGTTCGGAGGCGGCCGATGTCTGAGGCTCCCATCCAGGATCTGGCCGAACTCCAGCTCGACGAACGGCCCGTCAATCTGTCCAGGCGCGGCTTCCTGCTGCGTTCGGTGGGCGCCGGCGCCGGCGCCCTTGTGCTCGGCGTCGGGCTGAACGCCGGGTCGGCGCGCGCGCAGGCCGCCAAGACCTTCGCGCCCGGGACCAGGGTGCCAGCCTTCTTGGAGATCCGAGCCGACAACACGGTGCGGCTGCAGAGCCCGTTCGTGGAAGGCGGCCAGGGCGTGTTCACCGCCATGGCCCAGATCGTCGGCGAGGAACTGGACATCGATCCATCCGCCTTTGTCGTCGAGAACGCGCCGACCGGACCGGACTACCTGGTCGTGAATGGCGTCATGCGCATCACCGGCGGCAGCATGTCGGTGCGCACCAGCTACGAGACCATGCGACGACTAGGGGCCCTGGCCCGCCATATGCTTCTGCAGGCCGCCGCGCCGCGCCTGGGCGCGCCCGTGGAAGCTCTATCGACCGAGCCGGGTCGCGTGGTGCACAAGGCCTCGGGGCGGTCATTGAGCTATGGCGAGCTGGCGCCGCATGCGCTGGACCTTCCCGTTCCCGACCCCACGACGGTGTCCCTGAAATCGCCCTCCCAGTTCCGATGGATCGGCAAGGGCGTCGCTCGCCTTGACGTCCGCGATAAGTCCACCGGCAAGGCGGTCTACGCGATCGACGAGCGGGTCGAGGGAATGCTCCACGCCGCGGTCCAACACGCTCCGCGCCTGGGGCTGACGGTCGGCGCCGTCGGTAACGAAGATCAGGTTAAGGCCATGCGGGGCGTCCATTCGATCCACCGCCTGCCAGGCGCCGTGGCGGTCGTCGCCGAACGGTGGTGGGACGCGCGCCGCGCCGCCGAGGCGCTGGAGGTCGACTGGCGCGAGCCGGGCTCCGACAGCACCTTGCGCTACATGCCCGCCGACTTCTCGACGGAAGCCTTCGCGAAGAGTCTTGCGGCTTCCCAGATCAAGGTCGACGAGGCCGAGGTGAAAGGGGATGTCGGCGCGGCGTTCCAGGCGGCCAAGACGACGATCGAAGCCACCTACCACAGCCAGTTCGTCAACCATGGCCAACTGGAGCCGCCGTCGGCCCTGGCCTGGTTCCACGATGGCCTGCTGGAGCTGTGGTTTCCCAATCAGGCGCCGGACATGTTCCTGGCCGATGTGGCCAAGCGCACGGGCCTCCCGCCCGAGAAGATCAAGATCCATTCGCCCATCCTGGGCGGCTTCTTCGGCCGACACTTCCTCTACGAGAGCGCAAACCCCTATCCGCAGGCCATTGAACTGGCCAAGGCCACAGGACGGCCGATCAAGTTGATCTGGTCGCGGGAAGAGGAGTTCCATCGGGACGTCCTTCGTCCGATGGCGGCTGTTCAGTTCCGGGCTGGCCTCGACGCGGAAGGTCTTCCGACGGTCGTGGAGGCGATCAGCGCCACGGAGGGGCCCACGGAGGGCATCGCCGGCAAGCGCCAGGGTCTGGACCCGACGGCGTTGGAGGGACTGACCAACAAGAGCTACGCGATCGCCAATCGCCGGATCGGCCAGCGCTATGTCAAGGGACCCGCCATGCTGGGCTATTGGCGATCCGTCGGCAATTCGATGAACGACTTCTTCTATGAGTGCTTCCTGGACGAGATCGCCGACGCCGGAAAGCAGGACCCATTCGAGCTACGGCTCGCCCTGCTGAAGGACAATCCGCGGCTGATCACGCTGCTGAAGGCGGCGGCCGAGCTGTCGGGCGGCTGGAAGCGCGGGCCCTACAAGGCCCCGGACGGTTCGCGGCGCGCGCGGGGCCTGGGTATGGCCTCGCCGTTCGGCACCGAGACCGCGGCCATCGCCGAGGTCTCGGTCGAGGACGGGCGCGTCCGGGTTCACGAGGTCTGGCAGGCCATCGACCCGGGCAGCATCGTCAATCCGGCGATCATCGAAGCCCAGGTCAACTCCGCAGTCGCCCTGGGGCTGTCCCAGGTGCTGATGGAGGAGGCCGTGTACGAGAACGGCCTTCGCACCTCGCGAAACTACGATCTCTACCCGATCCTCCCGCCGGAGCAGATGCCGCGTGTCCATGTGAAGATCATCGAGAGCGGCGCCAAGATGGGCGGCATCGGCGAGCCGGGCCTGCCGGCGGTGCCCCCGGCGGTGGCCAACGCGGTTTCCCATCTCACCCGGCAACGCGTGCGGAGTATGCCGCTCTCGCGCCTGACCTTTAAGGCTTAGGGCGATGGAGGGGCGGAAATACAAGCGGCTCTCCATCGCCCTGGGCGTGGCGGCGAGCGCGATCATCGTCGGCGCCGTAGGCTGCTGGGCCGTGGCGACGAGAACGCCGGCTTCGCCCTTCGATGGCGCGGGGGAACCCGTGGTCACGCCGGCCCTGGTTCAGCATGGCGCCTATGTGGCCCGCGCCGCCGACTGCGTGGCCTGCCACAGCCTGCCCAACGGTCCGGCTTTCGCGGGCGGCCTCAAGATGCCCACCCCGCTCGGCGCGATCTACGCGACCAACATCACGCCCGATCCTAAGACCGGCATCGGCGCCTACACCCTGGCGGAGTTCGATCGCGCCCTGCGTCATGGCGTGGCCCGCGATGGTCACAGGCTCTATCCGGCCATGCCCTATCCGTCTTACGCGCGGATGACCGATGGCGACGTCCGCGCCCTCTACGTCTATTTCAAGCAGGGCGTGAAGCCGGTCGCCCAGGCCAATCATCAGAGCGACATTCCTTGGCCGCTGAACATGCGCTGGCCGCTGGCGATCTGGAACGTCCTGTTCGGCGGTCCTGGCGAGCCTCGTCCGGACTTGGCGGGTGATCCCCTTTGGAGCCGAGGCGCCTATCTCGTGCAGGGGCCCGGCCACTGCGGCGCGTGCCATACGCCGCGCGGCCTGGCCATGAACGAAAAGGGTCTGGACGAGCGTAGCCGCAGCTACTTGGCGGGCGCCGAGATCGACGGCTGGTACGCCCCAAGTCTGCGTGGTGATCACAACCTCGGACTGGCCCGATGGAGCGAGGACGATATTGCGGGCTTCCTGAAAAACGGTCGCAACGGCCATGGCGTGGTCTTCGGGTCGATGACCGACGTGGTCAACAATTCCACCCAGTTCCTGACCGAGCAGGACGCCCAAGCGATCGCGCGGTATCTGAAATCGCTGCCGGGAGACGCCGGGCGAGACGGCGCGCCCTGGCGCTACGAGGTCGTGGCGTTCGACGGACCCGCGGGAGACACCCCAGGCGCGCGGACCTACCAGGCCAAGTGCGCCTTCTGCCATGGGCTCGACGGCAAGGGTCAAGCGCCCTGGATGTCGCCTCTGGCTGGGACGGCCTCCTCGATGAGCCGGAACCCGGCGTCGACGATCAACATCACGCTCAACGGTTCCGGCCGGGTCGTCGCCGGCGGCGTCCCGGACGCCTATCACATGCCCGCCTTCCGCGCGCAGTTGTCCGATCGCGAGATGGCTGAAGTGATCAGCTTCGTGCGCACATCGTGGGGTAACCAGGGGGGCGAGGTGTCGGCCAAGGCTGTCGCGACCGCGCGCGCCGAGACGCGCCCCGCCAGCAGCGTCCCCGCGCTGCTGCCCACCCAGTGAGACGCCTGCGGCCCGCCCCAAGGGTCAAGCGCCGCCTCCTTCTGGCGGTCGCGATCCTTCTGGCGGCTGGTGGCGCGGCCGCATGCAGCGATGTGAAGGCTTCAAAGGCGATGCCCCAGTCCTCAAACACCCAAGCGACGGCCATGGGCCAGGCGATCGTGATCCGTTTTGAAGGCCGTGCCATCGCCGCAGCGCTCGACGACACCCCAGACGCCCGCGCCTTCGCGGCGCTTTTGCCTTTGACCCTCACGCTCGAGGATTATGCCGCCACCGAAAAGATCGCGGACCTTCCGTCCAAGCTGCCGGCCAGGGACGCCGCGACCGGGCACACGCCGAGCGTGGGCGACATCGCCTACTACGCGCCCTGGGGCAACCTCGCGATCTTCCACAAGCCTTTCCGCCATTCTCCCGGCCTGGTGAAGCTGGGCCGCTTGACGGAGGAGGGCGATGTGGCGCGCCTCGCGAAGCCGGGATCGGTTCGTGTGGAGATCGCCAAGGCGCCCTAGGAACGCTCCCTAGGGTCTCCGCCCAAGAGCGCGTCGAGCGCCAACCGTGGCAAGGACGCCCGCGCCGCAGAGGATCGCCCCCGCGGCGCCGAAGGCGACCGCATAGCCCCGCGAGTCAACCAGAAAGCCTCCGAGCGCCGCGCCCAGGGTGATGGCCAGCTGGATCACCGCCACCATCAGGCCGCCGCCCGCTTCGGCGTCGTCCGGCAGCGTCTTGCTCACCCAGGTCCACCAGGCCACGGGCGCGGCGGTGCTGATCAGGCCCCATACAGCCAGGAGGCCCGCAGCGGCGAGCGGCGAGGCGCCGAACGCGATCAGGGAGAAGGCCATCAGCGCCAGCAGGAACGAAGGGGCCGCCAACAGCACGTGCAGCCGCCGTCGCAAAAGAAGACCCATCACCCAGGTTCCCGCGACGCCGGCCAGGCCCATGGCCAGCAGGATTAGCGACAGGCTCGCGACATCGACTCGTGTCACGGTCTCGAGAAAGGGGCGCGTATAGGTGAAGAGCGCGAACTGCCCCGCGAAAAGCACGGTCACGGAGGCCATGCCGATGGGAACGCCGGGGCGACGCAGCACCCGAAAGACGCCGCCCGAGGTCTTGGGAGCTATCGGTGGCAGGCGTGGCAGGGTCAGAGCCTGCCCGGCGAGCGTCAGCAGGCCCAACGGCACGACGCAGAGGAACGCCCCGCGCCAGCCTATGTACTGGCCCAAGAAGCTCCCCAGGGGCGCGGCGATCGTGGTTGCCAGGGCGTTGCCGCCGTTCAGCAGGCCGAGCGCGCGCGGCACGTCATGCGAGGGAACCAGCCTCATCACGGTGGCGGCCGACATCGACCAGAAGCCGCCGATGACGACGCCGATCAGCGCTCGCCCGGCCATGAAAACCCCGGCGTTGGGGGCTAGAGCCACCATTAAGCCGGACACGATCATCACCCCGGTCAGGGCCAACAGCACGGCCTTGCGATCCAGGCGGCGTGTTGTCGTCGAGATGCAGAGGCTGGTGATCACCGCGAAAAAGCCCGAGACGGCGATGGCCTGACCAGCGCGGCCTTCGGATACCTGCAGATCTGTCGCGATCGGGGTCAGCAGGCTGACCGGCATGAACTCGGACGCGATCAGCGTACCGACACACAGGCTCAAGGCGCCAACGGCCGCCCAATTGGCGGTCGCGCGCTTCGGAGCGCTCGTATTCGCCGTCGTGATTGAACTGGTCATGACTTCCACCGCTCGGCTTCCGGGCCGTCGTCCGTGGCGTCACATAGCGTTTGAGGTCAGCGCGTATCAGCCAAGGCGCATGCGATGGCGCGTTGCGGAAAATTCAACGATCCGTGGGGCGGCTAGCCGAGGGGGCGGAGCTCTCGCACCAGATCGATGAAAAGGCGGAGCGCGGCCGGCACCTGTCGACGCGACGAGTAGTAGATATGGAATCCGGGGCCGACGGGCGCCCAATCCTGGAGCACCGCTTGCAGCGCGCCGTCGGCTAGGGCGTCGCGCACGGCCGGCTCGGCGACGTAGAAGAGGCCCGCGCCCTGCCGCACGGCCGCGAGGCCCACCTCGATCTGATCAACGATCAAGGCGCCGGGGGCGTTGATCTCAGCGCGTTCTTCGCCTCGCTCGAACTCCCAGCGGTAGATGCTGTCGTCACCGATCCGGATACGGACGCACTGGTGCGCCAAGAGATCCTCGGGGCTCTGCGGAACGCCATGCCGCTCGAAATAGTCTGAGGATCCCACCACGAGCCAGCGAACGTCCGGCGAGACGCGTTGCGCGACCATGTCCTCAGGAACCGTACCGCCGTACCGGATGCCGGCGTCGAAGCCGCTGTCGATGACGTCGATCATGCGGTTGCTGACCGAGATCTCGATCTCGACATCGGGATAGCGCTTGAGGAACTCGGCCATGACCGGGCCGACCAGATAGATGGCGGCCTCCGTGGGGATGTTGATACGGACCCGCCCCATCGGCGCATCGCGGAAGCGGTTGATCACATCCAGGCCTTGGGCGATCTCGTCGAACGGCGCCTGGATCGCCTGCTGCAGCGCTTCGCCGGCGGCGGTCAAGGTGACGCTTCGGCTTGTCCGATTGAGCAGCCGCACGCCCAGGCGCTCTTCCAGGCCGCGCAGCGCATGGCTCAGCGCCGACGCGCTGATCCCTAACTCCACGCCCGCCTTGCGGAAGCTGCGCCGCCGCGCGATCTCCAGGAAGGCCGAGAGGTCGGCGAGGTCCGATCGGCGAAACTGCATGTTCGCGGGTCTCCAGATCTTTCGCTCTTGTAGCTCATGATCCGCGCAGACGCAGCGCGACCAAGTCGCCCGCGTCACGAGCGCCTAGGCGCCGGCGTCCTCGAAAACCTTGCGGGCGATGGGCAACGCTGTGTTGGCGACCGGCCAGCCGCCGTAGAACGCCAGGTGCGTGATCGTCTCGATGATCTCGTCCTTGGTGACGCCATTGTCGAGCGCCCGCTTCAGGTGGAACGGAAGCTCGTTGTGGCGATACAGGGAGATCAGGCTGGCGATGGTCACCAGGCTGCGGTCGCGCGGCGAGAGATTGGGGCGTTTCCAGACATCGCCGAACAGAACCGCGTCGGTGTAGTCGGCGAGCGCTGGCGCGATATCGCCGAAAGCCTGGCGAGCGGGGGAGGGCGTTTGGGCCATGGCGAGGCCTCCTGAGTTGACCACCAGGGCGACGGCGGCGGTGTTGGCGAGAAATGACCGGCGATCTCCTGAAGGTGTCGAGATCACGTTGCGCGGCCGGCGAGATACTGCTCGTCCGTAACCGGCTCCATCCATTCGACCGACTTGCCATCCAACGCCTCGGTGACGGCGATGTGGCTCATGGGCAGGGTCGTGGTCGCACCGTGCCAGTGACGGCGTTTGCACGGACACCAGATGGTATCGCCGGCCCTGATCTCCTCAATCGGGCCCCCTTCGCACTGCGTCCAGCCGACACCCGAGGTGACGATCAAGGTCTGTCCCAGCGGATGGGCGTGCCAGTGCGTGCGCGCACCAGGCGCGAAGCTGACATGGGCTGTCGTCACACGCGATGGAGCGGGCGCCTGATGCAAGGCGTCTATGCGCACATCGCCTGTGAAGGCGCTGGCGGGCCCCTGCTGTGTGGGGATCGACCCATTGCGCTGGATCGTCGGTTCGGCATTGTCGGACATGCGCGCTCCTGCGGTGCGACCGTCTGATGGCGGCGAGCCTATTCTGCGGCCGCTCGAAGCCATCCGCGACACGCGCTGAATTCACTGGATGCGTGAATTCCACTCAACGAAGCCGAAGTGGCGCTATGGCAAGGCTGAGCCGCGCTCATCGCGCTGTTAAAGGACGGACCTCTTATGCCGTGGGACGGCGCCCTCCACCTTGGCTCGGTCGGGTCGCGTCATGCGACCAAGCCCAAGGAGCCGCAATGCTATCGCGCCAGTCCTTTGTCCGAAGCGCCGCCTTATCGGTCCTGGCCCTCATATCATTGCCCGCCCTGGCCCAGGCCGGGGGCGCCCGCCAAGCCAACAGGAAACCGCCCATGCCGACCAGCGACTGGGACAAGACCTTCCCCAAGAGCGCCGCCGTCGATCACCGCAAGGTGACGTTCAAGAACCGCTATGGCCTGACCCTCGTCGGCGATCTCTACACGCCCAAGGCCGCCCCGGCGGGCCGCTTGGCGGCGCTTGTGGTCAGCGGTCCCTTTGGAGCCGTCAAGGAGCAGTCGTCGGGCCTCTACGCCCAGACCATGGCCGAGCGCGGCTTCGTGACCCTGGCGTTCGATCCGTCGTTCACTGGGGAAAGTAGCGGCGAGCCGCGCGATGTCGCCTCGCCGGACATCAACACCGAGGACTTCAGCGCCGCCGTCGATTTCATCGGCCTGCTGCCGAACGTCGATCGCGAGCGGATCGGCATGATCGGCATCTGCGGCTGGGGCGGCATGGCGCTGAACGCCGTCGCGGTCGACAAGCGCGTGAAGGCCGTCGTCGCCAGCACCATGTACGACATGACCCGCGTGATGTCGAAGGGCTACAACGACAGCCTCACGCCCGCGCAGCGGACCCAGATGCTAGAGCAACTGAGCCGCCAGCGCTGGATCGATGCCGAGAAAGGCGAGCCGGCCTACCAGCCGCCCTATAACGCCGAGTTGCGCGGCGGCGAGCCTCAGTTCGTGGTCGACTATCACGACTACTACGCCACGCCGCGTGGCTATCATCCGCGGGCGGTCAACTCGAAGAACGCCTGGACGGTGACGACGCCGCTGTCGTTCATGAACATGCCGATCCTGACCTACATCGCCGAGATCTCACCGCGCCCGATCCTGTTTATCCACGGCGAGAAGGCGCACTCCCGCTACTTCGCCGAGACCGCCTACGCCGCTGCGGCCGAACCCAAGGAACTGATGATCATCCCCGGCGCCGTTCACACCGATCTCTATGATCGCGTGGACATCATCCCCTTCGACAAGATGGAGGGCTTCTTCAGGCAAGCGCTTGGCTGAGTTGGGGCTGGAATAGACGTCCACCAGCACGCTCGCACGGCCTCAATGGCGAACGCTGCTGGCTCCCGCATAGTGTTGCGCGCCAGGCCCATCTCTCGCGCGATCGTCTTCACGCCCTTGCCCCGCGCGAAGTGCTCGCGCCGGATCTTCGCCACCGTCTCCAATACCAACATCCCCGTCTCGATCCGCGACTACACAAGCCGCCGATCTGGCCATCAAAGCCTCAAGGACAGGGGGTCATTTTTGGACGCCGATATCCCCGAGAAGGGGGGCACTTTTGCAAGCCGAAACACACGTCGGTTTTCTGCAAGTGGGCCAATATCCGCACTTGGCGCGAAACGGTCTCCGCTTCCTTGAACAGACTAGCCAGCTTGGACGACGCCGAACGCGGTAGGCAGTTATCGCCTTGGTTGCAGAAAATTCCAACTTGGGCGCCGAATCTCTCGGCCGTCAGCTGGTCTAGCTTGGCTTGGGCCTCACCGGGCGACATCGTCCCGACGTTCGCGGTGCGTGGGTCTCGCGCCTGGGCATAGGCTTGGGCGATCTTGGCAAAACGAGCCGAGATTGGTTCTAAATCCGCTAGATGGCGGCAGGTCTTTCACGCCCAGCGAGATCATAAACTCGACGCGAGGCTTGCTGCTTTTGGCCCGGAAATACGGCCGCAGATCCGCCGGGATCACGCGACGGAAGTAGCAAGTGGAACCGACCTGCGAAAGCTTGCTTGGCACGGTGAAATCACCTGTTACGTTTGTAACGAGCGACCGTGAAAAGCCTTTTGTTTTCAGGGTCTTGTAGTCACTTCAGTGACTTAAGACGGGGTGGCGGAGAGGGTGGGATTCGAACCCACGGTGCCCTTCCAGGCACGCCGCATTTCGAGTGCGGTACATTCGACCACTCTGCCACCTCTCCACAGGTGTAATTTCGGGAGCTTTTAGGGGCGCCCGAGGTCGAGGGCGCGATAACTAGCGGCGTCGCCGTCGGGACGCAACCCCCTCTTTCCGGCTTTTTTCGCCTCAGGCTTTCGGTCGTAAAATCATCTGGGTGCAGCGGAAAAGGGCGATGGTCTTGCCCGTGGCTTCGTGGGTCACGACGGCGTCCCAGACCTGGGTGTTGCGGCCGCCATGGATCAGTTTGGCGTCGACCGCCACGCCGCCCTCCCGGGCCGTGCCGAGGAAGTTCGACTTCAGCTCGATGGTCGTGAAGCTGGTCCCGTCTTCGGGCAACGAGGTCATGCAGCCATAGCCACAGGCTGAGTCGGCCAGGGCGATGACGCTGGCCGCGTGCAGGAAGCCGTTGGGGGCCATGTGCCGCTTATCGACGTCGAAGCGGCCCTTCACGTGGCCATGCGACGCCTCCAGCCATTGCAGGCCTAGAAGGTCGGGCAGGCTGCCCGCCTGGGCGGCGGTCAGGGCGGCGCTGAAATCCTCGGCCATGGGCGAACTCCGCTAGGGTCGTGCAGACCCTATGCGTCCACGGCGAGGCGCAAGTCAATTGCGAAAGAAAACTAACTTCTAGAGCTTGGCGAGGTCGACCGGGGCGAAGCGGCCGCCCGATCCCAGGTCCGGCGGCAGGCGTCCGGCCCGCACGGCTACGCGGAGGGCTGGGCCCGCGACCGTCGACTCCGGCAGGAGGGCGTCGGCGGTGGTGCGCATGGCGATGAAGTTCAGCCGGTCGACTGTGTCGTTCAACTGGATGTTGGAGGTCTTCTGCTGGGTCACGGTCGACTCGCAGGGCAGGGCCGCGCAGGCGCCAGGCATGACGCGGGTCTGGGGCGGCAGGCTGAGGATCTTGCGGGCGTCATCGAAGGCCTTACCCGCATCGGCGCCGGGCACGTCGCAGCGGCCTGAGCCTTCCGAGGGCGCCAGTAAGACGTCGCCGGTGAAGATGGCGTCGGCGACGCGGTAGGCCACCGCGCCCGGCAGACGGCCTTCCAGCGCCAGGGCGGTGATCTTAAGGCCGCCCATCGGCAGAGACTCGCCGTGCTTGGCCAGCTTGTCGAAATCCCAGCCTTCGAGGTCGACGCCTTCCTCGCCCAGCGCGGGGGCCAGGCGCTTCAGGCTTTCGACGGCGCGCGCGCCGATGCAGATCGAGGCGCCGGTCTCGTACTTCACATGGCCGGCCGCCGACAGGTGGCCGGTATGCATGCCCGTCTCGAGAATCCAGGTCGGACCCAGGTCGCGCGCGCGGATGTCGGCGATGATCTTGTCCACGAAACCCGTCTCGACGGCCTCGGTTTCGGGATCGAAATCCAGGACGGGATCGACGATGGCGCAGAGGAATGTCGCGGGGTCGATGATAAGATAGGTCACCGTCCCGGTGGCGGGATGGCGATAAGCGATGATTTCCGGCTGCATTCCGTAAGCCCTAGCCCCGAGGCGGACACCTTGACCGCCAAGCCGTTAAACATCAGCGAACGGCAACCCTTGAAAAAGCGTATCCGAGACGGCGGAGACGCTTTCGAGAACGGACAAATACTGGCGCTTGGGGCAGGAGGACCCAAATTGGGTCTTAGCGCGACGTCGCGTCGCAGGGGTGGGCGCCGTCTCGCATGCCCTGGACCCAGAGGGGTTCGACATAGCGGCCGCCGGCGCGGAAGCCGGGCGCGCAGCCTTCGGGGGTGTCATCGGCCCTGCCCGAAAGCCCGGTCATCACCGACAGGGCGACTGACTGTTGCGAGCCGCCGCGCATACGGCCGTAGCCGTATCCGCCGTAACCGTAGCCGCCGCCATAGTAGGGGTCGGCGTAGAAGCCACCGTGCTTGCCGAAGTCGGTCTGCGAGACGGCGACGCCGACCGTGGTGTTCTCGCCCACCGGGAACAGGGCCGAGGCGTAGGCGCTGCGATAGCCGCCCGTGCCCACCGAAACGCCCATTGACCCGTGGACCTTGCGCTTGCCGTTCTCGTCGCGATCCGCCGGCAGCAGGCCGCGCTGGCCATCGTCATAGCGCGAGGTGCTGGTCTCGCTGAGAAACGCCGCGATCTGCTCCTGGGTCGTCAGCGGCCTTGATGTCGTGGGCGTGGCTGGAGTCGCCGACGCCATCGCTTTCAGCGCCTCTGGGCTGGGCTTGGCCTGGGCGGTGGCGATCACCTCGTCATCGCCGGTCGGCGCGGCGAAAGCCGGCGCGGCGACGGAGAGGCTGACAGCGATGACCGCGATAAAACGCCGCATGGCGAAGCTCCAGAATGACACGCTACGACACTAGAGCGCCAAGCCAGCGCAATTAGGGCGTTTTTGTTGCGTTGACGCAAGCTTAGGCCCGGGGGGGCCTCAAAGCGCCTCGAGGTCCTTCTGGAGCGCCGCCATGTCCGCTGGGAGCGGAGTTTCAAAACGCAGGGTCTCGCCCGTGATCGGATGGACGAACCCCAGGACCGCCGCATGCAGCGCCTGACGCCTCAAGTCCGCAGCCTGGATCGCCTCGCGGACCGCCGTCGCCGGTTGGCCCGCGCCGTAGACGGGATCACCCAGGCAAGGACTGCCCTTGCTGGCCATGTGGACGCGGATTTGGTGGGTGCGGCCGGTCTCAAGCCGGCAGGCGACGCGGGCGGCCAGGGGCTTGTCCTGCGGGCCGAACGCGGCCTCGACGCGGTAGTGGGTGATGGCCTCCCGCCCGCCGGAGCGCAGCACCGCCATCTTCTTGCGATCGCCGGGCGAGCGGCCCAGCTGCGTGGCGATTGTCCCCGAGGGCGGCGAAGGCGCGCCTCGGGTCAGGGCGATGTAGAGCCGGTCGATGTCGTGGGTGGCGAACAGGGCCGACAGCCCCTTGTGCGCGGCGTCGCTTTTGGCCGCGACCATGACGCCCGAAGTGTCCTTGTCCAAGCGATGGACGATGCCGGGCCGCGCCACGCCGCCGACGCCCGACAGGCTATCGCCGCAGTGATGCAGCAGGGCGTTGACCAGGGTGCCGGTCAGGCTGCCCGGCGCGGGGTGCGCGGCCATGCCGGCGGGCTTGTCGACCACGATCAGGTGCGCGTCCTCGTAGAGAACGCTCAGCGCGATGGCCTCCGGCTCGGGATCGGCGGGGATCGGCGGGGGCACGAGCAAGACGTAGGTCCCCGCCTTGGCCTTGCGGGACGCATCCGTGACCGGCTGGCCGTCCAGCGCCAGGCGGCCTTCGGCGATCAGCGCCTGCAGCCGCGCACGCGACAGGTCCGGGAACAGCGGCGCGAGCGCCTTGTCCAGTCGCTGGCCGGCGAGCTCCGGCGGCAGGACGGCCGTCAGCGCCTCGCCATCCTCCTCGGATGTCGCCTCGTCGAGGGCGTCGTCGTCCAGCCTGCCTTCCGCGTGGGTCACTGGGGTTTCATTGCTCCTTCACAGGTCTGTCGCACCGACGACACGCACCATGCCTACGGGCCAGATCGAGTTTTGCATCAGGGGGATAGTCGATGCGCGCATTCCGCACCACCACGCTGTTGACCGCTAGCCTCTTGGCCCTGGTCGCCGCCGCGCCGGCCTTCGCCGCCGACGCACCTACGGCGCCGGCCGCCGAGGATCAGGATACGCGCTTGGGCGAGGTCGTCATCACGGCCCAGAAGCGCGCCCAGGACCCGGTCGAGGTGCCCATGGCGATCACGGCCTATTCGGGCAAGTTCCTTGAGGCGATCGGCGTCAAGGCGTTCGACGAGCTGTCGGCCTTCACGCCCGGCTTCCTGGTCCAGAACCAGTCGAACAACAACTCCGGCTTCGTGATGCGCGGCATCACCTCCGACTCCGGTTCGGCCACCGACGAGACGCGGGTCTCGATCTACCAGGACGGCGTGCCGATCTCGCGCTCGCGCGGCTCGTACGTCGAGCTGTTCGACATGGAGCGGGTCGAGATCGCCAAGGGCCCGCAGTCGACCCTGTTCGGGCGCGGCGCGCTGATCGGGGCGGTGAACCTCGTCCAGAACAAGGCCAATCCAGGTAAGAACGACTGGCTGCTGAAGGCCGAGGGCGGCACAAACGGCTATTTCGTCGGCGAGGGCATGGTCAACTTCGCGTTCGGCGACGGCAGCGCCCTGCGCATCGCCGCCCGCGCGCGGCAGAACGACGGCTATGTCGACGACGCGGCCGGCGGCGACGCCTACAACTCGACCAACACCAAGGCCGTGCGCGCGGCCTATCACCTGGAGCCCGGTCCGCTGACTCTGGACCTGATCGGCAACTACCAGGAAGATTCCACCAGCGGCACCTCGTTCAAGAGCCACACCTTCAACCCGACCAACCCGGTGACCGGCGCGGTGCTGGGCGACACTGGCGTCTCGTCGGGCGCCACCTTGGCGCCGGGCGCGGGCTTCGAGGGCGGTACGCCGCTGGGCCTGGAACGCAAGGTTTACGGTGTCACGCTGCTGGCCGAGTACAAGATCAGCGACAGCCTGACCCTGTCGTCGATCACCGCCAGCCGCGCCTTCCATTCGGTCGAAGTGTTCGATCCGGACGGCTCGTCGCTGCCGATCCTGACCTTCGCCGAGGACGCGCAAGGCCGCCAGCAAAGCCAGGAACTGCGCCTGCGTTATGATGACGGCGGCCGCTTCACCGGTTTCGTCGGCGCCAACTACTTCCACGAGACGGGCTCCTGGCGCATTCCTGGCCAGTATGACGAGCGTCTGGTGCTGGCCCTGCTGGCCGGCAATACGCCGCTAGGCATCAGCCGCCCGAACCCGCAGCCGCTGGCCGTGCTGACCAACCCCGCCTATCTGGCGCAGGTTCTGCAGCTAGGCTTTGGCATACCGGCGTCGATCGCGCCGGGCATCGTCTCGAACCTAAAGCCCGTGCATCGCGAGGAATTCGCCAACTATAGCGAGAACACCGCCTACGACGTCTATGCCGACGGCACGTTCAAGCTGACCGACAAGCTCGAGATCACCGCCGGTCTTCGCTACACCAGCGAGGATCGCTGGGCCGCCTATCGCTCGAACGTCCAGAACGGCCGCTCGATCCTGGGCATCCTGCTGGCCGCGCCGACGGCGACCAATCTGTTCCTGGCCGCCCAGCCGAACGCGGTGAACAACCCGCTGCTGCCGACCGTGGGCCTGATCACCCAGCCCACCAGCAACAATGGCGACACCTATTCGAAGTCGATCGACGACAGCGGCCTGACCTGGCGGCTGGTCGGCCGTTACGAGCCGGCCGACAACCTCAGCCTTTACGCCTCCTATGCTCGCGGTCGTCGCCCCGATGTAATCTCGACCAGCGGGCCCTCGACGCCGCTGGGCGCGGCGCGCTTCAACGTGGTCGCCTCCGAGACGGTCGATAGCTACGAGGCCGGCGCCAAGGGCAAGGTCCTGGATGGTCGCCTGTACCTGTCGGGCGCGGTCTTCCGCTACGACTACGACAACTTCGCCACAAGCTTCCGGCAAGGCGCGCAGGTCGTGACTCTGAACGCCGGCAAGGCCAGGGCCTACGGCTTCGAGGGCGAAGCCCGACTGCAGGCCGGCGACTACTGGACCCTGTTTGGAACCTACGCCTACAACCACGCCCGCCTGAAGACGGGCCTGCGCGACGGCAACCGCTTCCGTCTGTCGCCTGACCAGACATTCTCGGTCGGGGCCGCGTTCAGCCGAGAGGCCCTGGGCGGCAAGCTGACCTTTACGCCCACCTACACCTGGCGCTCGAAGATGTTCTTCGACGACGACAACGACCGCAGCGACCTGCAGTCGTCAGGCCTGTTCCCCGACAGCAAGGTCGACGAATTCCAGAAGGCCTATGGCCTGCTGAACCTCCGCGTTGGCTTCGGCGCTGTCGACGACCGCTGGAAGGTCGAGGCCTTCGTCGAGAACCTCGGCGATGTCAGCTATTTGAAGGACGCGGGCAACACTGGCGACAGCTTCGGCATCCCGACCTTCATCGCCGGCAAGCCGCGCTTCATGGGCGTGGGCGTCACGTTCCGTCACTAGGTCCCAAACGGCCGATCTCCCCGGCGAATGCCGGGGCCCAGATGGGAAAACTCCGAGGTGGGCTCCAGGAGCGCGGCGCGTTTCCAGCCCACCTGGCTTCTAGGGATCTGGGTCCCGGCATTCGCCGGGAAGGTCGGATTTTAAGGCTGCTCGACAGCATCCTCTTTCCGTTGTCTCGTTCCGCTTATCTGGGGGAGAGCGCATCATGACCATCGACCGCCGCAAGGTGTTGGGCCTTCTTGGTCTCTCGGGCGCCGCCGCCGGCGAAGCCGCCGCCGCCACCGTCAAAGGCCTGCACGAGGGGCCTGTCCGCTTCGAGCACGGGGTCGCCTCGGGCGATCCGCTCCAGGACCGCGTGATCCTTTGGACGCGCGTCACCGCGCCGGGCGCCAAGCTGCCGGTGGGGGTGCGCTGGGACGTGGCCACCGATCCGGACTTCAAGGCCATCATCCGCCAGGGCCACGCCACCACCGACGCCGGCCGCGACCATACGGTCAAGATCGACGTCACGGGCCTGAAGCCGGGGAGCGAGTATCACTACCGTTTCCGCGCCAGCCGCGCGGGCGAGGCGGCGGGTGAGGCCGTGATGGGGCGCACCCGCACCCTGCCGGCCGGTCCCACCAAGGATGTCGTCCTGGCGGTGGCCTCGTGTAGCCTCTATCCGAACGGCTACTTCAACGCCTACGACGCCATCGCCAAGCTGCCGCGCGTCGACGCCGTGTTGCACCTGGGCGACTATATCTATGAGTACGGCGCCGCAGCCGGCGACTACGGCATGAACGCGCCGACGGCCAAGGCGCGCAGTCCGCTGCCGCCGCACGAGATTGTCACCCTCGCCGACTACCGCCAGCGCCACGCTCAGTACAAGTCCGACCCGATGCTGCAGGCGGCCCACGCCCGCGCACCCTGGATCGTGGTCTGGGACGATCACGAGACCGCCAACGACAGCTGGATCGGCGGGGCCGAGAACCACCAGGCCAGCGAAGGCGATTGGGCCACGCGCAAGGCCGCCGCGCTCAAGGCCTATTATGAGTGGATGCCGATCCGCGAGGCCGCGCCCGGGACCTTGCCGGAAGCCGCGTGGCGGGGCTTCCAGTTCGGCGACGTGGCGACGTTGCTGATGACCGAGACCCGGCTGACGGGACGCACCGAGGCTCTGGACTATGGGACCGACATGCCCGTCGTCGACGGTAAGCCCGATGTCGCGGGCTTCGTCGCCAAGTGGAAGGATCCTTCGCGCCGCATGATGGGCGCGGACCAGGAGCGGTGGCTGGCTGGCCAGGTCCAGACCTCGGTCAAGGCGGGCGTGGCCTGGCAGGTGCTGGGCAATCAGGTGGTCATGGCGCGGGTCAGTCCGCCGAACCTGAAGACCACCATGGGCGACGAGAAGTTCGCCGCGATGTTCGCCCAGCTGCCCGACTACGCCAAGGAGCCGGTGGCCCGGTCGGTGACGATGTCGGCGTATGACATTCCTTCGAACCTCGATGCGTGGGACGGCTATCCGGCTGATCGGCAGCGGGTCTATGACATCTTCAGCGCCGCCAAGGCTCGGCCGATCGTGCTGGCTGGCGACAGCCACATGTTCTGGGCCAACGAGTTGTGGAACGACGCGGGCGACAGGCGCGTGGCGGCCGAGTTCGGCGCGACCTCGATCACCTCGCCGGGCTATGGCGACATCCTGCCGGGCGCCCCGATTGGCGAGGCCTTCGTCCAGCGCAACAAGGAAGTCCGCTACAGCCACGCCAGCGCCAAGGGCTTCGTGCTGCTGACCTTGGAACACGGCAAGGTCACCGGCGAGCTGATGATGGTCTCGACGATCCTGGACCACAAGTACGAGACCAGCGTGCTCAAGCGTTTCGTGGTTACCCCGGCGACGGACGGCGGGGTGGAGGCGTTGAAGGAGGGGTAGGGGGCTAATTGCCCCCACCTTGACCGCAGACCTTCTTCCCCCTCCGGGGGAGGAGGGCCGAAGGCCCGGAGGGAGCAAGTCACCGCCGCTCCAGCGCCAACCTCAGTCCGAACGCCACGAACACGCCGCCGGTCACCCGGTCCAGCCACCGGACCACGACCGGCACGCGTAGCAGCCCCGCGATCGGCACGGTCGCGGCGATCAAGGCCGCGAACCACAGCAGGCCCTCGACCACGTGGATCGAGGTTAGCAGCAGGCCAAAGCGGGCCGGATCGACGTCCGCCGGCATGAACTGCGGCAGGAATGAAACGTAGAAGACCCCGACCTTGGGGTTGAGCAGATTGGTCAGCAGGCCCCGACGCAAGGCGGCCAGCGGCCCGGCGTCGACAGGCTTCATCTCGCCGGGCTCGAAGCGATCGCGGGGTTTCAGGATCATCTTGATCCCGGTCCAGGCCAGGTAAGCCGCGCCGATCCATTTCAGCGCGGTGTAGGCCATCTCCGAAGCCGTCAGCAGCGCGCCCACCCCGAACGAGGCCGCCGCGCCCCAGACCAGACACCCCAGGCCGATGCCGATCGCCGCTCCGGCCGCGCGGCGCGGGCCCTCGGCGGCGGCCGTGCGGATGACGAGCGCGGTGTCCAGGCCCGGCGTCAGGGTCAGAAGGCCCGCCGCCAGGGCGAAGGCGACGAGGGCTTCAGTCGTGGTCATGCAGGGGGACGTCCCGCTCGACCAGCTTGCCGTCCTCCAGCACGCGGTAGAAGCACGAGCGGAAGCCGACGTGGCAGGCGCCGCCGTCGCCGCGCGGACGCACCTTCAAGAGCACCGCGTCCTGGTCGCAGTCGACGCGCAGTTCGACGACGTCCTGCAGCTGGCCGCTGGTCTCGCCCTTCTTCCAGAGTTCGTTGCGCGAGCGGCTGAAATAGTGGGCGATGCTGGTCTCGACGGTGAGCTTCAAGGCTTCGTCGTTCATCCAGGCCAACATCAGGATTTCGCCGGTGTCGGCGTGCTGGGCCACCGCCACGACCAGGCCGTCGGCGTTGAAGCGCGGCGCGAGATCGGCGCCGCGTTCCAGGGCGTGCTTGTCGGGGGCGTGCGGAAACAGGGGCGTGCTCATGGGCCGACATATGGCGCAGGACTAGAGGGCGCGCTAGCGTCCCGGCGCTTGCGGGGAGCCGGATGAACCTGAAGGATCGCATCAAGAGTGGGGTGGCGGCCCTGGACGTCTGGGCCAGGCCCTGGGCGCGGCGTTCGCGCCGGCGCGGCTACGCCTACGAGTTCCTGCTGTTCGGGCTCAAGCAGGCCTGGGCGTGCCTGTTCGGCGGCCTGATGTTGGCGCTACTGGTCGGCACCAAGCTGTTCTGGCCCGAGCACGCGCCACTGGCCCGCTACGATTTCCTCGTGATCGCCTCGGTCGCCATCCAGGGCCTGCTGCTGGCGTTGAAGCTGGAGCGGTGGGATGAGGCGCTGGTTATCTTCATCTTTCACGTCGTCGGCACGGTCATGGAGCTGTTCAAGACCGCTCAGGGCTCATGGATCTATCCCGAGCCCAGCCTGCTGCGGATCGGCGGCGTACCACTGTTCACCGGCTTCATGTACGCCTGCGTCGGCAGCTACATCGCCCGGATCTGGCGGCTCTTCGACGTCACCTTCGTGCGCTATCCGCCCTTATGGACCACCCACGTCCTGGCCGTGCTGATCTACGTGAACTTCTTCACGCACCACTACGTGACCGACATCCGCCTGGGCCTGTTCGCCCTGTCGGCGCTGCTGTTCGGCAGGACCTGGTTCCTGTTCACGCCGGACGAGACGCCGCGCCGCATGCCCATGCTGATGGGCGCGCTCCTGGTGTCGCTGTTCATCTGGTTCGCCGAGAACCTTGGCACCTTCGCCGGCGCCTGGATCTATCCCAGCCAGGCGGCGGGCTGGCGCATGGTGCCGATCGAGAAGATGGGGGCCTGGTATCTGCTGATGTTGATCAGCTTCGTGCTGGTGACCCTGGTTCACCGGCCGGTGGAGGCCCGCGTCGCGGGTATCCGCGAGAGAGCTCGGGCGGCGGCTTAGCTAGATCCTGATCCTCCCCCGCGATGCGGGGGAGGTGTCGGCGGAGCCGACGGAGGGGGCAAGCTGGAGGTCGGCCGCGATGGCCCCCTCCGGCCCTCTGGGCCACCTCCCCTGTACTACGGGGGGGAGCTTTCACCTACTTCCGCGTCACCAGGTCCATGAAGCGCTGCTGCAGGACCTTGTCGGTCTTGAACACGCCGCGGAACTGGGTGGTGATGGTCGAGACGTCGTGGTGATGGACGCCGCGGGTCGACATGCATTGATGCTCGGCGTCGATCAGCACGGCGACGCCGGCGGCCGAGAGGTGGTCCTCGATGGCGTCGGCGATCTGCATGGTCATCGTCTCCTGGGTCTGGAGACGCTTGGCGAAAATCTCGACCAGGCGCGCCAGCTTGGACAGGCCCACGACCTTGCCGGTCGGCATGTAGGCGACCCAGGCCTTGCCCAGGAACGGCGCCATGTGGTGCTCGCAGTGGCTCTGCACGTCGATGCCGCGCAGCATGACCATGTCGTCATAGCCCTGCACGTCCTCGAAGGTGCGCGACAGCTCCTTGGCCGGATCGCCGCTGTAGCCGGCAAACCATTCTTCAAAGGCGTCGACCACGCGCTTGGGCGTGTCGAGCAGGCCCTCGCGCTCCGGATTGTCGCCGGCCCAGGCCAGCAGGGTCCGGACGGCGGCCATGGCTTCCTCGCGGGAAGGGCGCTCGGCGGGTTCAAGATCAAGATCGCTGCCGATCAGGGTTCGCTCGCGGGCAAGTGCGTCCATGTCAGGGGGGTCTTTCCACGGGCTGAGTTGCGCCAGGACGCCGGTCGTCCTGGAATGACGCGTGCCACCCGTTTCACAGCTACGGTCGATGCGTCGCGATGGACGTATCGTTGGGCGTGGCCCAATCCGTATCCGAAGGATATATGGAGCCGGCTCCGCCTCGGAGCAACCTCTCCTTACGTCATAGCACTGCGACCCAATGACCCTGAAGATCCACGACACCCTGGCGCGCGAGAAGCGCGACTTCGTCCCCGCCGATCCCAAGCGGGTGACGATGTATGTCTGCGGACCCACGGTCTACAACTACGCCCACATCGGCAATTTCCGGCCGGTGGTGGTGTTCGACGTGCTCTATCGCGTGCTGCGCCACCTCTATGGCGAGGACGCGGTGGTCTACGCCCGCAACGTCACGGACGTCGACGACAAGATCAACAAGAAGGCCGCCGACGAGGGCGTGCCGATCAGCGTGATCACCGAACGCTACCTGGCGGCCTATCACGAGGACGCCGACGCCCTGGGCGCGCTGCGCCCGGACCTCGAGCCCAAGGCCACCGAGCACATCGACGCCATCCTCGAGATGATCGGCCAACTGGTCGACAACGGCAGCGCCTACGCCGCCGAGGGCCATGTGCTGTTCGACACCCAGAGCTTCGCCGACTACGGCCAGCTGTCTGGCCGGCCGCTGGACGAGATGATCGCCGGCGCCCGCGTCGAGGTCGCGCCCTATAAGCGCCACCCGGCCGACTTCGTGCTTTGGAAGCCTTCGAAGGAAAACGAGCCCGAGTGGGAAAGCCCCTGGGGCGCGGGCCGTCCGGGCTGGCACATCGAGTGCTCGGCCATGATCGACAAGGCGCTGGGCAAGACGATCGACATCCACGCCGGCGGCATCGACCTGACCTTCCCGCACCACGAGAACGAGGTCGCCCAGAGCCGCTGCGCCCACAAGACCGCCGTGCTGGCCAACTACTGGATGCACAACGGCTTCCTCGACATGGGCGGGGAAAAAATGTCCAAGAGCCTGGGCAATGTGATCATCCCGCACGAACTCTTGAAGTCGGTTCCGGGCGAGGTGATCCGCTGGGCGCTGCTGTCGGCCCACTACCGCCAGCCGCTGGACTGGACGCCGGAGCTGCTGGAGCAGAGCAAGAAGTCGCTGGACCGCCTGTACGGCGCCCTGCGCCGCGCCAAGGACGTGCCGATGGACCAGGCCATGGAGGCTCCGGCCGAAGTGATCTCCGCCCTGATGGACGACCTCAACACGCCGCTGGCGACCTCGGCGTTCTTCGAGGTGTCGAGCCTGATCGAAAAGGCCGTGACGGCCGGCGACACCGTAGCCATCGCCGCCAACAAGGCCCGTCTGCTCGAAGCCGGCGCTCTGCTGGGCTTCCTGCAGGCCGATCCGGATATCTGGTTCGAAGGCGACGCCTCCGACGAGCTGAAGGCCAAGGTCGAGGACCTGCTTGCCCAGCGCGTCGCCGCACGCGCCGCCAAGGACTGGGCCGCCGCCGACGCCATCCGCGCCGAACTGGACGCCCTGGGCGTGGTGGTCATGGACGGTCCGTCGGGCGCGACCTGGCGGATGAAGGACTAAGCGCCATGACGTTCGAGAAGCAGGTCGTCCTGGTCTCCGGCGCAGGCCGGGGGCTAGGCGCGGCCATTGCCCGGGCCTTTGTCGAGAACGGCGCCCAGGTGGTGGTCAACTATCGCCGCAGCGAGGCCCAGGCCAAGGCGCTGGTCGCCGAGCTTGGCCAGCGCGCCGTCGCCATCCAGGCTGACGTCTCCGATCCGCTGCAGGCGCGACGCCTGGTCAATGACGCCGCAGAGGCGTTCGGCCATCACGTCACCACGGTGGTCAACAACGCCCTGGGCGATTTCAGCTTCAACGGCGACGCGCGCGAGAAAATCCAGACCATCGGCTGGGACGACTTCCTGGGGCAGATGGATGTCGCCCTGCGCGGGTCGCTGAACCTGATCCAGGCCGCCGCTCCGGCGATGGAAGCTGCGGGCTTTGGCCGGATCATCAATATCGGCACCAACCTCTTCCAGAACCCGGTGGTGCCCTATCATGACTATACTGCGGCCAAGGCGGCGCTGCTGTCGCTGACCCGCACCGCGGCGGGAGACCTTGGTCCCAGCGGGATCACCGTCAACATGGTCTCCGGCGGCCTGCTGCGCGTCACCGACGCCAGCGCCGCGACGCCCGACGCGATTTTCGACCTGATCGCCCAGAGCACGCCCCTGCGCCGTGTCACCACCCCGGCCGAGTTCGCCGACGCGGTCTTGTTCTTCGCCTCCCCCTGGAGCCGCGCCGTCACCGGTCAGAACCTGGTGGTGGATGGCGGCTTGGTCAGAGATTAGGAGGGCCCCATGCAGCGCGCCGTCGAACATCGCATCGGAGTCCAGGCTCCCGCCGAGATCGTCTGGGAGGTCGTCTCCGAATTCGAGAGCTGGACGCACTGGAACCCGCTTTACCGCCGCGCGGAGGGCGAGTTGAAGATCGGTACGGCTCTCGTTGTGGAGCAGCATCTGCCCGGCGAGGCGCCGCGCGTGATCCAGCCGATCGTTCAGGACTGGGTGCCTTACGAGCAGCTTCACTGGCGCTCGACACGGATCGGCGGCTTCGTCACGGCGATCCGCTATCTCGAGATCGAGAACATGGGCCCGTCCAGTTCGACCTTCTCCAATGGTGAGCTGTTCATGGGCCTACTGGTGCGCTGGGTCAGCCGCGAGGAGCGCCGCAAGCTGAAGTCCGCCTTCACCGCCATGGGCGAGGCCGTCCGCGACCGCGCCGAGGCCCTCTGGTCCGAGCGCGGCGGCTCTCCCATCTAAGGCGCGCGATGATCGACGACCTCTACAGCGCCAAGATCCTTAACCTCGTGGCCAATATGCCGCGCGCCGGACGCTTGCCCGCGCCCGACGCCAGCAGCGAGAAGGTCGCCAAGCTGTGCGGCAGCAAGATCACCGTCGACGTGGTGGTCGAGGGCGGCAAGGTCGTTGACTTCGCTCAGGACGTCACCGCCTGCGCGCTGGGCCAGGCGGCCGCCGCGATCCTGGGTCAGAACGTCATCGGCGCCGATCTTTCGGACATCGAGTTGGCGCGTGACTCGCTAGCGGCTATGCTGAAGGGGAACGGTTCGCCTCCCGCGGGCCGATTTGCGGAGCTCGCCGTGCTAGAGCCGGTCAAGGACTATCCCGCTCGTCACGCCTCGACACTTCTGGCGTTCGAGGCGACGGTCGAGGCTATCCGCCAGGCCACAGGCGCCGTCGAAAAGCGAACTAGCACCGCCGGCGCGGTTTGATCGCCCCGAATCGGGGGTTAGAACTCCATTAGACTAACAGTCGCGCGCTGGCATGAGCCTCTACGAACGCACCGTCGATTTGGGCCTTAGGGCTTATAAGTTGACGCTCTCGCCTCTCATCGGGCGTCAGTGCCGTTTTACGCCGAGCTGTTCGGAGTATACGGCCACCGCCCTCAAGGATCATGGCCCGTTCAAAGGGTCTTGGCTGGGCGTGCGACGGATTTGCCGATGCAATCCGTTAGGTGGATCAGGTTATGACCCGCCGCCGCCGCGCCAGCCACGTAAAGTGGATAAGTGAAGAATGATTGATCTGGTTTTCCCTGACGGCTCGTCGCGACAGTATCCGGACGGCTCGACGGGGCGCGACGTCGCCGCCGCCATCTCCAAGTCTTTGGAAAAGAAGGCCCTGCTGATCAAGCTGGACGGCCAGGTGCTGGACCTCGACCGTCCGCTGACGCCTGACCTGCTGGCTGGTGAGCGCAAGTTCGAGATCCTGACGCGCGAGGCGCCCGAGGCCCTCGACACGATCCGTCACGACACGGCCCACGTGCTGGCCGAGGCCGTCCAGGAGCTGTTCCCCGGCACCCAGGTGACGATCGGCCCGAACGTCGAGGACGGCTTCTATTACGACTTCGCCCGCGACGAGCCGTTCAGCCTGGACGATCTGGAAAAGATCGAAAAGCGCATGAAGGAGATCGTCGACCGCGACGAGAAGATCACGCGCGAGGTCTGGGATCGCAACGAAGCGATCGCCCACTTCGACGGGATCGGCGAGCAGTACAAGGCGCAGATCATTCGTGATCTGCCCGCGACGGACACCATCACGGTCTATCGCCAGGGGAACTGGAAGGACCTGTGCCGGGGGCCGCACCTGCCCTCGACCAAGCACGTCGGCAAGGCCTTCAAGCTGACCAAGCTGGCGGGCGCCTACTGGCGCGGCGACCAGAACAACGCCCAGCTGCAGCGCATCTACGGCACGGCCTGGGCGTCGGAAGCCGATCTCGAAGCCCATCTGAAGCGCGTCGAGGAAGCTGAGAAGCGCGATCACCGCAAGCTGGGCAAGACGATGGACCTCTTCCACATCCAGGAAGAGGGCAAGGGCATGGTGTTCTGGCACCCGAAGGGCTGGGCGCTTTATCGCGTGCTTGAGGACTACATGCGCCGTCGCCTCGACGCGGCCGGCTACAAGGAAGTGAAGACCCCGCAGATCCTGGATCGCAGCCTGTGGGAAAAGTCGGGCCACGCCGAGAAGTTCGGCCACGCCATGTTCATGTGCGAAAGCGCTGAGGGCGAGGTCCTGGCGGTCAAGCCGATGAACTGCCCCGGCCACATCCAGATCTTCAATGTCGGCCAGAAGTCCTATCGCGAGCTGCCGCTGCGCATGGCCGAGTTCGGCGCCTGCCACCGCTACGAGCCCTCGGGCGCCATGCATGGCATCATGCGGGTGCGCGCCTTCACCCAGGACGACGCCCACATCTTCTGCCGCGAAGAGCAGGTGACGGAGGAGAGCGCGCGATTCATCGAGCTGCTGCGCTCGGTCTATAACGACCTGGGCATGACGCTGGCGGACACCAAGTTCTCGACGCGTCCCGAGCTGCGCGCCGGTACGGACCAGGTCTGGGACAAGGCCGAAGCCGCCCTGGCCGCCGCCGCAGAGGCGGCGGGTGAGACCTTGACACTGCAGCCGGGCGAGGGCGCCTTCTATGGCCCGAAGCTAGAGTTCTCGCTGAAAGACGCCATCGGCCGCGTCTGGCAGTGCGGCACTTTGCAACTTGATTTCGTTTTGCCGGAACGATTAGACGCCGAGTACGTTTCGGAGGACGGTTCAAAGAAGCGTCCTGTTATGCTTCACCGTGCAATTCTGGGGTCTTTCGAACGTTTCATCGGCATTCTGTTGGAGAACTTTGCGGGCGCATTGCCCGTATGGCTTGCACCGACTCAGGTCGTTGTGGCCACCATCACCTCCGACGCCGATGACTATGCTCGCGAGGTCGTGGGGGCCTTGACGAAACTAGGTATGCGCGCGGAGCTGGACCTGCGAAATGAGAAGATCAACTATAAGATTCGCGAGCATAGCCTCGCCAAGGTGCCAGTGATCGCGGTGGTCGGACGTAAGGAAGCGGAGACGAGGCAGCTAGCCCTGCGCCGCCTGGGCGGCGAAGGACAGAGCGTGCTGTCGCTCGAAGACGCTCTCGCCGTTCTGACCGTTGACGCTACCCCGCCCGACGTGGCGCGCGCGCGCGCCGCCAAGGCCGTTCCGGAGGCGGTGACCGCCTGATGAACAGCATTCTCCCGTCCGTTTCGACCCTGACCGCCGGTGCTCGCCCGGCTAGACCGCACGTGTCGGTGGTCATGGTCGTTTACCGGACGGGAGATGCGCTGGACGAGAGCATCAAGCATGTTCTGGCCGAGCCTTTGGTCGATGAGTTCGTGATTGTCGACAACGGCTCGTGTCCGAACGAGCGGGATATGCTGCGCTCCTTGGCCCTGACCGAACCGCGCGTGATCCTCAAGCAGGGTCACGGCAATATCGGTTTTGCCCGCGGCGCCAACCTGGGCGCTCAGACGTCAGGGGGCGAGCACATTGTTTTCCTCAATCCCGACGCCAATCTGCAGCCGGGTTGCGTGGCCGCCCTGGTCACGGCCTTCAAGGGTCAGCCGACCCCGACCATCGTCGGGGCGCGTGTCCTCAATGTCGATGGCTCCGAGCAGCGCGGCGGTCGTCGCGGCGAGGTCACGCCGATCAGCACGGTGCTGAGCTTTGGCCAGCTGACGCGCCGCTACAGCAAGCTGGCGGCGTTCGAGATTCATCGCGAGAACGAGCCGCTGCCGCGCGCGCCCGTCCCGATGCCGACCATTTCTGGCGCCTGCTTCGCCATGCGCCGCCGGGATTTCGAAGCCCTGAGGGGCTTTGACGAGGGCTATTTCCTGCACGTGGAGGATATCGACCTGTGCTGGCGCGCGCGCCGCGCTGGCGGCCAGGTGCTGTTCCAGCCCCAGGCCCGGGTTGTACACCTTGGCCACACCAGCCTGGAGCACCCGGTCAAGGTGGAGTTCCACAAGGGCGTGGGCCTGACCCGCTACTTCATCAAGCGCGCCGACAGCCTGCAGCTGTTTGCGGCCGCCGTCCTGCTGGCCCCCGCGATCATGCTGATGAGCGTGTTCCGCCCGCTGCTGTGGAAGATGACCGGCCGGCCGATTTAGGGGCGATAGAGGTCCGCGTCCGGATCGCGTCCGCCCCGCACCTCGGTCGCGACGATCTGCGAAGCAATGACCGAATAGGTTATGCCGTTGCCGCCGAAGCCCATCACGGCCCAGGTATGGTCCATGGCCTCGACCGGCCCGATGTTGGGCAGGCCGGTGGCGCTGGACCCGAACGCTCCGGCCCAGCCGTAGTCCATCTCGAAGCCGACGCCCGGTATCAGCGCCTCTAACTTGGCGGCCAAGGTGGAGCACTTTCGTTTGAGCTTTTCGCGGTCCTGAAGGGCGTCGGCGGAGTCCTCGTCCTCGCCCCCGACGATGAGCCGTCCATCGCCGGTCATGCGCAGGTAGAGGTAGGGGTCCGAGGCCTCCCAGACCAGCATGTCGCGGAGCCATGCCGGACAAGGCTGGCGTGGCTTGGAGGCCATGGCCCAGGTCGAGAGGATGCGCGCGCCTGGCGTGGGAACGGCCTTGGGAAACTCGTAGCCGCAGCAGAACACGACTGATCGAGCCCGGACGGCGTGGCCGGCGTCGGTCAGCAGCGTCACCCCGTCCGGATCGCTGGCGGCCTGGGTCACCTCCACCGGTGACAGGATCCGCGCCCCGCGCGCGTGGGCCCGTCGCAAGAGGCCCGCCGCCAGCCGCGCGGGGTCGCTGCTCGCCGAGCCGGTGGAAACGATGGCCCCTGTCCGCTCGATCCCGAAACGGTCTCGAAGCTCGGCCGGACCAAGGTAGCGGCTGTCGAGGCCGATCGCCGCCCGCGCCTCGGCCTCGGCTTCCAAGGCGCGATGGCCGTGGTCGTCGCCGGCCAGATAGAGCGAGGACTTCGTCTTGAACTGGCACGAAATGCGCTCCCGCGCGACCAGCTGGGCCAGATCGTCGACCGCGCGTCTCGATCGAATGTAGGCTCGCCTGGCCTTGGCCGCCCCGATCTGCTTGGCCAGGGTGGTCAGCGGCAGGTCGATCTCCCATTGCAGCAGGGCGGTCGAGGCCATGGTCGATCCCGTCAGGGGCGGACGCCGATCGAGGACGGCGACGGAGTGATCCTGGGAGAGCTCATGGGCCATCAGCGCGCCGCTGATTCCCGCGCCGACGATCGCGATATCGACGCTCAGCGAGCGTGTCAGAGGCCGCACCGGCACGCCGAGACCGGGGCTGTCGGTCCAAAGCGGTCGGCCGGTTCTGAGGTCTCGGGTCTTCGTCGCGCCGGTCATGGGAACTCCGCCTTGGCGAAGCTTAGCTCCTCAAGCGCCCGATCGGTTCCGCGCGATGTGCGATGCGGGCGCTCGAAAGATGCTCGCCGCGCTTTTCCGCCTAGATCGGCGCGATCGTCTCGAACCGCAGTCCGTCCGGTCCCTCGATCGAGATCGGCGCCTGTAGGTTCCGCGCGGGGAGCATCGCCCGATAGCGTTCGTACATCGCCTTGACGTCGCGGCCGGGCTTGGCCGTCAGGCAGAGGTCGTATTCGCCCTCGCGTCCCCAGGGCTTGCGCTGCGAGCGCGCGATGTCACGGTCGGCCTTCACCGCGGCGGCCACCTTGTCCGCCAGAGGCCGGTCGATACCCATGCCGTAGCTGCCGAACTTGATCGTCACGTCGCAGCGCGCCGCAGGAGCGGGCGCGGCCGCGCAGGCGGCGAGGGCCAGGATCGGCAGCAGGGCGGCGAGGCGGAGCATCATGCGGGGAACCCTCCGGCGCGAGCCAGGGACGAGGCGGGCGCCTTGCCGAGGCGCTCGCTGATCTCGCGGCCGATAGCGATCAGGGCCGCCAGGTCATAGCCGGTCTCGAAGCCCGCCCGTTCCAGCATGTAGACGAGGTCTTCGGTCCCGATGTTGCCCGTGGCGTTGGGCGCGAACGGACAGCCGCCTAGGCCGCCGACCGAGGCGTCCAGCACATCCACCCCCGCCTCGACGCTGGCGAAGGCGTTGGCCAGGCCTGTGTTGCGGGTGTCGTGGAAATGCAGGCGCAGGCGCGCGTCCGGCGCGGCGGCGCGGACGGCCTCGATGCGCTTGCGTACGGTCCAGGGATCGGCCACGCCGATGGTGTCGGCGATGGCGATCTCCGGCACGCCCAGGGCGGCGGCCTCGCGGGCGATGGCGACGATCTGGTCCTGGCTGACCTCGCCGTCGAACGGACAGCCGAAAGCGACCGAGATGGTGGCGGTGATCGGCGGGCCGCCGTCGATCGCCTGCCGCTCGGCGATGGCGGCCAGGGTGTCTAGCTGCTGGGACACCGTGGCGCCCTGGTTGCGGACGCCAAAGCCGTCCGAGGCGCAGACCACGACATTGGCCTCGTCGCAACCCGTCGAGACGCAGCGCTCCCAGCCGCGCAGGTTCAGCACAAGACCGATGCGCGAACGGTTGGGATTGAGCGGCAGGGCAGCCATGATGTCCTCGGCGCCCGCCATCTGCGGCACGCGCGCGGGGTTGACGAACGAGACCACCTCGGTGCGCCGCGCGCCGGCGGCTTCCAGCTTGGCGATCAGGTCCAGCTTCTCGGCGACCGACAGCGAGAGCTTTTCGTTTTGCAGGCCGTCGCGCGGCCCGACCTCAACGATCTGGATGAAGCGGCTCATCGCTGCGGCTCCTTGGCGGGTTCGTTGGGGCGGGTTCGTTGAGGGCGGGTTCATTGGGCTCCATGGCATCCTCGGCGGGCGCCAGGGGCTCGCCCCGATAGATGGTGAGCCGCTCTTGATCGCCGTCGGAATAGTTCAAGCCCTCGACGGTGGTGACCGGACGCGGGGCCAGGCCCAGCTGGCCCATGGCGGCGCGGAACGGCTTTTCCTCGCGGTCCTCGACAATGGCGGGGCGGCCTTCGGCGATGGCGTTGGCCGCACCTTCGCCGTCGGTTAGCTGGGTGGTCGTGCCCAGCTGGAAGATCAGGCTGGGCTCGGCGTAGCCGGTCACGGCCACGGGGCCCGGCGCGCCGGAGCGGGGCGAGAGCCTGGCCTGGTCCAGCGCCTGGGCCAGGTCGCGCGACAGGAACAGCGGCTCCAGGCGCGGGATCAGGCCGGCGGTCAGGGCGATATGGGCGCTGATCCCAAGGGAGCCGGCCACGAAAAGCGCCCGCGCCGCATGGCGGCGAACCACCAGGACCGCGCCGGCGATCCCCGCCGCCAGGGCGAAGCCGGCCGCGACGATGGTCCAGCCCAGGTCGTTGGTGGTTCCGAATTCTTTCTGGCCATAGATGGCGACGGCGGCCAGCAGCGCGCCCATCAGCACCGACAGACCCCCGCCCAGCCACCGGACGAGCCGGCCCAGCGGCTCGCGCAACGCCGCAGCCATCAGCATCGCCAGGGCGCCATAGGCGGGCAGGGCGTAGTGGACCAGCTTGGTGGGCAAGAGCTCGAACATCAGCCAGGTGGGAACCAGCCAGCAGACGGCGAAGCGGACGCCGGGATCCTTGCGACGGGTCCAGGCCACGACGAGGCCGGCGGGCAGCAGGATGGTGGCCGGGAACGACAGCAGCGGCGAGAGCAGGGCGTGATAGCCGAATGGTCCGGCGTGACCCTCCTGGCCCCCGACCATCTTCGGCGCCAGGTCCGCGCCGACCGCCGCGCCCCAGAATGCGCCGTCAGTGGCTACGGTGATCATCATCGCCCACGGCAGCACGACGGCGGCGAACAGGATCAGGCCCCAGGTCCAGCCCAGGTCCTTCAGCCACCGCACCTTGCGGTCCCAGATGGTTAGGGCCGCCAGGGCCATGAATACGGTCAGCATGCCGACCGGACCCTTGATTAGGGCGGCCAAGGACAGGCCCAGCCAGAAGGCGAATTTGGTTAGCTTGCCGGCCGACTCGCCCCTCAGCTGGGCGGCGTAGATCCGCGCCAGGGCGGCCATCGCCAGCGTGGTCGTTCCGCAAAGCGCCGCGTCGGTCTTGGCGATGAAGGCTTCCGAGGACAGCAGGAAGGTCGCGCCCAGGATGGATCCCGCGATCAGGCCTGCGCGCGGGCCCAGCAGCGCTGCTGCGCCCCAGGCGCACGCCGCCGCCGCCAGCATCGCGCCCAGCAGCGAGGGGATGCGATAGGCCCAGATGCGACGTTCCTCGGCGTCGGAGAGGGTCTTGACGCTGACCGCCTGCAGCCAGTGGATGCCGACCGGCTTCTTGAAGCGTGGCTGGTCCTGGAACTTGATGACGACGTAGTCGCCGGTCTCCAACATCTGCGAGGTGGCCTGGGCGAAGCGCGACTCGTCACGGTCCAGCGGCGGCATGGCGAAGAGGCCCGGAAGGCCGGCGATCAAGGCCACCAGGGCGGCGAACAGGGGGCCGCGCCATCCTTGGCTCAGCGCATCCAGGCGAGATTCAAGCGTCATGGCGTGTCGTTTAGCACGATCTTTCCCGAAACGACTTTTGCTGTATGAGGGGGCGATGACCGCCAGCAGCGCTCCCACGCCCGATTTCTCCGTCGTCGTTCCAGTTTTCGACGAGGGAGAGGCCGCGCCGAAGCTGGCGCGCGAGATCGCCGCCGCCTTCGCCGGCGAGACCTACGAGATGATCTTCATCGACGACGCCAGCCGCGACGACACCAAGGCGCGGCTGATCGCGTTGAAGGCCGAAATTCCGCAGCTGCGGGTGCTGGGTCATCGCAAGAACTCGGGCCAGAGCCGGGCCGTGCGCAGCGGCGTGCTGGCGGCGCGGGCGCCGATCGTCATCACCCTGGACGGCGATGGCCAAAACGATCCCGCCGACGCGCCGCGCCTGGCCAAGGTCCTGGCGGCGGGCCCAGAGACGCTCGCCCTGGTCGGCGGCGAGCGGGTCAAGCGCCAGGACAGCAGCGCCAAGCGCTTCGCCTCCAAGTTCGGCAACGGCGTACGCAAGCGGCTTCTGAAGGACACCGCCAACGACACCGGCTGCGGCCTGAAGGCCTTCCGCCGCGAGGCGTTCCTGCGCCTGCCCTACTTCGATCACATCCACCGCTATATCCCGGCCCTGATGCTGCGCGAGGGCTATGAGGTCGCGTTCCAGCCTGTCAATCACCGTCACCGTGAGAGCGGGGAGTCGAAGTACACGAACCTTGGTCGTCTGAAGGCTTCGATCTCGGATCTGCTGGGCGTGATGTGGCTGCAGTCGCGGGCCCGCAATCCGCAGGGCGTCGACGAGGTCTAGAGACTGGCGTCTGAGTCGAAAGGTCGCGCCGGCTTCACCGCGCCTGCAAATCCCATTAGGCCTACCGCTGTGACGCCGGGGGGCGCTGTCGAAGGGGAAGCTCGATGTTCGCCGCGGTTCCGCTGCTGGCCCTGCCGGTCCTGGTCTACAACCTGATCATCCTGACCCTGCCGGGCGGTTTCAAGGCCGCTGACGCCAGTCTGCGTCTGGCCGAGCCGCTGTTCAGCCTCCACATGACCTCCGGCGCCGGCTGGGCCGTCAGCCTGGCCGACCTGCTGCTGGCCGCCTCGCTGGTGGTGCTGTTCGTCGAACTTCTGAAGTCGGCCAACAGTAAAGGGCTGGCCATCGTCAACCATTCGCTGTCGATGGTGCTGTTCATCGTCTGCCTGGTGGAGTTCCTGCTGGCGCCAGCCTTCGCCACCTCGGCCTTCTTCCTGCTGACCTTGATGGTGCTGCTGGACGTGCTGGCCGGCTTCATCGTCACCATCGCGGCCGCCCGGCGGGATGTCGATTTCGGCGGGTAGGCTGCTACTCTGGAAACCCGCCCGTCTGCCGAAGCGCCTCGCCCAAAGCCATGGCGGCGGTGGTCGCCAGGTTCATGGAGCGTGTCTCGGGGCGGATGGGGATGACGATGCGCCCCTGGACGGCGGCGTGGACCTCATCGGGCGCGCCGCGGCTCTCGTTGCCAAACAGCAAGGTGTCTCCCGGTTGGAACGAGAACCTGTGAAATGGTGTCGCACCCCGGGTGGTAAACAGCAGCAGACGACCGTCAACGCGTTCCGGCGCCTTAAGGAATGTCTCCCAGCTATCGTGGCGTTTGAGGTGGGCGAGGGGCCCATAATCCAGGGCCGCGCGCTTCAAACTCTTGTCATCCAAGGGAAAACTGCAAGGCTCGATCACGTCGAGGCCCGCGCCGAAGCACGCGGACAAGCGAATGGCCGCGCCGACGTTTTGGGGAATGCCTGGTTGAAAAAGTGCGATGCGCATAATAAGCGAACCAACCACAGGGTTAGCAGGGGCTTTGCTCGAATCGAAAGGACTTGCGGACTCCGTCCGCGCGTCCGATAGGACGAAGCGACCGCTGCCTTGTGGCGGAGATCCGCTTGCGGGTCGAGCAAGATATGGCGTCGATAAGGCGCTTCTCCAAGCCCGCCGTGATGCGGGGGGCGGAATAAAGGGGTGACTAGGTGGCCGACACCGCCGTGGGCGCAACGACCGAGCCGGAACACGGGAGCGATCCTTCCCGGCGCGACTTCATTCACATCGCCGCGATCGCGGCCGCCGCCGGCGGCGCCGCGACCCTGGTCTGGCCGTTCATCGACCAGATGAACCCGTCCGCCGACACGCGGGCCCTGGCCTCGACCGAGTTCGACCTGACCAAGGTCGCCGAGGGCCAGCAGGTGACGATCAAGTGGCGCGGCAAGCCGCTGTTCGTGCGCAACCGCACCCAGGCCGAGATCGCCAAGGCCGTGGCGGACGACAACGTCAACCTGCCCGATCCCCAGAAGGACGCCGACCGGGTGAAGCCTGGCAAGGCCAACTGGCTGATCGTCGGCGGCAACTGCACCCACCTGGGTTGCGTGCCGACCTTCGGCGGCGGCGAGTACGGCGGCTGGTTCTGCCCCTGCCACGGCTCGGTCTACGACACCTCGGGGCGTATCCGTAAGGGCCCCGCGCCCACGAACCTGGTGGTTCCGGAATACGCCTTCCTCACCGACACCAAGGTCAAGATCGGCTAAGCGAGATGAGCGGACATTCGACCTATCAACCCAAGACCGGTTTCGAGCGCTGGCTCGACGCCCGTCTGCCGATCATCCGCCTGGGCTACGACAGCTTCGTCGACTATCCCACCCCGCGGAACCTGAACTACTGGTGGACCTTCGGCGGCATCCTGTCGCTGTGCCTGGCCTCCCAGCTGATCACCGGCATTATCCTGGTGATGCACTACACGCCGAGCGCCGCCGGCGCCTTCGCGTCGGTCGAGCACATCATGCGCGACGTGAACTACGGCTGGCTGATCCGCTACATGCACTCCAACGGCGCGTCGATGTTCTTCATCGCCGTCTACATCCACATGCTGCGCGGCCTGTACTACGGCTCCTACAAGGCGCCCCGCGAAGTGCTGTGGCTCCTGGGCTGCGTGATCTACCTGCTGATGATGGCGACCGCCTTCATGGGCTACGTCCTGCCCTGGGGGCAGATGTCGTTCCACGGCGCCGTCGTGATCACCAACCTGTTCGGCGCCCTGCCGCTGGTCGGCGAGAGCATCACCACCTGGCTGTGGGGTGGCTTCGCGGTCGACAACCCGACCCTGAATCGCTTCTTCTCGCTGCACTACCTGCTGCCCTTCATGATCGCGGGCGTCGTGATCCTGCACGTCTGGGCGCTGCACGTGGTGGGCCAGAACAATCCGACCGGCGTCGAGCCGAAGTCGAAGGCCGACACCGTGCCCTTCACCCCGTACGCGACGGTGAAGGACGGTTTCGCGATGAGCGTCTTCCTGATCCTCTTCGCCTTCTTCGTCTTCTACATGCCCAACGCTCTTGGCCACGCCGACAACTACATCGAGGCCAACCCGCTGGTGACGCCGTCGCACATCGTTCCGGAATGGTACTTCCTGCCGTTCTACGCGATCCTGCGCGCCGTGCCGGACAAGCTGATGGGCGTGCTGGCCATGTTCGGCGCCATCGCCTGCTTGTTCGCCCTGCCGTGGCTGGACACCTCGAAGGTGCGCTCGATGCGCTACCGCCCGACCGCGAAGATTTACTTTGTGTTCTTCCTGGTGGCCTGCTGCATCCTGGGCGTCTGCGGCGCCAAGCTGCCCGACGATCCGGTGATCCCGCACCTGACCACCTTCCAGCTGATGGGTTCGGACCTCAATAGCTACGTGTGGCTCAGCCGCGTCGCCTCCCTGTACTACTTCGCTTTCTTCCTGGTCGTGATGCCGGTCCTGGGTTTGGTCGAGAAGACCCTGCCTGTGCCGGACTCGATCGCCTCGCCGGCCCTGTCGGCCGACGCCAACAAGGGTTGATCCCGATGCTCCGCAAACTCTCGGTTATCGCGGCGGCGGCGGGTCTCCTGGTCGCTGGCGCGGCCAGCCCGGCCTTCGCCGCTGGCGGCGCCATGCACGCCAAGGACGTCCAGTGGTCGTTCGAGGGCCCGTTCGGCAAGTTCGACCAGGCCCAGCTGCAGCGTGGCTTCAAGGTCTATCGCGAGGTCTGCTCGGCCTGCCACTCGCTGAAGCTGGTGGCGTTCCGCAACCTCGGCGACAAGGGCGGGCCCTTCTATAACGAGAAGTACCCGAACTCGAACGACAACCCGTGGGTCAAGGCGGTCGCCAAGGACTACGAGATCGCCGACATCGACGGCGAAACCGGCGACGCCATCAAGCGTCCGGCCACCAGCGCCGACCGCTTCCCCGCACCGTTCCCCAACGAAGCGGCCGCCCGCGCCGGCAACGGCGGCGCTCTGCCGCCGGACATGTCGCTGCTGGCCAAGGCTCGCGAAGCCGGTCCGGACTACATCTACTCGCTGCTGGTCGGCTATGTGGATCCGCCCAAGGGCCTGACGGTCCCCACCGGCGGTCACTACAACCCGTACTTCCCGGGCGATCTGACCTCGGCCTGGCACGGTGACCACAAGAACGTGCCGAAGGGCGGCTTCATCGCCATGGCCGCGCCGCTGAAGGCTGATCTGGTGACGTTCGACGACGGCACCAAGTCGACCCTCGACCAGCAGGCCAAGGACGTCTCGGCCTTCCTGATGTGGGCCGCCGAGCCCAAGCTGGAAGAGCGCAAGCAGACCGGCTTCGCCGTGCTGATCTACCTCGTCTTGCTGAGCGGCCTGCTGTACGCCAGCTACAAGACGGTGTGGCGCAACGAGTCGCACTAAGCGATCCTCGCCCCTGAATATGGAAAGGCCCGGTGGCGACACCGGGCCTTTTTCTTTTGGGCGCTCTTAAGTCTCCAGCCGCCAGCAGATCAGTGGCCCGTCCTCGGCGTCTTCCCGCGCGCCAACGACCATGAAGCCGTTGCGGGCCAGCGCCTTCTGGGACGCCAGGTTGTCGACCGCCGTCTCGGCTGTCAGGGCGCGGACACGATCATCCGTTCGCGCCCAGACGGCGAGATCGCCGACGGCGCGGGTGGCGACACCGGCGCCCTGGCGGCTTGGGGCGACGCCGTAGCCGATCCGCAAGGATCGCTCCGCCGCGTCGAGGGTCTGGGTGGGAGAGATCAAGCCGACGATCTCGTCGTTCTCGACAATCATCCAAGCCGACGGACGGAAGGTGAAACCGATCTGTTCGGCCAGCCGGGCCAGCATGGCGAGAACCTCCGGTGGGGTCAGGGGGCTGTCGCACAGGCGATAGGGAGCGGGAGCCTCGCCGCGCATCAGGGCGGCGAATGCGGCGGGGCCGGCTTCGATCAGCATGGGGCGGCTATGGGGCCACCGACAAGGTTCGCGCCTGGGCGTCCAGTCTGACGCGATACCGAGCCCAGAGACCTGTTCCCAGCGTCCCGTTGACGCCTTCGGGCAGGTCATCAGCCAGGCTGGCCGGCACGTTCTCGGCCAGGACGCCGCCGATCGACAGGGCCCGGAGCCTGGCGGGCGCCTTGTGGCGTGCGTTGGGGTCGAGCTTGCCCGTGACCCCCGCGTCGCGGATCGAGAGCCGGGTCATCGCCTTCGAGGCGGTGTCGATGGCGAAGGCGCCGTAGAAGGCGTGGGGACCGTCGCTGACGCTCGCCGCGAGGGTGGGCACGCCCTCGATCACCGAGACCGGGAACACGACCTGCCGCTTGGCGCGCCAGGGCCGGTCGATGCGCAGCCGGCAATGGGCGAAGTCGATTTCGATGCTGTGGCCGGCCAGGACGTCCATGCCGATCACCCCGGCGATCGGGGTGACGAAGCCGGCGCCCCGGGCGTCGAGGTTTGCGACCTTGACCGAAACAGTGGGCGTCTTCAGGCCGGCGACCTGTACCGAAGCGATGACCTCCGGCTCCAGAATGCCCTCCATCTGCGCCTTGGTGTTGTGCAACAGGGTGCGCGGGGCCGAGAGGTCGATCACGTAATCCCCGGCCATGACGCCGATCGCCGCCGGAGCGACGATCGCGCCGTTCTCGAACCAGCAGTCGGTCTCGCCGGCATGGGCCAGCGAGGCCAGCAGCAGCGGCGGCATCAGGGCCAGCAGGGCGAGGCGGGGGCGCATGGACCAGAGCCTAGCGCAGCCTTGACGCGCAAGCGATGGTCTTGCCGTTCAGGCCTCGCCCTTGCCGCCCGCCGAGCGCTGAAAGAGCTGAAGCGTCCTTAGCAGGGCCAGATGGGCGCTGTCGGGCTGGTGACCGCTGGGCGCGACGAAGGCGTGACCGGCTTCGTAGAGATAGATCGGCAGGTCGGGGTGCGCTTCGCGGATCGCCTCGACATCGGCCAGGGGGATCATCGGATCGGTCTTGCCAAAGTGCAGGATGGTCGGCGTCTTGGGGGTCTCGTCCTTGTAGGCCGCGATGTCGCCGCCATAGAAGGCCGCGACGGCGCTGAGGCCCTCACAACGACAGGCGGCCAGCCAGGCCGTGGTGCCGCCATAGCAGAAGCCCATGGCGAAGACGGGTCCGTCCAGAGCGTCGATCGTCGTCTGGACACGGGGCAGGGTCGAGACGCCCCAGCCGGTTGACCGCCCCAGCGCCATGCGCGCGTCCAGGATCGCCGGTTCGGTGTCGTGGGCGGGGAAGTCTGCGTCGGCGGCGTCCATCAGGCTGGGAACGATCACCTCATAGCCCTGCTCGGCCAGGCGTCCCGCGAGCTCGCGAAGGTGCGGGGTTACACCCCAGATGGCGTGCAGCATGACGATTCCGCCGCGCCGGGCCTCCTGGGCGGGCTCATGCCAGGCCGAGAACGGCGCGCCGTCGCGGGTGGCCAGGGCGATGCGCTGTCCCATCATAGTGCTCCGTGTTCCGCGAAGAACGCGACCGTCCGCTGACGAGCGAGCTCCGCGTCGGCGAGATCGGAGTCCGGGCGGCCATCGTTGTTGAAGCCGTGGCCGCTGGCCTCATAGACGTAGACAGGCGTCTCGGCGTGCGCGGTCCAGATGGCGGCCTTCACGTCCTGGGCCGGGATGTGCGGGTCCTTGGCGCCCAGATGGACGATCACCGGGCAGCCCAGCGGCAGGTCGGCCATGCCCGCGACGCCGCCGCCATAGTAGCTGGCCACGGCCGAAAGGCCCTTGACCCGCGCGGCCGCCAGCCAACCCATCGTGCCGCCATAGCAGTAGCCGGTCAGGAACACCGGCCCGCGCGCGGCCAGAAAATCCACGCAAGCCTGGATGTCGCCCATAGCGTTGTCGGGGCCGTTGGCCTTGGCGAAGGCGACGCCGGTCTGGAAGCCCTCGGGGTCGTGCTGGGCGACATAGCCCTTCTGCTGACGGTCGAACATCGACGGCGCGATCACCTCGAAACCGCGCGCGGCCCAGCGGGCGACGTCCTCGTGGACGTAGCGGTCCAGGCCGAAAATCTCCTGGACCACGACCACCCCGCCCCGGCGCGGCCCTTCAGGCTGGGCGTGCAGGGCGCTGAAAGCAAAGCCGTCGTGGGCGGCGGTCAGGGTGATAGTCTCGGCCACGGGCTTGCTCCTGGATGTTTGTCATCCCGGCCGCAGCGTAGCGGAGAGCCGGGACCACGGCACGCGTGGAGTTTCCGGCGGCCCCGGATCGGCCCGTGGGGCCGTCCGGGATGACACGCAAGATTAGACGTTGAAGCGGAAGTGCATCACGTCGCCGTCCTTGACGACGTAGTCCTTGCCTTCGGCCCGCATCTTGCCGGCTTCCTTGGCTCCGTTTTCGCCGCCCAGCTTGATGAAGTCGTCGAAGGCGATGGTCTCGGCGCGGATATAGCCCTTCTCGAAGTCGGTGTGGATGACGCCGGCCGCCTGCGGACCGGTGTCGCCGACGTGGATCGTCCAGGCGCGGGCTTCCTTGGGACCGACCGTGAAGTAGGTCTGCAGGTTCAGGAGCTTGTAGGCTTCGCGGATCAGGCGGTTCAGGCCCGGCTCTTCCAGGCCCAGGGTCTCGAGGAATTCGGCGCGTTCGGCCGCGTCCAGCATGGCGATCTCGCTCTCGATCTGGGCCGAGATGACGACGCTCTTAGCGTTGTCCTTGGCGGCGCGCTCGGCCACCAACGCGGAATACTTGTTGCCCTTGTCGGCGCTGGCTTCCTCGACGTTGCAGACATAGAGGGCCGGCAGCGACGTCAGCAGCTGCAGCATATGCCAGGCCTTCTCGTCTTCCTTGTCCACGGTCGCGGCGCGGGCCGGACGGCCCTCGCGCAGCTGGGCCAAGGCCAGGTTCACCAGGCGCAGGGTGTTGGCCGCGTCCTTGTCGCCGCCCGACTTGGCCTTTTTCTCGATGGCCGGCAGGCGCTTTTCCAGGCTTTCCAGGTCGGCCAGCATCAGCTCCATCTCGATGATCTCGAGATCGCTGAGCGGGTCGATGCGACCCTCGACGTGGGTGATGTCGTCATCTTCGAAGCAGCGGGCCACGAAGGCCACAGCGTCACAGTCGCGGATGTTGGCCAGGAACTGGTTGCCCAGGCCTTCGCCCTTCGACGCGCCGCGCACCAGGCCGGCGATGTCGACGAAGGTGATCCGAGCCGGGATGATCTCCTTGGAGCCCGCGATCTTGGCCAGGGCCTCCAGGCGCGGCTCGGGCACGGCGACGTCGCCGGTGTTGGGCTCGATCGTGCAGAACGGATAGTTGGCGGCCTGGGCCGACGCCGTCTGGGTCAGGGCGTTGAACAGGGTGGACTTGCCGACGTTGGGCAGGCCGACGATGGCGACTTTCAGGGCCATGGAACTCTCATGAATTTCGTTGGCGCGCGCTTAGCACGGATGGGGCGGAAAGGCGAACCGGGAGGGGCTTGCGCGAACCGCAACCGGATCAGATATCGAAGGCGCACAAGGAGCCCGTCATGCCCGTCCGCCCCGTCCTGAAGATCGTCAAAGGCCAGCCGACCTCGGATGGCGCGGGCGTGCGGCTGACGCGGATGCTGGGCACGCCGGAAGCCCAGATGTTCGATCCGTTCCTGATGCTGGACTGTTTCGACAACGCCGAGGCGTCCGACTACATGGGCGGCTTTCCCGACCACCCACATCGCGGCTTCGAGACCGTGACCTACATGCTGGAAGGCAGGATGCGTCACAAGGACAACACTGGCCGCGAGGGCGTGATCGGGCCGGGCGGGATCCAGTGGATGCGGGCGGGCAAGGGTATCGTCCACTCCGAGATGCCCGAGCAGGCCGACGGTCGGATGCGCGGCTTCCAGCTGTGGGTGAACTTGCCGGCCAGCTTGAAGATGAGCGCGCCCGGCTACCAGGAGTTCGAGGCCGACGCGATCCCGGTCGAAGCCCGCGACGACGGTGTGACCGTGAAAGTGATCTCGGGCGCCACCGATGCTGGAACCGCCGGCCCGATCGGCGGCGGCGCCGTCGATGCGCTCTATTTCGACGTCGTGCTGCCGGCCGGAACGGTCTTCGAGGAGCCTGTGGGCGACGACCGCAACGCCATGCTGGCGGTCTACGAGGGCCAGGTCCGCGTCGCCCATGACACGGTGGAGGCGCTGTCGGGCGTATTCCTGGGACGTGGCGACACGGTGCGGGTTGAGGCCGTCACGGAGGCTCGCGTCCTGCTGCTGGCCGGTCGTCCGATCGGCGAGCCGGTGTTCTGGCATGGCCCCTTCGTGATGAATTCCCGCGAGGAGATCGTGCAGGCGTTCGAGGACTTCCAACGCGGGCGGTTCTAGGCCTGCACCGGCTTTGGCAAGTTCAGTGATTTATCTCGGGCATTGTCCGCTTCATGAATTCGTCGAACAGCGGCACGGTAAATTCGAGAACGCCATGTTTGGGACTGTAGATCATTCCCTTTCGGATCAAACCATCACGCACGGGGCCATAGGAGTTTGTACTCTTGCCGAGAAGTTTTGCCACCTCACCGCTGCGATATGGGCCTGTGCCGAGTTCAGCCATGGCGCGCATGTACTTCTGTTCGGCATCAGTCACGCGATCTAGGCGCACCTGAAAGAAGCTCTCATCTAGACGACGAGTAGCCTCTGTTCGTGCGTTTCTTACGTCATCAGCCGTGATCTCAGGCCCCTCACTAATATCCCACAGAACCGAGCCCCATTCCTGCACAAAGTATGGATAACCCTTTGTGGTGTTGTAGATTTTCTTCAGTGCGTCGTTGGAAAAGGTGACGCCCAATTCACCAGCAGGCTCAGTTAGAGCTAGGGCTGCGTCTTCGAAGTTCAACGCGCCGATTTTGGGATAGAGGAAGAGGCGTTCGGCGTAGGATTTCGCGTCCCCCATCAGGCCGGGTAGCGAAGGAAGACCGGCGCCCATAACGATTAGTGGGAGTTGGCGCTGAACCGCTCGATGGCTAGCGACTATAAGTGCGCTCAAATCGCTCGCCCCGATGTACTGAATTTCGTCAATGAGCAGCGCAACGCCACGTCCCGAAGCCTTGGCTGCCTCGCCAACGCTCTCGAAAAGATCTGGCAGATCGAGTTCTAGGTTCCCACTGTCAGCAACTCCGAGTTCCGGATCGAATTTGAGCGCGAAATCAGTTCCGCCGAGATTGGCAGACAACTGGAAGCTTTTCAGGACTCTAAGAGCCCTCTCGACCAAATCCTTCGCGTGAGACTGTACGCTAAGTCTCAGAAGCGCCTTCCGGAGGCTTGGGATAATGAGTGGCGCTAGAGGCGAACCTTCTGGAGCCTCAATCAGATCGACAAGGAAATTCTGCTCCGTAGCTTGATCGCGTACGACGTTGAGGAGCACGGTTTTGCCGACACCTCGCAGGCCGGTCAGGAGTAGCCCGCGGGGCGCGGCACCTTTGGAGGTCCGGGTAAGCGCGACCTGACAGGAACTTAGGATGAGATCGCGGCCAGCCAATTCTGGGGGCCGGCTGCCAGCGCCCGGGGAGTAGGGATTTAGGTTGGGATCCATGAGCCTATAATGCCCTATAGATGCATATGAGTTCTTACATTCGCGCTCTGTGGGGAAAAGTCAAGCTCGCCCTATTATCCGGTATAAATCCGTATAATTGGATAGTTATTTTTATCAATTCGTTCAGCCAAGCGAGCCGACTAGCCGCCCACCGCCGACGCCGCGAAATCCCGCCAGCGCTTGGCCTCCCTGCGGAAGTGGGCGTGGGTCTTGGAAAGGCGCTTGTCGATCTCGGCCAGCTGGGCGCGCGCCTCGTCCTTGCGGCCCTGGCGCGCCAGGAAGACGGTGTAGCGGGCGGCGCCCTCGAAACCCGGATAGTGGTCGGCGGCCCAGCGCAGGGCGGTCTCGGCCTGCTCGTCGCGGGCCAGGGCCTGATAGACGCGGCCAAGCGCCAGCATGGTGTGGGGCGTGCGGCCGGCGTTGGGCGTCTCGCCCAGCTTCTCCAGCAGCGGCAAGGCCTCGGCCGGCCGGTTCAGCTCGATCAGGGCGTTGGCGCGGCCCAGCAGCAGTTGCGGGTCGTCGGCGTACATGCCCGTCAGGCTGTCGGCGTAGAGGCGCTCGGCCTCATCGTGCTTGCCGAGTTCCGTGGCGGCGATCGCCAGGCGAACGCGGTTGGCGACCGTGGGGGCGTCATCGACGGCCTTGGCGGCCTCGCGATACTCGCGCTGCGGGTCCAGCGCCTGACGGGCGGCGGCCCCCACCTTCTGGGCGGCGCGGCCCCCCAACAGCTCGGGTAGGATCACAGCGACGACATAGACCACCCCGCCGACCGGCTGGAACAGCAGGATGATCCATAGCCAGTACATCTCGCGGTGCGTCCGCACGACGTGGACGCACAGGGCGATCGAAAACAGCAGCGACAGGCCAAGCAGCGGCAAGGGAAGCGAGAACATCTTCGCGTCTTCTCTCGACCGACCGCCGCCGTCAATCGTCAGATTTGGCGGGCTTGCGCGGATCGGCCTTGGGGGCCGGCGCCAGGCGCATGACCTCGGCCTGGTAGCGCTCGTCGTCGCCCACGGCGGCGAAGGGCAGGGCGTCGGCGATGGCGTCCAGCATCGGGTCCAGCCACTGGTGCTCGACCTTGTGGAAGTCGCCCAGCACGTAGTGCATGACCGCGTCCTTGTGGCCTGGATGGCCCACGCCGATGCGGCCCCGGCGGAAGGCGTCGCCGACCTGGCTGGTCACCGAGCGGATGCCGTTGTTGCCCGCCGCGCCGCCGCCCGACTTCATCCGGAAGCGGCCCGGCGCCATGTCGATCTCGTCGTGGAAGACGATGACGTCGGCGGGCGTCAGCTTGAAGAACTTCATGGCCTCGCCCACGGCGCGACCGCTCTCGTTGTAGTAGGTCTTGGGCTTGAGCAGCAGCAGCTTCACCGGCCCGTCTGGCGTGCTCACCTGGCCCTCGCAGGCCAGGCCCTGGAAGCGCGCGCGCCACGGGGCGGTCCCCCACTTCCTAGCAAGGGCGTCGACGGCCATGAAGCCGACGTTGTGGCGGTTCTTCTCGTACTTGGGCTCGGGATTGCCCAGGCCGGCGAGGATCAGCATCGCTCAGGGTCTCTAGGGGACAAACAAAAACGGGCGGACCGTAAGGCCCGCCCGTCTCTATATCGGTTCGATCCGAAGACCGAGCGGATTAGGCTTCGGTCGTGGTGTCGCCGGCGTCCGACTGGGAAGCCGACGAGGCCTTGACGTTGGCGATCACGAAGTCGCGGTCCATGGCGGGCTTCACGCCGGCCGGCAGCTTCACTTCCGAGATGCGGATAACGTCGCCCAGGTCGTGGTTGGCCAGGTCGATGACCAGCTCTTCCGGGATCTGGTCGGCGGGGCAGGCCAGCTCGACGGTGTGACGGATGACTTCCAGCGTGCCGCCCTTCTTCAGGCCGACCGAGATGTCGTGGTTCTTGAAGTGCACCGGCACTTCGATCTTGATCAGCTGGTGCTCGTCAACGCGATACAGGTCGAAGTGGACCGGCTCGTCGGTGACGGGGTGGAACTGGACGGCCTTGGCGATGACCGATTGCTTGTCGTCGCCGTGCTGCAGCGTGACCAGGTGGCCGAGCAGCTTGCCGGTGTACAGCGACTTGCGGAATTCGTTGGCGCGCACGGCGATATTCACCGGGGCCTTGCCGCCGCCGTACAGGACGCCGGGGATCTTGCCTTCGCGGCGGACGGCGCGGGCGGCGCCGGTGCCCGAACCGTCGCGGACTTCAACGTTCAGAATGATCTCAGCCATGGGACTGTCTTTCTAGAGAGCCGGATGCTCTCTGCTATGACCCAGCGCCTATGGCCGTATCGCCACGCTCGCCGCGTCGTTTGAGGGTCGCGCTAAATACACAAAAGGGCCGGGCGACGCAACGCCCGGCCCTTTCGGATCGGATCAGGTGGAAAATCAGCTCTTCTTGCTGGCCGACTTGCGCACGACCTTTTTGGACTTGGTCTTGGTCGAAGCCTCGATCTTGGGCGGAGGCGGCGGTTCGGGCGGCAGGGCCGCGCCAGCGCCCCGCGCGATGCAGGCGCCAGTGTCGATCAGGATATGCTGGCCCAGGCAGAAGATGTCCTCGTAGTGCGGCTTGGAGACCGCCAGGCACTGATAGAGGTTCAGCTTGGCCATGTTCAGGCAGCTGGCCGTGGCCCAGTCGCTGCTCAGCGCGTCGATGGAGGCCAGGTTGTTGTCGCCCGCGGCGCCCAGGGCGGCGAGCGCGGCGACGGCAAGGCCACGGATCACAACAGGCTGATAGGGCGCGGGCGCGGGCCGCGGCGTCAGGCCCAGGGGCTGGGCGCCCAGCGAGGCTTGCTGCAGCACCGCCACGTCGGCGCTTTCGGCCAGGGCCGGCTTGGCCGACAGGGTCTTGGCGACCGCGAGGCGTCCGTCGCGGTCGGCGACGGCGCTCTTGGACCAGGACGAATGCTGGACGTCATAGGCCGCCTGCTTCACGGCCTTGCCGGCCACGTAAACCTTCAGGCCGTCGCCGCCGACGTGGTCGATGATCAGCCCAGCGGCGCTGTCCGCGCCCTTGAACATCGCCGCGTAGGAAGGGTTGGAGAAGATGTTGTTGATCATCTCCTGGCGCTGGGCGGGGTGGGCCGCGACCTCGCGCACCGAGGCGACGAAGGTGGGGTCCTGCAGGGCCAGGACGGCGGCGTAGGCCACCGCGCCGTTCATGAACGACTTGGGCTCGTAGGCCGCGCCAACCTTCAGCGAGGCCTGAATCTGGTCGCCGTTCTGGAAGGCGGGCGAGACGGCGGCGGCGCGCGCCATGTAGACGCGGAAGGCGCTGGCGCGCTCGATCACCTGGTTCGACAGGGTGATCGGCGGCGGCGGCGGCGGCGCTTGGACGACGGGCGGGGGCGGCGGAGGCGGGGAGCTACAGGCGGCGACGATCGCCGTCAGCGCCACGACGGTCGTCGCAAGAACGACGCGCGTAGGCGAAAAGGAACGCATTCGAGAAATTCCCCATCAAGTCTTGGCTGGCCAGCTTGGTCGGAGCCCATACCAGCCCCGGCGGGCGACATTGTGACAGTCGCTCCGTTAACCAAGCTTTTACAAGCGTGGCCGTGGGTTTAGCGGAATCCGGAGGATCCTCATTAACCGAATTCCCCGGCGAATGCCGGGGCCCAGATGGAACGCGATGGGCGAACTCCACTGGCGTACCGCTCTTCCAATCAGCTTCAGCGTTTTGGGATCTGGGTCCCGGCATTCGCCGGGAAGATCGGAAGTCTGGAAAACCCTAGAGCGTGACGCCGAAAGTGGGAACCGGTTTCGGCGCGAGGCTCTAGTCGAACAGCTTCGACACCGACTCTTCGTTGGCGATGCGGCGGATGGCTTCGCCGATCAGCGGGGCGCAAGAGACGTAGCGGATCTTGGGGCAGGCCTTGGCCGTGTCAGAGGCCTCGATCGAGTCGGTGACCACCAGCTCGGTCAGCACCGAATTGGCGACCCGGTCGGCGGCCGCGCCCGACAGCACGCCGTGGGTGATGTAGGCGCTGACCGACTTGGCCCCGTGGTTGATCAGGGCCTGGGCGGCGTTGCACAGCGTGCCGGCCGAGTCGGCGATGTCGTCGAACAGGATGCAGCGGCGGTCCTTGACGTCGCCGATGATGTTCATGACTTCCGATTGGCCCGGGCCCGAGCGGCGCTTGTCGACGATGGCCAGGTCGGCGTCGTCCAGGCGCTTGGCCAGGGCGCGCGCGCGCACCACGCCGCCGACGTCCGGCGAAACGACCATCAGATCATCGCCCATCTTGTAGTGCTTGCGGATGTCGTCGGCCAGCAGGCGCGAGGGCAGCAGGTTGTCGGTCGGGATGTCGAAGAAGCCTTGGATCTGGCCGGCGTGCAGGTCCATGGTCAGCACCCGGTCGGCGCCCGAGCGGGTGATCAGGTTGGCCACCAGCTTGGCCGAGATCGGCGTGCGACCGCCGGTCTTCCGATCCTGACGGGCGTAGCCGAAGTAGGGCAGCACGGCGGTGATCCGCTTGCCCGACGCGCGCTTCAGGGCGTCGATGCAGATCAAGAGCTCCATCAGGTTGTCGTTGGCCGGATAGCTGGTCGACTGAATGACGAAGACGTCCTCGCCCCGCACGTTCTCGTCGATGGTGACGAACACCTCGAGGTCAGCGAACCGGCGCACCTGGGCGCGGGTCAGGGGCATGTCGAGATATTCCGCGATCGCTTGGGACAGCGGGCGGTTCGAGTTGCCGGACAGCAGCTTCATGGAGATATCTCGGGGGTGGGGGCGGCCGATGCGGGGGCTTCTAGCAGGCGAAGCTCTGGAAACAAGTGTTAACGGCTAGACTTTTTCGATTCCGTGGACGGAGCATCCGCGCCGTGTCGTTCGCGCCTCAGGCTTCCAGCATGATCGCCGACAGCAGGCGGCCGTAGTCGCCCTCGTTGTTCAGGAAGGCGCGGCGGTTGGAGAAGAACCAATCTTCTTCCGCCCGCGTGTCGCGGCCGACCCATTCGCGGCGCTCGACGCCGGCGGTCGCCAGGCGGTCCAGCACGAAGGCGGGCAGGTCGAAGAAGCGCTTGTCCTCCGAGAGGCCGGGCTTGAAGAACCGGCCCGAGCCGGGGCAGTCGGCCTCGAACTTGTGCAGGAAATCCAGGCCCACCTCGTAGGACTTGGGTCCGATGCAAGGGCCGACGACGCCGGTGATGTTGGCGGGGTTGGCGCCTAGCTCGACCATGCGGTCGACGGCGGCCTGGACGACGCCGTCCAGGGCGCCGCGCCAGCCGGCGTGAGCGGCCGCGACGACGCGGGCGTCCGGATCGACCAGCAGCACCGGCGCGCAGTCGGCGGCCATCGCGCCGCAGATGACGCCTGGGGTCTTGCTGACCACCGCGTCGCCCTGGGGCCGCGCGTCCCCCCACGAACCGTCGGCCGTGATCGCGATGGTCGAGTGGATCTGGTAGCAGACGTTCAGGTCTTCGGGCCCGCCGCCGAACCAGCGTGCGATGCGGGCGCGGTTCTCCTCGACGTCGGCCGGCTCGTCCTGGCTGCCGCGTCCGACGTTCAGGCTGGCGTAGATCCCCTTCGAGACCCCGCCCTGGCGCGTGAAGAAGGCGTGCTTGACGCCAGGCAGGCTGGACAGCAGCGGCGACTGGACGGTGGGCAGGTCGTGAGCGTGGGTCATGTCGCGTCCTCGAAGAGGGGGGGCGAAAGGTCGGGCGCGCACAGGCACGCCACCTTGAATAGCGCCCCCATCTGCGCCTCGCCGAGCAGACGATCAAGCTGTCTTCCGATCTGGTCGGTCTTCTCGGGCTGACGGGCCGCAAGGGCCTCGGCGCGGTCGAGGATGCCGAGCGCCAGCAGGAACTGGCCTTGCGTCAGGATCGGCCCGGCCTTGGCCCCGGTCTCGCGCGCGGCGGCGACCACCGACGGGAAGTCGGCCCAGACGGTGAGGTCGGCCAGGCCTGCGGTCTTCAGCGGATCGACCTTCTGGTGGTTCTGGACGGCCTGCAGTGTGTCGCCGGCCTCGGGCTGCGCCCGGCCATAGTCGATCAGCAGCGCCGCGCCGCCGTCGGTCACGAGGCGGTGGGCGATGTCGGAGGCGAGGGCGGCCTGGGCGGGCGAGGTCTCGACGACCGCGCCGACCGGAAAATCCTCCCCCCGAGGGGGGAGGTGGTCCGCAGGACCGGAGGGGGAAGGGGCAAGGGCAGCAGAACTTCCCCCTCCGTCCGCTGCGCGGACACCTCCCCCTCTGGGGGGAGGATTGAGAGGCCGCAGCCCGAACGCCAGCTCCCCGTCCGCGCCCAGCCCGATCACCCGCTCGGCCCAACCGTCCTTGGTCCGCACGAACTGCCGCGCCGGCAGGCAGTCGAGAAGCTCGTTGGCGACCAGGAGCATCGGCGCGCCGGCCGGGACCTGACCCAGGCGCGAGGCCCAGCGCGGGCGGTCGCCCAGACGCTGCGCCTGCTTGGCCTTCAGGGGCTCGGAGACCTCGACCAGCCAGAGGTCGGCGGCTTCCAGGAAGTCCGGGGCCACCCGCGCGGCGCGCAGCAGATCGCTCATCAGCGTGCCGTCGCCGGGGCCCATCTCGACCAGGCGAAACGGCGCTGGGCGGCCCATGCGGGTCCAGGTCTCGATCGCCCACAGGCCGATCAGCTCGCCGAACATCTGGCTGACCAGGGGCGCGGTGATGAAGTCGCCCCCAGCTCCTCCAAGGCCGCCCAAGGCCGGGCGCGTGGCGTAGTAGCCGTCGCGCGGGTCGTGCAGGCAGCGGGTGAAGAACTCGGGCACGCCGATCGGCCCGTCGTGGGCGATCTGGGCCTTGAGGCGCTCCAGCAGGCTCATGACGTCAGGCGGCGCGCTCGGCCGAGGCGCGCAGCGAGCGCCACAGCATCCAGCCGCCGACCAGGATCATCGGCGCTGACAGCATCATGCCCATGGTCAGGCCCAGCGGGAAGTCGGGCATGCCGACATCGGGATTGCGCACGTTCTCCAGCGACAGGCGGAACAGACCGTAGGCCAGGAGGAACATCGCCACGATCGCGCCGCGCTTTTGAAGCCACTTCAGGCGATAGATCGCGAAGGCCAGGATCAGGAACAGCAGTAGGCCCTCGAGGCCCGCCTCGTAGAGCTGGCTGGGGTGGCGGGGCAGTTCGTCGGCCGGGCAAATCCCTTGCGGATGGCTGGCGCGGATCGTGTCGTTGCAGAAGACGATCCCCAGGGGGCTCTCAGTGACGCGGCCCCACAGCTCGCCATTGATGAAGTTGGCGATGCGGCCAAAGAAGATGCCGATCGGCGCGACGGGCGCGACCAGGTCGCCCAGCTTCAGCATGTCGATCTTCTGCTGGCGGGCGAACAGGGCGATCGCCACGCAGACGCCCAGGAAGCCGCCGTGGAAGGACATGCCGCCCTCCCAGATCTTGAGGACGTCCAGCGGGTTGGCCAGCAGCCAGGTCCGCTGGGCCTCGTTAGGCAGCATGTAGAAGAGGATGTAGCCAAGGCGGCCGCCCAGGATGATGCCCAGCGTGATCCACAAGACGAGGTCGTCGATCTGCAGCGGCGTGGCGGTTGGCGTCCGCCCGCCCCAAAGGCCTGGCGTCCTCACCAGACGAACCGCATAGCGCCAGCCCAGCAGGATGCCCGCCACATAGGCCAGGGCGTACCAGCGCAGCGCCAGCGGCCCCCATTGCAGGGCCCAGGGGCCGATATGAACGACCGGATCAATGTCGGGGAAGATCACGCGCTCGGGCTCCGCTCGGGACAGATCGTCGCAGTCCTATCCTCTTCGCTCTTCGCTTTCACCTCTTGTTTCCCATATAAGGAGGGCTCGCCCATACGCGGGCGCGTGGAAAGCCGATGCACAGCCAGAACCCGATCCTCGACGAATTCGCCAAGCTGACCCAGGCGGCCATGGGCATCGCCCAGACGGCCGGCGAGGAGGCCAAGACCGCGATGCGCGCCCAGGCGGACCGGCTGGCGGCTGAGTTCGACCTGATCCGCCGCGACGATTTCGAGGCCCTGAAGGCCGAGGTCGCGGCCCTGCGCGAAGAGATCGCCAGCCTCAAGGCTGCCCCTAAGGAAGCCAAGAAGGCGCCCGCCAAGAAGAGCGCGGCGACCGGCGAATAACAGGCTTAACAGCTCGCCCCCGGCGTGAAGCGAGTTGAGACGAACGCCGCGAAGCAGATTACTGTCCTTGGTACGTAAGCGAATCAAGGCGGGGGCGACCCCCGCCCGCGCTCGCGGGGACGCAGGATTCTCATGGACACCCAACCGGAAGAAGACGACGTCCTGATGGCTCTCGATCCCCTTGAGGTGGTCGAGCATGTGCTAGCGGCCGAAAACCTGACCTTTGATCGCACCGAAGACGGCGATCTGGCCTTTGCGCTGAAGGGCGACTGGAAGGACTACGAGCTGTGGTTTGCCTGGCGGCCCGAGGCCGACTGCCTGCAGCTGTGCCTGTCGCTGGACCTGCGCGCGTCCAAGACCAAACGCACCAACGCCTATGAACTGCTGGCCCTGATCAATCAGCGCGTCTGGCTGGGCCACTTCGAGGTCTGGACCGAGGACGGCGAGGTGGTGTTCCGCCACGCCCTGGCCCTGCCGGCTGGCGAGCGTCCGACCATGGCCCAGGCGGCCTCGATGATCGACGCGGCGGTGGAGGCGGCGGACCGCTTCTATCCGGCCTTCGACTTCCTGCTGCACGGCGCCAAGACCCCGGACCAGGCGATGGCCGCCTGCATGTTCGAGACGGTCGGCCAAGCTTAAGGCTTTAAATCCTTCTCCCCTTGCGGGAGAAGGTGTCGCGAAGCGACGGATGAGGGGTCGCGCGGCGACAGCCTCTTTGGTTCGCGCTCGCTGCGCCGAGAAACCCCTCATCCGACCTGCATCGCAGGCCACCTTCTCCCGCAAGGGGAGAAGGGGTGAGATCGAGGTGACGACCATGACCCCCATCCTCCTCCTCGGCGCTGGACGCATGGGCGGCGCGCTGGTCCAGGGCTGGCGCGAGGCCGGCGCCTTCACCGCCGTCGATCTGATCGTCCGTGATCCGAACATCGAGCCGTCCGCCGTCCGAGGGGCGATCGTCAATCCGCCGCTGGAGGCGCTCGGCGCGGCCAAGACCGTGCTGCTGGCGGTGAAGCCGCAGATCTGGCGCGAAGCCGTCAAGGACGTGGTCCCGCACCTGGCGGCGGACGCCGTGATCGTCTCGATCGCCGCCGGGGTGCGCGCCGCCGACATTTCCGAGGCCTTCGGCGGCCGGCGTGTGGCGCGGGTCATGCCGACCACGGCCGTCGCCATAGGCCGAGGCGCGGCCAGCCTCTACGCCGACAACGCCGAGGCCCTCGCCCGTGCCAAGACGCTGTTCGAGCCCGTCGCGACCGTCTCGGTGCTGCCTTCGGAAGAGCTGATGCACGCGGCCACGGCCGTTTCCGGCTCGGCCCCGGCCTATCTCTACGCGTTCGTCGAGGCGCTCGAAGCGGCCGGCGCGGCGCAGGGGCTGGATCCCGCCGAGAGCGCGCGCCTGGCCCGCGCCACCATCATCGGTGCGGCCGCCCTGATGGAGCAGAGCGGCGAGGAGCCGGCCGAGCTGCGCAAGCAGGTGACCTCTCCCGGCGGGACGACGGCCGCAGCGCTGGCGGTGCTGATGGGCGAGGGCGGTTTTGCGGATTTGCTGCCCAAGGCGCTCGCGGCGGCGGTGGCGCGGTCGAAGGAGCTGGGCGGCTAACCCTCGCCCCCCTCCGCGCCGCGCGCTTTCCTTCCGCCCGCCTTTGGGGGCGGACGACCGCGAAGCGGTCAGGTGGGGGCTTGCTGAGCCGGCCATCCTGCCCCCATCTCTTCGCCCATGACCGACGACATCCTCGACCGCGCCGCCGACGCCGCCCTGGCCCTGGCCGCCGACCAGCCCTGGCCGACCGTCTCGCTTCGCAACATCGCGGCGAAGGCGGAGGTCCCGTTCCCCGACCTTTACGCCAAGGCCAATAGTCGTCTCGCCGTGTTGGCCCGGGTTTCCGAGCGCTTCGACCGCGCGGCCTTGGCGATCGACTATCCGCAGGGCTCCAACGCCCAGGACCGCCTGTTCGACGCCGTCATGGCCCGGCTGGAGGCGATGCAGCCGCATCGCACGGCGCTGCTGAACATCGCCAAGGCCGATGGCGCGCTGGTCGCCGTGGCGCGTTTCCCGTTCATCGCCCGCGCCTTGCTGGAGGCCGCAGGCGTCCCCGCCACCCCGCCGCGCCTGCTGGCCATGGCCGTCGTCTGGGGGCGCGTGGTCCAGGTCTGGCGCGAGGACGACGCCGCTCTGAACCGGACCATGGCCGAGCTCGACAAGCGCCTGAAGCAGATGAGCGCGCGGCTGGGGATGATCGGGGCGGGGTTTTAGGGGGGGTCGCCTTACTCGCCCCCTCCGCGCCTGCGGCGCTCCTCCCCCGGAGGGGGAAGAAGGACAACCTTCCGCCCGCCTTTGGGGGCGGACGACCGCGAAGCGGTCAGGTGGGGGCCTGCGGCGTCGGCCGATCCTAGCCCGGCAGCCGGATCAGCGCCCTCAATCCCCCCATCGCCGAACGCGACAGCATCAGATCCCCGCCCAATCCGCGCGCCATGTCGCGGGCGATCGCCAGTCCTAACCCCACGCCCTTCTCGTTCTGGTTCCGGCTCTCGTCGAGGCGCGAGAAGGGTTTGAACGCTTCCTCGTAGCGGTCCTCGGGAATGCCCGGGCCATCGTCGTCCACCGCGATCTCGACCCCGCCGGTCTGGCGGGCGCTGGCGGCGACCTTGACGTGGTCGGCGTGGGCGACGCCGTTGTCGACCAGATTGGCCAGGGCCCGGCGGAAGGCTAGCGGCCTCACCCGCGCCTCCAGTCCCGGCGTGATCTCGGTCTCGATCCTCGCCCCGCCCCGTTCGGCGTCGGCGACCACGCCCTCGATCAGCTCGGAGAGATCGACCACCCGCGCATCCTCGCCGCCCTCGCCACGGGCGAACGCCAGATACTCGTCGATCATGTGCTCCATTTCCGCCAGGTCGCCCTTCATCGCCTCCAGCCGCTCGCTGGGCTCGGACATGGCCATCTCAAGCTTCAGGCGGGTCAGCGGCGTGCGCAGATCGTGGCTGACGCTGGCCAGGAGCGCCGTGCGCTGCTCGATGTGGCGGACGATGCGGGCCTTCATGGCCAGGAAGGCGCGGGCGGCCTTGCGCACCTCGCGCGCGCCGTGCGGCTTGAAATCGTGCTCTTCGCCCCGGCCGAAGGCGTCGGCGGCGTCGGCCAGGCGCTCGATGGCCCGCACCTGGTTGCGGATGAACAGGATGGCGATCGCCGTCAGCAGCATGGTCGCCACCACCATCCACAGAATGAAGATGTGGCCTTGCGTGGCGTAGGCCCGGTCGCGCAGGGCGTAGATCTGCAGGACCCCGTCCTTCACCTGCACCCGGATGTCGATATAGGCGGTGTAGCGGGTCGTATCGAACCAGAACGGGTTGTCGAGGCGGTCGTCCAAGGCCTGCTGCAGCGAGCGGTCCAGGGCCGCGAACAGCGACGGCCGACGGCTGGTCGGCAGCTTGCGACCCTTCTGGAAGGCGATCGAAAGCGACATCGAGTCCTCGGCCCGCTTGGCCAGCTTCTCGACGGCCGCGGGGCTGGGGTCGTCCTCGTAGGACTGCACGGCCCAGGCGATGTCGCCGGCCAGGCCGTCGGACAGCTTGCTGGTCACCGACTGCCAGTGGGCGTCGAAGAACGCCCAGGTTACGGCGATCTGCATCACCGCCACCGGCAGGATGATGATCAGCAGGCTGCGTCCGAACAGCGAGGTCGGCAGCAGGCGTTTGATTAGGGGCGGGAGGTGTAGGCGGGTGGAGAGGGGCATAAGCGACTACAGGCCCCCTCCGCGCTTCGCGCTCCTCCCCCGGAGGGGGAAGAAGACCGCGCGATCCTTCTTCCCCCTCCGGGGGAGGAGGATGCGCAGCATCCGGAGGGGGCGAGTGGGGGCGCTCAAGCCATCAATCCGGCGCCAGCCGGTACCCGATCCCGCGCACCGTCTGCAGATAGCGCGGGTTCTTCGGATCCGGCTCGATCTTGCGGCGCAGGCGGGTGACCTGGACGTCCACGGCGCGGCCGGTGGCGTCGGCGGTGTCGCGGGCCAGTTCCAGGCGGTCTACGGGCTCGTGGGCCGAGCGGGCCAGGCGGCGCATCAAGGTAACCTCCGCCTCGGTCAGGCGGATCACCTCGCCATCGCAGATCAGCTCGCCGCGCTCGGGCTCGAAGGTGCAGCGCCCCAGGTTCAGGGTCGCCGTGCGGGTCCCCACGGGCCGGGCGGTCGAGCGGCGCAGGATCGCCTCGATGCGCAGCAACAGCTCCTGCGGCTCGAACGGCTTGCCCAGATAGTCGTCGACGCCGTTGGACAGACCCTCGATGCGATCGGCCGTCTGGTCGCGAGCGGTCAGCATCAGGATCGGTGTGCGGCCGGCCTCGCCGCCCCGCGCGCGCAGGCGCTTGGTGAAAGCCATGCCGTCCTCGCCCGGCATCATCACGTCCAGCACCATCAGGTCGAAGTCCAGCGCCTGGAACAGCTTGTCGGCGCCCGCCGCGTTCGGGGCGGCGGTGACGCGGAAGCCGGCGCGGCCCAGGAACTCCTTGATCAGCTTGCGCAGGCGGTCGTCGTCGTCGACGACCAGCAGGTGGCGCTCGCGGCGCTCGTCCGGAGTCATACCGCTGTCCTCACACGTTCTGGCGTCGGGGCGCGCCGACACCCTGACGAGGTCCGGCCAGCGCCGCCAGGATCCGCCGCGCGCCGGCCACGCCGTCGAGGCCGCCCGTGCGATAAGCCCGCGCCAGCAACGCCCGCAGACGCTCGGCGGTGCGCTGCTCGAAGGCCAAGCCTTGCGGTGTCAGGGTGGCCGGGCGGCGGCGGCCATCCAGCTCGCCCGAGCCCCGCTCGACCAGGCCCGCCTTCTGCAGGTCCGACAAGGTGCGGCTGGCGGCTTGCTTGGACAGGCTGGTCAGCTTGGAGAGGTCCTGCACGCCAATGCCCGGGCGCCGGCGCAGCAGGAAGGCCGCGCGCCAGTGTGAACGTCCCAGGCCCAAGCTCTCGCTTTCCAGCGCGGCGTCCACGGCCGCCCACAGCGAGGCCTCGGCCAGCAGGATCAATTCCAGCCCGCCGTCCAGCTCCTCCTCGCGGAGGATCAGACGGGGGTCGTCCGAACCGGGCTGCAGCGGGGCTATCATCGCGCGGAGTCCATTTTATTTGACGCGCCCACCCTCGGGGCGTCTAAGGGCCGGGTTTTTCATAAGGAGGTCTTGGGCCGATGTCTCTGGTTCCCTTCGACGATCGTGATGGTTGGATCTGGCTGGACGGCCAGTTCGTGCCTTGGCGCGAAGCGAAGGTGCACGTCCTGACCCACGGCCTGCACTACGCCTCGTCCGTATTCGAGGGCGAGCGGATGTACGGCGGCGAGATTTTCAAGCTGACCGAGCATACCGAGCGCCTCTTCAAGTCGGCCGAGATCCTCGACTTCAAGATCCCCTACACGGTGGCCGAGATCGACGAGGCCTGCAAGGCGACGGCCGCGAAGAATGGCCTGAAGGACTGCTATGTCCGTCCGATCGCCTGGCGCGGCAGCGAGATGATCGGCGTTTCGGCGCAACAGACCAAGATTCACGTCGCCATCGCCGTCTGGGAATGGCCCAGCTATTTCGACCCGGCGACCAAGGCCAAGGGCATCCGCCTGACCTGGGCCAAGTACCAGCGTCCGGACCCGAAGACCGCCCCGGTCGCGGCCAAGGCCGCCGGCCTCTACATGATCTGCACCATCTCCAAGCATGCCGCCGAGAAGGACGGCTATGCCGACGCGATGATGCTGGACTATCGCGGCTATGTGGCCGAGGCGACCGGCGCCAACGTCTTCTTCGTCAAGGACGGCGTGCTGCACACGCCCAAGCCCGACTGCTTCCTGGACGGCATCACCCGCCGCACGGTCATTCAGATCGCCAAGGACAAGGGCGTCGAGGTCGTCGAGCGCCACATCCAGAAGGAAGAGCTGTCGACCTTCACCGAGTGCTTCATCGTCGGCACCGCCGCCGAGGTGACCCCGGTCTCGGAGATCGGCGAGTTCAAGTTCACGCCGGCCAAGCTGTCGCTCGATTTGATGGACACCTACGCCGCCCTGGTGCGCGGCCAGGCGATGGCCGAGGCTTAGTCGGAAACCTTCTCCCCTTGCGGGAGAAGGTGTCGGCGACGCCGACGGATGAGGGGTTTCTCGGCGCTCGCCGTGCGACCCCTCACCCGGCCCTCCGGGCCCCCCTCTCCCGCAAGGGGAGAGGGGTCGACTCCCGCCAAACTTCCCTCTAAGCTCTACGACGATGACCCTCGCCGCCAGCCACACGCTGTTTTGGTATTTTAGCTATCCGACGCCTCTGGCGCCGGGAGGGTTTCGTTCGGCCTGAGATCAGGGCCACTTAAGAACACCTTCACCAGCCGCCAGGGGATCCCCGGGCGGCTTTTTTGATGGCCGCCGGACCTTCCCAGACATCTTCCGGAGCCATCCATGCCGACTTCCGCCGCCCACATCGTTACGCTGCCCGTCCCGACCGACGACCTGCGGATCGAGAAACTCCAGACCCTCAGCCCGCCCGCCCAGGTGATCGGCGAGGCGCCCGCCACCTCGTCGGTGGCCGAGGTCGTCGGCGCGGGCCGTCGCGCGGTGCATGAGATCCTGCAAGGACGTGACGATCGCCTGGTGGTGGTGATCGGGCCGTGCTCGATCCACGACCCCAAGGCCGCCCTAGAGTACGCCCAGCGCCTGGCTGTCGAGCGCGAGCGTCACGCCGGCGAGCTGGAAGTGATCATGCGGGTCTATTTCGAAAAGCCCCGCACCACGGTCGGCTGGAAGGGCCTGATCAACGACCCGGACCTGGACGGCGGTTTCCGCATCAATGAGGGGCTGCGCCTGGCGCGCCGGGTGCTGCTGGACGTCAGCGCCCAGGGCCTGCCGGCGGCCTGCGAGTTCCTGGATGTCACCACCCCGCAGTACATCGCCGACCTGGTGGCCTGGGGCGCGATCGGCGCGCGCACGACCGAAAGCCAGATCCACCGCGAGATGGCGTCTGGCCTGTCGTGCCCTGTCGGCTTCAAGAATGGCACCAATGGCGACGTGAAGGTCGCGGTCGACGCGGTGACCGCCGCCAGCCAGCCGCACCATTTCCTGGCGGTGACCAAGGAGGGCCGCGCCGCCATCGCCACCACCACCGGCAACGGCGACTGCCACCTGGTGCTGCGCGGCGGCAAGACGCCGAACTACGACGCCGCCAGTGTCGCGGCCGCCGCCGAGGTCCTCAAGAAAGCCGGCCTGGCCGAGCGGATCATGGTCGACGTCAGCCACGCCAACAGCGGCAAGAACCACGAGAACCAGCCGGCGGTGGTCGCCGACGTCTGCGCCCAAGTGGCCAGCGGCGCCGCGCCGATCATGGGCGTGATGATCGAAAGCCACCTCGTCGCCGGCCGCCAGGACATCGTCACCGGCCAGCCGCTGACCTACGGGCAGTCCGTCACCGACGCCTGCGTCGATTGGGAGACCTCGGTACGCATGCTCGACGACCTGGCGGCGGCGGTGAAGGCCGGCCGCGCGGCGCGGGGATAGGGCAAACCAAGTTTGAAGGCTGGCTCGCCTTGTTGGGTCATTTCACACTAGCTTGGCAGATCGAGAGCACCTTAGAGGCCAGATCAATCTCGCCAGCCTTCAAAGCTAGGTCTCGTGCTTCCTCGCACTGCTTTTCCACAATCAGCGCGCCAATGCGCTCCCTTAAAGCAATTGCGCGCTGGCGCTCAGCCTCCTGGCGGAATTCAGCTTCACGGTCTGGGCCGGCGTGGGGCGCGGGTGTTAGAGATTTGACCGTGTCCACGCCTTTGCGGAATGCGTCTAGTGGATCGGTGCGTGTTTCGGTCGCTGTCCGGCAAGTCCAGCGACCATATTCCCATCCACATACCGTCTTTGTCTGAGGCGGCGAGGCTGCCTGCCCAGCCGCTAGGCTAATAGCCAGCACAGCAAAAAGACCCACCGCAAGCCCTCCGTATGGGCCCGAATATGCCACGACGATGGGGAAAGGCGAGGGCTAGCCATTCCTCGCCTTTTCCCATTTTCCGTCATTCCCGCCCTTGTGGCGGGAACCCCTTTATCGGCCGCAAGGGCAGAAGGGACGGACTGCTCAGCAGTCCGCTTGCACCTCACGTGTCAGCTGAACCAGAGGTTCCCGCCACAAGGGCGGGAATGACGGGTGTTGAGAGGGTTGCCTATTTGGCTTGAGCCGCCATCACCGCCGCGACCTCAGCCCGGGCCATGGCGATGTCGCGCAGGAAGGTCTCGGAGCGGTGCTGGGCGGCGTAGATCACCTCGCCCGACTGCAGCCCCGCTTCCGTGGCGCTAAGCGTGTGGCTGCCGCAGATCCAGCGGCTGTCGGCGTAGTCGCGGCCGCGCGTGTAGAGCGCGTCGGCGCGCGAAGGGACGACCTCGGCCAGGATCATCGCCACGTGCCCACCGAAGGCCGAGTGGCCGGACGGGTAGTCGGGATTGGCGGTCAGGTCGGGGCGCTTGGGCTCGCAGACCGGGGCTGAGTCCTTGCCGATATAGGGGCGCTTGGTCCCCCAGAAATGCTTGGCGACGCTGACGGGCGAGCGGTCGTCGCCGGCGCGTTCCAGCAGGGCCGACAGGATCGGGGCGTTCTGAGGCGTCAGCTTGACGCCCAGCGCCTTCTCGAAATGGCCGAAGGCCGGACCGCTGACGTCGGCCGTGGCCCGCGCCCAGCGCGCCGGGTCCTTGTCCTTGATCGCCCGGCTCTGGTCGAAGATCGCCGCGTCGGCGATCGCGCGGGGCGAGCCAGGCTGGGGCGGGGCGGCCAGGATCTTGGTCAGGTCCGGGCGGGTCTCGGGGGCGAGGTAGCCGCGCATGGGCGCGCCGGGCAGGGCCTCGATGGCGAGGTAGTCGCAAGCCTTGGGCTGGCGCACCGGATTGCAGACGGCGACGTCGTCGCCGGTCAGGCGCACCGTGTAGCCGCCGGCAAAGCGCGGATCGGGCCACATGTAGTCGGTCGAGACGTACTGCGCGCCGCTGGTGAAGGCGGCGGTGCGGCGCGAGGCGTCGTTACGGCGGGCCTCCCAGGTGTCGGCGTCGGCGCGGGTGCGGACGATGAAGCCGGCCTTTACGGCGGCGGCGATGCGGTCTTTCTGGGCGACCGGATCGTTCAGCGTCAGATAGGCGGCGGCGGGCGAAGCCTCGTCGGTGTTGACGAACATCGCCCGGCCCTCCAGCGAGGCGCGCTTGCCACGATAGATGGCGATCTTGGCCGGGCCTTCGTCGAGGGCGAAGAAGACCTTGCCGCGCGCCTGGCCGATCTTGGGCCAGCCTCCCCCTGCTTTGGCGCCGGCCAGCACGCCTTCTCGCAGGGTCTTGGCCTTGCCCTGAACCTGGTCGGGCGTGATCAGGCGATCGTCGCCAAACACCGAGCGGATCTCGGCGTCCAGCGCGTCGAACAGACCTTCGGTGAAGGGCAGGGGCTTGACGCCGCCTGGCACGGTGGCCTCGCCCTCCTTGGCGTTGAGCATGATCAGGATCGGCGCGTGGTCGCGGTGAGCGTCCGACCAGGCGCGGATCTCCTTCAGGCACGAGACGAACGTCACGCACGAGACGCGGAAGTCGACGTCGGTCATGTGCATGGTCTTGAAGCCCGGCTTGGCCAGGGCGGCGGCCATCTGCGGCGGCAGGGCCGTGCCCTGGCCAAAGACGGTGAGCGGCTTGGCGTAGCGGCCGCCTTCGGGGTCGGCGACGACGTCGAGTTCGATCTGGCGAGCGCCGGCGTTCAACTGTTCCGTCAACGGACGATGGCCGTAGTCGATCGCCAGGACCGCCTGGCCGCGCGCGGCGACCATGGCCGCCATCTCGTCGGCCGGAATGGCCTGCTTGTAGGAGTTGTGGGTGCCCACGGCCATCAGGTCGGTCATCGCCAGGGCGTCCATCCGCTGGCGAACGCACGGCGCGCTCTCGTCGGCGGTGGGGCAAGGGGCGGCGGCGACCGCCAGAGCGGCGAGCAGGTTCAGCATGGGCGGACTCCGAAACAGAGCGTCGCCATAGCGCTAGCCCATGACGGTTTGACGTCGCCGCCTCTTGGAGGCGGGGTGGGAAATCGCGGTCTCGTCATCAAGCTTTTAAAAAACCGAGACGCGGGCGTCATCGAGAGCCCCTAACGCCCGCCCTAACCGTCGGCGCCCAAATTGTGGCGGCTTTCCTCCGGCGGAAGAAGTTTGGGGATCCTGCAATGTCTCGCACCAAGATCGCGCTCCTGGCGGGCGCGGCTCAGCTCGTCATGGCCACGTTCGCGCCAGCCGCCTTCGCCCGGGTCGAAGACCCCGCGCCCGCCGCCGAGCCGGCGGATTCCGTCGACGCCATCGTCGTCACCGGCTTCCGCAAGTCGCTTGGCGCGGCGCGCGAGGCCAAGCGGACCAGCGCCATCGTCACCGACGTGATCGTGGCCGAGGACATGGCCAAGTTCCCTGATCTGAACCTGGCCGAGTCGCTGCAGCGCCTGCCGGGCGTGGCCATCAACCGCGAAGGCGGCGAAGGCCGCCGGGTCAGCCTGCGGGGCCTGGGCCCCGACTTCACCCGCGTCCAGCTGAACGGCATGGAAGTGCTGGGCAATGTCGACTCGCCGATGGACAGCCGTGGCCAGACCTCGCGCGACCGGGCGTTCGACTTCAACATCTTCGCCTCGGACCTGTTCTCGAAGGTCGACGTGCGCAAGTCGTTCTCGGCCGAACAGGACGAAGGCGGCATGGCCGGCACGGTCGGCCTCTACACCGCCAAGCCGTTCGACTATTCGGGGACCAAGGCGGCCCTGTCGATGCAAGGCGGCACCAACAGCGCCACCAAGGACTTCCAGCCGCGCGGCGCGGCGATGATCAGCAAGAACTGGGACGACAAGTTCGGCGCCCTGTTCTCGGTGGCCTACTCCAAGCGCAAGACCGAGGAGCAGGGCTACAACACCTATGGCGCCGGCACTCAGAGGGCCTCGGCCGCCAATGTCGTCAGGCTGAGCGCCGCCGACGCGGCCAAGGCCACCAATGGCGAGCTGATCTTCCAGCGCGGCAACCGTCTTTCGGTCTGGGACTCCGACCAGGAGCGCCTGGGCCTGACCGCCGCCCTGCAATGGCGCCCGGTCGAGAACGTCACCCTGACCCTCGACGCCCTGCACGGCAAGTTCACCAATGACCGCTCGGAACTGCACCTGGCCACGCGCGGCACGGTCGGCTCGACGGTGCTCAGCGCGCCGACGCCGCACTCGGGCAATCTGGTCAGCCCGGCTTCGGTGTTGAATTCGATCCAGTACGACAAGCACAACACGATCATCTACGCCGACGTCGACAACGCCGTCTTCGCCACCGAGACGCGTCGCCAGGAAACCAAAAACACCTTCGACCAGCTGGTGCTGACCGGCGAATGGAAGGTGACCGACAAGCTGACGATCGACGGCCACATCGGCCAGGAGACCTCGGACTACGACATCCCGATCTCGGACAAGTTCTACACCGAGGCGTTCGGCGGCCTGATCACCGACTATCGCGGCGACACCGGCAAGAACACCTACAAATGGGACACCACCGACCCGAACAACTACCGGGCCCACGAGATCGACTTCTCGGCCACCTACCAGACCACCGAACTGAAGAACGCCGAGCTGAACGGCGCCTACGCCTTTAACGACGACCTGACCCTGAAGGGCGGCGTCTCGTATCGCGGCTTCGAGAACTCGGGCTACAGCCAGACCAATGACGACGTGAACAGGACGGCCTGGGAAAAGGGCACGCTGGATGACCGCCTCGACGGCGTCACCAAGGTGTTCAGCCAGCACCACGACCAGTCGTGGATCATTGTCGACTGGGACAAGGCGCTGTCGAAGTGGGGCGTGACCCGCACCCTGGGCGCGCCCAGGAGCATCTATTCGGTCAAGGAAGACACCTCGGCCGGCTATCTGCAGCTAGACTGGAAGACCCAGTTCCTGGGTCTTCCGCTGCGCGGCAACACCGGCCTGCGCGCCTATGAGACCGAGCTGACCTCGTCGGGCGTCATGGCGGTCCGGGGCGTCAACACCCCGACCGAGGCCAAGAAGAAGTACTCGGGCGTGCTGCCGGCCCTGAACGCGGTGCTGGAGGTCTCCGACCAGTTCCAGGTCCGCATGGCCGCCGCCAAGAATATCAACCGTCCGGCCCTGGGCGCCTACGCCATGAACGGCACGATCAGCGTCGACGGCACGCCGCCCACCGTCACGGTGTCGACCGGCAACCCGAACCTCGAGCCCTACACCTCGGACGAGTTCGACCTGGTGGCCGAGTGGTACTTCGGCGGCGTCGGCATGCTGACGGCGGGTGTGTTCCACAAGAACATCGACGGCCTGGTCGCCAGCCAGACGACGACCAGCAGCCTCACCAACAGCATCACCTACGCCAGCACCGGCCTGGCCGAAGGCCTGTATCCGGGTATCACGGGCTCCACGATCGTCGCCTCGTACACCCGCCAGGTGAACCTCAACAACGCCAAGCTGACCGGTCTGGAGCTGTCGGCTCAGAGCGATTTCTTCTTCCTGCCGGGCGTGTTCAAGAACATGGGCGCGGTCGCCAACCTGACCCTGATCGACAGCGAGACGACCAATCTCGTCAACGGCAAGTCGCAGAAGACCGACATCTTCGGCCTGTCGGACGTCAACGCCAACGCCACGCTCTACTATGAGACCGCCAAGTACGGCGCCCGGGTCTCGGCCAACTATCGCTCGGACTATCTGATCGACAGCGGCGGCTTCAACGCCACGACCTATGTCGACGCGGCGGCCTTCTATCAGCTGACCCCGCGCATCCGCCTGTCGCTGGACGCGATCAACCTGACCAACGAGCGCGAAGAGCAATACAACAGCTTCAACAATGGCTTCGGCCAAACCGGCGCCAAGCGCTTGTGGAACTACACCACCAGCGGCCGCACCGTGTTCATCGGCGCCAACATCCAGTTCTAAGCGTCAAGTCTGGAGACGAAGAAGCCGCCCGGGAGCAATCCCGGGCGGCTTTTTTGTTGGTTGGCTCCGTTTGAAGCCAAACAAATCAAACCGTCATTCCCGCCCTTGTGGCGGGAACCCCTCTATCCGCCGCAAGGGCAAGAGGGGCGGGCCGCAGGCGGCCCGCTTGCGTCTCACGTACCAGCTGAACCAGGGGTTCCCGCCACGAGGGCGGGAATGACGGTGGTTAGAGGAGCGCGAGTCAGTTCCCTAAGCCGCGACCTGCGACGCCTCCGCCGGCAGGCGGATCAGGTAGTCGAACGCCGAGAGCGAGGCTTTCGCCCCTTCGCCCATGGCGATGATGATCTGCTTATAGGGCGTCACTGTCGCGTCGCCGGCGGCGAACACGCCGGGCAGCGAGGTCTCGCCGCGATAGTCGACCTCGATCTCGCCGCGCGGGGTCAGGGCCACGCCCGAGTCCTTCAGCCACTCGGTGTTGGGCACCAGGCCGATCTGCACGAACACGCCTTCCAGGTCGACGCGGTGGACGGCGTCGTGGTTGCGGTCCTTGTAGGACAGGCCGTTCACCTTGGCGCCGTCGCCGTGGATCTCGGTGGTCATGGCCGAGGTGACGATCTTGACGTTCGGCAGGCTGGCCAATTTCCGCTGGAGCACGGCGTCGGCGCGCAGCTGGCTGTCGAACTCGATCAGCGTCACGTGGGCGACGATGCCGGCCAGGTCGATGGCCGCCTCAACGCCGCTGTTGCCGCCGCCGATCACCGCCACGCGCTTGCCCTTGAACAGCGGGCCGTCGCAGTGCGGGCAGTAGGCCACGCCCTTGTTCTTGTACTCGGCCTCGCCGGGCACGTTGACGTTCCGCCAGCGCGCGCCGGTCGACAGGATCACGCTCTTGGACTTCAGGCTGGCGCCGTTCTCGAGCTTGATCTCGATCAGGCCGCCGGGGGTCTTGGCCGGAACCAGGCCCACGGCCTTCTGCAGGTTCATCACGTCGACGTCGTAGTCCTTGACGTGCTGCTCCAGGGCCGAAGCGAGCTTCGGGCCTTCGGTGTGCGGCACCGAGATGAAGTTCTCGATGTCCATGGTGTCCAGCACCTGGCCGCCGAAGCGTTCCGCCGCGACGCCGGTGCGGATGCCCTTGCGGGCGGCGTAGATCGCCGCGGCCGCGCCGGCGGGGCCGCCGCCGATGACCAGCACCTCGAAGGCGTCCTTGGTCTTGATCTTCTGCGCCATCCGGTCAGCCGCGCCGGTGTCCAGCTTGGCCAGGATCTGCTCGATGTCCATGCGGCCCTGGCCGAAGGGCTGGCCGTTCAGCAGGATGGTCGGCACGGCCATCACCTGGCGTTCCTCGACCTCGGCCTTGAAGAAGGCGCCGTCGATGGCGACGTGGCGAATGCGCGGGTTCAGCGCGCTCATCGTGTTCAGGGCCTGCACCACGTCGGGGCAGTTCTGGCACGACTGCGAGAAATAGGTTTCGAAGCTGTAGTCGCCATCCAGCGCCTTGATGCGCTCGATCACCTCGGCGTCGAGGCGCGGCGGGTGGCCGCCGACGTGCAGCAAAGCGAGCACCAGCGAGGTGAACTCATGGCCCAGCGGCAGGCCCGCGAAGCGCACGTTGGCGTCGTTGGCGGCGCGCTCGACCGAGAACGAGGGCTTGCGCTCGTCCTGGCCGTCGAAGCGCACGGCGACCTTGTCCGAGGTCGTGGCGATGTCTTGCAGCAGAGCCTTCATCTCGGCCGAGCCGGCCGTGTCGTCCAGCGACGCGACCAGGGCGATCGGCTGGCGCAGGTTCTGCAGATAGGTGGTCAGCTGGGTCTTCAGACCGGCGTCCAGCATGGCAAGCTCCCAAAAAGGCTAGGGGAGTGAAAGGAAGGCGTTCGATGGACTGGGGAGGATCGAACGCGGCGAGCGATCGAGAGGTTGCGCCGCCGCCCGCCCTTGCGACGGGTGGCGACGCGGATAGGTCTCATCCAAGGGTGGGCGTGGCGGCTGGAACCGCAGAGGGTTCAGGCCGCCGCGCGCCGTGTCTTAGATCTTGCCGACGAGGTCGAGCGAGGGGGCCAGGGTCTTCTCGCCCTCTTCCCACTTGGCCGGGCAGACTTCGCCCGGGTGGCTGGCCACGTACTGGGCGGCCTTGATCTTGCGCAGCAGCTCAATGGCGTTGCGGCCGATGCCTTCGGCGGTGACTTCCATGAACTGGATCACGCCTTGCGGGTCGACCAGGAAGGTGCCGCGGTCGGCCAGGCCGACGCCCGGACGCATGATCTCGAAGTTGTTGGTCACCACGCCCGACGGATCGCCGATCATCGTGTACTTGATCTTGCCGATGGCCGGCGAGCTGTCGTGCCAGGCCTTGTGCGAGAAGTGGGTGTCGGTCGACACGGCGTAGATCTCGACGCCCAGGCGCGTGAAGACGTCGTAGTTGTCAGCCAGGTCTTCCAGCTCGGTCGGGCAGACGAAGGTGAAGTCGGCCGGATAGAAGAAGAAGACCGACCACTTGCCCTTGGTGTCCGCATCGCTGACCGTGACGAACTTGCCGTCCTTGTAGGCCTGGGCGGTGAAGGGTTTGATCTCGGTGTTGATCAGCGACATTGGGCGCTCCGTTGAAACGATGGCCGGTGTCTATAGTGCGCTGCACAATCGAGCTAATTGATAAATCTTCTAGATGGGATAGAAAGTTTCTATGGGCCTTGGCGACGGTCCGGGCGGCGGCGAGTGCTCGCCGCCGCCGCGCCAGCGGACAGGCCGTGCACGGACGATCCGTGATGGAAAGAGCGGGTTCATCCCCTTGCGAGCACGCTCGCCGCCGCTCTCTCCGATATCGCGTGGATCACCCCAGATGATCCGACCGTTCGTCGGCTCCGCGCCTCCCCAGACGCGGCGTCCGCCAGCAGAGCAGATGATTGGGGTGGCGCGTCGAAGTCGAGAGGCCAGGCCCCGCCTGGTCGCCGCGCGGGCGCGGGCGACCTTCGGATGGGCGCCGGAGGCGGGCGGGCGCCTCTAAATCAGCCAGCTTTGCGGGCGCGGATAGGCTTCGCCCCGCGCCAGATAGTAGATGCCGGCGATGCAGCGAGCGATGAACCACAGGCCGATAGCTCCCATGATGGCGCCGCCCAGCATCAGCATCGGAATGCCGATCAGAACGAAGCTCAGCGGGATGCCGACCACGAAGATCGCCAAGCCCAGCAGGAAGCCGGCGATCGACAGCCAGAAGCTGCGAATGGCGAAGGTGAAGTGGCTGGCGTTGACCGGGCCGGCGCTGTCGCGGCTGACATAGGCCACGATCAGGCCGACGAAGAAGGTCAGGCCGTTGGTGAAGCCCAGCAGGTACAGGCCATAGACGACGGCCGGCAGCAGCTTCTCTTCCGAGCTCGGGGTGACGATGGTGTCGGTCATGATTAAAGCATCCAGCTCTTGGGCGTGGGATAGGGTTGGTTCTTAAACAGGTTGGACAGGCCGATGATCCCGCGGACGATGATCCACAGTCCGACCGCGACCATCAGCACAACGCCGATCCCAATCACGGTCAGCAGGGCCGAGATCGCGGCGAACAGCGCAGCCAGCCAGAAGGTCCGGATCTGGAACTCGTAATGGCTGGCCAGCCATTCGGGCGCGTCCTTGCGGCTGACATAGGCCAGGATCGCGGCGATGATGCAGGTCAGGCCGCCGGTCGGCGGACCCGCGATCAGCAGGGCGTAGCTGATCCCCGGCAGGGTCTTGTCGTCCTGCAGCTTGGGCGGGACGGCCGGGTCGAGGGTGGGGTCTGACAACGGTTTGAGCCTTGAGATATCGTCGTTGGCTCAACGATCGCGCCGTCGCGGTCCGGATGCAAATGAAGGTGGCGTCATGACGCCGTTTTCACCTTCGGATAGGCGCGATCGTTCTCTGTAGACCGGAAACAACCCGCCTTCCTGGGCCTTGCGCCCAGGACCCATGGTTCCGGCCCATATGCGTTGGATCGGCGTTCTAGGACTTTCCGCCCAGACCAATTCCGAATGCACAGACCTCCCTTGGCATGGGTCCTGGCCACAGGGGCCAGGAAGACGGCTCTCGTCGCTCCATCTGAGCTGCGGCGTAGAACATTACGAAAAAGTCATGTTCGCCGAACGCGTCCGATCCGGACGGCCGCGCGTAATGCCTAGTGACCGCGCGCCGTCGACTTTCTCCCCACCCATCTCCCCCCAATCCGATGGAAGGTTCAAAAAGATGATGCGTTCGATCCTGCGCCGCACTGCGGTGCTGGCCGTCGCCGCGACGGCGCTCGCCACGACCTTGGCCACCCCCGCCCTCGCCGACCACCACGGCGCCAAGCCCAACATCGTCGGCGTCGCCGCCGGCAATGCCGACTTCGCGACCCTGGTCACGGCGGTCAAGGCCGCCGGCCTCGTCGACACCCTGTCGAGCCCGGGCCCGTTCACGGTCTTCGCCCCGACCAACGCCGCCTTCGGCAAGCTGCCGGCCGGCACGGTCGAGACCCTGGTCAAGCCCGAGAACAAGGCCACCCTGACCAAGATCCTCACCTGTCACGTCGTGGCCGGCAAGGTCATGGCCAAGGACCTGGTGGCCGCCATCCAGTCCCACGGCGGCGCCTACACGATCAAGACGGTCGGCGGCTGCCAGTTCAAGGCGGCGATCGAGGGCGGCAAGGTCGTGATCACCGACGAGAAGGGCGGCAAGAGCACCGTCGCCGCCACCGACGTGGGCGCCAGCAACGGCGTGATCCACGTGATCGACACCGTGCTGATGCCCCGCTAACCCCTCCGCCGCTCGAGGTCTCACCCCCAGCCTCGATCGCCAACGCCCCGGCCAGATGGTCGGGGCGTTTTCTTTTACGGCAGCAGGTCCGTCGGCGGATCATGCGGGTCGAAGGCCGGGCCGGCGCCGATCCAGGGCAGGGCGGCCGTCAGCAGCAGCAGGACGAAGACCATCCGCGCGGTCATGTCGACGCCCACGGCGGCCATGCCGGCGCTCAGCGAAAAGGTCAGGGTCGCGGCCGCGCCCAAGGCGGTCAGGGCGATCATGCCGGTCAGGGCCGCCCGCGCCTCGATCCGCGCGACACCGAACCGGGCCTTGGGCGAGAGGTCCGCGCCGACGGCGGCGATCGCCCGCGCCAGGGTCGAGAAGCCGGCCAGCCGGTCCTCGAACCGGCCGGGCGCCAGGTAGCTCTGCGAAACGATCACCATCCGGCGGCGGCCGAAGGTCAAAAGCAGGCTGCGTCGGCGCCCGTCCTGGCCGACGGCCAGGCGATAGCGGGTCAGGCCCGTCAGCGGAAAGCGCCGCTCGCCCTTGCCGCGCGTCTCCACCAGGACCCCGGCCTCCAGCGTCCAGACCGTCTCGGGCTGGAGCGGGGAGAGCCGGGCGCCGTGGCGGATGCTCATCGGTGTCAGGCCCGAACGGCGGTGATCTCGACGCCAGCGGCGGCGGCGTGTGGGGCGAGCGCTAGGGGCTTTTCGACCCGCACCCGGGCGCGGGTCACGCGGGGATCGCTGAAGCAGGCCTGGGCCAGCCGCTCGGCGAACGTCTCGACGAGGTCGATATGGCCCTCGGCGACGATGGCGCGGGCGGCCTCGCCGACCATCTCGTAGTTCACGGTGTCGGGCAGGCGCTCACAGTGGCTGGCGGCCACGTCCAGCTCGACATCGACCACCAGCGGCTGCATGCGGCCGTGCTCGTGGTCATAGACCCCGATCTGGGCGTCGACCTTCAGGCCGCGCACGAAGACCTTGGTGATGATGACGCGCGCCAGGTCTTGAACGGGGGCGGAAGCGGGATCGGGAAGCGGAGCTGCGGCCAAGGGGCGGCCTCTCTATTACGGAGCGACGATGTCGGGCGTTTTCCAGCCCAGGTGCTGGCCGCCGTCTACGGCGATCATCTGGCCCGTGACCGACGTGGCGTCAATGAGATAGCGCAGGGCGGCGGCGACGTCGTCTGGCGTGGCGCGCCGCTGCAACAGCACGCCGGCGGCCTCGGCCTCGAACTCGCCGGGCGCCTGATGCACCGACGGCAGCACCGGTCCGGGGCCGATCGCGTTGACCCGGATGCGCGGCGCCAGGGCTTGGGCGAGGGTCTGGGTCGCCCACCAAAGGCCCGCCTTCGACAGGCTGTAGCTGAAGAACTGCGGATTGGGCCGCCAGACGCGCTGGTCGATGATGTTGACCACCAGGCCCCCAAGGGCTGGTGAGCGCTCGTCCGGCAGGGCGGCGGCGAACGCCTCGGCCAGCACCAGCGGCGCGCGCAGGTTGGTGTCGAGATGCAGGTCCCAGGTCTGGCGGGAGAGGTTTCCCACGCGGTCGTCCTCGAAGGCCGAGGCGCTGTTGACCAGCAGGGTGACGGGCCGTTCGAGAGCTTCGGACGCCTGGGCGATCAGGCCGCGCGTCTCGTTCTCGTCGGAAAGGTCGGCGCGGACCAGGGCCGCGCGAACGCCCAGCGCCCGCACAGCGGCGATCGTCTCCTCGGCGTCTTCGGCCGAGGCGCGATGGTGGACGGCGACGTCATAGCCAGCGCGGGCGGCCTCCAGGGCCAACGCCCGGCCGATCCGACGCCCCGCGCCAGTGACCAGGGCCGCGCCGCGCGCGCTCATCGGCGAGATCAGTCGATGCGGCCGAATTCCGAGACGTTCAGCGTCATGACGATGCCGATGAAGATGGCGATGACGAGGATCGCGAGCATGGCGCGGCTCCGAAAGAGAATGACGATATCCCTTCGGCTTTAGCGGTCGTGGGGACTGACCGCAAGGCCGGCCCGCGCTACTACCTACCCCATGCTCTGGCGCCGCCGCATCGAACCGTTCACCCGTCCCCTGGTCTACGCCTTCTTCCGCTTCAAGCGGGGGCTGACGCTGGGGGTGCGGGCGGTGGTGACGGATCAGGACGGCAAGGTCCTCTTGATCCAGCACACCTACATCAAGGGCTGGTACCTGCCTGGCGGCGGGGTCGAGCGCGGTGAGACGGCCGAGCTCGCCGTGGTCCGCGAGCTGGCCGAGGAGGCGGGCGTGCGCGCCCTGTCGCGCCCGCGCCTGGTCAGCGCCCACAGCAACGAGATCCTGCACCCCGGCGACCACGTCCTGGTCTACCGCATCGACGCCTGGGAGACCTGCGCCAGCAACGCCGCCGGCGAGATCCACGCGGTGGGCTGGTTTGATCCGCACGACCTGCCGGAAGAGACCACGCGGGCCACCCGCCGCCGGATCGCCGAGGCGCTGCATGGGGAAGAGCCGGACGCGATGTGGTGAGGCGCGAAAAACCCCTCTCTCCATGAAAGAGGGATTCAAAATCGCCCCCTTCACACCTGAACGCCGATCACATTAAATGCTTGTTTGAAACCGTCCGCCGTCTCTCCCAACTAGAGCGGGCGATCCCAACGGGCAGGAGAACGTCATGCGCGACTACACCAAGTTCTACATCGACGGCGCCTGGGTCGATCCCGCCCAGCCCAAGACCCTGGACGTCATCAACCCGGCCACCGAAGCGGTCGCGGGCGTCATCTCGATGGGCTCGGCCGCCGACGTCGACAAGGCCGTGCGCGCCGCGCGCAAGGCGTTCGCCACCTTCTCCCAGACCAGCCGCGAGGAGCGCATCGACCTGCTCGAGCGGATCATCGCCGAGTACCAGAAGCGCTTCGAGGATATGGCCAAGGCCATCACCGAGGAGATGGGCGCCCCCGCCTGGCTGGCCCAGCGCGCCCAGGCGGCCATGGGCATCGGCCACGTCCAGACGGCGATGGCGGTGCTGAAGGACTACAGGTTCGAGGAAGACCGCGGCACGACCCGCATCGTCAAGGAGCCGATCGGCGTCTGCGCCTTCATCACGCCGTGGAACTGGCCGGTGAACCAGATCGCCTGCAAGGTCGGCCCGGCGCTCGCCACCGGCTGCACGATGGTGCTGAAGCCCTCGGAAATCGCGCCGTTCAGCGGCTATATCTGGACCGAGATCCTGCACGCCGCCGGCGTTCCGGCCGGGGTGTTCAACCTGGTCAATGGCGATGGCCCCACGGTCGGCGCGGCCCTCAGCAGCCACCCGGAAGTCGACATGGTCTCGTTCACCGGCTCGACCCGAGCGGGCGTCGAGGTGGCCAAGAACGCCGCCCCGACCGTCAAGCGCGTTCACCAGGAGCTGGGCGGCAAGAGCCCCAACATCATCCTCGACGACGCCGACTTCCAGAAGGCCGTCGGCGGCGGCGTGGCCTCGGTGATGCTGAACTCGGGCCAGTCGTGCAACGCCCCGACCCGCATGCTGGTGCCGGCTACGCGCATGGACGAGGTGATCGCCATCGCCAAGGCCGCCGCCGAGGCCCATACGGTCGGCGACCCGAACGGCAACCACAAGATGGGCCCCGTGATCTCCGAGACCCAGTGGAACAAGATCCAGGGCCTGATCCAGAAGGGCATCGACGAGGGCGCCACCCTGGTCACCGGCGGTCCCGGCCGTCCCGAGGGCCTGGACAAGGGCTATTACGTAAAGCCCACCGTCTTCGCCAACGTCACCAACGACATGACCATCGCCAAGGAAGAGATCTTCGGCCCGGTGGTCTCGATCCTGGGCTACGACACGGTTGAGGAAGCCGTCACGGTCGGCAACGACACCGAGTACGGCTTGGCGGCCTATGTCTCGGGCGGCGACCCGGGCGAGGTCCGCAAGGTGGCGGCCAAGCTGCGCGCGGGCCAGGTGAACCTGAACGGCGCCAGCCCCGACCTGATGGCCCCGTTCGGCGGCTACAAGATGAGCGGCAACGGCCGCGAGTGGGGCGACCACGCTTTCGGCGAGTTCCTGGAGACCAAGGCGATCCTGGGCTACTCGGCGAAGGTGGCGGCGGAGTAGGGGGCTGGCTCTGCTGCTGATTTAGACGGAGAGGGCGGGGCCGGGAGGCTCCGCCTTTTTTGGCACTTCCCTTACCGCTGGAGAAATGTTCTCCCCATCAATTTTTGCAGATAGGTCGAGAAAACGCATTGTTAACGATTCAATCGCATTGAAAAGTTCTTTTAATTCCTTTGTTTCAACTCTTTTGTCTTTGAATACGAGAGTTTTTCGGGCCGTAATTTCTGTTCTGTGTGGGGCGTATTTCTTGGGGATTTTAAACCCTAAGCCGCTTCCTCTGAATATTTCTGCGTAACCGTCATCCGCGACGCCTATAGATGACCAGGGATCGTGCAGTGCTCGATTTCTTTGATTGCCTAGTTCAATTACAGTCCCAGATAACGATCTAGCAGATTTTAGGAGCCCTTCAGACGCCCCTCTCAGCTTGAGCAGAGAGAGCAAGGCGTCTATTTTCCTGGAAGGTCCGATAACCTGTGCAGTCAGGCAGAGTCCTGCTTCTGCGTCATCGCTAACCAGCGCGACAGACATAAGGTCGATAATCTGCTCCAGACGTGCCCAGGCGTCTGCGATCCGCCCTAAAGCCGCGTAGTGTTCATCTGATATTCCTGGAGCGAAAATGCTCATTGAATGACCTCCCAGGGTCGGACCCAGCCTTACATCTCTTGGAGGCAGCAGCGTGCCGGACTGACCAGGTCAGTCAAGGCTCGCCTCCGGCGACCGCGTCGCGGCGACGCGAAGCGTCGGCCTTGAGTGACCTGGACAGCCCGGCGATCGTCTCGCCGTGAGATGTAAGCATGGCTCCCTTCCCGGGCGGGGAGGGGCGTCGCGACTCCCTCTCCCATGGGGAGAGGGCCGGGGAGAGGGGGTAAGCCGCCAGCCGGAGCGCCGGCAGGGCGGCGGCCCTCGTAATCCCTCTCCCTCCCACCGCTGCGCGGCGGGCCCCGCCCTCTCCCGCCGGGAGAGGGATCGGAAAGCGGGAAATCCCGATTCCTTCCGTTGAAAGCGCCCAAAGGTCGAGCTCATCCTCCCCGCCATGGACGCCACCGCCAACGCCCGCCGCCTGCGCCAATCCCAGACCCTGGCCGAGAAGACGCTGTGGGGCCTGGTCCGGGCGCACCGGCTGGGCGGGTTCAAGTTCAGGCGGCAGGTCCCGATCGGCGGCTACTTCGCCGACTTTGTCTGCGAACAGAGCAAGCTGATCGTCGAGCTGGACGGCGCCGCGCACGACGGGCGCGAGGATTACGACGCACGCCGCACGCAGGCGCTTGAGTTGTTCGGCTATGCCGTGCTGAGGTTCCGCAACGAGCGGGTCTTGGCCGATCCCGGCGGGACGGCGGATGACATTCTGGCGGCGCTGCGGGGCGCGCGGCCGGGGTGAAACCCCTCTCCCGACCGCTTCGCGGCCACCCTCTCCCTCTGGGAGAGGGATTGGGCTACCCTCCCGCCCATGACCACCGATACCCCACCCGCCGAGACCCCGATCCAGCGCGCTCTGCGTCTGAAGCAAGCCGCGCTCGACGCGCGGCCCAAGCCCCCGCGCGGGGGCAAGTTCCAGCGCCAGCAAGCGGCGCGCGTGGCGACGGGCGCGTCCAAGCCGTGGATGAGCCGCTGATGGCCGGCCTGAAAGATAAGCGCGGCTTCATCGACAAGGACCGCCTGGATCTCTCCGAGCGCCAGGCCGTCGAATACTGGATGAAGCGCTGGGGCGTGACCCGCGACCAGATCACCGCCGCCCACCGCAAGGTCGGCAAGATGACCAAGGACATCGCCGCCGAGCTTGGCAAGAAGCGCTGAGCCGCGCGGGCGGGCGGAACCCTTGGGTCCGCCACGGCTTGGACTCCGTGAAGGAGACCGCCATGCCCGACCACCACCCCCATCCCGCCGCCACCCGGATCGACGTCCGCGAGCCCGAGGCCGTGCGCTACTGGACCGAGATGCTGGGCGTCACCGAGGACGTCCTGAACGAAGCCGTCGATCATGCGGGGTCTGGCGAGGAAGAGGTGCGCAAATATATCGGCAGCAATAGCTGAGGGGGTTCAGTTCCTCCCCCGCATCGCGGGGGAGGAACTTTACGAGCGTTCAAGGCGCTCTATGCTCGGCGTATCCGGAATCGAACCTAACGATTTCAACCACTTCTCACTTTTACACGCCGCTGGATCATCCGCGTTGAAACCCCCTCCATACTCTTCCTCACCCGATGGCTTGGAAGGGACGTCCGGCCGGCGATCGTGACGGCTGTCGGGGGTGGTTGAGCGGGACAGGGTTTGGGCTGAAATCGCCCGAACGGTCCGGGGACCGGGTCGCCAGCCCGGCCCGCCCGCCGGGGGCCTCTTTCGGAAGCGGGTTAAAACCCCGCGCGTCGAAGGCTCACCGGATAACGACTGCGCGGAGCGCCTGGCTTCGTCGAAACGGTACTCACTATCCATACTCCGGACGAATGTCCGGGCGCTCCGCATCCCCTTCCGAACCTTCAGCGAGCGATCGCGTGAGGCTGATTTCACTTGCCCCCACCTGGCCGCTTCGCGGCCGTCCGCCCCCATAGGGGGCAGAAGGCGCCCCTTCTTCCCCCTCCGGGGGAGGAGCGCGCCAGCGCGGAGGGGGCAAGTGACGCAACGCCGCTCTTTCTCCCCCTTGCCCCCGCCCTCCGCCCGGCCCACCGTGGCCCTGACTCGGGGAGAGGCACGGATGAACGAAGACTGGAGCGCCGGCTATGTGGTCGAGATGGGGTACACCTACGGGGTCTATCCCGAGCTGAACCCGGTTCGGTCGGCCTTTCCGCTGGCGCTGAAGGGCCTGCGGGCGCCGAAGATCGAGACGGCCTGCGAGCTGGGCTTTGGCCAGGGCTGCTCGGCGGCGGTGCATGCGGCCACGCAGGCCGACATCGAATGGTGGGGCTGCGACTTCGCCCCGGCCCATGCGCTGTTCGCCCGCGACCTGGTTTCCGCCAGCGGGGCCAAGGCCCACTTCTTCGACGACGCCTTCGACGAGTTCGCCGCGCGGCCGGACCTGCCGGACTTCGACTTCGTGGCCCTGCACGGCGTCTGGAGCTGGGTCAATGACGCGGCGCGGGACAAGATCGTCGCCTTCCTGCGCCGCAGGCTGAAGCCCGGGGGGCTGGCCTACATCTCCTACAACACCCAGCCGGGCTGGGCCGTGGCCGGGCCGCTGCGTCACCTGATGAAGCGCCACGCCGAGACGCTGGGCGCGCCGGGCCTGGGGCCCGCCGTCAACCTCGACGCCGCGCTCTCGACCATGCAGCGCTTCTTCGCCGAGGACCCGCTCTATTCCCGGCTCAATACCAACGTAATCGACCGGCTGGAGGCCCTGCTCAAGCAGGACCGCGCCTACATGGTCCACGAGTACATGAACCGAGACTGGCATCCGATGTGGTTCGCCGACGTCGAGGCGCGGCTGTCGGCCGCCAAGCTGTCGTTCGCGACCTCGGCCTTCATGCCCGAGCAGGTGGAGGCGCTGAACGTGGCGCCGGGCATGGCCGCCTTCCTGAGCACGCTGCCCGACCCGTCGCTGCGCGAGACGTTCCGCGACTTCGCCGTCAACGCCCAGTTCCGGCGCGACTACTGGCTGCGCGGGCTCTCGCCCCTGGCGCCCGCCGACCAGCGCCGGGCCCTGCGCGACCAGCGCGTGGTGCTGGCCAAGCCGGTCGCCTTGCCGCTGGACAAGGCGCGCGGGTCCTTCGCCGAGGTCGCCCTGGAGGGGCCGCTGTACGACGCGATCCTGGAGACGCTGGGCGACGCCCAGCCGCGCCCGATCGGCGAGCTGGAAGCGGTCGCGCCCGAGGGGACGAGCTTCCTGCAGCTGACCACGGCCCTGGCCCTGCTGATCTCCCAGGGCGTCGTGGCCTTGGCGCAGGGCGCGGAGACGGCGGCGCGCGGGGCGGGGACGGCGCGGGCCCTGAACCTGGAGCTGGCCCGGCGGGCGGCCGAGGCGACGGACCTGTCGTTCCTGGCCTCGCCGGTGACCGGCGGCGCCATCCCGGCCCAGCGCTTCCACCAGCTGTTCTGGCTGGCGCGGGAGCGGTCGGGCGGCGGGCCGGCCGACTGGGCGGCCTTCGCGGCTCAGACGCTGGCGGCGCAGGGCCAGGCCCTGGTCGCGGGCGGCGGGGCCTTAGCGCCCGACGCGGCCAAGGCGGCGCTGGAGGCCCAGGCGATCGCCTTCGCCGACACCGTCCTGCCGGTCTGGCGGGGCCTGGGCGTCGCATAAAATTGACAGAACGTCGCAGGGACGGCGGCGTCGAGGCCTGTCATCGTCGAGGCGTCTTTCGAGGGATTCGGAAAGGCGCACGCGGCGGGAGCGACCGGCATGGCGGGTCTGGACGTTGGTGGCGTTGAGCTTGAGTTCCCCTGCCCCCGCTGCGGCGAGGGGGCCCGCGCCACGATCGAGACGGTGCGGTTCCTGCCCGTGATCGACTGCGGCTGCGGCGAGCGGTTCGGGGTGTGCCTCGAGACCTTCGCCCAGCAGGTCTCCTCGGTCGAGGCGGCGGCAAAGGCGTCTCGCAGGCCGCGCCGGCGGGCCTGACGGGCGCTCCAAGGCCTGTTTCCGCGACGTCAGTCTTGCCGCGCGGCCGGTTTGGCTTCACCGTCAACAGAACAACGATAACTTGAGGGAGTGAGACCATGACGCCGCCCGACGGCGGCTCGCCGGTGCGCGAGCCTTCCGCCGCTCCGTTCAAGCCGCTGCCGATGAGGGGGCCCGACGTCAGCGTCGAGCGCCGGGCCGACGGCTCGATCGTCATCACCTCGAACCATCCTCCCGGGGAAGGCCCCCGCTCGATCGCCCACCTGTTCGCCCAGAAGGCGGCCGAGCATCCTGAGCGACCCTACCTCAAGCAACGCGAGCCGGGGCATGGCCCTTGGCGGCAGGTGACCTACGGCGAGGCCCTGCGCCAGGTCGAGGGGATCGGCCAGTGGCTGCTCGACCAAGGCCTGACGGCGGGCGACAGCGTCATGATCCTGTCGAGTAACTCTATCGAGCACGCCCTGATGACGCTGGGGGCCTATGCCGCCGGCGTGCCGGCCGCGCCGGTCAGCCCGGCCTACAGCCTGATCTCGACCGACCACGCCAAGCTCAAGCACTGCTTCGAGCGCGTGGCGCCGCGCGTCGTCTTCGCTCAGAGCGGGGCGATGTTCGCCAAGGCGCTGGAGGTCCTGAAGGGCCTGGACCCGACCCTGCTGATCGTCACCGGCGACGGGACGGGCGAGGGCGCGATCTCTTATGCGACGGTCGCAGCCACGACGCCCACCCCGGCGCTGAAGGCGGCGCTGGAGAGCGTGGGCCCCGCGACCGTGGCCAAGTACCTGTTCACCTCCGGCTCGACCGGCATGCCCAAGGCCGTGCCCCAGAGCCACGGCATGATGGCCGGGGTCATCGCCGGCCAGGAGGGCCTGCGCGCCGATGAGCCCGAGACGGGCGAGGTCTCCCAAAGCCTGGAGTGGATGCCCTGGAGCCACATCTCGGCGGGCAACATCACCTTCAACGCCGTGATCTGGGGCGGCGGCACGCTGCACATCGACGAGGGCAAGCCGCTGCCGGGCATGTTCGAGACGACGATCAAGAACCTCTACGAGGTCTCGCCGATCGTGTTCGGCTCGGCCCCGATCGCGTTCTCGATGCTGGCCGAGGCGATGGAGAAGGACCCGGACCTGCGGCGCTCGTTCTTCAAGAACCTGCGCTATATGGGCTACGGCGGCGCGACCCTGTCCAACGACGTCTATGAGCGGATTCAGGCCCTGGCCGTGGCCGAGACCGGCCACCGCATCCCGCTGACCACCATGTACGGCGCGACCGAGACGCAAGGCGTCACCGTGACCCACTGGATCACCGAGCGGGTTGGCCTGGTCGGGCTTCCCCTGCCGGGGATCCAGCTGAAGCTGGCCCCCAGCGGCGCCAAGTACGAGGTGCGGGTCAAGGGCCCGACCGTGGCGGCCGGCTATCACAAGGACCCGGAAAAGACCGCCGCCGCCTTCGACGAGGAAGGCTTCTACCGGCTGGGCGACGCGGCGCGGTTCGTCGATCCGGACGATCCGGCCAAGGGCCTGGTTTTCGACGGCCGGGTGACCGAGGACTTCAAGCTGGACACCGGCACCTGGGTCAGCGTCGGCGTGCTGCGTCCCGACCTGGTCGCAGCTTGCAGCCCCTACATCCACGACGCGGTGATCACCGGCCAGGACAAGCCGTTCATCGGCGCCATGCTGTGGCCCTCGCCGGCGGGCCTGGCGGCCCTGGTCGCCGATCCGGAACCGGGCACGCCGCTGGAGAAGCTGGTGGCGATCCTGCGCCAGCGGCTGGCCGCCTTCAACGCAGCGGCGGGCGGATCCTCGCGGCGCGTGGCGCGCTTCACGATCCTGACCGAGGCGCCCTCGATCGACGCGGGCGAGATCACCGACAAGGGCTACGTCAACCAGCGGGCGACGCTGGAACGCCGCGCCGATCGCGTCGCGGCCCTCTACGAGAAGGACCCGGGCGAGGGGGTCTTCGCGGTCTGAGGTCTCACCAGCTGGCCTGGCCCCGCACCAGCACCGCCGTCTTGTCCGACATGCCGAAGGCCATCAGGCTGGCGGGCTTGGGCGGCGGGGCCTTGGCCAGGGTCGGCCAGCCATTGTGATACTCCAGCGCCGCGACCTCGACCTGGCCAGGCCCCCGCGTCGTGAAGCTGAGCGTGACGCCGCTGGGGTCGGGGGCATGATAGGTCAGGGTCGTCCACTGGCCGGCCTGGGTCGCGAGGGTGATCGGGCGGCCGTTGAGGCGAGGCTCGCTGAGGGCCGTGCTGGGCTTGAGGCGGAGGCTGACCCACTCGGCGCCTGGAGCGGGGGTCAGTCTGACCAGCAGGCGATCCTCGGCGCGGTCGAACGAAAGCTGCGGGGCTTCGACCGGAACGGCTCGGGTTTCCGACATCCAGACAGGCTTGCGCCAGAACGGCGCCAGGGTCCGCTGGGCCGCCGCAGAGCCGCCGTCGTCGGGCAGGGCGGCCTTGGTCCAGGCGTCGAGGCGCGGCAGCTCGGCGACGCGCCAGGCCTTGTCGGTCGACAGGTCGGCGACGTGCAGGGCGCTGGTGGGGGCGGGGCGTTCGGCGGTTCCTTCCCGCAGGGCCGATGCGGTGATCAGGCTCCCGCCGGCCACGACCAGGACGGCGGCGGCGCGCCAGGCCCAGCGGGTGGCGGCGAACTCGTGGGTCAGGGGCGACAGGGCTGGGGCGGCCAGCATGGCGAACAGGGCCAGCACCGCCGGCGCCTGCAGGCCAAGACCCGCGAAGGTAAAGGCGCCCCAAGCGGTCAGCTGGGCCAGGGAGACGGTGGCGAGCGCGCCGATCACGACTGTCAGGGCCAGGGCTGCGCGCTTGTCCCGCGTCCCGCCCAGACCAACCGCCAGGGCGACGCCAAGGGCGCCGACCAGCAGCGGCCAGGTCAGCATCACGGTCGCGCCGGGGGCCAGAACCTGAGCGGTCGTCGCCAGGACGAGCAGCACCACCAGGCCGCCGATCCAGCCGCCCAGCGCGTCGGTCCGATGTCCCAGGGTCAGAGCGGCCAGGACGCTGGTCGCGACACCGAGGGCGAGACCGACCTGATCAAAGCCGCCGGCCAGGCTGCACGCGGCGCCGAGGGCGAGCGCCGCGACACAGGGGATGATCCGGCGGGCGCCGCGCGCCATGGCTGTGGCGACGGCGAGGCCCGCGGCGATCGCCAGTAGGACGGCGCCCCACAGCATCTGATCAAAGCCGACCAGAAGGCCGTAATAGCGCTGGATGTCGCGGACCATCAGCAGCCGGCCGGCCAGATGCAGGATCAGGGCGGCGGTCGTCGCCAGCAGCAGCAGGCCCGCCGCGCCCCGGGCGATCTCCCAGCCGCTGGCGGCGCCAAGGCTCAGCGTGCGCCAGGCGGCGAACAGGACCAGCAGCGCGGCCACGCCCAGCAACACCCAGCCGACGATCGGCGGATAGCTGATCAGCACCTGGCCCAGAACGTCGGAATAGATCGCGTCGGACGTCTTGGCCGGCAGTTCGGCCGCGTCGGCCAGGGCTCGGATCGTCGGCAGGGTCTGGTCGCCCACATGCTGCAGGCTGCCCTTCTCCAGATGATCCGGACGGGCGAGCGGCGTGTGATAGGCGAGCTGGTTGTCGATGAAGGCCAGGTTCAGGCCGGGCAGGCCCTTGCGCACCGCGTGGGTAAAGTCGGTATCGTTGGGCATTCTCGCATAGACCGTCGAGGCCAGCGAGTTGGCCGAGGGCCCTTTGGCGGCGCCGGCGAAGACGCTGATCAGGGCGCCGTTACTCGGGCCGGTCTGGAACATCGCCGCCCGCCCGGCGTCGCCTCGGGCCTCCAGGTTCACGACCAAGCCTACGCGGCGGGCCAGCGGGTCGCGGGCGAAGAACGCCTCGGCGCCGAGAAGGCCTGGCTCCTCGGCGTCGGTGAACAGGAAGATGACATCGCGTCTGGTCGCGCCGTCGGCCTTCAAGGCGCGGGCGATCTCGAGAGCGGCGGCGACCCCGGCCGCGTCATCCGCCGCGCCGGGCGAGTTATGGACCGAGTCATAGTGGCTCATGACCAGGACGGCGGGCAGGTCTCGCCGGGTTCCGGGCAGCACGCCGACCAGGTTCTGCACCGAGGCGACGGTCAGGGCGCGACGATCCTTGCCATTGGCGTGAAAGCCTTGGTCGGGGCGAACCCAGACCTCCAGACCCAGCTCGCCCATTCGCGTCAGGAGATGATCCCGCACCCGCGCGATCTCGGCCGAGCCCGTGGGATGCGGGGCTTGAGCCATGGCGACGACGTCGGTCATGGCGCGCTGGGCCGAAAAGGCGGCGGGCGGAGCGTTGGCGGGCAGAGGCGCTGGCGTGCGCAGGCTCCACGCGCCCAGCGTCAGGCCGAGCACGAGGCAGATCCAGATTCCCAGGAAGCGGATCGTCTTCATGCTGGCGGTCTCCCGGCGTCAACTCTACCCCCGGACCATGCTGAGGTGATGCGCGGTCGTCCGGAAGCCCGGAAAGCGGAAAAGGTCGAAGGCGGAAAAGAAAAGGGCGACCCGGTTGCCCGGATCGCCCTTCCCTCTTCCGAAAGCCCTCGGAGGCAGGCGCCCCCGAAGGTTCCCCCTCCCGGCTAGAACCGCGAGCGCAGCGTCAGACCATAGGTCCGGGGGGCGCCCAGGAACGCGTCGTAGGTGATGGTGTCCAGCGCCGCATTGTAGGTGCTCTGGGTGGCGCTGAGGCCCGAGGAGCCTTGCAGCGGGCCGTTGAAGGCGACCTGCATGTACTTTTCGTTCAGCAGGTTCTGGGCCCACAGCTCCATGGTCCACCGCTCGTCGGCTGAGCCCAGGCCCACGCGGCCGTTCACGACCGTGTACGCCTTCTGGACCTTCGGCGGGAACAGGTCCGAACCGGTGTTGTAGGACGAAGAGTACTTCGCGCCGATGTTGAAGCGGGCCTTCATGTTGTCGCCGACCGGCGTCTCGTAGGTCAGCGAGCCCGAGGCCGAGTACTTCGGCGCCAGCGACAGTCGGCTGCCGGGCAGCAGCGCCAGGGCGTTGCCCGGATCGTTCGGGATCGGTTGATCGCCGTACTCGGTTACGGCGTAGGTGAAGCCGCTCTGCACCGTCAGGCCGCGAACCGGCGTGAACCACAGGAAGTCGGCGTCGACGCCCGTGGACGTCACCTCGGGGATCGAGCGCACCACGAACGAGGTGCCCAGGAACGTGTTCAGCTGGAAGTCGGTGAACTTCTGATAGAAGCCGCTGACGTTCAGCAGAACCGTGCGGTTGAACAGGGTGTTCTTCAGGCCGATTTCGTAGCTGTCGACGAACTCGGCTGGGAACGAGGTGTCATAGATCGGCACGACGCCCGGGCCGCCCGAAGGCAGGCCGTTCGAGGACTGCGTACGGTCCAGGTTGAAGCCGCCGCCCTTGTAGCCGCGCGCGAAGGACGCGTAGCTGAACACTTCCGGCGAGAAGCGGTACGACGCTTTGATCGTGCCGCTCCACTCCTTGTCCGTCCGCTCCTGCTGCGTGCCGCGACCGTTGAACAGCGCGTTCGCCCAGGGCAGGCAGAGGTTGGCGACCACCGTGCCGGTGGCGGCCGCGCCGACGATGCTGGCGATCCGGGCCTGGCCCGCGGGCGTCAGGGCCGTGCCGCAGCCGACGCCGCCGTCCGAGTTGCTCTGGTAGGTGTCGAGCTTCTTCTTCTCGGACGTGTAGCGCAGGCCCGCGGTGATCTCGAATGAGTCGGTCACGTGCCAGGTGTCGTTGGTGAACAGGGCCACGGTGGTGGCGCGCTGGTCGTAGCGGTCGCGGAAGCCCTGGCCGCCCGCGAAGGACGTGTTGGGCGCGCGGTTCAGCAGCAGGGCGATGAAGTTGGGCACGCCCGCCGGATTGGTGGCGGAGCGCGACAGCAGTCGGCCCAGATACTGTTCGTAGTGGTTGCCGAAATAGAAGTTGGCCCGGTTTTCCAGGCGCTCGTCGGCCAGGAAGGCGCCGATCATCCAGTCGAACTTCTCGTTCCGCCCCGCCAGACGCAGTTCCTGGCTGTAGGTGGTGAACTCGGAATAGTTCGTGCCGTCCTTGTTGCGATAGGTGATGTCGGCCGTGGTGAAGTCGGAGTCCTGCCCGTTGTCGGTGCGCCAGTTGCGGATGGCCGAGATGCTGGTCAGCGAGCCGAAGGGCAGGTCGATGTCGCCCTGCAGCGAAATCCCCTTGTCCTCGATCTTGGCGGGTGCGCCGCGGTTTGAGTAGGCGACGCGGTCGTAGGGATCGGCGGTTGTCGCGAGGGCGCTGGTCTGACCGGAGACCGCCGCCAGGATCGCGGCCGTGGGGCCGGTGCGAATCTGCACCGCGCCGCAGCAGTTCTCGTCGCGGCGGCTGTAGTCCGCGATCACGCGGAAGGTCGAACGGTCGTCCGGAATGAACAGCAGCTGGCCACGAACCGTATAGAAGTTCTGGTCGGCGTCCTGGTCGCGCTTGGACGGGCCGCCGCCGGTGATGACGTCGTTGTAGCCATCGCGCTGACGCGCCGCGACATAGAGGCGGCCAGCCAGCTTGTCTTCGAACAGCGGTCCGGTGACCGAGGCGGACGCGCCCTTGGCCTCGTAGTTGCCAAAGGTCAGCTCGGCGTTGGCGCCGAAGCCGAACTCGGGCTCCTTGGTCATGACGTTGATCACGCCGGCCGAGGTGTTCTTGCCAAAGAGGGTGCCTTGCGGGCCCTTCAGCACCTCGATTCGATCCATCTCGCCGAGATCGCCGAAGCCCACGCCGTTGCGGGGGCGATAGACGCCGTCGATCACCACGCCGACCGAGCTTTCGAGGCCTGGGTTGTCGCCGACCGTGCCGACGCCGCGCACGCGGGCGGTCGTCGAAGCTTCGGAAGAGGTCGAGGTCACCGTCAGGCCGGGGGTCAGGATGGTCAGGTCCTTGATGTCCCTGATGCCGGTGTCCTGCAGCAGCTTGGCGCCGACGGCGGTCACCACGACCGGCACATCCTGCAGATTCTGTTCCCGCTTCTGGGCGGTCACGATAATGCTATCTACGGTTTGAACGTCGCTCTCTTGAGCCTGCGCGGCGCTGGAAGCGCCAAGACCAACGAGGACGACAGCGGACGCAGTGCCGCAAAGCACCTGGGTGAAGCGCATTTCCTACCTCGGTTCATTGGCCCGGAGACGCTTGCCCGTCCCCAGGCTTGTTTTTCGTTGCTCCGCTCGAACGACCGTTCGAATGGATAACCAAGGGTTAGGCGCCGTCCTGGCGTTCGGCAAGCAAAATCCCTTGTGACAAAAAGGCCTAGCCGTCTCTGTTGCTGGGATGTGACAACGTTCGGCGACCGTCATGTACTTTCGAAGAAGGGTTGCGCGCGAGCCGTCTCGGTCTCATCTGGCGACCATGTCCTTGTCGCCCGCCTACCGTCCCGACCCGCGTTTCCAGTCCTTGGGGCGTGATTTCGCCGATCCCGTCGAGGCGGCGGACTTTCCCCAGACGATACTTCGCTACCGCAATGACCGAGCGGCGGCGAGCGTGGGGCTAAGCGCACTGTCAGACGCCGAATGGACCGCTCATTTCGGCCGTTTCGCGCCTCTGCCGGACAACCAGACCGTCCCACTGGCCATGCGCTATCACGGCCATCAGTTCCGAGTTTACAATCCCGACCTCGGCGACGGGCGGGGTTTCTTGTTCGCCCAGCTGCGCGAGGCGGGGAGTGACCGCCTGCTGGATCTGGCCACAAAGGGCTCGGGTCAGACGCCCTGGTCGCGTTCGGGCGATGGCCGGTTGACCTTGAAAGGCGGGGTGCGGGAAGTCCTGGCCGCCAGTCTGCTAGAGGCGCTGGGCGTCCCGACGTCCCGGGCGTTCTCGCTGGTTGAAACGGGGGAGGCGCTGACGCGAGGCGATGAGCCCAGCCCGACCCGCTCGGCCGTGCTGACGAGACTCTCGCACAGCCACATCCGCTTTGGCACGTTCCAGCGCCTGGCCTATTTCGAGCGCCGCGACCTGATCTCGGTCCTGATCGACCACGTCGTCGAGACCTACTTCCCGCATCTGGGCGCCGCGCCGGATCGCTCGGCCGCCCTGCTGGAGGCGGTGGTCGCCGCCAGCGCCCGTCTGCTGGCCCGCTGGATGGCGGCGGGCTTCGTGCATGGCGTGCTCAACACCGACAACATGGTGGTCACCGGCGAGAGCTTCGACTATGGCCCCTGGCGCTTTCTGCCGCGCAACGATCCGAACTTCGTCGCCGCCTATTTCGACCACTCGGGTCTCTACAGCTTTGGTCGCCAGCCCGAGGCGGTGTTCTGGAACCTGCAGCAACTGGCCGCCTGCCTGACGCTAGTCGGCGAGCAGGCCGGACTGCTGGCGGCGCTGAACGGCTTCTCCGAGGCCTATCGGACGGCGCTGCGCGGCGCGATCCTCGACCGGCTGGGCCTCGAGAGTCGCGGTCCCGACCATGATGTCGACCTGGTCAACGCGGCTTTCCGAGCCTTGGCCGAGGGCGGCGACGCGCTGCGCTGGGAGCCGTTCTTCTTCGACTGGTTCGGGGGGAGGCCTCCGAAGCGCGGGCGCTGTCCGGACCGCGGGCGGCGCTGTACGAGGGCGAGGCTTTCCGGGCGTTCCGCGCGCGGCTCGCCGACTACGCCCCCGACCGTCCCGAGCGCCTGGACGATGCGGTGTTCCAGCGTCCCGAGCCGGAGGAGCTTCTCATCGACGAGGTCGAGGTCCTGTGGGCGCAGATCGACCAAGCCGACGACTGGGCGCCGCTCAATGCCAAGTTGGAGCGGATCGAGGCGGCCCGGCGGGCCTATGGGCTGGGCGTCGCGCGTGACGAAAAAGCCGCCCTCTGAATTTTTTCATTCGGGCGCGGAACAACCGTCAAGGTTCCGTCTTACAGTTTCGGCACAGTGCCACTGACGAACGCCGCTTGGAGATTCCCGATGCGCATCTTCCAACCGATCATGCTGGTTTGCGCCGTAGCCATGTCGTTCGTGGGAGCGCTGGGCCTTCCAGGATGCGCCCGCGCCATTGGCGAGTGCCTGCGCGACCGTACAGAACTGGCCTGACGCCAAGCGTTCAGGCGTTCAGGCGCTAAGCGCCGTCAGCGCGCGGGGGGCGGCGCTCATAACGTCCTGTCGCGCCTGGATCGGGAAAGCCGCCAGGAACTGCTCCAGGAACGCCCAGGTCGCCGCGTCGTGATCCAGGTGGTGGGTCAAGAGGCCCATTGGCTCGTCCCACCGACGGGAAAGCCGTCGCTCCGCCATCAGCCGGCGCATCCGCGAGAGGAAGCGCCAGCGTCCCCGGAAGCGGCCGCCACCCTTCCAGCGCAGCACGTCGAGATGCGCGTCCAGGCGCGCGACGCCCTCGCCGTACCCCTGCTCCTGGTCGAAGGCGGACACGGCCGTGATCGCCGAGTCGCCGATCGCCTCGACGACCTGGGGCGCCAGGTTGTTCCAGGGCGGAACGAACAGGGTCGGCTGCGCGCCGGCGCGATGAAACGCCATCACGGTGGCGCGCAGCTGGGCGCGAACCCATTCAAGGCTATCCTCGGGGACCACTTCGCCGAAGCCGCGCCCTTCGGGCTGGCGGTTAATGTGCTTGAAGCCGTGGATCGCGATCTCGACGGACGCTTCCCGCTCGACCCGGCGGACGAGAGCTGGAAGGTGAGGTCCGGCGATCGCCGCCAGGGTCAGCGGGGCGCTGTGGCGACGCGAAAAGTCCAGCAGCTTGTCGAGCGCTTCGCCGGTGGCGCGTGCGTCGTCGTCGCGCCACCACAGGACCGGCGCGTGTCCTGCCTCGGCCCAGAGCCGAAGCTCCCGGCCGAGTAGCAAGCGAAAGGCGAAGGGCGCGGAACGCCGCATGATCCGGCTACTGGCTCACCGCCTCGGCCCGACGCAGCGGCAGGGCGGCCAGCGGCGTAGGAGGGGTCGCGGCGCCCCGGGCGCGGTTCCGGAGGATTTCGCGCGCGCGCAGGTTCGACAGGATCGGGTAGAGACCGGCCATCAGCGAGATCAGGAAGCCCAGGTCGCCCTCCCGATAGCCCTTGCGCGAGACATAGCATTTGAAGAAGCGGCGAACGCCGCGGAACGCGTCGTCAACGATGCTCTTGACCTTGCCGCGATCAGCCAGGTCCAGCGCCCGCAGGGCGGTGTAGCGTGATAGACGGGCGAACATATCGCCGATGTCCTCATCGACCATGTGGCGCAGGGACTGCTTGAGCCGACCGCCATACGCGCCCTCAAGCTTGGCGCCGGGGTGCACCCGTTCGGACTTCCAGGATTTGACCCCTCGGCGGAACAGCCGCGCGGCCGAGGATGTGCCGAACGAACCGCCCCAGCCGTGGCGGACCAATTGGTCGCCGATGTAGTTGTCGATCGGCGTTTGATACCAGTCGGCCGCATCGGAGCGTTCGATGGTTTCGCGAACTTCCTTGGCGAAGGCGAGGCTGACTCCTTCGTCCGCGTCCAGCTCCAGGATCCAGTCGCCGGTGCAGCGCGCCAGGCCGGCATGCTTGCGCGGGCCTTCGATCGGGAAAATGCCGGAAACCACCGTGGCGCCGTACTGACGGGCGATCGCCTCGGTGCCATCGCTGCAACGGTCGGCGACGACGATGATCTCATCGCAGAAGGACAAGGCGGCCAGGCACGAGGGCAGGCGCTGCTCCTCATTGTGGACGCAGAGCAATACGGAAAGCTTGGTCATTACTCGAAATCCCTGATCGAGCGTCCCGCGCCCCGCGGTCGCTCTCACAGAAGATGACGGCGCCGTCAGGGGGCTCCCCCCGGTGTGGCGCTAAGAAATGTTTAAGCTTTGCGACAGCGGCTCAGAAGTGGGCCGAAAGCGCCAGGCTCCAGGTCCGCGGACGCTGAGGCGTGACCTGGCGCACCTGACCGAAGCTGAACGGATTGCCATAGGCGAAGGTGTCGCTGGAGCTGTTCCAGGGATTGCTGACGAACAGCGCGGCCCGCCAGCGATCGGTCATCAGCTGCGCCGACAACTTGCCGGTGTAATAGCCGCCCATGGACGGCGAATAGCGCGGGTCGAAGGTCAGGCGCGAGCGGCCGATGTAGCCGGTTTCGGCCGTGAGCATCAGCGAGGCCTTGGCCGTCAGCGGCCTCTGATAGGTGACGAGGCTTCCGAAGGAGACGTCCGGCACGCCAGGCAGGCTGGCCGTCTCGGCGGCGATGCCAAAGCCTGGCGCGATGCGGGTCAGCTCTGGCTCGTTGAACAGAGCGTTTCCCGACAGGGTCAGACGACGGGTGGCCCGCCAGGCGGCTTCGATCTCGACCCCGCGGTTGCGACCGTCGCCGATATTGGCGGTGTAGGACAGGCCCGAGGTGAAATACTGGTCGGTCTGGATGTCTCGCCAGTCGACGTAGAACAGGGCCGTGCGCAGGTTCAGGCGGCCCTTGAAGGGTGTCAGGGTGGCGCCGAGCTCGTAATTGCGCAGGTGGTCGGGGCGGAAGGCGCGACGAGCCTCGGATGGCGTGACCAGACCGCCCGAGTTGAGGCCGCCGGCGCGGTACCCCTGCGAGGTCAGCACATAGATCATCCCGCCGCCCGACAGGTCGCGCTGCAGCGAGACCTTGGGAGAGAAGCCACTGAACGAGGCGGCGCGATCCAGGTTCCGCGAGACGCCGGGAGACGGCGCCAGTACGTGCGAGCGGGTATGGACCCTGGTCCTGAAGCTTCGGCCGCCCAGCGCGGCCTTCCAGCCGCCGCCAAGATCATAGCTGGCTTCGCCGTAGACCGCGTATTCGCTCAGAAGGTCCTTGCGGTCTTCAGTGTAGACCCTGCGCGTCACGTTCGAGATCCGGGCGCGAAGATCAGCGTCGCTTTCCTCGATGCTGCGCGTGGCGAAAACGCCGACCATCCAGCGCAGCCGACCCCATTCCGGACCAGTATACAGCGCGTCCTCGACAGCCATCCGCACGCGCGAGGATTCGTCGTAGAATCCCAGCTCCAGGCCCTCTTCGGAGAACTGCGTCAGGGCCAGGGTCGCATCGTAGCGGCTGGCGAACTTGTGGGTGACATAACCGGTCACCGACTCGAACTGTCCCCAGTCGCCCGAGCCGCTGATCTTCAGAGAGGTCTGACCCAGCCTGTTGCGGTGTGTCTCCCGCACTTGGTTGGCGCGGCGCGGCCCTCCCGGCGCCAGTGTGACGTACTGGGTGTCCTTGGATGAGACGCTCTGGCCAGCGACGCCCAGGCGGATTTCCCATTCGCCGCGCTCGGTGCGCCAGGCTACGCGTCCCCCCGGCGCGTGGTCTTGTCCACGTTCGACAGGCGCAGGTTCACGTCGTCTAGATAGCCACCGTCGACGTCATGGTAGATCGTCGCCCGCAAGGCCGACTGGGCGCTGGTCGGTACGTTGACGACACCCTCGAAGCGATAGCTGTCGGAGCCGGACTCGGTGTCGGCGAAGGTGGTTCCGGCCGAGGCGGCGTAAACGCCTAGCTCGGGCGCGCGGGTGACGATGCGGTAGATGCCGCTGAGCGAACCGCCGCCGTACAGGGCGCCTTGCGGCCCCCGCAGCACCTCCACCCGCTCCACGTCGATCAGGCGTAGGTCAGGGTCAGGGGCGTTGTAGTTGACCGGCAGATCGTCGAGATACGTCCCCACCGTCGACTGGGTTCGCCCCGTGAAGGTGCCGTCCGAGAGGCCGCGCAGCAGGATTTTGTTACGCCCCGCGCCCAGGTTGGTGGTGATGAAGCCCGTGGTCTGGCGGGCCACAGAGCCGGTCTCGCCCGCGCCGGTGTCCTGCAGCTGGGGCGAGCCGATGACGCTGACCCCGCCGGGCAGGCTGCCCAGACGCGCAGGCCGCTTGCCGGCGGTGACGATCAGCGGGGCCAGCGGGGCCAGCGGCTCGATCACGGTCGGCGTCACGGGACGCAAGGCGATCTGGGGGCGCGGGGCGGGCTTGAGCGGCGAGAAGCGGATCGTATGGGCGTCGATGAAGGCGTAGCCGCAGCCGCTTCCGGCCACGGCGCGGTCCAGAGCTTGGCGGAGCGTGAACAGCCCCACCAGGGGCGCGCCGGGCCCTTTGCAGGCGTCGAGGCCGCCCACGCTGACGCCCATGCGGACGCTCAGTTCGATCAGGGTTTCGGAAGCGGTGGACTTGCGGATGTCCAGGCGCGCGCGTGGCTCGGCGGCGACCGCACCGTGTCCACTAAGGCCAAGTTCCAGAATACTGGCGGCGAAAAGGGAAAGGGCCCGCTTCAGGATCGGGCCCGCTTACGCGCGTCAGTTCGAAGCGGACGGCCTTCCGCGCAGGACAATGGCATCATCGGTCGGCGTCGCCGAAATAGGCATCAGGCTGGTCAGGCGACGGACCATCGCATTCTGGCCATCCACGATCAATACGCCGGAGAACCGAAGTGTCGCGGTGTTTTCCCCTTCGAGGCGAATGGGACGCTCGAAGTAGTGGTTCATGTCGCTGACGATCCGGCCCAGCGGCTGGTCGCGATAGACCAGCCGACCCGAGCGCCAGCCGACCTGGTCTTCCGCCGCCACGGAGCGCACGGTGATGTTCGACGCGCCTTCGACATGCTCCAGCATTTGGCCGGGGCGCAGGCGGATGGGCGTGTCCTTGCCGTCGGTCGAGACCTCGACCAGGCCGCGCAGCACGGTGACGCTAAGCTGACCGTCGCGCCGACGAACGTCGAATCGGGTGCCAAGCACGCGCACCGTCTCGTCGCCGGCGGTGATCAGGAAGGGGCGGGCGCTGTCGTGCGCCACGTCGAACAGGGCTTGACCGTCGTGGACCGTGACGCGGCGTGCGTCCTTTTCCAGGCGAACCGAAATGTGGGAGTCGGTGTTCAGATCGACGCGGCTGCCATCGGCCAGATCAAGCGTACGGTTCTCGCCCTTGGCCGTGGTGTACAGCGTATCGGGCTGGGGCAGCAGCTCGCCCCATGGCGCGATGGTGATCGCGACGGCGGCCGCGGCGGCGGCCGCGCCCAGACCGCCCAGCCATCGCCAGTCGATCGCGAACCCCCGCTTCGCCGCGACACGCCTCGGTTCGGCCAGTTCCCCCCGGATCGCCGAACCTCGCTGGAAGATCTCCTCGTCGACGGCCTGGATGGCGTCATACGCCTCCTGCGCGCCCGGCTCGGAAAGCCAGGCGTCAAACGCCAGCCAGTCGGTCTCATCGACCTCCGGCCGCTGCAGACGGGTCAGCCAATCGGCCGCCTCTTGCAGGTGCTGCGCTGACCGGCTCATCCGGCGTTGCTCCGACGAGGATCCATCATCCCCCTGGGAGAAGACGTCGCCACGATGCTCCGCCCCCTATGGACAATTCCATAAATCACCGAAGTCGCCTCGTCAGGGTTTTTAGGGCCGAGCTGATGTGCTTTTCCACCGTGCTGGTGCTGATGCCCATGCGACGTGCTGTCTCGGCGTGGCTGTGGCCTTCCAGCTTGTGCAGCTGGAAGGCGTGGCGAGTTTTCTCGGGAAGATCGTCGACGGCCTCGGCCAGGGCTCGCAGCCGTTGCCGCGAGTGGACGATTTCGTCGGCCGCCGGCTCGTCCGTCACCTCATGGCCCGCCAGGACGGTGGTGTTGGCTTCGCGCCAGTCATGGTCCCGCGCGCCGGCGCGCTTCTGGCTGCGAAGGCGATCCAGCATCAGGTTCGAGCCAATGCGATGCAGCAGGGCGGACGGGTTATCCACCGCAGCGTCCGCTTCCATCGCCATCAGCCGCAGATAAAGATCCTGCACCAGATCCTCGGCTTCGGCGCGCGAGTTCAGCCGCGCGGCGAAGAAGCGAACCAGATTGGCTCGCTTTTCTGCGTAAAGGCCCAACAGCACGGTCTTGTCCGAGCCTGTTGCGCTCAAAAGATCACCTGCATCGGCAAACCACTGTCCCCCACAGGCGCAGCAATATCCATCAATTGGGCGGAAAGACGATCATTTGTTCCGGCGTCCCGACACCGGTGGCGGAAAACGTTCCCTTGGCCGGGGGCTGGGTCCGCGCCCTGGCTCTCGAAAAGTCTTCCGCTGCCGGATGTTAGCGCGAATGGTTCTCAGAAGCGGCTGGAGTCATTCGAATTTCGGCGTGCGCTCATGTGGCGAAATGTCGCGCAGCTTGAGCTGTGTTCGGAGGAGGGGGCGTCTCTCGCGTGAACATCGCCGCGACCGCCAGGCTTGGCCCGATCGCCGAATGATCCTACCGATGCCGGGTTGTCTTCCGGGAGCCGCCGCATGAGCGCCATCGAACTGGGCCAGGCCCGCCTGACGTTCCTTCCTCAGGTGGGCGGCGCGGTGGCGAGCTTCACGGTGGGGGGGCGCGATGTGCTGCGCGCCGCGGCTAGCGACACCGTCGACGCCTTGGCTGCCGCCAGCTTCCCGCTGGTTCCGTTCTGCAACCGCATTCCTCATGGCCGGTTTGTTTTCGACGGGCGCGAAGTCGTGCTGCCGCCAAACCTCCCGGGCCACCCGCACGCCCTGCACGGTCAAGGCTGGCGCGCGGCTTGGGCTGTTGAACGCGCCGAGGACGGCGAGGCGCTGCTATCCTACGAGCACCCATCTGACGTGTGGCCCTGGGCCTATCGCGCCGAACAGCGCTTTGTCCTGAAGGAACGAGGCTTCCGTGCGGAGCTGACGGTCATCAATACCGGTGAGGCCGCGATGCCGGCTGGGCTGGGCTTCCATCCCTATTTTCCTCGCCGTCCGGGCGAGACGCTGACCGCCGCCAACGACGGGGTCTGGCTGATCGACACCGACGTTCTGCCGACGGTCCATCATCCGGGGCCTTGGGAGGCCGACTGGACCGCCGGCGCGCTGGTGGAGGGGCATGGGCTGATCGACCACTGCTACACGGGTTGGGACCAGCGGGCTGTCCTCCGCGCGCCCGGCCAGCCAGACACGGTGATCACGGCTTCGCCCGAGTGCCGCTGGCTTCACGTCTATGTTCCACCGGGCGCGGATTTCCTTTGCGTCGAGCCCTGCGCCAGCCGACCCAATCCCTTCGGCGATGGCGACACGGGCATGGTCGTTCTGCAGCCCGGCGAGCGCCGCTCGATCTGGATGGAGATCGCTACGGCGTGATGCCCGCCTGGGCTTTCAGGCGAGCGACGATGTCGCTGGAGAGGTAGCCGTCGGCGGGCAGTTGCTGGCTCTGTTGCCAGGCCCGCAGCGCTCTGCGGGTGCCCGCGCCGACCACGCCATCGGCGGGGCCGGGATTGAAGCCGACCCGGGCGAGAGCGATCTGGGCGGCCATGCGATCCGACAGCGACAGCGCCGTCTCCTGCGGCCAAGGCGTGACCAGCGGCTCGCCTCCGGCGAAGCGGTCGGCCAGAAGGCCGATGCCCAGGGCGTAGGAGGTCGAGTTGTTGTAGGTCCGGATGGCGAAGTGGTTCGGCAGGACCAGGAACGCGGGGCCTGTGGCGCCCGCGGGCAGGATCAGCCCTGCCGGCTGGGCCGCATCGGCGGCCGTCCAGGGCAGCCCGTCGGCGCGGCGTACGCCCTTGGCCTCCCACCATGCCGGAATCTCTCGAGGGCCCTCTGTCAGCGAATAGTCGAAGCTGGCCGGAAGGATCACCTCTCTGGCCCAGCCCACGCCAGGCTTCCAGCCGCCCTTCACCAAGAGATTGGCGGCCGAGGCTAGCGCGTCAGCGTCCGAGCCCCAGATGTCGCGCCGGCCGTCACCGTCAAAGTCGACCGCGGTGGCGCGGTAGCTTGACGGGAGGAACTGGGTCTGACCCATGGCCCCGGCCCAAGAGCCCTTCAGCTGCTCGCGGGTGTCCTCGCCTGACTCGATGATCTTCAGGGCGGCGATCAGTTCGCCCTCGGCCCAGGCGCGGCGGCGACCGTCATAGGCCAGGCTGGCCATCGAGCGGACGACGTCGAAATCGCCCTGCAGTTTGCCGAACGCCGATTCCATGGCCCAGACGGCCAGCAAGATGTCGCGCGGCACGCCATAGCGCGCCTCGATCTGAGGCAGGACCGCCAGTTGCTCGCGCTTGGCGCGGCCTATGGCGATGCGGTCGTCGCTGATCACCCCGGCGATATAGGCGCCCACGGGCTTGGAGAACTCCGGCTGCCGGCTGTCCAGGCTGATGACCCTGGGATTGGGGGTAACGCCAGAGAGTTCGCGGTCGAACACTTGCGGCGAGACACCGGCGGCGATGGCGCGGGGCCTGAAGTCCGACAGCCAACCGTCAAAGGCCAGGGTCTCGGCGTCAACGGGCGTCGGCTGAGCGACGACGGGCGGGGTCTGCGGCGTCTGGGATTGAGGCGCGGGCTTGGGCGCCGGCGCGGGCGTCATGGGCGGGTGCTTTGCGGTCTCCGCGCAACCGGCTAGGAGCAGAACAAGAAGAACGCGACGATCAAGAGCCATGCGGGGAAGCTACCGGCGTTCGGACGGTGGGTTCAATCACAAGCGCGCGGGGCGGGGTAAGTTCCCTCAAACGCGCGTCAGAGCCTTGGAGCGCATTGACTCAAGAGCCCGCCGCACTTATACGCACCGCCTCCGAAACACCCGGATGTTCCGGCCGCTCTCTTGGCGCGCCCGAACCTCTCCGCTGAGTACAGAGACGGTCATGAAGGTTCGCAGCTCGCTGAAGTCGCTGAAGGGTCGCCACCGCGACTGCAAGATGGTCCGCCGCAAGGGCGTCATCTACATCATCAACAAGACCGACCCGCGCTTCAAGGCCAAGCAGGGCTGATGACGGCTGCCGTGTCTCCCAGAGCCGTTCTCTGGGATGTGGGCAATGTCATCGTGCGCTGGGATCCCCGCGCACTCTACGCGAAGATTTTCAAGGAACCGGCCGATATCGACCGGTTCCTTTCGCATGTCTGCACTATTGACTGGCACGTCGCCCATGACCGGGGTGTCGGCTTCCCCGAGAACGCCGCCCCGCTGATCGCGCGCTTCCCTGAGCACGAAGCCGAGATCCGCGCCTGGGACGCGCGCTTCGACGAGATGCTCTCGGGGCCTATCTCTGAGACCGTCGCGGTGATCGAGGCCTTGGCCGTCCGCGACGTGCCGCAGTTCGCCCTGACCAACATGCCCCAAAGCAAATGGCCAGGCGTGCAGGCCATCTCGCCCGCCCACTTTGGCCTGTTCCGCGACGCGATCGTTTCGGGCGACGAAGGCGTTATCAAGCCCGACCGTCGAATCTACGAGATCGTGCTGGCGCGAACGGGGCTTGCCGCCAGCGACCTGCTGTTCATCGACGATAGCGCCGCCAACATCGCCGCCGCGGACGCCCTGGGCTTCCACACCCACCACTTCACCGACCCCTCGCGGCTGCGCGGTGCGGTCGAGGCGCACGGCCTGATCTGAAGAAGGCGTGGCGTGACGGCGTCAGGGCGCCTATCTGCGGGGCCTGTTGTCCCGATGCGGAGCCCTATCCATGAACGTCTCGATGATCGGCCTTGGCGCCATGGGCGCGGCGATGGCCCGCAACCTGTTGGCCAAGGGCGTGGCGGTGACGGTCTGGAACCGCTCGCGCGCGGTTGTCGACGAGCTGGCCGCCGAGGGCGCGATCCCCGCCGCCGACCTCGACGAAGCCTTCAAGGCCGACATCGTGCTGTCGATGCTGGCGCACGACCAGGCGATGAAGGACGTGTTGCTGGACAGCGGCGTTCTGACCCGCGCGGGCAAGGGCGTGGTCCACGTCAATCTCGCCACGATCTCGACCGTCTTGGCTGGCGAGCTGGCCGCGCTGCACGCTGAGCTGGGCATCGGCTATGTGGCCGCGCCGGTGTTCGGCCGCCCGCCCGTCGCCCAGGCTGGCGGGCTCAACGTTCTGGCCGCCGGGGCGTCGGACGCTGTCGCGGCCGCCATGCCCGTCCTGGAGCAACTGGCCGCCAAGGTCTGGCCCCTGGGCGAGGATCCGGTCCGCGCCAACGCCCTGAAGCTGGCCGGCAACTTCATGATCGTCTCGGCCATCGAGGCGATGGGCGAGGCCGTGGCGCTGGGCGAGGCCTATGGCGTTCCCGCGCCCGAGCTGCTGGACATGCTGAGCAGCACCCTGTTCGCCGCGCCGATCTACAAGATCTATGGCGGCATGATCGCCGAGCGCCGCTATAGCCCGCCCGGTTTCGCCGCCGAGCTGGGCCTCAAGGACGTGCGCCTCGTGCTGGACGCCGCCGAGGCCAAGGGGCTGTCGATGCCGCAGGCCGATCTCGCCGAGGCCAGCCTCGAGATGCTGCTGGACGGCGAGGGCAAGGGGCTTGACCTGGCGGCCCTGGCCGAGGTCGCGCGGGCCAGGTTGGAAGGAAGGTAGTGGACGGTCGCTGAATCGCGCTTCCCAGCGGCGCGGCTTCGAACTAGGTTCCGCGCCTCCGATTTCCAGCCTTTCCGCGAGACGCCCCATGGCCGACGACGCCATTCCCCACGCCGACGTCCTGAACTCCACCGCCCAGAACCAGCTGAAGTCGATCATCGAGCGCGTCGAGCGCCTCGAGGTCGAGAAGGCCGAGATCATGGAGCAGATCAAGGAGGTCTATAACGAGGCCAAGGGCAACGGCTTCGACGTCAAGGTGCTGAAGAAGGTGGTGCGCATCCGCAAGCAGGACCGCGCCAAGCGCCAGGAAGAGGACGCGATCCTCGACCTCTATCTGTCGGCCATCGGCGAGATCTAAAGCGACTTCATCCTCCCCCTAGCGGGGGAGGTGTCGACTCGAAGAGACGACGGAGGGGGAAGTGGCGAGTTCAGCAGGACTTCCCCCACCGGCCTTCGGCCACCTCCCCCGCTAGGGGGAGGATTTGCGCTCCGCGACGCGCGCGCTAGGCTGTTCGAATGCGCGCCAAGCCGCCCAATCCCAAGGAACAAGCCAAGCGGGCCGCGTTGAACGCGCTCAAGCGCGCCCGCCGAGCGGCCGAGAAGTCGGGCGTAGAGCTCTCCGAATGGGAGGGCGAGTTCCTGACCAGTGTCGCCCAGCGCGTCGAGACCTACGGCCGCGCCTTCGCCGATCCCGAAAAGGGCGCGCGCGGCCAGGCCCTGTCGGGCAATCAAGCCATCAAGCTCAAGGAAATCGCGGCCAAGGCCAAGGGCGATCAGGACCAAGACGCCAGGGGGCCTCGCAAGCCCATGCGCCGGGGCGGCGGCTTCGGGCGCGCCGTGAAACGTCAGGTCGCCCATCGCGACGACGATTGAAGGACGCGTTCGCCAAGCTTGAGCATGACCCGGATGGCGAGTGTCGGGTTTCCGGTCTCCACCTTGAATAATGTCTGGAAGGCTTGCCAAAAACCGCCGTTCGCCCCGTGGCGTTAAGGCCTTGGTAATCATACGCCTCGAAAATACAAACGATTGTAATGGTTTAAAGTCTTAATGGACGTAGGGTTCCGGGTCGTGTGCTCACGACGACCTGCCCTCGATGCGCACGGGTCCATGGACCCTGCTCGGCGCCGAGCGAACCCTGCCATTCGCTGGATTAGGGACGATGGCGACCACTTATCAGATGCTGATGCGCCGCAAGTCGGAGCTCGAAAACCGCATGGTCGAGGCGCAGCGACGCGCCCAGGCGCCGTTCGAAAGCGAGCTGCGCGCCATCGTGCTGGCCCTCGACGCCCTAAAGCAGGCCGGCATGGCCGAGCGCCTTGCGTCTGCGGAACCGGCCGCCTTCGCCGCGCCCCCGCCCAGCCGTCGTGGTCGTCGCGGCCGCACCACGCGCGACATGATCCTGATGGCCCTGGGCCAGTCGCCGGGGCTCAACGAGGCCGAGATCGCTCGCCAGCTGGACCATCGCTGGAGCCGCCCGGTCACGCCGACGGCCGTCGGGCGTGAACTGGAAGCCATGGCGGCGGAAGGTCTGACGCGCCGCTCGGGCCCCGGCTGGATCCGCCTGGACCTGACCCACGCTGACACCGCCCGCGCCGAGGCGGACGACGAAGAGCGCATCAGCGTGGCGGCGGGGCTGTAGGGCCTTTCTGCGTCCTGAATAAACCTCACGTCATTCCCGCCCTTGTGGCGGGAACCTCTCTGTCCGTCGCAGGGGCGGGAGGGGCGGACTGCTGAGCAGTCCGCTTGCGTCTCACTGTCAGCTGAACCAGGGGTTCCCGCCACAAGGCCGGGAATGACGGTGGTGGGTGAGCGCCAGAGCCCTACCGCGGCGGCAGTTTCCCCGCCGGACGGGCCGGCTTCAGCAAGCTCTTCAGCCGCTGTTCCCGCGAAACGGGGCGGAACATCATCAGCGGCGCGGGCGCGCGGCCTTGCGGCGTGTGTTCGGTGTCGGTGGGACGCATGGCTCAGCCGGCTTCCTTCAGGTCGACGTCGATGCCCTGCTCGCGGACCTTGCGATAAAGGGTCGAGCGGCCGATGCCCAGGCGGCGGGCCACCTCGCTCATATGGCCGGCATAGACGTCGATGGCGTGCTGGATCAGGTCGCGCTCGATCTCTTCGAGGGTCCGCAGGTGGCCGCGATCATCGAGGATACGCACCGGCGCCTCGGCCGCCGGGGCGGCCATGGCGGCGTGAGCGGCCTGCAGCATGGCGGCGGCGGTCGGCGGCGGGGTCGGGGCGGCGGCCTCGAGCGGCGCGGCCTGGCCCGAGATGGCCGGGAAATCATAGGGCTGCAGATAGGGCGCGTCGGCCAGGACGATGGCCCGATAGACCGCGTTCTCCAGCTGCCGAACGTTGCCGGGCCAATCGAAGGCGGTCAGCAGTTGTAGCGTCTCGGGCGCGGCGCCGATGACGCGCTTGCCTTCCTCGACGTTGAAGCGGCGGATGAAGGCCTCGACCAGGGCCGGGATGTCCTCGCGGCGTTCGCGCAGGGACGGGGCCTCGATCGGGAAGACGTTCAGGCGGTAGTAGAGGTCTTCGCGGAAGCGGCCGGCCGAGACGGCCTGTGCCAGGTCACGGTTGGTGGCCGAGACGATGCGGACGTCGACCTTGAGCGAGCGCTTGGAGCCGATCGGGTCGATCTCGCCTTCCTGCAGAGCGCGCAGCAGCTTGACCTGCACGTCCAGCGGCAGCTCGCCGACCTCGTCCAGGAACAGCGTGCCGCCGTCGGCTTCCTTGAACTTGCCCAGGTGCTTGTCGGTGGCGCCGGTGAAGCTGCCCTTTTCGTGGCCGAACAGGATCGACTCGACGAGGTTTTCGGGGATGGCGCCGCAGTTGACGGCCACGAACGGCTTACCGGCGCGATCGGACGAGCCGTGCACCGCGCGGGCGATCAGCTCCTTGCCGACGCCGCTTTCGCCGGTGATCAGGACGGGGATGGCGCTCTTGGCCGCGCGCTCGCCCATGCGCTTGACCAGGCTCATGGCCGGCGAGGCGCCGATCAGGTCCGAAAAGGTGGTCTTGCCGACCGCGCGCTTGGTCAGGCGCTCGACCTCGCCCTTCAGGTCGCCCATCGACAGGACGTTGCGGATCGAGACGGTGATGCGTTCCGGGCTGGCCGGCTTGATGAAGAAGTCGCTGGCCCCGGCCTGCATGGCCTTGACCACGGTGTCGACGCCGCCGCTGGCGGTCAGGACGATGACGGGTTGAGAAAAGCCGCGAGCGCGCATCTCGGCCAGGGCGTCCTGGCCCGATAGGCCGGGCATGACGAGATCCAGCAGCACGACGTCGGCCGGCGCGCCCGAGGTCAGGTGCGCGATCGCCGCGTCGCCGCTGTCGGCGTGCGAGACCGCGAAGCCGTCGCGCTCGAGCACCGCCTGGATCAATCGACGTTGGGTCGGGTCGTCATCGACGACCAGCACCGTCTTGGTCATTGGGCACATCCACCAGAACCGGCCACGCCCACATGGAGCGAGGCTCTTGTTGGTTCAGAGTGATACACTCACGGGGTAAACACCGGCTTTCGCAGAGGTGTCGCGAACCTTAAGGTTTAGGCTTAACAGGGTCTTACGCGGGGAGCGGGTGGAGGCCGACGGCGCCATGTCCGACGTGACGCATTGCGTCAGCGGGGGGCGGAGGCCTATCTGCTGAGCCATGAACGCCCCCTTCAAGCCCGCCGCCCCGCCCGAATGGAACCTGGCCGACCTCTATGTCGGTCGCGACGACCCCCGGATCGAGACCGACCTGGCCGCCGCCAAAGCCGCCAATGACGAACTGGCCTCGCTAGAGGGGATGTTCCTGGAGGCCCGCAAGGAGCCCCAGCGCCTGGGCGTGCTGTTGGATCGCGGGATCACGCTCTATGAGCAGGCGACCAACGGCCTGTGGGGCGTTGGCGCCTATGCCGCCCTCGCGGCGTCCGTCGCGCGGGACGATCCGGCCTGGGCCAAGTTCGAGGCGGATCTGCGGGCCCGCTCTTCTCAGATCGCCGCCGAGAGCCTGTTCTTCACGCTGGAGCTGAACCAGCTGGAGGACGGCGAGATCGCCAAGGCGCTCGAAGCGCATCCGGAGGCCGCCCGCTGGGCGCCGTGGCTGCGCCGCGTGCGCCTGTCGCGGCCGCACGAGCTGTCGCCAGAGCTGGAGCGCTTCATCGTCGACAAGGCTCCGGCCGTCGCCAACTGGGTCCGCCTGTGGGACGAGACCCTGGCTAAACTCACGGCGAATGTCGGCGACGAAAGCCTGACCTTGGCCGAGGCGCTGAACCGCCTGTCCGACCCCGACGTCGCGCGCCGCAAGGCCGCCGCCGACGGTTTGGCCAAGGCCCTGGAAGAGCGCGCCTCGACCCAGGCCCTGGCGCTGAACACCCTAGCCTTCGAAAAGCAGGTCGAGGACCGCTGGCGGCGCTACGAGACGCCCGCCCAGTCGCGCCACCTGGCCAACGAGGTCGATGGCGACGCGGTCGACGCCCTGGAGCAGGCGGTGGTCGAGGCCTATCCGCGACTGTCGCACCGCTACTACGCGCTGAAGGCCAAGGTCATGGGCGTCAAGACGCTGGACTACTGGGACCGCAACGCGCCGCTCACCGCCGCCGCCCCGCGCGCCTACGCCTGGGACGAGGCCAAGGGCATGGTGCTGGAAAGCTTCCAGGACCTGGCGCCCAAGTTTGCCGACGCCGCCCAGGTGTTCTTCGACAAGCCGTGGATCGACGCCCTGCCGCGTCCCGGCAAGCAGTCGGGCGCCTATGCTCATCCGGTGACGGCCGACCGCCATCCGTTCGTGTTCATGAACTATATGGGCGAGCGGCGGGACGTGCTGACCCTGGCCCACGAACTGGGCCACGCCGTCCACCAGACCCTATGCCAGCCGCTGGGCACCCTGCTGGCCGACACGCCACTGACCCTGGCCGAGACGGCCTCGATCTTCGGCGAGGGCCTGGTCTTTGACCGCCTGCTGGCCGAGGCCTCGCCCGAAGACCGCAAGGGTCTCTTGGCCGGCAAGATCGAGGATGGCCTCAACACCGTGGTCCGCCAGATCGCCTTCCACCGCTTCGAGCGCCGCTTCCACGAGGCGCGGGCCGACGGCGAGCTGTCGCCCGACCAGATCGGCGCCCTGTGGCTGGACGTGATGGGCGAGAGCCTCGGACCCGCTGTGACGCTGAACGAGGGCTATGAGCACTACTGGGCCTATGTCAGCCACTTCTGCCACGCGCCGTTCTATGTCTACGCCTACGCGTTCGGGGATTTGCTGGTGCGCGGCCTGATGGAGAAGCGCCGCGAGGACCCGGCCGCCTTCGCGCCGCTCTATGAGGAGCTGCTCGCCGCGGGGGGCACGCGTACCTATGTAGAGGCCCTGAAGCCGTTCGGCCTGAACCCTCGCGACAAGGCGTTCTGGGCCGCTGGCTGCGCCCAGCTGGAACGGCTGGTCGATGAATTCGAGGCTTTGGTGACCTGATGGCCGATGACATCCGCGACCCCGAACGCGATCGGCTCTCCGGCCGTCTCTCGCGCTTCGCCAAGGTGGGCGCGGGGTTGTCGGGCGCGGCCGTCTCGTACGGCGCCAATCGGATGTTCGGCGGCGACGAGGCCGACGCCCGCAACGCCAAGGCGCTGAAGGCGGCGCTGGGCGGCCTGAAGGGCCCGCTGATGAAGGCGGCGCAGATGTTCGCCACCGTGCCGGACCTCTTGCCGCCCGAGTTCGCCAAGGAGCTGGCCGAGCTGCAGACCAACGCGCCGGCCATGGGCTGGCCGTTCGTGCGCCGGCGGATGGCGGCCGAGCTTGGCGCCGACTGGCAGACGAAGTTCGCCAGCTTCGAGCACGAGGCCGCCGCGGCCGCCTCGCTGGGGCAGGTGCACCGCGCCACGAACCACGACGGTCGGTCCCTGGCCGTGAAGCTGCAATATCCGGACATGCAGAGCGCGGTCGAAAGCGACCTTGGCCAGCTGCGCGCCCTGATCAACCTCTTCAAGCGCATGGACGGTTCGATCGACCCGTCCGAGATGATCGTCGAGATCGGCGACCGCCTGCGCGAGGAGCTCGACTACGGCCGCGAGGCCAAGCTGATGGCCCTCTACGGGAACTTCTTCGCCGGCCGCGAGGCGATCCGCACGCCAACGCCCGTTCCGGAGTTATCCACAGGGCGCCTGCTGTCGATGACCTGGCTGGACGGGCAGGGGCTCATGGCGTTCAAGACCGCGCCGCAAGAGGTCCGCGACCATATCGCGGCCCTGCTGTTCGAGGCCTGGTGGAGCCCGATGACGCAACTGGGCGTCATCCACGGCGATCCGCACCTGGGGAACTACACCTTCGCCGGCGAAGGGGCGTCGCACCTGAACCTGCTGGACTTCGGCTGCATCCGCATCTTCCCGCCGAAGTTCGTGGCCGGGGTGGTGCGGCTCTATCGGGCGCTGTCCAACGACGACCGCGCCGAGCAGGTCGAGGCCTATCGCACCTGGGGCTTTACGGGGCTGACCGACGAGCTCGTGGACACCCTGAACGTCTGGGCCCGCTTCATCTATGGCCCGCTGCTGGACGACCGCGTCCGCACCGTCGCCGACGACGTCCCGCCCGGCGAGTACGGCCGCCGCGAGGCCTTCAAGGTGCGTCAGGCCCTGAAGGCGGTCGGCGGCATCACTATCCCTCGCGAGTTCGTGTTCATGGACCGCGCCGCCATCGGCCTGGGCGCGGCCTTCCTGCACCTGGGCGCCAGCCACAACTGGCGGCGGATGTTCGAGGCCTCGCTGGAAGGCTTCTCCGAAGAGGCCGTGGCCGAACGGCAGGCCACGGCGCTGGCGTCGGCAGGGCTTTGACTCAGGCTTCGTACTCCCGCAACAGCCCTTCCAGCCGACGCTGTTCGGGCCTGGTGACCCAGAAATAGCGACCCAGGTTCCAGATCACGCTGGAGGTCAGGGCCAGCCCGAAAACCATCAGCATCTGCCAGGCGTCGCGATCGGAGACCTTGCCGACCTCGTGCAGCTGGCCGACGCTGAACAGCATCGGAACCAGGAAGACCGGCAGCAACAACAGGAAGGACCTCATGTTGCTCCGCGTCCGTTCATTGGCCGCGAGCATGGCTTTGAGCGTGTCGCGCATCGGCGAGTCCTGGGGCCAATCCTGGGGCGAGCGCCGATGGCGCCGGACAACTCCGTTGATCAGAACCGCCGCCAGCATCAGCCAGCAGACGCCTAGCATCACCAGCGCCGCCCATTCCCGACCGGGGTCCATGCGACCCTCGAGGATGGTTCGCGCGGCGATCCCAGAGAAGATCGTCATCGCGGTCGCGGGGACGATGAACATCAGGATCTCGCCCCGGCGGCGGGCCTTCAGCGTCTTCATGAATTCCTCCATCAGATAGGTCTGGGCATGGGCTTCCGGCGTGTTGACCGGGGCGCGCCAAGCGGCTTCTAGGCGTTCAAACTCCATGATCGGCCTCCTCCACGAGGCTGGAGACGCGCTGTCGGATGCGTGTCAGGCGGGCTCCGACATTGGTCTCGGAAAGGCCGTGCAGCCGGGCGATCTGGGCGTAGCTCAGGCCGTCCAGGGACAGCAGGATCAGCGAGCGCTCGACGGGCGGCAGTTGGCGGATCGCCGTGTAGAGTCGCTCCAGAAGGCTGGCTTCGGGTTCGGCCCGATCCCGCTCCGCGCGCCACATCATCTCGGCCTCGACGGCCTCTCGCCGGTGGCGGCGGCGCGTCTCGCCGCGCTTCCAGGTGAGGGCGGTATTGTGGGCCACGCGATAGACGAAGGTGGTTTCCGCGCTCCGCGCCTGAAAGCGTGGGCGGGCGCTCCAGACGGCCAGCATCAGCTCCTGCATCAGGTCGTACTGATCTTCCGGGGACGCGAACGCGCGGGCGATCCGGCGCAGCGTCGCCAGGTGCGGCGCCAGCCAGTCCGCGAACGCCCTGTCTCGATCCTGTCCCGCGTCCATGGTCCGCCCCGTGTTCGAGAAGGTTAGATGCCGGCCGGAGGCTCGTCCTTACGGAAGGCTTCCCTTTTTTCAAACGCTTGTTAGCCTGCCCCTATGTCCGATGATCTGACAGACGCCCAGACTGCGGCGATCCCCGAGGGCTTTTCCCAGCTGAACTGGTCTCGCGGTTTTGGCCGGCAGATCGGGCCGTTGTTCGAGCAACGCGAAGGGCCAGGCGAGGCGCGGTTGGCCTTCCGGGTCGAGGAGCATCACACCAACGGCTTGGGCAACTGCCATGGCGGCATGCTGATGAGCTTCGCCGACATGGCCTGGGGCCGGATCATCTCGCTGCAGAAGTCCTACAGCTGGGTCACGGTGCGGCTCATGTGCGACTTCCTGTCGGGCGCCAAGCTGGGTGACTGGGTGGAGGGCGAGGGCGAGCTGATCGCCGAGGAGGACCTGGTCTTCACCGTACGCGGCCGCATCTGGTGCGGCGATCGGACCTTGATCACCGGCACGGGGATCTTCAAGGCGCTGAGCCCGCGCAAGCCGCGTCCGGGCGAGCTGGCCTACAAGGAAGAGGCGTAAGCGATGGCCGACGATCAGGCCGCGCCCGCCTCGCTGCTCGCGCCGTTCCATGGAAAGACCCCGCCCGCGCCGGCCTGGTTCGACGCGGCCATCGCTCAGGCTCCGGAACGATCGACGATTTCGGTCGAGGGCGCCGATATCGAGCTGCTGACGTGGGGCGAGGTCGGCAAACCGGGCTTGCTGTTCCTGCACGGCAACGGCGCCCATGCCGACTGGTGGAGCTTCATCGCGCCGTTTTTCGCGAAAGACTGGCGGGTGGCGGCGATCTCTTGGTCGGGCATGGGCGGCAGCGGCTGGCGCGAGGCCTACAGCGCCGAGCTGTTCGCGTCCGAGATCTTCGCGGCGATCGAAGCGGCCGGCCTGGAGGCGGGCGGGGTCAAGCCGATCGTGGTCGGCCACTCGTTCGGCGGCTTCCCGACCCTCTACTGCGCCGCGCATCATCCGGAACGCCTGCGCGGGGCGATCATGGTCGACAGCAGCATCCAGCCGCCGCACAAGCGCTGGAAGGGGCCTCCGCCGCGCTCGGGGCAGGGCATGCGCGCCTATCCGACCCTGGAGGAGGCGCTGACGCGGTTCCGCCTGGCGCCGCCTCAGCCCTGCGAGACCCTCTACATCGCCGACTTCATCGCCCGCCGCTCGCTGAAACAGGTCGAGGACGGCTGGACCTGGAAGTTCGATCCCGACCTCTGGCACAATTTCCGCATGCCCGATCTTGGGGCGCTGTTGCCGCAGATCGCCTGTCCGGCCGCCTTGATGTGGGGCGAGCGCTCGAACCTGATGCATGCCGAGACCTTGGACTATATGCTCGCGCAAATGCCCAAGGACGTGCTGCTCTTGCCCATTCCCGACGCCGACCACCATGTGATGATCGACCAGCCCCTGGCCTTCGTGGCCGGGCTTCGCGGACTGCTGGCGGCCTGGGCCTGACGGCCATGACCGGTCCTGTTCTCGTGTACGCGCCCGATCGTGGGATCGGCGATCTGATGTGGCACCTGCCGACCATCCGCGCGATCGCGGCGACGACGCCGGAGGGGCGGGTGGTGTTGGTCGCCCGGCCCTCCAGCCGCGCGGCCGAGGTTCTGAAAGTCGAGCCGTCAGTCGCGCGCGTGCTGTACGCGCCGCACTACAAGGACAAGTTCAAGGGCGTCCGCGAAACGCTCGACTTCTTCCGTCTGTGCAAGGCCGAGGCGCCGCGCGCGGTCTGGGTCCTGGAAAAGATCGACCGCCCCGCCATCGCCGCCTTCCTGGCCGGCGTGCCCGAGCGGCGCGGCTTTGGCCTGGGGCACGGCCAGGAGCGGTTCCTGAACAGAGGGCCTTTCCTGCCCAAGGCCATGCGGCCCGCGCATCGGATTGACAAGCTGGCGGCCTTCGAGAAGGTCCACGGCCTAGTCGTGGAAAGCCGCGAGCCCGCGCTGAGGCTTGATCCCGAGGCTGTGGCGGCGGTGAAGGCGCGCTACGCTGATCGCCCCGGCCCGTGGCTATGCTTGGGGATCGGCGCCAGCGAGCCGGCGCGCACCTGGCCTGCCGAGCGTTTCGCGCAGACCGCAGCGCGCCTGTCGGACCTGTTCGGAACCGTGTTCTGGGTCGGCGGTCCGCACGAGGCGGAGATCGCCAAGGCGGCGATTAGAGACCTGCCGAACAACATCGTCGCCTGCGACCTGCCGCTCGACCAGTCGGCGGCCCTGATCGCGCTTTCGGCCGGGTTCCTGGGTAACGATTCAGGGGCGCTGAACGTCGCGGCCGCCGTTGGGACGCCGTGCGTGGGCCTGATGGGCACAGCGCCCGTGCCGGCCTATTCGCGCTGGCTCTCGCGCCTCGACGGCGGGGGAGGACGAATCGGCGACATCACCGTCGATCAGGCTGCCGAAGCCGTTCGCGCGCGCTTCCTTGCCGAAGGCTGGGCTGAGGGCTGAGGCAATTCGAACGCTTGAGCCCTGGTCGCCCGCGTTGTATCGGGCGAAGGCGCAATTTCTTTCTTCCACTGAGGACGACACATGGCCGGCGACTATCACCGTGGTGAAATGGACATCTCTGAGCAAGCAGCCACCTACGACGCCTTCGGTAAGATGACGAAGTGGGGCTCGCTGGCTGTCGCGGTCCTGCTGCTGTTCATCACCCTACTGTTCTGTACGTCGGCGGGTTTCGTTGGTAGCGCTATCGCCTCGGTCCTGCTGCTGGCGCTGGGTATTGTTCTGCTTCGCGAAAAGCCCGCTCCGGCCCACTGACACCGGTAGACATCGGCATATTTTTTCCCTGACGCGCACGTCATGCCTCGACAAGAGGCAAGACTATCCCCTACAGAGCGCCTCATCCTGATGGGGAAAACAGCGCTCTGGGAGGGGTATGCCGATGGCCGTCATCGCCGTCACAAAAGAAACCCGCGCGAACGAGACGCGGGTCGCGGCCACGCCTGAAACCGTCAAGAAGCTCGGCGCGGCCGGCTTCTCGGTGGTCGTCCAGGCGGGCGCCGGGACGGCCGCGTCCTATCCGGACGCCGACTACGAGGCGGCGGGCGCCAAGATCGCCAAGACCGCCAAGGACGCGATCAAGGACGCCGACGTCCTGTTCAAGGTCCGCGCGCCGGAAGCCGCCGAGATCGCGGCCCTCAAGAGCGGCGCGATCGTCGCCGCCGCGCTCAATCCCTACCAGGACAAGGAGACGCTGGACGCCCTGGCCAAGGCCGGCGCGACCGCGATCGCCATGGAGTTCATCCCGCGCATCACCCGCGCCCAGGTGATGGACATGCTCTCTTCGCAGGCCAACCTCGCCGGCTATCGCGCCGTGATCGAGGGCGCGGAAGCCTATGGCAAGGCCCTGCCGATGATGATGACCGCCGCCGGCACCGTCGCCGCGGCCAAGGTGTTCATCATGGGCGTGGGCGTCGCTGGCCTGCAGGCCATCGCCACGGCTCGTCGCCTGGGCGCGGTCGTGACCGCCACCGACGTGCGTCCCGCCACCAAGGAGCAGGTCGAGTCGCTGGGCGCCAAGTTCCTGGCCGTCGAGGATGAAGAGTTCAAGAACGCCCAGACCGCCGGCGGCTACGCCAAGGAGATGTCCAAGGAATACCAGGCCAAGCAGGCCGAGCTGGTTTCCAGCCACATCGCCAAGCAGGACATCGTCATCACCACGGCCCTGATCCCCGGTCGTCCGGCCCCCAAGCTGGTCAGCGCCGCCCAGGTCGCCTCGATGCGCGCCGGCTCGATCCTGGTCGACCTGGCTATCGAGCAGGGCGGCAATGTCGAGGGCGCCAAGCTGAACGAGACCGTCGTCACCGCCAACGGCGCCAAGATCCTCGGCCATGCCAACCTGCCGGGCCGCATCGCCACCGACGCCAGCGCGCTCTACGCTCGCAACCTGGTGGCCCTCTCGACCCTGTTCACGACGAAGGAGGGCGCCTTCGCCCCCAACTTCGAGGATGAAATCCTGCAGGCCGCCGTCGTCACCCGTGGCGGCGCCATCGTCCATCCGAACCTGAAGACCGCCTAACCTCAGAATCGAAAGGGAGGCTCCCATGGAAGCCGTCGACCCCACCGTGTTCCGTCTGGCGATCTTCGTGCTCGCCATCTTCGTTGGCTACTACGTCGTCTGGAGCGTGACGCCCGCGCTGCACACGCCGCTGATGGCCGTGACCAACGCTATCTCGTCGGTGATCATCGTCGGCGCGCTGCTCGCGGCCGCCGCCCACGGCGGCGCGGGCGAGGCCGCCACCGGCTCGGTCTGGATCTCCAAGGGGGCCGGCGCCGTCGCCGCGGCCTTCGCGGCGGTCAACATCTTCGGCGGCTTCCTGGTCACCAACCGGATGCTCGCCATGTACAAGAAGAAGGAAAAGGCCAAGTGAGCGGGCCTGCCATCCTGACCCTGGCGGCCCTGATCCTTCTGATCCTGGCCGTCGGCGTCTCGATCGTGCTGCCCAAGAAGAAGCCCGCCGGCAACGGCGCGGCTCTCGCGCCAGCCTTCGTCCTGATCGCCTTGGGGTCCAGCGCCAACGCCGTGGGCCTTCAGGCCGGGACCAGCGGCGCGGCCGATATCCTTCGCTGGCTCTCGCCCTTCGCCGTTGGCATGGGCGTGACTTTGCTGCTCGCCAATCTGCGCGCCGATAAGGCGCCGCCGTCCGGGGGGACTTCCGAATGAACGCCAATCTCGCCGCCATTCTCTACATCGTCTCGGGGGTGCTTTTCATCCTCGCGCTGCGGGGCCTTTCCAGCCCTGTGACCAGCCAGACGGGCAACCGTAATGGTATGATCGGCATGGCCATCGCCGTCGGCACCACCCTGGCCACCCTGTGGAGCCAAGGGGCGCTGGACGTCGTGACCCTGGGCCTGATCCTGGGCGGCGTCGCCGTCGGGGGCGCGGTCGGGGCTATCATCGCCCGTAAGGTCGCCATGACCTCGATGCCGCAGCTGGTTGCCGCCTTCCACAGCCTGGTCGGCATGGCCGCCTGCCTGGTGGCCGTGGCCGCCATCTACACGCCCGCCGCCTACGGCATCGTGGGCGAGGACGGCGCCATCCACGGGGGCAGCCTGATCGAGCTGTCGCTGGGTCTGGCCATCGGCGCCATCACCTTCACCGGTTCGGTCATCGCTTTCGCCAAGCTGAACGGCAACATGGGCGGCGCGCCGATCCTGCTGCCGGCCCGCCATCTGCTGAACATCGTGATCGCTGCGGCCATCGTCGGTTTGATCGTGGTGCTGGTGGTTAGCGGCGGTTCGGCCATCTGGGCCTTCTGGGGCATCTTCGCGCTCAGCCTTCTGATCGGCGTCACCCTGATCATCCCGATCGGCGGCGCGGACATGCCCGTCGTGGTGTCGATGCTGAACAGCTATTCCGGCTGGGCGGCTGCGGCGCTGGGCTTCACGCTCGAAAACACCACCCTGATCATCACCGGCGCTCTGGTCGGCTCGTCGGGCGCGATCCTGTCCTACATCATGTGCAAGGGCATGAACCGCTCGTTCGTCTCGGTGATCCTGGGCGGCTTCGGCGCCGACGCGGCGGCGGCTGGTCCGGGCGGTAAGGTCGAGACCCGTCCCGTCAAGCAGGGCTCGGCCGACGATGCGGCCTTCATCATGAAGAACGCCTCCAAGGTGATCATCGTCCCGGGCTACGGCATGGCCGTGTCCCAGGCCCAGCACGCCCTGCGTGAAATGGCCGACAAGCTGAAGGAGGAAGGCGTCGAGGTGAAGTACGCCATCCACCCCGTCGCCGGCCGCATGCCGGGCCACATGAACGTGCTGCTGGCCGAGGCCAACGTCCCCTATGACGAGGTTTTCGAGTTGGAGGACATCAACAGCGAGTTCTCGACGGCCGACGTGGCCTTCGTGATCGGCGCCAACGACGTCACCAACCCGGCGGCCAAGACCGACCCGACCAGCGCCATCTTCGGCATGCCAATCCTGGACGTCGAAAAGGCCCGCACCGTTCTCTTCGTCAAGCGCGGCATGTCCTCGGGCTATGCCGGCGTGGAGAACGAGCTGTTCTTCAAGGACAACACGATGATGCTGTTTGCCGACGCCAAGAAGATGGTCGAAGGCATCGTGAAGGGCCTCTAAGGGTCTCGTCTGTCCATCAAACGCGAAAGGCCCCGGCGTCGCCGCCGGGGCCTTTTTCGTATCCCGATCACGCGAGGGGCGCGGCCTCAGGGCCTGCCCTCGCGTTTGAGCGGTTGGATTACGATCACTTCGTGGCGACCTCGACGGTCTTGGCTTGGCTGGCGCGGGCCAGGGCTTGGCGCTGGGCTTGGGGCAGCTGGCTTTGGGCTTCACGGTGCGCGTTGGCGACGCAGGCGCGGACGGGCAGGCTCAATTGGCCCTGGCGCATCATCGAGCGGCACAGGTCCTGACCGGCGGTTTCGACGCGAGCCTTGAAAATCTTGGCGTGCGCCGGATTGGCCAGGTTCAGGTCGCCATAGGCGATGCGAGCGGTCGGCTCGGCGGCGTTGGCGGCCTGCGTCAGGCCCAGGATCGGAACGGCCGCCAGGCTCAGGCTGGCGACGGTGGTCAGGCTCATGATGAACTTGCGCATTTTAAGTATCCCTCTGAATGGCGCTGTTTGTCGCGCCGATGAATACTTTCTATGTTCGCGAAATCGCGAAGTCCCGTTACGTCTGTTTCATGACGTGTAATTAAGCGAGTGAATGAAAATTAATACATGACTTGAATGTAATGTGCGCTCGATGGCTTAGATGCTTCATGGGTGTTTTGAGCGCTCGGAGTGTGGTTATAGGTCTCGTTGGGCGCCGCCAAGTGAAGTGGAGAGGATTTTCGGAGGTCGTGGGCTCGGATACAATTTTATGGAAAATGAATCGTTATGATTCTCTATTCTATCGCTCAACCGAAAAGCCATACCTCTCCCCATTCATGATCCTTAAAGGTCGACTATGAGATCAGGACTGTCTTGGCGCGGTCCTCTCGATTGACCGGAATACCGAGAGTTGGTGGTTTGATTTCAAGAAGCCTGGCCGCGCCGTCGATACAACTGCGTGCGGCCCTCTTCGCGGTGCTGGGCGTGGCGGCCACGGTCGGCGCCTTGAGCGGCGTTTCTGCCCTTGGCGCCTGGATCGCCGAGCCGCCCGCCGTCGCGACGGTCGCTGAGGACGCCTCGCCGCCCGCGACCGAGCTTGAGCCGCCGACGCCCGCCTACGTTTTCGACGCACCGCTGCCGGGGCGGGTGATCGACTCGCCGTTCGGCCTGCGTCAGATGCCCTGGGAAGAGAACGGACGCCTGCATCAGGGCGTCGATATCGCCGCGCCCGCTGGCGCGCCGGTCAGGGTCTCGGCCGACGGGGTGGTCAAGCGGACGGGCGTCAGCCCGACCTATGGTCGCTTTGTCGAGGTGATGCACAAGGGCGGCATGACCACGCTCTACGCCCACCTCAGGGCGCCGGCGCGGGGCGTCAAGGCGGGCGCCTATGTGCGTCGCGGCGCGACGGTGGCCTATGTCGGCAGTTCGGGGCGCTCGACTGGCTCGCACCTGCATTTCGAGATTCGCAAGGGCGACAAGCCCCTCAATCCAGCCTTCTTCCTGGGGCGCAGCTTCGCCGAGGCCGAGGACCTGCCGATCCGCGCCGCGGGCCGTGTGTCCAGGAAGGTCCGGCTGGCGGTGGTGTCGAAGTGGCCCGAGGGGGTGAAGGGCGCGCCCGCCGCCCGGACCAAGAGCGGTCGCGTTCGCGCGCGCATGCCCGTCTCGGAGGGATAATTCTCCGAGCCCGGCGCATCGCGTCTCGACGCGTCGCAAACCGCCACTACATTGAACGCCATGATCCAGTTTCTCGGCCGTGGCGTCGCGGGCTTCGTGCTCCTGCTTGTCTCCTATATCGCGGTCGGCGGCGTGGTGAGCGCCGCCGGGGCGCCAAAGCCCCGGGGTCAGATGGTCGAGATCGAGCCGGGGCGGACGCTGCGTCTGGTCTGCGAGGGCGAGAGGAGCGATCGGCCGATCGTCTGGCTGGAATCGGGCGCCTTCGGGCTCGCCGCTGACTGGGGCGCCGTGCAGGAAGCCCTGACCGCCGCCGGCTGGCGCTCGTGCGCCTATGACCGCGCCGGCATGGGCTATTCGCCGCCCGGCCCCAAGCCGCGAGATGGCCTGGCCATCGTCGAGGACTTCGAGAAGCTGGTCGCCGCCTCGGGCGAGCCTGGGCCCTACGTCCTGGTCGGCCACTCGATGGCGGGCCTTCGCCTACGCGAGTTTGCCGGGCGTAATCCTGACAAGGTGGCGGGCCTGGTCCTGGTCGACGCCGCCGGGCCCGAGGCCGCTCAGGACCCCCGGATGCAGGGCTTCATCAAGGCTTTCGCCAACATCTCGAAATGGGCGGCGCGCGGGGCTTCGCTGGGCCTCTACAAGCCGCTCGTTCACACGCGTCTGGGGGACAAGATCGACCTGCCGCCGGCCGCCAAGGCCGAGAAGGGGTGGGCCTTCGCTAACGGCCGGCACAACCGCACCGCGGCCGAGGAAATCAGCTTGTGGGCGGAGGCCTCGGCCCAGGCGTCCCAGCAGCCGCCGTTCGACCCGAAATGGCCGGTGGCCGTCGTCACGGCCGGGCCGGTCGCCGGCCGCGAGCTTCGCAAGGCGATGCAGGAGGCGCCCGCCCGACGCTCCGAGCATGGCCTGGTCGATCACGTCGAGGGCGCCACCCACACCTTGCTGATCGGCCGCCGCTTCGCCGACCACATCGTGCGCGCGGTGACCTTCGTGGCGGACGCGCGGGCGAAGGGCTGATACTGGAAACGAGAAAAAGCCGCGCGGATCACCGCGCGGCTTTTTCAAATCTTCGGCGAGGCGGAGGGAAGGGGTCTTAGCGACCGCCAGCCTTCTTCGGCATCGGCAGCAGGCCTTCGCGCTGAGCGCGCTTGCGGGCCAGCTTGCGGGCGCGACGGACGGCTTCGGCCTTTTGGCGAGCGCGCTTTTCCGACGGCTTTTCATAATGCACGTGCCGCTTCATTTCGCGGAACGAGCCTTCGCGTTGCATCTTCTTCTTCAGAGCCTTCAGGGCCTGATCGACGTTGTTGTCGCGGACGAAAATCTGGACCAGGGGTATCTCTCCATTCGACAGCCCGACCAATATTCCCAAGTCCCTCTTGAGGGGCCGGGCGGGCGAACAAAACCGGGTAACCTGGAAGGGGTTCTCCCAGGCGATGAGGCGGGGCTGATAGCAGAGCGCGCGCGTCCTGTCCATGCGCGACGCGGCTTAAACACCAGTGTAGACTCGGATTCATGAGCGAAAATGTCGACACATCGGGTCAAGCTTCGGGTCAGGCGGGCGCCAACTGGGCCGACTCCGCCGAGCAGCGGGTTCTAGACGAGGCCCTGCGCCTGGCGTCGACCGCCGGCTGGAACGCGGGCCTCGTCAGTCGCGCCCTGGCCGCGGCGGGCCTTTCCGAGGCCGAGGGCCAGCTCTTGCTGCCCGAGGGGCCGCGTGATTTGGCCGCCCTGCTGTCGCGACGCCATGACGCGATGGCGCTGCAGCGCCTGGGGGCTTTCGATCTGGCGACTCTGAAGATTCGCCAACGGATTCGCGAGGGCGTGATCGCGCGCCTGGACGCCGCTCAGGAAAACGCCGATGTCCTGCGGCCGCTGGCGGTGTTTCTGGCCTTCCCGACCAATCTAGCCCTTGCCGCCCGTCTGACCTGGGAATCGGCCGACGCGATCTGGCGCTGGGCCGGCGATACGGCGACCGACGAGAACCACTATTCGAAGCGGGCGATTCTCTCGGGGATTCTGGTCTCGACCCTGGCCGTCGACATGGCCTCGGGTCGGGACTCGGCGCTGTCGCACCTGGACGCGCGGATCGACAACGTCATGGCCTTCGAAAAGTGGAAGGCGGGCCTCAAGCCCATGGATCTCGCCAGCGAGATGGTCGGGGCGTTGGCGAAGATGCGGTACGGGGGGTAGTTATCTCGTTCCGACCTCCCCGGCGAATGCCGGGGTTCAGATTCATTCAGAGCGTTTAGCGTGTTCGCGCCTGTGCGCCGCGCTGTGCCGTCTCGGATTTGTAGGTTCGATCTGGGTCCCGGCATTCGCCGGGAAGATCGGAGCCTTTCACCCGCCAAACGCCGCCGTCAGGCGGTCGAAGTGGGCCTGCACGGGGCGGGGAGCCTCTTCGCTGGGCGATTCCACGTACATGCGGCGGTCCAGGTGCCGGACGCGTTCGTACAGGCGCTCCGAGCGGTGCAGCAGGTTCGTCAGGCCGAACGGCAGCTCCTCGATCGGCGCGGGATCGCCGATCGCCTCCTCGGCCATGCGGTAGTTCTCGGCGCAGGCGGCTTCCGGCGGCATCTCGCCTTCGCGGACGGCGCGCTGGACCAGCAGCCATGAGGCCACCTGCATCAGGCGCGTCGTCAGGCGCATGCTTTCGCTGGCGTAGCTCAAGGCCGCGTTGCGCGAGAGGATCTTGCTGTCATGCCGGCCAGCCCCGTCGAGATAGGCGGCAGTCTCCTCGACCAGCTGCATGCCTTCCTCGAACGTGCGGTCAAACAGTTCCGATCGGGCGAAGTCCTGGATGACTCCGGCGCGCCAAGGCGTATCGGCCAACGCGTTGACTTCGGTCATAGCTACTCAATGCCCCTTCGAAAGGCCGCGAGGATATCTCGCTCAGACCGAGGGAACTGCAACCCTCATGCCAGACGCCGATGTCCCGTTTCGCGACCCGCCCCCGTCGAACCGACCCGATATAAAGACCGTCCGAAAGCGGATTGGAACGCTTTAAGACGCCAGTAACCTCACCGAAACCTTAAAAGAACCGTTAGTCGAGGCGACCAAACAGCGCATTTGCCGCGTCGCGGCCGGCCTTCTTCTTGGCCAGTTGGGTCTTGGTGCGCTCGATCTCGGCCTGGAGCGCGGCGATGCGCTCTTCCAGCTCCAAGACGCCGTAGACTTCCAGATCCTCGTGCGCGGCCTCGTTCAGAGCGCGTCCGCTGAAGGCGCGCGGTTCCGCTGCATCCTCGAACATCGGCATTCTCCCTTTTCCGGGCGATATCTGACGCCTACCTAGGTCGCAAGGCAAGTCACACGAGGGAGCCGCCATGGGCGAGACGATGACCGCGATCGCGATCGAAGGCGGCAAAGGCCCCGCCGAGGCCCTCAAGGCCGTGACCGCCAACCGTCCCGAACCGGGACCGGGAGAGATTCTGATCAAGGTCGCCGCCGCCGGCGTGAACCGTCCCGACCTCCTGCAGCGCATGGGCTTCTATCCGCCGCCGCCCGGCGCGCCCGAGACCCTGGGCCTGGAGGTCGCGGGCGAGGTCGTGGTCGGCGCGGGCCGCTGGAAGGCCGGCGACAAGGTCTGCGCCCTGCTGGGCGGCGGCGGGTACGCCGAATACGCCGTGGTCGACGCCCGCCACGCCTTGCCGATCCCGGGCGATCTCGACCTGGTCCACGCCGCGGCCCTGCCCGAGACGGTGTTCACGGTCTTCGCCAATGTGTTCGAGCATGGGGCGCTCAAGGCCGGCGAGACCCTGTTGGTTCATGGTGGGACGTCCGGAATTGGGACGACCGCCATCGCCATGGCCAAGGCCGCCGGCGCCAAGGTCATCGCCACCGGGCGCGGCGCCGACAAGAAGGCCAAGGCTCTGGCGCTGGGCGTCGACATCGCCATCGACGCCAAGGCCGAGGATTTCGCCGAGGTCGTGAAGGCCGCTGGCGGCGCCGACGTGATCCTCGACATGGTCGGGGCCAGCTATTTCGACAAGAATCTCGACGCCCTGAACACCGGCGGCCGCATCGTCTACATCGCCAGCCTGGGCGGCTCGACGCTGGAGGTCCCGGTGATGAAGATCATGCAGAAGCGGGCGGTGATCACGGGCTCGACCTTGCGCCCCCGCTCAGCCGACGAGAAGGCGCGCCTGGCCGCCGAGGTCGAGCGCGTGGCCTGGCCCTGGGTGGCGGCGGGCAAGCTGAAGCCCATCGTCGACGCGACGTTCCCGCTTGAAGAGGCAGCCAAGGCCCACGCGCACCTCGAGGTCGGGGAGCATGTCGGGAAGGTGGTGCTGGTGGTCGACTAGCGGTCGCCGGTTCTGGGGCGCTGGTGGCTTTCGATCCCCGTTCCCTTTTTCCCAGAACCGCATTATAGCGTTTACAACATCCCGCCCGGCCGAAAGGCCGGGCGCCGTCATTTCTGGAGGACCGCATGTCCGACATCCTGATGCCCAAGGCGACCGCCGTCTGGTTGGTGGACAACACGTCGCTCAGCTTCGAGCAGATCGCCGATTTCTGCGGCCTGCACCCGCTGGAAGTGCGTGGCATCGCCGACGGTGAAGTGGCGCGCGACATCCGCGGCGCCGACCCGATCGGCAACGGCCAGCTGACCCGCGAAGAGCTGGACCGCGCCCAGGCCAATCCCGACTACAGGATGAAGGCCCAGGTCAGCCGCCACGCCGAACTCTTGAAGCCGCAGAAGAAGGCCCCGCGCTACACCCCGGTGTCGCGTCGTCAGGACCGTCCGGACGCCATCGCCTGGTTCCTGCGCCACCACCCCGAAGTGACCGACGCTCAGATCTCCAAGATCCTGGGCACCACCAAGGCCACGATCGAGCAGGTCCGCGCCCGCACGCACTGGAACGCGGCCAACATCAAGCCGGTCGATCCGGTGACCCTGGGCCTGGTCGGTCAGCTGGAGCTGGACGCCCTCGTTAAGAAGGCCGCCGAGAAGAAGGCCAAGGACGACCTCAAGAAGGGCATCCTGCCGGAAGACCCGACCCTGCGTCCCGCTTCGGAAGCCGGCCAGTTCGAGCCCGAGGTCGAGGAAGAGGAAGAAGACTTCCGGGCCAAGCGCGGCGAGATCAAGGCCGAGGACGTGTTCGGCCAGTCGACGGCTTACGTCGACGAGGAAGACGAAGACTAGACCGTCGAAACTGTCATCCCGGCCAAGCGCGGAGCGCGCCGAGCCGGGACCGCAACAAGCGCTAGCGCATCCGGTGGTCCCGGGTCTCAGCTACGCTCGCCCGGAATGACGGTTTTCACGGCGCGAAAAACAAAGGCCCCGCTCCTTGCCGGAGCGGGGCCTCTCGTTTTTTCGGCTGCTATGACGAGCAGCTAGTGCATTCGAGCCCTAAGGCCTTCGATCTCTTCCTTCAGCCTAAGCTTCTGACGCTTCAGCTCTCGAAGCAGCGTCGCATCGTAAACCGGTCGATTGGTCTCCTCCTGGATCTTGCGGTCGAGGTTCTCGTGACGGGACCCAAGCTCGCGGATACGGGATTCGATGGCCATGGCTCTCGGCTCCTTGCTGTTGGAGAGGAAAGTGAACACCCGCTGCGCGACGCTGTCAGATCACATATGATTGCAATCGGCGGCGCTTGACGGGCCCGTTTTTGCTCCCATGACGGACGAACATTCACCATGACCGACGTTTCGAAGACCGTTGATCGCCCAAGGGAACCGGCGCGATTGACGGTCGGCATCACGGGGGCCTCGGGCGTGGCCTACGGCCTGCGGACGCTGGATGCGCTGCGCGAGCTAGGCGTCGAGAGCCACCTGGTGTTGTCCAAATCTGCGGCGCTGACGCTCGCGCAGGAGGCAGACCTGACCGTCTCCGAGGTCAATGCCAAGGCCGACGTGGTCCATCGCGCGGCCGATGTCGGGGCCTCGATCGCCTCGGGCTCGTTCCGCACGCTGGGCATGATCATCGCGCCGTGCTCGGTGCGGACGATGAGCGAGATCGCCACGGGCGTAACGTCTTCGCTGCTGACCCGCGCCGCCGACGTGACGCTGAAGGAGCGCCGGACCCTCGTCTTGATGGTCCGCGAGACGCCGCTGCATCTGGGCCACCTGCGAACCATGACCAAGCTGGCCGAGATGGGCGCGGTGATCGCGCCGCCGCTGCCGGCCTTCTACGCCAAGCCCGCCTCGATCGCCGAGATGGTCGACCAGTCGGTGGGCCGGGTCCTCGACCTCTTCGACCTGTCCTGGCGGCCGGTGAAGCGCTGGGGCGAGGACCTTGAAACGATCACCGGCAAGGGCGCCCAAGGGGACGAAGGTTAACGCCGATGCGGATCTGGGACTGGGCTCTAGAGGTCTATGCGCGACAACCTGTCGCGGAGGCGTGCCTGAACCTGCAGGACGGCCACGGCCAGAACGTCCCGTACCTGTTGTGGGCCGCTTGGGCGGCCGGCGAGGGGCGCTCGGCGGACCTCAAGGAGGCCGCTCGGCTGATGCGCGCCTGGGACGCCGAGGTCGGTGCGCCACTGCGGGGCGTGCGCCGGGCCTTGAAGCCGCCGCGCCCGCCCGTGGACGACGCCGCCAAGGAGGCGCTGCGCGACGCGGTCAAGGCCGTGGAGCTTCAGGGCGAGCGCGTGCTGCTGGAAAGCCTGGAGGCTCTGACCGGCCCAGCCGGTTCGCCGGCCTCGCTGATTGACGGCCTCGTCGCCGCCGCGGAAGCCTCCGGCGACCCGCCGCGCCGGGCCGCCTTGGAGCAGCTGGCCAAGGCCCTTGAAAATAAGGCAGCTTAAGCGCTTTTACCGGTCGTCAGCCTTTCCCATCTATCTTTCTAACGGGCCCATCTGAGATCATGTCCATGAACGACGACGATCCGTCGGACGACTCCGACATCGCGATCGAACGCCGCCTCGCCGACCTGCGCGAGGAGCACAAGGATCTCGACGACGCCATCCAGGCCCTGGAAGAGCGCTACCAGCCCGACATGCTGCAGATCGCCCGCCTGAAGAAGAAGAAGCTGATCCTGAAGGACGAGATCATCCGTCTGGAAGACCAGCTGACGCCGGACATCATCGCGTAGTTAGCCAGCGACCGCCTTCACGCACGCGGCGCGGGCCTCGGGCGTCAGGTTCGCGGGAATCACCACCTTCTGGACCGTGACCTCGCCCGTCCCCTTGGGCAGGAAGCGGATCACGCGCGGCTTGCCGCTCTCCTCGACCGCGAAGCCGATCTCCACCGAGCCGTCGCCTGGCTTGCCCCCCTGACGACCCAGGAACTTCATCCCATCGCGGAGGCCCGCCGCGTAGGCGGGGCCGGCTGGATCGACGCCCGCGACCATCCGCGCCTTGCCCGTAGCGGCCAGATCGAACCCAAGCTGATACGTCGGGCGCGTGAGGGTCTCCACCGTCAGGCAGCCGCCAAAGACGTCGGCCGGCAGCAGAATTCGTTCGCCCTTGGTGATGAACCGCTCGATCTCGGGTGTCACGTCGACGCCCGCCACCTCCCGCGCGACGCGGGGGAACAGGTTCCCGGCGCCTAGGGGACGAGACCCCGGTGGCGTCTTGGCCGCACGGTCGCGTAGCGCCAGCATGACCCGATCAAGGCCGCCCTTGGTCTTCAGCTTGCCGTCCATCAGCACCGCCAGCTGCGCGCCGCGTTGGTACGGCAGCTTCTGAACGGCCTTGTCGTTCCAAAACTTGGCGACGATCTCGGCGTTGCTGGCGGTGATAGCGGGCGAGGTCGCGTAGGCGTCGAGAGACTCGTTCCAGGCGGCGGCGAAAGCCTCCAGATTCACCAGGCCCGAACGCAGCCCCAGCCGGCGCGCGTAGTAGTCGGTGAACCCCTCGCTGAACCAGTAGCCGCTAGGCTCGTTCGGGCCCTCGATCGCGCCGCCCAGGCGCTGTGCGTTCCAGGTGTGCAGGTACTCGTGGGTCAGGAACAGGCGATAGTCGTCCAGCTTGACGTTCTGGGTCGAGATGACCGCGAAGGCGTCGCCCAGGCCCGTTCCGCGGTAGGAGACCCAGCCCGGCGGCGAGGGCTGGCCCGCCAGGGTGATCAGGAAAGGCTCGCGGCCGTCGCCCCAAAACGTCCGGACCGCGCGGATCGACCGCGCCGCCATGTCGGCGAAGGCCTGGATATCGAAGCCGAACTGGCCTCGCATGGCCACGCGTAGCGGCGCGCCGTCGACGTCGCGCTCTACCTCGACCAGGTCGGGATAGGCCATGAGCACGCTGGGGCCGAGCCGTTCGATGGAGCCCGGCGCCTTGCTCAGGGCGGTCAGGTCGGTCGCGAGGCGGAGGGGTGAACCGGCCGGGTCCCAGGCGAACCTCGCTTGGTCTGCGCCTCGGTCCTCCGGCGTGGCGAAGAGGGTGTGGCCGATCACATAGAAGCCGTCGGGCCCGATGATCGGCTGGCCATAGTTGGGACCATCCAGCGGCGGGTCGCCTTGATAGGCGCTGACCACCCGATAACGCACCTTCAGGGGCGCGCGGGGCTTTGACCGGATCACCCAGGTCTTTTCATCCGGCGTCGAGAGCGCGCCGCCGCTCACGACGGGGTCCTTGATGAACCTCCAAAGCCTCTCCCCGCCGCCCCAGGCGTCCGGCAGGCGCAGGCGGGTTTCGCCATCGGCGTCGGCGGGCAGGGTGATCGTCACTGATAGGGCGGCGATCTTGCCGTTCTCGACCACCGGCGAGACGGCATAGGCGTCGACGGGCGGCGTCGCGGCCAGGGCCGGCGTGGCTATCAAGGCGACCAACGTCGCCGCGAGGCATTTGCGGATCAAGGAAAGCTCCCCCGGAACTTAGCCGCACACTAGGTTGGGCGGGCGGTCCGGGTCAGCTTAAACTTCTGTCAGATCGCGGCCCGCGCCGCCTCGATCGCCCGAACCGTATCGAGCAGCCGCCCTGGGGTGATCGGCTTTTCCAGGCGCGCGTCGGCGTGCTGGTCGGCTCTGAGCAAGCGGGTGTCGACGCCTGAGGCCATCAGGGTCGCGGCGTGGGGGCAAGTGCGCCGGACGGCGCTGATCAGGTCCCCGCCGTTCATACGCGGCATCGAATGGTCGGTGATGACCAGATCGGGGGAAAAGCCGGCCAGCGCCTCGAAGGCCTCCAGGCCGTCATGGCACAGCAGCACCTCGAAACCCGCCTCGGTCAGGGTGATCTCGTAGATCATCGACAGGACGGGATCGTCCTCGGCGATCAGAATTTTCTGCATCCGCCCCGCGCCGCCATGCTTAACAGACCCTGAAAAGCATAGTCTGCGAATGACTCGCGGTCGCCGCGCGATAAGGTCGCACGATCTTCGGTTGTCCAAGCGCCCGGCGGTCCGAAACGGACGCCCTGGTCTATGGGCCGACGCCTCCACAAACTGGCGATCCGCGCGGCCGAGCTCCGCCGACGCCGCCTCCCTTCGACTTTGAGGCGTTTGGTGACGTTTTGGACTTGCGCGGAGGGGGCTGCCCGCATACGGGGCGGCTTTCATCAACGGGATGACGCCGATGCCTTCGACCACCCCGCCCGTCGCCATCATCATGGGCAGCCGTTCGGACTGGCCGACCATGAAGGGCGCCGCCGATGCGCTCGACAGCCTGGGCGTGGCCTGGGAGGCCAAGGTGGTCTCGGCCCACCGCACACCCCAGCGCCTGTTCGACTTCGCCACGGGCGCGGAAAAGGCCGGCTACAAGGTGATCATCGCCGGCGCGGGCGGCGCTGCGCACCTGCCGGGCATGGCCGCTTCGATGACTAATCTGCCCGTGCTGGGGGTGCCGGTGCAGTCCAAGGCGCTGTCGGGTCTCGATTCGCTGCTGTCGATCGTGCAGATGCCCGGCGGTATCCCCGTCGCCACCCTGGCGATCGGCGAGGCGGGCGCCAAGAACGCCGGCCTGCTGGCCGCCCAAATCCTGGCCCTGTCGGATGCGAGCCTGGCCCAGCGCCTGGCCGCTTTCCGCGCCGCCCAGACCGATAGCGTCGCCGAAAGCGTCGAGGACTAAGGTATAGTGATGGCTGAGTTTCCCCTGGTCCCCGGCTCGACCATCGGCATCCTGGGCGGCGGACAGCTGGGCCGGATGCTGGCGCTGGCCGCCGCTCGCCTTGGCTTCGACGTGGTGATCCAGGATCCGGAGGAGGGCTCGCCCGCCGGCCGCGTCGCCGCCCGCCAGATCGTCGCGTCTTACGACGACCGCTGGGCCCTGAAACGCTTGGCCGAGGCCTGCGACGTCGTCACCTACGAGTTCGAGAACGTTCCCGCCGCCACGGTGGCCGAGCTGACGGCGCTTGGCGCGATGGTCTCGCCCGGCGCCAAGGCCCTGGCTGCGGCCCAGGATCGCGTGGCGGAAAAGAGCTTCCTGGCCGAGATCGGCGTGCCCACCGTGGCCTTCGCCCCCGTCCACGACAGCGAGAGCCTGGCCGAAGCGGTGGCCCGCATCGGCGCGCCCTCGCTGCTGAAGACCCGCCGCGAGGGCTATGACGGCAAGGGCCAGGCCTGGATCCAGCGCGCCAGCGAGGCCGAGGCCGCTTTCGACCGCATCGGCCGTCAAGCGGCGATCCTCGAGGCTCCCGCAGACTTCGGCCGCGAACTGTCGGTCATCGCCGCGCGCGGCCGCGATGGCGAGATCGCCTGTTATCCGGTCAGCGAGAACCACCACGAGGGTGGCGTCCTGCGCCGCACCGTGGCGCCGGCCAAGATCACGCCCGCCACCCGCGATCAAGCCGAGTCTATCGCCGCCAAGATCCTGACCGCCCTCGACTATGTCGGGGTGATCGGCGTGGAGCTGTTCGAGCTTTCCGGCGGCAAGCTGCTGGTCAACGAGTTCGCCCCGCGCGTCCACAACACTGGCCACTGGACCCAGGACGGCTGCGAGGTCGACCAGTTCGAGCAGCATATCCGCGCCGTCGCCGGCTGGCCGCTAGGGCCGACGGAGCCGCACCATCACGTCGAGATGACCAACCTCTTGGGCGCCGATGTCGAGGCCTGGAAGAAGCTGGCCGCCGAGCCCGAGACCCGCGTCCATCTCTACGGCAAGGGCGAGGCTCGCACAGGCCGCAAGATGGGCCACGTTAATCGCCTGCGGCCGCTGCGGGACTGAGGGCGTAGCGAGGCGGGGCCTGGGTCAGTCGGGCCTTCAACCGTAGCGCCGGCTTCTCGACCAGGAACCAGGACAGCGCCGCGCAGGGCAGGGCGACCGCCAGAGAAGTCACGAGGTCCAGCCGCCCATGCTGAGCCAGCATCTGCTGCAGCGGAAAGCTGTAGATGTAGAGGCCGTACGACAGGTCCGCCGGGATCTTCGGCGCCTCGATCATCCCCAGGCGAAGCACGATCAGCGGCAGGCCCAGGAACCACAGCGGGGTATTCAACAGGAGCGCGGTCGCGATCGTCAGCCAGGACGGCGCTCGCCAGTCACTGGCCTTTAGCGCCGCGCCGCTCAGGAACAGGAAGCCATTGGTTCCGGCTAGATAGGCCATGCGGAAAAGGTCGCTGTGGGCGTCCAGGCCCAGGGCGTGGATGGCGATGGAGCCCGCCGCCGCCGCCAGCGCCAGGACGGTCAGGACCTTCGGCGTCGCCTGGCGAAGCGCGCCCAGCGCGCCGAGCGCCAGATAGGCCGTGAATTCCAGCCGCAGCGTCCAGAGCGAGCCGTTGACGACGCCGGCCAGCGGGACGCTCATGAAGACCCCGGGCAGGTCGTAGGTCACCGCGTACAGCGTCAGGTTCCTTAGAACGTAGCCATAGACCTCGGGCGCGGAGAGGTAGTCGCTGGCCTTCAACATAGTGCTCACCGGACCGATGACGAAGGCTGTGACCAGCAGCGCCGCCAGCAGGCCGGGGAATATCCGCAGGGCGCGCTTGGCCAGGAAGGTCGCCAGGCTGGGCGTCCGCGCCAGACTGCCCGCCACCAGATAGCCGCTGATCGCGAAGAAGACGCCGACACCCAGAGCGCCCAGGTCCAGGCTGGTCCCGATCATGGCTGGCGGGCGGCCATCCAGAACCCGGGCGTGATGAGCCACCACCAGGATCGCGGCGATCAGCCGTAGATAATCAAATCCGCCCATGGTGAACTCAAGATGGAACCCCGCGCCAAGTTAGACGGGGCCAATACATATCCGGCAAGACATAAAAGGGGGATGCGCATGAGGCCAACGATCGAGACCGAACGGCTTATCTTGCGCATGCCGTCTCAGGCCGACTTCGACGCCGGCTGGGCCGAGTTCCACACCGACCCGGACTGTATGCGCTATCTGGGCGGCGCGATGCCGCGAAGCGTCGCCTGGCGCGCCTTGGCCCAGGTGGTCGGCATGTGGTCTCTGCTGGGCTTTAGTCAGTTCTCGGCGATCGAGAAGGCGACGGGGCGCTGGGTCGGTCGGGTCGGTCCCTGGCGTCCGGAAGGCTGGCCTGCGCCGGAAGTTGGCTGGCTGTTCCATCGCTCGGCTTGGGGCAAAGGCTACGCGACCGAGGCGGGTAGGGCATGCCTTGAGCATGTCTTCGAGACACTGGGCTGGGATTTCGTCAGCCACATGATCCACCCCGACAATCTTCCGTCGCAGGCCGTGGCTCAGAGGCTGGGCTCTCGCCTCGTCGAGATGGTCACCCTGCCGCCGCCCATGGATGTGGCCGGACAGACCCAGATGTGGGGCCAGACGGCGGAGGACTGGCGGGCGGCTCAGTCCGCCTCTTCCGGCGCGTTCAGGTCATCGGCGTTGAACGCATAGTCCAGCAGGTCGCCCGGCTTGCAGTCCAAAGCGGCGCAGAGCCGGGCCAGGGTGCGGAAGCGGATGCCCTTGACCTTGCCCGAGCGGAACAGCGACAGCTGGGTCTCGCTGAGGCCGACCTCCGCCGCCAGGTCGCGCGCCTTCAGGCCCTTGGCGACGATCAGGGCGTCCAGAGTGACGCGGACAGGCATCAGATCATCTCGTCGAGTTCGGCCTGCGCCGCCAGCGCCTGGTCCATGACGCGTCCCAGCAGGAACAGCGCGCCGCCGATCATGCCCAGCGTCATGCCGGCCACGTCGAAGTTCAGATAGCCGCCCTTGGTCTGACCGGCCAGCCTCATCAGGTTGGTGACGACGAAGACGCTGATCACGCCGCCGATCCCCAGCGAGATCCCGACCTTGCGCATCGCTCCGGGCAGCGCGGCCTGGAGCAGTCGGCCTTTGGACACCTCGCCCAGCGCCTGACCGATCGACCAGACCCCGAACAGGTAGCAGACCGCTGGCAAACTCCAGGCGATCACGCTCAGCGCGTTAGGCGCCAAGCGATGAGACTTGAAGGTGAGCGCCCAACCGATCGGGTAGAACACCCCGAAGAGCGCCAATATCGCGCCCACGCCAATCACCATGACCACGGCCAGCCAGCGGAACTGGCCGCACCGGCGGCGAAAGCGGTCGATGTCGTGCTGAGGCATGGCTTTTTCTCTGTGCGGGATCCTGTCCGTTCTTTAATCTTGACTTAAAGATCGACCCCTCGCAACTTTATATCTAACTTAAAGATCGAGGGGCGCTGAAGCATGATCGCCGCGATAAAGACCGAAGGCCTTTCCCGACGCTTTGGCGCGCGTCTGGCTGTTGACGGGGTGTCCATGACCGTGCCTGAGAGGGCCGTCTACGGCTTCCTGGGCCGGAACGGCGCGGGCAAGACCACCACGATGAAGATGGTGCTGGGCCTGCTGAAGCCGACCGCCGGTCGCATGCGTGTCCTTGGCCTGGACGTCGCCCGTCAGCGGATGGCCGCGGCGCGCAAGATCGGCGCCCTGCTGGAGGCGCACGGCTTCTACGGCAACTTGACCGGTCGCGAGAACCTGGCGCTGACGGCGACCCTGCTGGGGTTGGGCGCGACCGAGGTCGAGCGGGTGCTTGAGGTGGTCGAGATGCGCGCCGACGCGGGCCGCAAGGTCGGCGGCTACTCCCTGGGCATGCGCCAGCGGCTGGGCCTGGCCCGCGCCATGCTGGGCGCCCCGCCCGTTCTGCTGCTGGACGAGCCGACCAATGGCCTCGATCCCGACGGCATCGCCGACATGCGCCGTTTCCTGAAGAGCCTGCCCGAGCGCACGGGCGCGACGGTGCTGCTGTCCAGCCATCTGCTGGGCGAGATCGAGCAGACCGCTACCCACGTAGGCGTCGTCAACGATGGCCGCCTGGTGCTGGAGGGCGAGCTGGCGCGGCTGAAGGCGGACCTCGCTCCAGAGCTGATCGTGCGCACCGGCGACGATACGCGGGCCGTGAGCCTGCTGCTGGCGCAGGGCCGCTCGCCCGTCGCCGCCGAGACGGGCCTGACCGTCGCGCTCCGGCCCGGAGAGGACGCTGACCAGGCCGCCGCCGCCATCACCCGCCTGCTGGTCGAGAGCGGCGCGTCCGTCTTCGCCATCGGCCCGCGCGAACAGTCCCTGGAGGACATCTATCGCCGCGTCGCCGGTTCCCGTTCGCTCCAAACCGAGGCCGCCTGATGATCGCCGTCCTGTCTGTCGAACTGCGCAAGCTGAACCGATCCCTGGCCGCCGTGCTGGTGCTGGCCGCGCCGTCCCTGATCGGCTTCTTCACGTTCTTCGTCCTGCTGCGGAACAAGCACCCCTCGTCCTGGGAGAACTTGCTTCAGGCGTCGACGGGGATCTGGGCCTTCTTCATGCTGCCGATGAGCGTCACCGCCCTGACGGCCCTGGTCGCCCAGATGGAGCACGCTCCACGCGCCTGGGACCACCTGCGCGCCCTGCCCGTGGCGCGCTGGAAGCTCTACGCGGCCAAGGCGATCTGCGTGGTGGCCCTGGTCGCGGTCATGACCCTGCTGAACCAACTGATCGCCTGGGCCGCGATCTCCGGCGCGGCGGCGTTGAAGCCCGCCGTGGCGCCGACGGGGGCGCTCGATGTCTCCCAGGCGCTTCTGCTGAACGGCAAGATCGTGGCCGCCGCCCTGCTGATGATCGCCATCCAGCTGTGGGCGGCGCTGCGGTTCTCCAGCTTCGTCCCGGCCCTGGCCCTGGGGATCGGCGGGACCTTCTTCTCGGTGGTCGCGACTTCGGCCAAGCAGGGGGTGTTCTTCCCCTGGCAGATGCCGATGAACATGCTGGCGCGAGACGCCTGGCGCGTAGAGACCGCCCTGGCGCTGGGTGGCGGCCTGGGCCTGCTGGCTCTGATCGTCGCGGTTCTGCATCTGGCGCGGCGGGAGGTTCTTTAGCGCGCTCCGGCCTGCTAGAGGGCGTCGCGTCCACCGCGCGGAGCTCGCCATGACCGAACAAGCCTTGATCGGACTGATCGGGGGCATGAGCTGGGAAAGCTCGGCCCAGTACTATCGGCTGATCAACGAGGCCGTGCGCCTGCGGCTGGGCGGCGTGGCGTCGGCGCGGACGCTGATGTGGTCGTTCGACTTCGCCGAGATCGAGCGCCTGCAGCACGCGGGAAGATGGCCCGAGCTGTCCCGGCGTCTCGCCGATGCCGCGCGGGCGCTGGAGGCCGGCGGCGCCGACTTTCTCGTCCTCTGCACCAACACCATGCACCGCGAGGCCGACGCGATCGAGGCGGCGGTCCGTATCCCGCTGCTGCACATCGCCGACCCGACGGGCCAGGCGATCACGGCGGCGGGCCTGTCCAGGGTGGGGCTGCTCGGCACGGCCTTCACCATGGAGCACGACTTCTATCGCGGTCGTCTGGAGGCGAAGCACGGCCTGACCGTGCTGACGCCCGACGCCGAGGGCCGCGCCGCCGTGCATCGGATCATCTACGAGGAGCTGGTCGCCGGTCGGGTCCTGGACGTCTCGCGCGAGGCCTATCGGGCGGTGATCGCGCGCCTGGTCGAGCGCGGCGCCGAAGCGATCATCCTGGGCTGCACCGAGATCATGCTGCTGATCGGTCAAGAGGACAGCCCCGTCCCGGTCTTCGACACCACGACCCTGCACGCGATGGCGGCGGTGGAGCGGGCGCTGCTTCCGCTCTCCGCTCAGCGCGGCTGAGAACGCGCCTGAAGCGCCCGCCTAGTCGCGTGGCGCGGATGATGGCTCCGGCAGGCTATCCCCGCCCGCGCCCTCCCGCTCCGACGCGGTCCGGGCGAGCTCGGCGGCCAGGGTCTCGTAGAAGCCGTTGCGCGGGTCGGGCTTGGTCTCGGCCACGGGATCGTCCAGCAGCCACGGGAAGTCGCTGACCGCCAGGGAGGCGTGGGCCGCGACCATGAAGCGCCGCCAGACCGCCGCCGGGATGTCGCCGCCGACCACCCTGTTCATCGGCCGCTCGTCGTCATTGCCGACCCAGACGCCGGTGACGTAGTCGGGGGTGAAGCCGACGAACCAGGCGTCGCGCCAGTTCTGGCTGGTGCCGGTCTTGCCGGCGGCGAGACGGCCGAACTCGGCGCGGCGGGCGGTGCCCTCGGTGACCACCTTCTCCATCATCCGCACCATGATGCTGGCGTGGCCAATGTCGTAGACGCGGCGCTCGGCGGCGGGCGGCTGGTGGGCCCAAATCTCCTGACCGCCTTGCGTGCCGACGGACTCGATGAGGTAGGGCTCCAGCCGGACGCCGCCCAGCTGGAAGACCTGGAAGCCCGAGGTCAGCTGCAGCAGGTTCACTTCGTACGAGCCCAGCGCCACCGACAGGTCCGGCGCGTCTGGCAGGCTGGTGATCCCGAAGCGGCGGGCCAGTTCGCCGATCGCCGCTCCGCCGACCTCCTTCCCCAGCTGGGCGGCGATGGTGTTCGTCGAGGCGATCAGGGCCTGCTCGATGCTCATCGGGCCGCGATACTCGCCGCCATAGTTCTCCGGGGTCCAGTCGCCGAACGTCACGGGTTCGTCGACGCGGATGTCGGTCGGCAGCGCACCGCGCTCGACGGCGGCGGCGTAGACGAACGGCTTGAACGTCGAGCCGGGTTGGCGGCGCGCCTGGATGGCGCGGTTGAAGGGGCTTTCGACATAGTCCGTCCCGCCGATCATCGCGCGGATGGCGCCGTCGGCCGACAAGGACAACAGCGCCGCCTGCGAGACGCCTGAGACGGGTCCGTCCACGGCGATGGTTTGACGGATTGTTTCGGCCGCCTCGCGCTGCAGCAGCGGGTCGATCGTCAGGCGCACGACCAGGTCCGGGGCATTGGAGCCGGCGATCTTGACCGCCTCGGCCGTGGCGTAGTCCAGCACCCAACCGAAATCGCCCTCGTCCTGGCCGATGGGGGACAGGGCGGGCCGATCCTCCAGCGCCTCACGCTCCTCCTGGACGGTGATCCAGCCCTCGGCGCGCATATTGGCCAGGATCAGACGCGAGCGGGCCAGGGCGCGCTCCATGTCGCGGTTCAAGGCCAGGCGCGAGGGGGCCTTGGGCAGGCTGGCCAGCAGGGCCGCCTCGGACAGGGTCAGCTGGCTGGCCGACTTGCCGAAATAGGTCTGGGCCGCGCCGTCCAGGCCGTAGGTCCCGGCGCCGAAATAGATGCGGTTCAGGTAGATCTCGAGGATCTCGTCCTTGGTCAGCACCTGCTCCAGCCGCCAGGCCAGCAGCATCTCCTGTAGCTTGCGTTTGAGCACCCGGTCGGGGCTTAGGAACATGCCCTTGGCCAGCTGCTGGGTCAGGGTGGAGGCGCCTTGCACCGTGCGGCCGGCCCGCCAGTTGATCCAGGCCGCCCGGAAGACGCCCTGCACGTCGATCGGCCCGTGCTGGTAGAAGCGCCGATCCTCGGCGGCCAGGAAGGCCTGGGAGACGTAGGGTGGCAGCTCGCCGACCGTGACCCGGCGGCCATAGCGGGGACCGCGCGTGGCGATCACCTGGCCGTAGCGGTCCTCGAAGCGGATGGCCGGTGCGCGGTTCAGGGCGAACAGCGCCTCGCGCGGCGGCAGCTGGGGCGTGTCCTTGAGGTACTTGGACCAGACGACATAGGCGCCGCTGGCGGTGGCGAGAGCGGCGACCAGGATCGCGGCCAGCAGCCCGCCCAGGACCCAGGCCCAGACGCGCCAGGCGCTACGCGGCTTGGCCGGCTTGGTCTCGAAACGCAGCGGGGCCTCAGGCGGCTTTTCGGCAGGCTGAGACGCCGGCGTGGGGGCCTCCGGGGGTGGGGTCTCGTCGGTCGGCGGCGTCGAGTCGGTCACGGTTACGGTCAGGCTCTGTTTGGTCGCCGGATCATTCGGGTTTAGGACGAGGCCATGAGTTCAAGCAAACCTTTCTGGCGAACCAAGACGCTCGCCGAGATGACTGTTCCCGAATGGGAGAGCCTGTGCGACGGCTGCGGCCTGTGCTGCCTGGTCCGCTTCGAGGACGAGGACACCGGCGAGATCGTGCCTACCCGCGTCCACTGTCAACTGTTCGACGAGCACCTGTGCCGCTGCAAGGACTATCCGAACCGCAAGAAGACAGTGCCGGACTGCATCAAGCTGACACCGTACAATATTGAGGATCTGGAGTGGATGCCGCGCTCCTGCGCCTACCGGCGCCTGCATGAGGGCAAGGATCTGCCGCAATGGCACCCGTTGATCACCGGCGATCCGGAGAGCACCCACAAGGCCGGAATCTCGGTGCGCGACCAGACGGTGTCGGAGCTGTGCTTCGACGACGCCGAGGACGCGCTGGACTTTACGGCGACCGACCTGATGCGCGATCGCGGTGATGATCCGTATGAGCCGGAGGAGGAATAGCCCCTCTCCCCTTGCGGGAGAGGGTGGCCGCCGGAGGCGGTCGGGTGAGGGGTTACGCTACGCTGTCCGAAAGGTTTATCGACCCCTCATCCGTCAGCTTCGCTGACACCTTCTCCCGCAAGGGGAGAAGGAAACAGACGTCCAGACACAGAAAAAGCCGGCCCGCGATGCGCGGAGCCGGCTTTTCGTCGCCCTTACGGCGAGAAGGGTGTTTAGGCCTTCTTGCCGGTGAAGCCGGCGAACTTGGCGTTGAAGCGCGAGACGCGGCCGCCGCGGTCCATCAGCTGAGCGTTGCCGCCCGTCCACGCCGGATGGGTGCGCGGGTCGATATCCAGCGCCAGGTTCGCGCCTTCCTTGCCGTAGGTCGAGCGGGTCTTGTAGCTCGAACCGTCGGTCAGGGTGACGGTGATGAAGTGGTAGTCGGGGTGAATGTCTTGTTTCATGGCGGCGATCCAGACCGACTAAGCCGGCGAGTGAGAATGGGGTAAGCGCCAAACCGCGCACGCGCGGGGTGGCCCTCGAAGACGCGCGGCTATAAAGAACGCGCGCGATTTTGGCAAGGGACTGTTGATGACCGACGTGACCGCCGGCGACCAAAAGGCCGAAGGCCGCCCCGGCGCGGGGGCGGAATTGGTCCAGGGCATGGCTGAAGCGAAAGCCCGGCGGCCGCGCCGCAAGGACATCCGTCCCCTTGCCCACTTGCTGCCGTTTGTCGCCGCCCACAAGGGCGATGGGCTGGCGGCGGCCTTCTTCCTGCTGTTCTCGACGGGCGCCACCCTGGGCCTCACGGCGGCCTTCAAGGAGGTCATCGACCACGGATTCGCCAAGGGCCAGGGCGCGGCGATCAATAGCGCCTTCGTCGGTCTCGGCGCCGTGGCCATGGTGCTGGCGGTGGCGACGGCCCTGCGATTCTTTTTCATTACGCGGCTGGGCGAGCGCGTGGTGGCCGATGTGCGCCGGGCGCTCTATCGCCACACCCTGACGCTGGATCAGGAATATTTCCTCAAGACCCGCACCGGCGAGGTGCTGTCGCGCCTGACGACCGACGTCTCGCTGATCGAGCAGCTGGTCGGCGCATCGGCCTCGATCGCCCTGCGCAACATCCTCAGCCTGGTCGGCGGCCTCGGCTACATGGCGGTGGTCTCGCCCAAGCTGGCGGGCTTCATCGTGGCGATGGTGCCGGTGATCCTGGCGCCGATGTTCCTGGTTGGCCGCAGGGTTCGCAAACTGACCGTCACCGCGCAGGACCGCTTTGCCGACGCCGTCGGCTATGCCGGCGAGAGCCTGGACGCTCTGGAGACCGTGCAGGCCTTCGGCCGTGAAAAGGCCTCCTCGACCCGCTTCGCCGGGGCGGTGGAGGCGGCCTACAAGGCGTCGGTCAAGCGGATCGTCACGCGCGCCACCATGACCGGCATGGTCATCATACTGGCCTTCGGCGGCATCACCCTGTTGCTATGGACCGGCGCGCGCCTTGTTATGTCCGGCGAGATGACTGGCGGCACCCTGGCCCAGTTCGCCATGCTGGCGGTGATGGCGGCTGGCTCGATCGGGGCGCTGGGCGAGGTCTGGGGCGACGTCCAGAAGGCCTCGGGCGCCATGGACCGCATCTCCGACCTGCTGAACGCCCGGCCCGGCATCGCCGCGCCGGACGCTCCCAAGCCGCTGCCGACTCCCGCGCGCGGCGAGATCGCCTTCGAGAACGTCACCTTCGCCTATCCCGGCCGCCCGGACCTGCCGGCCCTGAACGGCTTTGACCTGTCGGTGAGGGCTGGCGAGACCGTCGCCCTTGTCGGCCCCTCGGGCGCGGGCAAGAGCACCGTGCTGCGGCTGCTCCTGCGATTCTATGACCCGCAGGCGGGCTCAATCCGCCTTGACGGCGTTGATCTGCGCGACGCCGACCCCGCCGAGGTCCGCGCGCGCATGGCCCTGGTCGCCCAGGACTCGCCGCTGTTCTCGGGCTCGGCGCTGGACAACATCCGCTTCGGCCGCGCCGACGCCTCCGACGAAGACCTGAAGGCCGCCGCCGAGGCCGCCCAGGCTTCGGGCTTCCTGTCGGCCCTGCCGCAGGGCTTCGACACCCCGGTGGGCGAGCGCGCCAAGACCCTGTCTGGCGGCCAGCGCCAGCGCCTGGCCATCGCCCGCGCCTTGGCCCGCGAGGCGCCGATCCTCTTGCTGGACGAAGCCACCAGCGCCCTCGACGCCGAGAGCGAGCGCCTCGTTCAGCAGGCTCTGCACGCGGCCATGGCCGGCCGCACGACCCTGGTCATCGCCCACCGCCTGGCCACCGTGCTGAAAGCCGACCGGATCGTGGTCATGGAGGAGGGCCGCGTGGTCGAGCAGGGCACGCACGCCGAACTCTTCGCCAAGGGCGGCCTCTACGCCCGCCTGGCCCGCCTGCAGTTCGGGGTCGAGGCGGCTTAAGGGTCACGGTTGAAGGATCACCGCCGTGACCGCGACGATCAAGACAACGCCCTCGAGTCCGTGGATGAGCACGGCCAGCCAGTTGCTCCGGAACGCCTGGGCGGGAAGGCTGTAACACAGGCAGCTGATGACAAGGCCCGGCATCAGCCAGAACTTGTGGGCGTGGTAGGCGGCGAAGAGGAGGCCGTTGCCGAGCCAGGCCCATCGACCCCAAGCCTTCTCCATGCGCGGCAGCAGCACCCCGTGGAAGAGCAGCGCCTCGCCGAGCAGGTAGTTGAAGAGGCTGGAGACGAGCGCCAAACCCAAGATATCCCAACGACCGCTCGCGGCCGGAACATCAAGGGTCCTTATGTCGGCGTAGGCTGGGGCCATCTCCAGCAGATGCAACCCAATCGGCGTGGCCTGGAAGATGCGCGTCACCAGATCATCGCCGACGAAGCCCAGCGCGACGAAGGCTGGGACCAACAGGAAGGCCAGCACCATCGGCTCTCCGCTCGGTCGCCAGATCGGGCTTGTCAGCCAAAGCCGCCGCGCCAAGGCGTAAGGACGGAATGGGACGCCCTCCAGCTTTAGGATGAGCAGCGACAGGACCAACTGCCACGCCATTCCGGCGACAACCAATCGCCAGAAGACCAGGCCAGGCATTGGATCGTCGGGCCTGATCAGTTGCGGTGCGACGCCCCACGCGAGGATAGCCATTGGCCCCGTCGCCGCAGCCCAGATCAGAAGAATTTTGAAGCTGTCCCACGCGAGGCGCGCGGGTCCGGCGAAGCGCGCGGGAAAGTACATCGGCACGAAGGGCGATCGCATGGCGTTGGCCCTAGAACCGACGGACCACAGAGACAAAGCCGCTGCTGGCATGGTCCTTGGCCATCAGCGGGCTATCGGTGATGTCATTGTCGAAGAGTTCGACCTCGGCGGCGGCGATCACGAAGAGGCGGTCGGTGACTTGGTAGCGGGCCTGGACGCCCAGCGAGGGGACCAACACACCACCCGACGGGGCCCTTGCCGTGCGGCCGTACTCGAAGGCGCTTAGCTTGCCGGCTTCCGTCTCGCGCAGGCCGTAGAGCCAGGTGGCGAGCTTCTCGTCCTTCCATGAAACGCCGGCGACGACATCGACCGATAGCTTTTCCAGCGGGCTGGCCGACAAGGCGAGATCCAGGTTGATTTCCTGACCCTTGGCCTGGTCAGTGACATCGCGCAGATATTCCAAACTCAGCGTGGCGGGACCAGCGGCGGCGCTGAGCCGTCCGCCCAGATCAACGCCAGCGTCGCGTTGTAGGAAGGAAAAGTCTCGCGTGTCCTTGGGATCGACGAGTTGGAAGCGCGGCGCGACCCGGCCTTCCAGCTTGAAATGGTCGCTACTCCAGGCGGTGACCGCCAAGCCCGACAGGTCGGCGGTAAACCGCTGCGTCTGATAGACGAACAGCGGCAGCGCGCCGGTCTGGGTCTTCTTCTTGGCGGAGGCGTAGGGGTTGGTGGTTGCATAGACGCCGGCCCCCAGCAGGAAGAGGCGTTCGGGCGGCTGTTCGGCCTCCTGGGCCCGCGCCGCGAAGGGCGTGAGGACCAGGGCGCAGGCGGCGATAGCTAAATAGCGGATCATGACTGTTCTCGTGCAATGAGCAGGATAGTCACGGTCATGAAGGGGCAGCCGCTCGCCGTCGTCCGGACGGGTAGGCTCGAAGCCTCAGCGCTTCCGAGCCTGACGGTTCGGACGTTGCGCGATCAGGGCCGGAAGGCGCTGGGCGGCTGTCCGGCGTGCTTCTTGACGGCGGCGTTGAAGGTGGAGCGCGAGTTGAAGCCCACGTCGTAGGCGATGGCCAGGATTGGTTCGTCCGAGGCCTTGATCCGCCCCACCGCTTCTTCGACCCGCCAGCGATTGACGTAGTCGAAGAAGCTCTGGCCCAGGTGATCGTTCAGAGTCTGGGACAGGTGGTTGGGCGTGATCGCCACGCGGCCGGCCAGGGCGCTCAGCGACAGCAGCGGATCGCGATACAGGTGCTCGGCGCGCATGGCCTGCTCCAGCCTGGCCGCGATCTCCACCTGGCGGGCCTCGGGTAGCGCCGAGCGGGCGTACTTCTCGGCCGGTGGCAGGACGTTGGGTGTCTCAGTTTCCTGGCTATAGATCGGCTTCTGCGACAGGCCGAAGAGGCCAATGGCGGCGGTCCAGCCCAGTTCGACTGCGGCGGCGGCGACGTCCAGCCAGGAAGTATTCGCGCCGATCGCCAGCACCGACTTGACCGCGCCCCAGGCCCAAGCTGTCAGCATCAGCAGCACCAGCGCTCGCAGCCAGCTCAGCGTCCGATCCTCCAGGTTCGAGAAAAGGTCCCGCACGCGCCGCACGTGCTGGCTCAGCACCACCAGGGCGGCGGCTAGGTAACCCAGGGTGACCCCCAGGAACAGCGCGACGAAGACGAGCTGGAGCACGCCGGCCAGCACGTCCGTCCCCACCCCTGCGCCACTGTAGACCGCCAGTCGCGTCGGGGCGGGCAGCAGGAAGAACGGCGAAGCCAGTAAAGCCGCGACCCCGGCCGGCCAAGCGATCCGCCAGACGCGGACCTGCGTCCAGCGTTCCGGTTCGCCGGTCATAGCCAGCACATAGGCCAGGATTGACGGTCCCTGGAACAGCGACAGCGCCCACAGAATGCCGGTCGTCCACGGATGGGCGGCATAGATTCCGGTGCGGTCCAACAGCAGGTCGATTCCCGATAGACCGCTCAGCAGCAGAAACATCGCCAGCGCCGTCGTCGGTGCGGTCCGCCAGTTGCGCCGCAGACCCAGCTGCGCCGCTGAAAAAAGGCCGATGGCCGCCGTCGCGGACGATAGGATCAGCGCCGGAGCGTCGAACGTCATCACGATGCCTCTTGCTGTTGCGAGGCCTATCTCGCCAAATCCGCCGGCGTCGTCGGCTCGCTGAGCAGGCGCTCCATCGCTTTCCAGCGCGCCGTCTCGCTCTTGCCCGCGCGTTCGACGTGGGCGCGGACCAGGTCCTGGCCCAGGCTGTAGTTGATGATGTAGGCGCGATAGGTCTCGATGAAGGACAGCCGCTTCTCGGCTCGCGCGGTCGAGCTTAGGCCGTACTTTGCCAGAGCCTTCACGGCCTCGGGCTTGCTCATCTTGCCGTCCAGATAGGCCGCCGCGATGGTGAGCTCGCTCTGGGCGAGCGCCGCCTTGGCGTCCATCAGCGCGCCGTAGGCCGCCGCCGTCTTGGGATCCAGGCCCGCCAGCGGATAGAGCTTGTCGCGCTCGAAGTCGGTCTTGGCCTTGCCTGGGAAGGCCAGTTCGATGCCGTAGTTGGCGCTGCCCTCGGCGATCAGCGACTGCGGCGAGAACAGCGGGTAGACGCTGAACTCGACCCAGCCCTTTTCCTTGGTCAGCTTCTCTTCCAGCAGGGCGTTCAGCACGTGGTGGCCGGGATAGCCTTCGTGGCAGCCCAGGTCCAAGGCGCGGCTGATATAGATCGGCAGGTCGGTGTTGATCTCGATCAGGCTATGGGCCCCGCCCTGGTACCAGTTGTAGCCGCTCCAGGGTTTCTTGGTGACGAACGACAGATCGAAGCGCTCGCCCTCGGGCAGCTTGATGTGCGCCTCGGTCTTGGCCTTACAGGCGGCGATGCCGGCCTTCATCACCGGCTCAAGCCGGTCGGTCGGGATCACGTAGCCTGCCTGGAAGGCGTCGACGCGGGCGGCCAGGTCGCCCTTGCCCGGCGCCAGCTTGTCGATCCGCGCCAGGATCGGGTCGTAAGCCTTCAGCGGCTTGATCACGGGCCGCACGCCGAACAGGCCTTCCGCCTCGTCCTGGAAGCTGAACTTGTCGCCGGCGATCATGGCCAGACGCGTCTGGGCGGCCTTGACCTGGCCCTTCAGGAATAGCTTGCGGCGGCGCTGGTCGGCGGTGAGGCCCTCGTCCGGAATCTTGGCCAGCAATGCTTGCAGCCGGTCGGCCTCTTTGCGTAGGACCGAGACCGGACGCGGCGACCCCTTGGCGGCGGCTTGCCAGTCCTTGGGACCGTAATAGGCGTCGACATAGCCCGGCTCGCGCTCGCCGGCTTCCAGCGTCAGGCGCACGAAGTCGACGGCGACCTTATCCAGCTTTTCCGAACCCGGCGAGGCCAGGGCGGAGGCGCTCGTCCCAAGGGCGGCGATGGCCGCGAGCGTGGCGACGGCGTGACGGAACTTCATGGAACTCTTCCCAGGGCGAAGGCCGGCACGCTGCACCGGTCCGCCCCTTCAGGGCAAGAGGGACGCTAGGCTCTCGCGGCGACGGCGAGGGCCGGGAAGTCGCTGAACACGCCATCGACGCCGGCGGCGTACAGCGCCTTCAGCACCGCGATCGTGTCGCCATGCTGGGCCAGGAACGCCGGGTCCTTGGGATCGCCCTTCCGTAGGGTCGTGGGCAGGAAGTAGTTCTCGGCCCGCACGGTCCAGGGGTGGACGACCAGGCCGGCGGCGTGGGCGTTCTTGACGAGGTCGGTGGCCGGCAGCAGAGCGTCCGCGCTCTGCGGGACAATCATGGTCTTCTCCGGGCCCAGGCCGTCGGCATAGACCGCGACGTCCTTCAGGCCCTGGGCGGTGACGAGGTCGGCGTATTTGACGTTCGGCAGGTCGGCCGGGCCGCCATCGCTGGCGACCAGGAAGACGAGGCGGGCGGGGGTCTTGGCGCGCAGGCGCTTCAGGGGGGCGACCTCAAAGCATTGGACGAAGACCGGCGCGGTGGCCGAGTTCAGGTCCAGGGCCTTCAGCTTGGCGACCAGGCGGTCCTCGGTCGGCAGGCCGATGGAAGCGAAATAGGTCGGGTGCTTCAGCTCGGGATAGACCCCGATCGTCCGGCCCGTGCGCTGGGAGCCGGCGCGGGCGATGGCGACCACTTCCTCGAACGTCAGCAGTTGGGCCTGGCCGTCATAGGCGGTGTTGGCGGGGCGAAGCTGGGGCAGGCGTTCGCGGGCGCGCAGGGTCTTGATCTCGGCGAGGGTGAAGTCCTCGGTGAACCAGCCGGTGATCTGCTCGCCGTCGATGGTCTTGGTGGTCTTGCGGGCGGCGAACTCAGGACGGCTGGCGACATCGGTCGTGCCGCCGATCTCGTTCTCGTGGCGGGCGACCAGGTGGCCGTCCTTGGTCGGGACGAGGTCCGGTTCGATGAAGTCCGCGCCCTGCTCGATCGCGCGCTCATAGGCCAGGGCTGTATGCTCGGGCCGCTCGCCGCTGCAGCCGCGGTGGCCGATGACGATCGGCTTGCGGTTCTGGGCGCGGGCCAGGCCGGGCAGGAACGTGCCGGCGAGGGCGGCGGTGGTCAGGGCGCGACGGGTCAGCAGGGTCATGGGCCGCGATTTAGCGCGCGGATGTGACGTTTTGGCTAGGCTTTGAAAACAGTCATCCCGGCCAAGCGCGAAGCGCGCCGAGCCGGGACCGCCGGAAGCTCCGAACCTGCCGCGCTCCCGGGTCTGCGCTGCGCTTCGCCCGGGATGACATGCTTCTTCTAAGCCGCCCGCAGTTTCTCCAGGATCTGCGGGTGCAGGTCCTGGTTCGAGGCCAGCAGCGACTTGCCGGACACCAGGTCCAGGTCGCTCTCGTCGATCGTGGTGATCTTGCCGCCCGACTCCTGGATCATCAGGATGCCCGCTGCGACGTCCCACGGATTGAGGTTGCGCTCCCAGTAGGCGTCGAAGCGGCCGGCGGCGACCCAGGCCAGATCCAGGGCGGCCGAGCCGAAGCGACGCACGCCGGCGACCTTCTGGCTGACCTGGTGCAGCTCCTTCAGGAACTGGCCATGGCCCGGCTTGCCGGCGAACGGCACGCCGGTCGCGAGCACCGACTCGTCCAGGTGACGGCGAGCCGCGACGCGCAGGCGCTTCTCGGCGCCCAGGAACGCGCCCTTGCCCTTCTCGACCCAGAAGAGGTCGTTGCTGATGGGATTGTAGGTCACGCCGGCGACGATGCCTTCGCCCTCGCGTTGCAGGGCGATGTTGACCGCGAAGTGCGGGATGGCGTGCATGAAGTTGGTGGTGCCGTCCAGCGGGTCGACGATCCAGGTGTGGGTCTTGTCGGTGCCCTCGACCATGCCGCGTTCCTCACCCAGGAAGCCATAGCCGGGGCGGGCCTTGGTCAGGATCTCGAAAAGGGTCTGCTCGGCCTTGAGGTCGGCGTTGGTGACGAAGTCGGCCGCGCCCTTCTTTGAGACCTGCAGTTCGGTGACTTCGCCAAAGTCGCGGGCCAGGCCACGGGCGGCTTTCCGGGCCGCGTCGATCATGACGTTCAGAAGGGCGGAAGGCGTGGCCACGGGCGGACTATCCTCAATGAAAGCCGTCGACGCCGGCCGGAAAGTCCGGCGGCGGAGCGGTAGGTCGACGGTGTGAAAGAACGGGCGCGGAACCTAGTCGTCCACAGACGCGAAGGCAAGGCGTGCCTGATCGGGCGGAATTAACGACGAAGCCCGTCCCCTAAACACCGATTTCCCCGGCGAATGCCGGGGCCCAGATCCTATGGCGCTTAGGATGACTGGAAGCGCTCCGCGCCTCTGGAGCCCGCCCTCGCGCCTTTCCAGCTGGGCCCCGGCATTCGCCGGGGAGGTCGGATGGGAGGGGGCTAAGGCAGCTCGACCTTCGGCAAGCTGTCCTTGGTCTCGCATAGCAGCTTCCCGGACTTGCCGACCGCGCCGGAGATGTCCTCGATCTTGGTTTCCTTGCGCCAGCCCTTGGGCAGGCCCTTGGTCCCGTCGAAGTCCATGCCCAGGTCCATCCACTTGTCGGCCGGGCAGTCCAGCGCGAACAGCAGGATCGGGCCCTTGCTGGCAGGCCAGTTGCGGTAGGGGCCGTTTGGCTTGCCCTCGGCGATGCGGGTGACGATCAGGCCGGTCGTCTGATCCACGCGGGAGAAGTCCGCGTCGTAATAGGTCTTGGTTTCCCCCGGCGCCAGTTTCCAGGTCTCGGCGGCCGCAGCGGTCGAGATAGCCAGGGCCGTTACGCTAAGCAAACACACTACGAGCCGCTTCATATCGAGCGTCCTCCCCAGGTTTTTGTTCGCTGGGGATGACGCTAGGCCTGTGTGCGGCGCGTCACAAGTCGGCCTGGCGACCTCGTTTTACTTAGGGGATTGCTGGGGGGGCTTTCTGGCGCGCTTCCAGGCGAGCAGCCAGGCCTTCGGCGATCGCGGCGTTGAGGGCGGCCACGGCGGCGGCGGGACCTTGCGGATAGGCCCAGACGCCGGCCGAGACGGCCAGGAAGTCCGCGCCGGCCGTCGACAGGCTCGCGGCGTTGGCGGCGGTGATCCCGCCGATCGCCACGCAGGGCGTCTCCATCGTTTCCTGCCAGATGGTCAGGATTTCGGGATCGGCGGTGGTCGGGGCGTCCTTGGTCGTGGTCGGGAAGAAGGCCCCGAAGGCGACATAGTCGGCGCCGGCCTCGGAGGCCTCCATGGCCAGGTGGCGGCTGTCGTGGCAAGTGACGCCGACCATCCGCTGGCCCATCAGCTTGCGGGCTTCCTTGTAGGGCATGTCCGACTGGCCGATGTGCACGCCGTCGACGGCCAGGCGGGCGGCGAGGTCGGGGCGGTCGTTCAGGATCACGGCCACGTCTCGGGCCTGGGCGATCGGGGCCAGCACGTCAACGGCGGCGGCGACCAAGTCGTCGGGCGCGTCCTTCAGCCGGATCTGCAGCGCGGCGACGTCGCCGCCTTCCAGGGCTTGGGCCAGCGTCCGGCCGAACGTCGCCAGGTCGGGCAGGGCGGGCGGGGTGATCAGATAGAGGCGGCAATCGAGCGTCATGCGCTGGCTTTAGGCTAAATCCTCTCCCTGTGGGAGAGGTGTCGACCCGAAGGGGCGAAGGAGAGGGGCGTATTCATCGACTTCCCCTCCGGTCGCTGCGCGACCACCTCCCCCGCTAGGGGGAGGATTTGAGCGTGCTCCATCCATCGCAATGAGAGTCAGTTGCAAAACCCTCGGCATTAAGCTAGATGAGAATGACACTCATTCGGTAGGGCGTTCTTCCTTGTACGTCTGCAACTGTAACGGCATTCGCGAGCGCCAGGTGCGCGCCGCCATCGACGCCGGCGCCCAGCGCCCGGCCGATGTCTTCCGTCATCACGGTTGCCAGGCGCAGTGCGCCAAGTGCGTCTGCGAGATGCGACAAATGATCCAGGAAAACCGCGAAGCCCTGGCCTACGCCGCCGAATAACGGCGAAAAACACGATTAAATCAGAGATCGCGAAGCACTCTCACAGATTTCTGTGAGAGCGCGAAACACTCGCAAATATTCAAGTTGAAGGCAGCTTCGGCTTGCATCAGGTTCCGGCCAACAGTGACTCTGAAGGAGGCCGCCATGCAGGGCGATCCTGGTATTATTCGTTTGCTCAACGCGGTGCTCACCAACGAGCTGACGGCGGTCAACCAGTATTTCCTGCACGCGCGGATGTACGACAACTGGGGCTTCAAGCGCCTGGGCAAGATCACCTATGACGAGTCGATCGGCGAAATGAAGCACGCCGACATGCTGATCAACCGCATCCTGTTCCTGGAAGGTCTTCCCAACCTCCAGGACCTGCACAAGCTGAAGATCGGCGAGACGGTCCCTGAATGCCTGAACTCCGACCTTCAGGTCGAACTTGGCGGCCGCGAGACGCTGATCCCCGGCATCATCCAGTGCGAGCAGGTCCGCGACTATGTCAGCCGCGAGCTGCTGCGTGAAATCCTCAGCGACACCGAGGAGCACATCGACTTCCTCGAGACCCAGCTGTCGCTGGTCAAGTCGCTGGGCGAGGCCAACTACCTGCAGTCTGCCATGGGCGAACTGCCGGCGTAGCGCCTTCTAGACCGACCGCTGCATGAACAGGCGCGCGCGCTCATCGAGGCCGCGCGCCACATGCTCGCGACGCACCGCCTGCAAGGCGGGCGAAAGCGTCTCGTCGGCGATATCCACAAATCCCAGACGCCGATAGTACGGGGCGTTCCACGGAACCTCGCGGAATGTCGACAGCGTCAGGCGCGCTCGCCCCGTTATCGCCGCGCGCTCGGCGACGGCGTCGATCAGGGCGGCGCCGATCCGCCGCCCCTCGAACGCCGGGGCCACATCGATCTGCTCGATATAGAGGCTGTCCTCCAGCGGGCGGAACATCACGAAGGCCGCTAGCTCTTCGTCGAGAGTCGCCGTCAGCAGGCCGTCCGTTGCGATGCGATCGGCGAGTACACTCGCAGACGTGGGGGCGTCACCGGCCAGGGCGTCCATCACGCCGAGGAAGCGTCGCGAGGACGCGCGCTCGAGGTCCTGGATCGCGTCGATCTCGCTCTCGAAGGCGGGGCGGATGGCGAGCGTCATGCCCGCCGTCTTATCCTAGGCCGAGGTCGGGGCGAAGGCGTCAGGCCGCTATCGCGGTCTGCTCGTCGAACTTCTCGACCAGTTCGCCCAGGCGCGAGGCCTCGCCCTTCAGCGAGTGCGCCGCGGCGGTGGTCTGCTCGACCATGGCCGCGTTCTGCTGGGTCATCTGGTCCATCTGGTTCACGGCGCTGTTGAGCTGGCTCAGGCTCGTGGCCTGCTCCTTCGCGGCCGTGGCGATCTCCGAAACCAGGGCCGATATGTCCGTAACGCGCTGGATGATGCTGCCCAGGGCCGAGCCGGTGCGGTCGACCAGGGTGACACCGACCTCGACCTTGTCGCTCGCCGCGCCGATCAGGATCTTGATCTCCTTGGCGGCGTCGGCCGAGCGCTGAGCCAGCGCTCGCACTTCCTGGGCGACGACCGCGAAACCCTTGCCGCTGTCGCCCGCGCGGGCGGCTTCGACGCCGGCGTTCAGCGCCAGAAGGTTGGTCTGGAAGGCGATCTCGTCGATCACCCCGATGATCTGGCCGATCTGAGATGAAGCGGTCTCGATCTCGCGCACGGCGATGACCGCGTCACGCACCGAAACCTCGGTGGCGCGGGCTTCTTCGCGAGCCGCGTCGACCATGCCGTTGGCGCGGCCGGCGCTGTCGGCGGCCTGACGCACGGCGCCGGTGATTTCGTTCAGGGCAGCGGCGGTTTCTTCCAGACTGGCCGCCTGCTGCTCGGTCCGGCGCGACAGGTCGTCGGCGGCCTGGGCGATCTCGGCGGCGCCGACATGGACGCCGCGCGACGAGGTCCCGATGTCGCCGAGGGTGGCGTTCAGCGTCTCGGCCGTGGCGTTGAAGTCGTGACGCAGGCGCTCGTAGTCGGCGTGGAAGGTCTTGTTCAGGCGCACACCGATCTGACCGCCGGCCAGTCGCGCGAGACCTTGCGCCAGGCCGTCCATGGCCTCGCGGCGGGCTTCCTCGGCCGCGCGGCGCTCGGCTTCGGCCGAGGCGCGGTTGTGCTCGGCGTCCAGGCGGGCCTGGTCCTCGCGGTCGCGCAGCGCCCGCCGCTCCAGCAGGTTCTCGCGGAAGATAGCGATGGCCTTGGCCATTTCGCCCAGCTCGTCGGTCCGCTTGGCGAAGGGTACTTCGTTCTCGTAGTCCCCCTTGGCCAGCTTGGCCATGTAGGCTGTGATGGCCTCGATGGGACGCACGACCGAGCGGCGCATGGCCCAGACGCCGCCCAGGATCAGGCCTGCCAGCAACAAGGTCAGGCCGGCCATCAGGCCAAGGTCCCAGACTTGCTTGCGATGGGCCAAGGCCTCGATGGCGGCGTTGTTGGCGGCGATCATCGGCGTGGCCTTGTCGACCATGGCGCGATGGGCGGCATAGGCGGTCTTCAGCTCGGCATAGGCCGCGTCGGCGGTCGGTTGGTCCCCGGCCTCGACGGCGGCGACCAGGCGGTCAGCGGCGGCGAGCATCTGCTTGGCGTGGCCGTCCGAGTCCTCCAGCAGGATCTGCTTGACCTCGGGATCGACATCCGTCGTCCGCCAATAGGCCGTGCGGGCGTCGTACTCGCCGCGCAGGCGCTTGATCTCGCCGGCGGCCCAGCGGGCGGCGTCGGGCGTGCGGGTGTAGTAGGCTGTCTGGGCGTCGAGATAGGCCTCGATCACGTACATGGGCGGCGGCAGGATGTCGGCCGTCAGATCCTTGCCGGCGACGATCTGTCCATATAGTGGCCCGCCCACGCGTTGGTTGGCGATCGCGTTCCACGAGCCAGCCGTCAGCAAAACGAGACCCACGGCCAAGGCCGCGCCGAACAGGGTCATTGCCCCGGACAACTTCAGACGCATGACGCCCACTCCCCCAGACTGGGGCTAGAAACGCCACATCAAGCGTGAACTGCGTCTTAACCACGCAGGTAGCCTACCCATATTGGGGTGCTTTGCGCGTTCGTAACGCCTTTGCGCGCAAGGTTTTTGCGATGGTCTGGCGAGGTTGCGGCAAATCGACGCAGGGGCAGATCAAGGTCCCGCGCACCATGCCGCCTGGGGTGTTCAGGGGCATTTTCGGGTAGCGCCGGGCCAGGATCGCGCCATGATGAAACGAGCGCGGCCACCCTGGAACCAAGGCTTGAGCCGGGCTGTTTGACTTTGCGAGTTTAACAGGGAGTTCCGCCATGCACATCGCCCACGGAAAGTCGCGCGAGCGCGCTCTGCCCGGCCGCGAGGCTTTCGAGCTGGAGCAGCGGAAGGACTTCCACCCGGTCGGTCAGATCGCGGTCGGCGCGGCTTTGGCCAGCGGCGTGATCGTGGCGGCCCTGATCATGGGGCGGCGGCACGAGAAGGTGCTGGACGATGAGATGTACGCCGTCGAGTTCGCCGAGATGCACGAGCCTGTGGCCCATCAGCCCAAGCCGTTGACCAGCCTGCTGTTGCCGCCGCTGTTCATTGCCATGACCCTGTCGGGCCTGCGCACCTGGAACGCGCCGTCCAGCCCGGCCCGCACCCGAGCCCTGACCATCTGGAGCCTGGTGCAGGGCTTCAACGCGCTGTGGCTGGGCCTGGGGGCCAAGCGCCTGGGCGGCCAGCTCAGCGCGGCGACGGCCTCGATCGCGGCCTCGGCGGCCTATGCGATCGAGGCGCGCAAGGTCGGCGGCGGCACGGCGCCGGACCTTGGCTGGATCGGCCTGGCGAACGCCATCAGCTCGCAGCTCTGGCGCAAGCCCGTGCCGCGCGCGCCGACGATCCATTAGCTACGCGGTGGACGGGCCTTCCGCGCGCTTGGCCAGCCGCTGAAGGCCGGCGAGGATCTCGCCGAGGTTCTCGCTGTCGCCGTGCTGGCGGATGATCTTCAGCGCCTGGATGTTCACCCAGACGGATGTGCGATCCCAGGTCGAGCGCTCGGTGAGCGCACGGATCATGTCGCATAGGCGCCGCGCGGACTGCTCCAGCGCGGACAGGCCGAACATGCCCGCCATCGAGCCAATACTCTCTGCCAGGCGCGAGGCGGTCTCGGGCGCGACCATCTCGCCAGCGGCGAGCAGGGCCGCGATATCGGTGTCGATCTGCGAGAGCGCGCTTTCGCGATAGGCTTCGGCGTTGGCCCGGGCGTTGGCCAGAGCCGTCTGCATGTCCATGCCGTCGGGCAGGTCGATGAAGCGGGTGAGGCGGCTACCGGTCACTGGAGCAGCGCCGCCGTCGCGCCGTCGATCGACGCGCGGTACGTCCGCTCATCGCCCACGACGGCGGAGGACGGGGCGCTGGAGAAGACCGTCGAGGCGCTCCACAGAATGCGATTCAGCAGCACGTTGGCCGAGAACGGCTTGGCGACGATGTAGTCGGCGCCGGCCCTGCGAGCCTTGTCGATCAGGGGGCGCGGCGTGTGACCGGTCAACACGATGACCACCGAGGGCAGCGCGCTGGCCGCCTGCCGTCGGCGCAGTTCGTCGATGATCCGCAGGCCCGCCTCGATGTCGGGAAAGGGGTCGACGATGATCAGATCTGGGTCGAACCGGGTGCGAGGCGCCTCGGCGTCGCTCAGGCTCGCGCGGCGCTCGAACTTGCGGAACCCGAAGCCCATCAGGATCTGGGTGGTGAGGTCCATGAAGCCCGCGTTCTCGTCAACGATCAGTACGCCCGCGTCCTGGAACCTGAAGCTGTGCTGTTGGTCGTTCACGTCGTCCCCCATCTGGAACAATGTGACGCAAGCGTTGATCGGTGGCGCTCAAAACACTCTTAACGGGTGTAAAGCTTATTGGCGAATTTCCGAGGCGAATTGTCGCATAACGTGTGGTTGTGGCCTTTCGACGCGTCGGCGATCAGGGAATCCGGAAGGCCTTGTCCAGACCGAACCGCCCGCCGCCTCGGGCGATCAGAAGCAGCAGCAGACCCGCCCACGAGAGGTGGGTGGGCCAGGCGTCGGGATAGACGAAGATCTGGATCACCGCTGTCATCGAGAGGAACGCCAGGGCCGAAACGCGGGTGAACAGGCCCAGCACCAGCAGGATCGAGAACAGGTGCTCGGCATAGGTCGCGGCGTAGGCGGCCACCTCGGGCGGCAGTAGCGGCACGTGGTACTCGCTTTCGAACAGGGCGTAGGTCCCGTCGGTGATGTGCAGCAGGCCGTCGACCTTGGTCCGGCCCGACAGGAAGAAGACGCTCGCGACACCCAGGCGCGCGACCAGCAGCAGCAGGTCTTCGGGCAGCAGCTTTTCAGCGATACGGGCGAGCAGGGTCATCGGCGCGCGAAGCGCCGTCGAAAAAGCGGTCATGGGATTTGTCCTTTAGAGAGGGCTGGCGAAGACGGCGTCGGCGATTAAGGCGGCGAACAGGGAAGCAAGCGGGGCTTCGGGATCGGCGCTCGCGGCGGCCTGGGCGGCCTCGCCGGCGGTGAGGCCGTCTCGGCAGGCGCGCAGGAACGCGGTTTCGGCGAGGCCGACCACGCGGCAGGCCGTCGCCTGGCCGCGTCGGACCAGCAGCAGGGTCTCAGGCGTCTCGGAAAGGTCGAGGTCCTCTGCGCCATCGCGGGCCGCGCGCCACAGGCTTGGCAGGCCTGCTTCGAAAGCGGCGAAGCGGACGCTGGGATGGAGGGCAAGCTGCGTGTCGGCCAGGCCCTCGGGCGCCAGACGCGACAGCGTTTCGGCGTCAAGCACCGGCGCTTCGGCCTCGAACAGCGCCTCGGTCCACAGGCGGTCCAGGTGGGCGATGCCGGCGAGGTACGGCAGCTCGGCGGCGGGCGGGAAGCGCTCCAGCCAGGCGGGAAACGCCGCGCCATAGTCTAGCAGGGCGGCGCTGGTCGGCGGCGCCTCGCGGGCGAACAGGGCGGCTGCGGCGCGGAACCAGTCCTCGCCGACCATCGACTGGACCGTGGGGAAATTCGCGGCCAAGGCGTCGACGCAGCCCTTGGCGATGGTGTTGCGATAGACGGTAAGGCCGGGGTGGTCCGTATCGTCCAGCCATGGCGACAGGGCCGCGCGCTGGCCGCCGATCGCGGCGACGAAGGCGTCCTGGAAGGCGAGCAGCTCAGGCATCCGCCATCTCCAGGGCGGAAAGCTCGGCGGCGGCGCGGTCGCGCTCGGCCATCAGCGTGGCGAAAGCAGGAATCTCGTCATCCCGCTCAATGAGCGTTGGGCGCGGGCCGACGCGGCGGATCAGGCGGCGATAGAGGGTCCAGACGGGCTCGGCCACCGGCGCGCCGTGGGTGTCGATCAGCAGGCCAGAGCCCCCGGCGTCGGGGCCGTGGCCCGCCAGGTGGATCTCGCCGATCGCCTCGGCGGGCAGGGCGTCCAGATACGCCTCGGCGCTGTAGCTAAGGTTGCTGGCGCTGACGAACACGTTGTTGACGTCGACCAGCAGGCCGCAGCCGGTGCGCGCGACCAGGGCCTTGAGGAAGTCGACCTCGTCCAGGTCGTGGCCGGTCAGGGGCAGGTACAGCGACGGGTTCTCGATCAGCACGCGACGACCTAGCACCGTCTGCATCTGGTCGATGTTGTCGGCGATGCGGGACAGCGCGGCCTTGGTGCGGGGAAAGGGCAGCAGGTCGGGCTGGTGCGTCCCACGATGGGTCGACCAGGCCAGGTGCTCGGAGACGACGAACGGCTCGAACCGGTCGACCAGGCGCTTCAGCGTGGCCAGGTGCGCGGGGGCCGGAGCGGCGTCGGCGGCCAGCGACAGGCCCACGCCGTGCAGCGAGAGCGGACGACGCTGGCGGATCGCTTCCAGCGCCGACAGCCTGGGACCGCCGGCCGACATGTAGTTCTCGGGATGGACCTCGAACCAAAGGCCCTGCGCCGTCGCCGCGAGGGCGTCGGCATAGTGCTCGGGTTTCAGGCCAAGGCCGGCGGTGGGGGGCATGGTGTTTCTCTCACAAAACCGATTTTCCCGGCGAATGCCGGGACCCAGATGGAAGACGCTGAAGTGGGTTCCCTAAGCTCGAAGCGGCTCCAATCAGCCCCAGCGTCTTGGGATCTGGGCCCCGGCATTCGCCGGGGAGGTCGGATGGTTGAGCGCCTTAAGCCTTCGGCGTCAGCGAGCCCATGCCCTTGGGGGTCTTGATCGTGGCGCACGTGCCCTTGGGCACCATCTTCCAGGCGTCGCCCTGGTAGTCGACCTTCGAGGTGCCAGCGCACGAGGTGCCCGCGCCCGCCTTGCAGTCGTTCTGGCCGGCCTTGGACACGCCGTAGCACTTTTCGCTGTCGCCCTTGGCCTTGTGGTCATCGGCGGCGGCCATCGAGACGCCGGCGCTGAGCGCGATGATGGCGGCGAGGGCGGCGGAAGCGGTGCGGTTCATGGAAATTCTCCTAAGCGTTTCGCGCCGAGGCGGCCCTATCACCGCTCGGTCGTGGGGAAATACGAAGCGGAACCATTCGAGGTTACACCGGTCGGTGAACAAATTTTCGACCGATCTTCCAGAGCAGGTTCCGGCCGCGCGGCCGGGTGTGTAACCATCGGGACTTCGCGCGCGAATAGGGGTGAGCGTGACGGAGACCGAGACCCGTTTGAAGGCGCTGATGCTGCGCGGGCTGGAGGGCGACGCCCCGGCCTATCGCGCCGGCTTGGCCCTGCTTGGGACCCGGCTTCGCGCCTATTTCGCGCGTCGGATGGCCGGCGCGCCCGGTGATGTGGAGGATCTTGTGCAGGAGACGCTGCTGGCGGTGCATCTAAAGCGGTCGACCTGGGACTCGTCCCAGTCGTTCACCGCCTGGGCGCACGCGGTGGCGCGCTACAAGCTGATCGACCACTGGCGGCGGCGGAAAATCCGCCAGACCCTGCCGATCGAGGACCACATCGAATTCCTGGCCGCCGACGAGCCCGAACCCTCGGTCGGGATCGAGCTGGATAGGGCGCTGGCCAGCCTGCCCGAGCGCCAGCGCATCCTGGTCTCCGACGTCAAGCTGACGGGCCTGTCCCTGGCCGAGGCCGGGGCGCGGGCCGGCATCTCCGAGGGCGCGGCCAAGGTCGCTCTGCACCGAGCCCTGAAGGCCCTGGCCGAAAGGATGCGCCGTGCGGACGGATGACTTGATCAACGCCCTGGCCGCCGACGGCGCGCCCGTCCGTCCGCCGCCCCGTCGCCTGGCGGCGGTCGCGGCCGCCGGAGCCTTGACCGCGCTCGTGCTGGTGTTGGCCTGGCTGCATCCGCGCCATGACCTGGGCCAGGCCATTCAGGGCGGCATGTTCTGGATGAAGGCGCTCTACACCGCCGCCCTGGGCCTGGCCGGCTATCTGGCGATCGAGCGGCTGTCGCGGCCGGCGGCCGGCGGGCGGCGCGGCTGGTGGGTGGGCGGCGCGGCCCTGGCGTTGTTCGCGGTCGCCGGCGTCGTCCAGGCGATGGGCAGCCCCGACATCCAGGCGGCTCTGCACATGCTGCGCGGCCATTCATGGCACTCGTGCAGCGTCAACATCCTGATCCTGGGCCTGCCGATGCTGGCGCTGGGCCTCGTCGCCGTGCGCGGCATGGCGCCGACCCAGCCCGTCGCCGCCGGCTTCGCCACGGGCCTGTTCGCTGGAGGCGTGGCGGCGACCGTCTATGGCCTGCACTGCCCGGAGAGCACCTTCACCTTCGTGGCGCTTTGGTACAGCCTGGGTGTGCTGCTGCCGGCGGCGCTTGGGGCGCTGGTCGGGCGGTGGGTTCTGCGGTGGTAGCGCATCGCGCTATTGGCGGCTCTAGATCGCGCCACCGAGTATGTGATGTCCAAGTAGCACCCTGTGATCATTCTGTTCTGGATGGATCTTTAGTTTCCGTATTTTCAATTAACCTGCGGCAGGTCGGTGTTTTGAAATACCTCGAAAAAACTCTATTCTTTATACTTTTAGGGGCGATGTTTATTGTAACGTTTATCGTTTACCTCGTTTTTGCGGAATTATATTTCATAGAATATAGAGGTCATTCCTTAATTTTGAGAAAATCTGTTTTTATATTCGGTATTATTGCCCCGTCGATACCGATATTTTTCGCTATGAAAAGAGGTGTTAATTGGATTTCTTGCTTTCTTGTTGCGGTGACATTATTTGTGCAGATGGCGTTGCCGCAAATATTGTTCGTTTTTTGAATTATTTCATTGATGTATGTGTTCTTTGATTTGAGATATTCTAAAATATCTGCGGCGAGTATTCAGTAATATCGTTATTCGCTGGCTTGAGGTGGAGGCATTGGCGTCCGCAAAGTTCGCGCCCGCCTACCCCCAACGAAAAAGGCCTCCCGGATCGCTCTGGAAGGCCCTTCGTCTCGACAATCAGCCTCACCCTACTCGGCGGCGGCCTTGGTCTGGCGGTCGCCGAACTTGGCGTGCAGTTCGCCCGAGGCGTAGCGCTTGGCCATGGCGGCGGTCGATAGCGGCTTGATCTTGTCAGCCCAGCCGGCCGAGCCGAACTCGGTGAAGCGGGCTTCGCAGACCTTGCGCATGGCTTCCTTGGCGGGCTTCAGATAGGCGCGCGGATCGAACTCCGAGGGCTTTTCCATCAGCACCTTGCGGATCGCGCCGGTGATGGCCAGGCGGTTGTCGGTGTCGACGTTGATCTTGCGCACGCCGTGCTTGATGCCGCGCTGGATCTCTTCGACCGGCACGCCCCAGGTCTGGGGCATCTCGCCGCCGAATTCGTTGATGATGTCCTGCAGCTCCTGCGGCACCGAGCTTGAGCCGTGCATGACCAGGTGCGTGTTGGGCAGGCGCTGGTGGATCTCCTCGATCACGTTCATGGCCAGGACGTCGCCGTCCGGCTTGCGCGTGAACTTGTAGGCGCCGTGGCTGGTGCCCATGGCGATGGCGAGGGCATCGACGCCGGTGGCGTGGACGAACTCGACCGCCTGGTCCGGATCGGTCAGCAGCTCGTCGTGGGAAAGCTTGCCCTCGAAGCCGTGGCCGTCCTCGGCCTCGCCCATGCCGGTCTCCAGCGAGCCCAGCACGCCCAGTTCGCCCTCGACCGAGACGCCGCACGAATGGGCCATCTGGACGACGCGGCGGGTGACGTCGACGTTGTACTCATAGCTGGCGGGGGTCTTGGCGTCCTCCATCAGCGAGCCGTCCATCATCACCGAGGTGAAGCCGTACTGGATCGCCGTGGCGCAGGTCGCCGGACCGTTGCCGTGGTCCTGGTGCATGCACACCGGAATGTTCGGATAGAGCTCGACGAGACCGTCGATCAGGCGGGCCAGCACGATGTCACTGGCGTAGTTCCGCGCCCCGCGCGAGGCCTGGATGATGACCGGCGAGTTGACGGCGTCGGCCGCCTCCATGATCGCCAGGCCCTGTTCCATGTTGTTGATGTTGAAGGCCGGTAGCGCGTACTCATGCTCGGCGGCATGGTCCAGCAACTGTCGCAGCGTGATGCGAGCCACGTAAATCTCTCCTGCAAGCGTGAAGTGGGTTGGGTCGTTTCTTGTTGTTGGGGCCGTGACGCTTGTGCGTTCTCTGCCCTTTCTCTTCAGTCTAAAGCGCGTCGGGGCGGTGAAAAACCGCACACACTTTCGCCTAACGCGCTTTCTCGTCAGTCTGGCACAGGCTGGACGCGGATCTGCACGATCCGCGCCAGCGAAGTTACTCTTTTAGGCCTCGAGCGCGGCGACGCCCGGAAGGGTCTTGCCCTCCATCCACTCCAGGAACGCGCCGCCGGCGGTCGAGACGAACGTCATGTCGGCCGCGACACCAGCGTGGTTCAATGCGGAGACGGTATCGCCGCCGCCCGCAACTGCAACGAGTTTACCCGACTTGGCGAGCGCCGCGACGTGTTTCGCCGCCGAAACGGTCGCCTTGTCGAACGGAGGCACCTCGAAAACACCCAGCGGGCCATTCCAGATCAGCGTCTGGCTGTCGTCGATCGCGGCCAGCAGGCGCTTGGCGCTTTCTGGACCGGCGTCCAGGATCAGGTCGTCGGCCTGGACGCCGTCCAGCGGACGGACAGCGGTTTCAACGCCAGGCGCGACCTTCTTGGCCACCACCACGTCGACCGGCAGCAGCAGCTCGCAGCCGGCGGCCTTGGCCTTTTCGATGATCTCGCGGGCGGTCTCGGCCAAGTCCTTCTCGCATAGCGAGGCGCCGACATCGTGGCCTTGGGCGAACAGGAAGGTGTTGGCCATGCCGCCGCCGATCGCCAGGCGGTCGAGCTTGGCGACCAGATTGTTGAGCAGATCAAGCTTGGTCGAGACCTTGGAGCCGCCGACGATGCCGATCACCGGCTTCTTGGGCTTGCCCAGCGCCGCGTCCAGGGCCTCCAGCTCGCGCTGCATCGACAGGCCAGGATAGGCCGGCAGCAGGTGGGCCAGGCCTTCGGTGGAGGCGTGGGCGCGGTGGGCGGCGCTGAAGGCGTCGTTGACATAGACGTCGCCATTGGCGGCCAGAGCCTTGGCGAACTCGGGATCGTTCTTCTCTTCGCCGGCGTGGAAGCGGACGTTTTCCAAGAGGGCCACGCCGCCATTGGCGAGGCCGTTCACGACCTGCGCGCCGGCCGGGCCGACGCAGTCGCTGGCGAAGGCCACCGGCGCGCCCAGCAGCTTGCTCAGCGGCTCGGCGACGAAGGCCAGGCTCATCTCCGGCACGACCTTGCCCTTGGGGCGGTCGAAGTGGGCCAGCAGCACCACCTTGGCGCCTTGCTTGGACAGGTAGGCGATGGTCGGCAGCGCCGAGCGCAGGCGGGTGTCGTCGCTGATCTTGCCGCCCTCGACGGGCACGTTGAAGTCCACGCGGACCAAGGCGCGCTTGCCGGCGAGATCGGCGGTGTCGAGGGTGCGGAAGGTCATCGGTCGTCCTGAATATCGAGCAAGGAAAACCCCCGCTCCTTGCGGAGCGGGGGCTGGGTATTTCGGTTCCTTAGAGGAACTTCGCCATCACAAGAGCGGTGTCGCTCATGCGGGTCGCGAAGCCCCACTCGTTGTCGTACCACGACAGCACGCGGGCCAGCTTGCCTTCGATGACTTGCGTCTGGGGCAGAGCGGCGGTCGAGCTGGCGGCGATGTGGTTCAGGTCAGTCGAGACCAGCGGCTCGGTCGTCGTGGCCAGCACGCCCTTCATCGGGCCGTCGGCGGCGGCTTGCAGGGCCTTATTGATCTCGTCGATCGAGGTCTCGCGCGCGGCGACGACCTTCAGGTCGATGACCGAGACGTTCGGGGTCGGGACGCGGATCGACGAACCGTCCAGCTTGCCCTTCAGTTCCGGCAAGACGAGGCCCAGGGCCTTGGCGGCGCCGGTCGAGGTCGGGATCATGCTGAGGGCCGCGGCGCGGGCGCGGTAGAGGTCCTTGTGCATGGTGTCCAGCGTCGGCTGGTCGCCGGTGTAGCTGTGGATCGTGGTCATGTAGCCACGCTCGATGCCGAACAGGTCGTGCAGGACCTTGGCGACCGGGGCCAGGGCGTTGGTGGTGCACGAGCCGTTCGAGACGACGATGTCGTCGGCGGTCAGGGTCTCGTGGTTGACCTTGTAGACGATGGTCTTGTCGGCGCCGTCGGCGGGAGCCGAGACCAGGACGCGCTTGGCGCCGGCCTTCAGGTGGGCGCTGGCCTTGTCCTTGGCGGTGAAGATGCCGGTGCACTCAAAGGCGATGTCGACGCCCAGGTCCTTGTGCGGCAGCTCTTCGGGGTTACGGATGGCCGTGACCTTGATCTTGCCCTGGCCGACGTCGATCCAGTCCTCGCCCGAGGTGACGACGCCCGGGAAGCGGCCATGGACGCTGTCGTAGCGCAGCAGGTGGGCGTTGGTCTCGACCGGACCCAGGTCGTTGATGGCGACGACCTCGATGTCGCGACGGCCATGCTCGGCGATGGAGCGCAGGACCAGACGTCCGATGCGGCCGAAGCCGTTGATGGCGACGCGAACAGCCATGGGTCATTCTCCGATTTGGCCGCCGAACGGGATCGATCGGCGTTCCCTATTTTCGCTGCGCGTTTTGCGGCCTGGGGGCGCGAAGTCAAGTCCGGGAGGCCGCGATTTGGAGGGTTGGGCGCCAAAATCGGGCGGCGCCAAGAGCTTGGCCCGTCCCCAACGAAACAAGCTTTCGCCCGCACGGAGCGCGGACAAAAGGCGGCGAATGCTGCTATGGGCTCTGCGTCGCCCAATTGTCGCCCCGCGCGACTGGCTTAGAGGGCATCGTTCTGTATGTTGCGCCGCATGATGGAAATCCGCCGATGATCCCGGCCGACGGTACGGCCCTCGACCTTGCCGTGCGCCGTCTGGAGCGCGCGATGAGCCAGCTTGAGCAACGCCTGGCGGCCAAGACCGCCGAGACCAAGCGCGCCCTGGCCGCCGCCGCCGCTGCTGGAGGCGCCAGCGGCGTCGCGCCTGGACTGTTCGAGGAAGACGAGAAGGCCCAGCTGGTCGCCGATCTGGAAGCCGCCCGCGAGCGCGAGAAGGCGCTGGAGGAAGCCGGCGAGCAGGCCTCGGTCGCGCTGGGGCGCGCCATCGCCGAGATCCGCGCCGCCCTGGGCGAGGACGGGGTCGCCAACGACCTGCACTCGCCCAGTGACGACGATGACCTGTTCGAAGACTCCGAGGAGGCCTGACGCATGGCCCAGGTGACGATCCAGGTGAACGGCCGACCCTACATCGTCGGCTGCGAGGACGGGCAGGAGCCGCATCTGACCGAGCTGGCGCGCCTGTTCGACCGCCAGGTCCGCCAGGTCAGCTCTGACGTGGGACAGCTGGGCGAGACCCGGCTCTTCCTGATGGGCGCCCTGCTGCTGGCCGACGAGCTGTCGGACATGAAGCTGCGCCTGGCCCACGCCCAAAGCGAGATCGCCCGCATGCAGCAGGAAGGCACGAAGGCCGAGATCGCCGCGATCCGCGCCCTCGACGCCGCCGCCGAGAAGATCGAGAAACTGGCGGCGGACTAAAGGCTTAGGCCACCCGCACCGGCAACATCGCCTCGACGCCCTCGGGCGCGAAGATGAGCTCTGGCTTGCCGCCCAGGTCGCCGGCAAGACCGCGCTCCAGGAGACGGGTCCCGAAGCCGCGATGCAAGGGCGTGCGAACCTCGGGCCCGCCGCGCTCTCGCCATCGAACCAAGGCGTGCTTGTCGTCCTGCGCCGCCCATTCGACGCTCACCCGTCCGCCCGGCGTCGACAGGGCGCCGTACTTGGCCGCGTTGGTGCCCAACTCGTGGGCCGCCAGGGCCAGGGCCAGAGCCGCGCCGGGCTCGACGCGCAAGGAAGGGCCCTTGATTGTGATGCGGTCGGGATCGCGGTCGTCTGTGAAGGGGCGCAAGGCCTCGCGCAGGATGTCGTCGATCACCGCGCCCGCCCATCGTTCGTTGGTCAGGACGTTGTGCGCTGCCGACATCGCCATCAACCGGTCCACGAACTGTTCGCGCGCGCGAGACGAAACCTCGTCCCCCCGCAGGGTTTGACGGGCGATCGACTGGATGGAGGACAGGGTGTTCTTCACCCGATGGTTCAGCTCGTTGATCAAGAGCTGCTGCTGGACCTGAGCCGTCTTGATGTCGGTCAGGTCCATGGCCATGCCCACATAGCCCAGGAACGTCCCGCTGGCGTCGATGCGCGGCTTGGCGTTGACCAGCATCCAGCGCCAGCCTTCGGGATGACGGCGGAACCGGGCCTCGAAGCTGTAGGGATCGGGCCCCTTCCGCGCGGCTTCCCGCCGGACCAGGATCTCGGCGACGTCGTCGGGATGGATCAGGCCGACCCAGGCATGGCCCATCAAGTTGGCCCGGTCGGCATTGGCCAGCTCGGCGAAGGCGGCGTTGACGAACTCTACTTCGCCCGAGGGCTCGGTCATCCAGATCGGCGCCGGCGCGGCGTCGGCCAGGGTGCGGAACAGAGCCTCGCTTTCGCGCAGCTTTTCGGCGGCGGCCTTCTGCTCTGTGATGTCGATGTGGACGCCTACCCACTCGCGGATTTCGCCGTTGTCCCCGATCAGTGGAACAGCCCGGACCCGGCAGTCGCGCCAGGCCCCGTCATGGCGCCGCACGCGCTGCTCGCATTCGAAGGTCCGCTTTTCTGCGACCGCCGCCATCCATCCCCGCACCGACAGATCGACATCGTCGGGATGCACGGCCTTGGCCCAGCCCAGGCCCTCGTACTCCTCGCGGGACTGACCGGTCAGCGCGGCCCAGGCCGGTTGCTCGCCCGCCATGCGGCCGCTGGCGTTGTTGGTCCACAGCACGCCCTGAACCGCCTCGACCGCCGCGCGGAAGCGCGCCTCGCTGGCGATCAGGCCACTCCGGGCATCCTCGCGGCGGGAGATGTCACGGATCAGGCCTAGCACTAGCGTCCTGCCGTCGGGCTCCTCCCAGCGGCTCATGGAGAGCTCGATCGCCACCTTGCCGCCATTCCGGCGGTTCGCGATCAGCTCGCGCCGCGCATCCAGCATGACCGGACGCCCGTCGGCGGAGAAGAGGCTTGGAGTGTCCTGGTCGGCGTTAGCGGTCGGACGGTCGAGGATCAGCTCGCCCAAAGGACGCTGCAGCACCTCCTCGCGGGCCCACCCGAACAGGGCTTCGGCCCGGGGGCTCCAGTCGATGACGGCGCCGTCCGCGTCCATCACCACGATCGCGTCCAGGGCTGTCTTCAGGACAGACTGCAGTTTTTCCAGGTCGGACACGCGTGTCTCGCAGGGCTTTGGGGCGCGGTTCGAACGCTTGGCGACTCAACAAAGGACGTCGCTTAGATGTGCAGCACACAACTCAACCGTTCCAAACGCAACTGCGAAGGCCAACGGCTCGCGTCACGGTCCCGCTGGCTTTCCAGGCTCCGAGCGCCTATCTATGTCATCGGCGGGTCTTGCTGTGGCTCTCGTCGAAGATTTCTATTCCCAGGGACCTTAATCTCTCTATCGGGACCTGTTCCCTCCCGTGGCCGTGGCTGCGGGAACACGGGGCCCACCTGTAACTAACAGGTTCGAGTGGATTGAAACGTCTTCACGGTTCTTCGCGGCGCCGCCACCTTTTCCTTAGAAGCTGTTATCCCGGCCAAGCGTCAAACGGATGCGCCCAGCCGGGACCATCAGAAGCGCCGGCGCTCGCCGCGTTCCCGGCTCGGCGTGCTTCGCACTTGGCCGGGATGACAGTATTAAGCGGCATGACCATCGCCGACCCCGTCGCGGCCAAGACGGCCCTGCGCGTCTTCCTGCGCAACCAGCGCAAGCAACTGGCGCGTGAGCATCCCCAGGCCGACTGGATGATCGCCGAGGTCGCCCGCGAGCCTCTCGCCGCCCAGTTCCCAGAGCCCGCCGGCAAGGTCGCGGCGCTGTATCACGGGCTGGGCTCGGAGCTGTCGCCGCTGATCCTGGCCGACCACCTGCACGAGGCGGGCTGGACCCTGGCCCTGCCGGCCGTCGTGGACGCCGACGCCCATCGGATGGTGTTCCGCGCCTGGACGCCGGGCGAGCCCCTCGTCCACGACAAGATCGGCCTGCGCGCGCCCAGCGCCCGACATCGGGTGCTGGAGCCCGATCTGGTGATCACGCCGCTGCTGGCCTTCCAGCGCGACGGCGTGCGGCTGGGGCAGGGCGGCGGCTACTATGATCGGGCGCTGGCGGCTCTGCGGGCGACAAAGCCGACCTTCGTGCTGGGCGTCGCCTATAGCGGTCAGCAGGCGGAGAATTTGCCGCACGAGGCGCACGACCAAAGGTTGGACGCTATTCTCACAGAAAAAGAGTATATCGCCGTCAAAGCCTGAGCCGCTGACGGCTCGATCCATATTGTTTCTTGGGACTCTCGATGCGTTTCGCCTTTTTCGGCGATGTCGTCGGCAAGTCGGGCCGGGATGGCCTGGCCGACCATCTGCCCGACCTTCGCCGCCGGCTCTCCTTGGAGTTCGTGATCATCAACGCCGAGAACGCGGCCGCGGGCTTTGGCATTACCGAGAACACCGCGCGCGAGCTGTTCGAGGCCGGCGCCGACTGCCTGACCCTGGGCAACCACAGCTGGGACCAGCGCGAGGCCCTGACCTATATCGTGCGCGAGCCGCGCCTGATCCGCCCTGCCAACTATCCGATCCTGTCGGACGCGCCGGGACGCGGCAGCCATCTGTTCCAGACGGACTCGGGCAAGACGATCTATGTCGTGAATCTGCTCGGCCGGGTGCACATGGACGCCATGGACGACCCGTTCGCCGCGATCGACCGCGAGCTGGACAAGGCCCCGCTGGCCCAAGTGGCCGACGCGGTGGTGGTCGACATGCACTGCGAGGCGACCTCGGAAAAGATGGCGATGGGGCACTATTGCGACGGCCGCGCCTCGCTGGTGGTGGGCACCCACACCCACGTGCCGACCGCCGACTGCCAGGTGCTGCCCGGCGGCACCGCTTACCAGACCGACGCGGGCGCCTGCGCCGACTACGACAGCGTGATCGGCAACCAGAAGGAAGAGCCCCTGCGGCGCTTCACCACCAAGATCAGCGGCGGCCGCTACCAGCCGGCCAGCGGCCCGGCCACGGTCTGCGGCGTCTTCGTCGAGACCGACGACCGCACGGGCCTGGCCGTGCGCGTGGAGCCGATCCGGGTGGGCGGGCGGCTGAGCCCGCACATCCCGCAGCTTTAGCGCCCAGGCTCAGCTTGCGGCTGTCACGATAGCGGTCTCAGATACGGCTCCCCCTCTAGAGGAGCTCCCCCATGACCGACGCCATCTACACCGCCCACGCTCACGCTGTCGGCGGCCGCAACGGTACGGCCAAGTCCGACGACGGCCATCTGGACGTCAAGCTCGCCTATCCGAAGTCGATGGGGGGCGACGGGAACGGGACCAATCCCGAGCAGCTGTTCGCGGCCGGCTACAGCGCCTGCTTCCTGGGCGCGCTGGGCCTTGTGGCCCGCAACCAGGGCGTCAAGCTGGGCGAGCACAGCCTGGACGCCGAGGTTGATCTGATCAAGGACGAGACCAGCTTCCACGTCGGCGTGCGTCTGAAGCTGACGGCCCCGGAGTTGGATCGCGACACCGCCGAAAAGCTGCTCGCCGCCGCCCACGCGGTCTGCCCCTATTCGAAGGCCACGCGCGGCAACGTCGAGGTGGCGCTGGAGGTCGCCTGATCCACGGCGCGGCGCGCACGGCCAGCCCGCCGGGGGTGACAAAACCCGCCTCCGGGGGCTAGAAGCGCGCCCACGCTTCTTTTTCAGACCAGAGACAGAGCCTCTTCAATGGCCGGCCACTCGAAATTCAAGAACATCATGCACCGCAAGGGCCGCGCCGACGCCGCGCGGTCCAAGCTGTTCTCCAAGCTGTCGCGTGAAATCACCGTGGCGGCCAAGACGGGCCTGCCCGACCCGGCCATGAACCCGCGCCTGCGCCTGGCCGTGAACAACGCCAAGGCCGAGAGCCTGCCCAAGGACGTCATCGACCGCGCGATCAAGAAGTCGCAGATGGGCGACGCGGCCGACTACTCGGAAATCCGCTACGAAGGCGTGGCCGCCGGCGGCGTTGGGATCATCGTCGAGGTGCTGACCGACAACAAGAACCGCGCCGCCGCCAATGTCCGCTCCTACTTCACCAAGATGGGCGGCAACATGGGGGCCACCGGCTCGGTGACCTTCAACTTCGACCGCGTCGGCCAGATCAGCTATCCGGCCAAGGCCGCGTCGGAAGACGACATGATGGAAGCCGCCATCGAGGCCGGCGCCGACGACGTCACCTCCGACATGGACGAAGAGGGCGAGGGCCACACGGTCTACACCGCCTTCGAAAGCCTGAACGAGGTGGCCGCGGCCCTGGAAGCCAAGTTCGGCGCGGCCGCCAACACCAAGATCGCCTGGCGCCCGAAGATGCAGGTGCCGGTCACGGGCGACAGCGTCGCCACCCTGATGAAGCTGCTCGACATGCTGGACGAGGACGACGACGTCCAGGCCGTCTACTCGAACGAAGACATCAGCGACGAAGACCTGGCCAAGCTGGGCTGATTTTCACGCGCCTTCTCCCCGTCGTGTCCCGCAGCTAGAGTGCCTCCCATGGTCTTGCGGGTTCACATCGACACCGATTGCGGCGTTGACGACGCGCTGGCGTTGGCCCTGCTGGCGCGCGCCCGGCAGGCGGTCGAGGTGGTCTCGGTGTCGGCGGTGTTTGGCAACACCTATGTAGACCAGGCGGCCGCCAATGCGCGGGGCGTGCTGCGCCTGGCCGGCTGCGGGGCCGAGGTCTATATCGGCGCCGGTTCGGGCCTGGCCAAGCGCCGGGTCGAGCGGATGCGCCCCGCCCACGGCGTCGACGGCCTGAACGGGGCGGGCTTCTCCCAGCGCTGGAAGCTGCCGGAGCTGGATCGCGGCCATTCGGCCAACTTCCTGGCCTTCGCCGCGCGCCGCAAAATCGTTGGCCTGTTCCTGGGGCCGCTGACCAACCTCGCCAAGGGTCTGCTGGAGGATCCGGCCGCCTTCCGCGACTGGCGCCCCACGATCACGGCCGGCGCCTTCGCGGTCGAGGGCAAGGCGGCGGGCGGCGCCGACTTCAACAGCTGGAGCGATCCGGAGGCTCTTCAGCGGACGCTGGACTCGGGGGTCATGCCGCGCCTCGTGCCGCTGGACGTCAGCCGTCTGGTCACGGTGACCGCCGCCGACCTCTCGCGCGGCGCCGACTGCTGCGGCTCGCCGCTGTCGGCGCGGCTGACCAAGGCGGCGGGGGGCTATATCGCCTTCCACCAAAGCGTCTGGGGCGGTGAGGGCTGCCGCCCGCACGACGCCGTTGCGGCCGCCAGCCTGATCGCGCCCGAGCTCTTCACCTTCGAGCCCGCGCGGTTGCGGGTGGCCGTCGAAGGACCACGCCTGGGCCGCGTGGAGTGTATCGACGGGACGCCCAACGCCGAGGTCTGCACGGGTCTTGATGTCGACGCCGTCAAGCGCCTGGTCGTCGGGGGACTGTTTGGAATGGGCGCGGTGGAGGCGGCTTAGGCCGGCGGGTTTTGCTCGAACTGCATCGCGCCGTCGTGCGGCCGGTGCCAGGACGGCGCGCTGGCCATCCACATGTCGGCCTGGACCTTGAAGTCCGAGGCGTCGTCCAGACCGCCGACCTTAACCGCCACCATGCCTCGGTTCTTGTCGGGTCGTGAGAAGACCTGGACGCCGCAGGTCCCGCAGAAATAGCTGCCGCCGCTGGTCTCGCGCGCCTTGAAGACGCGCGGCTCGCCTTGCGTGACCGTCAGGGCGTTCGCGGGAAACACCATGGTCAGGTTCGGCGAGCCGCCCGCCACGTACTGGCAGTCGCGGCAGTGGCAGGCGACGTGGAACATCGGCGCGGCCGAAAGTTCGTAGCGAATTTCGCCGCAGCGGCAGCCACCGATTCGCAAGGTCATGGTCACCTCCCTCGATCGGGAGAGGTGAAGTTGATCCTGGATCGGAGGCAAGCCCCCCGGCGCTGAAGCTCATACGCCCGCCCGCCCAGGGGGCGTCGGCGTTTACGACTCGTTAGGCAAGAGGGGGCTTTTCCTCGGGGGCGGAAGCGAGGAAAGTGCGAGAACACATGATGAACGCGAATCGCACGCCTATCCGAATTCTTGGCCTCGATCCGGGCCTGCGCCGCACCGGCTGGGGCGTGCTGACCATCGACGGCGCGCGCATGAGCCACGTGGCCCACGGCGTGATCGTCCCCGACGAGAAGGCCGACTTCGCCCAGCGCCTGCTGCACCTGTTTGAAGGTATCTGCGCGGTGATCGAGCAACACCGTCCCGACGAGGCGGCGGTCGAGGAGGTGTTCCTGAACACCAACGCCCAGTCGACGCTGAAGCTGGGCCACGCCCGCGCAGCCGCCCTGATCGCGCCCGCTCGCGCGGGGCTGCCGGTCGCGGAATATTCCACGCGCCTGGTCAAGAAGGCGGTGGTCGGCACCGGCGCGGCTGACAAGGCCCAGATCGGCTTCATGATCGCGCGTCTTCTGCCGACCGCCGGCAAGACCACGGCCGACTGCGCCGACGCTCTCGCCGTCGCCATCACCCACGCCAACCTGCGCGTCGCCAATCGGAGAGTGGCATGATTGGTCGCCTGCGCGGCGCCGTCGCCGAGGTCGGCGAGGAAGAGGCTCTGATCGACGTGATGGGCGTCGGCTATGTGGTCCGCTGCGGCCATCGCACCCTCCAGCGCCTGCCGGCCCTGGGCGATGAGACCCTGCTGCATATCGAGAGCCAGTGGAGCGAGAGCGCGGGCTTGCGGCTCTATGGCTTCGCCACGCGCGAGGACCGCAAGGCCTTCGTGCTGCTGCAGGCGATCCAGGGCGTGGGGCCCAAGGCCGCCATGGCGGTGCTGGACGTGCTGTCGCCCGCCGAGTTGGCCAGCGCCGTCGCCCGCGAGGACAAGGCCGCGGTCGGCCGCGCCAACGGGGTGGGTCCCAAGCTGGCCCTGCGCATCGTCACCGAGCTGAAGGACAAGCCGATCACCGACGGACCGGTGCTGATGAGCACGCCGTCCTCCGGCGCCGCGCCGTCCGCGCCCGCCAAGCCCGCCCCGACCGGCGACGCCGTGGCCGCCCTGATGGGCCTGGGCGTGGCCGAGGTGAACGCCCGCCGCGTCGTCGAGGCCGCCGCCGATCGCCTGGGCGAGGAAGCGACCGTTCAGGCGCTGATCAAGGCTGGCCTGCAGGAGCTTGGCCGATGAGCGCGAAGCGCCAAGTCGGGAGAGAAGCGTGACCCGCGTCATCTCCGGCGAACCCCAGCACGGCGATCTTGCGCCCACCGACCGCGCCATGCGTCCCCAGACCCTGGCCGAGTTCGTTGGCCAGGAGCAGGCCAAAGGCAATCTCCGCGTCTTCATCGAGGCCGCCAAGGGCCGGGGCGAGGCCCTGGACCACGTGCTGCTGTTCGGCCCGCCGGGGCTGGGCAAGACCACCCTGGCCCAGATCGTCGCCCGCGAGCTGGGGGTCAACTTCCGCGCCACCTCGGGTCCGGTGCTGAACAAGCCGGGCGACCTGGCGGCGATCCTGACCAATCTGGAAGCCAACGACGTCCTGTTCATCGACGAGATTCACCGCCTGTCCTCGAACGTCGAGGAGATCCTCTATCCGGCCATGGAAGACCATGTCCTCGACCTCGTGATCGGGGAGGGGCCTTCCGCCCGCTCGGTCCGCATTGATCTCGCGCCCTTCACCCTGGTGGCCGCGACGACGCGGGCGGGGATGCTGGCGACGCCCCTGCGCGACCGCTTCGGCATCCCGATCCGCCTGGAGTTCTACACCCCGGCCGAGCTGCGCCATGTGCTGCAGCATGCCGCCCGCAAGATGGGCGCGCCGCTGTCGGACGATGGCGCCGACGAGATCGCCAAGCGGGCCCGGGGTACGCCGCGCGTCGCCGGCCGCTTGCTGCGTCGCGTCCGCGACTTCGCCACCGCCGACGGCGCGAGCATCATCGACCGCAAGGCTGCGGGCCTGGCCCTGGCCCGGCTGGAGGTCGACGAGGTGGGGCTCGACAGCCTGGACCGCCGCTACCTGCGGGCTATGATCGAGCACTATGGCGGCGGCCCGGTGGGCGTGGAGACCATCGCCTACGCCATCGCCGAGGCCCGCGACGCGGTCGAGGACGTGATCGAGCCCTATCTGATGCAGCAAGGCTTCATCCAGCGCACCCCGCGTGGCCGCATGGCCTGCGGCAAGGCCTATCTGCACTTGGGCCTGACCCCGCCCGCCGCTCCGCCAGGCCCAGCGCAGGGGGCGTTGTTTGATGAAGGCTAGCAGCGTGCTCGTGATCCGCCTGTTGACCGCCGGTCTAGCCGCCGCCTGCCTCGCCGTCTCCCTCGCGGCGATCAGTGCGGCCGGCGCGCCGCGCAATGCTCTGATCGTACAGGCCCTCGCCGCCGTGCTCGCCCTAGGTCTGGCGCTGCTTTTGGGGCGGTTCTGGCGCCGAGCCCGTTGGCGGCTCTGGGTGTTGATGGCCGCCTGCGGCCTGGCCCTGGTCCTGACGCTAATGAACGGCGTCTCGCTGGAGGGGGCTAGGCGTTGGGTGGCGCTGGGGCCGATCCAACTCCACACGGCGTTCATGGTCCTGCCGTTCGCGGCCTGTGCTTTAGCCAAAGGCTTTGGCGACCGTCGCGTGGCGCCGATCGCGGCCTTGCTGGCTTTCCTGCTGCTGTATCAACAAGACGCGGCCTCGTCGCTGGCCTGGGCTCTGGCGCTCGCGGTGGCGGCGCTGGTCGAGCGCCCGCGTCAGGCGATACCCTGGGCGTGCGTGGCCATCGCCGGTCTCCTGGCCTACGGAGCCTGGGTCGAGCCCGACACCTTGCCCGCCGTGCCTTACGTCGAGGGACTGCTGGACCACACGTTCGCCGCCAATCCGGTGCTGGGCGTGCTGGCCGGCATTTTGATGATCAGTCTGCCCGCGCCGTTCCTCCTAGTCGCCCGCACGCAGCCAGAGCGTCGCGCCGAAGCCCTGGCTCTGGCCGCTTTATGGGTTGGCTGGATCGCCGGGAACCTGTTTGGAAACTACCCAGCGCCTGTTCTAGGGTACGGCGCAGCGCCGATCCTGGCCTGGGGCCTGTCCCTGGGTCTGGTGTTTGGCGATCCCGTCAACCAGGACCCGCCTGCGCCATGATCGAACCGACCGCCGGCGTCTTCGACGGCCGCGAGCACCGGCTGCCCGTGCGCATCTATTACGAGGACACCGACTTCACCGGCATCGTCTATCACGCCAACTACCTGCGCTATCTGGAGCGCGGGCGCAGCGACTTCTTCCGGGCGGTGGGCATTTCGCACACCGAACTTGCTCAGCAGGACACGGGCTTTGCGGTGATCCGCATGGAGCTGGACTTCAAGCGCGCGGCCAAGATCGACGACGCCCTGGTGGTGCGGACCTTGTTCGAGCGGGCCGAGGGCGTGCGGCTGCATGTGCGCCAGACGATCACCCGGGGCGAGGAGGTTCTGTTCGAGGCCCAGGTGGTCGCGGTCTGCATCAGCCTGTCGGGACGGCCGCGCCGGCCGACGCCGGACATGCTGGCCAAGTTGACGCCCTGGCTGGCGCCCAAAGGCGAGGCCTGACCGCGCAGCCTCTCGCCGTCCCCATTTTTTCGGATCGAACGACCCTCGTCATAGTTTCACCCAAGCGCCGCTTCATGCCATACGGCGCAGATCCTTCCTGATCAGACGCCCCAACGGAGCCCTATCCCGCATGGACGCCTCGGCCGCCGCCCCCAATTTCTCGTTCTTCGCCCTATTCATGCAGGCCGACTGGGTCGTCAAAGGCGTGATGATCGGCCTGATCCTAGCGTCGCTGGGATCCTGGGCCGTGATTTTGGACAAGCTATTTCGCTTCAACACCCTCAACCGGGCGGCAGACCGCTTCGAGGAGCAGGTCGGCGGCGGGCGCTCGCTGGAGGACGTGGCCGGCGAGGCCGGCGCCAACCCGCCTCACGCCCTGCCGCGCATGCTGCAGGCGGCGTTGAAGGAGTGGCGCGAGGCCAAGGCGCGGCCCATGACCGAGAATCAGACGGCGTTCCTGGTCGCTCGCATCGACCGCATCCTCGACACCATCATCGCCCGCGAGACCGCCAAGGTCGAAGAGGGCCTGGGCAGCTTGGCCATCGTCGCCACGGCCAGCCCGTTCATCGGCCTGTTCGGCACGGTCTGGGGCATCATGCACGCCTTCCAGAGCATCGCCCTGTCGAAGAACACCTCGCTGGCCGTCGTCGCGCCGTCGATCGCCGAGGCCCTGTTCGCCACGGCGATCGGCCTGATCGCCGCGATTCCCGCCTATATCGCTTACAACAAGTTCTCGACCGACGCCGGCAAGTACGCCGGTCGCCTGGAAGGCTTCGCCGATGACCTGTCGACGGCGATCCAGCGTCGCCTGACCGAGCGGGTCTAAGCCATGGCGATGTCCTCCAACGACGCCTTCGCCACGGGAGGCGGCCGTGGCCGCCGCCGTCGCGGCCGCCGCTCGCGCGGGGCGCTGTCCGAGATCAACGTCACGCCGCTGGTCGACGTGATGCTGGTGCTCTTGATCATCTTCATGATCAGCGCGCCGCTGCTCACCGCCGGCGTGCCGCTGGAGCTGCCCAAGACCGAGGCCGCGGCCCTGCAGAACCAGGAAGAGCCGATCACTGTCTCGATCCGCAAGGACGGCGGCATTTTTGTCGGCGAGACCCAGATTCCGTTCGAGAACCTCAGCCCCCGGATCAGCGCGATCGCCGGCGACGGCTATGACAAGCCGATCTTCGTCCGCGCCGACGGCGGAGCGACCTATGAGGTCGTCGCCCAGGTGATGGCGGGCCTTTCGAACGCTGGCTTCAACAAGATCAATCTGATCACCGAGACGGGCGGTCCGTCTTCCGGTTCGGCCCCGCTCGACGCGCAACCGGCGGCCGACGCGGGCGACCTGCGACCGGCGCAGTAGAGGCGGCATGATCGCTCGCCGCGAACAACGGGTCTCTCCGGCCCTCCTGGCCTCGATCGCGCTGCACGGCGCGGTCGCGGCGCTGGCCGTCTTCGGACTGCCGTGGCAGTCGTCCAAGCCGATCACCATCGGCGAGTCGGTGCCCGTGACCATCGTCGCCAACGGTCCGACCAATGTCCGTCCGGCCGAGCAGGCGCCGGTCGAGCAGACGGCCCAGGCGCCGGAGCCGGAGGCGCAGGCGACGCCGCAGCCGCCCGCTCCGACCCCCGCCCCAACCCCGACGCCTGCGCCCGCTCCGCCGCCCAAGCCGGCGCCGGTTCCCAAGCCCGCGCCGACGCCGGCCAAGCCAACGCCGCAGAAGAAGACCGAAAACAACGACTTCTTCGCCTCGATGGAAGCCACCCTAGCCAAGACCAAGAAGGCGACCGGCAAGCCGACCTCGAACGCGCCGAAGGGCCCCGCTCGCCAGGAGACATCCGTGTCGGCGCGTCCCGCTCTGGGCGCGGCCACGGGACTCTCAGCCTCGGCGCTGGGCCGCCTGCAGGGCGAGGTTCAGGATCGCTGGAACCCCAATTGCGAGGTCGAGGGCGGGGCCAACGTCAACGTCCGCGTCGTGTTCGTGATCGGTCCGGGCGGCCGTGTCGTCGGACAGCCGGAGTCGCCGGGCACGTCATCGCCCGACCCGGTGGTCAAGGCGGCCTCGGACCGCGCCATCCGCGCGTTGTTCGCCGCCTCGCCGTTCGCCTATCTGCCGCCCGATCTGTACGGTCAGAAAATCGCCCTGAACTTCAACGCAAAACAGGCCTGTTCGCGTTGATGTTGGGAAAGAACAAGAGGGAGACCCCGATGCGCTTGAAGGCACTTGTGCTCATGGCCGCCGTCCTGATGAGCGGCCCGGCCTTCGTCACGCCGGCCGCCGCGCAGATCGAGGTCGACATCAACGCCGGCGCGGTCAAGCCGATGCCGATCGCCGTGCCGGCCTTCTCGGGCGCCACGCGCGGGGCCGAGATCGCCCAGGTCATCACCGGCAATCTTGAGCGCTCGGGCCTGTTTCAGCCGCTTAACGTCTCGGGCGTTCCGGACAAGCTGGCCGACGTCAACATCCAGCCGCGCTTCCCAGACTGGCAGGCCACCGGCGCCCAGGCCCTGATCAACGGCCAGGTCACGGTCGGTCCCGACGGCGGTCTGCGCGTCGACTTCCGCCTGTGGGACGTCTTCTCGCAGCAGCAGTTGCTGGGCCTGCAATTTTCCTCGACGCCGGACAACTGGCGCCGCGTGGCCCACAAGATCAGCGACGCGGTCTATGAGCGCCTGACCGGCGAGAAGGGCTATTTCGACACCCGCGTGGCCTTCGTCGCCGAGAGTGGCCCCAAGCTCAACCGCGTCAAGCGCCTGGCGATCATGGACCAGGACGGCGCCAATCCGCAGTACCTGACCGATGGCTCGTACATCGTCATGACGCCGCGCTTCAGCTCCACCAGCCAGGAGCTGACCTACATGGCCCTGCGGCCGACGGGGTCGTCGATCTACCTGCTGAACCTGGAGACCAGCCGCCAGGAGACGGTCGGCAAGTTCCCCGGCATGGTGTTCGCTCCGCGCTTCTCGCCCGACGGCGGCAAGGTCGCCTTCTCGGTGGAGCGGGCCGGCAACAGCGACATCTATGTGATGGACCTGCGCAGCCGCGCGACGACCCGCATCACCACGGACCCGGCCATCGACACCTCGCCCTCGTTCTCGCCGGACGGGACCAAGATCGCTTTCAACTCCGACCGCGGCGGCCAGGCGCAGCTCTATGTGATGAATACCGACGGCTCTGGCGTGCGCCGGATTTCCTACGGCGGCGGCCGCTATACGACCCCGGTGTGGAGCCCGCGCGGAGACTTCATCGCCTTCACCAAGCAGACGGGCGGCCAGTTCCACATCGGGGTCATGCGTCCGGACGGCAGCGATGAGCGCCTCTTGACCACCAGCTATCTGGACGAGGGTCCGACCTGGGCGCCGAACGGCCGGGTGCTGATGTTCTTCCGCGAAGGCGGCGGCGGTGTTCCCAAGCTTTGGACTGTGGACATCACCGGCCGGATCCTGCGGCCGGCGGCCTACAACGGCTCGGGTTCAGACCCGGCCTGGTCGCCGCTTTTAGACTGACAAATTGTCGGGCAAAGCAACCTTAGCCTTGCGAGTGCGTTCCCAGGGCACTAACTCGAAGATGCTGGGCGCCGAGCGCTCTCTAGCGGAAGAGTTTCAATGTCGTCTGACGGAGTTCTGACGTCATTGTGAGGTATGGTCTGACATTTAAAAGGTCCATTCGCGGCGTCTCGCAGGTATGGATCAGGTCCAAAGTTGTTGACTTGAGGAGAAACTGGATGAGCTTCGACACCCAGCGCGCCGCTAGACTGGCGCTCGTCGGCCTGGCCGCCGCCTCGCTTGCCGCCTGCGCTTCGCGTCCGAAGCCCCAGCCCGCCGCGCCGGCTCCCCAGCCGCCGCCCGTTCAAGAGCCCGCGCCCTACACGCCGCCGCAGCCGCCGCCGGTCGCCCAAGGTCCGCTGCCCGGTTCGGTGCAGGACTTCGTGGTCAATGTCGGCGACCGCGTCTATTTCGACACCGACGAATATTCGGTCCGCGCCGACGCCCAGCCGGTCCTGGCTGGTCAGGCTCAGTGGCTGAACCGCTATTCGGCCGTGAAGGTCCGCATCGAAGGCAACGCCGACGAACGCGGCACCCGCGAATACAACCTGGCCCTCGGCGCCCGCCGCGCCAACGCTGTGCGCGACTTCCTGATCGCCCAGGGCGTGGCCGCCTCGCGCATCGAAACGATCTCGTTCGGCAAGGAAAAGCCGATCGACGCTGGCACGACCGAAGAGGCCTGGGCCAAGAACCGTAACGGCCACACGGCCATCACGGACGGCGCTCGCTAAGCGCTACGCTAAAATGGGGCGGCGTCTCATCGAGATGCCGCCCTAGTTTTGTCTGCCTCCTGGGGCTAGATCACGGTCATGAAGCTCAAATCCGCCCTGCTTGCCGTCCTGTTCGCGTCCAGCGCCGCCGTGGCGATGGCCCAGACCCCGCTGCCCGAAGTCGACCCGCTGGACGATCGCTCGGTCAAGCGCGTGGAACGGATGGAAAAGGTGGTCCGCGAGCTGCGCGCGATCGTCTTTCAGGGGCGCGACACCGGCAAGCCCGTGGTGGTTCAGCCCGCCGAGACCGACGCTCAGATCGCCGCCCTGAACGACCGGATCACCGATCTTGAGCAGACCCTGACCAAACTGAACGGTCAGAACGAGGCCGTCACCTTCGAGCTGAACAAGGCCAACAGGGCCGCCGTCGATCAGAAGGCTCGCGCCGACGCGCTGGAGCAGCGTTTAGCGGCGATCGAAAAGACCCTGGCCGACCTACAGGCGGCGGCCGCCGCCCAGACCGCCGCCGCTCAGAATGCTAGCGAGGCCGTTCCCCCGCCGCCCCCGCCGCCGGCCGATCCGGCCGTGGCCTTCAAGCAGGCTCGGCAGCTGCTGCTGGATGGCGACTACGCCAATGCCGAGCAGGCCTTCTCGACCTATGTCACGAACTATCCGGACAACGCCAAGACGCCGGAGGCCCGCTATTGGCTGGGCGAGACCCTGTTCGTCCGCGAGGCCTATACCGACGCCGCCGCCGCCTATATCGGCGCGATCCGGGGCTGGCCGCAGACGACCTGGGGTCCCGACGCGACCTTGAAGCTGGCCCGCGCGATGGTGGCTTTGAAGAAACCCACTGAGGCTTGCCGCACTCTGGACGAGCTTTCCAAGCGCTATCCGAAAGCCTCGTCGCAGATCACCTCCCGCGCGGCCTCGACCCGTGTCGCGGCGAAGTGTTCCTGACACCGTGAACCCTCTCTCAAAGAGAGAGGGGGTTTCGCGCACTTTCGACCGACGTCTGGATGCCCTGTCCAAGGCTCCGCTGGCCGTTGGCTTCTCCGGCGGCGGCGACTCCCTGTTCCTGTTGAAGGCGACGCTAGACTGGGCGCGGCCGCGCGGTCGTCCCGTGCTGGCGCTTGTCGTCGATCACCAACTGCAGGAGGGCAGCGCCCGCTGGACCGCCGAAGCGGTGGAGAAGGCCCGGCGCCTAGGCGCCGATGCGCGCGCCCTGGCCTGGACCGGTCCCAAGCCCATGTCTGGTCTGCCCGCCGCCGCCCGTCGCGCGCGCCATGCCTTGCTGGCCGAGGCCGCCCGCGATGCCGGAGCCTTGGTCCTGCTGCTGGGCCATACGGCCAGCGATCTGGCCGAGAGCGCGGTGATGCGGGCTGAGGGCTCGACCGTTCCCGACCCGCGCGAATGGGCCCCGTCCCCCGTCTGGCCGGAGGGGCGAGGGGTTTTCCTGCTACGGCCGCTGCTGTCCCTCGCCCGCGCCGAGATCCGGGCGGCCTTGGCCGCCGAGGGCGAAACCTGGCTGGAGGATCCCGCCAACGTCGATTTGCGCTATGCCCGAGCGCGCGCCAGGGCCAGCGGCGCGGAAGAGGCGGCTTCGGAGCTGGAAGCCGCGAGGCCGCCCCCCGCCTTCGCCATCGACGCGGCGGGGGCCATTCGCCTCCCGCGGGACATCGCGGCGGCTCATCTGGCCGCCGCCCTGCTGTGCGCCGCCGGAACCGAGCGGCCGCCGCGCGGCGAGCGGCTGGAGCGGCTAGTCCAGCGCCTGCGGAGCGATGAGGCCTTCACGGCCACCCTGGCCGGCGCGCGGATCGAGGCCGGGGCCGATGCGCTGATCTGCCGCGACGCCGGCGAAACGGCGCGGGGCGGTCTCGCGCCGCTTTCGCTGACGCCGGGCGAGATCGGGGTCTGGGACGGCCGCTGGGAGATCGCCGCCGGTTTTGAGCCGCTGACCATCGTCGCGTTGAAAGGCCGAGCCCTAGCCCTCTCGCCCGAGCAGCGTGCGCGCCTGGCCAAGCTTCCCGCCGCGACCCGGCCCAGCCTGCCGCTGCTGCTGCGACAAGGCGCGGCGCCGTGCGCGCCCGCGCTTGACGGCCCGGAGTTTGCAGTCGAAGGGGGAGGGGGCGCGCGTCTCCTCGTTGTGGATCGTTTCGAGGCCGCCGTGGGCCTTTGTGACCAAGAATGCGTGACTGCGCGTCTCGTCCGTGGCGCAACCGCTTGCGAGCCCTTATCTTGACGGGCGAAGACCTATCGTTGGGAAGACGAACCGAATGAATTTCCGAAACGCAGCCATCTGGCTGGTGATCGTGGCGGCGCTGATGGGGGTGTTCTTCGTCAGCCAGAACGCGCGGACGAAGGGCAGCGGCGAGATCAGCTATTCGCAGCTTCTCAAGCAGGTTGACGCCGGCCAGATCAAGTCGGCCGAGATCGCCGGCCAAGTCGTGCAAGCCAAGGACGCCAGCGGCAAGATGTTGACCGTCAACGCGCCGATCGACTCCGATGAACTGGTCAACCGCATGGTGGCCAAGAACGCCGACGTGAAGTTCAAGAGCGGCGGCGTCAGCTTCCTGGCCATCCTGATCCAGCTGCTGCCGATCCTGCTGATCGTGGGCGTGTGGCTGTTCTTCATGCGCCAGATGCAGGGCGGAGCGAAGGGGGCCATGGGTTTTGGCAAGTCCAAGGCCCGCCTGCTGACCGAGAACAAGAACCGCATCACCTTCGAGGACGTCGCGGGCGTCGACGAGGCCAAGGAAGAACTGCAGGAGGTCGTCGACTTCCTGAAGGACCCGGCCAAGTTCCAGCGCCTGGGCGGCAAGATCCCCAAGGGCGCGCTGCTGGTCGGCCCTCCGGGTACGGGTAAGACCCTGATCGCTCGCGCGGTCGCGGGTGAAGCCGGCGTGCCGTTCTTCACCATCTCGGGTTCGGACTTCGTCGAAATGTTCGTCGGCGTCGGCGCCAGCCGCGTCCGCGACATGTTCGAGCAGGCCAAGAAGAACGCCCCCTGCATCATCTTCATCGACGAAATCGACGCCGTGGGCCGCCATCGTGGCGCCGGCCTGGGCGGCGGCAACGACGAGCGCGAGCAGACCCTCAACCAGCTGCTGGTCGAGATGGACGGCTTCGAGGCCAACGAGGGCATCATCCTGATCGCCGCCACCAACCGTCCCGACGTTCTGGACCCGGCCCTGCTGCGTCCGGGCCGCTTCGACCGCCAGGTCGTGGTGCCCAACCCCGACGTCGCCGGTCGCGAGAAGATCATCCGCGTGCACATGAAGAACGTGCCGCTGGCCGCGGACGTCGACGTCAAGACGCTGGCGCGCGGCACCCCGGGCTTCTCGGGCGCGGACCTGGCCAACCTCGTCAACGAAGGCGCCCTGCTGGCCGCCCGCAAGAACCGCCGCATGGTCACCATGCACGACTTCGAAGCGGCCAAGGACAAGGTCATGATGGGCGCTGAGCGCCGCTCGATGGCCATGAGCGACGCCGAAAAGAAGCTGACCGCCTATCACGAGGGCGGCCACGCCCTGGTGGCCCTGCGCGTTCCCGTCGCCGATCCGGTCCACAAGGCCACGATTGTGCCGCGCGGCCGCGCCCTGGGTATGGTCATGCAGCTGCCCGAGGGCGACCGCTACTCGATGAGCTACGACATGATGACCTCGCGCCTGGCCATCATGATGGCCGGCCGGGTCGCCGAGGAGCTGATCTTCGGCAAGGAGAAGATCACCTCGGGCGCGTCCAGCGACATCAGCGCCGCCACCAGCCTGGCCCGCAACATGGTCACTCGCTGGGGCTTCTCGGACGAGCTGGGCACCGTGGCCTATGGCGACAACCAGGACGAGGTGTTCCTGGGCCACTCGGTCGCTCGCACCCAGAACGTCTCGCCCGAGACGATGATCAAGATCGACAAGGAAGTCCGTCGCTTGGTGAAGGGCGGCGAGGACGACGCCCGCAGGATCCTGACCGAAGAGCTCGACAACCTGCATGTGGTCGCCAAGGCCCTGCTGGAGTTTGAAACCCTGAGCGGCGAAGAGATCATCGGCGTCATGAAGGGCGAGCTGCCCAAGCGCGACGAGGATGAGAGCAACAAGGAAACGGTCGCCGCGCCGTCCCTGGTTCCCCTCTCGCCGGGCGCGGGCGCCAGCGTCACCGCCTGACCCGCCAAACGCTTCCAAGGATCAAGCCGGCTCGAAAGGGCCGGCTTTTTTCTTGTCCGGCTGCAACCAGGTCGCGCGCGGATCGTTCAAGCTTGGCCGCAGGTTCGCGGTGAGGGGCTGACGCCGATCCATGGTCATCACGGCTACCGACGAAATGGTCGGCGCGAGCGACCTTTCCGCCGCCGAGGGCGCCTTCCTGGCCCGGGGCGGGACGATGGGCGCCGTCATCGCGGCCAGCGATTGGGTAGGCGTGGGACTGCCTTCGCCGGGAGCCTGGCCCGCCGCCCTAAAGGTGGCGGTCGGGATGATGCTGGCCTCGCCGATCCCTTCCTTCCTGGCCTGGGGCGATGCGGCCGTCACGCTCCACAACGACGCCGCGCGCGCCATGCTGGGCCTGCCGGACGCGCTGGGCCGCCCTTTTGCCGAGGCGTTCCCGATCGCCCAGGGCGCCGAGCTTTTGGCGCGTGGGCGCCTGGGCGAAAGCGTCGTGCTGGAGAACGTCCCGTTCAGCCGACTGGGACAAGAGGCGTGGTGCAACCTCCTGGCCTCTCCCGTCCGTGATGAGGATGGCGTCGTGCGGGGCGTTCTGGTCCACTGCAACGACATTACCAAGCGCGTCCTCGACGATCGGGCGCGCCTGGCCGAAGAGCGCCGCTATCGCGCCCTGTTTGAGTCGATGGATGAGGGCTTCTGCGTCATCGAATTCTTCGACGGCCCGCACGGCCCCGACAGCGACTACATCCACATCATGGCCAACGCCGCCTATGAGCGGCACGCGGGCATTCCCAATGCCGTTGGCCAGACCCTTCGCGAGATGGTTCCGGACGAGGCCGACGCGTGGGTGGCGCGCTATGGCGCGGTGCTGCGCACCGGCGAGCCGATCCGCTTCGAGCAGGAGCTGGTCGCCACCGGACGACAGCTTTCGCTCTCGTCGTTCCGCATCGAGCCGCCCGAGCTGAAGCAAGTGGCGGTGCTGTTCCAGGACGTCACCGACCGCAATCGGGCTGAGACCGAACTGCGCCATCTGAACGAGACGCTCGAAGCCCGCGTCGCCCAGGCGCTGGAAGAGCGCGAGCGCACCGAGGAGGCCCTGCGCCAGGCCCAGAAGATGGAGGCGGTCGGCCAGCTGACCGGCGGCCTCGCTCACGACTTCAACAATCTGCTGGCCGGCATCTCGGGCGCTTTCGAGATGATCGGCGCGCGGCTGGCCCAGGGGCGGACCGGCGACGTCGAGCGCTATCTGGGCGCCGGACAGGGTGCGGCGCGCCGGGCGGCCGCCTTGACCCACCGCCTGCTGGCCTTCTCCCGCCGCCAGACCCTGGCGCCCAAGGCGATCATCATCAACCGGCTGATGGCTGACTTCGTCGAGCTGGTCCGTCGCACGGTGGGACCGTCGATCGAGGTGGACATGATCGCCGCCACCGGGCTCTGGCCGACCCTAGTCGACGCCAACCAGCTGGAAAACGCGCTGTTGAACCTGTGCATCAACGCCCGCGACGCCATGCCGGAGGGGGGGCGCATCACGATCGAGACCGGCAACCGCTGGCTCGACGACCGCATCGCCCGCGAGCAGGGGCTAGAGCCGGGCCAATACGTCTCGGTCTGTGTCAGCGACACGGGCTCTGGCATCGACAAGGCGACGCTGGAGCGGGTGTTCGATCCCTTCTTTACGACCAAGCCGATTGGCCAGGGAACGGGTCTGGGCCTGTCTATGGTCTATGGCTTCGCGCGGCAGTCGAACGGCCACGTGCGGATCTATTCCGAGGTCGGCCAGGGCACGATGGTCTGTCTCTATCTGCCACGCCACCTGGGCGAGGAGGACGAGGAGTCAGCGTTCGCGCCGCTCGACGCGCCGCTGATGCATGCCAACCAGACCGTGCTGGTGGTCGACGACGAACCGACCGTGCGGATGCTGGTGACGGACGCCCTGAGCGAACTGGGCTATGCCTGCCTGGAGGCTCAGGATGGGGCGGCGGGGCTGCGCGTGCTGCAGAGCGACCGCCGTGTCGATCTGCTGATCACCGATGTCGGCCTGCCCGGCGGGCTGAACGGGCGCCAGGTGGCCGACGCGGCGCGCGCTCTGCGGCCGGACCTGAAGGTCCTGTTCATCACGGGCTACGCCGAGAACGCGGTCCTGAATCACGGCCATATCCAGCACGGCATGGAGGTGCTGACCAAGCCCTTCGCGATCGGCGACCTGACCGGGCGGATCGACCGGATGCTGCGCGACGCGTAAAAGCCAGGCCATGAGCCTCGCCGCCCGTTCAGCCGCCTCGCGCCCCCAGGTCATGGGGATCGTCAATGTCACGCCCGACAGCTTCTCGGACGGCGGGCGGTTCTTCGACTCGGGCGAGGGGATCGAGCATGCGCGACGGCTGATCGCCCAGGGCGCCGACATCCTCGATATCGGCGGCGAGAGCACCCGGCCCGGCGCGACCCCTGTCTCGGCCTTCGAGGAGATTCGCCGGGTGGTTCCGGTGATCGAAGCCGCGCGGGCGGCCAGCGCCGTTCCCATCTCGATCGACACCATGAAGTCCGAGGTCGCCCGCGCGGCGGTCAAGGCCGGCGCGACGATCTGGAACGACGTCAGCGCCCTGCGCTTTTCGCCCGACGCGCCCGAGGTCGCCGCCGAGCTGGGCTGCGAGGTCGTGCTGATGCACATGCTGGGCGAGCCCGGCTCCATGCAGGACGCGCCGCGCTATGACGACGTGGTCGCCGAGGTCGAGGCCTTCCTGCTGGCCCGCGCCTTTACCGCCATGGCCGCCGGGGTGGCCAAGGAGAAAATCTGGCTCGATCCCGGCATCGGCTTTGGCAAGACGCCTGCGCACAATCTGGCCCTGCTGGCGGCGCTGCCGAGGTTGGTGGCCCTGGGCTATCCGGTCCTGCTGGGCGCCAGCCGCAAGCGGTTCATCGCCAGCGTCGATCCGTCGGCGCGTGAGGCCGACGACCGCCTGGGCGGCTCCCTGGCCGCGCACCTCGCGGGCGCCGCCGCTGGTGTGGCGGCGGTGCGGGTCCACGACGTGCGTGAGACCGTCCAGGCCTTGGCGGTGCAGGCGGCGATCGCGGGGGGTTAGACCCCGCTCAGCCGCCAGTAGGTCGCGTAGCGCTCGTGGGCGATGCGATGGTAGGGGACGAGGCGCACAGCGTCCCCCTCCGCCGAGGTCACGGTGAACTCCAGCGGCTTGCCGGTCGGTCGGATGCGCGCGGCGACCGAGGCCGGATCGCCGGCCAGGGTTGGTGGCTTGAACGGGCTGTCGTTGTACGTCCCGTAGAGTCGCTCGTTGACGACGATGTCGGCGCCGGGCGCCAGGCCCTGGGTCCCCAGTGCGCCGGCTAGCACCAGCGGGCCATAGGTGAAGGCGGCGATGCCGGGGGCGGTGGGATCGGTCTCGAAGCCGGTCCGCATCTCCATCCGAAGCTCCACTGTGTCGCCGTCTTTCCAGGTGCGGGCGATCTCCAGGAAGCCGGGTGTCTTTGAGCGCAGGGCGACCTTGCCGTTGATCAGCACCGTGGCCGACGGGCTCCAGCCCGGATGACGCAGCTTCAGCGTCAGGGGGGTTGCGCGCTTGAGGCTCCAGCGAAGAGTGGTGGTCGGATCGTCCGGGAAGGTCGTGGTCTGGGTCAGGACCGCGTCGTGGGCCGTCCAGGCGACCTTCGAGGGGATGAAGAGGTTCACGTACAGCGTCTGGCCGTCGTGGAAATAGATGCTGTCGCGGTACTTGGCGTGGTTCTCCATGCCCGTGCCGGTGCAGCACCAGAACGAGTCCACGGGCGTGCAGTAGAGCTTCATGTAGCCCGGCCGCGCGCCCTGGAAGTACGTCACCATGCCGCTACCTGGGTCCTGCGAGGCCAGGATGCCGTTGTAGAGCGTGCGCTCATAGTCGTCGGCGTATTCGGCGCGAGGATCCTGGGCGAACAGGGCGCGGGTCAGCTTCAGCATGTTGTGCTGGCAGCAGGTCTCCGAGCCCTTGGCCGAGAAGACGTGCTTTTCGAAGTCGGCCCTGGGGAAGAAGTGCTCGTTGTCGCCCGAGCCGCCGGTCGCGAATGACCGGGTCCGCGTGACCGTTCGCCAGAAGAATAGGGCGGCGTCGCCGTAAGCGCCTTGGCTCGTGATCTCGTGAACGCGCTGGAAGCCGATCACCTTCGGGATCTGGGTGTTGGCGTGCAAGCCATCCAGTGTGTCGCGGCCCTGCGACAGCGGCGTCAGCAGGGCCTTATGCGAGAAGCGCTCGGCGGCGATGCGGTAGCGCGTATCGCCCGTCAGGGCGAAGAGGTCGGCGAAGACCTCGTTCATCCCTCCGTGCTCGGTCGCCAGCATGGCCTCGAACTGGGCGTCCGACAGCGGCGCGGTGGCCTGTACCGTCCAGTCGGCCAGCCGCAGCAGGACGGCGCGGCTCGTCTGGCTGTCGGCCAGTTGCCAGCCGTCGCGCAGGCCGGCGAACACCTTGTGCAGGGTGTACCAGGGCACGCCGGTGATTTTTTCGCCCCGGATGTGGGCCTCGACCAGGGCCGGGCCCTTGGGGAAGGCGCAGACAAGGCCCGAGTTCGACGCCGCCTGGCAGGCGGCCAGTTCTTCGGCGATATAGTCCACGCGCTGCTTGAAGCGCGCGTCGCCGGTCGAGCGGTACATCAGGGCGCAGGCCGACTGGTAGTGGCCCAGGGTGTGGCCGTGGCAGTTGATGTCGGCCCAGGTGGCCTCCGACTCCCAGCCGCCATAGGGCGCGGCCTTGGGCGCAAGGCCTGCGTTGGCGCGGAAGGCGCTAAGCAGGCGGTCGGGCTCCAACGACAGCAGATAGGCCTCGGTCTGGCGCTGGGCGTGCAAGAAGGGGCTGTCCAGCAACTCGACGTCGCGCATGTCGAACGGCGAAAGGCGGGCGCCTTCACGCGCGCGCGGGGCCTGGGCCGCCAGCGCCGGCGTCGCGCTCATGGCGGCCAGCGCGCCGGCGATCACGGAACGCCTTGGCCATCCCGCGCGCAGGCCCTCGGAGCAACAGTCACCATGGGCCATGCGCGAACTCCCTGACGCGATGCGGCCGTCGCCGCTTATTAGTAGGAGTAATAGGCGCTGGACGATGCAGAGGAAAGCGCTTCGGCGAGGCCTCCCCATCGCCGCGATTCCCGCCTAAACCTCTTCCATGTCCCAAGCTCCCGCTCCGGCGCCGAAAGGCCGCGTTCTCGTCATCGCCGGATCGGATTCCGGGGGCGGGGCGGGGATCCAGGCCGACATCAAGACCATCACCGCGCTGGGCGGCTATGCGGCCACGGCGATCACGGCGGTGACCGTGCAAAACACCCTGGGCGTCACCGGCGTCCACCCGATCCCGCTCGACATCATCGCCGCCCAGGCCCGCGCGGTGCTGGACGATATCGGCGCCGACGCGATCAAGACCGGCATGCTGGGCGACGCGAGCGTGGTCGAGACCGTCGCCGCTGCGATCGACCACGCCGGCAAGGTTCCGGCGGTGATCGACCCCGTCATGGTTGCCAAGGGCGGCGCGCCCTTGCTGGCGGAGGCGGCGATCGGCGCGGTGAAGACGCTGATGATCCCGCGCGCCGCGCTGCTGACGCCGAACGCTCCCGAAGCGGCCGCCCTGACCGGCCTGGTGGTCGAGACCACCGACGACCTGCGCCGGGCGGGCGAGGCCCTGCTGGCCCTTGGCGCCAAGGCGGTGCTGATGAAGGGCGGCCATGTGGCCGGAGAGCGCGTCGTCGACGTGCTGATGACGCCCGACGGCGAGACCACCTACGAGGGCGAGCGGATCGAGACCCGCCACACGCACGGCACCGGCTGCACGCTGGCCAGCGCCTGCGCGACGGGCCTGGCTCAGGGCCTGCCGTTGGAGCAGGCCGTGGCGCGGGCCTGGAACTACGTCCACGAGGCCATGCTGCGCGCGCCGGGCTTTGGCGGCGGCCACGGCCCGCTGGACCACGGCTGGACGCTGCGCGCATGACACAGACGCTGGAAGCTCGCCTCGCTGAGATCGTCCGCGCCACCCCGACCACCTGGGCGGTGCTCCAGACGGCGCGCGAGCTTGATCTGCCTGACTGGATGATCTTTTCCGGCGCGGTCTACCAGCCCGTCTGGAACCAGCTGACAGGGCGGCCGCTGGACTACGGCATCAAGGACTATGATCTGGCCTATCACGACGCCAGCGACGTCAGCTACGAGGCCGAGGACGTGGTCATCAAGCGCGTGGCCGCCGCCTTCGAGCCGCCGCTTCGTGAGCTGGTCGAGGTCCGCAACCAGGCGCGGGTGCATCTGTGGTTCGCCAAGAAGTTCGGCGCCGACGAGCCCTATCCGCCGCTGGAAAACAGCGCCGCGGCGCTGAAGCGCTTCGTGGCCACGGCCTTCTGCGTCGGGGTGCGGCTGGAGGCGGACGACAGCCTGACCGTCCATGCGCCGTTTGGCCTGGAGGACCTGTTCGACCTGCGCCTGCGCCCCAATCCGCTTCGTCCGTCTGGCGCGGGCGGCTGGGAGCGCACTACGGGTTCGGCCAAGGCGCGCTGGCCCGAGATTTCGATCGACGGCTAGCGAAACCTGTCATCCCGGCCAAGCGCGAAGCGCGCCGAGCCGGGACCGTCAGGCGCTCTGAGCTCTCCGCGATCCCGGGCCACCGCTGCGCTCGCCCGGGAGGACAGCGTGGATTGTCACCGGGACAATAAAGGCTTTGCGCCTCGTCCGGCGCACGCATAACAGCGATGTCCATCGGAGTTCCGGGAGATCGCCCGCCATGCGCCAGTGGACCATAGACGCCTTCGCCAACGCCCCCTTCAAGGGAAATCCAGCCTGCGTGGTCGAGCCGTTCGCGGCCTGGCCCTCAGACGCCTGGATGCAGGCTCTGGCCGCCGAGAACAACCAGGCCGAGACGGCCTTCCTGCTGAAGACGGACGACCCGGCGCGCTTTGGCCTGCGCTGGTTCACGCCGGCCCTTGAGGCGCCGCTATGCGGCCACGCCACACTGGCGGCGGCGCATTTGCTGTTCGAGGAGCTGGGCGTCGAGGTTCCGCTGCTGACCTTCGACACCCTGTCGGGCCCTCTGACTGTGAAGCGGGCGGGCGAGGGGCTGGAGATGGACTTTCCCGCCGATCCGCCGCGTAGGACCTCTGTTCCCGACGGCCTGGTCGACGCGCTGGGCGCGACGCCGGTCGAGGTCTGGGCGGGCGCCTATCTGATCGCGGTGCTGGCCGACGAGGCGACGGTGCGGGCGCTGAAGCCAGACCTGGCGGCTCTGAAGGCGATCGGCGGCGAGGCGACCGGCGGGCCGGGCCAGACGGTCGTGGTGGCGCTAGCCGATCCTGGCCAGGCTTACGCGGTGGTCAGCCGCTTCTTCGCGCCCGGCTTCGGCATCCCAGAGGACCCCACGACGGGCTCGGCCCACTGCATTCTCATGCCGCTCTACGGCGATAAGCTGGGCGCGGAGGTCCTGAGCTTCCATCAGGCCTATCCAGGCCGTGGCGGGGACCTGGAATGCGAACGCCGCGGCGCGCGCATCTTGCTGCGCGGCCGCGGCGTCACGGTGGTGGAGAGCCGGCTGCGGGTGCAGTCGGCCTAGTCGTTGCTACCAGCGGTTCGGGCCGCGGTGGTCGCCATAACCATAGCCATAGTCGCGGTCATGGCGCTCATAACGGATTTGGGCGCTGATGCGGTCGAAGCGGCGGTCGAGATCGGCGCGCTCCCAGCCGCTCAGGCCGCCTCGGCGATAGCGCTGTTCCAGGCGCTCGGTGTCACGCAGCTCGGCGCGCAGGCGTTGGGCTTCGTTGCGGGTCAGCGCGCCGTTGCGCTGCCCCATGTCGATCCGGCGCTCCAGCTGGTCCTGGCGCTGGTTGACCGGTTGGGCCGAGGCGACAGCGGGAAGCGCGGCGGCCGCCAGGGCCGAGACCGTAACGATCGGGATCAGGATCTTCTTCATCGGTTCGGTTCCTCTTGAACATCTCCGCCGACCTGTCCCGGGGAGGTGGGAGGACGACGTTGAGGTCAGAGAAACATGCGACGGCTGAAGCGGTTCTGAGCCGCTCGTTGTCTCGTGTTCAGGAAGATTGGGGCTCAGGTTGGACTCAAGCGGCCTTGGCCATACGGGCCGAGGCGATGGCGTCCTCGATCGCGCCGTAGAGCTTGGTCACCTCGACCGGCTTGGCGACGTGGCCTTCCATGCCGGCGGCCAGATAGTCCTCGATCTGGTGGGCCAGGGCGTTGGCGGTCACGGCGACGATCGGAGTGCGGGTGCGGCCTTCCTGCGCTTCTAGGGAGCGGATCGCGCGGGCGGCCTCAATGCCGTCCATGACGGGCATGTGGATGTCCATCAGGATGATGTCGAACCTGGCGGCCTTCCAGGCTTCGAGGCAGGCCTTGCCGTCTGGGACCATCGTCACTTCGGCGCCCAGCGGGGCCAGGACAGCTTCGATGACCTTCTGGTTCGTCGGATTGTCGTCGGCGGCGAGAACCCGCAGCGGCGCTCTTCCGCCTCGCGCGGACTTGCGGACGACGGCGGGGGCCTCGTCGTCGTCGATATAGTGGACCTCGGTCAGGGTCTCCTCGCGCGGCAGGGCGACCAGGACGGTGAAGGTCGAGCCCCGGCCTTCGCGGCTCTGGACCTTGATCGAGCCGCCCATCAGGGCCGTCAGCTCGCGGCAGATGGCCAGGCCCAGGCCCGAACCGCCGAAGCGGCGGGTTGTCGAGCTGTCGGCCTGAACGAACTTGTCGAACAGACGCGGCAGAATCTCAGGCGCGACGCCGATGCCGGTGTCGGCCACGTCGATCCGCAGGCCCGAGCCGTCCTCGGCTGAGGCGAACCGAACGGCGACCGCGCCCTCGAGCGTGAACTTCAGCGCGTTCGAGATCAGGTTGCCGAGAATCTGGCGCAGGCGATCGACGTCGCCGCGCCACAGGCCATGGGCCTCGGGCGCCACGGCCACCTCGAAGGCCAGCCCCTTGTCGCGAGCCTGGCAGGCATAAGCCTCGCGGATGGATTGGGCCAGCTGGGCGATGTCGAAGGGGCGGTCCTGAATCTCCAGACGGCCAGCCTCGATCTTGGACAGGTCCAGTACGTCGTTCAGCACCGCCAGCAGTAGGCTTCCCGACTCGCGGATCACCGCCAGGCGCTCGCGCTGTGCGGGGGTCAACTCGTCCATGTCCATGACCTCGGCCATGGCCAGCACGCCATTCAGGGGCGTGCGGATTTCGTGGCTCATATTAGCCAGGAAATGCGACTTCAGGACGTTGGCGGTATTGGCCTCGTCGCGGGCCCTGACCAGTTCCGCCATGGCCCCGCGCAGATCCTCGTCATTGGCGCGGAGCCGGCTGACCAGATGGTTGAAGCTGTCGATCAGACTCTGGAAAACCTCGTCGTCGGCGGTTTGCTCCACTGGCATGAAGCGCCCGCCCACGGCGGTTTCGTGCATGGCTTCCGAGAGGCGCTCCATCGGACGTGTCATGCGGCGCGCCAGGCCGTTGGCCAACAGGATCGCCAAGCCCGCCGAGCCGAAGAACAGGGCGCCGGTTAAGGCGAGATCCCGGGCTAGAATCTGGCCGATGCCCGGGCGGCGGGCGACCAGCGACGCGGCGCCGATCTTGCGGCCGTTCAGCTCGACTGGACGCGTCAGGATGTCGGCGTCCGCCGGCGTGGGCTCCCCGATCTGGGCGACGATCCGGCCACTGGAATCGGTGATGCGCACGGCCGCGACGCCCGGCGCCTTGGCCACGGCGCTCAGCGCCCGGTAGACGCCGGCCAGATTGTTGTCGGCCAGAGGGCCCGCCGCGCCGGCCGCCACCATCTGGGCCAGCACCGCATGGTTGGCGCGAGACTCCTGTCGCGCCACGCTCCACTGCTGCAGCATGAAGCACAGACACGCCGCCACGAGGGCGATGACCGTGGTGGCGAGGGCCACGCCGGCGATTCGCGCCTGAAGGGGCGCGTGGGTCGATTCGCGGTTCGCGCGCGTGATCTGTCTGTCGCTCATAGGCGTCCAGGACTCAATTCTAGCGTCAGTTTGCCGCAAGGTTCCTAACGCTTCACTTCCAAATCGACGCCGTGCCCGTCACGCTAACGATTGCGTGCATTTACGCGTTGCCTTTTCGTTAACTTCCTATTTACCGTCTTTCTTAGTGTTTTGTTTACGGAGAGCGGGCGTGGAAAAAGTGTTTGTTGCTCAACGGGTCGCGACGAAGTTGTTTGCGTCGGAGAAGGCCGTGGACGCTGCCATGGTGCAGGTCTCGGAGATGATCGCCGAACTGGTGCAGGCGCGTAAGGACATGGGCCTGTCGGCCACGGTCGGAAATGACGCGACGGCCAAATTCGCCGAAGCGATGCAGGCGCTGGCCTCGGCCCGCACCTCGATCGTCGAGGCCCACGCCCAGCTGGACGAAACGCGCCTGCGCGTTGGCATCCGCACCAAGCTGGCCGGTTTCGAGGACAAGGACGCCTATCCGGCGGTGCAGGGGGTCCTGCGCGAAGTCGGGTGAACTTAAGATTGCAATAGTTTAATACAAAAGGCCTCTAATCACGGTTAGAGGCCTTTTTCATGTTCCCTTCTGCTTCAGTGATCCTTGGGTTGCTCATCTTCGTCCTTGTCTGCGTGTTCGCGTGGGTGAAGGGCGGAGCGGCCGAACGCGCGGCGGCGACCCTGATTCTTTTTTCGATCCTGGCGAATTTCGCGATCCATGCTTTCACGCCGAAGGAGACCCAGAGCTTCCTGTTGCTGGGTCTCGACGGTTTCCTCGCGGCGAGTCTGCTATTGCTGGCGCTGCGCTATGCAAGCTTCTGGCTGGGCGGCGCGGTGATGCTGCAGGCGGTTCAGTTCAGCCTGCACGCCTACTACCTGGTCACCGAAATGCGCCACGACCGCAACTATGCGGTGGTCAACAACCTTGTGACCTATGGCTTGCTGCTCTTGATCCTTCTCGGGACGGTGCGTGCGTGGCGTTCGCGGAAGTCCGGAAAATAATTCCTCCAGCGCGCCGACACTCCGGCGAGGCGCGACAAATCTCTCCTTGCCTTTCGCCCGCGAACAGGGTTTCTCGCCGGCGGGCCACGCCCCCCAACGGGGCGCAGTCCATCTGTAAGGATGGGAGACATCGCTATGACCACGACCCTCGCCAAGCCGGCGATCCGCCCGGCTCGCCCCGAGTTCTCTTCCGGCCCCTGCGCTAAGCGCCCTGGCTGGACCCCCGAAAATCTCAGAAACGCTGTCCTGGGTCGGTCGCACCGCTCCAAGCTTGGCAAGGCGCGCCTGAAGGCCGCCATCGACCAGACGCGCGAAGTGCTGGAAGTCCCGGCCGACTTCCTGATCGGCATCGTCGCCGGCTCGGACACCGGCGCCGTCGAAATGGCGATGTGGTCGATGCTGGGCGCGCGCCCCGTCCAACTGCTGGCCTTCGAGTCCTTCGGCAAGGACTGGGTCACGGACGTCACCAAGCAACTGAAGCTGCCCGACGTCGAGGTGCTGAGCGCCCCGTACGGCCAGCTGCCCGACACCTCCAAGGTCGATCCGGCCAAGGACCTCGTCTTCACCTGGAACGGTACGACCTCGGGCGTGCGTGTGCCCAACGCCGACTTCATCTCGGCCGACCGTGAAGGCATCACCATCTGCGACGCCACCTCGGCCGCCTTCGCCCAGGACCTGGACTGGGCCAAGCTGGATGTCGTGACCTTCTCCTGGCAGAAGGCGCTGGGCGGCGAGGGCGCACACGGGATCCTGATCCTGTCGCCGCGCGCCGTGGCCCGCCTGGAAAGCTACACGCCGGCCTGGCCCATGCCCAAGCTGTTCCGCATGACGAAAGCCGGCAAGATCGCCGCCGACATCTTCGAAGGCGCGACGATCAACACCCCGTCGATGCTGTGCGTCGAAGACGCCCTGGACGCCCTGAAGTGGGCTTCGTCCATCGGTGGCCTGCAGGCCATGCAGGCCCGCGCCGACCAGAACCTGAAGGTCCTGGCCGACTGGGTCGCCAAGACCCCGTGGGTCGATTTCTTGGCCGCCACGCCGGAGATCCGGTCGAACACCTCGGTGTGCCTAAAGGTCGTGGATCCCAAGATCTGCGCCCTGCCGGACGATGCTCAAGCCGACTTCGCCAAGAAGCTGGCCAGCCTGCTCGAGAAGGAGGGCGCGGCCCTCGACATCGGCGGCTATCGCGACGCCCCGGCCGGCCTGCGCATCTGGTGCGGCGCCACCGTTGAGGCTTCGGACCTCGAGGCCCTGACGCCCTGGCTCGACTGGGCCTTCGCCACCGTCTGCGCCGAACTGGCCGCCGCTTAAAGCCCTTTACGGGCCCCCTCCGCGCTGCGCGCTCCTCCCCCAGAGGGGGAAGAAAGATCGCGCTTCCCCTTCCTCCCCCACCCGGGGGAGGGGGACCGCCGAACGGCGGTGGAGGGGGCTTCCCCACCCCATTCTCCGCAAGGAAACCTCCATGACCGCTCCCCGCGTCCTCATCGCCGACAAACTCAGCCCCGCCGCCGTCGACATCTTCAAGAACCGCGGCCTGGACTTCGACATCAAGGTCGGCCTGTCCAAGGACGAGCTGATCGCCGTGATCGGCGACTATGACGGCATCGCCATCCGCTCGGGCGCCAAGCTCGACAAGGACGTGATCGCCGCCGCCCACAAGCTGCGCGTCATCGCCCGGGCCGGTATCGGCGTCGACAATGTCGACATCCCGGCCGCCACGGCCAAGGGCATCGTCGTGATGAATACGCCGTTCGGCAACTCGATCACCACGGCCGAGCACGCCATCGCCATGATGTTCGCCCTGGCCCGCCAGATCCCCGCCGCCGACGCCTCGACCCAGGCTGGCAAGTGGGAGAAGAACCGCTTCATGGGCGTGGAGCTGTACGCCAAGACCCTGGGTTTGATCGGCGCCGGCAACATCGGCGGCATCGTCGCCGACCGGGCTCTCGGCCTGAAGATGAAGGTCGTGGCCTACGACCCCTTCCTCTCGCCCGAGCGCGCCGTGGAAATGGGCGTCGAGAAGGTCGAGCTGGAAGACCTGCTGGCTCGCGCCGACGTCATCACCCTGCACACCCCGCTGACCGACAAGACCCGCAACATCCTGTCGGCCGAGGCCCTGGCCAAGACCAAGAAGGGCGTGCTGATCGTCAACTGCGCCCGCGGCGGCCTGGTCGACGAGGCGGCTCTGCGCAAGCTGCTGGACGAGGGTCATATCGGCGGCGCAGGCTTTGACGTGTTCGTCACCGAGCCGGCCAAGGAAAACCCGCTATTCGGTTCGGACAAGGTCGTGGCCACGCCGCACCTGGGCGCCTCCACCTCGGAAGCCCAGGAGAACGTGGCCCTGCAGGTCGCCGAGCAGGTCAGCGACTATCTGCTGACCGGCGCGGTCACCAATGCCCTCAACAGCCCCTCGATCACCGCCGAAGAAGCCCCCAAGCTGAAGCCGTTCGTGGCCCTGGCCGAAAAGATCGGCGCCTTCGCCGGCCAGATGGTCGACTTCGGCATCAAGGCCATCGACATCGCTTTCGAGGGCGAGGTGTCGAACCTCAACGTCAAGCCGATGACCTCGGCGGCGCTGGCCGGCGTGCTGAAGCCGATGCTGGCCGAGATCAACATGGTTTCGGCCCCGGCCGTGGCCAAGGAGCGCGGCATCACCGTCTCCGAGAGCCGCCAGGAAGTCAGCCCCACCTATGACAGCCTGATGCGCGTGACCATCACCACCGAGAAGGGCAAGCGCGCCTTCGCCGGCACGGTGATCGCCGGCGCGCCGCGCATCGTCGAGGTCAAGAGCATGGAGCTGGACGCGGCCTTCTCGCCGGCCATGCTGTACATCAACAACCTGGACAAGCCGGGCTTCATCGGCGCGCTGGGCGGTCTCCTGGGCGAGGCGGGCGTCAACATCGCCACCTTCAACCTGGGCCGCATGGCCGCCGACGAGGACGCCATCGCGCTCGTGGGCGTCGATCAGGCCCCGGACGCGGCCCTGCTGGCCAAGATCCAGGCTCTGCCGCACGTCAAGGAAGCGCGCGCGCTGACGTTCTGAGACGAAGTTGCTCCCCCGCTCGCGGGGGAGCTGTCACGGAGTGACTGAGGGGGCTAATGCTGACTGGGCCGAGTTGGCCCCCTCCGACCCTCCGGGCCACTTCCCCCGCATGGCGGGGGAGGAACTGGTCCTCAGTTCCCCCCCACCGTCGTCACCACCCGCGCGCCTTTCGTCAGCAGCTGGTGGATCGGGCATTTCTCGGCGATTTCGAACAGGCGCTCCAACTGCTCGTCGCTCAGGTCGCCCTCGATGGTGATCACGCGCTCGAAGCGCTCGTGCGGGGTCTGGTCCTTGTCGAAGTGCGAGAAGACCTCGACGTGCATGTGGCTGATCGCCCAGCCCTTGCGGTTGGCGTAGAGGCGCAGGGTCATGGTGGTGCAGGCCGCCAGGCCCGCGGCGACCAGCTCGTGCGGATCAGGGCCCAGGTCCAAGCCGCCCGAGGCGACGGCGATGTCGGCGACGATGGTCGAGGGGCCGGCCGTGACGAAGGTCTGCAAGCCGCCATGGCCGCTGTCGGTGGCGGTGGCGAACGGACGGGTGCGCAGGTCTTCGGTCATGGCTCTTCCTCGGAAAAGGGTCGCTAGCTGAGCCTTCCTACCATCCCGCTCAAGGCCGCGCTTGCACGATCGGGGTCAGCACGAAGTCCGGCTCGTGGTCGGGACCCAAGGTGATCGAGGCGACCGGGATCACCGGTCGATCGTCCGCGAGTCCGATCTCGACCCTTGCCAACACGGTCGCCAGGATGATCTGGGCCTCGGCCAGGGCGAAGCCCGCGCCGATGCAGACGCGGGGGCCGCCGCCGAACGGCAGAAAGGCCTCCATACCCCACGGATGCGGTTGGTCCAGAAACCGCTCGGGCCGGAAGGCGGTTGGTTCGTCCCACAGCTTGCGATGCCGGTGGATCAGCCAGGGGCTGATGGTGACCATGGCTCCGGCCGGGATCTGATGGCCCAGCACCGTCTCGTCGGCCAGCGCCTGGCGGCCGAAGGTCGGGGCGGTGGGATAGAGGCGCAGGGTCTCGAACAGCACCGACCGCAGTAGCGGCCAGGCCTTGAGGTCGTCGAGACCGTTCACGCGCTCGACCGCGGAGGCCAGGACTTCGGTCCGCACACGGTCTTGGGTCGAGGGATCGCGGGCCAGCAGATAGGCCGCCCAGAACAGCAGGCGCGAGGTCGTCTCGAAGCCCGCCGCCAGCATCGAGCTGCACTGGTCGCGGATTTCCTGGTCGGGCAGGGGGCGGCCGTCCTCGTCGCGCGCCGCCAGCAGGCGGTCCAGCAGGTCGCCCGGCCGATCGTCCGACTCCGGGCCGGCCTTGCGCTGGGCGATCAGGGCGTCGACCTCGGCCAGCCATCGCGACCCCAGCCGGCGGCGTTCGCCGTCCACGAAGGTCAGGTCATCGAGCCCCCGGGCGGCGAAGTCGAGCAGGCTGAAGTGCGCGGGGCCCTCCACATAGCGCCGCGCGATCTCCGCGAGCACCGCGCCTTCCCGGTCGGCGCGGCGCGAGAAGAGCGCACGCAGCACCGCATCGAGCGTGGCGTGATGGAAGGCCTCGGACAGGTTGGCTCGGTCTTGGCCCGTCAGCCGGTCGGCCAGGCTGCCGCCCGCCGCGACGAAGTGGGGCAGCAGACCGCCGATCGCCGCCGGGGTGAAGACGGGCGCCAAGCTCTTGCGCTGGCGCTTCCAGGTTTCGCCCTCGGTCAGCAGCAGGCCCTCGCCGACCAGGGGCTTGAGCGGCCGGCCCAGCTTGATCGGCCGGCGGAAGTTCGGCGAGGCTAGCACCTGGCGCACGCCGGCCGGATCGCTGACCACCAGACCGGGCTGCCCCATGAAACGGAAGGGGATGATCAGGTTGTCGAAATCGGCCTCGGCCCAGGCGCCGACCAGATTGCGGCTCATCTCCCAGGCAATGCGCAGGTCGCCGAAAGGTAGGGCCGCCAAGGGACGGGGGTGCACTTTAGGAGCGGGAGGGATCAGCGGCCCAGAACGCAGCAGAGCGTCGTGGGCCTTCGCGTCGCGGACTGAAACGTCCATGGAGCGGCCTTCCGGAGAGCGGGGCGCTAAAGAGGCCCCATCCGGAAACACAGCCTAGCGCCGCTCACAACGCGACGCAATAATTCATCGGGCGCTGAATTACGCCGCCGCTGCCTGGGCCGATACGTCGAACGCGCGCTGGGAACCGCGCCACACTTCCACGAAGTCGCAGCGGCGGTGCATGTCCAGCAGCTCGAACGCCCGAGCGCGCGCGGCGCGGTCGTCCGCGCAGGGCGTGACGTCGAAGCGGGGGACCGAGCCGTCGGACTCGACACAGAAGAAGGTGAACACCTGCATGGGAACTGTGCGCTCTCATCAGGCGGGACCGCGCATATTCGATGGCGGGAGCCGCAGTGGGCGCGGGTCGGCTTCCGCGCCCCGCTGCAAAATCAACATAGGACTCTATGTCGCGATTCACCAGACCAAGAGAGTCCTGAATCGAGACTCACCTGTTGATCAAGCCTGTGGATAAATCCCGGCGGATTCGGGGCCATTCCCTGACGGAATCTCGCCTCTTTCCCTCGGAGGATTCCGCCACTAGGTTCGCACCCTTTCATTCACGGCGACGTTTGAGAGTCCATGGCCGCCCATTATCTCGATTTCGAACGTCCGATCGCTGACCTGGAAAGCAAGATCGAAGAGCTGTCCAAGCTCTCCGAGACGGCCGGTCCTGGCGCGTTCGACCTCGAAATCCAGGCCCTGCGTGACCGGGCCCAGGAGCTCCGCAAGGAGGCCTACGCCAACCTCGACGCCTGGCAAAAGACCATGGTCGCGCGGCATCCGCAGCGGCCGCACCTGCGCGATTATGTCGCGGGCCTGATCGACGAGTTCGTCGAGCTGCGCGGCGACCGCAAGTTCGCGGACGACCAGGCGATCGTCGGGGGCCTTGGTCGCTTCCGGGGGCAGCCGGTCGTGGTCATGGGCCACGAGAAGGGCCACGACACCACCACCCGCCTGAAGCACAACTTCGGCATGGCCCGCCCTGAGGGCTACCGTAAGGCGGTCCGCCTGATGGACATGGCCGAGCGTTTCAACCTGCCGGTCATCACCTTCGTCGACACCGCCGGCGCCTATCCGGGCCTGGGCGCGGAAGAGCGCGGTCAGGCCGAGGCCATCGCCCGCTCGACCGAGCGCTGCCTGACGCTCGGCACCCCGATGGTCGCCACGATCGTGGGCGAGGGCGGCAGCGGCGGGGCCATCGCCCTGGCTGGCGCCAACCGCGTGCTGATCCTGGAGCACTCGATCTATTCGGTGATCTCGCCGGAAGGCGCGGCCTCGATCCTGTGGCGCGACGGCGCCCGGGCCAAGGACGCGGCGACCCAGATGCGCATCACCGCCCAGGACCTGATCAAGCTGGGCATCGTCGATCGCATCGTCGACGAGCCAGCCGGCGGCGCCCACTCCAACTCGGAAGTGGCGATCCAGGCGGTCGGCGACGCGGTCGAGGAAGAGCTGAAGGCCATGGCGCACATGAGCGCCGAGCAGCTGCGCAAGCAGCGGTCGGACCGCTTCTACGCGATCGGCCGCGCGGGCCTGCAGTAGGAGGCCAGATCCGCCCCGCGATGCGGGGGAGGATCAAGGCTTGCCTGACCTAAGGGCCGCCTCGCCATAGTTCCCTCAAAACCAGAGGGAGGCCGCGCGCCATGGCGATCAAGACCCGTTTCACCGAGCTGTTCGGCGTCGAGCATCCGATCGCCCAGGGCGGCATGCAGTGGGTCGGCAAGGCCGAGCTGGTGGGCGCCGTGGCCAACGCCGGGGCGCTGGGCTTCCTGACCGCCCTGACCCAGCCGACGCCGGAAGCGCTGGCCAAAGAGATCGCCCGCACGCGTGAGATGACCGACAAGCCGTTCGGGGTGAACCTGACCATCCTGCCGGCCATGACCCCGCCGCCCTACGCCGAGTACCGGGCGGCGATCATCGAGAGCGGGATCAAGATCGTCGAGACCGCCGGCTACAAGCCCCAGGAGCACGTCGATCACTTCAAGGCCCACGGCGTGAAGGTGATCCACAAGTGCACCGCCGTCCGCCACGCTCTGTCGGCCGAGCGGATGGGCGTCGACGCCATCTCGATCGACGGTTTCGAGTGCGCTGGCCATCCGGGCGAGGACGACATCCCGGGCCTCGTCTTGATCCCGGTGGCCGCGGAGAAGGTGAGGATCCCGATGATCGCCTCGGGCGGCTTTGGCGACGCGCGCGGCCTGGTCGCGGCCCTGGCCCTGGGCGCTGACGGGGTCAACATGGGCACCCGCTTCTGCGCGACGGTCGAGGCGCCGATCCACGAGAACTTCAAGCAGACCATGGTCGCCAATGACGAGCGCGGCACCGACCTGATCTTCCGCACCCTGCACAACACCGCCCGCGTGGCCAGGAATGCGATCAGCCAGCAGGTCGTGGCCATAGAGCGAGCCGGCGGCGCCAAGTTCGAGGACGTGGCGGACCTGGTGAAGGGCGCGCGGGGTCGGGAAGGGCTGGAGAGCGGCGACGTCGACCACGGCGTCTGGACCGCCGGCATGGTCCAGGGGCTGATCCACGACGTGCCGACGGTGCGCGAGCTGGTCGATCGTATCGTCTCCGAGGCCGAAGCCCTGATCCGTGGCCGCCTGGCGGGCATGGTGTCCTAGACCGACCAAATGACAGGCTGGGAGGCCGTTTCGCCGATGCCGCCTAGGGCTTCCTTCCTAGGAAGGCCGGATCTGACGACGTCTCCGCTGGGCGCGTCGACTTGGCTTTGCGGGCGCCTGGTAAGTCTTGGATGACGTTCGCCGATCCCCAGATTGAGGAGGGACGGGGCGTCATTTTGTCGCAAATCCATCGTCAAGGCCAAATGGCCCAGTTCAAGGGCTCGACGGCCGCGCTCGCAGGCTCTATCGACCCTCGAAAGCTAGATTTTCCGCGTTTCCTGGGGGCATGACCATGGCGACCTACACCTTCTCCAAGATCACGGCCGCCGAAGCGCAGCGCTTCAACATCCTCAGCTACGACACCCTGGTCTTCACGACGGGATCTGCGACGGACGTGACGATCGCGTTCAATCCGCAATCGAATGGCTATGGGACCTACACCCTGACCCTGGGCGCGCGTTCGGTCACCTTCCCGCAGGCGGGGGTCAATTTTGGCCTGCCGGCCGCCGCTTCGGCGGACCGCATCCAGTTCTCCGACGGCTCGCAACTGTTCATCGGCGGGGGCGACAGCGATTCCTACGAGCCCACGGCCGACGAGGCTTTGCGCGTCATCGCGGCGTTCGGCGGCGCGGGCGATGACGTACTGACCGGCGGCGACATGGGTGACCGCCTCGTCGGCGGCGCTGGCAGCGACGTGCTGGACGGCGCGGGCGGCAACGACAGTCTCGATGGCGGCGACAGCGGCGACACGCTGTTTGGCGGTGATGGCGACGACACGCTGGAGGGCGGCGTGGGCGGAGATGTGCTGGCGGGCGGCTCGGGCGCCGACAGCCTGAGCGGCGGCACGGGCAACGACGCGCTGGACGGCGGTTCCGGTAACGACACCCTGCGCGGCGGCTCGGGCGCCGACACCCTGACCGGCGGCCGCGGCGACGACACGCTGGACGCCGGCGTTGGCAATGACAGCCTCGTGGGCGGTGTCGGCAGGGACATCCTGCTGGGCGGCGCCGGCGATGACACCCTGACCGGCGGCGCGGGCGCCGACACCCTGACGGGCGGGGCGAGCGCGGATGTCTTCGTGTTTGGCGCGTCGGATTCGCTGACGTCCGCGGTGGATCGCATCACCGATTTCGACGGTGAGGATTCCATCGACTTCCAAGGTCTGGCGGCCGCCACGACCGCGACCTACCAGCTGCTGGCTGGCGCGACCTCGTTCGCGACCGCCCTGGCGGCGGCCAATGCGGCCTTCACCGCCACGGCGGCGCTGATCTATGTCGGCGTGCAGGTCGGCGATGACTTCTACATCTTCGCCGATACTCTGGGCGAGAACGAGGTCGGCGCGGCGGTCGTGCTGGAGGGCGTTTCCGGCTTTGACGCACTGACGGGGATCATTTAGGCCCCCGCCCCCGCCTGCTGCATCGTCTGGGGCTTAAAGCTCAGCGCCAGAGGTCGATCCCTTAAACTTGGGCCGAGAGGCTTCTAGGACGTGCGCAGGCCGCGCCGCCGAGATCTTTGACGCCGGGTCTGCATGGTAAATATGCTTTAAGTCAAAAATCCAGACCCGGGAGGCCCTGGCTAGCCGTCGGGACCTTGCCCAAGCGCCGGGCTCCATCTACGCGCAATCGCTTGCCTGTCTTGGGATCGCCCACCACGTTGCGCCTTCTGCGCGCGACAGGGATGCGACAATAGAACGCGTGGGTTCGGCCTGGGATGTTGCCGCGACTGCCCGTATACCGGGCCTTGTAGATAGTGCGGAGAATGTTCCAGTAATCTGAGCGACTATTTTGCAGTAGAGCTTGTTGGATAACGTTATTCATTGAAATGAATTTCGCGTCCAGGTCGCATATTTCTTCTGGTTGTCTCTCAGGTTTACCCGAATTGGGTTGTATAAAGTTGGCTTTCAGTTCGAGGCTCTTGACCCAGGGTGCTTGCGATAGTGTACATGCGTTTACCTTGTTGTGTTGTGCTCAAAGGTTGTTTGGGCTGAGCTGAAGGGTGAACAAGCCGTTAATAAAAAGAAACTGTGGGTTGCAACTTTACTTTTTGGGGCGGGGGCTTGCATCGTCGAACTCTGTACAGTTTCAGCGCTCCATTGGGTCGGCGACGCAGAAAGAAACAATTTCAAGCCTTGCGCTTTGAAGTTGTGGGCTTAGATCAAAAGTTTCTGACGCATCTCTAGTCTTGCAATCGCTGCACTGATTGGAACGAAGGAATTGGCCGGTGAGCGACGTTAGCGCGTTGATGGATAAGTTGAAGGCGACCGTCAGCTATAAGCAGTTCGACGCGCCGCCCGCTTCGGAGCAGGCTTGGCCTGTTCTTGAGAAGATGGCGCGGGCCAAGAGCGCGTTGTCCGAGCCTGTGTCTCAGGTCGCGGCGGCGAGCGCTGGCGATCAGATCGCCCCCGCCGCCCCTGTCGCGGCTCCCGTCGCCGCGCCAGCCAGTGCGCCCGCGCGCATGGCTGACGTTCTCGTTACCGAGGCTCCCGCAGAAGGGTCGCTGTTCGAGCGCCTGCAGGCCGACGCCGCGCCTGCCAAGAGCGCCGCTTTTGGCCGCTACGGCGCCGCCCAGACCGCCCGGGCCGCCAAGACCGCCGAGGCCGAACCGCAAGCCCTTTCGGAGATCTTTGAGCGGATCGGGCGGAAGGCGCTCTAGATGGTTCTTGTTGTCGTGTCGTCGCCCAAGGGGGGCGTGGGAAAGACGACGCTTGTCGCAAACCTGGCCGTGGCTCTGAGCCGCCGGGGGCGACGCGTCACCGCCGTCGATTTCGATTCCCAGAACGCGCTGCGCTTCCTGCTCGCGCCGCATCATGAAGGCGATCTGGGCGTCGCGCGCTGCACCGCGCGCGGCCTGCCGTGGTCGGACGCCATCGTCAGCGGCGTCGAGGGCGTCCGCGTCGCGCCCTATGGCGAGGCGACGACGGCCGAGCGCCTGCTCATGAAAGACCTGTTGGTCCAGGAAACGCTGTCGGGCGCCTTGGCGGGTCTGGCCCGCGCGCCCGACGAAATCGTGATCGCCGACACGACCCCGGGCGAAGGACGCATGCAGGAGCGTCTCGAAGCCCTGGCCGACGTCAAGCTGATCGTGCTGCTGGCCGACGCTGGCTCCATGGCGCTGGTGCCGACCTATCGCGACGGCCTGATGCTGCGCCCGCTGTCGGAGCGACCCGACACCTTCGGCGTCCTCAACCAGGTAGATCCGCGCCGCCGGCTCAGCCGCGACATCGCCGACTTCATTTCCGTCCATGCGGCCGAGCGCTTCATCGGCGTCGTGCACTATGACGAAGCCTTGGCCGAGGCCGCCGCGCGCGGCGAGCCGGTGGTCGGGGCCGCGCCGGGCAGCGTGGCGGCGCTGGACATCGACACGATCGCGAGTCGTCTTGATCGCCTGACAGCGCCGGGATCCTACTGACCATGAACATCCAGGGGGCATCGGACCTCGGCGAAGGCCTTTTTGGCCGCGTCGCGGCGTCCGCGCCGGCGCGCTATGCGATCTTCGCGCTGGCGGCGATCGTTGTCTTGCTGGCCGTCGTCGTGCCGCTGGACACCAATGGGCAGCTGATCTTTGGCCTGGGCGTCTTCGCCGTCGCCGCCGCCATTGGTCAGCTCAGCGACAGCCGGAAGATGACCATCGGCCTGGTCGTGGTCTCTACGGCCTTGTCGACCAGATACCTATGGTGGCGAACCACCCAGACTCTGCACTTCGACAATCCCCTGGCCACCGGCCTGGGGATCGGTCTTTATCTGGCCGAGCTCTATGCCTGGCTGATCCTTGTTCTCGGCTATGTGCAATGCGTCTGGCCGCTGGACCGCAAGGTTCGGGAAATCTCCGGCCCGCCCGAGACCTGGCCGACCGTCGACATCTACATCCCGACCTATAACGAGAGCCTCGAGATGGTGCAGGACACCGTCTTCGCGGCGATGGATCAGGACTATCCGCCCGATCGCTTCAAGGTCTACATCCTCGATGACGGCCGTCGGCCCGAGTTCGAAGAGTTCGCGCGCAAGGCCGGCTGCGGCTACATCACCCGCAACGACAACAAGCACGCTAAGGCTGGTAACCTCAACAACGCCATCCCGCAGACGACGGGCGAGCTGCTCTGCATCTTTGACGCCGACCACGTGGCGACGCGCGCCTTCCTGCAGCTGACCGTCGGCTGGTTCCAGGCCGACCCACGGTTGGCGCTGATGCAGACGCCGCACTACTTCTACTCGCCCGATCCGGTGCAGCGGAATATCCGCGCCGTGAAGGACATCCCCGGCGAGGGCGACCTGTTCTACGGCGTGGTCCAGAAGGGCAACGATTTCTGGAACGCCACCTTCTTCTGCGGCTCCTGCGCGGTGATCCGTCGCGAAGCCCTGGAGCAGACCAACGGCTTCGCCGGCGAGACCGTCACCGAAGACGCCCACACCGCGCTGAAGCTGCAGCGCATGGGCTGGAACACGGCCTATCTGAACACGCGTCTGTCAGCGGGTCTGGCGACCGAGCGCCTGGCGCTACACATCGGCCAGCGGGCCCGGTGGGCGCGGGGCATGACCCAGATCTTCCGGATCGACAATCCGATGCTCGGCCCGGGCCTGACCCTGGGTCAGCGCCTCTGTTACCTGAACGCGATGCTGCACTTTCAGTTTCCGCTGCCGCGCATCGTGTTCCTGACCTCGCCGCTGGCCTATCTGATCTTCGAGCAGAACATCATCGCCGCCGGGGCCTTCACGATCGTCACCTACGCGATCCCGCACCTTCTGCTGTCGGTGCTGGTCAATGAGCGCATCCAGGGAAAGTATCGCCGCGCCTTCTGGGGCGAGGTTTACGAGTCGCTGATCTCGTTCCACCTGGTGGGGCCGACGATCCTGCCGCTGTTCGACCCGAAGAAGGGCAAGTTCAACGTCACCGACAAGGGCGGGCTGCTCGAGGAAGGCTATTTCGACTTCAAGGTCCTGCTGCCGCTGCTGATCACCACGGGCCTACTGTTCGGCGCGATCGGTTCGGGGATCGCCAAGTTGCTGCTACCGCAGTATTTCGACGTTCAGCTGGGTACGATTATGCTTAACGTCGCCTGGTCGAGTTTCAGCCTGCTGATCCTGATCACGGCGATCGCGGTGGGACGCGAGACCCGCCAGATTCGCAAGCACGAGCACCTGGGCGTTGTGCTGCCCACGCGGCTCTATTTCGACGACGGCCATGTGCTCTCCACCGAGACGATGAACATCTCGATGGGCGGCATGGCGGTGCCGGCGCCGGACGACGAAGTTATCGAGGGGCGGACCGTGACCCACGTAGAGGTGTTCGCGGCCGAGAAGACGTTTGGATTCCCGGTTAAGATGTTGGGAAGCGGGAAGGGCGGGCTGAGGTTTATGTTCACGGAAATGACGCTGGAATCGCGGCGGCAACTGGTGCGGGTGGTCATGGGCCGCGCCGACGCCTGGCCGTTGATCGACGATCACGTTTCCTGGTCGGCCTGGCAGTCGTTCACCGACCTGTTGCGCGCCTCCATCTCGATCCTGCTGTGGTGGCGCTATCGCGACACCCCGCGCGCCTCGATCGCCTACAAGCGCGCCGGGCCGACGGCCGTCGTCGCGCTGCTGGCCCTGGGGCTGGGCCTTGGCCTGCTGAGCCCGAGCCAAGGTCACGCCCAGGCCGCGCGCGCCACGGCTCCCGCTGCGGCGGCCGCGCCCGCCAAGGCTCCGCCCGCTGGCGTGCGCACGATCTCCATGACGCTGGAGGACCTGAAGGTCAGCCGCCCCCTGCGCCTGATCGGCTCGGCCGGCGAGGCTGGCATTCCGGTCAACCTGCGCCAGGACGAGGTCGTCACCCAGGCCCAGCTGACCCTGAACTTCGCCTATTCTCCCACGCTGCTGGCCGATCTCAGCCATCTGACCGTGCTGATGAACGACGAGGTGATCGGCACCGTGCCCCTGACGCCCGACGGCGCCGGCGGCGTGGTCGTCAACCTGCCGATCGACCCGGGCCTGTTCACGAACGAGAACCGCCTGGGCTTCCGCTTCATCAGCCACTACACGCGCAGCTGCGAGGACCCCCTGCACTCGACGCTGTGGGCCAATATCAGCAACACGCGCAGCCGACTGACCCTGACCCTGCAGCAGCTGTCGGTGGGCGACTCTCTGGCCCGTCTGCCCGGCCCCTTCTTCGACGCGACCGAAGGCCGTCAGTTGAAGTTGCCGTTCGTGTTCGCCGGCGCGCCGAGCAATGAGCTGATCGCCGCCGGCGCGGCCGCGGCCTCGTATTTCGGCATGTCGGCCAGCTTCCACGGCTTCTCGTTCCCGGTGTTGTTCAGCGACCTGCCGGACGGCAACGCCATCGTGCTGGCCCGCAGCGGCAGCCAGATCGGCGGCTGGGTCGCGCCCCAGGTGGCCGGCCCGACGATCAGCCTGGTTCGCAATCCGCGAAACCCCTACGCCACCCTGCTGGTGATCACCGGCGCCTCTGACGAGGACGTGCTGGCCGCGGCCCGGGTGCTGGCCGCCTCGCCCAAGAGCTTGTCGGGCCAGAGCGCCCAGATCACGCCGCAGCCAATCGCCCGTCGCCAACCCTATGACGCGCCACGCTGGGTCGACACGCGCCGTCCCGTGCGGCTGGGTGATCTGGTGGGTCAGTCAAACCTGGAAGGGGCGGGTCTGCGTCCTGGCCTGCTGACGGCGGAGTTCCGCACCGCGCCGGACCTGTTCTTCTGGCCGCGTCCGGGCGCCAAGTTGAACTTCGGCTATCGCTATCCGGCGGGGCCCTGGCTGGACTATTCGATGTCGCGCCTGGATGTGCTGGCCAACGACAAGTACATCCGCTCGATCCCTCTTCGTCCAGAGCGGACCGCCGCCAAGGTGCGTGACGCGATCGGCGTGTCGGCCCTCCAGAACTCGGCCTCTGTGGATATCCCCGGCTACAATATCTTCGGGGAGAACCAGCTGCAGTTCTATTACGACCTGCACGGCATCAAGAAGGGCGCCTGCCAAGGCATGCTGCCGGTCGGCATCCGGGTCGGCATCGACGCCGACTCCACGCTGGACATGACCGGCGCGCACCATTTCTCGCGCATGCCCGATCTGGCGTTCTTCGCCAGCTCCGGCTTCCCGTTCAGCCGCGTCGCCGATCTGTCGGAGACCCTGGTCCTGATCCCGCAACAGCCGCAGCCGGATACGCTGCAGGCGCTGTTCACCCTGATCGGCCGCATCGGCGACTCCACCGGCGCGCCGGCCGTCGCCCTCACCATCGCTCGCCCGGGCGAGGCGCCCAGCCTGCGCGGCCGGGACATCCTGGTGGTTGGCCCGCTCTCCCTGGCCTCGCAGGCCTCTGAGCTGTTCCAGAGCGCTCCGGTGCGGGTGGAAGGCAGCCAGCTGCGCGTAGTGTCGACCTCGCCGATCTCGCGCCTGTTCTCGCGCTTCGGCTCCAATGTCGACCAGCGCAACCCGGTTGCCGCCGATGCGGCGCTGGTCACGGTCAGCGATTTCGCCGGCGTCTCCAGCTGGCGTTCGCCGTTCGACAAGAGCCGCGTGGTGGTGGCGGTGCTGGCGGCGACGCCGTCGCGTCTGCCCGAGATCGTCAATTCGATGGATAAGCCGGAAGCCAACGCCGCGATGCAGGGCGATCTGGCCATCGCCACCGACAAGAGCTTCAACAGCTTCCAGGTGTCGCCGGGGTTCTGGTCGGGTCATCTGCCCTGGTGGGTGGCGATCATGTGGTGGTGCAGCCGCAATCCGTTGGTGCTGGCCCTGGCGGTGATCGGCGCGTCTCTGGTAATCGGTTTGGGCTTCTGGGTCGTGCTCCGCGCCCTTGAACGCAAGCGTCTGGCCGACAGGGAAGTGGACCCGCGATGAGAGCGATCGCCTGTATCTCGCTGGCGTCGAGCCTGATGGCCTCGACGGCCATCGCCCAGGTCCAACCTAAACTGCCCAGTGACAAGCCTGCGGCTCAGCCCCTGGTCCCCGGCGCCAAGACGCTGAAGCCGGAGGTGGCGACGCCACCGGCCGCTCAGGGCGCCAGTCAGGGCGGGGTTGTGCAGGCGCTGCTGAACCAGGCGGCCAGCCAGCGTAAGCGCGGCCGCAAGGATCTCAGCCTCCAGGCCCTGCAACGGGCTCTCAGAGAGAGCCCGAACAATCCGCAGGTGCTGCAGCGCCTGGCGTCCTACGCCATCGAGGACGGCGACGTCGGGGCCGGCGATCGCTGGACGCGGCAGCTGCGCGCCGCCACCAGCGCTTCCGACCCGCGGGTCGTAGCGCTGGACAAGGCGCTCAAGGCGCGTTCGGCCATGTCCAACGCGAGCACCCAGGACGCCGCGGTAATCGACCCCCGCGAGGGCCGGACCGACACCAGGCCCTCGGCCCCGATCGACCCCAGCGGCGCCTCGCGCGCGGCCGGTTTCGAGGCGCTGGAGCGCAAGGATCTCGCTGGCGCCGAGCGTCTATTCAACCAGGCCCTGCGCGAGCGGTCGAGCGATCTGGACGCCGCCGGCGGCCTAGGGATCATCCGCCTGCAGCAGGGCCGTTTCGCCGACGCCGAGACGCTGCTCAAGCGCGCCAGCGGCGGCCCGTCGGGCGCCCAGCGCTGGGGCGAGGCCCTGCGTTCGGCCCAGTTCTTCTCGACCCTCTCGCGCGCCCGCGCGGCTTATGAGGGCGGCCGCTATGCTCAGGCCGAGCAGGACGCTCGCGTCCTGGCCAATAGCCAAAGCCCCGACCGCATCGAGGCTCAGGTCCTTTTGGGTCAGTCCCTGGTCGCCCTGGGGCGGCCCGCCGACGCCGAGACCGCCTTCCGCGCCGCCCAGGCGAGCGCGCCACAGCGCCCGGAGGTCATCTCGGGCCTCGCCCAAGCCCTGGCTGATCAGGCCCGCTACGACGAGGCCAGCGAGGTCGCCGCGAACCTGACCGGCCCCGCCGCCGGCCAGACGCGCGCGGCGATCGAACGCGCCCGCGCCAACGAGCTGCAAAAGCGTGGCGACACCTTCGGCGCCGGCGCGGCCCTTTCGGCCGCCCTGAGCGCCAATCCGAACAATCCGTGGTCGCGCTACGACTACGCCCGGTTCCTGGCCGAGCAGGGCCAGGAGGCCGAGGCCCAGTCGCTGATGGCGGCGCTCTACCAGTCCAGCGATCCCGAGGCCCTGCAGGCCGCCGCGCTCTATTCGGAATCGCGCGGCCGCAACGACGAGGCCATCGGCCTGCTGCGCCGTGTGCCCGACGCCAGCCGCACCCGCGCGGTCAAGGACCTGATCGCCCGCGTCGAGGCGCTCAGCACGATCGAACAGGCCAAGCGCTGGGGCGCCCAGGGGCGGCCGGTCGACGGCGTCAGCCTGCTGCGCGGCCTGATGTCCCGCACCTCGCCCAGCTTCGGCGTGCGGGGCCGCATCGCCGAGACCCTGCTGGACCTTGGCGACAGCTATCAGTCCACCGCCCTGGCGATGGAGGCCTCGCGCCAGCCGCCGGCCAGCTTCAAGCCTTCGGAGGCCTCGGGCTTCCTGGCGGTGTTGGCCCAGACGGGTCAGGACGCGGCCGCGATCAACCTGCTCAACGCCGCCGCTCAGCAGCAGCCCCAGAGCGAGTATCGGACCCTGGCGGCGCTCTACAGCGCCCGCCGCGCCGACCGCCTGCGCCTGGCGGGAGACTTCGCCGGCGCCTTCGACACGCTGTCGCAAGGCTTCACGGTCGCCCCGCGCGACCCGACCCTGCTGTCGGCCCTGGCCCGCCTGTACGACTCCGGCGACCTGGCCCCGCAGGCGGCCCAGACCTACGACGCCCTGCTGTCGATCAATCCCAGCGACTCCGAAGCACTGGCCGGCTCGGCCCGCGTGGCGGTCCGAACGGGCGAGTACGACCGCGCCAGCGACCTGTTGCGCCGGGCGATCACGATCCAGCCCAACAACGCCGACCTCTACTATCAGCTGGGCCAGATGGAGCAGGCGCGGGGACGCGAACGCGCGGCCCTGAAGGCGTTCGAGCGCGCCCAGAGTCTGCTGGCGCGCGGCCAGGGCGGCGCTCCGGGCGCGCAGCCTGGCGTCGCCGGCGCCCTGGGGGCCAATCCGTTCGCTGCTCGGGCGATCGCCCAGGCCGCGGACGCCCCGACCTATGGCGCGCCGGCGACCTCCGCCGCGCCGACCTACGCTCTGCCGCAGATTTCCAATCCCGCCGCCGCGCCGGTCCAGGCCTATGCGTCCTACGCGCCAGCTCCCGCGCCCGCGCCGTTCCAGAGCTTCTCGCCCATTCCGTCGAACGCGCCGCAGAGCGATTTCGGCGCGATGGACCAGGGGCTGAGCCTGCCGGCCAATTCGAATCCCGTCGCGACCCCGGCTCCCTCGGCTCCCGCCTATCAGGCCTCGCCCTACGCGGCTTCGACTCCCGCCGCCCTGGCCCCGCTGCCGACGCCGGCCCCGGTCTATGCGCCGCCGCGCGCCTACGCCGCCGCCTCGGGCCGGACGCAGGTGGTCGGCGCCGCGTCCGACGCGACCGCGCCGCTGCCGACCAAGGTCGGGCGCGAGATCGCCGCGCTGCGCCAGTCGACCGCCCCGCAGCTGGAAGGCGTGGCCAACATGCGCGCTCGCAGCGGCGAGAAGGGCACGAGCCGCCTGTTCGAGGCCAACACCCGCATCGCCGCCTCGGTCTCGCCTTTCGGCGTCGGCCGTCTGGGCGTGGCGGTCAATCCGGTGATCATCAGCTCCGGCGCGCCCGCCCAGTCGGCGGTCGCCAACATCGGGACCAACCCGCTGGTCAACGCCGAGGCGATCGTCGCCGGCGCCACCATCGTCCTGCCCGCCCTGGACAGCCGCAGCGAAGCCGGCGCGGGGGTGTCGCTGTTCTACGACTCTGGCCCCATCTCGCTGGACGCCGGCGTCACGCCGCTGGGCTTCATGCGCAAAAGCTTCACCGGCGGCCTGACCGGGCGTCTCGACATCGGCGAGGCCCAGGTGCGGGCCACGGTCGAGCAGCGTCCGGTGACCGACAGCGTGCTGGCCTATTCCGGCGACCGCGACCCGCTGACAGGCGTCGAGTGGGGCGGCGTGATCAAGCGTAACGCCAGCCTGGGCGCCTCGGCCAACTTCGGCTCGGCCGGCGCCTATCTGGACGCGGCCTACCGCCACCTGACCGGCCTCAACGTGGCCAGCAACACCGGCTATGAGATCAACGCCGGGGCCTATTTCCGCCCCATCAACAGCGATGGCGACCAGCTGCAGATCGGCCTCAACGCCAATATGCAGGCCTATGACAAGAACCTGCGCTTCTTCAGCTTTGGCCAGGGCGGCTATTTCAGCCCGCAGCAGTTCGTCAGCCTGGCCCTGCCGGTGTCGTATGAGATGGATCGCGAGCGCTGGCGGGCCAAGGCCGCCTTCAGCGTCGGCGTTCAGTCCTACAGCGAAGACAGCTCGCCGATCTTCCCCAACAACCCGGCGGCCCAGCAGGCCATCGAGTCCTACGCCGCGTCCGACAATACGGTCCTGGCGCGCTACGACTCGGCCAGCAAGACCGGCATCGGCCTGACCGGCCTGCTGCAGGGCGAGTACAAGTTCCGCGGTGGCTCGGCCGCCGGCGGCGAGGTCTCGCTCGACACCTTCGGGATCTACAATGAGTACAAGTTCCGCTTCTACCTGCGGCGGATCCTGGCCAGCCAATAGGAACGACCGATGTTGAAGAGCCTTTCCTCCCGGACCGCCGCGCCGGAAGCCGCCAAGGTCGCCGACACCGCCGACCTGCGCTACCTGGCCGCCCGCCAGTTCAGCGCCCAGTGGCGCGCCGTCATGCTGGCCATGGCCGACGAGCTGTTCGAGAACTTCAGCGCCCAGGAGGCCTGGGGCTTCTACCGCCAGATCGGCCTGCGGGTGTCGCGCTCGGTGGCCCTGCCGCCGGTCAAGACCCTGGACGAGCTGGAAGCCTCGCTGAACGTCGTCCTGGCCGAGATGGACTGGGGCTATGTCTCGCTGTCGCTGGCCGACAGCGCCATCGCCATTCGCCACCGCGCCTATCCGGGCCAGCACCTGGAAGACGCCAGCGGCCACTGGCGCCGCGCCTTCTGCGCCCTGCTGGAAGGCGTCTACACCGTCTGGCTGCAAAGCCAGGGCGGCCGGCCGGAAATGACCGCCACCCATCGCGAGGGCGCCAGCGATGACGTCCTGGAATTCTCGTATGGCCTCTAGACGGGGGGTCATGCTGCTGATGGCCGCCGTCCTGGGCTTTCAGGCGGTGACCATGAGCGCCTGCGCCGCGCCCGCGCCGGGCAACTGGACGGACTACAAGGCTCGCTTTGTCCAGTCCGACGGGCGGGTGGTCGACACCGGCAACGGCGATGTCAGCCACTCCGAGGGCCAGGGCTTCGCGATGATCATGGCCACGGCCTATGATGATCAGGCGACCTTCAAGAAGATGTGGACCTGGACCGACAAGACCCTGTCGCGGCCGGACACGCGCCTGTTCAAGTGGCGGTACATCCCCACTGGCGACCTGCGCACCCCCGATCCGAACAACGCCTTGGACGGCGACCTGCTGATCGCCTGGGCCCTGCTGCGCGGCGGCGAGCGCTGGAAACGTCCTGAATACCTCGAGGCCAGCGCCCAGATCCGTAGCGCCATCCTGAGCAAGCTGCTGGTCCGTCAGGGCGATCGCACGCTGCTGGTCCCGGGGATGGACGGTTTCGTCAACGCCCACGGCATGATCTTCAATCCGTCCTACGCGGTCATGCCGGCCCTGGACGCCTTCGCCGCGCGTGAGCCCAAGTCGCCCTGGCCGATGGTCCGCGACCAGGCGCTGAAGGCCATTCGCGACGCCCGCTTCGGCGCGACCGACCTGCCGGTCGACTGGGTCAAGGTCGACCCCGCCGGCGCGATGTGGACCGATCCGGACCGTCCGCCGCGCTTCGGCTTCGAAGCGATCCGGGTGCCGCTCTACATGTGCTGGTCGGGTCGTTGCGGCGATCCCGCCCTGCAGTCGGTCAAGCGTTGGTGGTCCTCGTTCCGCGCGGCGGGCAAGCCGGCCCCGGCCTGGATCGACGTGCGCACCGGCGAGGTGGCCCCGTTCGCCGCCTCGGTCGGCGCGGCCAGCGTCGCGGACCTGGCCCTGACCGGCAAGGCCTCGACCGCGGCGGTCCAGAACGAGGACTACTACTCCTCTTCCCTCTTGATCCTCAGCCAGATCGCCGCCGACGAGCGCCGCGAGAAGGGCAAGCCAAGCCCCGCGTCCCAGCCCAAGCGCTGATCCCGCCACCAAGCCTCGCCATGCGCCATTAGGTCGCCGTGCAGATAACGGTGATCTGAAATATGATCTCGATGAGTGCTCGTGTCGGCGGCGAGTGTGATTTTGATTACACTCCAAGGTATGCCGACCGGCGTGCGCCTTACTAGTTTTGGGTCGGCCGGCGATGGTTCTTTGCAAAATCTCGTGTTAACGACGTTTTACGCGAGATGGATCCGACGTGTCGGGTCAGCTTGACGACAGGCGGAGATTTTCCATGTCCGGAAACGCAGCGAAAGGACCGACGACGCGATCGTCCGTTCCTCGCGCGCTCGCGCCCTATCTGATCCTGCTGGCCTTCGTGGCGTTCCTGGCGGTGGGCTACCACCCCAGCGCCAAGTCCGCGCAGATCGAGACCCCCCTGGCCCTGCCGCGCATCCGCCAGATGGAGCTCACCGGCGCTCAATGGACCGTCAAGCGCCAGATGGAAGTCTGGGACAACGTCGCGTTCCGCAACGACCACATCGAGCACCGCCAAGGGCGCGTGGCGGTCTGCGGCGAGGTCCGCCTGGGCTCCGACGCCGAGTTCCAGCCCTACATCGTCGTCAACGGCCGCGCCGCCCTGGCCGCCGACACCCAGAACGAGCTGCACTCGGTGTGGGTCGAGATCTGCTCGGTTGGCGAGCCTGAGCCGCAGGCGACGCTGTAAAACTCGCGCGCATTCCGCTGAAATCATCTTCTTTCGCCATCCAGGCCGGAAGACCGCATAGAGAGCGGTGGCGTTGGGACCATGGGTCCTAAGACGGCCGCTGCGCCGTTGATCCCGAGGGACTGGAGCGGCTTGAGGGCGCCGCCGCCTATGCCGAGTAGCGCTAGATTGGGAGCCGATCCTGCGGGGCCGGCGCCGCACTCAAACCTGACCCCTTGAGGCGCCAGTTCGCCGGGCTGCACCGCTACTCACCGATCAAGGCATACCATTGACCGAGCCTGGGTGGACGGGCGTGCAGCGAACGGGTCAACTCACGCCATGCCAAGCCCATCTCTCAGTCAACGCGCCGTTGCGCCCGACGCAGTTCCTGTTCTTCCCGCCCTGGTGATCGCAAAGGCGCGTCGCCAGGCCGATCCGCCATCGCCGCCGATACCCTCCCAAACTCTGGATAGCCAAAAGAATGCTGAACAAAATTTCCGCTGCAATCGGCCTGATTGCGATCATGGGTGGTCTTGCGAATAGCGCGAACGCCAACACGATGCAGATCGCAGCAGCCGACAACAAGACCGCCGCGATTGAACGCTTGGTCCAAAGCGAGATGGCGGCTCGCCGTATTCCGGGGCTCCAGCTGGCGATCGTGAAAAACGGCAAAATCATCTTCACGGGCGCTTACGGCCAGTCCGACCTCACGACCGCGAAGCCTGTCACGGACCGCACGGTTTTCGGCATCAATTCGATCAGCAAGGCCTTCACCGGCGTCGCGGCGATGCAGCTTGTCGAGGCCGGAAAACTCGATCTCGACGCCTCGGTGACGCAATATCTCGAAGGGCTTCCGCCAGCGTGGAAACCGATCACCGTCCGCCAGATCCTGACGCACACATCAGGCCTGCCCGAGATCATCGACGACAACACCCGGCTGATCGACGGCGCCGAGCCTGACGCCGCCTGGGCAAGGGTGCAGGAACTTCCCCTGAGATACACGCCCGGGACGCAGTATGCCTACAACCAGACCGGCTATGCCCTGATGGGCAAGATCATCGAGAAGCTCTCGGGCAAGCGCTTCGTTGATGTCGTTCGCGAGGGGCAGTTCAACGCGGCGGGCATGGCGCACGCCCGCTTTGGAAACACGGCCGACACCGTGCCCGAGCTGGCCCGGCTCTATACGTATCTGACGCTGCAGATCACGGACATGAGGACCGTCGGTGTCGAGCGCAGCGAGACCCCGATTGCGCGCCAGGAGGTGTGGCCGGCCTACATGCATCCCACCGCAGGCGTCCAGGCCACGGCCACAGATCTGGCCGCATGGGTTATCGCGCTGCAGAAGCGGGAATTGGTCAGCGAAAGAGGCCTCCAGCAGCTCTGGACGCCGCAGCAACTGCCCGACGGCAGCTATCGCGGCTTCAACAAGATCATCAACGGCTATGGACTGGGCTGGCCGGTCATTCGCCGCGCGGAACACCCCGCGATCACGCCCACGGGCGGCAATCGCGCGGCCATCTTCATCTACCCCAAGGATGACCTTACGGTGATCGTCCTGACGAACCTGCTGGGCGCTTCGCCCCATAGTTTTGTCGACAAGATCGCGTCGCAATACATCCCCGATCTCGCTGTCGAAAACTGACGATAGCGTCTCGTCGCGAGGGCGGCCGGATGGGCGGTTAGCGCTCCAGCAGGGCGCCCAGCGTCGCCCGTTCCGCCGGAGCCAACACCCGCCCGTAGTGCTCCAGGCACCCCGCCTCGACGGTCACGAACCGCGGCACAGCGCTGGCCCGCAGGCGCTGGTCCACGACGGCCAGGCGCGGGACCAGATCGGAGAGCTTCTCGCTCGTCCGGACCAGGCGCGCCTCGCGGCCGGTGGGGAAGGTGACGTCGTAGTTCAGGGCGAACTCGCCGGCCTTTTCGCCCTTCGCGCAGCCGGCGGCGATGGTCGTCGCCGCGCCCCAGGACCAGTATTCGCGCACCTTGCCGTCCTTCAGCCAGCTGACGCCGACTGGCGTGGCGACGGCGACCTCGGCGCGGCCAAAGACGCCGCCCACCCCGACCCCGGCGGCGACCAGCACGGCCGACAGGGCCACGATCGCCCAGCGGGTCCGCGCGGACGCCAGTGGCAAGGCCTGGCGATGGCGCACGCCGAACGCGCTGGGGATCAGGGCCAGCGGCGGCGTGATGATCAGCAGGAACGCCCAAAGCAGGGCCGACGACTCTTCCTCGCGCCAGATGGCCAGGACGTCGGGGATCGTGGCGACGACCGCCGCGTTGGGTCGATCCAGCAGGGTGTGAACGGCCTGGAGCCCGAAGAGCCCCAGCAGGGTCAGGCCGAACGCCAGCGCCAGGCCGAGAGCCTTGCGGCCCAGGGTGGCCTGGATGCTCTCTTGCGGCGGCCGGGGCCTGGGCGCGTCTGTCGCCAAGGTCCTAGCGCCGCTTCTTTCGGAACTCGGCGGCCTTCTCGTCGCGGATCTCGGCGCGCAGGCGCTTGGGCGCGGCCTTGTCGACCTCGTCGCCGGTGGCGGCCAGAACCTCGTTGGCGAACTCCAGGTCCATCAGCTTCATGCGCTTGATCTCGTCGCGCAGGCGCGCGGCGGTCTCGAACTCCAGGTTGGCGGCGGCCTCGCGCATCTTGGCCTCCAGGTCCTTGAGCGCGGCCTTGAAGTTGTCGCCGCTGAACGGGCGGTCGTCGGTCTCGGACATGCCCATCGGCACCAGCACGCGGTCGCCGCGCTCATAGGGGCTGTTGAGGATGTCCTTGATGTCGCGCTTGACGCTCTCGGGCGTGATGCCGTGTTCCAAATTGTAGGCGTGCTGCTTCTCGCGGCGGCGCGAGGTCTCGGCCATGGCCCGCTCCATCGAGCCGGTGATCCGGTCGGCGTAGAGGATGACCTTGCCGTCGACGTTCCGCGCGGCCCGGCCGATCGTCTGGATCAGCGAGGTCTCCGAGCGCAGGAAACCTTCCTTGTCGGCGTCGAGAATGGCCACCAGGCCGCACTCGGGGATGTCCAGGCCCTCGCGCAGCAGGTTGATGCCGACCAGCACGTCGATATGGCCCATCCGCAGCTCGCGGATGATCTCGATGCGCTCCAGGGTGTCGATGTCCGAATGCATGTAGCGGACGCGGATGCCCTGCTCGTTCAGATATTCCGAGAGGTCCTCGGCCATCTTCTTGGTCAGGACGGTGACCAGGGTGCGGTAGCCCTTCTTGATGGTCTGGCGGATCTCGTCGACCACGTCATCGACTTGCGAGGCGCCGTCCTTGGCGACCGGGCGCACCTCGACCGGCGGGTCGATCAGGCCGGTGGGGCGGATGACCTGCTCGGCGAAGACGCCGCCGGCCCGCTCCATCTCCCAGTCGGCCGGGGTGGCGCTGACGTGGACCGACTGGGGCCGCATGGCGTCCCACTCTTCGAACTTGAGGGGGCGGTTGTCCAGGGCCGAGGGCAGGCGGAAGCCGTACTCGGCCAGGGTCCATTTGCGGTTGCGGTCGCCCTTGTACATGGCGCCGATCTGCGGAACCGTCTGGTGGCTCTCGTCGGTGAACAGCAGGGCGTTGTCGGGGATGTATTCGAAGAAGGTCGGCGGCGGCTCGCCGGTCTTCCGGCCCGACAGATAGCGGCTGTAGTTCTCGATGCCGGCGCACGAGCCGGTGGTCTCGATCATCTCCAGATCAAAGGTCGTGCGCTGCTCCAGCCGCTGGGCTTCCAGCAGCTTGCCGTTGGCGGTCAGCCACTCCAGCCGGTCCTTCAGCTCCTTGCGGATCTCGATGATCGCCTGGCGCAGGGTCGGGCGCGGGGTGACGTGGTGGCTGTTGGCGTAGACCTTGATGGTCTCCAGCTCGGCGGTCTTCTTGCCGGTCAGGGTGTCGAACTCGGCGATCGCCTCGACCTCGTCGCCGAACATGGTCACGCGCCAGGCGCGGTCCTCGTAGTGGGCGGGAAAGATCTCGATGGTGTCGCCCCGGCGGCGGAACGTGCCGCGCTCGAAGGCCTGGTCGTTGCGCTTGTACTGCTGGGCCACCAGGTCGGCGATCAGCTGCTTCTCATTGACCTTGTCCCCGACCGTCAGGGTGAAGGTCATGGCCGTATAGGTCTCGACCGAGCCGATGCCGTAGATGCAGCTGACGCTGGCCACGACGATGACGTCGTCGCGCTCCAGGATCGCCCGGGTGGCCGAGTGGCGCATGCGGTCGATCTGCTCGTTGATCGAGCTGTCCTTCTCGATGAAGGTGTCGGTGCGCGGGACGTAGGCTTCGGGCTGGTAGTAGTCGTAGTAGCTGACGAAATACTCGACCGCGTTCTCGGGGAAGAACGACTTCATCTCGCTGTAGAGCTGGGCGGCCAGGGTCTTGTTCGGGGCCAGGATCAGCGCCGGGCGCTGGGTGGCCTCGATCACCTTGGCCATGGTGAAGGTCTTGCCCGAGCCGGTGACGCCCAAGAGCACCTGATCCTGGTCGCCGTTCTGCAGGCCTTCCACCAGTTCGGCGATGGCGGTCGGCTGGTCGCCGGCCGGCTGGTACTCGCTGACCAGCTTGAATGTCTTGCCGCCCTCGGACTTGGAGGGACGCGCGGGCCTGTGCGGGGTCCACAGCATCGGCATGACGCCGGCGGAAACGTCGCCGACGGTGTCCCCAAGGGTGTCCATCACGAAGGGCGTGGAGACATCCGAAACGCCGGGGGGCTGGTTGCGAGGCATGGCCCCAAGTTAGGCGCGCGGGCGCCCCACGGCTAGGGGGGCTGCTGACAGGGAATGGCGGCAGAGTGGCGGGAGGGGGCTCCCCCTACTCCTTCACCGTGTTCGAGCAGGCCTGGCCGTGGCCCCAGAAGATTCCCTTGCGCCGCTCCAGCAGGTTCTGGTCGCGACGGGACAGGTTGGCGAAGAAGTCGAGGCCGGTCTCGACCTCCAGGTCCTCGATGGGCGCGATGAAGGTGTCGGTCGGCGTCTTCTTGTAGGCCTTGTTGTCCAGCCGGAAGCCGACGGTGCGGCCGGTCCGGACGTCGTAGAGGATTTTGAAATAGGCCGCTGGCGACAGGATCTTTTGCTTGTTCTGCCCGATCCAAGTCCCGCTGGAGCCGTAGATCGGGCCGGTGATGACGATCACGTCCTCATGTCCGCCGCACAGCACCGCCGCCCGCACGTCCTCTTCCAGGAACCGCCACTGGGCGCGGTTGAAGCCGGGCCCTACCTGCGGCGACATGTTGGTCATGTAGAAGCTGTCATCGGTCTGCGGTTGGCTGAACTTGAAGTCGGCGGCCGGCGCCTGGTGGCCTCGGTCGCGCGGGTTGACCGGATCGCTGTAGTCCTTTGCCGTCGGGCTGAACTCCCCGGCCGCAGGATCGGTCAGGAACTTGTCGGACCGCTTGGCGCTCCCCTTCAGCGCGGCTGGCGTCAGCCGCTCGACCACCCAGTCGGGATTGCGGGTGGCCTTGTTGAACGACAGCACATAGCCATCGCGGCAGATCAGAATCTGCTTGCTGGCGATGTCCGCGCCGCGATGGACGGGCAAAGCCACGGGCGTGAACCGCGACAGGCAGGCGGTCGTCGGGGCGCCGTTAGGTGTCGGCGCTTGGGCGTAAGCCGAGGCGCCCAGGGCCAGGGTCGCGGCGAGAGTGGCCGCGCCGAAAAGCGAGCGGATCATGGCGAGCCTCCGAGTTCGGGGCGGACAGGCAAGGCCCGTCCGGCTAGCTGTTGGAGATGCCTTTGGAGACCACGAAGCTGCCGCCGCTGAGGCCTATCAGGGTCAGGACCGTCGGAGGCACCTCGACAAAGGCGCCGGCCTCGATCGACAGCAGCAGGAACAGGCCCGCGACCACAAAGGTAAAGATCAGGAACTGGAAGCGCGACAGACTGGCCTTGGCGGCGGTGCTCCGGATGGCGTCGTTCAGCTCGGTGGTGGTGATGTTCGGATTGGCGGCCTTCAGCGCGTTGGTGAGGGCCGTGACCGTTGCGGCGTCGGTCGGCTCGGCGATCAGGCCGTCCAGCACGCCTTTCGTGGTGATCAATCGCCAAACGACGACCGCGGCGAAGCCGAGGATGATCACGACGACGGCGATGCCGACGATGTAGGCGAGGGCGGCCCAGGGCGTGGCGGGCATGGCGGGTCTCCGTCAGGGTCAGGGTTGGGTCTTGCCGCGAGGTCTGCGGCGGATTGGTTTGCGGCGAGGTCTTCTCGGCGGAGCGCTGTCGGGCGGTCCGGCGTCACGGCGCGGGCGTTCATAGAGCTTGCCGCCCAGATGCACGCCCAGGCTTGCGCCTAGGGCCGACAGCGCCTCGGGCCGGATATCCGGTAGACGCGCCTCGCCTTGCGACAGCGCGCCCAGTCCCTCGGTCACGTAGTAGCCGGCGAAGGCGACGGTGACGGCCAGGGCCTGAATTCGTGCGGGGCTGGGTCCGGCGCCGTGCGGACCGGCCACCAATTGGCGCAGCCGGCCGCTCGCCAGGCCACGATGCACAAGCACGGCGACCAGGACTGCTAGCACGGCCAGAAGGCCGTACTCTCCGATCTGCGCGACCTGCTTGAGCGGCATGCTCATGGGCGATCCGTAGCGAGGGTGGCTGACACGGGATGTCGGGCTCGCTAAGGCCAGGCCGTGCGCGAGCGGAAGCGACTGAGAACGCGGACTTGATCGTCTGACAACGCGGACTTAATCGGCGACTTTGTCGGATACAGGCGCACAGGGCGGCGATTTTTTACCGGGCGTCATTCAGCCCGATCCTACGCCCCCGCGTTCTCACAAGCTTGCGCGAGTTAACCTTTTTGTCAACGTAGAGATGCGTCGTCGCGTAAGACTTTTCGAGGGCGTGGCGCGCGGACGTCGCCGGATCTTCGCCGCCGCGACGGTAAGGCGTCTGGCGACGAGTCGGCTTAAGGGCGTAGGTTCTCTGGGGTGGTTTGAAGGGGTTGACGTCTTGCGAGTGAGGACGGGCCAGGAGCGGTGCGCGTGACGTCGGTCGTCCGCTGGCTGGAGCGCGCCAACCTGACGCCTCGCACGCTTCGGGAATGGCTGCTGGTCGCCAGCCTGGCGCTGATCTACTGCGTCGGCGCGGTGATCAGCCTGCGCTGGGCGGTGGTGCCGGGCGCGGGGACGGCGTTCTGGCCGTCGGCCGGGATCGCCCTGGCGGCCGTGGCCTATTACGGGCCTCGCGTCTGGCTGGGCGCCTTGCTGGGTCGCCTGCTGACCTTCTGGGTCATGGCCGCGCCTCAGCCGCTGTGGACCCAGCTGGTGATCGCCACGGCCACGGCGCTGGGCGCTCTGATCCCCGTCCTTGTGTTGAACTGCCTGAAGACCAACGCCAAGCTGGACAGTTTGCACAGCGCCCTGTGGCTGGTGATCGTGGCGGGCGCGGGCGGCGCGACCATCTCGGCCGGGGTCGGGGCTCTGATGCTGCTGCTGGGCGGTTCGCCACCAGACAAGGTCGACCAGGCTTTCATCAATTGGTGGTTCGGCTTCGTCACCGGCGTCCTGACCTTCGCGCCTGTGTTCCTGACCTGGCGCGGGGCGCTGGAGCGTTGGACGCCGAGCCGCATCACGCATCTCTCGCTGATCTGCGTGGCGACGGGCGCCCTGGCCTATCTGGTCTTTTTGTGGGGCGAAGGGGCCTATTCCAGAGCCTGGTTTGTGTTCCCCCTGCTGGTCTGGGCGGGCCTGGCCTTCGACGCCCGCGGCGCGGCCCTGGCCTCGATCCTGGTCAGTTTCTGCGCGTTCGTGGGGACGTTGCAGGGCAGCGGGCCGTTCCAGAACGCCGGGCCGTCGGCCGCTATCCTGCTGACCCAGCAGTTCGTGGCCGTGATGGCCTCGACCACCCTGATCCTGGCCGCGGTCGCCAGCGAGCGGCGCGGTCGCGAGGCGCTGGCGCGCAGCGAAAGCCGCTACAAGGCCGAGAGCGCGGCCCTGGCCGTGCTGAACGAGACCGGCGCGGTGATCGCCGCCGAGCTCGATCTGGAGCGGGCGGTCCAGGTGGTGATCGACGCCGGCGCGGCCCTGACCCGCGCGCGCTACGCCGCCTTCTTCTACACCGCGCCCGACGCCCAAGGGCAGTCGATGATGCTCTACGCTCTGTCGGGGGCGCCGCGCTCGGCGTTCGAGGCCTTTGGCCACCCCCGGCCCACCGAGGTCTTCGCCCCGACCTTCGAGGGAACTGGCACGGTCCGCTCGGGCGACATCACTCAGGATCCCCGCTACGGCCAGAACGCGCCGCATCGCGGCATGCCCGAGGGACACCTGCCGGTGCGCAGCTATCTGGCCGTGCCCGTCCGCTCCCGCTCGGGCGAGGTCATCGGGGGGCTGTTCTTTGGCCACCCTGACCCGGATATCTTCGACGAGCGCGCCCAGTGGCTGGCCGAGGGCGTGGCCTCGTACGCCGCGATCGCCATCGACAACGCCCGCCTCTACCAGTCGGCCCAGGCCGAGCTGGCCCAGCGCCGCCGGGCTGAGGAACTACAGCGCCTGCTGATCAACGAGCTGAACCATCGGGTGAAGAACACCCTGGCGACGGTGCAGTCCCTGGCCGCCCAGACCCTGCGCTCGTCCGACGACCTGACCACCGCGCGCGAGGCGTTCGATCGGCGGCTGATGGCCCTGTCGGCGACCCACAATCTGCTGACCCAATCCAGTTGGACCAGCGCCGAGCTGGGCGACCTGGTGCGGCAGGCGGCCGAGCCGTTCGTCGCCGATCGCTTTATCGCCCAGGGGCCGTCGATCAGCCTGTCTCCCGCGCGGTCGCTGGCCCTGTCGATGGCGCTGCACGAGCTGAGCACCAATGCGCTGAAATATGGAGCGCTGAGCGCGCCGGAAGGCTTGATCCGCGTGACGTGGCGCGTGGCGGCGGGTCAGCTGGAGTTCCTCTGGACCGAAGAGGGCGGGCCGCCCGTCGTCGCCCCGACCCGCAAGGGGTTCGGCACGCGCCTGATCTCGCAAGCCTTGGCGCGCGAACTGCGCGGCAAGGTGCGCCTGGAGCACGACCCGGCCGGGGTCCGCTGTGAGATCAGCTTCCCGCTCGACGCCGACGACGCGCCGGGGCCGGCTCGACCGCTGCCGGAGGTGTAGGGGGCGATCGCGCCCCCCATTCCAATCGCCCGTCATTCCCGCCCTTGTGGCGGGAACCCCCGGTTCAGCTGACACGTGAGACGCCAGCGGATCGCCAGCGATCCGCCCCTGCCGCACCTGCGGCGGACAGAGAGGTTCCCGCCACAAGGGCGGGAATGACGGGCGTTATGTTTGGATACCGGTGCGATAGACGACCGGCAGCCCTCGCAACCCCTACCGCTTCGGCTCCAGGCTCTTCAGATACGCCCTCAGGTCCGCGCGCTGGTCGTCGTCGAACTTGGCCATCGGCATGCGCGGATGGGTGCGGGGCGGGCCTTCTTCCGGGGGATCGGCGGGCGCCAGCATGCCCTCGTCGAGCAGGGCGTCGAGGCCACCCTTGTGATACCGGGCGTGCAGCCGTGCGAACGGCGGCGCGTCGGGCAGGGGGCTCTTGGTCCCCCGCACCGCGTGGCAACCGCCGCAGGTGCGCTGGGCCAGACGCTCGCCGCTCTCGGCCGAGGCCTGGGCGAAGGCGGGCGAGGCGATCAGCGCCACGCCCAGCGCCAGGAGGACGGTTCTCACCGCGCGGCCTCGAAGTCCAGCACCACGCGGCCCTCGATCTCGCCCTTCTCAAGCCGGTCGAAGATGTCGTTGATGGCGCTGAGGCCCTCGGTCGAGACCGTCGCCTTGACCCGGCCGTCGGCGGCGAAGGCCAGGGCTTCCTGCAAATCGAGCCGCGTCCCGACGATCGAGCCGCGCACGGTGATGCCGCGCAGCACGGTGTCGAAGATCGACAGCGGGAAGTCGCCCGGCGGTAGGCCGTTCAGCGACACCGTCCCGCCGCGCCGGACCATGCCGATCGCCTGGCTGAAGGCCGCGCGTGACACGGCGGTGACCAGAACGCCCTGCATGCCGCCGACCTTGGCCTGGAAGACGGCGACGGGATCCTCGCGGCTGGCGTCGACGGTCAGTTCGGCGCCCAGCGCCCGGGCCAGGGCCAGCTTGTCCTCGGCCACGTCGACGGCGGCGACCTTGAAGCCCATGGCCTTGGCGTACTGCACGGCGAGATGCCCGAGGCCCCCGACGCCCGAGATCGCCACCCAGTCGCCCGGCTTGGCGTCCAGCACCTTCAGGCCCTTATAGACCGTGACCCCGGCGCAGAGGATCGGCGCGGCCTCGACATAAGAAAGGTTCGCCGGGATCAGTCCCACATAGTCGGCGTCGGCCAGCACGTATTCGGCAAAGCCCCCGTCAACCGAGTAGCCGGTGTTCTGCTGCTTTTCACAGAGGGTCTCCCAGCCAGCCAGACAGTGGACGCAGCGCCCGCAGGCGGTGTGCAGCCAGGGGACCCCCACCCGGTCGCCGAGCTTCAGGTGCTCGACATCCTCGCCCAGTTCGACGACGGCGCCGACGCCTTCATGGCCGGGGACGAAGGGCAGGGAGGGTTTGATCGGCCAGTCGCCATGGGCGGCGTGCAGGTCGGTGTGGCAGACGCCGCAGGCGGCGATCTTGACCAGCACCTGGCCGCGTCCGGGCTTGGGGCGCGGCCGATCCTCGATCACCAGCGGCTGGCCAAAGGCCCGCACCACGGCGGCCTTCATCATCGTGTTCATGGCGTTCTCCCCGAGGCCTATGAGCCTCTGGGCGGGATAGTACGCCTGGCGGGACGCGAACGCAGTCGGGGCGACTACCTACGGTTTGGCCACAAGGGGCGTTGACTCGTGATTTTACTGTGTGACATACAGTGTGCATCACACACCATGTGATGCACACTATGTGGCGCACACGTTCATGCCGACCGATACGGACATCTTTGAATCGCTCCGCCAGGAGCTGCGGCGGGGGACGCTGATCCTCGCCGTCCTCGCCCAGCTGCGGGAGGAGCGGTACGGCTACAGCCTGCGCCAGGCCCTCTCGTCGGTGGGCGTCGAGATCGACGAAGGCGCGCTCTATCCCATGCTGCGCCGGCTGGAGGCTCAAGGGCTCCTGGCCAGCGAGTGGCGCGAGGAAGACAAGCGCAAGAAGCGTTTCTACCAGCTGTCGGAGGAGGGCCGGGCCGTGCTGGCGCGCCTCGCCGACGAATGGCGCGCGATCAACGCCGCCCTCGAGCCTCTGTTGTGACAGCGGCCACTCTTACCGAAGGACCCTATGACATGAGCGATCTGGTTGACCGTTACCTGGGCGCCGTCGCCGCCCTGCTGCCTAAGGCCCAGCGCCAGGACATCGTCGCCGAATTGCGCGACCTGATCCTCAACCGCGTCGAGGACGCCGAGGCCCAGCGCGGCCGCCCGCTCGACAAGCGCGAAATGGAGGATCTGCTGCGCGAGATCGGCCATCCGATCGCGGTGGCTGGCCGCTATGGCTCCGCGCGGGCGCTGGTCGGGGCTGAGATCTATCCGTTCTGGCTGTTCGGGGTGAAGGTCCTGTTGGCCATCGCCGCCCTGGCCGCGGCGATCCCGACGGGCGTGGCGCTGCTGACCGCCCATGGGGACGCACGCCTGGTCGTCCGGACGATCCAGGACTTCATCCCCACGGCGCTCAGCCTGATTGGCGCCGCCACCCTGGTCGCCGCCGCCATCGAGCGCGGTTGGATCAAGACCGAGGGGTTCCGGCGCTGGAAAGTCAGCGAGCTGCCCCGCGCCTCCGACAGTCGAGAGTGGTTCGTGAAGAGCCGCTTCGACGGGCTGTTCGAGTTGGTGGTGATGCTGCTGTTCATCGGGTGGTGGACGGGGGTCGTCGCGTCCCCCGCGGACAATGTGATCAAGACGCGCGGAGGCGAGGCGTTCCTGCAGGTTTCGTCCGTTTTCCAGACGCTCTACTGGCCGATTCTGACCCTGGCGGTCGTGCAGGTGGTTTCGTCCCTGTTGCTGGTCGTCAAGCCGGGCTGGACGGTCGCTCGCAATCTCCTCGAGATCGTCGGCGCGGTGGGCGGCGTCGCCTTGGTCTGGGTGCTGTGGTCCGCTCAGCCCCTGGTCACGGTCTTGGCGCCCGCGGCCTCTGAAGCGGGACTGGAGAACCTTCAGCGCACTCTGGACCTGAGCCTCGAAATCACCCTTTGGGTCGTCGCCGCCATCAGCTTGACCAAGGTCGCGGTCCACGGCTGGCGCCTCCTGCGAGGGCGCTAAAACCCGCCTCGCGGAAAGCTCAGCTTAAGGTTCCGCATTAACCTTTTTATCGCGGCGGATGCGGCGGGCGAGGTCGGCGGAGCGTCGCCACCATGAGTGGAAATCAGGCCGCGCAAGGGTTTTGAGGACGAAAAAAATAGCGGCTCGCTCCTGTCCAGCTTTTTACACGGATTCAACGGATTAACGATTTGAGCCTGCGACGCGTACGCGCAACCGGGCTTTGGAGCGGGGCCGAGCGCTTGCGAGTCGGTCACCAATCGTTCATAAGCCGCTAACAGCGGGATTTTGGCCACGTCGTGATACGGCCAGTCCCCCGCTTCGAAGGCCTCCCCGACAGTGCTTTTCCGGGGATCTCGAAGCGGTTTTTGTCGGGGGGCCAGAGCGCCCTCGCCGCGCAGGACACGAGTTTTGTATATCAAGTCGCAGACGCGCGCGGATGCGCGCGGGCTGGTCGGCGCCGTATTGGTCGGATCCATCACGGGTCTGGCTCTGGGCGGCGTTTACCTTATGGGTGGCCTGGCCCAATCGGCCTCCACCCACGCCCGCGTCGCCCGCTTGGCCGATGGCGCCTCCGGAAGCTTTTCGGACGCGGCCCTCGTCAGCGCGGCTACGCGTATGGACCCCGGCGCCCTCGCCGTGGCCAAGCGTCACGATCCTTATCTTTTCGCCGCCGTCGACCAGCGGGACCGCCAGTCGGCCCAGCTGGCGGCTCGCCTCGAAGGCGCCGGCGCCAGCCTGATGCCCGGCCAGAGCGGCCGCACCGGCCCCCTGATGCTGCGGGCCAGCTTCGGTTCGGTCTTCGGTCCCGGCGCCGCCGGCCCGTTCCAGCTGGGCAGCGCCCTGGAAAGCTCGCGCGAGCTGGAGTGCCTGGCCCAGGCCATCTATTACGAAGCCCGCGGCGAGACCCCCAGCGGCCAGGCGGCCGTGGCCCAGGTGGTCCTGAACCGCGTGCGCCACCCAGCCTTCCCGAAGTCGATCTGCGGCGTGGTGTTCCAAGGCGCCTATCACCGCACGGGCTGCCAGTTCAGCTTCGCCTGCGATGGTTCGATGCGCCAAGCGCGCGACGTCAGCGCCTGGAGCCGGGCCCGCAAGATGGCCGCGCGCACCCTGTCGGGCTCGATCAGCAACCAGGTGGGCTCGGCGACCCACTTCCACACCATCAACGTCTCGCCGGTCTGGGGGCCGCGCCTGATGCGCGTGACCCAGGTGGGCATGCACATCTTCTACCGGTTTGGTCGCCGCAACGCCTCGACGCCGCATCTGCCGACGGTCGACGACATCGCGCCTTCGGACATCGCCAGCCTTACCGCCGACGGCAAGCCGCTGGTCGCCTACGCCGCCAGCGCCGTCACCCGCGTCGAGCCGGCCTCGGTGCAAGGCCAGGGCGGTCCTCTGGGTCCGGTGAGCGAGCCGGCCTCAGCCCCGGCCGCCGACAAGGCGGTCGCCAAGCCGATCGCGATCTCGACCGATCGCGCGCCGCTGGACGGCCTCAAGTCGACAGTAGGGGCCGGGAGCGGAGCTGCTTCCTGACGACGCCGGGCATGTGGCTGGAGGCAAAGCGCATCTGCTTGGCCCGCTTGCCCACGAAGTAGTGCAGGGCCTTGCCCTGCGCCGCCTCCCAGACGACCTGGGCGGCGTCCTCGACCGGATAGACCTCCAGGCCCCCCGCGCGCAGGGCGTCGCTCATGTGCTCGTTCGTGCCTGAGGCCCCGGCGTTCAGGATCGGCGTCTCGATGAACCAGGGCATGACGCAGGCGACGCTGACCCCGTGCCGCGCGTATTCGACGTCCAGCGCTTCGGACAGGCCCCGCACCGCGAACTTGGTCGCCGAATAGACCGCCAGCTTGGGTGAGCCATAGAGCCCCGCGCACGAGGCGACGTTGATCAGCCGTCCGCCGGCCGCCTTCAGTAGCGGCAGACCGGCCCTAGCCCCGTTGATCACGCCCTTGATGTTGATGTCGATCTGGATGTCGCAATCGGCGTCGGACATGTCTTCGAGCACGCCAAAGCGCGCGACGCCGGCGTTGTTGAGCAGCACATCGGCTTTGCCGCCGGTATCGCGTCCAAAGTCGCCCAGGGCGTTCTCCCAGCCTTCGCGGTCGCGGACGTCCAGCGGATGGATCGAGCCGTTGGCCGCGCCGATGGCCAGCAGGGCCGCCTTCAGGCCAGCCTGGTCGATGTCCGACAGGCCCACGAACCAGCCCTCGGCCGCGAAGCGCTTGGCGCAGGCCAGGCCGATGCCGCTGGCCGCGCCGGTGATGAAGATGCTCTTGCGACCGTTGGCGGCCATGACGACGTCCCTCCCGATATCTTTGTTATCGCCGATCAGATGCTGGCGTGGGTGAAGGGTCAAGTCTGGAGGCGCTGCCCGAACGTCGAGGCCTGCCTGGACCATGGTCGCGTGAGCGGGGCGCGTCTATGCTCGCGCTCTGTCTTCAGGAGACCCCAATGCGCATCGCGGTGCTGACGTTCGACGGCTTCAACGAGCTGGACTCGTTCGTGGCCGCCGCGATCCTGAACCGCATGAAGGCCAAGGGCTGGAAGGCCGAGATCACCTGTCCGACGGAGGCTGTGACCTCGCTGAACGGCGTGACGATCCAGCGCCAGCAGCCTCTGGAATTCGCCGCCGAAGCCGACGCTGTGCTGATCGGCAGCGGCTCCAAGACGCGCGAGGTGGCGGCCGACGCGGCGCTGCTGTCGCGCATCCGGCTGGATCCCACGCGCCAGCTGATCGGGGCCCAATGCTCGGGCACGCTGATCCTGGCCAAGCTGGGCCTGGTCGGCGACCTGCCGGCCTGTACCGACCTGACCACCAAGCCCTGGGTCATCGAGGCGGGCGTTAAGGTGCTGGATGCGCCGTTCGTGGCGCACGGCAATGTCGCCACGGCCGGCGGCTGTCTGGCCTCGCAATACCTGGCCGCCTGGCTGATCGCCCGCGCCGCCGGCCGCGCGGACGCCGAAGAGGCGATCCGCTATGTCGCCCCGGTCGGCGAAAAGGAGGCCTATGTCGAGCGGGCGATGGCGGTGGTCTCGCCGTTCCTGCCGGCGCGGGCCGACGCGGCGTGAGCGACTGCGGGGCGGCGATCTGAATGTCCGCTTGTCGGCCGCAAGCCCAAGGCGTTCTTCGACCCTAGTTGGACGTTGGAGCGCCCCCTCCGTCACGTCGCCTATCGGCGCCGCGCCACCTCCCCCGTTTCACGGGTGAGGAGGAGGCCACACCCTCCTGCCCCGCTTGCGGGGGAGGTGGATCGCTGCGGATACGCAGCGAGACGGAGGGGGCGCTTCTGAGCCAACTTCCGCTACCCACTCTTGTAGGGCGTTCCGAAAGTCCGCTTTCGGGCGGGTCTTCGGTCTTGCATGGCGAGATGCAGGGCCGCACAGCTTCCACTGTCCGCACTGGAGGCGTCTATGCCTGACTTCACACCCGCTAGCTGGATCGCGGTTCTCGTGGCGATCAGTGGAGCGCTCATCGTCGTCTTCATGAATCGCGGGCGTCGATAGCCCCGTCCTGACGCGCATTTACCCCGCCTTCGCCGCCCGCCTTAGCGCCTGGGGCGGCTGGCCGAAGGCGCGGACGAAGGCTCGGCGCATGCGTTCGGGATCGCCAAAGCCGGTCTCCAGGGCCACATCCTCGACCTGCAGCGGCTGGCTGTCGAGCAGGGCGCGGGCGGCTTCGACGCGCAGGCGCTCGATGGCTTTCGCCGGGGTGACGCCGGTCTCCTGGGCGAACAGGCGGGCGAAGTTGCGCGGGCTCATGGCCGCGCGGTCGGCCAGTTGCTCGACGCTGAGCGACTCGGCCAGGTTCTGGCGCGCCCAGGACAGCAGGGCGTCGAAGCGGCCGGGGCGCAGGTCGATCAGGGCCGAGTGCTGCGACTGGCCGCCGGGGCGGTGGTGATAGACGACCAGCTGCTGGGCCGTGCGGCGGGCGATGGCCTCGCCCAGGTCCGCGCCGATCAAAGCCAGGGAGAGGTCGATGCCCGCCGTGATGCCGGCCGAACTCCACATCTTGCCGTCCTGGATCCAGATACGGTCGGGCTCGAGCCGGATGTTGGGATAGCGGCGCTGGAAGTCCTGGGTGCGGCTCCAGTGGGTGGTGGCGCGCTTGCCGTCCAGCAGGCCCGCCTCGGCCAGCACATAGGTTCCCGAACAGACCGAGGCGACGCGGCGCGCTTCGCGGCCCGCCTTGCGGACGAAGGCCAGGGTTTCGGCGCAGGTCGATGGCGCATGGACCCCGTCGCCGCCCGCCACGACCAGGGTGTCCAGCGGCGGCGCCTCGTCCAGCGCCTTGGTCTGCACCACGAGGCCAGAAGAGCTGGGTGTCGGCTCGCCGCGTAGCGACAGGAAGTGCAGGCTATAGGCTCCGGGCGAGAACCGGGCGGCGATCTCGAACGCGGCGATCGGGCCGGTGGCGTCCAGCAGCTGGAAGCCTGGATAGACGAGAAAGCCGATCGCGCGGGTCATGGCGAAGCGCCTTGGCTGAATCCGTGGGAACTATGTCATTTCCGCCAGAGGCTAATCGAACCATGTTCTCCGCGTCAATCGCGGCGGAGATCATCGCATGAGCCAGCCCACTAAGCACGACGCCTTGAGCATCGTGATCGCCCTGTTCCCGGGCGTGACCCACCTGGACTTCACCGGCCCCCACCAGGTGCTGTGCCGACTGCCTGGCGCCAAGGTCACGGTCGCCAGCCTGGCCGGCGGCGAGATCGAGGCTGACGGGCTTGTCTTCGCGCGCCTGCCCAAGCTCTCGGATACCCAGGCGTGCGACGTCCTGATCGTGCCGGGCGGCTTTGGGACCACCGAGGCGATGGGCGATCCTGACTTCATGGCGCAGATCCGCCGGCTGGCGGACGGCGCGCGCTATGTCTGCTCGGTCTGCACTGGCTCGCTGGTGCTGGGGGCGGCGGGTCTGTTGAAGGGCAAGCGGGCGGCCTGCCACTGGGCCTGGCGCGACCAGCTAGCGTTGTTTGGCGCGATCCCCGATCCGTCACGGGTGGCGCGGGACGGGCGCTACATCACCGGCGGCGGGGTGACGGCCGGGATCGACTTTGCTTTGACCCTGATCGCGGAGTTGGCGGGCGACGAGGTGGCGCAAGGCATCCAGCTGGCGGTCGAATACGCGCCCGCGCCGCCGTTCGACTCCGGACGCCCGGAGACCGCCCCGCCCAAGGTGCTGGAGCGCATCACCGCGCTCTATGGCAAGGCGATGGACGAGCGCGTCGAGGCGGCCAAGCGCGCGGCGGCGGTGCTCTAAGTTCCTCCCCCGCGTTGCGGGGAGGTGGCCCAGAGGGCCGGAGGGGGCTAGCTCGGCGATACCGCGTTCGCCCCCTCAGTCACTCCGTGACAGCTCCCCCGCAACGCGGGGGAGCATCTCTCTCTCACCCCACCTTCACGCCCGTCATCGAGATCGCCGCCCAGACGTCGTCGGTGAAGAAGCTCACGGGCTCGTCCTTGCCCGCCGCACCCAGCACATAGAGCAGCGGCAGGTAGTGCTCGGCGCTGTTGATCGAGGCCTCGGCGTCGGGGCCCAGGCTTCGCCAGTCGATCAGCGGATCGTGGTCGCCGGCCAGGATCAGGGCCTTGGCGCGGTCGTTGAAGCGCTCGGCCCAGGGCAGGGTCTCGGGGCGGCGGAAGTCGATGGCGCGCAGGTTGTGGACGATGTCGCCGCTGCCCAGGATCATCACGCCCTCGTCGCGCAGCGGCGCCAGGCGGCGTCCGGCCTCGTAGTGCCAGCGCTCGGGGCGGCCGCGATCCAGGCTGAGCTGGACCACAGGAATGTCAGCCTCGGGATACATCGGCCTCAGCACGCTCCAGGCGCCGTGGTCGAGGCCGCGCGTCGGGTGTTGCACGACCGGATCGGGCGACAGCAGCTGCGCCACCCGCGCCGCCAGGGCCGGATCGCCGGGCGCGCGGTACTGAACGTCGAACAGCGCCTGCGGAAAGCCGCCGAAGTCGTGGATCGTCTGCGGCGCGGTCGCGGCGCTGACCGCCGAGGCGCCGCGCGTCTCCCAATGGGCGCTGATCATCAGGATCGCGCGCGGGCGCGGCAGCGCGCGGCCCAGGCGCGCCCAGTCGCGGCTCCAGGCATTGTCCTCGATGGCGTTCATCGGCGAGCCGTGGCCGAGGAAGAGGACGGGGGTGCGAGACATGGGTTAGCTCATTAGAAACAAGATAAGTTACAGATAGGCGGCGTGACGCTCCATCGCAACTCGGCGCCGTTACGGAGCCTTTCCCCCCGTCGTCTGCTTTGGTATGCGCGAGCCGTGACCGCGCCGCTTGCCCCCTCCGCTTCGACCTCGACCGAGGCCGCGCCGTCGCCGCCCGGCAAGGAGGCCGTGCGCGGTGGCGCCTTGGATTTCCTGCGCTTTCTCGCCTCGCTGCTGATCGTGGTCTATCACTATGGGGCCGAGAGCCCGATGCGGATCGAGCGGTTCGCCCAGGTGTTCTCGCGCGGTTTCCTGGCCACCGACTTCTTTCTGATCCTGTCTGGCTATGTGCTGGGCCGGGCCTATGGCGGCTCGGTGCTGAAGGGCCATATCAGCACGCCGCGCTTCTGGGTCCGCCGGGCGGCGCGGGTCTGGCCGGGGCATCTGGCGGTGCTGGCCATGCTGGCGGTGCTGGTGCTGATCCTGAACGCCTTCGGCACCGACGCTCACAAGCCCAGCCGCTTTGCCTGGGACCAGCTGCCGACCCAGGCCCTGCTGATCCACGCCTGGGGCTTCCCCAGCGACGGCTGGAACCTGCCCAGCTGGTCGCTGTCGGCGCTGATCGTCTGCTACGCCCTGTTCCCCGCCTTCTGGCGCGGGGTCAGCAAGATCAGCCACGCCTGGCTGTTGCCTGTGCTGGGTCTGGCGATCCTGGCGGCCTTCCAGGTCTTGGCCGAGGTGATTTTCGATCAGGCCCTGGCTGACCTTCGCTTCCAGTTCGGTGTGGTTCGGGCGCTGCCGCTGTTCATTCTGGGCGTCTGCCTGGCGCGGGCCGTCGACAGGCGCTGGCCCTCGGAGGGCGCGGCCAAGGCCCTGCTGTGGGGCGGCGTGGCCTTGTTGGTCGTCACCCAGCCGCTGGACCGCTACGCCCTGCCGGCTCAGTGGATGTTCGACGCCCCTTCGCTGCTGGCGATCACCATGATCGTGCTGGGCGCCGGCCGCCTGCCCGTGAAACGCCCGCAAGCCTGGATCGAGGAGGGCGCCAAGCTGTCCTTCGCCCTGTTCATCACCCACATCTTCGTCGGCGTGATCTATTGGAGCGCCGTCCACAAGCTGATCGACACCGTGCCGATCGGCATCGGCTGGCAGTGGCTGATGTGGCTGGCCGGCTTCCCGCTGGCCTATGGCGCGGCGTGGCTGTTCCACACCTATATCGACCAGCCGTTGCAGGACCGGATTCAGCCGCTGCTGCGGCGATAGCGTCCAAAGCCCGGGCTCACGCGTAACGGCGTTATCCTTGGCTTCGGAGAGACCCCCATGCTGGCGCTGCTGCTCGCCTTTTCGCTGGAGGCGGCTGCGCCGCCGGCGCCGCTGACCGGCGACTGGGTTGTGGACCTGTCGTCCAAGCCGTCCGAGCCCTACTTCAAAGGCATGAGTCTGACGCTAGAGGCGGACGGTCGCGTCACCGGCAGCTTCTATGACAGCGACATCCAGGCCGGTCGCTGGAAGACCTCCAAGGGCCGGACCTGCGCCAGTTTCCGGACCACCGACGGCCAGGGCCCCTATCACACCAGCGTCTGTCAGGCCGCCGACGGCCTTGAGGGCCAGACCTGGGCCGAGCATCGCAACTTCGTCTTCCTCTGGCGCGCCAAGCCGGCGACCGAGGAGGACCGCAAGGCCAAATGGTGGTGACGCCGCATCCCTCTCGCCATCCGGCCGCGTCGCGGCTAAATCCCCCGGCATGACCAGACTGATCCCCCTGCAAGGCGTCGAGAACTTCCGCGACTTTGGCGACTACGCCGCAGGGGCGGGGCGGCTGAAGAAGGGCGTGCTGTTCCGCGCCGCCCACCAGGCCGAGGCCACCGACGAGGACCTCGAGGCGCTGGCGGCCCTGGGGATCGTCACCCTGGTCGACCTGCGCCGCCCCAATGAGCGCGAGCGCTCGCCCTCGCGTCGCTGGACGGGCTTTGCGGCCCAGGTGATCGACAACGACCTGGGCGTGACCGGGACCGACCCCTGGATCGAGTTCATCACCAGCACGGACCTGACCGAAGACGCCGTCCACGACTATATGGACGAGTACTATCGCCGCCTGCCGTTCAAGGCGCGGCACATCGACCTCTTCCGCCGGTTCTTCCTGGCCTTGGCGGAAGGTCAAGGGGCGGCGCTGATCCACTGCGCGGCGGGCAAGGACCGCACCGGCGTACTGGCCGCCCTGACCCACCACATCGCGGGCGTGGCCGACGACGACGTCATCGACGACTACCTGCTGACCAACGACCCCACGCGCTTCGACCGGCGCGGCCGCATCTTCATGGATCATATCCAGGAGCTGACCGGCCGCCGTCCCGACGAGGCGGCGATGCGCGCGGCCATGGGCGTCGAAGCCCGGTATCTCGCCGCCGCCTTCGCGGTGATCAAGGCCGAGTGCGGCTCGCTGGACGGCTATCTGGAGCGGGTGGTCGGGCTGGACAACGGCGTCCGCGAGCAGGTGCGGGCGCATATTCTGCTCTAGCCGACCTCCCCGGCGAATGCCGGGGTCCAGATCGAAGGCGCTGATCTATCCGGCAAGCCCGGCCTTTTGGCGCGTTCACCCCAGCCGCTCCGGATGAATCTGGGCCCCGGCATTCGCCGGGGAGGTCGGAGGAAATAGCGGCCTCATCCGTAAGGTGACAAACGATCGTTTAAGGTCCAGCCTCGCCGCATGGCCCCGTCAGAGGGCCGGTGACATTCGGGTGCGGCATGAGCGAGTTGGCGGGGTCGCCTCCGGGCCTGAGCGAGGTCGTGGGTCCTAAGGGCCACGAGGACGTCCTGGTCCCGCCCCCCCGAAAACGGCTCTCGCGCGGAGCGCTCAGCTGGATCCTGCACCAGGGCAGCCGCGACCCCTATGTCATCCTCGTCACCATCTATGTGTTCGCGCCGTACTTCTCGCGGGTGCTGGTCGGCGATCCGGTCAAGGGCCAGGCGGTCGTGGCCGACATCTCGACTGTCTATGGGCTGCTCACCGCCCTGACCGCGCCGCTGCTGGGCGCCTCGATCGAGCGCTATGGGCCGCGCAAGCCGTTCATGGCGATGGTGCTGGCGATCATGCTGCCGATCCTCTTGGCGCTGTGGTTTGCGACGCCCGGCGGTCTCTCGGTTGGGCTGGTCGGGGCGGCCCTGATCGTGCTGGGCGTGGCCTATAACCTGGGCGACGTACTCAACAACTCGCTGCTGTCGCGCGCGGCGGAGCCTGGCCAGGAGCCGGTGCTGTCGGGCCTGGGCTACGCGCTCGCCAACGGGCTGTCGGTGTCCTTGCTGATCTTCGTGATGTGGGCCTTCGTGCTGCCGGGCCAGGTGTCGTGGTCGTTCGTGCCCGCTACGCCGCTGTTTGGCCTCAGCCAGGCCGACAACGAGCCCAGCCGCCTGGCAGGACCCCTGTCGGCGGCGGTGATGCTGCTGGGCGCGATCCCGTTCTTCCTGTGGACGCGCGATGCGGCCCGCACCGGCGTCTCGATCGGCGCCTCGCTGAAGGAGGGCGTGCGGCTGATCCTCGACACCTTCGCCAACCTCAAGGGCCATGCCGAGGTCGCCAAGTTCCTGGGCGCGCGGATGTTCTACTGCGACGGCATGACGGCCATGATCATCTTCGGCGGCCTGTTCGCTGCGGGGCTGATGGGCTGGGGCGCGCTGGAGATGCTGGCCTATGGCATTGCCTTGTCGGTGTTCGGGGTGCTGGGCGGCCTGATCGCGCCGGTGCTCGACCGGACGCTGGGACCGCGACGCGCCGTCCAGGCCGAGATCGCCGGCTGCATCCTGATGCTGCTGGGTCTGATCGGCACGAGCCGGGAGAAGATCCTGTATCTCTGGCCCTGGCCGGCCTCGGCCCATCCGCCTGTCTGGGGCGGCCCGCTGTTCCAGACCCTGCCTGAGCTTGTTTATCTGGGCTGCAGCCTGATGATCGCGGTGTTCGTCACCGCCCAGTACGCCTCGAGCCGCACCCTCTTGGTGCGCCTGGCGCCGCCCGACCGCATGGCCGCCTTCTTTGGCCTGTTTTCGCTGTCGGGGACCGCCACGGTGTGGCTGGGCTCGCTGCTGGTGGCCTTTGCGACCAAGCTGGCCGGCGCCCAGGTCGCCGGCTTCATCCCGATCGCGGCGCTGATGCTGGTGGGGCTGATCGGGCTGTCGACCGTGAAGGGCGGGGGCCGGGAGATCTAGTTCCTCCCCCGCGCCGCGGGGGAGGTGGCCCAGAGGGCCGGAGGGGGCCAACTCGGCGCGAGTCCAGTTCGCCCCCTCAGTCGCTCCGCGACAGCTCCCCCGCATCGCGGGGGAGCATCTGGCGCGCCGCCTTCCGGCCCTGCTATCACCACCCCCATGCGCCGCGTCGCCATCCTCACCGCCCCCTGGCGCGAGCCGGTCTGGGCCCTGGCGCCCTTCCGGGACGAGCCTTACGCCTGCGCGCTGATGTCGGGCGGGCAAGGCGGGCGGTGGTCGTACCTGCTGCGCGCGCCAGACAAGACCTTCAGCCTGACCGCCGCCGACGCGAGCGATCCGTTCGCGGCGCTGGCGGACCTGCTGGGCGCGCACCAGCCAAGCCATCCGGACGGCCCGCCATTCCAGGGCGGCGTCGTGGGTCTGGCGTCCTACGAGCTGGGCGATCGGATAGAGGCGCTGGGCCTTGCGCGCTCCGACTGGCCCGACCTGGTCTGCGCCCTCTACCCGGCCCTGCTGGCCTTCGACCACCACGCCCGTCAGGTGCTGGCGGTCGGACGCGGCGTCAGCGAGAGCGACGCGGAGGCCCAGGCTCGCGCGGCCCTGGCCTGGCTGGATGCGCCAACCGCCGCGCATCCGGAGCCCAAGGGCCCTCTCTGCCCCGACCTCGCCGCCGACGACCCCGCCGTCTACGAGACGGCCGTCGCCGAGGTGGTCGAGCGCATCCTGGCCGGCGAGATTTTCCAGGCCAACATCGCCCGCGCCTGGACCGGCCGCCTGGCCCCCGGCGCCGATCCGTTCGACCTGTTCACGCGGCTACGCGGCCAAAGCCCCGCGCCGTTCGCGGCCTATCTGCGGCTGCCGGGGCGGGCGGTGGTTTCCAACTCGCCCGAGCGGTTCCTGAAGGTCGGGGCGGACGGCGCGATCGAGACCAAGCCGATCAAGGGCACGCGGCCCCGCGACCGCGATCCGGCCCGCGATCTGGCCTTGGCCGCCGAGCTCTTGGCCAGCGACAAGGACCGGGCCGAGAACCTGATGATCGTGGATTTGATGCGCAACGACCTGGCGCGTGTCAGCCCGCCGGGCAGCGTGCGCGCGCCCGATCTCTTCAGGATCGAGAGCTTCGCCAACGTCCATCACCTAGTCTCGACGGTCACCGCGCGGTTGGCGCCGGGGCGTGGGATCGCCGACCTGCTGCGGGCGACCTTCCCGCCCGGCTCGATCACCGGCGCGCCCAAGGTGCAGGCCATGAAGGTCATCGCGGAGCTGGAGCCGCCGCGTGGTCCATACTGCGGCTCCCTATTCTGGGTGGGTCATGATGGCGCACTCGACTCCAGCGTGTTGATCCGAACCGTCGCCTTGGTTGAGGATGCCGGCGGCTGGCGGGTCGAGGCGCGCGCCGGCGCGGGGATCGTCGCCGACAGCGATCCGCGCGCCGAGCGGCTGGAGACGCAGGCCAAGATCGCCGCCATTCGGCGCGCGCTGACGGAGAGCCTCGAATGATCGCCCCCGCCGCCACTTTCAAAGACGCCATTCCCTTCGATGACCGTGGTCTGCTGCTGGGCGAGGGGCTGTTTGAGACCCTGCTGGCTCTTGACGGCGAGATCCGTCACCTGGACGATCACCTCGACCGCATGGCCGGCGGTTGCGCGGTGCTGGGCCTGCCCTTCGATCGGGCCGAGGCCGAGGGGCTGTGCCGCCGCATGGTCCCGGCGACCGGGCGGGTGGCGCTGCGCCTGACCTTGACCGGCGGCTCGGGCGGCCGAGGGCTGGATCGCCCCGTCGCCCTGACGCCCCGGCTCTTCGCCCGCGTGGCGCCCGTCGCCCCGGTAACGACGCCGGCGCGGGCCATGCTGTCGAGCGTGCGCCGCAACGAAGGCTCGCCCGCCTCGCGCCTCAAGACCCTGTCCTATGTCGATAGCGTCCTGGCGCGGACCCAGGCGGTCGCCGCCGGGGCCGACGAGGCGGTGATGCTGAACAATCGCGGCGAGCTGGCCAGCGGCGCGGCGGCCAACCTCTTCTGGATCGCGGGCGGGCGGCTGTTCACGCCGGCCCTCGACTGCGGCGTCCTGCCGGGGATCACCCGGGCCCGCCTGCTGGCGGCCCAGGCCGTCGAGGAGGTCGCCGTCGGGCCGCAGGCGCTGGACAAGGCCGAGGCGGTGTTCCTGACCAACAGCCTGATCGGCGTGCGCCCGGTCTCGCGGCTGGGGGATCGGACGTTTGAGGCCCACCCGCTGGTCGAGCGTCTGCGCTCGGCGTTGCCGGCTTAAGGGTTAGCTGGCGACCGACCACAGCACCGCGTCCACCCGGCGCGGGCGCAGGTAGAGCGTGCGGTTGAAGGTCAGCGGCCTTGGCAGGACCAGCTGGATCGGCGAGCTGTAGACATAGGCGGCGCGGGCCAGGATCACGCTCTTGTTGGCGGGCAGCACGGCGTCGGGCACGTCGGTCAGGACCGCGCCCTGGGTCGGGCAGTTGGTCATGTCCCCCACCGAGGCCTGGGACCAGGCCACCGTATCCTTGCCGCTCGCGTCCGAAACCACGCTGGCGACGCACATCTTCAGGCTCGCCGTCGGAAACGGGGCCATGATGATCGCGCCGATATTGAAGATGTCGGTCATTCTGGCCGGGCCGGTCTGAGAGGCCTGGGCCGTCAGGTCGCCGATCGAGGAGGTGATGTTCGACAGCCGGCGCTGGGCCATCATCGCCTGGGTCATCTCGGCCATACCGCAGTAGAGCAAGATCAGGACGGGCGCGATCAGGGCGAACTCCACCGCCGACACGCCGCGCCGGTCGCGCCAGAAGCGCCGCTGGAAGGGCGGGCGGGCGCTCATTGCTCGTAGGGCTCGTTCATGAAGGCGGTCGCGGCGTAGATGATCCGCTTGCCGTCGACGCTGCGCACCCCGGTGTCCATCAGGGGCGTGACCAGCGGCCAGGTGTAATAGGCCCGGATCAGCACGATCGAACCGGCCTTGCCCGGGTCCCAGGCGGGCGTCTCGGGCGGGGCTGCGTCGGCGGCCGACGCGCCGACGCCGGCGAAGTCGGCATAGGTGCGTACGTCCAGCGACAGGGCGCCGGCGCAACGGTCGCCCAGCCAGTCCATCCTGCCGCACACCGCCGTCTTGAAGTCGCTGGCCGTGGTCTTGGCGCCCTGGACCTCGCCGGTGCGGATCGTGCGGCCGACGTCGATGATGGCGTTCTCAAGGGTCAGCGAGACCAGGAATACCAGCCCCAGTTCGATCATCGCCATGACCAGCATCAGGAACGGGATCGACACGAGCGCGAACTCGACGGTTGTCGCGCCCTGCTCGGCCCGCGCGAAGCGGGCGGCGGTCCGCGCCGGGCGGAGTCTGGCCAGCCTGCGCCGGGCGCGCGTGAGAAGGGAGCGATGGGCCATGCGGGCGGTGCGCCTCGTGAACGGACCACGAGCCTAGGGGGATCGGTCCTAATCACTGGTTAGAAAAGTCAGGCGTTTTCCGGCGGTCAGGGGCGCGAGGCGCTCGCGGCCGAGGGGAGCCGCGTACACTGGAGGCCGCAGGCATAGGTGCTGGTGGCTGCGCCGCGATAGACTGTGACGGAGCCGACGCCGCCTTCGGAGACCACGACCTGGCGGTCGGTCAGTGGGCGGCCGCCGGGGCCGTAGATCAGCAGGCTGGTGACGCCCGAACGCTTGCCCAGCACCACCAGGGTCCGCTCGTTGACGAGGCTGACGTCAGCGACCTCGGGATCGCCGATCACCACGTCGCGTATGGCGCTGTCCAGGGAAAGGGAGATCGCCTGACCCGCCGCCAGAGGCAAGGCGATCGGCCGCGACTGGGCGGCGGCCTCGACGTTTCCGGCGACCAGAAGTGCGGCGAAGATGAACGAAAAGCGGCGCATGGATGGCCTTGGGCTGATGCCGACGCCGTTCAGGATCGGGCTGATTGGTCAATAAAGGCCTAAGGGCGGCGCCGAGCGGTCCTGCTGCCAGTGTGGAAAGTTTCGAACTTTCAGTGAGTTGTGGCAGATTCAAGTGTCATGGTTAAGTCTTGATAATCATGAATTTGAATAAACTTATCTAAATATGAAATAAACCATTTCTAATTTACTACCAATTAAGTGCGGGGCGGGAATTTGGTCGTGTTCTTGAGGGGTGGGCAAGTCGAGCTGACTTGGAAGCCTCAAATCACAAGCCCTGGTTTTGGAGACCAAGTCATGACCAAGTTTGTCACGCGCTTCCTGAAGGATGAATCCGGCGCTACGGCCATCGAATACGGCCTGATCGTCGCCCTGATCGCCGTTGTGATCGTGACCGCCGTCACGACGCTTGGCACCAAGCTCAGCACGTCTTTCGGCAAGGCCGGCGAAGCGATCGAAAAGACCCCGGCGGCCGCCGCCAGCTAAACGCCGGCGTCAAAGCATCGCTTAGAGAAAGGCCGGGGCTTCCCGGCCTTTTTTCTTTTCGGCCCATGAGGTTCGAACAGAGCGTTACTCGGTAATACGGAATTAACCTCGGCGAATAACGTGAAATTCACGGCGCCGCAGGTAGGTTGAGTTTCATCGGATCACCCTTTGGAAACCGCGCTGTGACCCAACTAATCAAGGCTTTCGCCAAGGACGAGTCCGGCGTCGCGGGCATCCAGTACGGCCTTTTCGTCGCCGTGATCGCGGTGATCACCACCGTCTGCGTCACCGGCCTGGGCGTCGTGTTCAGCCCTTCGGCGCGGGTCACCGGCGTGGGCGTCGGCGTCGGCGAATAACTTCACTTCTTGCTCCCTGGCAGCGAGGGGCCGCGACGCGGGGGCGTCGCGGCCCCTTTGTCTTTGGGGAAACCATTGCTTCACGGGTCGCGACGCAGGATGCGCCCGTCCTCAACAGGCGCGCGACGCGATGCAGTCTCTCCAGATCTTGCTGCTGCTGGTCTTTCCAGCCCTGGCCATTGTCGGGGCCCTGAAGGACCTCACCAGCTATACGATCCCCAACTGGGTCTCGCTGGCCCTCGTGGCCGCCTTCGTTCCGGCCGCCCTGGTCAGCGGGGCGCCTCTGGGCGGGGTCGGTCTGTGCCTGGCCGCAGGCTTTGGCGCGCTGGTTCTGGGCATGGGCATGTTCGCGGCCGGATGGATCGGCGGCGGCGACGGTAAGCTCTTGGCCGCCTGCGCGCTGTGGATGGGCTGGCCGGCGGTGCTGCCGTTCCTGCTGTACACCGCCCTGGCGGGCGGGGCGCTGACCTTCGCCATCCTGGCCCTGCGGTCGGGCTGGGTCGCGCCGATCGTGGCTGGAGGGCCCGCCTGGGTGCGCCGGCTGGGCCAGCAGGGCGGGGCGCTGCCCTACGGCGTGGCCATCGCCGCCGGCGCCCTGATCGCGTTCCCCGAAGCGCTTTTGGTTCAAGGTGTTCTGGGTTGAGGGCGTGACCGCCCGCCGCAGGTGACGGCGCGCGGCGTTAACCGGAATTTCAGTCCTCGTTAACCATAAGCGGACGACCATGCGCTTCGGCCAGAAAGGCCGGTGTTGAATCGCGCGTGCTCGCCCGGAGGCGGCCCCGGTTTTCCAGAGTGACCGCACGAGTTCCGCCCGCGCATGAGCCCCGTCCGCCTCCTGATCGTTCTGGTCGCCGCCGTCTGCGCCATCGGCATGGCCGTGGTGCTGCAGCGCGCGCTGGGCGTTAAGGCGGACAAGCCACTCGCCGCCGCCGCCGCGCCGGCCGCCGCGCCGACCAAGCCGATGACCCAGGTGCTGGTGGCCAAGCATGACCTGGCCGTTGGCGCTCGCCTGACTCAGGCCGATATCGACTGGCTGGCCTGGCCCTCCGACTCCGTCAACGCCGCCTTCATCACCAACGGCGCGGCCCCGCCCCCCGGCGAGGGCAAGACCGAAGGCGCGGTCGCCCTGGCCAAGGCCGCCGTCACCGGCCAGATGGTCGGCGGCGATCCGGCTATGGCCCTTGAGGGCGCCATTGTCCGCGACCCTATCCTGGCTGGCGAGCCCATCACCACGCGCAAGATCGTGCGGGGCGGCGAGGGCGGCTATCTGTCGGTCGTGCTCACGCCGGGCAAGCGGGCCGTCGCCGTGCCGGTCTCGGCCGACACCACCGCCGGCGGCTTCATCCTGCCCGGCGACCGCGTCGACGTGCTTTCGACCCGGGACGCCCCCATGCCCAGCGCCGGCGGCGGCCGGGTGATCGTCGGCGAGACCGTGCTGCGCAATGTCCGCGTCCTGGCGCTCGACCAAAAGACCGCCGCCGATAAGGACGCCAAGACGATGGTCGCCGCCACCGCCACGCTGGAGGTCGGCGCGGCCGAGGCCGAGGCCCTGGCCAGCGCCAAGGCCGGCGGGCCGGTCACCCTGGCTTTGCGCGCCTATACCGACATGGGCGCGCCCTCGGGCGGCGTCGCCGCGCCGCCGACCGAGGCGGCCGCCGTCCGGATCAATCGCGGCGGTCAGACCACGGTCATGGCGGTGCGTCCGTGAGCCGCCGCCTGCTGACCGTCCATCTGGCCGCCCTGCTGGGCCTGAGTACGGCCACGCCGGTCCTGGCCGACGGTCCCGTGCGCGGCTCGCACGTCTATCCATCTGTCCCTCGCGCCACGCCGCGGTCGCCGGCGTCGGCCATGACGTCGACCTTGGCGAGCGGCCAGGTCGCCCGTGTGGTCCTGACCGCCGACCAGACCGCCGCCACCCTGGAGTTGGCCAAGGGCAAGTCGGCGATCGTCGAGCTGCCGTCGGATGTTCGCGACCTGCTGGTCACCAGCCCGACCGTCGCCGACGCCGTGCTACGCGACCGTCGCCGGGTCTATATCGTGGGCCTGGCCGAGGGCGTCACTGACGCGGCCTTTTTCGACGACGCTGGCCGCCGGATCCTGTCGCTGTCGATCAAGGTCGCCCAGCCGGTCGACCAGCTGGCCGACACCCTGAACCGCGTCTTGCCCGAGGCGAAGATCGAGGTCCGGCCGATCCGCGACAGCGTGGTCCTGAGCGGCTTGGTCCGCACGCCCGCCCAGTCCGACGCGGCCGCCCGCATCGCCGCCCAGTATGTCGGCGGCGCGGACAAGGTGCTGAACATGCTGGCTATCGCTGGCAAGGACCAGGTGATGCTGCAGGTCCGCATCGTCGAGGTGCAGCGCAACGTCATCAAGCAACTGGGCGTCTCGACCGACAATCTGCTGAACGACGGCTTCAAGTCCTACACGGTGGGGCGCGAGAACACCTTCGGCGTCAATGGCGCGCTGCTGGGCGGCGGCGGGGCCTGCTACGGCCGCGACAATCTCCGCACGAGAAACTTCAGCAACAGCAGCAACGCTTCCAGCCAGACCACGACCAACACGTCGAGCGGCGACTCCGCCAACGGGACGTCCAGCGCGGTCAGCAATGCGATCAGCAGCGCGGCCTCGGCCGCGTGGTCGGCCACGACGGGCAACAGCCTGGGCGCCTGTCTTTCGGCCTTCGAGCGCGTGGGCCTGGTGCGCACCCTGGCTGAGCCCAACCTGACCGCCGTCTCGGGCGAGGCTGGCCACTTCCTGGTCGGCGGCGAGTTCCCGGTGCCCACCGGCAGCGACGACACGGGCCGGGTCTCGATCGAGTTCAAGCCCTACGGCGTGGGCCTGGGCTACACGCCGGTGGTGATGTCGGGCGGCCGCATCTCGCTGAAACTGTCGACCGAGGTGTCGGAGCTGTCCAGCCTGGGCGCCTTCACGCTCAGCAATGGTTCGGCGTCGTCGGCGCTGACGGTGCCGGGGCTGTCGGTCCGCCGCGCCGAGACGACCGTCGAGCTGCCGTCCGGCGGGTCGCTGATGATCGCGGGCCTGCTGCAGCAGACCACCAAGCAGGCGATCGACTCCCTGCCGGGCATGACCAACATGCCGATCCTGGGCTCGTTGTTCCGCTCGCGCGATTTTCTCAATGGCGAGACCGAGCTGGTGATCATCGTCACGCCCTACATCGTCGATCCGGCCAGGCCGCGCGACCTGCAGACGCCGGCCGACGGGCTGGACCTGGCGGGTGACATGAGCACGGTTCTGCTGGGACGGTTGAACCAGGTCGTCAAGGCGCCGCCGGGCGCCAATGCGGGGCGCGCCTACCAGGGCCCCGTGGGCTATGTGATCGAGTAGGACGCCGCCATGACGCACGCTCCCGTCAAGACCGTCCTGAAAGGCTGCCTCTGGCTTGCGGCCCTGGCCAGCCTGGCCGCCTGTGCGACCCAGACCGCCCCGGTCCAGCGCCCCCTGGCCGCGACCGCCACCCAGACCTGGGCCGAGCGGGTCAAGGTGGCCCCGGCCCCTGACGAAATCCTGCTGGCGGTTCACGCCAGCGGCCTTTCGGACAATCAGCGGGCGGCGCTGCAGGCCCTGGTCGGCCGCTGGCTGGAGGCCGAAGGCCGCGAGCTGACGGTGACCGCGCCCAGCGACGCGGGCGCCATGGCCGTCCAGGTGCGCGAGCGCTTGATCTTCCTGGGCGCGCCCGCCGCCCACGTGCGCATCGTGGCCGCCGATCCGGCCGCGCCGCGCGATCCGGTCCTGCGCGTCGGCTTCGTCCGCTATCAGGTCGAGACGCCCAAGTGCGGCCAGGCCTGGGAGAGCCTGACCGCGACCCGCGACAACCGGGCTTATGAGAACTTCGGCTGCGCCATCGCCGCCAACATGGCCGCCCAGGTCGCGAACCCCGAGGACCTTGTCCGGCCGCGCGACACGGCGCCCGCCGACGCCGGCCGGCGCGACACCGTGCTGGGCAAGTACCGGCGCGGCCAGATCACCAGCTCGGCGCGCGACGACCAGGCCAGCGGCTCGATTTCCAGGGCGATCCCCTGATGGCGCCGGCCGACAACGATCCTTTCAATCTGGGCCTCGAGGAGGCCGAGAGCTTCACCACGGGTCCGGCCGATCCCTGGCGCGCCTCGGCGCCGCCGGCGCTGGAGCCGACGCTGGGCGGGTTCGAGGACCCGCTGGCGTCGCGCGGACCGTCCAGCGCGGCTAGCGCGCCGCCGCCGATCACCGACAGTGGCTTGGGCGGGGCGGTGGTCCCGCGCGTGACCATCCACGCCTTCTGCGCTCGAACCGAGACCGCCGCCCTGCTGGAGCACGCGGCCAAGGACCGGCGCATGGCGCGGGCGACCACGGTCGTCCGGATGGGCGGCCTGGCCGCGGCCGTCGACGCCTACCAGGACCACCCGACGCCCTCGCTGGTGTTGGTCGAATGCCTGGACGACGCCCAGCGGCTGCTGGACCGCCTGGACGCCCTGGCCCAGGTCTGCGACGCGGGGACCAAGGTCGTGGTGATCGGCCAGGCCAACGACATCACGCTCTATCGCGAGCTGATGCGGCGCGGCGTCAGCGAGTACCTGACCCCGCCGCTGTCGGCCCTGTCGGTGATCCGCGCGATCGCCGAGCTCTACGCCGATCCGTCTGCGCCCTTCGTGGGCCGCCAGGTGGCGTTCGTCGGGGCCAAGGGCGGGGTGGGGGCCTCGACCCTGGCCCACAACTTCGCCTGGACGATGGCCGAGCGGCTGCAGACGGCGACCGTGCTGGCGGACCTGGACTTGGCCTTCGGCACCGCCGGCCTCGACTTTAACCAGGACCCGGTGCAGGGGGTGTTCGACGCCCTCAGCCAGCCCGACCGCCTCGATCCCGTGCTGATGGACCGGATGATGGTCCGCTGCGGCGATCGCCTGTCGCTGTTCGCCGCCCCCGCGACCCTGGACGACGACTACGAGATCGGCGCCGACGCCTTCGACGAGGTCACCCACCGCATCCGCGCCGCCGCGCCCTATGTCGTGCTGGACCTGCCGCACGTCTGGAGCGCCTGGACCCGTCGCGTACTGCTGGGCTCGGACGAGCTGGTCGTGGTGGCCACGCCGGATCTGGCCTCCCTGCGCAACGCCAAGAACATGATCGACCTGGTGCGCGCCGCCCGCCCCAACGACGCGCCGCCGCGCCTGGTGCTCAATCAGGTCGGCGTCCCTGGTCGGCCGGAAATCCCTGTCAAGGATTTCGGCGAGGCCCTGGGCCTGGCGCCCTCGCTGGTGCTGCCGTTCGATCCCAAGCCCTACGGCCTGGCGGCCAATAACGGCCAGATGCTGGCCGAGATCGCGCCGCGCTCCAAGGCCGCCGAAGGGATCGAGCAGCTGGCCCGGCTGATCAGCCGCCGCGAGCCGCCGATGGCCGCGAAGGGCTCGCTGCTGTCGGCGCTGTTCAAGAAGGGCTGAGATGTTCGGCAAGCGCGCCCCGTCCGCCGAACAGAAGGCGCCGCCCCCCGCTTCGGCGGAGGGCGCGCCGATCGCCACGCGGCCTCGGCGGATCGAGACGCCCGCCGCCGAGCCGATCGCGCCGCCACCCAAGGTGACCGGCCCGCCGCCGCGCGCCCTGGCCAACCAGGCCGCGCCGCCGGCTGCGCCAATCGTCCGTGAACAGAGCGACTACTACCACCTCACCAAGACGACGATCTTCAACGCCCTGCTCAACACCATCGACCTGTCGCAGCTGGCCCAGCTGGACCAGCGCCAGGCGGCGGAAGAGATCCGCGACATCGTCGCCGAACTGGTGGCGATCAAGAACGTCTCGATGTCGGTGTCCGAGCAGGAGGCCCTGGTCCAGGACATTACCAACGACGTCCTCGGCTATGGTCCGCTGGAGCCCCTGCTGGCCCGCGACGACATCGCCGACATCATGGTCAATGGCGCGCACCGGGTGTTCATCGAGGTCGGCGGCAAGGTTCAGCTGACCAATGTCCGCTTCCGCGACAACCAGCAGCTGATGAACATCTGCCAGCGGATCGTCAGTCAGGTCGGCCGGCGCGTCGACGAGAGCAGCCCGATCTGCGACGCCCGCCTGCCCGACGGCAGCCGCGTCAATGTCATCGCCCCGCCGCTGGCGCTGGATGGTCCGACCCTGACCATCCGCAAGTTCCGACGCGACAAGCTGACGATGAAGAACCTGGTGGAGTACGCCTCCATCAGCCCCGAAGGCGCGCGGGTGCTGGGCGTGATCGGCGCTTGCCGCTGCAATGTAATCATCTCGGGCGGCACCGGCTCGGGCAAGACCACCTTGCTCAACACCATGACCGCCTTCATCGACCCCACCGAGCGGGTTGTGACCTGCGAGGACGCCGCCGAGCTGCAACTGCAGCAGCCGCACGTGGTGCGCCTGGAGACCCGGCCGCCGAACCTGGAAGGGCAGGGGTCGGTGACGATGCGCGATCTGGTCCGAAACTGCCTGCGCATGCGGCCCGAGCGGATCATCGTCGGCGAAGTGCGTGGGCCCGAGGCCTTTGATCTCTTGCAGGCGATGAACACCGGCCACGACGGCTCGATGGGCACCCTGCACGCCAACAGCCCGCGCGAGGCGCTCAGCCGCGTCGAGAGCATGATCACCATGGGCGGCTATGGCCTGCCGTCCAAGACCATCAAGGAGATGATCGTCGGCTCGGTCGATGTGATCATCCAGGCCGCCCGCCTGCGCGATGGCAGCCGCCGCATCACCCACATCACCGAGGTCGTGGGGCTGGAGGGCGACGTGGTCGTGACCCAGGACCTGTTCGTCTACGACATCACCGGCGAGGACGAGCACGGCCACGTCCTGGGCCGTCACCGCTCGACCGGCATCGCCCGCCCCAAGTTCTGGGACCGCGCCCGCTATTACGGCCTTGAGCGCGAGCTGGCCGAAGCCCTCGACGCGGCGGAGTAGGCGGCGATGCTGTTCATCCTCGCCGGGGTCCTGGGCTTCATCACCATCGCGGGCCTGGGCTTTGCGTTCGTGGGCGATGACAGCCAGGCGTCCAAGGGCGCCAAGCGCGCTCAAGTGATCGGCGCGGGCGGGGCCGACCGCCAGGCCGCCAAGGGCAAACCGGCGGCCAACCCGAACGAGCTGCGCCGCCAGACGATCCTGAAGGCGCTGAAGGAGCAGGAGCGCAAGCAGAAGAAGGCCACCTTGAGCATCGCCGCGCGGATGCAGGCGGCGGGTCTGGGCGCCCATGTCCAGCTGTTCTGGATCGTCAGCCTGGCGCTCGCCCTCGGCGTCGTCCTGCTCGTCCTGGTCTTGGGCCAGAGCATCTGGATCGCCCTGGGCGCGGGCTTCGCGGCGGGGCTTGGCCTGCCGCGCTGGGTGCTGGCCGCCCTGTCCCAGAACCGCATCCGCAAGTTCACCGAGGCCTTCTCCGACGCTATCGACATCATCGTGCGCGGCATCAAGTCGGGCCTGCCGCTGCACGACTGCCTGCGCATTATCGGCCAGGAGAGCCCCGAGCCCCTGGCCGGTGAGTTTCGCATGCTGACCGAGAACATGGCCATGGGCGTGCCGCTGGACGCGGCGCTGGACAAGATGCACGAGCGCATGCCGACCAACGAGCTGCGCTTCTTCGCCATCGTCCTGGCCATCCAGCAGAAGACCGGCGGCAACCTGGCCGAGGCGCTGGGCAACCTCTCGACCGTCCTGCGCGCCCGCAAGATGATGAAGGAGAAGATCAAGGCGCTGTCGGCCGAAGCGGTCGCCTCGACCGCGATCCTAGGCGCTTTGCCGCCCGGTATCGTGGTTCTGATCACCGTCACCTCGCCGGCCTATATGAAGCCGCTGTTCACCGACCCGCGCGGCCACCTGATGCTGCTGGCGGCGGCGATCTGGATGAGCATCGGCGTCTTGGTGATGCGCAAGATGATCAACTTCAAGTTCTGAGGGGGACTCATGAGCATCCGTCCCTTTCCCCCGACCTCCCCGGCGAATGCCGGGGCCCAGATTCATCCGGAGCGTTTTGGGTGTTCGCGCCCTTGCGCTGCGCTTAAGCCTCAGACTCCTCCGCGTTCGATCTGGACCCCGGCATTCGCTGGGGAAATCGGGTCGAGGAATAGGGGCCCCGTCGCATGACGCTCGCCGAGACCCTGACCGATCCCTCGAACCTCTTGACCGCGTTCATCGCGGTCGTGGTGTTCGCCACCATCATCACCCTGGCCTCGCCGCTGATGCGCGACAACGGGCTGGAGGGGCGGCTGAAGTCGGTGGCCGATCGCCGCGAAGAGCTGCGCCGCCGCTCGCGCGAGGCCCTGGCCCAGCGGCATGGGGCGGGGATCGCCGGCACGCTGCGCCACCAGGACGAGGGGCTTTACAAGAAGGTCGTCGAGCGGCTGCAGCTGTCGCGTCTGCTGGAGGATCCCAAGGTCGTCGACAAGCTGGCCCAGGCCGGCTTCCGGGGCCCTCGGCCGGTGACGACCTTCTACTTCTTCCGCTTCGTGGCGCCGTTCGTGTTCGCCGCGGTGGTGGCGGCCTATCTCTACGCCGTGAACGACTTTGGCCTGCTGCCGGTCCAGAAGCTGTGCGCCTGCGTGGCGGCCCTGGCGTTCGGCTACTACGCGCCCAACGTCTACATCACCAACATCGCCCAGAAGCGCCGCGAGTCGATCGTGGCGGCCTTTCCCGACGCGCTGGACCTGCTGCTGATCTGCGTCGAAAGCGGCATGTCGGTCGAGGCGGCGATCCAGAAGGTCGGCTCAGAGATCGGGGCCCAGTCGATGGAGCTGGCCGAGGAGCTGAGCCTGCTGACCGCCGAGCTGTCCTACCTGCCCGAACGCCGTCAGGCCTATGAGAACCTGGCCCGCCGCACCAACCATCCGGGCGTCAAGTCGGTGGCCACGGCCATGATCCAGGCCGAGCGCTACGGCACGCCGCTGGGCGCGGCGCTACGGGTGATGGCCAAGGAGAACCGGGAGCTGCGCCTGTCGGCCGCCGAGAAGAAGGCCACGGCCCTGCCGGCCAAGCTGACCGTGCCGATGATCCTGTTCTTCCTGCCGGTGCTGTTCATCGTCATCCTGGGCCCGGCGATCATCAAGGTGCAGGACGTCTTCGCCGGGCGGTGAGGGCGGTCAGCGCCCCCCGCCGGCCTTCAGCGCATCCCACGTTCGGCCGCTCTGTCCGAGCGCGGCGCGGAGATAGGCCAGGTTGTTGGCGACCTGCTCGGGCGGCAGGTCGGCGCGGGCCAGTTTCTCGGCTTCCGGCAGACGGCCTTGCAGGCCGATCACCAGAGCCAGGTTCTGCCGCGCTTGAATCCCCGCCGAGGGCAGGGCGACCGCGCGGCGCAGCTGGGCCTCTGCGCCGGCCAGATCGCCCTTGGCGGCCAGGTGCATGGCGTAGTTGGTCAGCGGCGTAGCCACGTTCGGCGCCAGGGCCAGGGCCTGGCGATGGGCCGCCTCGGCCTCTTCGCCGCGTTGGGCCTGCTCATAGGCCACGGCCAGCAGGGTCAGGGGCCGCCAGTCCCTGGGCGCCAGGCTCGCGGCCTTGCGGGCCGGTTCGATGGCGTAGAAGCCCTGGCCGCGCGCGATGTGGGCGCGGGCCAGCTCCAGCAGCAGGGCCTGATCGTCAGGATGGGCTATGAGCGCCTTGGCGGCGACCTCGGCGGCGTCGTCGTTGCGGCCAAGGCCGCGCAGCGCCTGGGCCAGGCCCATGCCGGCCTCGGCGTCGGTGGCGTTCGCCTGGAACTCGGCGCCCCAGAAGGCCGCGCGCGCCAGCGGGTCCAGCCGCCCGGCCTCCGCGCGCTGCTGGGCATCAGCCGCCAGGGCGCCGCCGCTTGCGCAAAGGCTCGCCAGCGCCAGGACGGCGGGGGCGAGAACGGTTGCGAGGCGCGCGCGCTTGCGACACATGGGAAGACGAGTCTCCGAAAAGAGCCCTGCCATGATCGGCCAGGCCCTTAAAGGAAGCGTTAAGCATAATTTCGAAGAGGCCCGCCGATGTCCGACGCCACGCATCCGATCCTCAGCCAGGGTGAGACCGGCGCCATCCCGGTCCATCCGTTGGCCGAGGGCGAGGTCGAGGCGTTCCTGGCCCGCAAACGCGGTCCGGTGCGGACCTTCGCGGCCGCCAACAGGTTCACCGGCAAGCTTGGGCAGGTGCTGGCCGTGCCCGGCGCCAGCGGCGCGGTCGAGCAGGTGCTGCTCGGTCTGGGGGCCGGCCGTGTCGATCCGTCGCTGTTTCGGACCCTGGCCGGCAAGCTGCCCGCCGGCGACTACGCGCTCGCCAAGCTGCCCAAGGGGATCGACGCCGAGCAGGCGGCGCTGGCCTTCGCGCTCGGGACCTATCGCTTCGACCGCTACAAGAAGCACGGCGAGCCGATCGCCAGGCTGGTCGCGCCCAAGGGTGTCGACGCCGCCGCCGTCACCGCCATGGCCCACGCCTGCGCCCTGGCCCGCGACATGGTCAATACTCCGGCCAACGACATGGGCCCGCTGCAGATCGAGACGATCGCCGGCGAGATCGCCCAGAAGTACGGCGCGACCCTGTCGGTGGTGCGCGGCGATGACTTGCTGAAAGAGAACTATCCCGCCGTTCACGCCGTGGGCCGCGCGGCCGTCCCCTCGCGCGCGCCGCGCATGATCGAGGTGACCTGGGGCGATCCCGCTCACCCCGTGCTGGCGCTGGTCGGCAAGGGCGTGGTGTTCGACACCGGCGGCCTCGACATCAAGCCCTCGGCCGGGATGCGGCTGATGAAGAAGGACATGGGCGGTGCCGCCCACGCCCTGGCGCTGGGCCGGATGGTGATGGAGGCCGGCCTGCCGGTGCGCCTCGTCATCCTGACCCCGGTGGTCGAGAACGCCATCGCCGGCGACGCCATGCGGCCGGGCGACGTACTCCAGACGCGCGCGGGCCTCACCGTCGAGGTCGGCAACACCGACGCCGAGGGTCGCCTGATCCTGGCCGACGCCCTGACCCGCGCCGCCGAGCTCAAGCCCGCCCTGACCCTGGATTTCGCCACCCTGACCGGCGCGGCGCGGATCGCCATGGGCCCGTTCGTGATCCCGTTCTGGACCAGCGACGACAAGCTGGCCGGCCAGATCGAGGCGGCGTCCAAGGCGGTGGCCGACCCGCTGTGGCGCCTGCCGTTGACGGAGGCGTATCGCGACGCGCTGGACAGCGACATCGCCGACCTGAAGAACGATCCCGACGGCTGGGCCCAGGCGGGCGCGACGACGGCGGCTCTGTTCCTGCAGCGCTTCGCCCCCTCCGGAGAGGATATCGGCCCCTGGGCGCACTTCGACGTCTTCGCCTGGAACCCCAAGGGCCGGCCGGGCTGTCCGGTCGGGGCCGAGGTCCAGGCGATCCGCGCCGTCTTCGCCATGCTGCGCGCGCGGTTCGCCCGATGAGCGCGCCCGATCGCCGTCTGACCCTCGTTCGCGACGGCCTCGCCGATCGCCGGCTTGAGGGCCTGGTCGCCGCCGAGCGCTTCGTCGACGTGACGCCGATGCAGGTCAGCGCGCCGCTGGCCAGTCTGCGCGTGGCGCCGCAGCCCGACGCCGAGCAGGAAGACCAGGTGCTGTTTGGCGAGACGTTCGACGTGCTGTTCGAGACCGGCGAGTTCGCCTTCGGCCAGGCCCGCCGCGACCGCTATGTCGGCTATGTGCCGATCGAGGCCCTGTCGGCGCCGGTCCGAACGCCTGAGCATCGCGTTTCGGCGTTACGGACCTACGCCTTCGCCGAGCCGGACATCAAGTCGGCCATTGTCGGCCTCTATAGCCTGAACACCCTGGTCACGATCGAGGCGCGCGAGGGCCGCTTCGTGAAGGGCGCACGCACGGGCTGGTTCGTCGAGCATCACCTGGCCCCGATCGGCCAGTTCGAGACCGACTATGTCGCGATCGCCCAGCGGTTCCTGGGCGCGCCCTACCAGTGGGGCGGCCGCGAGAGCCTAGGCCTGGACTGCTCGGGCCTGATCCAGCAGGCGCTCTATGCCTGTGGCCGAGCCTGCCCGCGCGACACCGACCTGCAGCGCGGCTTTTTCCCGGAGATCGCGCAGGCCGAGCGCCAGCGCGGCGATCTCGTCTTCTGGAAGGGGCATGTGGCGATCCTGCTGGACCCCGACACCATCCTGCACGCCAACGCCCACCACATGGCCGTGGCGATCGAACCGCTGGCCGAGGCGATCGCGCGGATCGAAGCCTCTGGCGTCGGCGCGCCGCTGGGTTATAGACGCGTCGCATGAGCCAACCTGAAGTTCTCGCGCTTAGCCCCGGCCCCGCCAATGCCTTGGAGGGCCCGGCGCCCAACCGCGTGATCGAGACCGTCTCGCGCGGCGAGTTGCACGCCTATCGCGTCGCATCCCCCAAGGGGCGGGTGCTGGTCTGTCCCGGCGGCGGCTATCTGCGGCTGATGATCGACAGCGAGGGGAGCGAGATCGCCGCCTGGCTGAACAGCCTGGGCTACGACGCCTATGTGCTGGCCCACCGCCTGCCGGGTGCTGCGGGAGAGGGCGCGAACGGCGTCTGGCCCTTCGATATCGCCCTGACGGACGGGCTGGCGGCGCTGGACGTCATTCCGAGGGACCTGCCTCGCTTCGTGCTGGGCCTGTCGTCCGGCGGCCACCTGGCCGGCGTCCTGGCCTGCCAGCCGGGCGCGGACCTGGCGGGCGTGCTGATCGCCTACGCGCCGATCAACGCCAATCACCGCGCCTACAAGGCCCCGGCCGGCAAGCCCGACTATCCGCCGCCGCAGAAGCAGGCCTTCTACGACGCCTGGCCGATCGGGATTTCGGGAGAGCCGCACGGTATCCCGCGCTGTCCCGTGTTCCTGGCCTACGCCCTGATGGATCAGGCCGTACCGGTCGAGCACGCCCTGAACCTGATCAAGACCGCCCGCGACGCGGGGCTGGATCTCGACGCCCACGTGTTCGGAACCGCGCCGCACGGCTTTAGCCTGCGCGAACGCGACGGAACCCAGGCCGCCTGGCCGGACTTGGCGGCGGACTGGATGGCGCGGAAGGGGCTCTAGACGGATCGCCATTCAAAGCAGAGAACAAGCCCCGCCTTCCTGGGCACAGGGCCCAGGAAGGCGCGTTATCGCTTTCAGCGCAGTGCTGAATGTCGATCCGTCCTAGCCGCCTATTTCGCCGGCCACTGCGCCAGCCAGTCGACGATCGACTGCGGTGTCATGTGGCGGGCGTCGGTCAGGGCGAAGAAGGCGCCGTCATTGACCAGCTTGCCCTTGGTGTCGACGACCAGGAAGCTGGGCACGCCCTTTAGTTTGTCGACGCCGTAGCGGGCCGGGATCTGCATGTTCTTGGTGTAGCGGCCCACGTCGATGGCCACGACCTCGTAGTGCTTGTCGACCCAGCGCTTGACGTCGGGCTGCTCGATGACGCCGGCGAACACCCGGCAGTCGCCGCACCAGTTGCCGCCCAGGTCGATCAGGACGAGCTTCTTGTGCGCCTTGGCCTTCTTGATCGCGGCGGCGAGATCGGCTTCGGCGTCGGCCTTCTCGTCATAGGGATAGGGCAGGGGCGTGGGCAGGCCGTCGATCGACTTCAGGGCCACGGTCGGAGCCTTGGTGGCGGCGAGCGCGGCGGCCGGAGCGGTCAGGAGGGCGGCGGTCAGGCCGGCGGCGGCCAGGGCGCGAAGCTTCATGGGGCGGGACTTTCAACGAACGAGCGGTCCGTAATCCCTAGCTTCGCCATAGGAAAAGGGCCGCGAAGAAAACTTCGCGGCCCCTTCAGATTCAGTGACCGAGCAACCGGATGGTCGCGAAACGATCAGGCCTTGGGCGCGGCCGGAGCAGCGGCGGCCGGAGCAGCGCCTGCGGCCGGAGCCGGAGCGGCGCCTTCGGCCGGAGCAGCGCCCTCGGCGGGCGCGGCGCCTTCCGCCGGAGCGGCGGCGGCGGCCGGACGCGGCGGCGGGACCGGCAGGGTGCTGCCCAGGCTGTGCATGTAGGCGATGATGGCGACCCGGTCTTCCGGCTTCTTCAAGCCGACGAACGTCATGTTCGTGCCCGAGACGTACTTGCCCGGCGCCTTCAGGAATTCATACAGGTGGTCGTAGTCCCAGACCGGGGTCTTGCCCCCGAAGTCCTTCATGGCGCCCGAATAGTTGAAGCCCGCATGCGCGGCCGGCTTGCGGCCGACCACGTCCCACAGGCCAGGGCCGGTGCCATTGGCGTTCGAGGCGTCGAACTTGTGGCAGGCGGCGCACTTGGCCGCGACGGCCTGGCCGGCGGCCACGTTGGCCGGCGTCAGCACGGCGTTCCAGTCCGGCGGGACGTCCGCGACGGCGGCGGCGCCCCCGGCGCTTTCTTCCTGGACCGCGATCTCGTAGCCGGCCTTCTCGACTTCCGTCTTCTTGAAGACGATGCCGGACGCTTCCCGCAGACCAAAAATAACGAGGCCGGTCAGCAGCACGCCGCCAGCGATCTTGTTGAACGTCAGGTCGCTCATCTCAGCCTTGTCAGCCCCTTGCCAGCCCGTCGGATGGCGGGCTCGGATTCCCCGACGCGTGAAGACCCCGCAAGCGAGACCCTGCGCGCGTCATGTTGCGCTCGCGTCTCTTACACGCTACCGCCCCTCGCGCAACCGGTCCGCAAAGATTTGACGCCATGAACCCTATCGTCCTGATCCCCGCGCGGATGGCGGCGACCCGTCTTCCGGGCAAGCCGCTGGCCGATATCGGAGGCCTTCCGATGATCGTCCGGGTGCTGAACCAGGCCCGTGCTGCGGCGATTGGTCCCGTGGCCGTGGCGGCCGGCGATCCCGAAATCGTCGAGGCGGTTCAAAAGGCTGGCGGCATGGCGGTTCTGACCGATCCTGACCTGCCGTCCGGCTCGGACCGGATCCTGGCGGCGCTGGCGCAGCTCGATCCAGGCTTCGAGCACGACGTGGTGATCAATCTGCAAGGCGACATGCCGTTCGTTGATCCGGCCGTGCTGTCGGACTGCGCGCGAATACTTAAGGAGTTTGGCGACGCCGACATCGCCACTGTCGTCGCGCCCGAAGCCTCTCCCGCCGACCGTTCGAACCCGGACGTCGTCAAGGCCGTGCTGACGATGGAGGACGACGGTCAAAGCGGCCGGGCGCTCTATTTCACCCGCTCGACCCTTTACGGCGACGCCCCCGTCTGGCGCCACATCGGCATCTATGGCTATCGCCGCGAGGCGCTAGAGGCGTTCAACGCCGCCTCGCCCTCGCCTCTGGAAAAGCGCGAAAAGCTGGAGCAGCTGCGCGCCATGGAGCTGGGCCTGACGATCCGCGCCGCCGTGGCCAAGACCGCCCCGATCTCCGTCGACAACCCTTCCGACCTCGAGGCGGCCCGCGCGGCCGCCGGAAAGTAACCCATGAGCATCCTCAAGAAGATCGCCTTCCAGGGCGAACTCGGCGCCAACAGCCACGAGGCGTGCCGGACCTACTTCCCGGACTACGAGGCCTATCCCTGCAAGACCTTCGAGGAGGCGTTCGAGGCCATCAAGACCGGGACGGCCGCGCTGGGCATGATCCCGATCGAGAACTCGATCGCCGGCCGGGTCGCCGACGTCCACCACCTGTTGCCGGCCTCGGGCCTGAAGATTATCGGCGAGCTCTTCAAGCCGATCCGCTTCCAGCTGATGGCCAACAAGGGCGTCAAGCTGGCCGACATCAAGACCGTGGCCTCGATGCCGATCGCGCTGTCCCAGTGCCGCAACAGCCTGAAAAAGCTGGGCGTCGCCACCGAAGCGGCCGGTGATACGGCCGGCGCGGCCAAGGACCTGGCGGCCAAGCCTGACCCGACGCGCGGCGCCGTCGCCCCCGCCCTGGCGGCCGAGATCTATGGCCTGGACATCCTGGCCCGCGACATCGAGGACGAGCGCCACAACACCACCCGCTTCCTGGTGATGACGGCCGATGCGAACCCGCCGGCGCCGGAATTCACCCACCGCTGCGTGACCAGCTTCGTGTTCCGCGTCCGCAACCTGCCGGCGGCGCTGTACAAGGCGCTGGGCGGTTTCGCGACCAACGGCGTCAACATGACCAAGCTGGAAAGCTACATGGAGGGCGGCAACTTCACCGCCACCTTCTTCTACGCTGAGGTCGACGGCCGCCCCGAGGACCGCTCCCTGGCCCTGGCCTTGGACGAGCTGAAGTTCTTCTCGGAGAAGTTCGAGATCCTGGGCGTGTATCCGGCTGATCCGTTCCGGGATCGGGGGGCTTAAAGTTCCTCCCCCGCATCGCGGGGGAGGTGGCCCATAGGGCCGGAGGGGGCTAACGCGGCATCCGTCCGGCTCGCCCCCTCAGTCGCTCCGCGACAGCTCCCCCGCATCGCGGGGGAGCATCTTAGCGCCCCCCCCTCCCCAAACGTCACCATTCCCCATAACGTCGTTCTCTGGTCTTCTGTCTCCCGCATAACAACATCCCGGGGAGGGAGCCCATGCAGAGTTCGATGATCGCGCCAGTGATGGCGCTGGTGGCCTGGTCTTTGGTGATCTGGGCCTGGATGTACGTCCAGCGCATACCGGCCATGCAGAAGGCGGGGATCAAGCCGCAGGACGCGCGGTTTCCGGGCTCGCTGGACAAGCTGCCGGACGCCGCGCGCCAGGCGGCCGATAACTACAATCACCTGATGGAGCAGCCGACGATCTTCTACGCGGCGGCCCTGGCGATCGAGGTGGCGGGCCACGGGGACGGCATGGCCGTGCACCTGGCCTGGGTCTATGTCGGCCTGCGCGTGCTGCACAGCCTGGTGCAGGTCAGCGTCAACCTGGTGGCCGTGCGGTTCCTGCTGTTCGCGCTATCCACCGGCGTGCTGGCGGGGATGGTGGTGCGGGAGTTGATGAAGATTTTCTAGCGCGCCCGCCAAGCCCCTCTCTCAAAGAGAGAGGGAGGGTGAGAGGTTTCAACGCTCGCCGGCGTGCCGGCACTCCGTCAGGCGCTGTAACCTCTCACCCCAACCCTCTCTCTAAGAGAGAGGGAGGGCGCATTGCCGCTAGTTGGCGTCCAGCCCGATATCCAGCACCGGCGCCGAGTGCGTCAGCGCCCCGACGCTGATCACGTCGACGCCCGTCTCGGCGATGGCGCGGACGGTGGTCAGGTTCACCCCGCCCGAGGCCTCCAGCACCGCGCGGCCCTTGGCGAGGCGGACGGCGGTCTTCAGGTCGTCGAGGCTGAAATTGTCCAGCATGACGACGTCGGGGCTGTGCTTCAGGGCCTCTTCGAGTTGATCCAGGCCGTCGACCTCGACCTCGACCTTGACCAGGTGGCCGGCGTGAGCGCGGGCGCGCCTCACGGCTTCGCCGACCCCGCCGCAGGCGGCGACGTGATTGTCCTTGATCAGGATGGCGTCATCCAGACCGAAGCGGTGGTTGACCCCGCCGCCGCAGCGGACGGCGTATTTCTCCAGCGCCCGCAGGCCCGGCGTGGTCTTGCGGGTGTCGACGATCGTTGCGCCCGTGCCCTCGACCAGGCGGACGTAAGCGCGCGTCAGGGTGGCGATGCCCGACAGGCGGCCCAGCAGGTTCAGGCCCGTGCGCTCGGCCGCCAGCACGGCGCGCGCATTGCCCTCGGCGCGGGCCAGGATCGCGCCGGGCGCGGCGTCGGCGCCGTCGGGCGTCACCACCTCGAAGGTCGCGGCGGGGTCCAGGGCGGCCAGCGACAAGCGCGCGCAGGAAAGGCCCGAAACCCTCCCATCCTGCCGGCTGGCCCAGACCACCGACAGGCGCGCGTCCGGATCAATGCAGGCCTGGCCGGTGATGTCGCCGGCGCGGCCCAGGTCCTCGGCCAGGGCGTGGTCGACGATCGGGCGGACGAGGATGTCGTCGAGAGGTTGGATCATCATTCGGCGGCGTAGCGGACGGCGGCGTCCGCGCTCGTAAGGGTTACGAAGGTGCGGACGGGCTGGGCGGTCGCGGGGAAGTCGGTGCGGTAGTGGCCGCCCCGGCTTTCCTGGCGAGCCAGGGCCGCCTCGACGATCAGGCGGGCGGCGACGATCGTGGGGCAGGGGCCGTAGGCGGGCTCGAGGGCCTCGATCTGGTCTAGCAGGCGGGCAAGGCCGCTGGCGTCGCGGATCACCCCGGCGTCGCGGCTCATGGCCTTGCGCAGGATCTGCAGGGCCGCCTCGGGCAGGTCGGGCAGGGGTTCAAGGCTGGCCGGCTCGCCGCCATGAACCGCTTCCGCCGCCGCCGCGCGGCCGGCGCGGGCGCCGAACACGGCCGCTTCCAAGAGGCTGTTGGAGGCCAGGCGGTTGGCGCCCTGCACCCCGGTCGAGGCGCATTCGCCGGCCGCGTACAGGCCTGGCAGGCTGGCGCGGCCATCAAGGTCGGTGGCGACCCCGCCCATGTGATAGTGCACGGCCGGCGTGACCGGGATCATCTCGCGGCGCGGGTCGATCCCGGCGCTCTGGCAGGCCTCGAACACGGCCGGAAACTCGTGCGGGAAGTGCGCGCCGACGGCCTGGGTCGCATCCAGGAACGCGCCGCGTCCGGCCGCGCGCTCGGCGTGGAGGGCGCGAGCCACCACGTCGCGCGGCGCCAGCTCCTTGGCCGGGTGATAGTCGGCCATGAACGCCTTGCCATCGGTGTTGCGCAGGATCGCGCCCTCGCCGCGCAGGGCCTCGGTGGCGAGTGGCGCGGGGTCCTTGCCGATGTCGATGGCCGTAGGATGGAACTGCACGAACTCGGGATCGGCGATCGTCGCGCCGGCGAGCGCGGCCAGGCCCAGGCCTTCGCCGCGCACCTCGGCGGGCGTGGTGGTGACCGCATAGAGGCCGCCGACGCCGCCGGTGGCCAGGATCACCGCCGGGCTGCGGATCTCGACCAGGGCGCCGTCGATCTGCGCCAGCACCCCGACCACGCGGCCGGTGGCGTCCTGAAGCAGGCGGCGGGCGCGGGCGTTCTCGCGGATCTCGATCGAGGGCGTCGCGCGGACCGTGGCGATCACGGCGGCCATGATTGCCGCGCCCGCCCCGTCGCCGCCGACCCGGGCGACCCGGGCCTTGGCGTGGGCGGCCTCCAGGCTCAGCACGAAGGCGCCACTTTCGCCGTCTTTGGGGGCCTTGCGATCGAACGGCGCGCCCAGGGCGGCCAGATCGCGGACGGCTTGCGGGCCCTCGCGGGTCAGCAGCGCGACGGCCTTCGGATCGCAGAGGCCCGCGCCCGCCGCGATGGTGTCGGCCGCGTGCAGCTCCGGCGAGTCCTCATCCGACAGGGCCGCGGCCATGCCGCCCTGCGCCCAGGCGCTGGAGCAGCCGGTCGCCAGCGGCGTTGGCGACAGGACCAGCGCCTTCCCGGCCGCGAGGGCCGCGCTGAGACCGGCCAGGCCCGCGCCCAGGATGACGGGGCCGTCGAAGGTGATGCGTTCGATCATCGTCTACTCCAAAGCCCCTCCCCCTTGCGGGGAGGGGTTGGGGTGGGGGTGTAGGCTCGGACTCACAGCCGACACCCCCATCCGACCGCTTCGCGGCCACCTTCCCCGCCCCTTTTTTCGAGAAGGAGGGGGGAAGGGGACCCTTTGTCTAGATCAGCTCCACATCCACGTGATGCCGGGCCTTCACCAGGTCGTAACGCGCCGGAACGGTCGGCGGCGGCAGGTCGATCATCCGCTGCACGGCCAGGCGGGCGCGGTCGAGGACGTCTTCGTCCACCGTCACCTCGAACTGCTCATGCACCAGGGCGTCGTAGATGTTCTGGAGGGTGATCCGCTTCATGTGCGGGCACATGTTGCAGGGGCCGATGAACTGGGTCGCCGGGCTTTCGGCCTGGACGTTGCTGGCCATCGAGCACTCGGTGATCAGCACCACCTGGGCCGGCTTCTTGGCGGCCACATAGTCGTTCATCGCTGCGGTGGAGCCGGCGAAGTCCGCGGCCTCCAGGATCTCGGCCGGGCACTCGGGGTGGGCCAGCACTTCCGCGCCCGGCCAGGCCGCGCGCATGTCGGCGATGTCCTGGGCGGTGAAGCGCTTGTGGACTTCGCAATGGCCGGCCCAGGCGATGATCTTGACGTTGGTCTGGCGGGCGACGTTGCGGGCCAGGAACTCGTCGGGGATCAGGATGACCTTGTCGGTCCCCCATTCCTTGGCCGCCCACTCGACCACCTGAACGGCGTTGGCGCTGGTGCAGCAGATGTCGGTCTCGGCCTTCACGTCGGCGGTGGTGTTGACGTATGTGACGACCGGGATCCCCGGATAGCGCTGCTTGATCAGCCGCACATCGGCGCCGGTGATCGAGGACGCCAGCGAGCAGCCGGCCTGAAGGTCCGGGATCAGGATCTTCTTCTGCGGCGACAGGACCTTGCTGGTCTCGGCCATGAAGTGCACGCCGGCCTGGACGATGATCGTCGCGTCGCTCTTGGCGGCCTCCTTGGCCAGCGCCAGGCTGTCGCCCACGAAGTCGCCCACGCCGTGGAAGATGTCCGGCGTCATGTAGTTGTGGGCCAGGATGGCGGCGTTCTTCTCGCGCTTGATCCGGTTGATCTCGGCGATCAGCGGCGCCTGCGTGCGCCACTCCAGCGGCGTGACGTGGTGCTTGACCTTGTCCCAGACCAGCGCGGTCTCCGCCTCGATCGCGGCGGTGAACTCCCCCTTGAAGTTATCGGGGGCGGGAGCGAACCCATCGGCCATCTGATCCTCCGTTATGCTCAAAGTGAGCATTTCCAGGGCCTCAAAAAACGCCGGGGCCTTTTCCAAGCCTCCGACGTCGGGGTTATGCTGAAACTGAGCATAACTGACGCGACACATATAGCGCTTAACGGGGCAATTGCAAACCTGCCGCGCGGGTCAGCCGCGAAGACGGGCCCCGAAGGGCGAGGCGGCGAGCCTCACCCGCGCCAGGGCGTGACGACGATCGGCGCGGCCTGGATGGCCAGATCGGGCGTGTGGAACGCCGGCGGCTTGCCGTGCTCGAAGGCCATCGGAACCAGCGAGGCGACCAGCAGCACGGCCATGGTGACATTGAAGGTCCGCAAGACCGCCGGCCTGTCCAGGAACGGCCGCAGGCCTTTGCCAAAGCCCGCCCAGGCGGCGCTGCAGGGCGCGCCCACCAGCATGAAGGTCCCGGCCAGCAGCGGGATGATCGTCCACGAGCCGCCCTCGGGCGCATAGGTCGTGACCGCGCCCAAGGCCATGGCCCAGGCCTTGGGATTGACCCACTGGAACGCGGCGGCCTGCAGGAAGGTCATGGGCTGACTGGCGGCCTGGCGGTCGCTGACCCTGTCCGAGGTTCCGATCTTCCAGGCCAGCCACAGCATATAGGCCGCCCCGACCCAGCGCAGGATCTCGTGCAGCACGGGGAGGGCCTTGAACACCCCGCCCAGGCCAAAGCCCATGCACAGCACCATGAAGCCCAGGCCGCAGCTGATCCCCAGGATGTGCAGCACCGTGCGGCGGAAGCCGAAGTTCGCGCCCGAGGCCAGCAGCATCATGTTGTTCGGCCCCGGCGTGCCCGCCGTGGCGAAGCAGAACAGAACGTAGGCGAGCAGCAGTTCGGGCGTCATCACGGCCTCTTTGTCTCGGTTGGTGAGCACAGAATGTCACGGTGATGATTTCTATTGTATCGCGAGTCAAACTGCATATTGTCACGATGACAAAGTGGAGGTCAGCGTGACGTCGCCCTGGACGCCCCATATCCCCGACGGCGAAGCCCCCCTCTACGAGCGGCTGGTCACGGCGCTGCGGGCCGACGTCGCCTCGGGTGCGTTGGCGGCCGGCGCGCGCCTGCCGCCGCAACGGGACCTGGCCTATCGCCTGGGGATCGGGCTTGGCACCGTCACGCGGGCCTATGTCGAGGCCGAGAAGGCGGGGCTGGTCAGCGCCCATGTCGGCCGGGGCAGCTTCGTCAATGCGCCCGCCGATCACCGCGCGCCGGTCCGCGAGGGACCGATCAACCTGGCCCAGAACATCGCCCCGGCCGGTCCCGCCGCCAGCCGCATCGCCGAGGCCATGGCGCGCCTGCGCCGGCGGCCGGACCTGCTGGAGCACCTGGCCTACGCCCCGGCGGCGGGGCACGAGGTCCAGCGGCGGGCCGGAGCGCAGTGGCTGCGGCGGTTCGGCGGCTTCGAGGGCGCGGACTGGGGGCGTCTGGTTTGCTGCGGCGGCGCCCAGCAGGGCCTGGCCCTGGCCATAGGCGCGGTCGCGGGGGCCGGCGACACGGTGCTGTGCGAGGCCTCGACCTATAACGGCGTCAAGGCGCTGGCGGCGCACATGGGTCTGCGGCTTCAGGGCGTGGCGCTGGACGAGGAGGGCTTGGCGCCCGACGCGCTGGAGGCCGCCGTCAGGGCGACCGGCGCGCGGGTGCTGTCGGTGATCCCCACGCTGCAGAACCCGACCGGCCGGATCATGAGCGTTTCCCGGCGCGAGGCGATCGCGGCCATCGCCCGGCGCCTGGACCTGACGATCATCGAGGACGACATCTACGGCGCCTACGCCCCCGACGCGCCGCCGCCCCTGGCCCTGCTGGCGCCGGAACGCACCTTCCACGTCTCGGGCGTCTCAAAGACCCTGGGGCCGGGCCTGCGGGCTGGCTTCCTGGTCGCCCCGACCCAGGCGGCGTTCGAGCGCGTGCTGGACGCGGTGCGGGCCCTGACCTACGCCCCTTCGGGCTTTGGCGGCCTGGTCGCCACCCAGTGGATCGAGGACGGCGCCGCCGACCAAATCGTCGCCGAGGTGCGGGAGGAGGCGACCGCGCGCCTCTCCCTGGCTCGCGAAATCCTGGGCCCGGCGATCGAGCCCCCGCGCTCGGACTGCGCGCCGCACGTCTGGCTGCCGATGAGCGAGCTTGAGGCCGAGCGCCTGTCGGGGCGCGCCCTGCGCGGCGGCGCCGAGGTCACCCCGCCCGACGCCCCGATCGTCACGCCCGGCCTCGTCACCGGCGTCCGCGTCTGCCTGGGCGCGGCGCCCGATCGCGCCAGCCTGCGCCAGGGCCTGGAGATCGTCGCCGGCGCGCTGTCCAGCGAGGTCGGGGAGCGGTCGCGGGCGGTGATCTGAGGCGCGCCTTAAAGCCGCTTCTCCAGCACCACGAACGCCAGGTCGTCGCGCTGGGGCTCTCCAAAGCGTTCGTCTCCGTAGGGGAAGGGCTCGGTCTCGCCGGTCAGCTGGTAGCCGCGCCGTTGGTACCAGGCGATCAGGGTGTCGCGGACCGAGATGACCGTCATCCGCATCCGCTGGCCGCCGTTGGTCTTCGCATGGGCCTCGCAGGCCTCCAGCATGGCGCGGCCAAGGCCGCCGTCCTGGCGCAGGGGCGAGACGGTGACCATGCCGACATACCAGGCCTCGCCGCCCGTGGGCTCGAGCCAGGCGCAGGCATAGGCCTTGTCGCCGGGCGCGTCGCGGAAGGTCAGGATGGTCGCGCCGGGCTTGGCGGCGAGATCGGCGCGCAGGGTCGCCTCGTCCGTCCGCTGTCCGCCCAACAGATAGCTTTCGCTGGTCCAGCCTTGGGCCGCCAGCTCTCCGCGATAGGCCGAGTTCACCAGGGCGACGATGTCGGCGATCTCATGGTCTTGGGCGGGGGCGAGCAGGGGCATGGGGTCTTCATAGGCGGACGCGTTTATCCGCGGCAAGCGCTTGCCAGCGCCTGAGTCGGCTCCGATCCTGCCGCGCCATGAACGCCAAGATCGCCTCGCTCTATCGCCACCCCGTCAAGGGCTTCACGCCGGAGCGGCTGACCTCGGTCACGTTGGAGGCGGGGGCGTGTTTCCCCTGCGATCGGCTCTACGCGGTCGAGGACGGGCCCAGCGGCTTTGATCCGGCCTCGCCGGCGCACATCTCGAAGATGAAGTTCACGGTCCTGGCCAAGATCCCGGCCGTGGCGCGCGTGCGCACCGCCTATGACGCGGCGACGGGGGTGCTGAGCGCCAAGGCGCAGGGGCATACCGACTTCGCTGGCGACCTGCGCTCGGCGGAGGGGCGGGCGAGCTTCGAGGCCTGGCTGGCCGCCGTCCTTGGCGAGGAGGCTTCCGGCCCCCTGCGGGTCATCGAGGGCCCCGGCGCCCACCGGTTCATGGACAGCAAGTCCGGCTTCGTCTCGATCGTGAACCTGGCTAGCGTGCGCGACCTTGGCCAGAAGATCGGCCGCGAGCTGGACCCCTTGCGCTTCCGCGCCAACCTCTATGTCGAGGGCTGGCCGGCCTGGGTTGAGAACGACTGGACGGGCCGGACGCTGACGATCGGCGGGGCGACCGCCGAGGTCCTCAAGCCCATCGTCCGCTGCGCCGCCACCCACGTCGATCTCGACACCGGCCAGCGCGACGCCGACCTCGTCAAGGCCTTGTTCGACCACTACGGCCACATGTTCTGCGGCATCTACCTGACCGTGACAGCCGGCGGGGCGGTGGGCGAGGGGGATGGGGTGGCGCTGCGCTGAGCGTCAGCCCAGCCGGTTTGTCACGTCCATCTGCTGGTGCAGAACCCGAACGACGACAACGCCATTTCCGGATGTCGCGTAGAAGATGATGTGAGAGCGAAAGATCAGCTTGCGATGGGTTCCGTCATCCATGGCGACGCCGAGATAAGGATCTGCGGCGACGCCTTCGATCGCGGCGGTCAATTCGCGGATGTATCCATCGGCGATGCGCCTGCCCCACTGCTGGACGGTGTAGGTCCAGATCTCGCGCATATCGAAACGCGCGAGTGGAGTGAGGTGGTAACCGCTCACGACTTGGCGTCGTAGTCCGCGTTCACATCGGCCAGGAAGGCCTCGACATCGAAGGGTTCAGGCTTTCCGCTTTCCCAACCCTCCTTGAGAGCGGAGCGCAAAGCCGCGAGTTTGGCTTCCTGGATTTCCAAGAGACGAAGACCGGCGCGAACCACTTCGCTCGCCGAGCCGTATCGCCCCTCCTCGACCTGTTCGGCGATGAACGCTTGGAAGTGCTCGCTGAGCACGATGGATGTGTTCTTGCTCATCGAGGACCTCCGTCGGTGAGTTAAAATACCAAAACTTGGTATCGCATTCAATCTCGCCTCCCGGCCGCTGACGCGCTAAATGCCCCGCCCATGACCCAGACCCTCGTCAAAGCCTGGACCGCCGCCAAGGATCGTCTGAAGGACGCCGGCATTGATCAGCCGTCGATCGACGCGCGCCTGATGCTGGAGGTCGCCGCCGGCGTCACCCGCACCGAGATCGTCACCGATCCCTATCGCGAGCTCACCGCCGAGCAGGCCGCGATGCTGGACGACTTCCTCACCCGCCGGGCCCGCCGCGAGCCGGTCAGCCACATCATCGGCCGCAAGGGCTTCTGGAAGATCCTGCTGCAGGTGAACAAGAACGTCCTGACCCCGCGTCCCGAGACCGAGGTCATCGTCGACGAGGTGCTCAAGGCCTTCCCGGAGAGCATGCCGTTCTCGATGCTGGATCTGGGCGTCGGCTCTGGCACGATCCTCCTGGCGGTGCTGGCCGAGCGGCCGGCGGCCAAGGGCCTGGGCGTGGATGCGTCCAACGAAGCCCTGGCCGTGGCGCGCGACAACGCCGCCAACCTCGATTTGAACACCCGCGCGGCCCTGATGCACGGCGACTGGACGGCGGGTCTGTCCGACGCCAGCTTCGACTTGGTGGTCTCCAACCCGCCCTACATCCCCTCGGCCGTGATCGAGACCCTCGAGCCCGAGGTTCGCGACCACGAACCGCGCCTGGCCCTGGACGGCGGCGAGGACGGCCTGGAGGCCTATCGGCTGCTGGCGCCGGAGATCCTGCGGGTGCTGAAACCGGGCGGCATGTTCGCCGTCGAGATCGGTTACGACCAGTCCAAGGCGGTCGAGGCGCTGTTCAACGCGGCCGGCGCGCAGGGCGTCCGGACGGTCAAGGATCTGTCGACGCACGACCGTGTTGTGATCGGGGTGAAAAATCCCTTGGAAACCGGTGCGTGAACCGTTAGACGAGTCATGTCTCCTTCCAGATCGCCGGGTGACGGGAAAAGTTAGCGCGTTCAGCGCTCGCGACACCCCCTCGGCAGGCGCGCCCGGTCCGCCGGTCGTCGCGCCGCAAAGAGCAGGGCGGGGGCTCTACGGAAACCAGTGTCTCTGAAACGAACAGGGTTCGACCCGCCCAGAGACCAACAAGGCCGGATGCGCCAGCCTCAAGACTGACCCTCCGGACAGGTCCAGAAGAGAACATGAGAGATTTCAAGGGCATGAAGCGCCAGCGCGGCCGCAACAATCGTGGCGGCAACGGTGGCAAGCCTCAGCAGCACAACGCCAACCGCGCGTTCGACTCGAACGGTCCGGAAGGCGTGAAGGTGCGCGGCGCGGCCCAGAGCGTCTACGAGAAGTACCAGCAACTGGCCCGCGACGCCTCGTCGTCCGGCGACCGGGTGCTCGCGGAAAACTATCTCCAGCACGCCGAGCACTATTTCCGCGTCCTGCGGGCCATCCAGCCGAATCGTCCGGTGTCCGACATCGTCGGCAAGGACGTCTACGCCGCCTACGAGATCGACTTCGAGGCCGAGCCGCCGGAAGAGCCTGAAGTCAGCGAGGCCCCGGCCGAGCAGGCTCAGGGCGACGGCGCCGAGGGCGAGAGCGGCGAGCAACGCCGCGACCGCTTCGAAAGCCGCGACCGCGATCGCAACCGGGATCGCGACCGCAACCGCGACGACCGTCCCCGCGATGACCGCAGCCGCGATGGCGACGGCCGCCGTGACCGCTGGCGCGACCGCGACGACCGCGATCGCAACCGCGACGACCGCCCGCGCGATGATCGCCCGCGCGACGACCGTCCTCGTGATGATCGGCCCCGTGACGATCGCCCGCGCGATGACCGTCCTCGCGATGATCGCCCCCGTGATGATCGCCCCCGTGACGATCGTCCCCGTGAGGACCGCTTCCGCGATCGTGACGACCGCCCCCGTGAAGACCGTCCGGCCGCCGAGGGCGACCAGCCCCAGGCCGAGGGCGAGTTCCGCGAAGGCCGCCGTCGCCGCGACCGCAACCGCGATCGTGACTGGCAGCCGCGCGGCGAGCGCGACCCGATGGCCGTGATCGAGCCGGAAGCCTCGCCGCTGACCGCCGAGGCCCCCGCCAGCGAGGGTTCGCCCTTGTTGCGCGGCCAGGACGGCGCCGTCAGCCACGCTCCGGCCTTCCTCGGCCGCAAGACCGAACGCCCCGCCCCCGAGGCCGCGCCGGCCCCCGCGCCGGAAGCTTCGGCCGACGGCGAAGAGGTCAAGAAGCCCCGCCGCCGCCGCGCCCCGCGCAGCTTCGAGGCGGGCGAAGGCGCTCCGGCCGAGACCAGCGCCGACGAGGGCTGATCTTTCGACCAGACGTCAGGACGACATGCGAGGGAGCCGTGCAAGCGGCTCCCTTTTTCTTTGGAGAACGCCGCTGACGGCCACGTTTCGGTCCGAGTTTCGCCATCGACCTTGGCGCTAGTACCCCGACCGGGGGTTTAGGCGGGGGCGATCGTGCGGCGACGGCGGCTGCGATGGGGCGTGGCGCTTGCGTCTTTGGCGCTACATGCGCTGCTGGCGGCGCTGTTCATGCTGGAACCGAAGCCAGCGCCCGAGACCGCGCCGCCGCGACCCATGACCGTGTGGCTGGAGCCGCCTTTCGAAACGCTCTCGGCGCGGCGGCGGGAGAGGGCGCGCGGCCCCAGCCGATCGCGCGTCCAGGCGCCGTCCCCCGACACGGCCTCACCCGTTCCAGCGCCGTCGTCGATCGCGACAGACGCCGCGCCTTCCGCGCCCGTCTCCGGCTTGCGGGAGGGCGCTCCCGGAAGGCCGGCTCTGCTGGGGCTTGGCGGCTGTCCGGCCAGCGGGCTTGAGCGTCTGCCGCCGGAAGCCCGGGCCCGCTGCGAGGAGCGGCTGGCGGCCCTGGGCGAAAAGCCGCCGCCGCGCGTGAACTTCGACCTCACCGGTCGTTACGCCCGCGACGCCAGGCCCTATCTGACCCGGCCGCCCAAGAACGGCTGCAAGCCCGTGGCGGCGGTGAAGGATGAACCCATGGGCCAGACCAGCGCCACGATCGGCGTCGGCTGCGCGTGGTCATTTTGAACGCCAAGCTTGACCTGTTGCGCGCCTCACCTCGCCCGGTGATAACCTTCGTATCTCGTTTGAAACATTCGCCCCGAGCCCCATGGCCTTCCTTCGTCGCCTGACCCTGCCGCTGCTCCTCGCCGCCGCCTGCGCGCTGGGAGGCTGCGCCTATAATGCCGACCTCGGGCGCGACCAGCTGCTGATCGTCAATGACGACAACCTGGCCCGCGACGGTGAGAAGGCCTGGGCCGACACCTTGCGCACCGCCTACATCTCCAAAGAGCCGCGCAAGAACGAGCGGGTCCGGTTCGTCGGCCAGCGGGTGATCACCGCCGCGGGCCTGGCCGATCGGCCTTGGGACTATGCGGTGTTCCTGGACGAGGCCCCCAACGCCTTCGTGCTGCCCGGCGGCCATGTCGGGGTGACGGTGGGGCTTTTGGCGATGGTCGAGAACGACGACCAGCTGGCCGCCGTGATCGGCCACGAGGCCGGCCATGTCGTCGCCCGCCACGCCGCCGAGCGCGCCTCGCAGCAGACCACCACCAAGCTGCTGCTGGGCCTGGCTGGCGCGGCCGCCGGCGGCACCGAGTTTGGCAAGCTGATCAAGGACCACGGCGACGACGCGGCCAAGTACGGCGTGCTCTTGCCGTTCTCGCGCAAGCAGGAGCTGGAGGCCGACAAGCTGGGCGTCGATTTCATGCAGCGGGCCGGCTATCGCCCGCGCGAGGCGGTCAAGCTGTGGCGGAACATGCAGGCGATGGACCAGGCCCAGAACGCCAAGGGCGCCGAGGGTGATCTGGGCTCAACCCACCCCTCCGACGCGGTGCGGATCCAGGCGCTGGAACGATATCTGGCCAGCAAGGGCTGGTAGGGCCTTGTGTGGCTGAACGGCCACACCTAAATGCCCCCTAGAGCGCGTTAGGGTCGGGCCGCAAGGGCGACCCGCTCGAACGCGCTCTAAGTACTTAAAGATCGAGCCTGTTTGCTGGCCTCGGCCAGAAAACAGGCTTGGGGATGCGTTGTGCTTGATCAAGGCGACGCGTCCCGATCCGCCTATGAAGGGGACATCATGAACATCGACCTCTACTCTGATCGCGCCAAGCAGGCCGTTCAGTCGGCCCAGAGCCTGGCCCTCGCGCGCGGCCATCAGCAGTTCGCGCCCGAACACATCTTGAAGGTCCTGCTCGAGGAGAAGGACGGCCTTAGCCGCGCCCTGATCCAGAGCGCCGGCGGCCGCCCCGACCAGCTGGACGGCGGCGTCGAGACCCTGCTGGCCAAGACTCCCCGTGTCGACGGCGCCGGCGGCCAGCTCTACATGAAGCCCGACACCGCCCGCGTCTTCGCCGAAGCCGAGAAGGCCGCCAAGACGGCGGGGGACGCCTTCGTCACCACCGAGCGCCTGCTGATCGCCCTCGCCAAGGAAGGCGGCGACGCGGCCAAGCTGTTCAAGGAGGCCGGCGTCTCGGCCCAGAGCCTGGAGACCGCCGCAGGCGCCATCCGCAAGGGCCGCACCGCCGACAGCGCCAATGCCGAGGAGGGTTATGACGCCCTCAAGCGCTACGCCCGCGACCTGACCCAGGCCGCCCGCGACGGCAAGCTGGACCCCGTGATCGGCCGCGACGAGGAGATCCGCCGCACCATCCAGGTCCTGTCGCGCCGCACCAAGAACAACCCCGTCCTGATCGGCGAGCCGGGCGTGGGCAAGACCGCCATCGTCGAGGGCTTGGCCCTGCGCATCGTCAATGGCGACGTGCCCGAAAGCCTGAAGGACAAGAAGCTGCTCTCGCTGGACATGGGCAGCCTGATCGCCGGCGCGAAGTATCGCGGCGAGTTCGAGGAGCGCCTGAAGGCCGTTCTGGCCGAGACCACGGCGGCCGAGGGCTCGATCATCCTGTTCATCGACGAGATGCATACGCTGGTCGGGGCCGGGAAGAGCGACGGGGCGATGGACGCCTCCAACCTCTTGAAGCCGGCTCTGGCGCGCGGCGAGCTGCACTGCGTCGGCGCCACCACGCTGGACGAGTACCGCAAGCACGTCGAGAAGGACGCGGCCCTGGCCCGGCGCTTCCAGCCGGTGTTCGTCGGCGAGCCCACGGTCGAGGACACCATCTCGATCCTGCGCGGCCTGAAGGAGAAGTACGAGGTCCACCACGGGGTGCGCATCTCGGACTCGGCCATCGTCGCGGCCGCCACCCTGAGCAACCGCTACATCGCCGACCGCTTCCTGCCCGACAAGGCCATCGACCTGATGGACGAGGCCTCCAGCCGCGTGCGCATGCAGATCGACTCAAAGCCCGAGGAGCTGGACGAGATCGACCGGCGCCTGGTGCAGTTGAAGATCGAGCGCGAGGCGCTGTCGAAGGAAACCGACGCGGCCTCCCGGCAGCGCCTGGAAAACCTTGAAGTCGAAGTGGACGACCTGCAGTTTCGGTCGGACGAGATGACCGCCCGCTGGAAGGCCGAGAAGGACAAGGTCGGCGGCGCGGCGCAGGCCCGTGAGGCCCTCGACCGCCTGCGCGCGGACCTCGCCAACGCCCAGCGCGCCGGCGACTTCGCCCGCGCCGGCCAGATCCAGTACGGCGAGATCCCGGCCCTGGAAAAACGCCTGGCCGAGGCTGAAGAAGGCGACACCCAGGCCCTCACGCCCGAAGTCGTCGACGCCGAACAGATCGCCGCCGTGGTCAGCCGCTGGACCGGGGTTCCGGTCGAGAAGATGCTGGAAGGCGAGCGCGAGAAGCTGCTCAAGATGGAGGACGAGCTGCGCGGTCGCGTGGTCGGCCAGGACGAGGCGCTCGAAGCCGTCTCCGACGCCGTCCGCCGCGCCCGCGCGGGTCTGCAGGATCCGTCCAAGCCGATCGGCAGCTTCCTGTTCTTGGGCCCGACGGGCGTGGGCAAGACCGAGCTGACCAAGTCGCTAGCCGAGTTCCTGTTCGCCGACGAGGCGGCCATCACCCGGATGGACATGTCCGAGTACATGGAAAAGCACTCGGTCAGCCGCCTGATCGGCGCGCCTCCCGGCTATGTCGGCTACGACGAGGGCGGGGCGCTGACCGAAGCCGTGCGCCGGCGGCCGTACCAGGTGGTGCTGTTCGACGAGATCGAGAAGGCCCACCCCGACGTTTTCAACGTGCTGCTGCAGGTGCTGGACGACGGCCGCCTGACTGACGGCCAGGGCCGCACGGTCGACTTCCGCAACACGCTGATCATCATGACCAGCAACCTGGGCGCCGAGTTCCTGGCCAACCAGGAGGAGGGCGAAGACGTCGAAGCGGTTCGGCCGATGGTCATGAACATGGTGCGCGGCCACTTCCGCCCCGAGTTCCTGAACCGGATCGACGAGATCATCCTGTTCAAGCGCTTGTCGCGCCACAACATGGGCGACATCGTCCGCATCCAGCTGCAGCGGGTCGAAAAGCTGCTGACCGACCGCCGCATGGCCCTGTCGCTGGACGCCGAGGCCCTGAACTGGCTGGCCGACAAGGGCTACGACCCCGTCTACGGCGCGCGCCCCTTGAAGCGCGTGATCCAGAAGGAACTGGTCGACCCGATCGCCAAGAAGCTGCTGGCCGGCGAGATCGAAGACGGCGGCGTCATCGCCGTCGGGGTCGCCGATGGGCAGCTGTCGTTTGGAAAAGCGGTGCTGCAGTAATAAAAGTGAGCCCCTCTCCCCTTGCGGGAGAGGGTGGCCCGCGAAGCGGGTCGGGTGAGGGGGTGAAGAACCTATCCGCCACGACGGGCCTTTCCGCCTGTCGCGACGGTTTTCGTTCGCGCGACCCCTCATCCGTCGCCTTCAGCGACACCTTCTCCCTCAAGGGGAGAAGGGGGAGGCTTTTTCTCCGCCGCCCTTCGCGCTATCTCCCCCCATGGCCAAGACCACCAAGCTCACCACGGAATTCGACATCGAGGTCGACGGAGACCCCTATGTCTGGCGTCTGCATCGCCTGCCGCAGTGGTCGTACGACCCCTCCGAGCGCCACGGCAAGGTGATCGCCGCGCGCCACAAGGAAGGTCAGCGCGAGGCGATGATCGAGTTCCCGCCCGGCCCCAAGCCCAAGTTCAGCGCCCCGCCGCTGAAGCCCTCGCAGATCCCGGTCCGCGTCGTCGCCAAGGCCATCGCCTCGGCCATCGAGGCCGGCTGGGAGCCGCTGTCGCGCGGCAAGCCGGTGGTCATCTACGTGGACGAGGAGGGGGCGTAAGCGCCCCCGCGTCTCAGGGGCGCAGCAAGGCGTCCAGATAGGCCACGTGGTCGGCGAAGGCCTTGGCCCCCTTGGACGTCAGCAGGGCGCGGGTGCGGGGGCGATTGTTGGCGTAGTCCTTGATCAGCTCGATGTAACCGGCCTCGGCCAGGGTCTGTAGCTGGCGACCCAGATTGCCGTCCGTGGCCTGAGTGACCGAGCGCAGGCGCTTGAACTCCACGGCCTCTTCCGGCGTGGCGGCCAGGGTGGCCATGACCTTCAGGCGCAGGCTCTGATGGATGATCTCGTCCACCTATTGCCTCCACAGCCAAAGGCCCGTGCCGGCCAGCAGCCCGCCGCCGGCCAGGGCCAGGATCAGATCGAACGCGGGGCGCGCGCCGAACCAGGCCGCGAGCACGACCACAGCCAAGGCTAGGCCCAGCCAGGCGATCCGCGCGCCGGTCATCAGGCCGACGAAGACATAGGCGGCCGCCACGATCAGGGCGACGGCGGCGCTGGCCGCCTGCATGTCGGCGGGGCCTACCACGGCGAGAACGGCGACCAGCAGTCCGGCGAAGGTCGCGCCGCCCAGGGCGCTCTTGAGCTGGGGTCTTGGCCGGCCCGACCGTCGCGCCAGCAGGCCCCCGGCGATGCTGGCGGCGATCCCGACCAGCATCGCCGCCGACCCGATCACCGCCGCCTGCGCCGGCTGAAGGACCTTGGCCAGGTTGGTGACGATCCAAACGACGCCCCAGACGGCGATCACCGGTCCCGCCGCCGCATAGGCCTGAAAGGCCCGCGCGCGCTGCGTGGCGGTCTCGATATCCTTCCGGGCCTGCTCAGCATCGAGCTGCATCGCGCTTCTCCTGCCGCGCCCAGGGGGCGCGAGACGTCCTGACTTGAAGCCTGTCTAGCGGGTTTGGCTGAGTCACCCAAACCCCTCAGAAAGAGCGTCAAGACTTACCGCTTCAGGGCGCCGTCGAAGAAGCAGACCAGCTTGGGCCACATGTCGGTCCGGGCGAACCGGTTGCCCTCGGCTGTGCCGCCCACGGCCTCGTCGGCGCCCTTGTCCGACGCGCCCATCAGCGCGGGCATGCCGGCGGTGTGCCCGGCGTCGGGATAGGCCAGGTGCGTCACCCGATAGGCAAAGCCCTTGTCCTTCAGCCGCGCCACGACCGCGTCCGACATCGCCGAGGACGGCCACATGGCGTCGGCGCGACCGCTGATCAGCATCACCGGGCCGTGGATGCGCTCGACCGGGATCGCCGCCTGCGGATGGGCGCCGGCGGCCTTCAGACCGGTGTCGTAGAGGCCGTAGATGAAGGCCATGTAGTTGCTCGGATCAAAGCGCACGCCGGGGCCGTAGGGCAGGTAGTCGACCGGCTTGCCCGCCAGGGTCCAGCTGGACTTGGCCGCGCCGCCGGTGGTGCTGATGCCCTGCCAGACGAACGACGTGCCCACGCCCGCGGCCGCCGCCTTCAGCGCCGGATTGCGGCTGGCGACCAGCAGCGAGGCCTCGGCGCCCTTGGAGACGCCATAGACGCCGATCGTCTTGGGATCGACCGACGGCTGGGCCGCCAGCCAGGCCACGGCCCGGTCGAAATACTCCAGCGGCATTTCCTCGGCCGTCGCGGGCAGGCCCGGCGCGGCGAAATAGGACAGCGCCAGGACCGCATAGCCCTGCTCGGCGAAAGGCTTGGCCAGCTGGCGCACGCCGGCCGAGCCGCCCTCCGACCCGCCCAGGATCAGCAAGGCCGGATGCTTGCCCGGCGTGGTCGGTTGCAGGAACTGAGCGACCAGGCCCTGGTCGCCGACCTCTTGAGACGTGATGGCCGCCGGCGCGCGGGGCGCGCAGTCGGGGGCCGCCGAAGCCGAGCCGGACCACAGCAGCAAGGCCGCGATCGCCGAGGCCGTGAAAGTGAAAGTACGCATCAATCCCTCCTGATTTAGAATACTCTACCAAATAGAGTTCTCTCGCATCAGTGTCAACCGCCGTTCTTTGGGGTGGGTGAAGGGGCGAGGGCGCGAGACCGCGGCCCGCCGCTGTCGCGCGGCAAGCCGGTGGTGATCTATGTCGACGAGGAGGGGGCGTAAGCGCCAGCTGTCACTTCGGCGTTGGTCGCCAGCTTGACTGGCCAGCCCCCTCGCCGAAGCGCATCTCGATCACCTGGCCGCTTGCGTCCAGCGTAGCCTCGCCCAGCGAGCCGTCGGAGGCGAAGCGGAAGCGGGAAGGGCTCTCGGCCAGCAGCTTGTCGCTGGACATGCCGCCTGGAGGTTCCACCACCAGAGCGTCGCCTTCGCGACGGATCGCGAGCGTCGTCTCGGGGCGGCCGACCAGAGCGTAGCGGCCGACATAGCGCTCCAGCACGGCCGGAGGCAGGGTGATCGCGCCCTTGGGGCGGGCTCTGGGCGTCGCGCCCGCCCGCGCCGCCGCGTCGCCCAGGAAGGTCCAGGCGTCGTCGCGGCGCCAGGCCTGGTCGAAGACGCCCGAGGCGATCCAGCCGCGATCGGGCGCCCGGCCTCGCGCCTGGACCGGCCGGCGGCCGTCGCCGATCCACCAGTCGAAGGGCTGGCCGATGGTGTCGCTCATGGCGGTGATCAGCGAGAACGGCTCCCAGGCCAGCAGGCCGTCGGCGCCGTTGGCCGCTATGGTCAGCACATAGCGATCGGCCGCGAGAGGACTGGGCCGCAGCATCACCGCATAGGCCTCCTTGGCCTCGAACCGGCGGCCGTCGATCGTGATCGTGTCGGACGCCACGGTCAGCGGCAGGTCGCGCCGCAGCCGCGCGGCGACGGCGTTGGCGTCGGGGCCGCCCAGCAGGATCAGCGACAGGTTTTTCTCCTGCTCGGCCGTCAGGGCCTTGTCATCGACGATCCGAGGCTGGCCGCCGCCATAGATCCCGCGCCACAGCCCCGCCAGCTGGTCGGCCTTGCTCCTGAGCAGGGCGCGGGCGTTGGGATCCTTGGACGTCGTGCCGACCACGATGACGAACGGCGTCGACAGGATGTCGAACACCCCGCCGGGCAGGGCGGGCGTCTTCAGGCGCGGCCCCTTCGGCGCGTCCGGCGCGGCCAGGACGAAGCGGCCGTTCGCGTCGGGCGCGGCCTGCAGGGCGCGGCCGTTCCAGACGACCTTCAGCGGCGCGCCGGGCGTCAGCAGCACGGCCGGCGGCGTCAGGGCCAGGCGCGCGACGTTGCGGGTGTCCAGGCGCAGCACGCCCGGCTGGACCATCGCCGCGTCGGCCTCGATCAGCGACAGTGGAGCCAGCGCGCCATCGACCGCCAACCAGTGGGCGCGGGCCGCGCGCAGGTCGGCAGCGCGCAGCCGGACCTCGCTGGGGCCTCGGCCAGGCGGTGCTGCAGGAACCAGCCGACGACCAGGTCCTCCCAGCCCTCCAGCGCCTCGTGGACGCGGCCGGGATACTCGCGATAGCGGACGTCGTAGCCCCAGCGCTGCAGCATGGCGACCGCGTGGCGGGCCTGGCGCGGATCGGCGGCGGCGTCTTGGTCGCCTTGCAGCACGAAGACCGGCGTGTTGTTCAGCGCCTCCAGCCCGACGAAGTCGCTCTCGATCTCGCGGGTCCAGCGCTCCATCGGGCGGTCGGCGGCGGGATCGTCGCGACCAAACTGGGGATCCAGGCGCAGATCGGCCCCGCCGAACACCGGCGCCAGGGCCGCGAAGACGCCCGCGTGGCGGCTGCCGATCAGCCAGGTCCCTTTGCCGCCCATCGAGCCGCCGGTCAGATAGGTGCGCGTCGGGTCCACGTTCAGCCGCGCCCGCGCCGCCGCAAGGCAGTTCAGCACGTCCCGCTCGCCGGGACCCATATAGCCGTTGGTGCCGCGCCCGTGCGGCTCGATCCAGATCACGGGCCAGCGTTCCGACGCCGCGCCATGGCGGGCGTCGACGCTCCAGTAGCGGATATAGGGCGGCTGAGCCCCGTTGGCGCCGTGCAGGTTCAGCACCGTCGGCCACGGGCGAGCCGGATCATAGTCGGCCGGCAGGTTGGCCCGGCAGAACTGGGTGGAGCCGTCCAGCGGATCGACCCAGGCCAGGCGCGTAAAGCCCAGCGGGCGGATCGCGGCCTGGGGGCCAAGGCGCATTTCGGCCGCCTCCATCAGGGCCGAATGGACCGAGGCGTAGGCGTCCTTCAGTCGCGAGAGGTCGGGGCCCGCGCGATCCTTCACCAGGTCGGCCAGCATCCGCCAGTGGCCGGCCTCGGCGTCAGCGCCCGTCGCCGCGGCGGCCTGGTCCAGCAGGGCCTTGGCGGCGGGCGCCATGTCGCCCTTGTACCAGGGGCTGAAGGCCCGGAGAGGACGGCCGGCGGCGCTGGTCCCCCGCACCTCGACCTCATAGGGGCCGTCGGGCCAGTCGGCGGTCGGCAGGGCGGCGATCGCTCCGCGCCCAGCCTCGATGCGGCCCATCTCGCGCCCGCCCGGCGCTGTGACCAAGACCGTGACGGTCCCCGGAGCGGGGGCGGCGTCGGTGCGCACCTGCAGCTGGTCGCCGTCGGTCCAGACGCCGGGTTGCAGCCGCAGGTCGGGCAGGGGTTGAGCAGGCAAGAGGATGCGCGCGGTCAGGACCGTGGCCCCCGAACCCCGCTCGGCCCGCAGCAGCACCACATTGTTTCCGGCGTTCAGCGAAACGGGAACGCGCACGGTGTCATACAGACCCGAGGGGCGCTCGGGCAGGGCGACCGGCGCGCCGTTCACCCAGGCCGCCAGAGGCCCGCCCGCGCCCAGGGACAGCTCGGCCGGTCCTTCGGCGTCGCGCCGCACCAGGGCCAGAGCGTACAGCCAGCGGCCTTCCGCTCCGGACGCCGTCAGGTCCACGGGGTCATCCCAGGCGGTGACAGGTTTCCAGAGGTTGGTCGAGCGCAGGCCGGCCTCGTCGGCGGGGCGCTGGGCCGCGCCCATCACCATCCAGGACCGAAGGTAGCGGGCCTCGCCCGGCGTCCACAGGGCGCGCTCGGCGTCGCGCGCGGCCTGGGCTTTCCCTGCGGGAGCGGTTGGCGGCGGCGTCTGGGCCAAGGCCGCGTTCGCCATCAAGATCAGCGCGGCCATCGACGCCGTAAGCTGGAAACCCTTCACGTCTCACGCCTCCCCCAGGTTGGGTGTAGCGGTAACACGGTTATCTCGGGTTGCGCAGCGGGCGATACGCTCATCGGCTGCCCAGGTGGAGCCAAGACCCGTCCGCATCGTCGACAAGGCCATCGAGGCCGGGTGCGAGCGCCGCCGTATTGCTTTTGTTTTCGGTAGTGTTAGTATCAAAAACAACCATTGAGGGTGTTGCGTGCGGCCGGGGGGCTTTGGCATGAGCGATCAATCGGCGGTCCAGGCATTGGAAAAGGAATTTGCTGACGTCCTGAAACGGGCGCGCGAACTCGCCGCGAAGCTCAGTCCCATCACGCCGGCCATGGTCGCCGCCGCGCCGACCTGGCGCGCGGCCTATTCGGACCGCACCTGCGCGCTGATGGCCTCGCTGTGCGGCGTCGCCTACGACAATTTCGAGGATCAGACGGGCGCGGCCCTCGACCTGATGAGGGTCCGTCTGCGCAGCGGCGGCTTCGAACTGGTTGAGGTCTACGACACGCCGATCGGCAGCCAGGCCTATCTGGCGACCAGCGACCAGATGACGGTCCTGGTTTTCCGGGGCACGGAAGACCGCAAGGACTGGGCGGTGAATCTGGAAGCGGGGCTGACGCCTCTGAACACCTCCGTGGACGCGGTGCGGGTCCACACGGGGTTCCTGGAGGCTTTCCAGAAGATCGAGCCGGCGATCCGGCGGGATCTGGCCGATCCCAAGAAGGTTCCGGCCGACAAGGGCCTCTACATCACCGGCCATTCGCTGGGCGGCGCTCTGGCTCAGATCGCCTCGGCCGCGTTTGAGCGCGACACCCTGGCGGCCTGCTACACCTTCGGCTCGCCGCGCGTGGGCCAGAAGCGGTTCGACACCGAGGTGAAGTGCCCGCACTACCGGCTGGTCAACGAGAAGGACGTCGTCGCGTCTGTGCCGCCGCCTTGGCTCGGCTTCTCGCATGGCGGCGACGTGCGCTACTTGAGCAAGGCGGGCGAGCTTAGGCACGATCGCCCGCCCGCCTCGCTGCTTCTGCGCTTTTTTGGGTTCGGGCTCTGGTGGCTCTTCACGCGTAAGTTCCCGCTGATCGACGACCACATGATCGGTGTCTATCGCCAGAAGCTGGTCGCCGCCGCAAAGTTGCGCGCCCCCCGGCTGGACTGATCCGGCTTAGGGGCCATCGACATTCGAAGCAGGGATCAATTTCCGCCTTCCTGGGCACAAGGCCCAGGAAGGCGGGTTCTTGGCTTCAAAGCCGGGCTTGAATGTCGATTGGCCCCAGGACGCTCGCCTCAGCGCCGCTTCAGCTTTCGCAACGCGTTTTGCATCGCCACGGCCTGGGCGGCGGGGGGCTTGCCGGTTTCGGCGGCCTCCTTGCGCGCGGCGGCCGCCAGGATCGGCGCGGTGGCCGCGTCCAGGCGGTCGAACGCCTCGTGGATGAAGCCGGGCAGGTTGGCGGGCTTGGGCTGGGGCGGATCCAGCGCCAGAACCTTGCGGGCCATGCCGGCGATGTGGCCGGCCAGCCGCGACTGGTCGCGGGCCTTGGCGATGACGGCCGGGTCGTCGGTTCCCTCGGCCAGGGCCCAGGCCGCGTCCAGCGCGTCCATCAGCTTGCGTTGCAGGGCGTCGCACCAGCGACGGGCGGCGGTGGGGTTTTGGGCGGTGCTCATGACTTCAAATCATGAGGGCGCCGGGAACACCGTGCGTAAGAAACCTGCGTTTTTGTCTAAGGGGCTGTGGCGTAACGGAAACGGTCGTTTCTAGGCGGGGATAGGTATGGGTGTTCAAAATCCCCGACCTCCCCGGCGAATGCCGGGGCCCAGATTCATCTCGGGCGTTTGGGGTGGGCTCGCCTTCGGCTTTTCGAGTTCTCAGACCATCGAGGGCTCGATCTGGGCCCCGGCATTCGCCGGGGAGGTTGGGATTATTATGACGCCCTGTGGATAACTTTTCCGCCTAAGCTCCAAGCCCCGCCTTCACAACCGCCCGCGCGACCTCCGCGTGAACGGTGTTGCGGGCGCCCTCGTCGCCGCCCCGGTCGTGGAACACCGCCAGCAGGATCGGCCCCCGCCCCGGCGGCCAGGTGATGGCGACGTCGTTGGTGGTGTCCTTGCCGTTGTTGCCTGTCTTGTCGCCGCCGCCGGTCTCTCGCCGCCGCCGATCCGGGGGGCGGTGTTCGACAGTTCCTGGGTGATGGTCGAGGCGGCGATCCAGGGTCTTGGCGTAGCGCTGGCGCCGCCCAATATGTTCACGCGAGACCTGGCCCAAGGAAGCCTGGTCCGCCCCTTCGACATCGAGGTCGGGGCGGGTCGCTACTGGCTGACCTGGCTGAAATCCAAGGCCCCGAACCCCGCCTTGAAGGCCTTGCTGGCGTGGCTTTCTATGTCGCAAACGGAATAATTTTCATCGGAACCAAACCCTGCCGTTCGGGTTCGCGCGCGGTAGTAATGTGCTTGAAAATCAATGCTCAAGCTTGACCCGGAAGCGCCAGAATCGCGCCCATCTTTGGCCAAGTTCGGCTGTCCGTTTTGACGATGCGAGCGTTGCAGGACGCCGCGTCAGTACGGACGAGAAACCAATGATAGCAAGCTCCAAGACCATCATGGTCGCCGCCGCCCTGGTGATGGGCGGCCTTACGGTCAGCGGCTGCGCGACCAAGAAGTACGTCAACACCCAGGTCGGGGCGGTCAACGAGCGGGTCAGCGCTCACGACACCCAGATCGGCGAGCTGGACAAGACGTCCAAGGACGCCCTGGACCGCGCCATCGCCGCCGGCAAGCTGGCGGAGGGCAAGTTCCAGTACGCCCTGGTGCTCAGCGACGACTCCGTGAAGTTCCCGGTCAACGCCGCCACCCTGTCGCCGGAAGCCGAGCAACGCCTGTCGGAGTTCACTGAGAAGCTGAAGGCCGACAACAAGAACGTCTACCTGGAGATCCAGGGCCACACCGACAATTCGGGCTCGAAGGCATACAACGACGAGCTCGGCGAAAAGCGCGCCGAGACGGTGCGCAAGTTCCTCAGCCAGCACGGTGTCGCCCTGAACCGGATGGCGACGATCTCCTACGGCCAGGACGCTCCGGTCGCCCCGAACGAGACGCGCGAAGGCCGAGCCCAGAACCGCCGCGTCGTCGTGATGGTGCTCTCGTAGAGCGTGGCAGCCGAAAGTGTGAGCGGTTTGGGCGCCCGCCACGCTCTACACTTTGAAGAACGAGCCTGTTTATCCAATTCGGATCGCGATCCGAATTGGACAGGCTCTCTAGTTTTCCCGCGTTCCGGATCGGCGCTTCGGTCGGCATCAAGCCGGAGAGCCGGTCCTGGGCGGACTCGCCGGCGCGGGAGTGAGCGCCGCGCCGGCGAGGATTCGTCCTTCGGTCAGCCCGCCGTGTAGCGCGCCGCCGGAACACGCCGCGACAGGTTCGGCCCCAGCTTGCCGCGCGCGGCCTGGAAAGCGTTCCAGTCGTCCTGATCGGGCAGCGACGGGATGGTGACGAGCTCGCCCTGGTCGAAGCCGGCGAGCGCCGCGTCGACCATGGCGTCGACGTCCATGACCATTTCCGGGTCGAATGCGCCGACGTCGATGCCCGCGCGCTCCCAGATCTCGGTGCGGGTGGCGCCGGGCAGCACAGCCTGCACGCGCACGCCCGTCGGAAGTTCCTGGCGCAGGCCCTGGGTCAGGAAGAGCACGAAGGCCTTGGTCGCCCCGTAGACCGTCGAGCGCATCTCCGGCAGAAGGCCGACCACCGAGCTCAGGTTTATGATGGTTCCATGGTCGCGCGGCGCGAAGGACGAGGCTGCGGCCTGGGCGAGACGAGTGACAGCCGTGACGTTCAGCTGGATCAGGCGCTCGATCGCATCGCGATCGCTGGCCACGAAGCCTTGACCGTCAGCCGCGCCGGCGTTGTTGACCAGAACCTCTATCGCCGGATCAGAAGCCAGGCGTTCTTCCAGTTTTACGAGGTCGGCCTTGTTGGTCAGGTCGGCCTTGATCACCTCAACCTTCACGCCGGTTTCGGCCCGCAGGCGCTCGGCTACGGTGTTCAGGCGCGCCTCGTCGCGGGCGACCAGGATCAGGTCATGGCCGCGCTTGGCCAGACGGTCGGCATAGACCGCGCCGATGCCGGTCGAGGCGCCGGTGATCAGGGCCGCGCCTTTGGGGTTGCTGTCGCTCATGGTTCTCTAAAGTCCCTTGCCGAGGCCCCAGCGGTCCGGCTTGAACTCCTAGCTATGAGGTAACTTGCATTTCGCAAGTAAGTGGCCAGATATTTCGTCATGAGCAAATCTGAACGCGCCCCCACCCAATGTCCGGTCGCTCGCACGCTGGAGCGGGTCGGCGATGCGTGGACCTTCCTGATCCTGCGTGACGCGGGCCAGGGACTGACCCGCTTCGACCAGTTCGAGAAGAGCCTGGGCGTGGCGCCCAATATCCTGACCAAGCGGCTGGCGGCGCTGGTCGAGAACGGCCTTCTGGAAAAGCGCGCCTACAGCACGCGGCCGCCGCGCTACGAGTATGTGCTGACGGACCTGGGGCGAGACTTCGGCGGCGTGCTGACGGCGATGCTGGCCTTCGGCAACCGCCACTTCGCGGTCGAGGGGATCGCTGGCCAACTCGTGGACCGCCAGACAGGCCAGGCGGCCGAACCGATTCTGGTCGACCGGATCAGCGGCAAGCCGATCACGTCCGAGGGCTTCACCTACGCTCCCGGACCGGCGGCGGGGGCGGAGGTGTTGGAACGCATGGCGTTCATGGCTGGGCGGGCTCAATAGTTCTTCCGATCTCCCCGGCGAAGGCCGGGGCCCAGATCGAACCCACGGAAGCAGGAAAGCTCGCTCAGCCGCTGGCGCGATATCCCAAACCGATCCGGATGAATCTGGGCCCCGGCCTTCGCCGGGGAGGTCGGGTTTCGGGGTTGTCTGTTGAGTGTCGGACCGGCAACGTTCGCGCCTGTCTTCCGGAGTCGCCATGCGCCTGTCTCTCGTCCTTGCCGCCGGCCTGATGGCGGCCGGCGTCGCCCACGCCGAAACGCCGGCTCCCCAAGCCCCTTCTGGTGACCAGCCGCTACTGCGCTCGCTCGCCGCCGACGTCGACGCCAAGGCGCTGGAGAGCACCATCCGCTCGCTGGTCGGTTTCGGCACCCGCCACACCCTGTCGGACACCACCTCGCCGACGCGCGGCATCGGCGCGGCCCGCCGCTGGACCAAGGCTCGCTTCGAGGCGATCTCCAAGGACTGTGGCGGCTGTCTGACCGTCGAGACGCCGTCCCAGGTGGTCACCGGCCGGCGCATCCCCAAGCCGACCGAGGTGATGAACGTCCTGGCGATCCAGAAGGGCGCCACCGATCCTGGTCGGGTCATCATCATCGCCGGCCATATCGACAGCCGCGTCTCCGACGTCATGGACTTCACCAGCGACGCCCCGGGCGCCAATGACGACGCCTCGGGCGTGGCGGCGGTGATCGAGGCCGCGCGTGTGCTGTCCAAGCACAGGTTCCCGGCCACCCTGGTCTATGCGGTTCTCTCGGGCGAGGAGCAGGGCCTGTACGGCGGCAAGATCCTGGCCGACTACGCTCGCGTCAACGGCTGGAAGGTCGTGGCCGACCTCAACAACGACATCGTCGGCAACAGCCGCGGCCAGAGCGGGTTGATGAACAACACGCAGGTCCGGGTCTTCTCCGAAGGCACCAAGGCGGTCGAGACGCCGGAGCAGGCCAATAGCCGCCGCTACAACGGCGGCGAGGTCGACAGTCCCTCGCGCAACCTGGCCCGCTATCTGGACGGCCTGGCCGACAAGTACCTGACCAACTTCGACGTGGTGATGGTCTATCGCACCGACCGCTACGGCCGGGGCGGGGATCAGGTGCCGATGCTGGAGGCCGGCTATCCGGCCGTCCGGGTCACCGAGGCGGTCGAGAACTATGACCGCCAGCACCAGGACCTGCGCACCGAGAAGGGCAGGGTCTATGGCGACACCATTGAGGGCGTGGACTTTGCCTATCTGGCCCAGGTCACCCGCCTGAACACGGTCGCCATGGCCAGCCTGGCCTCGGCCCCGCCGCCGCCGGCGGGCGTCAAGATCGAGGGAGCGGTCAGCGCCGACACCAAGGTCTCGTGGACCCCGACCCCCGGCGCGGCCGGTCACCGCGTCTGGTGGCGCGTGACCACCGACCCGCAATGGCGCCTGAACCGCTGGGTTCCGGAAGGGGCCACGGCGACCCTGAAGGACGTGGTCATCGACGACTACTTCTTCGGCGTCTCGTCGGTCAGCCCCGATGGTTGGGAAAGCCCGGTGGTGTTCCCCGGCGCAGCGGGGAGTTTCGAGAGCCCGCCGCCGGCGGGGGCGGCCAAGCCTTAGCGGATAGGCGAAACGACAAAGCTGTGGATCGTCGGGCGAGGTTTCGCCCGGCGACAAAATTTCGCCCCAGCCGGCCTTGGATACAGCAGGCTCCTCGAATTAAGCGGCTTGCGGAGCGGGCATGAGAGCGTTTGGCGTGGCTTTGGGTCTGGCGGTCGCGGTCGTCGTCTCCGGATGTTCGGCGCGTTCCGACGCCGAGCCGGCCAAGCCCCAAGCCTCGACCGAAGGCGCGCCCTATGCGCTGAAGGACACGCAGGTCTGGACCGTGCCCGATCCGGTCTCCGGGCGTCAGTACGAGGTCTTTGTCGCCCTTCCCCCCAACTATGAGAGCCAGCCGCAACGGCGCTATCCGGTGCTCTATGTCACGGACGCCGACTATGCCTTTCCCGTCATTCGTCAGCTGACGCGGCGGATGAACCTGGACGGTCCGGTGATCGAGGATTTCATCCTGGTCGGCCTATCCTATTCGCGAGGCGACAATGGCAAGGTTAGCCGCAACCGAGACTACACCCCCACCTCCAGCGGCAAGACGGGCTATGGCGGCGGGCCGGCCTATCAGACCTATCTGAAGACCCAGGCGCTGCCGTTCATCGACGCGCGCTTCCGGACCGATCCCAAGCGGCAGGCGATCCTGGGCCATTCCTACGGCGGCCTGCTGGGCGCCCAGATTCTCTTCACCGAGCCTGGCCTGTTCCACACCTACATCCTGGGCAGTCCGTCCTTCTGGTTCGACGATGGACGCATGATGCGGATGGAAGCCGACTACGCGCGCACGCACCGCGACCTGCCGGCCGACGTGTTCATGTATGTCGGCGGCTACGAGACCCCGGGGACCCACCCGCGCAACAATCGGGAAACCGACCTGGTGGGGGATATGCGGGCCATGGAGCGAAACCTTCGGTCGCGGGGGTATCCGGGGCTGCGCGTTCAGTCGATCGCGCTCGAGGACGAGGATCACCTGACCGTCGCCCCCGTGGGCTTCACGCGCGCGCTGCGGGCTGTCCTGCCGGCGAAGCCCTGAGATCGGGCTCTAGCCAATCAGGTCCGGGTCGTTTCGCTTCAGCCAAGCCGCCGCCGGACTAGGCCGTCCGACGATGGCCCTTGCGTAAGGCCTGGGGCGTCATGCCCGTCTGGGCCTTGAAGGCGCGGTTGAACGGGCCGATCGAGCCGAAGCCGCAGTCGTAGGACAGGGTCAGGATCGGCAGGTGGTCGCACGCGGGGTCGCTCAGCCGTCGCTTGGCCTCCTCGATCCGGAAGTAGTTGGTCATCTGGCTGAAGTTGGGAAAGCCCAGCGGTCCGGTCACGCACTGGGTGATCTTGTACTCGGGCTCGCCCAGCCGGCGCGCGAGGTCGGCCACGCGCAGGTTGGGCTGGGCGTAGAGCGCCTCGTCGGCCATCAGTCGCCGGATCGCCTGGGCCAGGTCCTCGGCGTTGGCGGGAAGAGGGGCTTGGCGCGCGGCGCGGGCCGGCTCCAGCGGGTGGCGGCGGCGATAGGCGATGGCCGCGCCCATGCCGACCAGCGCCGCTAGCGCGCAGACCGGCTTTATCGCGGGAGTCCAGGGAGCCGGCGGCGCGCCGTTCGCCCAGAGCACGGCCACGACCAGCAACGCACCGTAGCCTGTGGTGAAGGCGAGGCGAAAACGCCGCTCGGAGCGCGGGGTGCGGGGTGACAGACCCTTCAAGGGCTCCAGAGTGGCCATCACCAGCATGGCCGAACTGATCAGTCCGCCCAGGTTGAGGGCCATCCGCGACAACGGCGTCGCCAGATCGACCGACGCCCTCAGGGCCGCGCCGATCGCAACGAGGGTCAGGACCAGGATCAGCGGCCAAACGGCGCGCTGTGATCGGGGCGGCTGGAACAGTGCGCGGACCAGGAGCCATGACCAGCCGCAGGTGGCGTCACCCGCGATCGCCATGAGGTCGGAGGCGGGACCTAGTCGCTGCCCCAGCAGGCGCGCGAGGCAGAACGCGGTGATCGCCGCCGCGAACAGTCCGCCATAGAGGTAGGTCTCGGGCCAGCGGCGGCCGGGGCGCCCCATCGCTGTCTGGACCTCAACGCGCATACGCGGCTGCTCCTCGGGTGCTGGCCCTGACGCTTCTTGGAACAATCCATAGCCGATTTCCAAATCGGCGAGACCATTTGTCGGATTTCGCTCACGCGCCAAGCCAACGGCAAGTCCGCAGAGGAGCGATGTGCGCATGACGACGATGGATAGTCCAAACCCTGCGACCCCGAGCCGGGTCCCGCCCGGGCTGGCCGCCGACCAGATGCTGCGGCGCGCGGCCAAGGCCTGGTTCTGTGTTGCCGCGATCGGTCAGGCGGCCTTCATCTGGATGATCATCGCCCACTACGGCCGCAAGACCCTGGCCGGCGATCTGGCGGGCTGGAACGACAAGCCGATCATCAAGGGCTATGTCGCGGGCGACGGCCTGGGCAACGCTCTGTTCGCCGTTCACGTCCTGTTGGCGGTCGTTGTGACTCTCGGCGGGCTGATGCAGCTGGTTCCCGCGATCCGAGCCAAGGCGCCGGCGCTGCATCGCTGGACCGGACGGGTGTTTTTTGTCACGGCGTTCGCCATGGCGCTGGGCGGACTTTGGCTGACCTGGGGGCGGCCGACCTATCTGTCTCTAGCCTCGGCGATCCTGGTGTCGCTGAACGGTGTCCTGATCCTGCTGTTCGCCGCCCAGGCCTGGCGAATGGCGGCGGCGCGGCGGCTGGACGCGCACCGGCGCTGGGCGCTGCGGGCCTATCTGGCGGTCAACGGCGTCTGGTTCCTGCGGGTGGCGCTGATGGTCTGGGCGCCGCTGACTCGAGGCTGGGGCATGGACCGCAAACTCTCGGGGCCGGCGGACATCGCGCTGCAGCTCTGCGCCTATGTTTTGCCTCTGGTCGTGCTGGAGGCCTATCTCCGCGCACAAGCCGGGGCGAGCCCGCGCCTGAAGCGCGCCGTCGCCGTCCTGCTGACGGTGTCGACGGTCCTCACGGCGATGGGCGTGGCCGGGGCGGTCGCCTTCTTGTGGGGGCCCTACATGCTGTGACGGCTCTAGCCGATCAGGTCCGGATCGTTCCGTTTCAGCCAAGCCGCCGCGTAGGAGCAGATCGGGGTGATCCGCATGCCATCGGCGCGGGCGACCTCGGCGACCTTTGTCATCAGGCGGCCGGCGGCGCCCTGGCCGCGCAGGGCCGGGTCGGCCTCGACGTGCGGGATCACCAGCCGCTGCCCCGCGCGCTGGTAGTCGGCGAAGGCCACCAGGCCGTCGACTTCCAGCTCGTAGCGGGACAGTTCGGGGTTGTGGCGGAAGGTGTCGGTCATGGGCTTTCCAACGTTTGATCCTCCCCCGCGTTGCGGGGGAGGTGGCCCAGCGGGCCGGAGGGGGCCAGCGCCGCTCATGCAGCATTAGCCCCCTCAGTCGCTCCGCGACAGCTCCCCCGCATCGCGGGGGAGCATCTCGTTTGCCTTAAACCAGCTCCACCGCCATCGCCGTGGCCTCGCCGCCGCCGATGCACAGGCTCGCCAGCCCCTTCTTGCCGCCGCGCGCCTGCAGAGCCGCGATCAGGGTGCAGAGGACGCGCGCGCCCGAGGCGCCGATCGGGTGGCCCAGGGCGCAGGCGCCGCCGTTGACGTTGAGCTTGTCGTCGGGGATGCCCAGCTCCTGCTGGGCGATCATGGCCACGACCGCGAAGGCCTCGTTGACCTCGAACAGGTCGACGTCCTCGATGCTCCAGCCGGCCTTCTTCAGCGCCTTCTTCATGGCCGGGACCGGGGCGGTGGTGAAGAGGCCAGGCTCGTGGGCGTGGGCGGCGTGGGCGGCGACGCGGGCGATGATCGGTAGGCCCAGCGCCTTGGCGACGCTCTGCCGGGTCATGACCAGGGCCGCTGCGCCGTCGCTGATCGAGGAGCTGTTGGCCGCCGTGATCCCGCCGTCGCGGGCGAAGGCCGGCTTGAGGGTCGGGATCTTGGCCGGATCGGCCTTCAGCGGCTGCTCGTCCGTGTCGACCACCTCGGTCCCCTTGCGGGTGACGACGCTGACGGGCGTGATCTCGGCCTTGAAGGCGCCGGTCTGGATGGCTGTCTTGGCCTTGGAGAGGCCCTTGGTCGCGTAGGCGTCCATCGCCTCGCGGGTGAACTGGTACTGGGCGGCGGTCTCCTCGGCGAAGGCGCCCATCAGCTTGCCGGGGGTGTAGGCGTCTTCTAGGCCGTCCAGGTACATGGAGTCCCAGATCTGGTCGTGGCCGATCCGGGCGCCGGCGCGATGCTTGGCCATCAGGTAGGGCGCGCCCGTCATGCTCTCCATGCCGCCGGCCACCACCAGGTCGACCGAGCCAGCGGCCAGGGCGTCGTGGGCCATGATCGCCGCCTGCATGCCGCTGCCGCACATCTTGTTGACCGTGGTCGCCTCGACCGAAAGGGGAAGCCCCGCGCCCAGCGCCGCCTGGCGGGCCGGCGCCTGGCCAAGCCCGGCCGGCAGCACGCAGCCCATGATGATCTGCTCGACCTTGTCGCCAGAGACGCCTGCGCGTTCGATCGCGGCCTTCACAGCGGTCGCGCCCAACTCGGTCGCCTTCACCCCGCCCAGCGCGCCCTGGAAGCCGCCCATCGGCGTGCGGGCGTATGAGACGATGACGACGGGATCGGCGGCGGACATGAATTTCTCCCTACAAGGCTTTTGAGGCGAGATAGGTCCTCATCGCCGTATCTCGCGCAAGGGGTTTGCGAGATCGTGATGGGAAAGGGGCGAGCGGCGGTGGTGGACGCCAAGGCCGCTCGCCAGTCAGCAAATGAACCGAGAGAGTCAATTGCGAATAAAAACCTATGACAGTTCATCTTCAAACGCAACGCTCTTGCTTTCCCTCGCGGAACGCCGCACCCTCGCGTCATGGGCCGTACCGCTGACTACACCAACGAGCGCTGCTCGGTCGCCGCCACCCTCGAGGTCGTGGGCGATCCATGGACCTTGCTGATCCTGCGCGACGCCTTCGCGGGGGTGAAGCGCTTCGAGCAGTGGCAGGAGCGGCTGGGCGTCGCCCGCAACGTTCTGGCCGCGCGGCTCAAAAGCCTGGTCGGTCACGGCGTCATGGAGACCCGCCGCTATTCCGAACGCCCGCCGCGCCACGAATACTGGCTGACCGAGAAGGGCCTGGCCCTGTCGCCCGTTCTGCTGACCATGGCCGAGTGGGGCGACCGCCACGTCTATGGCCGCGATAACTCGCCGGTGCTATTCCGCCACAAGACCTGCGGCTGCGCCTTCCACCCCGTGCTGGCCTGCGAGGCCTGCGGCGAGGTCGTCGACCGCCGCGACCTGGAGCGCGCGCCCCGCCAGGCCCAGAGCCTGACCGTCGGCGAGGCGCTGGAAGCGGCGAACATGGCGGCGGAGTAGGGCTCCGAGAGGCTCCGCGCCTAGAACGCCTTGCGCAGGCCCAGCCGCAGCGCTCGGCCGCCGCCCTTCATAAGGTCCGCCTGATAGGCCTCGGGCGTGCGGCCCTGGCTGTCGCGAACCTTCATGCCCGTGTCGAAGAGGTTCTCAAGGTTCATCGTCAGCCTGGTTCCCTTCAGCCAGGGACGTTCCTTGGCCAGGCGCTTGTTGGCGCCCAGGTCGACGACGCCGAACAGGTTCACGGACGGCGGGCTCGAGAACCTCAGGTCCTGGCCGGTCGCCCCGCCATCCACCCGCGACGGCGAGCGCCAGAAGGCGCCCAAGCCCACGCTGTAGCCTGGTACGTTCAGATTGGCCGAGGCGTTGATCTCGTGGCGGGGCGAGCCGCTGAACTGCCCCAGGGCCGCGCCGCTCAGCTTGTCCAGCGCCGCCATGCCGGGCCGGATGGTCACCTCGTCGCGCAGCCGCCAGCGATCGGTCAACGTCAGGAACACCAGGTTCGGCCCGCTGCCGCGCTTGGGCCCGCCCCAGCTGCGGCGATAGGTGATTTTCGTGCGCAGGTCGGCGGTGTCGGCGTGGTCGAAATTGATCGGCCGCGTGTCGATCGCCGTCAGCCGACCCTGGGCGTCGCGCGTGTAGCGGCTAGGAAACGCTGCCTCCAGTTCGGGCGAAGCGGCGGGGAAGTTGGCGATCGGATCGTCGATGCGCGTGACCGTGTAGTTGGTCTGCAGCCGCAGCTCGTGGGTCTCGAAGGGCTTGTAGTTCACGCTCAGCTTCAGCAGGCGCCGGCTGTCGGGCCGCAGGTTCGGATTGCCGCCCGAGGTCAGGGTGACGAATGTCGTCTGGCCCGTGGCGTAGTCATAGGCCAGGGTGTTCGGCGTTACCTGGGTGGGATCGTTGACCTGCTGCAGGGTCGGCTCGCCTTCCTCCCAGCTGTAGTCGGCCGAGAGGTTCAGGCCCTTGACCGGCGTCCAGTTCAGACCGCCGCCCAGCATGCCCAGGCCGCCGATATCCGAGAAGTCCTCGTACTGGCCGTTCAGGTTCAGCGACGCCTTGCCCAGAAAGCTCAGCGGGCCGTCCTTGTCGATCAGCGGCGCGTCCAGGCTGGTTCGGACGGTGGCGCGGTCGCGGACCAGGGTCCGCTCCAGGCTGACGCCGGACCGGACGCTTTCGGCCTCGAACCGCCGATGATCTGCGCCGGCCCGCACCGTCAGCCGCAGCGGCCCGGCGGGCAGACGACCGATCGCCCCGCTGGCGGTCAGGTTCAGCTTGGCGCTGGTCGTCACGGAGTCGGCGGTGTCGCGCGGCGCATAGCGGATCAGGTCCGCCGGGATTAGTCCGGTCGGATCGACCTGGCCGGCCGCGACCGCGGCGCGTAGCGCCGAGGTGTCGAGGCCCCGGCCGGTGCGGGACTGGGTTTCGCTGCGATCGGCGTCGCCGTCCAACGTCCAGGTCCAACCCTGCTTGCGCGCGGTCACGCCGGCGACGGCCCCGATCCTGCGGGTGTCGTTGAGGGCGCGAAAGGCGCCTGGCGTGTCGACATAGCGATAGACGTCCAGGCCGTCGGGACCCGACAGCGCGACGCCCGGCAGGCCTCGGTAGCTGACCGTGCTGTTGATCTGCAGGTCGCCGCCCACGGTCGCCGAGACGCCCTCGCGCAGGGGGCGATTGTGCGCGACCTCGATCTTGGCCTGTTCGCCGCGCGGCATGATGGTGCGAGACGCGGTCAGGTCCCCGCCGATCACCGTGTCGGCCACAGCCTCGGGGCCGCCGGCCTGCGGCGTGCGAACCACGTCGCGCTCGTCCTCGAACAGCGGCGAGTCGCGATGATAGCGGGCGCTGGCCAGGGTGAAGCCTTCGCCCTGCACGTGGAACAGGCTCGCCAACTGGTCGGTCGAGGCGCGCCCGCCCTCGGTCAGCCAGCGCCCCTCGTTGGTCAGGGCGATGGACTGGAAGCGCTTCTTGAGGATCACATTGATGACCAGCTGGTCGGGGCGTTCGCCGTGGCGCAGGGCCTCCTCCTCGCGCAGGGGCGCGAACCGCTGGATCGCCTCGGTCGGCATCTCGGCGATATTGGCCTTGGTCCGCATGCCGTTGACCAGGAATATCGGTGGGCCGTCGGTTCGCGCCCGGGCGGCGTTCAGAAGCGGGGCCATCTTCGTCATCAGCTCGCCCAGGGTGCTGACGCCCAGGGCGCTGATGTCGGCCTCGTTCAGCTCCAGCTCGGGCTCGATCGGGCCGTCGGTGTCGCCGCGCCGGGCGCCCTCGACGAGCAGGCTGTCGACCGTGTTGGGATCGCGGACGCAGTTGCGCTTACCGCGCTCGTCCTTGGACCGGCTGGCCTCTTCGCAAGCAGCGGGATCATCCGGCGACGGATCAGCATCGGGCGTGCTCTGCAGCGCCATGACAGCCGCCAGGCCGCCCAGAATCGTCAGGCCCCAATCCATCTGAAGTCCCCCCGCGCCTAAAAGGCGCCACAACCCAAGGGGGCGATCTCAACTTGACATTGATTGGACTGAATAGTGACGCTTTCGCGTCGAGACTGACAAAGCTTGGCCATAAACCGAAAGAGGAGCGGATCCTCAGCGCGCCGTCAGGTCCGGTTCGGTGAGTGACAGACCCTAGGCCTTGCCGATCTCGTCCAGTCGGCGCTGGAGCGACAGTCGGTCCAGCGCGTTCATCGGCAGCGCGCAGAAGAGCGTGATCCGGTTGTTCAGTTGCCGATAGGCGTCGGCGAAGGCCAGGGCGATCTCGGCCTCGGACCCTGCGGCCTCGCCGGGATTGGGCACGCCCCAGTGCGCGGTCATCGGCTGGCCCGGCCAGATCGGGCAGACCTCGCCGGCGGCGTTGTCACAGACGGTGAAGACGAAATCGAGCTTGGGCGCATCGGGATTGTCCCGCGCCGAGAATTCGTCCCAGGTCTTCGAGCGCAGGTCGTCGGTCTTGTAGTTCAAATGCTTGAGCAGGTTGATGGCGTGCGGGTTGACCTGGCCGCTGGCCATGGAGCCGGCGGAATAGGCCTTGAAGCGGCCGGCTCCCACCCGGTTCATGATGCATTCGGCCATGATCGAGCGCACGGAGTTGTGCGTGCAGAGGAAGAGGACGTTCATGGGGTTGCTGTCGGCGGCCATGCGGTTTCCCTTTCGGTCTGGCCATTGCGGCCAGCGGCGGGCGTGTCTTGACAATCGCCCTCTATTCCATATTTCCACAATAATCGAAATATTAGACAGTTCGATGACGTAGTTTGGAGACGTGCGTGACCGAGTTCCCCGCCCTGGACCCGAAGTTCCTGGCCTCGATCGACCCCGAGCGGCTCCAGCCATCGGCGCCCGCGACCCATCCGCCGCGCATTTTGCTGCTCTATGGATCGCTGCGGGAGCGCTCGTTCAGCCGGCTCTTGGTCGAGGAGGCCGCGCGCATCCTTCAGGCGCTGGGGTGCGAGACCCGGGTCTTCGATCCGCGAGACCTGCCGCTGCCCGACGCCACGGGGCCGGATCACCCCAAGGTCCAGGAGCTTCGGGCGTTGTCTCAGTGGTCCGAGGGGCAGGTCTGGTGCAGCCCTGAGCGCCACGGCGCGATCACCGGGGTCATGAAGGCGCAGATCGACTGGATCCCGCTGGAGATCGGCAGCATCCGTCCCACCCAGGGCAAGACCCTGGCGGTCATGCAGGTCAGCGGCGGCTCGCAGTCGTTCAACGCCGTCAACACCTTGCGTCTTCTGGGCCGGTGGATGCGGATGATCACCATCCCCAACCAGTCGTCCGTGGCGATGGCCTTCAAGGAGTTTGACGAGAACGACCGCATGAAGCCCTCCGGCTACTACGACCGGGTGGTCGATGTGATGGAGGAGCTTGTGAAGTTCACCCTGCTGACCCGCGACCGGGCCGACTATCTGGTCGACCGCTACAGCGAACGGAAAGCCGAGGGGCGAATTCCCGAACACATGGCGCTGGCCGCGCGGGCCATGGACCACGAAACGGCGCTATAGCGCGTCTGCGCGCCGCTCAACCCGCCGTCAGGTCCATCGCCCGCACCGCGCGGGCGATGAAGCCGCCGCCCAGGACGCGTTCGGGATCGGCGGGGTCGTAGAGCACGCAGGCTTGGCCGGGGGCGACGCCTTCCTCGGACCCGTCGAAGGCCACCGCCACCTCGCCGTCCAGCAGCGTCAGGCGGCCAGCGACCGGCTCGCGGGTCGAGCGGACGCGGGCCAGGACCGGTTGGCCCTGGTCGGCGGCGGCCGCCAGATCGTCCTGGCCGCCCAGCCAATTGGTTTCCTTGAGAGTCAGGGCGGCGGTCAGCAGGGCCTCGCGCGGGCCGACGATCACCTGGCGCTTGTCGGCGTCGATGCGGACCACGAACAGCGGATCGCCGACGGCGACATTGAGGCCCCGGCGCTGACCGATCGTATAGCGGGTCACGCCCTCGTGGCGGCCCAGCACCCGGCCGTCCAGGTGGACGATGTCGCCGGCTTCCGCGCCTTGCGGGCGGATGCGGTCGATCACCGTCGTGTACTTGCCCTCGGGCACGAAGCAGATGTCCTGGCTGTCTGGCTTGTCGGCGATCGAGAGCCCCAGGCCCGCCGCGACGGCGCGCACCGTCGGCTTGTCCATGCCGCCCAGCGGGAAGCGTAGGAAGTCCAGCTGCTCGCGCGTGGTGGCGAACAGGAAATAGCTCTGGTCCTTGGCCGGGTCGGCGGCGCGGCGCAGCTGCGGGCGGTTCGTTCCCGCCGGCATGCCGCGCTGGACATAGTGGCCGGTGGCCATGGCCTCCGCGCCCAGGTCGCGGGCCACGTCCAGGAGGTCGCGGAACTTGACCGTCTGATTGCAGCGCACGCACGGGATCGGCGTCTCGCCGCGCAGATAGGCGTCGGCGAAGTCTTCGATGACTTGCTCGCGGAAGCGGCTTTCGTAGTCGAGCACATAGTGCGGGATGCCGATGCGCTCGGCGGCCATGCGGGCGTCCAGGATGTCCTGGCCGGCGCAGCAGGCGCCCTTGCGCGAGATCGCCGCGCCGTGGTCGTAGAGCTGCAGGGTGACGCCCACGACGTCATAGCCGGCGCGAGCGAGCAGGGCGGCGGTGACGGTGGAGTCCACACCGCCGGACATGGCCGCGACGATCCGGGTTCCCTCCGGCAGGCCGACGGCGGCGCGCGCCTGTTCGACGGCGCGCGCGATCAGGCTGTCGGCGTCGGCGGTGTCGGTCTTGGTCAGCGCATCGGCGGTCATGGCCGCCATATAGCGGCGAACGGCCCGTTTTGCGAGGTTTCGACCTATTTCAGGATGTTCAGTAGCGACGACTGCTGCAGGCTGCTGAACACCTGGGCCGAGGCCTGGACCGCCAGCTTGGCCGATTCCAAGCGGGTCACGGCGTCGGCCATGTCGACGTCGACGATCTCGCCGACCATGCTGGTCAGCAGGTCGGCCTGGTTCTGAAGGTCGGTCTGCGCGCCCTCGAAGCGCTTCTGGGTCACGCCGTTCTTGCCCTGGATGTCGATGACACCCTTGTAGGCCTTGTCGAAGTCGCCCATCGCGTCATTCAGGAAGATCACCTGGGCGTCGGTCAACTTGCCGGTGAACGGCCCGTTGGCGTCGACATAGGCCTGGATCTTCTTGAAGGCTTCGAACACCTGCACGCCCACGGCGTCGCCCAGCACGCCGGTCTTGGCGCTGGTCTGCTCGTCGACCCGGTTGGTGGCGATGTACTGGTCGTTGTGGAACAGCGAGGCGGTGGTCGGCGCCAGGGTCAGGTCGCTCATGCCGGTCGCGCTGGTCGTGGCGGTATCCGTCTTCGCGCCCGAGAACACATAGAGTCCGTTGGACTTGGTGTTCAGGCCCTGGACGACGTCCCCGAAATTGGCCTCGAGCTGCTGCATCAAGGTCGTCGCGCTGCCGGAGGCCAGGGCGTTGGCGACGGCCTGCCGCGCCGACTGGGTGGAGTCGGCGACCTGGCCAAGGCCGGTGTTCTGCATCTCCAGCCGATTGTTGATCAGCTTGGACTGCTCGATCAGGCCTTCGAGCCGCGTCTGGGTGCTGCGCATGGCTGTCAGCACCTCGGCGTTCCTCGAATAGCCCTTCAGGTCGGTGGCGATCTTCTGGCTCGAGACCTGATTGCCAACCTCGCTCTGGCGGATCTGGGCCCGCATCAGGTTGGACGTCATGACATTGTAGTTCTGGACGGTGGAGACCCGGGTCATGGCTTACCTCACAAGTCCGGTGAGCACGTCGTACATGTCCCTGGCCGCCTGGATCAGGCGGGCCGAGGCGTTGTACGCCTGCTGGTAGGTGGTCAGGTTGATCAGTTCTTCGTCGAGGTTCACGCCCTCTTCGGACTGGCGCTGGCTGTCGACCTCTTCGGCGACGGCTTCGGCGGAGTCCTTGCGGCTCTCGGCCGTGGCGGCCTTGCGGGCGATGGCGCCGCTGAAGTCCGCCGCGTAGCGCGAGACGCTCATGGTCACGGCCGAGCCGTCGCCCGCCGCCGAGAAGCCCGTGGTGGTGTCGCCGGACTTCGCCAGGGCCAGGGCCCCCCGACCATCGCCGATCGCCAGGGCGGGTTGGCCGCCGACGGTCTGGGTCAGGTCCAGCTTGGCGAAGGGGACCAGCGACGGGTTCTGGTCCATCGCCGTGTCGACGAAGAACTTCTCGCCGCGGGTGCTCCGCTCGGCCGGACCGACGCCGAACAGCTGGCTGATCGACGGCCCGCCGGCGCCCCGTTCGGTGGTGTCGGCGACCACCGACATCGTCACCGGGTTGGTGGTGTTTGACGAGAAGGACATCTGGCCCTTGGCGTTCAACGAGAACGTACCGTAGAGCCCGACGCCCGAGCCGCGCGAGTTCAGCTCGTCGATCAGGTTCTGCATGGTGCCGCCCACTGGCGGGGTGATCACCACGTCCCGGATCCGGCCGCCTTCGACGTCGGTCAGGCGGATGGTCATGGTCCCCGTGCCAAAGCCATGCGGCGAGGTCGCCGTCAGGCCGGTCTCGTAGGGCGAGTAGCCCGTGCTGCGGACGATGTCGTTGAGACCGAAATAGTGGCTGAAGCCCTGGCCGATCTTGCTGGACGGGGTCGTGGCGTCGTCAGCGACCGCGACGCCCAGGCCGCTGAAGCCCGATAGCGACAGGGCGCCGTTCGAGAACCCGGCCGTGCCCATGCCGCCCATGGCCGTGTTCAGCTGGGTCATGAAGTTGGCCGAGGTGAAGGCCGGGCCGGCCGCGCCGTTGACGGTCATGGTCCCGGCGTCGAAGTCGATGTCGATCCGACGCTGGATCACGCCCGATGCGTCGGTCAGGGCGACCGTCGTCTTCCCAGTGAAGCCGGTGATTGCCGCCTGGGCGTCCAGGCCCGTGTTCCGGCCCGTCAGGCTGGTGGGGGCCGGCACGGACGAGGAGGCGTTGGAAGCGCGGTTGATCTCTTCGGCCGCGCGGGTTGTGAACTCGCCCAGCTGGTCGGACATGCCGATCAGTTGGGTGTTGCGCATCTCCAGCAGGCCCTTGATCTCGCCGCTGGAGATATTGAGAGGAATCGGCACGGGAGAGCCGTTGGCCAACTGCACCGTCAGATATCCAGTGGCCGTGGGCGAGGTCTGATAGGTGACCTTCGCCGCGCCGTCGCCGGCCAAGGGCAGGCCCTCTGTCGAGCGAACCACGACGCCGCCCATGCCGCGCGGCGTGACCTGGATGTTCATCAGCTGGGACAGCTCGTCGACCAGGCCGCTCTGCACGTTCTCCGCGCCCGTGGCGTCCGCTCCGCCGATCTTGGCGCGGGTGATGTCGGTGTTGAGGCTGTCGATCTGGCTCAGCAGATCGTTCACGCGGTCGACATCGCCCGAGATCCGGCCGTCGGCGTCCTTGCCCAGCTTCGAGATCTCGGCCGTGATGCGGGCGGACTCGCTGAAGAACTGATCCACGCGCGTGAGGGCCTGGCTGCGCAGCAGCGTGGAGGTGGGGTCGTCCTGCGCCGCCGAGAAGGCGGTGAAGATGTCGTCGAGGCGCGAGAAGAAGCTCGACGAGGTGGTCGGGTCGCCGAACAGCTGCTGCACGTTGTTCAGGGACTCGGCGATCGCCGTCGCGCGGCCGCTGTCCGCTGCGGCGTTCAGGCTGGCGGTCTGCAAGAAGCGGTCGCTCGCGCGCTTGATGGCGTCGATGCTGACGCCCACGCCCATGCCGTTGGACAGCAGGTTCGACTGCGAGACGGTCTTGCGGACATAGCCCTTGGTGTTGACATTGGCGATGTTGTCCGAGGTGACGCGCAGGCCCGTCTGGGCCGCCATCATGCCGGACGTCGCCGTGCCCATGATCGAGTTCAGGGACATGAGGGCGATCCTTTCAGCTCGGCAAACCGCGCAACGCACGACGCGTCCTTGCCCGGCGAAACTTGCCGGGGCGGGGTGGGGATCACGATCCCGATATATGCCAAGCCATTGAATTTCATGGCGAATGGTTCCGTTGGTCGGATGTTCGACGAGATGTCATGCGCAAGTAGGGCGCCAACTGGCCCCGCGACCCGCCGACGCGGCAAGTCCCGTCCTCGCCCGGCCTCCTGACTGGGCAAAAAGCGCCGCTTCAAGCCGGTCCAGAGATCGTAAACGGTCCATTAATCTGAAATAAAAACAACGACTTGGTGGTGTTCTGGCGAGTTGGCCCGACCGTTGCTTGGGGAAGGCGGCAAAGGCGCGTTCGTCATGGACCGCCGCCAACCGAGCTTCGACTGCGAATGACCGCGATCGCCGCATCCACCGCCGCTCTTCCCGCCGCGCCGACCCCGGCCGTCGGCGCGAAGTCGGCCAATGACGGGTTCGACGCCCTGATGGCCATCGCTGGCCGCAAGGACGACACGCCCGCGCCCCGCGCCTCGGCGCGCGCCGAGTCCAAGAGCGACTCCCGCGACGACGACACGCGGCCTTCCAAACTCGCCGACAAGCCCGCCAGGGCCGAGGCCCGGGCCGGCTCCGGCGCGGCTGATCGGGCCGACGCGGCTCAGGACGCCCGTGCCGACCGTGCTGACCGGGCCGAAGACGGCGCCAACAAGGATCAGGTCGCCGATACGGCCGCCGACAAGCTGGACGCAGCCGCCGACCAGGCCGAGCCCAAGACCGAGCAGGTCGCCGACGCCGTCGTCGGCCAGGACGCCGTCCAGACCGACGCCGCGGCCCAGGCCGCCGCCGCCGCCGCCCTGATCGCGGCGATGGCCGCGCCCCTGCAAGCGCCGGTCCAGGCCCAGGGGGAAGAGGCCGTTGTCGAGACGGCCGTCGAGACGTCCGCCGTCGCGACCAGCGCCGCGCCCGCTCTTGCCACCTTGATCCCAGCCGTCGCCGAGACGTCCACGATCGCCAAGGCCGCCGATCTGGCCGCGCCGACGCCCGCCCCGGTCGCGCCGCCCGCGCCCCTGGCCGGTCAGGATGCTGTCGCGATGGCCGCCGCCGCTGCAGCGCCCGCAGACGGCGCCGCCATCGACGCCGCTGCGCTTGAGGCGCTGTCCAAGCTGACGGCCGAAGAGGGCGCGCCGACGCTCGTCGATGACCAGACGGTCGCCCAGGGTTCGTCCCCGGCCTTGGCCCAGCCCAAGGCGGCCGAGGCGCCCAAGTCGCCGGTCGAGACGCCGAAGGTCGTCGCCAGCCAGATCGCCGCGCCGTCGGCCGCTCCGGTCGCCGCTCAGCTCGCGGTCGCCGCCGAGGACGCCGCCGTCCCGGTCGCGGCGGAAGTCGCCGCCGCCGAGGTCACGGCGGACGTCGCCGAAACGCCCGAAACGCTCGAGGCCGCGCCGACCGCCGCCAAGCCAGTCGAAACCACCAAGGCCCCCGCGCCGCATCTGATCCAGGCCAAGGCTGCGGACGCGGTTCCGACCGAAACCGCCCAAGCCGTGACCGCCGTGGAGGGCGCGGAAGCCTCCGCCAATCTCGCCGCCAATCCCAACGAGGTCGCTGGCGAGGCCAAGAGCGCGAATGCGGCCAATGTGGCCGTGGCCGAGGCGCCGGTCCAAGCCAGCGCCCCGGCTCCGACCGCCCCGCCGCCGCCCGTAGCCCCGGCCCTCGGCGCCAATGCTTCGGCTCCCGCCGCGACGGCGGCGCCGGTGCGCGGTTCGCCGGAGACCGTCGCGGCCCTGTCGGCCGAGATCGCCAAGAAGGCCGACGGCAAGACCACCCGCTTCGACGTCGCCCTAACGCCGGACGGCTTGGGCAAGGTCGACGTGCGTATCGAGATCGCGCGTGACGGCGCCCTGACCGCCTCCATGCGGTTCGACACCGTTCACGCGGCGCAGGAGCTGCGCAGCAAGGCCGGCGAGCTTCGTCAGGCGCTTGCCGACGCCGGTTTCAACGTCGCCGACAACGCCCTGTCCTTCGACGTCTCCAGCCAGAACAACGGCCAGAACCCCAACGCCTTCTTCGCCTTCGAGGGCTGGGGCGACCAGGGCCAGCGCGCCTTCTCGGGCCGCGCGTTCCAGGCCGCCATGACCGCTGAAGAAGAGATCGTCGTCACCCCCTCCGACCTGCTGCCCGGCCTGAAGACGGCCGCCGACAGCGGCCTGGACATCCGGATCTAGGAAACGCCCATGGCCACCGCCGTCTCTTCACAGAACACCACCTCCGTCCTTGACCGGATCAACAACGGCAAGAACTCGGTGGCGACTAACACCGAGACCTTCCTGAAGCTGCTGACGACGCAGCTGAAGAACCAGGACCCGCTGTCGCCGACCGACACGACCCAGATGACGCAACAGATCACTCAGATGACTGGCGTCGAGCAGCAGCTGGTCACCAATGACCTGTTGGCGGCGCTGGTCGGGATGAACACCGGCACGGGCCTGTCCGAAGGCGTCTCGATGATCGGCAAGCAGGTCACCGCGCTCACCGACAGCTCGACCCTGAAGGACGGCAAGGCGACCTTCTCCTGGACCCAGGCCAGCGCCTCGATCTCTCTGGAGGTCGAGATCAAGAACGCCGCCGGCAAGGTGGTCCGCACGTTGAAGCCCGACGATCAGAAGAGCGGCGCCCACACCCTCACCTGGGACGGCAAGGACGACGCGGGGGCCAAGCTGGCCGACGGCGGCGTCTACTCGATCAACGTTAAGGCCGCCGGCGGCGACGGCAAGGAGATCAAGGTCTCCAACATCAAGGGCCGCACCGAGGGCGTCGTCACCGCCGTCGACAGCTCGACCGGCCAGACCAATGTCATCATCGACGGCAAGACCATCGCCATCGACAACGTCATCGGCATCACCGCCGCCGCAGCCACCACCACAACACCGACCACCACTACCGCTTAATCACCCCATCGACCGGGCGTCAGAACGACGCCGACGCGATCCCCGGAAGACGGTCTTCCCCCGGATCCAAACGCAAACCGCGCTGAACCCTCGAACCCCTTCAACGCAGGATTACCGTTATGAGCATCAACAGCGCCATGCTCGCCGGCGTCTCCGGTCTGGTCGCCAACTCGTCCGCCCTGGCGGCGATCTCGGACAATATCGCCAACGTCAACACGGTCGGGTTCAAGCGCTCCAGCTCGAACTTCTCGACCCTGGTCACCTCGGGCGGCAAGAACCAGACCTACAGCGCCGGCGGCGTGAAGGCCCAGACCCACCAGTTCATCAGCCAGCAAGGCCTGACCCAGTCGACGACCTCGAACCTGGACCTGTCGATCTCGGGCTCGGGCTTCTTCGTCGCGACCGAGAAGCCGGAAAACGTCACGGCCGCCGACACTCGGTCGTTCACCCGCGCCGGTTCGTTCCAGCTGGACAGCCTGGGCTATCTGCGCAACGACGCGGGCCTCTACCTGCAAGGCTGGCTGGCCGATCCGGTCACGGGCGCGATCACGCCCGATCCGTCCGACCTGATGCAGCTGCACTCGATCAATGTCGGCACCGTCGGCGGCACGGCCGAGAAGACCACCCGCGTCGGCGTCAACGCCAACCTGCGCTCCGAGCAGCCGGTCTCCTCGTCGCTGAGCGTCACCAAGACCGACGTGGCCGACAATGCCGCGCCTACCCCGGGTTTGCACAACTTCACGGTCAACTACACCCCGACAGGCACGAACTATGAGTACGATGCCGAGGTCTATGAAAACGGCGTTCTGGTCGGCAGCGGCACAGTGACCTATGCGTCGACCGCGCCCTACGCCATCACCGCCAGCACCCTGCCGGGCGCGAACACCACGACCATGACGCTAGGCGCGACTACGGTCGACCTCGCCGATCTGGGTCTGGACAGTGCGGCCGGCTTCTACGACCCGGCCACCAACTCGATGGCCGACTACGCGCTGGACCAGTTGAAGACCACGCCGGCCAATGTCGGCGTCAAGCCGGACTTCGAGATCCAGATTCCGCTGTCGGACTCCAAGGGCGGTCAGCGCACCGTCACCCTGTCGATGCTTAAGGCCCCCGGTCCGAACCAGTGGTACGCCGAACTGCGCGCCAAGCCCGGCGACCTGCAGTTCCAGTCCAACGGCCTGATCAGCAGCGGCATCATCGAGTTCACCACCGACGGCAAGCTGAAGGACACTGGCAACCTGTTCGGCACGACCAACCCGACCTCGATCACGATCGGCGCGTCGGGCACCACGCCGACCACCCCAGCGCCGTCTCCCGCCCCGGTTGAATGGGCCGCAAGTCTCGGCATCGACACCCAGGCCGTCCAGATCGACCTGGCCAGCGCCGCCGGCGGCCTGACCCAGTACAACAGCCAGTCGGTCGTTCAGTCGGTGAACACCAACGGCACGGCGTTCGGTAACCTGACCAGCATCGAGGTCGATGACGACGGCTATGTCTCGGCCATCTTCGACAACGGCGTCACCCGCCGGATCGCCCAGGTCGCGGTCGCCACCTTCTCGAACCCGAATGGTCTAAAGGGCGTTAACGGAAACGCCTATCGCGTCACCAACGAAAGCGGCACTTACAGCCTTAAGACGCCGGGGCAGGGCGGGGCCGGTTCGCTGGCGCCTTCTACTTTGGAAGCGTCGACCGTGGACCTTTCGACCGAGTTTACCGGCCTGATCACCACGCAACGTGCTTATTCCGCCTCGTCGAAAATCATCACGACAGCGGATCAGATGCTTGAGGAGCTGCTGAATATTAAACGCTAATTGGCGGATTTAACCTTCTTTAATACTCGTGTCTCACCTTGAGACACGAGGGAGTGCTGAGAGCCGTCTTGTTTAGGCCTTTCTTTACTATTGGAATTAAGCCGCTGTTATTGGGCGGCGCCTATAGTGGCCTCCAACAGTGATGGTTGTGGGAAAGGCGTAAAGCCATGTTGCAGCAGCAGCGCACGAACAGCCGGGGTGAGAAGTATGTGATCGGGCCCACCGGCGCGCCGCTCACCCTGTCCGATTTGCCGCCGCCGGAGACCCAGCGTTGGGTCATCCGTCGCAAGGCCGAGGTCGTGGCCGCCGTTCGCGGTGGCCTGCTCTCGTTGGACGAGGCTTGTGACCGCTACAAGCTGACCAACGAGGAGTTCCTCGCTTGGCAGCAGTCGATTGAACGCCACGGAATGGCGGGCCTGCGGACCACTCGGATCCAGCAGTATCGTTAATCTGGAGCTGGGGGTGCGTCGCCTTGACCGTCCCGGCTTACATCGAAAGCCCCGAAGGCCTTGCGCTAAAAGGGTTTGACGACGTTCAGCGGCCGCGCCCCCTGGGGCGCGGCCGCGACGTTTTGGCGCCCCAAGGCGTCGCTTCCTCCGCCAAATATAAACGCCTCGTTTACCTTGTACTGGGTAAATCCTGCCTACCGACGCGCGCTTCGTTCGCGTTCGCCGGGCGTCCCCGCTGGGGTCGATGATCAGGGGATGGGGCTTCGTGGAAAGCTTTCTGGGTTCGATTCAGAGGTTCGGTGTCGGTCGGTTGGCCGCGATGCTGGGCGTCGGTGCGGGCGTTGTGGCCGTGCTGGTGGCCCTCATCATGTTCATGGGTAAGGAGCCCAATGAGCTGCTCTATTCGAACCTCGACCTGAAAGAGGCCTCCGAGGTTACCCAGGCTCTGAGCCAGGCCGGCATCAAGTTCGAGGCCAAGGGCGATGGCTCGACCATCCTGGTGCCGCGCGACAAGGTCGCCAGCGCCCGTCTGATGGTCGCCGGCAAGGGGCTCGTGAGCTCCGGCTCGATCGGCTACGAGATTTTTGATGGCGGCAACGCCCTGGGGCAGACCGACTTCGTCCAGCAGCTGAACCGTCAGCGCGCCCTGCAGGGCGAGCTGGAGCGCACGATCAAGGCCATGCAGGGCGTCAATAGCGTCCGCGTCCACCTGGTTCTGCCCAAGCGCCAGCTGTTTGAGGAAGACGCCGAGCAGCCTTCGGCCGCCGTCACCATCGGCGTGGGCTCGCGCGAGCCGTCGTCCGACATGGTCCACGCCATCCAGAACCTGGTCTCGTCCTCGGTTCCGAACATGAAGGCCGAGAAGGTCGCGGTCATCGACCAGCACGGCAAGACCCTGTCGGCCCCCAGCGACGAGAGCCTGGCCGGCAAGGAAGCTCAGGACCGCAAGACCGAGGCCGAGGCCCGCATCGCCAAGACCGTCAAGGACATGATCGACGGCGTGCTGGGTCCGGGCAAGGCGCGGGTCAACGTCACCGCCGAGCTGGACCTGAACCGCGTCACGACCCAGGAAGAGCGCTTCGATCCGGATGGTCAGGTTATCCGCTCGGAAAGCACCAACGAGTCGAACAGCGAAGAGAACAAGAACGAGGACAATGCCGGCGCCACTGCGGCCGCTAATGTTCCGGGCCAGGGCGCCAACGGCTTCCAGCAGCTGGGGTCGCGCGCCGGCGCCAACGAAAGCGTCACCAACTACGAGATCTCCAAGTCGGTGAAGACCACCGTCCAGGAGCCGGGCGCCCTCACCAAGGTCGCCGTGGCCGTGGCCATCGACGGCGTCACCGCCCCGATGGGCCAGGACGGCAAGCCCGGCGCCTACACCCCGCGCACCCAGCAGGAGATCCAGCAGATCGAAGAGCTGGTGAAGACCGCCATCGGCTTCGACGCCGAGCGGGGCGACCAGGTCAGGGTCACCAACATCAAGTTCCCGCAGCCCGAGGACCAGGGTCTGGAGAAGCAGGGTCTGCTGGCCGGCTTCGACAAGAACGACATCATGCGCTTCGCCGAGCTGGGCGTGCTGGGCATCGTGGCGATCCTGATCCTGCTGTTCGCGGTCCGTCCGTTCATCAAGAACCTGTCGGAGCCGAACGTCGTGGCCGCCCTGCCCAGCTCCGGCGCGCCGGTGACCCGCATGATCACCCTGTCGGACGGCACCCAGCAGCAGGTCGTGGTCGACGAGGACGGCGAGCCTCTGGCCATCGCCGGCCCCGTCAGCGACATCGACTCGCGGATCGACATCGCCAAGATCGAAGGCCAGGTGAAGGCTTCGTCCATCAAGCGCGTGTCGGAGTTCGTCGAAAAGCACCCCGAAGAGTCGGTCGCGATCCTGCGCAACTGGCTGCATGAGTCGAGCTGACGGCCATGAAAGTCGCAGTCAACGACGTCAAGAAGCTTTCGGGGCCTGAAAAGGCGGCCATCGTGCTGCTGGCTCTGGGCGAAGAGCACACCCGCATCTGGGAAGCGCTCGACGACGAGGAAATCAAGGAAGTCTCCCAGGCCATGGCGGGCCTGGGCACCGTCTCGGCCTCGGTCGTGGAAGACCTGCTGGTCGAGTTCGTGTCGGGCATGAGCTCGACCGGCGCGATCATGGGCTCGTATGAGCAGACCCAGCGCCTGCTGGCGTCGTTCATGCCGGCCGACAAGGTCGACCAGCTGATGGAAGAGATCCGCGGTCCGGCGGGTCGAACCATGTGGGACAAGCTCGGCAACGTGAACGAGGCCGTGCTCGCCAACTATCTGAAGAACGAGTACCCCCAGACCGTCGCCGTGGTGCTCTCGAAGGTGAAGAGCGACCACGCCGCCCGCGTGCTGGCCTGCCTGCCCGAAGACTTCGCCCTGGAATGCGTGACGCGGATGCTGCGCATGGAGCCGGTGCAGCGCGAAATCCTCGACAAGATCGAGATGACGCTGCGCACCGAGTTCATGTCGAACCTGGCGCGCACCTCCAAGCGCGACAGCCACGAGATGATGGCCGAGATCTTCAACAACTTCGACCGCCAGACCGAGGCCCGCTTCATCGCCGCCCTGGAAGAGCGCAACCGCGAGGCCGCCGAGCGCATCCGGGCCCTGATGTTCGTGTTCGAGGACCTGTCGAAGCTGGATCCCGGCGGCATCCAGACCCTGCTGCGCTCCACGCCGAAGGAGCAACTGGCCCTGGCCCTGAAGGGCGCCTCGGACAAGCTGCGGGACATGTTCTTCTCGAACATGTCCGAGCGCGCCGCCAAGATCATGCGCGAGGACATGGACAGCATGGGCCCCGTGCGCCTGAAGGACGTCGACGCCGCCCAGGTGGGCATGGTCCAGGTCGCCAAGGACCTGGCCGCCAAGGGCGAGATCATGCTGGCCGGTTCGGGCAGCGAAGACGAGCTGATCTACTGAGGCGGATGGCATGATCGACACTCCCCCTCGCAAATTCGCCTTCGACACGGTCTTCGACGATCGTGGCGGCGTCGCCTACGAGGCGCCGAAGGTGAAGAAGAACTTCACCCTCGAAGAGGTCGAGGCCGCCAAGGCCCAGGCCTATGCCGAGGGCGAACGCTCGGCCGTGGCGCGCGCCGAGCAGGAGGCCGCCCATGCTCTGGGCGACATCGCCGGCGCGGTGCGCCAAGCGTTCGGCGCCCTGGCCCATGTCGCCCACGAGCACCGCGAGGGCGCGGCCATGCTGGCCTTGGCCTGCGGGCGCAAGATCGCCGACGCGGCCCTCGCCCGGTTCCCTGAGGCGCCGGTGACGGCCGCCCTGGAGGCCCTGGCCCGCGAAGTCGAGGCCCAGCCCCGCATCTTTGTCCGGGTCTCGCCCGAGATGGAGGAGCGCACCCAGCAGGCGCTGGAAAACGTCGCGGCGCAGATCGGCTACCAGGGCCAGATCGTCGCGCGCGCCGACGGCGCCATGCCGCCGGCCGCCTTTACCTTCGACTGGGGCGAGGGCCGCGCGGCCTTCGATCCAGACGGCGCCGCCCAGCGCGTCGCCGAAGCGCTTGAGGCGGCCATCGCCGCCGAAGGCCTCCACGCCGAACCCATGTTCTCATAAGCAAGGCTGAACCCGATGGCCGAAGACAACCTCACCCTCGACGAATTCGGCGGCCAGATGCTGGCCTCCGAAATGCCGGTCGAGATCGCCGACAAGACCGCCTCCGACCTGGCGCCGGTCTTCGATGTGCCGGTCAACATCTCCGCCGTGCTGGGGCGGGCCAACATGTCGGTCGCCCAGCTGCTGCAGCTGGGCCAGGGCTCGATCCTGGAGCTGGACCGCAAGGTCGGCGAGGCGATCGACATCTACGTCAACAACCGCCTGGTCGCCCGGGGCGAGGTCGTCGTCGTCGACGAGCGCCTGGGCGTGACCATGACGGAAATCATCAAGGACGGCGACCAGAACTAAGGTTCCGGATCGTCAAGGACTTCAAGGATTTGGGTTCTTCCCTCGGAAGGGCTTCGGGAGAGTAAGAGATGCGGCTTCTGGTCGTCGGAAAACTGAACGGGCAGCTCTCGGTCGCCGTGAAGATGGCGATGAACGCGGGGGCCAAGGTCTCGCACGTCGAAACGACGGAGCAGGCGACGAACGCGCTGCGGGCGGGGCAGGGCGCCGACCTTCTGATGGTCGACTACGCCCTCGACATCGCCGGCCTGATCACGGCCAACGAGGCCGAGCGGATCCGGGTGCCGGTGGTGGCCTGCGGCGTCGACGCCGATCCGATGCGCGCCGCCGCCGCCATCAAGGCCGGCGCCAAGGAGTTCATCCCGCTGCCGCCGGACGCCGAGCTGATCGCCGCCGTCCTGGCCGCCGTCACCGACGACGAGCGCCCGATGATCGTCCGCGATCCGGCCATGGAGCAGGTCATCAAGCTGGCCGACCAGGTCGCCCCCTCCGACGCCTCGATCCTGATCACCGGGGAGAGCGGCTCGGGTAAGGAGGTCATGGCCCGCTACGTCCACGGCAAGTCCCGCCGGGCCAAGGCGCCGTTCATCAGCGTCAACTGCGCGGCCATCCCGGAAAACCTGCTGGAAAGCGAGCTGTTCGGCCACGAGAAGGGCGCCTTCACCGGCGCCATGGCCCGCCGCGTCGGCAAGTTCGAGGAAGCCAACGGCGGCACCCTGCTGCTGGACGAAATCAGCGAGATGGACGCCCGCCTGCAGGCCAAGCTGCTGCGCGCCATCCAGGAGCGCGAGATCGACCGCGTCGGCGGCGCCAAGCCGGTCAAGGTCGACATCCGCATCCTGGCCACCTCGAACCGCGACCTGGCCCAGGCCGTCAAGGACGGCACGTTCCGCGAAGACCTGCTCTATCGCCTGAACGTCGTAAACCTGCGCCTGCCGCCGCTGCGCGAGCGTCCGGGCGACGTGATGAGCCTGTGCGAGTTCTTCGTGAAGAAGTACTCGGCCGCCAACGGCATCCAGGAGAAGCCGATCTCGGCCGAGGCCAAGCGCCGCCTGATCGCCCACCGCTGGCCGGGCAACGTCCGCGAGCTGGAAAACGCCATGCACCGCGCGGTGCTGCTGTCCACCGGTCCGGAGATCGAGGAGTTCGCCATCCGTCTGCCCGACGGCCAGCCGATGGCGCCGGCGCCGGACGTGGCGGTGGCGCGCGGGGCCCAGATGGCCGCCGACGCCGTCTCGCGCGCCTTCGTCGGCTCGACGGTGGCCGAGGTCGAGCAGAAGCTGATCATCGACACCCTGGAGCACTGCCTGGGCAACCGCACCCACGCGGCCAACATCCTGGGCATCTCGATCCGCACCCTGCGCAACAAGCTGAAGGAATATTCCGACGCCGGCGTGCCTGTGCCGCCGCCGCAGGGCGGGATTGGCGCGGCGGCCTGATGATCTCCGCTGTCATCCCGGCGAAAGCCGGGACCGCTACAGGCCCGGTGCTTGCCGTGGTCCCGGATCGGCCTTCGGCCGTCCGGGATGACAGGAAAATGTGCGTTCCGGTCCTTGGGCCAAGATGTCGCGGCGCCGCGACCATCGGTCCGGCGCCGAACATGGCTAATTTTCATTAAGGATATGGCGGCGGACCGCAAATCGCTTCAATCGCTGGTCCGCTAGACCTTCACCTTAACAAGGTTCCGAATGGCCGACGCCGCCGCCCCGACAGCCGCTCGATCCGTTCCCAGCGCCAAGTCGCTGGTCGACGGCCTGCTGCGCGGCGAGATGGGCCTGGCGCTGGGCGTCGTCGGCATCATCGTTCTGCTGATCCTGCCAGTTCCGGCCTTCCTGCTGGACATTCTGCTGGCCATTTCGCTGACGGGATCGGTGCTGATCCTGATGACGGCGATCCTGATCAAGCGGCCGCTGGAGTTCACCTCGTTCCCGACCGTCCTGCTGGTCGCCACGCTGTTCAGGCTGGGCCTGAACATCGCCTCGACCCGCCTGATCCTGGCCCACGGCCAGGAGGGCACCGGCGGGGCCGGCGCGGTCATCGAGGCGTTCGGCCACCTGATGATGCAGGGCAACTTCGTCATCGGGGTGATCGTCTTCATCATCCTGATCGTCGTGAACTTCATGGTCGTGACCAAGGGGTCGGGCCGGATCGCCGAAGTGGCGGCCCGCTTCACCCTGGACGCCATGCCCGGCAAGCAGATGGCCATCGACGCCGACCTGTCGACGGGCCTGATCGACCAGGACCAGGCCAAGCTCCGCCGCAAAGAGCTGGAGCAGGAAAGCACGTTCTTCGGGGCCATGGACGGCGCCAGCAAGTTCGTGAAGGGCGACGCGATCGCCGGCCTGATCATCACGGCGATCAACGTCATCGGCGGCATCATCATCGGCGTAGTGCAGCACAAGCTGCCCTTCGGCGAGGCGGCCTCGACCTACACCATCATGACCATCGGCGACGGCCTGGTCAGTCAGATCCCGGCCCTGATCATCTCGATCGCCGCCGGTATGGTCGTCTCCAAGGCTGGCGTCGAAGGCTCGGCCGACAAGGCCCTGACCACCCAGCTGGCCATGAACCCGGTCGGCCTGGGTATGGTCTCGGCCTCGTCAGGCGTCATGGCCCTGATCCCCGGCATGCCGATCCTGCCGTTCGCCGCCGTGGCGCTCGGTTCGGGCCTGCTGGCCTATAAGCGCATCCAGGACGCCAAGGCGCCCGCCGCCCTAGACCCCTCCGCGCTTGAGGCGGCCGCGCCCGCCGAGGCCGAGGAAGAGCCGATCAGCGCCTCCCTGGCCATCGACGACGTCAAGATCGAGCTGGGCTACGGCCTGCTGACCCTGATCAACGACCTGGACGGGCGCAAGCTGACCGACCAGATCCGCGCCCTGCGTAAGACCCTGGCCAGCGAGTACGGCTTCGTCATGCCGCCGGTCCGCATCCTGGACAACATGCGCCTGGCCAACCAGGGCTACGCCATCCGCATCAAGGAGATGGAGGCCGGCGCCGGCGAGGTGCGGCTGGGCATGCTGATGTGCATGGACCCGCGCGGCGGTCAGGTCGAGCTGCCGGGCGAGCACGTGCGCGAGCCGGCCTTCGGCCTGCCGGCCACCTGGATCGCCGACGACCTGCGCGAGGAGGCCACCTTCCGCGGCTACACGGTCGTCGATCCGGCCACGGTGCTGACCACGCACCTGACCGAGATCCTCAAGGAGAACATGGCCGACCTGCTGTCCTATGCCGAGGTCCAGAAGCTGCTGAAGGAGCTGCCCGAGGCGCAGAAGAAGCTGGTCGACGACCTGATCCCCGGCACGGCCACCGCCGCCACCGTCCAGCGCGTGCTGCAGTCGCTGTTGCGCGAGCGGGTCTCGATCCGCGACCTGCCGCAGATCCTGGAAGGTGTCGGCGAGGCCGCGCCGCATACGGCCTCGGTCACCCTGCTGGTCGAGCAGGTGCGCGCGCGCCTGGCCCGCCAGCTGTGCTGGGCCAACCGTGGCGACGACGGCGCCTTGCCGATCATCACCCTGTCGGCCGACTGGGAGCAGGCCTTCGCCGAAAGCCTGATCGGTCCCGGCGACGACAAGCAGCTGGCCTTGCCGCCCTCGCGCCTGCAGGACTTCATCCGGGGCGTCCGCGACGCTTTCGAACGCGCGGCCCTGGCCGGTGAAGCGCCGGTTCTGCTGACCAGCCCCGGCGTTCGTCCTTACGTCCGCTCGATCATCGAACGCTTCCGCGGCCAAACCGTCGTGATGAGCCAGAACGAGATCCACCCCCGCGCGCGGTTGCGAACGGTCGGTATGGTCTAGCTAGGGTTTTGCAAAACCGTCATGGAAGTGTGACAGTCGGCCCAGGCCAGGGCTCATTTCCAAGGTGGTGTTTTGCATCCCGTCCGCACGTCTCTTGTCGCGCTGGGCGCGACGGGCGCCCTTCTGGCGCCCACGTCCGTTCTTGCCCAGGATCAACTGAGTCCCGACGACGTGGCGGCGCTGCGGAGCGAGATCGCCACGCTGCGCGCCCAGCTCCAGAAGATGGAGCAGCGGCTCGATGCGGCGACCAGCGCCCCGCCAGCGCCCGCTGTCGCCAAGGCGGCGCCCCCGGCGTCAAAGCCCGCGTCGGCGCCGACCGAGATCACCTGGCGGGGCTCTCCGCAGTTTTCCAGCGCTGGCCGCACGTTCAAGGCCAAGGGCCGCATCCAGATCGACGTTGGCCAGATCGACGCGCCCGGCGGGCTGGTTGATCGGGGCCTGGGCTATGGCGCCGAGATGCGCCGCATCCGGCTGGGCGGCGAGGGCAGCCTGGGGGCGGGGGTCGGCTACAAGCTGGAGCTCGAGCTTTCGGACAACAACCTGGATCTGGTCGACACCTTCGTGACCTACAAGGCCGGGTCTTGGCTCCTGGCGGCGGGTAACCAGAACCAGTTTCAGTCGCTGGACGAGGTGACCGGCGACACCGTGGGCTCTTTCATGGAGCGCGCGGCCTTCACCGACGCCTTCAATTTCGAACGCCGCCTGGGCGTCTCGGCCCAGTACGAGAAGGGCCCATGGGTGCTGCAGGGCGGCCTGTTCTCCGACGACATCACCGCGCTCTCCAACAGCAGCGACGGTCCCGCCGGCGGCGACGAGAACAACAGCTACGGCCTGGACGGGCGAGCCGTCTATGCACCCAAGCTGGGCAAGACCCAGCTGCATCTGGGCGGTTCGGCCCACTGGCGGACCCTGAAACGCGTCACGGACGCCGGAACCCGCTACCGCCAGCGGCCATATCTCCACACCAGCAACAGCCGGTTGATTGGAACAGCCTCGCTGCCGGTCAGCGAGGAGGTGCACTATGGCCTGGAGGGCGCTTTCGTCAGCGGCCGCTGGCACGGCGCGGCCGAGACCCACTGGCAGGAGGCCGAGCTGACGACCGGGATGCGCCCGACCTTCTTCGGGGGCTATGCCGAGCTTGGCTATTTCCTGACTAAAGATACGCGCGGCTACAAGGGCGGCCAGTTCGACCGCACCAAGCCGTCCAAGCCTCTGGGCGCTGGCGGTCTGGGCGCGCTGCAGCTCAATGTCCGGTACGACTACCTCGACATGAACGATCGCGGCGTGGTCGGCGGCCAGCAGGACGCCTGGCTGGCGGCGCTGGTCTGGCAGCCGCTGGAGTACCTGCGCTTCAACGTCAATTACGGCTTGCTGATCTATCAGGACGCCACGCCGCTGCGAAACGGCGACCGCGACTACAAGGTCAATGTCGCCGGAGCGCGGATGGAGTTGGACTTCTAGCCTGGCGCCGGCCTCGGGGGCGTCTGCGCCCCCACGCATTTCGTAGGATCGTGCAAGGCCGTCCGCAGGATTGGTCTACCGCCGTCGCGGCCCCATATGGCAAGTCTCCCCGCACGCGATCCTCCCCCGATCGCGATCTCCAAATCCAAGGACTATCCAATGGCCACCGCTAAAGGCTACGCGGCGCCCGCCGCCGGCGCGCCCCTGGCGCCGTTCACGTTCGAGCGCCGCGATCCCAATCCCGACGACGTCGTCATCTCGATCAAGTACTGCGGGGTCTGCCACTCCGACATCCACATGGTCGACAACGGCTGGGGCCAGAGCGTCTATCCGATCGTGCCGGGCCATGAGATCGCGGGCGTGGTCACCGCCGTCGGCGCCAATGTCACCAAGTTCAAGGAAGGCGATCCCGTCGGCGTTGGCTGCTTCGTCGACAGCTGCGTCACTTGCAAGGCCGCCCGGGACCTGGATCGCGAGCAGTACCAGCCGGGCCTCGTCTTGACCTACAGCGCCTTCGAGCCGGGCTCGGACACCCCGACCTATGGCGGCTATTCCGACCACATCGTGGTCAAGGAAGACTACGTTCTGTCGATCCCGGAGAACCTGCCGCTGGACGCCGCCGCGCCGCTGCTGTGCGCAGGCATCACGCTGTACTCGCCGCTGCGCCACTGGAACGCCGGTCCCGGCAAGAAGGTCGCGATCCTGGGCATGGGGGGCCTTGGCCACATGGGCGTCAAGCTGGCCCACGCCATGGGGGCCGAGGTCACGGTGCTGAGCCAGACCCTGTCCAAGCAGGCCGACGGCCTGCGCCTGGGCGCGGACCACTACTACGCAACCAATGACCCCAAGACCTTCGAGACCCTGGCCGACACGTTCGACCTGATCATCTGCACGGTCTCGGCCGGCATCGACTGGGGCGCGTATCTGGCCCTGCTGAAGGTCGACGGGACCATGGTCATCGTCGGCGCGCCCGAAGAGCCTGTGCAATTGCACGCCTTCGCCCTGATCCCTGGCCGCCGCACCCTGGCTGGCTCGATGATCGGCTCGATCAAGGAAACCCAGGAGATGCTCGACTTCTGCGGCGAGAACAACATCGTCGCCGAGATCGAGACCATCTCGATCGACCAGATCAACGAGGCCTACAAGCGCATGCACAAGAGCGACGTGCGCTACCGCTTCGTGATCGACATGGCGACGCTGTAGGCGGCTCGCCCGATCATGAGGGCCGGAGGCGCGTGCTTCCGGCCCTTGAACCCTTGTCGTCTCAGGTGGCGGGTTTCGGATCGCCCGCCTGGCGCAGCACGCTCGCCAGCCAGCCATAGGCTTCCTGGACGTCGTAGTCGCCGGCGTGACCGCGCATCCAGGCCAGCTTGACGTTGGCCTGCTTGACCTTCGGGTTGTTGTTGATCGCGGCGGCCAGCGTAGCCTGTACGGCGAACGCCGTGTCGCGGTCGATCGTGCCGTGGCGCACGTACCAGTAGGGCGCCACCGTCGTCGTCCGCGACGTCAGATAGGGGATGGGGCTGACCAGCTTGATCTGGCGGGCCAGGGCCGCGCCCTCGCCGGCGGTATAGGCCGCCCAGTCCTTGCCCGTATCGTCACGGCCCGAGCCGTCGCCGGCGGTGTCGTTGTGGTCCCAGCCATAGGCTGAGAAGTTGGCGTACTGGACCTTGGCCGAGCCGAACAGGCTGTTCTCGCCGGTGACGCCCTTATTCCCCGTGTTGCCGCTGGAGTCGAAGGCCGGCACGCCCTTCAGGGTCTGGTTGGCGGCGACGAAGGCCAGGTACTGGCCGTAGTCGATGGCCGTGACCTTGCCGTTCTCGATCGTCAGCCAGTCGTTCTTCAGCTTGGTGACCCCGGTCGAGGCCGCGCCCGGCGGGCCGCGCCGGGCAATCTCGAAGTCCTCGCCCAGCGCTGGGATCTTGGTCCCGCGCGCCAGGGCGTCCTCGGCGCTGGCCTTGACCATAGCGACGATGGCGGCGGGCAGGGTCGCGACGGTCAGCGGCGCGCCGCTCGCGTCCTTCAGGCCCAGGCTTTCCAGATAGGCCGGATAGGCCTCCGCCAGGGTCTTGGAGCCGGCTTGGTGGGCTGCGTCGACGGCGCTGGCTGGGCTGTTCGACGCCGTGCGCAAGCCACCGTACTGCCACTCATAGGCGGCGTCTGCGTGGCCCAGGTCGTTGATCGGGCAGTAGGCGATAGTGGCGAAGACGTCGTCGCGGACCGTGCTGCGGCCAGCTGCGTCGATCCCCGCCGCGCCGATGGCGGCCAGTTCGGGCAGGTAGTCTGGACTGTTCCCGCTGGCCGACACGGCCGCCGAAAGCCCGCCGCCGCCGCTGGTGCCGGTGATCACGATGCGCTCGGCCGAGCCCGGCATCACCGCGTCGTTCTTGCGCAGGTAGCGGATGGCGGCCTTGGCGTCGACGACGACGGCCGGCGCCTTGCCCGCCCAGTCACCCTTGGTGTCGACAATGCCTCGGCTGCGGGTCCCGGCGCTGACGACGACATAGCCGGCCTTCAGCGCCGCGCCGGTGTTGTCAGTGTCGCTGGTGCTGGAGAGCGCCGCGCCCTCGCGCACGATGTCGCGGGCCGGGCTGGCCATCCAGCCGCCGTTGTTCACTTGCAGGATGATCGCGGTCTTGGCGTCGGCCGTGCTGGTCGCCGGGACGTAGACGTACATCGACTGCCAGGCGAGCGGGTCGGTGGAGCTGGCCATCGGGCCCTGGCCGTTCGGCGGCGCGGTTCCGTTCGCGGTGGGCGCGGGGCCGCCGGCGGGCGCTCCGCCCAGGCTCGCGCGCTTGGTGACGTCGATCTCGACCGGCTTGGCGACATAGACCATTTGGTAGCGGCGCACCTCCATCGGCTGTCCGTCCAGCGTGATATGGACCGTGGTGAAGCTGTTGGGGTCGAAGGTCAGGGTGTCAGCGCCGGCCGCCTTGGCCGCCAAGGGAGTCAGGCCCGCCAGACAGGTGAAGGCCAGAAGACCGACAAGCCGCATGCGTGCGCTTCGTTGTTCTTGTATCATCCGCCAAGCCTAGCGCCGCTTTCTGGCGAGCGCATGTCCGATCGTTTGCAGCCGCGTTGCACGGCCCGCGATCACACCGCCGCCGGCTTGGCCCCGGCGGCCGGTCGGTAGGTCTCGGCGTCCGAGGTGAACTCGGCGTGGCCGTAGCGTTTGAGCTGCCGCTTCAGCCGGCCCACCAGCCGCGCATCGGCCAGGTCCGAGAGCCCCGGGACCCGCCGGGCCAGGCGGTAGGCGGTTAGCTGGCTGGTCACCAGCAGGGCCACCAGGCCAAACAGCATAAAGTCGCGGGGCCCAATCTCGACCCCCATCCGCTTGGCGGCCGCCACGTCGCCGTTCATGAAGTTGCGCAGGAAGAACACCTTGGAGAAGCCGCGCTCGACCCGGTCGAACAGGCGGTTCTCGGGGCGCTCGTCGGGCAGCAGATAGGCGTTCAGCGTGGCGCGGACCAGCTCGCCGCAGGTCGCGTCGTCGAAGCCGGCGCGCAGGGTGGCGCTACGGGCGTTCATGGTGTCGACCACCCCTTGCGGCGTGTCGGCCAGCAGGTCCTCGGGCAGGCCCAAGAGGAAGCAGCGATAGCGGGCCAGCTCGACCCGGGCGCGTTCCTCGGCCGTGAAGGTCTGGCGACCCTCGCCGACGATCTTGTAGCTCATCAGGAAGATCGGGATCAGCCCGGCCGGCATCTGATCGACCTGCGGGATCGGGATTCCATAGACCCCGACGTCCCAGAGGTTGGAGCGCTTGAGGGCGTTGAACCGCACCATCGAATGCATCAGCCGCACCATGGCCGCCGCGCGGAACCCGGCGCCATGCCGCTCAAGTGAGCCAGGCAGCAGGGTGGCGGTGAAGAAGGTCGCCGTCTCGTTGACCCGCCGGGCGGCCGTGTCATTCGACAGGGTCCCGGTCAGGGCCATCGGCAGGGCGGCGTACTTGTTCATGAAGGTGGCGATGAACGCGCCCCGGATCGCGAAGGGCCCGAGGTTGGCCGCGGCGTTGCGGTCCAGGCGCTGGCCTTCGCGGACCAGGTCCATGTCGAGCCACGCGGGGACACGCTCCATGTCGGCGATGAAGGCGACGAGCTCCGGCGGGGCGTCGGGCACGGCCGCGATCCCCTCGTCGCAGGCCTTGGTCAGCATCTCGACCAGCGGCCGAAAGCCGTAGCGCGGCATCAGGGCGGCGTAGGCGTCGGCCACGATGTCGCCCAGCATGGTGTAGGCCTTGATCAGGGCGATCTTGTCGGGATCGAGCTTGGCCCGCGCCAGCCTGGGCGCGACGCTCTGCCTCGGGTCGGTCGTGAACCGCTCGGGCGTGAGGTCGAAGTCGATATCGCCATAGAGCGCGGGCAGGGCGGTCTTCTGCGAGGCGACCTTGGCCAGGACCTGGTCCAGCGGCGTGTTCATCGGATCCTCGTGACGTCGCGGACCTTCGCTGGTCCGGCTATCGCGCATGTAAGGTACGCCAATCTGGAGGCGAGGCTACTCGCCACGGCCTTGATACGGAAAAGCGGTGCGACGCGGATGGTTCGACGGAACCGGTTTGGCGAGGTCACGTTTTTTCCGCCGGGTGGGGCCTCGACGGAGAGTTTAGATGACCAACAAGCTGACCTTGCTCGTTGCCGCCGCGTCCCTGACGTTCGCCGGCGCCGCCTACGCCCAGAGCACGACCACGACTGCGCCGGGCCAGACCACCTCGCCCGGCCAGACCATGGCCAGCCCGGACGCGTCCTCGGCCAACCCAGCCGACAGCGCCGCCACCTCCAGCTCGGCTAATGTCGCCAGCTTCAAGGTCGGTATGGCCGTGAAGGACGCCCAGGGCGTTCCGGTCGGCCAGATCACGGGGACCAGCACCGGCGCCGACGGCTCGACCAACGTAATCGTCACCAACGGCGGCGTGACGTTCGCCCTGCCGGGCAACAGCCTGAGCACCGGCGCGGACGGCAGCGTCTCGACCACGGCCACCAAGGCCCAGATCGACGCGACCGTCGCCGCCGCCAAGCCGCAGTAGGCCATCGTTTCCCACGACGATGACAAGGGAAGCCCGCACGGCATTGCCGAGCGGGCTTCTCGCTGCTAGCGATGGCCCTGCAAAGGGGCGGTTTTCCGCCGACTTGGGGTTCCCGTATGCCTCCGGCCAATAAGACCAAGCGTGGGTCCAACTCGCTGCTTTGGGATCTTCTGACGTTCGACCGCCTGGTCACCGGGCCGGTGATCCACTTTATCTATTGGGCGGGCCTGGGCGTCGTGGCCCTGTTTGGTTTCTCGGTCGTCGGCGCGGCCGTGGGTCTGGCGCTGAAGGAGCCCGGCGTCGGCTCGCTGCTGTTGGCCTTCCCCGTGCTGGTCGCCGGCCTGCTGGTCGCCGGCGCGCTGGTGCTGCTGTGGCGGGCGTTCTGTGAGTTCTACGTCGCCATCTTCCGCATCAGCGAAGACCTGCGCGCCCTGCGCCAGACCAGCGACGCCGACCACGCCACCTTCATGGCGCGCCGCCAGGCCCAGCCGGTTGAGGAGTAGGGGCGGGACGTCAATTCAGAGCCCCATTCCGTGTGTTATCCCGGCTCTCCGCTTCGCTACGGCCGGCATGACACGGGAAGAGGAGGCGAAGCCTCCTACCGCGCCAGCGTCTTCAGCCGTTCGCGCAAGGTCGTGACGGCCTCCAGCGGCAGGTCCAGCGCGCAGAGCAGCTTTTCCGGAACGCTCACCGCCTGCTCCCGCAGCGCTAAACCCTTGTCGGTCAGGGCCACGATCACCCGTCGCTCGTCGTCCGGATCGCGGCGGCGCGCGATCAGGCCGCCCGCCTCCAGCCGCTTGAGCAGCGGGGTCAGGGTGCTGGAATCAAGATCCAGCGCGTCGCCCAGGGCGCCGACCGTGCGCGGGCTCTGCTCCCACAGCACCAGCATGGCCAGATACTGCGGATAGGTCAGGCCCAAAGCGTCCAGGATCGGCCGATAGAGCCGCGTCATCCGGTTGGCCGCGCCGTAGAGGGCGAAGCACAGCTGGTTGTCGAGGCGCAGGACCTCGACAGGGCGCTCGGATGACGCGGGTTTCTCTGTCATGTCGACTGGCTTACGCCGCCTTGACGCTGATGGCCACGTCGACATTGCCGCGCGTGGCGTTGGAATAGGGGCAGACCTGGTGGGCGGTGGCGACCAGGGCCTCGGCGTCGGCCTGGCTGAGACCTTGGGTCTCGACCTCCAGCGCGACTTCCAGCGCAAAGCCCGCGCCGGCGCTGGCGAGGCCCACCTGACCCGTGACGGTCGAGCCGGTCAGGGCGATCTTTTGGGTGCGGGCGACATGCGCCATCGCGCTCTGGAAACAGGCGGCGTAGCCGGCGGCGAACAGCTGCTCGGGATTGGTGCCGGTCTCCTTGCCGCCCAGCGACTTGGGCATCGACAGTTGCACGTCCAGCAGGCCGTCCTCGCTGCGGGCATGGCCTTCGCGGCCGCCGATGACGGTGGCGCGGGTGGTGTACAGGGTGGTCATGGCGAAACTCCTCGCTCTCGAATGATGTGAACGATTTAATCGTGCACGATATAACTTCAAGGGCGAAGGCGTGAAAAAGATCGCGCGCGATGGAATTAAATCCTCCCCCCAGCGGGGGAGGTGGTGCGAAGCGCCGGAGGGGGAAGTCCCACTGACCTTGCCTCTTCCCCCTCCGTCGTCTCTTCGAGCCGACACCTCCCCCGCTAGGGGGAGGATTTCAGGCGTTTTCTAAGCCGCCCAGGCGGCTGCGAAGCGGCGCAGCAGCGAGCGGGCCAGGCTGTCCTTCTCGCCTTCGCTGGCTTCGAGGCGCAGGAAAAGATCGCCGGCGCGGTGGTGGGCGCGGGCGGGCAGGCCCTGGCCGGCCAGGCGGACCAGGCCCCGGTCGGCGGCCTTGGTCGAGATCCAGGCCTGGCGCGGGCCCAGTGGCGTGTCGGCCTCGACCCGGCCGCCCTCGGCCAGGACGCGGGGGGCGACCTTGCCGGTCAGCCACAGGTCGTCGCCGCGCACCAGGGCGCCGTCCAGCGGCCGGTGGCGGACCTCGAACAGCACGTCCATCAGCCGCACCTTGTCGCCGGCGCGCAGGCCGGCCGGCAGCTTCAGGCGCAGGCGGCGACCGTCGATCGACAGCTCCTCCGCCCCACCGGAAACGGCGGTGGCGATGTCGATATCCAGAAAGACGCGGTCGACGATCGGCGGTGCGGCCACGGCGGGCGCGAAGGTCGTGGGTTGCGCCAAGGCGTCCTGCAGCAGGCGGTAGGCGGCCTGGACCTCGCGGAATAGCGCCGCGTCGCCGGTCGGACGGTCCGGGTGGGCTCGCTTGGCGGCTTCGCGATAGGCCTTGCGCAGCGCGCGATCGTCCGCATCCGGCCCAACGCCGAGCAGGGCGCGGGCCGCGAAAAGCGTCAGGACGGGGCCCTTGGCGGTCATGGCGGCGACCCTGCCGCCCGGATGGTCAACGGGGGGTTAAGTTAAGACTTTCGCTTACGGGGTCGGGGCTGTGGCCCCTCGCCACGGGCGGGCCTATATGAAGGCCATGAGCGCCGACCAGACCCTGATCCCTGCCTCGCCCAGCGAGGACGACTATGTCCGCCAGGTCACCGAGGCCACGCCGCCGCCGCTGCTGTCGGAGGAGGACCCCTTGGCCCTGTTCGCCGAGTGGCTGGAGGACGCGGGCAAGAAGGAGCTCAACGACCCCAACGCCATGACCGTTTCGACGGTCGACGCCGACGGCATGCCCGACTCGCGCATGGTGCTGCTGAAGGACTTCGATAGCCGGGGCTTCGTCTTCTACACCAACACCCACAGCGCCAAGGGGCGGGAGCTGGCGGCCAACCCCAAGGCCGCGATCCTGTTCCACTGGAAGTCGCTGCGCCGCCAGGTGCGGATCCGGGGTCTGGTCGAGGCGGTGACCGAGGCCGAGGCCGACGCCTATTTCGCCAGCCGCGCGCGCCACAGCCAGATCGGCGCCTGGGCCAGCGACCAGTCCCAGCCGCTGCCCGAGCGCCACGCGCTGGAAAAGCGGGTGGCCGAGATGGGCCTGAAGTTTGGCCTGGGCAAGGTGCCGCGCCCGCCGCACTGGTCGGGTTATCGCATCGTCCCCGTCACCCTTGAGTTCTGGCGCGACCGCCCGTTCCGCCTGCACGAGCGGCTGGTCTTCGAGCGCGTGGCCGACGGCTGGACGACCAAGCGGTTGTTCCCCTAGGCGAGGTGGTAGTGGCCGTTTAGTCCCTCACCCTCGGCGACCACGCGGCCTTCCTTCACCAGCTGGTTCATATGGGCCAGGACCGACAGGGCCGCAGCCGGGTGCAGGCGTGGATCGACGGCGGCGTAAAGGCTGGGCACCATGGCCGGGATCGACGTAAAGCCCGCCCCCAGCGCCTCCAGGATCTGGGCCTCGCGGGCCCGGCGATGGGCGATATAGGCGTCGATGAAGGGGCCGACCTCGCGCACCGGCGCGCCGTGGGTCGGCCACAGGGTGTCGAAGTTTCGCGCCCGCACCTTGGCCAGGCTTGCGAAATAGTCGCCCATGTCGCCGTCCGGCGGCGTGATCACCGTGGTCGACCAGCCCATGATGTGGTCGCCGGAGAACAGGGCGTTCTCCTCCTTCAGCGTAAAGCAGACGTGGTTGGAGGTGTGGCCCGGCGTCGTCACAGCCTGCAGCGTCCAGCCGGAGCCGTTGATTACATCGCCGTCGGCGAGTTCGACGTCGGGGCGAAAGCCGTCGTCGGCGCCTTCCTCCAGGCCCGGCGCGGCTTCGCCATGGCTTCTCGGCGCGGGCCGGCCAAGGACCTTGGCCCCGAACAGCGCGGCCAGCGGGTGGGCGAGGGGGCTGTGGTCCAGGTGATGGTGGGTGACCAGCACGTGGGTCACACGCTCGCCGGCCAGGGCCGCCTGCAAGGCCTCGAAGTGCTCGGGCAGGTCGGGGCCGGGGTCGATTACCGCCACCTCGCCCCGGCCCACGATATAGACGCCGGTGCCGGTATAGGTGAACGGGCCCGGGTTGCGGGCGATCACCCGGCGGATCAGTGGCGAGACCTGATCGCAGCGCCCGTACTCGAAGGACAGCTCGCGGACGAAGGGGATCATGCGGTCGCTCCGGTTCGGTCCTGCATCGCGGCGCCGGTCTTGCGCTGGAGACCCCCAAGTATCCTCGGGGGCTCGGATCATGGCGGCGGACGCGGCGATTTTTGTATCAAAACGACTTCAACGCGCGACCATCGCCGTCCTGTGTATCATGCTGGCGCAGTTCGTCCTGGCCAGCTGCGAGGCCGAACCGACGCCGATGGCCGCGCGAGAGGCCGCCGCCTTCTAGGGCTTAGGCCGGCAGGACGCCGGAAAGATCATAGCCAGCGCCCACGCCCTGCTCGACCAGCGTCTGGCGGTCCGCGCCAGCCAGGGCCTGGCCGATCGACCAGGTGACGATCGAGCGCGTGCCCGAGCGGCAGAAGGCCAGAACTGGCCCGCCGGCCGCCTCGACAGCCTCGCGCACTGTCTCGACCTGATCGGGCGTCGGCCCGCCGCGCACGGGCACATAGAGGTAGTCCAGCCCCGCCGCCCGCGCGGCTGCCTCGATCGCCGCGCCGGGCGGCTGGCTGGGGTCTTCGCCGTCGGGGCGATTGTTGATCACCAGGACGAATCCCTGCGCCGCGGCGCGGGCCATGTCGGCCTCCGAGACCTGGGGACTGACCGAAAGAGAGTCGTTGACGCGTCGAAAATCGCTCATGGCTCCGCCGAACTGACTGGCTGCGACGTATCTGTCGCGACGACATTGTCGCGACCTCACAGCGCCTAGGCAATGGTCACAGTGGCGCGCTGGCGCCTCAGAAAGCGGCGCCTCATCGCGGGGAAGTTTGTCGAAGAAATGGACGATTGTTAGAGGAAATTCACTGCAACGCGGTCTTCATGGGGGCGACTTGGTGAAAGTCAACGCCACGGAGGAATTCCTTGACCATTTTTGCACAGCTTCGCGCAATTGAAGATCGGCGTTACTGGAATTCGAAATAGCTGAGACTAATCAATAAAGTGGATTGTCGTGTCGTTGCGGTCAAGCTTCTGGCGGACCCCGCAAGAGCGGCAGTGTATCGAAAAGTGTCGCTGCTGTGGCGATTTTGCGACAGCTCTGAGCGATGTGGATTGCAGATTTGTAATCCCAATTGACCCTGGGTTGGACCGGCCCCTAACGTCTCCTTAACCGGGGAAATAGTTCCCGGGACACGAGAGATCTGGTGGCGCAGTTCGGCGGTTTTCCGCTCCAGGCTGGACAAAGTTTCTAGAGAGTTTGTCCCGCTTGCCGCCCGCGCCGCTTTCAGAGGGGTAAAGAACAAAATGAACTCCATTAAGGGTAGCGCCCGCGCGCGCCTCATGACGACGTCGTTGTTGGCGGGGCTTGCCGCAGTGGCCGCGCCGATGGCGGTCGTGGCCGTGGCGACGGCCGTTCCGACGATGGCCAGCGCCCAAGACTTCACCAACGGCACGCTGGCCGGTTCTGTTGTCGACACGACCGGCAAGCCCGTCGTTGGCGCGACGATCTCCATTCAGGACACCGCTCGTGGCATCAAGCTGGCGGCCAAGAGCGGCAGCTCCGGTGATTTCCGCGTGTCGCAGATTCCGATCGGCACCTATTCGGTGAGCATCGCGGCGTCTGGTTTCGACACCTATACCGATAACACCGTGGCCGTGCGCCTGGGGTCGGTTTCGGGCTACACCTTCACGATCAATCCTGCGGGCTCGGTTTCGGAAGTCGTGATCACCGGCACGCGCGCTCGCGGCGTGGACTTCGATCGCACCACCACCGGCCTGTCCATCGACGTGGCCGAGACCATTGAGCGGATTCCGACGGCCCGCACGCTCACGGCTCTGACGCTGCTCGCCCCGCAAGCCGTCGGCGGCGACACCGCCTTCGCGAACGGCAACGGCGAAGCGCTGGCGTCGATCGGCGGCTCGTCCGTCGCCGAGAACGTCTACTATATCAACGGCATGAACATCACGGACTTCCGCAACTTCCTGGGCGGAAGCAACGTGCCGTTCGACTTCTACCGTCAGGTTGACGTGAAGACCGGCGGCTTCTCGTCCGAGTATGGCCGCTCGACCGGCGGCGCGATCATCGCGGTCACGAAGTCGGGTTCGAATGAGTGGCATGGCGGCGCCAACCTCTACTGGCAGCCCACCGACCTCTACAGCAAGGCGCCGAACACCCTCCTGGCGCTGGAAGCGGACGACCTGTCCAACCCAAACATCAACCTGAACAAGCGCGACCGTAACAAGAACATCGAAGGCAACATCTGGGCCTCCGGCGCGATCATCGAAGATCGCCTGTTCTTCTATGCGTTCTACAATCCGCGCAATATCAAGAGCACGTCTTACACCTCGGGCACCAACGGCTCAGCCACTTCGGAGGCGACGTCGGCCACGTACTCCACGACGACGCGCAACGATCCGTTCTATGGCGGCAAGATTGACTTCAATCTGACCGACAAGCAGCGCTTCGAATTCACGATGTTCCACGATGGTCAGTCGTCGGTGGAAACCCAAGGCGTGGAAGACATCACGACGCGCACGTCGACCACCGCTGGGTCGGGCAAGTACAACACCAGCAACACCAACACCCTGTCTGGCGGCGACGTTAAGATCCTGCGCTATACGGGTAACTTCACCGACTGGTTCTCGCTGTCGGCCCTGTGGGGCAAGAGCGACTACAAGCAAACCGTCGCCGGCGATCTCGATGGCGAGGCTTCGGTCTTTGAGAATGGCTCGGTCGTTCGCGGCAACCCGAACCTGACCATCTCGCAGGGCGCGGACTCGCGCGAGAATATCCGCGTCGATGGCGATGTGTACTTCAGCCTGCTGGGCCGTCACCACATCAAGGTGGGCGTGGACCAGGAGAAGATGGACTCCTCGTCGGTCGAAAGCTATTCGGGCGGCATCTACTATCGTTACTACGCCGGTACGGTGACCTGCGGCGTCGGCACGACGACCAACTGTGTTCGCGTTCGCGTTCTGACCCGCGGCGGCGCCTATTCGACCAAGGCCACGGCCTGGTACGTTCAGGATGCTTGGGACCTGACCGATCGCCTGTCGGCTCAGCTGGGCGTCCGCGCCGAAACGTTCCAGAACAAGAACGCCGAAGGCGAGATCTTCGTCGAGGCTAAGAACCAGATCGCGCCGCGCATCGGCCTGACCTATGACGTTCTGGGCGACCGCTCGACCAAGGTGTCGGCCTTCTTCGGCCGCTACTATCTGCCGATCGCCGCCAACACCAACATCCGCATGGCGGGCAACGAGCTCTTCACGCAGGATTGGTACACCTACAGCAGCCGCAACGCGACGACGCTCGTGCCGGTCCTGTCGGGTTCGTCGCGATTGAGCGAGACCCTGTCGGACGGTATCGTGCCGGCCTCGACCTCGCTGGTTTCGCAGAACCTGGATCCTCAGTATCAGGACGAGTACATCCTGGGCTTCCAGCACACGTTCAAGAACGACATCAAGGTCGGCGTGAACCTGGTCTATCGTGACCTGAAGAACGTCCTTGAAGACTTCGATACGGGGTACATATTCGCCAACTACTGCAAGTACGCCAATATTGCTGCAGTCAACTGTAACCCAAATACCATGGGCATTAATGGCAGCGGTTATGTGCTGCTGAATCCGGGCAAGGACCTGATTGTTACGCCGGATCCGCGCACCTGGCCGTTTATGGCCGGCAAAACCATAACTATTCCGGCCAGCGTTCTTGATATCCCGAAAGCCAAGCGTGAATACACCGCGCTTGAGTTCACCTTCGATCGCCCGTGGGACGGCAAGTGGGCCCTGGCTGGTTCGTACGTCTGGTCGGAATCGAAGGGTAACTACGAAGGCGGCGTGAAGTCCGACAACGGTCAGGTCGACCCTGGCCTGACCCAAGACTTCGACGAGCCCGGCTGGACCGACAACGCCTACGGCTATCTGCCCAACCACCGCGCGCACGTCATCAAGGCCTACGGCAGCTACCAGCTGACCGACCGGATTCTTTTGGGCGCCAACGGCACGATCACCTCGCCGCGCAAGTACGGTTGTCTCGGCGTGTATCCGTACGGTGACGGCCGTGCTTCTAGCACGACCGTGAGCCCGTTCTACTGCGGTGGCAAGCCGACCCCGCGTGGTTCGCAGTTCCAGGGTGAGTGGATCTATCGCTTCGACATGTCGGCGAGCTACGACGTTCCGATCTCGGATACGTTCGGCAAGCTGCAAGTTCGCGCGGACGTCTTCAACGTGTTCAACTTTAAGCACGCTCAAGACTTCAACGAAGCGGGCGAAGTGGCGCTCAACTCGCCGAGTCTGCTGTATCGCCTGCCGAGCAGCTATCAGACCCCGCGCTACGTGCGCATCGGCGTCTCGTATAGCTTCTAAGCAGACGCTAGCTGTAAACGTTAAGCGGGCCACGAAAGTGGCCCGCTTTTCTTTTGCGCGGTGGGGCGCGTCGCGCCCCTGGTCGCCGCCGGGCGATACCGAAGCCCATCCGGCTCATAAGGCCCGGGGGCAGGTCCTCTGTGATTTCCGATCGCCTCGGGCCAAGAAGGGCCGGCCCGGAGCGGGCGAGGCGCGGGGACGGACCTGGCTCAGGCGCGGTTCTGGCCCGATCCGCGTCCGACTAGAGTTTCAAACGTCTAGCGCCGACCGAGCGACGGCGTCTTGGCCGCTCGGCGGAGCGCCACGACAAGGGCGTCGTGTCAAAAGTGCTCCCCAGCCGACATGACCATGGAAGGGGCGGCTGGGGCGGCGCTGTCGCCCCCTACCGCACCGGCGTATCGGCCAGGACCGACGCGCCGCCGGGGGCTGCGCGCAGGCGGGCGTGGGCCATTTCGTCCATGATGGCTTGCGAGCGCGGGTCGCCCAGCACCCAGGCGGCGGCCGCCAGGGTGCGGATCGAGGTCTCGCTGACGCCCAGCAGCTTCTCCAGCGCCTCGAAGGGCGAGGGGGCGCCGTCCATGCGCTTGAGGCGCACGTCGCCGCTCAGCTTGGCCAGGGCCTTGGCCTTGTCGATCGCCTGGTAGAAGCCGCCCAGCTCGTCGACCAGGCCCAGCTGCTTGGCCTGCTCGCCGGTCCAGACGCGGCCCTTGGCGATCTCGCGCACGCGGGCGGGCGGCAGGTTGCGGCCCTCGGCCACGCGGGTGATGAAGCCGGCGTAGATGCGGTCCATCCAGCCGGCGAACTTGGCGCGCTGCTCGGGCGTGAAGCCGTCGCCCGAACCGAAGGCCTGGGCGTAGTCGCCGCCGACGTGCAGCTGCTTGGTGTCGACGCCAAAGCGCGCCAGGGCGTCGCCGATCGCGAACTTGCCGCCATAGACGCCGATCGAGCCGGTCAGGGTCGAGGGCTGGGCGACGATGGCGTCAGCATGGCTGGAGATCCAGTAGCCGCCCGAGGCTGCATAGGTCCCCATGCTGACCACCACGGGCTTGCCCGCCGCCTGGGCCGCCTTCACGGCCGCCAGGATCTGCTCCGAGGCCGTGTCCGACCCGCCGGGGGAGGAGACGCGGAAGACGATCGCCTTGACGTCCTTGTCCTCGGTCGCGTCGTGGAAGGCCTTGGCCACGTCGTCGGAATAGACGTTGCTCTCGCCGCCGAAGGGCGAGCCCGAGCCGCTTGTCCCCGTGACGATGGCGCCCTCGGCGCCGATCACGGCGATGGCCGGCCCGGTCTTGGCGACGGTCGGCTTGGTGCGCGAGGCGTAGTCGTCAAACGTGATCAGCTTGGCGCCCTTGCCGGCCTTGTCGAGGGCGAAGGCCTCAATGTCACTGACCTGGCCGACCTTGTCGATCAGGCCCTTGGTCAGCGCCTCCTGGGCGCTGTAGGGGCCGTCCTCGAGCGTGCGGGTCAGCCGCGCCGCGTCCTGCTTGCGATCAACGGCGGCGCTGACCAGGGCCGTGCGATAGACCGAGCCCATCCACGACAGCGTCGATTCCCGGTGGGCCGGCGTGTAGTCGCTATAGAGATAGGGATTGACCGCGTTCTTGTACTCATAGCGCTGCTCGTAGTCGGCCTTGACGCCGTACTTGTCGAAGAAGCGCCGGAAGAACATCGACTCGCTGGACAGACCGACCGCCTGGAAGCTGCTGTCGGGCTGCATCCAGAACTCGCTGGCCGATGCGCCCAGCATATAGGTCGAGGTTACCATGCCCGACGGATAGAGGCCCTGGCTGTGGGCGTAGATCGGCTTGCCGCCCACTTCGCGGAAGTGCTTGAAAGCCAGGCGCAGCTCGTCGGCCGCTGCGGGCGCGACGCCGCCCTCGGGCAGACGGACCAGGATCGCCCGGACCTTGTCGTCCTTTTCGGCGCGGCGCAGCGTGTCGATGATCGACATCACCGAGCCGCCGCCGCCGCCCAGCGAGGCGAAGGGGTTCTTGGAGTCCTGGTCGCTCAGGCTCTGGCGCAGGTCCAGCTGCAGGACAGCGTGAGGCGGCGTGGGGGCGGGGCGGGCGGCCCCGGCGGCCATCACGATAAGCAGGAATGGAACTCCGACCACGAACAACAGAAGGCCGACAAAGACGCCAGCGACGGTCAGGAAGAACTGCTTCATCGGAAGTCCCGTTGGAGATTTGATCTCCAAGCTACCCGGTGTCGCGAAGGGTTCCAAATGAAGAGCGCGCAACGCCGCGCCACATCGCGCGACTTAAAGGACGACGCCTTGGCGTCGATCCCTAAGGTTCTGTTTTTGAGCAGATTTCCCGCCTCTGGTTGGCGGGGAGGAAATGGTCGGAGTGGCAGGATTTGAACCTGCGACCCCTGCGTCCCGAACGCAGTGCTCTACCAGACTGAGCCACACTCCGACTTGGAGGCCGGCCTTATAGGAGGGTGCTTCGGGGGGCGCAAGCGCCTTTTTCGACGTTCGCGCGGCGGCCCGAAAAAACTTCGAAAATGGCCTGTTGCATCCATCCGAGTCGTGAGCTATCTCCACCGCCTCGCCGGGCCCTGACGGGTCTCGCCGTTCCTGCTGGGGAATGGTGTAATGGTAACACTGCGGTTTTTGGTACCGTCATTCTAGGTTCGAGTCCTAGTTCCCCAGCCACATCTTCTCTTTGACGCTCCACGAACAAGATAGCGCTCCGCATCGCGGAGGCTTTTCTTGCGGAGTCGGTAGATCGCCTTGGCGCGATGTCCGCCAGATCCGACTTGAGCGGAGGTTTGTGCTTGGGCATAGCGTCGCCGCTTCAGGCCTGAAGCCAGCGACGAATCGCCTTCTGACCTCTTTAAAGGCGGTTGGCTGTTTCGCCGCTAAATCCAGATGCGCAAAATCTCAATCGACGATCGCGCGAGTGCGGAGCGGGTCTTTCAACGCTCACGTGTTGACCCGCCTTTTCGGGGCTGGACCTCGATATTCGCGACTTTCGCGGCAATGACATAGATCGAGGCTGTTTCGCGGTTGCGAGATAGACCGGATAAGCCTTGTTTTCGCTATGTGGGCCTCGCTTAAAGCGAGGAGGTCAGCCTTATAGTTGACGGCGATCTTTCTCGTTGAACGTGCTCATTGACAATCGATTGCTAAGCTTTGACACGAATCGCTCAGATTTCTTACGTTCAACTACTTGTTTTTCTCTAGCGAAGGTGTAATTGCGGTCGAATAGGGGAATGGAGTTGTGATCGTGGAAGACAAAGCGACCCTGATCGAGCTTACGGCGGAAATCGTCGCCAATTATGTGGCCAATAATTCTACGCCGGTTTCGGAGCTTCCAGCTTTGATCCGCGCCACGCACGACGCGCTGGCTGGAATTGGCGCGCCGCCCGCGCCAACGGTGGAGGCGGTGACCAAGGCCACGCCGGCTCAAATCCGTAAGAGCATTACGCCTGAAGCCCTCATCAGCTTCGAGGACGGCAAGCCCTACAAGACGCTGAAGCGCCACCTCACGACCCACGGCATGACCGTGGCTGAGTATAAGGCCAAGTGGGGGCTGCCGAACGACTACCCGACGACCGCTCCCGCCTACAGCGAGGCGCGTTCGAAGATGGCCAAGGCCCTGGGGCTTGGACAGGGTGGCCGCAAGGGCAAGGCGCCGCGTTCGCGCAAGGCCTGAGACCATCGCGACGGCGCCTTGGCGTCGTCATGATTTCCCGGGGGGAGGAAAAAGGGGGTGCTCCGGCGCCCCCTTTTTTCATGGCTCTAATTCAAAATCTTAGAGCATTTTTCGATCCGATAGCCGTTTCACACCTATCGGAAAGGGCTCTAGAGCATTTCACGACCTGACTGCGTCAGGCCGTGAGCTCTAATCTCTTGTTTTGACGCATTTTTCTTCACGCGAACCGGATCCACTTCGCTCGAAAAATGCTCTAGAGCGTGACGCCGAAAGTGGGAACCGGTTTCGGCGCGAGTCACGCTCTAAGTCTTTGATTTAGAGCCTCGTTATCGTGTCAAAACGATTCCGTTTTGACACGCGAGGCTCTAGGCGACGCCGCGGGTGTCGGCGTGGTCGACTATGGGGTCGATCGACAGGGCCTTGCCCAGGGCCTCGACCAGGCGCGGGATTTCGACGGGCTTGGCGACGATCCCGTCCATGCCCGCTTCGGCGTACAGGGTCCGTTCGTGGGTCAGGACGCTGGCGGTGACGGCGATGATCGGGGTGCGGGCGCGGCCGGTGGCCACTTCGCGCGCGCGGATCGTCTGGCTGGCCTGGACGCCGTCCATGATCGGCATGTGGATGTCCATCAAGATCGCGTCCCAGCGCGCGCGCTCCCACATCGCCAAGGCGTCGCGGCCGTCCACGGCAAATTGCGCGGCGACGCCAAGATGGCCCAGCAGGGTCAAGAGCACCGCCCGGTTGGTCTGGTTGTCGTCGACGACCAGAATCTTGGGCGCGTCGGCCCGAGCCCCGTCCGATCCGGTGATGCCGGCGTGCGGGTCCTGGTCGCCGGCCGGCGTCACGCGCGGCATGGGCAGGGTGACCGTGAAGCAGGCGCCGCCAGCCTCGGCGGTCGAATAGACGATCGAGCCGCCCATCAGCTCGCTCAGGGTCTTGCAGATCGCCAGGCCCAGACCTGAACCGCCCGCGCGGCGGGTGCTGGAGCTGTCGAGCTGGACGAACTTGGCGAACAGGAGATCGCGCTGGCTTTCGGGGATGCCGGCGCCGCTGTCGACCACCCGGGCCACGATCGTCTCGTCGTCCCCGTCGACCGACACGCGCACGGCGCCGACGTCGGTGAACTTGATCGCGTTCGAGATCAGGTTCGACATCACCTGCCGCAGGCGGTCGGGATCGCCCATGCGCCATCCGTGCGCGTCGGCGGTGACCTCCAGGCTGAAGTCGAGATCCTTGTCGCGCGCCAGGCCGCTATAGAGCTGGCGCAGGGCGTCCAGATGGGCCGACAGGTCGAACGGGGCCGGATGGATTTCCATCTTGCCCGCCTCGATCTTCGAGATGTCGAGGATGGCGTTGATCACGCTGAGCAGCGACTGGCCCGAGGCGGTGATGGTGTCCAGGCGCCGGCGTTGGTCGGCGCTGAGCTCGCCCGCCGCCATGATCTGGGCCATGCCCAGCACGCCGTTCAGCGGCGTGCGGATCTCGTGGCTCATGGTGGCGAGGAATTCGGTCTTGGCGCGGTTGGCGGTCTCGGCCGTGAGGGCCAGGGCCTGGGCCTCGGTCTTCAGACGGCGGTTCTCGGTCAGCTCGCGCTGCAGGTCTTCGTTGAGCGCCTCGCTGGCCAGCCGCGCCCGCACCTCGCGCCGGACAACGCCGCGCATCAGGGTGGACATGCCCAGGGCGGCGAAGGCGCCGGCCAGGCCGATGAAGCTGTGGTGTTCGATCGTTTCGCCCGGCGCGTGGCGGACCATCCAGACCAGCCCGATAAACGACGCGCCGACACTGACCAGCGCCACGCGGCGCGATGGGGCGGACGTGGCGAAGACCAGGCCCATCAGCACGAAGTAGACGAGCTTCATCGGCTCGAAATGCAGGATCTGATAGGCCAGCACGTTGGACAGGAACAGGGCGTTCATGCCCAGGGCCACGGCCTCGAGGCGAAGGCCGACGATCCGACCGCCCCTCAGCGCGAACCCGGCGCCGGCGCCATACAAGCAGGCGACGGTCGACAGTCCCAGGAGGATCACCAGGTCGAGGCCCTTCTCGAAGAAGGGATGCGAAAAACTGATCAGCGCATAGTAAATGGAGCTGGCGATCAGGTAGCCGCGGACGATCGGAACATAGGCGCGCGTGAGCGCGACGTCCGCCTTCTGATCCGAGCCCTTATCCCTGACTTGCAATCCCAGCCCTCGCGGTCGCCAAAGAGCGACGATATACGAGTGGTAGGTTAAGCTTTACTTGGAAAAGCGGGCTAGACTCCGCTGAGAGACATTCCCGGCGCGTCGGGCGGGGTCGCGCCGCCGCCATTCAGCGGCCTCTGCATCCAGACCAGATCCAGCCAGCGGCCGAACTTGTGGCCCATATCCGGGAAAACGCCTTTCTTTTCAAAGCCGAGCGCGGCGTGCAGGGCGATCGAGGCCTGGTTGCCGCTATCGCCGATGACTGCGCACATTTGTCGCAGGCCCAAGGCTTCGCATTCGGTGATCAGGGCGCTCAGCAACGTCCGTCCGACGCCGTTCCCGACCGCTTCCGGCGAGACATAGATGCTGTCCTCGACCGTGTAGCGATAGGCCGCGCGCAGCCGGAACGGGCCGGCATAGGCGTAGCCCACGACCTTTCCGTCCAGTTCGGCGACCAGATAGGGCAGGCCGCGACCCAGGAACCCCTCGCGCCGTCGCGTCATCTCGGCCTCGTCGGGCGGAACCTCTTCGAAGGTCCCGAACCCGTTCAGCACGTTCCAGCCGTAGATGGCGGTGATGGCGGGGATGTCGGCGTCGGCGGAGGGGCGGATCTGCAGCATTGAATTCTCGAAAACTGAAACCCCTCCCCCTTGCGGGGAGGGGCAGGGGTGGGGGTGTCAGCGCCGAGATTCGAAGCGCCGAGCCGGCGCCCCCATCCCCAACCCCTTCCCCGCCCCCTCTTTCACGAAATGGGGGGAAGGGGCTCTAAGCCCAGCCCTTCTCCACCGCCCAGACGGCGAAGGCGTAGTCCAGGGCGATCTCCTTGAGGAAATCAAAGCGCCCGGAGGCCCCGCCGTGGCCGGCGTCCATGTTGATCTTCAAGAGGACGGGATTGCCACTGGTGGTGTGCTCGCGCAGTTTCGCCGTCCACTTCTCCGGCTCCCAGTAGGTGACCCGGGGATCGGAGAGGCCGCCCGTCGCCAGCACCGCCGGATAGGGCTTGGTCGTGACATTGTCGTAGGGGCTGTAGCTGGCGATGTAGTCGTAAGCTTCCTTGTCTTCCAGCGGATTGCCCCATTCGGGCCATTCCGGCGGGGTCAACGGCAGGGTGGTGTCGCTCATCGTGTTCAGCACGTCGACGAACGGGACGGCCGCGATGATCCCGGCGAACAGGTCCGGGCGCATATTGCTGATCGCGCCCATCAGCATGCCGCCGGCCGAGCCGCCATAGGCCACCGTCTTCTCCGGCTTGCCGTAGCCGGCCGCGTGCAGATGCTCGGCGCAGGCGATGAAGTCGGTGAAGGTGTTCTTCTTCTTGAACTTCTTGCCGTCCAGGAACCAGCCCCAGCCCTTCTCCGAGCCGCCACGCGGACAGGCGGTGGCCCAGATCCAGCCTCGGTCGACCAGGCTGAAGTTGCGGATCGAGAAGCTGGGCTCCATGGCCATGCCGTAGCTGCCATAGCCGTACAGCAGCAGCGGCGCCGAGCCGTCCAGCTTGGTCCCCTTCTTCATCAGCACGAAGATCGGCACCTCGGCGCCGTCGGGCGCCTTGGCGTTGAGGCGGCGGGTCTCGTACTGCGACGGATCGTGGCCGGACGGGATTTCCTGCGTCTTGCGCAGGGTCCGTTGGCGGCTCTTCATGTCGTAGTCGAACCACTGCCGGGGCGTGGTCATCGAGTTGTAGACGAAGCGGACCGTGTCGGTGTCGTACTCGTAGCCGCCCTCGAGCGACAGGGCGTAGGCGGCCTCGTCGAAGCCGATGACATGTTCGGCCCCGCCATTTTCACCTTGGGGCGCCGCCGTCACGGTGACGCGGTTGAGGGCGTCGACCTTCTCCAGGCGCACGAACCAGCGCTTGAAGGCCATGGTCCCCGAGATCAGACGGCCCGGCTGGTGCGGGATCCAGTCCTTCCAGTTCGCCTTGCCGGTCGCGGCTTCTGGCGCCGTGACCAGCTTCCAGTCGACCGCGCCGTCGGCGTTGGTGCGGATCACCCAGTGGTCGTTCCAGTGCTCGACCTCGTAGCGGACGCCGACTTCGCGCGGATGGAAGATGACCGGCTTGGCGGTGGGATCGGCGGCCGGGATGATCAGCGCCTCGCTGGTCTCCTGGTTGCCGCACGAGATGACGATGTACTTGTCCGAGCTGGTCGCGCCGACGCCGATGAAAAAGCCCTCGTCGGGCTCGTCATAGATCAGCACGTCGTCCTTGGCCGTCCCACGCGCGGGGCGGCGATAGATCTTGGCCGGGCGGCCGTTGTCGTCCCGGAAGGTCCAGAACAGCCACTGGCTGTCAGGCGAAAAGCAGAAGTCGCCCGTGGTGCTCTCGACCGGACTCTCCAGAACCTTGCCGGTGGCCAGGTCCTTCACCAGGATGCGGTAGACCTCCGAGCCCTGCTCATCGACGGCGAAGGCGTAGAGCTTATGGTCGGGTGAGTGGGTGGCCGCGCCGACCTGGTAGAAGGCCTTGCCCTTCGACTCCGTCTCCTCGTCCAGCAGGACTTGCTCGGCGCCGCCCGCAACCGACTTGCGAGCGTGGATCGGGTGCTGGGCCCCCTTGTCGTAGCGGGTGTAGTACTCGAAGGGACCATCCTTGGCGGGGACGCTGGCGTCGTCCTCCTTGATGCGGCCCTTCATCTCCTCGAACATTTTTTGTTGCAGCGCCTCGGTCGAGGCCAGCATGGCCTTGGTGTAGGCGTTCTCGGCCGTCAGGTGTTCCTTGACGTCGGCCTTGATCAGGCTGGGGTCGCGCAGGACCTTCTGCCAGTTGTCGTCCTTCATCCAGGCATAGTCGTCGGTCCGCTTGCGACCCAGCTGCTCGATCGTCTTGGGAATCTTCTTGGCGACCGGCGGGACAGGGCGAGCGGGCGATGAGGGCATGGGAGATCCGAAAGCGATTTCAGGAAGGAGAGCGGACGACGAGGTAAGCGCCGCAGCGGCGCTCGTCATCAGTTGGCGACGATTCATCGGAAAAAAATCCCGTAGCCTTAAACGACGCGCGACTGCGTCAGAACGACAACTTGCGGCGCGGAAAACCTGTGGTCAAACTCGATGCGCGGTCGGGCGCATGAGTTTTCTGTAAACTTGGCAAGGGGGCGATATGGCTTTGGACCTGTCCGTCGACCTGATCAAGGCGACGGTGCAACTGGAACAGCCCCTGGGCGACGGGTCTCGCACGGTGGGCACCGGCTTCCTGGTGTCGGCCCCGACGCCGGAGGGCAAGCCGCGCACGATCCTGGTCACCGCCGCTCACGTGCTGGAGAGAATGCCGTCGATGTCGGCGCGCATCGGCTATCGCATCCAGGGCTCGGAGGGCGTCTGGCGCTATGATCCCGAAGCGCTGAAAATCCGCGATGGCGACCATCCGCTGTGGACCAAGCACCCGACCCGCGACGTGGCGGCCATGGTCGTCGAGGCGCCGCCCGAGTTCGCCAAGGCGGCGATCCCACTGAACTATCTGGCGCAGGACGACACCTTCAACCGGTACAATCTGGGACCGGGCGACGAGATGATGGCGCTGGGCTTCCCGCGCGGACTTTCCGCCAACACGGCGGGCTTTCCGATCTTGCGCTCGGGCCGCGTGGCCTCCTATCCCCTGGCTCCGGCGAGCAACTTCCCGACCTTCCTGATGGATTTTTCGGTCTTCCCCGGCAATTCGGGCGGGCCGGTGTTCATGGCCGAGGGCGCGCGCCGCCGGCCGGGCGCCAGCGAAAGCCAGGAGGTCCAGTTCGTGGCCGGCCTCTTGACCCAGCAGGTCGAGCTGTCGGGCGAGCGGCTTGAGATCGGCATCGTCACCCACGCCAAGTTCATCCGTGAGACGCTGGCCCTGCTGGATCAGCTTCCGGGCTCGGGGGTGACCCGGGCGCGGGCCGGCAAGTCCGAGCCGGCCATACCGGGCGCCACCCCCGCTGCAGCGGTTTCCGCGATGTCGATGGGCGCGTCGCGCTAGAGCATTTTCCGATAAGCTTGAAACGGTTATCGGATCTAAAGGGCTCTAGCTCGGAACAGACCCGCGCTCAGGCCGTTTCTTCTGCGACCACAACAACATCGCAGGAGAGAGTCATGAGCACCAATCGTGTCGAAGGCGCCATGGACAAGGCCGCTGGCTCGGTGAAGCAAGCGGTCGGCAAGATGACCGACAACGAACGTCTCGAAGCCGAAGGCGCCGCCCAGAAGGCCAAGGGCGACATCCAGAACAAGGTCGGCAAGGCCCAGGACAAGATCGGCGACGCGATCAAGCGCTGAACACCGTCCCGTAACTGACAAGACGGCCGCCGGATTGCTCCGGCGGCCGTTTTGCGTTCGGATCCCGAAAAGGCTCCAGCGGCTTAGAGGTCCATGGACAGCGAGACCTTCACCGTGCGCGGCGCGCCGGCGTAGAGCGTCGAGCTGGTCGCCCAGTAGCGCTTGTCGGTCACGTTGTCGGCGTTGATGCGCAGCGTCAGGTCGCGGTGGTCGGCGGTGGTCCAGCGATAGCCCGCGCCCAGGCTGTAGGTCACATAGCCCGGCAGCGACGCCAGGTTCAGGGCGTCGGCATAGCGCTGGCCGGTGTAGTAGGCGCCGCCGTTGATCGAGAGGCCGCGAAGGCGCGCGGGGCTGTACTGGGCGAAGATCGAGCCCGACCATTGCGGTGCGTTGACGACGTCCTTGCCCACCTGCGCCGCCACCGAGGTCTTGCGTTGCGCGGCGTCCAGATACTGGCCGCTGAGGGCGATATCTATCTCGCGCGTCAGGCGGCCCGCCAGAGAGGCCTCCACGCCCTTGTGGCGCGCGCGGCCATCCAGCACGTAGGTGTTGGCGGCGTTGGTGTAGGCCAGGCCACGGTCGATCTGGAACAGCGAGACCGAGGCCAAGGCGCCCAGGATTTCGGCGCGGGCGCCAAGCTCCATCTGCCGGCTGCGAGCCGGGTCCATCGTCTCGCCCGCGTTGGTGACGCCGTCCGGGGCCAGGCCGGCGGTTTCCAGGCCCTCGATGTAGGAGGCGTAGACGCTGGTGTGGCGGGTGGGGGTGTAGATCGCCGCCAGCGAAGGCGTGACGGTGGTGACGTCGTAGTCTTCCCCCGACTCCTTGGAGCGATAGTTCACGTAGCGCGCGCCGCCCAGAACCTGCCAGTGCTTGCCCAGCCGCACGGAGTCGACGGCGTAGACGCCCGTGTCGATGAAGGTGTCGCCTTGATTGACCGCGCGGCTCGACACCACCAGGTCGCTCATGGTCAGAGAGACGGGATTGTAGAGGTTCTGATTGGCGGCGACGTAGCGGATCTGCGTCTGGTCGCGGCGATACTGACTGGTGCGCGCGACGCCCAGAAGGAGGTCGTGATCCAGGGGGCCGGTCTCAAGCTTGCCGGCGATCTCGGCGCGGACATAGCGGTTGGCCCAGTACTGGTCCGGCGTCGCCGTCACGGCCAGCCTGCCCGCGCCCGTGGTCAGGTTGACGCTTCCCAGGGTGGCGATCATGCGGTCGCGGTGCGCCTCGGCGCGGCCGCCCTCGACACGAACCGACCAGGCGTCGCTCAGGCGATAGTCGACGCGGGCGACGGCGTTCAGGCCCCAGGTGGTGAAGGGCGCGCCCTCGGGCGAGAACCGCGTCTCGGCGGTCGGGATGGCGGGAAGGGTGATCTTGCCGTTCACGGCCGTCGGTAGGGTGATCCCGCCCTGCTCCTCGCCCGTGCGGTTGTAGTATTCCAGATCGGTTCGGACGCTGAGGCGATCGCTGGGCGTCCAGTCGAACGCGCCGGTCAGCATTTCGCGGTGTCCGCTGACGTCGCGGGCGGCCGCCTCGGTATGGGCGGCGTAGCCGTTGACCCGCGCCCCGAACGTGTCGTTCGCATAGCTGCGGCCGATGTCGAAGCCGCCGCCGTAGCCGCCTTCGGAATCGGCGTTGGCGTAGACCTGGGTCACGGCCTCGGCGCCGGCCCGCTTGGTCACCAGGTTCAGGACGCCCGACGGCGTGGCGAAGCCGTAATAGATCGCCGAGACGCCTTTCAGCAGCTCGACGCGTTGCTTGTTCTCCACCGGCATGGGCGCGTAGTTGATGATCGGCAGGCCGCCGTTCAGCCGATAGTTGGCCGAGGCCGACACCGACAGGCCCCGGGCCACGAAGGTGTTGGTGTTGAAGGGGCTGGTCGTCTGCTGGGTGATCCCCGGGGTGTTGCGCAGCGCGCCTTCCAGCCCTTGCACGCCCTGGGCGTCCATCAGGGCGCGGGTGACGACATTGACCGTGGCCGGCGTGTCCAGCACCGAGCGGTTCCGGAACATGCCCACCTGCACGACGTCGGCCTTGAAACCCTGCCGGCGCCAGGTGACGATCACCTCCTCGTCCAGGCGTTGCTCAGCTTCGCGACGCGCGTGAGCCGCCGGCGGGTGCGCCGGCTCCAGAGCGGCGGGAGACAACGAGACGGCGGCGGCGGCAAGCAGGAGCACGGGCGGATTTCCAACAGGGGCGATCGAAGGGCGCGATCCGTAGGGTTGTTGAGAATGAATTGCAATAACGCAGGGCGAGAGTGGCGCGCTTTCTGCGACTGAAATTCAGTAGCGCGCCCTGTCAGGTGGTGTAGGAGCAGCCAACCGCGCGTGAACGAGGCCTTCGAATGTCATCCCCCAACGGATCGAGTGCAGGCCTAAGGATTGATCCGATCCTACTGAAGGCCAGGCTGCGAGGCGGGCTGTTCTGGCTGCATTCCTGGCTTGGCCTGACCGTCGGTTTCGTCCTGGCGCTGATCGGCCTGTCGGGTGCGCTGATGGCGTTCGAGGACCCGATCATGGAGGCGCTGAGCCCCGGGGTGGCTCGCGTGGCGCCCAGTCCCAGGCCCGTTCTGACGCCGGACGCTCTGCTGGCGCGGTTCGTCGCCCAGAACCCGGACGCGCGTCCGACCACGCTGACGCTTCGATCCCAGCCTGGCGCCAGCCCCCAGGTCACCTTCGCCAGCCTCGCCGAGCCCAAGGCCAAGGCGCGCAAGCTCTATCTGGACCCCTATGAAGGCCGCGTTCTCGGACCGGCCACCGGCGAGACGTTCTTCGCGACCGTGCGCCAGTTCCACCGCTATCTGCTGCTGCCCGGAGACGGCGAGGGCTGGGGGCGGCGGATCACCGGCGTGACGGCTATCTGCCTGGTGTTCTTCGTGCTGACAGGGCTTTACCTGCGCTGGCCGCGCCGGGTTCTGGACTGGAAGGTCTGGCTGAAGCCCAATCTGAAGCTGAAAAAGCGCGGCCTTTACTGGTCGCTGCATTCGGTCGTCGGCACCTGGGTGCTGCCTGTTTATCTCGTGATCGCCCTAACCGGCCTGACCTGGTCCTACGATGGCTATCGGGCTGTCTTCCAGCGGGTGCTGACCGGTTCGGCGCCGGAAGCCGAGCCCGCGGCCGCCAAGACCGAAAAGCCCGCCAAGGCGACCGCCTCGCCCAAGGCCGCGCCGCCCTCGCTCGACAAGGTCTTCGCCGCCGTCAGCCAGGGCGGTCCCCGCGAGGTGATCCTGACGATCCCGAAGACCGCCAAGGCTCCGGTGCGCGTTCGCACCCTGGCCCAGGCCGCGCCGCATGAGCGGGCCTTCGACGAGTGGCGCGTTGACGCCCGCTCGGGCCAGGTCGTGGAGCGCCAGGCCTATGCCGAGCGCAGCTTGGGCGAGAAGATCGTCTATGCGCGTCTGGCCGTGCACCGAGGCGCTTTCTTTGGTCCCGTGGGGGCGACCCTCTTCATGCTGGCGGCGGCGGCGATGGCGCTGTTTCCGATCACCGGCCTTCTGCTGCGCTTGGGGCGAACCCAGGCCGCGCGGCGCAAGAGGGCCTCGGTCTCGCCTCAGACCTCCTCGTAGGTCGCCGCGTAGTCGACCGGGAAGTTCACCGAACGGGCGATGAAGCAGACCTTGTGGATCTCGTGATGGATGGCGTCGGCCTTGGCCAGATCGGCGCCATGCTCGACGACGATGTGGGGCCGCAGGGTCGCGCGCAGGAAGCGGCCGGCGCCGTCCGGCGTGCTCTCCCCGACGCCCAGCGGCTGGTCGCGATAGCCGCGCACCACGATCCCGGCGCGGGACGCCAGATGCAGGTACCACAGCATGTGGCAGGCGCTCAGCGAGGACAGCAGCAGGTCCTCGGGATTGTGCAGGGTGGGATCGCCGCCCAGCAGCGGATCGTTGGAGCAGGCGATCGGCGGCTTGCCAGGCGTGCGCACCTCCCAGGTGCGGTCATAGCCGCGATAGTTCCGCGTGCCCTGGCCCCGGTCTCCGGTCCATTCGATCAGGCTGGTGTAGTCGTGCTGCTTGGCCATGGCTCGGAACTCCTTGGGGGCAGCTTGAACCAAACCTAGCCGCCTCCCTAGGCCTTGTGCCTAGGGCCCATCGTTCCGCTGTTCAACCCGGACGGTGGCGCACCCCCAAAAAGCCTTGGGGCGCCCTAGGGCAAGCCCGAACCTGGCTGATCCATGGGTCCTCGCCACAAGGGCGAGGAAGGCTGGTTTGGAGGGCGTGAAATGATCAGCCGTAGATGACCGAGATGGTTTCGGCGACGCAGGCGGGACGCTCCTCGCCCTCGATCTCGATTGTGCACTCGTTCTTCATCTGCAACCCGCCGGCCTTGGGCTCGACGCTGACCAGCTTCTGGCGCATGCGCACGCGCTTGCCGACCCGGACCATGCCGGTGAAGCGGACCTTGTCGCAGCCGTAGTTGATGCCGCGCGTCACGCCCGTGACGCGCAGAATGCCCGCGCCCAGCATCGGGATCAGCGACAGGGTCAGAAAGCCGTGGGCGATCGGGCCGCCGATCTCCTTGGTCGCGCGTTCGACGTCGACGTGAATCCACTGGTGGTCGCCGGTGGCCTCAGCGAACTGATTGACGCGCGCCTGGGTGATCTCGACCCAGTCGGACACCCCAAGCTCCTGGCCCACCAGGCCGGCGAGGTCGGCGTAGGCGACTTCCTTCATGGCGTTCTCTCTCCCAAACATTTGTTTGGATTGGTGGCATGTGGCGGCGCCGAGGGCAAGCGTTCCCGGCGGTCAACCCTCCAGCGCCGCGCGGGTGTCGGCCGGCAGCAGGGTGACCGCCTGGTCGAGCAGCTTGCGCCAGACCTCGCCGCGATCGCGCGCCTCGGCATAGGCCTCACGCAGGGCGAAGGGGTCGTCGAGGGAGAGGGCCTCGATCAGGGCCTGGGCTTGTTCCACGTCCTTGCGACGCTTGGGGTTGGCTTGGCCGCGCTTGCGCGAGACGATCAGCTTGTGGACGGCGTAGCGCGCCGGGGCGGGCACTCGTACGAGGACGCCGTCGCCATGCAGCACGGCCGCCTCGACCGTGTCGCGCAACAGGAAGTCCATGAAACGCAGCGGGGTGGCGTCGGTCTTGAGCGCCTCCAGCCGCGAAGTCTCCTCGTCGCCCGCGTTTCGGCTGGTCGTCAGGACATCAACCGCATAGCCGTCCGGCGTTCGATAGGCCGCGCTCTTGCCGGGGTCGAGCTTGGGGACCGGCGTGAAGGCGGGATCGGCCGCGCGCAGGACATCGAGGAACGACCGGTCCAGCCCGTCGTCGATCGCGACCGAGACGCCATAGTCCTGGGCGATGTCCAGGTCGCCGGTCCGCACCGCCTGCGACGGCAGGACAAACCCCAGCGCCGCCCCGTAGGTCTGGAAGGCGACCGTACCGACGACGGCGGCGCGCAGCCGGAAGGCGCCGGCCTGCGCCAAGGCGCTCAAAATCCGGCCTGTGCGATCGTCGGGTGCGTGTAGGCCCGCCGCGCGGAGGGCTCGGACCAGCATCCGGCGTCCATCGGCGGCGCCCTTCGCCGACTGGGCCTGCTGGATCGTCTCCAGCAACTCCTGCGTCTCGGGGCCAAGATAGCGCTCGGGGCGCTGACCTTCGACCTGCCTTGTCCGGACGTACCAGTAGAAGCGGCCCTTGCGCTCGCGACGCAGGAAGCTGGCGCCGCCTCCGAACTCGGCGACGCCCGCCGCCCGGAGCTGATCCAGCAGTTCGGCGACATTCGTATGGATCGCCAGAGGAAGGCGTTGCAGGGCCACGAGATCACCTTTGCCACCACTTGGATAAAGTGGTGGCAATTGGCTTTTAAATCAACAGAAAGGTGGCGCTAGACGATCCGGCTCTCGCCCTTGCCCCAGTACGCGTCGCGGATCAGGCGCTTGTAGAGCTTGCCGGTCGGATGCCGGGGCAGTTCGGCCATGAAGTCGATGCGGCGCGGGGATTTCACGTGGCTGAGGTTGGCGCGGGCGAAGGTCATCAGCTCCTCGGCGAGAGCCACCTGGTCGTCGCCGAGGTCCAGGGGCTGGATGACCGCCACGACCTTCTCGCCCATCTCCTCGCAGGGGGCGCCGACGACGGCGGCGTCGGCGACCTTGGGGTGGGTGATCAGCAGGTTCTCGATTTCCTGCGGATAGATGTTCACCCCGCCCGAGATGATCATGAAGCTCTTGCGGTCGGTCAGGTACAGATAGCCCTCCTCGTCGACCCAGCCCACGTCGCCCAGCGTCGTCCAGCCGTGCTTGTTGTAGCTCTCGGCCGTCTTCTCCGGGGCGTTGTGGTAGTTCACCGCCGGGCCGTTGGCGAAGTAGACGGTTCCCTCGATGCGCGGCGGCAGCGGGTCGCCGGTCTCGTCGCAGATGCGCAGCTCGCCCAGCACCGCCTGGCCGACGCTGCCCTTGTGGCTTAGCCAGTTCTGCGAGTTGATCCAGCAGAAGCCGTTGCCCTCGGTGCCGGCGTAGTACTCGTAGATCACCGGGCCCCACCAGGCGATCATCTGCTCCTTGACCGGCACGGGGCAGGGGGCGGCGGCGTGGATCGCCGACTTGATCGACGAGACGTCGTACTTGGCCCGGATCTCCTCGGGCAGCTTCAGCATCCGCACGAAGTGGGTCGGCACGAACTGGCCGCAGGTGACCTTGTACTGTTCGATCAGGGCCAGGGCCGCCTCGGGCTCGTACTTCTCCATGACGATCACCGTGCCGCCCAGCTTGTGGACGACCATGCACCAGCGCAGCGGGGCGGCGTGGTACAGCGGCGCGGGCGAGAGATAGACGCTGTCGCCGGTAAAGCCGAACAGGCCTTGGGCCATCATCTGCAACGGGTTGGGCGCGTCGATCGGGTGCTCGCTCAGCGCCGGCTTCACGCCCTTGGGGCGGCCCGTCGTGCCCGACGAATAGAGCATGTCCGAGCCCGCGCTCTGGTCGGTGATCGGCGTCGTCGGCATTGCCGCGCGGGCGGCCTCGAAGTCGGCGTAAGGGCCGTGCGCCCCGCCGACGGCGTAGAGCGTCAGGCCCGGCAGCGCCTTGGCGATCTCGTCGATCACGGAGCCCATGGCCGGCGAGGTGATGAAGACCTTGGCCCCGCAATCCTCGAGGATGTACTGGGCCTCGGCGGCCGTCAGCTTGGTCGAGACGCAGACGAAGTAGAGCCCCGCGCGCTGGGCCGCCCAGGCGATCTCGAAGTAGCGGGCGTTGTTCTCCATCATGATCGCGATCACGTCGCCGCGCTTCAGGCCCAGCGACCGGAAGAGGTGCGCGCCCTGGTTCGAGCGGGCGTCCAGCTGGCCGTAGGTCACGGTCTCGCCGGAGCCGGCCATGATGTAGGCGGCCTTGTCGGCCTGGTTCTGGGCGTGGTGGAAGGGGTGCATCGTCGTCTCCCGATCAGGCGGCGGCGGAAAGGGCGGCGCGGCCCAGGATCATGTCCGAGGCCTTCTCCGCGATCATGATGGTGGGGGCGTTGGTGTTGCCGGAGACCAGGCGCGGCATGACCGAGGCGTCGACCACGCGCAGGCCTTCCAGGCCCCGAACCCGAAGCTGGTCGTCGACGACCGCCATCGGCCCGTGGCCCATCTGGCAGGTCCCCACCGGGTGATAGATGGTCGAGCCCGCGAGGCGCGCGAACTCCAGAAGCTGGGCGTCGCTGGCGACCACCGCGCCGGGGTCCATTTCGTGGTCGATGTAGGGTGAAAGCGCCGGCGCCTGGCCGATCCTGCGCGCCCATTTCAGACCCGCGACGGCGACCTCCTGGTCCAGCGGATCGGCCAGGTAGTTGGCGAAGATGGCGGGATAGACGCTGGGATCGGGCGACTTGATCCGGATGTGGCCACGGCTTTCGGGCCGCAGCTGGCACGGCGCGATGGTCAGGCCCGGCGCGGCCTCCAGCTCCATCTTCTGCTCGTTGACCAGCTTATCCAGGTCCATGGTCGCGGGCAGGATGTGGAACTGGATGTCCGGTCCCGAGAGGTCGGGACGCGACTTACAAAAGGCGGCGATGTGGGCGGCCGACAGGGTCAGCAGGCCCTTGCGCTGGAAGAGGTACTTCAAGGCCTCGCCCGCCAGGCGGCCGCCCTTGCTCTGCTCGTTGACCGAGACCACGCCCGCTTTGAGGCGGTAGCGCACGCTCATCACGTAGTGGTCCTGCAGGTTCTCGCCGACGCCGGGCAGGTCGGCGACGACCTCGATGCCGTGACGGTTCAGAAGCTCGCCGGGACCCACGCCCGACAGCTGCAAGAGCTGGGGCGAGTTGATCGCGCCGCCGGCCAGGATCACCTCGGCGTTGGCCATGGCCACGCGCTTCTGACCGTTCTGGCGGAACTCGACGCCGACCGCGCGCTTGCCTTCGAACAGGATGCGGCCGGCCAGGGCGTTGGTCTCGACCTGGAGGTTGGGGCGGTTCATCGCCGGGTGCAGATAGGCCACCGCCGCCGAGCAGCGCTGGCCGTTCTTGACCGTCAGCTGGTAGTAGGTCGCGCCTTCCTGGGCGCCGGCGTTGACGTCGTTGTTGCGCGGGATGCCGGCCTGCTCGCAGGCGTCGATCACGGCGTCGGAGACCGGGTGCTTGGTGGTCACGTCCGAGACGTTCAGCGGCCCGCCCGTGGCGTGCCAGTCGCAGGCGCCCCGCTCCTGGTGCTCGGCCCGGCGGAAGTAGGGCGCCACGTCGTCCCAGCCCCAGCCGGCGCAGCCCAACTGCCGCCAGCCGTCATAGTCGGCGTGCTGGCCTCGGATGTAGAGCAGGCCGTTGATCGAGGATGAGCCGCCCAGCACCTTGCCGCGTGGCCAGACATGGCTGCGACCGCCGGTGCCGGGGTCCGGCTCGGTGGCGTACAGCCAGTTGACCTTGGGATCCTTCAGTGTCGACGAGTAGCCGACCGGGATGTGGATCATCAGGTTCGAGGCGAACTGGGAGAGGTTTTTGGTGGGACGGTCGTCGCCGCCGGCCTCCAGCAGCAGGACCTTGAACTTGCCGCCCTCGGACAGCCGGGCGGCCAGCACGCAGCCCGCCGATCCCGCGCCCACGATCACGTAGTCGGCCTCGATGATCCCGGTCATCGTCTCTCTCCCAAGAGCGCGCTTGGGCGCGCTCGTTTTTTGTCTGCGTCCGGGTTCTTTCGAACCTGATGGACTGTCCGCGTGTAGCCCGCGTGATCAGTGTTCAGTTTGGAGCATGCGCCCAGGTTCGCTGATCGCGCAAGTTGCCGTCGCGGCGCCGTTCCCGTGTCGCCTTTCCGCGCTATCGTCAGCGCATAACAATGTTCCAGGGAGACGCGTGATGGACCTGATCAGCCAGACGGTGGTGGACGGCATAGCCGGACCGGGGACGCCCCCGACCTATCCGACGCTGGAGGGCGTCGATCTGGCCGACATCTTCCGCTTCACCAAGGGCCAGCCCTTCGCCGACTTCGCCCGGATGCGGCGCGAGGCCCCGGTCATGTGGCACCCCGAGCCGATGGGCGGGCCGGGCTTCTGGGCCCTGACGCGCTACGAGGACGTCCATCGGGTCAACGGCGATCCGGAGACCTTCTCATCGCAACGCGGCGGCATCCTGATGTCGATGGGCGCGCCGGAGAAGCGCCACGCGCTGCTGTTCCGCGCCTCGATGGACACCATGATCAACATGGACGCGCCGCATCACCTGCAGCTGCGTCGCGAGCACATGCCGTACTTCACGCCGGCCTATCTGCGCGGTCTGACCGAGCGGGTGAAGGGCGAGGTCACCCGGCTGTTGGACGAGATGGAGCCCAAGCTGGCGGGCGGCGCGGCGATCGACATGGTCGAGCACTTCTCGTCGGTGCTGCCGCTGTTCACCCTGTGCGAGATCCTGGGCGTGCCGCCCGAAGACCGGCCCAAGTTCCTGACCTGGATGCACTATCTGGAGCGCGCCCAGGACCTGGCGGCCCAGCAGGCCAGCGCCCCGCTGCAGCCGACGCTGGAGCTGATGCAGTTCGTCATGGACTTCAACAACAACGTCGAGGAGATGTTCGAGTACGGCCGGACCATGCTGCACAAGCGGCGGCTGGATCCGAAAGAAGACCTGATGACCGCCATCGCGCGGGCCCAGGTCGATGGCGCCGTGCTGTCGGACGAATATCTGGACGGCTCGTGGCTGCTGATCGTGTTCGCCGGCAACGACACCACCCGCAACACCCTGTCGGGCGCGATGCGGCTGCTGACCGAGTTCCCGCAGCAGAAGCAGCGCCTGATCGCCGATCCCTCGTTGCTGCCCGGCGCGGTCGACGAGTTCATCCGCATGGTCAGCCCGGTGATCTACATGCGCCGCACCGCCACGCGCGACGTCGAGGTCAACGGTCAACGCATCCGCGAGGGCGAGAAGGTCATCATGTACTACGGCGCGGCCAACCGCGATCCGGCGATGTTCGAAAACCCCGACCAGTTGGACGTGACCCGCGCCAACGCCGGCAAGCACATCGCCTTCGGCTACGGACCGCACACCTGCGTGGGCAAGCGCGTGGCCCAGATCCAGCTTGAGGAGGCCTACCGCCAGATCCTGGCGCGCTTCCCGGACCTCTCCTGGACCGGGGACATCGAGATCGCGCCGAATAACTTCGTGCACGCGATCAGCAAGCTGGGCGTGAAGCGCGGCTGAAAAGGCGCGCCGGCCGCGAAGGGGGGGTTGCGGCCGGCGCTGGGACAAGCGCCCAGCGGGGGGCGCCGGGCCAGAGGACCATGACTCAGCTTGGCGCGCTCGGCGTCGCGACCGGCTGCCGCAGCAAACCCAAAACCGGGAGCGGTCGCGCGGGGGCCAGGGTCTTGTGTTTAGCTGTCGCTAGGCCATACGATCGTTTGAAAAAAGCCCGGGGAGGCCAGCGCCATGTCGAAACCGACCTTCGAGACCCTGCTGTACGACGTCGAGGACGGGATCGCGACGATCACCCTGAATCGTCCGGACCGGATGAACGCCTTCACCGCCCGGATGATGAAGGACCTGATCGAGGTGTTCGACGTCACCGACGCCGACGACGCGGTCAAGGCCGTGATCGTGACCGGCGCGGGGCGGGCCTTCTGCGCGGGCGCGGACCTGGGCGGCGGCGGCGCCACCTTCGACCGCAGCGCGCCCCAGGCCCTGGAGCGCGAAGAGGGCAAGGTCGGCGACATCTATCGCGACGGCGGCGGTCGCGTGACCCTGCGCATGTACGATAGCCTCAAGCCCATCATCGGCGCGATCAATGGCGCGGCGGTGGGCGTGGGCGTGACCATGCAGCTTCCGATGGACATCCGCATGGCCTCGACCGAGGCCAAGTTCGGCTTTGTCTTCGCCCGGCGCGGGATCAATCCGGAAGCCGCCTCGTCGTGGTTCCTGCCGCGCCTGGTGGGCCTGCAGACGGCGCTGGAGTGGTGCTACACCGGCCGGGTGTTTCTGGCGCAGGAGGCGCTTGAGCGCGGTCTCGTCCGCTCGCTGCACGCGCCGCAAGACCTGCTGCCGGCGGCCCGCGCCTTGGCCCGCGAGATCGTCGAGAACACCGCGCCCGTCTCGGTGGCGATCACCCGCCAGCTGCTCTGGCGCATGGCGGGGGCTTCGCATCCGATGGAGGCGCACAAGGCCGACAGCCGGGCCATCCAGTCGCGGGGCGCCTCGGGCGACGCCAAGGAGGGGGTGACCTCGTTCCTGGAAAAGCGCGCGCCGGTCTATCCGAACCGGGTCTCGTCGGACCTGCCCGACATCTGGCCTGAGTGGGTCGAGCCGGCGTTCAAGTAGGCGTCGTCATTAGAGGCTCCGGCGGCGGCGCGAGGTCGCTGGTTCCGGGGCTTTGGCAAAGAGCTTGAAATGGCCAAGGCGGCCTGGATCGGGCTTGAACCCTACGGGGGGGCGAGCCCTCGCCGTCGGGTGGCCGCGAGGCTGTTCAAGGGGCGATCAATCCGCCCGCTCAAGCGCGTGGGTGCATCGGATCGTGAGACGCTCTGGCGTGGTGGCCCGCCAAAAAGGCGGGGTCGCCAAGCATGACTTTTGTCCAGGGAATGGTGGCGCCCGCGTAGAGCCAGTGTCCGCTCGGCTCCCGGCGTATCAATGCGCCCATCTTCTGCGTTGAGATGATCTCGGGCCCCAACCTCAGGTCTACCTTGGTGTGCAAAATCGCCAGGTCTTTATGCGCCATGCACAGCGTGTCTTCTGCCTGAATCGAGTCGCAAATCCTAAGTATTGAGCTAAATAAATTTCGTATATTATCCTTTCCGGATAGTGAATGTCGATCGCTGTCAATTACTATGACGGCGTCGGAGGCGTAGAGCGATAAAATTATATCGACTCTCTTACTGTTAAATGCTGTAACGAATTTCTGGGTCATTGCCTCCGGTGCATGGGCCTGGCGCACGATTTCCCTCGTATTTCTTCGATAGTGATCCTCTAACCATGGCCTTGCGCTACTATCCAAATGGGAAGAATAGGCATGGCGGCGGGAGTTGACCGCCTCCGGCCCGATGCGCCGACCGTGCTCCACCCTTCGGACTATCCGGTCGAGGAGTGGCTCCACTTTCTCGGGCATCGCTGGAGCGCGGTTCTGCTCTGGCGCCTGGCGGGCGAGACGTTGCGCTACACCGAATTGGCCGAGCGCCTGCCGGGGATTTCGCCCAAGGTGCTGACCGAACGGCTCAGCGGCATGGTGAAGTACGGTCTGGTGATCCGAACCGCCGGGACGGGTTTCCCGAGGCAGGCGGACTACCGGCTCAGCGACCGAGGCTTGGCCGTGATGCTTATCCTGGATGGGTTTCGCCCGCTGGGCCGCCTGCGTGAGCCCGTGGCCAGTGGTCCGACCGATCCGAGCTGGGGCGTGTCGGACGCGAGCTCGCCTTAAGGGGCTCTCTCCGCTCATCGCGCGTTAAGCCTGAAATGGTCTGCTGGGGCCGATGAGCGAGCCGTCGCCGATTGCCATGTCGGATGAGCCGCGGACGGGGGTGTCCGCGTCGCGGACGCGCGCGACCCTGCTCAAGCGCCTGGCCGACGTGGTCTGCCTGCCCGCCAGCCGCATCAACGCCTTCGAACGGGCCATGACCAGTGATCTGCTGGTCGAGCTGCTGCGCGACGCCAGCTTGGTCGAGCGCGAGCGGGTGTCGCGGCGCCTGGCCTTGGCGGGCGACCCGCCGGGGCCGCTGGTGCGCGTGCTGCTGCGCGATGCGCTGTCGGTGGCGCGCCCTCTGCTGGAGGAGGCGACGCAGCTTGGCGACGCGGACCTGATCGCCTGCCTCTATCAGGCCGGTCCCGAGCACCGCCGCCTGATCGCCCAGCGGCGAGGCGTCAGCGAGATCGTCACCGACGCCCTGATCGACATGGACGAGGAGGCCGTCGCCGAGGCGCTGCTGCGCAACGACCTGGCCCGGCTCAGCCACCACGGGGTGGAGCACCTGGTCGCGACCAGCCGCGACGCGCCGCACCTGGCGCCGCTGCTGCTGCGGCGGGCTGAGCTGCGGCCTAGCCACGCCTATGTCCTCTTCTGGTGGGCTGACGCCGAGACGCGGCTGAGCATCCTGCAGCGCTTCGCCCTGGCCCGGGACATTCTGGAGGACGCCGTCGCCGACATGCTGGGCGGAGGCGACGAACCGGCGTCGGAAGACATGCTGACGCGCAAGGCGCTCGACTTCATCGGCCGGCGTCAGCGCAATCTCGAGGCGGCGCGCAAGAGCCCGTTCCCCAGCCTGGAGGCGGCGATCGCGGCGGGCGAGGCCGACCTGACGCCGGAGATCGGCGAGGAGATCTCCTATCTGGCGGGATTGAAGCCTGTCACCGGCGCCAAGATCTTCACCGACCCCGGCGGCGAGCCTCTGGCCGTGCTGTGCAAGGCCGCTGGCTTGCCCAGGACCGCGTTGCGCGCCCTGTGGCGAGGGCTCCATCGTCAGGAGGTTGATCGCGGCGGCGCCACGGACCACGCTCTGGAGCGAGCGCTCGCCGCCCATGACGCCATCTCGGTCGATCGCGCCCAGACCGTGCTTCGCTACTGGAACTGGTCGCTGACCTCGGGGCTCTCGTCATCGTTGTTGAAAGCTTTGCGACAAGACGATGAAAGCGCAATCGACGAATACTCGAAAATCCAGCGCGCGGCGATGTTAGCGCTGTCTCGCGATTTCAGCCGTTAACGGCCGGATATCATCGGTTTTTGATACGGCGTGTGTGTTACGTTCACGATGTCAACCTGCCTCGTACATCCTTCAATGGGTCGAGCCGCCTTTTTGAACACTGACTTTTTACAGCTGTTATCTTGAACGGTCCGTATTGCCCGGGGCGTCCATTCTTTGTATGCACGCCTCGACTGATATGTGAATCAGTCCGTATCAGCAAAACGATTGTCGACGGGCGAGGCCATATGGAAGATCAATCCGATCTGATTGAGATGACGGCGGGTATTGTTTCCGCCTATGTCGGCAACAACGTGGTTGCGACCGCTGACCTGCCCGCCTTGATCAAGCAAGTGCACCAAGCTCTGGCCACGGTGGGTTCGCCGGCCGCCGAGCCGCCCGCGCCGCCCAAGGAGCCCGCGGTTCCGATCAAGCGCTCGATCACGCCGGACTACCTGATCTGCCTGGAAGACGGTCGCAAGTTTAAGTCGCTGAAGCGCCACCTGCGCACCAAGTACGACATGACCCCCGAGGACTATCGCGCCAAGTGGGGCCTGCCCAAAGATTACCCGATGGTCGCTCCGAACTACGCCGAGGCGCGTTCGAACCTGGCCAAGCAGATGGGCCTGGGCCAGGGCGGTCGGAAGCCGGCCCGCAAGGGCAAATAACCGAGTCCGAACAGAAGCTTGGCTGGAGCGTGTCTTCCGGCCCGTCAGCGCCCGTCGTCCGAAACCGGATGGCGGGCGTTTGCGTTCCTGTTGACTCTTTAAGGGAATCTTGTCGCGGCGCCCCTTTTTCACTTGCCCGCGATTCGTTCCTTAAGCGATAGTGAATCGAAGTGATTCCAAGGGCTTGTAGGGGACTCTGAAGATGTCCGCGCAATTGAGCGCATCCGCTACTGCGGCGCGCGCTCACCAGGAGATGTTCGCCTATTGGGCGTCCCTCCGCCGGGGGGCTGGGCTCCCGGGGCGCGTGGATTTGCACCCCGCCAGCATGAAGCGCCTACTGCCCACCGTCAGCCTGATCGACGTCGTGCGCGAGCCGCGAGACTACCGCCTGCGTCTGGCCGGCACCGGTCTCTACGGCGTCTACGGCCGGGAGATCACGGGCAAGGGGTTGTCCGAGGTCTACAACACCGCCGCGGCCGAGTACTGGCGCAAGGAGCTGGACAAGGTGGTCGACGAGCGTCGGCCCAGCGTCGGCGTCCACAGCCTGGCCTGGCGCGGCGCGCCGCACATGTCGATCCTGTGGCTGCGCCTGCCGCTGGCCAGCAACGGCAAGGATGTCGACATGATCCTGGGCTACGACGCGGTGGTCGGCGCCCAGGTCGAGAGCAGCTCCGGCATCCGCGCGGCCTGAAAAGGGCTCGTGTCTACAGCCTACCCATTGAGGAAAGCCTCGACCTCGCGGCGGTTCGGCATCGACGGCGCCGCGCCGGACTTCTGCACCGACAGGGCGGCGGCGGCGTTGGCCATCTCGACCGCCTCGCGTAGGTCCATATTGGCGGCCAGAGCGGCGGCCAAGGCGCCGCAGAAGCAGTCGCCCGCGCCCACCGTGTCGATCGCCTTGACCTTGCGGCCCTCGACCAGGAAGGCTTCGTCGCGCCGCACGCCGGCCACGCCCGCCGCGCCCAGGGTGACGATGATCGTCTGGTCGGGGCGGCTCATCAGCTTGCGGGCCGCCTGCGAGACCTCCTCCAGCCGCACCGGCTCGTGGTCCAGCTTGGCGTAGGTCGCCAGCTCGGTCTGGTTCAGGATCAGGATATCGGTCAGCGGGAACAGCGCCGCGCCCTGCGGTAGGGCCGGGGCGGCGTTCAGGATGCGCAGGGCGCCCTTGGTCGCGCCCGCGCGGAACAGCGCCTCGATCGCCGTCGGCGGCGTTTCCAGCTGGCACAGCAGGACGCGCTCGCCATCCAGCGTGGCGCTGGCCGCCTGCTGCGGCGTCACCAGCGCGTTGGCGCCCGCGGTGACCACGATCATGTTCTCGCCGCTGGCGCCGACCCAGACATGGGCCTGGCCGGTCGGAGCGTCCTCAAGCTCCAGCACGTCGCCGACCTGGACGCCATAGCCCGTCAGCTTCGCTTTCAGGCCTATGCCGCTGTCGTCCTGGCCGACCGCGCCCATCAGGCGGGTGGGGGCGCCCATCCGCGCTGCGGCGACGGCCTGGTTGGCGCCCTTGCCGCCCAGGAACAGCTCTAGCGACCGTCCGGCCACGGTCTCGCCCGGACGCGGCAGGTCGTCGACCCGGGCGATCGCGTCAAGATTGATGGAGCCGAGAACAAATACCGTCATGGTCGTCTTCTGGATCGTCTTCTGGTCGTTTGGCTATAGGGGCTAGCCGCCGGCGCCGCGCTGGAAGCTTTCGACCAGGCTGCCGGCGACGAGTCGCCAACCGTCCACTAGCACGAAGAAGATCAGCTTGAACGGAAGACTGATCGCGGCCGGCGGCAACATCATCATACCCATGCTCATCAGCACGCTGGCCACGACCAGGTCGATGACCAGGAAGGGGATGAACAGCAGGAAGCCGATCTCGAAGGCGCGCTTCAGCTCAGAGATCATGAAGGCGGGCGTGACCACTTGGATCGGCGTTTCCTCGGCGGTCCTGGGCTGGGGGATCTTGGACAGGCGCACGAACAGGGCCAGATCGTCGCGATCCACCTGGCTGAGCATGAACTGCTTCACGGGGCCGCTGGCCGCGTCGAAGGCTTCCGGCAGCTCCATCTGCTTGTCCAGCAGCGGCTTGATGCCGGCGTCGTAGGAGCGCTCGAAGGTCGGGCCCATGACGATGGCGGTCAGGAACAGCGCCAGGCTGATGATCACCGGGTTGGGCGGGCTGGATTGCACGCCGATAGCGGTGCGCAAGAGGCCCAGGACCACCACGATCCGCACGAACGAGGTGGTCATGATCACGATCGACGGCGCCAGCGACAGCACCGTCATCAGGGCGACCAGCTGCACCACGCGGTCGGTCAGGCCCGCGCCCGTGCCCAGGTTGATGTTCACCGCCGACTGAGCCATGGCCGCGGCCGGCATGATCGCGCAGGCGATGGCGGCCAGGACCGAGATGATCGCGGCGCGACGCAGGTCTTCCGTTTTGGCGCCCGTCACGGATTTGAGCAGATCGCGCATCAGGCCACAGGCTCCGGAGCGGAAACGGAAGCGGAAACCGAGGGAAGCGGGGCGGGGGCGGGCGCCGGCGTCCAGTCCAGCAGCTTGCCATCGCCCAGCAGCACCAGGCGCTCCTGGCCGTCCAGGCTGACCACCAGCAGGCGGCGCGTGGGGTCCAGCGCCAGGCTTTCGACGACTCTCAGGCGGCGATCCTGGCGCGCGGCGACCATGCGGCCCACCGCGTCGGGCCCGAACTTGCGCAAAGCCCAGGCGGCCAGGCCGATCAGGCCCAGGGTGATCGCCAGCGCCGCCAGGGCGCGGATGAATTCTATGACGGGCATGATGGCCGAGCGAGACAAGATGGCGCAGGGAAAGGCCCCCGACACCCCTGATGTGCCTGAGGGTTCTTAATGTCGAATTAACCCTGTTTCTTCACCATGATCGCCATGGGTCCGGATGACATTCCTCTTTTCGGCATGCTCAAGAGCCGCCTCGGCTATCTGTCCGAGCGCCAGAAGCTTGTCGCCCAGAACGTGGCCAACGGCGACACCGCTGGCTATCGGCCCAAGGACCTCAAGCCTTTCAGCTTCCAGGCTTCGTTGATGAACCAGGCCTCGGGCGCGGTCTATCGCGGCGGGCCGGCCGCGCCGACCAACGGCGTGCGGATGATCGCCACCACGGCCTCGCACCTGGCGCCGTCCAAGGTTCCGGCCCCCTGGCGCTCGGCGGCCGGAACCGATTCGGAAGTCACCCTCGACGGCAACGCCGTGACGCTCGAGGACCAGATGATCAAGATGACCGACGCGCGCATGAACTACGACGCGGCGATCAGCTTCTACCAGAAATCCATGACCATGCTGCGCATGGCGGCGCGCAAGCCGGGCGGTTGAGGAGCTAAGCGATGCCGGAGATCAAGTCCCAGCCGATGGCGGCCATGTCCGTGGCCGCGTCCGCCCTCCGCGCTCAGCAGGGCCGGATGCGGGTCATCGCCGAGAACATCGCCAACGCCAATTCGACGGCGGTCACGCCCGGCGGCGATCCCTATCGCCGGCAGGTGCCGATCTTCCGGCCGACCAAGGTGCAGGGCGCCGAGGGCGTTCAGATGGCCCGCGTCGATCCCGACCAGAGCGCCTTCAAGACCGAGTACGACCCGGGCAACCCGGCCGCCGACGCCAACGGCTACGTCAAGCTGCCGAACGTCAACTCGCTGATCGAGTCCTTGGACATGAAGGAGGCGCAGCGCGCCTACGAAGCCAATCTCAACGTCATCGAGACGGCGCGCGTGATGGAATCGCGCACCCTCGACATCCTCAAGAAGTAGGGGCTAGGCCATGATTACCGCGCTCGCCGCCGCCAAGGCCTACGCCAGCTCCGGCGCGATGTCGGTCGGAACCGTTGGTTCGATCGGCGGCTCGCAGAACAAGGGGATCGACTTCGGCGATCTGTTGAAGTCGGCCATGACCGACGCGGCCCGCACCTCGAAGGTCGCTGAGCACAGGATCGCCGACCAGGTCGCCGGCAAGGCCGAACTGATCGACGTGGTCACCGCCATCAGCTCGGCCGAGGCCAGCCTGGAGACGGTGATGTCCGTCCGCGACCAGGTGATCTCGGCCTACCAGGAAATCATGCGGATGCCGATCTAGAGCTTCCGCATGTCCCGGCATCAGCGGCTCAGGGCCAGCGCCAGCTGGGCGTAGAGCGGGATGCCCAGCAGGATGTTGAACGGGAAGGTCACGCCCAGCGACAGCGTCAGGCAAAGGCCGACGTCCGCCTTGGGCAGGGTCAACCGGATGGCCGCCGGCGCGGCGATGTAGGACGCCGATCCGGCCAGGGCCGCCAAGGCCGCCAGCTCGCCGCCGCGCAGGCCGACCAGGGAGCCCAGCGCCAGCGCCAAGGACGCGCCGACCAGGGGCAGAACAACGCCCATCGCCACGACCGTCGGCCGAACCTCGCGCCAGGCCCGCAGCCGCTCGGCCGCCGTCACGCCCAGCTCCAGCAGGAACAGGCACAGCACGCCCTGGAACATTGGGCCCACAAAGACATCCAGCTTGGCCGCGCTGGGCGCGGGAGCCGCGAGGCCGATCGCGAAGCTGCCCAGCAGGACCACGGCGGCCGGGTTCAACAGCGCCTCGTGCAGCAGCTTGCCGGTCGAGGCCGAGCGCGCCTCGCCTGGCGACATCATCTTGGCCATGATCACGGCGACCAGGATCCCAGGGGTCTCCATCAGCGCCAAGACGGCCGACATGTAACCGGCGGGCGCGTGGCCGATCGAGCTCAGATAGCTTTGCGCCGCCGCGAAGGTCACCACCGACACCGAACCGTAGTGGGCCGCCACCGCGGCGCTGTTCAGCGTCGTCAGCCCCGCGCGGCGCAGCGCGGCATAGGCCAGGACTGGCATCAGCAGGGCCAGGGCCAGACCCGCCAGGCCGGCGCTGATGAAGGTCGGGTCCAGGCCGTGGGCGCGCGCCTCGGCCCCGCCTTTGAAGCCAATGCACAGCATCAGATAGATCGACAGGAGGCTCATGGCCCCCTTGGGCAGCCGAAGCGGCGAACCGGCCAAGGCCGCGCCCGCCCCCAGCACGAAGAACAGCACCGCCGGTTGGGTGAGGTTGCCGGCAGCCTGCGCCAGACTCTGGGTCAAATCCATCTCATAGCGTCCTTGGCGCGCCCCCCGTCGAGGCGCGCCGGTCCTCTAGTCATGCCCGAGCAATTCGATAAGATAATTCATCGCATCGTTATCATGAAGAAATGCAATAGTTGGCCGAATGCCCAGCACCACGAATCTCGATCTCGACCTGATCCGGGCCTTCGTCATGGTCAGCGACAGCCGCAGCTTCACCCGCGCGGGCGAGCGCCTGGGTCGATCTCAGTCGGCCGTCAGCCTGCAGGTCCGCCGGCTGGAGCACTTGATCGGCGAACCTCTGTTCCAGCGTGACGCGCGCCGGGTCAGCCTGACCGACAAGGGCGAGGTGTTCCTGGCCCAGGCGCGGCGGCTTTTGCGGGTCAATGACGACATCGTCGCGGCCCTGGCGGCCGACGAGGTCGAGGGCGAGGTGCGGCTGGGTGCGCCCGAGGACTTCGCCACCGCCCACCTGCCTGAGGTGCTGGGCGCCTTCGCCCGCAGCCACCCCCGCATCGCCCTGTCGGTGACCTGCGACCTGACGCTTCGGCTGCTGGACCGGATGAGCGCCGGAGAGCTGGATCTGGCCCTGGTCAAGCGCGAGCCGCTGGGCGGCGAACTGGGCGTGCGGGTTTGGCGCGAGCCTCTGGTCTGGGTGGGGCGTGACGGCGACGACCTGGCCTCCAGCAAGGTGGTCTCGCTGATCGCGGCGCCGTCGCCCTGCGTCTATCGCCGACGGGCGACCTCGGCGCTGGACGAGGCGGGGCGGGCGTGGCGCATCGCCTATACCAGCCCCTCGGTGGCCGGGCAGCTGGCGGCGCTGCGGGCGGGGCTGGGCGTCTCGGTGTTGCCGCGCGCCATGGCCCCGGATGACCTGGCGATCCTCAGCGTTGGCGCGCCGCCTCTGGCCGACGGCGAGATCGCTCTGATCCGCAACCGCGAGGCCGGCCCCGCCGCCGACCGCCTGGCCGAGCACGTGCTGGCGGCGCTGGATCGCGCGGTCGCTCATCGGGGCTGACTGGACGAAAAAAGAGGCCGCGCCCAGGGGACGCGGCCTTCAAGTCGCTCGGGGGAGAAAAAGCAAAAACGCTACGCTCACAGACCCAGGAAGGCGCGCGTGGCCGACAACAGTCCGCCCCAGACGATCACGTTCAGCACGGCCGCGACGAACACCGCCACGCCCAGCGGCCACTGGCGTGGCTGGCGGGCGCGGGCGTCGAACGGACGGGTCTGAGACGCTAGAGGCATCGGGCGCTCCTTGAACATGCGCCCATGGTCCCGATTGACTCGGCCTTCGCGAACCGGACGACCTGTCGCGCGCCGCCTTGTCGCACCCCGGCTCTGATTTTCAGCCTGGCGCGGCGGCGACTCTCTAAGCGAGGGCGGGCCCTCAGGTCAGGCAGGGCAGGCCGCCCGCCACGGCGACCACCGCGCCCGACCGCACCAGGGCGTTGGCGGCCTCAAGGTCCGGGTGGAAATGGCGGTCGTCAGAGAGATACGGGACCTTGTCCCGCGTCAGGGCGCGGACCGCCTCCAGCACGTCGCTGGACCGCAGCGGCGCGTGGAAGTCGCAGCCCTGCGCGGCGGCCAGGAGCTCGATCCCCAGCACCGCATCGGCGTTCTCGACCATGGCCAAGAGGCGCCGCGCGCCGTGGGCGGCCATCGAGACGTGGTCCTCCTGGTTGGCCGAGGTCGGGATCGAGTCGACGCTGGCAGGATAGGCGCGCTGCTTGTTCTCCGAGACCAGCGCGGCCGCCGTCACCTGCGGGATCATGAAGCCGGAGTTGAGGCCAGGCTTGGGCGTCAGGAACGCGGGCAGGCCCGACAACGCCGGGTCGACCAGCATGGCTATGCGCCGCTCGGCGATCGAGCCGATCTCGCAAACGGCCAGGGCGATCATATCGGCGGCGAAGGCGACCGGCTCGGCGTGGAAGTTGCCGCCCGACAGCGCCTCATCGGCTTCCGGAAAGATCAGCGGGTTGTCCGAGACGCCATTGGCTTCGGTCGCCAGGGTGGCGGCGGCCTGGCGCAGCACGTCCAGCGCCGCGCCCATCACCTGGGGCTGGCAGCGCAGGCAGTAGGGGTCCTGAACCCGCTCGTCCTCCTTCAGGTGCGAGGCGCGGATCGCCGAGCCGGCCATCAGGGCGCGCAGGGCCGCGGCGGTCTCGATCTGGCCGACGTGGCGGCGCAGCTGGTGGATGCGCGGATCGAACGGCGTATCCGAGCCCTTGGCGGCTTCGGTCGACAGGGCGCCGGTGACCAGGGCGGTCTGGAACAGGCGCTCGGCCTCGAACAGGCCGGCCAGGGCGTTGGCGGTCGAGAACTGGGTGCCATTCAGCAGAGCCAGGCCTTCCTTGGGCCCTAGCGTCAGCGGCGACAGGCCCGCCGCGCTCAGCGCCTGCGCCGCCGGAACGCGCGCGCCGCCGACGAAGATCTCGCCGACGCCGATCATGGTCGCAACCATGTGGGCCAGCGGCGCCAGATCGCCCGAGGCGCCGACCGAGCCCTGGCAGGGGACCACCGGCGTCAAACCCTGGACCAGCATGGCCTCCAGGAGGCGCACGGTTTTGGTCCGCACGCCCGAGGCGCCTTGCGCCAGGCTCGCCAGCTTCAAGGCCATCATCAGGCGGATGACCGGCACAGGTGAGGGCTCGCCGACGCCGGCGGCGTGGGACAGCACGATATTGCGCTGCAGGGTCGCCAGATCCGCGTCACCGATACGGACGCTGGCCAGCTTTCCAAAGCCCGTATTGATCCCGTAGATCGGCTCGCCCTTGGCCAGGATGCGCTGGACCGCCTCGGCGCTGGCGGCGATCACCGGCCAGGCGCTGGCGGCCAGGCGCGCGCCGGCGCCGCGATAGATCGCCTTCCAGTCGGTGAGGGAAACGTCGCCAGGGTTCAGAACAAGCTCGGTCACGCGGGGCTCCAGCAGCGGCCCTTGCGGCGCGCTCGAATATGTATAGTCATATTTGCGAATGACGAGACTTGTCCAGTGACCGACGCGCGCGTTCAGGAGATCCCCGGCCTGGGGGGCGCGCCGCTGCACCAGCGCATCCGCGCCGACATCGAGGGCCGCATCCGCTCCGGCGCCTGGCCGCCCGGCCACCGCGTGCCCTTCGAGACCGAGCTGATGGGCCAGTACGGCTGCGCCCGCATGACGGTCAGCAAGGCCATGGCCGCTCTGGTCGAGGCCGGGCTGATCGTGCGCCGCAAGCGGGCGGGCTCGTTCGTGGCGCGGCCACGCGTCCACGCCCCGGTCCTGAACATCCCCGACATCCAGGCCGAGATCGAGGCGCGGGGCGAGGCCTACGCCTTCCGGCTGCTGGCGCGGGCCGTGCGCGAGGCGGATGGTGCGGCGCCCGGCGAGCTCGAACTGGCGGCGGGCGGTGGGCTGCTGGCCCTGGACGGCGTTCACGACGCCGATGGCCGCCCCTTCGCCCTGGAGCGCCGGCTGGTGTCCCTGAAGGCCGCGCCGGACATCGAGGCCGCCGACTTCAGCCAGGAGACGCCCGGCGCCTGGCTGCTGGAGCATGTCGCCTGGACCGAGGCCGAGAGCCGGATCAGCGCCATCAACGCCGACGCCGAGGTCGCCCGCCTGCTGGCCCTGGACGAGGGCGCGGCCTGCCTGGTGGTCGATCGCCGCACCTGGCGGGAAGGGCGGGGCGTTACCCGCGTTCGTCAGGTCTTCCCGGGCGAGGCCTATGACCTGGTGGCGCGGTTCGGGCCGAGGGTTTGAACGCCGCCGGTCCGGCATAGATCGTGTGGTTGTCGGTCAGGCCGTGCTCGCCAGCGCCGAGGCCGGAAAACCCATGAACGGGATGAAGCTCGAGCCCGAAGCCCCGCGGCAGTCGGCGCAACAGCACAACCCCCTGTAGGTGGGGCGCGGTCGGCCGCCCAGCGCAGGGCCCCGCCCAGGCATCCGCCTTTGAGGCTGTTGGTCATCATGAGGCCCGTAGAGCCATGGCGCGAAGCGCGGTCAAACCCTTGCCCGAAAAGCTGTTGCTCCGTGTCCAGCGCTGGGTGTGGACAAGTTGTCGCAGCAGTATCTGTAAATAATGATCCCGAAATTTACTCCGAATCCATCGCGTGTGGCAATTCGTCTCGGATATGAACAATCGTTTTCATTGGGCTCTTTCAGCGACGCGGCGCAATATACTCCTCATGGCCGTTGCGACGAGGAGTGTCGAGATGGATATGCCGGACCAACCTTCGCTGCTGCAGATTCAGACGGGTCTGTTCGCAGCGCTCGTGGGCGTGCTGTCCGCCAAGGGCGCGGCGTCGCGGCAGGAGTTCGCCGAGGCGATGGACGTCCTGGCGCGCCACGAACAGGACACCCGCATAGCGAGCTATTTCCACATGCTGGGCGAAGAGCTACGCGGCACGAACCCCTCGGCGACGCGCCCGATGCTGAAGCTGGTGGTGGGCGGCCTGGAAGACGAGCGTCCCCCGATCTCGGCCTAGAGCCTCGCGCGTCAAAAACGGGATCGTTTTGACGCGATAACGAGGCTCTACTTCAAACATTTAGAGCGTGATTGCCGCCGAAACCGCTCACACTTTCGGCTATGACGCTCTGATGTCCCGCCGGGCTTCTCGGGTCAGCGCCGCGTGAGCCTGGCGCGAGGGTTTAGGGCTTTCAGCCAGCGAAGCGCGCCGGACTGATAAACCACGCCTCCCGGCGCCTTTAGGGTGATCCGCGCGCCAGCGCCCGCCTTGCTGTCGATGCGAACGCGGCCCTCGACGCGCCTGGCCCGCTCATGCATGCCCTTCAGCCCGAAATGCCCGTCACGGCCCTCGCGCAGGATCTGGGGCGACATGCCAATTCCGTCATCAGCGATCGAAACCTCCAGGGAAAAGGGGCGGTAGACGGTGACGATCCGGATGCTCGAGGCTTGGGCGTGACGTCGCGCGTTGGAGACCGCTTCCTGGACGATCCGCACGATCTCGTCGCAGGCCGTCGGCTCCAGGGGGCGGGGCTTGCCCTCGGTGTGGCGATGAATGACGCTAGGGCTCACCGTGGAGGCGGTCGCCACCAGGGTGTCGAGCGCGGCCTCCAGGTCGCCTTGGGCGGGCGATATGCGCAGGTCCCAGACCCGGTCGCGCGCCTCGGCGACGAAGATGTCCGCCTCGTCCAGGATCCGTTCCAGCGCCACGCCGTCGCCTTGCCGCGCCTTCTCGTTGGCGATGCGCTGCAGGCGGAGGATCAGGACCTGCACGCCCTGCAGCAGCGTGTCGTGCAGTTCTCGGGCGATGCGCTCGCGCTCGGCCATCCGCTCACCCATGCGCAGGCGAATACGCTCCGAGACGGCTCTCAGGCGGAGGCTGAACGCCAAGCAGGCCAGGGCCGCCAGGGCCAGGACGCACAGCGCCAGGAACAGGCGGGTCTGGACGAAGGTCTTGGGGATGGTGAACTCCAGCGTCGCGCCGGTGTTGTTCCAGACGCCGTCCTCGTTCGCGGCGATGACCTGGAAGCGATGCTGTCCGGGCGGAAGGTTAGTGTAGATCGCTTCGCGACGGGCGCCGGGGTCGACCCAGTTGGCGTCCACGCCGTCCAGCTTGTAGCGGAACTGGGTCTGGCTGGGCGCTCTGAGCGAGAGCGCGGAATAGGCGATCGACAGGTTCTTGGCGCCCTTTGGCAGGACGATCGGCGCGCTGGCGTCATAGACGCGTCCGCCGTGGGAGATCGAGCGAATGAGCACCGGCGGGGGCGTCCGGTTCGGGGTCAGTCCGCCGGGCTGGACCATCATCGGGCCGGGTCCGGCGAGGAACCAGTAGCGACCATCGCCGCCAAACGCGGCCTGGGGTCCCCCATACCGGCGGTAGCCGGGGCTCAAGCCATCCAGGTCGGACCGCGCGGAATGAGGGATCGGGGCGTCGGGGTTATCGAACGCGCGGTCGAGGTCCTGGGCCTTGAGCCGCACAAGCCCCGCGCGCGACAGCATCAGCACATAGCCGTCCGGGGACCAGGTGATCGCCCGCGCGCCGCGCAGCCACGGATGGCGGCGCACCTGCAGGCGCTGGATCTTGTCGCCGCGAATGCGCGCAAGGCCCGCGTTGCCGGCGATGAACAGGCCCGAGGGACCGTCTTCCACCGCGTCGATGATGGCGCCCACGCCCAGCCGCTGGTTGGTCCAGATGTCGCTACGCTCGCCGTCCACGCGCGCGATAGCTCGGTTCTCAAGGAGGAAGATCGGCCGCCCCTGGCGGTCGCTGAAGGTCTCCCAGGGCTGGTCGCCGCCCTCGGGCAGAAGGCGGCTCATGTCGCGCGTCACCGCCCCGTCCTGAACCCGGATCACGCCGCCTTCGTCGACCCACCACAGCCGACCCTGCGGGTCCTCGGCGCAGTTGCCGATGGCGGTTGTCGATGACCTGACGACCTTCACGACCTTGCCGTCGACCACGCGCCGGAAGAGGTTGGGGCCCGTCAGCCAGACCGATCCGTTCTGGCCCCGGCAAACGCCCAGGAACTCGTCCTTGATGATCCGCTCTGGCGACGCGCCCGGACGGATGACGAAGGCTTCCTCGCCGGTGACCACGTAGACGCGGCCCTGGCCGTCGTCGGCCATCTGGTAGCCCTCGGGGGAGAAGGGGAAGATCGGCTCCTTGAAGAGGCCCGTGGCGACGAAGCTGTCCAGGCCGCCGGCGCCGCCGAACCAAGCCGTGCCGTCCCGGTCCACGAAGACGGCGCCGAAGTCGTCGGAGGCCCGTCCCCCCGGTATCCGATAGCGGGAGACCTCGCCGCCCTGGCCGGGCGTTTGAATCCGAAACAGCCAGTTGGTCCTGGTGGCGCCCCAGAGGCTGCCGTCGGGCGAGAACCTGATCGCGCCGCGCCGCACGCCCGTGAACGGGTAATTGGGTTGCGGCGTCTTCGCGGTCTCGCCGCCCACGATGTCGGGAACGCGCCGGACGCCCTGGCTGTCGGCCATCCATAGACGCCCCCGCGCGTCGACGGCGTAGCCCACGCCGCCCGTGGCCGGCACGCCGGTCCGCACGAAGCGTTTCGCGCCGCGCGGCAGCACGTACAGGCTGTTGTCGAGCGCCACCCACAGGGACCCGGCCTTGTCGACGATCAGGTCGCCCGGGACCGTCGTGGAGGGCGTGTTCCAGCGCTCGTCGATCGTCTCCCAGCGGCCCTGGCGGTAGCGTCGCAGAGCGCTGCCCGTGCGCGTCGTCGACGCCCAGACGTCGCCGTCGAGATCCTCGACCAGACTGGTGACCTGATAGGCCGGATTGGGCAGGCCCATGTCGACCAGGCGGCCCTGGCGCAGCGCCGCCACCCCCGCGAACCCGCCGCGTCCGACCCAGACCTCGCCCGATCGCCGCGTGAGGACGGCGGTCAAGCTGGGCGCGCTGGCCGGGTCGTCGCCCGGCGGCGCGAAGGTCTCGAAGGCCACGCCGTCAAACCGCGTCAGGCCGGTCGGCGTCGCCAGCCAGATGAAGCCGTCCGGCGACTGGGCGATGGCGTTGATCCCCCAAGGCCCGCCCTCCCGCGCCGTCCATCGCGAATGCTGGAACTGGTCGACGCTCTTCGGAGACAGCTGCGCCAGCGCCGGCGCGGCGAGCGCCCAGCACAGAACCACGGCCGACAACAGACGCTTACGCATTACCCCAAACCCCCACGCGCGTTTAGCCGGTCTTGGACCATCGGATAGCCGCCAAGGCGCGCGCCCCAGGGGATTAGCCTATTCGTCGAGTCTTGGATCGCGGCCGATCACGCCCGCGGGTTCGGCGCTTGCCGGCCGATGCGCCCCGCGAGCCTGACGCTCACGCTCTACCGTAGCTTGAGACGCAAACACCGCAAGCCGGCCAGCTGCGGCGACGATGGGGGCGAAGGGAAGGTCCTGGTGGCGGGGGGCGGGATCGAACCGCCGACCTGTGGGTTATGAATCCACCGCTCTAACCATCTGAGCTACCCAGCCAGACCAGGAGGCGCGGCTTATAGGCGAGAACCGCGCGGGATTTCAAGCCCACCGGCGCTGTGTCTCAGTCCGCCACGATCCCCGCCGCCGTCGCGCCTAGCGCCTTGACCGCGTCGGCGGGCGCCAGCTTGACCTGCAGGCCTCGCTGGCCGCCGTTGATGAAGACGTAGGGCTCCGACAGCGCGGCGGCTTCCATCACCGTCGGCAGGCGCTTCTTCTGGCCGAAGGGGCTGACGCCGCCGACCTTGTAGCCGGTGATCCGTTCGGCGTCGGGCACGGGCGCCATGGCGGCCGACTTGCCTTTCAGGGCGGCGGCCAGCTTCTTCATGCTGACCTCCTTGTCCGAGGGCAGGATGGCGCAGGCGGGCTTGCCGTCCAGCATCACCACCAGGGTCTTGAGCACCCGGCGCGGGTCCTCGCCCAGCGCCTCGGCGGCCTGAAGGCCGACACGTTCCGATCCAGGATCGTAATCGTACGTATAAAGGTCGAAGGCGACGCCGGCCTTGGTCAGTGCGATCGTGGCGGGGGTGCTCTTGGACATGGCCTTGGTGATACCCAAGTGCTCCGGACCTTGGAATACGGAACGGTGATGACGGGCTTTGATCGACGGACTCTGTTGCGCGGCGCCCTGGGTCTGGGCGCCCTGGGCCTTCTGCCGGCCTGGGCGCGGGCGGGAGAGGCTGGGCGCTCGCCCGCGGCGCTGAGCGGCGAGGACATCAAGCTGACCATCGGTCACGCCATGCCGCGCATCGACGGCCGCGCCGGCCACGGCGTGGCGATCAATGGCGCGATCCCGGGACCGCTGATCCGACTGAAGGAAGGCCAGAACGTCCGCATCGCGGTGAGCAACAATCTCGACGAGGACACCTCGATCCACTGGCACGGCCTGCTCGTTCCGTTCCAGATGGACGGCGTGCCGGGCGTCAGCTTCCCGGGGATCAGGCCCGGCGAGACCTTCACCTACGACTTCCCCATCCGGCAGTCGGGGACCTATTGGTGGCACAGCCATTCGGGGCTGCAGGAGCAGCTTGGCCACTACGCGCCGATGATCATCGACCCGGCCGGCGAGGACCCGATCGCTTTCGACCGCGAGCACGTGATCGTGCTGTCGGATTGGAGCTTCCTGCATCCGCACGAGCTGTTCCGGAAGCTGAAGGCCCAGGCCGGCTATTTCAACATGCAGAAACAGACGGTCGCGGGCCTGCTACGCGGCGAGGACCAGTCGCTGAAGGACCGGATCGAGTGGTCCAAGATGCGGATGGACCCGGCCGACGTGCTGGACGTCACCGGTTCGACCTACACCTATCTCGTCAACGGCCACGGCCCCGCCGACAACTGGACGGGCCTGTTCTCGCCCGGCGAGCGGGTGCGCCTGCGGATCATCAACGCCGCCGCCATGACGACCTTCAACCTGCGCATTCCGGGCCTGGCGATGGAGGTCGTGGAGGTCGACGGCCAGCCAGTCGTCCCGGTCCGGGTAGACGAGTTCCAGACCGCCCCGGCCGAGACCTATGACGTCATTGTCCGCCCGGTCGAGGATAAGGCCTTCACCCTGGTCGCCGAGGCCTCGGACCGTTCGGGGATGGCCCGCGCCACCCTGGCGCCGCGCCTGGGCATGACGGCGCCGGCGCCAGACCTGCGCAAGCGGCCGCTGGCGACGATGAAGGACATGGGCATGGGGAACATGGCCCACGGCATGGACATGCCCGGCATGGACATGTCCATGCGCGCCCAGAGCAACGCGCCCAGCGTGCCGCTGACGCCCGGCGTGCAGAGCATCTCGCCGATGCCGATGGACCGCATGGCCGAGCCGCCGCAAGGGCTGGAGGACGTCGGCCACAAGGTGCTGACCTATGCCGACCTGGCCAACCTCAATGAGCCTAAGGACAAGCGCCCGCCGGGGCGGACGGTCGAGATCCACCTGACTGGCAATATGGAGCGCTTCATGTGGGCGTTCGACGGCCAGCCCTATGGGCCCGATCGCAAGCCCTACGCCTTCGAGCGCGGCGAGCGGGTGCGGGTGGTGCTGATCAACGACACCATGATGTCCCACCCGATCCACCTGCACGGCCACTTCTTCGAGCTGGTCAACGGCCAGGACCGCCAGCCCTTGAAGCACACGGTCAATGTCGCGCCGGGGAGCAAGGCCGCCTTCGACCTGACCGCCGACGAGCCGGGCGACTGGGCTTTCCACTGTCACATGCTGCTGCACATGCACGCGGGCATGTTCGCGGTGGTCACCGTGCGTCCGCTGGATGGGGAGGCGGCGTGATGCTGGTCGATCTTCCGCCCGCCGTTCAGCACGAGCACCATCAGCATGCGCCGGCCGCCGCCGACCCGCACGCCGGCCACGCTATGCCAGCGCCCGCCGCGCCGGCGAGCCAGGCCAAGCCGCCGCCGATCCCGACCGACCACGCCGCCGAGCGCTTCTACAGCCCTGCGGTCATGGCCGCCGCCCGCGCGCAGCTGGCCAAGGAGCATGGCGGCGGGACCGCCTGGACGGTCCGCGCCGACGTGCTGGAGCACCGCGTCCTGAAGGGCGGCGACGGTCAGGCGTTCGAGGGCGAGGCCTGGTGGGGCGGCGACGCCTCGCGCTGGGTGGTCAAGGCGCGTGGCGAGCGCAAGGCCGGCGAGGGCTGGGAGCGCGGCGAGGCCGAGCTGCTGAAGGCCTGGCCGGTCGGCCCGTACTTCGACTTTCAGGCGGGCGTTCGCTACGACCTGGCTCCAAAGGGGCGGAGCTATGCGACCGTTGGCTTCGAGGGGCTCGCGCCCTACTGGTTCGAGGTCCAGGGCGCGGCCTATCTGTCCGACCAGGGCGATGTCTCGGCCCGGGCCGAGGCCTCCTACGACCTGCGCCTGACCCAGAAGCTGATCCTGCAGCCCCGGCTTGAAGGCGACCTCGCCGAGGCCGGCGCCGCGCGGCTCGAGGGCGGCGTGCGCCTGCGCTACGAGATCACCCGCGAGTTCGCCCCCTATGTCGGTCTGGTGCGCGAGCGGGCCTTTGGTCCGGCCGTCGAAACCGGCGAGCGGGCGGGGAGCACAGCGGTGGTGATCGGGGTACGCGCCTGGCGCTGAACGTCTGGCGCTCTACCTATCGTTACGGATAGCTTGCCGCGCGCGGAAGCCTGGCCCAACATCCGTTTGACCGGCCGCAGAGCTGGACAGCTAGGGAGCCAGGACGGATGTCGGACGCCATCGACTTCGAGCGGATGCGGACCCTGGGCGACGTCGCCCGCTATCACGCCGAGGCCCGGCCGGACGCGGTGGCGTTCAGCTTCGAGGGCCGCGATACGACCTTCGCCGACTTCGACCGCCACACCAATCAGGTCGCCAACGCCCTGCTCGCGGCGGGGCTCAAGACCGGCGACCGCGTGGCCTATGTCGGTAAGAACAGCGATGGGTACTTCGAGCTCTTGATCGGCGCGGCCAAGGCAGGCGTGGTGACGACACCGATCGGCTGGCGCCTGGCCGCGCCCGAGATCGCCTATATCGTCGCCGACAGCGACGCCAAGCTGGTGTTCGTCGGGCCCGAGCTGATCGGTCATGTCGGCGAGGTGGCCGCCCAACTCACCCATCGGCCCGTCGTGATCGCGATGGAGCCAGAGGAAGCGGGCGATAACTCGACTTTCGAGGCCTGGCGCGACGCGCAACCCGACACCGATCCGCACAAGCCGATCGCCACGTCCGACATCGCCATCCAGCTCTACACCTCGGGCACGACGGGGCGGCCGAAGGGGGCGATGTTGACCCACGACAACATCCTGGCCATGCGGCGCGAGCCGGCCGCGACCCAGCTGCCCTGGAACCGCTGGGGGCCCAGCGACGTCAGCCTGGTCGCCATGCCGGTGGCCCATATCGGCGGCACCGGCTGGGGGCTGGTCGGCCTGTTCAACGGCGCCAAGGGCGTGGTGGCGCGCGAGTTCGATCCCTTCAAGGTGCTGGACTACATCGAGAAGGACCGCGTCTCGAAGATGTTCATGGTGCCCGCCGCGCTGCAGATCGTGGTGCGGCTGCCCAGAGCGCGCGAGGTCGACTATTCGCGCCTGTACCACATCCTGTACGGCGCCGCGCCGATCCCGCTGGATCTGCTGCGCGAGTGCATGGAGGTGTTCGGCTGTGGCTTTGTCCAGCAGTACGGCATGACCGAGACGACCGGCACGGTGGTCTATCTGCCGCCCGAGGACCACGACCCGGCTGGCAACACGCGCATGCGCGCGGCGGGCCTGCCGATGCCGGGCGTCGAGCTGAAGGTGATCGACGAGGCGGGGAGCAGCCTGCCGCCCAATACGGTGGGCGAGGTCGCCGTGCGCTCGGCCTCGACCATGAAGGGCTACTGGAAGCTGGACGAGGCGACCGCCAAGACCATCGACGCCGAGGGCTGGCTGCGCACCGGCGACGCCGGCTACCTGGACGAGGACGGCTATCTGTTCATCCACGACCGGGTAAAGGACATGATCATCTCGGGCGGCGAGAACATCTATCCAGCCGAGGTCGAAAGCGCCGTCTACGGCCACCCGCACGTGGCCGAGGTGGCGGTGATCGGCGTGCCGGACGACAAATGGGGCGAGGCCGTCAAGGCGGTGGTCGCGCCCAAGCCCGGCGTCACGCCCGACGCCGACGACATCATCGCCTTCGCCCGCACCAGGATCGCCCACTTCAAGGCGCCCAAGAGCGTGGACTTCGTGGCGGCGCTGCCCAGGAACGCGTCCGGCAAGATCCTGCGGCGCGAGCTGCGCGCGCCGTACTGGGAAGGGCGCGAGCGGCAGGTGAACTAGGCGGCTAGCTCTGCGGGCCCCCACCTGACCTCGCCTTGCGAGGTCGTCCGCCCCGGAGGGGGCGGAAGGAACTTCTTCCCCCTCCGGGGGAGGAGGGCCGAAGGCCCGGAGGGGGCGAGTATGGCTACTCCACAAACGCCTCGACCACTTCCCGCGTGCCGATCATGAACGCGTCGGCCACCAGGGCCAGGGGCCGCACGTCGACCTCGGAGCGGCCCTCGGCGATCAGGGTCGCGAAGCGGTCGTAGAGGCCCGGATATTCGCGGTTCTCGCCAAGCTCGACGGCCTGGCCGTCGATGGTCAGTTCGGCGCCGCCCAGCGACAGCTTCAGCTCGCCGGCGTCGCTCCAGGCGGTGATGTCCCAGGTCTGGGGGCCGGTCTGCAGGAAGTCGAGATCGGCGGTGATCGCCGCGCCCTTCAGGGTGGTCATGTCGACATGGCCGGCGATCGGCGACTGGACGTTTTCGGGCACCTGCAGCTTGGCGTCGGTGACGAACACCTCGTCAGGCATGATCTCGGTCAGGATCGACAGGGCGTTGATGGCCGGGTCGAAGACGCCCATGCCGCCGGCCTGCCAGATCCAGGTCTGGCCGGGGTGCCAGCGGCGCACGTCCTCGCGCCACTCGATGGAGAGGGTGCGGACGGGGTTCTTGGCCAGCCAGGCCTTGGCCAGGGGCACGCCGGCGGCGAAGCGCGAGTGCCAGCTGGTGAACAAAACGACGCCCTGCTCGCGGGCGACGGCGGCCAGCTCGGCCACTTCGCTGACCGTGGCGCCAGGCGGCTTTTCCAGGAAGACGTGCTTGCCGGCGCGCAGGGCGGCCAGCGCCGTCTCGCGGCGCGCCTGGGGCGGGGTGCAGAGGGCGACGGCGTCCAGGTCCGGGCCTTCGGCCAGCATCTGCGCGATATCGTGGAAAACCGGCAGGTCGCCGAGGTTGGGCTGGCTGCGGCTGGCGGCGGCGACCAGGTCAAAGCGCGGGTCCGCGGCGATCGCGGGGATATGCTGGTCATGGGCGATCTTGCCCACGCCGACGAGGCCGATGCGGATCACTTTAGTCTCCTCCCGCGCGATGTTCGTCGCTGGCGTTTATATTATAAATGAGGCGACGCAAGGCGGTGGCCGAAAAAAGGAGCGCCGCCCGACAGCATGCCGACGTCGGCATCGCCGCCCCAGCTAGAGCTCATCTCCCCCACGGGGACGTCCGTCGCCGGAATGGGCCGGCTTCAAGGGGTCAGGGAGACCGACAAGGTGTGCTCACCCGCCCCGAGGGACCGCGCCAGCGTCGGCAGGACGACTTCGGCGCGACTGTTCGCCGGTACGCGAACCTTCAGAACCGCCCGATCGCCGGACACCTGCCAGTTGGTCTCAATGCGGCCCCGTGCGCTGTCAACGGTCGCGCCCGCGGACTGGAGGCGACGATCTATGAGCGGGGCCACCCGGAACGCGCCAAAGCCTGGGGTGATGGGCTCGATACCGGTCACCCGCCTGTACAGAAAGCCGCAAACGGCCCCCAGGGCGTAATGGTTGAAGGAATTCATCGACACATCGCCCGTGTCGCCGTTCCAACGCTCCCAGGTCGTGGTTGCTCCCCGACGGACCATGTAGCCCCAGGACGGATACTCGGTGCGGAGAAGCAGGTCGAAAGCCAGGCTGGTATGGCCATGATCGACCAAGGTGTCCAAGGCCAGTGGTGTTCCCAGAAAGCCCGTCGACAGCAGTGTCCCACGGCGGCGAATGTCGGCGGCCAGTTTCTCGCCAGCGGCTTTCCGCAGGCCCTGGGGTAGCGGTCCCAGGCGCAGAGCCAGAATGTACCCGGTGTGGCTGCCGTTGCCGACCGTTCCGTCGGCGCGGGCGAAGGCCGAGGCGAAAGTGGCCTTGATCCTGTCGCCTTGGGCGCGCCAGGTCTTTGCCTCGGCGCTTCTGCCGGTCCAGGCCGCCATCTGGGCGAGCTGGTCGACCGACCTGGCCAGCATCGCTGTCGCGATAAGGTCCTTGGGCGTGGTCGCGTCCCCGGGCGATTTGCCGTCCAGCGCCAGCCAGTCCCCGAAGTCCGCGCCGCGACCGCGCCGCCACAAGCCATCAGGGTTCTCGGCCAGCACGCCCGAGGCGTAGGCGCTCATGGCCTCCCAGTTCTCGTCGACGATGGAGCGGTCGCCCGAATGCAGATAGGCCACGTAGGGGAGCATGACGCCCCCGTCCGCCCAGCCGGGCGTAGGGCTCGTGGTCCCCCAGCCCAGGCCCCGAGGCGAGGGCGACCACATCGGATAGGCGCCGTTGGGGGCCTGGTCGTCGCGCAGGGTGCGCGTGAAGCCTCGGGTGAAGCCGCCCACGTCCATGTTGAAGGCGGCGGTCTCCCAAAAGACCTGCGCGTCGCCCGTCCATCCCAGCCGTTCGTCGCGTTGGGGGCAGTCGGTGGGGATTCCCATGAAGTTGGATCTCTGGCTCCACAGCGAATTGAGCCAAAGGTTCTGAACCACGGGTTCGGCGGTGCGGAACACCCCGATCTCGGGCAGGTCGCTGGACAGCACGACGCCGTCGATCATGTTCTGGCCGAGGGTGGCGACGCCCTGAATCTCGGCGTAGCGGAAGCCCTGATAGGTGAAGATCGGCTGCAGGGTTTCGGGGGCGTCGTCGCCGTTCAGGATGTACCGATCCTCAGCCCGGGCCACCCGAAGGTTGCGCCGATCCAGCCCGCCCTGGCCATCCAGGATTTCGGCGTGACGAACAATGACCAGGGCGCCCTTGGCCCCCTTGACCCGCAGACGGACGCGTCCCGCGAAGTTCTGGCCAAAATCGACGATGTGACGGTCAGGCCCCACGGCGCGGATGGAGACGGCCTTCAGGATGCGCGTTTCGCGAATGGGCTCGGACAGCAGCGCGCAAGGTCCGCCTTCCGGCGGCGGCGCCGTCCAGACCTTGCTCCACCCGCTGTCGTCAAACCCCGGCTCGGCCCATCCATGCGGCCAGAGGCGCAGGTCATGGTCTTCGCCTGCATAGATCTCGGACATCAGGACCGGTGAAATCGCATGCCGCCAGGCGGCGTCGGTGGCGATACGCTCGACCCGATCCTCAGCGTCACGACTCTCGATAAACAGCCGGACCCGGCGCGGCGCGGGACCATAGGCGTATCGACCATCGGGGGCTTGGTAGCTGGCGAACGTTCCGTCCCCGACCATCAGACCCACGACGTTCTCGCCGTCGCGCAAGAGGTCGGTCACGTCGTAGGCGCGATAGGGAACGTGGCGGCGATACTGCGCGGGTTCCGATTGCAGCTCATCGTCCCCGACGCGTCGCCCATTGAGCCAGATGCGATAGCCGCCCAGCGCCGACACATAGAGCCTGGCCTGGGTCGGCGGCTTCGAAAGGGTGAAGGCGCGCCTCAGCAACCGCGCGGGCGTGGGCGGCCAGGGGAAATGCGGCTGGGTCGTCCGGACGACAGCGGGTTTCCACGCGTCCGCCGCCTCGCTTTCCCAGCCGTCCACGACACGCCGCGCCGCGCCTTCGGCGTCGAGCATCCGGACTTGGGCGCCCAGCACCGCGCGCCCAGGACCGCCGTCTGGCCCCGTCGCGGTCACTTCGACGATCAGCTCGTGAGCGCCGGCCTCCAGACGGAGCGGGAAGGCGAGGGCGGGGGGATCGCCGTAGCCATTGGGGTTGCGCCAAGGCAGCTCGACGACGCGTCCGTCCAGGACGAGCTTGGACAGCTTGCCCTCGGTCAGGATCACCAGCCGCCCCTCGCCCATCCCAGACCGAAAGGACAGTCGAAAGCGACAGGTCTCGTGAGGCTTGGGCGTCTGGGCCTCGACCCAGCGCACGCCGGCCGCTCGATCATCGCGCTCGTCGGCCGCCTCGACGGCCAGCCAGTCGCCGATCCATTCGGTCTGGTCGATGAGGCCCATCTCCCAGGTCGCTGGAGGGCTCCATTCGGAGGCTCGCCCAGCGGCGTCCCAGGTCTTCACCCGCCAGAAGCAGCGCTGGCGCGCCTTCAGCGGCGCGCCGCCGTAGCGCACGCCGACGGACTCCGAGCTCTTGACCCGGCCGCTGTCCCAGAGATCGGCGACACCAGCCCGAAGCTTCTCGGGGGTCGATGCGACCATGATCTGGTAGGCGGACTGGACGGCGCCCGCTGGTCCCTCAAGCCGCCAGGACAGCATCGGTCGCGGGTCGTCGATCCCCAGGGGCTGAAGCCGCATCGCGGTCTGCAAGCTCACCGCTCGCAACCCAGGGGCCTGACGCGTCCCTTCGGCCAGGGGGGCGCTCGCGACGGGCAAGCCCAGCAGGAGCGCCCGTCTATCGAGTTCGAACATGGTTTTGCTCCCTAAAGACCATTTCGCGCGATCTGCACGTCGCGCTGAAATCTCTCGACCAGCCTTCCTACACCCGCTTCATGCTGATGATCTTCACCGGCGGGTTCAGAATCTGGCCCTTCATTGATGGCACATCGGTCGGGCCATCCGTTCGCCCGGCGAGGATCTTTTTGACGACGTCCATGCCCTGCACGACATAGCCGAACACCGCATAGCCCTGGGCGGCGTCGGACTTGCCCGGCTTGGCGTCCAGATAGGGCTGGGCGCTGGCGCAGATGAAGAAGTCGGCGGTGGCCGAGCCGGGGGCGTTGCGGCCCATCGAGATGGCGCCGGCCTTGTGCTTGAGGCCCGTTTTCAGCGTGCTTTCGTGGGCGATCGGCGGGGCGCGGCGAGCGTAGGGCTTGGGCTGGCCCTGGATCGAGCCGGCGCCCGGCGCGCCCTTGGCCCGGTTGGCGCGGAAGAACTGGCCGCCGTCGAAGCGGCGCTTATCGACATAGTAGAGGAAGTTCTCGGCCGTGATCGGGGCCTTCTGGTCCTCCAGCTCGACGACGATGACGCCCTTGTCGGTCTGGATCGCCACGCGCGGCTTGCCGGCGGCGAGGGCGGGCGAGGCGGCCAGCATGGCCACGGCGCCGATCACGGCGCGGCGGGCGATCTTCGAAACGGTCATGGCGGCTCCTCTTGGCTATCGGGGTGATGCCATATCGCACTTATCGCCGTCATGCCTGCCCTCTTGGCCCGTCCTATGGCCACATTGTGGGAGCGCGTTCCGGAAAAGTGACCGCTACCAGATTTCCTGCATCGCAAGAGTCACGATCGCTGGTTAGGGTCGCGCCTGACCGCGGGGAAACGCGGCGATCAGGGAAGGGAATTCATTCATGGGGGCTGATAGCCAAGCCGCGCCTGCTCAGGGGAAACCAGGGAAGGGGCGCGACGCGCTGGTGATCGGAGCGTCCTCGCTCGGCACCGTGTTCGAGTGGTACGACTTCTACCTCTACGGCGCTCTGGCCGTGATCATCACCGGCCACTTTTTCTCGGGCGTCAACGAGACCACAGGCTTCATCCTGGCCCTGCTGGCCTTCGCGGCCGGCTTCGCCATTCGTCCCCTGGGCGCGGTGATCTTTGGGCGGCTGGGCGACATCTGGGGCCGCAAGAACACCTTCCTGATCACCATGCTGCTGATGGGCGTGTCGACCTTCGTCGTCGGCCTCTTGCCCTCCTACGAGCAGATCGGCGTCGCCGCGCCGATCGCCCTGATCGCCATGCGCCTGGTGCAAGGCCTGGCCCTGGGCGGCGAGTATGGCGGGGCGGCGACCTATGTGGCCGAGCACGCGCCTGACGGCCGTCGCGGCTTCTACACCAGCTGGATCCAGACCACGGCGACCGTGGGCCTGTTCCTGTCGCTGCTGGTCATTCTGGCGACCCGCACCTGGCTGGGCGAGGAAGCGTTCAAGACTTGGGGCTGGCGCATCCCGTTCCTGGTCTCGCTGCTGCTGCTGGGCGTGTCGCTGTGGATCCGCCTGAAGCTGCACGAGAGCCCGACCTTCCAGCGCATGATCGCCGAAGGGAAGGGGACCAAGAAGCCGCTGGCCGAGGCCTTCGGCCAATGGCCCAACCTCAAGGTCGTGCTGCTGGCGCTGTTCGGCCTGACCATGGGCCAGGCGGTGGTCTGGTACACTGGCCAGTTCTACGCCCAGTTCTTCCTGGAGAAGACGCTGAAGGTGGATGGGGCGCTGGCCAACATGTTGATCGCCACCAGCCTGCTGATCGGCACGCCGTTCTTCGTGTTCTTCGGCTGGCTGTCGGACAAGATCGGCCGCAAGTGGATCATCATCGTCGGCTGCGTGCTGGCGGCGGCGACCTATTTCCCGATCTTCAAGGCCATCACGACCTACGCCAATCCTGTGCTGGCGCGCGCCGAGATCTCGGCCCCGGTCGTGGTGGTGGCCGATCCGGCCACCTGCGCCTTCCAGTTCGACCCCGTCGGCAAGGCCAAGTTCAACACCCCCTGCGACGTGGCCAAGGGATATCTGGCCAAGGCTGGCGTGACCTACACGACCCGCGACGCCCCGGCCGGCGCGGCCACGACCGTGCAGGTCGGCGGCGTCACGCTGGACGGCTTTGATCCCCAGGGCGCCACGGGCAAGGCGTTCGCCGACGCGCGCAAGGCCTGGGAGGCCGACCTGGGCGCCCAGCTGAAGGTCGCCGGCTATCCGGCCAAGGCTGATCCGGCCCTGGTCGACAAGCCCAAGGTCGTGGCCCTGCTGGCGATCCTGGTGATCTACGTGACCATGGTCTACGGCCCGATCGCGGCCATGCTGGTCGAGCTGTTCCCGACGCGGATCCGCTACACGGCCATGTCGCTGCCCTATCACCTGGGCAACGGCTGGTTCGGCGGCTTCCTGCCCACCACCGCGTTCGCGATCGTGGCGGCGACCGGGGATATCTATTCGGGCCTGTGGTACCCGGTGATCATCGCCTCGGTGACCGCCGTTATCGGTGGTCTGTTCCTGAAGGATACGCGGCATAATCCGATCGACGATTAGGCATTAGACCCTCCGCGACCCGGTGACGATGGCGTCGCCGGGTTGCCTTCCCTGCGCTAATCCGATTGGTTGCGCGCCGAGAGGGGCGTTGATGGCTCAAGACGACGAAGACAGGCGCGCCTGGTTTCGGCGGGAAATCCTGCCGCTGGAACCGGAGCTGCTGGCCTATGCGCGGCGGTTTTGCCGCGACGGGCAGACTGATCCGGAGGACCTTGTCCACGACGCCTTCGCCCGGGCCATCGCCTGCAAGACCTGGCGCGAGATCGGCAATCCGGCGGCCTTCGCCACGCGGGTGCTGCGCAACTGCGCGCTGGACGCCCTGCGCCGCCGCAAGGTGCTGACGATCACCGCCGTCGCCGACTTCGACCGGATCGAGCCGATCGACGAGGCGCCGGGCGCCCAGGCGATCATGGAATCGCGCGAGGCGCTGCAGGCCCTGGCCGACGCGATCGCCGAACTTCCGACGCAATGCCGACGCGTCTTCACGTTGAGAAAAGTTTATAATCTCTCACCAGACGAGATAGCGGGTCGGATGGGCTTGTCCGTCTCTACTGTTGAGAAGCACCTGGTGAAGGGGCTGCGCTACTGTTCCGACAAGCTGGGACGGCGTAGCGAACGCAAGAGCAAGGTCGACGAAAGGCGCTCATGGAGCGGGACACGGGATCAAGACGCGAAGCGGTGAGGCAGGCCGCCGCCCTCTGGGTGGTTCGGCTTGACGATCCTTCGTGCTCTGAAGCCGACCGCGCCGCCTTCGAGGCCTGGCGCGGCGAGAGCTTCGAGCACGAGGCCGCCTATGAGCGCGAGGCCGTCGCCTGGGCGCGGCTGGACCGCGCGCGCGCCCTGCGGCCCGGGCTGCAGCGGCCCGACGCGGACCTCTTGGCGCCGGCGCCCAAGCCTCGCCTGACCGCCCTGGCGCGATCGCCCTGGGCCCGGGGCTTGGCGGCCTCTGCGGCCATGGCGCTGATCGTGGCGGGCAGCCTGTCGTTCGGAACCTCGACCGCCTACGCCACCGCGATCGGCGAGCGCCGGGTCGTGGTGCTGGACGACAACAGCCGTATCGAGCTGAACACCAACAGCAAGGTCGTGGTCCGCTTCAAGCGCGGCGTGCGCGAGGTCAAGCTGATCAAGGGCGAGGCCCTGTTCGACGCGGCCCCCGACGCCCGGCCCTTCGTGGTCAAGGCGGCGAACGCCGTGATCGCGGCCGACGGCTCGGCGCAGTTGGCGGTCCGCCTGGGCTCGGACGGCGCGGCGGTAACGGTCAGGAAGGGCGCGGTGGATGTTGATCCCGTGCGCGCCGAGGCCAAGGACGACATGCGCCTGACCGCCGGCGTCGCGGCGATCTACGACTCGCGCGGGACCCGGTCGCGCGCGGTCTCCGAGGCCGAGATCGACCGCAGCCTGGCTTGGCGCCAGGGGGCGATCGCCCTGAACGGCCAGTCCCTGGCGCAGGCGGCGGCCGAGTTCAACCGCTACAACCACCGCCAGATCCGCATCGCCGACCCGTCGATCGCGAGCCTGCGCCTGGCCGGCTATTTCCAGACGACCGAGCCCACCAGCTTCGTCTCGGCCGTGACCAGCGCCTTCCCGGTTCGCGCCTCGCAGGGCGAGGACGGCGCGATCCGCCTGTCGCGACGCAGCTAGCGACGGGGCTCGAACGCGGGCGCGAAAGCGACGGTTTTAGGGTTTTGTTGACCAAACCGCCGAAAAAAGTTCCGGCGATCACTAGCGGAAAACCGGCGTAACCCCGTCGATCCTGCGAACGCGCTCTCCGGTCGGGGCTGGAGGCGTCGAGAGGGGTATACAAAAGCAATGTCTAACGACACGCGTCGCCGCACGGTTCGCGGCTTCCTGATGGCGTCCGCCGCCGTGCTGGTTCTGGCCGGTCCGGCCCTGGCCCAAGAGGCCCGCCACACCTTCAACATTCCGGCCGGCGACGCCGTGACCGCGCTGCAGGCCTTCGCTCAGCAGTCGGGCAAGCAGGTGCTGTTCCCGTTCGAGGCCGCCACCGGCAAGCGCACGCCCGCCGTGGCCGGCGACATCGCCGACGCCGAGGCGCTGGCGCGCCTGGCCAAGGCCGCCGGCCTGGTCGTCCAGTCGGACGACGGCAAGACCATTACGCTGCGCCCGGCGCCGGCCGAACGCCCCCAGCCCGTGAGCGCGGGGGCCGGCGCGGCGACTGACGAGGCCCAAATCGTTGAAGCCATCGTGGTCGTCGGCTCGCAGATCGAAGGCGCGCGGACCACGGACGCCCTGCCGGTGACGGTGGTTGGCGAAAAGGAAATCATCGCCACGGGCGCCGTCTCGGGCGATGAGCTGTTCCGCTCGATCCCGCAGGCTGGCGACGTCCAGTTCCAGGAAGCCCGCACCACCGGCAACCTGAACGACGCGCGCGGCGACGTCTCGTCGCTGAACCTGCGCAACCTGGGCACTGGCAACACCCTGGTGCTGCTGAACGGCCGTCGCGCCGTCCTGGCGCCCGGCACCCAGACCGAGAACCTGGTGCCGGTCCAGACCGTCAACACCAACTCGTTCCCCGTCTCGGGCGTGAAGCGGGTGGAAGTGCTGCGCGACGGCGCGGCCGCCATCTACGGCGCCGACGCCGTGGCCGGCGTGGTCAACATGGTGCTGGACACCAAGTTCCAGGGCCTGCGCGCCGAGGCCCAGGTCGGCGGCTCGGAAGGCACCACCTATCGTGAGGGGACCTTCAACCTGAAGGCCGGCACGCGCCTGGAAGACGGCACCCGCCTGACCTTCTTTGGCTCCTACACCGCCCGCAGCCGTCTGATGGCCAGCGAGCGCGACTACTCGGCCAGCGAGGATCACCGCGCCGCCATGGCCGGCACCGCCTGGGCCAGCGACACCGCGTTCGACAACCGCTCGACCTCCAGCCCCTGGGGCGCCTTCACCCTGATCCCGTCCTCGACCGCGCCGCGTCAGAACGGCGTGGCCCTGACGACCTCGGGCGTGTTCCACATCGAGCCGGTGTCCAACACCGCCGCGGGCTGCTCGTCGGCGACCCTGGCCGGGAACCTCTGCATCCGCGCCGGCACGATCACGGGCGCCAACGACCGCGTGCTGCGCTATGACGAAAATTCCCAGCGCAGCCTGAAGGGCGGCCTGGAGCGCACCAACCTGTTCTCGACCGTCGAGCACGATTTTGGCGACATCACCGCCTATGGCGAGGCCGGCTACTACCACGCGCTGTTCACGGGCAACCGCGAGCAGTCCGCGCCGCTCAGCTCGTCGCCGATCAGCATCGCGGCCAACGCCTACTGGAACCCCTTCGGTCCGACGACCCTGGCCAATGGCGCGGTCAATCCCAACCGCCTGTCGGGCCTGACCGGCGTGGGCGCTTCGGGCGTGGCGATGAACATCACCAACTATCGCCCGGTCGACGCCGGCGGCCGCACCTATACGGTGACGGACGACAGCGTCCGCCTGCTGGGCGGCCTGAAGGGCGACTGGAACGGCTGGAAGTGGGACAGCGCGCTGCTCTACTCGGAAGCCCGCACCAAGGACATGACCCACAACGCGATCAGCAACACGCTCTTCCAGGCGGCGCTGAACCGCACCGACTCGTCGGCCTACAACCCGTTCAACGGCGGTTCGCTGACCAACTATTCGGGCGAGGACGCCACGCCCAACAGCCAGGACACGATCAACTCGTTCCTGATCAACGTCTACCGGATCAGCAAGACGTCGCTGGCCATGGGCGACTTCAAGGTGTCGAAGAAGGACCTGTTCCAGCTGCCCGGCGGCGACGTCGGCTTCGCGGCCGGGGTCGAGCTGCGCCGCGAGACCTACAAGGACAACCGCGACGACCGCCTGGACGGCACGATCACCTACACCAACAGCGTCACCGGCGTGACCTATGGCAGCGACGTGATGGGCGCCTCGGGCGCGCCGGACGTCTCGGCCGACCGCACGATCGCCTCGGCCTTCTTCGAGCTGGCCGTGCCGGTGATCTCGCCCGAGATGAACATCCCGTTCGTCGAGGAGATCAGCCTGCAGATCGCCGCCCGCGACGAGCACTATTCGGACTTCGGCAACGTGCTGAAGCCCAAGGGCGCGATCCTGTGGAAGGTCGGTCAGGGCCTGTCGCTGCGCGGCTCGGTCTCGCAAAGCTTCCGCGCGCCGAACCTGCCGCAGTTCTACAGCGAAGGCGCGTCGGTCTCGAACACCCGCACCGACTGGGCGGCCTGCCGGATCAACACCCCGACGGCGACCACCTGCACGAGCGCCAGCACGCTGGAGATCCGCAGCGGCAACGACAACCTCAAGCCCGAAGAGGCCGACAACGCCAGCGTCGGCTTTGTCTATCAGCCGCGCTTCATTCCGTTCGAGTACGGCAAGCTGACCCTGACCACCGACTTCTGGTCGATCCGCGAAAAGGGGGTGATCGGCATCCTGGGCGGCGCCAACCAGATCGCGCTGGACTGGCTGCTGCGCCAGCAGGGCTCGTCCAACCCGAACGTGGTGCGCGAGGCTCCGACGGGGTCGAATACGGTCGGGACCATCATCTCGATCAACGACACCTACATGAACCTGCAGCCGCGCATGGTGCAGGGCGTCGACTTCTCGCTGGACTACGATCTGGACGACACCCCCTGGGGCGACTTCGGTCTGAACGTCAACGTCGCCAAGCTGCTGAAGTTCGACCAGCAGCCTAGCGCGACCGAGGCCCTGCTGCAGCAGGCCGTCGCGGCCGGCCAGCTGCCGGGCGTGACGATCACCACCGCCGGCAACCAGATCGGCATGGGCGGCTTCCCCGAGTTCCGCGGCAGCGCCAGCCTGACCTGGCGCAAGAACGGCTGGGGCGCGGGCGCCTTCGTCAACTATGTGAGCGAGGTGTACGACACCGGCTCGACCCTGACGGGCGGCGAGTACTACCAGATGCCGGCCTGGACCACGGTCAGCCTGTATGGCCAGTACGCGTTCGACGAAGGCCGCTTCGACGGCTCCACGATCCGTGTCGGCGTGCGCAACGTCGGCGACAAGGACCCGCCGGTCTCGTCCAGCAACTTCGGCTACTACGGCTCGCTGTACAACGCGACCGGCCGCTACTGGTACATGAACGTCTCCAAGCGGTTCTAGAGCTCGCTTCGAGGCGGGCTGGGCCCGCCTCGAACGCAAGCCGTCGCGGCTTCGGGGGCCGTCCTACCCCTTTGAAAAGTCCCCGAGGACGTGACGATCGGCGCCGGAGCTGCCCCTCCGGCGCCGAATTCGTTTTCGGATTTGAGGTCGATCAAGGCCGGCGGCGGCGCGGGGGCGCAGCCTGGGGGCAGGCTCTTCTGTTTGCGGTCCAGACAGAGGCCTACCGCCGGTCGGCGTCATCGCCAGTTCGACGCCGGACGGCGGCGCTTCGGGGCCGTACCCCCTAGGGTCTCGAAGCTATATCGGCGCCGGAGTCGCATCCGGCGCCGATCTTGTTTTTGGGGGGGCAGTTGTTCTGAAGGCGGGCTTTCATGCGCGAGCGCCCAAAAGCAGATATGCCGAAGGGCTGATCGGGGTGGATTGCGGGCCTTCAGTTAGGCACGAAGAGGCCGACTTGGCGGACAATCTTCTCCACTTCCGCCCTTGCACCGATGTCGCGGAAGAACGCCCAATCGGTCAGGTCCCAATTCTGGATCAGCCTCACATCGTGCTCTTCGTAGTAAATCTCTAGGAAGCGATGCTTGGGTCGGAATTCTCGGCGGCTGGCCCGCCAAAGATCGAAGAAGCGGCGGCTATCTCCATTAATTCGAACAAGATCACCGCCATGCCGGACCCGCCAAAATCCTCGCTGGCTAAGGCGCAAGTGCAATTCCCAAAAGGCCCGCTCAAACTCCCGATACTGAGCTAATTCGGTGGCGTTTTTGATCTCCCTGAAGTTTAGGGGCCTCGGAAGCTCTTCGTCTTGGCGGAGAAAACGAGGGAAGGCCGATATCGGCAATGACCTGTAACCCAGCCGGATATCCTCATCTTCATGGCCGTACGAATGAATGAGCGGGAACTGGGTCGGCAAAGGGCATCTCGCGGTGCGTTTAGAAGCACAGGGTGGCGGTTAGGCCTTCAGCCGACAAGGTCCGACTTGGGTCGAAGCAAGACCTAAACCCCTACCTCTTGATGGGGGAGGGCAGGGTGGGTGCGCTGCGGTTGAAGCCGTGCGCGGACAAACCTCGGCGGATCACCTCTATCCCGGCCCTTCCCCCATCAAGGGGGCAGGGGGCGCTAACCCATAAACCCGACCTTCCCGGCGAATGCCGGGACCCAGATCGAACCCGCTCACGTCCGATGGTCGGTCGAGGTCGTGGGCGCGCCCACTCAAGCCGTTCCGGATGAATCTGGGCCCCGGCATTCGCCGGGGAGGTCGGGTGTTGAGGGGACACAACTCGGGAACCTCGCGGGCGCTAGCCCAGGAATTCTAGGCCTAGATCTCGCCAGTCGGGATTACTTTCCTCGATCAGCATGAGCTTCCAAGACCGGCGCCATTCCTTCAGCCGCCGCTCTCGGATCAGCGCGCTCTCGCGAGAGGCGTGTTGCTCTAACCACACCAGCATTGTGCAGCCGTACTTCGCAGTGAAGCCGCGTACTCGGCTCTGGTGCTCGAAGACCCGGCGGGCCAGGTCGTCGGTCGAACCGATATAGAGCGTGCCGTTACGCTGGCTGGCCATGATGTAGACGTAGAATGCCATGGCTTAGCGTGCGGCAATGGTCGGAATAATATCAATCTAAAATTGTATTCCGTCCGACCTTCCCGGCCAATGCCGGGACCCAGATCGAACCTGCTCACGTCCGATGGTCGGTCGAGGTCGTGGGCGCGCCCATTGAAGCCGTTCCGGATGAATCTGGGCCCCGGCGTTCGCCGGGGAGGTCGGGTGTGGTGAGGATCCTTCCCCTACTTCCCGCTCACCGCCGGCCCGTACAGCAGCCCGTTGAACAGGAACTTGAACGTGCCCCACGACTGGGCGCGCTGGGTGATCTCGGGGCCGAAGACGAAGAGCTTGCCCTTGCCCAGGTCGATATCGAGCATGGCCGCCCCGCCGTTCAGCTTCTCCTGGCCGACGGCCCAGCCGCTGCGCAGCGGCTTGTCGGTGTCGAACCAGGCCACGCGCGAGACGCCCTTGACGTCGGGCTTCACGGTGAAGGCCGGGCTGCGGTCGAAGAAGACGTCGACCTGCTCGCCCGCGCCGTAGGCCAGCGGCTGCTTGGGATCGACCTTGGCCCGCAGGACCGAGCCGGGGATGTAGAGCTCGCGGTTGGAGAAGGCCTTCAGCTGGCCGTTCTCGGTCTTGGCGGTGGCCACCTCGACCGGCGCGCCTAGGGCCGTGGCCAGGCGGGTCGAGGCGCCGATCGCCACGACCGAGCCGCCGCCCTTCACGAATTCGGCGATCTTGGGCAGGGTCTTGTCGTCGGTGACGCGGCCCAGCCAGGCGCGGTACTCGGCCGGGATCTCTTCCGGCTTGGGCTGGGCGCCGCCGCGGCTGGCCCGGAACGGACCGCCCTGCGGCGCGGGCACGACGCCATCGGGGAAGACCAGGACGTCGAAGTCCTTCTTGATGTTCCCCGCGTCGAGGCGCTGGGGATAGACCACCTGGAACGGGGCCTCGAACTGCTCGAGCATCCAGCGGTTCCAGCCGGACGGCATCGAGCCGCCATAGACGTCCACCAGGCCAATGCGGATCGGCTTCAGGGCGATGGTCGCGCCGGACGGCTTGCCGGCGACCGCGTAGGCGTCGATTCCCAGCTCCTTCACGCCCTTCTCGATCACCGCCTTGGCGGCGGGCGAGGCGGGAACCCAGATCGCGCCGGGGCCAAACGCGGTCTCGCCGGCCTTGGCGCCGTCCTTGACCCACTGGACCTTGGCGCCGGCCTTCAAGAGGCGGTTGGTCAGGGTGAAGCTGGCGTTGGTCTCATGGCTGACCAGCCAACCCGCGCCGCCAGAGCCCTTCACCGAACCCGGCGCGACCTTGATCAGGTCGGGCACGCGCGCGGTCGGGGCCTCGAAGGCGTCGAGGATGCGGTCAAACTTGATCCCCATCTGATAGGCCAGGGTGTAGCCGGTGACGTCATAGGGCGCCTTGGGCGGGCCGCCCGGATACTCCAGGTCGTGTGGGTGGTCCTGCGGCTCGAACATGTCCAGCACGTGCGGGCGATAGGCCTGGGCGGTGCGCACGACGTACGAGCCGGCCGGATAGGTCTTGCCCGCGATCGTGAAGGCCTTGTCGGCCTTGTCGACATCGACGCCGGTCTTGATCAGGGCGTTGAGGAAGGCGACCACGGTGGGCATGTCGGCCTGGTCGGCCGGGATCACATAGCCGCGCGGATCGCGCCCTTGCGGCGTCTGCAGCACGGTCTTGTAGAGGCTGGGGTCGACCGCCGCGCCGAACGGGCCGGGCTTGTCCTTGCCGGCGGCGGCCAGGGCCTCGACGCGGGTCGGGGTGATGGTCCAGCTATCGGTCGAGCCGCGCTTGATGCTGTTGTCGCCCATCTTCCAGATGTTGAAGAGCAGGCGCTCGCGGTTGCGGGCGGCGTAGTCGATGACCGCCAGGTTCATGGTCATCTGGTAGTCCAGCGAGTCCTGCAGGCGCCAGACGCGCGGGGCGATCGGCGCGGGGCGGTCGTTATTGGGCAGCTGCAGGTCGGGAACCAGATTGACCGTGGTCGGGGTCGGGCCGCCGATGATCTCGGTCAGCAGGCCGATCGAATTGTGGAAGTAGGCGACCGACCGCACCATGCCGTTGTGCCAGGTGGAGTAGGGGGCGGCGCTGCGGGTCCCCGAGCCTGGCTTGTCCTCGGCCACCAGCCGGCTGTGCATGGCCATGCCGACTTCTTGCAGCTGGGTCATGACCAGCGGGTCGTAGTTGAAGTTGAACGGGTCGCGGAACGGCGGAACGAACACCACCATGCCGTTGGGGCCGGTCTGGTGCTGGTTGAAGATGATTTGCGGATACCACTCGCGGAACAGCTGGCGATTGATGTTGGTGGTCTCAGCCATGGCCGACATGAAGCTGTCGCGGTTGTTATCGTGGCCGACGTACTTCTGGTACAGGCGCGGCAGCGAGTTGAACTCGCGCTTTTTCGGATCGGCGTTGCGCATGTACCAGTCGCTGACCAGCTCCATGCCGTCGGGATTGTCGTGAGCGAACAGGATCACGCAGTCGTCCAGCAGGCGCAGGGTCTCGGGATCCTTGGCCGTCAGCATCCGGTAGAGCACCTGGATCTGGCCCTGCGAGGTGATGGTCTCGGTGGCGTGCAGGCCCGCGTCGATCCAGACGACCGCCTTGCCCTCGGCCGCCAGCTTTTCGGCCTCTTCCTTGGAGACGCCTTCGGCCTTGGCCAGCTTGCGCGAGATTTCCTTCAGGCGGTCCAGCTTGGCCAGGTTGGCGGGCGAGGAGACCACCGCCATCCACTGGGTGCGGCCTTCCTCGGTCTTGCCGATGTCGACCAGCTTCATGCGGTCGGACTGGGCCGCCAGGGTCTTCAGATAGGCCTCGTAGGCGGTGTAGTCGGCCAGGAAGTAGTCGCTGCCGATCGGCTGGGCGAAGGCCTTCTCCGGCGGGGTGATATCGGCCGCGATCGCGCCGCCGCCATGGGCCAACGCGCCGAAAGCCAAAACCACGCCCAGGGCCGCACCGGCCATCGCTCCGCCACGCGTCATTGCATCACCCCTAACCCGCGGCTCGACAGCAGAGACCGCTCTCCAAGATCAGACGAAGCTGGATCGGATTTCCGCATGCCGGGCAACGGGGCGAGCCGCCCATTTTTTCGCGCTGGACGCCGCGCGGGCGATTTCGAAGCGGGGAGGGGGTCAGATCGCCGAGCGGCGGGCCAGTTCGACGCGGCGGGCGGCGACTTCGCTGCGGGCGCGCTCCAGGGCGTCGATCTCGGTGGCGGTCAGCAGGTTGTCGATGACACGGCCCAGATGCTCGCGCATGGCGTTGCGGGCGGCGGACGGGTCGCGGGCCTGCAGCGCCAACAGGATCTCCTGATGGTCGTCGATCCGAGGCCGGACGCCGACCTGGCGCGCGCGCTCCAGCATGGCCCGGCACAGCGGCGACTTGTAGCGCTGGTCCCACAGGGTCTCGACGACGGTCACCAGGGCGCTGTTGCGGCTGGCGCGGGCGATGGCCACGTGAAAGCGGCGGTCGGCGCCTTCGCCCTTCACGTCCTGGTCGTTCTCCACGACCATGTCGTCCATGATCGCCGCCAGCTCGACCAGCTCCTCCTCGGTGATCGTGGCGGCGGCCAGGGCGGCGACCTCGCCCTCGATCAGCCGGCGGGCTTCGGTCAGCTCGAAGGCGCCGATGTCCAGTTCGGGCGCGGAGCCCTGGGCGCGCGACGCGTCGGTGACATAGACGCCCGAGCCGTGGCGGGCCTCGACCAGGCCCTGGATTTCCAGCGCGATCATCGCTTCGCGCACGGTGGGGCGGCTGACCTTGTAGTCCTCGGCTAGGTCCCGCTCGGAGGGCAGGCGCTGGCCCGGCTTGTGGACGCCGTCGCGGATCGACTCGGCGATCGCGCCGGCCACCTGCTGATAGAGCTTGCGGGGTTCCGCCGTCGAAGTGGTCATGTGTCTTTAAAATCCCGTCCGTTGCGCGCCGGACACCGCAGACTATTGCATGGAGTGGGGGCGCGCTACCCGACCTTGGTCGAAGGCCCTAGAGCGTGACGCCGAAAGTGGGAACCGGTTTCGGCGCGAGCCACGCTCTAAGCGTTTGATTTAGAGCCTTGTTGTCGCGCCAAAACGATTCCGTTTTGACGCGCAAGGCTCTAGCGGTTCGTCAGATAAGTCGCTAAAACTGGTCAGGCCAATTTTGCTCATGCTCAACGACTAAGGTCCATGCTGAAGATTATCGACGCCAAGGTCATCGTCACCTGCCCCGGCCGCAACTTCGTCACCCTCAAGATCACCACCGAGGACGGAATCACCGGCGTCGGCGACGCCACCCTGAACGGCCGCGAACTGTCGGTGGTCAGCTTCCTGCGTGATCACATGATCCCCAGCCTGATCGGCCGCGACGCCCATCAGATCGAGGACATCTGGCAGTTCTTCTATCGCGGCTCGTACTGGCGCGGCGGCCCGGTGGCCATGACCGCCCTGGCGGCCGTCGACATGGCGCTGTGGGACATCAAGGGCAAGGTCGCCGGCCTGCCGGTCTACCAGCTGCTGGGCGGCGCCTGCCGCACGGGCGTGATGGTCTATGGCCACGCCAACGGCGAGACCATCGAGGACACTATCGCCGAGGCCGTCAAGTACAAGGCCATGGGTTACAAGGCCATCCGCCTGCAGACGGGCGTGCCCGGCCTGGCCAGCACCTACGGGGTCTCGGGCGACAAGATGTTCTACGAGCCGGCCGACGGGAACCTGCCGACCGAAAACGTCTGGTCGACGGCGGCCTATCTGAAACATACGCCCAAGCTATTCGAGAAGGCGCGTGAGGTCCTGGGTTGGGACGTCCACCTGCTGCATGACGTCCACCACCGCCTGACCCCGATCGAGGCCGCGCGCCTGGGCAAGGATCTGGAGCCCTATCGCCTGTTCTGGCTGGAGGACTCGGTCCCCGCCGAGAACCAGGCTGGCTTCCGCCTGATCCGTCAGCACACGACGACGCCGCTGGCCGTCGGCGAGATCTTCGCCCACGTCTGGGACGCCAAGCAGCTGATCGAAGAGCAGCTGATCGACTATCTGCGCGCCACCGTGCTGCACGCGGGCGGCATCACCAACCTGAAGAAGATCGCCGCCTTCGCCGACCTGCACCACGTCAAGACCGGCTGTCACGGCGCCACCGACCTGTCGCCGGTGACCATGGCCGCGGCCCTGCACTTCGACATGTCGATCACCAACTTCGGCCTGCAGGAGTACATGCGCCACACCCCGGAGACGGATGCGGTCTTCCCGCACGCCTACACGTTCAATGACGGCATGCTGCATCCGGGCGACAAGCCGGGCCTGGGCGTCGACATCGACGAGGAACTGGCGTCCAAGTACGAGTACAAGCGCGCCTACCTGCCGGTGAACCGCCTGCAGGACGGCACGATGTTCAACTGGTAGGGCCTTAAGCCCTGCAGGAAGACGGCCGCCGGAGGGCTCCTCCGGCGGCCGTTTTTGTTTCGGCTGTCCGCAGCGGGCTCTAGGCGGGTCCGACGCTGAACGCGCACAGCTTGTTGCCGTCCAGGTCGCGGAAATAGGCCGCGTAGAAGGCCTGAGGGCCGTCCTCGCCGCGCACGCCCGGCTTGCCCTCGCACTGGCCGCCCAGGGCCACGGCCTTGTCGTGCAGGGTGTCGACCTTGGCGCGCTCGTCCACGGCCAGGGCGATCATCGTCCCGTTGCCGAAGGTGGCGGCCTGGCCGTCATAGGGCTTGCCGACGCCGAACATGGGCTTGCTCCAGTCTAAGCCCCACGCGCAGCCGCCGGTCGGGAACTCCATCAGGCGCTTGACGCCGATGGTTTCGAACAGCGCGTCATAGAAGGCCTTGGATCTGGCAAGGTCGTTGCTGCCCACCAGGGTGTAACCGATCATCGAAATCCTCCCCTTTGCGATTTGTCCCGAGGTTGACGAACAGCGGCTGGCGGCGCCAACGAAAAATCACGCTTTCAATGAAGATAGCGCTGAAGCTTGAGTGGGAAATAATCTTTTGAATCACGAGCTATCCGTAGCGGCGATGCGCATCGGACGTCATGTATATGTATGATTATATAAGACAAGAATTGGGCTAATGTCGGATTGTCGACTTATAATTCCCGCGTAGGTGGAATTATTTACTCGTGAGTTCGGCTCTTTTCTGCTAGCTTGGGCTCATTGCTAGCACGTCCCGTCGAGCGCTGGTGACTGAGAGACGAGGCTTAAAAGGCCTTCGCTCCCGCTCGAACGGCTGGAGCTATGAATGCCTGCTTATCTGTTCTACCCGCGACGCGCGAACGGCGTGTCGCTGACCTTTATCGCCGAGACCGCCCGGAGCGACGCCCAGGCGATGGAGCTGGCTGCGGAGATCGCGGCCGACCATGATTGCGTCGGCGTCTTCGTCTGGGAGCCGGCGTCCACCCCAGGAGGGCGGGACCGCTTCGTCGGCGAATTCGCCGGCCTGGGAGAAGAGTCGCGCGCCGAGATGTCCGGTGAGCCTGGAGCCTCCGCCACGGCTTAAGCGTTGCCGCGAGACTTTGCCTCGGCCAAGGCTCTGAAGGCGGGCCGCGCCAGCGGAGAGAGGGGGTCCAGATCTACGACCTCGACAGGCTGGACGCCGATAATCTTAGACGGTAGCGCTACCAAAAGGGGTGAGCGCGTCGGCATGAACGCGCGCCCGATGGGGAAACGCCGCCTTGCCCAAGCTGTCCTTTCCGAAACTTCGGGCCCTGCGCTGGTGGATCATCGGCCTGGTCATGCTGGGCGCGATCATCAACTACCTGACGCGCTCGACCATGGGCGTGGCCGCCCCCACGGTGCTGAAGGACCTGGGCATCTCGATCACGGAATATTCCTGGATCACCGGCGCCTTTCAGCTTGGGATCATGATGCAACCGGTGTGCGGCTATGTGCTGGACACCCTGGGGCTGCGCACGGGCTTTGCGGTGTTCGCCGCGTCCTGGTCCTTGTTCGCCATGGCCCACGGCCTGGCCTCCAACTGGCAGAGCTTCGCGGTCCTGCGCGGGCTTCTGGGGTTCGCCGAGGGCTCGGCCCAGCCGGCGGGCATGAAGACGGTCGCCACCTGGTTCCCGGCCAAGGAGCGCGGCTTCGCGGGCGGGGTGTTCAATATCGGCGCCTCGGTCGGCTCGATGCTGGCGCCGCCACTGGTGGTGTGGGCGGTGCTGACCTGGAACTGGCGCGCGGCCTTCGTGCTGACCGGGGCTCTGGGCCTGGTGTGGCTGGTGCTGTGGCTGCTGCTCTACCGCTCGCCCGACCAGCACCCGTCGATGACGCCGGACGAGCGCGCGCGCATCGCCGCTGGCCAGGAAACGCACCTGGCCGAGGCCGGGGCCAAGCCGTCGGTGATCTCCATCCTCAAGCAGCGCAAGTTCTGGGGCATCGCCCTGCCGCGCTTCCTGGCCGATCCCACCTGGGGGACCCTGTCGTTCTGGGCGCCGCTCTATTTGACCCAGACCCGAGGCTTCGATCTCAAGCAGATCGCCATGTTCGCCTGGCTGCCGTTCGTGGCCGCCGACCTTGGCTGCCTGTTTGGGCCCACGGTCGCGAGCTTCCTGCAGGCGCGCGGCGTGTCGCTGATCAACGCCCGCCGCTGGGCCGTCACCCTGGGGGCGGCGATGATGACCGGCATGATCTTTGTCGGTCGGGTCGAGAGCCCCTACGCCGCCATCGCCCTGCTGTGCCTGGGCGGCTTCGCCCACCAGACCCTGTCGGTGACCGTGATCACCATGGCCTCGGACCTCTTCCGCCGCGATGAGGTCGCCACCGTCGCGGGCCTGGCCGGCATGATGGGCAATCTGGGCGTCTTGCTGTTCTCGCTGCTGATCGGCGGCCTGGTGGCCAAGATCGGCTATGATCCGTTCTTCGTCGCCCTGGGCGTGCTCGACATTCTCGGCGCCATCATCCTGTGGACCTTCGTCAAGGATCGTATCGCGCCCAAGGCCGAGCCGGTCAGCCAGACCCCCAATCCGTGAGCTTGCCTGTGATCCGCAATCCTATCCTGCGCGGCTTCAACCCCGATCCCTCGATCGTGCGGGTGGGGGACGACTACTACATCGCCGTCTCGACCTTCGAGTGGTTCCCCGGCGTGCAGATCCACCACTCGCGCGACCTGAAAAACTGGCGGCTACTGAGCCGGCCGCTGCAGCGCGCCAGTCAGCTGAACATGCTGGGCGACCCGGACGGCTGCGGGCTCTGGGCGCCGTGCCTGTCCTATGCCGACGGGCGGTTCTGGCTGATCTACACCGACGTCAAGCGCTATGGCCGCACGACCGTTGGCGGGGCTTCGGGCGCCAGCTTGCGCGACTTCCACAACTACGGGGTCACCTGCGAGACGATCGACGGCGAATGGTCCGAGCCGATCCACCTGAACAGCTCGGGCTTTGACCCCTCGCTGTTTCACGACGACGACGGCCGCAAGTGGCTGCTCAACCAACTATGGGACCACCGGCCGGGCCAGAACCGCTTTGCCGGCATCGTGTTGCAAGAGTTCTCGCCCGCGCAGGGCCGCCTGGTGGGCGAGCGCAAGGTGATCTTCGAGGGCGCCTCGATCGGCCTGACCGAGGCCCCGCACCTCTACAAGCGCGACGGCTGGTACTATCTGATCACGGCCGAGGGCGGCACGGGCTTTGGCCACGCGGTGACCATGGCCCGCTCGCGGACCATCGACGGTCCCTATGAGCTGCACCCCGATACCTACCTACTGACCTCGCGGGATCGCCCGCACGCGCCGCTGCAACGCGCCGGCCACGCCGACCTGGTCGATACCGCCGACGGCGAGACCTACGCGGTCTATCTGGTGGGCCGTCCGATCCCCAACCGGGGCCGCTGCACCCTGGGCCGCGAGACGGCGATCCAGAAGCTGGTCTGGGGCCAGGATGGCTGGCCGCGCACCCTGGACGGCTCAGGCGATCCGACGCTGGAGACGCCCGCCCCGAACCTGCCCGAGCACGCCTGGCCCGCCGCGCCCGTTCGCGAGGACTTCGACGCGCCGACCCTGCCGATCGACTTCCAGTGGCTGCGCACGCCCTATCCCGACGAGATCTTCAGCCTGACCGCCAGGCCGGGGTCCTTGCGCCTGTACGGCCGCGAGACGGTCGGCAGCCTGTTCCGCCAGGCGCTGGTCGCCCGCCGCCAGCAGGCTCATTGCTATTCGGCCGCCACGACGCTGGACTTCGAGCCCGCCCATTTCCAGCAGGCTGCGGGCCTCATCTGCTACTACAACGGCGCCAAGCTGCACTATCTGCACGTCACCCACGACGCGGACATCGGCAAGCACCTGCGGGTCATGACTTGCATACCCGACAGCCCCCAGGCCGACAGCTTCACCGCGCCCATCCCGCTGGCCGCCGGCCCGGTCGAGTTGCGCGTCGAGGTGGACTTCGAGCGTCTGCGCTTTGGCTTCCGCCAGGGCGGTGGCGGCTGGACCTGGCTGACGGAGGTGTTCGACGCCTCGATCCTGTCCGACGAAGCCACCGCGCCTGGCGCGCCGAACTTCACCGGCGCCTTCGTCGGCATGGCCTGCCAGGACATGTCGGGGCAGGGCGCCCCGGCCGACTTCGACTGGTTCGACTACGAGGAACGGGAATATCGGGCTGGGCGTCCGGCCATCTAGCCCCTAGGCTCGGCGATCAGCCGCGCGGGCAAGAAAAAAGCCGGCCGACACATCCAGAGGACGCGCCGGCCGGCCGAAACAAAAAGGTGTCGGCGCGGTGGGGTGCGCCGAGTGCCAGATCAATTAACGAATCTTGGCGGAATGGCAACGCTCCTTGTGGTTGCGTCGCTGCGACAATCCGGCGCGAAACCCCTATTTTGCCTGGGTTTTAGGCAGATCTTGCGGTTGAGTAGCCCCGTGGCCCGTCCTCAATACGCGGAAAGCCACGAAGACGAGGGCGCTGGTCAGGGTCAGGCAGGCCGCCAGGAACAGCATCGGGGCCAGATTGCTGCCGGTTGAGTCGCGGATGATCGGCACGACGTTCTGGGCGATGAAGCCGCCGAGATTGCCCACGGCGTTGATAGCCGCGATGCCGGCGGCGGCGCGCGCTCCCTTCAGGAAGCTGGGCGGCAGGCTCCAGAAGCCCGGCTGGCCGGCGAAGATGGCGGGGGCGGCGACGCAGAGCAGGGCGAACTTGGCCCAGGTTCCGGGAACCACCACGCTGCCCACCAGGGCGACGGCGGCCAGCAGGGGCGGGCCGGCCACGTGCCAGACCGTGAAGCCGCGCTTGGCCGCGTGCTGGGGAACCCACCACAGGGCGGCGGCCACCAGGATCCACGGGATGATGTTGATCAGGCCGTTGACGGTGTTGGAGACGCCGAACGCCTTGACGATAGTCGGCAGCCAGTAGCTGAGGCCATAGGCTCCCAGGGGCATGCCGATATAGAGGCCCGCCAGCAGCAGGACACGCGGGTCCAGGATCGCCTTCCAGGCGCCGGCGTGGCCGGTGTCGTGGCCGACGTCCTCGCTGGCCAGAGTCTTGGCCAGCCAGGCCTTCTGCTCGGGCGCCAGCCAGGGCGCCTGTTCGGGGCCGTTGGGCAGCTTCCACAGCACATAGGGGGCCAGCAGGACGGCGGGAGCCCCGGTGACCAGGAACACCCATTGCCAGCCCTCCAGCCCCAGCAGGCCGTGCAGGTCCAGGAGGGCGCCGCCGATCATCGCCCCCACGGCGTTGGCCAGGGCCGAGGCGATCATGAACAGGCCCACCATCCGGGCGCGGTGCGCGTGCGGGAACCACAGGGTCAGGACGTACAGCACGCCCGGGAAGAACCCGGCCTCGGCCACGCCCAGCAGGAACCGCAGGATGTAGAACATCGTCGCGTTCTGGGTGAAGCCCAGCGCCAAGGTGACAAGGCCCCAGGTGAACATGATCCGCGCGAACCAGACGCGCGCGCCCACCTTGGCCAGGATCAGGTTGGCCGGCGCCTCGAACAGGAAGTAGCCGATGAAGAACAGGCTGGCGCCCAGGCCATAGGCGGCCTCGCTCAGCCCCAGGGCCTGCACCATCTCCAGCTTGGCGTAAGAGACATTCTGCCGGTCGATGTAGGCGATCAGGTACATGACGCAGAACAGCGGCATCAGCCGCGCGGTGATCCGGCGGACGGTCGAGACTTCCAGGCTCATGCGATGGCCGCCGTCAGCTTCGCGCGTGTCGTCATGCCGTCCTCGTCTTTCGTGGGCCCATACGCCTGCCCGGTTAGCGACGTCGGGGAGGCCGCGCCACCCCGACCAAGGTCTAGGGTCGCGGCGGGCCAGCCTCTCAAAAGCCAGTCTCTCAAGAGAAAGGGCGGCCCCGCAATGCGAGGCCGCCCTCCGTCGTCATGGTGACTGAGACTAGAAGCTCTTGCGGACTGTCACGCCGTAGGTGCGCGGGGCGTTCGGATAGCCGCTGTAGCTGCCGTCCTGGGCCACGGTCGGGAAGGTCGAGATCAGGCTGTTGTCCTTGGTCAGGTTACGCGCCCAGAGCATGACCTCGATCTGCTTGGCCGTGTTGGTGACGCCCACGCTGGCGTTGACCACCTTCTGGCCCCAGGTCGACAGGTCCGGCGGAGTCGTCTCGGTCAGCTGGGTCTTGCTGACAAAGTCGTACTCCACCCGGGCGTAGCCCTGGTAGTCGCCGCCGAAGTCGTGGTTGACCGTGGCCGAGGTCGAGAACGACCACTTCGGAATGCCGGCCGGACGGTCGCCCGTCAGGTCGCGGAAGTTCGGACGGCGGCCGGTCGTCGGGTCGACCGGGCAGCGCACGGTGTCGTAGTTCACGCAGGCCGCGCCGGTGAAGCGGTCGAAGACCGGGTCAAGATAGGTGACCGCAGCGGCCAGGTTCAGCCAGCTGACCGGGCGCCAGGCGCTGTCGACCTCGAAGCCCTTGACCGACTGCTCGCCGGCGTTGACCAGGCTGTAGCCCAGGCCCGTGAAGGCGTTGGACTGGAAGCCCTTGATGGTCTGCTTGAACACCGCGACGTTGGCGTAGCCGCCCGGGAAGTTGGCCTTCACGCCCAGTTCGTAGACGTCGACGCTCTCGGGATTGGCGGTGCGGCCCACGCCGTTGGCGTTCGGCGGACGGCTGTCGGACGACAGGTTGTAGGCGCCGGCCTTCCAGCCCGTGGAGTAGCTGACATAGGCGTTGATGGCGCCGAAGTCATAGGCCGCCCGCACCGCGTAGGTGATCTTGTCGGCCTTCAGCTCGCCGGACTCGCTGGCGTTCGGGAAGTTGACCGGAGCGTGGTTGGTGGTGTTGCCGTAGAAGAACTGCAGGGCGCCCAGAGCGCTATACAGGTTGCCCGGCAGGCCGAGCGCCGTGAACTGCGGCACCGCGCCCAGGTTCAGCGCCGAGAACGGGTCGTTCATGACCACGTTCGAGCGGGCCTTCTTCTCGTCGTTCAGATAGGCCAGACCGCCGGTCAGGGTCAGCTTGTCGGTGACGGCGTAGTCGACCTGGCCGAACAGCGAGTACGACGTCTGCTTCATGCTGTAGTAGTCGTCGATGCCCTGGCCGGGCTGGAAGTAGGTCAGGCCAGGCCGCACCAGGGTCGGCGTCGCCAGGCTCTGCAGGAACTCCAGCGCATAGAGGTTCGAGCGACCGGTCAGGGCCGGGCGCAGGGTCGCGGGCAGGGCGCCGAGCAGGGTGGCCGGGACCGCGCCCGAGAGGGCCTCGGCGAAGCCGCGGATGTCCGTGCCGTAGGTGATCGTGCGGCCGGTATCGAGCTTCTCGTGCTGGAAGAAGCCGCCCGCCAGCCAGCTGATCGGACCATCGCCGCTGGAGGCCAGACGGATTTCCTGGGTGAAGGTCTTGATGCTGTTGGAGGTGCGGTTGTTGGAGATATCCGCGCCGGTGAAGTCGATATCCTGGAACGAGGCGTTCTTCTGGTTCCGGTAGGCGGTGATCGCCGTCAGCTTGGCGAAGTTCAGGTCATGGTCGATCTGGGCCGAGACACCCTTGCCCGACAGGTCGTTGCTGGGGTCGGTATTGAAGATGACGTTGCGGTCGAAGACCTTGGTGGTGTCGCTGATCGGCTTTTGCAGCACCGCGCCGATCGCCAGGGTGGCGGGGCCATTCAGGATCGAGCTGACCGCGCAGCAGGTTTCCTTGATCTTGTTGTAGTCGGCGATGAAGCGGACCGAGGTCTTGTCGGTCGGCTCCCACAGCACGTCGCCGCGGATCGACCAACGATCGCGGTCGTTGACGTCGCTGCCGGTGGTCAGGTTGGTGAAGAAGCCGTCGCGCTTGTTGACGCTGCCCGACAGGCGCACCGCCAGGGTGTCGCTGAGCGGGCCGGTGAAGGTGCCTCGGATCTGGCGGGTGTTGTAGTTGCCGATCGTGGCTTCCAGCTTGCCGCCAGCTTCGTACTGCGGGCGCTTGGTCACGATGCTGATCGCGCCGGCCGACACGTTCTTGCCGAACAGGGTCGATTGCGGACCGCGCAGCACTTCGATGCGCTCGACCTCGGGCAGGTCGTCCAGCGCGGCGGCCGAGCGGCTGCGGTAGACGCCGTCGATGAAGACGCCGACCGAGCTTTCGATGCCGTCATTGCCGTTGCCGTTGCCAAAGCCCCGGATAATGAAGTTCGTTTGGCCTGTGGCGTTGAATTGCGAGACTTTCAGCGACGGAACGACCGATTGCAGGTCGATCAGGTCGCGGACCTGGGCGCGTTCGATGGTCTGCTGACCGGTGACGGCCACCGAGATCGGCACGTCCTGGAGGGTTTGCTCCCGCTTGGTGGCGGTGACGACGATCTCTTCGACGGCGGTGATGTCAGCGGGTTTGGTTTGTTGGGCGAAGGCGGGGGCGGCGATGGCGAGCGCCAGGGCCGAAACCCCCAGCATCTGGACGTTTCTCATTGGTAACTCCCTGATTTGTTTTATTTTTATCCGCACGTCTTCCCGCTTCGGCTCGAGCTTGGCCGAAGTTCCTGGAGGGAAGGGCGGTTTTCTTGACGTTGGGTAAGGGCGGCCTCAGCCGGCCGTCCGGGCCGCGCGTGGCGGTCGGAAGAGCCGGACCGTGGATGCGGACATTGTCCGTCATTTTTTGCCCCAAGCCTGCACGGTCTTGCATCCCGTGCTGAGCTAAGGGGAAATCTAACATGCTCTCGATATTCTAGCGCAAGTTAGAAATTATCCGATTGATCCCGTCATCGTTCGGGGAGAGCTTTGAGAACTGGCGATTTTCGACACAGAATCGAACGGCCGGGCGGAGGGAGCGACCATTGTCGAGGGCGGGGGAACCCCTGGCGCCGGCGGACGACGCCCGGCCTTTGGCCCAGAGCCAGAAGTCCTTGAAGAAGCGCGAGGCGATCCTGCGCGCCGCCATCAAGATCATCAACGTCAGGGGCTTCGCGGCCGCCACCATGACCGACATCGCCGCGGCGCTGAATCTGCGTGACGCGGCGCTCTACTATTATTTCCCGAACAAGCAGGCCCTGGCCTTCGCGGGCCATCACCAGTCTCTGGACCGGTTCGAGGCCATCCTGCTGGCCGTCGACGCAGCCGGCGGGACGGGCCTGAGCAAGCTGCGCCGCCTGTTCCGGGCGGTGCTGGACGACGCGGTCGATAACGGCCCGCAGCTCTATTTCGGCGACAATTCCTATCTCGACGCCGCCCAGCGCGAGGCGATCGAGACCCGCACCGCCGAGCTGCGCAAGACCCTGGAGCGGTTCCTGGAAGAAGGTGTGGCCGATGGCACCATCGCGCCCTGCGAGCCGCCGTTGGTGGTTCAGCTTCTGGTCGGCATGCTGATCTGGCTGGTCAAGTGGACGCCGCAGACGCCGGGCCTGACCAACGAGCGCCTGCTGGAAGCCATCGAGGCCACCGCGCTCAAGGGGCTGGCGCGGGCTTAGATCAGGCCCAGCTCAGCCCGCGCCTTGCGCGTCAGCTTGGCCGCGATCAGGCCGTGAGCCGTCCGGACCCAGTCGGCGACCTCGTCGGCGCCCAGCGTCGAAAGGTCGCGGAAATGCACCCACTTGGCGCGGGCCAGATAGGGCGCCGGCGCGGCCTGGCCCGACTCGGTCAGGACCTCGAACGCCACGTCCGAGGCCTTGAACGAGATTCCGCCCTGACCCACGCCCTGGCCCCGGACGGCGAACATCTTGCCGCCGACCTTGAAGACGTGATCGTCGCCCCACTGGATCGACACGGTCGCGCCCGGCAGGGCCAGGCACGCCGCGTCGAAGGCCTCAGGGCTCATCAGGCCCCGACGCCCCCGGGGACGCCCCCGGGGACGCCCCCAGGGACGCCCAAGCCGATTGGGCAGACGACGCCCGTGCCGCCGATGCCGCAATAGCCGTTCGGGTTCTTGGCCAGGTACTGCTGGTGATAGTCCTCGGCGAAGTAGAACGGGCCGGCCGCTTGGATCTCGGTGGTGATGTCGCCCAGGCCCTTGGCCGACAGCGCCTGCTGGTAAGCTTCCTTCGACGCCACGGCCGCGGAGCCTTGCGCGTCGTTCGTCACATAGATTCCCGAGCGGTACTGGGTGCCGATATCGCCGCCCTGGCGCATGCCCTGGGTCGGGTCGTGGTTTTCCCAGAAGGTCTTCAGCAGCGCCTCGTAGGTGACGACCTTGGGGTCGAACACCACCAGCACCACCTCGGTATGGCCGGTGCGGCCGGTGCAGGTCTCTTCATAGGTCGGGTTGGGCGTGATCCCGCCCGCATAGCCGGCGGCGGTCACGTAGACGCCGGGAACCTTCCAGAACACGCGCTCGACGCCCCAGAAGCAGCCCATGGCGAAGATCGCCGTCTCCAGGCCGTCCGGATAGGGGCCTTTCAGCGCATGGCCGTTGATGAAGTGCGTCTGCGCCGTCGGGATCGCCTCGGCGCGGCCGGGCAGGGCCGTGTCGACGGTCGGCATCTCGAGGGTTTTCTTCATGGTCAGCATGGCGGGGGCCTCTCGAAGGCAGGAAGGTCTTGAGCCCCGATATAGGCGTTCGCGCGGCCGGTTTCACCCCGAGATGAAGAGCCGTACTTTGTTGGCTTGCCCTGCGGCGGTCCCTGAGTATATTGCGCGCCTTCCCGCGCCGGGGGTCTCAACCACCCCCGACTCGATTGCGCTGGTGAGGTGGCCGAGTGGTTGAAGGCGCACGCCTGGAACGCGTGTATAGGGGAAACTCTATCGAGGGTTCGAATCCCTCTCTCACCGCCACGCACCTTCAATGAAATCAGAGGCTTGCTGGGCGTCTTGGTGCCATCGCGCACCCCATCCGCGTACCCCTTCACGTCGCTGTGACCTGACTGCATGCAACCGCCACGAGGTTCGTAGTGAGTTCGGCCGGTCCCTCGCCAAGAGGCGGCGTGAGGACGCTCGGGCGGGCAAGGGGAGCGAGACCTTCTCGCCCAAGGGGCAGCGACTCTCGGTCCCGCCTATCTTAACTACGGCTCTTACGCTGGGCGCACCGCAGTCACTTCACATCGTCGGATCGGAACTCGGAGGCTATCTTCATCAGTTTTTCGACCTCCGCGTCGGTCCTGCCCTCGGCTTCAATATCGCCTACCTTCAACCTCGTTCTGCGCCCATTGCGACCCTGGATCCAAGCTACCAAGACTTCTTTTAGCGCAGGTATTGCGACAGCTCCCAACGTCGCTGATGCCATAATGATCTCGGGTAGCGCATACCCATGGCCCTCGGCCGCATCCATGGTGAAGATCGTCTGGGTGAACGGGACCCCTGCGTCACGCAAGGCCTTCGTCACCGCTCCCAGTTCGGCTTGAAAGGCGGCATCACTCACTGGCGGGTCGCCTTCCGCACGCAAGAGTTCAATGGAGAACTCCCCACGTTCAGCACGTCCTTGGCGGTCCAGGGCTTCCTGCCGCTCAAGGTTCTCCACAAAAGCCGCGTAAGCGCGCTCCTTCCAGTCGTCTGTTTCGGACGTCATGCTTTGAACCTCGGAACGGAGCCTACCCTGCGCTGACCATGCCACAGGGATGCTACCCATATGAGCACATGGGCGTGACCGCCGTCTTGGGTGATCAAAGGACGGATTCTATGGAGACGTTCCTGAGTTGGTTGGCCGAACGCGGCAAAGACGCCGGTCCCAACAAGATGTCGATACTCCAAGCCCCAACGATCGGACTCGACGTCAAGGCCTGACGCGACAGGGCTGCACAGCCAGGTCGGAACATTCTGCAACTAAGGCGATAACTGCCTATCGCACGGCGGTGCGGTCGTAGGTCGGTCTGCCGATGTCGTCCGGCGGCCCGTCCTGCGACGCCGGCGACAGGCGGATCAACCGGCGAGGCCCGGCAGGGTCAGGGTCAGGGCCGGAACGAAGGTGATCGCCATCAGGGCTAGGAACAGGGCGAGGTAGAAGGGCCAGATGGTGCGGACCGCCTGCTCGACCTTGATCTTGCCGACCGCGCATCCCACGAACAGCACCGACCCTACGGGCGGGGTGACCAGACCGATCCCAAGGTTCAGCATCATCATGATCCCGAACTGGACCGGGTCCATCCCTGTCGCCATGGCGACCGGAAGGAAGATCGGGCTGGTGATGACGATCAGCGGCGCCATGTCCATGAAGGTTCCGAGGACCAGCAGGATCAGGTTGATCAGCAGCAGGATCAGGATGGGGTTGTCGGTCAGGGTCTGCAGCAGGGCCGCCAGCTGCTCTGGGGCTTCCAGCAGGGCCAGCAGCCAGCCGAAGGCGGCCGCCGAGCCGATGATCAGCATCACCATGGCGGTGGTCTTGACCGCATTCTGCGCCGCGATCGTGAAACCCCGGAAGCCCAGCGTCCGATAGACGATCACGGCGATCACCAGGGTGTAGATCACCGCGACGGCCGAGCTTTCGGTCGGGGTGAAGACCCCGCCCAGCACACCCCCGAAGATGATCACCGCCGTCAGCAGACCCGGCAGGGCGGAGGCGAAGGCGGCGGCGAAGGCCGGCCAGCCCGGGAACTGGCCCTTCGGATAGCCCCGCCTCACGGCGATGATCCAGGCTGTGGCGGCCAGCAGGATGCCGGTCAGGATGCCGGGCAGAACACCGGCCAGGAAAAGGTCTGCGACAGAGACCGACACGCCAGCCGCCGCCGCATAGATGATCATGTTGTGCGACGGCGGGATCAGGATGCCGAGGATCGCCGAGGTGGAGGTGACATTCACCGCATAGTCGGCGTCATAGCCCTTTTCCTTCATCAGCGGGATGAGGGTCGAGCCAAGGGCGGAGACCGAGGCGACGGCCGATCCCGACACGCCGCCGAACATCATCGACGCGCCCACATCGACGACGCCCAGTCCGCCGCGAATCCGGCCCATGGCGGCGTCGGCCACCCGGACCAGCCGTTCGGCGATCCCTGCCTGCTGCATCAGGTCTCCGGCGAAGATGAAGAACGGAATGGCCATCAGGGAGAAGACGTTCACGCCTGTGGCGATCCGCTGGAAGGCGACCACCGGTGCGATGTCCATGAAGATGAAGGTCACGAGCGACGCCAGGCCGAGGGCGAAGGCCACGGGAACGCCGATGATCAGCAGAAGGGCCAGCAGCCCGAGCAGAAGGGTCAGTTCCATAGCGGTTCGACTTTCCGGCCCCGGGCCTCACAAATCAGATGTTCCAGTGCGAACAGAACGGTCACCCACCCTGCGATCGGCAGCGGCAGATAGGCGGCCCCGCGCGGCACGCCCAGGGTGGGAATGTCGAAGGCCCAGGTGCGCGCCACCAGCTCGCCGCCCCAGACGCCCATGGCCAGGCCAAACGCGGCCATGGCCAGCAGGCTTACGACCCGGCACAGTCGCCGCAGAGGCGCGGGCATGGCGTCGGTGGCCGCGCTCATGCCCAGATGGAACTGTTCGCGCACCCCGACCGCAGCGGCCAGCAGGACGAACCAGACCATCAACAGCAGCGCCGCCTGCTCCGCCCAGGCCGGCGCGTCGCCCAGGCCGTAGCGGGCGAAGACGGCCCAGCCGATGATCCCGGTCATGGCGATCAACCCGACCGCCGCGAACGCCAGGGTCGCGCGGCTGATCCAGCGCGAGATGAAGGCGAGACTGTCCAGCATCACACCATGCCCCGGATCTGGTTGACGAGCGCGGTCTGCGCCGGCGAGGTGATGAACCGGTCCCAGACCGGCGCCATGGCCGCCTCGAAGGCCGAACGATCCAGACCGTCGACGACCTCCACGCCGGCGTCGATCATCGCCTGCCGGGCGCTCGCCTCGCGGGCTTCCCACAGTCGGCGCATGAAGGGCACGCTCTCGGTGGCGGCGTCTCGGATGATCTCACGATCAGACGGCGACAGTTTGGCCCAGGTCCGGGCCGAGGCCACGAGCACCTCCGGGGCCATGACGTGGCGGGTCACGCTGTAGAAGCGCGCGACCTCGAAATGGCGGCTGTCCTGATAAGAGGGCCAGTTGTTCTCGGCCCCGTCGATGACCCCCTGGACCAGGGCCTGAAAGACCTCGCCATAGGACATGGGGATGGGGCTGGCGCCGAGCGCCTGGACCATGGCGATATAGAGGTTCGACGTCTGGACCCGCAGTTTGAGACCGCGCATGTCGGCCGGGGTCCGGATGGGACCCCGGGTGTTGTAGAAGCTGCGCTCGCCGGAATCGTAGAAGGCCAGGCCGATCAGCCCGTGCCGCTCCAGACTGTTCAATATCGTCCGGCCGGGGGCCCCGTCGAGCGCACGCCGCATATGGTCGGTCGACTGGAACAGGAAGGGCAGGGACGGGACGAGGGTCAGCGGCTCAATGGGATTGAGCGGGGCCAGGTTCACCCGGTTGATGTCCAGTCCGCCGAAGACGGTGATCTCCAGCGTGTCCTTTTCTTCCCCCAGCTGGCCGCCGGCATAGTTCTGAAGCCTGAGCCGCCCGTCCGTCCGTTTCGAAATCAGGGCGCCAAAGTGATTGACGGCCTCGACCGTCGGATAGCCCGCAGGATGGGTGTCTGCGCCGCGCAACGGCCGTTCGCCGATCTCCTGGACACAGGCCGCGAGAGGGGCCGCCAGGGCAGTGGCGATCAACGCTCGGCGAGAGGGTCTCATAGGCGATAGGTTTCCTTGACGAGCCCCTAGCCAAGTTCGTGCGCCAGCTCGTGAGCCTCGTCTTCCTCAAGCCGGTGTTCCGTGAGGCAAGCATGCAAGGTAACCGGTGTCAATGCGGCGATGATTACAGTAGGATTACAGTGGGATTACAATGGAATTACCGTTGGCTGTGGCGACGGTGCACTTAACGCACCTTCAGCCTAAGCTCTCGAATATCTCAGCGACAATTTTGTGTACTGCCGCCGTAGTCGCCGCATCATGAAAGGCCGCCGTCTTGGCTGGCTTGCCTGTTCAAGAAAGCGGAGACCTTTTCGCGCGCGACGACTAGCGCCGCCATTTTCAAAACAGGTCCTGTTGGTCCGTGTCGGGCGTGGGCGCGCCCTCTCGCGCGTCAAGGCGACTTACAGCGCCGATGTTTCGTCTGGCGACGGCGGTGACGGCGACGCGGAGGGGGTCTTGGGCGGGCAGCGGACCTGGCCATTGATCGTGGCGCCCGAGCCGGGGTTCAGCGCCCCTATACTGGCCGAATAGCTGACGATACGCTCGCAGTGACTGTAGGCTTCGCCCAAGGCCTTCAGGACGGCCGCTGGATCGGTGTTGGCCGTGGCGCAGGCCGACAGCGAAAGGCAAGCGAGCGCCGCGCTCGCCAGGATGATGGCGCGCTTCATGATGACGTCTCCGGTTCAGGAATGTTCGGGGAAGGTCGCGCTGAGCGCTCGTCTATTGGGCGTCAAGGAAGGCCGTGCGTTCGGCTTCGCGACGGTTCACAAGGCCTTGCAGAACCCGGCCCCCGGCGTACTTCCAGGCGCGGAAAGCGTCGGCCGAGCCGATCGTGTCGCCCGCCAGGAACTTCCGGCGCACCGTGCTGTCGGCGAAGTCTGCGGTTCCGCCGATTTCACCCACCCCGATGTTGTAGGCGAGCGAGACCATGGCCCCCAGCTGCGCGTCGCTGGGCGCGCGGTCTGGCAGCAGGCGCAAGATTTTATCGGTGACGTCCTGGGCGACCTTGGCCAGCAGAAGGTCGGCTTCGATCCGGGTCATGCCGCCGGGCCACAGGGCGCGCCAGAGACGATAGGCGGTCTCGCGCTCTTTCACGGGCTTGCCGGCGTGGAAAAGGGCATAGCCCCAGCCGACCGTGTATATGCCCACTGGATCGGGCAGCGGTTCCAGGACGTTGGGCGTCTTCTTGTCACCATCGTGCAGGCCCTCGAAGCGCTGGATCAGCGCAAGGGCGCTTTCGGGCGTGGGGCGCTTTTTCATGCGGACTCCTTTCGGCGCTGGGGCGTCCGACGTTCGGCGGGGAGCTGGTCGGGACGCGCCCGCCCCTGCGCCCAGAGGTTCGTGAGCATCGCGCTCGCGGCCGCCGTCACCGCCGTCACGATCCAGGCTTCGCGCGGCGTGGCGCCGCCATGGATCCAGACGTCGATGCCCGCGCCCGCCATCACGACCGAGAGGCCGAGCACGACGATGGAGGCCGCCCGGCTGGACGACCACGGCTTGATCTCGGGCTTGAGCATGTTCCCCCGCAGGGCCAGCGCCAGGAACCCGGCGCCGGCCGCAGCGACGGTGTAGAGGTCGAGGGGCGTGCTCATGGCTCGCCCTCCCGTCCGAGCGCTTCAACGCGCTGGGCCGCCCGGTTGCGCAGGACCTTGAAGATCAGGGGCAGCAGCTCCCAGCCAAAGGCGCCGACGCCAAACCCGAACGCGAAGGCGTCGCGCAGCGGCGCCAGCGGGATGAGCGGCGCCAGGACCTGGACAAGCGCGAAGGCGCAGAGCACGCCGGCGGCCGTGGCGCAGACCACGTTCAGAACCAGGGCGCGGTACTCGTCGTGCGTCGGGGCGTGGCCGCCCAAGGCCACCGCCCCGAACTGCGCCAGGCCGTAGACCGCCGCGCCGAACAGCGCGCCGAGCGCCGCTCGCAAGCGGTCGGGGTCGATGTCCATCAGGACCTCCAGAATGGGGATAGGGCGGGTGGCCAGGCCCGCTGGAAGGAGAACGCGGGCGATCGCGGGGCGCCTGAGCCGGAGGGCCGCCAGGAGCTTCCTGGAAAGGCGGCGAGGACCTGGGCAGGTCCTCGCCGCGCGATCGCGCTATTTTTCGTCCGGACCCGCGGGCGTGAGGATCTGATCGCGCCTTGCGGTGCTATCGGCCGCCAGCGGGTCGCCAAACACCCCGAGCTGGCGGAGCAGTTCGAAGGCGCCGAGGGTTTGAGGGCTGTTGAGCTCGATCACCGACACGGCGTCGAAGCGACGCAGAAAGCGCTGCATCTCGAACAGGTCGTCCTTCTCGGGATTATCCAGGTCTTGAACGGAGAGGGCTGAAGCTTGGACCTGGAGCTTGGCGAAACGCCGCTCCTCTTCCTTGGTGAAGCGGTTGAGCAGATAGACCTTGGCGATGCGCTCCATGGCGGGGCGGGCGGGCTCCGCCACGGGGATGAAGCCCACGCCTGCATAGCCCAGAGCCTCATCGACCCAGGACAGGTCGGCCAGGCTCTCGTCGGAGAGGCCGATAAGTTCTGGCGGAAGGTCTCCAGGCGCGCCAATGGGCGCGGCCGTGGCCGCGGTGATCTTCTGAAACTTGGTCATGAAGAACCTCAGGTGGAGGTGAATTTCGCCCCCGCCAAGGCGGCGAGGTATTGCTCATCTGCGTTGCGAATGGCCGGCGCGATGTTGTCTCCCACCCGCATGACCATGCCGTAGAAGCGATGGAGTTGGCCGCTCGTGCCCGATAGCGGGCCTACGAAAAAGTTCAGGCCCGCGTTGCCGCTGAACAGCAAGGTGGATGTATCCGAGCCGGCTGGAACACCATTGGCTCTCGCGGTTCTGCCGCTGTTTGTCTGTTGAAAGGCGGCGACAACGTCGAGGTCTAGGAGACCCGTGATTGGGCTTCCAAGATTGTCTCCGAAGGTCCCGAACACCAGATCGCCTATAGAGCCGAAGCCGGTATGCAGGTTCCACCCGGTGTCGTGCTCGATACCGCCGCCCCCAAAGATGGTGCCTGAGCTCCGAAACCGGGCTGCCCACTGAAGCGAGTACCGAACGCCAACAAACGCGTTCCAAACGGTGCTTTCGAAGCTGAGCTGTGACGAGTTTTGCGTGACTTCCAGGTAGTAGATGTCCTTCTCGGGCAAATATCTGAGAACAGGGCGGGCGGCTTCGCTCGGCGCGAACACGTAGCCGCCCGCCGTGCCCTTATTGCGAAATGATCCCACCGGCTGATTGATTTGCGCCTTCTGGGTCCGAGCGCTGTCGATCCACATCGACGAGAGGTCCGACGGATCAAACCACACGGTCACGGAGCTTTGGTTTCCAAGAGTAGGGCGCGTTTTCCCGACTGATTTCCTGATCGCGTCCATTGAGCCCATGCGTGGCGCGGGCATGGGTTTGAGGGCGGACAGGCCGCCGAGGCCAGCCAGTTTCGCCCTTTCGCCGCCGATGCCTTGCATCAGTAGGCGGCGCCTTCGACGCGGCCGACGATGCCGCTGGCCAGCGCGACCCCGGAGGCCATCCAGAGGCTCTCCCCGGCGGCCAGGATCAGGGGAGCCACCTCCGCATAACCGAAGTCCGTCACGGCCGCTTGGGTGGATTGCGACATGCTATAGGCTGGCATCAGCGCGGTGTTGATCAGGCGCAGCGTCGTGCCGCCGTTGGACGAGACGTAGAGCTGCATCTGGGTGGCGCTGACCGTGGCGCGCGGAATGGCGGTGACCTTGGTGATACGGGCGCCGTTGGTCTGGGAGGCCAGCACTTGAACGGCGTTGGACACCGTGTCGCCATAGCTGGTCTGGGCGGCGGTCATGACGCCGGTGCCGGTGATCGGGGCCTGCGGCGTGACGAGAGAGTTGGGCGTGACGGGCATGGTCTGGGCTCCTTAGAAAAGCGCTGCGGCGTTCAGGGCGAACGCGCGGGCGGCGTTGATGTCGGTCTGGGCGGTGGCCAGCGCGGTGGTTAGGGCGGTGTCGGTGGGCGCGCTGGTCGAGACGGTCCAAGCGCTAAAGGTCCCGGTTCCGCCGATCGTGGTCACGTTCAGGGTCAGGGCCCCGGTTGCGGGGGCGTAGGCGGTGATCTGGCCGAACATCCAGTTGGTCGGCGATGCGGTGGCCGCTACCATCGCAAAGCCGCCCACGGCGAAGGCCAGGTTCGGCTGGATGGTCAGGCTCTTGGCGCCGGCGCCGACGGCCACGGACGTAGTCGAGGTTCCGACGAAGCCGGCCGCCGCGATCTTGGCGTCCATGGCCGCGAGGCTCGCCGTCGCCTGAGACGTGAACTGCCCCGTGGCGGCGTTGAAGGCCGTGATCGAGGCGTTGTGCTGGGTCTGGAAGCTGGAAAGCGACGCCAGGAAGGTGTCGGTGTCGCTGACGAAGGTGGTTGGGTTTTCAGTGCGCGGCGGGTTGGGCAGCGCGCTGACGCTGGGCACAATGTCGATCGGCATGGATCAGACCTCCTCAAGTTCCAGGGTGACGAGCGCGCTGTCCGGGCGATCCAGCCGGATCGAGAATTGCTTGTAGATTCCGAGGATCAGCAGCGCTTCGAAGTAGTCGTCCGTCAGGTCGTCGAGCCCGAACCAGAGGCCGGGTTCGGCATTGAGGCGTGACCGCGCGTCGCGCGCGTTCTTCACATTCGCCTTGGGACAGCGCACGGACTGGTTGGTCTTGGGGACGGAGCGGCGAGGGACCAGGGTGCTGGTCCCGTAGTCGTCTCGCGTGATCTTGGAGTAGTTCTCGGCGTCGTCGACGGCGTCGTAGATGGTCGAGCCCAGATAGATGGAGCGACCGATCACCAGGCCGCCGCAGCTGACCTTGCCGCCGTTTCGGGTGACCGCGATCGAGATCACGCCGTTGGTGTAGGGCGGCAGATCGTAGAAAACGATGGCGGACCGGAAGGTGAACGGCGCGAAGAAGTAGCCGTAATAGTCCGTCACCGTGCGGGTGCTGAGCGCCAGGGTTTGCGTGTAGCGGACGATGCCGCTGACCGTGACGGTCACGGTCACGGCGTCCGCGACCAGGCCCACCAATCCGATCGCGTCGATGCGCTCGCCCGGCGTGATGGTCACGTTCAGCGGGGACGACACCGTGGTTGCGGTGTTGCGCAACAGGTCGAACATGGCCCAGCGGTTGGTGGGGCCGACGTCCATCCACCAGGCGCTGGACCCCGGATCGGTCGGAAGGCGGCCGGAATTGCCGTCCTGAAGGCTTTCGAAGATCCGGTGGACCTGGCAGGTCGCGGTGTGGACGCCCGATCCCGCCGAGGTCGTGGTGATCGGGGCGCCGTTCAGCTCTTCGGAAACCTGAAAGGCTCCCGCAGCGCGGTTGACGATGAAGTAGACCCGACCCGCGACCAGACCGGCCGGAAGGGTTCCCGTCGTGGAGAACACCACGATCGTTCCGTCGGCCTGGCCGTGGCTGGCCCAGGTGATCACCGCAGGCGCGCCGTTGGAAATCGTGACGGTCGCGGTCGGCGACCCCACGATGACCTTGGCCCCGGCGGCGTAGGTCGTCCCGGCGGCGTAGGCGGCCTCGCCCACCGCCGGTTCGGGCGCGTTCGAGCTGGTCAGTCGCGCTTCGGTTATCTCTAAGGGCGGGATTACTCGCATCAGGCGGCCTCCGTCATCATGGCTTGGCCCCCGCTGGTCACCGTCGCGAACTGGCGCTGCAGTTTCTCGTTGGAGGCTTTGAGGTCGGCGATGTCCTCGGCTTGCCGTTCGTTCACGGCGACCAGGCGTTCCAGCGCGGTGACGAGCCTTGGATCATTGGCGGCGCGCACGCCGAGCCGCCCGCCGATGTTCGTCAGGGGCATGATCGCTTCCGGACCCGCTTCCCCCATCACGGCGGTGTTGAAAGCGGTCGGCCGGGTCACGACGCCGTTGGTGAACGCGCCGCCGTTGGCGAAGCCAATCCGGTAGGACTGGTTTTGCGCCGCGAGGATGTCGCGCGCGACCTTCTTCACGCTCTCGGGCTGTTGCTCGATCCAGGCCTGGAACCCGCCGGAGCCGAAATCGCCCGCATAGCCGGTCTGGCGCGCCAGGAGCATGTTGACGTCGCGGTTCACGCCCCATTCGCGGTCCGGATTGGCCAGCGCGCCGCCATAGGTCCCGTCCAGCACCTTCAGCGCCGACTGCAGACCCGCGATGGCGTTGGCGACCGACAAGACCGACTCGTTGATCGTGGTCAGGGCCGAGACCTGCGCCGTCAGGGCTTCAAGCTGCTGTTCGGCGAGGGTCTTCTGGCGTCCTGCGGTCGCTTCTGCGGCCGCCAGCGCGGACTTCGCCCAGGCCACGTCGCGCAGGTAGTTGGCTTGGCTTGTGCTGCTGTTCGCCGACGACTCTAGGAACGCGGTGATCTGATCGGGAAGGTTGCCGGCCGCGTCCGCATCGCCCAGCGCCGCCGACGCGGCGGTGGTCCGCGCCTGGGCGCGCAGGGCCGCGTAGGAGGCCGCAGCGCCCGCCGTCTCGTCGAGCGCGTTGCGCGCGTCCCTCAGCGTCTCTTCCAGGCTCGACCACTTGTTGATGGTCTCCTCGATGGCCGAGGCCTCCGCCTCGTAGGCGCTGACCAGGGCAGCCCGCGCGTTCGAGACCAAGGCCTCGGCGTCGCTTTGCTGCGTGGCGCGAAGGCTGGCGGCTTCCTCCGCCGCCTGGGCAAGCACGGACGCGGCGTCTTCCGAGGCGGTCGCCACCTTGTCGAACGCCGGCGCGATCGACAGGAGCGTCTTATAGGCCTCGGCGCCGGCAGCCGTGGAGACGTCCAGGCCAAGGACGACCTTCTTGAACTCCTCGCGAGAGCTCTTCGCCGAAAGACCGAACGCCGCGAGGTTGTCGTTCACCGCCCCGATCACCGGGGCCAGCTGTTCGGCTTCCGTCAGGAAGCTCGAGGCGAAGAACGACGTGGCCGACGAGAACGCGTCCAGCCCGCCAAACAGCTGGACCAGGTTGTCGCGCGCCGACAGGCTTTCGATCCCGATCGACCGGAAGGACATGCCAAGGCTGGCCAGGGCGGTGTCGACGACCTGATACTCGCGCGCCAGGCGGGTCAGGGTCTCGAACGCGCCTTCTCCGACCGCGGCCAGGTCTTCCAGACCTTGCACGCCGGCGGCGGCCAGCTGGTCGGCCACCTTGTCGAAGGTGGCGTTCAGAACCTCGGCGATCTCGGTGGCCGAGAGGTCCTTGAGCGACAGCTTGCCCAGGTCGACCACGGCCGAACCCAGCGCGGCTTCGGCGGCCTTGGCGGCCTCGACGCCGAACACCGACGCCGCCGACAGGACGCCGTCTCCCAGGGCCTGGATGACGCCCGCGATTTGCGACAGCAGGTCGCCGTCGATCGCGCCGGAAACCGTCGAGGTGGAGACCTTGGTGGAGTAGGCGACGCCCAGGAACTTCTTGGTCTTGGTCGTCACCAGATCGGCGTAGGTCGCGCCGCTGATGCCGTTGGCCAGGATGTCGGCGTAGCTGGCGGCGTTGAAGCTGAGGCCCTGGTCGAGGAGCTCGGTCGTCGTTTTCGAGCCGCCCAGGAACAGATTGGCGAGGCCGAATAGCGCGCTCCCGTTGCTGGTCGTCGTCCCAAGGCCGAGGCCGGACGGGCTGAGGAGGTTACCTGCCGCGATCGACCGGCTGAGGCCGCTGGCCAGGTTGCCGATCTGGTTGTCGATCGAACGCAGCGACGCGACCATGGCGCTGGAGTATTCGAGATCCTGGTTCCAGGCGCTGTTGGCCTCCTCCAGGGCCCCAGCGATGGAGCCCGAGGACGTCTTGTTTTCGGTGCGCAGAACGTCGACGGCGCCCTTCAGGGCTTCGAGCTTGGCCTGGGCTTTCTCAGCCGACTTTTGGCCAATCGCGCCCAGAACGCCGGTGACGGCGGACACAGCGCCGCCGATCGGAGCCAGGACGCCGCTTGCGCTTCCGAGGAACTGGCCAAGTCCGCCGCCCGCCAGCTGGCCAGCCTCTTTCAGCAGGCCTGAAAGGCCGCTGATCGACCCGCCGACGTTACCCTCCGCCACGCCCCCAAAGAAGGCGTGGGCGGACTGGAAGGCGCGTCCGTAGGCTTCGACAATCTCCCCAAGGGCGCGCTTGTGCTCCTCAAGATGCACAACCGGCATGGGGATAAGATCGACGTTCTGTTGGGCGTCGATGGTTTTTCGGACTGCCGCTGCTTCGGTTAGAAGTTGCTTTTGCGCTTTCCACGAGGCGTAAGCCCGATCCAGGCGCTCTAGCTGGTCGTCGGTCGTAGCTCCCAGACGCGCGGTCGCATAGGCGAGCGCCATCTGAGCCTCCTCGCTCCGGCCCATCGCCGCAATTTGCCGCTCCAGGTCACGCGTGAATTCAATGATGTTGTCGCCTAAGCCAACGACGTTGACCTCGTTCACTTGAGGGGCGGCGGAGTGATCCTTGTTCGAGCCCGAGCTTTTTTGGCGCTTTTCCCATTCGCGATCGGCCTGGGCCGCCACGGCGGCTCCAAAGCCTTCGCGGGACTTCTTGGCGCGGGCGGATGCCTTTTCCCAATCCGCTGAGAAGGCTGCTGCAGCCTTCGCATTCGCGGCCTGAAGTCGGGGAAGGGTAACCTTCCCGAACTCGTCCAAGCCTGCCTTCTTGAGCAAGACATTGAGGCCTGAGATCACGCCATTGATCATGGCCTCGATCCCGCCGATGGTCTTGTTCGCCGCCGCCGAGATGATCGCGCCAATGGCGTCCGGCAGGTTCGACCAGTTCTTGGTAATGGTCTGGTAGGCGGCGATGAAGAAGCCCACGGTGTTATCGTACCAGCCCGTCACGCCATCGACGATGAAATCCAGGGTCTTCGAGAACAGATCGCCCAGGAACCCCAGTCCCTCGCCGATCGGGCCGTTCATGATGTAGTCGCCTGTCACCTTGACGAGGGCGTTCCAGGTGTCGCCCCAGGTCGTGGCGTGTTTGGTGTTCTTGTCGATCTCACGTTCGAACAGGGCGAACGCGCCGACGGCGACCGCGCCGATGGCGGCGAATGGAGCGAAGGCCACTGCGGCTTCCCCGAAGCCCGCGAAAGCCGCCTTCAGGCCTCCGGCTTCCAGGGCCGCCCCTGCGAAGGTCTCCACCATGCCCACGCCCAGGTTGGTGAGGAGCGCCATGGGCTCTTGGCCGGATAGCAGCCCGGAAGCGAAGTCCTTCATTTGGGACCCGAACTTCTCGGCGTACTTGCCGCTGTCTTTCAGGCTGCCGCCATAGCGGGCGATCTCCGCTTCGCTTTCCTTGGCCGCCGTCCCCAGCTTGTTCAGCATGTCGGCGTACTGATCGCCGCCGGTCGCGCCCTTCTTTAGGGCCTCGTTCAGCGCCCTGGCGCTTTGGGCGAGCGCGTCCTGCGCGGCGGCCAGGGGATCGAGCGCGTCGGCGAGGTCGCTCAATCGGCGCTCATACTCTGCGGCCTGCGAGGAGGCCCGCCGTTGCGCGCGCGTGAGCTGCTGGATGCTCTCTTCGGCGCGCGCCGCCGCCGAGTCGATGGCGGCGAAGGATGATTTCGCCGAGCGGCCGACCTTGCCAAAGGCGGTGTCGGCGGTCTTGGCGGCCTTTGTCAGGCGCTCCAGTTGCTCGGCGGCGGTCTCGGCCGCGCGAGCCAGGCTGGCCGGGTTCGGCGTTTCTTGCGCCATGATGACCTCCACAAACGCGAAGGGCTCCCTCGCGGGAGCCCTTGCTTCGGCAAAGTTGAAGGGCCTCGTCGAAGGGCGAGGCGTCTCGAACAGGTTTTGGGTGATGGCTCCGCGCGCGGAGCCTTAAGTCTTCGTCGCCAAGGCGATCTCAAGCTGGAGGCTGTCGATCTGGAGGATCGCCCGCCGTTCCCAAAGCTCCAGCCGCACGCCCTCGTCGCGTTCCCAGGCCTGGATATCCAGACGCGAGAGGCGACAGGGGGCCATGGCGCCGGTTTGCCGGGTCCGCGCCAGGTCGCAGAACCAGTACCAGACATGGGCGGCGTGAGGTGACAGTGGCGGCGGGTTTTCCAGCCTCCAGCGCGCCTCGACGTCGCCCTGCCGCGCCAGGCTTTCCAGGTGTGTGCGAAGGGGTTCGCCGTCGTCCTGGCGAACCCCTAGCTCGAACTGTTCTCTCGCGAAGGCGATCAGGCCTTCGGCGAGGGTCGCGTAAAATTTGCGATGTCGTTCGAGGCGCGCGTCACCTGCTCGGCGATCCGGTTGCTACGGCTCACCAGGCGGAAGGCCCCTTCGGGCGTGAAGGCCGTTCGCAGGTTCCAGCCGACGACGCGCGCCGCGGTCAAGCGGTGACCGAAGGCGATGTCGTCCTCGACCAGGGTGAACTCGGCCGCCTCGCCCTTGGTGACGGCCGCAGCCTGGGCCTGGCGCTTGCGGCGCTCGTTGACGAGGCGGTTCACCTCGCCTTGGACGCGTTCGGACTGCGCGCCCAGGACGTTGAGGACAAGGCCGTCCTCGGCGCCGTCCGCGTTCAGGACGGGCAGGGCGTAGGGCACGTCCGAGGCGGCGACGTCGTCATAGGCTTCCAGATCGCGGTCGATGGTGATCTTGGTCATGTGAGTGTCCCGAAAAGGACGCCAGGGCGCGACCCTGGCGTTGAGTTGGAGAGGGAGCGCCGCTGAAAGAGCCCGCGGCGGGGCGTCCGGCTGGGCCGGATCTCGTTAGGCGGCCGAGTCCTGGATCGAGATGATCGTCTGGTCGGTGGCCAGGGCCGCGCCGCCGGCGCTGTTGATCTGCGCCGTGAACGCGTAGGTCCGGATGATGGCCTTCTCGCCGTCGTCAGGCGTGTCGCTGGTCAGCTTGATCATCGGCATGTTGACGACCATGAAGTCGGCGTTGGCCGTGTTGTCCTCGGCGATCGTCAGAACCAGGGAGGTCGTCGACCGGCCATCCAGGATCGTTTGCAGCGTCACGCTGTCGAACTTGGCGGTGAAGCTGCCTGAGACAGCGATACGGCCGCGTTGGAGGTCATCGACCACATTGGCGCCGACCACGGCGTCGCTGTGGGCGGTGTTGCCGTTGATGGTGACCTGAGCGCCGGTGACGTTGGCGACTTGCACGCCGTTCACCAGGATAGCGCCGTTCACCGCCGTCAGCACATCGGTCAGGGTCTCGGCCGCCGGCGTTGTCAGCACTTGGGCGGCGCCCAGGGTGCGGGTGCGGCCGACGGTGTCGAGGCTGATCGTGGCGTTGCCCGTGGCCGGCAGGCTCAGAGCGACTTGGGCGATCTGTTGGTCGTTGTAGACTTCCGAACGACCAAGGTCCGGATACCACTCCTCGAACGTATAGTAGTCGTTGGTGTGGCCGGTCGCGGGGACCAGCGCCTTCTTGCCGGTGATGGCGAAGGTGGCGGCCGTGACGGCGCTTTCGGCGAACATCGCCGAGCCGTTCAGTGGCTTGACGGTGAGGGCCAGGGCGGTGACGGCCAGCACCTGCAGGTTCTTCTGGCTGTTGAGCGCGTTGAAGGCGCCTGCGGTCAGGCGGCCCACGTCGCCGACCTTGACGCCGTCGGTCAGGAACGAGCCGGCCGAGCGGGTCAGGGTCCAGTTCTGGCCCGAAGCGGCGACGGTGATGGTCAGGCCGGTCAGGGCCGCGCCCGTCGCCATGTCCTTGCGCAGCAGCGAAGCCAGCAGCGTTCCATAGGTGCCAGGCGACAGCAGGCCGTCGATCTTGCCGGCCGGCTTGATCACCCCCAGGCCGACGCCGGTCGACTGTTGGTGAGATACGATCTCGTTGCTCTCGAAGGTGTCCAGCGGCGCCTGGAAGACGCTGGAGGTGCGGCGGACGATCTGGCCGCCGCCGCCGGTGGCGTTGGCGCCCAGGCCGGTTTGCTTCTTGTAGGCGGTCTTTTTGTTAATACCCTGTGCAACGGGCATGAGAGACTCCTAGGTTGGTGAAGGGGCATGCAGCGACGCCCGGCGCATGTCCGGGGGCGTCGAGGTCTGGCGGCCGAGGGGCCCGTCAGGAGGTGATCGAGGCGATGAACGGCACGCGGAGTTGCACCACGTAGTCGCCCTGGTCGTCGTTCACGCCGGGCAGGATCGCGGGCGTGCCGGCGATCGTGGTGGCGAAGCCGTTGGCGGTGAAGGTCGCGCCTCGAAAGAAGGTGGCCCGGATCAGATCCGCGCGCGCGGCCACGGCGCTGACGCCTTGACCGCCCGGATAGACCAGGTCGATGCGCATGTAGCCGCGCTCTTGGAAGCCGCGCCCATACTCGCTGTTCAGGGGCTTGGCGAAAGCCATGGCGACGCGCTGGTAGGGCGTATCGGCGGTTGGTGAGAAGGCCGCGTTTTCCCAGGCCGTGGCGAGCGGCGGCGTCATGGCGGCGACCGCAGTCTCGAGCGCTTCACGGATACTAACCGAGCTCATCGTTCGCGTGCTCCCTGGAGCGGCTTCCGATCCGGTCGCTAGAACCGGCCGGTGGAGGAGGTGATGGGGTTCGAAGGCTTGCGCCGGCCGAGGAGCCGGCGGCCCTGCGGGCGCGTCGGCGAGCCGCCTCAGGAGCGGCGCCGTCCGGTTGGATCCAGCCCGCCGACGCAGGCTCGCGGCCTCACGTCGGTGACGCCGGAGTTGGTCCCAAAAGCGGGAGATCAGGAGGGGGGGGCCTGAGCGGCGGCGGAAACGAAAAAGCCCCGCCGGAGATTTTCCGGGCGGGGCTGTTTGTGTGGGCGCAGTGCCCTGTGTGGATATAAGAACCACAAAACAGGTTCCGTGTCAAGCGCTATGCTTTGGAATACTTATTCTCGCCTGGCCGCCAGGGCGTTTCCCGGGCCTTCGCCAGGCGCGCGCAGCAGCCTCACGGCGATGTCCAGGGCCCGCGCGAGGGCGTCCCGGTTTCGCGCCAAGGCGCGGCCGCGCCCCCAGGCGGTGATGGCCGTTCCTTCCCCCGCCACCGATCGGAGGAGTTGCAGCGCCTTGGGATCGCCGATGCAGCCCAGGGCCACGGCGCGATCGACGCGGGCGACATAGTCCAGCAGTTTCGCGCGCCTCAATCGTTTCTCGACGAACGCGTCATTGTCGTGCCCCGTGCCGCCGCCGACATCGTCGAAGACCTGAGCTCTGAGGTCCCTGCCGCGCGCCTCATAGCCGGCGCGATAGGCCGTCGCTGCTCTCATATGCTGAACGGTCAGGTGTCCCAGCTTGTGCAGCCGATGCAAGCCGTCGCGGCTCTCGATCTCGACGGCGCCGCAAGAGGGCGTCTCGTTGACGTCCTCGCCCCTGGCCTTGGCCAGGGCCACGGTCTCGGCGATGCCGTCCGCGCGCGCGTTGAGCTCGATCCTCTGCTGAAGTCGCTCGGCTAGCCTGGCGATTTTGCCTTGGGCGATTTCCCGATTGCCCTTGGTGCGGGCGCGGGCGAGTTCCGCGGTCGCGGCGTCCAGTGATTTCTTCTCCGCGTCGGTGAGATGGCGAGGGTCGCCTGAGATCGGCGACGACCCGCGCGCCTCGGGCTCTCGACTCAGCGCCGCCAGAAGAGCGCTCTCCCATGGCTCTTGAGGGGCGAACGCGGCGGCCCTGTCCGCCGCCGTGATCCCCAGCTTTGTTTCAAGCGCGGCGACCATGGCCTTGGCTTCGTTCTCGCAGCCCCGCCGATGAAGGCGCTCGGCGTCGCGGACAAGGTCCAGATCCTCCTCGGCCAGATGGTCGATGGGGCCCTTGGTGACGAGGGGCAGATCGCCTTCCACCCTGCCGTCGCGAAGCAGGGTCAGGACAGGTCGAACTTGGGTGTCGATGGTCATGGAGTCGTTTCTCAAGAAGGGGGGAGGCCAGGCGCACGAGGGGGCGGGGTCTCGGCGCGTTTCGGCTCGAAATGAGGGGGCGATCGCCTTGGCGTCGTCACCGACGGCTTCTCCGGTCCACGCCGAGCCGACAGCGTTTCTCCTCGTGCCGGCGCACCTGGCGCGCATGGAGCGCGGCGGCTTCGCCATGGCCATCCATCTCGGCCAGCATGTCGCCGGCCTTGATGACCAAGGTCCGTAGCACCGCGCGCTTTGGCCCCGCGCCGCAGGCTTGGTGGATGACCTGTTCAGCCAGGTCGTCGAGGAGGCCGCTCATTGGCGCCCCCGATCTGGCGACTGTCCCGTGCGGATGCGGCGATCTTCAGGATGCTCGCTGGGGAGCGGCGCGTCGTCCGCGAAGCCGTAGAGCGCGGCCCTGCGTCTGAGGGCCTCTAACCGAGCGGTCGAGCGCGCCTCACGGTCCGGCATGGGGCCATCATTGGGCATTCGCACGATCGCGCGAGGCAGGCGGCGATCGGCATCGGTGCGACGAAACGAGATGCGCGGGGGCGCGGCGCGAGCGGCGGCGCGCTCTGCGATATCAATAACGATCAAGGTCGGCTCCCATGAGCAGGTGGCTGGGGGAAGGCGAGCCGCGCGAACGACACGACCGCGAAGGCGTTCAAGCGCCCAGCACGGGACCTGGATCGGTTGTTCGGGGCGAGACATGACAAATGGGTACGAAAAATAGTACCCAATTACAAGTCAAAAGGTGCGAAATTTCGCAGCTACGAAAAATCGTACGAGTCGACATGATGAACGGCATGGAAAAGGTACCCAGCCGCCGCGCCCAGGCCTTCATGCGATGGATGGAAGCGAATGGTCTGAAGACCAAGCGCGTCGCGATAACGTCGGGCGTTCCCCAGTCGACCCTCGCCTCGTTCGTTCAAGGGGTCAGTCAAAGCCTCAAGGGCGAGACGGAGGAGAAGATCGCCACGGCCTACGAGACGACCGTGGACGCCATCTTCGCCGGCGCGATCAACAGCCAGTCCAAGCGCCAGGCTCCGCTTGTCCGTATCATTGGCCGCGTCGGGGCCGATGCGAGCGGAGAGGTGATCTTATCCACAGGTCACGAAACCTGGGATCAAGCGCCGCCTGCGTTTGGGACTACGTCCAAATCTGTCGCACTGGAGGTGCGTGGTCACTCCATGCACACCTTCGCTGAAGACGGCGCCCTTATCTATTTCGAGGAACAGAAGACCGCACCGGATGTCGACATGCTGGGATATCCCTGCGTGGTCGAAACCGAGGATGGCCGGGTCCTGGTCAAGCGGTTGCTCCGGGGCTCCGCACCAGGCTTGTATGACCTCGAAAGCATCGTCGGCCCGACCATCCGAGACGTCCGGCTTAGCTGGGCCGCCGAAATCCTCGCCGTCGTTCCGCCTCGCCAGGCCAGGCGGATTATCGTCAGGGCCGAGGATCACGCCGCCTAGGCGGCGTGGCCGTGCGTATTTCGATCAAGTCTGGCGTGGCGTGAAGTTTCGCATCTCTTGGCGCGAAGGTGCTAAATTTAGTATCCATTTCTTCGCGCTCGCAGGCGCTCGCAGGCGCTCGCCGCCGCCGCCGGGCTCTTCCCCAAAATTTCGCCGCGATGTTCAGGTGAAGCCTCGCTACGGTGTGGCTCTCCGACTCCGTCCTTCACGTTCCGAAAGACCCTTGATGCGCCTTCTTGCTCCCCTGGTTCTCGCCGCGACGCTGGCCGCCGGCGCCGTTCACGCCCAGACCCCGCAGGTCTCGCCGCCGCCGCAGCTGAACGCCGGCCCCTCGGCCAACGCCCTGGCCGGCAAGGCTTTCCTGGAGCAGAACGCCAAGGCCCCGGGCGTGGTCAGCCTGCCTTCGGGCCTGCAGTACAAGGTCGTGACCAGCGGCCCCAAGGACGGCCCCTCGCCCAAGCTGGGCGACATCATCAAGGTCCACTACGAGGGCAAGCTGCTGAACGGGACCGTGTTCGACTCAAGCTTCGCTCGCGGCCGCGCGGCGATCATGCCCGCCGACGGCCTGATCCAGGGCTGGCTGGAGGCTCTGCCGAAGATGAAGGTCGGCGACGAGTGGGTTCTCTACATCCCGTCGGACCTGGCCTATGGCCCGCGCGACATGGGCGAGATTCCGCCCGACAGCGTGCTGATCTTCCGCCTGCAGCTGGTGGGCATGCTGGCGGTGGATTAGAGGGGGCGGCGGACTTGCCCCCTCCGGGCCTTCGGCCCTCCTCCCCCGGAGGGGGAAGAAGGCCATTCTTCCGCCCCCTCCGGGGGCGGACGACCTCGCCAAGCGAGGTCAGGTGGGGGCAAGTGACAGGCTCTATCCCTTCCGGCTCTTCATCAGCGGCTGGATCTTCGTCCCGAAGTCCTCGACCCCCTGCACGAAGTCGTCGAAGGTCAGGAGCACGCCCGCTGTGCCGGGGACCTGCGCGATCTCGTCCATCATGCGGGCGATGCTCTCATAGCTGCCGACCAGGGTGCCCATGTTCAGGTTCACCGCCGACTCCGGAGCGGCCAGCTGGGCGGTGTTGGTGGTCGCGCCGGCCGCAGCATTGGGGGCGGCCTGATTGGTCAGCCAGGCCAGCGCCTCCTGATCGGCGCCGTCGCGGTACTTTTGCCACTTGGCCAGGGCCTTCTCGTCGGTCTCGTCGGCGATGATCATGAACAGGATGAAGGACTGGACGTCGCGGCCGGTCTTGGCGGCCGCCGCCTCCAGCCGCTGGTTGACGCTGGCGAAGGCGGTCGGGGTGTTGACCCCCTTGCCCAGGGCGAAGCTGTAATCGGCGTACTTGGCCGTGAAGGCCAGGCCCTCGTCGGACGAGCCGGCGCAGATCAGCTTGGTCTCCTTGGGATGCGGGCTGACCCGGCAGTCCTCCATGGTGAAGTACTTGCCCTTGAAGTCCGACACCCCGGTCTCCAGCAGGTCCTTCAGCACCGTCGTATATTCGGCCAGGTAGTTGTAGCGGTCGGTATAGTGCTGCTCGCCAGGCCAGAGGCCCATCTGCGAGTACTCGGCCTTCTGCCAGCCGGTGACCAGGTTCACGCCAAAGCGCCCCGGCGCGATCGAGTCGATGGTCGAGGCCATGCGCGCCACCATGGCCGGCGGGATGGTCAGGGTGGCCACCGTGGCGAAGATCTTGATCTTGGAGGTCACCGCGGCCAGGCCCGCCATCAGGGTGAAGCTCTCCAGATTGTGCTCCCAGAACTGCGTCTTGCCGCCAAAGCCGCGCAGCTTGATCATCGAGAGGGCGAAGTCGAAGCCGTATTTCTCGGCCTTCTGGGTGATCTCCTTGTTGAGCTCGAAGCTGGGCATGTACTGCGGCGAGGTCTCGGAGATGAGCCAGCCGTTGTTGCCGATGGGAATGAAGACGCCGACCTGCATGGGTATAACCTCAGATGTGATCGTTGCGGACGAGGCCTGACGCCCCCTCCGTCTCGACGCCTGACGGCGCCGATCCACCTCCCCCGCAAGCGGGGCAGGAGGGTGAAAACGTCGTCCTCCTCACCCGTGAAACGGGGGAGGTGGCGCGCGGCGAAGCCGCGTGACGGAGGGGGCGCGCAACCATCACGCCCCCTCCAGAAACGCCACCAAACCCTCGTTGAAGGTCTCGGGATCGGTGACGGTGAAACCGTGGCCGCCCCAGGCGACCTGCTGGAAGGCGGCGTTGGGCAGGCGAGCGGCCAGGCGCTGGGAGCAGCGCATCGGGACCAGCATGTCGTCGGCGCTGGCGCTGATCAGGATGCGGTGAGGGATATCCTCCAGCCGCGCGTCGATGTCGAAGGCCAGCAAGGCGTTGATCCGCGCCAGCATCACCTCGCACGGCGGGAAACCGGCCACGTGGTGGGCCTCCTCGGCCATCAGCCGGTCGTGGTTCCGCGAGATCCAGTCGGCCGGATAGAGGAAGATCGGCTGGGCGTGGACGTAAGCCTCTGGCCCGCTGTCGTTCAGCAGATGGATGCGGGTGTCGAAGCAGCGCTGGATGTGCGGATCGGGCCGGCTCCAGCCGTTGACGACCACCAGCTTGCCCAGGCGGTCGGGGTGGCTCAGGGCCAGGGCTAGGCCCGCATTGCCGCCCGCCGCGTGGCCGACCACGTGGGCCTTGGCAAGGCCCAGAGCGTCCATGACCTTGACCATGTCTTGCGCCATGTCGTCGACGCTGTAGGGACCTGGCGGCAGGGCGCGGACGCTGCGCCCCGTGCCGCGGTGGTCATAGGTGACGACCGGCCAGCGCTGGGTCAGGGCCCGCATCTGCGGCGCCCAGAACGCCCCCGAGCCGCCCAGGCCCGACGACAGAAGGACCACGTCCCGGCCGGCGACCGGGCCGCCGTGGAGTTCGTAGAAGATGCCATCGACGGTTCCGCTGGTCATGCGACGCACCGCGCGTTCCGTCGGGTTTGAGGAACAAGTCTCACAGCCAAAATCTCCGTCATTCCCGCCCTTGTGGCGGGAACCCCTGGTTCAGCTGACACGTGAGACGCCAGCGGATCGCCAGCGATCCGCCCCTGCCGCACCTGCGGCGGACAGAGAGGTTCCCGCCACAAGGGCGGGAATGACGGATGAAGCAGGGGGCGGCGCAGGTATCCCCGTTTTCGCGGGGGCGAGCGGGGAGGGGCGGTCATGCGGCTACGTCTTGCCCACATGCGCGACCGAGGCGATCTCGACCACGAAGCCGGGCTTCACCAGGCCGCACTGGATGCAGTAGCGGGCGGGTTTGTCACCGGGGAAGTACTCGGCATAGACCTTGTTCATTGGGGCGTAGTGGACCCAGTCGGTCAGGAAGATGTGGTTCATCACCACGTCCTCCATCGTGCCGCCGGCGGTCTCGATCACCGACTTGATGGTCTCCAGCACCTGACGGGTCTGGGCCTCGGCGTCGCCGGGGAAGGCGACGTTGTTGTCCTTGTCGAAGGCCAGGGTGCCGCTGACATAGACGATCCCGTCGGCCATCGTTCCTGGCGAGAACGGGGCGATCGGGACGCCCGTGCCGGGCGGGGTGATGACGGTCTTGGGCATTGTCGTGGTTCTCCAAATCCTCAAGAAATCCGACCTTCCCGGCGAATGCCGGGACCCAGATTCATCCGGGACGGCTTGGGTGTTCTCGCCTTGCGGCGAAGCCGTGACGGCAAAAGCTCCTGGGTTCGATCTGGGCCCCGGCATTGGCTTCGCCGCACTGGCGTGTCGCCGGGGAGATCGGGTGAAGGGTTAGGCGCGCGGCGCCAGCTGTCCGAACGTTCCCTTGAAATCGGCCGTGTTCGAGACCCAGCCGAAGAAGCGCTCGATGTTGAACAGGGCGGCCTTCTGGACGAAGTCGGGGCCGGCCTGGTGGGTGGCGTCCTCCAGCACGGTCCCGAAATATTCGAGGAAAAACCCGTCGCGCAGGGTCGACTCCACGCAGACGTTCGTGGCGATGCCGACGAACACCAGGTGCCGGATGCCGCGGGCGCGCAGCACGCTGTCCAGCTGGCTGTTGAAGAAGCCCGAATAGCGGGTCTTGTGCAGCTGGATGTCGCCGAGCTGGGGCTTGAGCTTGTCGACCAGCTCATAGTCCCACTGGCCGCGCGCCAAGAGCTTGCCCTGCAGCTCGGGGCGGGCGCGCATGGTCTTGAGCGCGTTGGACTTCCACCAGTTGGGCGAGCCGGGACCGCCGGCCTCCACGTACTGGTCGTCCCAGCCGTTCTGGAAGTAGATCACGCTCATGCCGGCCGCGCGGGCCACGGGTAGGATCTCGGCGATCTTGTCGATCACCCCGGCCGCGCCCGAGATGTCGAAGCCGGCCAGGTCCAGATAGCCGCCGGGCGAGGCGTAGGCGTTCTGCATGTCGATGACGATCACCGCCGTCGTCTTCGGGTCCACCGGCAACGGCTCGGGCCGCGCGGGCAGCATGACGCAGTCGGGCGACAGCGGGGCGATCGGCGAGCTCATCGACGGGGCTCCTTGTGATGTCCGGCCAGCATGGAATACCATCCCGACGAACACTGCAATCCGAACCATCTGGTCCAAGTTTGACCATTTGGTCCAAGTTCGAGAGCCGATGACCGGTCCCGCCGCGAAGTCCGTCAAGTCGCCGCGCAAGCCCGTGGCGCGGAGCGGGCGCGCGAAGGCCCCCGGCGCCCGCGCTCTAGTCAAGGCCGCCCAATCGGCGGGCGAAACCGCGGCGCCGGCCGCAGCGCCTGCCGGCCGCCGCGCCCAGGCCGGCGAGGCTCGCAAGGCCGCGATCCTGGGCGCGGCGCTGTCGGTCTTCGCGCGGCTTGGCCTGGACGGCGCCAGCGTCGAGGCCATCGCCCGGGCGGCGGGCCTGTCGAAGGCGAACTTGCTCTACTACTACCCGTCCAAGGACGCGCTCTATGTGGCCGTGCTGGAGCAGGGGCTGTCGCAATGGCTGGCTCCCCTGGCCCGCTTCCGCCGCGAGGACGACCCGGCCCAAGCGATCGGCGCCCTGATCGAGGCCAAGCTGGCCATGAGCCGCGACCATCCCGACCTGTCGCGCCTGTTCGCCCTGGAAATGCTGCGTGGCGCGCCGCTGTTGAAGCCGGTGCTGGCTGGGCCGCTGAAGGCGGTGTTCGACGCCAAGGTCGCCGTGATCGAGGGCTGGATCGCCGACGGCCGCCTGGCGCCCGTCGATCCGACCGGGCTGATCTTCGCGATCTGGGCGATCACCCAGCACTATGCCGACTTCGCGGTCCAGGTCCGGGCCCTGACCGGCAAGGGCCTGGCCGACAGGGCCTTCATGGATCAGACGCGCGCCGCCGTGACCGCCCTGGTGCTGGATGGCGCCCGCCCTCGCCAACCGTGATCCGAAGGCCTTGCCCGCCGGTCGCGCGGGCTCGGGCGGGAGGCTGCACAGTTCGCGCGCAGCCAGGTGCTCCGGGCGCCGATAATTCGGAGTCTCCGCCCCATCGTTCGGCGCGGTGTTCCGTGAAGCCTCGCCGCGCCGTCCATCGCTGATAGCCCTTTGTCCGCACGCCGAGTTTTAGCGGCGCGTGAGGGGAAGGGTTTTCATGGATTCCGGTGTCAGGGCGCCGACGCGGCGCCAGCTTCTGTCCGCCATCGCCAAGGTCGGGGGCACGGCGGCGCTCTATCAGGCGATGACCACCTTGGGCCACGCGGCCGAGACCCAGTTCCATGGTCCCCCCAATCTGCAAGGCGCGCGGCCGGGCGCCAGCGTCATCGTGCTGGGCGCGGGCCTGGCGGGCTTGCTGGCGGCGTTCGAGCTGCGCAAGGCCGGCTACAAGGTTCAGATCCTGGAGTTCCAGAACCGCGCCGGCGGCCGCAACTGGTCGCTGCGGGGCGGCGATACCTATACCGAGCTGGGCGGCGCGACGCAGAAGGTCGGCTTTTCGCCCGGCAACTATCTGAACCCCGGTCCCTGGCGCATCCCGCACCATCACCGGACCTTGCTCCACTACTGCAAGAGCTTCGGCGTGGCGCTGGAGCCGTTCATCCAGTTCAACCACTCGGGCTGGATCCACTCGTCCCAGGCCTTCGGCGGCAAGCCGGTGCGCTTCAACGCCGCCGCCGCTGACTTCGAGGGCAACATCGCCGAGCTGCTGGCCAAGTCGGTCAACGCCAAGGCCCTGGACGATACGGTCACGCAGGAGGATCGCGACAAGCTGCTGGAGGCCCTGAAGGGCTGGGGCATGCTGGACAAGGACTACAAGTACGTGTCGTCCCTGCGCGCCTCCTCGCACCGAGGCTATGAGCGGCCGCCCGGCGGCGGCGTCGACGGCGCGCCGATCGCGTCCAAGGACCTCTACGGCCTGCACGACGTGCTGGACCCGCAGGTCTGGACCTCGATGGGCTTCTTTATGAACCACGAGATGCAGACCACCATGTTCCAGCCGGTCGGCGGCATGGACATGATCGGCAAGGCTTTCGCACGCCAAGTCGACGGCCTGATCACCTACAACGCCAAGGTCAGCAAGATCTCCCAGGACGACAAGGGCGTCGCAGTCAGCTGGACCGACACCGCCACGGGAAAGGCCAACGAGACCAAGGCCGACTGGTGCGTCTGCACGATCCCTCTTGGCGTGCTGGGCCAGATGGACTTGGCGGTGACCGACGAGATGATGGCCGCGATCAAGGCCGTACCGTACTCCGGCCAGGTCAAGATCGGCCTGGAGATGAAGCGCCGCTTCTGGGAAGAGGACGACGACATCTACGGCGGCCACAGCTTCACCGACCAGGAGATCGCCCTGATCTCCTATCCGAACCACAACCTGTTCAAGGACGGGCCGGCGGTGCTGCTGGGCGCCTTCGCCCGCGAGATGGGGGCCTATCGCCTGGCCGGCATGACGCCCGAGCAGCGGATCGAGGTCGCGCTGGCGCAAGGCTCGGTGATCCACCCGGCCAGCTACCGCAAGGAGTTCGCTAGTGGCGCCTCGGTGGCCTGGAGCCGCGTGCCCTGGACCCTGGGCTGCTGCGCCCGCTGGAACGAGGACACCCGCAAGCAGCACTACCAGACCCTGGTCGGCATGGACCGCCGGATCGTGCTGGCCGGCGAGCACGCCTCCTACGTCGGCTGCTGGATGGAGGGGGCGCTGCTCTCGTCCATCGACGCCATCACCCGTCTGCACAAGCGCGCGCTGGAGGCTTAAGAGATGAGGAAGATCTTTCTGACGGCGGCTCTGCTGGCGGCTTTCCCGGCCATGGCCCAGACCCCCGCGCCCGGCGGCGGCGACACCGGCGGCGGCATCGTCCGCGCGGCCAAGCCCGTCACCGGCGAGCAGGTCTATGGCGCGGTCTGCCAGGCCTGCCACATGGCCGACGCCAAGGGCGGGGTGGGGGCGGGGACTATTCCGGCCTTGGCCTCGAACCCCAAGCTAGCCGGGGCGGCCTATCCGATCATGGTCGTGGCGCAGGGGCAGGGGGCCATGCCGGGCTTCGTCGGCACGCTGAGCAACGCCCAGATGGCCGAGGCGATCACCTATGTCCGCACCCACTTCGGCAACGCCTATGCGAAGCCGGTGACCGAAGCGGACGTGGCGAAGTTCGCCAAGCCGCCGAGCGCGGGCGGGCATTAGTTAGAAAGATGCTCCCCCGCGTTGCGGGGGAGCTGTCGCGGGGCGACTGAGGGGGCTAATGCGGCCTAGGCAGAGCTCGCCCCCTCCGGCCCTCTGGGCCACCTCCCCCGCATCGCGGGGGAGGATCTTGAGGCCCGCGATCAGCCGAGCTTCACCTTGCCATCCACCCGCCGCGCGACGCCCAGCGGGTTGTCGGTCTTCAGCTCGGCCGGCAGCAGGGCTTCCGGCAGGTTCTGGTAGCTGACCGGCCGCAGGAAGCGAGCGATGGCGAGCGTCCCCACCGAGGTCGTGCGGCCGTCGCTGGTGGCCGGGAAGGGGCCGCCGTGGACCATGGCCGAGGCCACTTCGACGCCGGTGCCAAAGCCGTTCACGAGAATCCGGCCGGCCTTCAGCTCAAGCGTCGGCAGCAGGGCGGCGACGATGCCGTGGTCGGCCTCGTCCATGTGGATGGCGATGGTCAGCTGGCCTTCGACAGCGGCGATCACCGTCTCCAACTCGGCTTGGTCGGCGCAGCGGACCACCAGCGAGGCCGCGCCGAACACTTCCTCGTGCAGGTGCGGATTGGCCAGGAAGTCTGCGGCCTTGACGCTGAACAGGGCCGCGCGGCCGGTGTGGCTGCCGTCCGGACCCGGGACGCCGCGCGCGACCGTGGTCACTTCCGGCGCCTCGCTCAGGGCGGCCACGCCATGGGCGAAGGCCTGGCAGATGCCCGGGGTCAGCATGACCGAGGCCGGAGCCGCCTCGACCGCCTTGCCGGCGGCCTCGACGAAGGCGTCCAGCTCGGGGCCGTCGATCGCCAGGATCAGGCCGGGATTGGTGCAGAACTGGCCCGCGCCCAGGGTCAGGGCGGCCACGAAGTCCGGGGCGATCGCGGGACCGCGCGCCTTCAGGGCGGCGGGCAGCATGATCACCGGGTTGATGCTGCTCATCTCGGCGTAGAACGGGATCGGCTCGGGACGGCCTTGAGCGATGGCCAGCAGCGCCAGGCCCCCGCGACGCGAGCCGGTGAAGCCGGCGGCCTTGACGCGCGGATCGGCGACCAGGGCCTGGCTGACCTCATAGCCGCTGTCGTGGATCAGTGAGAACACGCCCGGATGCAGGCCCACCGAGGCGACGGCGGCCTGGATGGCGCGGCCGACCAGCTCCGAGGCGCCGGGGTGGGCGGGGTGGGCCTTGACGATGACCGGGCAGCCGGCCGCCAGGGCCGAAGCGGTGTCGCCGCCGGCCACCGAGAAGGCCAGCGGGAAGTTTGACGCCCCGAACACCGCCACTGGACCCAGCGGCACGTTGCGCAGGCGCAGGTCCGGACGCGGCAGCGGCTTGCGGTCGGGCAGGGCCGGGTCGATGCGGGCTTCCAGGAAGCCGCCGTCGCGCAGCACGCTGGCGAACAGGCGCAGCTGGCCCACGGTGCGGCCGCGTTCGCCTTCCAGGCGCGGGCGGGGCAGGCCGGTCTCGGCCATGGTGCGGACGATCAGGTCATCGCCGATGGCCTCGATGTGCTCGGCGATGGCTTCCAGGAAGGTCGCGCGGGTCTCGTAAGGCAGGGCGCGGTAGCTGGCGAAGGCCTCGTGGGCCAGGGCCGCGGCGGCTTCGACATCGGCCAGGCCTGCGCCGCCGAACGCGGGCTCCAGGATCTCGCCGGTCGCCGGATTGACGCCCTTGATCTCGCCGTGGGTTCCCTTGCGGCTTTCGCCGCCGATCAGAAGCTGGCCGGTCAGATGCACTTTGGTCGTCCTGCGGTGTTGTCGTTGCGATGGCTATAGATGGGAGCGCTAACATGACAAGTCCATGCGCGCGGCCCGGCTTTCCGCGCCAGAGCGCCGCCACCGGTCCCGAGGCGGCCTTTTGAACCCGGTTTGGTGCGGGCGCCAAGGGGCATGTTCCTCCCCCGCATCGCGGGGGAGGTGGCCCACAGGGCCGGAGGGGGCCAACGCGGTATCCGTCCAGCTCGCCCCCTCAGTCACTCCGTGACAGCTCCCCCGCATCGCGGGGGAGCATCTTCAAAGCGACTGCCCGTCGTCGACCGTGAACACGCTGCCCGTCACCGCCCGCGCCGCGTCCGAGCACAGGTACAGCGCCGTGCCGGTCAGGTCGTCCTCGTCCATCAGGCGCTTGCGGGGGAAGCCGGCGACCAGGCGCTGGCCGCCGTCGGTGTCGAACCACTCGCTATTGAGCTCGGTGCGGATGTAGCCGGGGCACAGGACGTTGACGTTGATCCCCTTGCGGGCCCATTCGCGGGCCAGGCTCTTGCCCAGCATGGCGGTGGCGGCCTTGGACGTGCAGTAGGCGGTCAAGCCCGGCAGCACCTTGTGCGCCCCGATCGAGGCGATCAGCAGGACGCGGCCGCGCCCGCCCCATGGAGAGTTTAAGTCCTCCGACCCGGCCCGGATCATCCGCCGCGCCCCCTCGCGAGCGGTCAGGAACACGCCCCGGGTGTTGACGCCCAGCACCTTGTCGAAGTCGTCGGCTGCGATGTCGAGGGCCGAGCCCTGGATGCTGATGCCGGCATTGGCGATCACCGTGTCGGGGACGCCCAGGCGGCTCTCGATCGCGTCATAGCCGGCGATGATCGAGCCCTCGTCCTCGACGTCCATCGCGAAGGCCGCCGCGTTGGCGCCGATCTCGGCGACCAGGGCCTCCAGACGGTCGGTGCGGCGGGCGGCCAAGGCCACCTTGGCCCCGGCGGCGGCGGCCCGGCGGGCCAGGTGCGCCCCGATGCCGGACGAAGCGCCGGTGACCAGGACGGTCCTTCCGGTCAGGTCGATCATGCTCTCTCCCTTTTGAGCCTAGCCTGGCGGTCCGCTGGATCGCTGTCGAGCCGCCCCTGGCGTCAAGTACGGGCGTTCAGGCCGCTCTATGCTCGGCATAGACGAGATCGAGTTGTTTGAAATCAAACACTTGTCACTTTCAGAGCCTTCTGGATCATCCGCGTCCGCTGGCGCCGTATCTTTGTGTCATGGCCCAGAAAAGCGAAGACATCGAAGCCGCCCTCAGCGCCATCGAGGAGTTGGTCGCCCTGACCTACGCCAAGGCGGCGTCTGAGATCCTGACCGCCAGCGAGGACAAGACCTCCGAAGCGCGGATGGAGATCGCCGCCAAGGCCGCGAAGGCCGGCCGAGCCATCAAGCTGTTCCGGGGGAGCGCTAGTCGGGTCGGCCGCGCGCTTTCGGGCCTGCAGCAGGCCGTCAAGGCCGAGGCCGGCGCCGACCGTAACAATTCGGAGACCGCGATGAATGACGACGTCCCATGGAACGCCCAGCGTATCGCCGAGCTTCATGCCGAGGTGCGTGAGCGACTGGCTAAATTTGCTGGATCCCGAGAGCTTAAATACCTGGCTGAGCGGGATCGACGAGAACCGTCCGGACTTGGCGAGACAAGTGGTGGAGAGCCTTCGAACCCTCCGCATCCGGGGGGATCACCAGGTTCCACCGCCTGACCCCTGGACCACCTGGCTGTTCCTGGGCGGGCGCGGCGCGGGCAAGACCTACGCCGGCGCGGCCTGGATGATCGAACAGGCCACGGCCGGCGCGCGGCTGGCCTTGGTTGGTCCCACTTTCCACGATGTGCGCGAGGTGATGATCGAGGGGCCCTCCGGCCTCCAAGCGCTCTCACCGCCCGACGAGCGCCCCCGCTGGGAAGCCTCCCGCCGGCGCCTCGTCTGGCCCAACGGCGCCACCGCCTACGCCTTCTCGGCCGAGGACCCGGACTCCCTGCGCGGCCCCCAATTCCACGCCGCCTGGGCCGACGAGTTCTGCGCCTGGCCCAAGCCCGGCGACACCCTGGCCATGCTGCGTTTTGGCCTGCGCCTGGGGACCGATCCGCGCCTGGTGGTGACCACGACGCCCAAGCCCCATCGGGCCCTGAAGGTGTTAATGGCCGAGCCCGGCGTCTCGCTGACCCGCGCGGGCACGGCCGCCAACGCCGGCAACCTGGCGCCCGCCTTCCTGCGGACGCTGGAGAGCCTCTATGGCGGCACGCGCCTGGCCGCCCAGGAGCTGGACGGGGTGATCGTCGAGACCGACGGCGGCCTGTTCCGCGCCGAGGACCTAGCCAGATGCCGGGCCGCCCGGCCAGCGCGACTGGACCGCGTGGTCGTGGCCATCGACCCGCCCGCCACCGCCGGCGGCGACGCCTGCGGCATCGTGGTCGTGGGCCGAAGGGACGACCGCGCCTTCGTCCTGGCCGACGAGACCGCGCGGGGGCTGTCCCCCGCCGGCTGGGCGGGCAGGGCGGTGGCGGCCGCGCGAACCTGGACCGCCGACGCCCTCGTGGCCGAGGCCAACCAGGGCGGCGACATGGTGAGGTCTGTACTAGCCCAGGCCGACCCGCCATGCCGGGTGAAACTGGTGCGGGCCAGCGTGGGCAAACGGGCGCGGGCTGAGCCGGTGGCGGCGCTCTACGAACAGGGCCGCGTGCTGCACTGCGGGCCGTTCGTGGCGCTGGAGGAGGAACTGATGGCCCTGGGCTCAGGCGACCTGGAGCACAGCCCCGACCGTGCGGACGCGCTGGTCTGGGCGATCAGCGAACTGATGCTGGGGTCGGCGCAGAGGCCCAGGCTGCGGGCGCTGTGAGGGGATGAACGATCAAGATCCTCCCCCGCGATGCGGGGGAGGTGGCCCAGAGGGCCGGAGGGGGCGGAAGGCGCCCGATCCTTCTTCCCCCTCCGGGGGAGGAGGATGCGTAGCATCCGGAGGGGGCAAGTGAGTGATGTGCTCTCGGATCGTCGACAGCGTGTCGTCCACGGACGCCATGACTTCGTGCGCCGGTATCCGCAGCGTGCGGACGCCTTGCGCGAGGAGCCACTGATCTCGGGCCAAGTCTCGCCTTGGCCTCGACGCAACGCAGTGCGCGTAGCCGTCCACCTCGACGGCCAAGCGCAGCGCCGCGCAGTAGAAATCGAGCACATAGGGCCCGATCGGATGTTGGCGGCGGAACTTGTGGCCGTCCAGGCCGCCGCGCCTGAGCGCGTGCCACAGGTTCATTTCCGGCTTCGACATTTCCTTTCTGAGGCGGCGCGCATTGGCCACCGTCGCCTTGGGCGCTGACATCGCGAACTCCCTGACTTGCCCCCTCCGGGCCTGCGGCCCTCCTCCCCCAAAGGGGGAAGAAGGATGTGATCGCAACCCTACATTGTTCCCCATTTGTTCTCAACTCCATCCCCGGAGCCCCCCATGCTCTTCCCCAAACCGCGCCCGCCCGAGCGCAAGGACTCCCGCGCCGCGCGGCTGATCGCCTTGACGACCGGAGGCCGTCCGCAGTGGACGCCGCGGGACTATGGCGCGCTGGCCGCCGAGGGGTTCGCCAAGAACCCCGTGGCCTATCGCTGCGTCCGCATGATCGCCGAGGCCGCCGCCGCCACGCCGCTGGCGGTGTTCGTCGAGGGCCACAGGGCCGATGATCATCCGCTGAAACGGCTCCTCGACCGGCCGAACCCGGAGCAGGGCGGACCCGATCTGATGGAAGCGTTCTTCGGCAACCTGCAGGTGGCTGGCAACGCCTATCTGGAGGCTGCCGGCGACGCGCAGCCCAGCGAGCTCTACGCCCTGCGGCCCGACCGAATGACCGTGGTTCCTGGCCCGCGCGGCTGGCCGCTGGCTTATGACTACCAGGCCGCCGGGCGCACAGCGCGGATCGGCCGCGACGGTGACGGCTGGCTGCCGGTGCTGCACCTGAAGCTGTTCAACCCGACCAGCGACCACTACGGCTTCTCGCCGCTCGAAGCGGCGGCCTTCGCGATCGACGTCCACAACGCCTCCAGCGCCTGGAACAAGGCGCTGCTGGACAACTCGGCCCGGCCTTCGGGCGCGCTGGTCTATTCGTCCAAGGACGCCGGCGACCGCCTGACCGACGAGCAGTTCGACCGGCTGAAGACCGAGCTGGCCAACGCCCATTCGGGTCAAGCCAACGCCGGCCGGCCGCTGCTGCTGGAAGGCGGGCTCGACTGGCGGGCCATGTCGCTGACGCCCGCCGAGATGGACTTTACCGAGGGCAAGCACGCCGCCGCCCGCGAGATCGCCCTGGCGTTTGGCGTGCCGCCGCAGCTCTTGGGCATTCCCGGCGACAACACCTACGCCAACTACCGCGAGGCCAATGCCGCCTTCTGGCGCGGGACGGTCGTGCCGTTGGCCGAGCGGGCGGCGCGGGCCCTGACCGCCTGGCTGGCCATGAAGTTTCCCGGCGCGCGGATAGCCCCCGACCTGGACGCCCTCCCGGCCCTGTCGGCCGAGCGCGACGCCCTGTGGAGCCGGCTGGAAACGGCGTCTTTCCTCACCGACGCCGAGCGTCGGCGGCTGGCGGGGCTGGAGCACTAACCCGCCAACGCCGCTGGCCCCCACCTGACCTCGCCTCGCGAGGTCGTCCGCCCCCGGAGGGGGGCAGAAGAGGCTCCTTCTTCCCCCTCCGGGGGAGGAGCGCGTCAGCGCGGAGGGGGCCTTGATCGAGAGAACCCCATGACCAATCCCTCCCGCTGGCGGCTGGACCGTCAGGTGTCGGCCGCCGTGCTGGTCGCCGTGGCGCTGCAGGCCGCCGCCGCCTTGCTGTGGGCCGGCAAGGCCTCGGCGCGGATCGACGAGATGCAGCGCCGCCTCGAGGCCCAGGCCCCGGTCGCCGAGCGCCTGGCGCGGCTGGAGGCCCAGGCCGACGCCACCCGCCAGTCGCTGAACCGCATCGAAGCCAAGCTGGAGCGTTCGCGATGAGCGAAGACCTCAAGATCGAAGGCTACGCGTCCCTGTTCTGGACGCGCGACCTCAATGACGACGTCACCGCCGCCGGCGCCTTCGCCGAGAGCCTGGCGGCCGGGACGCCCGTGAAGATGCTGCACCAGCACGACGAGGCCGAGCCGATCGGTGTCTGGGACGAGGTCATCGAGGACGCCAAGGGCCTGTTCGTCCGAGGGCGGATCCTGCGGACCACGCCGCGCGGCCGCCTGGTCGCGGCGCTGGTCGAGGCCGGCGCCCTGGATGGCCTCTCGATCGGCTTTCGCCAGGTGAAGGCGCGGACCCAGGGTCGTCTGCGGGTGCTTAGTCGTGTCGAGCTCTGGGAGGTGTCGATCGTCACCTTCCCGATGCTGCCCCAAGCTCGCTTGAACCTAGCGAGGCTGAGCCTCAGTTCCGGATCAGCCTGAGCAAGGTGCCGTCCGGGTCGATCAGGGCGGCCATGACTTTCTTGTCGCCGGGCGGGTGGAGGCGGGGGAAGCCTTCGGTCTTCTCCTCGATCCCGGCCTCGAGACAGACGGCATAGAAGCCCTCCAGGTCGTCCAGGCGCAGGCAGCAGGCGAAGTTGCTGGTGGCGGGTTTGAGGCCCGGGAACGGGAAGAACTCCAGCGTCAGTCGGCCGCGCTCCAGCACCATCCAGCCCGGGTCGCGCGAGGCCCGCTCGAAGCCGAGGGCCGCATAGAAGGCCTCGGTCGCGTCGAAGTCGCTGGACGGAAGATTCGGCGTGGCGCGGTCGGGCATGCGGCGACGCTAGCATGAGTCACGAGTTTCCTTCTCCCCCTGCGGGAGAAGGTGGCCGCGTCAGCGGCCGGATGAGGGGTTTCTCGGCGACGCCGGCGCGACCCCTCATCCTCCCACCGGCCTCTGGCCGGCGGGCCCCGCCTTCTCCCGCAAGGGGAGAAGGGCCATTCGTTCCGGAGAACCCCATGAAGGAAACCAAACACGCGGCCTCGCCCGAGGCCCGCGCGGCGCTGGCTGACGTCCTGACCGCGTTCGAGAGCTTCAAGGCCGCCAATGACGTGCGCCTGGCCGCCATCGAGACCAAGCGGGCCGATGTCCTGCTGGAAGAGAAGGTCGGCCGTATCGACGAGGCGGTCAGCCGCGCCCAGGACCGCCTTGACCGTCTGATGTCCGACCTGCGTAGACCTTCTCTTTCGGCTGATGCGCCGCTGGCGCATGTTGACGAGCGCAAGGCCGCCTTCGACCGTTATGTGAAGACCGGCGAGACGCCCTCGGCCTTGCTTGAGGCCAAGGGTCTGTCGGAAGGCACGGCCACCGCCGGCGGCTATGTCGCCCCGCCGGAGCTGGAGCGGCTGATCCTGCGTCGCCTTGCGGCGACCAGCCCCATGCGGGAAATTTGCCAGGTCCGCACCATCGGCGCCGGGACCTTCCGCAAGCCGGTCTCGCCGACGGGCCTGGCCGCCGCCTGGGTGGCCGAGACCGCCGCGCGGCCCGAGACCACGGCCCCGACCCTGGACGTCATCGACTTCCCGGCCGGCGAGCTCTACGCCAGCCCGGCCGCGACCCAGGCCCTGCTGGACGACGCCTATGTCAGCATCGACGAGTGGCTGGCGGAAGAAGTGCAGGACGCCTTCGCCGCCCAGGAGACGACGGCCTTCGTGTCGGGCGATGGGGTCAACAAGCCCAAGGGCCTGCTCGCCTACACCGCCGCGCCGGACGCGTCCTACACCTGGGGCCAGGTCGGCTATCTGGCCACCGGTGTGGCGGGCGGCTGGACGGCGTCCAACCCGACCGACAAGCTGATCGACCTGATCTACGCGACCAAGACCCAGTACCGCCAGAACGGCCGCTTCGTGATGAACCGCCGCACGGTCAGCGCCGTGCGCAAGTTCAAGGACGCCCAAGGCAACTACATCTGGAACGCGGCCCTGCAGCCGGGCCAGTCGGCGAGCCTGCTCGGCTTCCCGGTCACCGAGATCGAAGCCATGCCGGACGTGGCCGCCAACGCCCTGGCCGTGGCGTTCGGCGACTTCGAGAAGGGCTACCTGATCGTCGACCGCGCCGGCGTCCGCGTCCTGCGCGACCCGTACTCGGCCAAGCCGCACGTCCTCTTCTACACCACCAAGCGCGTCGGCGGCGGCGTGCAGAACTTCGACGCGATCAAGCTGCTGAAGTTCGCGGCGTCGTAAGCTTATTCGACGTCCCCCTCCCCCTTGCGGGGAGGGGGCAGGGGGTGGGGGTGTCAGCGCCTGCCGATCCCCTTCTGGCGCGGAGCTTGCTCCCCCACCCCAACCCCTCCCCGCAAGGGGGAGGGGCTTCCCTCCGAGAAAACCATGCCCCAATCCCTCACCCTGGCCGAGGCCCGGGCGTTCCTGCGCGTCTCCGACGCCGCGGAGGACGCCGTCCTCACGATCCTGATCGACGCCGCCGAGGCCCGCGTCGCTGCGGCCGCCGGCGTCGCCCTGACCGCCGCGAGCCCCGCGCCGCTGCGCCTGGCCGTCCTGACCCTGGTCGCCCACGCCTATGAACACAGAGACGCCGGCGAACCCTCGCTGGCCCTCGTCGAGCCGTGGCTGACCCCTTACCGAAAGGCCCGGCTGTGACCGACAAGCCCCTGATCGACGCCCTGGTCGCCAGCTTGAAATCCGCGCCCGCCGTCACCGTCCTCGCCGGCCAGCGGATCTACGCCACGGCCCCGCGCCTGCCGACCTATCCCTGCGTCGTCGTCACCCGCTCGGAGGGCCGTCCGGTGTCCGAGGGCGACGCGATCGAGCACCTGCTGACCCTGACCTGCGCCAGCCGTTTTGGCGGACCGGAGGAGGCCAGAGCCCTGGTCGCCGCCGTCCGCGCGGCGCTGCACGACGCCCGACCGAGCTTGAGCGGCCGTCGGCTCGTCAACCTACGCGTCCCCTATGCCGACTGCTTCGCCGGCGCCGACCGCGAGACCACGCTCGGGATCGTCCGCGTGCGGGCGGTGACCGAAACCCTCTAGGACAAGGAGCTCCCCATGGCCGCCCAAGCCGGCAAGGACATGCTGCTGAAGATCAGCGACGGGGCCGCGAGCCCGACCTTCCACACCGTCGCGGGCCTGCGCGCCCGCACCCTAAGCCTCAACGCCAAGACCATCGACGCCACCGACAGCGACAGCGCTGGCCGCTGGCGCGAGCTGTTGGCGGGCGCCGGCGTCAAGTCGGTGGCCGTGTCGGGCTCGGGCATCTTCCGCGACGCCCCTTCGGACGCCCAGGTGCGGACGAGCTTTTTCGACCAGTCGGCCCGGACCTGGCGGCTGGTGATCCCGGACTTCGGCCAACTGGAGGGCCCGTTCCTGGTCGCGGCCCTGGAATACGCCGGCGAGCACGACGGCGAGGCCTCGTTCGCGATCAGCCTGGCCAGCGCCGGGGCGGTGAGCTTCACGGCGCTCTAACCCCATTCGAGCCCCCACCTGGCCGCTTCGCGGCCGTCCGCCCCCAGAGGGGGCAGAAGGTGCGCGCGTCTCCTTCTTCCCCCTCCGGGGGAGGAGCGCGAAGCGCGGAGGGGGCAAGTGAGAAGGAACCCCCATGCTCCCGCCCAACCCCGCGCGCGGCGAGGTCGTCGTGACCTTGGCCGGCGCGCCCCGGCGCCTGTGCCTGACCCTGGGCGCCCTGGCCCGCATCGAGGCCGCGCTGAACCTCGAAGACTGGTCGCAATTGCCCGACCGCATCGCCACGCTCTCGGCCGCCGACCTCTCCGCCGTGCTGGCGGCGCTGCTGGACGGCGGCGGCGAGGCGCCCGAGATCGCCGCCCGCGCCACGGTCCCAGAGGCCGCCAGCGCCCTGGCCGCCGCGCTGGCGGCCTGCGCATGAGCGCCTGGGCCGCGCCGCTGCGTCTGGCCTTGAGCCTGGGCCTGTCGCCCGAGGCCTTCTGGCGTCTGTCGCTGAAGGAGTGGCGAGCCCTGACCGAGACCCCGCCCGCGCCGGCCCTGACCCGCGCCGACCTCTCCGCCCTGATCGCCCGCTATCCCGACGAGGAGACCTCGCCATGAGTTTCGAAGACGACGGCCTCTCGGCCTTGCCCGCCCGCGCCGCCGAAGCCGCCGCCGCGCTAGACGCCCTGAAGGCGCCCGCCGAACGCGCCGCCCGCTCGATCGACGAGGCCTTCGCTCGCGCCGGCGCGTCTCTCGTCAGGTCGCTGGCCCGCGCGGCCTCGGACGGTCAGGTGTCGCTGGGCGAGTTGGCGCGCGCCGTGCTGGGCGCGGCCGGAGCGGCGCTGAAGGGCGGAGGCCTTGGCGAGGCGCTGTCGAAGGGCTTTTCCGGCGCGCGGGCCGACGGTGGCCCGGTGCTGCCCGGCGGGGCCTATCTGGTCGGCGAGCGCGGGCCGGAGGTCTTCCGCCCGGCCTTCGCGGGGAGCATCGAGCCGGTCAGAGGCGGCGGGATGTCGGTGACGATCAACGTCCAGGGCGGCGAGGCCGCTGGTCTGATCCGATCGGACGCCCAGATCGCCCAGGCCTTGGCCCGGGCCGTCAGTATCGGGGCGCGGCGGCTTTAGAGCGCCACGGCGGCGGTGTTCGGAGGCGGCGCGCCGTACTTGTTTTCGCGCGGCTGGCCCAGGCTGCAGCCGACCCAAAGGGTGAAGGCCAGCCAGACGGCGAAGGCGATGAAGCACGAAATGAAGAAGCCGCCCAGCGCCGTCAGGGCCGCGACCTCGGGCTCGCCGCTGGTCAGGGCCGCGATGGCGGGCAGGACGCCGATCGACAGGGCCGAACCCATGATCAGGACCGGGCCCAGAACCCACGGCAGCACCTGCCACCAGCCGGTCTGACCCATGTCGTGCAGCCGCTTGGAGTGGATGCAGACGCTGGAATAGAGCGTCGCCAGGAAGATGATGTTGCCGATCACGGGGATCCAGCCCACGGCCATGTTCACGCCCAGCAGGACGAGCCAGCCGATCCAGAACGCCTGCCGGCCGATGCGGCCCTCCGGCGACAGGAACAGGGTCTTCCAATCCATCTCAAGTCTCCAATCTCGACTCCATAGGTAGGAGCCGATGAGCCGCTGATGAAGTGAAAAGCGGGTCATGACCAAGACTTAATGGCGTTTGGCCGTAACGGCTCCGCTTCTCGTCAAATTTCGCAAAACCTTTTCGTGAGGATCGCCATGAGCGAGTTCCATGAGGCGCGCCTGCCCGCGCGCCTGGCGTTCGGCTGCGCCGGCGGCGTCGAATGGCGCACCGACATCGTGGCCCTGGCCTCGGGCGCCGAGCAGCGCACCAGCGCCTGGACGCGCGGCCGCCGCCGCTACCTGATCGCCACCGCCGCCCGGCCGCTGGACGAGCTGGCCGAGCTGCTGGCCTTCTTCGAGGCGCGGCGCGGGCGGCTGGCGGGCTTCCGGTTTCGCGACCCGGCCGACTTCAAGTCCTGCGCGCCGTCGGCTCAGCCGGCGGCGACCGACCAGGCGATCGGGACGGGCGACGGCGGCCGCAAGGTCTTTCCGCTGTCCAAGACCTACGGGAGCGGCGCAACGGCCCTGGCGCGGCCGATCGTCAAGCCAGTGGCCGGCACGGTCAAGGTCGCGGTGGCGGGCGTGGTCCTGGCGGCTGGCGCCTTCTCGGTCGATGTCACGACGGGCCTTGTCACCCTGTCGACCGCGCCGGCGGCCGGCGCGGCGGTGACGGCGGGCTTCGAGTTCGACACGCCGGTGCGCTTCGACACCGACCGGCTGGACATCACTCTGGAAGGCTTCGCCGCCGGCCGCGTCAGCGCCTGCGCCCTGATCGAGGTGCGCGACTGATGCGGGCGCTTCCGGAAGGACTGGATCTCTCTCGTCTGTGCCACGCCTGGATCGTCGAGCGACCGGATGGCGTCAGGCTGGGCTTCACCGACCATGACCGCGACCTCGTCGTCGACGGCGTGGCCTGCAAGGCCAGTGGCGGCTGGAGCCCCGGCGCCCGCGAGGCCGGCGTCGGCTATGCGCCGGGACAGGCCGCCGCGCTGGGCGTGCTGGACGACGCGGGGATCTCGGAGGCCGACCTCGACGCGGGGCTCTATGACGGCGCGAAGGTCTCGGCCTTGCGCGTGGACTGGAGCGCGCCGAGCCGGCTGGTGCGGCTGTGGACGGCGACGATCACCGCGCTCAGCCGCGAGGGCCAGGCGTTCAAGGCGACCCTGGCGGGACCGGCGGCGGCGCTGGAACGCATCGCTGGGCGCACCTTCACCCGGCTGTGCGACGCACGGCTGGGCGATGAACGCTGCGGCGTCGATCTCTCCGCCCATCCTGGCGAGACCTGCGACAAGCGCTGGACGACCTGCGTCGGCGTGTTCGGCAACGGCGTGAACTTCCGAGGCTTCCCCACATCGCCCGGCGAGGACTTCCTGACGCTGTACCCCGTCGAGGGCGAGCGCAACGACGGCGGGCGGCGTGCTTAGCGCCCCCTCCGTCACGACGCCTGACGGCGCCGCGCCACCTCCCCCGCTACGCGAGGGAGGAGGAAGCTTCATCCTCCCCGTGCAACGGGGGAGGGGGACCGCGAAGCGGTGGAGGGGGCGCTGATCGTCCTCGCCCACGCCCGCCTTTGGCTGGGCACCCCCTACCGCCACCAGGCCTCGACCCTCGGCGCGGGCTGCGACTGTCTCGGGCTCGTGCGGGGCGTCTGGCGGGCGCTGCATGGCGCCGAGCCGCAAGCTCCGCCGCCCTACCGTCCCGACTGGGCCGAGGTGGGAGAGCGTGAACTGTTGCTCGAAGCGTTCGGCCGCTGGCTGACGCCGATCCCGCTATCCGACGCCCGCCCTGGCGACGTTTTCGTCTTCCGCATGGCGCCGGGCGCGGTGGCCAAGCATTGCGCGATCCAGTCCGGGCCCGAGCGGATGATCCACGCCTACTGGGGCCGGGCCTGCGTCGAGAGCGCGCTGGGCCGCTGGTGGCGCGAGCGCTGCGTGGCCGGGTTCCGGTTTCCCCTTCCGCAACAAACACCCGGCCTCCCCGGCGAATGCCGGGGCCCAGATTCAGCCTGAGAGTCAGACGTGCTCGCGCCTGACTACGACGCCTGATCTCACACGCTCATGGGTTCGATCTGGGCCCCGGCATTCGCCGGGGAGGTCGGGGAGAAGATCGGAAATCGGAGGAGAAAGTTCAAATGGCTCAAGTCATCCTCTCCAGCGTCGGCGCGGCGATCGGCGGACCGCTGGGCGCGGTGGCGGGCGCGGCGCTGGGGGCGGCGGTCGACCAGGCCGCGCTGTCGGCCCTGTCCTCCGCGCGCCAGGTCGGTCCGCGCATCCCGGAGCTGCGCCTGACGGGCGCCGCCGAGGGCGCGGCCCTGCCATGCGTCTTCGGCCGCGCGCGGGTCGGCGGCCAGGTGATCTGGGCCGCGCGTTTCCGCGAGCAGCGCATCGAGGGCCGCGTCGGCGGCTCCAAGGGCCAGAAGACGACCTCATACGCCTACAGCCTGTCGTTCGCCGTCGCCGTGGCCGAGGGGCCGATCGACGGGATCGGCCGGGTCTGGGCCGACGGGCGGGTGATGGACACGGCCGGCGTGACGATGCGCGTCCACCTCGGGACCGAGGACCAGGCGCCCGACCCGCTGATCGCCGCGATCGAAGGCCAGGCGCCGGCCTATCGCGGCGCGGCCTATGTCGTGTTCGAGGATCTGCCCCTGGAGCCCTTCGGCAACCGCCCGCCGCAGCTGTCGTTCGAGGTCTTCCGCCGGCCTCGCGCGCCGGACGATCCGCCGGGCCTGGAGGAGCGGCTGAAGGGCGTGTGCCTGATCCCCGGCGCGGGCGAGTTTGTCTACGCCACAGAAGCCGTCCTGCGTCGCGACGGCCTGACCCGCGCGGCCAGCGAGAGCGTCCACAACGCCGACGGCCGCGCCGATCTCGTCGTGGCGCTGGATCAGCTGCAGACCCAGCTGCCGAACGTCGACCACGTGACCCTGGTCGTCGCCTGGTTCGGGACCGACCTGCGCTGCGGCCAATGTGAGATCCGGCCGGGCGTCGAGCAGGCGGCCAAGGACACCCTGCCGATCACCTGGAGCGTGGCGGGCGTGGAGCGCGCGGGCGCGCATCTAGTGTCGCGCAAGGATGGCAAGCCCGCCTATGGCGGCACGCCGGCCGACGCGGTGGTGCTGCAGGCGATCGCCGAGCTGAAGCGGCGGGGCCTGAAGGTCACGCTCTATCCGTTCATCCTGATGGACACCCCGCCGGGCCAGCCGGCCTATCCGTGGCGCGGCCGGATCGCCTGCGAGGCCGGCGCCGACGGAACGGCGGCGGCGACCGCCCAGGTGAACGCCTTCTTCGACGGGGAGTGGGGCCTGCGCCGCATGGTGCTGCATCAGGCGAGTTTGGCGGCCCAGTCCGGCGGGGTAGACGGCTTCCTGATCGGCTCGGAGCTGCGCGGCGTAACCACCACGCGCGGGCCGGGCGGGGCCTATCCGGCCGTCGCCAAGCTGAAGGCCTTGGCCGCCGAGGTTCGGGCCGCGCTGGGGCCATCGACCAAGCTTGGCTACGCCGCCGACTGGTCGGAATACTTTGGCCACCAGCCCGCCGACGGCAGCGGCCACGCGGTGTTCCACCTCGACCCGCTGTGGGCCGATCCGAATGTCGATTTCGTCGGGATCGACTGGTACCCGCCGATCACCGACTGGCGCGAGGGCGAGACCCATCTGGACGCCGCCGGCGGCTTTTCCGGTCCGCACGATCCGGCCTATCTGCGCGCGGGTCTGACCGGCGGCGAGGGCTTCGACTGGTTTTATCCCAGCCAGACGGCCCGCGACGCGCAGGCCCGCACCCCGATCACCGACGGCGCTCACGGCGAGGCCTGGATGTTCCGGCCCAAGGACCTGAAGGCCTGGTGGAGCAACGCCCATCATGACCGGCCCGGCGGCGTGCGCTCGGCCACGCCGACGGCCTGGACCCCGCGCGCCAAGCCCATCCGCCTGACCGAGTTCGGCTGCCCCGCCGTCGACAAGGGCGCCAATTCGCCCAACCTCTTCATCGACCCCAAGAGTTCCGAGAGCTTCCTGCCGCCCTACTCGAAGGGCGAGCGCGATGACTTCGGCCAGCGGCGGTGCCTGGAGGCGGTGCTGGCCTGGCTGGACGATCCCACCGCCAATCCGGTCTCGCCGGTCTATGGCGGGCCGATGATCGAGGCGGCCAGCGCTTGGTGCTGGGACGCGCGGCCGTTCCCGGACTTTCCCGCGCGGTCGGATGTCTGGGCGGATGGAAGCGCCTGGACGCTGGGGCATTGGCTGAGCGGCCGCGCCGGCGTCGCGCCGCTGCCCGAGCTGATCCGGGCGCTGGGCGCCCGCGCCGGGGTCGCCCTTGATCCCGGCGAAGCGGGCGGGGCGGTGGGCGGCTATGTCGTTGATCGGCCCATGCGCCTGCGCGACGCGCTCTCGCCGCTGACCGAGGTCTTCGCGCTCGATCCCGTCGAGCGCGACGATCACGTGCGGATGCTGGCCCGCTCGGGCCGGGTCGCGGGCGCTTTGGCCGAGGCCGACCTCGTCCGGCCCGATGACGGCGTGGTCGAGCGCGAGACTCGCGTGCTGGAGCCCGCCGCCGAGGCTCTGCGCCTGCGTTTCCTGGACGCGGCCCGCGACTACCAGGTGGGCGCGATCGTCGTGCGCCGCGAGCAGGGCGCGGGGACCCGTGACGCCGACGCGCCGATCGTGCTCTCCGCGCCGGACGCGGAAGCCGCCGCTCGCCGGATGCTGGCCGCCGACGAGGCCGCTCGGCGCGCGCGGATCGTCCACCTGTCGCCCTCGGCCGCCCTGCGGCTGGAGCCCGGCGATCGTCTGGCCCACGACGGCGGCGCCTGGCGGGTGTCGCGCCTGGATCTCGATGAGCGGCCGCGCGCGACCCTGGTCCCGGTGGTCGCCGAGCAGGGCGTCGGCGTCGGTCTCGACTGGACGCCCGCGCCGCCGCGCGAGCCTTCGCCGCCGCCGGTGCTGTGGGTGCTGGACCTGCCCGCGAGCGGCGCCTTGGAAGACGACGCTCGGCCCCTGGTCGCCGCCGCCGCCGAGCCCTGGCGGCCGCTCGATATCCATGCCGGCGCCGATCTCGACACGCTGAGCGTCAGAGCCCGCGTCAGCCAGCCGGCGACCTTGGGCGTCACCTTGACCGATCTTCCGCCGGCCTCGCCGCATCGCGTGGACCGCGTCGGGAGCCTGACGGTCCGCATGGAGGGGAGCAGTCTGTCGTCGGCGTCGCTGGGCGCGGTGCTGGCGGGGCGCAACCTCCTGGCGGTCATGGCCGGCGACGGGGCCTGGGAGGCCGTCGGCTTCCGCGACGCGGCGCTGCTGTCGCCTGACGTCTGGCGGCTCTCGGGCCTGCTGCGCGGCCAGCATGACGGTGCGGTCAGCGAGGCGATGATCGCGGCCGGCGCGCCGGTCGTGCTGCTCGACGAGGCGGTGGTCCCAATGACGGTCGCCGCCTTCGAGCGCGGCGCGCCGCTGACGGTGCGCGCGGCGCCGGCCGGCGGTCCTGCAGCGGGGGCGAGCGTCACCGAAGCCACCATCGTCTGGACCGGCCGCGCGGTGCGGCCCCTGGCGCCGGCGCACCTGCGGACGCGCATGGTCGGCGGCGATCTGCAAGTCTCGTGGATCCGCCGGGCCCGCGCCGGTGGCGACGTGTGGGCGGGCGAGGTCCCGCTGGTCGAGGGCGTCGAGCGCTACCGCGTCAGGGTTCTGGAAGGCGTGCGCCTCCTGCGCGAGGCCGAGGTTTCGGAGACCCTTTTCGTCTATACGGCGGCGATGCAAGCCTCCGATGCGCCGTCGTCCGAGGCCCGCGTAGAGGTCGCTCAGGCTGACGCGCTCTACGGCTGGGGCGCGGTGGCGACGACACGGTTGTGGTAGGAGCGCCACACCGGCCCTTGCGCGCCGCGCTGGACGTTCTAGATGGAGGGCGTTACCCCAACCTGCCCCCCGTTTCGATGAGGACCTTCCTTGGCGCGTGACCCCTACCAGGAACTCGGCGTTTCCCGCACCGCGAGCGCGGACGAGATCCGCAAGGCGTTCCGCAAGCTCGCCAAGCAGCATCATCCCGACGCCAACCCCGGCGACAAGAAGGCCGAGGAGAAGTTCAAGCAGGTCAGCGCCGCCTTCGACATCGTCGGCGATCCGGAGAAGCGCAAGAAGTTCGACCTGGGCCAGATCGACGCCGACGGACGCGAGACCGGACGCGGCTTTGGCGGTCAGCCGGGCAATGGTCCGTTTAACGCCGGCGGCTTTGGTCGGGGCGGCTTCCGAACCGACGAGGGGCCGGAGGTTGACCTCTCGGACCTGTTTGGCGGGATGTTCGGCGGTGGGCGCGGGCCCTTTGGCGGTGGCGGCGGTCAGGCCGGCGGCTTCGCCCCGCGCGGCGCCGACGTCAAGGCGCGGCTTGAGATTGACCTGGAAGAGGCGATCAAGGGCGGCAAGAAGCGCGTCAGCTTCTCGGACGGCCGCACGATAGACGTCACCATCCCGGCTAGCGCCCAGGAAGGCCAGACCTTGCGCCTGAAAGGCCAGGGCAGCCCCGGACGCGGCGGGGCCGGCGACGCCCTGATCGAGCTTATGATCAAGCCGCACCCGGTCTATCGCCGCGAGGGCGAGGCCCTGGTCATGGACTTGGCCGTCTCGGTCCCCGACGCGGTTCTGGGCGGCAAGGTCGCCGCCCCGACGCCGGACGGCAATGTGATGCTGAACGTGCCCAAGGGCAGCAACAGCGGCCAGACCCTGCGCCTGAAGGGCCGTGGCTTTGCCGACGCCAAGGGCAAGCGCGGCGATCTCTTGGCGCGCCTCGTCGTGACCCTGCCCGAGACGATCGACCAGGATTTGGAGAAGTTCGCCCAGGCCTGGCGTGACCAGAAACCGTACACGCCAAAGCGGAAGTAGCCGCGCTCGCCCTCGCGTCACGGGGAAGGCGCTTGCGGGGGGGCAGCCGCTCTTGTCTCCTGGTTCCCCCGGCCTTAGGGAAGTTTAACTCCCTCCGCGAACACCGTTGGATCGGCTTCCATGGTTCTGGTCAGCGTTCTGGCGCTCCTGCAAGTTGTCGCGTCGCTCCAGGAGACACCGGGTTCCTCCATGCCGCCGGAGAGCGAGCAGACCGCTTTGCTCGAGGGCCTGGTGGTCAAGGGCGCGCGCGGCAAGGCCCAGGGCCCCGCGCGGCCCGAACTGACGCTGGACGCCTCCGAGATCCAAGCGACCGGGGCCAGCACCATCCAGGATCTGGTCAGTCTGCTGGCGGCCGAGATCACCACCGGCGAGCCTGACGCTCCGCCGCCGATCTACCTGGCCAATGGCCGGCGCATCTCGGGCTTTCAGGAGATCAGCGGCCTGCCCAGCCAGGCGATCGAGCGCATGGACGTGCTGCCGCCCGCCACGGCCCTGGCCTATGGCTACCGACCCAACCAGCGGGTCGTGAATTTCGTGCTGCGTAAGCGCTTCCGCTCGGTCGCGACCGAGCTGGAGACGACCGCCACCACTCAGGCGGGGCGCACGGCCGAGCGCTTCGACGGCGACGCTTTCCGCCTGGCCGGCGACGAACGCACGACCGTGGGCCTGGATTGGCGGCAGGAGTCGACCCTGTTCGAGGCCGAGCGCGACATCTACCGCGTTCCCTCGGCGACCTCGCCCTACGGCCTGGTCGGCAATGTCGCCGGCGCGCCGTTCGGCGGGGAGATCGACCCGGCCTTGTCGAACCTGGCCGGCCGCCCGGTCACCGTGGCCCGAGCGCCGGAGGCGGCCTGGCTTGGCGCCGCCCCCCTGGCTGATTTCGCGACCGGCGCGGGCGATCCCGAGCTGAGCGGCGTCACCGCCAACCGCAGCCTGCTGCCCTCGCTGGGTCAGGGGAACTTCAAGGCCGCCGTCACCCGTGATCTGGCGCGGCAGGTCGCGGTCACCGTCAGCCTCGACCTGGAGGACGCCAGGCGCACCAGTTTCCTGGGCCTGCCGGCCACCTCCGTGAAGCTGCCCGCAGGCAGCCCGTTTTCGCCGTTCGCCCGCGACGTCACCGTCTATCGCTATCTCGACGCGCCCTGGTCGCAGCTACGCGAGCAGGACAATTTCAAGGGCCAGCTCGCCTTGGCCGCCAACGGCTATGTGCGCGATTGGCGCTGGTCGCTGAACGGGCTCTACGAGAAGAACGACAGTGAAACGGTCACCGGGCGGGGCGTCGACTCCAGCGCCTGGAAGGCGGCCATCGCCGCGCGGGACCCGGCGGTTAGTCCGTTCGGGCCGGTCCCGCGCGCCCTGCTGAAGGCCAACGCCCGGGACGTGGCCAAGTCGCGGTCCAATACGGCCAAGGCCGAGCTGGTCCTGAACGGCGATGTCACCGAAATCCCGGCGGGGCGGGTGTCCTCGACCCTGAAGCTGGGCGGCGAGCGGGTCGAGCAGATGTCGAACGCCCTGCGCAACGGCGCGCCGGTGCGCACGGACTATGATCGACGCACGATTTCGCTGCAGGGCGACATCGACGTGCCGCTGGCCAGCCGCGCGCACGAGGTGGCGCCGGCGCTGGGCGAGCTGACCGCCAGCGTCAACGCCGGCTACAATATCGAGACCTTCCGGGACAGGCTGGCCCTGGGGGCGGGTTTGAACTGGTCGCCGGCCCAGCTGGTGCAGGTCAATCTGGGCTTTAGCGAGGAGCAGTCCGCGCCGAACGCCAACCAGATCGTCGATCCGACGGTCCTGACCCCCAGCGTCACGGTGTTCGACTTCGCGACAGGCCAGAGCGTGACCGTCAACCGGCTGGAAGGCGGCAACAGGGCCCTGGCCAACGACCGTCGCCGCACGCTGCGAGCGGGCGTCAATCTTCGGCCCCTGGGGCGCGACGGCGGCCCCACCCGCGTGACCGTGAACGCCAACTACGTCCGCACCCACATCGACGATCCGATCTCGAATTTCCCGCTGATCACCCCGGCGCTGGAGGCGGCCTTCCCCGAGCGGTTCACGCGCAATGTCGACGGCGTTCTGACCGCGATCGACAGCCGGCCTTTGAACTTCGACGCCATCGACCGGGAGGAGGTGCGGGGCGGCCTCAACCTGACCCGCTTCTTTGGTCGGCGGAAGCCGGGCGCGCCCAAGGACGCCAAGCCAGATCTCAAGAACGCCGGACAGGTGCAGCTGTCGCTGAATTACGTGCTGCGTCTGCGCGACGAGACCACCCTGCGCCAGGGCCTGGCGCCGCTGGACCTGCTGAACGGCGCCAGCACCAGCCGGCGCGGCCAGCCCCGGGAAGAGCTGAACTTCCGCCTCAACGCCTTCCGGCAGGGCGTGGGCGTCAATCTGAACGGGGCCTGGCGCGGCGGCAGCGTCATCGACGCGGGTCCGACCAGCGGCGCGCTGCGGTTCGACGACCAGACGACGGTGAACCTGTCGGCCTTCTACGAGGTCCCGCGCGACCTGAAGGCCGGACCCGCCTCGACCCTACTGGCCGGGGCGCGCGTGACGCTGGCCGCGGACAACCTGTTCTACAGCCGCCCCGTCGTGAAGGACGCCAAGGGCGCGACGCCCCAGGCCTATCAGCCCGACTACCTGGACCCCCTGGGCCGCACGGTGAAGCTGACCTTGAGGAAGAGCCTGATCGCGATGTAGGGGGCGGCTTTATCCGCCGATGCCTTTGGCCTTCAGCGCCGCCGTCACCTTCTCCCGATACTCGGCGTCCTTGTAGAAGGTCGAATGCCCGCCGGCCTTCAGCTCGACGAAGGTCACGTCCCGGCCGGCCGCGTTCAGCCCTTGGGCGAGGCGACGCGTGGCGGCGAAGGGAATGGTTTCATCCTTGCGCGAGGCGACGACCACGATCTTGCCTGGATAGTTCGCCAACAGCGCCGGCGGATCGTAGCGCAGCACGCGGGGATCGACCCGCAGTCGCACGAAGGGCGAGGCCAGGCCCGCCTGGGCGTCGGCGATGTCGGTGAAGCGGGCGAAGGCTCCCTCGACCACCAGGTCGGAGGGGACCTTCGCGTCGGACGCCAGGGCCGAGCAGTACCAGCCGCCCAGCGAATGGCCCCAGAACAGCAGCTTGGCGCCGCGCTCGGCCGCCAGGGCCGCGACCTTGGCGCCAATGACGGGGCGGGCGGCCTCGAACTCCTCGCGCTTGCCCGAGCCCCCGCTGGCGGCGTAGCCGGGATAGTTGAACAGGAACGTGTCGCCGAACGGCGTCAAGGCTGTCGCGCGGGCCGCCCCGCCGAACTGCTCGCGGAAGGTGTTGCCGCCGCAAAACACGATGAGCGTCTTGGTCGACCCGACCCTGGTCACCGCGTAGTGGATGTCGCCAAAGCCGGCGGGCAGGGCGCCTTCCTCGACCGAGGGGCCGATCGGCGGCGGGGCGTCGCGAGTCGGCTGGCCGGCCAGATTGAGCTTCTGACGCTTGGCGACGGCGTCGGTGACCACCACGTCGCCGGGGCCAATGTCGACATGGATGCAGCCCGACAGCAGCAGGGCGCAGGCCAGCGCCGGAAAGACACGCCATGACGTCACGTGAATGCACTCCCCGCTATTATCTAAGGTTGCGCATCTAAGCGGTTGGCATCCTCCAGGTCCAGACTCGGCCATTTGGGCGCTTACGACCGTGACAGAACGACGCAGCCCGTTCATAAGCTGGGCGTTCAGTCTCCATTCAGCCGCGCTCCTTTAGACCGGACAGCATGAGAACGATCCGCGTCATCCTCGTCGCCGCCGCGTTGGCCGCCGCCCTTCCGGGCGGGGCGTCGGCGCAGCGTCGCGGCCCTGACACGCTGGGCGCCGACTGGCGCGCGCAGTCGGACCAGGCGCGTGGCGGCGTGCAGTCGGGTCGTCTGGTGCCGCTGGGCCGCGTGATCCAGATGATCGCCGCGCGCGTGCCCGGCCGGGTGCTGGACGCCGGCCTGGAAGGTCGCAACTACCGGGTCCGTTGGGCGGCCGCCGACGGTCGCCGCATTGACTTCATCGTCGACGCCGAGACCGGCCAAATCCTGAGCGGGGGCTGAGGAGCTTTCCACCCATGCGCATCCTGCTCGTCGAAGACGATCCCGATCTGACGCGCCAGCTGAAGCTGGCCCTGGCCGACGCCGGCTACGCGGTCGACCACGCCCCCGACGGCGAGGAAGCCCAGTTCCTGGGCGAGACCGAGCCCTATGACGCGGTGATCCTGGACCTTGGCCTGCCCAAGGTGGACGGGGTGTCGGTGCTGGAGCGCTGGCGGCGGGGCAGTGTCGCCACGCCCGTGCTGATCCTGACCGCGCGCGGCGCCTGGAGCGACAAGGTCGCCGGCTTCGACGCGGGCGCCGACGACTATCTGGCCAAGCCGTTCCACACCGAGGAGCTGCTGGCGCGCCTGCGGGCCCTGCTGCGCCGCTCGGCCGGCCACGCCGCGCCCTCGCTGTCGTGCGGGGCCTTGCGCCTGGACCCGCGCGCCGCCCGCGCCAGCGTCAATGGCGAGCCGCTGCGCCTGACCTCGCTGGAATACCGCCTGCTGCACTACATGATGATGCACCAGGGCCGGGTGATCGGCCGCACCGAGCTGGTCGAGCATCTTTACGACCAGGACTTCGACCGCGACTCCAACACCATCGAGGTGTTCATCGGCCGTCTGCGCAAGAAGCTGGGCGCCGAGCGGATCGAGACCGTCCGGGGCCTGGGTTATCGCCTGGCGCCGCTGCCGGGCGAAGAAAACGCGTAGAGCGCGCTCCGCAAAAGTGGGAACCGGTTTTGCGATGAGAGTGCGCTCCACTTTGAACCTAAAGCCTTCTCATCCTGATCAAGCCTGCGGGCTTGATCAGGGAAGGCTTTAGCCTTGCTGGACCTGCGCCGCCGTTCGCTGGTCCGCCGCCTGGTCCTGATCGCCGGGATCTGGACCCTGCTGGTCGTGGTGATCGCCGGCGTGTTCCTGACCGCCCAGTTCCGCGGCGCGGCCATCCGCCGGTTCGACCAGTCTCTGGCGGTGCTGACCGACGACCTCTATGCGGGCTCGACGGTCGAGGCGGGCCAGCTGAAGGCGCCGTTCCTGACCGACATCCGGGCCACGCGCGCCTATTCGGGCCGCTACTGGGTGATCCTGGACAAGTCGCCGGACGGGGCGATGAAGCCGATCGAGCGTTCGCGCTCGCTGTTCGACAGCGACCTGATGCTGTCCTCGACCCAGATCGACAAGCTGGACGCCGCGCCGGGCAAGACCCAGTACTTCGACATGCGGGGGCCGCAGGACAAGCCGCTGCGCGCCGCCGCCATCCTGACCCGCCTGCCGGGCTATCCCGATCCCGTGGTGTTCCTGGCCGCCGAGGACCGCTCGCCGATCGACGACGACGCCGACCGCTTCGCCCGCATCACCGCCTTCGCCCTGCTGATCCTGGGCGGCGGCCTGATCCTGGCCGTGGTGGTGCAGGTGCGCTTTGGTCTGCAGCCGCTGTTTCGCCTGCGCCGCGAGGTGGCCTCGGTCCGGCGCGGCAAGGCCGAGCGGGTCGAGGGCGTCTACCCGGAGGAGCTGTCGCCGCTGGCGACCGAGCTGAACGCCCTGCTGGCCCACAACCAGGAAGTCGTCGAGCGCCAGCGCACTCACGTCGGCAACCTGGCCCACGCGCTGAAGACGCCGATCTCGGTGATGCTGACCGAGGCCAGCCAGCAGCCGGGCCAACTGGCTGAGGTGGTCGAGCGCCAGGCCCAGACCATGCGCGAGCAGGTCGACCACCACCTGCGCCGCGCTCGCGCCGCCGCCCGCTCGCAGACCAGCGGCGAGCGCACGCCCGTCGAGCCGATCCTGGACGAGTTGGCTGTCACGCTCGAACGCATCTTCCAGGACAAGTCCGACGGGCGTGGGATCGAGATCGACTGGCGCTGCCCGGAGGATCTGGCCTTCCAGGGCGAGAAGCAGGACCTCATGGAACTGGTCGGCAACGTGATGGAGAACGCGGGCAAGTGGTGCGGGGCTAAGATCCGCGTCGACGCCTCGTCCTCGGGCGAGGCGCGGATGATCATCACGGTCGACGACGACGGCCCCGGCCTGCCGCCGGAGGAGCGGGCCCAGGCGCTCAAGCGCGGTCAGCGGCTGGACGAGAACGCGCCGGGCTCGGGCCTTGGCCTGTCGATCGTCGACGAACTGGCCCGCGCCTATGGCGGGTCGGTCCAGCTTGGTGAATCCCCGCTGGGCGGACTGCGGGTCACCTTGGACCTGCCGCGCGCCGAAACCTGACCGATCGCGGGCCGCGTCGCGGGGGTGAGAACGACGGCAAAGCGTGCGTAAGTCACTTCCGCCATTGAGTTTTTCTGAGCTGACGGCCTTTGGATGGCGCGTGCGATTTTTGTCGCGTTTCGGAAATCCTTAACCTGCCCCTGAACATGGTTGACGGAACTGTCGGTTGCATGAGCCGACATGGGGAACCATGGCCGCCATCGCCGCCCATAAACTGCAGTTGATCCGGACGCTGGTGGAGACCGCGGCCGATGCGGCTCTGCGCAGCCTGGAGCTGGCCCTGGC
>NZ_PEGH01000019.1 GCF_002737755.1 Caulobacter sp. BP25
GGTCTGATCACCTACATGCGGACGCGACGGCGTGTCGGTCGAGCCCGAAGGCATCGCCGAGGCGCGCAGCGTGATCGGCAATGTCTATGGCGACAAATTCGTCCCCGAGACCCCGCGCTACTACAAGGCCAAGGCCAAGAACGCCCAGGAGGCTCACGAAGCCATCCGCCCGACCAGCCTGAACCGGAACCCCGGCTCGCTGCGCCTGGAGCCGGACCTGGGTCGCCTGTACGAGCTGATCTGGAAGCGGATGATCGCCCTCCCAGATGGAAAAGCGCCCGCATCGAGCGCACCACGGTCGATCTGGAAAGCGCCGATGGCCAAACCGGAATGCGCGCGACCGGCCAGGTCGTGCTCTTCCCCGGCTATTTGGCGGTCTATGAAGAAGGCCGCGACGACGAGGGCGATGAAGACAGCGCCCGCCTGCCGGTGATCGAGGAAGGCGCTAGCGCCAAGGTCATCGAGGCCCGCGCCGACCAGCACTTCACCGAACCGCCGCCGCGCTATTCGGAAGCCCAGCCTGGTCAAGAAGATGGAAGAGCTGGGGATCGGCCGTCCGTCGACCTACGCCTCGGTCCTGACCGTGCTGCGCGACCGCGAATACGTGAAGATGGAGAAGCAGCGCTTCGTCCCAGAGGACAAGGGCCGCCTGGTCACGGCGTTCCTAGAGCAATTCTTCAAACGCTACGTCGAGTACGATTTCACCGCCGCGCTCGAAGAGCAGCTGGACCTGGTTTCCGACGGCAAGCTGGACTGGAAGCAGTTCCTGCGCGACTTCTGGAAGGACTTCCACGCCGCCGTCGGCGAGATCGCCGAGCTGCGCACCACCAACGTCCTAGACGCCCTGAACGAGGCCCTGGGCCCGCACATCTTCCCCGACAAGGGCGATGGATCGAACCCGCGCCTGTGCCCGACCTGCGGCACGGGGCAACTGTCGCTTAAGACCGGCAAGTTCGGAGCCTTCATCGGCTGCTCGAACTATCCAGAGTGCCGCTACACGCGCCAACTGGGCGTCTCCGAAGGCGACGGCGAGGCCGAGAGCGCCGACAAGGAGCTGGGCGTCAATCCGGCGACCGGCCGCGCCGTGTGGCTGAAGAACGGCCGCTTTGGCCCCTATGTCGAGGAGCTGGCGGCCGAGGGTGACAAGCCCAAGCGCTCGTCCCTGCCCAAGGGCTGGATCGCCTCGGCCATGGACCTGGAGAAGGCCCTGCGCCTGCTCTCCCTGCCGCGCGAAGTCGGCAAGCACCCGGATGACGGCAAGGTCATCACCGCTGGCCTCGGACGCTTTGGGCCCTTCGTGCTGCACGACGGCACCTACGCCAACCTAGAGAACGCCGACGAGGTGTTCGATGTCGGCCTCAACCGCGCCGTCGCCATCCTGGCCGACAAGCGCGCCGGCGGCGGACGTCCGCAGCGCGCGGCCGCCGCGGCGCTGGCCGAGCTGGGCAATCACCCCGAGGACGGCAAGCCGATCCGCGTGCTGTCGGGCCGCTTTGGCCCCTACATCAAGCACGGCGACACCAACGCCAACGTCCCCAAGGGCAAGGACCCGGCGGCGATCACCCTTGAGGAAGCGCTGGCCCTGATCGCCGAACGCGCGGCCAAGGGCGGTGGCAAGAAGCCGGCCAAGAAGGCCGCCGCGCCCAAGAAGGCCGCGACCAAGGCCGAGGGCGACAAGCCCGCCAAGAAGACGGCGGCCAAAAAGCCCGCCGCCAAGAAGGCCGCCCCGAAAGCCAAGGCCAAGGCGGAGGCCGCTAGCTCAGACGACGGCGCCGCGCCGTGGGACGACGAGGCCTGAGCCTGTTCAGCCGGGTTGGACGAGAGTAGATTGCGCGGATGACGACGCTTGAACGTCCCCTGCCGCTGAACGTCGTGCTGACGGCGCTCGTTTTGTGCTGCGTCGGCGGCTTCGCCTTCGGCCTGATCAACGCGATGAAGATCGACCGCGGCGGCGCGGCGACCTCCACCCAGCCGCTGGCCGAGGTTTCGGGCGTGCCGGTTAAGGACGCCGCGCCCGCCCTCGCCTACGAGCCGCCGCCCGTCGAGGCGCCCAAGCCCAAGGCCGTCGAGGTCGAGACTCCGGAGCAGGACGCTCCGGCGCCAGTGATCGAAACCCCGCCGGCCGCGACCACGCCCGCCGCGGAAGCCGCGCCCAAGCCGGCTGAACCGCAGGTCCCGAAGTCGATCGAGGATCTGTACTAGGCGCTCAGCGCTTACGCTCGGCCGCGACCGCGACGGGTCGGACGTGCCTATCCAGAAGCTCCAGATAGGTCGCCGTGTGGGTTTCCAGCGCGTGGTTGCCAGCCCCCGGGATGGTGACGAACGCCTTCATCGGCGCACTCAGCCCATCCAGCCACGCCTTGGCCATCGGCGCGGGCGAACTCGTGGCTTCCTCGCCTTGGAACACAAAGACCGGGACCGACAAACGCTGGTCCAGGCTGGCGTAGTCGAAGCTCTCGCCCCAAGCCTTGCCGATAGCCCGCTCGTTTTGCGCGGCCGCGCCTTGGGCCGCCATCAGCTCATCGACCGTCCAGTGTGGCGCGCTCATCGCCTCCTGCATCGGGTTGACGGGTACGGGCGGCCGGTACTTGACGAAGACCCGCTGGAAGGCGGCGACGCGGGCCGGATCACGCGGCTGTCGCCAAACGTCGGTTCCGGCCAGCTTCAAGTCGGCCAGCGAGGCCTCGTCCTTGGCCGCCGTCGCCAGTCGCAGCAAGCGCTCATAGCCGTATAGCTCACGCTCGGCGCGGGGTCGGGTGATCTGACCGGCGGCGACATAGGCGCTAAAGAGCTCCGGCTTAGCCTGGATCATCTTCACAGCCAGGGTCGAGCCGAAATTGACGCCCAGCAGGACGATCCGCGTCTTACCGAGATGGCCGCGCAGGTAGTCGGCCAACTCCAGGCCATCCTTGACTAGCCGGTCGATGGTCAGGTCTGCTCCGAGAGCCTTGCCATTAGCCACAAAGGTCTTGCCCGCGCCGCGTGGATCCCACTGGACCACGGTGAAGTCCTTCTCCCAGGGCTGGAAGGTGCGGACATAGGGACTGAGGATCGCGCCCGGCCCATCGACCTGGGTCCCGCCGACGATCAACAGGACCGGATTGGCGCTGTCCGCGCCCCGGATGGTCACCCATTGCCGGATGCCGCCGATCTGGACGAAATCCGCCTCGTCGACGGCTTGCGCCCGAGCAGAGGCGGGAAACGCTAGGGCGACACAAGCGCCCAGGCTCAACAGAAAGTCCGTACGGCGCATGGTCACCTCGAAGAAGATTACAATTGTAGACTTCTCGTGAGAATTACAGTCGTAATCCAGATGGTCAAGTGCGTTTCTCTTGGCCATCGGCCCAAAAAGCGCGTTAAGGCAGGGCATGGCTAAACTTCGCCCGCCCCAATCGTCCAAGGCAAAGACCTTCAAGCCCAAGCCGCCCGCCGGCCTGCCGGATCGCGAGACGCTGCTGGCGTTCCTGCGCGACGCGGGCGAGACCGGAAAAGCCGACATCGCCCGACACTTCGGGCTGAAGGGCGCCGACCGCCGGGCCCTGCGCGAGATGATCCGCGAGCTGGAGGCGCAAGGCGCGCTGGCCAAACGCGGCCGTAAGGGCTTCGCCGAGGCCGGCTCCCTGCCCCCCGTCGGCGTGGCCGACGTGGTCGAGCGCGACGGCGACGGCGAGCTCTATGTGAAGCTGACCAAGTCCGACGACGACGTGCCCAATGTTCGCCTCGCGCCCGGCAAGGGCGAGGCCGCCGCTGGGGCGCCGGGCCTGGGCGATCGCCTCCTAGTCCGCTTCGAACGCCTGGAGACCGGCGAGTTCGAGGCCAAGCTGATCAAGAAGCTGGGCCAGAGCGCCCACAAGATCCTGGGCGTGATCCGCAAGCACCGTCGCGAGGTCCGCGTCGAGCCGGTCGACCGCAAGTCCAAGGAAAGCCTGGTCCTAGATCCCAGCGTCGCCCACGAGTTCAAGGAGGGCGACCTGGTCGTCGCCCAGGTCGGCACGCATGGCGGCCGCTACGGCCCCAAGCCCGGCAAGGTGCTGGAGGTGGTCGGGACCGAGAACGATCCCCGCGCCGCCTCGCTGATCGCCATCCATAGCCACGGCATCCCGACCGGCTTCTCCGAGGAGGCCGAACGCGAGGCCAAGGCCGCCGTCGAGCCGACCCTGTCGGGGCGCGAGGACCTGCGCGATCTGCCGTTCGTGACCATCGACCCGGTGGACGCCCGCGACCACGACGACGCCGTCTACGCCCACCCCGATCCGGACGCGACGAACGTGGGCGGCTGGGTCGTGTGGGTCGCCATCGCCGATGTGGCCGCATACGTGCGTCCCGGCTCGGCCCTGGACCGCGACGCCCGCGAGAAGGGCAACAGCGTCTACTTCCCCGACCGGGTCGAGCCGATGCTGCCCGAGACCCTGTCGAACGGCCTGTGCTCGCTGCGCGAGGGCGAGAACCGCGCCACGCTGGCGGTGCGGATGGTGTTCGACAAGTCTGGCCGCAAGAAGGGCCACAAGTTCGTGCGCGGCCTGATGCGCTCGGCCGCCAAGCTCAGCTACGAGCAAGCGCAGGCGGCCATCGACGGCCAACCGCCCCCTGAAGGACAAGATGGCGACAAGGCCGGCCCGCTGCTGGATCCGATCCTCAAGCCCCTGTGGGCCGCCTATAACACGATGAAGATCGGCCGCGAGGCCCGCTCGCCGCTGGCCATCGAGAGCGATGAGCGCCGGATCATCATCCGCGAGGGCGAGATCGCCTCGATCACCAAGCGCGCCAGCCTGGAAGCCCACAAGCTGATCGAGGAGATGATGGTGCAGGCCAATGTCTGCGCCGCCGAGAGCCTGGAGGCCAAGCGCTCGCCCCTGATCTACCGGGTGCACGATACGCCCAGCCTTGAGAAGGTGCAGAACCTCGCCGACTTCCTGCAGACGCTTGAGATCCGCTGGAGCAAGGGCGAGGCCCCGCAGACCTCGCGGTTCAACAAGCTCTTGGAAGAGACCCGCGAGAGCCCCAACGCGGCGATCATCAACGAGGTCGTCCTGCGCACCCAGATGCCCCACTACAGCGCCGACAACATCGGCCACTTCGGCCTGAACCTGGCCAAGTACGCCCACTTCACCAGCCCGATCCGGCGCTATGCCGACCTGATCGTGCACCGGGGCCTGATCCGGGCCCTTGGCCTGGGGACCGACGGCCTGACGGACCAAGACATCGCCCAGATCAAGGACACGGCCGAGGTCATCACCCACGCCGAGCGCCGGGCCATGGCCGCCGAGCGCGACGCCACCGACCGCTACATCGCCGCCTTCCTGGCCGACCGCGTCGGCGCGACCTTCGCGGGCCGGATCACCGGCGTCACCCGCTTTGGCCTGTTCATCAAGCTGGCCGACACCGGCGCGGACGGCCTCGTGCCGGTCTCCAGCCTGGGCGCGGAGTTCTTCATCCACGACGACAAGATGCACGCCCTGGTCGGCGAGCGGACCGGCAAGCGCTGGCCGCTGGGCCTGGGCGTCGAGGTCAAGCTGGTCGAGGCTACGCCGGTGACCGGCGGCCTGCTGTTCGAGATGCTGAGCGAGCCCCTGGCGCCCGATCCCAAGGCCCCCCGGCCAAGGCTCGGCGCGCGGCGGCAGGCGGCGGTTAAGCCGCGCGGCGGTTTGCCCAAGGGCGTGCGGCGCGGGAAGCGGCGGTAGGGCGATAACCGAAATCCTCCCCCTAGCGGGGGAGGTGGCGCGAAGCGCCGGAGGGGGAAGAGGCAAGGTCAGCAGGACTTCCCCCTCCGGCGTCTCTTCGAGCCGACACCTCCCCCGCTAGGGGGAGGATTTACCGCCCGTGATCGCCGCCTCCAGCCGATCCGCCATCATCCTTTGATCCGCTGCCGATGGGTGCCCATGGCAGGCCGTGCGCTCCATGCCCGTGATCCGCACCGCCGTGGCGCCCGCACGGCCGGCGACCTCGGCGACGTCGTCCACGAAGGTGTCGCCCTGGATCAGGAAGAAGCGCGCGCCCGGGCGGCTTACCTTCAGGCCCTCGACGAAGGCGACGTAGCTATTTCGGTAGTCCTTGCGCAACGCCGCCTCGTCCGCCCAGGCCTCGCCGGCGTGCAAGGCGGTCGAGAAGTCGTTGGTGCCGAGGCCGATGACCACAACGTCCGGCTTCCATGGATCGTTCGCGGCGATGCGCGGCTCGCCCTGCCCCGGGATCAGGCGCGGAAACAGCGCGGGCAGCGGCTCACCGGGTACGACGCCATTGTAGTTGCGCACGACGCCACGACCGGAGAAGGCCTCGATGCGATAGTCGGCGTCCAGCCGCGCGGCCAGGATCGGCCCAAACGCCAGGCTGGTGTCGGTCAGGTCATGGACCTGTTGCTCGGTGCAGTCCTGACTGGCTGAGCGCACGCCGTATCCGACCGTGTGGGAGTCGCCAATGAACTCAATGCGGCTCGGCCGCGCCGGCGCGGGCAGCGCCCTGCCCGCCTTGCCCACGAAGAAGCCCTCAAACCGCGCTGAACCCGTCTGGCTCTCGGTCAGTTTGTCCAGGCGCACGATGTGCTCGCCGGGACCCAGGCGATCGAGCTTCAGCCGAGTCGCGCCGGACTTGGTCAGCTCGGCCTTGCGCACACCGTCGATGCTGACGGCCAGGTGCTCGACCCCGGTGTCGACGGCGATCTCGACCGAGGGCCCCGTGAAGCGCCCTTCGAAATAGACCCCGGGCCAGCCGAAGTCGTAGGCGCCGTTCGGGGCGGGCGAGACACGGCCGCCAATATTGAGTGACAGCGCTGTCTGAGCAAGCGCTGGCGTGGTCAAGGCCAGGGCGGCGGCAAGGGAGAGCAAAATACGCATGGCGGTTTGATGCCACGCGCCACGACGATGTTCCAGCCTCGATCTCCGGTGCTGCCATCGCCGCCGAACTTGGCTATGCAGACGACCATGCGCGCCGAAATCGAACCCTTCCACGCCATCGCCATCAGCCGCCTGGCCCATGAGCTGAAAATGCAGGGCCGCTCCATCATCCACATGGAGTTCGGCCAGCCCTCGACCGGCGCGCCGAGCAAGGCCATCGCCAAGGCCCACGAGGTGCTCGACGCCGAGGCCATGGGCTATTGGGAGAGCCCGCTGCTGCGCGAGCGCATCGCCCAGCGCTACCAGGACCTCTACGGCGTCACGGTCGAGCCCGAGCGGATCGTCCTGACCTGCGGCGCCTCGCCGGCTCTCGTTTTGGCGCTGTCCAGCGTGTTCCAGCCCGGCGACCGCGTCGCCATCGCCCGTCCCGGCTATGTGGCCTATCGCAACACCATCAAGGCCCTGCACCTCACGCCGGTCGAGATCGCCTGTGGGCCGGAAGACCGCTTCCAGCTGACGGCGAAGCACTTGGCCGAGTTGGAGCCCGCCCCGGCCGGCGTTATCGTCGCCAGCCCCGCCAACCCGACCGGCACGATCATCGCGCCCGAGGAGCTGGAAGCGATCGCCAAGGTCTGCCGCGAGCGGGGCATCCGGATCATCAGCGACGAGATCTATCATGGGCTCAGCTACACCGGCCGCACGCCCTCGATGCTGGAGTTCGCGCCCGACGCCCTGATCGTGAACAGCTTCAGCAAGTACTTCAGCATGGCCGGCTGGCGTCTGGGCTGGCTGCTGACGCCGGCGGGCGAGGACCAGGAGCGAGCGCGGGCCTATGTCGGCAACCTGTTCCTGACCGCGCCCTCCCTGGCCCAGCACGCGGGCCTGGCGGCCATGGATTGCCTGGATGAGCTGGAAGGCCACATCGCCGTCTATCGCCGCAATCGCGAGCTGATGCTGGAGGCGCTGCCCGCGCTAGGCCTACGCAAGATCGCCCCGCCCGACGGCGCCTTCTACATCTGGGCCGACATCGGCCACCTGACCGACGACTCGCTGACCTTCTGCAAGGACCTGCTGCGCGAGACCGGCGTCTGCACCGCGCCCGGCGTGGATTTCGATCCGGTCGAGGGCCACCGCTTCATCCGCTTCAGCTTCGCGGTCTCGACGCCCGAGGTCGAAGAGGCCCTGCGGCGGATCACGCCGTGGTTCGCGGGGCGGAGCGTTTGATAGATGCCCCCCGCATCGCGGGGGAGCTGTCACGGAGTGACTGAGGGGGCGAGCTGGACATCGGCCGAGTTGGCCCCCTCCGGTCCTCTGGACCACCTCCCCCGCATCGCGGGGGGGGAACTTGGTCAGCTCCCTACTTCTTCGCCAGATAATCCAGCGCCATGAAGACCTCAGCCTTCACGCCGGTCTCGAAGACCGCTTCGTCGACGTCGAAATAGGGAGAGTGGTTGGCCGGGGCCGTGGCCGCCGGGACGTCGGCCGTGCGGCCGCCCAGCTGGACGAACACGGCCGGGACCTTTTCGGCGTACATCGAGAAGTCCTCGGCGCCGGTCACCAGGGCGGCGTTGTCGTCGACCTTGCCCGGTGAGGACTTCTCCAGGCTGGTCTTGACCCACTTGGACAGCGCCGGGTCGTTATAGGTGACCGGATAGGGCTGGGTGAACACCGCCTCGGCCTTGGCGCCGTAGCGATCGCCGATCGCGGCCACCGACTTCTGCATGCGGGCGATCAGATCCTCGCGGCGAGCCTTGGAGAAGGTGCGCATGGTGCCCTCCATCTTCAGGTCCTCGGGGATGATGTTCTGGCGCATGCCCATGTTGATCACCGCGATGGTCAGCACCGACGGCGAAGCGCCCACGTCCACCTGGCGGGCGGCGATCTGGTTGGTGGCCTGGATGATGTCAGCGGCGACGCTGGCCATGTCGACGCCCGCCCAGGGGCGCGCGCCGTGGGTCTGCTTGCCCTTCACCGTGATCGTGATGCGGTCGGACGAAGCGTAGAAGCCCTCGGGGCGATAGTTCAACTGGTGCGGGTCGCCTGGACCGATATGGACGCCGAAGATCGCGTCGACCTTGGGACTATCGAGCACCCCGTCGCGGATCATCAGCTTAGCGCCGCCCTCCTCCCCGGCCTGGGGCCCTTCCTCAGCCGGCTGGAAGACGAAGACGACCGTGCCCTGGATGTCCTTCTTCATGCCGGCCAGCACCGTGGCGGCGCCCAGCAGCATGGCGACATGGGTGTCATGGCCGCAGGCGTGCATGACGGGCACGGTCTTGCCTTCCCAGGTCGCCTTGACCTTGGAGGCGAACGGCAGGCCGGTCTTCTCCTCGACCGGCAGGGCGTCCATGTCGGCGCGCAGGGCCACGACCTTGCCCGGCTTGCCGCCGCGCAGAACGCCGACCACGCCGGTCTTGCCGACGTTCTCGCGGACCTCCAGGCCCAGCGCCTTCAGCTCCTTGGCGATCAGGGCCGCCGTGCGGACCTCCTGGTTGCCCAGCTCCGGATGCTCGTGGATGTCGCGCCGCCAGGCGATGACCTTGGGCTGAACCGCCTTGGCCGCCGCAGACACCTGGGCTGGCGTAGGGGCGGCCATCGCTTCCGAAGTCAGGGCCGGCGCGCCAAAGGCCAATCCGGCGGCCAGCGCCAGCGTCGAAATCCGTCCGATCATTCTCAGAGCCCCTCACAAAAGCGCGGCGAGCTTGCGTCGCGTCGCGGCGGAGGGTCAAGCGGGACACCTTCAACACATCCAAAACTCCGCCTTCCTCGCCCTCGTGGCGAGGACCCATGCGTCAACTGGCTGGGCTTGAACGGAGTACTTCGCTCGTGTCGGCGCGCACCAGCCAGCGCTTAGGCGACTGAACGCTGGGTCCTAGGCACAAGGCCTAGGAAGGCGAATTAAACGAGAAGGTTGTGATTGACCCAACGTCCGCCTTTCCCACCGAGGCAAACCGTCTAACCTTGACCCATGAGCCTGCCGCCGATCGACGCGAAATTCGACACGATCAACGACGGCGCCGTGCGCGAGACCGGCGCGGCGCTGAAGCCCAAGCACGCGGCCACCCTGATCATCGTGCGCACAGACGGCCCTCAGCCAAGGCTGCTGATGGGCCGCCGAAATCACGGCCACGCCTTCATGCCCGACAAGTGGGTATTCCCCGGCGGCCGGGTCGATCGGACCGACTACGACGCGCCCAGCGCCAGCGAGCTTTCGCCCGAGGTCGCCACGCGCCTAGAACTGGACCCCCGCCATCCCAAGCCCGCCCGCCTGGCCCGCGCCCTGGCCCTGTCGGCGGTGCGCGAGACCTTTGAGGAAACGGGGCTGCTACTGGCGAAGGAGGCCCCAGAGCGCCCCGGCGCGGGCCCCTGGCGGCCGTTCCTGGCCCAAGGAGCCTTGCCGGACCTGGCGCCGCTGAGCTTCGTGGCGCGCGCGATCACGCCGCCTTACCGCCCTCGCCGGTTCGACGCCCGATTCTTCATGGCTCCCGCCGAGGGCCTGCTGTCGCTGGACCGCCGCCCCGACTGCGGCGAGTTGGACGAGATCGCCTGGGTGGACTTCGAGGAAGCCATGGCGCTGGACCTGCCCAACATCACCCGCTTCGTCGTGCACGAGGTCGGCCAAAGGCTGGCCGAGGCTGGACGGCCCGCGCCGTTCATGCGCTTCCTGAACGGCAAGCGTCATCTGACGCATGTCTAGCCGCTGCACGGCCTCGCGACTTTTGCCCAAAGCCGCGCGCGGCAATTGACTTTGAGTCTCCGATGAGTATGTTCCGCGCCTCTTATTTCCAGCGCGCGGGAACCTGCGCGACCACCGCAGGGATTCGACCATGGCCAAACCGGCTTCCATCAAGATCCGCCTGAACTCGACGGCGGACACCGGCTTCTTCTACGTGACCAAGAAGAACGCCCGCACCAAGACCGAAAAGATGGTGCTGAAGAAGTACGATCCGGTCATCCGCAAGCACGTCGAATTCCGCGAAGGCAAGATCAAGTAGGATCGCCTTTCAGCGCTGAGACACGAAAACGCCCGGCTATCGCTAGCCGGGCGTTTTTTATGGTCGATTGTCGCTGGAGCGTAGGGCCCCTCAGCCCGTCCACACCCAGCGCAGAAGCGTGAAGCTGCCCCACAGCAGCGTCAGCGCCAGCAGCACCGGTCCGACGCAGACGGCGACGAAAGCCCCGATCATGGCCAGACTGGAGAAGCCGTTCGCCGGCTGGTCGAAACTCGCCCCGCCGATCAAGAAGAGCGCCGAACAGATCGCCAGACCCAGAAGCAACCAGCGCCCGGTCGGCGTACGCTTTCTAAAACTGATCTTCGATTTCGTCATCCCCGCCTCTCCCTTAGGATGTATCGGCGAGCATGCGCGACGAAGGTGTGCGAAAAGCTAAGAAAGCGCCCTAATCAATGCTTAGCATTTACCGCCGTAGGTCAGCGGGCGGCAGACGCCGTCGATATCGGCGGGCGCCTTGATCCCCGTCACCGCCGCCACGGTGGGCGCGATGTCGACGGTGTCCAACGGCAGCACGCGCTCGTGCGGGGCCGCGCCCTTCCACCAGAACAGGATCGGCACGCGGCGATCATAGTCCCAAGGACTGCCGTGCGTCGAGACATAGGTCGCGCCCGCCGTCGCTGGAATGCGGTTCGGCTTGAAAGCGATCAGAATGTCGCCCACGCGCCCCGGATAGGCGCTGCGGCGCATCCGCTCGGCGATCGACAACTCCTCGGCGGAAGCATCCGCCGGCGCGCTCTCCATCGTGAAGATGGCATTAGAATCAAAAGCTTGTGACACATCAGGGTCACGGTTGATCAGGGGCAGGGCCGCAGCGGTGATGCGCGCGCGGTCAGCCAGCGACGGCGTCTTGCGATCGGGGCCGACGACGTAGATCTGGTCGATGCCGCCGTCCGCGATCAGCGGATCCCAGGATAGGCCAAGCTCGGCGCGCAGCTGGGCGTTCAGCTTGGCGACCCAAGGGCGACCGATCACGCGCTCGGTCCCGTAGCCTTCGTCATGAAGCCGTTCGGCAAAATCAGCGCCGCCATGATCGGCCGTCAGGACCACCAGGACGCCGCCCTTGACCTTGTCCAGGCTCTTCAGGAACAGGCCTAGCCGCTCGTCCAGGCGCGCGACTTGGTCGCACATCTCAGGACCGCGCGTGCCGTAGCGGTGACCGATAAAGTCGGTCGCCGACAGGCTGATGGCCAGCACGTCGACCTGCGGGCCGTCGCCCAGGCCATAGGTCTCGCGCAGGCGTTGAGCCAGCTCCAGGGTGACTTGGTCGGTATAGGGGCTGGCGTAAAGGTCGCGCTGCTTATCGGCCTCGCTGGTCGCCGCCGGGATCGGCAAGGCCGCCCGCCACTGGCGACCGCCGGTTTCGTAAGTCGCCTCAAGCGTCTTGCAACGCTTGGCCGAGGGCTTGGCGTAGTCCCAGGTGAACGGATGGGCCTTCAGGTCGGCCGAGAGCTTGGCGTTGAACGCCGCGACAGGCTTCAGGCGTTCCTGGGCGCTCTGGCCGGGCGCGACCCAGGTCGTGAAGCCAAAGCCCGGTTGATACCAGAACTGGCCGTCGGCCTTGTGGCCGGTCATGGTGATCGCGCCGCGATCCTTGCCCGAGACGCCGAAAACGCGGCTTGCCGGCGACACGGCCTTCAACCAGTCGCCATAGGTAGTGGCGATCATGTTAGCCGGCGAGACCGCCCTGCCCTTCGGATCATCGGCCAGGGTCACGGTCGGATCGGCCAGGCAGTAGACCGTCTTGCCCGTGGCGCGGTCGTACCAGTCATTGGCGCTGATGCCGGTCTTGTTGGGATGCTTTCCCGTAAGCAGGGTCGAGTGGCCAGGGCACGTCTCGGTGAAGGCGTGCGACTGGTAGCCGTTCGGATAGACGACCCCCTGGCTCAGCGTCGCCAGACCGCCGACGAACTCGGGCCGGTGCTGGGCGTAGAGATTGGCGCTGAGCTGGTCGACCGAGATCACGACCACCAGCTTGGGATCGGGCTTGGTCTCGGCGGCCAAAGTAGCGGTCGCGGCGAAACCGGTCGCCAGGACAGCGGCGAACGCGCCGCAAGTAAGCATCGTCTTCATTCAAGCGATTTCGCCCGAATAGTTCACCCGCGCAAGGCCGGAAGGATTTCAGGGCTGAAATGTCGCTGGCCGCTCGATCGCCAGGCGTTCAGCCGCTCAGGCCGCCTTGCCGACGACCGTGTTGCGGCCACTGGCCTTGGCTTCGTAGACGCCCTCGTCGGCGCGCTTGAGCAGGGCTTCGGGCGTGTCTTCGGGACCGCCGGTCGCGGAGACGCCGACCGAGACCGTCACGTTCAGCATCTCTTCGCCATTGGCGACCTTGAACGGCGAACTCGACACGTGCTTGCGGATCCGCTCGGCGATGCGCAGGGCGTCAGCCATGCGCGTCTCGGGCATGATCACCGTGAACTCCTCGCCGCCGTAGCGGCACGGCAGGTCGATGGCCCGCACGTTCGAGGCCAGGCGCAGGGCGAACTCGCGCAGCACCTCGTCGCCGATATCGTGGCCGAAGGTGTCGTTGATCTTCTTGAAGTGGTCGATGTCGATCAGCAGCGCCGAGACCTCGTCCCCGCCCATCGCCGCGCGGCGCACCAGCGTCTCCAGCTGGCCGACCATGTAGCGGCGGTTATGCAGGCCGGTCAGCTGGTCGGTGACCGCCAACTCCAGCGAGTGGTCGAGGTTGTTGCGCAGATAGTCGGTGTAGCGCTTGCGCTGGATCTGGGTTTTGGCGCGAGCGGCCAGCTCCTGGGGATCCACGGGGCGGGTCAGGATGTCGTTCACCCCGATCTCCAGCGCCTTGACCATGCGGGCGCGATCGTCGGGATCGACCAGAGCCAGCACCGGCAGGTGGCGCGTGCGCTCATCGGAACGCAGAGCGGCGGTGAAGCGCAAACCGTCGAAGCCCTTGGCCGCGGCGTTGACGATGACAAGGTCGACCGGACCGCTGGCGCTGACCCGGGCCGTCTCGGGATCGGTCTCGACCACCGGACGGTGATCGGCGGCCAGTTCGCCGGCCAGGCGCTCGGCCTGGCGCTCATTGTCGTCGACGACCAGCACCCGGCCGCCCAGGCCGTCCAGGCGAGCGGCGGCGCCGGCGATGACCCCGATGCGACGGCCCGAGGCCTCGCGCTGGCGCAGTTCGTCGATCACAAGCTTGAAGCGCGTCAGGCTGCGCACGCGGGCGAATAGCATGACGTCGTCGATGGGCTTGGTCAGGAAGTCGGCGGCGCCGGCCTCCAACCCTTGGATGCGGTCGGCCCGCCCGTCCAGGGCGGTGATCATCACCACCGGGATGTGGCGGGTGGCGGGATCTTCCTTGAGTTTGCGGCAGACGGTGAAGCCGTCGATGCCGGGCATCATCACGTCCAGCAGGATGATGTCTGGCGGATCGCGCTGGGCCATCGCGAGGGCCGTCTGCCCGTCCATGGCGGTGGAAACTTCATAGTATTCGGCCGCCAGCTTGGCTTCCAGCAGGCGGACATTGGCCTCGATGTCATCGACGACGAGGATCCGAGCGCTCATGCAGGCTGCCTTTCCAGGAGACGCTTGATCGTTTCGAGGAAGTGGACGACCGAGATCGGCTTGGAAATATAGGCCTCGCAACCGCCTTCGCGGATGCGCTCCTCGTCGCCCTTCATGGCGAAGGCGGTCACGGCGACCACAGGGATGTGGGCCAGTTCCTCGTCTTCCTTCAGCCACTTGGTGACCTCCAGCCCCGAGATTTCGGGCAGCTGGATATCCATCAGGATCAGGTCTGGCTTGTTGTCGCGGGCGATGGACAGCGCCGACAGACCCTCGCGGGTCTGCAGGGTCTCGTAACCCTGGGCTTCGAGCAGATCATGAAAGAGCTTCATGTTCAGCTCGTTATCCTCCACGATGAGGACCTTCTTCGTCATCCTTACCCCGACCATGCGGTCATGTGGTGACGCCTGCGGATCGCGCCACCTTCCAGAAGTTGTTCGCACAAATATCCTTAAGCGCCCGCTAATCGCTTCGAGACCGACCGCCAGAGCCCATGGAACCTCGCCTTACCGATCTTCAGGCCTGCCCCGTCAGTGTAACAGCGCCGCTGGTGATCGTTGATGTCGACGAGGTGCTGGCCCAGTTCATGCTCGGCTTCGGAGCCTTTATCTCGCGATACGGCTTCGAGCTGCGCGTGGATCGGTTCGCTCTCTTTCAAAATATCTATCGCCCCGGAGAGACCGAACACCTCGATCTGATCGCGGGCAAGGCCCTGTTCGACGATTTCTTTCGCGATGGGGCCGAGGATCTGCCGCCCGCGACCGGCGCAGCCGACGCCCTGGCCGACCTTTCGACCCGCGCCGAAGTGGTGATCCTGACCAATGCGCCCGAGCATGGACGCCTCGCCCGCGCCCAATGGCTGAAGACTCATGGCTTCGACTACCCGCTGATCATCAACAGCGGACCCAAGGGCCCGGCCGCCGCAGAACTGGCCGCGCGCACCTCAGGCCCCGCCGTCTTCATCGACGATCTTTTACCGCAGCTGGAATCGGTGGCGGAAAGAGCGCCCAAGGTTGGACGCTTCCAGATGGTCAGCGACGAGCGCCTGCGCCCTCTCGCCCCGTCCGCGCCCGACCGCCATGTCCGTATCGACGAATGGCCCCTGCTCAAGAGGGCCATCGAGGAGCGTCTGTTCGTATGATCCGTTTTGGCATTGATTTCGGCGGCACCAAGATCGAGGCCGCCGCCATCGACGAGGCTGGGGCCTTTGTCGCGCGCGTGCGCAAGCCCAATCCCGGCGAGTATAAGGCCGCGCTAGAGGTCGTGGCCGAGTTGGTCGCCGACGCAGAGGCGATGGCCGGCGCGTCCTGCGCGCGGCTGGGCTTAGGGATTCCCGGCTCGATCTCGCCCCGCACCGGTCTGATCCGCAACGCCAACAGCGTCTATCTGAACGGCCAGCGCTTTGGCGAGGACTTGGAGCAGCGGATCGCCCGCCCGGTGCGCTTGACCAACGACGCCAACTGCCTGGCCTTGTCAGAAGCCGCCGACGGCGCCGGCGCGGGCGAAGGCGTGGTCTTTGCGGCCATCCTAGGCACCGGCTGCGGCGGCGGCGTCGTGGTCGACGGCAAGATCATCGACGGCCGCAACGGCTTTGCCGGCGAATGGGGCCACTCGCCCCTGCCCTGGCCCAAGCCCGAGGAATATCCGGGCCCCGCGTGCTGGTGCGGCCGCAAGGGGTGCCTGGAAACCTGGATCGCGGGGCCCAGCTTCGCCCGCGACGCCGGCTTCCCCAATGGCCAGGCGACCATGGAGGCCATCGCCGCCGGCGACGCGTCCGCAGCCGCCGCGCTCGACCGCTATGTCGACCGGCTAGGGCGCGCCCTGGCCGTGGTCTGCGACCTGATCGACCCCGACGTCATCGTCTTGGGCGGCGGCATGTCGAACGTCGACATCCTCTATGAGCGCCTGCAGGCCGCCATCGCCCCGCACGTCTTCTCCGACGTCTTCGAGACACCTGTGCGCAAAGCCATCCATGGCGACAGCTCCGGCGTGCGCGGGGCCGCATGGCTTTGGCCGCAGGAGATCTAGGGAGGGCCACATGAAATCCCTGTGCCGCGACTGCGGGTGGACGGGCGAGGCCAAGGCCGCGCGCTGTCCGTCCTGCGGCTCGCCGCGCACGGTGTTTCATGAGGAGCTGGGGACGCTGTCCATAGCGCACCTGGACTGCGACGCCTTCTACGCCTCGGTCGAGAAGCGGGACGATCCGTCCCTGCGCGACAAGCCGGTGATCGTCGGCGGCGGCAAGCGCGGGGTGGTGACCACCGCCTGCTACATCGCTCGCATGAGCGGGGCCAAGTCGGCCATGCCGATGTTCAAGGCGCTGAAGCTGTGTCCCGACGCCGTGGTCATCAAGCCGAACTTCGCCAAATACAAAGAAGAGAGCCGGCGAATCCACGAGAAGCTCGACCGGCTCACCCCGCTGATCCAGCCGCTGTCTTTGGATGAGGCGTGGATCGACCTGACCGGCACCGAGCGCCTGCATGGCGCGTCGCCGGCGGCGATGCTGGCCAAGCTGCAGGCCGAGATCGAGCGCGACATCGGCCTGACCGTCTCGATCGGCCTGGCGCCCAACAAGTTCCTGGCCAAGATCGCCTCGGAGCTGGACAAGCCCCGCGGCTTCTCGGCGATCGGCGCGGCGGAGGCGAAGAACTTTCTCGCCGACAAGCCGGTGAACATCCTGCCTGGCGTCGGCCCGGCAACGGTCTCGGCCCTGGCCGAAATCGGCCTACGCACCGTGGGCGACATCGCCGCCACAGATCTGAAGCTGCTCGCCAACCGCCTGGGCTCCGGCGGCCTGCGTCTGCATCGCCTGGCCCACGGCCAGGACAGCCGCATCGTCGATCCCGACCAGGCCCGCAAGACGATCAGCGCCGAGACCACCTTCAACAACGACCTGCACAAGCCCGAGGATCTGGAGGACGAGCTCTGGCCCCTGTGCGAGAAGGTGGCCAAACAAGCGCGCAAGGAAGGCGTGGCGGGCCGCGTCGCGACGCTGAAGCTGCGCACGCCCGACTTCAAGATTCACACCCGCCGCCGCACCCTGGCCGTGCCGAGCCAGACCGCCCGCACCCTGTTCCAGGTGGCCCGCGAGCTGCTGGCCGCCGAGCCCAAGGGTCTTTCCTATCGTTTGATCGGCGCGGGCCTGACCGAATTCGTCGACGCCGAGACCGCCGGCGCGGACATGTTCGCCGACGAAGAACGCCGCTCCCTGAAAAGCGAGACCGCGATCGACACGCTTCGCGGAAAGTTCGGCGCCGCCGCTGTGGTCACGGGGCGCGCGCTGAAGAGCCGGTGAGTCGCGGATCCGCACCGATCGCCCTCTTGCGGCGCGACATTTTGTTCACCATCTGGGCCTTTCCACCTCGGAACCGTTCGCGCGCGGTCTTCGCTCTCCCAAACGTGAAGCCGAAAACCCAGGCGCCCCTGTGCTAAAGCGGCGCAGCGGCGCTTAGGGCTCTTCCAAAGCCGCCGCGTTTCCATATCTAATCCAGCATGGGCGAGTGATTTGCTCGCCAGGAGAGAACAAGTCGATGGCCGAGCGGAAGCAAGGCGGACAAAGCAACGGCGCTGGGTCGTCGGTCGTCACGGAAGTGAAGCCGAAGACGCAGAAGCCTTCGCTGTATCGAGTTCTGATTCTCAACGACGACTACACCCCGATGGAGTTCGTCGTTTACGTTCTCGAGCGGTTCTTCAACAAGTCGCGCGAAGATGCGACGCGCATCATGTTGCATGTTCACCAAAACGGCGTGGGCGTGTGCGGTGTCTACACTTACGAAGTCGCAGAAACCAAGGTCGCCCAAGTCATCGACTCGGCGCGACGCCATCAGCACCCCCTGCAGTGCACCATGGAAAAGGACTGAGGAGCCTCCCCGTTGCCCTCTTTTTCGCGCCCCCTGGAAGAGTCCCTGCATCGCGCCGTCGCGTACGCCAACCAGCGTAAGCACGAGTACGCGACGCTTGAGCACCTTTTGCTCTCCTTGACCGACGACGATGACGCCGCCGGAGTGATGCGCGCGTGCGACGTCGATCTCGCCGCGCTGAAGAAGAGCCTCTCGAACTATCTCGATGTCGAGTTGGCCTCCCTGGTCGTTGACGACGAGGAGGACGCCAAGCCGACTGCGGGGTTCCAGCGCGTGATCCAGCGCGCGGTGATCCACGTCCAGTCGTCAGGTCGCGAGGAAGTGACCGGCGCCAACGTGCTGGTCGCCATCTTCTCCGAACGCGAAAGCCACGCCGCCTATTTCCTGCAAGAGCAGGACATGACGCGGTACGACGCGGTCAACTTCATCGCCCACGGCATCGCCAAGAAGGCCGGCGTCTCGGAAGCCAAGAGCATCAAGGGCGCCAGCGCCGGCTCGAATCAGACCGAGGAAGACGGCGAGAAGCCCAACACCAAGACCGGCGGCGAGGCTCTGGAAGCCTATTGCGTCGACCTCAACGAAAAGGCCCGCCAGGGCAAGGTCGACCCGCTGATCGGCCGCGCCAACGAAGTTGAGCGCGCGATCCAGATCCTGTGCCGTCGCACCAAGAACAACCCCCTGCTCGTCGGTGACCCCGGCGTCGGCAAGACCGCCATCGCCGAGGGCCTGGCTCGCAAGATCGTCACGCACCAGGTCCCAGAGGTCCTGGAAGGCGCCACCATCTACTCGCTCGACATGGGCGCGCTGCTGGCCGGCACCCGCTATCGCGGCGACTTCGAGGAACGCGTCAAGCAGGTCGTCAAGGAGCTGGAGAGCCACCCGAACGCGGTGCTGTTCATCGACGAGATCCACACCGTGATCGGCGCCGGCGCGACCAGCGGCGGGGCTATGGACGCCTCGAACCTGCTGAAGCCCGCCCTGGCCTCCGGCTCGCTGCGCTGCATGGGCTCGACCACCTACAAGGAGTTCCGCCAGCACTTCGAGAAGGATCGGGCTCTCGTCCGTCGCTTCCAGAAGATCGACGTGAACGAGCCGACGGTGGAAGACACCATCAAGATCCTCAAGGGCCTGAAGACCTACTACGAGGACTTCCACAAGCTGAAGTACACGAACGACGCCCTGAAGGTCGCCGTCGAGCTGTCGGCCAAGTACATCACCGACCGCAAACTGCCGGACAAGGCGATCGACGTGATCGACGAGGCTGGCGCCTCGCAGATGCTGGTGCCGGAAAACCGCCGCAAGAAGACGCTCGGCGTGAAGGAGATCGAGGCGGTCGTCGCTAAGATCGCTCGCATCCCGCCCAAATCGGTCAGCAAGTCGGACACCGAGGCCCTCAAGGAACTCGAGAACGACCTGAAGCGCGCCGTGTTCGGCCAGGAAGAAGCCCTGAGCCAACTGTCGGCCGCCATGAAGCTGGCGCGCGCCGGCCTGCGCGAACCGAACAAGCCGATCGGCTCGTATCTGTTCAGCGGCCCGACCGGCGTCGGCAAGACCGAAGCCGCCAAGCAGCTGGCCCAGACCCTGGGCATCGAGATGCTGCGCTTCGACATGTCGGAATACATGGAGCGCCATACCGTGAGCCGCCTGATCGGCGCCCCTCCCGGCTATGTCGGCTTCGACCAGGGCGGTCAGCTGACCGACGCGGTCGACCAGCACCCGCACGCCGTCGTCCTGCTCGACGAAATCGAGAAGGCGCACGGGGATGTCTACAACATCCTGCTGCAGGTGATGGACAACGGCACGCTGACCGACAGCAACGGCAAGAAGGTCGATTTCCGCAACGTGGTCCTGATCATGACCACCAATGCGGGAGCCTCGGACGCCCAGCGCAACTCGATCGGCTTTGGCCGCAGCAAGGTCGAAGGCGAGGAAGAGGCCGCCCTCAAGCGCCTGTTCACGCCGGAGTTCCGCAACCGCCTGGACGCCGTGGTGGCCTTCAAGCCGCTGACCGCCGACATCATCCGTCAGGTGGTGCAGAAGTTCGTGATGCAGCTGGAGGCGCAACTGGCCGACCGCAACATCACGATCGAACTGGCCGACGATGCGGCCGACTGGCTGGCCAAGAACGGCTTCGACGAGCTCTACGGCGCCCGTCCGCTGGCCCGGGTCATCCAGGAGCACATCAAGAAGCCGCTGGCCGACGACATCCTGTTCGGACGCCTGGTCCGCGGCGGCCACGTCAAGGTCGTGCTCAAGGACAGCAAGATCGACTTCGAGATCGACAGCAATGTCGACCCCAAGGCGAGCAAGTCCGACGAAGCCGAACCGGCCCTGGCCGAATAGGCTTTGGCCTCGAACTGAAACGGAAAGGCCCGGAGCGATCCGGGCCTTTTTCGTTTTGCCTACAGCGCCGCCGCGATCTTGGCCGCCAGCGCCTTCAGCTCCTCGACATCGGCCATGCCGCCCTCGCCGTGGCGACCCAGCGCCTCACCCTCGTAGCGGGGGATCACATGGAAGTGCAGGTGGAAGACCGTTTGGCCGGCGGGCGCGCCGTTGAACTGGGTGACGACCACGCCGTCCGGCTTCAGGGCCGCCGCCACCGCGCGCGCCAGCCTTTGCGTCGCGGCGGTCAGCTCGGTCAGCACCTCCGGTTCGACCTCGAGCAGGTTGCGGGCCTGGCTGACCTTGGAGATCACCAGGGCGTGGCCGCGCGACTGCGGGAAGACGTCCATGAAGGCCAGGACCCGGTCGTCCTCGAACACCTTCACGCTGGGGATCTCGCCCCGGATGATCTTGGCGAAGATGTTGCCCGTGTCGTAGCGTCCGTCGAGGCTCATGACCGTCTCCCTTTGACGGGACGGTCGTAGCAAACAGAGGGTGGGGCGCAAGAGGAGCCAACACGAAGCTTCACCCTAGGAACGCGCCTCCTCCGGCGCCGTTCGTCTCCCAAGCAAAGGAGACGACGATGTCCAAGGAAGCCGATCTGGCCGAGAAGTTCTGGAAGGCCCTGAAGTCCGACCGCACCGTGATGCTGGGCCTGCCCGATCACGAGAGCGGACGCGCCCAGCCGATGACCGCCGTGTTCGAAGGCAGCCATTCCGGTCCGATCTGGATCTTCAGCGCCGTCGATGTCGATCTGGTCCGGGCGGTCGAGGGCGGGGAACGCGAAGCCTTCCTGCATTTCGTGTCCAAGGGGCATAACCTCTTCGCGGCGGTCGAGGGCCGCATGCGCATCGACAATGACCGGGGGACGATAGACCGCCTGTGGAACCCCTTCGTCGCCGCCTGGTATAGCGGCAAGAACGATCCCAAGCTGCGCCTGCTGCGCTTTGAGACGGGCAGCGCTCAGATTTGGCTGAACGAGAGCAGCCTGTTCGCCAGCGTGAAGATGATGCTCGGGGCGGATCCCAAGAAGGAATACAAGGACAAGGTCGGCGAAGTCCGGCTGCAGTAGGCGCGCCCGCCGGGAGGCGCGCTATCGCTCCTCCCGGAACGGGGAGTACTCGTCGGTCAGCATCTCGATGTCGGCGGCCACCGCCTCCCGCTCACGTTCCAGATAGCGCGCCACGGGCTCGCGCAGGGCCGGATCAGCGATCCAATGGGCGGAGTAGACAGGGCTGGGCAGATAGCCGCGCGCGATCTTGTGCTGGCCTTGTGCGCCCGCCTCAACGCGGGGCAGGCCCAGCCGGATCGCGTGCTCGATGGCCTGGTAGTAGCAAAGCTCGAAATGCAGGAACGGCACGTCCTCGACGCAGCCCCAGTGGCGCCCGTAGAGGCAGTCGCGACCTAGCAGGTTCAGCGCCCCGGCGAGGAAAGGTCCGCCCGGCCTGCGCGCCATCAGCAGCAGCACCTTGTCTGCCATCCGCTCTCCGAGCAGCGAGAAGAAGGGGCGATTCAGATAAGGCTGTCCCCACTTGCGACTGCCGGTGTCCATGTAGAAGGCGAAGAACGCATCCCAATGGTCCTCGGTCAGCTCGCCGCCGGTCAGGGCGACGATCTCAAGGCCCTCCTGGGCGTCGCGCCGCTCGCGGCGGATGGTCTTGCGCCGATTGGCCGACAGAGCCGCCAGGAAGTCGTCGAAGGTCGCGTAGCCTCGGTTCTCCCAGTGGTACTGCTGGTCCTGGCGCGGCAGCATCCCGTGCTCGCCCATCCAGCGCCATTCGTCCTCAACCGGGAAGGTCACGTGTACCGACGAGGCGCCCATGCGTTCGCACAGCGCCAGGGCGCCGCCCAGCAGCGCCGAGCGCCCCTCGTCGGCGTCTATGTCCGGCCGCACGATCAGACGAGAGCCGGTCACGGGCGAAAACGGCGAGGAGCACTGGAGCTTGGGATAGTACCGCCCCCCGGCCCGCTCATAGGCGTCCGCCCAGGCGTGGTCGAAGACGTATTCGCCCTGGCTGTGGGACTTCAGATACAGCGGCATGACGCCAGCGACCGCGCCGGCCTCATCCTCGACCGACAGGTGCTGCGAGGCCCAGCCGGTGCGCGCCGAGACACAGCCGCTTTCCTCCAGGATCGACAGGAAATCATAGGAGACGAACGGATCGCCAGTGGCCTCGGCGCAAGCGTCCCAGGCCTCCTTGCCGATCTCGGCGATCGCGCGATGGACGCGAACCGCCGGTCGGATGGAACTCACGCGTGGAAGCCCTCGAAGATCAGGTTGTCGCAATGGTCCCGCACGCCTTCCCACTGGTCTGGGCTGCGGACGGTCCAGGCGACCACCGGCATGCCCTTGGCGCGATATAGGTCGGCGCGCGGGCTGGGCAACATGTCCAGGCCCAGAGACAGGAAATCCGGCCGCGCCAGCTCGACCTGCTCCAGCGCCGCCAGCGACTTGCGCATCTCCGGCGCCAGCTTGCGAGCGTTGTCGTCGTTCCAGCTGTAGGAGTTCAGGCCGCGCAGGATCTGCGGGTGATGGTCGGCGAACCAGGCGTGCGAATACGGATTGAAGCCGATCACGGCGGTTGGGCCGTTGTGGTCGACCAGCACGTCGCTGACGCGTTTCTCCAGCGGCCCGACCTCGCCGAAAGGCGTCTTGAGCTCGATGAAGACCATGGCGCGGTGGCCGATCATGGTCAGGGCGTCGGCCAGGGTCGGGATCGTCTCGTCCGTGGCCTTGAGCGCCATGGTCGAAAGGTCGGCGGCGGTGTGGTCGCGCAAGCGCCCTTCCCGGCCGGTCATCCGCTCCAGGCGGTCATCGTGGAAGACCACCGCCTCACCGTCGGCGGTCAGTTGCACGTCCAGCTCGATGGCGTAGCCATGGGCGCAGGCGGCCTGGAAGGCGGCCAGGGAGTTCTCCGGCGCGCCATCAGGAGTCCAGAGGCCGCGATGGGCCGCCGGCGGGTCGAACATGCGCTCCCACGCCTCGCCGAAGGTTTCGGTCGAGGGGCGTTCGCGCGAGCGCATCAGGCGATCTCCACCATCGCGTCCACCTCGACCGCGAAGCCGAGAGGCAGCTTGTAGACGCCCACCGCCGAGCGGGCGTGGCGTCCGGCGTCGCCAAGCGCCTCGACCATCAGGTCCGAGCAACCGTTGACGACCTTGGGAATGTCGATGAAGTCCGGACCGGCCTGGACGAAGCCGCCCAGCTTCACCACGCGGACGACGCGGTCCAGGTCGCCATCGCAGGCGGCCTTCATCTGGGCCAGCAGGTTGATCCCGCAGATGCGCGCGGCCTTCTGGGCGGTCTCCAGGTCGACGTCGACGCCGACCGTGCCCTTGATCCCGCCCGAAGCGTCCAGCGAGATTTGGCCGGAGATATGGACGAGATTGCCCGAGCGGACGAAAGGCACGTAGTTGGCCACCGGCGCCACCGGCTGGGGCAGCTCCACGCCAATCGCCTTCAACCGCTCTTCGACCTTCGACATACGCACGCTCCGTGATTTGTCAGGCATCCTTAACGCGAGCGGCCCAGGCGCAAAAGAAAAAAGCCCGGACCTCGCGGCCCGGGCTTTTCGTCTTGGATCGCGTCGGCGGGACGCGAAGGTCGGCTCCTAGCGAGCGGCCTGGAACTTCTCGACCGCAGCGCTCATGCGCTCGTTCAGCGGCTTGACCGAGTCCTTGATCGAGGCCGAGACGATCTCCGAGGCCTTGCTGACCTGGGCGATGTAGGATTCCAGGGCCGACTTGGCCCAGGCGGTCTGCAGCTCGACGGCTTCCTGCACGCTCTTGGCGGAGGCCAGCGACTTGGCGGCGGCGACCTGGTCTTCGGCAAGCTTCTTCGAATAGGCGAAGGTCTCGGCGCCCAGGGCTTCAGCGCCCTTGGTGGCGGCCGTCACCGAAGCGACGACGGCTTCGAGGTTCTTCTTAGAGTGCGTGTTGGCTTCGGCCAGGGCGGCCAGCGACTTCTCGACGCCGTCCTTGAACGCTTGGTTCGAGGCGGTGGTGAACTGTTCGACAGTGTTCTTGACGGTTTCGGCGGCGGCCATGGAATCTCTCCTGGGGAGGAAGGCGGCGGGGCGGAGGGAACGAGCTACAACTCGCCCATCTGCGCTTGGGACAACGGCGGTTTGCCATGCTGCAGTGCAGCAGTCAAGAAAATTGTGCAGCGCACCATACCGTAAGGGTTGCTCCACAACCGCCTCTCAAAGCTGCAGCATTGGAACCACGCGCCCAATTTTTTCACCCGTGCGGCAAGTTCGCTCACCACTTGTTTACTTTAGCGAAAGGGGCCAGCCATCATGGTAAGGACACGCGTGTGGCGGTGCGGAACCGCTCAGTTCAAATGACGGACGCCCCTCATGTTCGCCAAGCTTACCTCCGCTCGTTCCGTTCTGGTCGCCGCCGGCCTGGCGCTCGCGACCATGCTTGGCGCCGTCGCGCCGACGCCGGCCTCGGCCGCCATACCCTATCTCCAGCTGAACGCCTCCGAGCCGAAGTACGCGGCCATCGTGATCGACGCCAATTCGGGCGAAGTGCTTTACGACAAGAGGGCTGACAGCCCGCGCTATCCAGCTTCCGTGACCAAGGTCATGACGCTGTACCTCACCTTCGAGGCGCTCGGCGAAGGCCGCATGAAGCTGACCGACCGGGTCGTCATGTCTCCGCGCGCCGCCGGCCAAGCGCCGACCAAGATCGGCCTGCGTCCCGGCGAGAGCATGAGCGTCGACGAAGCCATCAAGGCCATGACCGTGAAATCCGCCAACGACGTCGCCGTCGCCATGGCCGAGCGGCTGGCCGGCAGCGAGTCGCGATTCGCCGCCTTGATGACCCTGCGCGGTCAGGAACTGGGCATGCGCAACACCCGCTTCGTGAACGCCTCGGGTCTGCCCGACAGCCGCCAGATCTCGACGGCCCGTGACCTGGCCATCCTGTCGCGCGCCGTGATGCGCGACTTCCCGCAGTATTACAGCTATTTCTCGGTGCGCGGCTTCACCTTCCGGGGCGCCTACATCAAGGGCCACAACCGGCTGCTGGATAACATGGAAGGCTTTGACGGCCTGAAGACTGGCTACACCAATGCCTCGGGCTTCAACCTGGCCGGTTCGGCCGTCCGAGACGGCCGCCGCCTGATCGCCGTGGTCCTGGGCGGCCCTTCGACCGCCTGGCGCGACAACAACATGGAAGACCTGCTGCTGACCGGCTTCGACGTGATGAAGCGACGCGCCAAGGGCGAGCGGACCACGATCGCCGCCAACATCTATGAAGACGAGCCCTCGGGCCCGATCGACCGTCCGTCGGTCGAACAGGGCGATGGCGACCAGGCCGGCCTGAAGATCGTCCTGACCGAGAACCCGCATAATCCCGGCCCGATGAAGGTCTCCCCCACCCTGCGCGCGGCGCAAGCCACGGCCAAGCCGGCCAAGAAGCCGCAAGGCGAGTGGGCCGTGCAGGTCGGCGCCTTCAAGTCCAAGTCGCTGGCCAACGAACAGCTGAAGCTGGTGCGCGGCCGTTTCGCCAAGGTGGTCGCCGACACCGAGGCTGCTGTCGAAGGGGCTGGCGGCACGTTCCGCGCCCAGTTCCAGGGCCTAACGGCCGACGCCGCTCGCAGCGCCTGCTCGACCCTGAAGGCCAAGCGCGTGCCCTGCATGGTGCTGTCGCCGCGCTGATTGCGGCGGACCAACAACCGCAAAACGCGTGTCATCCCGGCCGAAGCGAAGCGGAGAGCCGGGACCAAAACACGCGCTGAGCTTTCGGCGGTCCCGGCTCGGCGCGCTACGCGCTTGGCCGGGATGACAGCTTCCTAGCGTTCCGCCATCACCCGCCCGATCAGCCGGGCGAGGCGCTGCACGCCTTCCTCGATCTGGTCGTCGGTCGGCAGCGAGTAGCTGAGCCGGATCGCATTCGCCCTCGGAACCTCGGCGAAGAACGGCGCGCCCGGCACGAAGGCCACGCGCTCCTCTTTGATCGCCCGCGCTAACAGCTCGGCGCCGTCGATACCCTCAGGCAGGTCAATCCAGACGAACATGCCGCCCTCCGGATGCGACCAGGTCACCCCCTTGGGCATGGCCTTGTCCAGCGCCGCCAGCATCACTCGCGCCTTGTGGCCATAGGCGCCGCGCAGGCGGTGCAGATGCTGGTCATAGCCTTCGGAGACGGCGCGATGAGCGACCATCTGGTTGATCGTCGAGACGTGCAGGTCCGCGCCCTGCTTGAGCAAAACGAGCTTCTCGATCACCGCCTTGGGCCCGCAGACCCAGCCGATGCGCAAGGCCGGCGACAGGGTCTTGGACAGGGTGCCCAGGAACATGGTGCGGGCGTTGTCGACGCCCCCCGAGCGGGCGATGTCCAGCGACAGTAGCGTGGGCGCGGGTTCGCCGACGAAGCGCAGCTCGCGATAAGCCGCGTCCTCGACCAAGGTCATGTCCAGGCGGTCGGCCAGGGCCAGCAACGTCTCGCGCTCGGCCAGGGTCAGGCTGACGCCGGTGGGATTGGCGAAGTCGGGCACGAAATAGCCGAGCGCGCCTTGCGGCAAGTCGACCGCCTCCGGCGCGGCAAGCGCGGTGTCCGGCATGTCGCGATAGGCCGGCTCGTAGCCGTTGAAGGCTTGCAGGGCGCCCAGATAGGTGGGGCGCGCCACGACGACAGGGGCTCCCGGGCTGATGAACAGCTTGCCGATCAGGTCCAGCGCCTGCTGCGAGCCGGCGGTCAGCATGATGTTGTGCGGCTCGCAGGGCATGCCGTCGCGGGTCATGCGCTCGGCGATCCACTGGCGCAGCGGCAGGTAGCCCTCGCTGACGGAATACTGCAGCGCCTGGCGCGACAGCACGGGATCAGCCAGCACGGCCTCGTAGCCCTTCTGGATCTCGGCTGCCGGAAAAAGGTCGGGATCGGGGATGCCGCCCGCAAAGGACAGGATGTCGGGCTGGTCCAAAAGCTTGAGAAGCTCACGGATTTCGCTGGCGCGGACGCGGGCCATGCGATCGCTGAAGCGCGCGGCCCAGTCGTGGGATTGGTCGGTCATGGGGTGATCAGAAGTCCGAACGGGAATGACACTGTAAAGAGCCGCGCGACGGCGGCTCGCCTGAACAAGGGGTTCAGAGCGTCATACCGAGCAGGTCGGACCCGAGGAGCGGCGTCGCCAGAAGCGTTCGCGATTGATCATGGCGCATGTCCTAGCTCAGCCGGGCCGCTTGATCAAACGATCCCGCGCGGCGTTCAGCTGGGCGGCGAGGCCCTCGGTGCCGCCGACGTCGGGATGGGCCATGCGGATCAGGCGGGCATAGGCGGCCTTGATCTCCTCGATGGTCGCGTCAGGGGCGACGCCCAGGATTGCGCGCGCCTCGGCCAGGCTGAGGTCACCGCGAGGCGGATGGACGACCTGGCGGCGGATGACTGGCCGCCGCCGGGCCTCGGTGACGGTCCACAGGCCGATGACGCCCAGCACGATGCCCACGCCCCACAAACCGCGAATGGTCGCATAGCCGGCGAAGGCGAAAGCGACGATCGCCGCCACGCCCGCCCCGACCCGCCAGCCGTCGCCCTTCAGCAGGTTGCGGCGGCGCGGCCAGAGCAGGAAGGCCAGGATGGCCGCGCCCAGCAGCAGATAGATCATCACGCCTCCAGACACGAAGACGGGCGGCTGAGTCGCCCCAACCGCCCGCACATCGAAGCCTTTAGCCCTTCGACTACTGCGCCGCCAGCAGCGTCTCGCCGGAATAGGCCGACAGGCCCAGGCTATGCATCAGGGCCCGCAGTTCCTGGCGCGCGGCCAGATGCTGCAGCGACACTGGCACGGGGCGCACCTGCGGCGACAGGTCGGCGATGGTCAGGCCAAACGGGAACAGCTCGCGATAGATCACCCGATCGCGCAGGCCGGGGCCGATGCGGAAGCCGACCCGCTTGGCCAGGGCCGTCAGGCGGTCCTCAAGACGCTTGCGGTTCCGGGCCTCCGTCGTCGCCAAACGATTGCGCAGCACGACCCAGTCGAGCGCCTGGCGCTGGCCCGAAAGAGCCCGCTGCTTGCGCGCCTCCCAGACGGTCAGCGAATAGAGGCTGGGCTTGGTCAGTTCCATACTGACCGGGTCGACATGGCCCAGCATGTCGAAGTCGACGAAGCTGTCGTTCATCGGCGTGACGATCAGGTCGGCGCGGCCGTGGGCCAGGCGCGAAACGGCGGTGTCACCGCCTGGGGTGTCGATCAGCACGAAGTCGCACTCGGCCAGACCCTTGGCGAAGGCCGCCTCGAAGCCGGCGACCTGCTCCTCGTCCGACTTCTCGGCCAGGGCGATGTCGTCCTCAGACAGCCGCAGAGACAGAGGCTCGGGCAGCTCGAGCTTCTTGCTTTCCAGCCAGATGCGGCGGTTCTCGAAGAACCGCGCCGAGGTGCTTTGGCGAAGGTCGAGGTCGATGACCGCGACCTTCGCGCCGCCGTAGAGCAGCGCAGTCACGAGGTGGACGGCGATGGTCGACTTGCCCGCCCCGCCCTTCTCGTTGCCGACGACGATGACCCGCGTTTCGGCCATGAGTTTCGATCCTTGATGCGTCGCGACTCGCGCGACCTTGGACTGAAGATTAACACGATGTTACCGCCGCCTCATGGGGTCAACGGCCTCCATCCACAGACCTAATTGTCGCAGAGTTGGCGAAACACGGTTTCCCCAGCGTCGCGGTGGACCTAAGGCCGCGCGGAGGCCATAAGCCCCAAAGCGCATTCGAGCGTTAGAACCGCTCGAATGCGCTCTAAGTCTATGAATTCGAGCCTGTTTATCTGGTTTAGATGGCTCCATCTAAACCAGACAGGCTCGCCTATCCGCGTGGAGGCCGCCATGACCGAACCGACCATCGTCCGCACCGTCGCGCAAATGCGCGAACATGTCCGCGCCTGGAAGGCCGCCGGCCAGCGCGTGGCCCTGGTCCCGACGATGGGGGCGCTGCACGAGGGCCATCTCTCGCTGATCCGCCTGGCGAAACAGAACGCCGACCGGGTGATCGCCAGCGTCTTCGTCAATCCCAAGCAGTTCGCTCCCCACGAGGACTTCGACGCCTATCCCCGGGGCGAGGCTGTCGACGCCGAGAAGCTGGGCTCGGTCGGCTGCGACCTGATGTTCGCCCCGAACGCGGCGGAAATGTACGCCCCGGGCTTCTCGACCCTGGTCACGGTGTCGGGCGTGTCGGAGCCTCTAGAAGGCGCGGCGCGGCCGCAGTTCTTTGGGGGCGTAGCAACCGTCGTCGCCAAGCTCTTCATCCAGTCGCAGGCCGATGTCGCCGTGTTCGGCGAAAAGGACTACCAGCAGCTTCAAGTGGTCAAGCGCATGGCCCGCGACCTCGACATACCGATCGAGGTCATCGGCGCGCCGACCGCTCGGGCCGAGGACGGCCTGGCTCTCTCCTCGCGCAACGCGTACCTGTCGGCGCAAGAGCGCGCCGCGGCCGTGGCCCTGCCGAACGCCATGAAGGCCACCGCCCAGGCCGTGGCCGCCGGGGGCCGCATTGACGAGGCCGAGGCTGTCGCGGTCGAGGCGCTGAAGGCGGCGGGCTTCCGCCAAGTCGACTATGTGGAAGTGCGCGAGGCTAGCGATCTGTCTCGGCTGGGACCCGGCCCGATCGGCGACGTGGAGGGCCGTATCCTGGTGGCGGCCTGGTTGGGCGGCACCCGCCTGATCGACAATATGGCCGTCAGACCAGGCTGATTTTCTGGGATCAGATCGCCGGATACAGAGCGATGAACACGCCGACGGCGAAGCCCACGAACAGCATGCCCGCGCCTAAGACGGCGTAACCGGCTCTCATCGTCATCCCTCCGCTTTCCTTGCGGAGAAGAAACACCCGTCAGAGTTGATATTAGGCTAACAATTCCCGCCCAGGTCACCAAGCGCCCAGTTCGCGCAACTGGCGCGCCAGCTCCGGCGGCAGGTCGGCGGCCTCGCCTTCGGTCAGGTCAGGCGGGGCGTCTTCCGGCGTCAGGTAGCGCCAGCCCTGAAACGCCCGGCGCGGCTGTGGCGCGACGCGCACGATGGTCGGATCGACCGTGACCTCGCAACGCGAGGCCGGACCAGCGCCGACGGTGTCGATCGCCAGGATCTTCTGGCGGCACAGGATCTGCCCCTTGAAGACCCTGTAGAGGGAACCGCCGTCCAGGACCTCGTCGATCCGCTTGGGCGTCATGCGCGTGTGCATGATCCAGGGATGGCCTTCCTTGTGCCAGGCCAGGAGGTCCTCGATCGTGTCGCAGCCGACGACCAGCTTGATGATATGCAGCGCCATGGCCGCGTAGATAACGCGCTGGGGCCGCAAGGCAATCGCCTGGGCGACGTTAACGCTCGCGTGAAAGGTGAAAGCCCTCGCGCCCTCGCATCACGCCGCTATGGCTGGAGCATCGCGCTTCACCAGGGCGCGAAGACTCGGCGGGTTCTCCCGCCTGGCGCCGCCGCTGTGGACGTTGTCGCATGCGTCCAAAGCGGCGGTTCTCTTTTTGCTCGCCCCGCGAGCCTGGTTTCGCGCCGCTCCCCTCACCAGATGGGGCATCTCGCGACGCAAACGCGTCGTCGCGCGTTACTCGACATGGCGCGAGTGACGCCGTCCCCGCTCAAAAAGGAGAAGGCCCGTGAAGATCCTGATGGTTCTCACCTCGCATGACGACCTCGGCGACACCGGCAAGAAGACCGGTTTCTGGCTCGAGGAATTCGCCGCGCCCTACTACGCCTTCAAGGACGCCGGAGCCGAGATCGTGCTGGCCTCGCCGGCCGGCGGACAGCCGCCGCTCGATCCCAAGAGCGATCTTCCAGAGTTTCAGACCGAACTGACGCACCGCTTCAAGGCCGATCCCGACGCCCAGAAGGCCCTGGCCAGCACCGTGAAACTGGAAACCGTCAAAGCGGCGGACTTCGACACGGTGTTCTATCCCGGCGGTCACGGCCCGCTGTGGGACCTGGCCGAACTCCCGGCTTCTATCCAGCTGATCGAGGCCTTCGAGCGCGCGGGTAAGCCCATCGGCTTCGTCTGCCACGCGCCGGGCGTCCTGCGTCACGTCAAGGCGGCGGACGGCTCGCCGCTGGTGAAGGGGCGCAAGGTCACCGGTTTCACCAATTCCGAGGAAGCCGCGGTCGAACTAACCGACGTCGTGCCGTTCCTGATCGAGGATGAGTTCAAGGCGCTGGGCGCGACCTACGAGAAGGGCGCCGATTGGGGGCCTTTCGTTGTCGTCGACGGCAAGCTGATTACCGGCCAGAACCCCGCCAGCTCAGAAGACGCGGCCAAGGCGTTGCTCGCCCAGATCCGCTAACGCGCGAGGGTCGGGCCGTTCGCGGCCCGGCCCCCTCAGCCTATCGGCTCACGCGCCTTCCAGGCGGGCCAGCACCACGCCCTCGCTGACCTGGCCGCCGGCCGAGGCCGAAAGCTCGGCCACGACGCCGTCGAACGGCGCGACCAGGGCGTGCTCCATCTTCATGGCTTCCAGGGTCAGCAGGGTCTGGCCCTTGCTGACGCTCTGGCCAGCCGACACGGCGACGGAGACGATCTTGCCCGGCATCGGCGACAGGATCGCGCCATCGGAGGCCGCCCCCTCCCCCGCGCCGCCCACGTGAGCCTCGAAGTCGAACGTCTGGACGTCGCCGCCCTCGAACACATGGAGGGGGCCCTTGCCGTAGGTCGTCGGCAACCGCGCGACCTCGTCGAAGACGCGGCCGTCGGCGTGGCGGATGTCCCAGGACCAGTCCTCGGTTCCGCCGCCCAGCAGCGCGACGCGAAGTGGCGTCGGCTTGCCATCCACCGCCATCGGCAGGGTCATGGCCGCGCGGTCGGCGTTCATCCGGAAGCCCAACAGCTTGGAGGGCGCGCTCTCCCACGGATCGGGCCTGGCCTCGGCCTCCAGGAAGCTGTCCAGCCGCCAGCCGATCGCGGCCATGGCCGGCTCGTCGCTGAAGGTCCGCTCGGTCAGCTCATCCAGGCGCGCCTCGATGAAGCCGGTGTCGACCGAGCCGTGGACAAAATCCGGATGGCTGGCGCACTTGGCCAGGAAGGCGGCGTTGGTCTTGACCGGCCAGACCTCGACCAGGGCGCAGGCTTCGGCCAGGCGCTGGGCCGCGTCCTCGCGGTCGACGCCGTGGGCGATCAGCTTGGCGATCATCGGATCGTAGAAGGGCGTGACCTCGCCGCCCTCGTCCACCGCGCTGTCGACGCGGACGTCGCCCTCGGGCAGGCGGAAGTGCTTGAGCTTGCCGGTCGAGGGCAGAAAACCGGTCGCCGGGGTCTCGGCGTAGAGACGCGCCTCCATGGCCCAGCCGTCCAGGGTGATCTCGTCCTGTTCCAGCGGCAGGCGCTCGCCGGCGGCCACGCGCAGCTGCCATTCGACAAGGTCCTGGCCGGTGACCATCTCGGTGACCGGGTGCTCGACCTGCAGGCGGGTGTTCATCTCCATGAACCAGATGCGGTCGGCGCGCAGGCCATCGGACGCATCCGCGATGAACTCGACCGTGCCCGCGCCGACATAGCCAACGGCCTTGGCGGCCTTCACGGCGGCGGCGCAGACGGCTTGACGGGTCTTCTCGTCCATCCCCGGCGCGGGGGCTTCCTCAATGACCTTCTGGTGGCGGCGCTGCAGCGAGCAGTCGCGCTCGAACAGGTGGACGACGTCTCCGTGGCTGTCGCCGAACACCTGCACCTCGATGTGGCGGGGACGAGTGACGTACTTCTCCAGCAGCACGCGGTCATCACCGAACGCGGCCGAGGCCTCGCGGCGGCACGAGCCCAGAGCAGCCTCAAAGTCCCCGGCCTTCTCGACCTTGCGCATGCCCTTGCCGCCGCCACCGGCCACGGCCTTGATCAGCACCGGATAGCCGATCTTGGCCGCTTCGGTCGTGAGCCGTTCGACCGACTGGTCCTCGCCAAGATAGCCCGGCGTGGTGGGCACCCCGGCGTCGATCATGACCTTCTTGGCGGCGTCCTTCAGGCCCATGGCCCGGATGGCCGAGGGCGGCGGGCCGATCCAGGTCAGGCCCGCGTCGATCACGCTCTGGGCGAAGTCGGCGTTCTCGGACAGGAAGCCGTAGCCCGGGTGGATCGCGTCCGCCCCCATCTGCTTGGCCGCCGCCAGGATCTTGCGGGGATCCAGATAGCTCTCCTTGGCCGACGCGGGTCCGATCAGGATCGCCGCATCGGCCTCCATCACGAAAGGCGCGTGCGCGTCCGCCTCCGAATAGACGGCGACCGTCCGCACGCCCAGCTCTCGGGCGGTGCGGATGATGCGGCGAGCGATCTCGCCGCGATTGGCGATCAGGACGGAAGCGATCAAGCGGGACCTACATCTGAGAAAGGGTGAAGAGCATCAGGCCCAAGATCAGGACGCCGAAGGCTATGATGGTCGAGAGCCAGACGATCAGGGTCTTGAAAGCGGCGCCCAAGAGGCTGGAGCCGTAGCCTCCGCGCAAGGTCTGAAAGAGGTTGATCGGCGTCCACAGCAGAATGATCGCCAGGAACGGTCCCATCAGGGCCTCCGGCAGCACAAACAGCAGGGCCCAGGTCAGGAACGAGAACGACAACAGGTTGGTGGCCACGATCAGGTGATCGTAGATGTAGTATTGGCGCTTGTTCACATAGACGAGCGCCAGGGACAGACCGATGATCGGCAGCAGCAGCACCGCCAGGCGGTGGGCCCAGCCGAACATCACTAGAATGAAGTAGTTGGGGTTCGACACGGCCTTGGCCAGACCTTCTCGCGGCCAGAGTGGGCCTTTGGCGTCGTGCGTCGCCGGTTCCCCGTGAGCCTGCTGGTCGGCCGAAGCATGACCCGGCTCGCTGGGCTTGACCACACTGATGTTCCGCCCCCCCATCTGGATTTCGGCGATCTTATTGGCGCTGGCTTCCCGGCTGTTCGGATCGGAGAATTCGAGACTGCGGATCTGATCGGCGACGGCGTTCTTACCATTGTGCAGCTTCGCCAGCGCCTCGGCGCCAGCATTCGGATTATTCTGCAACGCGTCTGCTTCCGCCACCTTGGCGGCGTAGCCGTCCTGAGCCTTCTTGATCTCGTCGGCGTACTCTTGGGCGATCCTGGTCTTGTCGGCGCCGGCTTCCGCCAGCCCCTCGATGCGCGCGTCGGCCGCGCTCTTCAGGCTCGCGTTGCGTTCCGTTGCGGCCTCCAGACGCATCTCGTCGGCCTTGGCCTTCCGGCCAGCCGGTGTGGTCAGGAGCTGAGCCTCCTTCTCGGCCTGCACCTCCTGCTCGTGCATCTTGTTGTGGATCAGATGCTCGGCCGCGAAGATGAACAGCAGCAGGGCCACCAGAAAAGTGCGGAACGGCGGCGTGTGCCGCGCGATCCGGCCTTCCATCAGGTCCTTGGCCAGCTTGCCCGGCTTGAAGAACAGCAGCGGCAAGGTTTTGGCCAGGCGCCCATCGAGGTGGAACATCCCCTCGATGGTCTCCCAGATCAGGTGCAGGATTGAGCGGTGATGCGTGTCGGCGTTCTGGCCGCAAGAATAGCAGTACCACCCCTCTAGCGGCGTACCGCAGTTCTTGCAGGGCTCCCCCTTGTGAGGAAACGGCTTCTGCTTTCGACGGACGAAGTCGCCCGCCGAGTCCGCCGCCGCCGCTTCCATGTCCGCAGCCGTCATCGTTCCCCCTGAACCCTGAACCCTGAACCCTGAACCCCGAAGTTGAGTCTATTCAGCCCAGGAGGGTTTACGACGCGCGAGGAACGCGCGCACGCCTTCTTGTCCTTCGTCCGACACGCGGCGGCGCGCGATGCGGCGGGCGGTCTCTTCGACCACGCCCCTGTCGATTTTCTGGCCAGCGAAGTCGTTGACCAGGGCCTTGGCGTCACCGATCGCGCCGGGGGCGCACGGAACCATCTCCTCGATCAGGGCGTCACGGGCGGCCTCAAGGCCAGCCACGTCGTCGAACACCTCATCGACCAGGCCGTAGCTCCAGGCGGCGTCGGCGTCGAAGACGCGGGCCGTGGCGAACAGCAGCTTGGTGGTGCGCGGCCCCAGGGCGGCGATCACATAGGGGCTGATGGTCGCCGGGGTCAGGCCAAGCTTCACCTCGGAAAACGAGAACTTGGCGTCAGCGCTGGCCAGGGCGTGGTCGCAGGCGGCCACCAGACCCGCGCCGCCGCCATAGGCCGCGCCCTCGACCAGGGCTACGGTCAGGGCCGGCACGTCGTGCAGGGCCTTGAGCATGTGGGCCAGCTCAAGCGCGTCCTCGCGGTTGTCGTCCTCGTCCCATTCGACGGCGTCTGCCATCCAGGAGAGATCCGCGCCGGCGCTGAACGTGCCGCCGACGCCGCGCAGGAACACCACGCGCACGCCCTCGGCGCCATGCAGGGTCTCGAAGGTCTGACGCAGGGCCGCGATGGTCGCCGCGTCGAAGGCGTTTTTCTTCTCGGGTCGATTGATCCAGACGGTGACCGCGCCCTCGGGCGTGCTCTCCATGTGGACCAGCGGGCTCATCGCGTCGGTGTCGGGGACCTCGACGATGGGATCGGCGATGGGATTGGTCATGGGAAGCTCCTTTGAACGCTACATCCGGAAAACGCCGAAGGTCGTCTCCGGGATAGGGGCGTTGAGACTGGCCGATATTGCAAGCCCCAGCACGTCCCGCGTTTGAGCCGGGTCAATGATCCCGTCGTCCCATAGCCGCGCGGTGGCGTGGTAGGGGTTGCCCTCGTCCTCGTAGCGCTGGCGGATCGGCGCCTTGAAGGCCTCAGCCTCCTCCGGCGTCCACTTGGCCGCGTCGCGATGGACGGTGGCCAGCACGCTGGCGGCCTGCTCGCCGCCCATCACCGAGATGCGGCTGTTGGGCCAGGTGAACAGGAAGCGGGGTGAGTAGGCCCGGCCGCACATGCCATAGTTGCCAGCCCCGAAGCTGCCGCCGATCAGCACCGTGAACTTGGGAACCTCGGCCGAGGCGACGGCGGTGACCAGCTTGGCGCCGTCCTTGGCGATGCCGCCGGCCTCGTATTTGCCGCCGACCATGAAGCCCGAGATGTTCTGCAGGAAAACGAGCGGGATCTTTCGCTTGCAGGCCAGCTCGATGAAGTGCGCGCCCTTCAGCGCGCTCTCGGAAAACAGCACGCCGTTATTGGCCAGGATCGCCACAGGCTGGCCCCAGATGCGGGCGAAGCCGCAAACGAGGGTCGTGCCGTACAGCGCCTTGAACTCGTCGAACTTCGAGCCGTCGACGATGCGGGCGATGACCTCGCGGACATCGTAGGGCGCGCGCACGTCCGTCGGGACGACGCCATACAGCTCCTCGGGGTCGTACAAAGGCGGCTCGGCCTCGGCCAGGACCAGCTCCTGGGGCTTGGTGGTGTTTAGGTTGGCGACGATCGAGCGGACGATCTCCAGCGCGTGCTCGTCGTTTTCGGCGACATGGTCGACGACGCCCGAACGGCGGCCGTGGGTCTCGGCCCCGCCCAGCTCTTCGGCGGAGATCACCTCGCCCGTCGCGGCCTTCACCAGCGGCGGCCCCGCCAGGAAGATGGTGCCCTGGTTGCGGACGATCACGGTCTCGTCGCTCATCGCCGGGACATAGGCGCCGCCTGCGGTGCAAGAGCCCATGACGCAGGCGATCTGCGGGATGCCTGCGGCGCTCATCCGTGCCTGGTTAAAGAAGATGCGGCCAAAATGGTCGCGGTCGGGGAAAACCTCGGCCTGATGCGGCAGGTTCGCGCCGCCGCTGTCGACCAAATAGACGCACGGCAGACGGTTTTGGGCGGCGATCTCCTGAGCTCGCAGGTGCTTCTTCACCGTCATCGGGAAGTAGGCGCCGCCCTTCACCGTGGCGTCGTTGGCCACGACCATCACCTCGCGGCCCGACACCCGGCCGACGCCGCAGATAATCCCGGCGCCCGGCGCCTCGCCGTCATAGAGGTCGCAGGCCGCCAGCTGGCCTATCTCCAGGAAGGGCGAGCCAGGATCCAGTAGGCGCTCCACCCGCTCCCGAGGCAGCAGCTTGCCGCGCGCGGCATGACGCTCGCGGGCGCTCTCCGGACCGCCCAGGGCCGCCTCGGCGACCTTGGCGCGCAGCTCGGCGACTAGAGCGCGATTATGCGCGGCGTTGCGGGCGAAGGCGTCGCTGGACGCGTCGATAGCGGAGTTCAACTTCGGCATGACCGACGCTTAGCCTTTTCCACCCATCCCCGGAAGTCGGAGTTTTTTGGACCCCGAAGCCGAAGATTCAGGGCCAAAACCGTTCTTAGACATTTTGGCTTCCAGAGCAATGATTGCGCCTGAACGCGCAGTCAGGGTCAAGCCTGCCGATCATGCGCGAGACCGTTTACAGCTTCGCCTTAGCGGCTCTACGGTCCGCCCCGTGGAAACGCCCCTGCCCGATGACTCGGCTCTAGCGCGCCTGTTCGCCCGCGAGCGGCGGAACGGGACAGCGGCGTGGTTCTCGCTGCCGGGCGGCGCCACCCTGTTCGAGCCGGGCGAAGCAGCTGAGCAGCTCTATTTCCTGAAGACCGGACGCCTGGGCGCCTTTCGCCGCGAGAACGGCCAGGAGCCGCAGTTCCTGGGCCTGATCCGCCCGGGCGAACCCGCAGGCGAGATGGCCATGATCGGCGACACCGCCCATTCCGCCGCCATGGTGGCCCTGCGCGACAGCGAGATGTTCTCCCTGCCCCGCGACGTCTTTTTCGAAGCGGCCGAGGAGGATCCCAGCGTCCTGCTGGAGCTATCGCGACTGATGATCCATCGCGCGCGGCAGGCGCGCAGTCAGCCGGCGGTCGGCGATCCATCCGTATTTGGCTTTATCGCCGTAGAGCCTGGCGCGCCGATCAGGCCGGTCGTCGAACGGTTGGGACGCTGCATCGAAAACCTCGGCTACACCGTCACCGTCGAGGGCGGCGAGGCGCTGTTGGCGCCGACCGAGTGGTTCGGCAATGTCGAGCAAAGCCACGATTTTGTCCTCTATGTCACCGAGGCCGACGAGACCGCCTGGGGTCATGTCGTCGGCCGTCAGGTCGATCGGCTATTCCGCGTCGGACGCGGCGACCGGGCGCCGCCCAGTGTGATCCCCAGCTATGCCTCCGGCCCGTTGCAAGCTCAGCGCCTAGTCGACCTGATCCTCTTGCAATCGGCCAGCCTGACGCGACCCAACGGCTCGGAAGCCTGGGTTGCTGCGACACAGCCCGCGCGTCTGTTCCATCTGCGCGAGAACGGCATCGCCGACCTGCAGCGCCTGGCGCGGGTCATGACCGGTCAATCGGTCGGGCTTGTGCTGTCCGGCGGCGGCGCGCGGGCCTACGCCCACATCGGCGCGATTCAGGCCATGCGCGAGCGAGCCATCCCGATCGACTTCGTCGGCGGCGCCTCGATGGGCGCGATCATCGCCGCAGGCCTGGCCATGGGCTGGGACGACGGCGAGATGGAGGCGAGGATCAGAAAGGCCTTCGTCGACTCCAGTCCCCTGGACGACATCGCCTTTCCGATGATCGCCATGACCCGTGGCGAAAAGGTCAAGGCGCGGCTGGAGGAGCATTTCGGCGGGGTCGAGATCAGCGATCTTTGGCTGCCGTTCTTCTGTGTCTCGTCAAACCTGACTTCGGGCGCCTACCAGCTGCATCGCACCGGTGAGCTGCAAACGGCGCTACGGGCTTCGATCGCCCTGCCCGGCGTGATGCCGCCCGCCACCGACCACGGCTCGGTGCTGGTGGACGGAGCGGTGATGAAGAACTTCCCCGCCGACGTCATGCGGGCCCTCCAGCCCGGCCCGATCGTCGGCGTCGACGTCACGCTCGGCCGCAGCATCACCGCCGACGACCTGATCACGCCGCCGTCACTATGGAGCTGGATCACCTCCGGGGAGTGGCGTCGCGGCCCTCCGATCGTGGCCTTGCTGATGCGCGCCGCCACGGTCACGTCCGGTCGTGACATCAACGCCGCCCGCGAAGCCACCGACGTGCTGATCACGCCCAAGCTGGAGGGCATCGACATCCGCGACTGGCGGGCCTTCGAGCCTGCCGTCAAGGCGGGCCGTGTCGCCGCCAGCTTCGCGCTCGACACCCTGCGCCAGCCAGTGACCGCCCTACGGCGTCGGCCTAGCCTGCGGGAGCGCCAGAACGGTCCAGCGCGGCCCTGATCGAGGCGCTTTTCTATCGCTCGCGTCAAAAATCCCTAGATGTCAGCGCTCCACCGCCCCTTCTATACCTGCGGCCTGCGACAATCCGACATCGTGCAACTTCGTGGTTTGTGAAGAATTCTTCTCAAGAGAGAAGATTCATCATAAGGTCTGTCTGAGGCCCCCGTCAGAGGGGCCATAGGGAAGGAAATCACGCGGAATGGCCACGCACGTTCATATGGCGCCCAGCAGCGCTCCGGTCCCGAGCATCCGGCGCATCAATCTCAGTCGTCCCCTGGCCGTCGGCGCGGCGATGGCGATGTGGGCCGTGATCCTGATCGCCATTCGCCTTCTGACACTCTGACCGCGACCTCGCGTCGCGCACGGCGTCTCTTCCCATCGCGGCGAAAAGGCCCATATCCTCCCTGTGTTGTTCAACTACTGAAAGGAGGTGGTCTAGTGTCTCATTGTCTCCAACTGCGGTCGCAAGTCGTGACCTGGAGCCGCAAGAGCGAGGTCTCCGCCTGAAGCGTTGAGCGCTGAAGGTTGCAAGTCACGGGCTGCGCAAGCGGCTACGACGATGGAAGGGCCGTCCCGATCGGGGCGGCCCTTTTTCATTGCCAGTTTGAGACGCCGATATCAGGCCCCGATCAGCTCACGGCCGATCAGGAAGCGGCGGATTTCGTTAGTCCCCGCGCCGATGTCGTAGAGCTTGGCGTCGCGCAGCAGGCGCTCGACCGGCCATTCCTTGGTGTAGCCGGCGCCGCCCAGGGCCTGGATCGCCTCCAGAGACACCTTCACCGCGTTCTCGCTGGCCATCAGGATCGCGCCGGCCGCATCGAAGCGGGTGGTCTTGCCCGCGTCGCAGGCCCTGGCCACGGCGTAGACATAGGCCCGGGCCGAGCTCAGGGCGACGTACATGTCGGCGATCTTGCCCTGCATCAGTTGGAAGCCGCCGATCGGCTGGCCGAACTGCTTGCGGTCGCGGACATAGGGCAGGACGATGTCGAGACAGGCCTGCATGATGCCCAGCGGCCCCGCCGCCAGCACCGCGCGCTCATAGTCCAGGCCGCTCATTAGGACGCCGACGCCGCCGCCGACGGGCCCCATCACGTTCTCTTCGGGGATCTCACAATCCTCGAACACCAGCTCGGCGGTGTCCGAGCCGCGCATCCCCATCTTGTCCAGCTTCTTGGAGACGCTGAAGCCCTTCATGCCCTTCTCGACCAGGAAGGCGGTGATGCCGCGGCTGCCCTCCCCGGTCTTGGCATAGACGACCAGGGTGTCGGCGTGCGGGGCGTTGGTGATCCAGAACTTCGTGCCGTTCAGGACATAGTGATCGCCGCGCTGTTCAGCCCGCAGCTTCATGGAGACGACGTCAGAGCCCGCCCCCGCCTCGCTCATGGCCAGGGACCCAACGTGCTCGCCGCTGATCAACTTGGGCAGGTAGCGTCGCTTCTGCTCGGGCGTGCCCCAACGGCGGATCTGATTGACGCAGAGGTTCGAGTGCGCGCCGTACGACAGGCCTACCGAGGCCGAGGCGCGGGAGACCTCCTCCATCGCCACCACGTGCTCAAGATAGCCCAGGCCCAGGCCGCCGAACTCTTCCTCGACGGTGATGCCGTGAAGGCCAAGGTCGCCCATCGGGACCCAAAGATCGCGCGGGAAGACGTTCGTCTCGTCGATCTGGGCGGCCAGCGGCGCGATGCGATCGGCGGCGAACCGAGCGGTCGTTTCGCGGATCGCGTCGGCGGTCTCGCCCAGCCCGAAGTCCATCGTGGGTGCGAAATTCGTCATGATAGTCCTCCCATAGCACGAACGCCCGCGGATCAACGAGACCCGCGGGCGTTCTTGCTCAGCTTCCCTTGAGTAAGGAAACTTCTTATTCGCTCGCCCTATCCGGCCCGGCCAGTCGGCGCAACAGAACATACGCCGAAACCACGAAGCAGATGGCGCCGATCATACTGGCGCCGTAGCCGAACAGCTTGACCTGTTCGGCGGCTCCGACCGCCACGGTCAGTATCCACAGCACGCCGCCGCCGAACAGCGACAGGCCCAGCAGGCCCAGCACGATCAGCAGGCTTGCGTTGCTCGCCGAGCGCGGCGCCTTGCGACGACCACCGGCGATTTCGGCGGCGGGCGACAGCTCGGTCGCGGCGCTGGTCGAGAAGCCGTCGAGATTGAAAGCCGAGCCGCCGTCGGACGGCGCACCAAACAACGTCGGCTCATTGGCGATCGGACCGGCCGCGAAGGCTTCGACAGCGACCGGCTTTTCAGGCGCCTGGGACGACGGGCGGAAAGGCGTCAACTCGACCGTTGCGTCCGCGAATAGGACGCCCCCTGGCGCGGCGCCGGCGGCCTGCGGAACGGGCGGTTCGGGCAAGCCGAGGTCCTGCGCCTTGCTGGGCATCGCATCCGCCTCTGCGAGGATGGCCTCAAGGCGCGCGCTGACGGCGGCGGCGGACTGTTCCGTCGCGGTCGGCCTGTCCTCTTCCGGGACAACGATGCTGAACGGCAGGTCGCCTTCGCGATGGGCGACAACGCGGTCGCCGTCGGTGCGGGTGCTGACCGTCGCCGGCGTCTGCTTGGGAATGGCGTTGCTGGCGTCGTAGTCGATCTTGGGTCGCAGCACGGGGCTGGGCGCGGGCACCCACTCGCCGTTAGCCGGCGTCAGGAACAGGGTCTTTTCGGCCGATCGGCGGCGGACCAGGGCGTCAATGACGATCCGCTCGCCCTCGAAATCGGCCTTACGCCACATCTCCATGGCGCAGGCGGCCTGCAGCAGCGAGCCCTCGTTGATCCGGCGCAGCACGCCCGAGCGCAGGAAGTTCTCGATACCGATGTTGAAGGCGAAGCAGACCAGGGAGTCGAACTGGTTCTGGGTCAGTGGCGTGTAAGTGTGCTCGTTGACCGAGTGGGCGACCGAGATCAGGTCGTACAGCAGCAGCGCCTCGGCGTCCTTTTCCGAGACATTCGCGCCCGGACGCGCGGTCAGCGTGTGGCCATAGCCGATCGTCCAGCGTCCATCGGGAAGCTGGGCGGACGTCTGACGGTAGCCTTCGAATCTCTTGATGAGATCGACGGCGGCGCGGGAGACCTGATGACGCGGTTTCATCGCCTAGTTTGACCCAAATTGAGACAGACGCGGGTGCGCTCGCCTGTCCCGGCGCAAGGACCGCGCCAGTTGGCCGCTTTCCTTAGTGCAAAAGCAGGGACGCGATCAGCAAGACCGCGAAGAATCCTGTGAAGTCCGTCAAGAAGGTGACGAAGATCGACGAGGAGACCGCCGGGTCACGTCCCATCTTCTCCAGGGCCAGGGGCATCAGGATGCCCCCAACCGCCGCGGTGAAGATGTTGGCCACCAGCGCCGCCCCGACGATGATCGCCAACTTGTCGTGGTGATCCGCCGGACCGAAGAACAGATAGGTCGCCGTGCCCATGACCACAGCAAGACACAGGCCATTGACCAAGCCGACCAAGAGCTCGCGCAGGATGATCCGGCGGGCGTTGGCGGTGGTCAGCTCCTTGCTGGCCAGGGCCCGCACGGCGACGGCCAGGGTCTGGGTGCCGGCGTTACCGCCCAGCGACGAAACGATCGGCATCAGGATGGCCAGCGCCACCAGCTGGGCGATCTCGGCCTGGAAGATGGCGACGCCGCTAACCGCCAGGGTGGCGGTGGCCAGGTTCAGCATCAGCCAAGGCAGGCGCGACTTGACGATCTCGATCACCGATGCGTCGCGGCCGGCGTCCGACACACCCGCCAGAGCCAGGATGTCTTCCTGGGCCTCGTCGCGGATGACCTCGACGATGTCGTCGACGGTGATCTGGCCGACCAGCCGCCCGCCCGGCTCGATCACCGGGGCGCTGATCAGGTGGTATTTGTCGAAGATGTAGGCGACCTCTTCCTGATCCATGTCGACCGGGATTTCGGTGACCGCCTCCATCAGCTCGGCCAGCGGCGTCTCGCGCCGGCTGCGCAGCAGGATGCTGATCGGGATGGCGCCCACGGGCTTGTAGGTCGGATCGACCACATAGACGTCGAAGAACAGCTCGGGCAGCGACTCGCCTGCCTCGCGGACATGGTCGATGGTCTGGCCGACCGTCCAGAACTCCGGCGCGGCCAGGAATTCGCGCTGCATCAGGCGACCGGCCGTCTCGTCCTCGTAGGACAGGGTCGTCTCGATGGCGGCGCGATCGGTCTCGCCCATGGCGGCCAGCACCTGGAAGCGCTTGGTGTCGTCCAGGTCGTCGATGACGTCGGCGGCGTCGTCGGTGTCCAACTCCTCCAGCGCGCGGGCCAGGGTCACCGAAGGCGTGGCCTCCAGGACCTCCTCGCGGATGTTGTCCTCGAGCTCGGAGATGATCTCGCCCAGCGCTTCCGGATCGAGAAGCGGAATGATTTCCTCGCGGTAGTCGGCGGTCAGGAAGCCCATCAGGTCGGCGACATCGGCCGGGTCCAGAGCGCCCACCAGCTCGCGCAAGCGCTTGGCGTCACCGCTATCAGCGGCGTCGACCACCATCTCGACGTATTCGGGATTGAGGGCGTAGTCCTCGCCAAGGGCCAGGTCTTCCAGCTCCTCGGGAGTCTCTGATTTGGCCAGCGGGATGTCGTCCAGCACGTCGTCGTTCAGTTCGGCGGTGTCCCGGGTCATGGGGGCCTCCTGAGCTCTGAGAGCGCTTGGATTCGTCGCGGTTGGTCCGATGAAGCGACCCTGAGGCGAAAACAGGGCCAGAAACGATTAGAGCGCCCCTTGCGAGTCGGAAACCGATTTCGCCGGAGCGCCCTATTCAAGTTCACCTTGGTGCGGTCGAGAAGACTCGAACTTCCACATCTTGCGATACAGCGACCTCAACGCTGCGCGTCTACCAATTCCGCCACGACCGCTCGTGGTGAGGGGCGGCACGTAGCAAACTGGATCGGCTTTGGGAAGTCGGAAGTTTCGCTCTGGGCGAAACCGTTGGGGAAGGACCTTAGGTCCCGCCCGCCATGTAGTCGTAGACGTCGGCGGCGCGGGTCACCTGGATGGCGATGCGGTCGTCGCTGATCTGGATTTCGCCGCGGGCGATCGGGTGGTTGTTGGCCAGGATCCAGACCTCGTCATTGGTCTTGGTGTCCAGTGGGATCACGGCGCCACGCCCCATGCGCAGCAGTTGCTGCATCGGCAGAATCGAACGCCCCAAAAGGACAGAAATCTCGACATTGACGGCGTTGACCTGGGTCACGAAGTAAGGCCCCTGAACTGACACGCGACCAACCGGGTCGCCGCGTCCAAGATTGCAAGATTAGGGCCGTATGCTTGCGCTCCCGTTAAACGCTGAAAACACAGGACTTCCGACCATGAGGCGCGATGACGCAGCGCCTGTGGGGTGGGCGGTTTCGACCGACTACGTGGATTACCCGGCAGCCGTTGCCGCCATGGAAGCCCGGGCCGCCGCCATCGCCGATGGGACGGCGGGCGAGCTCATATGGCTGCTGGAACACCCGCCCCTCTATACCGCCGGCGTCTCGGCCAAGGCGGGCGACCTGCTGACGCCCGACCGTTTTCCGGTGTTCGAGAGCGGGCGCGGCGGGCAGTTCACCTATCACGGCCCCGGCCAGCGGGTGGCCTATGTGATGTTGGACCTGACAAAGCGCGGCCGCGACGTGCGCGCCTTCGTGGCGGCGCTGGAGGCCTGGATCATCGAAGCCCTGGCGGCCTTCAACGTCACCGGCGAACTGCGCGACGGCCGCGTCGGCGTCTGGGTGGAGCGCAAGGGCGTGGGCTGGAGCCGCGAGGACAAGATCGCCGCCATCGGGGTGAAGCTGCGTAAGTGGGTCAGCTTCCACGGAATCAGCCTGAACGTGGAGCCGGACCTCTCGCACTTTTCCGGCATCGTCCCGTGCGGTCAGACGGAACATGGAGTCACCAGCCTGGTGGACCTCGGCCTGCCCGTGACAATGGACGAGGCGGACGCGGCGCTGAAGGCGAGCTTTACGAAGGTGTTCGGGGCGATCGAGGACGCGTCGGCGCCAGTTTAGGCCCAATGCGGCCGGGGCTCGCTCCTGCTCGGCCACACGCACAGCACAAGCCAGAACACAATCTGAATCCCAGGCACGAGCGACAGGCCCGCCAGCCAGCCCCCCTGCCCCAAGTCGTGGAGCCGTTTTGCGGATAGGGCCGCGAGCGCCCAGACCTGCGCAAGCCACAGCCCAAGGACCACAAGAGCCAAAGGAAACCCAAAAGCTTGGCTAATCATGTCCAGCGCCTGGGCGGGATGATCGAGCAGCGCCCCAAGCTGGGCGAAGCTGTAGGTCGATGTGCGGGCCAAGAAGAAGGCTATGAAGCCGAGATTCCCAATCAGCCAGGTCGTCGCCGTATCGGTGACAAAACGCTGACGCCCGATAGCGCCCCGAGGATCAAACCACCGTTGAATCAAGTCGCCCTCCTGCCCACGCGTAGGCGAAAAGAACTAAACCCTAGATCGAAATCGTCTTCAAGGGATTGGCGCCATAACGGTTCGCCCCCTGCTCGCCGCCCATCACGCCCAGCTCAACCACCGCCCAGGCGATGACCAGGCAGAACATGAAGTCCAGGAAATGCTCTGGCTGGGGCCAGACGGCGATGAAGGCCACCAGGATCAAGAGCGCCCACCAGCCCGACCGGCCGCGATCGTGCAGGCGCTTGGACAGCACGCAGGCCCCCGAGAACAGCAGGGCCGGATAGACCACCCAACCGGTCAGCCAGTGCAGAGTATAGCCGGCGATCGCCTCATAGAGCACCGCCACGCCCAGCAGGATCGCCGCCGCGATCAGGAACGGCGTGCGCGCCAGCCGGCCGTTCGACGACAGGAACAGCTCCGCCCACTCGCTACGTTCGCTCATGCTCGCCTCGGCTCCGACTCGGCGTTCGATCTCGCCGACTATCTAAGCGCAGCTTCAGGCGAACTCCACCAGCACCTCGTCGGCCGCGACCGGGTCGCCGCCCTTGGCGTTGACGGCTTTCACCACCCCATCGCGCTCGGCGCGGATGATGTTCTGCATCTTCATGGCCTCAAGCACGCAGACCACCTCACCTTCGCGGACCTGTTGACCGGCGGCGACGTCCATCGAGACCACCAGGCCCGGCATCGGCGACAGCACCAGCTTGGAAGTGTCCGCAGCCTGCTTCTCGGGCAGCCTGTCGTGCAGTTCGGCCGAGCGCGGGGTCAGGACCAGTACCCGGGCCTTGGCGGCGCGGTGGCGGATGGTGAAGCCCTCGGCGGCGGGCGAGGCCTGCACGGTGAAGCGTTTGCCGTCCAGTGACGCCTTGAACACCGGTTTGCCGGGCCGCCAGTCAATGTCGGTCAGGCTCAGGGTGCGCCCCTCGTCGAGCAGTTCGACGGTGATATCCCCCTCCCCGGCCACCTTCACGCGGCGCTTGGCGTGGCCGACGAAGACGACCCATTCGTCGCGCGGCGCCGAAACGAGACCCGAGGCGCCGGCCCGCGCGCGGGCGGCGTAGACGCGCTGCATGGCCGCGCCGACGGCGGTCAGGATGTCCAGCTGAGCGGGCGTCGGCTCCGTGCCGTTGAAGCCTTCGGGGAACTCGTCCTTGATGTAGTTGGTCGAAATCTTGCCTGAGCGGAACCGCGCCTGATCCATCACGGCGGCCAGGAACGGGATGTTCTGGCCCAGGCCCTCGATGTGGAAGTCCTCCAGCGCCCGGCCCATGCCGTCGATCGCCGCGATCCGGGTCGGCGCCCAGGCGCAGAGCTTGGAGATCATCGGGTCGTAGAACATCGAGATCTCGTCGCCTTCGCGCACCCCGGCGTCGTTGCGAACCTTGTACGCGCCCTTATCGCCTTCAGCCGGCGGGTCATAGCGGACCAGGCGGCCGATGCTGGGTAGGAACTTGCGGTACGGATCCTCGGCGTAGATGCGGCTCTCGATCGCCCAGCCGTTGATCTTCAAGTCCTTCTGCTCGAAGGCCAGCTTCTCGCCCCAGGCCGAGCGGATCATCTGCTCGACGAGGTCCAGGCCCGTGATCAGCTCGGTGACCGGGTGCTCGACCTGCAGGCGGGTGTTCATCTCCAGGAAGAAAAAGCTCTTGTCCTGGCCCGCGACGAACTCGACCGTGCCGGCTGAGTCATAGTTCACGGCCTTGGCCAGGGCGACGGCCTGGGCGCCCATGGCGGCGCGGGTCGCCTCGTCCAGCAGCGGGCTGGGGGCCTCTTCGATGACCTTCTGGTTGCGGCGCTGGATCGAGCATTCGCGCTCGAACAGGTGGACGACGTTACCGTGCTTGTCGCCCAACACCTGGATCTCGATGTGGCGCGGGCTTTCGATGAACTTCTCGATGAAGATCCGGTCGTCGCCGAAGCTGGCCTTGGCCTCGGCGCGCACGGCCGGGAAGCCCTCCTCGACGTCCTGGCGGGTCCAGGCGACGCGGATGCCCTTGCCGCCGCCGCCGGCGGAGGCCTTGATCATCACCGGATAGCCGATCTCCTCGGAAATCTTCACCGCCTCGGCCGTATCGGCGATCTCGCCGATGTGTCCCGGCACGCAGGAGACGCCAGCCTTCTGGGCGAACTTCTTGCTCTCGATCTTGTCGCCCATGGCCGAGATGGCGCCCGGGTTGGGACCGATGAACACGATCCCCTCATCGGCGCAGCGCTGGGCGAAGCCGGCGTTCTCGGACAGGAAGCCAAAGCCGGGATGGATGGCCTGGGCGCCGGTCTGCCTGCAGGCGGCGATGATCTTGTCGGCGACGAGATAGGACTGGGCGGCTGGCGAAGGCCCGATGTGTACAGTTTCGTCGGCCATCTCGACCGCCAGGCTGCCGGCGTCGGCGTCGGAATAGACCACCACCGTGGCGATCCCCAGGCGACGGCAGGTCTTGATGACGCGGACGGCGATCTCGCCGCGGTTGGCGATCAGGATCTTGCTGAACATCGGCTACTTCCGCCCGTCTTTTTGTGCTTTGCAACACGGCCTATCAGGCCTCCGTGGGTTTGCAAGCCTGCCCTTACGGCGCTACACCAAGGCCGGAGAATGACACCGGTTACCAAAACCGGGATATCCGCTAGCCGGAGGAGACGGTGGCATGAAGGCGATTTTCCTGGGCTCGGCCTGCGCGCTGATCCTGGCCAATGCGGCCGCCGCCGCCCCGACCCCGGCTGAGCCCGGCCTGCTGTTCAAGCTTTCGGGTGACAAAGGCCTCGTCGCCGACGTCGCCGCTGGCGACCCCGTCCCCAACTTCGCTGACAAGGTCATGCCAATAGATGGCAAGGCCGGCAAGGGCTTCCGCGCCGCCGACGACGGCGTCGTCTCGTGGAACGCGCCCAGCAACATCCTGGCCCAGCGCGGCACGCTCTCGTTCTTCTGGCGCTCGGGCTATCCGGTCGGCGTCGCGCCCTTCGTGATCTTCCGCGTGGGCTACGCCGACCATTCCAGCTGGGACATGGCGTTCCTGCGCATCGACTGGAACGGCCACGGGTTCGACGCCTTCGTCACCGACAATGGCCTCTCGCGCACCCGCGTCTCCTTCGAGGTCGACGAGAACCCCGCCCCCGACGCTTGGACGCACCTGGCCTTCGCCTGGGACGAGACCACCGGCGTCCAGCTCTATGTCGACGGCAAGCTGGCGGCCAAGAAGGAGGCCAAGGCGGTCTATGACGCGGGCCTGGACCAATTCGGCGTCGCCGGCCGCGTGATCGCCCCGCACCAGGTGCAGAGCCGCTACAACTTCACGCGCGGCGGCGATCTGGACGAGCTGCGGGTCTATGACCGGGCGCTGGACGCCTCGGCCATCGCCGCCCTCGCCCGCAATGAGACGCCAGCCATCGCCGCGCCAGTCGCCGCACTTGGAGACCCCGCCGTCCACGCCGCCTGGAAGCAGCGCTACGGCTGGAACAAGGACCTGCCGCCGCTGCTGGCGGACGCTCAGACCACGATCCGCAAGGTCGAAATCGCCGACGCCAAGGACATCAAGCAGTGGATGTGGCGGGCCAATGACGGAATCTCGGAAACCACCTGGCCCGGCGTCTACAACCGCTCGCGCCTGCCCGGCCGCGACGACTATTTCCCGCTGCCCGACTGGAACGTCTATGTCGACGGCGGCAAGGCCCTGACGCTGACCCTGCCCGACGAGTCTATCAACCGCATCGAGATTCAGGGCCCAGCCTACGGCGCCCTCACCTGGTCGGCAAAGGCGGGCGACAAGGGCGCCAGTGTCGGAGCCCGCGCCAAGGACCAGCAGCGCACGGTCACCACCTTTGCTCAGCCGCTGAAGGGCGGCGTCCTGACCTTCACTAACGTGGCGCAGGAGACCCCGATCCAGGAGATCTGGGCCTACAACGTCTCGGCCGGCGCCGAGCCGAAGGACGCCTTCAAGATGAGCTACACGGTCCGCGCCGACGTGGCGCCGGACTATCTGAACCTCGCCGATCTCAACGCCTACATCGCCGGTCGCCATCCGGCGGGAGAGCGCGCCACCGTCGTGGCCATACCCGAGGGCGCGCCCAACCGGCCGCGTCCTGCCGAGGACCTGACGGCCAAGAGCCTGCCGATCGTCCACATGCTGATCCCGTCGGGCTTCGGCGACGCGCCGGCGGCCAAGCCGCTGGCCCGTAACTGGGCCTATGGCTGGGAGAACGCCCGCGACGGCTTGGACGGCATCGCCATCGACATTCCTTCTCTGCCTGGCGCCGCTGGCGCCACAATCCCTCTGAACATCCAGGTGAAGGACCCGATCTGGCCAGGCCGCAACATGATGGACGTCAGCGTTGCGGTGAAGGCGGGCGAGGCCCGCACCGTCTGGCTCGACCTGCGCGACCGTATCCTGACCGCCGACAGCCTGTACCTGACCCTGGCCGCCGATAGCGCCGACTTTGGCCCCAAGGCCCTGGACGGCGCCAAGATCCGCCTGGTGCTGAATGACCGTGACAAGGCCAAGGTCGAGCACACCCAGGACCGCCTGAACCAGGTGAAGGACAACTGGGCCTTCTTGGTCGAGGAGCACACGACCTCCAAGCGCCAGGGCCTCTATCGCCGCCTCTACGCCGACATCACCGACCTGCTGCGCGTCGATCCCGACAACCAGATAGGCCGCGAGTACTGGGGCGACATCACCTATGGCAGCCAGGGCTGGCCGGCGTTCGAACAACCCAAGCCGACCGACGGCGCCCCGCTATGGGCCTTCCGCCAGCTGGAGGACCTCAAGCTGGTCTCCAAATTCGTCAACTGGTGGATCGACGAGCGCCAGGCCGACTTCGGCGACTTCGGCGGCGGCCTGTCCGACGACACCGACCTTTTGCAACAATGGCCGGGCGTGGCGCTGATGGGCGTCCAGCCGGACAAGATCACCCACTCGCTGAACCGCCTGACCGACGTCGTCTACAAGAACGGCATGTTCACCGATGGACTCTCGACCATCGCGACGGACGAGCTGCACGCCTACGAAGAGGGCATCAACTCGAACGCCGAGGCGATGTACGTCAACTACGGAGACCCGCTGGCCGTCGAGCGCCTGTTCACGACGGTCAAGGCCCTGCCCAAGGTGGTCAGCAAGAACCCCGCCGGCCATGTCCACTTCAACACCAACTGGTACAGCGGCAAGGTCTTCTACCGGGAAGGCCCGTGGGAGTGGCAAAAGCCCTACTCGTTCGGCGTCACCCACCCCTCGATCCTGATCAGCGACTTCAACGGCGACCCGACCGCCCGTGACACGGTGATCGGCCTGGCCGACGGATACCTGGCCCACGTCACCAACAAGGACGGCTCGTATCCCAATGAGATCAACTGGCGCACCGACGCCGAGCGCGGCGGCACGGTGCTGCAGGGCTCGGGCGCGGACGGTCCGTTCCAGGTGTTCTGGGCCGCCTATCGCCTGACCGGCGATCCGAAATACCTGGTCCCCATCCAGTGGCGGATCGGCAAGAACGGCCTGAAGTCCCTGCAGAACGTCAACGAGAACGCTCTCACCGAGCTGAAGCTGGGCGAGGCCAACAAGGACGCCCTCGTGAAAGCGGCGGCCAAGGGCGGCGCCTTCGAACGCTACGCCGCCTGGTCGCTGACCGGCGACAAGAAGCACCTCGAGGATCTCTACGCCGACGAGATCCAGTGGAACGCCCAACACATGTACATGCACACGGAGGGCCACTGGTGGTCCGACCGCGTGGAGCTGCCGTCAGACTACCTGCAACGCACGCGGCTGGGCGGCATCGCCAATAAGCGCGGCCAGATGAACCCCGGCCATACCGTCTCCTGGCGCTTCGACAACGCCGACGGAACCGACGTGGCGTTGCTGATCAAGGACGCGACCAAGACCAGCTTTAAGGTCATCGCCTACAATACCACCGACAAGCCGGTGACGGGCGTGATGACCGGCTGGAACGTCGCGCCGGGTCAGTGGAGCCTTAGCCAAGGCCTCGACGCCAACGGCGACGACGTCATCGACGGCGCGGCCCAGACCCGCTCGGTCGCCTTCGAGCGCAGCCTGGGCACCCAGGTGGTCCTGCTTCCGCGCCAGACCACGGTCATCGACATGAAGCTGGAGAAGGCCGGCGACGACCCGGCCAAGCGCGCCGACCTTGGCGTGGGCCGCGGCGACGTCGTCTTGAAGGGCTCGACCGTCACGGCCACGGTCCACAGTCTCGGGGCTCAGGACGCGGCGGCGGCCAAGCTCGAACTGGTCGACTCGTCGGGCGAGGTGCTGGCCAGCGCCCCGACCCCGGTCCTGAAGGCGCCGCGCGACCTCCTGCCCAAGACGGCTTCGGTGAAACTGAAGATTCCCGTCGGCGTGAAGGCCCAAGGCCTACGGGTGCGCATCGTGACCACCCAACCCCAGAACACCCGCCTGAACGACGAGGTCGTGCTCCCATGAAGACGTTTCTCCCCCTGATCGCCGCGGGTCTCTGCCTGGCGAGCGCTCCCGCCCTGGCCCAGACGGCGGCGGCCCCCGCGCCGGCGGCCAATCCGGCCTACTCCGCCCGCGTGATCACCCTGGCCGAGGCCAAGTCGGTGGTCGCCGCCGCAGAGGCCGAGTCGCGCAAGAACGGCTGGGCGATGGTCATCACCATCGTCGAGTCCAACGGCGCCGTCGTGCTCTCCGAAAAGATGGACGGCGCGCAGTACGGCTCAAGCGAGGTGGCGCTGAAGAAAGCCCAGACCGCCGCCAACTTCCGTCGCCCGACGTCCTATTTCCAGGAGGCGGTGAAGTCGGGCACGCTGAACGCCATCTTTACCGGCGCCATGGCGCTGGAGGGCGGTGAACTGCTGCTGGTCGACGGCAAGATCGTCGGCGCCATCGGCGTGTCTGGTGGGTCGGCCGCGCAGGATGGCGTTGTCGCCCGCGCCGCCGCCACGCTTAAGTAAGCGACTTCAGATAGGCCCGAAACGCGGCCATGGTCATCAGACGGGCGGGGTCGGCCAGGGCTCCGCCCGGATCGTTTTTGCGGCTCGGCGCCACCTCGTCGTGGCCGAATACGCGGTCCAAACTGAACGTCGCTGGGAAGGTCTTGGCCAGGTACAGGCACAGGTTCGTCAGCGCCTCGAACTGGTCGAAGCTGTAGGGCAGATAGGTTCCAGCCTTGATGTTGCCGTCCGGCGTGACGGTGCGCACCTCAGAGGCCGCATACCACTCGTCATGGATCGACTTGCGCTGGCAGCGGCCGCGCGCGTCGAGCACCACTTCGCCCTTAGCGTCCCGGACGGCGTTGAACCACGGGCAGAAGACGCCGTCCTCCTGGGCCTGGTAAAGGCGGCCAGGGTTGTTCATCTCGAAACCGACATAGTAGCGCGAGACGGCGGTCCTCTGGGTCACGGGACACTGACTGACGCCCGCGTGCGAGCCCCATTCGCTCCACTCGAAGTTCTCGGGCAGGAAGATCGTCCCGGTCCGGCTGATCTCGCCATAGTGGAAGCCGTTAGCCTGGCCCGAGCGCATCATGTCCAGCGTACGGGTGTCGGAATCCTCGACGCCGTTGCCCGCCTTTCTGATCCGATAGGCGTCGAAGTGGATGATCAGGCCTTCGAGGCCGCTCGGCCGGCGCCCTTGCACGCGATGGCGGACGCCCTGCGCGATCTTGAAGCGTGGTGGGACATAGTCTTGGTGCTCTCGGCGATCGGGACGATCCGCGTCCTCCTCGACCAGCGGTCGGAAGTCCCGACAGCCGCCCGCCCAGACATACTCCCCACCGCCCAGATCGAACCACTGGCTGACGCCCGAGACGAGGTCGCCGGTGATGGAGTTTCGGATCGGAAAACGCGTTCCGGCCTCGATCACCCGCGCCTTGGACGAGATCGTTCGTGGCTTGTCTCGTCGGACATTCAGGCGCCCCGCCGCCTCGACCGTTCCTCGCCCCGATGGAAACGGATCCGCCATTCGCTGCCCCCTCTCGCGCCCTACAAAAACCTAGCGAGAACAGTGGCAAAATACAATCTGGAAGAGATTTACAGCTTCAAGAAAACTCTCGCGCGAACATGGCTTCATACTCAGCGATCATGGCTTCAGCCTCCGGCGCCACGAGCCGCGCCACGGCGGCGGCGAAGGTGACCGGCGCCAGCCCTGAAGCGCTGACGACCTTGCCGTCGACCACCGCCTTGGGCGTGTCGACATAGTGGTCCGCACCCGCATAGCCGGGGACCACGCCCTGCAGCCAGTCCTTGCCGTTCGAGGTGTGCTTGCGGCCCTCGAAAAGGCCCCCGCGCGCCAGGGCGGTCGTGCCGGCGCAGATGCCCGCCACGGGCTTGCCGTCCGCGAAGGCCTGTCGCAGCAGCGCGGTGATGGCGGGGGCCTCGCCCTCTGACCACGCGTCGCTTCCAATCAGAATGAAGAGGTCGGCGTCGCTGAGCACCGGATCGTCGAACCGGTAGTCGGCCGCGGCCAGAATCCCGCCGATCGAGGTCTCGGGATCGCCGGTCGGGGTGGCGATCTCGATCTGGACCTTCAGGTGCTCGCGCAGCAGCGTCAGCACCGCGCCGGCCTCCCAATCGGCCCAGCCCGGCTGCAGAAAGGCGACGGCGACGGTCATGGGACGCTCCTGGTTCTACCGCTTGGGCGCGCAAGCGCCTACATTGGCTGTCATGACAGACGCAGCCATCCTTTCAACCGCCGGCTTCGATCTCACCCCGCCGACGGAGCCCGAACGTGATCGCCTGGAGGCCGACCTGACGGCCGAAGAGGCGCGCGTCCTCCTGCACCACGGCACCGAGGCCCCGTTCTGCGGCGGCCTGCTGGGCGAGAAGAGCCCCGGGGCCTATTGCTGCCGCCTCTGCGGCCTGCCGCTATTCAAGCACGAGACCAAGTTCGAGAGCGGCACGGGCTGGCCCAGCTTCTACGCGCCGTTCGCCGAGGACCACGTGGTCGGGGTGCGCGACACCTCCTACGGCATGGTGCGCATCGAGACCCGCTGCGCCCGCTGCGACAGCCACCAGGGTCACGTCTTCCCGGACGGGCCGCCGCCGACACAGCTGCGTTATTGCATCAACTCGGTGTCGCTGCAGTTCGTGAGGTCCGGCGACGCCCTCCCCGATCCGCTGCATCGGGGCGACGCGATCAGGTGATGCTGACGGCTAGTTAGCCTGCATAAAGGCGCCCGAGGACTCAGGGTGCCTATAAGCGACTGATTTCATAAAATTTTCATCCAACTTAACCGACGCAACGCAAACCGGACTGGCTATGACTGGCCGTAGCCGCCGACAGCAAGTCCGCTCCGGCGTCAACGGATGACCGCCAGCGACTTGCTGCCCCCCAGCTCTCGATATATTCGGCTGGGGAACGTTATTGATTGACGTAACGACACTCTCCAGCCCGATCCTAGGAAGGCACATCATGAAGATCGCTCTGATCACCGAAAACAGCCAAGCGGCCAAGAACGAGACGATCCACAGCGCCTTGACCGCCGTGGCTACGCCTCTGGGCCATCAGGTCTTCAACTACGGCATGTACACGCCCGAAGATAAGGCCTCGCTGACCTACGTCATGAACGGCCTGCTGGCTGGCATCCTGCTGAATTCGAAGGCGGCCGACTTCGTGGTCACCGGCTGCGGCACCGGCATGGGCGCCATGCTGGCCTGCAATGCGATGCCGGGCGTCTTCTGCGGCCTGGTCATCGACCCGACCGACGCCTTCCTGTTCGGCCAGATCAACGACGGCAACGCCATCTCGATGCCCTACGCCAAGGGCTTCGGCTGGGCGGCCGAGCTGAACCTGCAGGACGTCTATCGCAAGCTGTTCGATGGCGAGCGCGGCCTGGGCTATCCCAAGGAACGCGCCGAGATCATGGCCAAGAACCGCGGCATCCTGAAGACCGTGAAGGCCGCGACCTGCAAGGACATGCTGAGCGCCCTGAAGGCGGTCGACCAGGATCTCGTGAAGGCCGCCATCGCTGGCGAACGCTTCCAGGAGTACTTCTTCGCCAACGCCCAGGACGAAGCCATTCGCGACTACGTCCAGGGCCTTCTGAGCGGCGCCCGTCAGCTCGAGAACGCGTAAGGCGCTAGGTCATGACGACCGGCGCGGCGACCGAGGGGCTGGCAGCCTCCACCATCGCCACGCCGGTCGGACTTGGCCTGTAGCCCGCGCATGATATCGCGACTCATCGGGCATCGCTGAGCCCAGAGACGATCGGTCGGAGATCGGCGGATGCACGTTTCCCGCTGCACGAGCGATTGAATCGGCTAAGGCCGAAATAGCGGTCTCGCCCTAGCTTTTCTCAATTCCCATCGAATTGATATGAATTGAGCTTGGCCCGTGAAACGAGCCATGTGCGCTGGACGGCCCGCAATTGCCCCGAGCGCACCATGACCCCCGCCCCGAACGCCTTCGAAACGCCGCGCCACAACCGCCGCGAAGACGCCGACGGCCCGCCGATCTTAATCGTTCCAGGCCTCTACAATTCAGGCCCAGATCACTGGCAGACTCATTGGGAGCGCGAACTGCCCAACGCCGAACGCGTGGAGCAGCAGGACTGGGAGCGCCCTCTGCTGGGTGACTGGACGATCAGCCTGGCGGAAGCCGTGCGCCAGCGGCCCGGCGCGATCCTAGTGGCGCATAGCCTAGGCTGCGCCCTCGTCGCCCACTTCGCGCAAGTGACGGGCGGACGCGGCGTGGGCGGGGCGATGATGGTGGCCCCGGCCGACGTCAATCGCGAAGGTCCGGCCGGCCGCCTGCTGGTCGGCTTCTCGCCCATCCCGCGCCAACGCCTGCCCTTCCCCAGCCTGGTCGTGGCCAGCCGCAACGACCCCTATGTCGAGATCGACCGCGCCGAGGCGTTCGCCCGCAGCTGGGGCTCAGCGTTCGTCGACCTGGGCCGCGCGGGACACATTAACGTCGACTCCGGCCATGGCCCCTGGCTGAAGGGCCGCGCCCTGCTCAAGAGTCTGGTCGACCGGGTCGAGGCGACCAAGCGATTCTAATCGCCGCTGGTGCGCAGCAGCGCCTCTGGCCCCAAGGCGCGGGGCGTGAAGCGAGCCTCGCGCACCGCGCCCTTGAAGTAGTCGACCCTGTTCATCCGCGCGCCAACCGATGAGCGCCCTTGCCCTTGCGGCTTGAACGCCATTTCGACCTCGCCCTGCAGCTGGCCGTTGACGAAGGCGCGGTAGGTCTTGCCGTCATAGCTCTGGGCGACCCAGTACCAGCGCCCGACCGGGAAGGTCTTGTCCAAGAAAAGCAGCGTCTGCTTGTAGCCCGGCCCCGTGGCGAAGGCGTCCAGGCTCCAGGCCTCGCCGGTCACGCGAATCTCGAACAGCATACGGGTGACCGAGGGGGGCGCGCCGGGCGTCGGATCTTCCTCGTTCAGGTGAAACCAGCGCTGCGCGAAGACGCCGCCATCGGGCCGGAATAGAGCCTCGAAGGTGAACTGCGCCATGCCGGCCAGCGGGTGACGCTCGATCACCAGTCGGTCGTCGACGCCATCGAACTGCACCGCTTTGCCATAGGGCGTGTCGATCAGGCGCGGATCGCCCTCGACCATCGTCGCCGCGCCACCGATTCTGGAAAGCCGATCGAACGTCCAGCGCGTCTGGTCGGGCGCGTCGCGAGTCGGGCGGCGCCCCATGGCCGAAGCGGACAGGCCCGCCGACAGCGCGCCAAGACCGCCAAGAACGACTCGCCGCCCGAGCGGCCGCGAGAGCTCTCCCTGGCCTTTGAATCCGTTCATGACGCCTCCTCCTCCGGCATTTATTGACACCGGTATCAGGGCTGATGCTGCGAGCGCGCTGGGGCTTTTTCAAGCCGAAACCAGCGCTTCGCTTTTTAAGAGAAGAAAGAATTGGTGCGGGCGGTCGGGGTCGAACCTGACACTCATTTCGCAGGTAGACAGGCGCAAACAACTCGAAAACTTCTAATTCACGCCGTCTTGTGTCGAACGTTTATAATAGCGCAGGACCTTGGAAAGGTGCCTACGCTCAATCGAGACTTCGTCCATCTTCTCCAAATTACCAAAAACCTGGAGAAAGACACCTGGATCGGCTTCGTCAGTTTTTATAGGCTCGATCCGCACACCCTCGCCTCGCCGGCCATAGAACTGCAAGCCCAGCTCTTTCACAGCCTCAGCAGCGTACGCTACACCGGCGGCATCTAATGTTCTGAAGACCGAAGGCACACCTTGCGACATTGCTTCACGTAGAGAATGCCTTCCGGTGTCGTACAACACGCGGCCAACTTCCGTCAGCGTGATATACTTTCGACCTTCAGTATTCGCCCTCTCGACCGTGCCCCACAACACCACCCACGTCGTGAGCGCCGCCACGATCATGCCCGTCCCCAGATAACCCAGGGAAAGATGGTACGCGTCCATAGCTGGTTGCAGCGAGGCGATGAAGCTAGCGATGCCGCCGCCGAATACTGGCCCGGCAACAGTGGCGATGATCTGACGACGATCCATAGCTGTCGGCATACCAGCGACCGCTACGCAACGCCATCCGCCGACAGCTCACACGGTTCCGGTCGCAATGAACCCGCCATCACGCCAGCTCATTGAATAGATTATGGTGCGGGCGGTCGGGGTCGAACCGACACTCCTTTCGGAACCGGATTTTGAGTCCGGCGCGTCTACCAGTTTCACCACGCCCGCAGGCTTCGCAACGCGAAGGGTGGTCTTCCTAGCAGGCGTCGGCGGTGAATTCCAGTCTCGCGACGTCCGGTCTAGCATCGAAAATCACGGAGATTCCCGATGCTGAAGCCCGGCCCTCGCAACCTGATCACCGACGTCCCCGGCCTGACCGTCGGGTGTGTCGAGGATGAAGCCGTCCGCACCGGCGTGACGATCCTGCTCTGCCCCGACGCCTGGACGGCGGCGGTTGACGTGCGCGGCGGCGGCCCGGCCGTGCGCGAGACCGACACCCTGCGGCCCGAGAACAGCTTTTCCCGCGCCCACGCGATCTGCCTGTCGGGCGGTTCGGTGTTCGGCCTGGGCGCCGCCGATGGCGCGGCGATCGCCCTCTCGGCGCGGGACATGGGGGTCAAGCTGGCGGCGGGCTCTCCGGCGATCCCGATCGTGCCGGCCGCATCGCTGCACGATCTGGGCAATGGCGGCGACAAAGCCTGGGGCCTGTCCCCGCCCTATCGCGACCTGGGCATGAAGGCGGTGGAAGCCGCAAGCGTCGACTTCCCGCTGGGCGCGGTCGGCGCGGGACGCGGAGCGATGGCCGGGGTGGTCAAGGGCGGCTTGGGCTCGGCTTCCCTGGACCTGGGCGGCGGCCTGATCGTCGGCGCCCTGGTGGCGGCCAATCCGGTCGGCTCGGTCTATATGCCCGACGGCGAGACCTTCTGGGCCTGGCCGTTCGAGATCGACGGCGAATTCGGCGGGCGTCGCCCGGGGCCGATGAACGCCGCGATCGACCCCATGCCTGACGACACTAAGCTGGGCGCCCTGGGTCGCCTGCGTCCTGGCGCCAACACCACCCTGGCCGTGGTGGCGACCACCGCCGATCTCAGCACCGCCGAGGCGCAGCGCATGGCGATGATGGCGCATGACGGCATGGGTCGGGCGATTCGACCCGCTCACACGGCCTTCGACGGCGATATCGTCTTCGCCCTGGCCTCTGGCGCGGCCCCTCTCGGCGAAGGATCAGGACGCGCCGCCGCCCTCTCGCGCCTGGGCTCGGCGGCGGCGGACTGCCTGGCCCGCGCGATCGGTCGAGCGGTCTTTGAAGCTAGGGCGGCGTGATCGTCTCGCCGCCGGCCAACTGGATGGCGGCAGTCTCGAGATGGCTCAGAAGGCGCTTGAACGTCGCGACCTCGTGCGGGGCCAGACCGGCCAGCAGCGTAGCCTCGTAGGCGAGCGCCAGCGGCGCGATCTCGGCAAACAGGCGGCGACCAGCGGCGGTCAGCTCAAGGGTGTGCGATCGGCGGTCGGAGCGCACCGTGGTGCGGGCGATCAGCCGGCGCACCACAAGGTCCTGGGCCGCGCGGCTGACGCGCACCTTGTCCATCGCCGTACGAGTGACCGCTGCGTGCGGCGTCAGCGCGCCCTCGGCCAGGACGGACATCAGTCGCCATTGCGGGATGGTGAGACCGAAGCGGTCCTCGTAGGCGCGGGCGATCAGACGACTGACGGCCGCCGAGGCGGTCGCCAAGCGATAGGGCACATAATCAGAAAGACTGACACCGGTTTCGGGCGCTTCCGGCGCGCCCGGCGTGATCGGAGAGACCGTGGCGGTCATGTCCCGTTCCTTTCGTCCTCCCAGGCGCGGCCGCCTTGAAGGAGCGGCCTTCGCCAGTCCATCCGCGCTTGCCGGACCCTGGCGTTTCGGTCCGTGCGCGTCTTGATCTGAGCGCGGCCAGCTGGGGCTACAATGCCCCCCGGCGCCCGCCCCAACGAAGAGGCAGTTTCGCACGCCCCGTGGGCAGAGAATAGCTGTCTCGCCTTCGCGAGTGGCGTTTCTATGCCTCGACCAGCCAGAAATGCGCGTTTTTGTCTTCTGTGGGGTCGAGTCGCGCGCTCACCAGAGCCTAGGCCGGACGCGAGATCGTCGCGGACGCCTGGGCGCCGTGACCGTAGCGCGAGGGTCCGCCATAGACGGTGATCTCGCACAGGATGTCGCCCCCCTCCTCTGCCGCCCAGATATAGCTGCGCTCCACCTCGACGTAGCGGCCGGCGGGCGAAATCCCTTCGAAGGTGTCGCCCCAGGGGATTATCGCGCGAAGATCCTGCCACCGCAGGGTCAGGGCCCGCGAAAGCTCGTCGCGGGCCATCGCCTCCAGATCGGGATCGTCCGCCACGCCCTCAGCCTTCGGCGGTGTCGCGGAAATAGGCCTCGACCTCGCCCTGCAGCTTGATGGTCATCGGATTGCCCTTGCGGTCCAGCGTCTTGCCGGCTGCGACGCGCACCCACTTTTCGCTGATGCAGTATTCCTCGACGTTGGTTTTCTCGACGCCCTTGAAACGGATGCCGATGCCGCGTTCGAGCAGATCAGCGTCATAGTAGGGGCTGTCGGGGTTGACGGAGAGGCGGTCGGGAGGCGTGTCGCTCATGGTCTTCCAGCTTTTATGCGGGCGCGGGCCCGTGTCTTGGCCGGCGGTGATACCCACGAAACGCCGAAAGTCCAAATCGACGCCTCCCGTTCTCTCCAGGCTAGTCCTGCTGATCGTCCTTGACCGGATCGGCCGCCGACACCGCGCCATCGTTGTTGGTGTCGTGATGGGTGAACATCCGCCAGCCCGAATAGTCGAACTCGGCCTTGGTGATCGCGCCGCTTTTGTCGCTGTCCAGCACGTGGAAGCGCACGTCGGTCTGGCGCATCTGACGCTCGCGCTCCTCCGTCTTCTTTTCCGGCGTGCGGTCCGAAGCGGCCAGCTTCTTCTCCAGACGAGCCTTGAACTCGTTGACGTATTCGGCCTGGGACAGGGTTCCGTTGCCGTCGGCGTCGGTGGCCGAGAACTGGATCGCGCGGGTGGCGGCGTACTCGTCCTTGGTGACGACGCCGTCGCCGTTCTGGTCCTGCTCCTTGATGAAGGTGTCACGAGCGTGAGAGGCGGCGCTGGCCGCTCCGGCCAGCAACGAGGCCGTCAGCGCGACGCCGGCGAAGAGGATTCGGGTGTTCATGTCGTGTCCTTGGATCAACGGAGAGATTCGAACGTCAGCGCGTAGGTGTGGCTCTGACCGGGTTGACCGACGCCACCCGCGACGCGGTGGCGGGCCTGGATCTGGTAGACGCCCGAACGCTCGACCTTGATGGCCACCCGCCCCTTGGCGTCGCTGGTGAAGGTCTTCGGCGCGGCCTTGGCGTCAGCGTAACGGTCATCGGCGGCGCTCAGCGTGACGGCCAGACCCGCCAGAGGCTTGCCGTCGAACAGGGCCTCGAAAACCGCGTCCTGGCCCGTGATGATCTTGCTGGGATGGGTCACCGCCCGGAACTCCAGACCCTTGCCCGCCGGCGCGAGCGCCGCGTCGCTGGGCGCGCCGCGCGTGACATAGACCTCGGCGGTCGTGATGCTTTGCATGTCGATGGCGTCGGCCGGCGCCTTGCCGCCCTCGAAGAACTTCCATTCGCCATCGACCAGGGCGGCCTTAGCGACCCGACCGGCGCGCTGGCCCGTCGTGATGCGGTAGGTTCCCGGCTTCTCCGTCACGACCTCGGCGATCGCCAGCTGACGCAGATAGGTCGGCGTCAGCGGCGTACGAGCGCCATCCGGTCCGATCACGGCGTAGGTATCGGACTTCATCACGACTTCGGGCGTGAAGAAGCTTTCGGTGAAGGCCCCCTCCACCGTCACAAGCGTGCGGTCCGAGGCGTCGAAGACGCTGGGCAGGAGGTAGGGCGAATGGGCTTGGGCCGCCGGCGCGGCCAGTCCCAGCAGCAGCGCGCCGCCAATCAGGCCGGCCCGAAAAGAACGGATCATCGAGGTCATCCTTGGCGCCGCTCCAACGCGGCGCCATCCCGATATTGCGATTGGTTCTGAGAATCAATTGCAAATAGCTTGACCGCGTGTCCCGGTCGCTCTAACCCCCATCGCCACAAAATTGCGAATAGCTCGCATCTTACCATCGAAGGGGATATCGATGTCTCGCCTGAAGCTGGCCGCCCTGGCTGCCGCCTCGACCGCCGCTCTGCTCGCCTCGACCGCTCAAGCGGCCGACAACGCCGCCGCCTCCGTCGACGCCACGGAAGTCGACAAGGTCACGGTGACGGCTACACGTTCCGAACGACCGATCTCAAAAGCGCCGGCGACGGTCAGCGTCATCTCGGCGGACGAAATGGAAGACGGGCTGGTCAAGGACATCAAGGACCTGGTCCGCGACGAACCTGGCGTCGCGGTGCGCACCGCCCCCGCCCGCTTCACCGCCGCCGGGGCCTCGACGGGTCGCGACGGCAACGCCGGCTTCAACATCCGGGGCCTGGAAGGCAATCGCGTGCTGATCGTGGTCGACGGCGTGCGCGTCCCGGACGGCTTCGCTTTCGGGGCCCAGTCGACCGGTCGCGGCGACTATGTGGATCTCGATATCCTGAAATCCGTGGAGATCGTCCGCGGCCCCGCCTCGGCGCTCTATGGCGCGGACGGCCTGGCCGGTTCGGTCAGCTTCATCACCAAGGACCCGTCGGACATCCTCAAGCCCGGCCAGAACGTCGCCGGCCGCGCCCGGGCATCCTACGCTTCGGCCGACGAAAGCTGGAGCGAGAGCCTGGTCCTGGCGGGCCGCTCGGACCGCTGGGAAGCGATGTTGGCCTATACCCGTCGCGACGGCGAAGGCCAGAAGACGGCCGGAACCAACGACTCGGCCAACACCGACCGCACCACCGCCAATCCGGAGGACAACAAGTCCAACGCGGTTCTCGGGAAGCTGATCTACAGCCCCAATGACAAGAACCGCTTCCGCCTGACTGTCGACCACCTGGACCGCGACGTCGACTGGACGGTGCTTTCGGCCATCGCCAAACCGCCGCTGGCCTCGACCAGCGTGATCGGCCTGACCGCCTTCGACCGGATGAAGCGCGACCGCGTCAGTCTGGATCACCGGTTCGACGGCGGCCAAGGCCTGATCGAGGCGGCCCAGACGACGCTCTACTGGCAGCGCAGCAAGACCCGACAGTTCTCGGCGGAAGACCGCAACACCGCCGCCGACCGCACCCGGGACGCGACCTTCGACAACCGGGTGTTCGGCGCGGGCGTCGAGCTGCACAGCCGCTTCGAGACCGGCGCCTTCAAGCATGAGGTTGTCTGGGGCGGCGACGCCTCGATCACCCGCCAGCAGGGCACGCGCGACGGCACGGTCCCGCCGAGCGGCGAGACCTTCCCCGGCAAGGCTTTCCCCACCACCGACTTCACCCTGGGCGGCCTCTATGTGCAGGACGAGATCACAGCCGGCCCGGTGACGATCTACCCCGCCGTGCGCTTCGACTATTACAAGCTGGATCCTAAGGCCGATCCGCTGTTCACGACGGCGACGGCCGGCCAGAGCGACACGCACCTTAGCCCCAAGGTCGGCGTCGTCTGGGACGCGACCGATCTGGTGACGCTGTTCGCCAACCTCGCCGCCGGCTTCAAGGCCCCCTCGCCCTCGCAGGTCAACACCGGCTTCGCCAACCTGGTCTCGAACTACAAGTCGATCTCGAACCCCGACCTGAAGCCCGAGACCAGCCGTACGCTAGAGGCCGGCTTCCGGCTGCATCGCGGCGGCTGGCGCGTGGCCGTGACCGGCTTCACTGGCGAGTACGACGACTTCATCGAGCAGGTTCAGGTGTCGGGGAACTTCACCGCCGCCAATCCGGCCGTCTACCAGTACGTGAATCTGTCGGGCGTGAAGATCAGCGGGGCCGAGGCCAAGGGATCGCTCGACCTAGGCGCGGGCTTCACCGCCAGGGCGGCGGTCTCCTACGCGCGCGGCGCTTCGCGGACGAACGGCGTCAACACGCCGCTGGCCTCGATCGACCCTGTGAAGTTGACCGGCGGCGTGACCTACCGCGCGCCTTCCGGCAAGTTCGGCGGCGACTTCAGCGTCATCCATTCGGACCGCAAGTCCGCCGGCCGCGCGGGCGTCACCTGCGCCGGAACCGGTGGCAGCTCGGCCTACAACTGCTTCATGCCACCCTCGTTCACGGTGGCTGACCTGACCGGCTGGTGGGCGGTAACGGACGCCGTGACGGTACGCGCGGGCGTCTTCAACCTGACCGACGAAAAGTACTGGTGGTGGAGCGACATGCGCGGCCTGGCCGACAACTCCACCGTCAAGGACGCCTACAGCCAGCCTGGCCGCAACTACAGCGTCTCCCTCGCGCTGAAGTTCTAGGCTGGAGAGGGGCGCGCGCGGACGGGAAGCCGCGCGCGCCCGACATCCGAGCTGACAGCGCCTCAACGGCGCATTCATCCGCTCGGAGGAAGTCTTTCCTTTGCTTAGATGCGAGATGATCGCCAAAACCGCTTACACTTTTGGCTATCTCGCTTTAGCTACGGGCTCTCACTAGATCGGAGTTCGCATGCTGCGTCGCCTCTACGACTGGGTCATGGGCCTGGCCGCCTCCCGCCACGCCCCCACCAGCCTGTTCGCCGTATCGTTCGCCGAAAGCTCGTTCTTTCCGATTCCGCCCGATGTAATGCTGGCGCCGATGTGCCTGGCCAAGCCGGAAAAGGCCTGGCGCTATGCGACCCTTTGCACGATCGCCTCGGTGCTGGGCGGCATCCTCGGCTACGCCATCGGCTACTTCCTTCGAGATTTCGGGCTCTGGATGATGACGGTGACCGGCCACGCCGGCGGCCTCGCGGAGTTCCAGTGCTGGTACGGCAAGTACGGTGTCTGGGTAATCCTGGCCAAGGGCCTGACGCCGATCCCCTACAAGCTGGTGACGATCGCCTCGGGCCTAGCGATGTTCAGCTTCCCGATGTTCATCGTCGCCTCGACCCTGACGCGTGGCGCGCGCTTCTTCCTCGTCGCTTTCATCATCAAGAAATTCGGCCCCGCCCTGCTGCCGGTGGTCGAGCGGCGCCTGGCGCTGTTCGCCGGAATCTTGATCGCCCTCATTGTCATCGGCCTGACCGCGAGCCATTTCATTGGCGGTAGCGGCAGCGGCGGAGCCTGCGTGGTATGACGAATGAGAGCGCCCAGACAGAAGCAAACAGCCTCGTCGGCCGCCTCTATGATCTGGTCACGCGTCACTGGCCGCTGCTGGCGTTCCTCGCCAGCGCGCTGATGCTGGCGACCGCTCACGCATTCGAACGTTTCGGCGGCCTGGCGCCCTGCCATCTTTGCCTGAAGCAACGCGAGATCTACTGGGTGGCCGGAACCATCGGCCTGGTCGCCTTCGCGCTGCAGCGCACGCCGCTGTGGCCGCGCCTGCGCCTGCCAGCGAACCTGCTGTTGGGCGCGCTGTTCCTCTATGGCGCGGGGCTGGCGACCTATCACGCCGGCGCCGAATGGAAGTGGTGGCCGGGGCCGTCAGCCTGCTCGGGCATAGGCGCTGCGGCGGCCTCCAACCTTGAGGCCATGCTGAAGGGAACAGCCAAGATCAAGCCGCCGGCTTGCGATACGGCCGCCTGGGTCTTCCTTGGGCTGTCCATGGCGGGCTGGAACGTGTTGATCTCTCTGAAACTGGCCGTCTGGTCCGTCCTGGCGGCGCTGCGCAAGTCGGAAGCCGCGGCATGACCAAACCCACGCCCCATCGCCCTGGCATGGGCGCCCAGAAAGTTCGCCTCGGCGAAATCCTGCGTGTCGACCAGGCTGGAGAACTGGCCGCCGTCCACATCTATCGTGGCCAGGCCGCAGTGATGCGGCACGCGCCCGGCCGCGAGCGGATCGCCGAGCAGCTCAAAGAGATGGAGGGCCACGAACAGGTCCATCTCACGCGCTTCAACGACCTACTGACCGAGCGCGGCGTGCGCCCGACCCTGATGTCGCCGGTTTGGCGCGCGGCGGCCTTCGCGCTGGGCGCTGGCACCGCCCTGCTCGGCGACAAGGCGGCCCATGCCTGCACCGAAGCGGTCGAGTCGGTGATCGAGAAGCATTATGCCGGCCAGATCGAAGAGCTGAAGGACCGCGATCCGGACCTGGCGGCTGAGCTTTCGCAGTTCCGCGACGACGAGCTGGCCCACCGCGACCTCGCCGTCGAGGAAGGCGCCCGCGAAGCGCCCGGCTATTCGCTGCTCAGCGCCGTGATCCAGGCCGGTTGCCGCGCCGCTATCAAGATCAGCGAAAAGATCTAACCCGGCGCTTGGCGCCGCTAACGGCCGCGCCTACCGATGCTCGCCAATCGCTTCGCGTTGGGGGAGTCGCCCGCCTTGTCAGTCCGTATCCGCGCCCTGGCCGCCTGCGCCGCCTCTCTGATCGCTCTCTCCGCCGCCAGCATGGCGCTCGCCGCCGAGCCCCTGAAGACCAGCGCCCTCTCGCTGGAAACCGGCGGCGTCATGCCGATCGAGCAGCAGGCTCTGGCCTTCGACCATGCCGACCTGAAGTTCAAAATCCTGCCCGACAAGAAGGCCATCGAGGGTGAAGCGACGCTAACCTTCACGGCCAAGTCGCCACTGGACAAGCTGGTCCTCGATTTCGACCGAGTGTTCGCGATCAGCAAACTGACGATCGACGGCAAGCCGCTGAAGCCCTCGGCCTGGACCAATCCCGAAGGCCGGATGACGATAACCCTGCCCAGACGCTTGGCGACCGGCAAGACGGTCACGGTCGCCATCGCATACGCCGGCGTTCCCGTGGAAGCCAAGCGCGCGCCCTGGGATGGCGGTTTCGTCTGGAGCAAGACCGAGACGGGAGAGCCCTGGATCGCGACGGCCGTGCAAGGCGATGGCTGCGACCTCTTCTGGCCGTGCATTGACTATCCGACCGGCGAACCCAAGCTCGTCGACCTGCACATCACCGTCCCCGCTCCGCTGGTCGCGCCCGGCAACGGCGTCTTCCTGGGCATGACCGAGAAGGACGGGTGGCGCACCTACAGCTGGCGCGCCAAGTTCCCCAACACCTACGCCATCGCTCTGAACGTCGGCCCCTATGAGGCGCTGACGGCCACCTACAAAAGCCGCTACGGCGACACGATCCCGATGGTGTTCTGGCACCTCAAGAGCCGCACCGAAAAGGCCAAGGCGCTATTCGCCGAGTTCACGCCCATGCTGGACTTCTATGAGCAGATGATCGGCCCCTACCCCTTCCGTGACGAGAAGATGGGCGTGGTCGAGACCCCGCACCTGGGCATGGAGCACCAGACGATCAACGCCTATGGCAATGACTACCGCAAGGACGTCTATGGCTTCGACTGGCTGCTGCAGCACGAGTTCGCGCACGAATGGTTCGGCAACCAGCTGACCAACGCCGACAATGACGACATGTGGCTGCACGAGGGCTTCGGCACCTACATGCAGCCGCTGTTCTCGCAATGGCTACACGGCGACATGGAGTACATGGCGCGCCTGAACCAGATGCGCGTCGACACCAAGAATCGGTTCCCGATCGTCTCGGGTCGCCCCCTGAAGGAGGACGCGGTCTATAACGGCGACCGCGGCCCCGGGAACGACATCTACTATAAGGCCGCCAATGTCCTGCACACGCTGCGCGCCCTGATCGGCGACGAGGCGTTCTTCAAGATCACCAGGATCGCGGTTTACGGCAGGCCCGATCCAGCGCCCGGCAACTTCGCGCCGCGCTATCTTGGCACCAAGGACTTCATCAAGATCGTCAACCAGGTGACGGGCAAGGACTATGGCTGGTTCTTCGACGTCTATCTCTATGAGGCCCAGCAGCCTGAGCTTCTCCAGACCCGCGACGGCGCGGATCTGGTGCTGACTTGGAAGACGGCTAAGGACAAACCCTTTCCCATGCCGATCGAGGTCAAGGTGGGAGACGCGGTCGTAACGGCGGCGATGTCCGGCGGAACCGACCGGATAACCGTGGGCGACGCGTTCCCGATCATCGTGGATCCGGCGTCAAAAGTCCTGCGTCGTCAACCTTATCTCGAGAATTACCACGCCTGGAAAAAAGCCAAGGACGAGGCCGACAAGGCGGCCGCAGAGGCAAAGAAGAAAGCCGAATCCGGACAAAAATAATACTGGCGAGGATACGAGACGACCTCGGAAAGTCATACTTGGCTAACCGCGTTCGTTCACCAGTTGGCGTCACCTTCGCCGTAAAGACGAGGTCGCCATTTGGAGATCCTCGCATGTTCCTCAAGCCCCGCCATATCGTTCCCGTGGCCCGCGGCGCCCTTGTTCTGGGTGTTCTGGCCGTGGTGGCGTTGACCCTCGGCCCGTTCGCGGGCGCTGAGGAAATCTTCGGCCTGAACGACAAGCTGGCCCATGCGCTCGCTTTCGGCGGCCTGCTGGCGATCGCGTTCTTCGCCTTCCCGTTCCGTCGCCGCATCGACATGATGCTGATCGCCTTGGCGATCGGCGCCGGCGTCGAGATCGCTCAAGCCTATGTCTCGCGCAGCAGCAGCCTGCTCGATTTCGTGGCCGACGCGGCCGGCATCTACGCTGTCTACGTGATCAGCATGATCGAGCGCTGGCGCTGGATGATCCGCGAGCAAGGCGCCCTGACCTTCGCCGAAATCGCGGCCATGGACGCGCGTCGCGCCGCACGCCGCGCCAATGTGACGTTCGAACCGCAGGAAGGCTCGGCGGAAGCCGCGAACTTCGCCGAGCGCGCCTCGCAACGGTTTCCTGCTCGCTAATCAGGTTATGCGCTTGACGCTGACCGGGTCGCTGCTCGGGAAGCTCTCTTCAAGCCCTTCGTCGAGCAAGGCTTCCTGACGGTTTTCCGCCGTCTCGACCTTGCCGGCGAGTTGGTCGTGCTTCTCACCCTCGCGGAGCGGCTCCTCCGCCTCGCGGGCGTGGGGAGCGTCGAACGACTTATCTTCCCGGCGGATCTCGCGTTCAGCCGCCATGTCTGCGGTCGAGGCGGAGGTTCCGTGGGTAGGGTGGCGGTCCTTGCCCTGGTCTGAGTCGGGTCGGGTCATGGCTTATCTCCGTGGCTTGAGCCTCGGAGATAAAACCTGCCGCCAAGGTTCCGGTTGCATTGGCGCAACCAGATCACCCGCACCGCAGCCCAGGAGCCTCAGGCTTCCAGCTCGATGTCCCAGTACAGATAATCCAGCCAGCTAACGTGCAGACGCCCCGGCGGGAAGCGTCGTCCGCGCTCCTGCAGCTCATGCATAGAGGGGCGACGCGCGTGGTGGTAGGGCTGCATCCCCGCCTCCCGAGGCGTGCGTCCGCCCTTGCTGAGATTGCAGGGCGCGCAGGCGGTGACGATATTCTCCCACGTCGTGCGACCGCCGCGAGAGCGCGGAATGACGTGATCGAACGTCAAATCCTCGGTCGCGCCGCAGTACTGACAGCTGAATGCGTCACGCAAGAAGAGGTTGAAGCGGGTAAAGGCCGGCGGACGCTCTTGCGGGACGTATTGCTTCAGCGCCACGACGCTAGGCAGCCGCATCTCGAACGACGGGGAATGGACCACCTGGTCGTAGCTGGCCACGACATCGACACGGTCCAGAAAAACCGCCTTTATCACCTCCTGCCAGGGCCAGAGGGACAGCGGATAGTAGCTGAGCGGCCTGAAGTCGGCGTTGAGCACGAGAGCCGGCATGCCCGACGGGGGCGCGTGAGGACCTGCATCAGATCCTCCCTTCGAGGCAAGCGTCAAAACGCCCGAGACCTCGGCTGAGGGGGTACGCGACAGGACTGAAGACGGGCCTCCTTCCTACGCAATTCAGGGAATCGGCATTCATTCCCGAACGCAAGGAAAGGATGGGCCAGATCGGCGACAGAACCAAGACATCTGTCGCCTTGCTTCAAAAAGGCGCGATCTCCCGCCGCTTCACCGCGCCGTAGCAGGCCCACAGAAGGTGCGCGGCGACGCCGCGATAGGGCCGCCACAGTTCGGCGCGGCGATAGGCCTGCTTCTCGTTTGGCCGGACCTCCGCCCGGTCCATCCAGCGCATGGCTTCTTGCAAGGCGACGTCGCCCCCGGGGAACATGTCCATCCGGCCTTGGGTGAACATCAGATAGACCTCGGCCGTCCAACGTCCGATCCCGGTGATCGCGGTCAGCGCGGCCACGGCCTCATCGTCGGAAAGGCCCGGCAAGGCCTCGAAATCGCAGGTTCCCGAGACGTGGGCCTCGGCGATCGCGCGGGCGTAGCGCGCCTTGGGCCGGGAAAGGCCGAGCGACAAAAGGTGCGCGTCCTCGTACGCCAGCACCGCCTCGGGCGTTATCTCGGGCAAGCCCGCTTCGACCCGCGCCCAGATCGCGGCGGCCGAGGCTAGCGAGACCTGCTGCTGCACGACCATCTTCAGCAGGCCCGGAAAGCCGCCCAGCCCCACGCGCCAGTCGAAAGGCGGTGTCACCGCCTCGATCCCCGCCAAAGCTGGATCGGCGTCGGCCAGTATCTTGCAGGCTTCGCGAAGAGTCTCTGCGGAGGGCGGAAAAAACATTGTTCGCAGGTGAAGACCCGACGCGCGAAAGGCAATCCGAAACTTGCGGTCTAGTCGATCGCGGTAATCTCGATCTCGCCGCCCGACGCCGCGGCGGTTTCGCCCAACGCCTTGCCCAACAGCGCCCGCGCGATCGGGGCGATATAGGACACCGAGCCCTTGGCCGGGTCGGCTTCATCCTCGCCGACGATGCGGAAGGTCTGCACGCGGCCGTCCTCGCGCTCGAAGGTCACGCGGTCGCCGAACTGGACGACGGTCTTGGTCGGGTCGCGCTCCATCAGCTGAGCGGTGGCGCGACGCGCCGACCAGTAGCGCAGATCGCGTGTCGCACGCGCCATGGCCGTTCGGTCGCCGTCAGCCGCGCCGCCGGCGCTCTGGGCGGAGGCATAGGCCGCGCGCGCCGAAGCCAGCTCGGCCTCGATCTTGGCCAAGCCTTGCGGCGTGACGAGGTTGGGATGGGAAGAGATCGGGCGATCGGGCAGATCGGCCGCGAAGGCCTCGCTGTCGCCCTCTTTCGTGAAGGCGACGCTCATAGCCGCTCGGAAGTCTTGATCATCGAAGAATTCGCCTATGACGCGCACATGCGGCGTCGAGGCCTAACGCGTCCCGACTTGGTTAGCTCCCCCTTGGGGCGGCATCAAGCATCGGACGCGGCGGCGGGCGCCGATGCGGCCCGCCGAGCGCGAGCAGATCGCTTACAGAACGACGCCAGCCACGGCGGCCGCGACGGCCACAGCGATGACGAGGAAATAGCCGCCCGCAAGGCGGTCGAAAGCGTTCTCGAAGGCGGTCACATAACGAAGCATGTCGGTATCCCCTGATGCGTTATCACGTCCGGGCCCACCATGGACCATTGGCCGCCGCTTGGCCGAGCCAATCTGGACAGCGCTTAGATAACGCAAATCTGAACGCCGTCAAGATGATCTTTACAGCGTTTGGATGAAATTCTAGAAAGCCGGGGTTAGAGTGAGCCCAATGACCATCGCGACCGTCGAACCCCGCCCCTATCACCATGGCGACCTCAGCCGCGCGCTGATTGGGGCCGCGCGAAAAATCCTCGAGACCGACGGCCCCGCCGCTCTGTCGCTACGGGCGGTAGCACGCGAGGCCGGCGTCAGCCCCGCCGCGCCCTACCACCACTTCAAGGACAAGGCGCAACTGCTCGAAGCCGTCGCCCATGAAGGCTGGGTCGAACTAGACGCGGCGCTTTCGAAGGCGCGCGCCTCGACCCGGGACCCGAGCGAGCGGATGTCGAATCTCGGCGTGGCCTATGTCTGCTTCGCCCGCGACAATCCCGCCCTCTATCGCGTGATGTACGACTGCTCGCGCGACAAGGACGCCCTGCCCGACCAGCTGAAGGAAGGCGGTGCCTACTGCCAGGTGCGCGACACCTTGGCCGAGCAGTCCAAGACGCCTCTCGCCGAGATCGACCTTGAGCTGGCCACCATCGCCGGCTGGTGCGCGGGCCACGGCCTGGCCGAGATGATTGGCTTCAAGCAGTTTGCCCATCTCAAGGAAGTGCTCGGCGGCGAGGAAGCTTTCCTGCGCGCGGTGTTCCAGCACCTGGGCATGTTCGCGAAGTTCGCCGAAGACTGAGCGTGCCCTTCGTCACCCGGTTCGCCCCCTCACCCACGGGCCATCTGCATCGCGGACACGCCTATTCCGCCCTCTCGGCCTTCATGGCCGCGCGGGACGCCGGCGGCCGCTTCCTGCTGCGGATCGAGGACATCGACGTCACGCGCAGCCGCCCCGAATACGAGGCCGCCATCCTCGAGGACCTGTCGTGGCTGGGGTTGGCCTGGGAAAATCCCGTCCGTCGACAGTCGGACCATCTGGCCGACTACCACGCCGCGATCGAGGCCCTACGGACGCGCGGCCTCGTCTATCGCTGCTTCAAGACCCGCAAGGAAATCGACATCGGCCGCGCCCCGCACGAGCCGTCCATTCCCTATGCTGGCTCGCCGCTGCCGCCCGACGAGGAAGCTGAACGCCTCGCGCGCGGCGAGGCCTTCGCCTGGCGGCTGTCGTTGGCTGCGGCGCGCGAGGCTCTGGGCGGCTTCGAGACCCTGACCTTCGTCGAGGAAGGCGCCGGCCCGAACGGCGAGACGGGCCTGATCCAGGCGCGACCCGAAACGGCGGGCGACATCGTCCTAGCCCGCAAGGACGTGGGGGTCGCCTACCACCTCGCGGTCGTCCACGACGACGCCCTGCAAGGCGTCACGCACGTGATCCGGGGCAACGACCTCTTCGAGGCGGCGCATATTCAACGACTACTGCAAGCTCTGCTCGACCTGCCGACACCGATCTATCGCCACCACGGCTTGCTGCTAGGCCCCGACGGGAAACGCTACGCCAAACGCGACAAGGCCCAGACGCTGCGAGAGCTTCGGGCGGCCGGGGTCAGCCCCGAGGCTCTAAGCTACGAACTGGGCTTCGTCTGAGTCTCTATCGGCTCCAGTAGTGATAGCGATAGGCGGGCTCGAAGCCTTCAGCAGCGTAGAGCGCGATAGCCGAGGCGTTGCCCGCCTCGACCTGAAGCCAGGCGCGCTGGGCGCCCCTTTGGCGCGCCTCGGCCAATAGCGATCGCAAGACCCGACGCGCCAAGCCCTTGCGGCGATGCGTCGGGACGGTGCGCATGCCAAAAACGCCGACGACGCCCCCGCCCAAGGCCGCGACGCCGATCGCGGCTGGCGCGCCGTCGATCTCCAACCGAGCATAGAGGGCGGGTGGCGGCATGCGGCCAAGCGCTTGGACCCGTTCGCGTCCATCCTCCGGATCGCCCGCCGAGGCCGTGAACACGGCCTCGAAAGTCGCATCAGGCGTGGGCGAAAGACGCACCCCCGCGTCGCCCTCCCCGCCTGTCGCTCCCGCCATGACCAAGGTCTCGTGGCCAAAGCGGTAGCCCCGCGCGGCGAGACGTTCGGCGAGATCAGGCGGAGCAAACACCCCATCAGTCAGCTTGAAGCGCGGCGGCAAGCCTCGCGCGACGTACCACGCCTCCACCGCTTCAATGGCAAGGTCAGGGTCACGATCCGGCGCGTCCAGCGGCCAACAAGCATTGATCCGCAGCGAATAACCGGAAGAAGCGTTCAGCCTCCAGCCGCCCAGCCTTTCACGCTCGCGCGCGGGCCAGGCGTCGTCGGCCAGCGGCTCGAGGACCTTGGGGTCGATCACTTTTCGGCCAGCAGCTTCTCGACCAGACCCCGGACCTCAGGGGCCGACCAGTCGGCGGGCCCCGCTAGCCGAGCGCGTTCACGCCCCTCACGATCATAGATGACCGTGGTGGGATAGCCTTGGGCCCGCGGCTGCAGGTCGAACGACAGCTTGTAGGAAGGGTCGCGATAGGTGACGAGCGGCGGGTTGGCGGCCATCTCCTCCCTGACCAGGTTCAGGTCGCTGTCGCGGTCGACACTGATCGGCAGCACGGTCACTGGCTGGGTGGCGTAGACGGCCTGCAGCTTGGCAAGGGTCGGCATCTCAGCCTTGCACGGCGCACACCAGGTAGCCCACAGGTTCATGACCACGACCCGCCCCTTGAAGTCGGCGAGAGTGGCCGGCTTGCCGTCCATGCTGGTGAACACCGTGGCCGGCGCCGGACGCGGGCTTTCGGGGACGTCCAGCTTCGCCAGCGTCCCCTTCTTGAATTCTCTGAGGTCGGCGGGACCTTGGGGTTTGAACGAAGCGGTGACGATGACGTATAGAACCGCCGCCACACCGACGAGGATGACGCCCGCAAGCGCCAGCCTAAAAGGATTGCGCTTCGCAGCGCCCGGCTCGTTCTGACCCGACTGGACTTCGCTCATATGACCGACCATGCCTCCGATACGCCCCAGGCCGCCAAGGGCCAGGGCCAAGCCATGTGGGGCGGTCGCTTTTCGGCCAAGCCCGCCGAGCTGATGCAGGCGATCAACGTCTCCATCGGCTTCGACAAGCGCCTTTGGGCGCAGGACCTGGCAGGCTCGCGCGCCCACGCCCGGATGTTGATCAGCCAAGGTGTGATTGCAAGCGCCGACGGCGACGAAATTCTCAAAGGTCTCGACACCATCGAGGGCGAGATCGCCGCGGGGACCTTCCCGTTCCGCGACGAGTACGAAGACATTCACATGAACATCGAGGCGCGACTTCGCGAGCTGATCGGCCCGACGGCCGGCCGGCTGCACACCGCCCGCTCGCGCAACGACCAGGTGGCTGTCGACTTCCGCCTGTGGGTCCGCGACGCCTGCGATCGCTCGGTCGGCCAGCTGGAAGCCCTTCAGAAGGCGCTGTTGGCCCAAGCCGAGGCCCACGCCGACGCACTGATGCCGGGCTTCACCCACCTGCAGCCAGCCCAGCCGGTGACCTTCGGCCATCACCTGATGGCCTATGTCGAGATGTTCGGCCGCGACGCCAGCCGCTTCCGCGACGCCCGCGCCCGCATGAACGAGTGCCCGCTGGGCGCGGCCGCTCTGGCCGGCTCGCCGTTCCCGATCGACCGCCACCAGACGGCGGCGAGCCTGGGCTTCGACCGTCCGACCGCCAATTCGCTGGACAGCGTCTCCTCGCGCGACTTCGCGCTGGAAGCGCTGTCAGCCGCCTCGATCACCGCCACGCACCTGTCGCGCCTGGCCGAGGAGATCGTGCTGTGGACGACGCCGATGTTCGGCTTCATCAAACTGACCGACGCCTTCACCACCGGCAGCTCGATCATGCCGCAGAAAAAGAACCCCGACGCGGCCGAGCTGATCCGCGCCAAGGTCGGCCGGATTCTGGGCTCGCTGACCACCCTGACTGTGGTCATGAAGGGCCTGCCGCTGGCCTATTCGAAGGACATGCAGGAGGACAAGGTCCCGACCTTCGAGGCCTTCGACGCTCTGGAGCTGGCCTTGCTGGCCATGGCCGGCATGGTCGCGGACCTGACCCCGAACACCGAAGTCATGGCCAAGGCGGCGGGCGCGGGCTTCTCGACCGCCACCGACCTGGCTGATTGGTTGGTGCGGACGTTGAACATGCCTTTCCGCGACGCCCACCACGTGACAGGTTCGGCCGTGAAGACCGCCGAGGGTCTTGGCGTTGATCTGGCCGATCTTACCTTGGAGCAGTTCCAGGCGATCGAGCCCCGGATCAGCCAGGACGTTTACGCCGTTCTGACCCCGGCCGCCTCGGCGGCCAGCCGTATGAGCTATGGCGGGACCGCCCCCGCCCAGGTCCGCGCCCAGATCGCGCGTTGGAAGGAAGTTCTGGCATGAGGCTCCGTCGCCCTCTCACCGTTCTGACGCTCGCGGCTCTGGCCGTCACGGCTGCGGCCTGCGGCAAGCAAGGCGCTCTGGAGCGTCCCACGCCCCTGTGGGATCCGGCCAAGAAGGCCGCCTGGGAAGCCGAGCGCCGCGCGGCCTCGGCCCAGGCCAACCAGCCCGCCCGCGCCGGCGGGACCCAAGAACTCCGGGACCCGGCCTCCAGCAACCGCACCATTCGCGCCGCGCCGCTGCCCGGCACGAACGATCCGTTCGGCGGCCCCTCCGCCGCCGGCTTCCCCGGCGCCACGCCCAACTAGGACCTCGCGTTGAACCACTTCGAGTACGGCCCCGAGGGCCTGGCCTGCGAGGGCGTTCCCCTGGCCAAGATCGCGGCCGAGGTCGGCACGCCGGTCTACGTCTATTCCCGCGCCACGCTGGAGCGGCACTTCACGGTCTTCCGCGACGCCCTCGCGGTGGCCGGCGTGGTCGATCCGCTGATCGCCTATGCGGTGAAGGCCAATTCCAACGTCGCGGTGCTGAAGGTGCTGGGCGAGCTGGGCGCCGGCGCCGACACCGTCTCGGAGGGCGAAATCCGCCGCGCCCTGGCGGCCGGCATCCCCGGCGAGCGCATCGTCTTCTCCGGCGTCGGCAAAACCCGCCGCGAGATCGCCTTCGCCCTGAAGACGGGCGTGGCCGAGATCAATGTCGAGTCCGAGCCGGAACTGGACCTGATCGCGCAGGTCGCCGCGAACATGGGCGTGAAGGCCAAGGTCGCCTTCCGCGTCAATCCGGACGTCGCCGCTGGCGGCCACGCCAAGATCGCCACGGGCAAGTCCGAAAACAAGTTCGGCGTCTCGTTCGCCGAGGCCGCGCGCCTGTACGCCAACGCCAGCAACAACCGCAATCTCGAGCCGGTCGGCGTGGCCTGCCACATCGGCAGCCAGATCACCGATCTGGAGCCCATGCGCGCCGCCTTCACCAAGATGCGGGGTCTCGTCGAGCAACTGCTGGGCGAAGGCCTCTCGGTCGAGCGGCTGGACCTGGGCGGCGGCCTGGGCGTGCCCTATTTCAATAGCCCCGCTCCCCCCTCGCCCGCTAAATTCGCCGCCATGGTCGGCGAGGTCACTCACGGCCTGCCAGTGACCCTAGCCTTCGAGCCTGGCCGCGTGATCGCCGCCAACGCCGGTGTGCTGGTCAGCGAGGTCGTGCACGTCCATGAGCGGCCGGAGGGCCGCAAGTTCCTGGTCATCGACGCGGCCATGAACGACCTGATTCGCCCGGCCATGTACGACGCCTTCCACGACATCCGTCCCGTGATCCAGCGCGGCGGCGAGACCGTCTACGACGTCGTCGGCCCGGTCTGCGAGACGGGGGACACCTTCACCCGCGATCGCGCGCTTCCGCCGTTCACGACGGGCGACCTGGTGGCTTTCATGTCGGCGGGCGCCTATGGGGCCGCGATGGCCAGCGAGTACAACACCCGTCCCCTCGTGCCCGAGGTGTTGGTGGATGGCGATCGCTACGCTGTGATCCGCAAACGTCCGACCTATGACGAGATCCTGGCGCGCGATCTGATACCGGACTGGGTTTAAGTAGTCGTACGGACCGAAACTCTTTCCGATCGTCACGCTAGATTAACCGCGATCACCGAACTTCAACCCAATTTGGGGCGTGGAGTATCTTCGGTGGGCAGCTTCATAGAGTTCGACAGTATCGAGGCGCAACGAAAAGTGGGCGGGCACCTGGTGCTCGTCTGCATCGCGGCCTTGGCGCTGATCACCCCGGTCGCCAGCCTGTTCACCGGCGGCAAATCGACCATGACGCTGGCCGGCGGCTCGGTGCTGCTTGCCGCGATCGGCTGGGGCGGCTGGGCCATCTGGCGCGACAACGCCGCCCAACGGATTTCCACTGCGGTCACCCTGATGGGGCAGGTCAGTCTGTTCGTCGCCGCCTTCGCGGGTCACGCGTTGCAGCCCGAAGCTCGGATGGCCTACCTCGCCGCCTTGGCGCTGATGGTGGCCTATGGCGACTGGCGCGCGGTCGCCGTGGCCGCCGGCACGATCATCTCCATCGAGATCGCCGCCGCCCTGTTCGCGCCCCACCTGCTGATGATCGGCGAGGTCACGTTCCTGCGCGTCGCCCTAAGCGCCGGCGTCACCTTGGCCACCGCCTGGTCGCTGATCTGGCTGACCGCCAGCGTCTCGCGCCTGTTCGTCACCGTCACCGCACGCACCGACAAGGCCCTCGACGCCGCCGCCCGGGCTGACGCCGCCAACGCCGACGCCGAAGCCCAGCGCGCCGCGCGCGACGCCGCCAACGCCGAGCAGGCTCGGCAGAAGGCTGCGGTGGAAGCCGAGCAGACCCAGGTCGTCGAGGAACTGGCCGAGGCTCTGGCCCACCTGTCGCGCGGCGACCTGACCTGGCGCCTGACCCAGACCTTCGCCGCTCGCTACGAGCCCCTCCGCGCCGACTTCAACGAGGCGCTGAGCCGCCTGCAGGCGGCTATGCGCGAGATCGCCGGCAACGCCGCGAGCATGACAGCGGGCGTCGCCGACATGTCGCGCGCCTCGGACGAGCTGGCCCGCCGCACCGAGCATCAGGCCGCCAGCCTAGTCCAGACCACCGCTCAGCTCGGCGAGATCACCGTGGCCGTCCAGAACACGGCCGAAAGCGCCAACCAGGCCAACGCCGCCGCCGCCGCCGCCCGCCAGGAGGCCGAGCGTTCGGACCCGGTGGTCAGCGAGGCCGTCGAGGCCATGACCCAGATCGAAACCTCGTCGGGCCAGATCGGCAAGATCATCGGCGTCATCGACGAGATCGCCTTCCAGACCAACCTCCTGGCCCTGAACGCCGGGGTCGAGGCGGCCCGCGCCGGTGAAGCCGGTCGTGGCTTCGCGGTCGTGGCTCAGGAAGTGCGGGCCCTGGCCCAACGCTCGGCCGATGCGGCCAAGGAGATCAAGGCCCTGATCAACGTCTCTGGCGATCAGGTCAGCGCCGGCGTCGAGCGCGTGGGCCGCACGCGCGAGGCGCTGCAGCGGATCATCGCCCGCGTCGCCGAGATCAACACCCAGGTCAACGCCATCGCCGCCTCGGCCCGCAACCAGGCCGAGGGCCTGGGCGAGGTCAATAGCACGATGGGCGAGATGGACCGCGTGGTGCAGCAGAACGCGGCCATGGTGGAAGAGACCACCGCCGCCGCCCACGCCCTGCGCAACGAGGCCCAGGAGCTGGCTCAGCGAGTCGACATGTTCGAGATCGGCCGCGAAGCGCGGCCGCAGGCGGAGCAGCGCGCGGCTTAAGGCAGCCGCGCTCTACGGCCTTAGTCCATCGCGCCGATGTAAGGCAGGCCACGGCTCTTGCCTTCGTCGTCGAGGCCATAGCCCACCAGGTAGCGCGCGGGCGCCTCCCAGGCCACGAAGTCAGGCTCCATGCCCCGCGAGGTCGGCCAGGGCTTGCGGGCGAAGACAGCTGTCAGCACCTCGCTGGCGCCAGCATCCTTCACCAGGCGCGCGGCCTCCGACAGCGACAGGCCCGTATCGAAGACGTCATCGACGACCAGGGCGCGGCGGCCCACCAGCGGACGCTGCAGGTCAGCGCGAACCTCGCAACGGCCCGAGCTCTTGCGCTCGTCATGATACGAAGCCAGCCACAGGGCGTCGAAGCGTACGTCGCGGCCGGCTTTCCAAAGCGCGCGGGTCAGGTCGGCGGCGAACCAGAGGCCGCCGGTCAGCAGGCAGACGACCACGGTGTCGTCGTCGATGCGCGGCGCGATCGCCTCGGCCAGCGCCTTAACCCGTTCAGCGATCTCGGCTTCAGAGATCAGGACTTCGGGCTTCTTGGAATCATTCATGGTGAGCGGGTTCGTGAGAGTCTGTGGGGACGGTTTTGTCCCCGCTCTCATGTCCCGGGGGGCATGTCCAGCCGCTTCTGACGACGCGGACGTCTCCTGGGCGCCGCGCAAGGCCACATCGGGCTTCTCGCCGTGCCCTTCGGCGCCCTTTTCATGGGCCGCCGACGGGGGGATCGACGCCTTCACGGCCCCCTCGTCGGTCGCAAAGCCAATCTGCAGGTCCTTGGCGGTGCGCGGCGGGTCTAGGAAGGTGACCGAGAAATGCCGCACCTCGCCCGGCGGAATCTTGGCGTCGCGCGCGGCGGCCAGCTGGCCGGAGACCCGCTTACCCTCGCCGTTCAGAAGCTCGACGCGCAGCGCCGGCGCGACAACCGGATGCTCTGTAATATTGCGAATGGCGCCCGTCACGGTGACCGCCGCGTGACCGTCCTTCATCAGAGGCTGAGCCTTGATGCTTCCGCGGTCGATGACCAGGCCCACGGTGTTCACGGGCAGCCCGACGGCCGCATAGGCTCCGGCGGTTCCGGGCAGAATCCGCACGATGTCGATGCGGAAGATCAGCGCGCCGATGACGAGCGCGGCCATGACCGCCGCCACGCCCGCCCAGATGACGCCCGTGACGGTGGCCTCGCGCAGCCGCCGCTGAGCGTCGGCGCGGGCGCGGAAGACCTTGGGCAGTTCCTCGCCCGGCAGGGCGCTGACCGGCGGCTCTTCAACCGCCTCGCTTTCAGTCGGCTCGCCCGCCGACTCAGGGGCGGCCTCCGAGTCGCTCCGGCTGGCGAGACTGGGGTTTTCAGGATCCTCGAAGAGGTCGGTCGCCGTCTCTTCGTTGCGCGCCGTCCACCGATGGCCGCAGGCCGCGCAGCGCACGACCCGGCCTTCCGGACCGACCTTGGAGTCGTCCACGAAATAGCGGCTGGCGCACTCCGGACAGGTCAGTATCATGGCCGCGAATCGAACGATCTCTACACGCTGCTTACGGGGTCGCCGATTTTAACCCTGATGTCCAGAAAGCCCAGTGACGCGCCTTGCGGATCGACACAGAACAGGGCGATGACGCCCTACCGGTGGTCCGCTTCGAAGGCGTCTCCATGCGCTACGGCCGGGCGCCCGAAACTCTCAAGGATATCAGCTTCTCCCTGCGCCAGGGCTCGTTCCATTTCCTGACCGGAGCCTCCGGCGCGGGCAAGAGTTCGCTGCTTAAACTGATCTATCTGGCCCACCGTGCGTCACGAGGACGCGTGGAACTCTTTGGCCGCGATATCAGCCTGCTCCACCCCAATGACCTGCCGTTCGTGCGTCGCCGCATCGGCGTCGTTTTCCAGGAATTCCGGCTGCTCGAGCATCTGTCGGTGTTCGACAACGCAGCCCTTCCGCTGCGTATTCTCAAGCGCAAACCCGCCACCTATCGCGACGACGTCGCCGAGCTTCTGAAATGGGTCGGCCTGGGCGAGCGCATGCATGCTCTTCCCGCGACCTTGTCCGGCGGCGAGAAGCAGCGACTGGCCATCGCCCGCGCCGTCGTCGATCGCCCCGATATCCTGCTGGCCGACGAGCCGACGGGCAATGTCGACCCGGCCATGTCGCTGCGCCTGCTGCGCTTGTTCGTCGAGTTGAACCGCCTGGGCACCACGGTGCTGATCGCCACCCACGACGAAGACATGGTCGCGCGCGCCGGAAGACCGGCCCTGCGTCTGCTGGACGGACGCCTGATGGGGGCGGAGGCGACGCCGTGACCGCGCTGTTCGACGTCTCGCGATGGCGGCCAGGGCCGCTGCTGCCGCCGCGCGACGCGCGGGATGGGGCGCTTGTTTTCGTCGTCGCCGTCCTGTGCTTCCTGGCCTGCCTCACGGCCTTCGCGGCTCTGGCCGCCAACCGCGCCGCCCACGGCTGGACATCGCAGCTGACCGGCTCGGCCACCGTCGTGGTCCGCGCTCGCGCCGGCGAGACCCCCGACAGCGCCGCCGCCCGCGCCGCCGAGACCTTGGCCGGCGTGCGGGGCGTGGTCGAGGCCCAAGCCCTGACCCGCGAAAAGGCCGAAGCCTTGCTGGAGCCCTGGATCGGCAAGGACGCGCTGGTCGAGGATTTGCCCACGCCGCGCCTCGTCACCCTGGATCTCGACCCCAAGGCGCCGCCCACCGCCCAGATTCTGGACAAGGCCCTGCGCTCGGCGGGTGTTGACGCCACGGTGGATGACCACAGCCGCTGGATCGCCGATATCGAGCGCGCCGCCAACATGGCGCGGCTGGCGGCGCTCGGCGTCTTCACCTTGATCGCTGCTGCTGCGGCGGCGGTCATCGCCTTCGCCACCCGCGCAGGCCTCGCCGCGCGCCGCGACGTCATCGAGGTGCTGCACTTCTCCGGCGCCGAACGCGGCTTCATCGCCGGCCTGTTCCAAGGCCGTTTCGCGATGATGGGCGCGCTGGCGGGTCTGCTGGGCGGCGCCAGCGCGGCCGGGATCGGCGCGCTCCTTCGCTATTTCGGCGGCGGCGCGGGTCTGGCCCCGGTCCTGCCGCTGGCCTGGATGGACCTGCTGGCCGCTGCGCCCGCGCCCATCGCAGCCGCGCTGATCGCCGGAATCTCCGCGCGTCTGGCCGCCTCTCGGATCGTTGGGGAGATGGCGTGAAGTCGCTGGCCGCCCTGCTGATCGCCCTGATGATCTGGGGCCTGGGCCTTTTGGCCTTCACCGGCCGCGTAGACCTCTCCACGCCCGCGCCCGAGCCGCCGCAGGCCGATGGCGTGGTCGCCCTGACCGGCGCCTCCAGCCTTCGCCTGGAAGCCGCCACGCGTCTTCTGGAGGAAGGCAAGGGCAAACGCTTGCTGATCTCGGGCGTCAATCGCGAAGCCACCCGCGCCGACGTCCAGAGCGTCACCAAGGCGGTCAAGCCAATCTACGACTGCTGCGTCGACTTGGGCTTCACCGCCGCCAACACCGTCGGCAACGCGCTGGAAACCGCAGAGTGGGCGCGCTCAAAGGGCTATGAGAGCCTGATCGTGGTCACCGCCGATTATCACATGCCCCGCTCGATGCTGGAGCTCAGCGCCGCCATGCCGGGCGTGAAACTTTATCCCTATCCGGTCAGGACCGATCTCAATGCTCATCGGTGGTGGAAAACCAGCACCAGCGCGCGGCGGATGATCGTGGAGTATTGTAAGTACCTGGCGATCCTGGGACGTGAGGCGTTCCTGGCGCTTGGCCCCAAGACAAAGGACGCCCCCGAGGCGAAGGACGCTTCTTGATCTATCTGCGCTCTTTCCTGTTCCAGCTCGTTTTCTGGCTGTGGTCCGCGACGATGGCGATCCTGATGATCGTCACCTTTCCGCTGCCCAGAGCCGCCAATCGCGCCTGCCTGGCCTTCTGGTCGAAGGGCGTGACGCTGAGCCTGCGCTGGCTGGCGGGCGTGCGCGTCGAGATCCGAGGCCGCGACAACCTCCCGACCGGCGCGGCCCTGGTCGCGGCCAAGCACCAGTCGATGTTCGACGTCTTCAGCCAATTCGCCATCCTCCCGGACGCCTGCTTTGTGATGAAGAAAGAGCTTCTGATGGTGCCGCTGTTCGGCTGGCACGGCCTGAAGGCGGACATGATCGTCGTCGACCGCGACGGCCACTCGGCCGCTTTGAAGAAGTTGGTCCGCGACGCCAAGGACCGCATGAAGGGCGCTCGCCAGATCGTCATCTTCCCCGAAGGCACGCGGGGCGATGTCGGCCAGCCCGGCGACTACAAGCCCGGTATCGCGGCGCTCTATCGCGAGCTTGACATGCCGGTGACGCCCCTCGCGCTCAACTGCGGCGGCCACTGGGACAAGAGCCTGCTGCTCAAGCCTGGGACCATCGTCTTCGAATATCTGGAGCCGATCCCCGCCGGCCTGAAGCGCGCGGAGTTCATGCGTGAGCTGCAGACGCGGATCGACGGCGCGACCAAGGCGCTGGAGGACGAGGGGCTCTAAGCGCCCGTCTCGATGCTCTCGACCATCCTCAGCAGCTTCTCCATGGCGTGGTCGCGCACGCCGTCCTCGCGCAGGTGCATGACGAGGTCGCGGAGATAGTCGATGTTCGGTCCCGATAGTCCCGTCGCGCCGGCGATCAGCTGGGCCTGCTGCTCCAGCGTCAGCGCGCCGGCCCACTGGCTGTGCTTCATGTCTGACAGGAAGACCAGCGCCGGCGCCTTGCCATTCCCATCGACCTTCACGTCGCGCCAAGTCTCGAAGTAGGTCTCGGTCGGCTGCTCGCGCTCGCGCAGATAGGCATAGACGCCTTCCCATTCGGACGCCGCGACCCGATAGGCCATGCCGCGCACCGCGCCGCCGGGGGCCAGGCCCAGCACCAGGCCCGGCCGCTCGTAGGTGCCGCGGTGGTGGACCGAATAGATGCAGAAGGCGCGGCGCCGCCCGTGGAGCACAGCCGTTCTTCGGTCTATGAACGGGAACCCGGGCCGCCACATCAGCGATCCGTATCCGAACACCCAGCGATCTTCGCCGCCGCCTGCCAAACCCATCACCATTCCTGACTGGACGCGCCTTTCCATGACCCATAGCGACGCCGCCCCGTCCCGCAAAGCCCGCCGCAGCAGGCTGTTCGCACCTTTTATCCTGGCCGCCCTCGTTGCGGGCGGTTGGAGCTACGGCTGGTTTTGGCTGCGCGGCCAGGCCGAGCAGAAGATGGACGCCCAGGCCGCCGACCTGAAGTCGCGCGGCTACGACCTCTCCTGGAGCGCCAGGACGTTTCACGGCTTTCCGTTCCGGATGAACATCGACCTGACCGACGCCCGCGTGGCCGAGCCCACGGGCTGGGCGGTGCGCGCGCCGGTGTTGAAGGGCGAGGCCGCCATCTTCGACGTCACCCACTGGGTGCTGGTGGCGCCGCAAGGCGTGGTGCTGACGCGGCCCGAGGCCGGCGACGTCGCCATTACCGGCCAGGCGCTGCGGGCCAGCATCTCGCGTATCAAGGAGTATCCGCCGCGCATCTCGGTCGAGGGCGCGGGCCTGACCTTCACGCCGGCCTCGGGCGCCAAGCCGTTCCAACTGGTTTCGGCGGACGGCATGGAGCTGCACCTGCGCGCGGGTCCGGAGGACCAGGGCGCGATCCTGTTCAAGGCCGACGGCGCCAAGACCGCGTTCACGGGCCTCTTGGGCCGCATCGCCCAGGACAAGACCGCCTCGCTGATGCTGGAAACCAAGCTCTCGCACGTCTCGGCGCTGCGCGGCCGTAGCTGGGAGGCCGCCGTGAAGGGCTGGAGCGCCGCGGGCGGCCAGATCACCTTCGAGCAAAGCCAAATCCTGGCCGGCGACGCGGAAGGGCGGGCCAAGTCCGGCGTGCTGTCCGTCGACTCGCAAGGACACCTGACCGGCGACCTCGAAGTGGCCATCAAGGAACGCGTCGACCTCTCCAAGCCGATCCGCACCCCCGAACAGGCTCTCGCCGCCGCCGCCCAGGCCATGGGGCGCGAGCCGGTCATCGAGGCCAGCCTGCATTTCCGCGACGGGCGCAGCTTCCTGGGCGTACTCGACACCGGCCCCGCGCCGCGGGTCTACTGATCGAGCAATGCTCACCCAAAACGCAATTTTCTTCCCGTGAAGGCTGGCTATTGCGTGTTCGGCGGCAAAGACTATGGTCCGCCCTCCAATTTCGGGGAAGAACATGGGCAGCGACGCGACGGACGCCACACCGTCTCTCGATGAGGTTCGATGGCGGCTCGACGCCATCGACGGTGAACTGCTGAAGCTGCTTGACGAGCGCGCCAGCCTGGCCGGCGCGGTCGCCGCCGCCAAGCGCGCCTCGGGCGACACCGGCTTTGGCCTGCGCCCCGGCCGCGAGGCCCAGATCGTCCGCAAACTGCTCGACGCGCCCCGCAAGGGCGCCTCCAACGCCCTGGTCATCCGCATCTGGCGCGAGATCATGGCCGACAATCTGGCGCGCCAGGGTCCTTACCAACTGGGCGTTTTCGGAGGCCGGGAGCCGGCCCGCACGGTTGAGCTGACCCGTCTGCGCTTCGGGACCGCGCCGCGCCTGTCTCTCGTCCCGACGCCTCAGGACGCCCTCACCGTCGCCCGCGCCCCGTGGGGCGTAGCCGTCCTGCCGCTGGCCAGCGACACGCCGTGGTGGGGACGTCTGCTGGCCGAGCCGAAACTGAAGGTGTTCGCCGCCCTGCCCTGCCTCGCGACTTGGGGGCTCCAGGCCGCCCTGGCCGTGGCCGAGGTGGAGGTCGAACCGACCGGTGGCGATCAGACCTTCTGGGTTAGCGACTCGCCCAAGAGCGCCGCCGCTATCGTAGAGGCCCTGGGCCAAGACGGCGTCGCCGCCGAACTGATCGCCGATGCCGGCGGGCTGAAGCTGTTTTCGCTGTCGGGCTTCTTCCAGCCGGACGACGAGCGGCTGGCGCGCGCGCCAGGCCAATTGACTGGCGTCATCGGGGCTGCGCCCGAGCAGTTCGACGTGTAAGAAGCGGCCGCCGTACACAGATTGGTACGACGCCCGAGTAGACCCCCGAGCAGACCCATGACCGCCTCCGCCGCAGACCGCTTCGCCGCGCCCCGCCCCGTCCCCAAGGCCGGGATCCTGGACATCCACGCCTATGTCGGCGGCAAGTCCAAGGTCGAGGGCGTCGCCCATCCGGTTAAGCTGTCGAGCAACGAGAACATCCTGGGCAGCAGCGACAAAGCCAAGGCGGCCTATCGCGACGCGGTCGACCGCCTGCACATCTATCCGGACGGCAAGGCCAACATCCTCCGCGAGGCGGTGGCCAAGCGTTACGATCTCGAGCCCGAGCGCCTGACCTTCGGCGACGGCAGCGACGAGATCTTCGCCCTGCTGTGCCAGGTCTATCTGGAGCCCGGCGACAACATCGTCCAGGGCGAGCACGGCTTCGCCGCCTACGCCATCGGGGCACGCGCCTGCCAGGGCGAGGTACGGATGGCCAAGGAGATCAACCACCGCATCGACGTCGATGAGGTGGTGAAATGCGTGGACGAGCGCACGCGCCTGGTCTTCATCGCCAATCCCGCCAACCCGACCGGCACCTGGCTGACGGGCGAGGAGATCCGCGCCCTGCACGCGGCCCTGCCGCCGTCGGTGCTCCTCGTCCTGGACGGCGCCTATGCCGAGTTCTGTAGCGATCCGCGTTTCGAGGACGGCCTCGACCTGGCCCGCACCGCCGAGAACGTGATCGTCACCCGCACCTTCTCCAAGCTGCACGGCCTGGCCGCCCTGCGCGTCGGCTGGGGCTACGCGCCCAGCCACATCATCGAGCCGATCGAGCGCATCCGGCCGCCGTTCAACACCTCGATCCCCGCCCAGGAAGCGGCGGTCGCGGCGCTGTTCGACGACGAATTCCAGGCCCGTTCGCTGGCCCTGGTCGAGCAGTGGCGTCCGTGGCTGGCCCAGCAGCTCGGCGGCCTGGGCCTGGAGGTGACGCCGTCGGCGGCCAACTTCGTGCTGGCGACCTTCCCGACCACGCCCGGCAAGACGGCTCTGGAGGCCGAGGCCTTCCTGGCGTCGAAGGGCTATCTGGTCCGCGCGGTCGCCAATTACGGCCTGCCCAATGCGATCCGCATCACCGTCGGCCTGGAAGAGCAGAACCGCGCCGTGGTCGAACTCCTCGCCCAGTTCATGAGCCGCTAGATGTCTGGCTTTTCCCCCGCCCCCCCGGCGAATGCCGGGGTCCAGATCGAACCCACGGCCGCCTTTCGCTTGAAACCAGGCAAGAGGCACGTCATCCCAAACCGCTCAGGCTGGATCTGGGCCCCGGCGTTCGCCGGGGAGATCGGTTTGAAGTGAGCCCTATCCATGTCTAGCCCCGGCGTTCTCTATCCGAAAATGACCGTGATCGGCGCTGGCCTGATCGGCGGCTCGATCATCCGCGCCGCGCGTGAGCATGGCGTCGTCGGCGAGATCACGGTGGCCGACGCCAGCGAGGCGCACCGGGCTCGCGTCCTCAAGCTGGGCATCGCCGAACACGTCACCGGCGACATCGCCCAGGCGGTCAAGGACGCCGACCTCGTGGTCATCGCCACGCCCGTGCTGTCGATCCCCGACCTGGCCGCCCAGGTGATCCCCGCCATGAAGGCCGGCGCGACCCTGACCGACGTCGGCTCGACCAAGGGCAATGTCGCCGAGGCGTTCCGCGCCCAGGACATCTCGAAGATCCACGCCATCCCCGGCCACCCGATCGCCGGCACCGAACAGTCGGGCCCCGACTCCGGCTTTTCCGAGCTGTTCGAGAACCGCTGGACGATCCTCACCCCCCTCGACAGCGAGGACGAGGCCTACGCGGCCGCCGTTGCGCGCCTGTCGACCTTCTGGCGCGCCTTCGGGGCCCAGGTCGAGCTGATGGAGGAGAAGCACCACGACCTGGTGCTGGCCGTCGTCTCGCACCTGCCTCACCTGATCGCCTACACGATCGTCGGCAGCGCGGCGGATCTGGAGAACGTCACCGAGAACGAGGTCATCAAGTATTCGGCCTCGGGCTTTCGCGACTTCACCCGCATCGCCGCCAGCGACCCGACCATGTGGCGCGACATATTCGTGGCCAACAAGGACGCGGTTCTGGAGATGCTGGGCCGCTTCACCGAGGACCTGCAGGCGATGAGTCGCGCGATCCGCTGGGGCGACGCCGACACCCTGCACGCCCACTTCACCCGCACCCGCGCCATCCGCCGTGGCATCGTGGCGGCGGGCCAGGAGAGCGCCGAGCCGAACTTCGGCCGGGACCGCGGCAAGCACTGAGGCGCCACGCCGCTTCTCGCCGTAATCGCGAAACACAGCCGTAACAATCGCGGCTCATGCAAAACGTCCAGGGACAATCACCCGGAAGGAAACGACCTATATGCGCCGCATAATTCTCGCCGCGCTGGCGACCTGCGCCACTTTCACCGCGGGCGCCGCGCTCGCCCAGGCCGGGCCGCCGCCTGGCATGCAGATGCCGTCGCCCGAAGACATCTTCAAGCGCTGGGACGCCAACAGCGATGGCGCCGTGGACCTGAAAGAATGGACCGGCGCGGGCCGTCCCGAGGACCGCTTCGCGATGATCGACGCCAACAAGGACGGCAAGATCACGCTCGACGAAATGAAGTCTGCCTTCGAGAAAATGCGCCAGCGTCGCATGCAGCAGGGCGACGGCCCGCCTCCCGGCCCGCCGCCGGAAGGCCCGCCGCCCGAAGGTAACTGAGCCGCGCTCAGGATGCTTTGAACGCCGTCTGGCTCGCCGCCAGGCGGCGTTCCGCGTATGGGAGGGTCCAGCAAAGATCGTGACAACGCTGTCCGGCTTGCCTAGCTTTCAGACTGAAAAAGTCGGAGCGAGCTCTTAGGATGCGCAACAACCGTCTGGCCGCCCTGCCGCTCGTCGCCCTCCTGCCGCTCGCGGGCGCCGCGCATGCCGAAGAGGCCCCTCGCGCTCTCCGGTTCAACCAGAGCGGCTTCGAAGCCAACGGCCCTAAGCGCGCCGTGCTAGCCGATCCCTCCGCCCAGCCGCTGGACTGGACCTTGCTGGACGCCAAGGGCGGCGTGGTCCTGCGGGGCAAAACGCGGGTGTTCGGCGATGACGCCGCCTCGGGCGAGCACGTCCACCAGATCGACTTCTCGTCCTTCCGGCGGGCGGGAGACGGCTATCGACTCAAGGTCGGCGATGCCGAGAGCAGGCCCTTCGCGCTGCGCGCCAAGCCCGACGGCAAGCTCACCCGGGCGTCGCTGTCGTTCTTCTACCAGCAGCGGGCCAGCATCCCGATCGAGGCCCGTTTCGTGGAACGCCCCGATCTTGCCCGCCCCGCTGGCCATGCACCGGACAAGGCCACCTGCTTCGACAAGGCCGACGAGCGCGGGCAGGTCTGGCCAGGCTGCGGCTACACACTGGACGCCAGCCGCGGCTGGTACGACGCCGGCGACCACGGCAAGTACGTTGTCAATGGCGGCGTCTCGGTCTGGACCCTTGTCAACGCCTATGAGCGCGCCGCCGTGCTCAAGCGCAAGGCCGCGCTCAAGGCCGTGGGCGACGGCGCCCTGGCCCTACCCGAAAGGAGCAACCGCGTTCCCGACCTGCTGGACGAGGCGCGCTACGAGTTGGCGTTCCTGTTGTCGATGCAGGTTCCGGACGGCCAGACGCTCCAGGTCCCCATCGGCAAGCAGAACCCGGTCGATGGCAAGCTGCCCCTGACGCCCGTCGACGCCTCGGGCATGGCGCACCAGAAGATAGCCGACGATCAGTGGACGACGATCCCCACGGCGCCGGCCGAGGACAAGCGTCCCCGCTATCTCTACTACCCGACCACCTCGGCGACGCTGAACCTGGCGGCCGTGGCCGCCCAGGCTGCGCGGGTCTGGAAGACGATCGACCCGGCCTTCGCCGCGCGGTGCCTGGCCGCAGCTCGCCGGGCCTACGCCGCCGCCGTGCGAAATCCAGAAATCTATGCCCTGGGCGCCTTCGCCGGCAGCGGCGGCTATGGCGATGGGAACCTGACCGACGAATTCTACTGGGCGGCCGCCGAGCTCTACGCCACGACGGGCGAGGACGCCTACGCCCAGGCGCTGCGGGCCTCGCCGCTGTTCCTGGCCGGACCCACTGCGGGCGACCGCCCGACCGGCGACATCAGCTGGAGTTCGGTCGGCGCCTTGGGCGGCGTGACTCTCGCCCTCGCCCCGAACGGGCTCAAGCCCGCCGAGATCGCCAAGCTGCGCGCCAACCTTCTCGCCAGCGCCGACAGCCATCTCGCCGATGGCCAGACCCAGGGCTACGCCCTGCCCTATGCGCCCAAGGGCTATCCCTGGGGCTCGAACGCGTCGGTGCTGAACCGGGCGATCATCCTGGGCGTGGCCTATGACCTCACCGGCAAGGCCGCGTATCGGACCGGCGCGCTCGACGCCCTCGACTACGTGCTGGGTCGCAACCCGCTGGACCGGTCGTATGTCAGCGGCTTTGGCCCTCGGGCCATGCGCAATCCCCACCACCGCTTCTGGGCCCGCGAGGCGAACCCGGCCTACCCCGCGCCGCCGTCGGGGGTGCTGTCGGGCGGCCCCAACTCCACCGACATGGACGACCCCATTGCGCGCGACATGAAGGGCCAATGCCACCCTCAGACGTGCTGGACCGACGACTACCGCGCCTTTACCCAGAATGAGGTCGCGATCAACTGGAACGCGCCCCTGGCCTGGGTGTCGATCTTCCTCGACGACACCGCCCGCTAGGCCTTGCCGCGTGGGCCGCCAGCGCCATCGCCCCTATGGTTTACCTGCCGTTGGCCTTGCTGCGCGGCGCTTTGTCGCGAGATCGCCAAGGCGACTTTGGCTATTCCCGGAGGGAACAAGTCTTGCAATCTAGTGTCGTGACCGCGACAGTCCCATGATCCCCAACCACGCCCGCTCGAAGATCCGTGACAATCCGTTGGCCCTGGCCCTTCTGGGACAGGCGTCGCGGAACAGCATGGCGACGATGGGCGTGCAAGCGGCGGCGGCGATCGGCGTTACCCTGGCCTCCCTGCCCAGCGAGCGCCCGTTCTACTGGGCATGGCTGGCGGTGACTCTGACGGTGCTGGCCGCGCGTATCGTCGCCGACCGCCTGCTGGCCGCCGCCATCGCCGGCCGGGCCCTGGCAAACCGGCTGGACCTTCTGGCGGCGATGTTCTCAAGCGGCCTGATCATCAGCGCCGCCCTGTGGGCTTTCCTGGCCTGCGCGCGCATTCCGATCGACAGCCAGTCGACGCGCTATGTGATCATCGTGGTGCTGTCGGCGCTGGCGGGCGGCGCGACCGGCGTGCTCTCGCCCCTGAAGCTGACCGGCCGAATCTATATCGCCCTCATTCTGCTGCCCGCCTCCCTGACCCTGATCGCCGGGCAGCTAAGCGAGACCGTGCTGGGCGTACTGGGCGTCGTCTTCTGCCTGGTCATGCTGGCGGGCCATCGCAACAATCACGCCTTGCTCGTCGACTCCATCCAGCTGCGCGACCAGAACCGAGACCTGGTTGAGGCCCTGGCGCGGCGCAGTCACGACCTCAACAGTCTGAACCAGGACCTCGAGGCGCGAGTGGCTCTGCGGACCCGGCAGTTGCAGCAGGCCACCGAACGCGCTCAGGCGGCCAATGAGGCTAAGTCCCGCTTCCTGGCCACGGTCAGTCACGAGATGCGCACCCCGCTGAACGCGATCCTCGGCGTGGGCCAGATCCTGACCCGCTCGGCCCTGGGCCGGAAGCAGCGCGAGCAGGTGCTTGAGATGAAGGGCGCGGCCCGGCGCCTGCGCATGATGATCGACGACGTGCTGGACCTATGCCAGCTGGACGACGGCGAGCTGCGCTTGAAGCCGCGACCGTTCCCGCTGGCCGCCCTCGCCCAGTCGCTCGACCACCTGCACCGCCCCGCCGCCGAAGCGCGCGGCCTGCGCCTGACCATGCAGCTGGAGGCCGCGCCGGCGGAGACCCGCCTGGGCGATGTCGATCGGCTGCGGCAGGTGGTCAGTGTGCTGATCGACAACGCCCTGAAGTTCACCCACCAAGGCGGCGTCGACTGCCGGATCAGCGGCGCGGGCGGCAAACTGCGGATCGAGGTCAGCGACACCGGCGACGGCGTCGCGCCGGACAAGATGGCCGTGATCTTCGAGCGCTTCAGCCAGATCGACGACTCGACCAAACGCTCGGCCGGGGGCATTGGCGTAGGCTTGACCCTCTGCCAGGGCCTGGTCACAGCCATGGGCGGCGAGATGACCGCCGCGTCGCAGCCAGGGCGCGGCTCGACCTTCACCCTTGTGATCCCCTGCCCCGTCTCGACCCCGGCGCCGCAGCGGGCGTCTGTCCCGCAAGCGGAGGGCGAGGAGGACGCGCCGACCCTGCTGGTCGTCGACGACAACGCCATGAACCGCGAGATCATCGCCGCCCTGGTCGAACCGTTCGGCATCGCCTGCGGCTTCGCCGCCGACGGCCGCGAGGCGGTCGAGGCCTGGCGGCGCCAGCCCTGGGACGCGATCTTCATGGACGTCCACATGCCGGTGATGGACGGCGTGGAGGCCACCCGCGCCATTCGCCAGGAGGAAGATCGGTTGGGTCGCCCGCGCGTTCCGATCGTGGCGGTCACCGCCAGCCTGATGCAACAGGAAACCGCCAGCTATCAGGCCGCCGGCATGGACGACGTGCTCCCCAAGCCCATCGAGGTCTCGGCCCTGGCTGAAATGCTGGCGCGCTGCGTGGGCGGCGGCGAGGACACCGCGACCAAAGCCGACGCCTAGAGCCGGGCGAACCCCAAAATCAGGTCGCGCCGACGCTTGAGTGCTGACCCAAGCCGGGCTAAACGGGTCCTCCCTTTGGCGGGCGTAGTTCAGAGGTAGAACGTCAGCTTCCCAAGCTGAATGTCGGGGGTTCGATTCCCCCCGCCCGCTCCAAAGCTTTCCTGACCTATGACGACCGTCGCGGCGCTGTGTGCTACAGCGCACGGGAAGACTGTGTTCAGAGCAGGGACGTTGCTTGACGCGTATCGTTTATCTGTCTTTTCCGACGGGCGCTGTGGCGGGCGGGCAAAAGGTCATTCTGCGCCATGTCGAAGCCCTCAACAGGATGGGCTTCGAGGCGATCTGGTGGCGCAACACCGACAAGGTCGACCTGACCTGGCTGGATTTCGAGGCGCCGACCGAGGTGGGGACACGGTTTCGCCCGGATGACATCTTGGTGGTTCCGTCCGACGCCCCCAACGCGATCCGCACCCTGGCCCAGGACAGGCGGCGCACGGTCATCTTCGAGCAGAACCAGTTCAGCTTCCTGAACCTGGGACTTGAGCAAGTCGACGCGTTCGCGCCGGGTCATTCGCCGGTCTTCTTCGCCGTCGGCGCGATCAACGCCAACACGATCCGCAGGGTGGTTCCGGGGGCCCAGGTGGAGATCGTCCCATGCTTCGCCGACGAGCGGATCTTCAAGCCTGGCGCCAACGACCTGCTGCAAGCGGCCTATTCGCCTCGCAAGCGGATGGGGGAAACCAGGATCATCCGGCAGTTCCTGAGCAAGGCCCATCCGCGCCATGTCGGCCTGCCATGGGTCGAGATATCCAACCAGCCCGAGGCCGAAGTCGCCGAGATTTTGGGACGATCGGCGCTCCATCTCAGCCTTCCGCGGTTCGAGTCCGTCGGCATGACGACCCTGGAAGCCATGGCGTGCGGCTGCGTGTCGGCTGGCTTCATGGGCATCGGCGGTCGCCAGTACATGACGGCCGAAAACGGATTCTGGGCGCCCGACGATGATTGCGAAGCCGCCGCCGACGCCCTGGCCGAGGCGGCGGATGTCGTGGCCACCGGCGGCGCGCGGTTGGCCGCCCTACGAGACGCGGCCCGCGCCACGGCCGACCAGTGGTCGTACGCGCGCTTCCTGATAAAGCTGGAAGAGGTCTGGGAGCGTCTGGCCCCCGAGGCTCGACGTCTGCCGACCCGGCGCTAAGCCGGCCCAAGCGTTCGCGTTGACGGTTCGCCGCTTCGGGCGCACCATCGCCTCAAACAGATGTTTGGGGAGAAGCGCGATGGCGGACGGTGAAGACCATCCAGGCGTCGAGGCCCGGGCCAAATTTCACGCCATGGTCGACGGCACGGCCGAGGACTGGGCGATCATCGCCAGCGCGTCGATGGAATTTGGCCGCGACCTGCCAAAACGCCTGATCGCGCATCTGAATCTTCTGAAGGGAGACTGCGGCGGTTTCGCCATCGACCGGCTGGAGCACAGCCTGCAGACTGCTACCCGCGCGCATCAAGCCGGCGAGGACGAGGAATATGTCGTCTGCGCCCTGCTGCACGACATCGGCGACATCCTGGGTCCACGCAATCACGCCGACATCGCCGCGGCGATCCTCCAACCGTTCGTGTCGGAGCGAAACCACTGGATGGTGGCGCACCACGCGATCTTTCAGGGCTACTACTTCTTCCATCACCTGGGCCTGGACCGGAACCTGCGCGACCAGTTCCGGGGCCATCCCGACTTCGAATACACGGCCAAGTTCTGTCATGTGTACGACCAGGAAGCCTTCGACCCCAGCTTCCAGTCGATGCCGCTGGAGGCGTTCGAGCCCATGCTGGGCCGCGTGATGAGCACGCCCAAGCGCTCGATCTACATGGCGCCCCGCGCGGCGGAGTAGGCGGTCTCGCCCCGGACTGTTACGCCGACGGCGCGCCCAAGCTTCACAATAAGCCCGCCGCATGTGAAAGACGCGTGGAACAACGTTCTTTCATGGAAGCTTTGGCCTCGCCGCGGCGTCGCGCACGGGCCAAATAGGGGGATGGCGTAATGGCTTATGGGAAGCTGAGGCGGTTCATCGAACTGGCGGCGATGGATCGGCCATGGGTCGGGAAGGTGTTCGGCCGACGACGGAAAAGCACGCCGCCGCGCGACTCCAACGCCAACTGGGATTGGGACAGCGACTATGCGTCAGGGGTGCTGGACCGACTGTGGCGCAACGACCAGCGTCACCACCATAGGCTGCTCGCGTCGTTACTGGCGGGAAGCCGACCGAACCCGGCTGTGCTGGACATCGGCTGCGGTGAAGGCGCGTTCTACCACACGATCGCCCTGCACCGCCCGTCGGCCTATCTGGGCGTTGATGTCTCCAAGCTGGCCATCGAACGAGCCCGGGAAAAGGCGTCAGCGACGCCTATCGACGGACCCGTCCATTTCGAAACGGGCGATGGGAGCGCCTTCGACACCGACGAGACCTTCGACGTCATCGTCTTTTCGGAATGCGCCGAGTTCCTGGGCGACATGTCCAAGGTCATGGACCGCTACCGCAAGAACCTGCGCGAAGGCGGCAAGTTCGGGGTGACCATGTGGTTGGCCACCCGTCAGTTGCCCACCTGGGAACTCATGAAGGCCCACGCGAAAGTAGAGGACGAGGCCATCGTTTGCGCCGCTTGGGGCGGCGCCTGGATCGTCGCGGTGCTTTCGCCGCGCTGACCCGGCGGGGGGCGTCCCCCGCCGGAGCCCCCTTGCCTACTCGACGCGCTGGGCCTTGATCCCCAGCTTGGCCAGCTGGACCTGGACGCTGTCGGGACCAACGAGGTGGCCGGAGCCCACCGCGACGAAGCTAACCCCTGAACCGGCGAGCTTGGTCTTCAGCTGTCCCGCCCAGTCCTGGTTGCGCTTGACCAGCATCACGTCATAGACCGACGGATACTTGGTCTTCATCTCGGTGACGAAGACGGTTTCCAGGGCGGCCACATCGCCGGCGCTCCAGGCCGTGACCATCTCGTCCAGCTTGCCGACACCTTCTTCGGCGTTGTCGACGGACGAGTTCAGGAACTCGGTTTCGATCGGCGCGGGCAGGTCGGCAAAGAAGCGAACCTGCTGCTCGGCCGTCTCCAGAGCGGCCTGGGCCTTGCCCGCCGCCTTGGTCTCCTTGGTCAGGACGGCCTCGACACCGCTGCGGGGGTCGTAGCCAGCCTTGATGATCGGCGCCATCGAGACGGTGATGCCCGCCAACCACGGCCGCATCATCTCCAGGGCCTGCGGCGGCATGCCCACGGTCTGGGCCACGGCCGAGACCTTCTTGAAGGCCTCGGGGCCGATCTTTGCCGACAGAGTCTTGGTCTGGTCCAGGCCATAGTGGGTGACCAGCGGCTGCATGACGGCGGGATCGTCGGCGCCGATGACCTCCAAGGTCAGGTCCGCGCTGTCGGCGATGGCCTTGTCGATCTTGGCCGAGCGCCACTTCGTGTCGGGCTTCAGCACGTGGATCGTGCCGAACAGGTAGATCGTCGAGTCCTTGTCCTTGATCGCCCACAAGGCGGGTTCGGCAAGCGCGCCGCCAGCAAAGCCAAGCGCGAAGACCGAGACAAGGCCGACGGCCAGACGCTTGGTGGCGCGGTGAAGATTGAGAAACATGGAAACGCTCCGATGAGATGGATCAGGTTGAAGGTGATGGGAGACGCCAGGCAAGGCCCGAAGCGCTCCGGGGGGTGAAGGCTGGAAGGCGGCTACTTTAGAAAGTCGGCGACCGCCTCGGCGAAGACCTTGGGCTGGTCCAGCATGATGAAGTGGCGGGAGTCATCGACGCGCTTGACGGTCACGCCTGGAAGGGTCGCGTAGGCGTCGGTGTAGATCTTCTCGACCATCGACGGCGGCGCGCCCATCGCCGGATCATAGGGATAGAGCAACGTGACCAGGCTCTTGATCCCAGCCAGGCCGGGCCGCGCGTCGGTGGTCAGCAGGTCGTACATCGCGCGGCCGACGACCGATTGCGACGAGGTCTTCGACCAGTCCAGCACCAGCACCTGATCCTTGACCGACTTGACGAAACGCGGCGCGGTCAAGGCCTGCTGGCTGGCGAAGGCTTCGGCGCTCATGGCGATGGTGGCTTCACGCATGGCCGCAGCCTGGGGCGTGACCCTCTCGGGCGTCGCGGTCGGCGAGAACAGCAGCGGGAAGAACGGCAGGCTGTCGACGATCATCAGTCGGCCGACGTCCTCGGGGTGGCGCTGGGCTAGCAGCAGGCCTGTGAAGCCGCCCATCGAGTGGCCGATGATCGCCGGCGATTTCAGGTTGTTGGCCTTGATGTAGGCGTCGACCGCCGCGACCAGGGGCTCGACCACCGGCCCCTCGGCGGCGCCGCCGACCGGTGCACCGGCGAAACCCGCCACCTGCACGACGTGGACGCGGTGCGAGGCCGAGAGCTGCTTGGCGGTCTGGTCCCAGACGGCGGCGGACGAGGCCAGGCCCGGGATCAGCACCACATCGGGACCTTTGCCCGTGACGGTGACGGTCATCCGATCGGCGGCGTCGGCGCGGCTGCCGAAGACGCCAAGAGCGGCCAGGATCGCCATGATGACGGCGAACAGATGGGCTTTAGGCATCAGCTTTTGCATCGTGCTCTCCATAGGAACGAGGCGTGCGGAAGGGTTCGGCGACAGGGCGCCGGGCGAAGCGGTACAGGTCAGCAATTGGGGCTTGCCGCCCCGGAGGCGGGCGAAGCGCTTAAGCCTCGTCCTGGAAGATCGTCTCGATCGGCTGCCCGAACAGGCGGGCGATCTTGAAGGCCAGCGGCAGGCTGGGATCGTACTTGCCCGTCTCCAGGGCGTTGACGGTCTGGCGGGACACATCAAGCCGCTCGGCCAGATCGGCCTGGCTCCAGTCCCGCTCGGCGCGGAGGACCTTGAGGCGGTTCTTCATTGGTACCGCCTCCTGACGAGGGGCTGGGCCAAGCCGAACGCGCCGCAGAATACGGGGAAGATCAGGTACAGCGGGAAGTGCGGAACCAGCCCGACGTTCTCCAAGAACCCCCAGACCGTGCCTGCGGCCAAGGTGAAGCCGATGCCCCACAGCATGGACTGAACAAGCACCAGGCGCAGAAACTCGTCGGTCTCTTCCGCCAGATAGAGCCCCATGACGGCGATGACGGCGATGATCGGGATGGCGGGCGCCGCGCCCAGTATCCAAAGCAAGACGCCTTGCGGGCTGTGGCTTTCGATCAGCCACAATGATCCAGACAGCACCACGACATAGGCGATCATCGCCGGAAAGAAGCGCGCCAGATAGCGCCGAACGGCGGGGTTTGAGGTCTTGGTCATGTTTGACGCTCCAAGGGCTCCAGGTCGGATCAGCGCTGGCGCAGCCACCAGCCGGCCCAGACCAGGCCGTAGCCGATCAACTGGGCGATGATCAGGGCCGTGACGCCGATGGCGAACCAATCCGTCGGCGCGTGCTGGCCCAGCAGCGCGACCAGGCGCGCGTCGCCGATTAGGAACGGGACCGGCAGAACCAGGAGCATCGCGCTCGAACCGCCCCAGAACCACGCGAACTTGTGAGCCTCGCGGGCGGCCTCGTCGATATTGCGCCAGTAGACGACGCTGGTGATCGCCGCGAGCAGGGCCAAGCCGACGAAGCCAGCGCCCAGAATGACGGGTGAGATCGCCAGGCTCTGGTCCTTGGCGATGTGGTAACCCGCGCCGCTGACCGCCCCGATCAGGAAGGCGCCGATCAGCCCTCGCAGCGCCGCCGTTTGGCGGCGCGCCTGACGTCCGATGTGTTCGCTCATTGATCCCCTCTTTGATCCAGACGGCCGACTAAAGCGCGGCCAGCGCTTCGACGGCGCCGGCCGCCAGGAGCGGGCCGCCCATCTCGCGCGCGGCGCAGACAGCCGTGACCAACGAAGCCGAGCTCGAAGCCAGGCCAATGGCGAGCTTATCCCTACGGCTGACGGGTGCGCGCTGAACGTTCTTCCTCATGACAAGCCTCCTCGTCGAAATGACAAGGACAGTTGTCACAAAAGGTCGAGGCCGTGTCAAGCGGTCTTGTCATTATGTCGTTCAAGCCAGACTAAATGACGGACAGACTTGATGTTTTAGGCGGCTCTTTGATCCAGAAAGGGGTCACGCACAGCGGGCTCGCCCATCACGGCGCGCCAGTGCACCGCCTCGAGTCGCTTGGCGGCCAGGGCGCGTCCCCAGACGTCTGGGCGCGGACGAGCGACCACCTCCCAGCCGTAGCGCGAGAAGCGGTCACCGAAATCAGACCAGCGGATCACCCGCCCCCTGGCGTCCTGCCGCCAGATCGCCTTGTCGCAGCCGGGAATGCGCGCGCAGCGCTCCCAAGCGTCGACGCGACTTTGCAGGATCAGGAACGGGTCTTGAGCATGACGGGCCAAGCTGGTCTCCGTGGTCTTCCGCCGCCCTCCGCGTCCGGCGACTCAGAAGATCACCGCCCGCGAGGACGAGACCAGGATTTGTGCAACGACACGCACTGTCCACCAGATGTAGTGCGGCGCGTTGCCGCGCGACGGGCCTGCGACAGACGCGAAGCGCCGCTAGGACCAGACCTTGAAGTGCTTTGACAGTTTCAGCCCCTGGCGCTGGTAGTGCGATCCGCCCTCGCCGTAGAGCCGCTCCGGACGCGCCGTCAGGGGCTCGTAGACCAGGCGCGCCACGGTCTGGCCGTCCTCCAGCAGGAACGGGGTCTCGTGGCTGCGGACCTCCAGCACGCCCTTGGAGCCGCGCGCCAGCGCCTCATCGGTGCCAAAGCCCGGATCGAAGAAGCCGGCATAGTGGACACGGAACTCGCCGACCGACGGGTCGATCGGCGTCATCTCGGCGGCTTCCATCACCGGGATCTCGATGTCGTCCTTGCTGGCCAGAATGTAGAATTCGCCCGGGTCCAACAGCAGTTCGCCATGGCGGGCCTCCAGCGGCTCCCAGAAGTCGCGCGGGTCGTGGCCGTCCTCGTGGTCAAGGTCGACAACGCCGGCGTGGCGCCGCCCCCGGAAGCCGACGATGCCCGCCGTCAGATCGACGCCAACGCTGCGGATCGACAGCTTGGCCGGCTCGCCGCGCTTCAGACGCAGCTGGTTCAGACGCGTGCCGGCCCGCACCAGCACCGAAAAGGTCTGCGGCGCGATCTCGATATAGAGCGGCCCTTCATAGCCGGCGTCGACATCGTCGAAAGCGCGGCTGTGGTCGGTCAGCAGGCGGACGAAGACGTCCACGCGGCCGGTGGAGCTCTTGGGATTGCCGCGCGCCGAGACGTTGCCAGGCAGCGCCAAGCGCTCCTGGAGCTCGGCGATGTAGACACAGCCCTTCTCAAGCACCGCGCCCTTGGTCAGGTCCAGCTCGTGCATGGCCACGTCCCTCAGGCGCTCGGGCACGCGGCGATGCAGGCCAGGCAGGAACGAGGCGCGGACCCGCCACGCCCGCGCGCCGAGCCGAAGATCCAGGCTGGCGGGCTGCACCTGATCGGTGTCGAACGGCGTGGCCGAGGTGATCGCCTCTTGAGCGATCAGGTCCTCGATCGTTTGGCAGGGCAGAATCCCTGCGGCGTGTGCGTCAGTCATCGGCGCGACACTCGCCAAACCCGGCCGCAAAGGCAAGGCTCGGCGCAAATCAGGGCGGGCGGGACAATCGACAGGCGGAGCGTGACAATTCTTCGCCCCGTCCAGCGGTGTTGTGGCTTGACCCAGGCGCCCCTCCCGCTCCTTATGCCGGCGTTTTACGCGTAGGAGGCGGGCGGTGGCCGAAGATCCGAAAGACTGGGATGTCGCGACAAAATTGATCCGAGGCGGGATCGCGCGCTCGCAGTTCATGGAGACGGCCGAAGCGCTCTACCTGACCCAGGGCTTCACCTATGACAGCGCCGAGGCCGCCGACCGCCGCTTCGCGGGCGAGGATCCCGGTTTCGTCTATTCGCGGTTCAACAATCCGACCGTGAAGATGTTCGAGGACCGCCTGGCCCTGCTGGAAGGCGCCGAGGTCTGCCGTGCGCAAGCGACGGGCATGGCCTCGATCCACGCCTCGCTGATGGGCCTGGTCAAGGCCGGCGACCACGTCGTGGCCGGCCGCGCCCTGTTCGGCTCGTGCCGCTGGATCGTCGCCGAATGGCTGCCGCGCTTCGGCGTCGAGACAACCTTCGTCGACGCCACGGACCTTAAGGCCTGGGAAGCGGCGATCCGCCCGGGCACCAAGGCCGTGCTGATCGAGACGCCGTCGAACCCGGTGCTGGAGATCACCGACATCGCCGCCGTGGCTGAAATGGCCCACGCCGTCGGGGCGAAGGTCATCGTCGACAACGTCTTCGCCACCCCCATCTTCCAGCAGCCGCTGAAGCTGGGCGCCGACGTTGTCGTCTATTCGGCCACCAAGCACATCGACGGCCAAGGCCGCGTCCTGGGCGGGGCGATCCTGACCAGCGAGGCGATCAACGAGGAGTTCTACCGCGACAGCCTGCGCCACACCGGCCCGTCTCTGTCGCCATTCAACGCCTGGGTGATGCTGAAGGGCCTCGAGACCCTGGACCTGCGCGTTCGTCGCCAAAGCGACACCGCCGCGGCCCTGGCCGACGTCATGGCCGAGCACAAGAAGGTCCGCACCGTCCTCTACCCGTTCCGCAAGGACCATCCGGGCTATGAGGTCGCCAAGAAGCAGATGAGCGGCGGCGGCACGGTGATCGCGCTGGACCTGGGCTCGCGCGAGGCGGCCTTCCGGTTCCTGAACGCGCTGGAAATCGTCGACATCTCCAACAATCTGGGCGACGCCAAGTCGATGGCGACCCACCCGCCGACCACGACCCACCGCTCGGTGCCCGAAGAGGAGCGCCCGCTGCTGGGCGTCACCGAAGGCGGCGTGCGCCTGTCCGTGGGCCTGGAAAGCCTGGCCGACCTGACCCGAGACGTGATCCGTGCGCTCGATCAGGCGTGAGACCTCCCCGCCGATGCAGCGGATGCGGCGACGGCGCGGCCACGCCGCGGCGATCTATGAAGCGCGCACGCGCGACATCGTCGTGCGCGTCTTCCCAGCCTATGCGGCCGAGGAGTCCTCTCCCGAGGAGGGCGTCTACCTTTGGTCCTACACAGTGGAGATCGAGAACCACGGCGTTGAGACTGTCACCCTCGTCTCGCGCCGCTGGACCATCATCGACGGCCAGAACCGCGTGAACGAGGTCGAGGGATCGGGCGTCGTCGGCGAACAGCCGGAACTGAGGCCCCGCGAGGCCTTCCGCTACGTCTCCAACTGCCCCCTGCCCACGCCCTCGGGCGCGATGCGCGGCAGCTACCAGATGGTGACCGAGGCCGGCGAGGTGTTCGACGCCGAGATCCCCGAGTTCTCACTGCACCTGCCCGGCGCCTCGCTGAAGATGAACTGAGGCGGACCTCCCAGGAACTCATCATTTGCCCTAGGCGGCCGGCGCCGAGTAGCTCTGCCTGCATTCGCAATCATAAGCTTTATTTGTTCTATATACTGACATAGGTTGTGTCGCAGAATTCGCTTGGGATGGGCGGGCTGGCGGGGCCGCCCTTTGGGTGGACCGGGGGATGGATTCCAGGGGGGATCGGCTAAGCCACGCCATCAAGGGTCGCGGCATCTCCAAGATGATGGCCTTGGCGCTGGACCTCGACGTCCACGAGAGCGCCATCAGCCGCTGGCGCAAGAACGGCCCCATGTCACTGGAGAACGCCGCGCGGATTTCCGAGGTGCTGGATATCTCGCTCGACTGGCTGGTGCTGGGTCGCGGCGAGATGGACGGCCATACCGTCGAAAGCTTGGCGTCGGAGGAATTCGAGTACCTGCGCGTTCTGCGCAAGGTTCGGCGAAGGGCGCGGGTTCGCCTGATGGCCCTGCTTGAGGAGATGACCGAACCCACTTGAGCTGGGCGCAAGTTTGCGTCGCCGGACTTGCGCTCACCTCAAGTTGTTAGACCTTAAAATACAACCATATTTAGAGCACTCTTTGGGCGTCGAGGGGACGCGATCGCCCATAGCCCCACCAAATGGAACGACCGCTTTCTCTCGACACCCCTCAATCACGGGAGATAACGATGTCCACCCTGCTTACCATCAACGTTACCAATCTCGGCGCATCCACCCAGGAATTCTTCTTTTTCCAACAGCCTGCGGTTTATAGTGGCGGCGCGAACGTCTACAGCAACAGCCTCTATTCTCAGAAGCTAGGGAACTATGACGAAACTGGCGCGGAACTTACGTTCCAAGTAAACATGCAGTACTATGCTGGCATTCAGCAGGCCCATACCATCCCGACCATCGGACAGTCCTCGGGCTACGCGTCAGCCAGCCGCGCCATCGAGCTGACGCCGGCGACCGGCAGCGCCAAGAACTGGACCACGGCGACGGTCGACCCGCTGGGCCTTAGCCCGACGGCCTCGAGTTCGGACGTTCAGCTCGGCGCTTTCCGGATCACGACCCCGACCTATTCGTCGCCCCCCGCCATCTACAACGTTGGCTCGGCGGTCGAGGTGAACGGCGGGATCACCCTATCGAACTTCGTGGTCGCCAACCCCTCAAGCCACACCGACTGCCAACCGATCCTCAAGTACTACGTCCAAACCGGCAAATACACGGCCGGTACGGTGATGAACTTCACTCAGTCCAGCATCAACTCGGCGGTCTGTGACTTCACCGGCGGCTTCTCGATCATCAACGTCACGCTCAACGCGGACGGCAGCTGGTCGACCGACACCATCAAGTAGGCTGCCCACTCAATTAGGTGAGCGGGCGAGCCCCACCGCCCGCTCACACCCGCTAAGACCAATTTCAACGACAGGTACGGCAGGCTCGCCGCCCCCCCTCTCGGCTCGAGAGAACCCGCCGCTCGTTTACGCCAGCGTCGGCGCCCTCCCCTGTCCAGCTTCCAGCGCGCCGGCTCGCGGCACGCAAACTCCCCCGCCGCCTAAAACAGGAGATTTCCATGGCTATCGGCTATTCGAGCTTCGACACGCCGACCTCGAACGTAGTTCCCACGTGGACTGGAGGTCGCTTCGCCGCTGAGTTCTCGAACACCGCGGTATTTACGTGCGGACCGGACGAGACCTGCGCGGACGGTGTCTATCGCCAGACCGTGAAAGGCGAATTCTTGGTCAATGGCTCGCCTTTGACACACGTCTTGTGCGGCCCCGTCGTGCTGTCGCCGACAGATTATGAGGAGGACGGCTGTCCTCCCGCCGGCGACAACTGCGACTTCTGCACAGCCTACGGCTATCGCCAGTGCGCCATGACCAACGACCGCTATACAAACCCCGATCAGGCCACAGGCTCTGATTTCAGCATGGAGGACGCGCCTGGGTTCAACGCGCCCCTTAACCCCTTGAACAACTACACCATCAACCTGTCGTTTGAGGGTATGCTGTTCGACATCGGCGCCGGGAACGTCCTGGCGACCCAGACCTGGACCGTTGTCGGCAGCAGCCTGTCCACACCTACGCTTGCTGCAACGCAGGGGGAGGACCTTGTGCCAGCACAGGCGACTGCGGAGGAGATCGGGTTGGCGAGCACGGACAAGCTCTTCAGGGTGGAGCATACCCGCAATCGCCTCACTGGCGCCCTTGAGCTTCACTTGGTGATCCAACGGGCGGTCGGCAGCGCGCCGCTGAGTTCGAAAGCCCTGTCTGTCGCTCTGTTTGACGCGGACAAGGAACCCATGATCGCGGCTCTCGGCGAACCGAGCGGCGTGTACGAGATCGGAAGTCGGTCGGGAGTGACGACCAACGTCGTCTATAAGCTCCCCCCCACGGCCCCCGTTGCAACTTGGGCCGCTGTCACCGCAGTAACCGCAGATGGGGAGGCGAACCGCAAGGTCCGCATCGAGGAATTGCCGGTGATACAACGATAGTCCCGGCTCGCCACGCCGCCGCCTCACGGCGGCGTGGACGCGCTTCACCCCGCCATCGGCGGGTCCAGCTTGTACACGCGCGAGCAGTATTCGCAGGTCACATGGATCTTGCCGTCAGGCTCGATCATCTCCTCGACTTCCTCGGCCGAGAACGAGTCCATCACCACGCCGATGCGGTCCTCCGAGCAGCGGCAGAAGGCGCGCAGCGGCTTTTCGTCGAGCAGACGCACGCCGTCCTCGTTGAACAGGCGCCACAGCAGGGTCGGGGTCGTGACGGTCGGGTCGATCAACTCGTCCTCGCCGGTCGTCTCGAACAGCGCCGTGACGTGTTGCCAGGCGTCTTGCGTATCGCCCCGCGCCTGGTCGCCCGCTATCACCTGGATCAGGATGCCGCCGGCGCGCCATTGAGGCCCCTCGCCCGTGTCGACCTGGCCGACGGCCAGGCGAACGCGGGTCGGGGTCTGTTCCGACTGGGCGAAGTACTGCTCGGCGCACAGGGCCAGGGTCTCGCCCTCGATCGGCGTCACGCCCTGGTAGCGGTCCATGTCAGGGCCCTGGTCCAGGGTCATGATGAAGACGCCGCCGCCCAGCAGGGTTTTGGCCCCGGGACGCGCGAAGCCTTCCGACACCGCCGCGACCTCCTCAGGGTCGAACCGGCAATAGCCGCGCAGGCCGCCCGAGGTGTCATAGTCGACCACCACATAGCGCACGGGGCCATCGCCCTGGGCCTGGATAATCAGCCGCCCTTCGAACTTCAGGCTGGAGCCGACCAGGGCCGCCAGCGCGCAGGCCTCGCCCAGCAGGTTGGCGACGGGCTCGGGATAGGCGTGGCGCGTCAACACCTCGTCGACGGCCTGGCCCAGCCGCACGACGCGGCCGCGCACGGGCAGGCCTTCGATCTGGAACGCGGAAACGACGTCGTCGAGGACGCCCGGAGTGGAAGCGATGTCGGTCATGGGGCGGTTAGATAAGGGGTCTTGTGGAAATTGCGAGCCTGTCCGGATGCGACAGCAGGAACGACGTCTACCCGATCTGCGCAAAGCGACCTCCTGCCGCATTGCGGCGCTCGCGGAGTCGGCGCACCAATGAAGCGCCGTCGCTTTTGCCCATACGCGCCGGCGCAGTCGGCCAGCGCATTCCAACCGGGCGCTGGCCGGCGCCCTTCTCTCTTCAGCCGATCGCGCCGAACGCCCAGGCCAGCACCGACTTCTGGGCGTGGATGCGGTTCTCCGCCTCATCCCAGACTAGCGAGCGCGGACCGTCCATGACTTCGTCCGTGACCTCCTCGCCCCGGTGGGCCGGCAGGCAGTGCAGGAAGACGCCGTCGCCCTTGGCCAGGTCCATCAGCCTGTCGTCGACCTGGTAGGGCTCCAGCGCCGCGAGACGCTCGTCATGGTCGGTGTCGCCCATCGAGACCCAGGTGTCGGCCACGACGACGTCGGCGCCGCGCACGGCCTCCTTCGGGTCGGTCGTCATGCTGACCTTGCCTTGCAGGCCCTCGGCGCGCGCCAGGTCGTGCAGGTCGGCGTGATAGACGGCCGGGCAGGCGATCTTCAGCTCAAAGCCCAGCAAGGGCGCTGCGTGGATGAAGCTGGAGCAAACATTGTTGCCGTCGCCGACCCAGGCGATCGTCTTGCCGCCGATGTCGCCGCGATGCTCCTCGATGGTGAGGATGTCGGCCATGATCTGGCACGGGTGGCTCTTGTCGGTCAGGCCGTTGATCACCGGCACAGTCGAGACCTGGGCGAAGCGCTCGACGTCGGCGTGGCTGTTGGCGCGGATCATGACCGCGTCGACCATCCGCGACAGCACCTTGGCGGTGTCCTCGATGGTCTCGCCGCGCCCCAGCTGCATGTCGGCCGAGGTCGAGATGATCGCCGAGCCGCCCAGCTGGCGCATGGCGGCGTCGAACGAGAAGCGGGTGCGGGTCGAGTTCTTCTGGAAGATCATCGACAGCACGCGATCCTTGGCCGGCGCGTCGGCATCGACCTTGCCTTGCGGCCAGCCCTTACGGGCGGTCTTGCGGGCCTTGGCGTCCTCGAGCAGCAAGCGCAGCGTCGGGCCGTCCAGCTTCCACAGGTCGATGAAGTGGCGGGGGGCGGTCATGGGCCAAATCCCTCACACCCGCTCCGGCAAGCCGAAGCGGGCGATTTCAAAGGTTCAGATGTGTCAGGCCGAGGCCTTGGCGCGAGCCGCCTCGCAAGCCTTTTCAAGCTTGGCGACGGCTTCGCGGGCTTCCTCGATGGTCAGGTTCAGCGGCGGCAGCAGGCGTACGCAGTTGTCGCCGCCGCCGGCGATCAGCAGGTGCTCATCGCGGGCCAGAACCATGAACTCGCGGTTGTTGGGGATCAGCTTGATCCCGATCAGCAGGCCCTTGCCGCGGATATCGACGATGATGTCCGGGAAGCGGTCCTTCAGGCCGTTCAGCTGCTGGGTCAGGAAGCCGGAGACGGCGTTCACATTGTCCAGCGTCTCGGGCGAGTTGATCAGGTCGAAGGCCGCCTTGCCGACCGCCATGGCCAGCGGGTTGCCGCCGAAGGTCGAGCCGTGCGCCGCCACGGTCATGCCCTTGGCCGCCTCGGTCGTGGCCAGACACGCGCCGATCGGGAAGCCGCCCCCCAGAGCCTTGGCCACCGCCATGATGTGCGGTTCGCCGCCCTCGGCCCACTCATAGGCGAAGAGCTTGCCGGTGCGGCCCATGCCGCACTGGACTTCGTCATAGATCAGCAGGACGCCGTGCTCATCGCACATCCGGCGCAGGCCCTTCAGGCACTGGGTCGGGATCGAGCGAGCGCCGCCCTCGCCCTGCACCGGCTCGACGATGATCGCCGCCGTGGTCGGGCTGGCGATCGCGGCCTTGATGGCCTCGTGGTCGCCGAAGGTCAGCTGATGATAGCCCGGCAGGCGGGGGCCGAAACCGTCGACATAGCTGGGATTGCCCGACGCGTTGACCGCGGCGTAGGTCCGGCCGTGGAACGAGCCGTCAAAGCCGTAGATGTCGATCCGCTCGGGCTGGCCGTTGGCCGAGTGGTACTTGCGGGCCGTCTTCAGCGCGCACTCGACGGCTTCCGTGCCCGAGTTGGTGAAGAACACCACGTCGGCGAAGGTCGAGGCGCAGATGGCGTCGGCCAGGGCTTCCTGCTCGGGGATCCGGTAGATGTTCGAGACGTGCCAGAGCTTCTCGGCCTGTTCCTTCAGAACCTCGACCAGCACGGGGTGGGCGTGACCCAGGCCGTTGGTGGCGATGCCCGCCACGCAGTCCAGATATTCGCCGCCGTCGGTCGAGAACAGGCGCGCGCCTCGGCCTCGCTCGAACGCCAGCGGGGCGCGGTTGTAGACGCCCATGATGTGCTGTTGCGAGGAGTTGGACGACGTCGCGGTGCTCAAGAGACCGACCTCCCAAAAAGGAAAGAAGCCCCCGCGCTGAAAGCACGGGGACCGGAAGGCTGCAGGTTGTCGCTTTGGAACGCGGTTGTGTCAATCAATCGACGGTGAAAGCACCTGAAAAGCCGGCGAAAATCGCAAGCTTTGTCGCGCCGGCCACAGCGGTCTCAGCTCTTCAAGCGATAGCCCGTCACGAACAGGCGCCAGCACCACAGAAAAAGCGCCACCGTCAGCAGGCCCGTCGAGACCACGCCGATCGCGATCGAACCGTCGGCATGGCCGATGAAGCCATAGCGGAAGCCGTCGATCAGATAGAAGAACGGGTTGAAATGGCTGGCCGAACGGAAGGGCTCCGGAAGCTTGTCGACCAGGTAGAAGGTACCCGACAGGAAGGTCATCGGCATGATCAGGAAGTTGGTCACGGCCGACAGCTGGTCGAACTTCTCCGACCACAGGCCCGCCGCCACGCCCGCAAGACCCAAGCTCAGCGAGGCGACCACCCCGAAATAGATCACCGCCCAGAGGTGCGCGATCGAAAGCCCCGCGCCGGGCAGGACGCCGACCACCAGGGCCGTCACCGCCCCGACCACCACGCCGCGCGTCGCCGCGCCTAAGGCGAAGGCTGAAACCTGCTCCAGCGCCGACAGCGGCGGCGTCAGGAAGTCCGGCGTCAGGCCCATCATCTTGGCCTGGATCAGCGACGATGAAGAATTGGCGAAGGCGTTGTTCAGGATCGCCATCATGATCAGGCCCGGGGCCACGAAATGGCCGAAGGTCACGCCCCCGACAGCCGGGCGGCTGGCGCCGACCGCGACCACGAAAACCAGCATGTAGAGCAAGGTCGTGACCACCGGCGCGGCCACGGTCTGAGTCCCGACCTTCCAGAAACGACGGATTTCGCGCTGATAAAGGGTGAAGAAACCGCTCCAGTTCCAGCCGTGATAGTCGCGCGGCTGCGGCGGAATGACGCTCTCGGCGGTGTCTCTCATGCGCTCAACCCGTTGTTCTGCTTGGCCATGTGCGCCCTTGCCCCCCTTTTCGCAAGCTCGGGCTTGCGTGAATCAACATCTTGTTTCTGTGGACAGAGTCGTTGGCGCCTATTGTGTGTTTTAACACCTTCTTTACGATTAGTAGTAGGACGACCGCCGGCGGGGCGGTTTGATCACCAGATATGGGGTGACGGGCGTGGGGACGCCCTCTCCCCAGTCTAAATGGCGGAGACGGGTTATGAGCTGGACCGACGAGCGGGTCTCGACCTTGAAGAAGCTGTGGCTGGACGGACTGTCGGCCAGTCAGATCGCCAAGCAACTGGGCGGCGTTACGCGCAACGCCGTCATCGGCAAGGTGCACCGCCTCGGCCTGTCGGGCCGCGCCGCGCCTTCGCAACCCGCGCGTCCGGCCTTCAAGGCTCCGCGTCCGGCGCGTCCGGCCGCCCAGGCCATGCCTTCGGCGCCGCGTCGTGTGACGCCGATCGAAGCGCCGTCGATGCCCGTAGCCTCCGCGCCCGCGCCGCTGCCGGCCTTCCGTCACGAAGAGCCGGGCTCGGCCACCGTGCTGACCCTGGGCGCGCACATGTGCAAGTGGCCGATCGGCGATCCGTCGTCGGAAGGCTTCACCTTCTGCGGCCGCCGCGCCTCGGACGGCCTGCCCTACTGCGTCGAGCACGCCCGCGTGGCCTACCAGCCGCAGCAAACCAAGAAGAAGGGCGGCGCCACCGAGCTCGCCCGCTCGCTTCGCCGCTACATCTAAGAAGAACAAAAGTCTCTCAGAGCGGCGGATCCCGGGCGACCAGACGGTCGTCCGGGATTTTGCGTTTCTAAGACTTCCTCAAAATCCGCCTTCCCAGGCCTCGTGCCTGGGACCCAGCGTTCCGCCGCGAGACGTCGGCCAGCGCGCACCATCATCGCCAAGCCTCAACGCTCACACACCGGGCCAAGCCGAACCATGGGTCCTCGCCACAAGGACGAGGAAGGCGATGAAAGGGGGATCGGGAAGGATGACCTCCTCCAACTTCCCCCCTAAAACAGCCCAATGACGGACCTCGCGCCGAACGATTCCAACGCCCCGCCCTACTCGGTCTCAGAGCTGGCCTTCGCGCTGAAGCGAACGCTGGAGGACCGTTACGGGTTCGTGCGGCTGCGTGGCGAGCTGTCCAAGGTCACCCATCACTCCAACGGCCACGTCTACCTGACCATCAAGGACGACAAGTCCGCGATCGACGGCGTCGTCTGGAAGGGCAATGTCCGGGGTCTTGGCGTGCGGCCCGAGCATGGGCTCGAGGTCATCGTCACCGGCAAGATTACGACCTATCCGGCCGGCTCGCGCTATCAGATCATCATCGACAGCATGGAGGCCGCCGGCGTTGGCGCGCTTCTCGCGCAACTTGAGCGCTTGAAAGCCAAGTTGGCTGGAGAGGGCCTGTTCGCACCCGAGCGCAAGCGCCCCCTCCCCTCAATGCCGGCTGTGGTCGGGGTGATCACCAGCCCGACCGGCGCGGTGATCCGCGACATCCTGCACCGCATCCGCGACCGCTGGCCCTGCCAGGTGCTGGTCTGGCCGGTGGTGGTGCAGGGCGACGCCGCCGCCGCCCAGGTCAGCGCGGCGATCCGGGGCTTCAACGCCATCCAGCCCGGCGGGCCCGTGCCGCGTCCCGACATCCTGATCGTCGCCCGAGGCGGCGGGTCGGTCGAAGACCTGTGGGCCTTCAACGACGAGGCCCTGGCCCGCACCGTGGCCGAGAGCGCAATCCCGCTGATCTCGGCGGTCGGGCATGAGACCGACACCACCCTGATCGACTTCGTCTCCGACCGCCGCGCGCCGACGCCGACGGCCGCCGCGGAGATGGCCACGCCCGTGCTGGCCGAACTGCGGGCGCTGATCTCGGACTTCGATCGCCGCCTCAGCCGCTGCGGCGCCCGCGTGATCGAGGAGCGCCGCACCCGCCTGACCAGCGCGGCGCGCGGCCTGCCCCGGCCCAACGACCTGCTGGCCCTGGCGCAGCAACGCTTCGACATCGCCTCGGGCCGGCTGGACGCGGCCCTGCATCGCAACACCACCGTCCACGCTCAGGATCTCTTGAAGGTCACCGCGCGCCTGACGCCGGACGTCTTGACCCGGCAGCGCCAGATCAAGGCCGAGCGCTTAAGCGACCTTGGCCGGCGCCTCGATCTGGCCGCTCGTCGCGCGCCGGATCGCGTGGCTCAGCACGCGCGCCTGCCGGCGCTATGGGATCGCCTGGAAGAGGCGGGCAAACGCCGCCTGGAGAGGGCTAAAGACCAGCTTGCCAATCTGGACAAGCTGCGCATATCGCTGAATCCTCGGCGGCCGCTGGACTTGGGTTTTGCCCTAGTACGCAAGGCCGATGGGACGATCATCCGCTCGGCGAGCGCCCTAGCGCTGGGCGACCAAGTGGCCCTGCAGTTCGCCGACGGAGAGCGCGAAGCGATGATCGGAAACGAAGCGCCGCCGTCGGCCTCGACACCGCCGCGCTCGTCACCGCACCGCGCTAAACCCGCTTCGCCCTCGACCCAACAGGGCGATCTGTTCTGAAACGCCGCTCTGGCGTAGAGTATGGACCATGAACGCTTTCGATCGTGACCTTGGTAAGCCCGACGGCCTGGCCGTCCTGCACTATGGCGACGGCGAGTACGCCGTGCTTTCGCCCGGCCGCTTCGTGCTGTGCGCCGTCACCAATGCGAAGATCCCGCTGGACGCCCTGCGCTACTGGAGCCCGGAGCACCAGGAGGCCTACGCCAGCGCGGCCGAGGCCCTGAAACGCTGGCAAGGCTAAGCGCCTCCTAGACGCCGCCGATGGACTGGGCCTCCCGCGAGGCGGGATCTCGACCGCTTCGCGCCGCCAGTTCTCGTTATTCGTGTCTAGCTTGAGTTCAGTTCATTCGTTAGCAATGCCGACCCCGTCGGAACGTTAGGTCGCAGGGGAGCGACCCTGGTCCGATAGTCCCCGCGAGATCGTTGAGGAGGCGGCTCCCGCATGTCTGCGGCTCTTGAAAAGCTGCGCTTTCTGCTGGTGGACGACAACCAGCACATGCGTTCGATCGTCGGGACGATCCTCAAGGGCGTCGGCGTGCGCCAGATCCGTGAGGCTATGGACGGGGCCGAGGCGTTGCAGGTCCTGCGCGACTGGCGCCCTGACATCGCGGTCGTCGACTTCAAGATGAGCCCGCTGGACGGCGTTCAGTTCACGAAGCTGGTCCGCAACGCGCCCGATAGCGTCGACCGTTTCCTGCCGATCATCATGCTGACAGGGTTCGCCGAGCGCCACCGCGTGTTCGAGGCCCGAGACGCTGGGGTCACGGAAATCGTGGTCAAGCCCGTGACGGCGCGGTCGCTTCTGGACCGGATCAACACCGTGATCTTCCACCCGCGGCCATTCATCCGCTCGCCCGACTATTTTGGCCCCTGTCGGCGGCGTCGGAACGATCCCTCATACAAGGGCCCCTTCCGCAGGACCGGCGAGCTGGACTCGCCCGAGCCGCCCAGCGACACGATCGAGATCTAGCTCGACGGAGAAATAGCCCGCTCGCGCTCAGATAGGGCCGCATAGACCTCGTTCGGCCAGCGACGGTGAACCCAGAACCATTCGGCGGGCCGCTCGCGGATGCGATCTTCCATGAAGGCGTTGATCATCCGCACGCCCGCTTCGATGTCGGCCGTGCGGTCGCCCGTCTTGGGCGGGATGATGGGCTCGTGCACCACCGCCCGGAAGCGCGCGCCCTTCAGCCGCTGCACCGACATCGGCTGCAGCACCGTGCCAAACCGGATAGCCAAACGTGTAGGGCCCGGCGCGGTGCGGGCGTCGTGGCCGAAGAACGGGGCCGCCACGCCGCTGTTGAACTTCTGGTCGTTCATCAGGGCGACCGAGCGCCCCTCCTTCATGCCTTCCAGAAGCTCGCGCGCGCCGTCGCCGCCCTTGGGCGCGAACAGGCGCACGCCATAGCGAAAGCGGCTGTCCTTGATGCGCTTGTCGACATACGGGTTGTTGGCGGCGCGATAGGTCATCTCGCAGATCACGCCGCTGTCGACGATCGCCGCCGGCATGACCTCCCAGTTCGACAGGTGGCCGGAGACGAAGACGACCGGGATCTTGTCGCGAGCGATCTGCTCCAGCCGTTCCTTGCCCACCACCTCGACCCGGCCGGTGGAGGGTAGGATCTTGTCCATGAGCGGGAACTCGGCGAACGAGCGCCCCAGGCCTTCCCATTGCTCGCGCAGCACCGTTTCGCGCCAGGCGACGTCCTTTTCGGGGAAAGCCAGCTTCAGATTGCGCTCGGCCACCTTGTGGGCGCTGCTGAGCGGCCCGAAGGTTCGCCCCAGCCAGCCGCCGAAGTCGGAGGCGCGGTCCACGCCCATCAGGCGCACAGCCCCGATAAAGAGGTCGAAGCCCAGGGCCTCCAACCGCCACAGCAGATCCTGCACCCAAGGCCGACGCTTATCAGACATGCGCCCTTAGTAGGCTTGGCCGACCGCTTCGCGCAACGGCACGCGACTTGCGGCTCGCGGGGCATCTCGTTCCGTTTCGGTACGAACCAAGGTTAAGGGGCAAGAAGTTCCATGGGTAACGACATCGACGTCCACCTGGGCAAGCGCCTGCGTCGGCGTCGCCGTCTGCTGGGTCTGACGCAGCAGCAACTGGCCGAAACGGTCGGTGTGCGGTTTCAGCAGATCCAGAAGTACGAGTGCGGCGCCAATCGCATCTCCGCCGCGCGGCTCTGGCAGCTGGCCGAGGCGGTCGAGGTGCCGGTCGGCTACTTTTACGATGGCCTTTCCGAGGTCCGCCGCGAGACGGCCGGCGAAACCGCAGAGAGCGGCGAGATGTTCGCGCGCAAGGAGACGCTGGACCTAGTCCGCGCCTACTACCTGCTGGGCGAGCGCCCGCGTCGTCGCCTGCTGGACCTGGCCAAGTCGCTGCATGGCGGCGAACTGGCGGACGCCTGACGGCTCGCGCAACCGATGCGCGCGGAAAGGCGTGGCGCGGCGACGGCTGGAAAGCTAAACCCGCGCGCATGACTCTCTCCGCTGATCGGCTCGCGGCGCTCGACGCCTTCGTCATCGACCTGAACAAGGCCTCGGCGGCCGCCATCCTGCCGCTGTTCCGGGCCGATCATGGCCTGGAGGACAAGGGGGCGGGCAAGAACCTGCCGCGCGACACGCACGCCGCGTTCGATCCGGTGACGGAAGCCGATCGCGGCGCCGAAGCCGCGATCCGCGCGCTGATCACCGAGCGCTATCCCGAGCACGGCGTGATCGGCGAGGAATACGGCGAGGATCGTCCCGACGCCGAGTTCGTCTGGGTTCTGGACCCCATCGACGGCACCCGCGCCTTCATCTCCGGCCTGCCGCTGTGGACCACCCTGATCGGCCTGCGCCACAATGGTCGCCCGGTGCTGGGGTCGATCGGCCAGCCCTTCACCGACGAGCTATTCATCGGCCACGCTGGCGGCGCTCGCCTGATCGCGCGCGGCCAGAGCGCGCCGATCCGCGTGCGTGAGTGCGCCAATCTGAACGACGCGGTGATCGCCACGACCGATCCCGACGCCTGCTTCGACGGGGCCGAGCGCGGCGCCTGGCTGCAGGTGCGGGCGGCGGCCAAGCTGGCCCGCCTGGGCTGTGACGCCTACGCCTACGCCATGGTCGCCATGGGCAAGATGGACATGGTCATCGAGGCGGGCCTGAAGTCCTGGGACATCGAGGCCGCGATCCCGCTGGTCGAAGCCGCTGGCGGCATGGTCACCAACTGGCGGGGCGATACGATCGGTCCCAATGGCGGCCAGATGGTGATCTCGGGCGACCGCCGACCGCTGGACGAAGCCCTGGTCAGCCTGAAGCGCTCGGCGAAATAGGCGCGCCAACGTTCGCCGACGCGTCGACCGCCTCGTCGAACGCCTTCCAGAACACCGCCCGGCGCGGGTCGGTCTCGACCAGAATCTCGTGGAAGGCGCCCGGGACCTCGACATAGCGGCCGCGCGGCAGCCGCGCGGCGATCGCCTTGAGAGCCGGATTGAGCACGCGGTCGTCCAACTCGGCCGCGACGATGGTGACGGGCAGCTCGAGTCGCTCGACCGAGCCCCGCCGCGACAGCCACGCGCAGGCTGATATCGCGAAATCCAGCCATCCCCAGGTGACGCCGCCCAGGGCGATGCGGGGATCGGCCTTGAGCTGGGCGCTGTAACGGTCGTAACGCGCGCGATCGTGGGTGAGCTTATCGCCCTCGAAGGTCTGGGTCAGCGGATCATAGGCCTGGCTGACGTACCGGTCCGCGAAACCAAACCGCGACAGAGTCCAGGACAGCGCCCTGGCGGCCCAAGGCGGGACATTGCCGGTGTTGATCCCCAGCATCGGCGCCGACAGCACGCAGGCCGAAAAGCGTCCCTCGCCCTTGGCCAGGGCCAGCAAGGTGAGACAGCCGCCCATCGAATGCCCCATGGCGATCCAGGGCTTGGGCAGGCGCGCCTCGAACGTATCGAGCAGGGCCTTGTAGTCGCTCAGAAAGGGCTGGTAGCCCTGGGCGTGGCCCTTCAGGCGATCAGGCAGGCTCCGCGCCGAAAGCCCCTGCCCGCGCCAGTCGTGCAGCAGCACGGCGAAGCCTCGAGCCAACAGCTCCTCGACGACCTCGAAATACTTCTCAATCGGCTCGGTGCGGCCGGGGCTGAGCACCACGGTCCCGCGCGCCGAGCCCTCCGAGAAAAACGTCGCGGCGCGGAGGGTCGCCCCCTCCGCGCCGCGGAACCATTCAGCCTTACCGTGATCCGGAACCGGGGCCTCGGGAATTGAGACCAGATCGGCCGGTTCCGTCATCCGGCTCAGCGCATCTTCGAGAACAGGGCGCCCATCTTGGGCTGCAGGGCCATGGCCACGCCCATGTCCGAAAGCTTCAGCTTGCCGGTCATGACCGCCATAGTTGGGTCCAGCTTGCCTTCGCCGATGGCCAGCAGGTCGTCGAGCGCCAGCGTCATGGTCAGGTCGGCCGGCTTGTCTTCGTTGGTCACGGAACCACCGTCGATGTGGATGAAGCCTGCGTCCTTCAGGTCGAACTTCAGGCTCTTGCCCAGGCCGCTGTCGTCGCCGACGGCGGTTTTGATGCGATCGGTGATTTCCTGGATGGTGGCCATGAGCGCGATCTCCCTTGCGCGAAATGATATTGCGGATAGCTAGACCGGCCCGCCCAAACAAGTAAACACCGTTCAGACGACGCAGGCCTCTATTTTCTTCCCGCCGTAGAAGGCGACCTTAGTCGAGGTTTTTGTCAACTTTACCCACAGGGCGCCTCGCTCATGCGGGCTTCACGAACTTGAGGGTCATGCGATCGCTCTCCCCGATCGCGTCATACTTCGCATGGTCGAAGCCCGGCTCGGCTGGCTCGCCACGCGGCGCCGACAGGCGCGTGGGCGGCAGAGTCCAGACGCCGAATGGATGGTCCTTGGTGTCCTTGGAATTGGCGTTGATCTCGCTGGCGGCGGCCAGGACGAAGCCCGCCTCCTTGGCCATCTGGATCACATAGTCCTGCTGGACGTAGCCATCGGCGGCCAGCACGTCCTGCACGTGTCCAGGCTCGCCGCGATGCTCTTCGATCCCGAGCACGCCGCCCGGCTTCAGCGCCGCCAAGGCGTCGCGGAACGCCTTCTCGGCGATGCCGCCAGCCATCCAGTTATGCAGGTTGCGCAGGAACAGCACGAGGTCGGCGCTGCCCGCCGGCGCCACCGGACCGCTGGTCGGGCCAAACGCGGTGAAGGTCACCTCGCCAAAGATCTTCTTCGCGCCCGTGACCTTGCGTCGGTAAGCCTCGACGATCTCGGCGGCGGCCGGGTCGGCCGGATTGTTGGTCTCCAGCAGCGCCTCGTAGAGGTGGCCTTTGGTCTCGGCCAGGAAGGGCGCGACGATGTCGGTGTACCACCCCGCCCCCGGCCAGAACTCGACGACGGTCTGGCCGGGCGCGAGGCCCCAGAACTTCAGAGTCTCCACGGGATGACGCCAGCGGTCGCGAGCGCGGTCCGCCGGCAGACGCCACTCACCGGCGATGATGGCCTCGAGGCTCTCGGGACGCGGCTTTTCGACGGGCGCGGCCTTGTCCTTGGACTTGCCGCAACCCACCAGGCCGAGCGCGCCCGCGCCGGCCAGCAAGCTTCTTCGCGACCATTGCTGGGTAGACGCCATCATGCCCCCGTGTACGCGTACGCTGAAACGGCGCCAGCCTGGCCGCCGACCTTGACCAAAGTCAGGCCGGCTTGCGGAAGCGCAGGGTCATGCGGTCGCTCTCGCCGATGGCGTCGTACTTCGTCCGATCGAAGTTCGGGTCGGCCGGCTGACCGCCGGGCGCCGTGCGCTTTACGGGCGGCAGCGTCCAGACCCCGAACGGGTGGTCCTTGGTGTCCTTGGGGTTGGCGTTGATCTCGGACTGGGCGTCCAGCTTGAAGCCGGCCTTCTCGGCGAGCGCCACGACCGTGGCCGTGTTCAGGTAGCCGTCGGCGCCGGCGGCCTTTTCCGAGCGCGGATCGGCCCGATGGTCCTCGACCGCCAGGAAGCCGCCCGGCTTCAACACCGCGAAGAAGTCGGCGAACACCTTGTCGGCCATGCCGGGCGCGCCGGTCCAGTTGTGGACGTTACGGGCGGTCAGCACGAGATCGGCCGAGCCCGGCGCGCCCAGAGGTCCCGACACGGCGCCGAAGTTCACGAACTGCGGCTTGCCGTACTTGGCGGCGTCCGAAAAGCGGGCCTCGAAGTCGGCGCGGCCCTTGCGCGCGCCTTCCGACAGCTTGGGGTTCGAAAGATCGGCGACACCGGCGATGTAGGTCCCGCCGGTCGCCTTGGCATAGGGCGCCAGGATCTCGGTCCAGTAGCCGCCGCCCGGCGAGATTTCGATCACCGTCTGCTTGGGCTTCAGGCCCCAAAAGATCAGGCTTTCATAGGGATGGCGCGCGCCATCGCGAGCCACATCGGCGGCAGGACGGGCCGGCGAAGCGATCGCGGACTTCAGCGCCTGATCGGTCGCGGCGAAGGCGGCGGCTGGGGCGGTAAGGCTGACGGCGGCGGCCAGCAGCAGGACGTGACGACGAAGCGGCATGGGGGAAGTGTCCTTCGGCGAGTTGTTGCGCGGGCGACCTTACCCGGGGCGCGCGATGCGTCAAAGGATTCGCGTTCGATGAGCCCCCCCTTGAACGGGGAAACCGTCTCACCAACTAAACCTATGAAGGCGCTGGAAATCCGGGCCTTCCGGACCGCTGGCGACGCCGATTTCGGGTCGCCGAAGGGACGCACATTCAAAGACCTTGCTTGATGAGAAGGATCTGAAACCTATGCGTACGATCGACCTTTCGCCCCTGTATCGCTCGCTCGTCGGCTTTGACCGCCTGGCCGCCCAATTGGACGCCGCGGCCCGCACGGAAGCCAGCTCGGGCTACCCTCCCTACAATATCGAACGCACCGGCGAGAACGACTACCGCATCGAGATCGCGGTGGCGGGCTTCAAGCCGGAAGAGCTGAACGTCGAGGTGAAGGAAAACCTGCTGACCGTCACCGGTCGTAAGGCGGCCAACGACGACGCCAAGCAGTACCTGCACCGCGGGCTCGCCGAACGGAATTTCGAGCGCAAGTTCCAGCTTACCGACTACCTGGTGGTGGTCGACGCCGAACTGTCGAACGGCCTGCTGTCCATCGCGCTGAAGCGCGAACTGCCCGAGGCCCTCAAGCCTCGAATCGTCGACATCAAGGCCGGCGCTTCGTCGCTGATCGAAGGCGAGAAGGCCGCCTAATCGACCCTGTTCTGAGTTCCCTACACCCCTCCGAACTTGGGCGGCGCAGCGATGCGCCGCCTTTTTCGTGTCGCCTAAATCACGTCGTCGAGGCCGCGCGCGCCCAGGCGGATCGCGCCGGTGATGTCGACGTCGCGCAATTGGGCGCTGGTGAAATTGGCGCGCGAGAGGTCCGCGCCGGCCAACCGCGCCTGGCGCAGATCCGCCCGGGCCAGGTCGGCGTTGGCGAGAATGGCGCCGGTCATGTCGCAGGGCAGAACCCGATCGGCGGCGATCAGCAACGGTCCCATCTGGGCGTCGCGCAGGTCAGAGCCGGTGAGCTTGGCGCCCTTCAGACGAGCGCCGCGCAGGTCCGCCCGGCGCAGGTTACAGGCGCGCAAGTCCGCGCCCTCCAGCTGGGCGCCCTGCATCTGCACGCCTTCCATATCGAGGCCATAAAAGACCGCGCCCTTGGCCGACAGGGCCGTCAGGTTGAAGCCGCTTACCGAGCGCAGATTGCGCAGGTCGGCGTTGTCGAAGACCGACGGCTTGCCTTCAGCGCCGCCGGTTTCGATCCAGCGCGCGTGGTCGGCGATCATCTGCTCGTAGGGCAGATCCGCGATGTTGGTCCCGGCCGGTTTGTCGGTCAGGGCGCCTTCCATGTTCGTCTGGTTGACGTTCCAGGACATAGTCTTGGCGCCGACCAGAACCGTGTTGCGCAGGTCCGCGCCCGCGAGGTTCGCGCCCGACAGGTCCGCCCCCGCCAGGTTGGCGCCATTGAAGTTGGCCTGCTTGAGATTGGCTCGGATCAGCTTGGCGTCCTTCAGGATGGCGTCGCTGAAGTCGGCCTTGGTCGCGACGATCCCCGACAGGCGCGAGCGCTCAAGGTTCGCGCCGCTGAGGTTGGCCCCGATCGCATAGGCCTCGCGCTGGGTCAGCTCGATGACCTTGTAGCCCTCCTTGCGATCGGCGGCGGCGATGGCCCCTTCCCGCAAGTCGGCCTCGAACATGTCCGCGCCGGTCAGATTAGCGCCGCGCAGGCTGGAGCCGCGCAGATCGGCCCGCCGCAGCGAGGCGTCGGTCAGGTTCGCGCCCTGCAGATCGGCGCCATACAGATTGGCGTTGTCGAGCTTGGTCTTGCGCAGGTCGCACCCGACCATCATCGCGCCGGTAAAGTCGGCGTCGCACAGGTTCCGGCCCGTCAGCGACAGGCCGGAAAGATCACAGAACGTGAAGACGGCCCGCGCGCCCCCCAGCTTCGCCGACCATAGGCGATCGTGCTTGGCGCAGATGACGTCAAGGTCGTGCTGCGTCAGACGCTTGTAGTCTTGGACGGTGGGCGCATCGGCGCTCATGGGCGGCATGGTATCCCGAATGAGGCGTCAACCCTGCGCAGAACAGGATTAACGCCATCTTTCCAAAGGCTTCCGCCGCCTATCAACCAACCTGCGGCAGCGCCTCGGCCCGACTCTCGTCAAGATAGCGCGCGCCGATCGGCTTCAGCTGGGCGTCCAGCTCGATGACCAGCGGATTACCGGTCGGGATTTCAACGCCCACGATCTTGTCATCCGGCACCTGGAACAGGTGCTTGACGATGGCGCGCAGCGAGTTGCCGTGCGCGGCGACCAGGACGGTTTCGCCGGCCTTCAGGTGCGGGGCGATGTCGCTCTCCCAGTAGGGCAGAACGCGAACCAGGGTCGTGGCCAGGCTCTCGGTCGACGGCAGGGTCGCGCCTTTATAGCGGCGGTCCTTGGCGAAATCGTACTCGCCGCCCGGCGCTAGCTCCGGCGGCGGGATGTCGTAGGACCGGCGCCAGATCGTGACCTGCTCGACGCCATGCTTCTCGGCGGTCTCGGCCTTGTTCAGGCCCGTCAGGCCGCCGTAGTGGCGCTCGTTCAGACGCCAGTCCTTAGTCACCGGCACGAAGCTCTGCTTGGCCGCGTCCAGCGCCAGATTGCCCGTGCGGATGGCCCGCGTCTGGACCGAGGTGAAAGCCTGGTCGATGTCGAGGCCGGCCTCGGCGATCAGCTCTCCGCCCTTGCGCGCCTGCGCCTCGCCTTCGGCCGTCAGGTCGACGTCGACCCAGCCGGTGAAGCGGTTTTCCAGGTTCCACTGGCTTTGGCCGTGGCGGAGCAGGACGAGGGTCGGCATCGGGCTTCCTTCAGCGTGGAGGCGAGGTCGGGTTTATCTCAGGGCGGGCTAAGCCCAGCGCCGCCCAGCGTCAAGCGCCGATGCCCGCGCCCCCTCCCCCAACCCGTCGCACGTGCTATAGGCGGGACATGCCTGATCGCATCTTCATGCCGCTAATGGGTCTGATCGCCCTTGTGCTGATCGCCTTCTCCCTCGTTTGGCCGCAGGGCCAGGGTGACCGCTCCTGGGGGCCGTTCGGCCATACGCCGGTCCAGCAGACACCCGAAATGAAGGCCAAGATCCAGCGGGAGAAAGACGCTGCGGCCCGCCGTGAAGCCGCCGCGCGGAAGGCCATCGAAGCCACGGGCCACGCCCCGCAATGAGCGCTTTCGATGCGATCGCCGTCGGCAGACGGGTGCTGAGCGTCGAGGCCGACGCCCTGCGCACGCTGTCCCAATCCCTCGACGACGCCTTCGTTCAGGCGGTCGAGACTCTGTTCAACGCCAAGGGCCGGATCGTCTGCACCGGCATCGGGAAGTCCGGCCACGTGGCGCGCAAGATCGCCGCGACCCTGGCCTCCACCGGCGCGCAGGCGATGTTCGTCCACCCGGCGGAAGCCAGCCACGGCGACCTCGGCATGATCGGCCCCGACGACGTGATCCTGGCGTTGTCGAAGTCGGGCGAGGCGCGCGAGCTGTCGGACACGATCGCCTACGCCAAGCGCTTCTCGATTCCGCTGATCGCCATGACGGCGTTCGAGGACAGCCAGCTGGGCCGTGGCGGCGACATCGTGCTGCGCCTGCCCGATGCGCCGGAAGCCACGGCCGAGGTCAACGCCCCGACCACCTCCACCACGCTGCAGATCGCCCTGGGCGACGCCATCGCCGTGGCCCTGCTGGAACGGCGAGGCTTCACGGCCAGCGACTTCCGGGTCTTCCATCCAGGCGGCAAGCTGGGCGCCATGCTGCGCACGGTCGCCGACCTGATGCACGGCGACGACGAGCTGCCGCTGATCGGCGTCGACGCCCCCATGTCCGACGCCCTGCTGGTCATGAGCGAGAAACGCTTTGGCGCGGTGGGCGTCGTCGACGGCGACGGACGCCTGGCCGGCCTGATCACCGACGGCGATCTGCGCCGACACATGGACGGGCTGCTGCAGCACACCGCAAGCCAGGTCATGACCCGCGCCCCCCTGGTCATCGCCCCCGGCGCCCTGGCGGCCGAAGCCCTGAAAGTGATGAACGATCGCCGGATCACGGTGCTTTTCGTCGTCGAGGCCGAACGTCCCGTCGGCGTGCTGCACGTCCACGACCTGCTGCGCGCCGGCGTGATCTGACACGCCATCATGATCAGGCTCCGCCCCTCCCGCCCCGACGACGGCCCACGGGTCGTCGAGATCTGGGCCGCCGCCGTGGACGCGACGCACGACTTTCTCTCATCCGAGGATCGCGCGGCGATCGGGCGCGAGGTCGAGGCCTTCCTGCCCGGCGCGCCGCTGACCGTCGCGGTGGATCGCCGCGATCGGCCGGTCGGCTTCATGCTGATCGCGGGATCGCACATGGAAGCCCTGTTCATTGATCCTGAACATCGCGACGCCGGTGTCGGCCGGATGCTGATCGAGTACGCCCTGGCGGTTCACCCGCTCCTGACCACGGACGTCAACGAGCAGAACGCCCAGGCGGTCGGCTTCTACGAGCACATGGGCTTCGAACGCACCGGATGGTCGGCGACCGACGGCCAGGGCCGCGCCTACCCGCTGATCCATCTGCGCTTTGGCGCTTAGACAAGGGGCGCCTCGGCCCCGCCATTAGCCATCCGAGGCGCTAAGATCGCCTCAGTACGTCTTCCCCTTGGGCCTGGGGTGGCGGACGGCTAAGCAGGCGCGATCGCTGTTGAGGAGTCGCCATGCGCCTGCCCGCTCTCATCCTGGCCTGCCTGCTTGTGTTCGTCTCGCCCGCCCTGGCGCAGAAGCTGGACCAGACGCCGCGCGTGGCGGTGATCTCGGCGTTCCCGCCCGAGATCGGCGCGCTGAACGCCGCCACCAAGGACCCCAAGACCTTCGACGTCCACGGCGTGAAGTTCATGACCGGCCAGATGGAAGGCAAGCCGGTCGTAGTGTTCCTGAGCGGCGTCTCCATGGTCAACGCGGCCATGACCACCCAGATGGCGCTGGACCGCTTCAACATCACCCGCATCGTCTTTTCCGGCATCGCCGGCGGCGTCGATGAGGGCCTGGACATCGGCGACGTGGTGGTCGCCGACCGCTGGGCCCAGAACTTGGAAAGCGCCTTCGCCCGCGAGACCGACAAGGGTTTCGAGGTCTCGCCCAGCATCCGCAACAGCACCCTGCCCAACTACGGCATGATCTTCCCGCGCGCGATCGTCCTGCCGTCGGACAGCGACAGCCTGCGCGACGGCCGCGTCTGGTTCCCGTCCGATCCGGCCCTGCTGGAGACCGCCAAACAGGTCGCCGCCTCGGTGGCCCTGCAGCGCTGCGCCGCCGACAAGTGCCTGGTCCATCCGCCCAAGGTGGTGATCGGCGGCGCCGGCGTCTCGGCCCCGGTGTTCCTCGACAACGCCGGCTATCGCAAATATCTGCGCTCGACCTTCGAAGCCCGGGTGGTCGACATGGAGAGCGCCGCCGTCGCTCACGTGGCCCTGGTCAACAAGACCCCGTTCATCGCCTTCCGCAGCCTGTCGGACCTGGCCGGCGGCGGCGCGGGCGCCAACGAGATGCATACCTTCATGGCTCTCGCCTCGGACAATTCAGCAACGGTGGTGAAGGCGTTCGTCAAGGCGCTGCCGAACTAGGCGCGCGGCTTTCCCGCTTCACGCGGATGGCCGCTGAAGGGATGGAAGGGGATGCGGAGCGCCCGGGCGACGCCCGGAGTGTGAGTAGTGATTACCGTTTCGACGAAGCCTAGACGCTCCGCGCAGTCGTTATCCGGTGAGCCTTCGACGCGCGGGGTTTTAACCCGCTTCCGAAAGAGGCCCCCGGCGGGCGGGCCGGGCTGGCGACCCGGTCCCCGGACCGTTCGGGCGATTTCAGCCCGGACCTAAAGTCCCGCTCGACCACCCCCGACAGCCGTCACGATCGCCGGCCGGACGTCCCTTCTAAGCCATCGGGTGAGATCAGTATGGAGGGGGTTTCAACGCGGATCACACAGCGGCGTGTAAAAGTGAGAAGTCGTTGAAATTGTTGGGTTCGATTTCGGATACGCGGATCACAGAGCGCCGCGAACGCTCGTACTTGCCCCCTCCGCGCCTGCGGCGCTCCTCCCCCGGAGGGGGAAGAAGGAAACCCACGTCTTCTGCCCCCTTTGGGGGCGGACGACCACGCGGAGCGTGGTCAGGTGGGGGCCTGCGGTGGTGGCCGATTGGCGCTTTGAAACCCGTCCTCAAGCGACGGGAGCCATCCTTACATCTCACGGCGAGACGATCGCTGGGCTGATCAGGTCACTCAAGGACGACGCTCCGCGTCGCCGCTCGCGGTCGCCGGAGGCGATCCTTGACTGACCTGATCAGCCCAGCACGCTGCAGCCTCCAAGAGATGTAAGGTTCGCCCCGACCTGGAGAGGTCGGGCGGCTACCCGTTGCTCACATGACCTTCCGCCCTTAGCGTACCCCTCATGGTGTTCGGATGGCTGAAAGCATGGGCAGCTAAAGGCAGGCCGCCGCATTGGACGGTGGCGGTCGTTGGCGACCTTATCGCGATCGATGACGGTCAGGGTACCGAAGTCGCGGTTCCGGTGAGCGATTTACGGCGCGTTGTCGTCGCCACCGACGATAGTGGGCCTTGGGATGCGGACGTCGTGTTCCTGCTCTACTCCGAGGTAGTCGAACCAACGGGCATCTTTCCACTGGAAGCACAGGGCATGCAGGACTTCGTCGCTTGGTTGAAGGCGCTGCCAGGCTTCCATGACCGCGAACTTGCGAAGGCGATGTCATCTACCAACGTCGCAAGATTTGTCGTCTACGAAGCGCTAGCTTAGTCGACTAAGCCCCCCCCAGGAGCCCCGCCATGTCGTCTTTCGATCGCCGTGTTCTGCTCTCCGGCGGCCTCGCGGCCAGCGCCGCCCTTGCCACGCCCGCGAGCGCCGCGACCGACGCCCCCATCGTGCTCCACCAAGTGTTTTTCTGGCTCAAGAACCCGGGCGCCAAGGCCGACCGCGAAAAGCTGATCGCGGGCCTGAAGGCGCTGAAGGCGGTCGAGGTCATTCAGCAGTTGCACGTCGGCGTCCCGGCCTCGACCGAGAAACGCGACGTGATCGACAACAGCTACGACGTCTCCGAGCTGATGGTCTTCAAGAGCGTCGAGGACCAGAACCGCTACCAGAGCCACCCGCTGCACCAGAAGTTCATCGCCGACTGCGGCCACCTGTGGAGCAAGGTGATCGTCTACGACAGCATGGCGGTGTAACGCGCGGCCCCGCCGGGCCTCTATTGACACCTTAGGTAGCAGGTATAGGGTTCAGCCAACTTGGGGAGAATGCAGATGATCAAGGTTGCTCTGACCGCCACCGCCGCCCTGCTGTTCGCCGCCCCGGCCTATGCCGAGGCTTGGCCTAAGCAGGACTGGTCGGTGATGAAGCTGGCGGCTTTGTCCGCGCAGGCGCCGACCAGCGCGAAGCCGGATGGCGGAGCTAACCCGCCCATGGACTGGATGACCGGCGCCAACGGCGCTCTGGGCGGCCCCTCGCCCAACGCGGCCAGGACCGTGGCGTTCGACACCAGCGCCATCACCCGCACCGGACGGACCGTCGATCTGACCTACTATGTGTGGGCGCAGGACAAGATGGGCGTCACCGAGGTCACCTCGCGGATCGACTGCCGCAAGACGGGCGAGACCGTGCTGGGCCTGCGTCAGTACGGCGCCGACCTGCAGCCGGTGGCGAGCACCCAGCAAAGCTTCCGTAAGATCGACGCGACGTCGCGCGCCGTGGCCTCGAAGGTCTGCGCCACGCCGAAGACCGAGACCGTCAGCGGCAAGTCGCTGCCCGAGCTCTTCAAGGCCAGCTGATCGGCCGCCACCGCCTTTCCGACAAGCGTCAGCGGTGTCGGAAGGCTTGAACCCATAGACATGAGCCCGATCGGCCCCGCCGGTCGGGCTTTCTGCTATCGCGTCCCGAAGGTCCGATCGCCGGCGTCGCCCAGGCCCGGCACGATGTAGCCATGGTCGTTCAGCGTCTCGTCGATCGCCGCCGTCCAGATCGGCACGTCCGGATGGGCCTCGCGCAGGGCGTCGACGCCGGCTTGCGCCGCCAGCAGGCAGACGAAGCGCAAGTTGGTGACGCCGTAGTGCTTGAGGCGCGCGATCGCGGCGATGGCCGAGTGGCCGGTGGCCAGCATCGGATCGACGACGATCGTGAGGCGGCCCGAGATGTCCTCCGGCGCCTTGAAGTAGTACTCGATGGCCTCCAGCGTCTCGTGGTCGCGATAGAGACCGATGTGGGCCACCCGCGCCGACGGGACCAGGTCCAGCATCCCCTCGCACATGCCAAGACCCGCCCGCAGGATCGGGGCGAAGACCAGCTTCTTGCCGGCGATCTCATAGGCCGTGGCCCTGGCGACCGGGGTCTCGATCTGGACCTCGTCCATCGGCAGGTCGCGGGTGACCTCGTAGCAGAGCAGCGTCGCAGTCTCGCGCATTAGGGCGCGGAAGGTCTTGGTCGAGGTCGTCTTGTCCCGCATTCGGGTCAGCTTGTGCTGGACCAGCGGATGATTGACGACGGTGACCTGGGACATGGCGAGACCTGGCTAGGAACGGGGGCTCCCCGCTCCTAGCACGCGCTCGGGAATTCAGGCCAGTTGATCGCCGATCGGCAGGCTGCGGATGCGCTTACCCGTGGCGGCGAACAGCGCGTTGACCAGGGCCGCCGGGGTTGGCGGATAGGCAGGCTCGCCCAGGCCGGTCGGGTTGTTGTCCGACAGCTTGAAGCGCACCTCGACCGGCGGAGCCTCGGCCATCCGCAGCAGCGGGAAGTCGGCGAAATTGCTGGTCACCGCCGCGCCGTTCTCGAAGGTCACGCCCTGGTAAAGGGCGCTGCCGATCGCATCCAGCACCGAGCCCTGCACCTGCTGCTCAGCGCCCGAGGGATTGACGACCTGGCGGCCGCAGTCGACGGCGGCCCAGGCCTTGTCGACCTTGATCGCCCCCTCCTTCACCGTCGCCTGGATCACCACCGCCACATAGCCCAGGTGGCTGTAGTGGCAGGCCACGCCCAGGCCCGTGCCTTTCGGGACCTTGCGGCCCCAGCCGGACATCTCGGCGGCCAGGTCGAGCACGCCGCGCATGCGGCCGGTGTGGAAGCTGTCGCCCTTGCCCGGCTCGCCCAGCAGGCGCGGCGCGCCCAGCATCTCGCGGCGGAAGACGACCGGGTCCTTGCCCGCAGCGTGAGCCAGCTCGTCGGTGAAGCCCTGGATCACGAAGCCGAAAGCATTGTTGCCCGGCGCGCGCAGGAAGCCCGTCGGGAAGCCCAGCGGCATCACCGAGACGTCGTGGCGGTAGTTGGCGACCGCCCGGCCGGGGAACTGGGTCGAGTTCATCCCCGCCGCCAGGCTGAAGCTCTCGCCCTCGCCGAAGGTGATGAAGTGGTTCTTCCAGGCGACCACCGCGCCGCTGGCGTCAAGGCCTGCGGTGAAGTTGTGCCAGCCAGCGGGACGGTAGAAGTCGTGCTGGATGTCCTCCTCGCGGGTCCAGACCAGCTTGACCGGCGCGGCCACCTTGGAGGCGATCACCGCCGCCTCGACCATATAGTCGTTCATCAGCCGACGGCCAAAGCCGCCGCCGCAGCGGATCAGATGGATGGTGATCGCCGACGGATCGACGTTCAGCGCCTTGGCGACCAGAGCGCGGCCGGACTCGGGGTTCTGGGTCGGGGCCCAAATCTCGACCTTCCCGTCCTTGACCTGGGCCGTGCAGTTCTGCGGCTCCATCGGCGCGTGGGCCAGGAACGGATAGCTGTAGGCGGCGCTGACCGTCTTGGCCGCGCCCTTCAGGGCCGCGTCGACATCACCGTCGTTCTGCAGGGTGCGGTGCGGGGGGGCCTTGGACAGCTCGGCGGCCTTGGTCTCGAAGCCCTTGCTGCTCTGGGCGGCGGTCGGGTGCTCGGCCCACTTGATGTCCAGCGCCTCGCGGCCCTTGCGCGCGGCCCACCAGCTGTCGGCGATCACGGCGACGCCGGGGACGATGCTTTGCAGATTGGTCCCGCCCTCGACGACGAAAGCGTCCTTGACGCCCTTGACCGCCTTGGCCGGCGCCAGATCGACACTGGCGACCTTGGCGCCATAGGTCGGGGCCTTGGCGAAGGTGGCGTACAGCATGCCCGGCAAGCGCATGTCGATGCCGAAGGTCGGCGCGCCCGTGGTGATGGCGTCGAGGTTCTGGCTCTTGTGGCTCTGGCCGATGATCCGGAAGGCCTTGGGGTCCTTCAGGGTCAGGGACTTGGGATCGGGCGGGGTCAGCTTGGCGGCGTCGGCGGCGAGCTCGCCATAGGCGGCGCGGCGCTTGCTGGCGGCGTGGACCACCACGCCTGGCTCGGTCGTCAGGCTATCGGCAGCCACGCTCCAGCGCGCGGCGGCGGCCTGGATCAGTAGGGCCCGGACGCTGGCGCCGACCCGGCGCAGGCCGTCATATTCCAGCGTGGTGGCCATGCTGCCGCCGGCCACCTGGCGGCCGTAGATCTTGCTGTCGGCGATGGCCTGCTCGACCGTGACGGCCGACCAGTCGACGTCCAACTCCTCGGCGATCAGCATCGGCAGCGAGGTCTTGATCCCCTGCCCCACCTCCGGAACCTTGGAGGCGATCGTGACCTTGCTGTCCGGCGCGACGCGAACGTAAGCATTGACCTGGGTGTCGCCAGCCGCCTGGCCCTCGGCGGTCATGGTGAAGCTGAGCAGCAGGCCACCGCCGACGGCCGCGCCGCTCTGCAGCACGAAGCGACGGGTGGGGTCGCGGAGGATCTCGCCGTCCATCACGCCTTCTCCCCAACGGCTTCCAAGCCAGCGGCGACCTTGATCGCCTTCTTGATGCGGGTGTAGGTCGCGCAGCGGCACAGATTGCCGTTCATCGCCTCGTCGATATCGGCGTCAGTGGGCTTGGGCTTGGCGGCCAGCAGCGCCGAGGCCGACATGATCTGGCCGGCCTGGCAGTAGCCGCATTGGGGCACGTCGATCGCCTTCCAGGCGTCTTGCACCTTGGCGCCGACCGGCGTCTTGCCAATCCCCTCGATGGTCGTGACCGTCTTGCCGCCGATGTCGCTGATCGGGGTGACGCAAGCGCGGATGGGCTGCCCGTCCAGATGCACCGTGCAGGCGCCGCACAGGGCCGCGCCGCAGCCGAACTTGGCCCCGACCAGGCCCAGCGTATCGCGCAGCACCCACAGCAGGGGCGTGTCGCCATCCACGTCGGCGGTGCGACGCTCTCCGTTGACGGTCAGCGTGAAGGCCATCGGTGTCTTCCTTCCCTAAGGTGAAGCGATCCTGCCCCAATCGCGGCGCGGACGCGAGAACTGTCACAAAAGTTTCACAGATAGGATTTGACGGCCAAATCCTTCCGTGGTTCCCGTGCGCCGCGCGTCGATCCGCCTACGGACGAACGCGATCTCGCAAGGAAAGATCGACATTATGCTGGGCTTGTTCAAGGCCGTCATGCCGAAGGAAGACGCGTTCTTCGACCTGTTCTCCGCCCACGCCAAAACCCTGGTCGACGGCGCCCACGCCCTGCGCGACATGACCGAAGGCGGCGACGCTGTCGAACCCGCCAGCGCCCGCGTCTATCGCCACGAGGAAGAGGCCGACGACATCACCCGCCAGGTGATGCTGGCCGTCCGCCGCAGCTTCATCACCCCCTTCGACCGCAGCGATATCCAGGACCTGACCACCTCGCTGGACGACGCCATCGACCAGATGCGCAAGACCGCCAAGGTCGTCAGCCTGTTCGAGGTCAAGAGCTTCGAGCCGCAGATGCGCCAGATGGCGAGCGTCATCGTCGAGGCCGCCAAGCTGACCGAGGAAGCCGTCGCCCTGCTGCCCAAGATGCGCCACAACGCCCAGAAGCTCAGCGAGATCTCGGTGCGCATTCGCGAGATCGAGGAGCAGTCCGACCACCTGTACGACCAGGGCCGCAAGGACCTGTTCCTGGCCAGCCGAGAAACCGGCCCTGGGGGTGATCCGATGACCTTCATCGTCGGCATCGACATCTACAGCCACCTCGAGAAGGTCATGGACCGCTTCGAGGACGTGGCCAACCGCATCAGCGGCATCGTCGTCGAGCAGGTCTGAGCCCCGTGGAACCCACGCTTCTGATCCTGGTCTTCCTGATCGTCGTCGCCCTGGCGTTCGACTTTCTCAATGGCCTGCACGACGCCGCCAACTCGATCGCCACCATCGTCTCGACGCGCGTGCTGTCGGCCAAGTGGGCGGTGCTGTGGGCGGCGTTCTTCAACTTCATCGCCTTCATGTTCTTCGGCCTGCATGTGGCCAAGATGGTGGGTTCGGGGATCGTCGATCCGCACATCATCAGCGACCGCCTGATCTTCGGCGCCCTGGGCGGGGCGATCAGCTGGAACCTGCTGACCTGGTGGGCGGGCATCCCCTCGTCCAGCTCACACGCCCTGATCGGCGGTCTGGTCGGCGCGGCCATCGCCAAGGTCGGCGGCCTCGGAGCGATCCAGTGGGCCGGCCTCTCCGCGACCGCCGCCGGCATCGTGGTCTCCCCGACCATGGGCTTTGTCCTAGCCCTGCTGCTGGTGCTGATCGTCTCGTGGCTGTTTGTGAAGAGCTCGCCGTTCTTCGCCGACAAGGTGTTCCGCAAGGCCCAGTTCGTCTCGGCCGCCCTCTACAGCCTGGGCCACGGCGGCAACGACGCCCAGAAGACCATGGGCATCATCGCCGCCCTGCTGTTCGCCCACGGCGCCACCGGTAAGCCAGGCGAGATTCCGTTCTGGGTCGTCATCGCCTGTCAGGCGGCCATGGGCCTTGGTACGCTGTTTGGCGGCTGGCGCATCGTCCACACCATGGGCAGCAAGATCACCCGCCTGACCCCCATGCAGGGCTTCTGCGCGGAGACCGGCGGCGCGATCATGCTGTTCATGGCGACCCATGTTGGGGTTCCAGTCTCGACGACTCACACCATTACAGGCGCTATTGTCGGCGTCGGCGCTTCGCGTCGGGCCTCCGCCGTGCGCTGGGGCGTGGCCAAGGACATCGTCATCGCGTGGATCGTCACCCTACCGGCGGCGGCCCTGACAGCGGCGGTGTTCTACTATCTCGGGTTCTGGATGACGTGACCGCCTCGGGAGGCAAGCAGGAAGGACGCAAGTCCAACGGCGGCGGCAAGCGCCGCCAGGTCGCCGCCCTGCCTTGGCAGGGCGAAGGCGAGGCCTTGCGCATCCTGCTGGTCTCCTCGCGCGAGACCCGACGCTGGGTGATCCCAAAGGCTGGCCGATGAAGGGCAAGACCGACTTCGCCGCCGCCGCCCAGGAAGCCTATGAGGAAGCCGGCCTCGACGGCGTGATCGCCGACACGCCCGCCGGCGAATACGAGTACCTGAAACGCCTGAAGAGCGGCGCGGCCAAGCTGGTCAAGGTCGACGTCTTCCCCCTGCAGGTGACCCGCGAGCACCTGAACTGGCCTGAGAAAGGCCAACGCACCCTCCGCTGGATGACCCCGGTCGAGGCCGCCCTCGCCGTCCAGGAGACCGAGCTGCGCGACCTGATCGCCCGCTTCGCTGGGGTCGAGCTCGCGGAAGAAGACCACCCCGCGCCTACCCCCGCACCGACGCCGGTGCGGGTAACCTTCCAGCGCCTGCGCCGCCGGATCACCGCGCTTTGGGGGCGGTACGGGCGGTAGGGCTGTACTCCGAACGCCAAAATACTTCCGCCTTCCTCGCCCCTGTGGCGAGGACCCATGGCGCCGCTGGGCTCGGCGGAGATGTATGCGCACCGGGAGCGTGGGCGCGCCCCTTTCCCCTCAGAACCCGCTGAAAGCTGGGCCCTAGGCACAAGGCCTAGGGAGGCGGGATGAATTCAAGCCTGTGGACAACCGCCTTCGCCCCGCATAATGTTCCCATTATGTTCTTGCGCGACGATATCCCATGCAGCTTTCCCTAAGCCTCGCGCGCTCGCCGCTGGAGAGCGTGCGCGACGCCCTGCTCTGCGAGTTCGGGGCCCAGCGGCCAGTCACGCGGATGGATCCGGTCTCGCAGCTGGTGAAGTCGTCGATCAGCGGCCGAACCCAGGACGCCGTCTCGTGGGGAGCCTTCCTGCGTCTGCGCGCCGAGTTCAAAAGCTGGGACGATCTGGCCGACGCGCCCGTCGCCGCCGTGGTCCGGCTAATCGACGACGTGACGTTTCCGGAGGACAAGGCCCGCTACCTGACCACCGCCCTGAAGATGATCCGCGACAAGGTCGGCTGGCTGTCGCTGAACCATCTGAAGGGCCTTAACGTCGACCAGGCCCGCTGGGAGTTGCAGGCCCTTCCCGGCGTCGGGATCAAGGTCGCCGCCTGCGTGCTGAACTTCAGCGAGCTGGCCATGCGGGCCCTGGTCGTCGACAGCCATGTCGACCGCGTCGCCAAGCGCATTGGCCTGGTCGGCGCCGGCGATACGACCCACACCTACCACACGCTGATGGCCCTGGCGCCCAACACCTGGACCGCCGACGACCTGTTCGAGCTGCACTGGCTGATGAAGCGCGGCCTGGGCCAGATGCTGTGCCCGCATGAGGGGCCCAAGTGCGGGGCGTGTCCGGTCAAGGCGATGTGCGCCAAGGTCGGCGTTGGGCATAGCGCGGAGGTGCTGAGCTGGCGGCCGCGCGGCTGAAACCCCTCTCTCTTAGAGAGAGGGAGGGGCCCAAGCGAAGCTTGGGAGGGTGAGTGGTTACGCCGTCAGCCGGCGTGCCGGCACATAGATCGGAACAGCGCCAGGATCGTCCACGGGCTTCGCCTACCCACTCACCCTTGTTTGCCGATGGGATGTTAGGCGTGGGTGTCCGGAAGGTCCGCCCGGCGTTGGCGCGCCAGGCGGACGGTCGGAGAGAGGCCGTTTCACCCTGAGCCGTTAGGGGCTGCGTGGGAGCTGGGCCCTCGTCGACGTTTCAAGACCCGGATGGTTGCAGGGACGACAGGGTCCGCAAGCACAAGGACGGGACATGGAACGGTGTAAGCTTAACACGATCATCGCCGGGATTGATGTGGGGAAGGGTCGCCTCGACGTGGCGCTTTATGGCCGGAGCGAGACGTTGGTGATCAACAATAGCCCGGCCGGGATCGGAAGCTTGCTGGATTGGCTGAAGTCGCACGGCGTCACGCGCGTTGGGCTGGAAGCGACCGGAGGCTACGAACGGGCGGTGCGTGAGGCCATGGGCTTTGCGGGTCTAGAGGTGGTGATGCATCAGCCTCTGGAGGTTCGGCTGTTCGCGCGTCTCAAGCGCATGAAGGCTAAGAACGACCGTCTCGATGCGGCGCTGATCGCTGCGGCGACGGCGCAGGTCGACGCGGTCAGGGCCGCCAGCGATCCTCGCTTGAGCCAGCTAGCCGAGCGCCTGACGGCCTACGAGCAGATGAGCGATCAGGCCGCCCAGATGAAGACCTATCTGGAGCACGTGACGCTGAAGGACATCATCCGCAGCTATCAGGCTCGGATCCGTTCTCTGGAAAACCTGAAGGCTCGGCTGCTTAAGGACATCCTGGCCCTGGTGGCGGTTCATCCCGACTTGGCCCAACGTCTGGCGCTGCTGCGAAGCCTGCCGGGCTTTGGGCCGGTCGTGGCCGTCGCCGTCCTGATCCGCATGCCCGAGCTTGGCGCCCTGGAGCCAGGAAAGGCCGCCGCCCTGCTCGGCGTTGCGCCGTTCGACAGCGAAAGCGGCCAACACAAAGGCCAGCGCTTCATCCAGGGCGGGCGCTCTCGCCCCAGGCGTCTTGTCTACATCGCCGCACTGGCCGCAAAGCGCGTCGATACAGGCTTCAGGGCCTTCGCCGAACGACTGCGCTCAAAGGGCAAGCCTCCTAAGCTCGTCCTTGTCGCCATCATGCGAAAGCTCATAGAGGCGGCGAACCTAATCCTCCGTCAGCAACGCCCCTGGCGCACTCGACCCGCACAATGACATGGTTGCTCCCACCGCTTCGCGGCGGGCCCCGCCCTCTCTCCATGAGAGAGGGGCTCAGCGCGCGCCCCCCAGCTCCGAAAACGTCTTCGTCCCGATGCCGTACCGCCGCCAGTCCTGGAAGTCGAAGTGCCACCACTCCTCGGCATAGACCTCGAAGCTCTGGGCGGTCATGGCCTCGCGCAGCACCGCCCGCAGCGCCCGCTGCTTCGTCGTGCCGCCCACGAAGTCGGCATAGGCGCGGCCGGAGAACTCGTCGTAGCGGCTGGGCATTTCGACGACCGTACCGGTCTTCAGGTCGTACAGCGTCAGGTCCACCGCGCAGCCGCGATTGTGGCGCGAGCCCTTGGCCGGGTCGGCGACGAACATGCGGGCGTCGGGCGGCGTGGCCTCCCAGAACATCCAGGTGACGAACCAGGGCCGATAGGCGTCGTGGATCAGCAGGCCATAGCCCTGAGCGGCCAAGGCCTCCTGCGCCCGCTTCAGCGCCTGGGCCGCCGGTCGCTGCAGATAAGCCGCCGCGCGCTCGTACAGCGCAATGCCCATGAAGTTGCTCGCGCCGGCATAGCGGATGTCGAGCTTGATGCGCGGATCGAGGCTGGTCAGGTCGACGAGGTCGGCGGGCAGGAAATCGCCTGTCTCGACCGGCGGCGTCGCGGCCAAGGCTTGCCGTCGAAGCGCCTGCGGATCGGCCCGCACGCCGGCGCGGATGGCGGCCTCCGTCTCTGCCCCGAAGTCGTGGAAGGCCAGCCGCGTCCCGTTCAGATGGACGGCGCCGGGCTCAAGGACCAACGCACCGCCGCCGGCGATCGCATAGCGGCCCGCCCCCGTCGCCGTCAGCCGGGCCGAGGCGTAGCCCGTGCCGTCGATGTGCAGCGCGCCGTCCTTTTCGAATACCGTCAGCGGCGCGGCCTTGTCGCCGTACTGCCCGATCGCGGCCCATTCCGCGCGGCTCTGGGCAATGGCGGCGGGCGCGGCCAGGCCGGCGGCGGTGAGCGCCAGGAAGGATCGCCGAACCAGACCGTTCATCGCCACCGCTCCTTGCCTGGACCTACTTCATCGTCGGAATGACAAAGCTGCTGTCCGCCACGTCGCCCTCGGGCCAACGTGCCGTCACCGTCTTGACCTTGGTGTAGAACTTCACGCCCTCGACGCCGTGCTGGTTGGTGTCGCCGAAGGCCGAGCGCTTCCAGCCGCCGAAGGTGTGATAGGCCACCGGCACCGGGATCGGCACGTTGATCCCGACCATCCCCACGTTCACGTTCGCGGCGAACTCGCGGGCGGCGCGGCCGTTGCGGGTGAAGATGGCCACGCCGTTGCCGTACTGGTGCTCGGACGGCAGGGCCATGGCCTCCTCGACGCTCTCGGCGCGGACCATCTGCAGCACCGGCCCGAAGATCTCCTCGTGATAGGTCTTCATGCCCTTCTTGACGCCATCGAACAGCGACGGGCCGATGAAGAAGCCCTTCTCGAAGCCCTGCAGCTGAAAGTCGCGGCCGTCGACGACCAGCTCGGCGCCCTCCTCCTGGCCGATGCGGATGTAGTCGGCGATCTTGGCGCGGTGCTGGGCGCTGACCACCGGGCCATAGTGGGCGTCGGGATCGGTGGAGACGCCGACCTTCAGCGTGCCGATCTCGGCGACCATCCGCTCGCGCAACTCATCGGCGGTCTTCTTGCCGACGGGGACCACCACCGGCAGGGCCATGCAGCGCTCGCCGGCCGAACCGAAGGCCGCGCCCGACAGGTCCTTGACCACCTGGTCGAGGTCCGCGTCCGGCAGGACGATCCCGTGGTTCTTGGCGCCGCCCATGGCCTGGACGCGTTTCCCGTGCGCGGCCCCCGTCTGATAGACGTAGTGGGCGATGTCGGAGCTGCCGACGAAGCTGACCGCGCGGATCAGCGGATGGGTCAGGATGGCGTCGACGGCGCTCTTGTCGCCATGCACCACGTTCAGCACGCCAGCGGGCGCGCCGGCCTCCATCATCAGCTCGGCCAGCTTGACCGGCACGGTCGGATCCTTCTCCGACGGCTTGAGGATGAAGCTGTTGCCGACCGCGATGCTGATGCCGAACATCCACATCGGGATCATGGCCGGGAAGTTGAACGGGGTGATCCCCGCGCAAACGCCCAGGGGCTGGCGCATCGAATAGACGTCGATGCCGGGACCCGCGCCTTCGGTATATTCGCCCTTCAGGATGTGGGGGATGCCGCAGGCGAACTCGATGACCTCGAGGCCCCGCTGGATGTCGCCCTTGCTGTCGGCGATGACCTTGCCGTGCTCGGACGACAGGATTTCGGCCAGCACGTTCATGTCGCGCTCGATCAGGCGCTTGAACTCGAACATCACCCGGGCGCGGCGTTGCGGGTTGGTCTGGGCCCAGCCGACCTGGGCCTTGGCGGCGACCTGGACGGCGGCGTCGAGCTCGGCGTCGGTCGCGAACTGGACGCGGGCCTGGATCTCGCCGGTGTTGGGATTGAAGACGTCGCCGTAGCGGCTGGAGGTTCCGGTCAAGGCTTGACCGTTCACGAAATGGGCGATGTCTCGCATGATGAGCTCCCTAACGCTCGTTTTGCGCGTCAATAATACCCACGGCTTGCGCCGTACCGCGCAGAATTATGCCGCCCTACTCCGCATCGACATGCACTCGCCGGAAGCGGCCCTGCAGATAGACCAGCGGCTCGTGATCAGGGTCGTAGCGCAGCTTCACGACGCGCCCGACATAGACCCGGTGGTCGCCGGCGTCGAAGGCCTGGTGCGTCTCGCACTCGAAGTTGGCCATGCAGCCGGGCAGGATCGGCACGCCCGTGCGCCAGGTCTCGGTCTCGACGCCGGCGAAGCGGTCGATGTCCTTCTGCACGAACTGGCGGGCCAGCGCCTGATGGTCGGCGTGCAGGACGTTGACGGCGAAGCGGCCGGCCGCGTCCAGGGCGGGCAAACTCGAGGACTTCAGGTCCACGCAGATCAGCGCCAGCGGCGGTTCCAGCGAGACGGAGGTAAAGGAGTTGGCGGTCAGGCCCACGCGCCGACCGTCTTCGGCCAGGGTGGTGACGACCGTTACGCCGGTCGTGAAGCATCCGAATGCGTTACGCAGAGCGCGGGTGTCGTGCTCGCCGCCCTCGCCCAGTTCGATCGTGACCGCCTGACTCATCGGCCTAGCAGTGGGGCAAAGCCGGGCCGCGGGCAAGCCACGCGGCGCCTTAATCGGACAAAGAGATCGCGCTGCTCATCGGGCGCGCTCAGCCGAACGTCGCCTTGAGGATTTTCTCCAGTCCCGCCTGATCCGTCTCGTCGAAGGCGGCGGGCTTGTCGGAGTCGACGTCGAACACGGCGATCAGTTGACCCTCCGGATCAAACACCGGAACGACAACCTCGCTCTGCGAGCGGCTGTCGCAGGCGATGTGGCCTGGGAAGGCGTGGACGTCCGCCACCAGCTGGGTCTGGCCCGTCTCAGCGGCGGCCCCGCAGACGCCGCGCCCAAACGCGATGCGCAGGCAGCCCAGCGTGCCCTGATAGGGCCCGACCACCAGCTCGCGCGGCTTGGCCGGATCGACGACGTAGAAGCCGGTCCAGAAATAGTGGTCGAAGCTATTGGCCAGCATCGAGGCCACCGTGGCCATGCGGGCGGTCAGGTTGGTCTCGCCGTCCAGCACGGAGGCGATCTCATCGGCGACCTCGGCATATCGGGTCGCCTTATCGGCGGAGAGGGTGATGTCGTTGAACGCTTCGGCCATGGCGGGGATATAGCGCGGCCGGCGCGGGATGCGAGGGGGAAGTCGGTTAGCGGCGCGGCGAAAGTCGCGCTCTAAGCTGGCGGCCCCGCCGTCAGCAGCCAGCCGACGATCATGCGTTCGAAGTCGACATAGGGAATGTTCTTGGGGTCGAACTCGAGGTCGGCGGCAAGCGCGGGGAGGTCGGCCATGAAGGACTGGAAGAGCCGCGCGACGCGGTCGGCGCTCGGCAGTTGGCGTCGCGAGACGTTGGCCAGCCAGTCGCGCGTCGTTCGCAAGGCCACGGTGGCGTCGCCGTCGTGACCGTGAATATCCATCCCGGCGAGATCTGAAATGAAGCGCTGATAGCGATAGCGCTCGACGTCCAGGATCAGAAGCCGCTTAGCGCTCTGATCCTTGCCGCCAAAGCGCTTGGCGCCCAGGAAGATCCCCAGCTCTAGAGGCATATTGAAGCGTGGAAGCTGATTGGCCGTGTCAAGCTCGGTCCGCGAAAGGTCGTGGATTCCATAACGGCACTCGCCGATCAGGCCATACAGCTTGTCGATGCGCGTCTGGCCGCCGTCGTCGAGCTCCATCGCCGATCGTGGACGGAAGCCGCAGGCGTAGATGACGAAGATCAGCGCTCGGAAGGTTGGGCTATAGGCGCTGTCGAACGGGCAGTTGATGAACACGTCATCGGCCGATGTCCCCGTGCGAGCCGCCAAGCGCTATTTCTTCTTGCTCTGAACATCCTCGGCGGCGCGACGGACTTCCCGAACCGTGATCGAGCTGCCCTTGGACGCCGGGCTCAGCACGAAGCGCCCCGTGGCCGCGCTGCGACCAGCCACCAGGCTGCCGTGCTTGCCTGACTTGGAGGACGCTGAGTTGGTCGAGGTCGCCATACCAACAATGTGCGTGTTCGCCCCTCAGAGCACAAGGGACAAATCGCGAACGCCCTAGAACTCCTCCCACTCGCCCGGACGCGAGCTGGGGGCGACCTTCAGGGCGTTCGAGCCCTGGACGTAGCGCTGGCGGAAGGTCTCGCGGGTGGGGGCGGCGATGGTGGGACGCGGAGCAGGCGCGGCTGGGCGGCGCTCGACGCGGGCGGGCATTTCGTGGACCACCGCGCCGACCTGGTAGCGGCCGACCAGGCGTTCCAGCTCGGCGGCCTCGCCGGCCAGGGCGCGGCTGGCGGCGCTGGACTGCTGGACCATGGCCGCATTCTGCTGGATCACCTGGTCCATCTGGTTCACCGCGTGGTTCACCTCGGCCAGGCCGGTGGCCTGCTCCTTGGACGAGGCGGCGATGTCGCCCACCAGCTCGTTGATCTCGGCCACCTGGACCAGAATTTCGCGCAGGGTGTCGCCGGTCTCGCCGACCAGCTTGACGCCCTTGCCGACCTGGTCGGTCGAGGCGGTGATCAAGCCCTTGATCTCCTTGGCCGCGTCGGCCGAGCGCTGGGCCAGAGCCCGCACCTCCTGGGCGACGACCGCGAAGCCGCGACCCGCGTCCCCCGCGCGGGCGGCCTCGACGCCGGCGTTCAGGGCCAGGAGGTTGGTCTGGAAAGCGATCTCGTCGATGACGCCGATGATCTGGGTGATCGACTGCGAGGACTTCTCGATGCCGCTCATGGCCTCGACCGCCTCGGTGACCACCGTGCCGCTGCGCTCGGCGGCGGCCTTGGCGGAGATGGTCACCTGCCGGGCCCGCTCGGCGCCCTCGGCGCTGCGCTTGACGGTGGCGGTGATCTGGTCGAGCGCGGTGGCGGTCTGAGCCAGGCCCGAGGCCTGGCGCTCGGTGCGCTGGGCAAGGTCATCGGCGGCATCGCCCATCTCGGCGCAGCCGCCCCGGATGTTGCGGGCGGCGCTAAGAACGCCGGCCAGCGTTGCTTGAAGGTCCTCGACCGCAGCGTTGAAATCGCGCGGCATCTGGACGGCGTCACCCTGGAAGGCGTCCTCGCGCATGCGCCAGATCAGGTCGCCCTCGGCCAGGCGCTCCAGGCCCTCGCCCAGCGCATCGGCGGCGCGCGCCTGCGCGTCGGCCAGGGCGGCGGCTTCCTGAGCTTGGCGGCGGTGCTCGGTCTCGGCGGCGGTCCATTGAGCCTCGCGCTCGGCCTTCAGGCGCTCGGCCTCGACAAGGTTGTGACGGACGCCGTCCAGCGCGCGAGCGACCACCCCGATCTCGTCGTTGCTCTCGGTCCCATGGACCGCCTGATCGTAGCGGCCCGCGCTCAGTGCCTCGACCGAACGCGACAGGCCGCCCAGCGGCTTCTTGACCACCGCCTTGGCGGTCATGGCCAGGGCGATCAGCACAACGAGGGCGAACACGCCGCCGGCCGCCAGCAGGGTCAGCGCCACGCCAGAGCTGCCGCCGGCCTGCATCGCCACGCCCCCGGCCGCCGCGATCAGCAGCACCCCCATCGTCAGGCCGGTGGCGAGGATCAGCTTCCGGGCGATGGTCGATCGACGGGACATGAACAAAGGTCTCCGGCCAGAACTTTGGCTGCTGACCTTGTCTTTGACGACCGATTCCTGAATCGCCCGTTAACCACGTTTCAAGGACGCGCGAAACGGGCCTTTACCGGCGCGTAGCTGTCCCAAACCTGACCATCGCTGACCGAGCGCAGCAGCTTGACGTATTCGGCGTGGCTCCAGGCTAGCGGCGTGGCCGAATCCGTCCCCTCTCCGCGCGTGTAGCCATGCGGACTGGCCGCGCCGACGCCGTCCCAGACCTGTTCGGGGATCAGGAGGCCGTCATTGGCAAACAGCTCCATGGCGCGGACATAGGTGTCGCGGATCGTCTTGACCGCCGCCGCATCCGGCTTGCCCGAAAGGCCAGCCAGCGCCAGTTCGTAGTGACCGCGCTCACCGGTGAAGATCGGCCAGACCCGGCCGCGCTGGCCGGGGCGCATCTGGCCGCCCGCGCCATAGTTGGCGCCGGTCGCCACGTCCTCGCCATAGCCGTCGACGCCATAGCGCCGCCAGCCGGGAAAGGTCCCCGGCACGCCCGGGAAGGTGAAGTCGTAGCGGACGCGATAGAGGTCCTCCATCGCCTGGTCGTCGATCTTGGGCAGGCTGGCGACGATGGCCGGATCGTCGGCGCGGCGCACGCCGTAGCGGACCAGCTCTAGGAAACCAGCGTCCAGCATCTTGTCCTCGGGGACCGCGGCCTGGCCGTTGCGCGCCTCGACGGGGCTCTTGTTGTTCGGATCCTGGTCGCTGTTCAGGCGCAGGTAGTAGTGGCCGTCACCGAACGATCCCTTGGTCGTGACCATGCGGGCCTCGACCTTGGCCGAATAGGCGTCGGCGGTCTGCCGATAGAGCGCGGCCAAGGCGCCGTCGCCGGCCGCTTCCGCGATATCCCCGGCGACCACCAGCCCCGCGATCACGGCGGCGGTCGTCGAGGGTGAATAGCCGCCCTGCTCTTCCCAGCGCTCCTGCTGGGTGAATGGCGGGGTGATGGTGGCGCTGTTCCAGCCCAGACCCACCTTGCCGCCCTTCACCAGGAAGTCGGCGGCGGGCTTCAGCATGCGGCCGTAATAGGCCTTCAACTCGGCGTCCGGCAGCCAGCCCAGCTTCCAGAGCTTCCAGCCCAGCATGATCGGCATGGCGGTCTGATCAAGCTGAACGCCGACCCATTCGGGCGTGCCGTCGACATGCGCCTTCTGCAGGAACCAGCCGCCCGCGCCCGTATTGCCTGGCGTCTTCGGGCCGACCTGGACCGTGGGCAGGTAGTGGAAGGCCGCCAGCGGCGTCTCTCTATCGCCCAGCGCCGCCAGGGCCATGGCGCACTGGTAGAAGTCGCGCGGCCAGACGGCCTTGTAGCCGGTCGAGGACTGGGTGGCGTCGACCGTGTCGCCCCACGGGTTTGACAGCGAGGCGATCAGGGCGCCGGCGTGGGTGCGGTCCTCCTGGACCTTCAACATGAGGGCCGAGGCCTGGACCAACTTGCCGCCGTCCTCCGACGCCTCGCGCAGGCGGGGCAGCTCGGTCAGCGAGGTCAGATAGTCCTCCCAGCCCACCCGCGCGCCCTCGCCGTTGAAGCGGGCCAACACCTCGGCGTAGCCGGTCTTCAGGGTCGCCGAGGCGCTCGCGTCGGCGACCTTGGCGTCGGGGCCAAAGCCGATGGCGAGATCGAAGGTCTCCTCCTTCGCGACGGCTGGCAGCCCAGCCGTCAAGACGATCGCGCCCTTGGCGGAAGAGGTTGTGACCTTCAGGCCCGCCAGGGGCTCGCCGTCCTGGAGCGCGCTGGCCGAGGCCTTGGCGAAGGGCTTGGCGCCCTTGAGGCTGAGATGCGCCCGGCCCTCGAAGGCCGTCAGCGCCGTGGTCGAGGCCGCGCCCGTATCGCCGCCGCCCGTGTTGGCCATGTGCGGCTCCAGCACCAGGGTCGGGGTCACGGCCCCCTTCAGCGCCCTGACCGTCACCCGCACGAACAGGCTGTCGCGGTCCGGATCGGCGAAGATCCGCTTCTCGATGACGAAGCGGCCTTGGCGGTCGGTGGTTGTGATCTTGTAGGCCGGTGACAGCGGGCGGCCAGCGGCGTCGACGTGCAGGTACTCGGTCTTGGCCGTGGTGTCCGCGCCCTCGACCGCCAGACCCGTCGAAGTCTGGACGGCGATGCGCATCTGCTTGACCTGAGCCTCGTGGATCAGGCCGTACATGGTCTCGGTCAGCACGCCGTCGGCGATCGAGAACCAGACCTTGGACACCGCGCCCGTCGGGCCGCTGGGCTTGTAGGCGCCGTCGACATAGGCCTCGTAGGACGCCCCAACGCCGGTCTTGGCGGCGTAGGCCCAGGTCGTGGCCGGCGCGGCGGCGTGGGCCGCGCTCGTGACGGCGGTGGCGGCCGAGGCCAGGGCGATCAGTTTCAGGCGGCGCATGGCGAGGACCTCGTCAGGCTGAAGGGAAAAGCAGGAAGTCAGGCCGGCTTGGCGTCGCGAACCGCGAAGGTCGCCAGGGCCGCGATGACCAGGGAGGCCGCGCCCAGGACGAGCGCGTAGATGGCCTGGCCGCCGAAGAAGGTCTTCAGCAGCAGGCCCAGCACCGTCGCCGCCAACAGCTGGGGGATGACGATGAAGACATTGAAGATGCCCATGTAGACGCCCATCTTCCGCGCCGGCAGGGCTCCGGCCAGGATCGAGTACGGCGCCGACAGGATCGAGCTCCAGGCAAAGCCCACGCCGATCATGCCGATCCACAGCAGGCCCGGCTGGCGGATCAGCAGAAAGGACAGTAGGCCCAGCGCGCCCAGCGCCAGGCAGACGGCGTGGCTGACCTTGCGGCTGGAGACCTTGACCATCAGCGGGATCAGCAGGGCCGCCAGGGCCGCGACACCGTTATAGACGGCGAACAGCAGGCCGACCCAGTCAGCGCCTTCGTTGTAGGCCTTGGACGCGGCGTCCGTGGCGCCGAAGTGAACCGCCGCCACGGCGGGGGTCGTGTAGATCCACATGGCGAACAGGCCAAACCACGAGAAGAACTGCACCACCGCCAGCTGGCGCATGGTGACGGGCATGCGCAAGACGTCCTCCAGCACCTCGGAAAAGCCGTTATCGGTGCGGCCCAGGCGCTTGAACCGCGCGCCGACCACACCCGCGACGCCGAACGCCAGCAGCAGGCCCGCCAGGACGTAGAGCTCCTTCTCCAGGCCCGTCCACCAGACCATCAGGGCCAGCGCCGCGCTCAGCAGAACGCCGCCGGCGCCGAGCGCGGCATAGGCGTTGATCGAAGGCTCGGGCTCCTGTCGCGGGCCAAAGCCCAGCTCCTCGGCCTCGAAAGCTTGCATCTGCTCGGGCGGATACTCGTGGGTCGTGAAGACCGTCCACAGCACCGCCAGCAGCAGCCCCGCCCCGCCGGCGTAGAAGGCGATCTTGACCGCGTCGGGGATCTGTCCCGCCGGGGCTGTGTTGGCGACATTGAACCCGTTGGTCAGGATCCAAGGCAGGGCCGAGGCCAGCACCGCGCCCAGGCCGATGAAGAAGCTCTGCATGGCGTAGCCGGTCGCGCGCTGCTCGTCGGGCAGGTTGTCGCCGACAAAGGCCCGGAACGGCTCCATCGTGACGTTGATCGAAGCGTCCATGATCCATAGCGCCGCGGCCGCGACCCACAGGGTCGGCGAATTGGGCATGACCAGCAGCGCGGCCGTTGTCAGGATCGCGCCCCACAGGAAGTAGGGCCGCCGACGGCCCAGGCGCCCCCAGGTCTTGTCGCTGAAATGGCCGATAATCGGCTGCACGATCAGACCGGTGGCCGGCGCGGCGATCCACAGGATCGCCAGGTGGTTCACGTCGACGCCCAGGGTCTGGAAGATGCGGCTGGTGTTGGCGTTCTGCAGGCCGAAACCGATCTGGATTCCGAAGAATCCAAAGCACATGTTCCAGATCTGCAGGAAAGTCAGCCTCTGCCTGGCCATCCGTCTCCGCCCCGCTCGGACCGGTTAGATCCGATCCATTTTCGCAATATTTTGCACAAATCGCGCAAGCCGTATTTGCACACGCCGCGTCGCGTCGCGCAACGGAAAAGGCTGCAAAATATGGATTAATGACGCATGATCGCGCTGAAACGCTGTAAAGACACAAGACGCGTCCGTAAAGCTGCGCGAGATTATTTGCGGTATTTTTCAGACATAGCCAGCACAGCTGACCGACCGCTGGACGGTTGCAAATCTCGCCGAACCGGGCCTTATGGCCAATGAAAAACTTTGCAGAAATGTTTGCGGCGAGCGTTGGGGACGGGCGTAGGTGAGCAGAGGCGCGACACGACTTGAGGACCTGGCCAAGTTGGCCGGGGTTTCGATCTCCACCGCCTCGCGGGCGCTGAACGACAGCCCAGCGGTGAACCAGCGCACCAAGCAGCTGATCTGGAAGCTAGCGCGCGAGATGGACTATCCGTTCCGCCGCTACATGCCCGCCGGCCCGATCGGCGCAGAGGCTACGATCGCTCTGGTCACCCCTCGCCCGCAAGGCCGCGACAGCGGCATGTCCGATCCCTTCTTTCTGGAGCTGCTGGCCGGTGTCGGCGAGGCGGCCAAGGAGCGCGGCTGCGACGTCATCCTCAGCCACATCGCGCCGGCCAATTTCGAGGATCTGGCGGCAGCGATGAACACCAGCCGGGCCGAGGGCGTCATCTTCCTGGGCCAGAGCTCGCTGCACGCGGCCTTCAACCGGCTGGCCGAGACCGAGACCCGCTTCGTCGTCTGGGGCGCCCAGTTCCCAGACCAGGCCTATTGCTCGGTCGGTTCGGATAACATCCAGGGCGGGCGCCGCGCGACGCTGCATCTGGCGCGCCTGGGCCGCAAGCGCATCGTCTTCCTGGGCGACACCGAGGCGCCCGAGGCCATGCACCGCCACCGCGGCTATCTGGAAGCCCTCGAGCAGGCCAAGCTGGGCGTCGATCCCGACCTGATCGTCCCCGCCCACTTCGAGGTGGAGTCGGCCGAGGCCGCCGTCGACAGCCTGATCCATCACGGCATCCAGTTCGACGGCGTGGTCGCCGCGTCCGACCTGATCGCGCTGGGCGCCATCCGCGCGCTGAAGCACGCGGGCCTGTCCGTGCCGGGCGACGTGTCTGTGATGGGTTTCGACAACGTCCCCTTCAGCCGCTACGCCAGCCCCGCCCTCTCGACCATCGCCCAGGACACCGCCAAGGCCGGCCGGCTGATGGTGTCCAAGCTGCTCGACAGCGGCGAGCGCGCCAGCCGCTCCGAGCGCGTGCCGACGGATCTGATCATCCGGGAGAGCTGCGGAGGCTAAACCCGCCGCGCGATCAGACCCGCGCACACAGGCATCTCGCCCTCGGCGCCCAGGTTGACGCCATCCACCAGCGTCCAGCCCTCGGGCAGCGACCAGTTGACCGCCTCAAAGCCCAGATTGAAGGCCAGCAAGAGCGCGCCCGCCCCCTCGCCGCGCTGGAAGATCAGCAGCGGGCTGTTGGTGTCGAGGAAGGTGATGGCGCCGGTGCGCAGCGCGGGATGGTTCCGACGCAGGGCGATCAGGCGACGCGCCACATGCAAGGTCGAGGTCGGGTCAGCCTCCTGCGCATCCACAGCCAAGGGCAGGTGCTCGGGATCGACCGGCAGCCAGGGCTCGACGCCTGAGAAGCCGGCATTGGCCGCGCCCGCCACCCACGGCATCGGCGTCCGCGCGCCGTCGCGACCCAGGGTCTGGGGCCAGTTGGCGATGGCTTCAGGATCCTGCAGCCGCTCGAACGGCACATTGGCCTGAGGCAGGCCCAGCTCCTCGCCCTGATAGACGAAGACGTTGCCGCGCAGTCCCATCAGCAGCAGCAGGGCCATCTCGGCGAAAGCCTTGCAGTCGCGGCCCTCGGCCCAGCGCGACACCGCGCGCGGCGCGTCGTGGTTCGAGAAGGTCCAGGACGGCCAGCCCTCTCCCGCCTCGCCCGGCCACATGGCCGCACCCTGGGGGATCATGTCGGCCATCAGCTTGTCGGCATAGAGATAGAGGAAGCCATAGGCGCTGTTCAGCCGGTCGCTTCCGGCCGTGAACAGCTTCATTTCGCGGTCGGCATGGTCGCCGCCGACCTCGGCCACCGAGAACCGTCCGCCCGCCGCGTCGGTCAGCGCCCGGAGGCGCTGGAGGAACTTCGGGATGTCGGCGTGGCTCTGGTTGTGGATCTTGTCCTGAAAGTCGAACGGCCGCGTGCGCTTGCCGCCCGGCGGCAGCGGCGGATTGTCGGTCAGCGCCGGATCATGCATCGAGAAATTGATGGCGTCGAAGCGGAAGCCGTCCACACCCTTGTCGATCCAGAACTGGGTGACGGCCAGCAGGGCGTCCTGGACCGCCCGGTTATGCAGGTTCAGCTGCGGCTGGCTGCTGAGGAAGTTGTGCATGTAGTACTGGCCGCGCCGGGCGTCCCAGGTCCAGGCCGGGCCGCCGAACACCGACTGCCAGTTGCTGGGCGGGCTGCCGTCGGGCTTGGCGTCGGCCCAGACGAACCAGTCGGCCTTGGCGTTGGCCCTGTCCTGGCGGCTCTCGACGAACCAGGGGTGCTCTTCCGAGGTGTGCGAGAACACCAGGTCGATGATGATCTTCAGGCCCAGCCTGTGGGCCTTGGCGATCAGGGCGTCGAAGTCGGCCAGGGTCCCGAAGATCGGATCGACATCGCGATAGTCCGAAACGTCGTAGCCGAAGTCCTTCATCGGCGACGTGAAGAACGGCGACAGCCACACACCCTCGACGCCCAGCGAAGCGATGTGCTCAAGGCGGGCCGTAATCCCCGGCAGGTCGCCGACGCCGTCGCCGTTCGAGTCGGCGAAACTGCGCGGATAGACCTGGTAGATCACCGCGCCCCGCCACCATTCGCTCATCAACGTCTCCGCCTGGGGCTTTGCAAGAACTTCAACGGTCACGGTCGTCCCTCGGAAACGCATAGCATGTAGTCGAGCGGCGCAAGCTCGACGGAATAGCCGCCGGGCGCGGCGGCGCTGGGCTGGCAGGAGCCATGCAGGGCCCGCCACGCGCTTGAGCCGGCCTCGACCGGCACGTTCGTCTTGATCGGCTTGTCGCTGGTGTTGAAGACGGCCAGGACCTCGGCTCCCGCCAGCAGGCGCGAGAAGGCGAAGAGGCCCGGCTGTTGGTCGGCGACGCGCGTGACCTGGCGACCATCGCGCAAGGCCGGCGTCGCGGCGCGGAGGCGAGCCAGCTCGGCGATCCGGCGGTAGAGCACGCTGTCGGGATCGAAGGCCGACCTTGGGCCTTTCGCCGAGACGCCGATCAGGCGGTTGTCGTTGTAGCGGGCGACCTGGCTTTCAAACATGTCCTCGCGCGCGTCGGCATAGTCGCCATCACCGGTGAAGCCCTGCTCATCGCCATAGTAGATCGTCGGGACGCCGCGCGCGGTCAGCATGATCGCGTTGGCCAGGGTCACGCGAGCGAGAAGCTCCTCGTCGCCGATCCCAGGCCGCGCCCTTTGCAGGAACCAGCCGATCCGGCCCATGTCGTGGTTGCCCAGAAACGTCGGCAGCTGGCGCGCTGTCGCCTCGCCGCCCTCGTAGACGGCGTCCGCCGCGAAGACCCGAGCCAATCGCTCCGGCCCCGCCTTGCCCGTGACCACGTCGGTCACCGCCGCCTGGAACGCGAAGTCCAGCACCGCCGGCAGCTTGTCGACCCGCGTGTGGCTGGCCAGGATCGCCACGTCCGGATCGAACACCTCGCCGAAGATGTGGAAGTTCGCAATGCCCTTGGCCTTGGCGCGGGCCAGCATGGCCGGGACGAAGGCTTGCCAGAACTCAGGGTTCACGTGGCGGGCGGTGTCGATGCGGAACCCGTCGATCCCGAAGTCGTCGATCCAGCGGCCATAGACCTCGATGAAACCCGCCACCACGTGCGGGTGTTCAGTGAACACGTCGTCCAGGGTCGCAAAATCGCCCAGCAGCGAGCTCTCGCCGGCGAACGTGCTCTCGCCCCGGTTATGGTAGTAGATCGGGTCGTTCAGCCAGTCAGGCTTCTTCGCATGTTTCTGGCCCGCCGGAACGAAGGGCGTATAGGCCCAGTCTGGCCGCTTGAGCTTGGAGAAATCCTTGCCATCGAAACCGTCATTGATCACCGGTCCCGCCACACCGCCCTTGCGCGCGTAGGGGTAGTCGGCGACGCCGCGATAGGGACAGGCCCCGCCGGGACACTCCTGGTACTGGATGACGTCGGCCGTGTGGTTCACGACGATATCCATGTAGACTTTCAGGCCCCGCGCATGGGCGGCATCCACCAGGGCCTTGAAGTCGGCCTTGGTCCCGAAGTGCGGATCGACATCAGTAAAGTCGGTGATCCAGTAGCCGTGATGCGCCGCCGACTCGTGACCCGGCGATCCCTGCACAGCCTTGTTGGTGAACACCGGCGCTAGCCAGATCGCGGTCGCGCCTAGCCCCTGGATATAGTCCAGCCGGCGCGTGACGCCTTTCAGGTCGCCGCCATGGTAGAAGCCCGCTCGTGTCGGATCGAAACCGTCGACCAAGGGGCCTCGCTTGGGTCCGCCGTGGTCGTTAGCCGTGTCGCCGTTCTCGAAGCGGTCGGGCAGCAGGAAGTAGATCACCTCGTCCTGCGGCTTGCGCTGCAGGTGGGGAGACGGCGCCGCGACCGCCGAGGCGGCCAGGGCGCTCAAGCCCAGCGCGGCCAGCAGCGTTCGTCGCCAAGGCGTCATGACCGACATCGCTCCCCTCCCCACGCCCGTTCAGCGACGGACCGCTATTGCATATCTTTGCAAGAATTTGCAGCGACAGCGCAGCCCTGTCAATCCGCTCAATCCGAGCCCTTTGCAGCCACTTTCAACTCATTACATCCTCCAAAGGTGGGACGAAGAAGCCACATCGGACCTAATAGAGGCGCCTCAAAGCGCACCGCCCTCGCCGGTTTGCAATTTTTTGGGTTGATTACATCCGATTAATTTGCAGTAATTTTCACCAACGGCCCGTCGCACCATCCAAAGCGCAGAGCCGGACAGGGAGGGTGAGACTCATGAGCACTGCAATTTCGCGCCGCCGCGCCGGGTTGATGACCGGAGGCGCCACGGGCCTGGCGCTGACCTTCGCCCTGGCCGGCTCGGCCCAGGCGCAAACCGCGCCCGAACCGCAAGACACCCAGGTCGAGGAAGTCGTCGTCACCGGCATCCGTCGCGGCATCGAAGGCGCCATTTCGCTGAAGAAGACCTCGACCTCGATCGTCGAAGCCGTCTCGGCCGAGGACATCGGCAAGCTGCCGGACGTGTCGATCGCCGAGTCGATCGCGCGCCTTCCTGGCTTGACGGCACAGCGCCTGGACGGCCGTGGGCAGGTCATCTCGATCCGAGGCCTGGCGCCGGACTTCACTACCGCCTTGCTGAACGGCCGCGAACAGGTCTCGACCGGCGACAACCGGGGCGTCGAGTTCGACCAGTATCCCTCGGAACTGCTGAGCGCGGTGGTGGTCTACAAGACCCCGGATGCTGGTCTGATCGGCCAGGGCCTGGCCGGCACCGCCGACATGCGCACCGTCCGTCCGCTGGCGTTCGGCAAGCGCGCCCTGGCCGTCGGCGCTCGCTATGAGTGGAACGACATCGGCGCCCTGAACGCCGGCACCAAGTCGCACGGCAACCGCTTCAGCGTCTCGTACATCGACCAGTTCATGGACGGTAAGCTGGGCCTGGCCCTGGGCTACGCCCACATGGAGTCGCCCTATCAGGCCGAGCGCTGGAACGCCTGGGGCTATCCCACCTCGAACGGCGCGCTGGTGATCGGCGGCGCCAAGCCCTACGTCCAATCCAGCATGCTCAAGCGCGACGGCTTCATGGGCGTGGTCGAATATGCTCCGACCGACCGCTTCACCTCGTCGCTGGACGTCTTCTATTCCGAGTTCAACAACCACCAGATCCAGCGCGGCGTCGAGCTGCCGCTGCTGTGGGGCGGGGTGCCGCTGACCAACGCCAAGGTCGACAACGGCCTGGTGGTCGCCGGGACCTATAACGGCGTCAAGGGCGTGATCCGCAACGACGGCAACGACCGCGACGCCACGATCAAGTCGCTGGGCTGGAACAACAAGCTGGAGCTGGGCGAGGCCTGGACCCTGACCAGCGACCTGTCCTGGTCCAAGGTCGAGCGCACCGACCAGATCATCGAATCCTACTCCGGCACCGGCCGTTCGGGCGTCGGCGCGACCGACAACATGTCGTTCACGATGAACGGCGACGGCGTGGCGATCTTCACCTCGACCCTGAACTACGGCGACGCCAGCCAGATCAAGCTGACCAGCCCGCAAGGCTGGGGCGGCGACATCATCAGCGGCGGCCAGGACGGCTATTTCAACCAGCCCACCGTGACCGACGAGCTGAAGGCCGCGCGCTTCTCGGCCAGCCGCGCGCTGGACGGCGGCCTGTCCAGCCTCGAGGCCGGCTTCAACTACAGCGAACGCTCCAAGGGCCTGGTGAACGACGAGTGGTTCCTGCGGGTGAAGGGCTCGCCGGCCAGCGTCGCCATCCCCGCCTCGGCCATCGTCGGCTCAACCTCGCTGGCGTTCATCGGCCTGGGGAACATGGTCAGCTACGATCCGTTCGCCCTGATCGCCTCGGGCGCCTATGACCTGGTGCGCAACCCCAACGCCGACGTGCTGGTCAAGAGCTGGGACGTCGAGGAGAAGGTCGCGATCGGCTATCTGAAGGCCAATATCGACGCCGAGCTCGGCGGCGTGCCGATGAGCGGCAATTTCGGCTTCCAGATGGTCCACACCGACCAGAGCTCGACCGCCCTGGGCGCCAGCGGCACGGGAACGGGCGTGACCCGCACCACCCTCAGCGGCGGCAAGAGCTATCTCGACTTCCTGCCCAGCGTGAACCTGCGGTTCCAGTTCGCGGGCGAGCAGAGCCTGCGCTTCGCCGTCGCCCGCACCCTGGCCCGTCCCCGCATGGACCAGATGCGCGCCAGCAAGACCTTCAGCTACGACCCCAACAAGGCCGGATCGACCAACATCAACTTCTCGCCCTGGAGCGGCAGCGGCGGCAATCCGGAGCTAGAGCCCTGGCGCGCCGACTCCTATGACGTCTCCTACGAGAAGTACTTCGGCCGTCAGGCCTATGTCTCGCTGGCGGCGTTCTACAAGGACCTGAAGACCTACGTGTACGACCAGACGGTCGTGTTCGACTTCACCGGCTTCCCGACCGGCGGCAATCCCGAGCCGGCCATCCGCCAGGGCCTGGTGACGACGCCCCAGAACGGCAAGGGCGGCGCGGTCAAGGGCGTGGAGTTCGCGCTCTCCATGCCGGGCGCGCTGCTGACCCCGCTGCTGGACGGCTTTGGCGCCACCTTCAGCGCCTCGTACACCGACAGCTCGATCCAGCCCAACCCCAGCGACGACAGCCAGCCGATCCCGGGCCTGTCCAAGACGGTGGCCAACCTGACGGTCTATTATGAGAAGAACGGCTTCTCGTTCCGGATCAGCGACCGCTATCGCTCCAAGTTCCTGGGCGAGGTCTCGGGCTTTGGCAACGGCCGCAACTACCGGATGGTCAAGGGCGAGTCCGTGGTCGACAGCCAGATCGGCTACACCTTCAACGACGGCCCGATGGAAGGCCTGTCGGTGCTGGCCCAGGTCAACAACCTGACCGACGAGCCGTTCACCACCTACCAGAACAACGACCCGCGCCAGGTGATCGACTACCAGCGCTATGGCCGCACCTACCTGATCGGCCTGAACTACAAGTTCTAGACCTGCCCCTCCTTCCCCAAGCCTTGAGCCCTCGCCGGACCTGCCCGGCGAGGGTTTTCTTTTTGGTGGCCTACAGCGTCTCGGCCCGCTCGGCGGCTCGGCGCTTCACCACACTGAACACCAGGGGCAGCAGCTCCCAGCTGAAGGCGCCGACCGCGAAGCCGAACAGATAGGGCTCGCGCACGGCCGGCCACGGAATGACCGGCAGGGCCGCCTTGACCAGAAAGGCCGCGACGATGACCGCCGCCCCGGTGGCGCAGGCCAGGCGGATCGTCAGGTGGCGCGGGGTCGCGCGCTCGGCCACGTCCAGCGCGCCGATCTGCACCAGGCCGTAGACGGCCACGCCGCCCAACGCGCCCACGACCGCGCGCAGGCGATCGGCATCGATGTCCATCGAGGCCTCCTCCAGCCTGGGATCTTGGGGTGATGGCTCAGGGAGCGCGCTGCGGCCGCGGCCAAAACACTCCCGCCATTAACGATTTTGCCGATTGGCGAGGCGGGAGTCGGGGTGGGGCGCAGGGGTGTGCGTCCGACTTTGACGTTACCTCTCGCGAAGATTTTCTCGGGAGCTGGGCGCGCGGCGCCCCCCACTTTGACTCAAACTGACGTCACTGCGAGCCTTAGACCTCGCCTTATAGTGATCGAGCTCAACTGAGGAGAGGCATCGCGTGTTCGAAACTCAAGATCAGGAATATTCGGACGAGGAGCGCCGTCAGTGGAGAGCGAACGAGCGACACGGTAAGATCCTCGCCCATCGCTTCTCTAGCTTGGTCCTGCACGGCTACCGTCCCGTCGTTCACTGCGAGCTTGATTGTTTCGATTTCGAGCACCCGCACAAGCAAGCGATCCAAGTCCAGCTATGGGCCGACGGGAAACTTGTAGACCGTTACCCTAGTAGCGTGAGAGACGGTTACAGGACGATCATAAACCCCAGTGACCAACAGCTGTTCAGCCGGTTTCTAGAATCCGTGCCGAAGCCGACGGAACTTCAAAAATTGATGGCAACGCCGATGAGTGAGTTGTTAATGACGGCGTTAGCTTGGATTCTAATGCTCACACTGCTCAGCATCACCTGGGCCATTACTAAGACCCTCTGGCATTTCTTGACCGGACCGTAGCCCCACCTCGTGAGCCTCTCTCGTGATCGATAGGTTAGATGACAGGACGACCGAGCTTGGCGGCATCTTTGCCATGAACGTCCATTTCTATGATTTTCGAGGAATTCGTACCTTGTTCAAAATTTTGGTAGGCCCGGAGGGACTCGAACCCCCAACCAGACCGTTATGAGCGGTCGGCTCTAACCATTGAGCTACAGGCCCGCGCGGAGTCGCTTCGAAGCGCACGCGAGCCGGCGGATTAGCACGGGCCGAACGCGGCTTAAAGCTCCGGTTCAGGTTGAGGCTGTCATGAGGGGAACCATAGCTGTTCAGCCACGCTTCGCCTGCGCCGGACAGATCTGGAGAAAACGATGACCAACACCGCCCGCCGCTCCGCCCAAGGCCCCGCCCAAGGCCCCGCTCGCCGGATGGCCGCCTTCGCCGCCCCCGTCCTGCTGGGCGGCGCCCTGCTGATGGGCGCGGCCGCGCCGGCCTTGGCGCAGACCAGCGCCGAGGCCGCGTTCAAGGCTACGACCTTCAACCTGTCGGCCTTCGGCGAGACCCTCGTCGCGCCCGACATGGCCACCATCACGCTTGGCGTGCAGACGGAAGGCGCGACCGCCGGCGAGGCCCTGAAGGCCAATGGCGCGCGGATGAACCAGGCCCTGGCGGCGCTGAAGAAGGCCGGGATCGCCGAGCGCGATATCCAGACCTCAAACCTGAACCTGAGCGCCCAATACGCCTATGAGCAGAACCAGCCGCCCAAGCTGACCGGCTATCAGGCCTCGAACCAGGTGACGATCACCGTGCGCGATCTGGCCAAGCTGGGCGCGACCGTGGACGCCGCCGTCGGGGCGGGCGCCAACACCGTGAACGGGATCAGCTTTGGCCTGTCGAACCCGCAAGTCGCCGAGGACGCCGCGCGGCTGGAGGCGGTGAAGGCCCTGCAGGCCAAGGCCGAGCTCTATGGCCGGGCCACCGGCTACAAGGCCGTGCGCCTGATCAATCTCAGCGAAGGCGGCGGCTATGCGCCCCCCTCCCCGCCAATGCCGGTGTTCGCCATGGCCAAGCGCGAGATGGCCGACTCGACCAGCATCTCGGCCGGTGAACTGAAGGTGCGGGTGGACGTCAGCGCGGTCTACGAGGCGGCGCGGTAGGAACGACGAGGCCGCCGCCCCTCGTGGGGCGGCGGTTAGAACCCGGCCTTCTTGAACGCGTGCTCCGCCCGTTCCTTGATCTCAAGGCCCGGCAGGGCGCGTTCGCCCTCCATGACCGCGACATAGGTCAGGCCGAGCGCGGGCTTGCCCTCGCCGGTCGGCATGGGGCCGACGGCCCAGCCGACGGTATTGTTTCCCGTGGTCGGGCAGCTGGTGAAGCGCGCGGGCTTGCCCAGCCCCGCCTTCAGCACGGCCTCGGCGGTGGTCGTCTCGCCCTGGCAGGTGGGCAGGTTGCGCGAACAGGTGATGTAGCCGCCGCCGCGCCAGACCATACGCCCCTGGGCGTCGGCCAGGATCACGCAGGTCGAGGGCGAGCCGATCGACTTGCCGATCGCCTGGGCCAGGACGTCTTCGTTGATGTCGGCGGGCAGCTTGGGCGAGCAGGCCGAAAGGCCCGCAGCGGCGATCGCGACCAGGGCCAGGCGACGAGCCATGCGTCAGGCCGCCTTCTTGATCAGATTGCCTTCGTCCAGCAGCACGACGGTCGGGGCGTAGTTACGCGCCTCCTCGGCCGGCATCTGGCAATAGGTGACGACGATGACGAGGTCGTTCTTCTGCACCAGGCGCGCGGCCGCGCCGTTGACGCCGATGACCTTCGACCCGCGCGGGGCCTCGATGGCGTAGGTGGTGAAGCGCGCGCCATTGGTGATGTTCAACACGTCGACCTGCTCGTTGGGCAGGATGCCCGAGGCGTCCAACAGATCACGGTCGATGGCGATCGAGCCTTCGTAATCCAGGTCGGCCTGGGTCACCGTGGCGCGGTGCAGCTTGGCCTTCAGCATGGTCAGAAGCATGGCGGGGAAGACTATCCCTTTGATTGGAATGAGATCTTGAAAGGCCGCCACACACAAAGGCCCGCGGATCGACTTCCGCATATAGCCATGAAGCGCGCGCCGTTCAATCGCGCCGCAACTTGACGTAGCGGCACGCGCGACGCGTTCAGAGCTTGTAGCCGCCGGCCTCGATCTTGGCGAAGACGGCCTTGGTGATCTTCACATAGCCCTTGTTCGGATCGCGGAAGTACAGCGGGTCCTTGGTCCGGGTGGGGTCGAAGCCGTCGCCGACCAAGTCGACCTTGCGGTACTTGAAGGTGCCGGTCGTCTCGATCGCCTGCTGCAGGCGCAGGAAGACCGGCCGCGCATAGCTGGGCAGGTGCTCGTCCACGTGCTTGGCGAAAGCGGCGAGGTCGAATTCCGGATCGGTGACCAGGGCCGCCATGCCCGCCTTGCCGTCCAGCTCGCCGACCTTGACGCCATAGACATTGACCTCGAGCACGTGCTCGACGGCGGCCAGGCGCTCGGCCACCTCGCTGGTGGCGACGTTCTCGCCCTTCCAGCGGAAGGTGTCGCCGATGCGGTCGACGAAATAGATGTAGCCATCGCTGTCGACCCGCATCAGGTCGCCGGTGCGGAACCAGGCGTCGCCCTTCTGGAAGACGTCGTGCAGCACCTTCTTCTCGGTGGCGGCCTTGTCGGCGTAGCCGACGTAGTTCGAGCGGGCGTCGCTGCCGATCTGACCGATGCACTCGCCGACCTCGCCCGGCGCGCACTCGATGCAGCTGCCGTCAAGGCTGCGTATGGGGGTCTCGGTCTCGACGTCGAACTTGACGATCCGGATGTTGAACTTGCCGCGCAGATAGCCCGGCACCCGGCCGATCGCCCCTCGCCGGCCGTCGAAGTTGAACAGCGAAACATTGCCTTCGGTCGCGCCATAGAACTCCAGCACCTCGCCGACCTTGAAGCGGTCCAGCATGTCGTCCCAGACGTCCGGGCGCAGGCCGTTGCCGAAGATCAGGCGCAGCTTGTGGGCCCGCTCCAGCTCGTGCTCAGGCTGGTTGGCCAAATAGCGGCACAGCTCGCCGATATAGACGAACATCGTGCAGTTCTCGGAGACGATGTCGGGCCAGAATTGGGTGGCCGAGAACTTCTTGCGCAGCACGATCGCGCCGCCGTTCAGCAAGCCCGCGCCCAGGGCGCAGAGCCCGCCGGTGGCGTGATAGAGCGGCAGGGTGACATAGATGCGGTCGGTCTCCTTGGAGCCCGTCGAACCGGCGAAGCCGCGCATGTAGAGCTGGGCGCGCATGTGGGTGATGCGCGCGGCCTTGGGCATGCCCGTGGTGCCGCTGGTGAAGATGTAGAGCGCGGTGTCCCTGGCGGTGAGGCCTTCACGCGCGGTGACGCGGTCGGGGCGTAGCTGGCTGCAGCTCTTCAGCGCCTTGACCAGATCGCGCTGCTCGCCGTGGACGGGGCCCAGGACCCACTGCTGCATGTGGCGGTCAAGCCTGTCCTTCACGTCCTCGAAACAGGGCGAGGTCTCAGGATCGACGATGCAGTGCAGAGCCTGGGAGATGTTCAGGCAGTGCGCCAGGGCCGCGCCAGTCAGCTGATTGTTGATCAGGGCCGTGGCGACCCCGACCTTGGACAGGCCGTACCAGACCGCGAAGTATTCCAGGCGGTTGGGCATGAACAGGGCGACGGTCTGGCCCCGCGTGAGCCCCTGCCCCTTGGCCCAGTGGGCGTAGCGGTTGGCCATGCCGTCCAGCTCGGCATAGGTGACCGTCTTGCCTTCGAAGGTCATGGCCGGGCGGTCGCGCCACTTGTCGACGGCCGCCTCGATATCGTCACAGATCAGATTGGCGCTGTCGGGAGCAATGGACTTCACGCGCTTGAGCGTCCGGGTCAAACCCTTGAGGAACTTGACCTCGCGACGGATCTTCTGGCGCAAACGCATTCGGCTCTCCCTTATGAAACACAATTGGAGAGCGCCGCGCGGGCGGTCAAGCGGCCGTTCGCCGCACCGCAAACCTATCGTCGTTCTAGGAAAGCGCGAAGCCGAACGGGCGCGCCAGCCGCGCTCGCGGGGGTATCCGTAGACCAGGACGCGGGCGCCGAGGCGCCCGCCGCCCCGCCTGGGCCTAGCCCGCCGCCAACCGCCGCTGATCGTCGCGCGCGGACTTCAGCTTTTCCGCCACCAGGAAGGCCAGTTCCAGCGCCTGCTCGCCGTTCAGGCGCGGGTCGCAGTGGGTGTGATAGCGGTCGCCGAGATCGGTTTCCGACACGGCGCGGGCGCCGCCGAGGCACTCGGTGACGTTCTGGCCAGTCATCTCCAGATGGACGCCGCCGGGGTGCACGCCCTCGGCCTGGGCGATCTCCACGAAGCTCTTCACTTCGCCGAGGATCCGATCGAACGGACGGGTCTTGTAGCCGGTCGAGGCCTTCAGCGTGTTGCCGTGCATCGGGTCCGTAGCCCAGACCACCGAACGGCCGGCGCTCTTGGTCGCCCGCATCAGGCGCGGCAGGCGGTCGGCGATCTTGTCCGAGCCGAAGCGGCCGTACAGCGTCAGACGCCCCGGCTCGTTGTTCGGATTCAGGACGTCGATCAGCCGCAGCAGGTCGTCGCCTTCCATGGTCGGGCCGCACTTCAGGCCGATCGGGTTCTTCACGCCGCGCATGAACTCGATGTGGGCGCCGTCCAGCTGGCGGGTGCGCTCGCCGATCCACAGCAGGTGGGCGCTGGTGTCGTACCAGTCGCCCGAGGTGCTATCGACGCGGGTCATGGCTTCCTCGAAGCCCAGCAGCAGGGCCTCGTGGCTGGTGAAGAACTCGACGCGGCGCAAATCAGGCTGGGTGTCGGGCGTGACGCCGACGGCCGACATGAAGGTCAGGGCCTCGGAGATTTTCTCCGACAGCTCGCGATAGCGCGCGCCCTGCGGGCTGTCGCCGACGAAGCCCAGGGTCCAGCGGTGGATGTTGTAGAGGTCGGCATAGCCGCCGCTGGCGAAGGCGCGCAGCAGGTTCAGCGTCGCGGCCGACTGGCCATAGGCCTTCAGCAGGCGGTCCGGATCGGGAACCCGCTCGGCCTCGTTGAAGTCCATGCCGTTGATGATGTCGCCGCGATACGACGGCAGGGTGATGTCGCCCTGGACCTCGATCGGCTCCGACCGGGGCTTGGCGAATTGGCCGGCGATGCGCCCCACCTTCACCACCGGCTTGCCGCCAGCGAAGGTCAGCACCACCGCCATCTGCAGGATCAGGCGGAAGGTGTCGCGGATGTTGTCCGCGTGGAATTCCTTGAAGCTCTCGGCGCAGTCGCCGCCCTGCAGCAGGAAGGCGCGGCCTTCGGCGACATCGCCCAGCAGGCTCTTCAGCCGACGCGCCTCGCCGGCGAAGACCAGCGGCGGCATCTGGCGAAGCGTCTGCTCGACCCGCTCGACAGCGCCCGCGTCCGGATAGTCGGCGGGGATGTGCTTGGCGGGTTTGGCTCTCCAGGCGGCGGGGGTCCAGCGGGCGGTCATGACAGGCTCGATAACAACAAGGGGCGGCGTAGATACCGCGAATAGAACCGAAAGGCAAAATCATGCGGTGAAGCCGCGTCGATCCGCCAAAGCGAGAAAGTTCGTTGTCGCGCTAGCGGGTAGAAGCGCTCGTTTTTTGCGCGACCCCGCAGGCAATGACGGCCAAGGCGCCGAGGGCCAGCCACCATTCCTGCCAGACCCCGAAGCTCAAACCGCTGACCACCAGATAGGATGTGAGGGCCCCGGCCGCCATGGCGCCGTCGCGTCGATCCACGCCGGTCCACCTGACCACGCCGTAGAGGATCCAGGCATAGAAGGCCGCCGCCATGGCCGCGCCGAACGCGCCAAGCTCCAGCCAGATTTGTAGCGGAGCGTTATGGGTGTGCAGCGGGATGGCCGAGCCGAAGGCCCGGCTTGCGTCGATCCCCCAGCCGCGCATCGGATGCTCCAGGATACGGTCGGAGGCGAAGGCCCAGATGTTCAGACGATGGTCCCAGGACGGGGGCACAAGCGCGTGCAGCCAGGCGACGACGCCCGACTTCTCGCCCCACAGCATCACCATGGGCGCGAAGATAAAAACCGCCGAGACCAGCGGGATCAGGGCCCGCGCGACCGGCTTGCCGATGAAGCGCACCCCCAGCCAGACCAGCCCCCCAGCACCAGGGCGGCGACCGGCGCGTCGGCCCCGGTGATATGGGCCGCCAGCAGGATCAGACCGAACAGGATCGCCACCAAGACATTCCGCCCCTTGACGGTCGAAGCGCCCAGAACGCGGGCGCACGGCCAAAGCAGCAGAACCAGCGGATAGGTTCCCATGGAGACCTTGACCATGGCGAGGTCAGGCGTCAGCGGATCACCGCTAGCCTTGCGGATCGCCTGATAGATCGGAGCGCCCAGCAGGCCGTCCAGACACGTGATCAGCGCCAGCAGGCCGGCGCTGACCAGCATCACCCGCGCCGCCAGCCGAGCCGATCGGACTGACATCTGGCCCAGCATGGCGACCGCCGAGCCGTACAGGCCCAATTGCAGGAACAGCTTGATCGCCGTGAAATTCTCTACGGCGCCGAACTTCTTGAGCTTGGCCGGGTCCGGGAGAGCTGGCGTCCAGCTCAGGCTGAACAGCGCCCAAACCGCCATCAGCGCCAAGGCGAACATCGGCAGCAGCGGCGGTCGCGACCTGAGCAGCCCCGGCGCCGCCAGCAGGCCGACCAGACTGAGCAACGCCGCGAACTGCTTTGGCGCCAGATAGCCAAGCAGCGACGTCATCACCATCATGAAGACGGCGAGACCACCCAGCCAACGGGTCCGACGTTCCGAAGCGTCCGTCAGGACGCCGGCCTTCATCATCCCACGCCGCCGACTTCGACGGGGATGTACTTCTCGCGCATCGTCACCAGCTCCTCGGCCAGGGTCGGGTGGACGGCGCAGGTCGAGTCCCACTGCGGCTTGGTCACGCCCATCTTCACGGCGATGGCGGCCATCTGGATGATCTCGGGCGAGTCCGGCCCGACCACGTGAACGCCGACCACCTTCTGGTCATCGGCCTTGACCACCAGCTTGATCAGGCACCGCTCCTGGCCGCCGTAGAAGGTGATCTTCATGGGACGGAACACCGATCGGTAGATATCGACCGCGCCGAACACGTGCCGCGCCTCGGCCTCGCTCATGCCGACCGCGCCGACCGGCGGCTGCGAGAACACCGCCGAGGCGACCATGTCGTGATCGAAGGTCGTCGGATTGTTGTAGAACTCGGTCTGGGCGAAGGCCGCGCCTTCGCGGATCGCGACCGGCGTCAGGTTGATCCGGTCGGTGACGTCGCCGACGGCCCAGATGCTGTCGACATTGGTCTTGGAGTGGGCGTCGACCGCGATCGCGCCGCGCTCGTTCAGCTTCACGCCGGCCTTCTCCAGGCCAAGGCCATGGACATAGGGCTCGCGGCCGGTGGCGAACATGACCGCCTCGGTCTCGAAGGTCAGGTCGTTGTTCAGGGTGCTGAGCAGCGTCCCGTCTTCCTGCTTCTCGATGCGGGTGTGCGAGCAGCCCAGCACGACCTTGATCCCGCGCTTGCCCAGTTCATCGGCCAGGTGGGCGCGGACGTCGTCGTCGAAGCCGCGCAGGATGTTGGCGCCGCGGTAGAGCAGCGTCGTCTCGACGCCGAGCCCTGCGAAGATGCCCGCGAACTCGACGGCGATATAGCCGCCGCCGACGATCATGATGCTCTTGGGCAGCTTGGGCAGATGAAACGCCTCGTCCGAGGTGATGCCGAACTCCGCGCCCGGGAAGTCGGGCTTCACCGGCCGGCCGCCCGTGGCGATCAGGATCTTGCGGGCGGTGTAGACACCGGCGTCGTTCGAGCCCTCCTTGGGAAGCACCTCGACGGTGTGCGCATCAACGATCTGGGCGCGGCCGTGCAGCAGATGCGCGCCGGCCTTCTGCAGGTTGGTTACATAGATCCCTGACAGACGGGCGATCTCGACGTCCTTGTCGTGGATGAAGCCCTTCCAGTCGAACTTGGCCTCACCGATCGTCCAACCATAGCCCTTGGCCGTCTTCAGTTGGCTGGCGACCTCGCTGGCGTAGACCATGAACTTCTTGGGCACGCAGCCGCGGATCACGCAGGTTCCGCCAACACGATACTCCTCGGCCACGCCTACCTTGGCGCCGCTCATGGCCGCCAGCCGCGCCGCGCGCACGCCGCCGGAGCCCGCGCCAATGACGAAGAGATCGTAGTCGTAGTCAGCCATCACCGGGCTCCAAGCTTCACTGGTCGGCTTATGTAAGACGTCAGGGAACGAGACGCACCACACCCTCGTCCGTACCGACCAGCGCCTCGTCGGCCAGGTCGAGGAACAGACCGTGGTCGACGACGCCCGTGACGCTCTTGAGCGCCGTGGCCAGGGTCGCCGGCTCGTCGATGCGGCCCGAGGCCATGTCGTAGATCAGGTTGCCGCCGTCGGTGACGACCACGCCCCGCTCGGCCGTGCGCAGACGCGGCGGCGGCAGGTCGAACTCGGCGGCGATGTCGGCCAAGCGATGGCCGGTGTGGACGTGGCCGAAGCGCACGACCTCGATCGGCAGCGGGAACTTGCCGAGCGCCGGAACGCGCTTGGCGGCGTCGGCGATCGCCACGCAGCGGGTCGAGGCTTCCCAGACCAGCTTCTCGCGCAGCAGGGCCGCGCCGCCGCCCTTGATCAAGCTGAGGCCCGGACCGATCTCGTCGGCGCCGTCCACGGTCAGGTCGATCGTCTTGACGTCGTCCAGAGCGACCAGCGGAATGCCCAGCTCGCGCGCCAGGGCCGCGGTGGCGTCCGAGGTCGGCACGCCCTTGATGTCGGTCAGCTTGCGGGCGGCCAGCGCCTTGACGAACCAGGCTGCGGTGGAGCCGGTGCCCAGACCCACCACCATGCCGTTTTCAACGAGTTGCGCGGCGGCCTCGCCCGAGGCGCGCTTCTGATCGTCGGCGCTGCTCATTTCGTCTTCGCATCCTTTTTGGCTTGTTTGAGGGCGCGGAACTTGGTCGCCCACCCTGCCTTGATCGTCTGTTCAGGACGCGCCAGGGCCAGCGCCCCGTCCTCGACGTCCTTGGTGATCACCGATCCCGAGCCGGTCATGGCGCCGTCGCCCACCCGCACGGGCGCGACCAGGGCGCTGTTGGAGCCGATGAAGGCGCCCTTGCCGACATGGGTCTGGAACTTCTCGAAGCCGTCGTAATTGCAGAAGATGGCGCCGGCCCCGATGTTGGCCTTCTCGCCGACCGAGCCGTCGCCCAGATAGCTGAGGTGGTTGGCCTTGGCGCCCTTGCCAACCTTGACGTTCTTGACCTCGACGAAGTTGCCGATGTGAGCTTCTGGGCCGATCTCGGCGCCGGGGCGCAAGCGGGCGTAGGGACCGATCAAGGCGCCCTCCCCGACATGGGCGCCTTCCAGATGGCTGAAGGCCTTGATCACCGCGCCGCTCTCGACGCTGACGCCGGGGCCGAAGACCACGAACTGTTCGACCACCGCCCCGCCGGCGATCTGGGTGTCCCACGACAGATGAACGGTCTCGGGCGCGGGCATGGTGACGCCCTCGACCAACAGGGCGTTGCGGCGGGCCTTCTGCCAGACCACCTCGGCGGCGGCGAGCTCGGCTTGCGAATTGACGCCCTGCACCGAAGCCTCCGGCGCGAAAGCCGCGCGGGTGACCAGCTTGCGATCGTGGGCCAGGCCGACCACGTCGGTCAGGTAGTACTCGCCCTTGGCGTTGTCGTTGCGGACATTGGCCAGCAGGTCGAACAGGATCGCCCGATCGGCGGCCAGGACGCCGGAATTGCAGTGCTTGACCTGCTTGGTGGCGAGGTCGGCTTCCTTTTCTTCGACGATGCGCAGCAGCACGTGGCCGGGGGCCAGGATCAGGCGGCCGTAGCCGGTCGGATTGTGGGCCTCAAAGCCCAGCACCGCCACATGGGCGCCGCCGGTGATCTGGTCGAACAGCGGCGCGATCACCCCGGCTGTTGTCAGCGGGCAGTCGGCGTAGGTGACGACCACGTCGCCGTTGAAGTCCGCCAGCGCGTCCTTGGCCGCCAGCACGGCGTGGCCGGTGCCCAGGGGCGGGTCCTGGACCACGGTCGCGTTCGGGCCCAGGCGCTTGCGGGCGGCCTCGCCGACCTGCGGGCTGTGCGCCCCGACCACGACGATGATCCGCTCACAGCCCAGACCCTCGGCCGCGTCGATGGCGTGGTCCAAAAGGGTCCGGCCGGCCAGCTTGTGCAGCACCTTGGGCGTCGGCGACTTCATCCGCGTGCCCTGACCGGCCGCCAGGATCACGGCGGCGCGCGGCCGGATGGGCTGTAACACGGGGACGGTCATGGCTCTCGCGACTCCCTAGAGGCGAACCAAAGTTGCATTAGCCGTGCAATTGGCCGAAAGGCCAGACCCATGCACGCGCTTCATGACCTGAACGGGGCGACCATCGCCTTCGACCTGGACGGCACGCTGGTCGACACCGCGCCCGATCTGGTGGGCTCGCTGAACGCCATCCTGGCCGAGGAGTCCCTGCCCGCCCTGCCCTTCGACGAGGTGCGGCTGATGGTCGGACGGGGCGCGCGGGCCCTGCTGGAGCGGGGCTTCGCCGCCGCCGGCGCGCCGCTGGACGCCGAGCACGCGCCCGCCCTCGTCCAGCGCTTCATCGCCCTCTACCTGACGCGTATCGCAGACGAGAGCGCGCCCTTCCCCGGCGTGGTCGAGACCCTGACCGACCTGAAGTCCGCTGGCGCCCGCCTCGTCGTCTGCACCAACAAGCTGACCCACCTGTCGGTCGCCCTGCTGGACGCCACGGGTCTGTCGCCGTTCTTCGACGCCGTGGTCGGCGCCGACAGCGCCCCCGCCGCCAAGCCCGACGGCCGCCATGTCGCCGCCGCCGTCGCCGCCGTTGAGGGCGACCTCGCCCGCGCGGTGATGATCGGCGACAGCATCAACGACGCCCTCGGCGCCAAGAACGCCGGCGTGCCCAGCGTCTTGGTGTCGTTCGGCTACACAGAGGATCCGGTCGAGACCCTGGGCGGCGATCTGGTCGTCCACAGCTTTTTGGATGTGCCGAACGCCTGCAAGACGCTTTTGGCCTCTTGCCCCGCGCCGAACACCGGGCTATAGCCCCCGTCCTCTCGCGGACGGGTTCGTTTCGGACCTCTCCACACGGCGGATGCGTAGCTCAGCGGGAGAGCACCTCGTTCACACCGAGGGGGTCACAGGTTCAATCCCTGTCGCATCCACCATTTCTTCCTTATTTTATGATAGCTTGCGGCATATAGAGCCGGCCATTCGTGGCGCTGTCGCCCCAGAAACCCAAGTTTCGCGCTCCTCACCCCGCAAGCCGAATACTTGTGAGAACTGGATTTCCGAGGCCGTGAAGACAATCGGCGCGTCCGAAGTGTTCCCCTTCGTGCAAAGGCCACACTTCCCCAGCTTCTCACCGCGCGCTGTGTGCGCGAGCTTCTTTCCTATTCCCGAAGTTTCCACGGTGCTTGAGCGCCTATGGGCGCCGCAAATCCTCACTTAGGTTGAACATCGCTCGCGCCCCTGCACGGGCCCATCGCCCGTCATGACCTCGGCGTCCGCGCTTCGGCGGTGGCGCTGTTGATCAGAAAGATCGCAAGGACGGTCGCCGCTTGCGCCAAATCTGGCGGCGACAGGCGCTCAAGCGTATCCAGATTCGTGTGATGCGCGCGGCTGTCGTAGTCGAGCGGATCCTGCAGGAACGAGATCCCCGGCAAGCCGATCTCGGTGAAGGTCGACTGATCGGCCGGCCAGTGCGGCCCGTCATAGACCGCCAGCACACCCAGATCCGCCAGCGGCGCGATCCAGGCGCGATAAAGCGCGGCCAGGGCGGGATTGCCGCCCGTGAAGACGCCCCGGATGCGCCCAGAGCCGCCATCCAGATTGAAGGCGACCGAAAACGCCTCGTACTCCGGCCCCTTGACCAGCGGCCCGATCTTGGCGCGCCGCCCCTCGACGGGCAGCGCCAACTGCTCGGGCGCGGTCGAGCGCGGAGCATAGCCCAGGCGCTGCTTGGCGTAGGCTTCAGAACCGTAAAGCCCTTGCTCCTCGCCACCGTAGAGAACCACTCGGATCGTGCGGCGGGGTTTCAGGTTCAGCGCGCGCAGGATGCGGACCGCCTCCAGCGTCGCCGCCACGCCCGCGCCATTGTCGGCCGCCCCCGCGCCGGCCGCCCAGCTGTCGAGGTGCGCGCCGGCCAGCACGACCTGGGCCTTCAGGGCCGGGTCCGTCCCCGGCCACTCGGCGACGACGTTGTAGCCCGGCTCGGCGGGATCGCCTTCCTCGGTGGCGATCTCCAGCCGCAGACGCGTCGAAGTCCCGGCCTCCGCCAGACGCCAGCAGCGGGCATAGGCCTCGTGCGCCATGTGGAGCACGGGAAACGCGGGGCGCTCGGCCACCAGCCATGGCCGACCGCCCAGCTCCGAGCCGTCGACCGTGATGACGCCGGGCTCGTCGCCACCGCCGTCCAGGATCACGGCCGCCACGCCCTCCGCCGCCAGGAATGCGTTGCGCCGGGCCTTGAACAGCCCCTCCCGCCCCTGACGCGCGCGGCGTTCGGTGACCGTGCGGTAGTAGGCGCCCACGGCTTCGGCGGCGTCGCCCTTCAAGACCTCTTCGTCGGTGTAGCGGACGACGGACGGCTCGGTGACGGATACGGCCTTCGGCGGCCCCAGCAGCACGACCTTGCCGCTCAGCCGTCCTCTAGCGGCCTGCAAATCTTCGTCGGCGTCCAAGCGCACGGCGATCGCGCAGCCCTCGACCGCCCCCTTCGTCGCCACCGACCAGGGCGCGGCCGCGGCGGCGAAGGCTGCGTCTCCCGGAGCGATCATCCGGGCCCAGGCGCGGACCTGGCGCCAGGAGAGGCCGAAGGAGCCGATCGGCTCAAGGCGCGGATTGCTCAGGCCCAGTTCGCGCATCCGCGCCAGGGACCAGTCATAGGCTCGCCGCATGTTCGGAGAGCCCATCAGACGCGCACCGACGCCATCGACCAGACTGGTGGCGTAGATCATGGCCCGACCACGCTTCAGGCCCTCGTCGCGGATGGCCTGATACAGCGCCAGATCGGGAACGGCTTGTGCTTTGGCCGGATGGGCTAAAGCCAGTGCGCCCAGACCGATGAGCGCTCGCCGCCGCGCCAGCTTCATTTTGTCGTCACGCGGATCACGCCCACATCGCCCTCGATGGCGATCTGCGTACCGAACTGGACCGAGGCGGCCTGGATGCGCTTGAGGATCCGCCGGGCTTCGTCATGCGACGGCGACCGGGGGGTGCCGACCAGGCGATCGTCCTGCAGGTTCTGGACGAACGGATGGATGCGGATCACGGCGCCCCGGCCGCTCTGGTACTCGGTCACCGCAACGGCCCCGTCATACCAGGTTTCCGGCAGGGTGAAGCCCCGGAACTGGCGGCTCTTGTCGCCGACCTGGAACATCAGGCTGCCCATGCCGTAGAAGATCGGCCGCCCCTTGTAGATCTCGATGCCCAGCAGGGCGTGCGGACCGTGGCGCACGATCGCGTCGGCGCCGGCGTCGATCAGTTCGTGGAACAGCGGGGTCATATAGTCGGCCGGACGAATGTCTTCGGGATCGGACGAGGCCGTCTCATGCGCGTGGATCGAGAATACCACCAGGTTGGCCTTGCCGCGCGCCTCCTTGACGCTGGCCAGGGCCGCGGCGCGGTCGTCGGCGTTGATGTCGTAGCTCAGGCCCGGACCGTCCTCGACGCGGAAGGTCGTGCGACCGATGGTCAACTCCTCGCCTGTCTTGGCGGCGCTGAAGACTTCCGGGTTCTTGGCCGCGTCGGGCGTCTCCGAGCGGGCCGCAATCTCGCGCAGGGTCCGCATCTGGTCGGCCGTGACCCGTTGCAGCTCGCGCGAGCGCAGCGGGGCCAGGCCCGGACGAGCGCGGAAGCCTCGGGCCGGATTGGCGTCAGCGGCCAAGGAAATATCGGTATAGGTGCCCGCGAACGACACCAGTGCGACGGTCCCGCTGGGCGTCTTGGCGTAGGCGGGCTTGCGCGCCGCGCTCAAGCTGTCGCCCGTGCCGGCATGGACCACGCCGGCGGCGTCCAGCGACTGTTGGGTCCGCAGCATGCCATCGACGCCGAAGTCGGTGGCGTGGTTGTTGGCCATCGACATGACCTTGAAGCCCATGGCCTTGAGGTCGAAGGCCACCGCCGCGTCGTTGATCGGCGTGCCCCCGCCGTTCTGGGCCGCCGGGTAGCCGGGGAACTTGTCGAGGTCGAAGATCGCGCCTTCCTGGTTGCCGAACGCGGCGTCGGCGCCCGACAGCAGCTTCTGGATCCGCAGTGTTCCGGGATCGCCATAACCGGTGATCGGCTTCTCGGGCCCGATCAGGTCGCCGGTCACGGCCAGCGAGAACCCGTTCTTCACAGTCGCAGGCGACTGCGCGGACGCCGATCCGGCTAGGGACGCGGCCAGGATGGCGGCGGTCAGTAGGCGCATTTCAGACTCTCCGTCCCCGGCTTGCGCGTCCATTGATAGACCTTGGCCGTCTCGCCGCGCGGCAGATAGGTCAGCGGGAAGCTCCTGCCCTCGCGTGTAACCTTCAGGGTCAAGGTCGCGGCGGGATCGCCCTGCACGCCGTCCATCGCGACGGCGTAGGTGACAACGTCACCGTCCTTCAGGCCAGCCTTGGCGGCTTCCGAGCCCGGGATCAGGCCCCGGATCGTTTTGGTGGTCCCAACCAGCGACTTGGGCTCGAAACCCAGCTCGAAGCGACGGACCTCGGCCGTCGTCCGCGTAAAGCACGGCCCGAAGTCGTCGGACTCGGGCAACATCAGGGCGCCGGCCAACATGGCCTGGTGCAGCTTGCGCCCGTCCTCGCCCAGTTCCTTCACGACCAGCTCGATCCACGCCGCGTCGTCCGTGCTCTGGCCAGCGGCATAGCGGCGGTTCATCTCCAGCACCAGATCGTCGACCGAACGCTTGCCGGCGGTGGCGCGGCGGATTCGGCCGTCCAGCACCGCGAAATAGAGGCCGCCCCGGTCGTAGGGCAGCACGCGGATGCGAGTGTCTTCCCAGAAGCGCGGCGCGATCTCCTGGTCGGGCGTGTCGTTCAACGGATTGGCGTAGTAACGGCGGGCGGTGTCGTTGAGGTCTTCCAGGAACTCCTCGGGCGAAAGAAGCCCGGCGCGGAACGGCAGCAGACCCTGGTAATGGACCGCCACGCCCTCGCCATACCACTGGCCGGCGTTCGACTCCGTCCAGGTGTGAACCATCTCGTGCGACAGGGTGCCCTTCAGGCTGTCGCCCTTGGTGTCGGCGCCGTAGGTGGTCAGGAACGACCGAGTCAAGGCCGTGCCGCCGCCGGCGTTGATCGGGTTGTAACGCAGGAAGACCCGATACGGCGGGACGCTCTTGTCCTGGAAGAAGCCGCTCATCCAACCGTGCAACCGGTTGGTCCAGGCCATCAGCGGCGCGGGGTCGAACGGCGGCTTGCCCAGCCAGGCCGATGAGAACCCGGTCTCGGACACTATGGCCGGCTCGCGCTTCATCGGCCCAGCCATGAACACGGTCGAGGCCAGTTGGTCGGCCGGGCCGTCGGGCAAGGCGACATCGCCCTCGCCAAAGCTGGAGGTCGCCGTCGAGCCCTGGGGCAGCGCGCGCAGATCCCAGCTCAGACTGATCTTCCGGACCTTCTCCTCCTCGGGCAGGAGGATGAAGGTGTTGCCTACGCCCGAGACACCGCCGCCTTCGGTGCGCAAGGCATAGGGCGGGCCCGAGCCACGCTTGGGCGGGGTGTTGTCGACCGGAGCCGTGTAGCGCACGACGACCGGCCCGCGCGTGGCGCGACCGGCCAGCCAGTGGCGCGACCAGACCAGGCCCTGGGCCGGATCGTCCCGCACCATCAGCGGAACCTCGCCGTCAGCGTCGGTCGCCGTCAGGCCGGTCAGGGTCTCGGCGACCGTGGCGGTGTTGGCGATGACGATAGGCAGGCTCAGCATCGGCGCGCCGGCCGTGGCCGGCAGCTCCGAGAAGCGCATCTCGACCTCGAGGCTCCCCTGCCCCTTGGCCTCGTCCATGCGGCTGGGCTTGAGCAGCACCGACAGCGACGGATCGGCCAGGGCCGGACCGGAGGCGGTCAGCAGGAGAGCAGCGGTAAGGCCGCCGAGACGGTGCGCCAGGGTCATCAGCTTTGCTCGTAGAGATAGGCCGCCGCCGCCAGGTCCTGCACAGCGTGGCCGATCGACTTGTAGACGGTGATATCCGAGTCGGCCTCTCGCCCCGGACGGGTTCCGGCCAGCACCTCGCCGATCTCGGCCTGGATGCAGTCCTCGGTGACCAGCCCGGCCGCGACGGCGCGCAGGAACTCGCCCGCGCCGTTGCGCGCCGACTCCCGGCTCTCGACGAAATAGCGCCCGACCGAGACCACGGCGGCCTCGGCTTCCGCCGCCGAGGCGACGCTGGCCCCGACCAAGTTCACGTGAGTTCCAGGCGTCAGCCAGTCGGCGAACAGGATGGGCTCGACCGCGCCGGTGACCGTGCAGACGATCTGGGCGTCCGCCACCGCCTCGCGAGGATCGGCGACCGGGACCATCGACAGGCCGGTCTTCTCCGCCATCGTCTCGCAGAAAGCCCCGGCCCGGTCGATCGAGCGCCCCCAGACCCTGACCTCGCGCAGCGGCCGAATGCGGGCCAGGGCCTCGATGTGGGCGCTGGCCTGGTGGCCATAGCCCATGACCGTCAAACGCTCGGCGTCCGGGACCGCCAGAGCGTCGGTCGCGACGGCTGTGCCGGCGGCTGTGCGGATCAGGGTGATGGCGCTGGCGTCGGCGACGCACACCGCCTGGCCGCTATCGGCGTCGAATAGCACCACCACGCCCAGGTGCGCGGTGCGCCCCGGGCGATCGGGTTCGGCGAAGACGCTGACAAGCTTGGCTCCGAAATAGCCGTCCGAGAGCAGCGCCCCCGGCATCTGACCGAATAGCCGCCCCGCGCCGATCGGAATGATCGAGCGCGGCAGCTGCCGGGTCTCGCCCGCGGAGAGCGCGATCATCGCTCCACGCACCGCCGCCCGGCAGCCCTCGAAATCGAGGCCCTTCAGGACGGCGGCTTCGTCGAGAACCTTCATGCCTAGAAGCTGCGGGACACGGAGACACCCACGGTGCGCGGCTGCAGGAAGACAGCCGTGGGCGGGCTGGTGCCGCCACGCGTGTTGGCCTCCAGGACGCCGCGCTTGTCGCCGACGTTCTTGAGATAGGCCACGAGGGTCCAGTCCTCGTTGCGCACGCCGACGCGGAGATCGACCGTCGTGTAGGACGGCAGCTTCACACGGGGGCCGTAGGCCTCGTTGGCGGTCGCGGTCGGCAGGATGTTGGCGAAGTCGCCATAGCGGCTACCGACATAGGCCAAGCTGGCGCCGACGAAGCCTGAGAAGCCGCCGCCGACCGACCAGTCGTAGTCCGCCGACAGGCTGCCCGAGATCTTGGCCGATCCCGGCAGGCGATCGCCCTTGGCGCCGTAGATCGGCGAGGCGCCCGCCGGCGGACGCAGGCCGTCGGTCAGCTTGGCGTCCAGATAGGTCATGGCGCCTTCGAGCACGAAACCCCGAACCGGCGACCAGCGCCCGGAGAACTCCGCGCCACGGCTGCGAGCGGTCGAGCCGTTCGTGTAGTAGGTCAGCTGCGAGAGCGTGTCGGTGGTCAGGAGCTGGATATCGTCCCAGTCGATCTGGAAGAGCGCCGCCTCATAGGTGAACCTCAGGTTCGGGACCACGCCCTTCAGACCGGCCTCGTAGCTGGTCACGGTGTCGGAACCGAACGACAGCGGAACGCTGCCGATCCCCGCGCTGTTGGGGCCGCCGGGACGATATCCGGTGGCGACGCGCAGGTAGGCCATCATGTCCGACGAGATCTTGTAGCTGGGTGTGAACAGCCAGGTGATGGCGTCGTCGGAGGACTTGGATTGGTCGACGCTGCTGGTCGGGCCGAAGAACCGCTCGGCCGGCTTGGCGATCGTGGTCGTGGACCGGCTGTCCTGGTCGTTGGACGAGTAGCGCGCGCCGACCTGCAGGTCGAACTTCGGCGTGAAGTGGTAGGTGGCGTCGGCGAAGACGGCCTTTTCCTTCAGCGTCGCGGGCCCGACCGAGTTATAGGCGGTCGTCCCCGCGCCGCCGCCCGCCGAACGGACGATCAGCGTCTGATCCACCGAGATCTTCTCGTCCGTGTAGAAGCCGCCGACCAGCCACTCCAACGGTCCGTCAGACTTGGAGGCCAGGCGGATTTCCTGGCTGAATTTCTTGGTCCGGTCGGCGTTGATCAGCGACACCGACCCGCCTGCGGCCGAGAACGGCGAGAGCAGGAAGCGGAAGGCGTTGGTCTGGTCCAGATCGGACTTGGAGCGGACCTTGTTCCAGGCGCTGATCGCGGTCAGGTCGGCGAAGCCGAGGTCCACATTGGCGCGCCCCTGATAGAGGTCGAGACTGACGTCGCGCTTGGTCGGCGCGATGTTCAGCGTCAGGTCGCCGAAGTACGGCGTGAAGTCGACGGGGCCCGTGAAAGCGCCCGTGCCGCACGACGGGCAGACGCGGATGCTGGGGCTGCCGAGGAACTTCGCGCGCTGGCGCACGGCCGACGCGTCGATGGAGAAGGTCTCGGTCGGCTTGAACAGAACCACGGCCCGTCCGCCCTTCACGCGGTTCTTGTTGACGTCCACACCCTGGGCGGTGGCGTTGATGTTGTCGAGATAGGCCGGATCGCGGCGGTCGAAGGCGCTGACACGAAGCGCCAGCTTGTCCTTGACCACGGGCACGTTCACAGCGCCGCGCAGCGAATAGCCCTGACCGCCGCCGGCGATGTTGTTGGCGCCGAGCTCGACGCGACCGCTGAAGTCCTCGGTGTTGGGCGCCGTGGTGACGTACTTCACTAGGCCGCCCAGGCTGGAGGCGCCGTAGAGCGTGCCTTGCGGACCGCGCAGGACCTCGATGCGCTGTAGATCGGACGGATCGATATCGACGAGCGGCGACTGAGCCGAGGCCGCGCCGGACGTCAGCGGCACGTCATCGACGACGAAGGCGACGGTCGCCGCGGTGCCGCCGCCGGTGGTGACGCCGCGAATGGCGACGTTGGCCGCGCGCTGCTCGGTGCCACCACCCGTCAGCGAAATGCCCGGGACGCGATTGTAGAAGTCCCGCAGTTGCACCAAGTTCTGGCGCACCAGGGTATCCCCCGTCACGGTCGCCACCGACACCGGCACGTCCAGCAGGCGCTCTGACTTCTTCTGGGCGGTCACGACGATCTCGCTCATCGTCGTCTGGTCGCTCGCGGCGTCCTGAGCCTGAACCGCCGAAGCGGCCAGCAGGCACGCGCTCCCCGAACCCGCCAGCAGCAAAACCTTCAAACCGTTGCGCATCGCAATCCCCCTAGGCGTGGAGGATGGCGTGAGCGCCGCCTCCTCAAGACCAATGTTCGCCAGAAGTCTTGCAACGGAACGATGACGCATTCAACATTTTGTTGATGATCACAACGAAGCTTTGACATGGGCCGATTTTCGCTTGGAAATCAGACAATAGGGCCCAAAACACAGGCGCCAATCGGATAATCGACGCCCGCTGACGATCGTGTTAACCCCACGCCGAGGCTCGACATCAACATTTCGTTGAATCTCGCGCCCGCCCCGCCGATCATACGCTCGCATGAAGGATGCCGCCCCGTGCACGACGAAAAGGCCCTGCTGGGCGTCCTCCAAGGCGTGGCCAAGGCGCTGGAGTGCGCCGTGAACCAGCATACGGAAGTGGTGGTCCACAATCTGCGGCAACCCGAGGCCTCAATTGTCGAGATCGTCAATGGCCATGTCAGCGGACGCCATGTGGGCTCGGCGATTATCGCGGGCCCGGCCGAGGACAAGGCCTTCGACACCCTCGTCGCCAGCAAGGCCGCCGCCCACCCCAACGAGGTGCGCGTCGTCGCCAACTACACGTCCAAGGCCCGTGACGGACGCTCGCTCCGTTCGTCCTCGGTGGTCATGTTCGACGCCGACGGCGTTCCGGCGGCCGCGCTCTGCGTCAACGTCGACATGGGGGCGATCGAACGCCTCCAGCGCGATATTCAGGGCGCGCTGATCCCGACCGTGCTGCCCCCCCTGCCCGCCCCGCGCGCCGAGACGAATATCGAGGACCTGATCGAGGAGATCATCGCTTCGGCCCTCGACACCGCCGGCGCTCCAGTCGAGCGGATGTCCAAGGCCGAAAAGAAGACCGCCGTCTCGATCATGCACGAGCGCGGCTTGTTCGTGATCCGAGGGTCGGTTGAAAGGGTGGCCGCGCGCCTGGGCGTCACCAAGTTCACGATCTACAACTACCTCGACGAAATCGGCGCCAAGCGCTCTTGAAGTCGCGGCCACGTTTGCGCGGCCGCCCCGCGCCATGAACGGACCTAAGCGCAGCTCCAAGAATGCGACATTCAGGAGTGCGTTGGTGGTAGCGCCGTCGGCCTTTGACCAGTAGGCGTGGAATGATCCTCTGGCCAGATCCGTCCGGCTCAACCCTTCCGGAGCTGGCTGCCCGTATCATGGTCACTGGAAGCTACAAGGCGATCGCCAGGGCCAGACGCCAGACCATCCAAACCATGAAGGCCGGCAGCGTGACCTCGATGACCTACATGCCTGGCATGGCGGTAGCGATCAGCTCGGTCTGACCGATCAGCCGCAGCAGCAGCGACACCAGACACGGCAGGCTCGTCCAGCGCAGGAGACCACCGGCCCGACAGCAGGCGGCCAAGGGCGCGCTCGCTCGCCGGTCCGCGCCCTTTAGCGGCGGCGTATAGGAGCAAAGAACACACTGACTACGCCGCCTTATGGCTTTTCTGCCGTCGATCCTGGCACGACAACCCGAAACGCTCGCGAACCGATCTCCGCGCCGGTTCCCCGATCAATGGCGACGGGTTCGATGTCTCTTCCGCTCACCGCGTCCAGGTAGCGCACCAAAGCGCCTTCCGACCGATGCTTGCGGCTCCAGCCGGCGATCATGAACAGGATCGGCAGCAGGTCACGCCCCGCCTCCGTCAGGCGGTATTCATCACGCGGCGGATGATCCTGGTAGCGCACCTTCTCCAGCAGCCCCTCCTGCGTCAGCGAAGCCAGGCGCTTGGTCAGGACCGTGGGCGCGATGCCGAGCCCCCTTCGGAAGTCATCAAAGCGGCTTACCCCCGCCAGGGCGTCCCTGAGGATCAGGAGGCTCCAGGCGTCGCCAAACGTCGCGACGCCTCGAGCGATGGGGCATGGGCTATCCATCGATCTCACTCGATATCATTTTGATAGTGACTAGATACTGATAACGTAGTAACACACTATCGAATTGATAGCCACTCGACCGAAGGCCGCCAGAGTCACCCTCGGTCCAGTCGCCCTCGATCGCATTCGCAAGGAGAAACGCCATGTCCATGTCGCGTAGAAACATCGTCAAGGTCGGAACCAGCGCGGCCGTCGCGCTGACCCTGTCTTCGCAGGCCGTCACCGCTAGCGCGGCGCAGACCGCCACCCAGAGCGCGTCCAACGCGCCGACCCGCTATGTCGAGGTCGGCGGCCGCAAGCTTGCCTATCGCTCGGTGGGCGAAGGCAAGCCGTTCGTCCTGTTCAATCGCTTCCGAGGCACCCTCGACACCTGGGACCCGCTGTTCATCGACAGCCTGGCGGCGCAGGGCTTCCGGGTGATCACCTTCGACTACTCCGGACTGGGCTTTTCCACGGGCGAAAAGAGCTACAGCCCGCCTTCCCTGGTGAAGGATGGACGCGAGCTGATCGTGGCGCTGGGCCTCAAGAACGTCGCGATCGGCGGTTGGTCGATCGGCGGCATCGCCGCTCAGATCTACCTGGCCTTGTTTGGCCAGGAGGTTTCCCACGTCGTGCTCATCGCCACCACGCCCCCGGGCGCCCTCGTAAAGCCGGCGGAGCAGCTCTTCTACGACACCGCCGCCAAGCCGGGCATCGATCTGGAGCAGTTCACCATCGTCTTTTTCGAGCCCGCCGACGAAGCCAGTCGGGCGGCGTCCAAGCGCTCGTTCGACCGCATCACCCAGCGCAAGGCTGACCGCGCGCCGGACGTGGATGCGGCCTGGGCGATCTCTCAAATCGGAAACAAGCCGCAAAATCCGGTGTTCCCGTCGGACGATATCCTGAACCTGCTCAAGTCGACCAAGACGCCGATCCTGCATCTTGGCGCGGACCACGACATCATCTTCCCGGTCGAGAACTGGTACGCCCTCAACGGCGCGCTGCCGACGACCCGGCTGGTCACCTTCCCGAAGTCGGGCCATGGCCCGCAGCATCAGTATCCGGAAGAGTCGGCGGGCCACATCGCCTCCTTCCTAAAGGCGTAGTGTCCGGCGATCCGGCGTCGCCCAGGCGCGGCGCCGGATCGCCTAGCTTGCCGCTAAAAAACTTGGCGCCCGATGGAGGGAGCGCGGACCTTGGCGCCGAGGGCTCTCCATCGCCCCTTAGCGCTGGGGCTTAAAGGCCACTTCAGCTAGGGCGCGGCCGCCAAGGCGAGCTCCCGCCAATCGAGCTCCTCTTCGATCCGGCGAAAGGCGTCATCCCCGATCTGTCCGGATCGCCGCATGTCCTCGATCGCCGCGCGCGCGGCTTGGACCATCCGACGGCGCAGCCGGTCTTCGTCGTGGTCGGTGGCGTCACCGCCAAGACGCGCGCGCTCCAGGGCGCGTAGCCCCTCCGCCCGCAGTCGCTCGGCCGAGACGCCAAGCTCGCCATCCAGCACGCGGACTGCGGCGCCTAGCGCCTGCTCCCGCGCCTGCGTCACTTCCCGCGCCACCAAGCCGTCGTTCGCCAGGGCCAGGCCCCGCAAGAGCGGTCCTAGCGTCAGCCCCTGCAGCACCAGCGTGCCCAACACCACGACAAAGGCGGTAAGCAGGATGAAATCGCGATAGGGCAAGCTCGGCGGAACGGCCAGGGCCGCGGCCAGGGTGACGATCCCGCGCATGCCCGACCAGCCCACGGCCAGGGCGTCCTTGACGGTGGGGGCGCCTTTCTCGTCGGACGCCGCCCCCAACAGACGCCGGACACCTCGGTCAAGGCCGTGATGCAGCAGCACCCAGGCCAGGCGCACAAGGATCACGGCGGCCAGGATGGCTAGGGCCGCTAGCAGGTACGGGCCGCGGCGCTCCGGACCTAGCGCGCTCCAGATCGGCCCCAGTTGCAGGCCGATCAGCGTGAACGCCAGGACATTGAGCACCATGGTCGCGGTTTCCCAGATGGCGAAGGAAGGAACCCTGAGCCGCGCGGGCATGCGCCCGAAGTGACGCCGCGCCAGCGTCAGCCCGAAAACGACCATGGTCACCACCCCCGATAGCGCCAAACGCTCGGCCAGTAGCCAGACCGCGAAGGTGACGACGAACTGAAGGATCACCGAGGTCGAAGCGTCCTCGACGCGAGACATCAGCGCCGCGACAGGCCAGGCCAACAGCCATCCGACGGCCACGCTGCCGACGAAGACCAGCCCGAAGGCCGGCGCCGCCGACAGCGGATCGAACCCGCCCGCCAGCGCGGCGGCGATCGCGAGACGGTAGATGAGCAAGGCCGAGGCGTCGTTGAGCAGGCTCTCGCCCTCCAGGATCACCTTGGTTCGGTGCGGCGGCTGGGCCTGCCGCAGCACGGCCAGGGCCGCGACCGCGTCCGGCGGCGCAACCAAGGCTCCCAAGACAATCGCGACGGCCCAGGACATGTCCGGGAACATCAGGCGGGCAAGAACCGCGACGGTGAGCGTCGTCAGCCCCACGGCGACCAGCACGAGGGACGTCACCGGCAACCAGCTTCGCTTGAGGTCGCGCAACGAGGCGTCGTAAGCCGCGTCCAGAAGCACGGGCGCGACAAAGAGGGCCATGATGAGCTCGGCCGGCAAATCCAGGCGCGGCGCCCCGGGCAGGAAAGCGATCACCGCGCCGCCGATCGCCAGGACAGTAGGGTAAGGAACGCCCAGCCGGCGCCCGAGCACCGACAGCAAGTTGGCGGCGAAGAGCAAAGCCAGCAGCGATTCAAAGACGTGCATGCTTACCCTGCTCAGGCTCGTGACAGTCGAGCGTCATCTCGATCATCGTGGGCGAGAATCCGAAGCTCGAGAACAGACGTTGGGCGGCGTGATTGGACGCTGCGGTGGAGAGAATAACGCGCGGCGCGCCGCGCGTTCGCAGCGCGCGGATCGCCTCGCTCAACAAGCGCGCGCCAAGACCCTGCCCCCGAAATGGCGCGGCGACGATCAGGTCATAGACCACGCCGGCCGGGCCGCGGAGCGCCATGTAGTCGGCGCCTTCCAGACCGGCATAGGCGTAGCCGATCAGCATGCCAGCCTGGACGGCCACCAACAGGAGGGCGTCGGGCAGACCCAGCTGCCGCTCCAGAAAGTCGCCATAAGCCTTCTCGGTCGAGGGCGTGGCGCTCAAAAAGCGTCGCGGATCGAAGTCATGGTGCCGGCGAACAAGTTCCGCCCCGAGCGGCCCGAGACGATGTCCTTCCCCCGGCTGGGCCGCGCGGATCTTGGCGACTGGCGTGGTCGATCCAGAAGCGACCGTCTCTGACAAGCGCCTCTCCCTGGACATGATGCATCGTCGGCCTTTGGCGGGCTGTCAGAATAGGCTCGCGACCGCCTCCAAGACTAATGAGACTTCGGCATAGGGCCGTGCGAATCTGGACATCAATCGTCTCGCCGTTCGGCCGCGCGCGGGCGCCGAAGAGGCCGATCGCAAGCGCGACGCCTCCAAAGGGACCGCCAGGCGCCACGGCGAGTTCAAGACTCTCGCAGCTTGAGCCCGACCGGGCCTAGCGCGGCTCCCGGTATCTCAAGGCGTCGATCACGGCCTTGAACGCGGGCGAGGTCTGACGCCGGCTAGGGTAGTAGAGGTGATAGCCCGCAAAAGGCGGGGTCCAATCCTCCAGAACCGTGACCAGCTCCCCTGCGGCGATCAGGGCCTGAGCCTCGCTCTCCAGCACATAGGCCAGACCGCACCCGGCGCGCGCGGCCTCGACGACCAGCTCCATGTCATTGAGGACGAACTGCCCGTCGACACGGACATGGAGCTCCTGCCCGTCCTTCTCGAATTCCCAGACATAAAGGCCGCCCACCGTCGGGAAGCGAATGTTGACGCAGTTGTGGCGCGTGAGGTCATGGGGCGTCTGGGGGCTGCCGTAACGCGCGAAATAGTCGGGCGAGCCGACCGCCAACATCCGCAGATCCGGCCCGATCCGCACGGCGATCATGTCGGCGGCGAGCTGCTCGCCAAGCCGCACGCCGGCGTCGAACCGGTCGGCGACGATGTCCCGCAAGCTAGAGTCGGCCGACAGCTCGACCTTGATGTCGGGATACTTCCGAACCAGCGATCTCAAGGCAGGCATCAGCACGGTCTTGGCGGCGTGACGTCCGGCCGTGATCCGCACGGTTCCCGACGGCGTGTCGCGCAGTTCGCTCAACGCTGAGATTTCGCTGTCGATCTGGTCCAGGGCGGGGCGAAGGCCGTCAAGCAGTCGCTCGCCCGCCTCGGTGGGCGCGACGCTGCGCGTCGTCCGCGTCAGCAGCGAAACGGCAAGGCGCGTCTCCAAGCGGCGCACCGCCTGGCTAAGCGCTGATTGCGAGGTCCCCAGGCGAGCGGCCGCGCGTGTGAAGCTCCGCTCGTCGGCGACAGCCATGAAGGCCGTCAGATCGGCTAGGTCGGCGCGCTCCATTTATCTCGCCTGCTAATAGGTTCATGCGCCATTTAGCGCCTAATCGTGGCGCCGCTCGATATCTAAATTCCAGTCTCGCGAAGGCCCCACCCCGGCGGCCCAGGAGATTGACGATGACGGACATAGTTGTGGTGATCGGAGCGGGCGGCATTGGCGCGGCGATCGCCCGTCGCCAAGGCTTTGGCCGGACGATCCTGCTGGCGGACTTCAGCGAGAAGGTGCTGCAGGCCGCCGCTGACGACCTGCGTAACGCCAGTTTTACGGTCGAGACCCAGATCGTCGATGTCGCCTCGCGCGCTTCGGTGCGGGCTCTGGCCGAACGCGCGGCCGAACTCGGATCGGTTCTGCAGGTGGTCAACACCGCCGGGCTTTCGCCGAACATGGCCCCGCCGGACCGCGTGCTGGCGGTGGACCTCTATGGCTCGGCGGTCGTGTTCGAGGAGTTTGGTCGCGTGATCGCGCCCGGCGGCGCGGGGCTGGTGATCTCCAGCATGGCCGGCCACATGATGCCGGCGCTCACCGCCGAACAGGACAAGGCCCTGGCCTTCACGCCGGCCGACGAGTTGCTGGCCCTGCCCATGCTGAATAGCGAGGCTGTGCCCAATTCGATGGTCGCCTACATCATGGCCAAGCGCGCCAACCATCTGCGCGTCCAGGCCGAGGCGGTCAGCTGGGGCCAACGCGGCGCGCGGGTCAATTCGATCAGCCCCGGCATCATCGCCACGCCCCTGGCGCAACATGAGCTGAACTCGCCGATCGGCGACGGCTATCGCGCCATGATCGCCGCCTCCCCGGCCAAGCGCATGGCCTCGCCGGACGAAATCGCGGTGGCCGCGTCCTACCTGCTGGGGCCCGACGGCGGCTTCGTCACCGGCAGCGACCTGTTGATCGATGGCGGCGTGATCGCGGCCATGTTCGCTGGAAAGCTGCCGACGCCGGGCTGAGGCGCATCCCCCACTTAGCCCTCTGCCCCCAGGAGCCGAACATGAAGACCCGCATGCTGGGAGACCTGAGGGCCTCCGAACTAGGCTTTGGCACGATGAGCTTCGCGTCGACCTATGGTCCGGCCCCTGACAAGGCCGAGGCCATCAAGGTCATTCGCGGCGCTCACGACCTAGGCGTCACCCTGTTCGACACGGCCGAGGCCTATGGCCCCTGGACGAACGAGGAACTGGTCGGCGAGGCCCTGACGCCCGTGCGCGACCAGGTGGTGATCGCCACGAAGTTCGGCTGGAACATCGATCCGCAAACCGGCGAGCGGCGCCCGGGTCTCAACAGCCGCCCCGATCACATCATCCAGGTGGCGGACGCCATGCTCAGGCGCCTGGGCACGGACCATATCGACCTCCTCTACCAGCATCGCGTCGATCCGGAGGTTCCGATCGAGGACGTCGCGGGGGCGGTCAAAGGCCTCATCGAGGCGGGCAAGGTCCGATGCTTTGGCCTCTCCGAAGCTGCGGCCAGCACGATCCGGCGCGCGCACGCCGTTCAGCCGGTCACGGCGGTGCAGAGCGAATACTCCCTTTGGACCCGCGATCCGGAGCCCGAGGTGCTTCCCGTCTGCGAGGAGCTGGGCATCGGCTTCGTGCCCTGGAGCCCGCTTGGCGCGGGCTATCTGACCGGCAAGGTCAGCGCCGACCAGGCATTCGACGCCAGCGACTTCCGCTCGCACTCGCCGCGCTTCACGCCGCAGGCGCGCGCCGCGAACCAGAAGCTGGTCGAGGTGCTTGAGGTGGTGGGGGCGTTTCGCGGCGCCACGCCGGCTCAGGTCGCCCTGGCCTGGCTGCTGGCGCGCAAGCCTTTCATCGTGCCGATCTTCGGCACCCGCCGGCTGGACCGCGTCCGCGAGAACCTCGGCGCGGCGGCGCTGGACCTGACCGCCGGCGATCTTGACGCGATCGAGGCGCAACTGGCGACGATCGAGATCGTCGGCGACCGCCTGCCGGCCGCGATCCTGCAACTGTCCTATCGCTGAGGGCCGCGCTCATGAAGATCGGAGTGATCGGGGCGGGCTGGCTGGGCGGAACCGTCGGGGAAATCTGGGCCAAGGCGGGCCATGAGGTGATGTTCTCGTCTCGTCGTCCGGAGGCGCACGTCTCAAGGGCTCAAAGGCTCCGAGCCTGGGCGGGCACGACGCAAGAGGCGGCCGATTTTGGCGAGGTGGTGCTGATCGCCATTCCCTATCGCGCCTTGCCGGACTTGGCCAAAGCGCTCGGCCCCATCCTCGCTGGCAAGATCGTGCTCGACGCCTGCAATCCCTACACGCCCGATCCGCCGGCCTTCCAGCAGGCGATCGAGGCCGAGGGCGTGGCGCTGGCGACGGCGCGGCTGTTGCCGGACGCCCGGCTGGTGCGGGCGTTCAGCGCGGTCGACGCGACCGCGGTCGAGGCGTCGGCCGAAAACGACGGCGAACCTCTGGGCGTGCCGATCTCCAGCGACGATCCCGAGGCGCTGCTGGTCGCCGAGGCGCTCGTCCGCGACGCCGGCTGCGAGCCGGTTGCGGTCGGCGGCCTAGCGGCCGCTCGCAGCTTCCAGCGCGGCGGCCCTGGCTTTCGCGCGCATCTCAGCGCCCCGGCCCTTCGTCGCCGCCTGCGCCTGGACTGACCGCGCCTGGACGAGCGCCAGGCGGGCCCGGCGCCGGCCAAAATCCACGGAAGGAGAATGATCATGGACAAGCGCCAACTCGGCCGCACGGGCCTAGAGGTCTCGGCGATCGGCCTCGGCTGCATGGGACTCAGCTACGGCTATGGTCCGCCGACCGACCACGCCGAAGCCGTGAAGCTGATCCGCTCGGCCTTCGACCAAGGCGTCACCTTCTTCGATACCGCCGAGGCCTACAGCCAGGGCGCCAACGAGGCCTTGGTCGGCGAGGCGCTCGAACCCGTGCGCGACCAGGTGGTGATCGCGACCAAGTTCGGCTTCCAGGACGGCAACGCGATGAAGGGCGTCGACAGCCGCCCCGAGCGCATCCGCCGAGTGGCCGAGAACGCCTTGCGGCATCTGCGGACCGATCGCATCGACCTCTTCTACCAGCACCGGGTGGATCCGAACGTCCCGATGGAGGACGTGGCCGGAACGGTCCAGGCGCTGATCGCCGAGGGCAAGGTCAAGCACTTCGGCCTGTCCGAGGCTGGCGAAGGCTCGATCCGTCGGGCCCACGCCGTGCAGCCGGTCGCCGCCCTTCAAAGCGAGTACTCGCTGTTCTGGCGCGAGCCGGAAAAGACGGTGATGCCGGTTCTGGAGGAATTGGGCATCGGGTTCGTGCCGTTCAGCCCGCTCGGCAAGGGTTTCCTGACCGGCAAGATCGACGAGACGACCACCTTCGGCAAAGGCGACTATCGCAACATCTTCCCGCGCTTCCAGGAAGAGAACCGCCGCGCGAACATGGCGCTGGTCGATCGGATCGGCGAGATCGCGCGCGCTCATGGCGTCACCAACGCCCAGATCGCCCTGGCCTGGCTGCTGCACCAGAAGCCCTACATCGTTCCGATCCCGGGCACGACCAAGCTGAGCCGTCTTGAGGAAAACCTCGGCGCGGCGCGGGTGTCGCTTTCGTCGGAAGACCTCACCGCCATCGACGAGGCGCTATCGGGCGTCGAGATCGTCGGCGAGCGCTATCCGGCCGGGATCATGCGCGACCGCCAGGGCCGTTGATCTCGGCGTCACCGTCTGTCGCTCAAAAAAAGGGGCGCGGGAGCCACAAGCTCTCGCGCCCCTTTCTTACGGGATCACGCCTCAGCCGTAGTTGGCGAACTTGGTCACCAGGTAAGCGTCGATGCCTTCAACGCCGTTCTCGCTGCCATAGCCGCTCTGCTTGACGCCCCCGAACGGCGCCTCCGGCATGCCGAAGCTGTAGGTGTTGATGCCCACCATGCCGCTTTCGAGGCTGTCGGCCAGAAGGGCCGAGCGGCTGGCCGAACCGGTAAAGGCGTAGGCGGCCAGGCCGAAGGGCAGACGATTGGCCTTCTCGATGGCGTCTTCCAGCGTGCTGAAGCGCGAGATGATCGCGACCGGACCGAACGGCTCGTCGTTCATGATCCGGGCGTCCTCGGGGACGTCCACCAGCACGGTCGGTTCGAACAGGAAGCCCTGGTCGCCGATGCGCTTGCCGCCGGTCGTGATCTTGCCGCCATGCGCGACCGCGTCAGCGATCAGGGTTTCCATGGCCGTCAGACGGCGCTCATTGGCCAGCGGGCCCATGCTGACGCTCGAATCCATGCCATCGCCGACGGTGATTTCGCTGGCGGCCTTGGTGAACCGCGCGACGAAGTCGTCATAGACCGCGTCCTGCACGTAGAAGCGGGTCGGCGCGATGCAGCTGGCGCCGGCGTTGAAGTATTTGTTCGGCACCGAATAGGCGAGCACCGTGTCGATGTCGGCGTCGTCGCAGACGATCACCGGCGCATGACCACCCAGCTCCATCGTCACGGGCGTCACCTGCTGCGCGGCCAGGGCCGCCAGTTGCTTGCCAACCGGGGTCGGGCCGGTGAACGAGACCTTCTTGATGATCGGCGAGCTGATCAGGGTGTGCGAGATGAAGGCCGGGTCGCCCAGCACCACGTTCAGCACGCCGGCGGGCAGGCCCGCATCGGCGAAAGCCTGGGCGATCAGCAGGGCCGTGGCGGGCGTTTCTTCGGACGGCTTGATGATCATCGAGCAGCCGGCGGCCAGGGCTGCGGCGATCTTGCGACCCGTCAGCAGCGCCGGCACGTTCCAGGGCGCGAAGGCGGCGACCGGGCCCACCGGTTCGCGCGAGATGATCGCGCGGCCGTTCGGGGCGCGCGCCTCGACGGTCCGGCCATAGATCCGCTTGGCTTCCTCGCCGGCCCAGATCATCGAGTCGATCGTCAGTCCCATTTCCATTTGGGCTTCGGCCAGCGGCTTGCCGACCTCGAGGGTCAGGGTCTCGGCGAAGAGGTTGATGCGCTCACGGATCAGAGCCGTCGCCTTGAGGATGATCGCCGAGCGATCCCAGGCGGGAACCTTGCGCCACACCTTGAAAGCGCGCTCCGAGGATTCCAGAGCCGCTTGCAGATCGGCCGCGGTCGCATGCGGCATCTGGCCGAGCACCGCGCCATTGAAGGGGTTGATGACGGCGCTGGTCTCGCGGCCGTTACCGGACAGCTTCTGGCCGTCGATCCACTGATAAAGTTCACTATAGACTGACGTCATTGAGGGTCTCCATCGTTCAGGCGCGACGGCTCGCCCGCGAAATGCGGGGCGTCGCGAACAAGTGGGTGGCGGTCTCGGGGGATGGTTTTGGCCGCTTCGAACGAGCGGGTTCGTCGGCCGACGCGACCCGATCTCGAAGGCCGCCGCCCATCACCGGGGCGTCTTCGCTTGCAGGAGACGATTTATGTCACTCGACGCCATTTGTCAATAAGTGACATATTTTATGAGCTAGCCGTCGCTCTCCGCGCACGCACCAGCGCCCCGCTTGGGGCCAGCCGGAGCGCTAGGCTCAGGCGTCCAGGGGCGAGAACTGAACCAGGGAGACAGCTTCGTCGAACACCTCGACGAGGGGCCGTGCGCCATTGAACGCGACCCACTGACTGATGGCCACACGCATGACCGAGAAGATGACGATCGGATAGAGCTCATTGGCGAGCGCGAAGCGCTCGCCCCCGCCCTTACGCGCGTTCAATATCTTGGTGACCTTTGCCGCCAATGCCGCCGATAGTTCCTGCTTGCGGGCGCTCACGGCCGGCACCGCGGCGATCACCCGCTCGATTGTCAGATAGAAGTTCGACTTGGCTTGATAGCTGGCCAGCATGTCGCGCGCGCTGGCGATCAGCGACGCCGGCGCGGGCTCATCGGCTGGACGCTGTTCAAGACTGGCCAGGAAAGTCGCCATACCGTCCTCGACCCAGCTGACGATCACGTCTTCCTTGGTCGCGAAGTAGCGCAGAACCGTACGGGACGAGACCTCGACCGCCTCGGCGATCTGGCTGATCGTAGTCTCGGCAAATCCCTGGCGCTCAATGAGGTCAAGCGCGGCCTCAAGCAGTTGAAGCCGCGTACGGTCCTTCTTCTTTTCTCTCAGGCTCATCAGCGGCGTCCATGACAAGGGGCGTTCGTCGCAAAATAGTCACTTAGCGACAAATGTCACTCACCCAGCTCAGAGAGCGGGACCGAAAGTCTTGAACGCCGCCAGGCCAAGAGCGCGGCGCGGCTAGGCCGGCTTCAACGCTCCGTAGAAGTAGGCGGCCGTGACACCGCCATCCATCAGGATGTCGCTGCCGGTGATGAACGCACCATCGGGCCCCATCAAAAGCGCGCCCACATGACCCACCTCGTCCGGCGTGGCGGCGCGGCCGACCGGGGAAAGCTCGATCATTCGACGATAGCCCTCGCCGCGAGGTCCGGTCAGCTCGTCACGGGCCAGCGGCGTGATCACGATCCCGGGGCTGATGGCGTTGACCCGCGCGCCGCGCTGACCCCACCGCACGGCCTCGGCTTTCACGCGCAGGACGTTGCCGCGTTTGGCCAGTTGGTAAGCATGCAGCGAGTCCTTGATGTTCTCGGGTCGCAGCATCGGCAGGGACAGCAGATCATCGGCCGGTGTTGTCGCCAGCGCATCATCCTCCGCCGCTGTCAGCGCGCCGAGACGGTGTCCGGACTGCGAGGAGATCACCACGCAGGATCCGCCCCTCGCGATGACCTCGCCGAAGAGTTCCAGGATCATCGCCGTGCCATGCAGGTCGACGGCCAGGACCGCCTCCGGGGGCGCCTGAGACGGCGACACCCCCGCAGCGTGAATGACGCCGGTGACCTCACCGAGCGCGGTGGCGGTCTTCACCAGAGTTTCCAGCGACGCGCGCGAGCTGATGTCGACACTCGTCGTACTCGTCTCGAAGCCCGCGTCACTCAGCACCTTGGCGGCGGCTTCGGCGTTGGCCTGATGTAGATCGGCCAGCAGCACATGCTTGCCCGCGCTCACCCGGCGGGCGATGGCCTGGCCGATCGAGCCGGCCCCGATGACGACGACCACTTGGGCCATGGCGGTGTTCCTCTTTCCGCGGATCCAGCAATGGCTGGACGATCAAGGCGCCATCTTACCGCCGGCGCGTCGAACGATTAGCCGCAACAAACAGCATGGACCTATGTCGCCAATTCATCAGTGCGTCCTGCACCACGTCGCCGCGTCGGAACCCTTTCAGGCTTCGCCCTCGCTCTTTCATGCGATAAAACGCTGGGATCGAAACTCATCCATGCCGAAGGATCATCAATGCGTCGCGGGGATCTGGCGGACCTGATGAGCTTCCTGGCGGTCGCCGATGAGCGGAATTTCACGCGGGCGGCGGCGAAGCTGGGCACCTCCCAATCGGCGCTCAGCCACACGATCCGCCGCCTTGAGGCGCAGCTTGGCCTGCGGCTTTTGACCCGCACGACCCGAAGCGTCTCGCTCACCGAGGCGGGTGAGCGCTTGGTGCAGACCCTTCGCCCCGCCTTCGACGACATCGGACGGCAGCTCGCCGACCTGACCGAACTTCGCGAGAAGCCGGCGGGCCTCGTGCGGCTGACCACCAGCGCCCATGCCGCGGAGACCGTGCTTTGGCCGGCGCTGAAGACCTTCCTGGTCGACTATCCCGACATCAAGGTCGAGATAAGCACCGACAGCACGCTGATCGACATCGTCGCGGAGCGTTATGACGCCGGCGTGCGGCTGGGCGAGTCCCTGGCCAAGGACATGATCGCTGTGCCGATCGGACCGCCCCTGCGCATGCTCCTGGTCGGATCTCCGGCCTATTTCGCGCAAGGACGCGACAAGCCGAGAACCCCGCACGAGCTGACCGACCACCTGTGCATCAATCTGCGGATGCGAACGATGGGCGGACTTTATGTCTGGGAGTTCGAACAGGACGGTCGAGAGCTCAAGGTGCGGGTCGACGGCCGCCTGGTGATGAACGACACCAAGATGATCGTCCGCGCGGCCGTGGATGGCTTTGGTCTAGCGTTCCTGATGGAAGACAGCGTCCGCCCCTACCTCGACAATGGCCAGCTAGTAACGTTGCTGGAAGATTGGTGTCCGCCTTTCGCCGGCTACCATCTCTATTATCCCAGCCGACGCCAACCGACGCCGGCCTTCGCGGCCCTCGTTGACGTCCTGCGGTATCGGGCTTGATGACGGGCTAGACGGGCTGGGAGATTAATGAAAATCCCGCATAGGTTCATGCGACCTTTGCCACCTAATCCCTAGCTGTCCGCCTCCCTAGTTTGGCCGCTGTATCGGCCAGCTAACGGAGTTCCCGTGATCGCGATCGTCAAGACCGCCCTGACGCGGCCCCTCACCTTCATCGTCATGGCGATTCTGATCGTCATCATGGGGGTGATTTCGGCGCTCCGTACGCCGATCGACATTTTCCCGGAGATCCGCGTTCCGGTGATCGCCGTCGCCTGGACCTATTCGGGCCTCTCGCCCGAGGACATGTCCGGCCGGATCGTCACGCCCTACGAGCGCGCCCTGACCACCACGGTCAACGATATCGACCGCATCGAGAGCCAGTCGCTTCTCGGGATCGGGATCGTCAAGATCTACTTCCAGCCCAAGGCCGATGTGCGCACCGCCACCGCCCAGGTGACGTCGGTGTCCCAGACCCTGTTGCGGTCCCTGCCGCCCGGCGTCAGCCCTCCGCTGATCCTGAACTACGACGCCTCGACCGTGCCGATCCTTCAGTTGGCCGCCTCGGGGCAAGGCATGTCCGAAGGCCAGGTCTTCGACCAGGCCTGGAACCAGGTCCGACCGCGTCTCGTGACGATCCCGGGCGCGGCGATCCCGCTCCCGTCCGGCGGGCGCCAGCGGCAGGTCCAGATCGATCTCAATCCTGAAGCGCTTCAGTCCAAGGGCCTTTCGGCCGCCGACGTCGGCGCGGCGATCGCGGCCCAGACCCAGATCACGCCCGCGGGCTTCATCAAGATCGGCGCCTTCCAGTACGCCGTCAGGCTCAACAACGCGCCCGCCTCGATCGAGGAGCTGAACGATCTGCCGGTGAAGGTCGTGGACGGCGCGACCATCTACATGCGCGACGTCGCGCATGTGCGCGATGGCTCGGCGCCGCAGACCAATGTCGTCCACGTCGACGGCGCGCGCTCGGTGTTGCTGACGGTGTTGAAGAACGGCGCGAACTCGACCTTGGCGATCGTCGATAGCGTCAAGTCGGCCTTGCCCACCATTCAGCAGACCCTGCCGGCGGCGTTCAAGATCGTGCCGATCGGCGACCAGTCGGTGTTCGTCAGAGCCGCGATCCAGGCGGTGATCCACGAGGGCGTGATCGCTGCGGTCCTCACCTCTCTGATGATCCTGCTTTTCCTAGGCTCCTGGCGCTCAACGGTGATTATCGCCGTTTCCATCCCCCTGGCGGTCCTCGCGGCGATCAGCGGCCTGTCCGTGACCGGCAATACGCTCAATATCATGACCCTGGGCGGGCTTAGCCTGGCGGTCGGCATCCTGGTCGACGACGCGACGGTCACCATCGAGAACATCAACTGGCACCTTGAGCAGGGCAAATCCGTGCGCCAGGCCATCCTTGATGGCGCGGCTCAGATCGTCGGCCCCGCCTTCGTATCCCTGCTTTGCATCTGCATCGTCTTCGTCCCGATGTTCTTCTTGCCAGGGGTTTCGGGGTTTCTGTTCGTGCCGCTGGCCCTGTCGGTGGTGTTCGCGATGGTCGCCTCGTTCGTGCTTTCGCGCACGTTGGTGCCGACCCTGGCGATGTATCTTTTGCGGCCGCATGTGGCCGGAGATCACAGCGCCGAACCAACGCGCAATCCCCTGGCGCGCTTCCAGAAGCGCTTTGAACAGAAGTTCGAAGGCCTACGCTTGGCCTATGGCCGGCTGCTGCGGGGCGTGCTGGCCGCGCCGCGCGCCTTCATCGGCGTCTTCGTGGCCAGCGTCGCGCTGTCGTTCGTCCTCACGCCGCTTCTGGGCCAAAACTTCTTTCCGACGGTCGACGCGGGCGCCATCGCCATTCACGTCCGCGCGCCGGTCGGCTCGCGCATCGAAGACACCTCGGCGCGATTTGACCGGATCACCCGCGCGATCCGCCAGGTCATTCCCCAAGACGAACTCGTCTCGGTCGTCGACAACATCGGCCTGCCGGCCAGCGCCATCAACTCCGTGTACAACACCTCTGGAACGATCGGCTCTCAGGACGGTGACATCCTGATCCAACTCTCCAAGGATCACGCGCCGACAGCCGAGTACGTCCGCAAGCTGCGCGAAACCTTGCCGCGATCCTTTCCGGGCGTTCAGTTCGCGTTTCTGCCCGCCGATATCACCAGCCAGATCCTCAACTTCGGCGCGCCCGCGCCGATCGACATCCGTGTCACCGGCCCGAACACCAAGGCCAACGAAGCTTACGCCCGCACGATCCTGCGTCGTGTGAGCACGATCCCAGGTCTGGCCGACGCGCGCATTCAGCAATCGTCCCGCTATCCGCAGCTGGCGGTCAATGTCGATCGCAGCCGGATTGGCCAGCTGGGTCTGACCGAACGGGACGTCACCACAAGCCTGGGCTCGACCCTGGCGGGGACGCTGCAGACCGCGCCCGTGTTTTTCCTCAACCCCGAAAACGGGGTGTCCTACTCGGTCGTGGCCCAGGCTCCCGAACATACCGTCTCGTCCTTCGACGACCTGGCGAACATCCCAGTGACGGGCGCGGGCGCTCCGCAGGTGCTCGGCGGGCTGGGCCAGATCGCGCGCGGAGCCACCGCGGCCGTGGTCAGCCACTACAACATCCAGCCAGTGATCAACATCTACGCCACGCCCAACGATCGCGACCTCGGCGCGGTCAGCGCCGATATCGAAAAGGTCCTGGCCGAGCTGAAGGCCGAAGCGCCCAAGGGCGTGACCGTCACCCTGGGCGGTCAGGCGGCCACGATGAAGACGGCCTTCACGGGTCTTGGCCTGGGTCTTCTGGGCGCCGTGGTGCTGATCTACCTGCTGATCGTCGTCAACTTCCAGAGCTGGGTGGACCCGCTCGTCATCATCACCGCCCTGCCGGCCGCCCTGGCCGGGATCGTGTGGATGCTGTTCGCCACTGGCACCACCTTGTCGGTCCCCGCCCTGACCGGCGCGATCATGTGCATGGGGGTCGCCACCGCAAATTCCATCCTGGTGGTGAGCTTCGCCCGCGCGCGCCTGGCCGACACCGGCGATGCGCTGAAGTCGGCGCTCGAAGCGGGCATGAGCCGCTTCCGCCCGGTGCTGATGACGGCCCTGGCGATGATCATCGGCATGCTGCCCATGGCCATCGGCTTGGGCGAGGGCGGCGAGCAGAACGCCCCGCTCGGGCGGGCGGTAATCGGCGGCCTGCTCGTGGCGACCTTCGCGACGCTCATGTTTGTCCCGGTGGTCTTCAGCCTCGCCCATCGCCGCGCCAAGCCCGCGCGTGACACCCAAACCTCGGAGATCGAGAATGTCTGACGCCACCCGTAGCCGGCTCATGGCCGCCGCCGCGATCGTGACCGTCGTCGCCGTGATCGGGGCGGGCTTGGCCTCTCGCGCCGGGCGCGAAAAGCGCCTGACCGCCTGGACGCATGAACAAGCCATTCCCACCGTCGCCGTGATCCGGCCGACGCCGATGGCCGTCGATGGAGATCTCACCCTCCCTGCCAGCCTGCAGGCCATGGAGACGGCGCCGATCTACGCCCGCACGAGCGGTTATGTCCGTCGATGGCATGTCGATATCGGCGATACGGTGCGACGCGGTCAGCTCCTGGCCGAGTTGGACGCCCCCGAGGTCGAACAACAGCTGGAGGCCGCGCGCGCCGACCTCGAGACGGCGATCGCCAATCAGCAACTGGCCGCCACCACGGCGCAGCGCTGGAACACGCTTCTGGCCAAGGACGCGGTGTCGAAGCAGGAGGCCGACGAGAAGGCTGGCGATCTGCGCGCCAAGACGGCGATCGCAAACGCCGCCCGCGCCAATGTCGCCCGCCTTGCGACCTTGGCCGGCTTCACGCGGATCACCGCGCCATTCGATGGGATCGTCACCACGCGAACAGCCCAGGTCGGCGCGCTGGTGACCGCGGGAAACGCCGCAGCGCAGCCCCTGTTCACCATCGCCGACATCCGTCGCATCCGCGCGTTCGTGCGCGTGCCACAGCTCTATTCGGGTGAAGTCAAACCCGGGATGGCGGTCACGATGACCCTGCCGGAATACGCCAGCCGCGAGTTCCCCGCGACTCTGACCCGCAGCGCCGGCGCCCTGGAGCCTAGCTCCGGCGCCCTGCTGGTCGAACTTCAAGCCGCCAACGCCGATCGCGCCCTGAAGCCCGGCGCCTATGCTCAAGCCAGGTTCCCGCTGCGTGGCGGGGGCAAGGCCGTCACCCTGCCGCCGAGCGCCCTAATCATCGGCGAGGACGGGGTTCAGGTGGCGCTGATCGGCTCGGACGGCAAGGCCGAGCTTCGCTCGGTCACCTTGGGTCGCGACCAAGGCAAGACGGTGGAGGTCGTGGCCGGCCTCGGCGCTGGCGACGCGGTCATCGACAGCCCTCCAGAGTCTTTGCAGACCGGCGATCCCGTGCGCCGTCTGGCTTCCAAGGAGGAACAAGCCCGTGCGGCGCGCTGACCTTGTCATGGCGCTGACGGCTCTTGGCCTTGGCGTCTGCGCCTTCGGCGGTCCGTCCCTCGCCTCCTCCATCGCGACGGCGCCAGATCGTCCGTCCTCCGAGGCCGGTAGCCCCGGCGTCGCCTGGTGGACGATGTTCGGCGACCCCGTCCTCGACGCGCTGCAAGACCGCTTGCAGAGGGACAATCCAGAGCTGGCGGCGGCCGGGGCGCGGTATGAGCAGGCCCTGGCTCTGCTCGGCGGGTCGCGCGCCGAAACCGCGCCGCAGATCCAGGCGGGCGCCCAGATCGAGCGCAGCCGGGTCTCGCGCGACCGTCCTCTTTCGTCTGGCCGGGCGGCGACCTATGACGACCTGCGGCTCGGCGCGGCGCTTAGCTATGAGCTTGATCTGTTTGGACGCCTGCGCGAGGGCGTACGCGCCAGCCAAAGCCAAGCCCTTGCCGCCAAGGCCGATGTCGAAGCCGTGCGCCTCGGCCTGCAAGCGCAACTGACCAGCGCCTATTTCCAAATGCGGGAGTACGACGCTCGGATCGCGTTGCTAGACGAGACCGTGCGGGCGTACGGGCGGGCCTATGAGCTCACCCAGGCGCGACATGCTGGCGGGATAGCCTCTGGCATGGATGTCAGTCGGGCTCGAACCCAGGCGGCGACCGCCGCCGCCGAGCGCGACGCGGCCATCGCCGCGCGGGCGCGGGCCGAGCACGCCGTCGCCGTCCTGATCGGCCAGCCCCCTGGCGATTTTAGGCTGGCGTCGAACGGCAAGCTCGGGGACGCGCCCGCGCCGCCGCAAACCTTGCCCTCGACCTTGTTGCAGCGACGCCCTGACATCCAAGCGGCCCAGCACCGCGTGACGGCGGCCAACGCGCGGATCGGCGTGGCGCGCGCGGCCTTCTTCCCCTCGATCACACTGGGCGCGGCCGGCGGCTATCAGGCCACCCATGACGACCTTATCCGTCGCCCCAACAGCTATTGGTCCCTTGGCCCCATCGCCCTGAGCCTGCCGCTTTTCGACGGTGGCGCGCGGCGCGCCGACCTGCGCTTGGCGCGCGCGGAACATGAGGAGGCGAGCGCGGCCTATCGGCGGGTCACGCTGGCGGCTTTCCAAGAGGTCGAGGATGACTTGGTCACCGCGCGTCAGCTGGCCCAACAGATCCGCGACCAGGATATAGCCGCGGCCTCCGCGGCCAGAACCCGGGATCTAGCCTTGGATCGCTATCGTGACGGCGCGGCGGACTATCTGGAGGTCGCGACCGCCCAGACCGCGGCCTTGGACGCCCAGCGCGCGGTCCTCAGCCTGCGCGCCCAAGCGTTTGCGCTGGCCGCCGATACGGTCCGCGCGCTGGGCGGCGCGCCGGAGTAACCTAGGAGGACGTGGCCAGGCCAAAGCGCGCGAGCACGCCGCGCCGCGCCCGCATCAGGATCAGTTCGGAGCGCTCGAAATCAAGCTCGATTCTGGCCATGCAGACGGCCCCGACAAGCTCGGACAGCAGCGAGGAGGCGGCCTCCAGAGGCGCGGGATGCTCCATCCGCGCGAAAAGCGCGGCCAAGGCGTCGATGAGCTGTCTCATGCCAAGGGCGGTCCGGGCGCGGGCGGTTTCATTTAGCCGCGGCGCATCAGCCGAAAGAAACGGGATCGGACATCCGGCGCCGCGGGCGTCGCAGTGCGCGCGCGACAGATAGAAGCCGATGTAACTCACCAAGCCCTCGGCCGGCGACCGCCCCTCGCTCAGGGCTTTGATCTGATCGGCGCCCTCCAGGAACATCTGATCGATCGCCTGTGCGATCAGGTCGTCGCGTGAGCCGAAGTGCGCATAGAAGCCGCCGTGGGTGAGGCCCGCCCGCGACATCACCTCCGCCACGCCGACCTTCTGCACGCCTTGCGCCCTGATCGCCTTGGCCGCCTCCTTCAGGACGCGCGCGCGGGTCTCCTGCTTGTGCTCGGGCGCATAACGCATGCCTTGATCGTGCCTTTCCGCGACAATTGGCCGTTGGCTTCAGCTTGCCACGATCCTTATTGTATTATACCCATCATATCAACGAAGACCGGCGCGCTCCGCCTTTCTAGGCGGAGGGGCGCGAGCCGGCCCGAAACCGCAGCCAAGGGAGACATGGCCATGCCGCAAGCTGTCATCGCCGCCTATGTCCGCACGCCGTTTCATTTCGCGCGAAAAGGCGCCTTGGCGACCGTGCGGCCAGACGACCTGGCCGCCATCGCGCTCCGCGGTCTGATCATCAGGACGGATATTGATCCGGCAGCGATCGACGACGTTCTGCTCGGCTGCGCCTACCCTGAAGCGGCCCAGGGCTCGAACATCGCCCGTCTGGCCCTGCTGCTGGCCGGCATGCCGATCACCGTGTCGGGCATGACCGTCAATCGGTTCTGCGGCTCGTCGATGTCGGCCATCCACATCGCGGCAGGCCAGATCGCCATGGGCGCGGGTGAAGCGTTTCTCTGCGGCGGCGTTGAGTCCATGAGCATGGTCCCGCAAGGCGGCTTCAACTTCTCGCCCAACCCGCGCTTCAAGTCGCGTGAACATCCAGACGCCGAGCTGGAGCTCGAGGCCTATATCGCCATGGGCGATACGGCCGAGAATGTCGCGCGGCGCTACGGCGTCTCGCGCGAGGATCAGGACCGCTTGGCCCTGGCCTCTCAACAAAAGGCCGCGGCGGCCCAGGCCGAAGGGCGGTTGGCGGGCGAAATCATCCCCGTCACGACGCCGGAGGGCGTGGTTGTCGATCAGGATGGCTGTCTTAGACCGCAGACGACGCTGGAAGGCTTGGCCGCGCTACGGCCAGTATTCCAAGCGGAAGGCACGGTGACAGCGGGAACGTCATCGCCGCTCACGGACGGCGCGTCGGCGACCCTGGTGTGCACCGAAGCCTTCGCGCGGACCCACGGCCTGGAGATCCTGGCGCGTATTCGCGCGGTCGCGACCGCCGGCTGCCCGCCCGAGATCATGGGCATGGGCCCGGTTCCGGCCACGCTCAAGGCCCTGGAGCGCGCGGGGCTGTCGGTCGCCGACATCGACATCTTCGAGATCAATGAGGCCTTCGCCAGCCAGGCGGTGGCCTGCATGCGCGAACTGAAGATCGACGAGGCCAAGGTCAATCTGGACGGCGGCGGCATAGCCATCGGCCACCCCTTGGGCGCCACGGGCGCGCGCATCACGGGCAAGGCCGCTCAACTGCTCAAGCGTCATGGCGCGCGCCTGGCGGTCTCCACCCAATGCATCGGCGGCGGACAGGGCGTGGCCACGGTGCTGGAGGCGCTCTAGCGCCGCCAATCAAAACAAAGTCGCCTCGGGAGGATTATCTTGCAGACCCTGGAGAGAAGCCGACTGATCACCTGGTCGGATCCCGACCAGAGCCGAGCGCGCTCGGCCGGACTGACCGGCCTTGAGATCATGCGCGGAATCCGCGATGGCGCGCTGGCCCCGCCGCCCATGGCCCGCCTGATTGGCTTTGACTGCGTGGTCGCCGAGCCCGGTGAGGTCGTCATGGAGCTCAGGGCCGAGGAATCGCTCGAAAACCTCATGCCCATGCTTCATGGCGGCGCTGCGGCGACCATGCTCGACACCGCCATGGCGGCGGCCGCGCATACGGTTCTGCCGGCCGACCAAGCCAGCGTCACCCTCGATCTGAAGCTCAACTATCTTCGTCCGCTGACGAGCGCCTCTGGCCTGATCCGCGCACGGGGCAAGGTTCTGCATCAGGGCCGCACGAGCCTCTATGTCGAAGGCGAAGCTCGAGACGAAAAGGGACGCCTAGCCGTCCACGCCGTAGGCAATTTTTCGATCATCTCGGTACGCTGACGGCCACCCGGCTACAAACGGCTGGCGTCATGCTTCGCGGGCGCCGGGCTTGCGGCGCACTAGGCAGCCTGGGCCAGACTTTGCGGCCTCGCCCCTCGATGGAAGGTCTGGAGAGTGGCGGCGATCAAGGCGCAATGCGCCACGACCATCTAATGATCATGGTCATATAATAGGACGCCGCAGGCGCATCCCCCCTCCTCATCACGAGGAAAGACGCGACGCACGCCGCCACTCCGCACGTGAACCCGTCACACTCATGAGGCAATTTGTCACTTTATTGCTTTTGTCATTTAGAGACATTATTGCTGATTGATAGCCGTTCCACGGCGCGGAGGAAAACGCGATGTCAGATATCAACGCCGCGGTGGCGGGCTCCTTCCTTATCGGCGGGGACCTGCGCATCAACCGCCTGGGTTATGGGGCGATGCGCATCACGGGCCCCGGCTTCTGGGGCGAACCCGTGGATCGGGACGAAGCGCTGCGCGTGCTGCGCCGGGCGCCGGAGCTGGGCATCGATTTCATCGACACGGCCGACAGCTACGGCCCGTTCGTCAGCGAGGACCTGATCGCGGAAGCCTTGTCGCCCTATGACAACATGGTGATCGCCACCAAGGGGGATTGGTTCGCCCGGGCGTCACCGACGAACTTTGGCCGATCATTGGCCACCCCGCCTACCTGAACCAGTGCGTTCGCATGAGCCTGCGGCGTCTTAAGGTCGAACGGATCGACCTTTGGCAGTTGCACCGTGTGGACCCGAACGTGCCGGAAGCCGATCAATTCGGCTTTATCGCCGATATGATTGAGCAGGGCCTTATCCGCCATGCGGGCTTGAGCCAAGTGACCATCGAGCAGATCAAGACGGCGCAGCAGTACTTCCCGGTGGCGACCGTGCAGAACATGTACAATCTGGCGCACCGGGTCGACGAAGACGTGCTCGACTACTGCGAAGCCAACGGCATAGGCTTCATTCCCTGGTTCCCGCTCGCCTCTGGAGGGCTGGCGCAGCCCGGCGGCCTCGTCGACGCGCTGGCCAGGGCCAAGGGCGCGAGCGCCAGCCAGATCGCGCTCGCCTGGATGCTCAAGCGCAGCCCGTCGATCATCGCCATTCCCGGCACCAGTCGCGTCAAGCACCTGGAGGAGAACGTCGCCGGCGGCGCGGTCGTTTTGACCGACGAGGAGTTCGAGGCGCTAAACACGGCGTCGCCCGCTCCCCTAAATCTGACCAGACACTAAGGTCGAGGCGGCTCAGCGGCTCCGCCGCGCAGTCGCCCCACCCTATGATGGCCGGTCCGCGCTAGCGCGGACCGGCGCCGCCGCCTCGCCTATTGAATACCGCCCGGCCTCACGACGCGCTCCAGCCGCCGCCCAGCGCCTGGAACGAGCGGATCGCCGCGCGCGCGGCCTCGGTTCTGGCTTGCGCCCGAGCGTCCCGTACGGCAAGCAGCCGCGCATCGGCGTCGAGCACCTCGACCAGACTGACCGCGCCTGCCTCATAGGCCACTTGCGAGGCGGTGCGAGCCTTGGCCAATGAGGTCTCTCCATCGGACAGGACGCGCGTCTGCTCCTCGCGCTTGACGAGACTGACAAAGGCGTTCTCCACGTCCTCGCTCGCCCGCAGCACGGCTTGCTGATAGGCCGCCAGAGCTTCGGCCTTACGCCCTTTCGCCGCCTTGACCTCTGCGTTGACACGACCGAAATCGAACAGCCGCCAGCGCAGCCCCAGCACGCCCTGCGCCTGGGTCGCCGGCCCCTCGAACAGCGTGCCGCGACTGGTCGTCGCGGTCCCGACCAGTCCGCTCAGCGAGAGCTTGGGAAAGTATTGCGAGAGCGCCCATCCAACCTCGGCGTTGCTGGCGCGCAGGCGCTGCTCGGCGACGATCAGGTCAGGGCGGCGACGCAGAAGCTCGGCGGGTCCGCCGGCGTCGGCCAAGCCTGGCGCGGCGGGGATCGCGGCGGGTGGAGTCAGTTCCGCGCGATAGGTCCCGGGCTGAGCGCCCTGGATGACATCCATGGCGTTGAGCGCCGCCTCCAGGCCTTCCTCAAGCACCGGAATGCTGGCGCGGGTCTGCGCCAAGGCGCCTTGCGCCTGTTGCAGCTGCAGGTCCGCCGCGGCGCCGCGCTCGTACTGTAGACGCACTGTGTCGACGAGCTTGGACTGGGTCTCGACCTGACGGCGCGCGATCGCCAGCCGCTCCTGGAGGCCTCTCACCAGCAGATAGGTGTCGGCCGTCTGAGCGGCCACGGCGAGCCTGGCCGCCGCCACGCCGGCCTTGGCCGCTTCGTAACGGGCCAGAGCCGCCTCGCGATCACGACGGGTTCCGCCAAAGACGTCGAGCTCCCATCCCGCGACCAGATTGCCCTCGTAGGAGGACCCATCCCGGTCAAAGCCGGGCGTGGCGGCCAGCAGACGGCCAGTCGGCGTCTGGGTGGAGGTGTGAACCGTGGCGGCCTGGCCCTGGATCGACGCCGACGGCAAGAGCGCCGCCGTGGCTGCGCCAAGACCAGCCCGGGCCTGCGTCACGCGAGCCGTCGCCTGAGCCAAGTCGAGGTTCTGGGCCAGAGCCCGGTCAACCAAGCGGTCGAGGACCGGATCGTTGAAGCCCCGCCACCAGGCCTCGGCCGGCGCTGGGGCGACGATCCGCGCGGCGATAGCTGGCTGCCCCATGAAGGCGCCCGCCTTGGGCGCGGGGGGCGCGACATAGTCCGGACCGACGGCGCAGCCCGAGAGGAGCGTGACACCGGCGGCGGCCAGCAAGGCGGGAAAACGGACAGAGCGCATGGGACTCCCGCTGAGCTCAAACAAGGTTGTGACCATATGCCAATATCGTCACTAGTTTGTCAATCTCGATAACGGGTGCTAGCGTCCCTGGTATGAGCACGATCGACTCTTCTTCTCCGATGGCAGGCCGGCGCGGCCCTACCGAACACGGCGTGCGCGATCAGATCGTCGAAGCGGCGCGAGCGCATTTCAGTCGCTTTGGCTACGGCAAGACCACGGTCGCGGACCTGGCCAAGGCCATCGGCTTCTCCAAGGCCTACATCTACAAGTTCTTCGATTCCAAGCAGGCGATCGGCCAGGCGATCTGCGCCCAAACCCTCGAGCAGGTTTTCGCCGGCGGTAAGGCCAGCATCGCGGAGGGCAAGTCAGAATCGGACAAGTTGCGTAGATTTTTCAATGGAATAATCGCAGCGAGCGCCGAACTCTTCTTCGAAGACAAGATGCTCTACGACATCGCCGCCCATGCGGCTGAAGAGCGGTGGCCCTCGGTGATCGCCTACATGGAATGCGCCGAGGAGACGCTGAAGACGATCATCCTCGCGGGGCGAGAATCTGGCGAATTCGAGCGCAAGACGCCGATCGACGAGACCTGCGAGGCGATCCTGCTGGCCATGCAGAGCTTCATGAACCCTCTGATGCTGAAGCATAACCTGAAGGACCTACCCGAGGATCCCGCCAAGGTGATCAACCTAGTGCTGCGCAGCCTCGCGCCGTAGTTTCATCGCTGTGACATAACGACCCCGATGTTGTGACCAGTTGACATATTGGTCACAAGGCATCAGCTTAAGCGCCTTCCGTTCAGGCAGGACTCTTAAGCCATGTCGTCTCGAACCCTAGCCCTCGCCCTGCTCATGGGCGGTCTGGCGCCCCTGGCCGCCTGTGGCGGTAAAGCTGGCGCGGACGACCCGCGCACCACACCCCCCATTGTCCGTGTGACCACGGCGGGCGCGGCGGCCCAAGGCGAGCGGCGGTTCAGCGGCGTCGTCACAGCGCGCGTCCAGAGCGACCTGGGCTTCCGGGTCGGGGGCAAGGTGGTGGAACGCCTGGTCGACGCCGGACAGACGGTTCGGCGCGGCCAACCGCTGATGCGGATCGACGCCACCGACTACGCCCTGGCCGTCTCGGCCCAGAACCAGCAGGTCGAAGCCGCGCGGGCGCGGGCCCTGCAGACGGCGTCCGACGAGCGTCGCCTGCGCGGCCTCGTCGCGGCGGGAGCGGTTTCCGCCATCACCTACGACCAGGCAAAGGCCGCGGCCGACGCCGCCAAGGCCCAGCTCGACGCCGCCGAGGCCCAGGCGCGCGTGACCCGCAACACCGCCGGCTACGCCGTGCTGACCGCCGACGCCGACGGCGTGGTGGTCGAAACCCTCGCCGAGCCCGGCCAGGTCGTGGCCGCCGGCCAGCCCGTGGTTCGCCTGGCGCATGCCGGTCCCCGCGAGGCCACCATCACCCTGCCCGAGACGGTCCGCCCGGCGGTGGGTTCACAGGCGCGGGCCTTCAGCTTTGATGGCGGCGCTGTCGGTCAGGCCCGGCTGCGTCAGCTCTCCGACGCGGCCGATCCGCGTACGCGTACGTTCGAGGCCAAGTATGTCCTCAGCGGCCCGGCCGCGCAGGCGCCGCTGGGCTCGACGATGATCGTGGCCCTGCCCACCCAACCCAGCGGCTCGGTCAAGGGTGTCGAAGCGCCGATCGGCGCGCTCTACGACGCAGGCAAGGGGCCGGGCGTCTGGGTGATCAAGCCCGGCGCCTCGACCGTTGAATGGCGCCCCGTACGCTTGGCCGGCGTCAGCGCCGAGACGGTGACGATCACCGAGGGCCTTCGTGGCGACGAACAGTTCGTCGCCCTGGGCGCCCATCTGCTGCACCAGGGTCAAAAGGTCCGCGTCCAGACCGGAGCGGCGCGATGAACTTCAATCTTTCCGCCCTGGCGGTCCGCGAGCGGTCGATCACCCTCTTCCTGATCATCGCCATCACCTTCGCCGGCGCCTTCGCCTTCATGAAGCTGGGCCGCGCCGAGGACCCCAGCTTCTCGATCAAGGTGATGACCATCGTCAGCGCCTGGCCCGGCGCGACGGCCCAGGAGATGCAGGACCAGGTCGCCGAGCCGCTGGAAAAGCGGATGCAGGAGCTGAAGTGGTACGACCGCTCCGAGACCTTCACGCGCCCGGGGCTGGCCTTCACCACCCTAACCTTGAAGGATCAGATCCCTGCCAAGGAGCTGCAGGAGCAGTTCTACCAGACCCGCAAGAAGATGGCCGACGAGGCGCCCAACCTGCCGCGTGGCGTGCTGGGGCCGTTCGTCAATGACGAGTACGGCGACGTGACCTTCGCGCTCTATGCGCTGAAGGCCAAGGGCGAGCCCCAACGCCTGCTGGTCCGCCAGGCCGAGACCCTGCGCCAGCGCCTTCTGCATGTGCCCGGCGTCAAGAAGGTGCAGATCATCGGCGAGCAGCCGCAGAAGATCTTCGTCGAGTTCAGCCAGGCGCGCCTGGCGACCCTGGGCGTTAGTCCCCGCGATCTCTTCGCCGCCCTGAATGACCGCAACCTGGTCACCCCCGCAGGCGCGATCGAGACACAAGGCCCGCAGGTGCAAATCCGCCTCGACGGCGCCATCGACAGCCTGGAGACCATCAAGGAAACGCCGATCGTGGTCGGCGGCCGTACGCTCAAGCTCGGCGACATCGCCGACGTCAAGCGCGGCTACGAGGACCCAGCCACCTTCCTGATCCGCAATGGCGGCGAGCCGGCCATCGTGCTGGGCGTGGTGATGAAGGATCGGTTCAACGGTCTGGAGCTGGGCAAGAACCTCGAGAATGAAGCCAAGGCGATCCAGGGCGAGATGCCGCTGGGCATGAGCTTTTCGAAGATCACCGACCAGGCGGTGAACATCCACGAGGCCTACAGCGAGTTCATGCTGAAGTTCTTCGTGGCCCTGGCCGTGGTCATCGTGGTCAGCCTGATCAGCCTGGGTTTCCGCGTGGGCGTGGTCGTGGCCATGGCCGTGCCGCTGACCCTCGCCGGCGTCTTCGTGATCATGCTGGTCACTGGCCGAGACTTCGACCGCATCACCCTGGGCGCGCTGATCCTGTCCCTGGGTCTCCTAGTCGACGACGCCATCATCATCATCGAGACGATCGTCGTGAAGATGGAGGAAGGCAAGGACCGGATCTCGGCGGCGACCTACGCCTGGGGCCACACGGCCGCGCCGATGCTGGCCGGCACCCTGGTCACCATCATCGGCCTGATGCCGGTGGGCTTCGCGCAGTCCTCCGCCGGCGAATACGCGGGCAACATCTTCTGGGTCGTCGCCTTCGCCCTGATCACCTCGTGGTTCGTGGCGGTGATTTTCACGCCCTATCTTGGCGTGCTGATGATCCCCAAAATCAAGCCGATCGAGGGCGGCCACGCGGCGATCTACGACACGCCGCGCTATCGCAAGCTGCGCGCCCTGGTCACCTGGACAGTGGTCAACCGCTTCAAGGTCGCGGCCGGCGTCGGCGTGGCCATGGTCTTGGCCGTGCTGATGATGGGCGGGGTCAAGCAGCAGTTCTTCCCCGGCTCGGATCGCCCGGAGGTTCTGATCGAGGTTCAGATGCCGGAGGGCCAGAGCATCGGCTCGACCAGCCAAGCCGTGGCCAAGGTCGAGGCGTGGCTGGCCAAGCAGCCGGAAGCCAGGATCTATACGAGCTACATCGGCCAGGGCGCGCCGCGCTTCTTCCTGGCCATCTCGCCCGAGTTGCCCGACCCGTCCTTCGCCAAGATCGTCGTGCTGACGCCCAACGAGAAGGCGCGCGACGCGCTGAAGAAGCGTTTCCGCCAGTTCGCGGCGAACGGCGCGGTTCCGGGCGCGAAGCTGCGCGCCACTCAGATCGTCTTCGGCCCGCCCTCGCCCTTCCCGGTCGCCTTCCGGGTCATGGGGCCGGACGCCGCTCGCGTGCGCGACATCGCCGAGCAGGTCAAAGGCGTGATGCTGGCCGACAAGGGCATGCGCCAAGTCAATCTCGATTGGGGCGAGCGCACGCCGACCGTGCATTTCGTGCTCGATCAGGATCGGCTGAACGCCTTCGGCCTCAGCTCGACCGACGCTTCCCAGCAGCTTCAGTTCTTGTTGAGCGGCGTGACGGTGACGCAGGTGCGCGAAGACATCCGGACCGTGGACGTTGTCGCACGGACCAACGGCCAGGACCGTCTCGATCCGGCCAGGCTTGGCGCCTTCACCCTGGTCGGGGCCGCCGGCCAGCGCGTACCGCTCGACCAGATCGGCAAGGCCGAGATCCGCATGGAGGATCCCATCCTGCGCCGCCGCGACCGTATTCCGACCATCACCGTGCGCGGCGATATCGACGAGCGCCTGCAGCCGCCGGACGTCTCGATCGCGGTCCAGAAGTCGCTGCAACCGATCATCAAGGCCCTGCCGGCCGGTTATCGGATCGAAATGGGCGGCTCGATCGAAGAAGCTGGCAAGGCCAACGCCGCCTTGGCCGTCGTCTTCCCCCTGATGTTCGTCCTGATGATGATCGTGATCATCTTCCAGGTTCGGTCGTTGTCGGCGATGTGGATGGTGCTCTTGACCGCGCCGCTGGCTCTGGTGGGCGTCGCACCGACCTTGCTGATCTTCCATCAGCCCTTCGGGTTCAACGCGATCCTGGGCCTGATCGCCCTGGCCGGGATCATCATGCGCAACAGCCTGATCCTCATTGGCCAGATCCAGATCAACCAAGAGGAGGGTCTTGATCCCTTCCACGCCGTCGTCGAGGCCACCGTCCAAAGGGCGCGCCCCGTGATCCTGACGGCCCTGGCGGCGGTGTTCGCCTTCATGCCCCTGACCCTGTCGGTGTTCTGGTCCTCAATGGCCTACACCCTGATCGGCGGCACGATCGGCGGCACCATCCTCACCCTGGTCTTCCTGCCGGCGCTTTACGCGATGTGGTTCAGGATCAAGAACGCCCGCGATGAAGACGGGCGAACGACGACGGGGTCACCAGTCCTGACCCCGTAGTCGACGGCCGCCGGCTCAGGGGCTGCCTCGCCCCCCCAGCCCCTCAAAGCCGGCGGCCGATATCTCGCGAACTGGAAACGATCATTGGAGATCGCGATGGCGACCCAAGCATCAGAGTCTCAAGCCCGCTCCGACGTGGCCGCGCGTGTGAAGCGCGCGGCGTCAACGCTCTTTTACCAGCGCGGGATTCTCGCCGTGGGGGTGAACGAGATCGCGTCAGCAGCGGGCGCGACAAAGATGAGCCTTTATCGCCACTTCCGCTCCAAGGACGAACTCGTTATCGCGTGCCTTGAGGCCAACGTCGCCGACGAGTTAGATCGGCTAAGGGCCATCGCGCGCCAATCTCCTAACGACCCGCTGGGCCAGCTCCGGGCCATTATCGCCGACGCCCATCAACGCATGTCGGCGCCGGGCGCGCGAGGCTGGATGCTCGCCAACGCGGCGATCGAGATTCCCGATCCCAGCCACCCGATCCGCGCCGTCTGCGCCTGGGGTGAGGCGGTCCTGCGCAGCAAGATTCTGCAGATCGTTCGGAGGACCGGCCTTAGTCGTCCCGAGGCCCTCACCGATGGGCTCCTGCTGGTGCTCTATGGCGCGGCTTTTAGCTGGCGAGGACCTGGCGCCGGCGGCCCATCAGCGGCGATGGTCGAAACATGCGAGGCCCTTTTGGCCTACCACGCCCAAGGGGGCGCGAAATAGTCACCGCGAGCGGTCTGGCCGATCACCGCTCTCAGGGGAGCGTTAGGACGCAGGTCACTAGCCGGACCGACATCGCCGGCGCCGGCCTTGAATGCCACGCTCATGGCTTCCAGGCGCCTCATTGAACGGGAGGGAGACGAGCCCCCGCCTGCCCTCCCGTTCGCTACGGCCCGCTTGCGCGGTCGCGCTACATCATTCCCAAGACGGGGCCGAGCCCCAGGGATGCGTCAGACGGCCACCTGCGAGCGGACTCCACGGGGTGAGCGCCACCTCTGCGCGGGCATCCCACCGACTGACACCTAAGCGGCGCTGGAAACACCACACGCCCAGCGCTAGCGCCTACGCATACCCCTCAGAAGCGCCTGGCGGGCATGGGCCACGCGGGGATGTCTGAGCGCCGTGGACAGCCAGACCAGGGAATAGCTGAGGCTCATCACCCGGTTGGGCGCGGCGATCTCGGCTAGAACGCCCTGCCCGATCTCTTTCTGGCAAAGATAGTTCGGCATGATCGACCACCCGGTCCCGGCGGCGAGCAGGTTGCGCAAAACCCTTAGATCCGGACAGGTCACTGCGGGAGACGCGGCCAGGTCGCCGAGGTTGTTGCCGGCAAGCCAGGCGTCAATCATCGGCCGATCCAGACTGTAGGAAAGCACCGGCTCGCGCCCAAGACCCTCTTCCAGGCTAGAGGCGGCGAGGATCCGCGCGGCCACCACGGGCGCGGCCACCGCGCGCAGCGTCTCCTCGCGAATGACCTCGGAACGCAGTCGGCTGTCGGTGATCGGATAGGCCGAAACGCCGAGGTCGAAGTTTCCCTCGATCAACATCTGCTGCACCAGATCTCTATTCGCGGGCTGGAGCCTGATGCGGATGCCTGCCTCCACGAGAGCGGGCAAATGCTGGGTCACAACCTCGGCGATGAAATCGGCATGGCCAAGGATGCGCACCGCGCCGGTGAGTTCGGACGACCGCGCCCTGGCCTCCGCCAGCGCTTCTTCGGCGCGATCGAGGTGCTCTCCCAGATCGGCCGCCAGTTCGTCCGCCGCGAGCGTTGGCCGCACGCCGCGCGCCAGCCGCTCAAAGAGCGGTCGTCCCAGCGCCACTTCGAGACCAGCGATGTGCTGGGAGACATTCGATTGGGTGAGGTTGAGGCTCCGGGCGGCGCTGGACAGCGACCGCAACCGATAGACTTCGACGAAGGTTCGCAGCCGAGAAAGGGACATTTTCTACCCATCATATTTTTGATGGCAGCAAGCAAGCGCCTTGTGAGTCAAGCCCCGGGTCGGGGCCTACAAGGACACCAGCTTCTTCCAAGGACCATCCCATGACCGCTACGAGCACCGCCCAAGACCTGCAGGCGATCTTGCAAACCATGAAGAAGGCCCAACGCGCGGCAGGTCCGGCCAACGCTGATTTGCGCCGTGATCGACTGGCCCGCGCGGCGGCCCTGCTGCAAGACAACCGCGTCGCCCTGGCTCGCGCCATGAGCGACGACTTCGGCCATCGCGCCGTCTATCACTCCCTAACCGCCGATATCGCCACGACGATCGCCGCCCTTCGCTACAGCGCCGACCATGTCGCCGAATGGATGGTCCGGGAGGAGGTCGTGACCTCCGACAGCGCGGTGAAGGCCTGGATCGAGCCCCAGCCTTTGGGCGTCGTGGGTATCGTCTCGCCCTGGAACTTCCCGCTGAATCTCGCCTTCTCGCCACTGGCCGGCGTGCTCGCCGCCGGCAACACCGCGCTGATCAAGCCCTCGGAGCTGACCCCGAATACCTCGGACCTGCTCGCCGATCTGGTGGGAACGCTGTTCGACGCCGATGAACTGGGCGTTGTGATCGGCGGACCGGATGTGGCCCAGGCCTTTACCGCCCTGCCCTTCGACCACCTGGTCTTCACCGGTAGCGGCAACGTCGGACGCCAGGTCATGCGCGCCGCCGCCGCCAACCTCACGCCCGTGACGCTGGAACTGGGCGGCAAGTCTCCCGTGGTCATAGACGAGGGCTTCGACGTCGCGGTCGCCGCGGAACGAACCCTGACGGTCAAGACCTTCAACGCCGGCCAGATCTGTCTTTCGCCCGACTATGTCATGCTGCCCGAAGGGGCCCAGGACGCCTTCATAACCGCCGCGCGCACGTTCATCGCCGGCGCCTTTCCGACGATCCAGGGCAATGACGACTACACGTCTGTCATTTCCGACCGGCATTTTGCCCGTCTGGTCGGGCTGATCGACGACGCCAAGGCCAAGGGCGCCTCGGTGATCTCGCTGGCCCCGGCTGGAGAGCCCGCCTACAGCGCCGAGACGCGCAAGATCGCGCCCGTACTGCTGCTGGGAGTCGATCAGACCATGCAGGTGATGCAGGAGGAGATCTTCGGCCCGATCCTGCCCGTCATGACGATTGCCGGCCTTGATCAGGCGATCGACCATATCAACGACCATGATCGTCCTTTGGCGGCCTATCTGTTCGCCAACAGCCAAGCCTCGATCGAGCGGTTCTCGGCCCAGGTGACCTCGGGCGCGCTGATCGTGAACGACATCATGCTGCACGCCAGCATGGACGCCCTGCCTTTCGGTGGCGTCGGCGCATCGGGCACGGGAGCCTATCACGGCGTTCACGGCTTCCGCCGCTTCAGCCATCTGAAATCCGTGGTGCATCAGGGCCAGGCGGGGACGAGCGGCCTGCGGCTGCGCGCGCCCTACGCTCAGAAGCAAGCCGCGCTCGAAGAGGCGCTCGCCGCGCGCCGCTAGGCGCCTGCCGCTGTTTTCCGGATCGCATAACCCCAAAGCCGCTCTCAGGGCGGACTGAAATTGGAGAAAAGACATGAAAATTCTGATGGTTCTGACCAGCCACGACACCCTGGGCGACACCGGCAAGAAGACCGGCTTCTGGCTGGAGGAGTTCGCCGCGCCCTACTACACGTTCCTGGACGCCGGCGCGCAGATCACGGTGGCCTCGCCCGCTGGCGGCCAGCCCCCGCTAGACCCCAAGAGCGATCTGCCCGACTTCCAGACCGAACTGACCCATCGCTTCAAGGCCGATCCGGCGGCTCAAGCCGTCCTGGCCAACACCGTCAAGCTCGACGCCGTTCGCCAGGAGGACTTCGACACCGTCTTCTATCCCGGCGGCCACGGTCCTCTCTGGGATCTGGCCGAGAGCCCGGTCTCCATCGCCTTGATCGAAAACTTCGAGCGCGCGGGCAAGCCGATCGGCTTTGTCTGTCACGCCCCTGGCGTTCTGCGCCATGTGGAGGCCGCCAATGGCGACCCCATCGTCAAGGGGCGCGCCGTAACGGGCTTCACCAACGGCGAGGAAGCCGCTGTCGAGCTCACGGACGTGGTGCCGTTCCTGATCGAGGACGAGTTCATCGCTCAAGGCGCGGACTACCGCAAAGGTCCAGACTGGGCGCCCTTCATCGTCGAGGACGGCAAGCTGGTCACCGGCCAGAATCCCGCCAGCAGCGAAGGCGTCGCCAAGGCGCTGATCACGCAGCTGAGCTAGTCCCGAGCCTTGAGGCGGCCCTAGGCCGCCTCTTCCCCTCTTCATACGAAATACGAGACCAACATGAGCAGCGAGATCCAAACCGCGCTGAACGGCCTAATCAATCAGTTCTGGTCAGGCCTGATCCAGCACCGCACCCACGCGACCGCCTTGAGCGCGCTCGGCTACGAGAAGCTCGCCAAGGCCATGCAGCAACGCATCTCGGACGAGCCCGAGACTATCGAGGCTCTTCAAAAGCGCTTGCTGGACCTGGGCGGTGAGATCGTCTTCCAGACCTATGCGCCGGTCCTTGGCCAGGATGTGCGCGGCATCCTTGGCAACGACCTGCGACTTCAGGAGCAAGGCCTTCCCGTGCTTGCCGACGCGGTGCGCCTGGCCGCCGAACGGGGCGACGTTGTCACGCGGCGGCTTCTGGAGGACGTCCTCCTCGACGAGGAGGCCCACCTCAACTGGCTTCGAGACGAGACCAGCCTTCTTGAACGCCTGGGAGACGCGCTCTACCTGGCACGCGCGGCTTGACGATCCCCGGGATGACCGCCTGGGGACGAGTATCTCCCCCGGGCGGCGTCCTAACGGCTCATGTCGTAGAGGACTTCGCGAAGGTACTTCAGCATAAGCGCCACCCGAGACTCCCGACGCGGCGTGACCGTGGCGGCGATGGGCTGGCGGGTCGATCTGGGCGTGGCCATCGAAGTCTATCCTTGCCTTAGCGGAGCTCGACGCTCTTGGGAAAACCGGCGCGGACACAGCCGACATCAGCGAATGCGCCGGGGCCTAACGCTCGAGCTTCACACTGACCGTCGTCGATAGGCCCGGCCGCAAGCGCGCGACCTCGGCCTGGCCCGGGTCGATCCGGATCCGGACGGGCACGCGCTGGACGATCTTGGTGAAGTTACCCGTCCCCGGTTCGAACGGCAGCAGCGAGAACTGGGAGCCCGACCCTGGCGCGAAGCTCTCCACGTGGCCTTTCAGCGCCTTGCCGTTCAGGGCGTCGACCTTGATCGTCGCTTCCTGGCCCGGCAGCATCCGCTCGACCTGGGTCTCCTTGAAGTTCGCCACGACGTAGAGCGCCTTCATCGGCACGATGGTCATGAGACGCGTACCCGGCTGGACATAGTCGCCAGGCTCGGCCTGCCGGTCGCCGACCACGCCGTCGATAGGCGAGCGCACAAGGGCGTGTCCTTGGTCCTGACGGGCGAGCGCGAGCGCGGCGCGAGCCCGCGCGACGGCAGCATCGGCTTGAGACAGACCCGCGATCAGCGTGGCGCGCTTGGCGGCGGTGACCGCCGCCTGGTCTTCCGCCACGGCCAGCTGGGCGCGGCTACGGTCGGCGGTCGACTGGGCCCCGATGGCCGTCGCCCGAAAACGCTCGACATCCCGGCGGGCGACCGCGCCGCTATCGGCCAAATCCTCGTAACGCCGGCGGTCGGCCTGGGCCCGGGTGTTCTCGGCGTCGGCCGCGGCGATGGCCGTCTTGGCGGCGCGCACATTAGAGCCCGCTAGGCGTTGCTCGGCGTCCAGCGAGACAAGGGCGGCGCGCGCGCTGCTGGCCGCGGCCTCGGCATTGGCGAGATCGGCGTCCGCGGCCGCAAGGCGGGCGTCGAATTCCTCGGGGTCGATCCGGACCAGCGGATCACCGCGTCGAACGGCTTGATTGTGCGCCACCAACACCTCGGCGACCAAACCTCGAACGCGAGGCGCGATGGTGGAGCTGTCAGCCTGTACATAGGCGGCGTCGGTGGACACGGATCCCTTGGGCATGGCGATCAGGGCCGCGCCGCCAGCCGCCACGATGATCGCGCCGCCAACGGTCAGCACCGTCTTGCGCGACAGCAGCGCCTTGGCGGCGGCGGGCTTGAGGGTCGTGTCGGTCAATGCGCCGTCTCCAGATCAAGGCGGCGCTTAAGCTCCGAACGACAGCGCACGAGCAGCGCATCGGAGCGCGCCGCATCCGGCTCGGCGCGCGCCAGCATCACCGCGCCGACCAGTTCGGCGAGTACGGAGGCGACCTCCTCATCCGCCCGGCCGCGACCAAGCGCTGAAAGATGGGCGGCGATCACGTCCGTCAGGTGACGCACGCCTTGCACGTAGCTTTGACGCGCCGCTTCGGTCAGTCGGGGAATGTCGACCGCCAGATACGGTAACGGGCAGCCACTGACGCGCGAGTCCCGATGGCGGGGCGACAAGTAAAAGTCGATGTAGTCGATCAGGGCCTCGCGCGGCGGCAATCCCTTCATCTTCTCGAGCTTCGCGGTCGGCCCGCCCTCGAACATGTGGGCGATGGCTTCAGCGATGAAGTCCTCCTTGGAGGCGAAGTGGGCGTAAAAGCCGCCATGGGTCAGGCCCGCGCGCGACATGACGCCAGCGACGCCGACGCGGTGTGGTCCCTCCTCGCGGATGGCCTTAGCGGCTTCGTCCAACACCTTCTTTCGGGTGCGCGCCTTGTGGTCGCTGTCATATCGCATCTTGCGGCCTCGCTTAGATGATCCTTATAATATTATGACTATCATATTTTCAAGAGCGGCCATGAACGCCCAGGACCACAGGCCGATCGACCCGGGCGCGCTGCCGACCAAGGTCAAGTTCCTGATCTTCGGAGTCATGGCCTTCGGCCAGTTCATGGCCCTGATCGACATCCAGATCGTGGCCGCCTCGCTGAACGATGTGCAGGCGGGGCTGTCGGCGGGACCCGACGAGATCAGCTGGGTTCAGACCGGCTACCTGATGGCCGAGCTGGTGATGATCCCGTTCGCCGCGTTCCTCGCCCAGGCCCTGTCGACCCGGTGGCTGTTTGCGTTATCGGCCGGCCTGTTCACGCTGTCATCGGCGCTGTGCGGCATGGCTTGGGACATCGACTCGATGATCCTGTTTCGCGTGCTACAGGGCTTCACCGGCGGGGCCATGGTGCCCACCGTGTTCGCCACCGGCTTTGCGATGTTCTCCGGACCGCAGCGGGCGATGATCCCAGCGATCCTGGGCATGGTCTCGGTTCTGGCGCCGACGTTGGGACCCACGGTCGGCGGCTGGCTTACCCAAGCCGTAGGATGGCGGTCGATCTTCTACATCAACATCATCCCAGGCGCGCTCGTGACGCTCCTGGCGATCACGGTCATCAAGGTCGATCGACCCAATTTCAAGATGCTGAAGGCCATCGACTATTCGCATCTCGTCGCCATGGCCGTCTTTCTGGGCGGACTGGAATATGTGCTGGAGGAAGGTCCGCGAAAGCAGTGGTTCGAGGACACAGGCATCGCCATCACCGCCTGGGTGGCGCTCGTGGCCTTCGCGCTCTTCGTCGAGCGCTCGTTCCGCTCCGGCGGTCCGATCGTCAAGCTCACGCCGTTTCGCAAGCCGACCTTCGCCTTCGCCTGCGCCTTCAACTTGGTGATCGGCTTTGGCCTCTACGCCTCGACCTACCTGATCCCGGTATTTCTGGGCCGGGTGCGCGGGTACGACAGCCTCGAGATCGGCACGACCGTGTTCGTGACCGGCATCGCCCAGATCCTGTCGACGGTGGTCGCCGCTCGCCTCTCAACGAAAGTCGATCAACGCATCGTCGTCAGCATCGGCCTGACCCTTTTCGCCGCCGCCCTGTGGCTGACCTCGCACATGAGCAGCCAGTGGGGCTTCGCCGATCTCCTGGTTCCCCAGGCCCTGCGGGGTTTCGCGATCATGCTTTGCATCGTGCCCAGCGTTGGCCTGGCGCTTGGCGGTTTCGAGATGGCCGAATTGCGCTACGCATCGGGGCTCTTTAACCTGATGCGCAACCTAGGCGGGGCGATCGGCATCGCCGTGGTCAACACCTGGCTCGGTGACAACACCCGCATCCACGTGGCCCGTCTCGGCGAGGCGCTTGGCGTTGCTGGCCGCGCCGGTTCCGAGGCGCTTTCGAACATGACCGACAGCATCGCGGCGCGAACGCCCGACGCCGCTCACGCTGCACTGATCCTGCAAGGCGAGCTGGCCAGGGTGGTGGGCCGGGAAGCCCTGACACTGGCCTTCAACGACGTCTTCCGCGTCATGGCGATGTTGTTCCTCGCAGCGCTCGTCATGGCCCCGTTCTGCAAGCCTCCGCCGTTGAACGGCGCAAAACCGCCGCCGGACAACCATTAGCCGTGGGTGATGGCCAAACTGCCGAGACGCGCCAGGCTTCCCCGGCCGTGCGGTCGGGTGGGAAGGCGTCATAGCCATCGCTTAAAAGCGGAGCTTCCGAAGCTCAGCGATGGGTCATTAGCCGCTAGCATGACCGTCAATGCAGCCCGGATGCGTCAAGCCTCAGGCTCGTAGCTCAACGGCGACGGACCGCTGGTCGGCAAGCTGCTTGCCAGTTGCTTGCCAGTTACTTGCCAGAAACGAACCGAAATGGACCGAGCGAGACGGCAAGAACCCAACCGCAACGCCTTATTCCATCTGGATTTCAGCTAGATTTACGATCGTTCACACCGAGGGGGTCACAGGTTCAATCCCTGTCGCATCGACCATTGTTTCTTCCAAATCGCTTTCCATAAAGTTCGCCGGACGTGAGCCACGCTGACGTTCAGTCGGCGACCTTGGCGTAGGCTCGGATGAAGGTGTCGGCGGCGGCCTCGGCCGCGATCGACAGGCTTTCCTCGTCAACGCTTTTCGCCGACCCTTCCAGCAAGCGTTGAATCGGGCCGGCCTCGCACAGAGCGTGCAACTGGTTGACGGCCGTCCAAGGGTCGACGCGGCGCATGCGCCCCTCGTCCATCGCCCGCTCGAAGTCCTCGGCCATCCGAGCCCATCCGCGCTTGGGTCCGTTCTCGTAGAACAGGCGTCCCAGGTCAGACTTCGCGCCCTCGGCATAGACGATCCGCCGGAACGCTATGACTTCATCGCTGCTGATGAACCGCACGAAGGTCTGCGCGAACCGCCGCACCGCCTCGGCAAGATTCTCGCCGCCATGGAAGGCCTCGAACATGGGCTCGACCTGCGCGGCGCCTTTCTCAAGCATCATCGCGACAAACAGCTCCTCCTTGGAGGCGAAGTAGCTGTAGAGCGTCTGCTTGGATCCGCCCACGCGCGCGGAAACCTCCGCCATGCTGGTCGCGACATAGCCGCGCTCCAGGAACACGCTCTTGGCGGCTTCCAGGATCGCGCGCCGCTTCTCTTCGCTCTTAACCCGCATGGCCAGCGGCCTCACAAACTCTTTTCTAGACCAAGCCGTACACTTCAGCCCAGAAGGCGTCATCGTCGAATATAGCGCAACCGTCCTGTACGGTTTGAAAAAGGATCGACGCACAGGCTTCAGCCCCACGGCGCGGCGTCATCCGATCGCGTGAACCGTCCGTATCCCTTCTCTGAGCCCTTGGCGGGCGCTCGATCAGAGGAGCGGGAAATCATGTCGCGCGTGGAAGGAGTCGGCCAAGAGCGGTCCCAGGCTCAATTGATGACAGCGCTCGGGGCGCTGGGCTTGATCCCCTTCCTGGCGCCGCCGGTTCTGCGGATCGACTGGTTCGAGCCTATCCTAGCCTGGAGCAGCCTTCAGATCATCTATGGCGCGGCCATCCTGTCCTTCCTGGGCGGCGTGCGGGCGGCGCAGGCGGTGTTCAGCGACGATTGTCGCGCGGACACGCTGATCCTGGCCATGGCGCCGCCGCTGGTCGGCTGGGTCCTCGCCGCGATCGGCGTCATGGGACAGACCGAACCACGCCTGGCTGCCGACGCCCTTCTGGGCATGGCCGCCGCCCTGGCCGCCCAGGGCGTCTGGGACGTCACCTCCAGCGCTCTCCCAGAATGGTATCGACAGCTGCGGCTGCCGCTTACGGCCATGGCTTGTATCGGCCTGGTGATCGGCGCGGCCGTGGTGGGCGGCTGAGATGGCCTTGGACGACACGCGCGCCCCACGACTGGCAGTCGTGATTGGCGCGGGCGGCGGCCTGGGCCGCGCCTTCGTGAAGGAACTGCGAAGCGAGCCCGGCTGGACCAAGGTGGTCGGCGTCGGCCGACGACGACCGGACGATTGGCCAGAAGACCCTCGCCTGCCGTTCCTGGTCGCCAACCTGCTAGACGAGGACGCCCTGGCGGATCTGGCGAGCGCGCTGTCGGCACTGGGCTCGCCCGGCCTGATCCTGATCGCGACCGGCCTTCTGCATGAGCCTGGCCTGATGCCCGAGAAGGCGATGAAGACGGTGACGGCCGCCAGTCTCTCGCGACTGTTCGAGGTCAACGCGGTGCTGCCAGCGCTAATCTGCAAACACCTGGCGCCGCTACTGCCCCGAGACGAACGCAGCGTGATCGCCGCGCTCTCGGCCCGCGTGGGCAGCATTGGAGACAACCGGCTGGGCGGCTGGCACGCCTATCGCGCCAGCAAGGCGGCCCTGAACATGCTGATCCGGTGTCAGGCCATCGAGCTGGCGCGCGAACGCCCGTTGGCCATCTGCGCCGTCCTGCATCCTGGAACCGTGGATACGCCGCTTAGCGCGCCGTTCGCGCGGGCCAGCCGTTCGGTCGAGCCGCCGCAGACCGCGGCCGCGCGCCTGCTGAAGGTCATCCACCAGCTCGAACCCGCCGACAGCGGCGATTTCTTCGACTACGATGGGGCTCCCATCCCCTGGTGATCGCACCTCCGTAGCCGCCCGCGCTGCGCGCTCCCGCCACGATCTGCTACCGCTGCGACGATCACGGAAGGAGCCCACCATGCGCGTGGCGATGTTCTCGGCCAAGGCCTACGACCGGCGTTTCTTCGACGCCGCAAACGCCACATTCGGTCATCGCATCGACTACTACGAGGCCCGCCTGGACGCCTCCTCCGCGCCGCTGGCGGTCGGCTATCCGGCGGTTTGCGTGTTCGTCAACGACCGGCTCGACGCCGCGACGCTGGAGGCCTTGGCGACCGGCGGCACGCGGACCGTGGCCCTGCGGTGCGCCGGCTTCAACAATGTCGACCTGGCGGCGGCCGAGCGGCTGGGCGTCACGGTTGTCCGGGTGCCGGCCTATTCGCCCGAGGCGGTGGCCGAGTTCACCCTGGGCCTGCTGCTGGCGCTGGACCGCAACATCCCGCGCGCCTACGCCCGGGTGCGCGAAAACAACTTCGCGCTCGATGGTCTGATCGGCCGGAACCTCGCCGGACGCACCGCCGGGGTGGTCGGCACGGGCCGCATCGGGGCGCTGGTGGCGCGGATGCTGCGACTGGGCTTTGGCTGCGATGTGCTGGCGAGCGACGTCGTGCAAGACCCCGCCCTGGTCGCCGCTGGCGTCCGCTATGTCCCGGTCAAGACGCTGCTGCGCGAGTCCGAGATTATTTCGCTGCACTGCCCGCTGACGCCGGAGACCCGCCACCTGATCGACGACACCGCAATCGCGGCCGCCAAGCCCGGGTTTCTGATCGTCAACACCAGCCGAGGCGCACTGATCGACACCACCGCCCTGATCGCGGGGCTGAAGTCACGCCAGGTCGGCGGCGTGGCGCTGGACGTCTATGAGCAGGAAGCGGACCTGTTCTTCGAAGACCTGTCGAACGAGATCATCCAGGACGACCTCTTCCAGCGCCTGTTGACGTTCCCGAACGTGCTGGTGACCGGACACCAGGCGTTCCTGACCGAAGAAGCTCTCACGGCGATCGCCGAAACAACGCTGGGCAATCTGGCCGACGTGGAGGCTGGGCGCCCGTCGGCGCACGCGGTGTCCGCGAACGCCGTCAGGCCAGCGCATTAGGCCTTGAGGCCTCAGTCAGCCTTGTCCTGCAAAGACACGCGCAGGCGGGCGGCGACGTCGCCCAGGGTGATGGCGTTCAGAGCGTCGTTGACCTCGAGACGACCGGTGTGATGGCTCTCGTGAAGGACGCGGCCGGTGAAATCGGTGATGGCGGTGATGTGCTGAGCCAGCATGTCGACCATGTGCAGTTCGTGCATGACCGCCAAGCGGTGCTCTGCTGGAACGACCTCAAGTATCTTGCCAAGCGCCACGTCCAGATGTCCGCACGCCACCGCCGCGATCGACATCTCCGCCGAGATCGCTTCCAGCACCGTCTCAACGCCCACCGGCGCCAAAGTCTCAGACATCCCTAACCCCCTATTTTGAAGGCCGCAAAACAGCACACGCCCCCCGATAGGGGCAAGACCTAGGTGTGTGCGGCCAATGATCGCGCCAAAGCGAGGTCATTGGCCGTCAACAACGTCAGATCGAGGCAAGTTGCAACCACTGATCGCAACATGAAGAGGGTTCACCTAGACTTCGGCCGGAGATTTCCCCGGTCCTTTAAGCCGCCTGACGCAGTCCCCAGGGGTGGGCGGGGTAGAACTGGCTCATCATGCGGCCGACATAGGCCACAAGGCGCGGATAGCTTTCCGCCTCGCGCCGTAAGGGCGAGTCGAAGAACGGCGTCATGATCGCCGCCAGCATCGCGAAGCCCGCGGCGTCCACGCCGACCGGATGCGTGTCCCGCATCAGATAGGTCTTGTCCTCAAGCAACTCGTCCAGCGAACGCAACGAGAGGCTGCCCAACCAGGCGACCTCCTCGCGCAGGTGACGACCAACGCCGACGGCCCGCACATTGGCCGTCACCGCTTCCAGCAGACCCTTGCGAAGCGCCTCGCGCAAAGGTTCCGGCGCCTGGTCGAACCATCGCGCCGGGCCCTTGGCGAAGTTGGCCGGCTCTAAGAAGCGGAAATAGCTGGAAACCCAGCCCAGCTGGTTCTCGATCATCCGTTCGATGGCCCAGGCCTGGGCCCGCTCCTTGCCAGACAGGCCGATGTCGAGATCAATATCGTACTTCTGCTCGATGTGAGCGCGGATGAAGGTGGAGTCGCCGATGGCCTGGGCGGCGTCTTCGATCCAGGGCAGCTGGCCTTTGGGGGCGGTCTCGCGGCTGCCGACCGTCTTGCGATAGTCAAGAGCGGCCATCATCAGCTGGACCTCGGTCTTGGTCACATACGGGCTGATCTCGGGCAGCCCAAACCCGGCTCCGGCGGCGAACAGCGTGATCATGGTCCCTCTCCGATCCCGAATGTCGTGATGGAGCTTGCTACCGCCACCCTACTGCCAGCATGCTGTCAGTAGCGATCGCCGATATGTGAGCCATGAGACGCGCCGAACGCCTTTTCCAGATCATCCAGATCCTGCGCCGCAGCCGCGCGCCGGTGACCGCCGACGCCATCGCCGCCGAGCTGGAGACCTCCAAGCGCAGCGTCTATCGCGACATCGCCGCCCTGGTTGGCCAGCGGGCGCCGATCCGCGGCGAGGCCGGCGTGGGCTATGTGCTCGAAGCCGGCTTCGACATGCCGCCCCTGATGCTGACGCCCGACGAGATCGAGGCTGCGGTGCTGGGCGCGCAGTGGGTGGCCGGACGCGGCGACCCGGTGCTGGCCAAGGCGGCCAAGGACCTGATCAGCAAGATCGCCTCGGCCGTGCCGGACCGCCTTCGCCCCTATGTGCTGGAGCCGGCGACCGGCGCCGCACCGGCCTGGAAGCCGCAGACTGACCGCATCGACGTCGCTCAGGTCCGCGCCTGGATTCACGCGGGTCGCAAGATCCGCCTCGACTACAGCGACGAGGCCGGCGCGGTCAGCAACCGGGTCATCTGGCCCGTCACGGTCGGCTATCGCGAGACCATCCGGATGATCATCGCCTGGTGCGAACTGCGCGAGGCGTTCCGCACCTTCCGCACCGACCGCGTGGTCGGCGCCGCGTTCCTGGACGAGCGGCACGGCAAGCGCCCGGCGGTGCTGCGCGCCGAGTGGATCAAGTTCCGCGACGCCGAGATCGCCGCCTGGAACGCCCGCAAACGGGAAGCCTGCTGACGCCTTAAATCCCGTGCCGCTTGGCGAAGGCCTCGAACAGGCTGGGCCAGGCCGCGACCGGCTTGTCGGGCGTGAACCGCAGGCCAAAGCCGTGGCCGCCCTCCTCGAAGACATGCAACTCGGTCGGGACCGCCTTGGCCTTCAGCGCCGAGAACATGACCAGGGCGTTCTCGACCGGCACGGTCTTGTCGTCAGCCGCATGCAGCAAGAACACCGGCGAAAGGCCTTCGCGCACCTGCTTCTCGGGCGAAAGCGCCAACGCGCGCTCGGGCGAGGCGTCGCGCGTCAGCAACTGCTTGCGCGACCCAGCATGGGCGATCGAAGGGTCCAGGCTGATGACGGGATAGACCAGGGCCGACAAGCTCGGCTTGGCCGGCATTTGATCGACCGCGTCGATCGGATCGTAGGTCGGCGCGTCGAACCGGACCGTCAGGTTAGCCGCCAGGTGACCGCCAGCCGAGAAGCCCATGATCGCGACCCGATCGGGCGAGAAGCCCATGGCCGAGGCCTTCGAACGGATCAGGCGGATCGCGCGCTGGGCGTCCTGCAGCGGCGCGTCGCCGCCCGCCGTCCAGCCATCGCCCGGCATCCGGTAGAACAGGACAAAGCAGGTGTAGCCGCTCTCGTTTAGCCGGCGAGCGGTCTCGTAGCCTTCCTTGTCCAGCACGACGCGCTCGTAGCCGCCGCCGGGGATCAGCATCACCGCCGCGCCGTTCGGCGTCTTGGGCCGGAACACAGCGAGCGTCGGCTTGCGAGTGTGGACCTGGGCGCGGTCGCGCGGGCCGCCGGGCGTGGTGCGATCGACGATTTGCTCCTCGACCGTGACGCCCTCCCCGCCCGGCGCGCCGTTCGGCCAGAGGGTGATGATCTCGGTGGGATCGGCCAGCGCCGCCTTGGAGGGTTGCACAGCCGCCTCCGCCCTTTGCGTCGCTAGGGATCCCAGGACGCCGGTGACAAAGGCCGCAAGGGCGCCGCGACGGTTTAGCATGGGATCGAAAAGCCTTCTGACGGGATGTTGTGGACGGGACCCTAAAGCGGCTTTCGCCGATTTGGAAACCGGTTTCCGCGATCGCTAGATCGACGCGAACCGCAGGTGGTGCAGCACGATCCCGCTGGTCGTGGCGACATTCAGCGAGTCAAAACCGTTGGCCATCGGTATCCCGACAGTCCGGGCGCGCGCCATAAGCTCGGGCGACAGACCAGGTCCCTCCGCGCCCAGCAAGACGGCGGTGCGGGGCGCGGGCTTGAGCTGTGCCAGGATTTCGGACGCAGACGGACTGAGCGCCAGGGCCTCGAAGCCCGTGCGCGCCAGCAGGTCAGCGATGTCCTCATCTCGGCCCAGCCGCGCGGTCGGGACTGACAGAGCCGCGCCCACCGAGACCCGGATCGCTTTGCGATACAGCGGATCGCAGCAGTCGGCGTCCAGGATGACCGCGTCCGCCCCGAAGGCGGCGGCGTTGCGATAGATGCCGCCGATATTGTCGTGATTGGCGATCCCGCAAAGCACCAGAACCACCGCCCGCGCGGGCAGGCCCGTCAATAGATCGGCGGCCGCGACAGGCTCGGGCTTGCGCCCCACCGCCAGCACGCCGCGATGCAGGTGGAAGCCGGCTATGGCGTCCAGCACGGCCTGGTCGGCGAGATGGACCGGGACATCCTCCGGCAAGCCGGCGAAGACGTCCTCCAGCTTGTCTCGCCGCTTGGGGTCGATCAGCAGCGAGACGACCCGCTGGGGCGCATCCCGGACGAAGGCCCGCAGAACCGTCTCGCCCTCGGCGATGAACAGGCCATCTCGCCCGACCAGGTCGCGCTCCTTGATAGACCGGAACGGAGCGACGGCGGGATCGTCGGGATCGGTGACGACGCGGAACTGCGGCAAGGCGGCCTCTAGCGAAGGATTAGCGCACCCCTCGTATCGGCAGGATCGCCAGACCGCCAGCCAGGGCCAACGCCGCCGCCGTGAGGAAGAAGGTCTGGTAGTTCATCTGGGTGGGCCCAAGCGCCCATACGGCCAGGGCGGGAGCCAAGGCCTGCGGCAAGGTGTTGGCCAGATTGATGACCCCCAAGTCTTTGCCCGCGTTGCGCTGCGAAGGCAGAACCTGGGTCACCAGGGCGATGTCCACGGCGTAGAAACACCCAGCGCCGCAGCCCAACACCACATAGGTCACCAGCAACAGCGGCCAGCTGGGCGAGAGCGAGAAGACGATCATTGTCGCGGCGATCATCAACGCCGCGCCGAAAGCAAACAGCTTGCGCCGCCGTAGTCGATCCGACAGCACCCCGCCCAGCAGGGCGAACGCCACGTTCGAAGCCGTCGAGACCGTCGTCAGGATCGCCAATCCTTCTTCAGCCCTATGGCCGGGGAACAGGCGCGGATAGGCCAGCACGTCCTGCAGGAAATAGAGCATGTAGTTCTGGGTCAGGCACAGCGCGACCAGCACCATGAACCGTCCGGCCCAAGCGAAAGCGAAGTCAGGGTGTTTTCGGGGATTCACCCACAGCCCCGACAGGAAAGAGGCGAGACGAAACGGCGGCACGCTGCTCTTGGGCAAGGGCGGATCGCGCAGGCTGACCACCAGCGGCAGAAGCCCGATCAGCAGCGCCGCCGAGATCGCCGCATAGCGCTGCCCCTCGACGACGAGTATTCCGCCGATCAGCACCGCGCCGGCGGCGGTGCCTAGGGGATTCCCCAAGCTTTGAAACGCGGCCACCAGGCCCTTCTGCCCATCGGGCACGCGATCGGGCATCACCGCCACCAGGGCCGAAAAGCAGAGATTGAAGGTCAGCTGGAACAGGATCATGCCGCCGATCAGGGCCAGCGGCGTCGTGGCGCGCATGATCGCCAGATAAGCCAGGGAGGCGCCGATCGCGCCGACCACGATCCAAGGTCGCCGGCGCCCGAAACGCGAAGTGGTGCGGTCACTGATCGCGCCGGCCAGCAGATTCGCGACACTGGCGACGATCGCGCCATAGAAGGCGACCTGGCTGAGCACCACGGCCTTGCCCGCTGGATCAATCGCCTCGGCCTTCAATGGCAACAGCACTTGAAGCAGCGGCTGGAACGAGACGAACGCGCCGATCTGCGCCAGCGTATAGGTCGCGATAAAACTCGCGCGCACCGGCTCCTGGGGCCGCGCCCGATCCTCTGGCCGCATATCAACTCCCCCGGAGCGAGCGATCGGCGTCGCCCGCCCTCATTCTTGAACCGGACCCGAGCAGGTCCGCGCGGTCTACGCCGCGTCTTTTCGCACAGTGGCCGCCCGGCCCTTGCCGCACAAGGGGCGCTATACTGTCGTCCAGAGGTTTCCATCTGGGCCGCGCAGGCTCTAGGCTGCGCGCTCTGGCGTGAGTCTCTCGAGGGGGCGAGGCGAACTATGGCTTCGGTGACGATCTACGACGTCGCCGCGCGGGCGGGCGTCTCGATCAAGACCGTCTCGCGGGTGATGAACAAGGAGCCGAATGTTCGGCCCGCCATGCGCGACCGTGTCCTGCAGGCGGCGGGCGAACTCGGCTACAGCCCAAACCTGTCGGCGCGCAGCCTGGCGGGATCACGCTCTTTCGTGATCGCCGTCTTCGTCGACGCGGCCTTGACCATTGACCACTGGCGCAGCGAGCGCGGCGCGGACTATCTGAGCCGCATCCAGCTGGGGGCCACGCTGGAATGCCGCGAGGCCGGCTACCACCTGCTGATCGAACTGATCGACCACGAAGGTCCGCAAGTCCGTCAGGAGGTCGCGGCCCTGCTGGCCGCCCTGAAGCCGGATGGCGTGATCCTGACGCCGCCGTCCTCGGACAACCCCGTGGTCCTGGAACTGCTCGACAAGGCCGGCACGCCCTATGTGCGCCTCGGCCCCGAGCGGGCCGAGGGTCTTGGCCCCCGCGTCCACATGGACGACGTCGCCGCCGCCCGCGAGATGACCGAGCACCTGATCGGCCTGGGCCACCGGCGGATCGGCTTCATCGTTGGAGAGCCGCGCTACGGCGCCAGCCAAGCGCGGCGCGAGGGCTATCTGTTGGCGATGAAGGCGCACGGCCTGCCAGTCTCTGAGGGACTGGTGCGCCAGGGCGACTTCACGTTCCAGTCGGGCGTGGCCGAGGCCAAGGCGCTGCTAGCCCTGCCGGACCGGCCGACGGCGATCTTCGCCAGCAACGACGACATGGCCCTGGGCTGCGTCGCCTCCATCGCCGAGGCCGGACTGATGACGCCCGGCGACATTTCGGTGGCAGGCTTCGACGACAGCTCCAGCGCCCGCTTCAGCCGCCCGCAGCTGACCACCGTGCGCCAGCCGGTGGCGGAGATGTCCTCGGTCGCGGCCAAGCTGCTGATCGCTCAGGCCAGGACGAACGAACCCGCGGAAAGGCCAGAGGATATTCTCCTGCCCTTCGAGCTGATCCACCGGGCCTCGACAGCGCCGCCGCCGCGCTAGCGCCCTGGGCGAGCGTAGGCGGCGATACGCGCGTGCGCCACATGGACCGCGTTGTCGTCCGACGGCTCGCCGCCGCCAGCCACGCCAAGCGTCCGCGCCGGCTCCGCGCCCAGGCGAAAAGCGGCCACGTGCTCTGACAGGTCGGACGCCTCGACGCGCAGGGCGTGGGTCGACTGGGTGGACTGAGCCACCATGGCGGCGTTGTGCTGGGTGACCTGATCCAGCTGATTTACGGCCGAATTGACCTGACCGAGGGCCCCAGCCTGATCGCTGGCGGAGGCCGCGATCGCGGTCACCATCGCCCCGATGCCGCCGACCTTCTCGACGATCCCGCGCAACGCCTCGCCCGTCTGCCCCACCAGTTCGACACCCTCGCCCACTTGACGGCTGGACTCGGTGATCAGCGACTTGATCTCCTTGGCCGCTTCGGCCGAGCGCTGGGCCAGCGCCCGCACCTCCTGCGCCACGACGGCGAAGCCCTTACCCGCGTCACCCGCCCGGGCCGCCTCGACCCCCGCGTTCAGAGCCAGGAGGTTAGTCTGGAAGGCGATTTCGTCGATCACGCCCAGGATCTGGTTCACCTGCTGCGACTGGGCCTCGATCTTGGTCATCGCCTGGGCGGCGCGGCCGACCACATCGCCGGAGCGTTTGGCCTCGGCGCTGGCCTCATCGACACGGGACGAGACCTCACGGGCGCTCTGAGCCGTCTTGCCAACAGCGGTGGTCAGTTCCTCGACCGCGGCGGCGGTTTGCTCCAGGGTGGCCGCCTGCCGTTCGGTGCGCTCGGAAAGATCCTCGGCGTCGCGCGCGATTTGCTCGGCGCCGGCGAGGATGCCGACCGCCGAGCGCTCGACCGCGTGCATAGCCGCGTCCAGCGCGCCCACCGCCTTCTCGAAGTCAATCTTCAGGCTCTGGAACTCTGGCGAGAGCTGACCCTCGACTCGAGTCGAAAGATCCCCCTCCGCCAACCGGGCCAGCGCCACGCCCAGAGCCTTGACCGCCCCGGCCTGACGCCGCTGGCCCGACTCGCGCTCAGCCTCCAGCGCCCGGCGCTGTTCCTCCATAAAGGCAAGATAGCTGGAGATGGCCAGGTCCATGTCCAGGAAGATGGCCTTGACCATGGCCGCAAGTCCGTCCGCCAGCTGCTGGTCGGACTTGCCGGCGTTGAACAATCCCTTGGCGCGCTTGGCGATCACCGCGCGGATCAGCTCCTCGGCGACCACGGCGTAGCCGCCGATGTACCAGCGCGGCTCAAGCTCGGCATGCACGTGGGCGCGACCGATCCGCTCCACGTCGCGCACATAGCTGTCACCGTACTCGGCCTGGGCGATGCGGCGCCAATGCGCCGCCTGGGCGCGCTGGGCGCCGGCGACTTGCCGTCTCAGGAAAGGCGCGGATCTGCTCGTAGAACTGTCCCAGCGCGTTTTCGATCTCGTCGTCGATGACCGGCTGAACGGCGCGCAGGGCCGAACGCGCGCGCTCGTCAAACCGCATGAAGGCCATTCGCTGGTCCAGCTTCGCGTCCGCGCCCATGCCGCTACTCCGAACTCTAGTTACATCTTGGATTGAGTTCGTTGGTGCCCCCCAATGTCTTAACCGACGTTAAATCCAGAACCGGAACTTCATTCACTTTTCGCCACGCCGCCGCCTCAACGTCACGTCATATCGAAACAAGCTGCGCCTTGACGCGTTTTGCACTTGTCAGGTCCATGGCGGGGCTTGGATATAAACGAGAGCACACCCTCAAGGACCTCATGGCGCTTCCTGCGGACTTTACCTTGGCCGAACAGGATGGCCGCGCGACGGCGGTGCTGTCGGGAGACTGGACCGCCCGTGGGCTGTTGGACGCCGGCTTGCGCCTGGCCAAGGCCCTGGACGGCGTGGAAAGTCCCGCCTTCGACCTCACAGGCGTCAACCGCTGCGACACCGCCGGCGCCTACGCCATCCTGCGCGCTGCGGACGACCGCTTGAAGCCCGAGGACGTCAAGGCCCGCCACGGCGTCCTGCGCCTGTTGGAGCTGGTGTCCGCCGCCATTCAGGTTCAGTCCGAGCCGACCGTGCGCCCAGGCGGCTTCAGGGCCCTTCTGGAGCGGATCGGGCGCGGCGTCTTCGGCCTGTTCTCCGACGCCTACAGCACCCTGGCCTTCCTGGGCCATCTGCTCACAGCGGTCGGCCGCAGCATCGTCAATCCTCGACGAATTCGTTGGGCGCCGATCGTCGCCCTATGCGAGCGCGCGGGTCTGGACGCCTTGCCGATCGTGGCGACCACGACCTTCTTCATCGGCGCGGTGGTGGCCCTGCTGGGCGCCAACATGCTCACCGACTTCGGCGCGCAGGTCTATTCGGTCGAGCTGATCGGCATTTCGGTGATGCGCGAATTCAACATCCTGATCACCGCGATCCTGCTGGCGGGCCGCTCGGCGTCCAGCTTCGCGGCCGAGATCGGCTCGATGAAGATGAACCAGGAGATTGACGCCATGCAGGTCATGGGCGTCGATCCCTACGAGGCGCTGGTGCTGCCGAGGTTCGCCGCCCTTCTGCTGACGATCCCGATCCTGACCTTTGTGGCGACGATCGCGGGCCTGGCCGGCGGCATGCTTGTCGTGTGGGTCGTGCTGGATTTGTCGCCCAACTTCTTCCTCCAGCGGATCGTCGACTATGTGGGGGCCACCCACTTCTGGATCGGCATGTCCAAGGCGCCCGTCATGGCCGCCGTCATCGCCGCAATCGGCTGCCGTCAGGGCATGGAGGTCGGCCAGGACGTCGAGGCGCTGGGCCGCCGTGTCACCGCCGCGGTCGTCCACGCCATTTTCGCGATCATCCTGATCGATGCGGTGTTCGCCCTGATCTACATGGAGCTGGACATATGACCCGTCCTGCCCCGATGCCCGCCCCCGTCGAGACCGCTGACAGCGAGACCTTTCCGATCGAAGTGCGCGGCCTGGTGTCCCGCTTCGGCGACCATGTCGTCCATGACGGCCTGGACCTGAAGGTCGAGCGGGGCGAAGTCCTGGGGGTGGTCGGCGGCTCGGGCACCGGCAAGTCGGTGCTGCTGAACACCATCATTGGCCTGAAGGCGCCCGACGGCGGCCATGTGCGTCTGTTTGGCGGGGATATGCGCACGGCCTCGCGCCGCCGCTGGTCCTCGATCGAACGCCGCTGGGGCGTGCTCTTCCAGCAGGGCGCCCTGTTCTCGAACCTGACGGTGCGCGAGAACGTCGCCGCGCCGCTGCACGAGCACACCCGCCTGCCCCGCCGCGAGATCGACGAGATCGCCGACCTGAAGATCGCCATGGTCGGCCTGCCCGCCCACGCGGCGCTGCTGAAGCCGGCCGAGCTGTCGGGCGGCATGCGCAAGCGCGCCGGCCTGGCCCGTGCGTTGGCCATGGATCCGGAGCTGCTGTTTCTGGACGAGCCCACCGCCGGCCTCGATCCGATCAGCGCCGCGGCGTTCGACGACCTGATCAAGGACCTCTCCGCCAGCCTGGAGCTGACGGTGTTCATGATCACCCACGATCTGGACAGCCTCTACGCCATCACCGACCGCGTGGCGGTGCTGGCCGACAAGAAGGTGGTCGCCGTGGCGCCGGTTCACGAACTGGAGCGTTCGGATCATCCCTGGATCAAAAAGTACTTCCTGGGCCCGCGAGGACGCGCCGCCGCGTCCGCCGAGTCCCTGGCCGAGGCGAGGATCGACTGATGGAAAGAAACGCCAACTACGCGGTGGTGGGCGCGATCACGCTGGCCCTTTTCATAGGGCTGATCGTCTTCGCCGTCTGGCTGGCCAAGATCAGCTTCAATCGCGACTACGACCTCTACGACGTCCTGTTCGTCGGTCCCGTCCGCGGACTGTCGCAAGGCGGTGAAGCGCACTTCAACGGCATCAAGGTCGGCGAGGTCACGCGGATCGAGCTGGACAAGAGCGATCCCAACCGCGTGATCGCTCGGATCAGCGTCACCTCGGACGTGCCGATCAAGGTCGACAGCTACGCCACGCTGGAGCCGCAAGGCATCACGGGCGTGAACTACATCCAGATCACCGCCGGCTCGCCCAACGCGGAACTGCTGAAGGACACCGTCAAAGGTGGCAGCGTGCCGGTTCTGCGCAGCCAGCGCAGCGCCCTATCCGACCTGCTGGAGGGCGGCGGCACCGTCCTGACCCGCACGATCGAGGCGCTGGACCGCGTCAACCGCGTGCTCTCCGACAAGAATATCAAGACCTTCACGGCCACGCTCGGCGACGTCCAGGCGGTTACCGCCGAGTTGCGCGAACGCAAGGAAGTGATCGCCGACGCCCAGAAGGCCTTGCAGAGCATCGACCAGACGGCGCAGTCGATCACGGAACTGGCCAACAGCGCCGACGGTTTGGTCAATGGCGACGCCAAGCGCACGCTGAAGGAGTTGGGCGACGCCGCCGCCGAGCTCAAGGCTGCCGCCAAGGACGCGCGCGGCATGGTGGGCAAGCTGGAAGGCCCGACCAGCGACTTCGCGACCACCGGCCTGCCCCAGCTGTCGGCAGCTATCGTCACCCTGCAATCAGCCGCCGAGTCTCTGGATCGGCTGGTCGGCGAGGTCGAACAGAACCCTCGCGGCGCGCTTAGCAAGGCGCCCGCCAAGGAATTGGAGGTCAAACCATGAGCCCGATCCGCAACATCGCTCGCCTCACGGCGGTCGCGGCGCTCGCCATGGGCCTCTCGGCCTGCATTAGCGTCTTCCCGAAGACCAAACCGGCAGGCCTCTATCGCTTCGGCGAGGCGCAGGTCAGCGCGCCCAAGGGCCCGCCCGGCGCCATGTTCAGCGTGCTCAAGACGCCCTCGACCTTCACCCGCGCCGCCGCCGGCGACCGCATCCTGACCAGCAGCCAGGGTCAGGTGGCCTATATCGCCGACGCCCGCTGGGTCTCGTCGGCCTCCGTCCTGTTCGAGGAGGCGGTCGCCCGCGCGTTTGAGAACGATCCTGGACGGGCCCGCCTGATCGGTCGCGGAGAGGTGGCCAAGGCCGATCTCGCCCTGCGCCTGGAGGTGCGGACCTTCGAGACCGACTACGTCAACGGCCCCAAGGCCGCGCCGGAAGTGGTGGTGAGCGTGCGGGGCGTTCTGAACCGCAACACCGACCGCACGCTCGTCGGCGACAAGGTTTTCGAGGCCCGCGTGAAGGCGGCGGACAACCGCGTCTCGGCCATTGTCCCAGCCTATGACAAGGCCGTCGCTCAGGTGCTGGGCGAGATCGTGGGCTGGGTGAACGCAGCCAGCCCGGCCGTCGCGGGCTAGCTGTTACAGCGCGGCCAGCGGCTCGGTCACCGCGCCGTATCCCGCCTCGGGCGGGATACGGAGGACCTCTCCGTCCACCCAGGGCTCGACCGTGATCAGCTCCCGCGCCGAGGCCCGGCGGACAGCGTCGGCCGGATCGGTGCTTTCGGCCAAAAGCTGCAGGTTCATACGCGTGGGGAAGATCACTTTGCGCGCGCCAATCGCCGCCAGCTCAAGAGCTCGGCGCGGCGCGATCCATTCGGCGTCAACCGCCTCATGGCCGTCGCAGATCGCCTGCTGGGCCAGCGGCGCGTGGGCGACATAGAACCAGGTGTCGAACCGCTTGGGCATCAGCCTCGGCGTAATCCAGCGGGCGAATACGGTCAGGGCCGACAGATCGAGGCTTAGGCCAAGATCCGCCACCACCTCAAGGAACGGGACCTTGTCCTCAGCCACCGCCGCCCGGGTGTCCTTGGCGGCCTCGCCCGCGTAGAACGCGCCGTCGCGATCGCGCGCCAGCAGGACGCCGGCCTCCTCGTAAGCCTCGCGCAGGGCCGCGATACGCAAGGCCGCGTCATCGGCCTCCACCGTGTCAAAACCCAGAGCGTGCTCGCGCCATCGTGGATCGCCGTCGCCCTGATGGCTTTTGCCGCCGGGAAACACCAAGGCGCCGGCGGCGAAGTCTATCTGATGGTGCCGCTTGACCATCAGGACCTCGAAATCAGGCGCGTCTCGAAGCAGTAGTATGGTCGCGGCCGGGCGTATGGCGCCCTGAAATGACTCGGACATAGCGACAGTCTGGCGCCGCACCAGCGCCATCACCAGCCCAGATTCGAACGATCGTTCAAATCAGGCTGAGGCAGATCGCCGCTTTTCGGCGCTACGCTCCATGCGCTCCAGCAGATAGTCTGTGTCGTCGCGCGAAGCCGCATGCGGCGACGTCAGGAAGCGCTGCATCATGTGCTCCTGGAACCGCTCCCGATCATGGTCTCCGCCGTCGAGCTCCAGGCTGTGGAACGCGTCCACGCCAGCCTTGAACGCCGCATACAGGCGTGGCGGCAGGCTGGCGCGCTCGCAGACAGCCTTCAGGCCCAGCGGCCCGGCGTCATGGATCATCAGCCAGGCTCGATGGTGGGGAATGCTGGCCAGCTCCGCTACGCCCCATTCGAAGAAGGTCATATGGCCGTGCGCCAGGGCGCGCAGCAGCAGCGAGGGCGAGAGCCGGCCAACGCTGTGCAGATGCGCGACGAAGGCCTTGGGGTCGGCGGTCCGGCCAGCCTGGTCGACCAGATCAATCGTCGCCCGCTCCTTGGCGTCGACAATCAGCTCCAGCGTCAGCTCGGCCGACAAGGCGTGATGAGTCAGGATGTGATCGCGCAACTGGTCGCCGACCAGGTCGATCAGGCGCTCGGCCACGGCCAGGGGAAGGGTGGCGCGGTAGGCTACAGACTGCAGCACCTGTTCGGACTTGGCGAAGCGGGAAATCGCCTTCTTCAGCGAGACCTCGGAGAAGCGGGCGTTGTCGTTAGCGCAGACCGCGGCGACCGCCTCCTCCCCCGCCTCGTCGATCAACTGAGCCGTGATCCGGCTGGACAGCTTCGGGCGCTTGGCCACGGCCAGCTGGCGCGCGGGTCCGCCGACGCGGATGATCTCGGCAAGGTCGGCGTCGGAGAAGATGGGCGAAAAGCTGATGATCGGCAGGCTGACCGACTCGATATCCCGCGCCAGACGCATGACCACATCGTGAGGCAGGACCTTGGAGCTTTTAAGCGTCACGGCCATGGCCCGGCGCACCAGCTCGGCCGCGTCTGCGGCCATCACTCGCAGGATGTCATGGGCGACCTGGCGATCCTCTTCGCCAAGCTCGGCGCGGTCGATGTTGCGGCACAGCTTGTGAGCAGCCAGCGCACGCTCGTCGGCCGTCGCACCCTTCACCAGCATCCGGATGTCGGCTTCGGTCAGTGCTGCGCGCGTCGTGGCCATGGATCGCCCGTCCGGACCGGAGGTGTGTGTCGAAACCTGTCGTGCGTGTCAGCGAAAGCCCTTCCACGGAGCCTTCGCGAGTCACGATCATCATCCGTTAGGCTTAACGATTGTTTGCGCCCGAACGCCAGGGATTAACGACGTGCCGTAACGCTGAGCAAAGGACGCGCTCCTAAGGTACCCAGCCCATCATCAGGAGCCTGTCCTTGCTCGCCGAGCGCCGCCAGAACGAAGACCCCGTCGGAAGCGCGCAGCTGGCCAAGGCTCTGGACGCCCAGGCCGCCCTGCTGCCTTACGCCCTTGGGGTTTTCGCCATCAGCCTGCCGCTGTTCGTCTGGGTGGCCTCCTTCGCCGAGAACAGCATCTGGATGACGGCCAGCTTCGCGATTTTCGCGATCAACTGGGGCGCTTTCTATCTGGCCGTTAACGCGCTGCGCGACGACGGGTCGCGGGATCTGGGCCGTCGGGCGCGAATCCATGTGGCCTGCGGCGTGCTGTGGGCGCTTGCTGTCGCTCAGATCTCGGCTTTCGCAGTCGGCGCCGGTCCCGCGCGCGAGACGCTGCTCATGCTGGCGACAGCCGGAGCCGTGCTGTGCGCCTTCTTCTCCGCGCCGTACCTGCCGGCCCTGTTGATCGTCGCGCCACTGGCCGCCGCTGGCCCGCTGGTCGCGCAGTTCATCGGACCCGCGCCGCATACGGGTCTTGAGCTGACCTGGGGCGCAACCGCTCTGGCCCTGGCTCTGGCCATGATCCACAATCGAACCCTGCGCCGACAACACCACCTGGCGGTCGCCCACGAGCAGCTGGTCGACGAGCGCTTGCGCGTCCTGGAGACCGCCGAGCGGACCGCTCGCTCCAAGTCCGACATCGTCGCCACGCTCAGTCACGAGATCCGCAACGGCCTGACCGGCGTGACCCACGTGCTCGCCGCCGCCGCTGGCCGTGGCGGACGCGCTGCGCCATCGCGCGAGCAGCTAAACGCAGCGCTGGACGCCGCCCAGGATCTGATCGCCGTGCTGAACGCGACGCTTGATTCCGAGACGGCCGAATCCGGCCGCCTCAGCGTCGAACGGCAAGCCTTCGATCCCGTCCGGCTGATTCAGGATCTCGTGCTGCTGGAAAAGCCGCACGCCGGCGCCAAGGGGCTTGAGCTTTCGATCCACATCGACCCGGTGCTGCTGGGGCGCGATCGCGGGGCGACGGTCGCCGATCCCCTGCGCACGCGCCAGATCATGTCCAACCTGCTCAGCAATGCGGTCAAGTATACGGTGCGGGGCCGCATCGAGGTCCGGCTTGAGCTACGCGATGACCATGTGGCGGTTGAGGTCGCCGACACTGGTCCTGGTCTGTCGTCCGACGAGCTGGAGCAGGCCTTCGAGCCCTTCCGGCGGGTGGAGCGCACCGGCGCGGGCGTCAACGGCGCGGGCCTTGGCCTTTCGCTGTCGCGTCAGCTTTCGCGGCTAATGGGCGGCGCGCTGGAAGCCAGCAGCGCGATGGGCGTCGGCAGTTGCTTCACGCTGCGTCTGCCGTTTGATCCGCTGGCCGAACGCGGAGGCCACGAAGTCGCTATGGCCGCCGATCCCCTAGGCGCCCCACGGGCGATGCGCGTGCTGATCGCCGAGGACGACGCCCTGAACGCGGCCATGCTGCGCGCCATCCTGGAGCAACTGGGCCATCAGGTCGTCCATGCCCAGAACGGCCGTCGCGCTGTGGACCTGGCCGGGATCGCCGAGTTCGACCTTCTCATGCTGGACGGTCGCATGCCGGTTATGGATGGCCCTGCGGCCATCAGGGCCCTGCGGGAAACCGACGGCCCCAACCGGCGCGCGCCGATCATCGCGATGATCGACGGCGACGGCGACGAGGCCCGCGAGAGCCTCGACGCTGGGGCCGACATCACGCTGCGCAAGCCCGTGAGCGTGGCAGGCGTGGCGCGGGCTGTCGCCGACGCGGCGGCTCTGGAGCGCCTCGAGGCCTTGCGAACCGCCGCCGCCTGAGCCGTCTGCCGTAAGGTAAGCCTTTCACGCTCCGCCGCCCTCCCCCATGGTTCTGTCCAAGAACACAATGGGAGGACGCGATGCTGGAAGGACTGCGGGTCATCGAGCTGGCGACCTACATCGCCGCCCCGGGCGCGGCGGGGATCATGGCCGACTGGGGCGCGGACGTGATCAAGGTCGAGTCGCCCGAGGGCGACCCCATGCGGCGCTTCTTCGACACCATTGGTTCGGACCAGGACGCCAACCCCGTCTTTGAACTGGACAATCGCGGCAAGCGGGCCGTGGTTCTCGATATTCGCAGCGACCTGGGCCGCGAGGCGCTGAAGGCTCTGGTCGCGACGGCCGATGTCTTCCTGACCAATGTCCGCCCCGCCGCGCTAGCCCGCGCCGGCCTGGACTTCGAGGCTCTGAAGGCCGTCAATCCGCGCCTGATCTACGCCAGCCTCACCGGCTATGGCCTGACGGGGCCGGACGCGGACAAGCCCGGCATGGACGTCGCCGCCTTCTGGTCGCGCGCCGGCGTTGGAGCGATCACCGCACCGAAGGGCTCGGAGCCGTTCCCGATCCGCACGGGCATGGGGGACCACGTGACGTCGCTGGCGACGGTCTCGGCGATCCTGGCAGCCGTTTTCGAGCGCCAGCGCACCGGCGAAGGGCGGCTGGTCGAGACCTCGCTGCTGCGGACTGGCGTCTATGCGATCGGCTCGGACATGGCGATCCAGCTACGCCTGGGAAAACTGGCCTCGACGCGAGGCCGCCGCGAAGCCGTGCAGCCACTCGCCAATTTCTACAAGACAGCCGACGGGCGCTGGATCTGTCTCTTGCCGCGCCAGGGTTCGGTCGACTGGCCGCGCATCGCCGCCGCCGCCGGCCGGCCAGAACTGGTCGACGACCCACGCTTTTCCTCGGCCAAGGCCCGGCGCGAGCATGGTGAGGCGCTGGTCGACATCCTGGACGCCGCCTTCGGCGCCATGACCTACGCCGAAGCCGCCAAGGCGCTGGACGCCGGCGACATCACCTGGGCCCCCTATCAGACCCCGCGCGAGCTGGCGCAGGACCCACAGGCCGAAGCGGCGGGCTGTTTCGTGGAGACGCCCAACGGGCGCGGCGGGACTTTCCGTGCTCCAGCCGCCCCGGCCCGCTTCCCGGGCGCGCCTGACGGACCACGCGGCCCCGCCCCCGCACTCGGCGCGGACACAGCGGCAGTGTTCCGCGAGCTTGGATGGGACGAGGAAAGGGTAGCCGCCCTGACAGCGGTCAGCGCTGCTTGACCTTGTCGTTGGCCTCGGCCAGCACGCGCAGCATCTCGGCCGAGAACATCGAATTGGCAAGGCGCTGACCGGCGCCCATGCCCGAGGAGCCTGACGAACCCGCGCCGCCGAACGGATCACCGACGTCCTGCGAGCCACGCAGGATGAGGTTCATCACCGCCTCCTGCTGCTGGATATGCTCCAGGCGACGGCCGCTAGCGTACTGCGTGAAGCCCTGGTCATCATCGGCCGGGCGCGACGGCGCCGGATCGGCGATCCGGGTCGAGCCGCCAGTCTTGGTCAGGTTCGCGTAGAGCTCGCCCACCGTTGTGTGGCGACCGTCGCGATAGAAGATCGAGCGGTTGGCTTGGGCGGCTTCGGGGAACATCGCCGCAGCGCTGGCGCTCGGCGAGGTCGTGGCCGCTTGTATCAGCTTGGCCGAGCCCTGCGGCCCCAGGAAGTGGGCGGCGTAGAGCTCGCCGGCCGTGGGCGAGCGCCCCACCCGGCCGCGCAGGTACGAGGCGTGATCCGAGGTCAGCTCGCCGGCCATCAGCGAGGCGGCGTGGGGATCCATCTTCAGGCCCAGAACCGCTTTTCGGGCCTCGTCGCCAGCGACGCGATAGCGACCATCGGAGCTTTGCGTGATCAGATCGGCGTAGCGAGCGTAGCCGTACTTGGAGCCGTGCTTCTTCAGCGTGGCCAGCCAAGTCTGGTCGACAAACTGGAAAAGACCCGACGCCGACGAGGTCCGCGCCTTGGCGGCGGGGTTGAAACCGCTCTCGCGCTTGGCCGTCCCCATCAGGAAGGTGAAATCAACCCCCGTCGCGCTGGAGGCGCGCTGGATGGCCGACTCAACGACGCTGCGAATGGAACCTACGGCGGGCATGGGTCTCAGGAGTCGGCGATCATAGTTAATTCCCAATTAACCACGTTCCGCGTCGCGCGTCCGGAGACGAGATGCCGCAGGCGATCTTACGGGCGTAAGAGAAATCTCCATCAGGATTACGATTGTCAATTTACAAGAGCGCGCACGCGTGCTGACCTGATCCTACGGATGTAATTCCACTAGGGAGATCAATATGGCTCTGGCCCTGTATCCCAATGGTTCCGGCATTTCTGGCCTGGACGCGGCGCCGCGCAAGCCGTCCCGCGTACTGATCCTGGGCCTCGGCGTCTCGGCCACCGCGCACATGATGCTGATCGGCTACCTCGCCTATCAGAAGTGGACCCAGCCCCTTCCGACGGCTGAGCCCGACAAACCGTTCGTGATCGAGCAGGTCTACACGCCCAAGCCGCCCCCGCCTCCCCCGTCGCAGACCCCGCCGCAGCAGAATCAGATTCGGCTGCATACGCCGGTCCCCACACCCCTGCCGACGCCCGAGCCCTTGCCGATCGAGCCGGTGAAGGTGGACGGTCCGCCACAGCCAGGTCCGTCAACCTTGCCGACCGCGCCAACCGCGCCAACCGCGCTCGCGACGCCGCCGGCCCCGCCGACCAAGGTGATCACCCGAGCCAACTGGCTGCGCGTTCCGTCCGCCGATGATGTGGCGCGCTACTATCCTGAAAGCGCGGTGCGTCGCGGGGTCTCCGGTTCGGCCACCCTGAGCTGCGCGGTGACAGTCAGCGGCGCGGTTCGCAACTGCGCGGTCGTCTCCGAAACCCCTGCGGACGAAGGCTTCGGCGCGGCCGCCCTGAAGATCTCGCGCTTCTTCAAGATGAAGCCGCAGATGGAGAACGGCGAGCCCGTGGACGGCGCAACCGTCAGCATCCCGATCCGGTTCAACGCGGACTGAGAAAGCTTCGTCCGGTGTTGAAACGGCGGCCGGGTCGCGCCTTCCAGCGACCCGGCCATGCCTTTTCAGGCGCCGCCTAGTAGCTCTTGGGCAGGCCCAGGACGCGCTCGGCGATGAAGTTCAGGATCATCTCGCGGCTGATGGGCGCGATGCGGGCGATCATCGCCTCGCGGAAGTAGCGCTCGACGTCGTATTCCTTGGCGTAGCCCATGCCGCCATGCGCCAGCACCGACGCCTCGCAGGCATGGAAGCCAGCTTCCGCCCCTAGATATTTGGCGGCGTTGGCCTCGGCCCCGCACTCCTGGCCCGCGTCGTAGAGCGCGGCGGCCTTGAAGGCCAGGAGGTTGGCGGCCTCGAGCTCAGCCCACGACTTGGCAAGCGGATGCGCCACGCCCTGGTTCTGTCCGATCGGCCGGCCGAACACCACGCGTTCCTTGGCGTAGGTCGTAGCCTTGGCCAGGGCCGCACGACCCAGGCCGATGGCCTCCGCAGCGAACAGCACGCGCTCGGGATTGAGGCCATGCAGCAGATACTGAAAGCCCTTGCCCTCCTCGCCGACCAGATCCTCGGCCGGGACGAACAAGTCCTCGATAAAGAGCATGTTACATTCGACGGCCTTGCGGCCCATCTTCGGGATCGGCTTGGCCTCGATCTTCTCGCGGTCGGTATAGAACAGCGACAGGCCCTGGGTCGGCTTGGCGCACTGGTCCTTAGGGGTGGTGCGGGCGATGATCAGGATCTTGTTGGCGCGCTGGGCGCCGGTGGTCCAAATCTTCCGGCCGTTCAGGCGATAGCCGCCGTCCACCTTCTCGGCCCGCGTCTCCAGGCTGGAGGTGTCGAGGCCCGAGTTGGGTTCGGTAACGGCGAAGCACATCTTGTCCTCGCCGGAGATCAGGCGCGGCAGCAGGCGCTCGCGCTGCTCATCCGTGCCGAACTTTACCAACGGCATGGGGCCAAAGATGTTCAGGTGGATCGCCGAGGCGCCCGAAAAGCCCGCGCCCGACTGCGCCACGGTCTGCATCATCACGGCGGCCTCGGTCAGGCCCAGGCCGGCGCCGCCCACGCTTTCGGGCATGGCCACGCCCAGCCAGCCGCCTTCGGCGATGGCGGCGACGAAGTCCTCGGGGAAGTTTCCGGTCTCGTCGGTGCGGCGCCAGTATTCATCGTCGAAGGCCGCGCAGACCTTGGCGACGCCCTCGCGGATGGCTTCCTGCTCTTCGGTCAACCAGAATCCGGACATCCGGCCTTACTCCCCTGCGCTGTGCGTCGCCCCTTTAGGCCTTCTCGAACCGTCGCGCATCGAGAGCAGCGGCGTCGGGGCCTGGGTTATCGCTTGTCAGATAAGCCGCCACCATATCCGCAACAAGCGGCGCGAACAGCCATCCGTTACGTCGGGCGCCAACCGCCAACATGACGCCCGGCGCTCGGCTCCAGCCCACGAGCGGCAAACCGTCGGGCGTGGTGGCTCGCACGCCGACCTCCACCACCGCGTGATCGAGATCGAGGCCCGGGCGCAGGTCTTGGGCGGCGCGACGCAGCGCCTGAGTCGCTGACGCGTCCGGCGCAAGATCGTCGCGCCCCGCCTCCATGGTCGCGCCGATGGACAGGGCTGCCTCTCCAGGCGCCAGATAGACGCCCTGGCCGCGCACCACCGCAGCGTCGTGATCCGGGGCGGAGGTGCGGAGAATTTGTCCCTTGATCGGCGCTAGCGCCGAGGTCTCGGGCGCTATGCGGCCATCGCGAACGCCCGGCCCGGTGGCCAGAACCAGCACATCGAAAGACTCGACTCGGCCATCGGTCAGCGTCAGAGCGCCGGACTCAAAGGAAACGACCTCGCCAGGATCGAAAACCGCACCGACGTCTTCCGCCGCCGCGCGGAGGTTGGTCAGGGCCGATCGCGCTTCCAGCCGCCAGTCCTCGGCGATCGTATCGCCCGCGGCGAGGCCCAGTTGCTCCAGCCGCGCCGCGACCTCAGCCCGCCAAGCCTTGGAGCCCTCGAGCCGCACGCCAGCGCGCGAAAGAGCGATCGCCAGGGCCTCGGCGAAATCCGGCCAGAGATCACGGGCGCGGCGCATCAGCGGCAGATGATCACGCGAAAGGGGGTCGAATAGCGCCTCGCTGACGGGCGCCAGCATGCCAGCGGCCACACCGGACGCGTTTAGGCCCGGCGGCGAAGGATCAAACACCGTGACCGCCCGTCCGGCCTGGGCCAGTCGTAACGCCACCGCCGAGCCGAAGGCCCCGGCTCCCGCCACCGCGATCTTTGCGCCGTCATCTGATTGCATCCGGCGCAGACACATTCCCGTATCGTGCACGTCAAGCCCGGACGCAGCCATAATCGTTTCATTGACCCGTTGCGTGTAAGCGTGGGCGTGACGACTCCGCGAAGCTCGGTCTATATCGTTAATACTCGCGTTTGAGCCGCGTCGCGGCGTTGAGGGATTTAAGGCGGATGAACGATCGACCCGCGGCTGAGCAGGCCCACCCCGTCGACCTGTACGTGGGCGCGCGGCTGAGGATTCGCCGAAAGATGATGGGTCTCAGCCAGACCCAGGTCGCTGACGCCCTCGGGATCACCTTCCAGCAGATCCAGAAGTATGAGCGCGGCGCCAACCGCATCAGCGCCAGCAAGCTCTATGACGCCGCCAAGCTGCTGCAGGCCCCGGTCTCCTATTTCTATGAGGGCCTGGAAGACACCGACGGCGGCATGGACGACGGCTTCGCCCAGCGCATGACCGAGTTCGTCTCGACGCCCGAAGGCTTGGAATTGGCCGGGCTGTTCCCGCGCCTGGCCGATCGGCGCCTGCGTCGCCGGGTCGTCGACCTGGTCCGCGCCATGGTGGACGACGAAGCGCCGTAACGGCCGCCTGCCGCTTCGGCTGGCCAGTCACCCGCGCCCGAACCCTGTTGATACGCCAACGCAACGGCGATTTGGGCTGGCGGTGATCGGTGGCCTCCAGCCAATGATGCGTCAGCTATCTGCCCGAACACCCGTCAGCTATGTCCCCGGCCTGAACAACAAGGGCGGGATGACAATTTATGGTGGGGCTATTTCGTCTTCTCGCCGCCCAGCCTCCTGATCGCCGCCGCCAAGTCCCGCTCACTCTCCGCATAGACGTCCCAAGCGTCGAGGCTCTTCAAAAACCCCGGCGCGGTGCGCAGATTGAAGCGCTTGGGGTTCAGCCCCTTCCTCACCTGGGTCCAGGACACCGGCCACGACACCGGCGCGCCCGGCCGGCCCCGGGGCGATAGCGGCGCCACCGCCGTGCTCATGCGGTCGTTGCGCAGGTAGTCGAGGAAGATCTTCCCGCCCCGCTCCCTCTTGGCCATGTTCAGCAGGTAGCGCTCGGGGCTGTCGGCCGCCATTTGGGCGCAGACCTCGCGGGCGAAGGCCTTGGCTGTGTCCCAGTCGACCGCTTCTCCCTTTTTTGGGGGCTTCAGCGGCGTCACGACATGCAGCCCCTTGCCGCCCGTGGTCTTGCAGAAGGGCGACAGGCCCAACGCCTCCAAACGGTCACGGATCTCCCGCGCGCCCTCCACAACGGCGTCGAACGACACGTCGGGCGCGGGGTCCAGGTCGAAGACCAGGCGGCCGGGAACGTCCTGCTTGTTCGGCCGGCAGTTCCAGGGGTGAAGCTCGGTCGCGCCCCACTGGGCGGCCGCCACCAGGCTCTCCACGGTGTTGAAGACCAGGTAGGGCTTGCGGTCGCCGCTGACGACCATGTCGTCGATCAGGGACGAGACACCCTTGCCTGAATGACGCTGGAAGAACGTCTCGCCGTCGATGCCGTCGGGCATGCGGATCACCGAGCACGGGCGGCCCTTGATGTGCTCCAGCATCCAATCGCCGACCGCTTCGAAGTATTCCGCCAGCTCGAGCTTGGTTCCCGGCGTCCCATCGCCGGCGTCGGACCACAGGGGCTTGTCGGGATTGGAGATCGCCACGCCCCGCACCGAAGCCTTGCCGTTTCTTCGCTTCGACAGGGGCGTCACTTTCGGTTCAAGAAGTTCGACCGCTTCGGCCAGGGCGGGCGCTTCAGCCACAGGTCGTAGTGTAGTCGAGTGGAGGCGTGTTTCTGGATGAAAAAGCGCGCGCGCTCGGACGCGGCGACGGCGACTTGGCCCGAGGGCTCGGCTGTCTTATCGAAGTCGCGCTTGGCCTCGTGGGCCGTGAGCTTGCGCCCCGCCATCCCTAGCCGCCCTATTCGCCGCCGAAGACTTGCGGACGCTCGTCGTCGACATCGCGACCGTCGCCGGGGTCCTCGTCCCGCTCCAGTTCGATGATCTCCTCGTCATCGAGATCCTCGCCGATCAGGGCGTCATCGTCGTCGGCGTCGCCCTCGGCCTGGGTGACGTCCAAGACGTCCGGCAGCTCCTCGAAGGTGCGAAACTCGCCATCGCGGCCGATCACGTCGTCGTCCATCACCTCGGCGCCGTCCTGGCCGTCCCATCCGTTTTCGACTTCGGTCATGACTCTTCTCCTATGGTCGTAGGAGAAATGGATGGCGGCTTCCGGCGTTCCGGGTGTCGTCAACGAGCGCCTCGCCAAGCGACCTGAGAGCGCCCGAAACGCGATTCCCTCGCGGAATCACCTATGGCGCGAGCCAGCTGGTAATCCACTTTCGGGACTAAAATTAACGCCTTTGCCCTGAAACCTGCCCTTCGGGAGAAGACGATTTCGTGAAAAACCCAGGCCCACGGGCGTTTTGCCCCCATGAATCGACGTTTTAACCTTCCCTTACGGGTGACAAACGCGTTCAGCCTCGTCAGGCTTCAACACTTCCCTGATTCACAGGAATGAGCTTAGAGATGACGAACGTTTCCGATCTGGTCGACGCCGCTGTCGCCGCTGACGACAAGCTGACCAAGACCCAAGCCAAGGCCATCATCGACGGCGTCTTCAAGTCGATCTCCGACGCCGCCGTGAAGGGCGAAGAAGTCTCGATCCCGGGCTTCGGCAAGTTCAAGGTCCAGGCCAAGCCGGCCCGCACCGGCCGCAACCCGGCCACCGGCGCGACCATCGAAATCGCCGCCAGCAAGAAGGTCGCCTTCACGCCGGCCAAGCAACTGAAGGACGCCGTCAACGGCTAAGCCTTTCGTCGAGAGGCGGACGTCCAGACGGCTGCCCCTCGACGTTGCTATTCACGCGCGATCTCTCGCCTCAGGCAAGAATCGCGCGTGGAGACTTTTCAGAACAAATCAAGAACGATAACGTGCTGCTTATGGCCGTTCTCGATCTTAGGCGTAAGCTCGCTATCCTCTCCGACGCCGCCAAGTACGACGCCTCTTGCGCCTCGTCCGGCGCTCAAAAGCGCAACTCGCTAGGTGGCCAGGGCGTGGGCTCAACAGAGGGCATGGGCATCTGCCACGCCTACGCCCCAGATGGTCGCTGCATCAGCCTGCTGAAAATCCTGCTGACCAACTTCTGCATCTACGACTGCGCCTATTGCATCAACCGCGTGTCGTCGAACACGGCCCGGGCGCGCTTCTCGGTGAAGGAGGTCGTCGACCTCACCCTGAACTTCTACAAGCGCAACTACATCGAGGGCCTGTTCCTGTCGTCGGGCGTCATCCGCACCGGCGACTACACAATGGAGGAGATGGTCAGGGTGGCAAAGTCGCTGCGGCTGGACCACGATTTCCGCGGCTACATCCATCTGAAGCTGATCCCCGAGGCCTCGCCAGAGCTGGCGGCCGAGGCGGGGCTCTACGCCGATCGGGTGTCGATCAACATCGAACTGCCGCGCGACGACAGCCTCAAGGCCTTGGCGCCCGAAAAGGACGTCACCGACATCAAGCGCGCCATGGGCCGAATGCGCCTGGAGATCGAGGATCGCGCAGATCCCGCGCGCAAAGCGGGGCGCCGGACCTTCGCGCGCAGCCAGTCGACCCAGCTGATCGTCGGGGCGGACGCGGCCAAGGACGGCGACATCCTGGCCCGCAGCGCCAACCTCTATGGCGCCTATCGGCTGAGCCGCGTCTACTATTCCGCCTTCAGCCCCATCCCGGACGCCAGCCATCGCCTACCGCTGGCCCGCCCGCCGCTGCTGCGCGAGCACCGCCTATATCAAGCCGACTGGCTGATGCGGTTCTATGGCTTCGAGCGGCCCGAGATCGTCGCCGAGGGCGAGGACCTGGATCTGTCGGTCGATCCCAAGACCGGCTGGGCGCTGAGGAACCGGGGACGCTTCCCCGTCGATATCCAGACCGCCGATCGCGAGACCCTGCTGCGCGTGCCCGGCTTGGGCGCCAAGGCCGTGGGACGCGTCCTGGCGGCCCGCAAGGTCGCGCGCTTGACCCTGGACGACTTGAAGCGCGTGGGGGCTGTCCTGAAGCGCGCCAAGCCTTTCGTCGTGACCGTCGATTGGACGCCGGGGGCTCTGACCGATCGCGACAGCCTGAAGGCGGCGCTGGTCCAGCCCCAGCAGCTGAGCCTGTTCTGATGCGGGTCGTTCGGCTGGCGTGCGAGACCGACTTCGCCGGTTGGCGGACGGCGGCGCGGGCGCTGCGGGCGGAGGGGGTGGAGCCTGAGGGCGTGGTGTGGACGGTGGAGAGAGACCTCTTCTCCCCTTCCCCTTGCGGGGAGGGGGCTGGAGCTGGAGGTGTCAGCCCGGCGAACTCAGAGCAAACACCCCCATCCCCAACCCCTTCCCCGCAAGGGGGAAGGGGCTTTACTGTCCCAGCCGCCTTCCTGGAGCTGGCCGAGCAGGTCATCCTAAACCGCGCGCCGGAGCGCTTCGCCCTGCTCTACCGCATCTTGTGGCGGCTGGAACGCGAGCCGCGCCTGATCGAGAACCCCGCCGACGCCGACATGGCCAAAGCCCGCGATATGGCCAAGGCCGTCAGCCGCGCCGCGCACAAGATGAAGGCCTTCGTCCGCTTCCGGCTGGTCGAGGGCGCGGCGACCGAGACCTACGCCGCCTGGTTCGAGCCGGCGCACCGCGTCACCGAGGCGGTCGCGCCGTTCTTCGTGCGCCGCTTCACCGCCATGGACTGGACGATCCTGACGCCCGACGTCTGTGTCGCCTGGGACGGCGAGCGGTTGATGGTGTCGGAAGGCGCAGACCCGGCCGACGCACCGTCAGAGGACGCGCAGGAGGAGCTCTGGCGCACCTACTACGCCTCGATCTTCAACCCGGCGCGGCTGAACCCCAAGCAGATGCGCCAGGAGATGCCCAAACGCTATTGGCGGAACCTGCCGGAGGCGGCGCTCATTCCGGAACTGATCGCCACCGCCCAGGAGCGCGCCGCCGCCATGGTCGCCGCCCCCACTCGACCGCCCTCCGAACGGGTGCTGAAGGCCGCGCTGCGACATTCACGCGACGCCTCTTTTGGGCAAGGCGCGCCGACGACGCTGGAGGAGGCGGAGGCCGGGATTCAGCTCTGCCGACGTTGCGACCTGTGGCGCGACGCGACCCAGGGCGTGCCGGGGGAAGGCCTTGGTCGCGCGCCGCTGATGTTCGTCGGCGAACAGCCGGGCGATCAGGAAGATCTGGCCGGGCGGCCTTTCGTCGGACCGGCTGGCCAGGTGTTCGACAAGGCGCTGGCCGAAGCAGGCGTGCCCCGCGACCAAGCGTTCGTTACCAACGCCGTAAAGCACTTCAAGCACGAGGTCCGCGGCAAGCGGCGCTTCCACAGGACGCCGGATCGCGGCGAGGTCGCCGCCTGCCGCTGGTGGCTGGACGCCGAGCGGCGGATCGTTCGACCTCGGGTGATCGTGATGCTGGGCGCGACAGCGGCTCTGGGGTTGATCGGCAAGCCGACGCCCATCGAGGCCAATCGCGGCAGGGCCTTGCAGTTGCCAGACCAAGCTCAGGGCCTGGTGACCTATCACCCGTCTTTCCTGCTGCGCGCGCCTGACGCCGCGGCCAAGGCGCGCGCCTATGCGGAGTTTGTCGAGGACCTCCGAATGGCGGCAGCGCTGGCTGGGCTGACATAGAAGGTGCTCCCCCGCGATGCGGGGGAGCTGTCAGGGCGTGACCGAGGGGGCAAATGCAGCATAAGCCCAGATCGCCCTCTCCGCCCCTCAGGGCCATCTCCCCCGCATCGCGGGGGAGGAACCTACGCCTCAGTGCGCCTTGGCGCCCATCTTGGCCATCAGCTCTTCCTTGCGCGCCTTGAGCCGTTCCCCCATGGCGTCGAGGTCCTCGTCGCCCCTCTTGGCTTGGGCGAAGAAACCGCCGGGTTGTTCCTCTTCCTTGACGTGGTGCTTGATGTACTCGCCCAGCACCTTGACCTTGGCGTCGTAGAACTCCTGGCCCGGCTTCATCGCTTCGATTTCAGCGATCAGCTTCTTGGCGCCGTCGTGCTCGACATAGGCCTCGTCGATCAGGTCGTCCTCGACGTCGCCACGCTCTTCCGGATAGAGGATCTCCTCCTCGATCTGCGTGTGCACCTTCAGGGCCAGGGCGATCTGGTTGAACAGCTCCTGCTTCTCGCTGTTGCTTTCCAGCTGTTCGTATTCGTCGAACATTTTCTCCACCTCGCGGTGGTCCTGCTTGAGCAGGCGGATGGCTAGCGGGTCGCGGCGACCGGTGCGGCGAGTGGCCTTGCGGGCCTTGGCGGTCTTGGCTGTGGTGGACGAATTCTTGGTGGCGGCGGCCATGTAAATCTCCTGGATAATCCCGACCGCCAACCAACACCGATGCCGTGCTACACGTTCCGGCGCCGTCCAAGTCTCACATGCGAGGCATGTGCAGAAGACCTAGTCGGGACGGGACGGCCCCGCCAGCACCGCGTCCAACTCGGCCGCCAGCGCCTCTATGCGGTAGGGCTTGACCAGCACCCGCCGCCCTTCCTTGCTGGCCGCCGCCGCGGCCGCGCTGTAGCCGGTGGTCAGCACCACCGGCAGGTCGGGACGCAGGCGGGAGATGTCTCGCGCCAGATCAAGGCCGCCGATATCGCCCGGCATGACCATGTCGCTGAACACCAGCTGGAAGCCTGGATCGCTGCGCAAGGTGTCGAGGGCCCCGGCGCCGTCACCGACCCGCTGCACGTCATAGCCCAGCTCTCGCAGCATCTCCTCGACCAGATGGGCGACACTGTCATCGTCCTCGACCAGTAGGATCCGCTGGCGATCCCCCCGCAACGAGGTGGGCTTTTCGAGCAACGGCGCGGGACCGAGGAGCGCCTTGGTTGAACGCGGGATGCGTAGCCAGATCGTCGTCCCCTCACCCAGAGCGCTGTCGACGCCGACTTCGCCGCCGGAGGCGCGTGCGAAGCCATACACCTGGGACAGTCCCAGCCCGGTTCCCTTGCCAACGGCCTTGGTCGTGAAGAAGGGCTCGAACAGGCGGCTGACCATGTCGGGCGCGACGCCGACGCCGGTGTCCCGTATCGAAAGCCGGACCATATCGCCAACGCCGTCAGGCTGGCCCGAAGGCTCGTTGCGAGCTTCGATCGTGATCGTTCCACCGTCCGGCATCGCGTCACGGGCGTTGATGGCGATGTTCAGCACCGCCACCTCCAACTGGGAGGCGTCCACCTCGACCCGCCAGAGGTTTGGCGGCAATTGCATGCGCACGGTGACATCCTCGCGCAGGGAGCGATCAAGGATCGCAAGCATGCCGGAAAGGCGCTCGCCGATGTCGATCACCTCGGGCTTGAGCGGCGTGCGGCGGGAAAAGGCCAGCAATTGCTGCGTCAGGCTGGCGCCGCGGTCGATAGCCTGACGGATGCCGTCGCGCAGCCGGTCGCGCCGGGTCGGATCGGAGGTGCGCTCCAGAAGGTCGAGACCGCTGGAGGCGACCATCAAGAGATTGTTGAAATCATGAGCCACGCCGCCGGTCAGCTGCCCCATGGCCTCCATCTTCTGAGACTGGCGCAGGGCGTCCTCGGCCTTTTCGCGCTCGCGGATCTCGGCCTTGAGCTTGCGATAGGCCTCAGCTTCCCGCGCGTTGGCGGCGCCCAGCACGGCGACCAACAGCGCCGCCATGACAATTAGCAGGCCAAAGCCGGCATAGCGCATCGCGCGTCGCGCCGGTGACTCCAGCACCGTGCGCAAATAGACTGAGCCCAGCACGGTCCCGCCCTCGGTCACCTGCGCCGTCAGGACGAGGCGCGCGCCGTCACGACGGGGCGGCGCGATCGCGTTCCTGGCGGGGGGCGGCGCGCCACCCCGCGCATAACTGGCCGCCAGCTCCCCCCTCATGTCGTAGGCCGCAACGGCCTCGACATCCGGGTTCGAGCTTTGAGCCCCCACGTACTCCTGGGCGGCGGAACGATCGTCAAAGGCCAGGGGCGCCGCAAGGCTGCCGGCGAGAATCCGCAACTGTACTTGAGCCTGACGAAAGCGCTCCTGCTCGCTCAAGCGCTCATTGTAGACGGCCATGCCGAAGGCAGCGACGACGATAGCGATGGCCAAGGCGACCGCCATCGACACCGTCAACGCCGGACGCCAGCGCCGGGAGCCAGACGACGCCGCCTCGCTCATCGCGGGCCGCCCCGGGGCGAGACCGACAGCGACTGTAGCTTGGAGCTCAACGTCAAGCCCTGGGCCTGGGCGGCATCAGAGCGAATATCGAAACGCACCCTGCCCTCGACCGTGACGAACTGGATCATGGCTTCCGGCGCCTCCAGCGTCTCGTCGGCGACGGTCAGAACCGGATAACCCGCGACCGCCGCGAACATCTGGCTGGGAGGCTGCGCACGCGACGCCGACACGAACAACATGTGGCACTCGGCGGCCTTGGTCACGGCCTGAAGCCGAACGACCACGATCGGATGCTCACCGACGCGGCGTCCAAGCGTCACGCGGTCGATCAGCCTCCCGAATGGATCATAGCCGCCAATGCACAATCGGAAGGGACTGGTCGGCCCTTCGAAGGCGCTTTCGGGCCAGGTCACGAACGGCGTGAACTTGGCGAGATAGTCCGCCTTGATCCCATAGGGCCCCCGTTCGCCAGCGTGGTCGTGGCCGCGACGGCCATGATCGTGGGCGAGCGCCTGACTCGACGCGATGCACAACAGAAGCATCGCCCCAGCAAGCCGCCACAGCAGCCTTAGACGACCTCCAGACGGCGCGCGTGAAGCGCTGGGCGGAATGCCCCAGACCATAGTTCAGTCCCCTCCAGCGGCTATCGAAACCCGGCGTTGCGGATTCAACGCGTCGACGGTCTCGTCGGTCGTGGCGATCTAGACCGCAACCTTAGCGTCTGCGCAGCGGATTCGGGCAAGGCATCGAAAGCGCGGCTCCAAGCGCTGAGTTTCAAACCCTTTCCATGACATTTTGGAGGCCTAGCTTCGGGCGCGAGCCATAAAGCAAAAAGCCCGAGGCGAACCCCGGGCTTTTCAAGTGCTTGCGATGGTACCAGCTCTCGGGCTCGAACCGAGGACCTCTAGATCCACAATCTAGCGCTCTAACCAACTGAGCTAAGCCGGCTCATCGCGAGGCGTCGTCTTTAGTCGGATCGGCCCCTGGGATCAAGCGCCGATCCAGACGATTTTAACAGGAAAACGCCCCGGAGCGGAAACTCCGGGGCGCTTCTTAGTCATCGTCTGGACCCAGACCCTATTGCGGGACCTGGAACACCAGCGGGACGGTCACCTGGCCACCGTCGACGGGCGCGCCGTCGAGGGTCTTCGGCTTCATCCGGAACAGGCGCGACAGACGCAGAGCCGCGTCGCCGAAGCCCATGTCGGCCGGACTCTCGGAGATGACCGAGCAGCCTTCCAGCGTGCCTTTCGCCGTGACGGTGCACGAGATCGTCGCCTTGCCGCTGACTTCCATCCGCTGAGCGCGGTCGGGGAAGTAGCGGGCCATGTCGTCCGCGCTGGGCTTACGGGCCCAGTCCGGACGGGTCACGACCGAGGCGCGAGCCGGCGGGTTCGTCGGAACCGGCGGAGCCTGCGAGATAACCGGCGGAGCGGTCGTCTCGACCCGCTTTTCAACGGGCGGGATCGGCAGCGGCGGCGGCGGCGTCACGTCCGGCGGCGGAGCCACCGGGGGACGCGGCTGCACCACGGCCGGAGGCGGCGGCGGCTCGTTGGTCGGCGGCGGCGGCGGCGGAGGCGGCGGCGGCGGCGGCGGCGGCGGAGGCAACTCCACAACGGTCGCGTCGTCCGAGTACTCCTGGAACACTGCCTCGAACTTCTGCTTCGCAAGATAAACGAAGAGAAGTGCGTGCAGACCAGCCACCACTGTCAGGGAGATGCCAAAAGCACCAAAACCCTTTTTCCGACGCGGGCGCTCCGAAGTGAGCGGATCGTAGTGGCGATGCTCGGGCGTTTGTTGTTCAGCCATGCAGCACCCCTACTAGCTATCATCCCGCCCAACGAGCGCCACGCTGTAGAAGCCGTTATCCTGGAGAGTGTTCATCACCTCCATGAAAGCCCCATAGCGAACCTTTTCGTCGGCCCGGATGAAAATGCGCTCCTTCGTCGGATCGCGGCGGCCCATGCTCTTGGTGATATCGAAGCCCAGCTCATCAATGCTGGTTTCGTTATCGCCCAGGTAGAGCTGCCCCGACTGCTTGATCGAGACGTAAACCGGCTTGGATGGAGGCGGCGATGATTTCGCCACCGCCGGCGGCAGGTTCACCTCGACCGACACGGAAGCCAGCGGAGCGGCCACCATGAAGATGATCAGAAGGACCAGCATAACGTCCACGAAGGGCGTAACGTTGATCTCACTGTTCTGTTCGACGTTGAACCTGTCGCCCCCACCGCCTGAGAGTTTGGCGGCCATGGGTGTTACGCCCCCTTGTCGAGCTGACGCGAGATGGCGTTCATCAGTTCAGCAACGAAACCTTCCGAACGCGTGCCGTAGGCCGAGATGCGGGTCTGGAAGTAGTTGTAGAAGATAACGGCCGGGATAGCGGCGAAGAGGCCGATACCGGTGGCGAGCAGGGCTTCAGCGATACCCGGCGCCACGACGGCGAGGTTGGTCGTGTTGGTGTTCGCGATGCCGATGAACGACGTCATGATGCCGTACACCGTACCGAACAGACCGATGAACGGACCGCCCGAACCAACCGAAGCCAGGAACACCATGCCGCCCGACAGGCGCTTGGCCAGCGAGGCTTGAACGGCGCTGATGGCGTAGGTGGCGCGAGCCAGCGTCGAGTCGCGGTGTTCGCCAGCCACTTGCAGGCCAGCTTGACGCGACAGTTCGACTTCTTGCGAGGCGGCCGAGGCCATGTCGGCCAGCGGGTTACCTTCGAACTCTTCCGACGAGCTGATGCGCGCGATGTCAGCGATCGAGCGAGCGCCGCGGAAGGCTTCCAGGAACTTGTCCGACTGCTTGTTCAGGGCGCTGAACTCGAAAATCTTGGTGAGCAGCAGAACCCACGAGAAGACCGAGGCCAGAACCAGGCCGATCATGACGACCTTAACGACCGCGCCGGCTTGCATGAACATGCCGATCGGGGTCAGCGAGTGGCCGGCCGGCTTGGCGGCTTCCTCGGCGGGAGCGGCCTCGGGGGCCGGAGCAGCAGCGGCGTCAGCAGCCGGAGCGGCAGGATCGGCCGGAGCGGCGGCTTCCGAAGTCGCGGGGGCCGGAGCCGCGGCGTCTTGGGCAAAAGCCGGGGCGCTCACCATCAGCGCAACGGCGCCAACGAGAGCGATGAGGGGGGTCTTCCGTTTAATGTCGAGCATCTGTCGCCAGTTCCTGATTGGTCTAGCACGTTTGGACCGAGGGTCGTCGCGCGAGAGCGTCTCCACCCTAACTCTGAATAGCCCGTTCCTAGGTTCGATTTCTCTCACCTCGGGACGGACCCGCTTCGCTGCGCTCGACCCGTTACGCCCCTCACGAGGACCAGGCCTCCAGAAGGATCGTTTCGAAGCGCGTGCGACCGATGCCCTTTGAAGGGGCTCCGGTCTTACCGCAATGTTAGAATTGCGGCTGTGGTCCTTTGGCAACCCCTTTTCGCACCGTCAAGGGTCTCGTTTGGGCACAAAATCGTCGTAGACGCCTGACACCCCCAGCTTTTACCGCGACGCACAAAGGGGTTTTCAGGAAAACGGGGCGTTTTTCCCCCAGCAGGAAGATTGGCGATGCTGCACCGCAGCAGGGCAACAAAACAGTGGTCGCCGAAGAAAGGCGCCTGCCGGCTTGGCAAATGAGCGCGCGCGTCTTGGGAGCGGACGCTTCGGTATGAAAGAAAAATGACGCCCCACGCCCTGAACCAGAGCCTTGGGTGTGAACCTTGTGGGAGGCGAAGAAGGTGGTGCCTGGGGCCGGAATCGAACCAGCGACACGCGGATTTTCAATCCGCTGCTCTACCAACTGAGCTACCCAGGCATCTGACCTTGGCGGGAAGAAACCGCCTCGGCGAACTCGCCGCGAAGCGAGGAGCCGGGTCTATAGAGAAGGCGCGCGGCGAAGTCCAGCGCCCTTTTGTCATTCCTTGTTGATGACTTCTGACGAAGGATTCTCGTCGGAGTCCTCGCCCCCGGCGACGACGTAACGGCCGCTGAACCAGCGCTGCAGGTCCACGTCCGCGCACCGCTTGGAACAGAAGGGGCGGAAGGCCTTTTCGACAGGCTTGCCGCAAATCGGGCACCCCGTGCTCATGTGGCGAACACCTCCATGCGGTCGTCTGGCCAATTGGTTATAGATTCTATGCTGAAACGACGCCCCAAGCGCTCGGCGACCCCGGCGTCCAGCTCGACGGAAAACGCTTCGGCGACCGCGGGCGAGCAGCGGGCCGTCAGGCGAGCCCCGCCCTGCGCCCTGCCCTCGCGCTCCAGAGCGCGCGCCAGTCGACGGGCTTGGTGACGGGGATTCGGAGCACCCGTTGGCGTCAGGAGGCGATCCAGGATCGGCGGCGCGCGACGGGGGACGATCATCTCCAGCGTGCCGAACTTGCTGATCGCGCCCACGCCGACGCCCGGGTTATCCGCCGCGAAGGCGTTGCGAGCGGCCGTGGTCAGGGCCTGTCCGTCGTGACCGCGTCCGACGAGGTCGAAGACGATTATCCCCCCGAGCCCCTTCAGGCGCAGCACCCGCGCCGCGACGCTGAGCGCGGCCATGTTGGCCTGCCGGGCGGCGCGTTTCGAATCGGACGCCTCGCGGGCGCCGAGATCCACGTCGATGGCGGTCAGAGCCCGCGTCGGCTCGACGGCGATATCGCCGCCGCCTGGCAGAGCGAATACGGTCGTCAAGGCGCCGGCCTCAGCCTCCTCGACGGCCTGGAGCGCCTTGTCGCCCGTCGTGGGCGAACCGGCCTTCACAGAGTGCCGCAACCGCTCCTCGACGGACGGGGCGGCGGTCACTACGCGCGGTTCGCCCTCGCCTTCCGCCACGAAGCGGGCGACGGCCGCCTTATCTTGACGTGAAGCGGTCTTGATCTCGATCTCGACCACGCCACCTTCGACGAGCTTGGGCATGTCGGGCCGTAGCGGCAGGATCACATCCTGGCCGCCCGGCAAGGCCACGAAGGCCGAGGCGAAGGTCTTTTCGATCTTCTTGACGCGCGCGACTCCGCTCACGCCCTCGGCGTCCAGCGGGTCGTCAGTGGGCCATGAGATGAACAGGCGTTCGGGGCGGCCATCCAGGGTGATGACCCCGACGGTCTCGCCGACGCCCTTGTAGAGGTACGCGCGGCGCTCGCTCATCGCTTGTAGCCCAGGCCAGTCAAAAGATTCAGCGTCTCGTACAGCGGCAGGCCCACGACGCTGGGATAGGAGCCCTGCAGGTCGGTGATAAAGCCGCCGGCTAGTCCCTGCACGCCGTAGCCCCCCGCCTTGCCCCTCCACTGGCCGCTAGCGACGTAGCCGTCGCGCTCGACGTCGGACAGGCGCTTGAAGCCGACCTTGGTCTCGACCAGGCGCGACGCTTCTCGCCCATCAGGGGCGATCAAGGCGACGCCGGTGAAAACCTTGTGGTTCCGGCCTGACAGCAGCTTGAGACAATAGAGGACGTCGGCCTCTGTCTCGGCCTTGGGCAGGATACGGCGGCCGACGGCGACCACTGTGTCAGCGGCCAGCACGAAATCACCCGGCGCGCGGATGGCGACGGCGCGCGCCTTCTCCACCGCCAGCCGCAAGGCATGGCGGCGAGGGGTCTCGTCGCGCAGCGGGGTCTCGTCGATATCGGCGGGATCGACCCGGTCGGGCGTGACGCCGACCTGGGCCAGCAGGTCGAGGCGCCGGGGGCTCGCGCTGGCCAGCACCAGCGCCGGACCGGCGGCCACTTGGGCGGCCCTCGTCTGAGCCATCGGCGTCTTACTTGAAGCGGTAGGTGATACGGCCCTTGGTCAGGTCGTAGGGGGTCATCTCGACCAGGACCTTGTCTCCAGCCAGCACGCGGATGCGGTTCTTGCGCATCTTGCCGGCGGTGTGGGCGATGATCTCGTGATCGTTTTCCAGCTTCACGCGGAACGTGGCGTTGGGCAGCAATTCGCTGACCGTACCGGGAAACTCGAGCAGTTCTTCCTTAGCCATCAGGCCTCTCAAAGGGACGAATCGGATTGCCGCGAAGACGAGGGTCCTCGCGGCGAGGCGCCTCTATAACGCAATTACCCCCCAAACGTCGATGGCGCGCCGAAACGTTGCTTGATCGCGTCGGCGAGGGCGTCGCGCACCTCGCGATAGGCCTCCAATCGCGCCTCGCGCGGACCGTCGACCAGGGTAGGATCATGGGTCGGCCAGTACTCGATCTCGACCGCGCGATCGCGCGACAGCTCCACCGCCCGGTGCTGCGCCTCGGGTGTCAGCGAGACCACGACATCGAAGCTGCCGTCCTCCAGCTCGGCGAAGGTCTTGGGCTTGTGGTCGGAAACATCCAGGCCCAGCTCGTCCATCACCACGACGACGAACGGGTCGACCCCTTCTCCGGTCGGATCGCCCTTCAGCCCGCAGGAATCGACGAAGGCGCGTTTGCCGTAGAATCGCTTGAACAGCCCCTCGGCCATCGGCGAGCGCACGCGGTTGTAGTTGCAGGCGAACAGCACCGCGTCAGGCAACGTGTCCGGCACTGGCGCTATCCCCGCCAGTGCAGGGCGCAGATCAGCGTGAAGAGCCGCCGAGCGGTGTCCAGGTCGGTCTTGACCTTACCCTCCAGTCGCTCGCGAAGCAGGTTCGAGCCCTCGTTGTGCAGCCCCCGCCGGCCCATGTCCAAGGCCTCGATCTGCTGCGGCGTCGAGTTGCGGATCGCCGCGTAATAGCTGTCGCAGATCAGGAAGTAGTCCTTGATCACCCCTCGGAACGGCGACAGCGACAGGAGGTGGCGCCGCGCGTACCCAGGCCCAACGATGTCGAACGCCAGGCGGTTCTCGATCAGCGAAAGCTTGATGTCGTAGGGCCCGCCATGAGCCTCGGCCGGTTCGAAATAGTTGCCGTCCAGAAGATCGAAGATCGCGACCTGGCGCTCCTGCTCCTGATCGCGCGAGACGGCCGCGAGGCTCTGCTCGTCGATCTCGATCGACTGGATCCGTTGGCTGGCGCGGTCGTCTGGCGTGCTCATCTGGGGCGGGAAGTTCGCGCGTCAGCCGGCCGAAGGCAACCTCTCCTAGAGACGGATCTCCGCCGAAAGGGCGTGGGCGGGAAGCCCTTCGGCCTTGGCTAGGGCCACGGTATGCGGCCCCAGGATGCCGAACGAGGCGGCGTCGCACTTCACGATCGAGGTGCGCTTGATGAAGTCGTAGATCGACAGGCCCGACTGGAAGCGCGCCGCGCGGCTGGTCGGCAGCACATGGTTCGAGCCAGCCACATAGTCGCCGATCGCCTCGGGCGTGACCCGGCCCAGGAAAATCGCGCCGGCGTGACGAACCCGGTCGGACAGCCGCTCTGGATTGTCCATCGCGAACTCAACGTGCTCAGGGGCGATGGCGTCGACCAGGGCTGGGCTCTCGTCCAGCGGCGCGATGATCACCGCGCCGTGGTCGCGCCAGGAGGCGGCGGCGTCCTCGCCAGTGGCCAGAGTCTTGAGGCGCTCGATGACGGCTTGCTCCACCGCAGCGGCGAACGCCTCGTCATCAGTGATCAGGATCGACTGGGCGGCCGGGTCGTGCTCGGCCTGGCTGAGCAGGTCGGCGGCGATCCAGTCGGGATTGTTCTTGTTGTCAGCCACCACGACGATCTCGGACGGCCCCGCCAGGGCGTCGATGCCGACAACGCCGTACAGACGGCGCTTGGCGGCGGTGACATAGGCATTACCGGGGCCGACGATCTTGTCGACCGGCTGGATCGGGCCCGCACCGTAGGCGAGCGCCGCCACGGCCTGGGCCCCGCCCACGCGCCAGATCTCGGTGACACCCGCTTCCTTGGCTGCTGCGAGCACCGCAGGTTGAAGCTTGCCGGGCGGGGTGACCATGGCGATGCGGTCCACGCCCGCCACCTGGGCCGGCACGGCGTTCATCAACACGGTCGAGGGATAGGCCGCGCGACCGCCCGGGACGTAGACGCCGACGGCCTCCAGCGCCGTCCAGCGCCAGCCGAGCTCTACGCCCGCCTCGTCGGTCCAGGCCTGGTCGGCCGGGCGTTGGCGGCTGTGATAGACGCGGATGCGGGCGGCGGCGAAGGCGATGGCCTCGCGCACGTCGGCCGGCGTGTCGGCCCAGCCCTGCTCGATCTCTTCCGGCGTGACACGGACCGTCTCGGCTGTCAGCTCGACCTTGTCGAACTTGCGGCTGAACTCAAGGACAGCCTCGATCCCATGCGTCTTGACCGCCTCCAGCACGTCGCGCACGGCGGCGTCGACATCGGCCGGCGAGCCCCGACGTTCATCGAGAAAGGCCTTGAAGGCGGCGGCGAAGCCGGGATCGGAGGAATTGAAACGGCGCATGGGGCCTAGATGCGGTTTTTTGACGAGGTGGCAAGGGGGCAGCGCGGCCTTTTGGGCGCCGCGACTGCCAGCGCCAGCCTAGCGTCGCCGCATCAACGCGCCGTAGACGCCCCCGGACAGCATGAAACCGACGAACCAGGCATAGGCGTAAAGGCCCGTCCAGAACCCCCCGATCTGGCCGAACACGTGCGGAAAGGCCGTCGCCAGGAAGCCCGGAAGGTTAGGCAGAACGCCGGCGGCCAGACCGATCACGGCGGCCGGGTTCCAGCCCCGCCGATAGCCATAGACGCCCTCGCGCCGGTAAAGGTCGTCGGTGACCAGGGTCGCGCGGCGCACTAGCCAGTAGTCGACGATCATGATCCCGGCGATCGGTCCCAGCAGCGCGCCGTAGCCCGTCAGCCAGACGAAGATGTAGCCGTTGGTGCTCTCCATCAGCTTCCAGGGCATGATCAGCGCGCCGATCCCGGCGGTGATGTAACCGCCGATGCGATAGGTGATCTTCTGGGGCCACACGGCAGCGAAGTCGTAGGCCGGCCCCACCAAGTTCGCGGCGATGTTGCAGGAGACGGTGTCGAGGCTGATGATCAGCAGCCCGATCATCACGGCGACACCACCGATGTCGCCGGCCAGAGCCACCGGGTCCCAGATCGCCTTGCCGAAGATCACCACGGTGGCCGAGGTGACGGTCACGCTCATCAGCGCCATCAGGGTCATCGGCCCCGGCAGACCGGCGGCCTGGCCCAGGATTTGATCACGCTGGGTGCGGGCGAAGCGGGTGAAGTCCGGGATGTTCAGCGCCAGCGTGCCCCAATAGCCCGCCATGGCCGTGACGATCGGCGGGAACTCCGTCCAGAAGCGGCCCGCTTTGGGATGGCCGGCGTCATAAGCCGATGGCGCGTGCAGCATGGAGCCCAGCCCCCCGGCCTTGGACAACGCCCACCAGACCAGCAGCCCGCAGACGACCACCTTCACCGGCGCGGTCCAGGTCTCCAGCTTGCGGACGGCGTCCAGACCCTTGGTGACAAAGAGCAGCTGCAGCAGCCAGAACGCCGCGAAAGCCGCCAGCTGGCCGGCGCCGATGCCCAGCGGTGTCATGGGACCGGTCAGGTTCTTGCCGACCATAACGCCCAACAGGGTCAGAAGGGCCCCGCCGCCGATCCAGGTCTGGATACCGTACCAGCCGCAGGCGACCAAGGCTCGAGCCAGCGCCGGCAAACTGGCGCCGCGCCATCCGAACGACGAGCGCACCAGAACCGCGAACGGCACGCCATATTTCGCGCCGGCGTGACCGATCAGCAGCATCGGTCCGAGGATGATCAGGTTGCCCAGCATGATCGCGGCCACGGCTTGGGCTGCGGAGAGCCCCTGGTCGATGAGGCCGCCGGCCAGCATGTAGGCCGGCACGGCGATGACCATGCCCAGCCATAGCGCCGCGAAGTGCCACCAGCGCCAGTTCCGCTGGGCGGCGCTGGTGGGCGCCAAATCCTGATTCCAGAGATCGCCGTCGGGCGCGCTCATGCTGCTCGTCCCTGAAACCCACAAGCCAGAGGCGCGCTCCTGGGCCGGAGATCCGCGCGCTGGTCGAGCCTAGGAGGCGGCCTCGCGTCGGTGACAGCGATTTGTCATCTATTCGACAGACGGAGACGCGCCGCTCGCCCGGCGATCATACCGGCGCGAGGGCGCTGAATTTCCGTTCAGGCTGAACCTTAGTCCGCGTGCCCCGGCGTGCGGGGCGTGCTCCACGGGTCGGAGACGTCGGCTAGGGCGACGTCCAAGCAGTCGACCGCCACGCGCATGTCGCCGCCGCCGGCGAAGGTCAGGGTGACGACGCCCGCTGGCGCCTCCTCAGCGGCCTCGAACGCGATCGACAGCAGCTCGACCACGGCCCCCTTGGCGTCGCGGCGCAGGTTGCGGGCCTGTACGCCGGTGACATCGCCGAACTGCAGCGCCGAGCGCACCCTCTCGCCGGCCTTGGCGCGCTTGCCCGGAGCCTCCCAGCGAAAGCGGTTGCAGGCGATCGTCAGGGTGCGCGCTTGCGCGTCCCAGCGAATGTCGCCGATCTTGGCGATGGCGTCCTGCAGGGCGGCCGACAGCACGGCCAGGTCCTCGGCGTCCTGAGCCAGCAGACGAAGCGGCTTGGCGGTGTCGGCCATCGGCTAGAGCTCCGCCTCGCCGTCGCCCTTGATGCGACGGACCTGCGCCCCGCAGGCGCCCAGCTTCTCTTCGAGGCGTTCGAAGCCACGATCGAGGTGGTAAATGCGCGAGACGGTGGTTTCCCCGCGCGCGACCAGGCCGGCGATCACCAGGCTGACCGAGGCGCGCAGGTCGGTGGCCATGACCTCAGCGCCTTCCAGCTGTTCGACGCCGCGCACGCGCGCCTCGCCGCCCGACACCGAGATGTCCGCGCCCAGACGCATCAGCTCCGGCGCGTGCATGAAGCGGTTCTCGAAGATGGTCTCGCGGATGCGGCTCTCACCCTTGGCCGTGGTCATCAGGGCCATGAACTGGGCCTGCAGGTCGGTGGCGAAGCCTGGGAACGGCGCGGTCTCGACGTCGACCGCGTCCAGGCGGTGTCCGTTGCGACGGATGATGACGCCATCGGCGGTGGGCTCGACGCCCGCGCCGGCTTCCTTGAGCTTGTCCAGCAGGGCGTCGATCAGGCCCGGACGGGCGTTGGTCAGGCGCACTTCCCCACCGGCCATGGCGGCGGCGACGGCGTAGGTGCCCATCTCGATCCGGTCGGGGATCACCGCATGGGTCGCGCCCTTCAGGCGAGCAACGCCGGTGATGGCGATGGTGGGCGTGCCCGCGCCCTCGACCTTGGCGCCCATGGCGTTCAGGCAGTCCTGCAGATCGGCCAGTTCCGGCTCGCAGGCGGCGTTGTGGATCACCGTGACGCCGTCGGCCAGGACGGCGGCCAGCATGGCGTGTTCGGTCGCGCCGACCGAGACGATCGGGAAGATGATCTCCGCGCCCTTCAGGCCGCGCGGGGCCTGGGCGTAGACGTAACCTTCGTGCAGGTCGATCTTGGCGCCCAGGGCTTCCAGCGCCTGCAGATGCAGGTCGACGGGACGCGCGCCGATCGTGCAGCCGCCCGGCAGGCTGACCTTGGCCTGGCCCGAACGCGCGACCAGAGGGCCCAGGACGTTGAACGAGGCGCGCATCTGGCGGACCAGATCATAGGGCGCGAAGCCGCTGGTGATCTCCGGCGCATGCAGGACCGTCTGTTGACCGGCGGGACCATCGCTCTCGGTGACCTGGACGCCCAGGCGCGTCAGCAGCTTGCCCAGGAAGCGCGTATCCGCCAGACGCGGCATGTTGGTCAGGCGCAGCGGCTCGTCCGTGAGCAGGCTGGCCGCCATCAGCTTGATGGCGGAGTTCTTGGCGCCGCTGACCGGGATCGTCCCGTGCAGCTGCGCGCCGCCGGTGATGGCGATGCGATCCATTAGGTCCCTCGAACGCGTCCAAGCAGGGGTGGCTCGGCGCGGCTCACATGTGAGGGGCGGGTTCTATCCGTTGCAAGAGGGGTTGCAAGGGCTCCCCGGCTAAATTTGGCCCTCTAGATCGGCGCGGAGAGGTCATAGGGCCGCTCGTCCTCGGGCCAGCGCAGGTCGTGCGTGGTGCTGGCGAGGTCCAGCGCCACCTGCGCCAGGTCGATCGCCTTGCGGGTCGCGGCCAGCCCATCGCGTCCAAAAGCGGCCTTGCCGACTTCGGTGTCGAACTGGCCGCCGTCGCCCGTCAGCCGCACCGCGACGGCCCAGCCCTCCCCGTCCGGATTCGGGAAAGGAACGGAAAGTTCGACACGCAATTCGGTTCGCGCCCCGTCACTGTGACTTATCCCCAGCAACTTCCGAACTGCGTTATATGGCTGGGGAGCGGCGCGCGCGGCTTCGATCGCGGGGTCGAAATCGCTGGAAACCCCACGAGACGCGGCTTTTCGCTTGCGAAGGTTGGTCCGGAGCGCCTCGGCCAGCTTGGCCTCGCGGGTCGTCTTGTCGTCGCTGATCGGCATATCGTCGGGGTGCGGCGACAAAGTTGTTCGGTCAAGGCGATTTTGGGCTTGGCGTTCGCGATTCTCCTCGCTATACGCCCCCTCCTCGTCGCCGCCGTAGCTCAGTGGTAGAGCGCATCCTTGGTAAGGCTGAGGTCGGCAGTTCAATCCTGCCCGGCGGCACCATGGGGACCCAAGTGATAAACTTGGGTCCCCGCCACTTCTCCAGACAATCTAGACTTTGCAGCGCCTTAGGCGCGGGCATGCGTTTTCGCGCACGGACGTTGCCCGGCGCGTCCAGCGGCCGTGAAGGGCTTGCGGCGACCGCCAGGAGGCGGCCGCCGATGCTTTGATGAGGTCTTAGTGGTTCTCGTGCGTGGGCACGACCTCAGCTGCGGCGAGGCGCAGTTGGTCTAGCGCCACACGGCCCATCCGGGCGACCACATGGACGGTGTGTGGACCGGGCGAAAGCTCGGGGCCCACCGAGGCCCTCAGCAGGTTGTCGAGTACGCCCTGCGCCCAGGCCGGCGAGCCCACGGCGCGGGGCAAGGACACCTTCTGAACCGGACCTCCGTCGATGCTGACGTCCAAAGCGATGTCGCCGCCCTGCCCGTCCGGGAAGATCGGCAGCACGCCGAGCTGGAGGCTAAGGCCCGAAGCGGGAACATTGACCTTGAACGAGAGCGAGGCGCCAGCGGCGTCGGCGATCATGACCCCGCGCCCTCGACCGACACCCTCGACCAGGCGCCAGCCAGTGTTGGCGGCGAAGGCCTCGGCCTCGGTCGTCAAGGCGTCGGTGGGACCGACGTTGTCGACGACGCTCAGGAACTTGCCGGAATCGGCCGTCAGGCCCGCGCCGGGCAACGGAATCGAGCGAGCGCGGTAGATGCGCCACTGGCTGTCGGCAGGCTCCTCGGGCATCAGCCAGCGCCACTTACCGCCGGCGATCTGGTTGTTGAAGCGATCGGTCAGGGCGGTGATCTCGGCCTGGGCCTCGACCGCAGCGCCGCCGGCCGAACGAGCCATGGCCTGATCGTTGTCGATCACCGCGTTGTACCGCTCGGCCGCGAAGAACCGCATGTTGGCCGCGGCCGAGATGCGGATTGGGAACTCCACCAGCTCGAACCAGGCGTCGGCAAGCGACGGCGGGACCTGCTGGCCAGTCACCTTGGTCTCGTCGACCAGGAGGCGGAAAGCCTTCAGACGGGCGTTGACCTCTTCGGGCGTATAGCTCGAAAGATGACGGCTCTCGGCCTTGGGCGGCCATTCCAGATGCTCTGGGCGCCGCTCGAAGTTCAGGCGGTAGTAGCGGTCCAGCAGATCGGCGGTCTTGGCCGATAGGTCCTGGCCCAGGTTGCGCGCCGTCCAGTCCTGCAGGAACTGCTTCTGGCTCTTGTCGCGCCAGCGGTCGATGTCCCAGGCCATCTCCAGGAAGTGGCTGGTCCCAATCTCGGCGGGCTTGATGTCGCCGACATTGGCGATCCAGACGTTGCGCGCGCCCTTATCCCAGGCGTGGATCATCTCCTCCTGGACCAGGGCCGGCGGCGTCGTCGAGAGCCACAGATAGGCCAGCGGATAGCCCAGGTATGAGAGATGGTAGTAGACCCCCGCCCCGCCTTTGCGCGCGGCCTCCTCGGGGCTGGCGAACTGGCGGATGTAGCCGAAGTTATCGTCCGGCCAGACGATGGTCACATCGTCGGGAACCTTCACGCCAGCGCGATAGATCCCCAGAACCTCCTTATAGGGCACGAAGATCTGCGGAACCTTGGCGACGTCGGCATTCACGTTCTTGGCCAGGATCTCGCGCTGATCGGCGATGATCTTGTCCAGCAAGGCGACCTTTTCCTCGGTGGTCTTGGGACCGACCATGCCGGTGTCGTGGATGCCGCGCATGCCGACGGTCCACAAGCTTTCATAGCCCGCATTGGTCTTGGCCCGCTCTTCCCAATAGGCCTTCACGCCTTCCGGATTAGTCGCGTAGTTGAACTTGACCGGGTCGTCCTTCCACTCGCCGACATTGTTGCGCAGCATGGCCTCGGCATGGGACGAGCCCATGACGATACCGTACTCCTCGGCCAGCTTGGCGTTGGCGGGGTCGGCGTTGAACGGCGCGGTGGTGTGGTGCATGGCCGGCCACAGGGTGTTGGCCTTCAGGCGCAGCAGCAGGGTGAAAATCTTGCGGTAGGTCTTGGGACCAATGTCGCCGCGCTCGGGATCAAAGGTCTTCACGGCCCAGGGATAAAGGCCCCAGTCCTCGTCATTGACGAAGATCCCGCGATAGCGCACCGACGGCGGTCCAAAGCGATAGACGCCGGCTCGAACGTACAAGGCCTCGCGACGCTTTGGCGTGACGTCCGCCCACCAGGCCCAGGGTGAGACCCCCATGGCCTGGGCGACCTCATAGACGCCAAAGGCGGTCCCGCGCCTGTCGCTGCCGATCACCACCAGGGCCTTTTCGACGCCGGGCGCCGGACGATCAACGGAGGCGATGACGAAGCTTTCCCAAGCGCCCTTGAGGCGCGAGGTGTCGATGCGCTTGGCCGCGACCAGCTGGTCGATCAGCTTGCTCTGGCCCAGCGTGCCGACGAGAATCGCGGTCTTGCCGGCGGGCGCGGCGGCGACCGCTACGCTCTGGCCCGTGACGGTCTGGATGTCCTCGGAGAGGTCACTGGCCGCATGGCGTACGACGGCGGCGTCGGTCGGGTCGACCACGATGGTCGGGACCACGCCCGCGCCCACCAGCTGGAAGCTCCCGCGCGCGGGTGCATCCGCGAAGATTGGGGCGGACTCGGCGGCGGCGCGGCTTGAGGCGCCGGCGGCCCGCGCGCCGCTTGTCGGAAGGGCCGAAGAGGCCAGGGCCAGCGCGCAGACCGCCGCGACGTGCATCCACTTCATCACCAAACTCCCTACTTGCGGCGTGTTAAACGCCGCCTTCGCGCCCATTCCCTGGGCGACGTTCCTATGCCGCCGAAGCGGCTTCTAGCTGTCCGCGCGCGTCACGTGGCGTACGACCGCTTCGAAATCTTCCAGCCGGCAGTCAAAGGCCGGGGTCGCCGTGCCGCAGCCTTGGATGAACACCGGGGCCAACAGCGGCGGGGTCTTGGCGTCCAGCGGGGTCATGTCTCGCAGCTGAGACAGGCTCTGGCCCGTGAAGCGCACGCGAATCACGCGCACGCCGTCATCGCGCTTCCAGCGCTCGAACACCAGGGCGCCGCCCGGCTGAATCTGGTTAGGCTGGTAGCCCGGCAGAGTCCATTCCATCCGCAGCAGGCCGCCCAGCGAGGCCAGGGTGCCGTCGTGACCGGAGATGACCACCAGCTTGGCCTCGGCGGGACCGATCGGGGCCGCGTTCGGCTTGGCGCCGCTCTGGACGGTAGCCAGGATCCGATCGGCCAGGTGACCGGCCAATGTCCGCGCCACGTAGGGCGTACGCAGACGCAGATCAAACTCGGCCTGATGCAGGAAGAACGAGCGAGTCAGCGTCTCCTCGTCCAGACCCTTCCAACCCAGGCCAGCGAAGTCGCGGCCGTCGGCCCAGGCCATCAGCAGGCTCTCGGTGACGCCGGAGGCGAAGGCTTCTGGCCCTGAGACGCCGGCCAGCTCCTCGCCATCGACAAAGCCGGGCTTAGCGTCGAATACGCGGCGCTTGCCGGGCGACGGCGGGCATGGGCCTCTATCGCATTGCATCAAGAGAGCGTCGAGCTGTTCGGCCTCCTGACGGTGGCTGGCGCTCCAGGCGGTCAGATCGTCGCCGACGCGGCCAGCCACGGCCGCGCGGGCCAGGGCGTGATCGGCCTTGACGATCCCAGCCTTCACCGGCTCGAACATCGGGTCGTGATTGCCCTCGCCCACCGTGTTCACGGCGACGGGGCAGCCGGGCGCCAGCGCGGCGGCATAGGCCTTGCCGGTCGCGATGGTGCGCTGGGTGACGTTGGCCCAGGCATAGACGGCCGAGCACTCGCCCGGCTTCAGCAGGCCCTGCGCGACATAGTATTGTCGGTAGTAGTCGCCCATGCGCGCGACCAGGGTCTCGCCCCGCGCAGTCAGATGGCCTGCGGGGACCTCAAAACGCGGCCAGGGCCTGGCCGAAGCTTCCTCAAGACGTTCCGGCGAGGACATGGCCGAGCGGACGCCATGGCGGCTGAGGATCACCACCTTCTCGAGCGTGTCGGCCCAAGCGGCGGTCGTCGAGGTCGCCGACGCGAGGGCGATGGCGGCGACGACGATGCGGAGGGACAAGCGCATGACGGCTCCTAGAGCTTCACGACAACGCCACGGCGGGCCATGACATGGCCCAGCAGCCAGCAGACCAGCATGTAAGCCACGGCGCATAGCAGAGAACCGAACGCGCCCGGCGCTAAGACCTGGAAGATGTTGACGCCGACCCATTTGTAGAGCCCGACCCCGGGCGCGACCTCGATCATGCCCAGCACGACGACGAAGAGCTCGGAGAATAGGTAGAGCACCAGCGGATTGAGACCAAAGACCTGGAAGAAATAGGTGGCCGGGTTTGAGTCCCTGCCTTCCAGCAGCTTGGTTAGACCGGCCAACAGAACGAGGTCGATGCCGACAGTCAGCAGGACAAAGCTGCTGGTCCAAAGCTTCTTGGCGATCGGGAACAGGGGGTTCCAGGCGAGACCGGCGAGGATCAGGACCACACCCGCAACCGCCATTCGCGTCAGGGCCGGCGTCGAGCCTGGATTCTCCTTCAGGAACCGCGCGGCGAGATAACCGGCCAGCACGTTGACCGTCGACGGCAGCGTGCCCAGCAGACCCTCGGGATCAAAGCCCCCGTCCTTGCGATAGAGATGGTTCTGGCCGATCAGGAAGAGATCGAGGTGGGTGCCTGCGTTGCCCAGCTTGGTGAGCGGCGCGGCGGGATCGCCGAATGTCATCAGGATCGCCCAGTAGCCCAGCAGCAGCACCGCCGACAACGCCACGATCAGGCGCGGCGACAGCCAACGCACGGCGAAGGCGGCCAGCAGGTAGCACAGGGCGATCCGCTGCAGCACGCCCATGACCCGGGTGTCGGCGAACGGGATCAGCGCCCAATGCCCGTCGACCTTCTTCACGAACGGGAACCAGTACATCAGGAAGCCGAGCAGGAAGATCAAAGCGGCGCGGCGCAGAACCTTCACTGTGAAGTCGTTGACTGGGATCGGCTTCGAGAAGGCGAAGGCCATGGAGCAGCCGACCGCGAACAGGAATGACGGGAACACCGCGTCCGCCGCCGTGAACCCGAACCACGGCGCGTGGACCATCTGGGTGTAGGCCTTGGCGCCTGGACCCGCCGTATTGACGACGATCATCAGGCAGACCGTCAGCCCTCGGAACACGTCCAGGGACAGGAAACGGGCGGCGGGCTTGCTCATGCGGCCTTCTCCCCGCCCTGACCGATCCGTGCGATCAGGGTCTTTATCTCGCCGATCGGATCGGCGGGCTTGTCGCGGCGATAGGCGACTTCAGCGTCCACCCAGGCGCGCTCCCAGGCGATGCTGGCGCGTACGGCCGAGGCTTCATCGAAAGTCCCCGTCCCCGCCGCCTTCAGCGCGTCGAGGAACATCGACCAGCGCGGCAGGTAGAAACCGCGGTACAGCCCCTGCCAGGCCTTGGACGCGTAGTCATTGAGGTTGCCCTCTCCGCCCCAGACGGTGACCTGGGCTTTGGCGTTGGCGACGTAAGCCGCCGCGTCGGCGGGCGTGTCGCCATACGCGCGAGCCTCGTCGATCCAGGTGGCCAGGGTCTCGGGCTGGACGCCCAGCAGCTTGTCGATCGACAACGCCAGCGCCTCGATCTCGGCTCGCGCCTGATCGCCAGCGGCGACATCGCCTCGGCGATAGGCCGCGACGGCGGCCTGCAGCAGGTCGTCGATCTTCATCGTCGCTAGGTGACGCGCGGCGTCCACCAGATCCAGAGTGAACAGCGGCTCGTTCGCGTAGTCCGGAGCCAGCGCCGTCAGCGCCTTGACGGCCGCCTCCAGCTTGGCGCGGTCGCCCGGATGTTGCGGGAAATCGCCGACCGTCGCGGTAGGACGCTTGAAGAAGAGATAGGCGCCGGCCTTGCTTTTCCACCAGCGCGGCGACCAGTAGCGGGTCGAGAAGGCCGCCTCGACCAGTTGGCCCAAAGTCGCGTCCAGCTGCGGCGAGGTCTTGCCGTAGCGCGCGCGGGCGTAGGTCGACAGCCACGCCGGCAGCGACGGTTGCCCCGCGTTCCAGGCCAGGTCGTAGGTCGCCGCGTAGACGATCGAATTGTTGTGCAGGCCTTCGGGGAACATGCCGAACCCGGCCAGCTTGCCAGCCTCGGGATTGGCCGCGATGGCCGGGATGTCCTGTCGGTAGTAGTCGAGATCGCCGTAGACTGGGTTGCTGCCCCCATAGTTGTGGACATAGCCATATATCCACGGCTTGCCCCCGAACGCCTTGGCGTTCTTCCACACGGCGGGATAGCGGTCGTTGCCGATGTCCAGGATCATCAGCTTGTCGTCGGGGACCAGGCTCAGATAGGCCGAGATCGCCGCCGGGTCCCAAAAGTGGCTATCGGCGCCGAACAGCCAGCCCTGCATCACCCAGACGGCGTCAGGCCGCGCTTGGCGGATCGAGTCGTAGATCGCCTTACCGTAGGCGGCCAGACGCTGGGCCTTCAACGCCGGATCAACCTCGACCTTGGTCTTGGTCGCGGCGGTGTTGGCCGTGCCGTCGCCATAGGCGGCGTCGCGGGCGTCAGCCCCGTCGGCGTTAATCGGCGGCAGCATCTCGTTGAACGAGTCCGCCAGATAATAGGTCCCCGTCCCATAGGTCTGCGTGTAGAGCGCCAGGAACCGACCGGCGATCTTGGCGAACAGCGGGTCGGCCGGATCCAGCCAGTAGGTCTCGTGGAAGCCTTCCCAAGGCCGCATGCGATAGATGCGGGCCTTGGGGTTCTTCTGAGCGAAGGCCTTGGGCACATAGCCCCCGAACGCCGGCAGGATCGGGGTCATCCCAAGCGACCGCATACGGCCCAGGATCTGAACCTGAAGGTCTTTCTTCTTGTCGATCCAGGCCGTCGGCATGGGGGCGCGGTAGCCCTCGATGTTGCCCATGCGCTGCCAGGGCGTGAAGGCGGGACCCGAGAAGTAGTCGGCCAGCTCGGCCTCGGTAAGGCCGAACTCGCGCCACAGGGCGCGCCAGACATACTCCTGACCTTCCATGGCCAGCGGCATGTCAATGCCATGGGCCGCCATCCAGTCGATTTCGCGGGTCCAGCGGTCCCAGCCCCACCAGGGCGTGGTGTAGCCGTAGGTGCAGGTGTTCAGATAGGCGCGATGGCGGAACGGCGTCTCGACGCGCGCGCCGGAGGCGGCCGGCAAGGCGCCGCCTTGGGCGATCCGATCGCCCTCCCAGCTGACGTGGGCGAGGCCCGCCTGGTTCAGATAGGCGTAGGCGCCGCGCACAAGCGCGACGGGCGTATCGCCAGAAATGGTGAGTTGGCCAGGCTTGCCGGCGACCGAGTACCAGGAGCGCCCGGCGCCCGGCGACAGGGTCAGGTTCACGCCGGTCAGGCGCGGGCCAAACAGGCGGCGCAGGCTCTCACGGGCGGCGGCGGCCCCCTTGGGGGGTGGGGCGGCGAAGGCGGGACCCGCGATGGCGGCGGCGGCCGCAGAGATCAACGCCTGACGTCGGTTCAGAGAGGCTTTCATCGGCATCAGGATCTACAAAAAGGGACGCCCGCCGCCTAGGAGAAGGAAAACGGCGGGCGCCAGGGGGGCGGCCTCGTCCGTTCGACGGACAAGGCCAGGAAGGACACGGCGCTCAGGGGAGGAAGAGAGCACCGCGCCGAACGGGTTACATCTTGTACTGGAACGACAGGTAGTAGCTGGGCCCAGTCACCGAGGTTTCCTGCCAACGGCTGGAGTTGCCGAGGTAGGCCTCCTCCTGCGCGTTGTTGATGTTCATCGCCGCGAAGGCGAAGCTCAGGCGCTCGTTGAAATTGTAGCCCAGGTTCAGGTCGAGCTGGGTCCGCGACTTGATTGTGTGGCCCAGCGGGCCGGCGAAGAAGCTCTCCACCGAGGTCTGGTCATAGGCGCTGCGGTAGTTGGCCGACAGACGGGCGCTGAACGTCTGGTTTTCCCAGTAGAGCGTGCCGTTGGCGGTGTGCTCCGACAGGTTGGCCAGGCGGAAGCCCGTCGTCGACGTGGCCGGGCTGACGTGCGTGTAGTTGGCGATCAGGCCGAAACCGTCGATCGGCAGCCAGGCGTCGAGCGACTGTTGCCAGTTCACTTCGTAGCCGTGGATGTCGACGACCTTCGAGTCATTGAGGCTCTCGGTGATCATGTAGTTGTCGCCATTGCTGGCCACGCAGACGCCGCTGGTGTTCCGCGACAGCGAGACGCCCTCGTAGGCGCTCGGGCAGCTCAGCTGGGTGAACACGCCGTTCTTGACCTTCTTGGAGAAGTAGCCGGCGCTCAGACCGTTACCCTGGCCGTAGTACCATTCCAGCGTCAGGTCGAACTGGTTGGCGGTCATCGGGTCGAGATCGCCCTGACCGGTCGAGATCGTGAACACCCTCACGCCGCTGGTGTCCGTGGCGCTGGTCATCGTGCGGGCCAGCTGGTTGCTGGAGTCGATGATCGGGCGCACCAGAACCTTGGCGGCGGCGAAGCGCAGCAGCAGGTTGTCGGTCAGGTCGACGCTGAGGTTAGCCGACGGCAGGATGTTGTCGTACGACTTCTTGGCCGTGTAGGTCCCGGCGACCAGACGAACCTCGGTGTTCAGCGGATTGGACGCGCCGCCGATATAGCCCTTGATCGTCTGGTCGGTGCTTTCGCTGCGGACGCCCACGTTACCGCGGAAGGTCTTGGACAGCACTTCGCCCTTCAGATTGGCCATCGCGTACAGCGAGGTTAGGTCCCGCTCGACGCGGTAGCTGCCTTGCGGATCGAAGGCCTCGTAGACGGTCACGCCCTGAGCCTTGAGCGCGGCGCGATAGGCGTCGAGGTTGGGCGACACCCAGGAGGCCGGCAAGGTCGCTTCGCCGTCCAGGAAGTTGGTGACCGCGATGCCAGTGGCGGCCATGGTCGGCGAATAGGAGGCCGGGATGGTGTTCTGGCCGTCCTTCCGGATCACATAGCGCTTGAGCACTTCGTGGCGGATCTTGGCGCCGGCCTGGATCGACTCCAGCACGCCCCAGTCGAGGTAGCGCTTGGCGTCGAATTGGGCGGCGTCCTCATACGAGTCGATCGTGCGGTAGGCGCCGTTCGGATAGGTGTTCCGGATCAGGGTCGACGGGTTGTATTGCGCCGTGTCGGTCAGCGCCGTCGCCGTCGTGAACACGACGTTCTTCGGATTGCTGATGTCGACCGTGGCGCTGGAGATGTTGATGCCCAGGATCGCGGCTTCTTCGTTGTGCTTGGCGCTGCCGCGCGAGTAGTGGCCAGTCGCCTTGAAGTCCCAGTTCTCGAGACCGGTGTAGTGGACCTTGGCCGTCAGGGCGCCAGTCGACTGCGGACGGTTCTCATACTGGTGGTTGTTCTCAAGACGGAAGTTGTTGACCTGCACCTTGGTCGCGGTGCCGTTCGTGACGGTCAGCGGCACGACGTTCGAGGCCGACGGCGTCGTGAACAGGAAGACCTGCTGGTGGATTTCCTGAGTGGTCTTGTCCTGGGCGTAGGTGCCGATCAGGTCGATCTGCAGGTCGCTGGTCGGCTTGAACTGCAAGGCGCCGTTCAGCATCGAGCGCTTGGTTTCCCGGTCAATGCGGCGATAGCGCAGACGGGCCGGGGTGTAGACGTTGTTGCTGACGGTCCAGCGGTCCATCCACAGATAGTCGCCGCGGTCCTTCAGCTCTTGGTAGCCGCCGCCGAGGAAGACGCCCAGCTTGCCGTCCAGGAAGTGGTCGACATAGGTCAGGCCGTACTTGCCGGTCGGGTCGCCGCCGATCAGCTCCTGCTGCTGCAGCTTGCCGGCCACGATGATCTGGCGGCCCTTCACGTCGAACGGATGAACGGTGTCGATATTGACGGTGCCGGCCAGACCGCCAGCGTCCATGTCCGCCATCGGCGACTTGTAGACCTGAATGCCCGAAGCCAGTTCCGTCTGGATGACGTCGTAGCGGAAGCCGTCGGTGAAGTTCGAGCTCTTGAAGGCCTGACCATTGACGGTGGTCAGGGCGTACTGCGGGCCAAGGCCCCGGATGCTGATCGTCGAACCACGACCGTTGATGTTCGAGATCTGGACGCCCGGGATGCGCTGGATGGCTTCGGCGATGTTTTCAGACGGGAACTTGCCGATGTCTTCCGACGAGATACCGTCCGAGACGCGGACGTCCTTGCGCTTCACCTCCAGAGCGGTGGCCAGGCTCTTGCGGAAGGCGGTGACGATGACTTCGTCGACTGCTTCCGACTCAGCCGCCGGCGCGGGCGCCGTCTGGGCCAGGGCCATGTCGGCGAAGCAGGCGCCGCCCAGCAGGGCGAGCATGAATGCCTTGCGGCTGGCGGCCGCGCTCTTCGATTTCGGATCGTTCATATTCTTGTATCCCCCGTGACTGCTGACGCTGATACGGCTGCAAGACCGCGCGCCTTGATGGTTAAGCAGACCATTGAAGTACCTTTTTTGGCCCGCATGGATAGACTCTAAAGCTGCCGGCCAAGATGCCGCAAAGCCTAAGATGTTTATTTTACTCGCTTTTGCATGACGACCGTTCGTTGGGCGCCACAAAGCCTGGGCTAAAAGTCACTCATCTAAGCATTTCCTCCATTTTTCTTTTTTATTCAGTTATTTATCAAGCTCTACCACCAGGAGCGAACCGATATCGACAATACCATTATAATGCCTCTTAAAAGGCCACCTGGCCGTCGCGTTCAATCCTTGGCAGCCGCAGGTCGAGAGGGATTCAAGCCACTCCCGCCCTGCGTGCGGCCGACTAGGGCCTTGCCCGCATAGCCCTCCCGATAGCCTCAGCCTGAGGTCCGAGGATGATGTGGATGACGTTGTGGCCGAGGGTGACGCTGCCGCGAGCGCCGGCTTTGGCGAGGGCGGTTTTGTCGAGCTTTTCGGGGTTATCGAGGACCAGGCGCAGGCGGCTGGCGCAGGCGGTGACCTCGCGCAGATTGGCCGGGCCGCCGAGGGCGGCGAGGATGGCCTGAGCCTTGGCCTCGTCTAGGGCCTCGTCCAGCGCGGTCGGGGCGGCGACGGCCTGGGCCGGCTGGGCCTGGGTCTGAGCTTGGACCTGGGGCGCCGGCGCGCCCAGAGCCGCGCGGATCTCGCCGGCGACGGCGTCGGCGATCGGACCCAGCACCACCTGCAGGGCCTTGTCGGAGGGCTTGACGATCCCGCGTGACCCCAGGGCCTTGAGGGCCGGCTCGCTGACGACGGCCTGGTCGACGACGATCAGGCGCAGGCGCGTGGTGCAGGCGTCGACACTGGTGAGATTGGCCGCCCCGCCCAGAGCCTGAACAAAGTCAGCCCCGCGCCCGCCGCCGGTCGTGACCGTGGCCGCCGCCGGAAGCTCCTCGTCCTCACGGCCGGGGGTCTTCAGGTCGAACCGCGCGATGGCCCAGCGGAAGAGACCGTAATAGACGCCAGCGTAAACGAGGCCGATCGGGATCAGCCACAGCGGCCGGCTAGCCTTGCCGAAGTTCAGCACATAGTCGAACAGGCCCGCCGAGAACGTGAACCCCAGCTTCACATGCAGCATGTCCAGGAGCGCCATGGAGACGCCCGTCAGGATGGCGTGGATCGCATAGAGCGCCGGGGCCAGGAACATGAACGAGAACTCGATCGGCTCGGTCACCCCGGTCAGGAACGAGGTCAGGGCCAGCGAGGCCAGCATGCCGCCCACGGCCTTTTTCTTCTCGGGCTTGGCGGCGTGGTACATGGCCAGGCACGCGGCCGGCAGACCAAACATCATCACCGGGAAGAACCCGCTCATGAACGCCCCGGCGGCCGGGTCGCCGGCGAAGAAGCGGCGCAGGTCTCCCGTGGCGCCGTGATAGTCGCCGACCACGAACCAGGCGATGTTGTTGAGGATGTGGTGCAGGCCGGTGACGATCAGGACCCGGTTCAGGAACCCGTAGACCACAAGGCCAAGCTCGCCTGAGCCGACCACGGCCCGGCTGGCCGCGTCGACCCCGCCGTTGAGGACGTCATAGCCCAGGCCCAAGAGGACGGCGATCAGCAGGCCCGCCAGCCCTGAGACGATCGGCACGAACCGCCGGCCGCTGAAGAAGGCCAGATACTCGGGCAGCTTGAAGCCCGAGAAGCGGTTGTAGAAGAGGCCGCCGATGATCCCCGAGACGATGCCGATCGGCACGCTGAGCTTTCCCAGCGCCTTGGCCTTATAGGCGGCCGAGGCCAGGTCCGCGTGGGCCTGGACAAGGCCCGCCATCACCTCGGCCGGGACATGCAGCAGGGCTTTGGCGCCCTCGGTGGCGATCAGGAAGCAGACCACGCCCGCCAGGCCCGCCGCGCCGTTGTTCTCGCGGGCCAGGCCCACGGCCACGCCGATGGCGAACAGCAAACCGAGGTTGGAGAAGATCGCATCCCCGGCCGCGGCCACGAAGCCGATGTTGAGGAGGTCTGGCTGGCCCAGGCGCAAGAGCAGGCCCGCCACCGGCAGCACCGCGATCGGCAGCATCAGGGCCCGGCCCAGCGGCTGGAGGATCTCGAGCGGAGACTTCATCGGAGACTTCATGCTTTAGGCTCCGAAGGCTTGGACAAGGCCGCGCACGGCCTGCGGCGAGGTCTGGGCCAGGGCCTGGGCGGCGAGCTTTTGGCAAGCGGCCAGATCAAGATCGCGGACGCGGGCCTTGACCTCCGGGGCGATGGCGGCCGTGGTCGACAGCTCCGTGACCCCAAGGCCCAAGAGGATCGGCGTGGCGGCGACGTCAGAGGCCAGGCCTCCGCAGACCCCGACCCAGCGGCCGTGGACCTTCGCGCCCTGGCAGGTCTGGCTTATCATCCGCAGCACCGCCGGGTGCAGGGCGTCGATCCGGGCGGCCAGCTCGGGATTGCCCCGGTCCATGGCCAGCACGTACTGGGTCAGGTCATTGGTGCCGATCGACAGGAAGTCGGCCTCGGCGGCGATCAGGTCGGCAGTCACGGCCGCAGCCGGCGTCTCGATCATCACGCCCAGCTCGACGTGGTCGGTGATCCCAAGCTCGCGCTTGGCTTCTTCCAGCACAGCCCGCACGGCCCGCAGCTCGTCGAGGCTGCCGATCATCGGGACCATGATCTTGCACTGACCCCCTTTTGCGCCTTTGGGCGGAACCACCCGCAGGATGGCGCGCAGCTGGGTCTTCAGGAGATGCGGTCGCCACAGGCTGACGCGCACGCCGCGCAGGCCCAGCGCCGGGTTCTCCTCGGCCGGGATCGGCAGATAGGGCGCGGCCTTGTCGCCGCCGACGTCCAGCGTGCGCACGATCAGCGGCCGCCCCTGCAGGGCGTCGGCGATGGCCTGGTACTGGCGGGCCTGCTCGTCCTCATCGGGCGGGGTCTGGCGGTCCAGGAACAGGAACTCGGTGCGAAGAAGTCCGCTGCCCTCCGCGCCGTTCTCGATCGCCGCCAAGGCGTCCTTGACCGAGCCGGTGTTGGCGAAGACCTCGATGCGGGTTCCGTCCTTCGTCACGGCTGGCGCGTGGGCGGCGGCGTGGGCGGCGGCCTTGCGGGCCTGGCGCTGAGCCAGCTGCGTCTGGGCCGCCTCCAGAGCCGGGGCGTCGGGGCCACGCGAAGGCTTCCCCCATCAGCGTCGAGGATCAGGGCGGTTCCGTCCGCGATCGACAGCGCCGCGCCGCCCAGCGCCACCAGGGCCGGGATGCCCATGGCCGCAGCCAGGATCGCCACGTGCGAGGTCGGACCGCCGCGCGCGGTGGCGAAGCCGGCGATGACGCCAGGGTCAGCCCCCATCAGCTGCGAGGGCAAAAGCTCGTCGGCCAACAGGATCGAGCCGGGCGGCAGCACCGCGGCGTCATCGTCTTCGCCATTGAGAGCGCGCAGCACCTGGCGCTCCAGGTCGATCAGGTCATCGACCCGCTCGGCCATCCGGCGATCGCCCAGCGCGCGCAGCGCCTCGACATAACCGCCCACCGCCGCGCGCCAGCCAAAGCCGGCGCTCTTGCCCGCCGCGATCAGGCTCTTGGCCTGGGCGAGAAGCTCGGGGTCGTCCAGGAAGGCCAGGTGGGCGGACAGGATAGCCTTGCGGGCCTTGTCGCCCCCAGGGGCGTTTTCTTTGGACGCATTGGCCTCGATCTTGGCGCGGACCTTGTCCAGGGCGGCCACCAGCGCGGCCTCTTCAAAGGCCTGCCCCTCGCCCTGCTCGCGCACGGCGATGTCGGACGAGGCCAGGCGAACGGCCTTGCCGATCGAAAGCCCCGGCGCGGCCAGCACGCCCTTCAGCACCCCGTCGGCCGGCAGCGCCGCCGGCGCCAGCGGCTGCGACGCGATCGGGGCCGGGGGGCGGCGCTGGCGCAGCCTTCGCCAAGACCCGAGCCCCCTCGCCCATGCCGCTCTCGATCAGCGCGACGATGGCCGCCACGGCGTTCGCGGCGTCCGCGCCCGAGGCCGTGACCACGATCTCGTCGCCGTGGCGCACAGCCAGGGCCATCAGCCCCACCGGGGCTCCTGGCGCTGGCGCGGCGCGCGCGCA
>NZ_PEGH01000020.1 GCF_002737755.1 Caulobacter sp. BP25
CAGACCAAACATCATCACCGGGAAGAACCCGCTCATGAACGCCCCGGCGGCCGGTCGCCGGCGAAGAAGCGGCGCAGGTCTCCCGTGGCGCCGTGATAGTCGCCGACCACGAACCAGGCGATGTTGTTGAGGATGTGGTGCAGGCCGGTGACGATCAGGACCCGGTTCAGGAACCCGTAGACCACAAGGCCAAGCTCGCCTGAGCCGACCACGGCCCGGCTGGCCGCGTCGACCCCGCCGTTGAGGACGTCATAGCCCAGGCCCAAGAGGACGGCGATCAGCAGGCCCGCCAGCCCTGAGACGATCGGCACGAACCGCCGGCCGCTGAAGAAGGCCAGATACTCGGGCAGCTTGAAGCCCGAGAAGCGGTTGTAGAAGAGGCCGCCGATGATCCCCGAGACGATGCCGATCGGCACGCTGAGCTTTCCCAGCGCCTTGGCCTTATAGGCGGCCGAGGCCAGGTCCGCGTGGGCCTGGACAAGGCCCGCCATCACCTCGGCCGGGACATGCAGCAGGGCTTTGGCGCCCTCGGTGGCGATCAGGAAGCAGACCACGCCCGCCAGGCCCGCCGCGCCGTTGTTCTCGCGGGCCAGGCCCACGGCCACGCCGATGGCGAACAGCAAACCGAGGTTGGAGAAGATCGCATCCCCGGCCGCGGCCACGAAGCCGATGTTGAGGAGGTCTGGCTGGCCCAGGCGCAAGAGCAGGCCCGCCACCGGCAGCACCGCGATCGGCAGCATCAGGGCCCGGCCCAGCGGCTGGAGGATCTCGAGCGGAGACTTCATCGGAGACTTCATGCTTTAGGCTCCGAAGGCTTGGACAAGGCCGCGCACGGCCTGCGGCGAGGTCTGGGCCAGGGCCTGGGCGGCGAGCTTTTGGCAAGCGGCCAGATCAAGATCGCGGACGCGGGCCTTGACCTCCGGGGCGATGGCGGCCGTGGTCGACAGCTCCGTGACCCCAAGGCCCAAGAGGATCGGCGTGGCGGCGACGTCAGAGGCCAGGCCTCCGCAGACCCCGACCCAGCGGCCGTGGACCTTCGCGCCCTGGCAGGTCTGGCTTATCATCCGCAGCACCGCCGGGTGCAGGGCGTCGATCCGGGCGGCCAGCTCGGGATTGCCCCGGTCCATGGCCAGCACGTACTGGGTCAGGTCATTGGTGCCGATCGACAGGAAGTCGGCCTCGGCGGCGATCAGGTCGGCAGTCACGGCCGCAGCCGGCGTCTCGATCATCACGCCCAGCTCGACGTGGTCGGTGATCCCAAGCTCGCGCTTGGCTTCTTCCAGCACAGCCGCACGGCCCGCAGCTCGTCGAGGCTGCCGATCATCGGGACCATGATCTTGCACTGACCCCCTTTTGCGCCTTTGGGCGGAACCACCCGCAGGATGGCGCGCAGCTGGGTCTTCAGGAGATGCGGTCGCCACAGGCTGACGCGCACGCCGCGCAGGCCCAGCGCCGGGTTCTCCTCGGCCGGGATCGGCAGATAGGGCGCGGCCTTGTCGCCGCCGACGTCCAGCGTGCGCACGATCAGCGGCCGCCCCTGCAGGGCGTCGGCGATGGCCTGGTACTGGCGGGCCTGCTCGTCCTCATCGGGCGGGGTCTGGCGGTCCAGGAACAGGAACTCGGTGCGAAGAAGTCCGCTGCCCTCCGCGCCGTTCTCGATCGCCGCCAAGGCGTCCTTGACCGAGCCGGTGTTGGCGAAGACCTCGATGCGGGTTCCGTCCTTCGTCACGGCTGGCGCGTGGGCGGCGGCGTGGGCGGCGGCCTTGCGGGCCTGGCGCTGAGCCAGCTGCGTCTGGGCCGCCTCCAGAGCCGGGGCGTCGGGGGCCACGCGAAGGCTTCCCCCATCAGCGTCGAGGATCAGGGCGGTTCCGTCCGCGATCGACAGCGCCGCGCCGCCCAGCGCCACCAGGGCCGGGATGCCCATGGCCGCAGCCAGGATCGCCACGTGCGAGGTCGGACCGCCGCGCGCGGTGGCGAAGCCGGCGATGACGCCAGGGTCAGCCCCCATCAGCTGCGAGGGCAAAAGCTCGTCGGCCAACAGGATCGAGCCGGGCGGCAGCACCGCGGCGTCATCGTCTTCGCCATTGAGAGCGCGCAGCACCTGGCGCTCCAGGTCGATCAGGTCATCGACCCGCTCGGCCATCCGGCGATCGCCCAGCGCGCGCAGCGCCTCGACATAACCGCCCACCGCCGCGCGCCAGCCAAAGCCGGCGCTCTTGCCCGCCGCGATCAGGCTCTTGGCCTGGGCGAGAAGCTCGGGGTCGTCCAGGAAGGCCAGGTGGGCGGACAGGATAGCCTTGCGGGCCTTGTCGCCCCCAGGGGCGTTTTCTTTGGACGCATTGGCCTCGATCTTGGCGCGGACCTTGTCCAGGGCGGCCACCAGCGCGGCCTCTTCAAAGGCCTGCCCCTCGCCCTGCTCGCGCACGGCGATGTCGGACGAGGCCAGGCGAACGGCCTTGCCGATCGAAAGCCCCGGCGCGGCCAGCACGCCCTTCAGCACCCCGTCGGCCGGCAGCGCCGCCGGCGCCAGCGGCTGCGACGCGATCGGGGCCGGGGCGGGCGCTGGCGCAGCCTTCGCCAAGACCCGAGCCCCCTCGCCCATGCCGCTCTCGATCAGCGCGACGATGGCCGCCACGGCGTTCGCGGCGTCCGCGCCCGAGGCCGTGACCACGATCTCGTCGCCGTGGCGCACAGCCAGGGCCATCAGCCCCACCGGGCTCCTGGCGCTGGCGCGGCGCGCGCCCACGACCAGCGCCGTCTCGCCGCCAAAGGTCTTGGCCAGCTCGGCGATCCGCGCCGCCGGCCGCGCGTGGATCCCGTGCATCAAGGGCACGGTCACCGCGCGGGAAATCTCGTTGGACGCATCCGAGGCGTTCGAGGCCGCCGCACCGCCCAGCGCCCGCAGCTCCATCAGGAAACCGCCCGCCTCCACGGCCTGGTCCTGGTCGCGGCGCACAATCTCGAAGGCTTCGGGATTGGTGATGACCACCGGCGTGATCAAGCTCTTGGCCCGCTGGGCCAGGAAATCCAGATCAAAGCTGATCAGCCCATCGCCCGCGCGCACCGACTGGCCCTCACGCACGCGGACCTCAAAGCCCTCGCCGCCCAGAGCCACCGTCTCAAGCCCCACATGCATCAGAATCTCGGCCCCGCACGCCGCGCGCAGCGTCACCGCGTGACCCGCCCGGTGCACTGAGGCCACAACCCCGTCGCAAGGCGCCACAAGCTCGCCACCCAACGGATCAATCGCAACCCCGTCGCCCAGCATCCGTCCCGCAAACACCGCGTCCGGAGCCTCATCCAAAGACGCGATCCAGCCTTTCAGCGGTGAAGACAGCACCCATGCCGACATCTGAATCGCCCCCTTTCCGCCGCGCTACAACGACGGGACGGCACTACATTCCATTTTAATACCATTTGGCAAGGCCACTTTTGCGCTTTGGCATGGCCACCCTTGCTAAGCCTACGAAATAGCCAATATACAGGGACAAATCGGCGCGACAGGGTATGAAGCGTTGACATCCGCCGTCGGATAATAGGACTCATATTGGTATCCGACGGTTAGACCGCCGGGGTCATGCAACCGCAGGAGGCGGAGCGAGTGTCTCTTTCCCAGCGCATAGGCTTCGCCCACGGGGCGGTTTCTGCGCCGCTATACCTTCAGCTGCAGCGCGCCCTGCGCGAGGCGATCCAATTGAAGGTGCTGAGCCCGGACGACGCCCTCCCCCCCGAACGGGATATGGCCGACGAGTTCAACGTCTCGCGCATCACTGTGCGCAAGGCGCTGGAAGGCTTGGTCAACGAAGGCCTGCTGACCCGCCGCCAGGGCGCCGGCACCTTCGTGGCCGCCCGGGTGGAGAAGAACTTCTCGAAGTTGACCTGCTTCACCGAGGACATGATCTCGCGCGGTCGCGCGCCGCGCAGCGAATGGATCACCCGGGCCGAGGGCGCGGTGACGCCAGAGGAGGCGCTGATGCTGGGCGTCTCGCCCAACACGCCGGTCTACCGCTTCCACCGAATCCGCTTCGCCGACGGCGCGCCCATGGCGATGGAGTACACCACGATCGCCGCCTTCGCCCTGCCCTCGCCCGAGGTGGTCAAGGACTCGCTCTACGAGGCTATGGCCGCGCACGGTCACCGCCCGGCGCGCGCGCTCCAGCGCCTGCGCGGCGTGCTGATCAACCGCGAACACGCGGCGCTGCTGGGCGTGAAACCCAAGGACGCGGGCCTGCTGGTCGAGCGGCGCGGCTTCCTGAAGGATGGCCGGGCCGTCGAGATTTCTAATTCCTACTATCGTGGCGACGCCTACGACTTCGTCGCCGAACTGAACGACGCATCCTGACCGGCGCTCGCGCTGGCATGTTTCAAAGGACCACGAGCTTGGAGGCGACTGTCTTGACCCGTCCTGAAGGCCCCACGACGGGGCGGCTGGCGCCGGAAAGCACGAAGATGTTCGCCGAGGCCGGCCAAGGCGCAGCCGTGGCCAAAGCCCTGCTGGCGGCCAACGCCGAGCGGGTCGCGGCCCTGGCCGAGCGCCTGCGCGCCAATCCGCCTCGCGTCGTGGTGACCTGCGCCCGCGGCAGCAGCGACCACGCCGCGACCTTCGCCCGCTACCTGATCGAGACCAAGGCGGGCGTGCTGACCTCGTCGGTCGGCCTGTCGGTCAGCTCGGTCTATGACGCCTCTCCGAACCTCGAAGGCGCGCTGTGCCTGGCGGTCTCGCAGTCGGGCAAGAGCCCCGACCTGCTGGCGGCGGTGACGGCGGCCAAGGCGGCCGGCGCCTACGCCGTGGCCCTGGTCAATGTCGAGGACTCGCCTCTGGCGCAGTTGGCCGACGCGGTGATCCCGCTGCATGCGGGACCGGAACTGTCGGTGGCGGCCACCAAGTCCTACATCGCCGCCCTGGTGGCGGTGACTCAGTTGATCGCCGCCTGGACGCAGGACGCCGAACTGACGGCGGCGTTGGCGGACCTACCCTCCGCGCTGGAAAAGGCCTGGACCCTGGACTGGTCGGCGGCCGGCAAGCGTCTCGAAACGGCGACCAACCTCTATGTGCTGGGTCGCGGCGTAGGCTTTGGCGTCGCGCTGGAAGCCGCGCTGAAGTTCAAGGAGACCTGCGGCCTGCACGCCGAGGCCTTCAGCGCCGCCGAGGTGCTGCACGGCCCGATGGCTCTGGTGAAGGACGGCTTTCCGGCCCTGGTCTTCGCTCAGAACGACGAGAGCCGCCAAAGCGTCGAAGACATGGCCCAAGGCCTGCGGACGCGCGGCGCCGACGTGTTCCTGGCCGCGCCTGGTAAAGCCGACGGGGGCAAGTCCGGCGATGATCTACTGCCCAGCCTCAAGACCCATCCGGTGCTGGAGCCGATCCTGATGGTCCAGAGCTTCTACCGCATGGCCAACGCCTTGTCGGTGGCGCGCGGCTATGATCCCGATAGCCCACCTCACCTCAACAAGGTCACCGAAACCGTCTGATGCCGGCCGCTCTTATCAACGGCCGGGTAATGACGCCGGCTGGCGTCGTCGAAGGCCACGCCGTACTTGTCGAGGATGGCAAGGTCGTCGCCGTGGTTCCGATGGCGCAGGTCCCCGCTGGGGTCGAGCGCCAGGACCTGAGCGGCGGTCTGCTGGTCCCCGGCTATATCGACACCCAGGTCAATGGTGGCGGCGGCGTCCTTTTCAACGACGCCCCGACCGTAGAGACCATCGCCGCGATCGGCGCGGCGCATCGCGCCTATGGCACGACCGGCTTCCTGCCGACCCTGATCAGCGACGACCTCGATGTCGTGGACAAGGCCCTGCGCGCCACCGAGGCCGCCATCGAAGCGGGCGTGCCCGGCGTGCTGGGCGTCCACATCGAGGGGCCGTTCCTGAACCCCAAGCGCAAGGGCATCCACGACGAGGCCAAGTTCCGGGTCATCGACGAGGAGGCCATCGCCCTGCTCTCTTCGCTCAAGCGCGGCAAGCTGTTGCTGACCCTGGCGCCCGAGCGGACCACGCCCGAGGTCATCGGGCGTCTTTCCAAGGCTGGCGTCATTGTCGCGGCCGGCCACACCAACGCCCGCTACGAGACCATGCGCCAGGCCATCGAGCACGGCCTTACAGGCGTGACCCATCTCTTCAACGCTATGTCGCCCCTGACCAGCCGCGAGCCCGGCGTCGTCGGGGCGGTGCTGGAGGACCAGCACGTGTGGGCGGGGATCATTGTCGACGGCCGCCACGTCGATCCGGTCACCCTGAAGATCGCCCTGCGCGCGCGGCCGCTGAACCGGTTCATGCTGGTCACCGACGCCATGCCGACGGTCGGCATGACCGATAAGCGCTTCACCCTGCAAGGTCGCGAGATCACCGTGCGCGACGGCGTCTGCGTCGACGACGTCGGCACCCTGGCCGGCTCGGACCTCGACATGGCCGCCGCCGTCCGCAACGCGGTGGCGACGCTGGGCCTGTCGCTGGCCGACGCCGTCATGATGGCCTCGGCCGCCCCTGCCGCGTTCCTGGGCCTTGGCCATCAGCGCGGCCAGATCGCCCCCGGCTTCGCCGCCGACTTCTGCCTGCTAGACGACGACCTCAACGTCGCGAAAACCTGGATCGACGGGAAGGAAAACCATGTCCGGAAAGAGCCGCTTCCCGTCTAGGCGGGTCCTCGCCCTCGCGGTCGCGCTGAGCCTGGGTTCCGTCGGACTGGCGAGCGCCCAGTCGGCGCCAGACCTGCTGGCCAAGGTCGATCCGTTCGTCGGCGTCGACGGCGGTGGCGTCACCGGCGGCAACACCGTGCCCGGCGCCGGCGCGCCGTTCGGCTTCGTGTCGCTGAGCCCCGACACCACCAACGCCGACACCAACGGCTACGACTCCAAGAGCCCGATCATGGGCTTCAGCTATACCCATGTCAGTGGCACGGGCGGCTCGGGCAAGTACGGTAATTTTCGGGTCACCCCGACGGTCGGCCCGCTGCGCGTCAACCACCTGCACTACGGCAAGACCGACGAGCGGGCCTCGCCGGGCTACTACGCCGTGGGCCTGGCCAATACCGAAGCCGAGCGGATCAAGGTCGAGCTCACGGCCTCGCGCCGCGTCGGTTTCCAGCGCCTGACCTATCCGGCGCTCGCCGAGAGCAACCTGATCTTCGACGTCAGCTCGGTGATCGCCATGCGCGGCCGCGGCCAGCGCGTGCGTCTGGCCAAGGTCGAGCTGATCGACGACCACACCCTGTCCGGCGAGGTCACGGTCGAGGGCGGCTGGAACCCGACGCCCTATACGCTCTACTTCCACGCCGTCACGGATCGTCCCGCCAAGGCCTTCGGCGCGTGGAAGGCGGGCCAGGGCTGGATGGAGACCAAACCCGGCATCGGCCGCGCGGAAGGCGGCGTCCAGGTCAAGAGCGCGGCCAACCGCCAGGGCCTGATGATCGAGTACGACACCGAGCGCGAGTTCTCCAACCGCCTCGGCGCCTATCTGACCTTCGACACGACCACCAACCGTCAGGTCCAGATGAAGCTGGCCGTGTCGTTCGTCAGCGCCGACAAAGCCCGCGCCAACCTGGCCGAGGAGATGCCCGGCTGGGACTTCGACACCTATCAGGCGGCAACAGCGGCCCAGTGGTCGGACGCCCTGGCCAAGATCAAGGTCGAGGGCGGCACGGACGAGCAGCAACGGATCTTCTATTCGGCGCTCTACCGCTCGCACACCATGCCGCATGATCTGAGCGGCGAGAACGTCTGGTGGAAGTCCGACGAGCCGCACTACGAGGACTTCTACACGCTGTGGGACACCTTCCGGACGCTGCATCCGCTGCTGACGGTGATCCAGCCGCAGCGTCAGCGCGACATGATCCGGTCGCTGATCGACACCTACAAGCACACCGGCTGGATGCCCGACTCCCGCATCGCCGGCGCCAACGGCATGACCCAGGGCGGCTCGAACGGCGACATCCTGATCGCCGACGCGGTGACCAAGAAGCTGGGCGGCTTCGACGTCAACCTGGCCTATGAGGCGATCCGCAAAAACGGCGAAGTCGACAGCGACCAGCCCTTCCTGCAGGGCCGAGTGCTGAAGGACTATCTGAAGCTAGGCTATGTGCCGTTCACGCAGACCCGCTCGGCCTCGCGCACCCTGGAATACGCCTATGACGACTATGCGATCGGCGTCGTCGCCAAGGCGCTGGGCAAGACCCAGGACGCCAAGCGCTACATCGCCCGCTCGGGCAACTGGAAGAACCTCTGGGACGATAGTCTCGGCTGCGTCCGCCCCCGCTATCCGAACGGCGAGTGGGTCGAGAACTACAGCTGCACCTACGAGTATCCCGACCGCTCGGGCCCCTGGTGGGACGCGGTGTTCTATGAAGGCAATTCGCTGCAGTACTCCAGCTTCGTCCCGCAGGACGTGGCGGGGCTGATGGCCAAGACGGGCGGATCCGAGGGTTTCGTCAAATGGCTCGACCACCTGTTCGACGGCCACTACTCACAGAGCAACGAGCCGGATCTGCTGGCGCCCTATCTCTACATCCACGCCGGCCGCCCGGACCGGACTCATGAGATCGCGCGCGGCCTGATGGCCAAGCATTATCGCCTGAGCCGCACCGGCCTGCCGGGCAATGACGACGCTGGCGCCATGTCCAGCTGGTACGTCTGGAACGCGATCGGCCTCTATCCGAACGCTGGCCAGCCCTACTACTACATCGCCTCGCCGGTGTTCTCGCGCAGCGTGATCGCGCTGGAGGGCGGCAAGAGCTTCGAGGTCCGGGCGCCGACGACGTCGGAAGCCAATCGCTATGTCACGGGCGCCAAGCTGAACGGCAAACCGCTAGATCGCGCGTGGATCTCCCACGACGAACTCGCCAAGGGGGGCGTGCTGGAGCTGACCTTGGAAGCGGCGCCGACGGGCTGGGCCGCCCGCTTCACGCCGCCGCCAAACGGGCTCTGACGTATAGGGCCGAGCTCCCACGAGATCGCAAAGCAGAGCCCGCCATCAGGCGGGCTCTAGTTCCACCAGGACGATGTCATTGGCGCGCATGGGAAGATCGACCACCGCTTCGCCCGAGACTTTGATCACCTTGTCGACCTCGGGCCGATCCATCGTTAGGGCCTGAAGCTGGGCGAGCTGGGCCGGCGTCAGAGCGCCGGGCATGCCCATGTCGATGTAGGCGCTGTAGGCGTCATTGGCCCGATAGCCCGTCCGACGCGCGCGAAGGCGGTAGAGGCCAGGCTTGAGGCCAGCCAGACGCATTTGCAGCGCAGGCGCGGGACCCGGCGGATGCAGCTTGGTGTAGAAAGGCCGGTTGCTGACAGTCTGCTCAGGTTGTCGCCAGGCATAGGCCAGCACCGCCACTTTTCGCCCGTCGCGGGCGGCGAAGACCTGAGCGTCCTCGCAGGCGATCGCTTGGCCGCGCAGGGCGTTCAGGTACTTGTAGGCGAACCAGGCTGGCTTGCGGACGCCCTCGGGATTCATCAGCCCAAAGCCCCCCTGGAACGGCGCGGTCGGCGGCCCGGGCTCCTCGAACAGATCGCTATAGGTCCAGTAGCTCATGCCCTGTACGAGGCCCTGGGTGCGCCTCAGCTTGTCCAAGATGTAGGCCGCGCTGACATAGCTGTCATGAACGCTGTCGCGCGGCGTGTAGCTGGTGCTCCATTCGGTGAAATAGAGCGGCAGACCTGGGAATGGCGAGGCTTCTATCTGCTCTCGGACTCTGCGCACGTCACCGACGACCGCGTCCGGAGAGGCCGAGAGTTTGGTGTCCTGCTGGCCCTTCTCGTCAAGGAAGCCGCCGTCGACGCCATAGGTGTGGGTGGTCACGAAATCGACAGGCGCGCCGCTTTGCTTGACGTGCGCGAGGAACTCCGGAACCCAGGCCGCGCCGGCCGTCGACGGCCCACCGACAGGCAGAGCTGGATCAATCGCCTTGATGGCGCGCGCTGTGACATCATAGAGCTCGAAATAGGCGGCCTGGTCGGCCTTCTCCCAGAAGCCATCCAGGTTCGGTTCGTTCCAGACCTCGAAGAACCAGGTCCGCACCTCCTCGGCGCCATAACGCTGGCGAATATGCCGGACAAAGGCGTCGATCAGGTCGCGCCACGGCTCCAGCTTGGGGTGGGAGGTGTTGCCCTTCCAGTAGAAGATCGTCTGGTCCGAGGTCTTCATCGCCTCCGGCGTGAAGCCCAGCTCGACAAACGGCTTGATGCCCTTGGCGAGTAACGCGTCGTAGAGCTGGTCGATCTTGGTCCAGTCATAGACAATCTTGCCATCCCGAACCTTCACCGTGCCCAGTACGTCGTGGAAGATCGCGTGGAAGCGGATGTAGCGAAATCCCAGCTCGTCCACTGCGGTCTTCAGTTGGGTCTGGCTGTCGGCGCGGATGAGGGTACCGGGATAGTCCGCCCCCACCGAGAGATCGAAGAAGCGGTCTACGGGACCCGTGGTTTTCGCCGTGTCGAGACGGATCACGCGGGGAGCCGCCGACGCGGCGTCGGCAATGGCTGGCAGGCTCGACATAGCCGCCAGCAAGGCGCGGCGCGACAGGCGCATGGTGTTCCTCCTCAACTTTTGAAAAGAGGGCTACCCGGTCGTGACAGCGCTATCAAGGTCTATAGTCGATGATCGCAACGCCTATCGACGGAGCGCGAAGCCCACGAAGACCGTCCGAGGCGCGGCGTAACTGGTCACGCCGTCGGCGGTCTGGGCCACGGCGAGATCGGTGTTCAACGCGTTGTCGGCGGCCAGATAGATCTCGCTGGTCGGCGACAGCGCCCAGCCGGCGCGAAGGTCAAGGCTGGCCCCCGCCTTCAGCGTCCGGAGGTTCAGGTCGTCCTCGTAGCGTTTGCTCTCGTAGCGCAGGTCGGCGTCCAGGCTGAGGCGCTGCAGCGGTCTCCAGCGCGCGCCGGCGGTTATGGTCAAGGCCGGCGCCTGGGCGGGACGCTTGTCGGTCAGCTGGGGCGCCAGACCGCCGCCGTCGACGCGGGCATGGGTCGCAGAGAAGGCGGCGCGAACTGTCCAGGCCGGCGACAGGTCGGCGGCGATATCGCCCTCCAGACCATAGGCGTTGATCTCCCCCGCGTTGCGGCGCTGGCGCAGCACGCCGCCGGCCGGGATGAAGCCCGCCACCGGGAAGGTCCCCGGCCCGACGCCGATCGTCACATTGGTGATCGGATCCTGAATCTGATTGTAAAAGAGACCGAGGTTCCACGCGACCGCACCCTCGCCCGAGAGGCCAGCCTCGACGCCATAGAGCGTCTCGGGCTTCAGGGCGGAATTAGCCTCGGTCACGTCGTTGCCGACCCGGAACGGACGGTGCAGTTCGTTCAGCGTGGGCGGCCGAAAGCTCGCATAGGCGGCGGCCCGGACCCAGGTGTCGTCGATCAGACGCTGGCGCACGCCGGCGCGCGCCGTCGGCGTCGTCCCGGAGGCGTCTGCCACGGCCGCGTCGAGAGTCAGCGCGCCGGTCGCCGCATCCCGCTCGCGCCTGACGCCGTGATACGAGCGCCAGCCGTCCAGCCGCGCCCCGCCGGTCACCGAGAAGTCTGGCTGGCTATAGGCCGTCTCGGCATAGACGCCGCCGACCAGGGTACGACCGCCGGCGGTTCGCTGCCGGGTGAAGACGCCGTTCTGGTAGCGGAAGCGCTCGTTCGTCCGCCCCTCGGTCGCCCGGACGTCGCCTCCCAGCTCCCACGACCAGTCACCGGCCTTGTCCTGCCAGGCGGCGTTCAGGCCATAGCCACTGGCGGGCGTGGAGTACTGGTCGTTGGCTGGCGTCGTCGCGGTCCGTCCAGCAGCGACGGCGGCTGAGGTATTCTCCAGATCGCTGGATCGCGTCCAGGCTTGCAGGCGCCAACGGTCGCCCGCGACAGTGAGCGCCAGTGAGCTTCCCGTGGCGTTCGACTTGGCGCCGAACAGGCCGGCGCCGCGCTTTTCTTGGAAAGCGCCCATCCGCGCCGCCCAGCGCACGCCGCCCGCCTCGCCCTGGACGCGGGCGGTGATCGCGCCATCCTCAAGCGTGGTCGGGACATCGGCCGCGCCCGCTGCCGCGCCGCGCACCGGGCGATAGCCGTCGGTGCGCGAGCCGCTGGCGGTCAGCAGCACGTGATCGGTTCCGAGGGTCCCGGCAGCACGCCAGCTATCGCGCTCGCCGGCCTGGACCGAAAGACTGGAAAGGCCGCCGCCGACCGCGCGCTCTCGCAACGCCACCACGCCGGTCAGAGCGCCAGCGCCATAAGGCCCCGCCCCCGCACCGCGCACGATGGTCGCGCCGGAGAGGCTCTCGCCGGGCAAGGCTGTCCAGATGACCCAGCCGCCGAAGGGATCATTCTGAGGCGCGCCGTCCAGCGTCACCAGCGCCCGCCCCGCGCCCGACGGCGCGACCGCGCGCAGGGACAGACCCTGGATCGTCGGATTGGCCGCGTCGCTGCCGGTGCGCCGAAACAGCGACACGCCCGGCGTCGTTTTCAGGACATCGTCCAGCCGCGCCGACGCCCCGAGCTGCGCGGCGTCATAGCTCGCGGTCGAGAAGGCCTCCTGCCCGGCCAACGGCGGCAGTCTCGGCGCCTCGACGATGACAGCGGAGACCGGGGGCGGCGGGGCGTCGAATAGCACGGAGACCTCAAGGTTGCGGACGGCCAGGGTTTAGCCAAAGCCCTCGCCGCCCGCCATCGTTCCCCTCGCGGATCAGCCCAGCGTCTTCTTGTAGAGCGCCAGAAGGTTGCTCCACGCCCGCTCGGCGGCGGCCTCATTGTAGACTTGGCTGCCCTTGACGGTCCAACCGTGGTTGGCGCCCTCGAAGACCTCGATCTGGGCCGGGATCTTGGCATCGGCGAAGGCGGCTTTCAGCTTGTCCTTCACGGTCGGGTCCTGCTTGTCGTCGTTGTCGGCGATCTCGATCAGGTATTCGGCCTTGGTCTTGGGCAGCAGCAGGTGGGGGCTGTCGGGCTTGGCCGTCAGCAGGCCGCCGCCATGGAACGAGGCCACGGCCGCGATGCGGTCCGGGACGGCGGCGGCGGTCTGGAACGACAGCGGGCCGCCCATGCAGTAGCCCTGCACGCCGACCTTCTTGGCCTTGTTGGTCTGGGGCTGAGCATCGAGGAAGGCGATGTAGGCCACCGCGTCCTTGAACGTGCCCTCGGGCGTGACCGTGGCGCGCATCGGCATCAGCTTGGCGCGGTCCTCGGGGTTGGCGAAGTTGAAGCTGCCCTGGATCACCGGCGCCTTCTGGACGCGGTAGTAGAGGTTCGGAACCAGCACGACATAGCCGGCCGCGGCGAGGCGACGGCCCATGTCGCGGAACACCGGCCGCAGGCTCATCACGTCGGGCCACAGCAGCACGGCAGGATATTTGCCCTTGGCCTTCGGATAGAACAGCGCCGCGTCGGCGGTCCCGTCCGGCGTCTTGATCTCGACATCCTTCTCCACGACCGTGTCGTCGGCGCGAGCGACGGTCGCGACGCCGGTCAGGGCGACCGTCATCAGGCCGAACGCACGGCGGGAAACACTGGGGTCGTGCACGAGGCCTTGGTGGATATCGTCATCGCACATGGCGGTCTCCTCCGGATGATTGGGCGGGCACGCTATAACTGCGTTATCGGTTCGCCTATCCACTTTACGTAGCAGGTCAGACTCCGGATGCGTAGGTCGCCTTGCCCGGCAGCAACAGGTCCTGCTTGCGGCCGTCGCACAGGGCGTAGCTGAAGCCTGACTGGATCGCCCAGGCCCCGACCTCGCCCTGCTTGTTGATCGCCAGGAAGCCGACCTGGATGTCCTTGGCCTGGGGCTTCTTCTTCAGGATCCGCTCGACGGCCTCGCGGCAGGCGGCCTCGGGCGAACGGCCCTGGCGCATCAGCTCGACCACGAGAAAGCTGCCGACATTGCGGATCACTTCCTCGCCCACGCCGGTCGAGGTCGCGCCGCCGACCTCGTTGTCGACATAGAGCCCCGCGCCGATGATCGGGCTGTCCCCCACCCGGCCGCGCATCTTCCAGGCCATGCCGCTGGTGGTGCAGGCGCCGGCGATGTTCCCCTTGGCGTCGATGGCCAGCATGCCGATGGTGTCGTGATTGTTGGCGCCGCCGGGCGTGCCGAGCTGGCCCGTGGTCTTGCCGTAGTCCATGACCTCGCTGTTGGCCTTGGGCTGGTACTTGGCCTCCTTCTTCCACGCCTCCCAGGCGGCCCTCGATTCCGGCGTCAGCAGCTCCTCGCGCGGGAAGCCCTGCTCCAGCGCGAACTGCAACGCGCCGGCCCCGACCAGCATCACGTGCGGGGTCTTTTCCATCACGCGGCGGGCGACCGAGATCGGATGGGCGATATGCTCCATCGCCGCGACAGAACCGCAGTTGCCCAGCTCGTCCATGATGCAGGCGTCGAGCGACACGTGGCCGTCGCGGTCGGGATAGCCGGCCCGACCCACGCTATGGTTCTTGAGGTCCTGTTCGGGAACGCGCGCGCCAGCCTCGACCGCGTCCAGCGCGCGGCCGCCCTTGGACAGCACAGCCCAGGCCGCCTGGTTGGCCGCGACGCCGAAGTCCCAGGTGGAGATCACGCAGGGGCCACCCAAACGCACGCCTTCGCCCGCCGCCGTTGCCCGCCCGCTGATCATTGTCGATCCGGCGAGGGTCGCGCCGATCAGGCCTCTACGATTCATCATGCCGGTGTGCTCCAAGAAGACCGCCGAATCCGTACCACGGCCGGAGAGAGACCATGACCGCCGCCAATGATCTTGTGAAAGGGCGCGTCCTGCTGGAAGTCTGTGTCGATACGCCCGCCGGATTGGCGGCGGCGATCGCCGGCGGGGCGGATCGGATCGAACTTTGCGCGGCCTTGACGCTGCAAGGCCTGACGCCCGCGCCTGGCCTCATGGCGCTGGCCGCTGCCTCGCCGATCCCGGTCTATCCGATGATCCGGCCCCGCAACGGCGACTTCTGCTATGATACGCGCGACCTGGACGCCATGAAGCGCGACATCGACGCCGTCCGCGCCTACGGCCTGGAGGGCGTCAGCATTGGCGCCAGCCGCCCGGACGGGGAACTGGACCTCGAGGTGCTGGCCGCTTTGGTCGAGCATGCGCAAGGCTTGGGCCTGACCCTGCATCGCGCCTTCGACCTCGTAGCGGATCAATCAGCGGCCCTGGAGGCCGCAATCGAGATGGGCTTCGAGCGCGTGCTCACCTCGGGCGGCGCGATCAGCGCGGTGGTCGGCGCAGAGCGGATCGCGGCCCTGATGACCCAGGCAGGCGGCCGTATCAGCATCCTGGCCGGCGCCGGGGTCAGGGTCTCGAACATCGCCGAACTCGTCCGCACGACGGGCGTACGCGAGGTGCACGGCTCATTCGGCGCGGCGAAACCCGGCGCCGATCCGGCGTCGAAGCTCGGCGCCATGGGCTTTGTTCCGCCGACACTACAGGACACCGACCAGGCCACGGTGGCCGAGGTGGTTCGGATCCTGCGCGGCCTATCCTAGCCCTCGATGATGTGCGGCACGAACCGCGAGCGGTCGCGGGTCACGCGGCCCCGATCCTCGCGCACGCCGATCCCGGCCGGCTGGTCGCCGATCACCCAGGAGCCGACCACGGGATAGTTCGCGCCGAACTTGGGCGGCGGCTTCAGTTCCTGGCGGATCCAGCCTTCGGCGCCATAGCCCTGGTCCAGCACCCGGCCCTTGCGGCCGTTGGTCCACAGCTCGACGTTCGCGCCCTCTCGGCTGAACAGCGGCTTGCGGGCGTAGCTGGAGCCCAGCCGCTCGACCTTGGGATCGTCGTCGAAATAGGTCTCCAGCAGGTTCGGATGACCGGGATGCCGCTCCCACAGCAGCGGCAGCAGGGCCTTGTTCGACAGCAGCGCCTTCCAGGGCGGCTCGATGAACAGGGTCTTGGAGCCGGCGATGTTAGCCGCGTACGGCTCGCGCAGCATGTCCTCCCAGGGGTACAGCTTGAACATCGCGCCGATGAGGTAGTTGTCCTGGTCGATGAAGCGGCCGTCGGCGTCGAGGCCGATCTCCGTGGTCGGGACGAACTTGGGCTCAAGCCCCGCCAGCCGCGCCATATCCTCCAGGAACCGCACCGTCTGGCGATCCTCGACGAAGTCCGGATCGCTGGCGAAGTGGACGAAGCCGCCGCTGGGGAAGATCGCCCTGAGGCGCTCGGCGAGTTGGTCGTGCAGGCTGTTGAACTGGTCCGTGCTGTCCGGCAGCGCGCCGCGTTGGATCAGGTCCTCCAGCCACAGCCACTGGAACACCGCCGCCTCATAGATGCTGGTCGGCGTGTCGGCGTTGTACTCGTAGAGCTTGGGCGGCCCCGCCCCATCGTAGAAGAAATCGAAGCGGCCATAGAGCGAAGGATCGCGCGCCTTCCACGAGGCGGCGACGACATCGCGCGAAGCCTCGGGAATCTGGAGTTTCGCCATCAAGGCGTCGCTACCGATGGCCTCCTCGACGAACTCCAAACACAGCTTGTGCAGGGCCTCGGTCGCGGGCTCCAGATGGCCTTCGACCTCGTCCAGCGTGAAGGCGTAGGCCGCCCGCTCGTCCCAATAGCGACGACCGTCGGCGTGATGCCAGGTGAAGCCGACGGCCTCGGCCCTGGACTTCCAGTCCGGCCGAGGCGTCAGGGAAAGACGGCGCATCAGGCGTCCTTGGACCCGGCCTTGACCTTGTCCTCGATCGCCAGCATCGGAGCCGGCAGCGCCTCGTCCTTCGGCGCCATCAGGCGGGCCAGAACATCCTCGGCCCCGCCGCCGCCCGGCAGGATGCCCGCTGCGGCAAGCTTGGCGTCGAGATCGGCGCCGGTCTTGCGGTCCTCGGTCTCGTTATGCAGCCGGAACTGCTCCTCGCGCACCGCCTGACGCTCCTTGATGCGCTTGAGGCTATCGGCGGCCGAACCGACGACGCCGCTGGCCGAGCCCGAACGGGAGATCACGGCGGCCTGGGCCTTCTGGACGCTCTCGTTGACCTTGACGATCTCGATCTCGCGGCGCAGCGCCTCGACCTTGGTGTCGGTCTGGGCGATGATCGTGCGCAGCCTTTCCTCGGCGGCGCGCAACTCGGTCATCTGGGTCGACTTCTGCGTCGCGTCCGTCTCGAGGTCGGCGATGCGCTGAGCCACTTCCAGGGCCAGGGCCTGGTCGCCCTTGTTCATGGCGGCGCGCGCCGAGGTCTCATACTTGCGCGACTGGTCGGTCAGTTGGGCGACCTCGGTCTCCAGCGACCGGCGGCGCGCGACCAGCTTGGCCAGTTCGTCCCGGGCCTTGCCCTGGGCGTTGTCGGCGTCGCGGATTTCCTGGTCCAGGATTCGCAAAGCGTTCGCGTCCACGATGGTCTGCGCCCCATCGTGCGCGGTCCCGCGGAACAGGGCCGAGAGCTTGCTCCAGATCGACATGAGTAGGTCTCCAGGTCTTGTTCGTTAGGCGGCCGCGCCGCGGCTCTTTTCAAAACTGTCGCGCAGATCGCTGGCGGCGGCGATGGCGTTGTCGGCCAGGGTGCGCAGCTCGATCACCAGGGTCTGCAGGGTGGTCTTGGACGAAATCTCGCCCATCAGTTCATAATAGTCGCGACCTTCGATGGTCGTGATGCCGAAATTCGACAGCGGCACGATCTTCTGGGCCTTGAGCAGGAATTCGTTGAACGCCGCGCGATCGTTCTGTTCGTCACAGGGCCAAAGGATGGTCGAGACCACCAACTGCAGGCCGCCGCCGCTGACATAGATCGGCAGGTCGCCGAACTCGTGCATGACCACCATCAGGACAGGCTCAACGCCCTCGACGACGGTGACGGTCATTTCGTCCTCACGGACAAGGGAACTCTCCACCAGCCCGTCACGCAGGGTGTGGATCGTCCAGGCGGTGTCGATAACGGAATCCATGTGTCTGACGCCCTTGGGAGGGTTGGGGTTGGTTTTCAGGGCCGGCCCGCGGGCCGACTCCACGACGATCGCTTGGACAGCCGAAAGAATGTCGGGCTTGCACGCCGCCGGCGCCCAGACCTCGATCTTCACGAAGCCGGCTTGCCGACGGGCTTCACGCCACGCGCGGGTTCTTTCGGCGGCCTGAGCGCCTCTCGTCGGTTTGGCAGGCATGCGTTACATGTACGCATAACATGTACGCTTGACAAGACGCCGTTCAGCGTCATCCTGCGCCCGACTTCACTCAGGGACAAGCGCGTCCATGGGGAGCGCTGACGTCGCCGATCAGATAGGCATGTCGGCCAGGGATTCGAGGGCTCGCGCACCGCGATGTTCGGAAAGCTTTTTGGCAGGAAGGACGCCCAGCGCCCCGCCCTGCCCGTCATCCGCAACGTGACCATAGGCCGGACCGTGGTGCTGGACCCTCTGGCCTGGCGACGCCTGGGCGGCGAAGCGAAGTTCGCCCTGGATCGCGACACCTTGGAGATCACCGCCCAAGGCCTGATCCACCTGAACGACGGCGCGTTCGTGCATCGGTTCTATACGGACGACGAAATCCTGTTTCAGGTGGTCTCGGACGACCGCGAAGGCCAGCGCGCCAACGACTTCACCGTCTTCGTTCCGTGGGCCAGCGAGTATCCGGCCGACCGCGCCGACCGCGACCTGTGGGCCGAGCGCCTGCGCGCCCGAACCTTCCAGCCCGAGGGCCTGCCGGAGTACCGCCGCCTCTGGTTCGGCGAGGACGCCGAGCGGCAGGACCCCGTTACCCTGTGGGAAGACGTCTATTACGACCGCGAGGGCGCGACGCCCGACCGGCGGCTCTTCCAGACCACCATGCTGTTCCACCGCGAGCTTTCGGGCGGCGAGGGCCGCGAACTCTTGCTGGCGCTGACCGCCGAGCCCGAGGACGGTGACGTGACGCACGAGACGATGATCGGCCTGCCGCTGTCGGTGGGCGAGTTCAAGGCTTAGGGAGAGGCCGATGTTCGACTTCACGGCGTTCCAGGACGGAGCGATCGCGTTCCTGGTGGCCTTCGTGGCCGCGGGCCTGTTCACGATCGCCTTCAAGTATATCTACCAGTGGGTGACGCCCTATAATGAAAAGGCGTTGATCCGGCAGGGCAACCTGGCTGCGGCCATCGCCCTGGCCGGCGCCTTGATCGGCTACGTCCTGCCGTTGGCCTCGGCGCTGAGCCACACGGTCAGCCTGCCCGAGTTCGCGGCCTGGGCGACCCTGGCTGGCGTCATCCAGATCGCCGCCTTCACGGGCGTGCGCCTCGTCGCCCTGCCCGACGTCAAGGCGCGCATCGAGAACGGCGAGACCTCGATCGGGGTCTATCTGGCGGGCATCTCCATCGCCGTCGGCGTGCTGAACGCCGCCTGCATGACGACCTGAGGAGCGGAGCCATGAGCACCCGTAAGCGCTCCACGTCGCTGCAACTGACGACCATGCTGGCCGGCGCGGCCAGTCTGACCTTGGCCGGGTGCGACGATCCCGGCGTCGGCGCCCAGGCGGGCTGGGATCCCAACCGCGGCGAGCAGGTCGAGGCCTTCAGCTACAAGTCCCTAGAAGAGTGCAAGGCCGCCAAAGAGGTCTCGGACCAGCAATGCGACACGTCCTGGGCGGCCGCCCAGAAGGATGACGCCAAGAACGCCCCGCGCTACGACGCCCGCGCGTCGTGCGAAGACGTCTATGGCGCCGGCAACTGCGTGCCCCGCAGCGAGGCCGGCGGCGGCAGCTTCTTCACGCCCCTCCTCGCTGGCTTCGTGATCGGGCGGATGCTGGACGGCGGCAACTATTATCGAGGGACAGGACTCTACCGCGGGAACGACGGCTACTACTCGACCTGGGGCGGACGCCTGGGCCGCGACTACGGCACGGGCCGGACCGTCATCACGCGCGACAGCATCGACCCGCCCGACACAATCCGCAATGCGCCGCCCAAGGTCCAGACCCGCACCTCCGTCGTCTCGCGCGGTGGCTTCGGCGGCGGCCGCAGCTATGCCTATAGCGGAAGCCACAAGGGCGGCTTCGGCGGTTAGATCATCAGCGCATTTTTGCGATTGACTCGCAACTAGACATCCCGTTTAGTTGAGAAGTGTTCGCAAGAACGCGTCGGGCCGCTCACCGAAGTCGGTTCGCCAGGGCGGGTGTCGGCCCCCTGCTCGGCGAGGAGATTTCCGGCGTGCGGTCCGACCTTTTCCCTGACCCCTTTCATCACGCATCCGTCGACGAGTGCGGCCCGTCGGCGCTGACGCGTGGCGAGCGGGTCCTGCTGTGGATGCTACGCCAATGGGTGACAGCGCGCGTGCTGGGCCAGGAGCCTGGCGAGCGCCTGTCGCGCGAGGTCGGAAGCCTCGTCTCATCGCGCGTGGCGACCGCCTTTATCCTGCTGATGACCACCATCGAGGGCCAAGTCCGTCGCCCCCTGCGCATCGCCGCGCCTTGCCGCCAAGGCTACGCCGAGGACGAGCAACGCCTCATCACCGCGTGCGGCGTCTGCCCCGCCGCGCCCGAAATCGCCGAGCGGTTGCTTGAGCACCTCGTGATGACACCCGAGGCCGTTGTCGTCGCCGCTCGCTTTCTGAACTCGGCCCTGGCTCACGAAGCGCTGGCGTTGCCGCTGAGATTCGAGGAGCCAGCATACGCGCCGACGACACGCCCCACGCTGCACTGAGTCTCAGCGGTAGCCCTGGTGCGCCAGGCGCTGGGCCAGGGCCCTCGCCGCCATCTCGACGTCGCGCCAAGTCACGTCAAAGTCGCTGGCGTCGCCATAGTAGGGATCGGCCACCGCCCTGCCCTGGTGCCCGGGCACCAGGTCCAGCAGCAGCCCCAGCTCCGCCGTCGCGCCATGCGGCGCAAGCGCCCGAAGGCCGTTCAGATTGGCCTCATCCAGCGCGTAGATGTGGGTGAAGAGGCGGAAGTCGTCCTTGGTCACCTTGCGAGCGCGCTGGCGGGCGATATCGACGCCGTTGCGGCGGGCGGCGGCGATGGCGCGCGGGTCCGGCGGCTCGCCAGCGTGCCAGCCGCCCGTGCCAGCCGAGTCGACGACCACATCCAGTTGCATCCGTTGCGCCTCGGCCCGGAACGCCCCCTCGGCCAACGGCGAGCGGCAGATGTTGCCAAGACACACGAACAGAACCGAAGCCTTAGCCATCAAGCCGTTCCCCAGCCGCCGCCGCCCGGCGTTTCAATGACGATAGCGTCGCCCGCGCCGACTCGCACCAAGTCCGTCGCGGCCAGGGGCTGCACCTCACCATCGACGCGCTCGACCCGCGCCGCGCCAAGCGCGCCAGGCTGACCGCCCTCCAGCCCGAACGGCGGGACGCGGCGACGATTAGACAGCAGGCTGACGGTCATCGGCTCTCGGAAGCCGATCTTGCGCACGACGCCGTCACCGCCGCGATGCGTCCCTTCGCCGCCGGAGCCGCGCCGGATCGAGAAGGCTTCGACCAGCACCGGATAGCGCGCCTCCAGCACCTCGGGGTCGGTCAGGCGGCTGTTGGTCATGTGGGTCTGGACCGCGTCGGTCCCGTCGAAGTCCGGCCCCGCACCGGAGCCGCCGCAGATGGTCTCGTAGTACTGCCGCCGCTCGTCGCCGAACGTGAAGTTGTTCATGGTGCCCTGGGCGGCGGCCATCACGCCGAGAGCGCCGTAGAGGGCGTCGACCACGACTTGGCTGGTCTCGACATTGCCCGCCACCACCGCCGCCGGATAGCGCGGCCGCAGCATAGAGCCCTCGGGGATCACCAGCTCGACCGGCCGCAGGCAGCCGTCGTTCATCGGAATCTCGTCGTCCACCAGCGTGCGGAACACGTAAAGCGCCGCCGCCCGGCAAATCGAGGCGGGGGCGTTGAAGTTGGTCGGAACCTGGTCGCTCGTTCCGGTGAAGTCGACACGGGCGGTTCGGGTCTCCTGGTCGACTTCGATCGCGACCTTCACAACCGCGCCGTCGTCCAACTCGTAGGCGAACGAGCCGCTCTCCATCGTCGCCAGCACGCGACGGACGGCCTCCTCGGCGTTGTCCTGCACGTGGGCCATGTAGGCCTCGACGACGTCCTGGCCAAACTCGGCGACCATCCCGGTGAGCGCTTCAGCCCCGCGCGCGCAGGCGGCGATTTGGGCCTTCAGATCGCCGATATTCTGGTCGGGATTTCGCGCCGGCCATTCGCCCGAAGCCAGCAGGGCCCGGGTCTCGGCCTCGCGGAAGCGACCATCCTCGACCAGCAGGAAATTCTCGATCAGGACGCCCTCTTCCTCGACCGTCTTGCTGTTCGGCGGCATCGAGCCTGGCGTGATCCCGCCGATGTCACCCTGATGTCCCCGCGCGGCGACGTAGAACAGCAAGGCTTCCGTCGCATCGAACACCGGCATGACCACGGTCACGTCCGGAAGATGGGTGCCGCCGTTGTAGGGCGCGTTCAGCATGTAGACGTCGCCGGGTTTCATCCCGCGTCCATCGGAAAGGCGAGCGTCGCGGATCGCCCGCACGCTGTCGCCCATCGAGCCCAGGTGTACGGGCATGTGCGGGGCGTTGGCGATTAGGTTGCCGTCGCGGTCGAACAGGGCGCAGGAGAAGTCCAGTCGCTCCTTGATGTTGACCGAATAGGCGGTGTTCTGCAGGGCGAACCCCATCTCTTCGGCCACGGCCATGAAGAGGTTGTTGAACACCTCCAGCATGACCGGATCGGCCTGCGTCCCGATCGCCTTGCGGCTCGGCAGGGCGACAACGCGGTCCAGGATCAGGTTCAGCCGTGCGTCGACGCGGGCGCGCCAACCAGGCTCAACAACGGTGGTGCCCGTAGCCTCCCGGATGATGGCGGGACCGAGCACCTCAACGCCAACGCCAAGGGCTTCACGGTCGAACACGGGCGCCTCTTGCGACGCACCAGCCATTCGCGCCTCGACAGTCGCGATCGCCTTGGCCGCTCCCGTGGCCTTGGCCTCGCCCAAGCTGGGCTCGGCGCCAGCATCCGCGTGGCCGATGGCCTCCACCGACAACGTCTCGATCACCAGCGGCGTCGCCGGCGATGTGAAGCCAAACCGGCGCTGATGAAGGTTCTCGAAAGCCACGCGCACGACGGAGGCGTCGCCGAACGGGACCACGAGCGGCGTATCCGTGCCGGCGTACTTCACACGCAATGTCGCGACGGTCTCCACCGAGGCCATCGGCACGTCCTGCGCGCGCAAGGCCGCCTCGGCCTCGCCAGCCAAAGTCGCCGCCCGCGCCGCCAGGTCGCCTGCGTCATGGAGCGTCCGCTCGACCGTCTCCTCGCGGATTAGGCGCAGGTCGGCCAGACCCATGCCATAGGCCGAAAGCACGCCCGCGAACGGGTGGATCATCACCTTGGTCATGCCAAGGGCGTCGGCGACCAGGCAGGCGTGCTGGCCGCCCGCGCCCCCGAAACAGGCCAGGACGTAGCGGGTAACATCGTAGCCGCGCTGGATCGAGATCTGCCGGACGGCCTTGGCCATGTTCTCGACGGCGATGGTGACGAAGCCCTCGGCGACCTCCTGGGGCGTCATCGCCTTGCCGGTCGCCCAGACGATCTCCGCCGCCATCGCTTCAAAGCCGTGCGTCACGGCCTCTACGTCTAGCGGCTGGTCGGCGTTCGGACCGAACACTTTGGGAAAGAACTCCGGCCGCAGCTTGCCCAGCATGACGTTGCAGTCCGTGACCGTCAGCGGCCCGCCCCGGCGGTAGGCCGCCGGCCCCGGGACAGCCCCGGCCGAGGCGGGGCCCACCCGCAACCGCGCGCCGTCAAACGAGCAGATCGAGCCGCCGCCCGCCGCCACGGTGTGGATGTTCATCATCGGCGCGCGCATCCGCACGCCCGCCACCACCGTCTCGAAGGCACGCTCGTACGCGCCGGCATAGTGGCAGACGTCGGTCGAGGTGCCGCCCATGTCGAAGCCGATCACCCGATCGAAGCCGGCCTCCACCGCCGTCCGCGCCATGCCGACCACCCCACCGGCGGGGCCAGATAGGATAGCGTCCTTGCCCCGGAAGGCGCGCGCATCGGTCAGGCCGCCGTTCGACTGCATGAAGAGAAGCCGCGTATCATGGCCTAACGCCCCACTGACCTGGTCCACATATCGCCGCAGGATGGGCGACAGGTAGGCGTCGACAACCGTCGTGTCTCCGCGCCCGACCAGCTTCATCAGCGGGCTGACCTCGTGGCTGACCGAGACCTGTGTGAAGCCGATCCCGCGCGCGATCGCGGCTGCGCGCGCCTCGTGCTCGGTGAAGCGAAAGCCATGCAGCAGCACGATCGCCACCGCGCGGAAACCGGCGTCGTAGGCGGCTTGCAGGTCTCGCCGCGCGGCGACCTCGTCCAGCGGGCGCAGCACCTCGCCCTCTATGCTCATGCGTTCGTCGAGCTCGACGACGCGGTCGTACAGCGCCTCGGGCTTGACGATATGGCGCTCGAACAGTTTCGGCCGCGCTTGGTAGCCGATCCGCAGGGCGTCGGCGTGGCCTTGCGTGATGGCCAGCACCGTCGGCTCGCCCTTGCGCTCGAGCAGGGCGTTGGTCGCGACCGTAGTGCCCATCTTCACCGCGTCGATGCGCGCGCCGCTGGGCAGCAAGGCCCGGACACCCGCCACGGCGGCGTCAGCGTAGTGTTCGGGGTTCTCCGACAGCAGCTTGTGGGTGATCAGCGCCCCGTCCGGCCGCCGCGCGACGATGTCCGTGAACGTGCCGCCGCGATCGATCCAGAACTCCCAGCCGCGCGGGTATTGGGTCATGGGGGGCGGAACTCCTTGCTCCGCCCCTCATAGCGGCTCCCTCAAAGTTGTCATCCCGGCCGTAGCAGAGCGGAGAGCCGGGACCGCAGAAAGCTCGGCGTTTGCGGCGGTCCCGGATCGGCGCGCTGCGCGCTTGTCCGGGATGACAGCTTTTACGGCCTATTTCAGAATCCCCAGCAACTCCGCCGCCTGCCACAGACCCAGCAACAGGAAGATCACCGCCGCGCCGATGCGGACGTACTTCAGCGGCACGATCTTGGTCGCCGCCTCGCCCAGATAGACAGCCGGGACGTTGGCCAGCATCATGCCCAGGGTCGTGCCAGCGGCAACCCAAGCAATGGAATGAAACTTGGCGCCAAGGGCGACGGTGGCGATCTGGGTCTTGTCGCCCATCTCGACCAGGAAGAAGGCGACCGTGGTGGTCAGGAACACGCCATAGCGGCCGGCGCTCGTCCCTTCCTCGTCGTCGGCCTTGTCCGGGATCAGGGCCCAGGCGGCCATGGCGATGAAGGAAATGGCGATCGCCCACTTGAACCCGGCCCCGCTCAGGACGTCCGACACCCAGTAGCCGGCTGTCGCGGCCAGCGCGTGGTTGGCGAGCGTCGCCACCAGGATACCCATAATAATCGGGACGGGCTTCTTGAACCGCGTGGCCAGGATGATGGCCAAAAGCTGGGTCTTATCGCCGATCTCGGCGATGGCCACGACCAGGGTCGAGACGAGCAGGGCTTCCACTGAAATAGTCCTCCGGGCCGGGCGCATGCCAATAGCGTCGACGCCCACCCGGCCCGGATGGAGATCGGCGCCATTGGTCTCGCCAAGGAAGCTTCAAGTCCGCTTCCCTTCCCCGCGCCATGCTCCCCTCTCGAAAGAAAGAGGCGGCAAGTGTGTTGACGGCGGGGCCCGCTGATAGGCGCGGGCGGCTACTCCCCAAAGGTGAGCGGCGTGTAGCGGGTGGAGGGATCGAGGTCAATCTCCCTTCCCCCTTGATGGGGGAAGGGTCGGGGATGGGGGTGATGCGGCGGTTCAGCCATACAGGCCTTAGGTCACCCCCACCCTACCCTCCCCCATCAAGGGGGAGGGATCAGACGGATTGCGGCGCGTCGAAGCGCATAACGTGGATGGCGACCCTGACCTTACCGCTGACGAAGTTACCGCCCACGGCCGTCAGCACCACCGGCGTATCGGCATAGTAGGCCGTCGGTCCCACCACCCCGATGTTGCTGGAATTCTTGGCCACGCCCAGCGAGCCGCCGAACTTGCTGGCCTCGCCCGCGACGCCGCAGTTGTACGCTGTGGCGCCGGTGACCGCGACCGTGGTGCGGGTCGAGACCGCCAGCACGATCGCGCGGCTGGGAATGACAATGCTGGTCGCGGTCGAGGCGCCCGACAGGGTCACTTCCTGCTCCAGGATCTCGAGCCGGATGGCGGCGAGGTTTGGTGTCGCGGCGGCGGTCAGGCTTCGGAAGGTGGCCGACAAGGGCGTCCACGCCGCGCCGTCGAAGGCGACCACCTGGTTCTCGTCCTTGACCCAGGCCAGCACGCCCTCGGCCGGCGCGAGCGGCTCCCAGGCGCCGGCCTCGAAGCGCATCAGGGTTCCGGCCGACTGTCCGGCCCAGGCCGCGCCCGTAGCGCCGGCCGGGAGGATCCAGACGCCGCCAGCCGCCGGGCTGGCGGGTTGGGTCGTGACGCTGCGGCTCTCGACGGCGAGCTGAACGAGGCCGTCCAGCCGGGCGAGGCTTTCATTGATGGGAATATGCTTCTGCGCCTGTGCGGCGACCACATAGGGCAGGCCAAGGCGGGGCGTAACGTCGTCGAACATGAGGCGGCTCCGAGAGCGATGAAAGACGCTCTCAGCATCACGCCGCGCTCAGCGCCGGGGACGGACAGCTCTCCGCCCCCGTTGAACGCCCGTCTACTCGGCGGCGAAAGCCAAGTGATTTCCGGAGGTAAGCGCGGTCTTAGCCGCCAGTTCGGCCTTGGCTTGCTCGTACTCGGCGGCGAAACGCGCGATGAGTTCAGCGGCCGGCAGCACCGCCTTGATCGCGCCGATGCCTTGGCCCGAGCCCCAGATGTCGCGCCAGGCCTTGGCCTCCTGGTTGCCGCCGGAGCCGAAGCTCATCTTGGACGGATCGCTTTGTGGTAGGTTGTCGGGGTCCAGGCCTGCGGCGACGATCGACGAGCGCAGGTAGTTGCCGTGCACGCCGGTGAACAGGTTCGAATAGACGATGCCGTCGGCCTGGCCTTCTACGATGGCGCGCTTATAGCCCTCCACCGCGTTGGCCTCCTCGGTCGCGATAAAGGCCGAGCCGATATAGGCCAAATCCGCGCCCATCGCCTGGGCGGCCAGGATCGAGCGGCCGCAAGCGATCGAGCCCGACAGCGCCACCGGACCGTCGAACCATTGGCGGATTTCCTGGATCAGGGCGAACGGCGACAGGGTGCCGGCGTGGCCGCCAGCGCCGGCCGCGACCGGGATCAGGCCATCCGCGCCTTTTTCAATCGCCTTGCGGGCAAAACGATCCGTGATGACGTCGTGCAGCGTGATCCCGCCGTAGGAATGGACCGCCTGGTTCAGGTCCTCGCGGGCCCCCAGCGACGTAATGACCACCGGGACCTTGTACTTCACGCACATGGCGATGTCGTCTTCGAGCCGGTTGTTGGTCTTATGAACGATCTGGTTGACCGCGAAGGGCGCCGAGGGCGCGTCGGGATTGGCCTTGTCGTAGGCCGCCAGCTCCTCGGTGATCCGGGCCAGCCATTCGTCCAGCTGCGACAGGGGACGGGCGTTCAGCGACGGGAACGAGCCAACAATGCCCGCCTTGCACTGGGCGATCACCAGGTCGGGATTGCTGATGATGAACAGCGGCGAGGCGATGACCGGAAGGCGCAGGCGGTCACGCAGGATCGGCGGCAGGGCCATGGGCGAAGGTTCTCCCCTTTGGATCGGCTTGAGCGCCGAAATATATGATCGCCGTTCAGCTTAAACGCTCGTTTGGCGCCCGCGCAAGGCTTGACGGCCGTAGCGGCAGGGGCGCATCACGATCAAAAACAATAATGCTGCAGTGCAGGAGAGAGACGCTTTGACCGAGGCGACCACGCCCCTGGCCGAGGACTTTGGTCCGCAAGGCGACGACGCCACTAGCGCGCGCTGGATGACCCTGGTCGAGAAGACCCTGAAGGGCCAGAGCTTCGACGACGCCCTAACCACCACCACGCCTGACGGCGTAACGATCCAGCCTCTCTACACCGCCAAGGACGGCGTCGCCGTCGCCCGTGATCTGCGGATCCGGGACGCCGAGCGGCCGTGGGACCTGCGAGTTCGCGCCGCCCATCCCGATCCGGCCCGTACGGTCAAGGACCTGCTGACCGACCTCGAGAACGGCGCGGCTTCGGTGTTGCTGCAGCTCGATCCCTCGGGCAAGAACGGCATTGCGGTCGGCTCGCCCGACGATCTGGCCAAAGCGCTGTCGGGCGTGCTTCTGGACCTGGCGCCCGTAGCGCTGGACGCCGGCTTCATGGGCCCCAAGGCGGCCGACTGGCTGGGCGCTCTGGCCAAGGCCGCGCCCAATGCGCCGCTGGGCTTCCATCTCGACCCACTGACTGCCTTCATGCAAGCGGGCGGCAGCCCCGGGCCGATCGAGAGCCACGTCTTCAACGCCGCGACCGTGGCCACCCGCCTGGCCGCGACCTACGCCAAGGCCAGCTTGTTCCTGGCGACCGGCCGCGCCGTCCATGAGGCCGGCGGCTCCAATGTCGAGGAACTGGCCGCCATGACCGCCGCCGCCCTCGCCTACGCCAAGGCCCTGACGCGCTCGGGCCTGTCCACCGAGGACGCGTTCGGCCGCATCGTGCTGGGCGTCAGCCTGGACGGCGAATACTTCACCGGCGTCGCCAAGATCCGCGCCGCCAAGGCGATGTGGGCGCGGCTGACCGAGGCCTGCGGCGTCTCCGTCCCCGCCAAGATCGAGGCGCGCTCGTCGCGCCGGATGCTAGCCAAGGCCGACGCCTGGACGAACCTTTTGCGCCTGACCTCGGCGGGCTTCGCCGGCGCGGTCGGCGGCGCCGACGCCATCGTTCTGGACGCCTTCACCGACGCCATCGGCCTGCCCACCGCCTTCGCCCGCCGCCAGGCCCGCAACACCCAGCTCGTCCTCATGGAAGAGAGCAATCTTGGCCGCGTCGCCGATCCGGCCGGCGGGGCCTGGTATCTCGACAGCCTGACCGACCAATTGGCCCGCACTGCCTGGAACGGCTTCCAGGCTATCGAGGCCGCCGGTGGGATCATCAAGGCGCTGGAAAGCGGCTATGTCGCCAGCGGCGTCGCCAAGACGCGCGCGGCGCAGGACGTCGCTTACGCCGACAAGACCCGCAAGATCCTGGGCGTCACGATCTTTCCCAACGCTGACGACAAGCCGCCGGAGGTCGAGACGCCCGATCCCGCCGCCTTCGCGGTCGCCGGACCCGATGTCCGGCTGCCGGGACCGGACAGCAAGTGCCAGGCGCTGACGCCCATCCGTTTCGCCGCCGCCTTCGAGGGAGCCTGAGCCGTGACCAAGTTCCCCGACTTCACAAAGATCGACTTCTCCGAGGTCGCCCCGGGCGCTGCGCCCGACGGCAAGGCCTGGAGCACGCCGGAAGGCGTCGACGTCGCCCCGGCCTTCGACGCCAGCGACATCCAGGGCCTGGACTTTCTGGGCGGCTATCCGGGCGTCGCGCCCTATGTGCGCGGCCCCTACCCGACCATGTACGTGACCAACCCTTGGACGGTGCGTCAGTACGCCGGCTTCTCGACGGCCGAAGACTCCAACGCGTTCTACAGGCGCAACTTGGCCGCTGGCCAAATGGGTCTGTCGGTGGCCTTCGACCTGGCCACCCATCGCGGCTATGACTCAGACCACGAGCGGGTGAAGGGCGACGTCGGCATGGCGGGCGTGGCCATCGACTCGATCCTGGACATGCGCACGCTGTTTTCGGGCATCCCGCTCGACAAGATGAGCGTGTCGATGACCATGAACGGCGCGGTGCTGCCGATCCTGGCGCTCTACATCGTCGCGGCCGAGGAGCAGGGCGTCTCGCCCGACAAGCTCTCGGGGACGATCCAGAACGACATCCTCAAAGAGTTCATGGTGCGGAACACCTACATCTATCCGCCCGCACCCTCGATGAGGATCATCTCGGACATCTTCGCCTTCACCTCGGCGAACATGCCCAAGTTCAACTCGATCTCGATCAGCGGCTATCACATGCAGGAGGCCGGAGCGACGGCCGACCTGGAGCTGGCCTACACCCTGGCCGACGGCGTCGAGTACGCCCGCGCCGGCGTCGCGGCCGGCATGAGCATCGACGTCTTCGCGCCGCGCCTGTCGTTCTTCTGGGCGATCGGCATGAACTACTTCATGGAAGTGGCGAAGATGCGGGCCGCGCGCCTGCTGTGGGCCCGCCTGATGAAGCGCGAGTTCGAGCCCAAGGACGATCGCTCGCTCTCCCTGCGCACCCACAGCCAGACCTCGGGCTGGTCGCTGGCCGCGCAGGACGTGTTCAACAACGTCTCGCGCACCTGCGTCGAGGCCATGGCCGCCGTGAACGGCCAGACCCAGAGCCTGCACACCAACGCCCTGGACGAGGCCCTGGCCCTGCCGACCGACTTCTCGGCCCGCATCGCCCGCAACACCCAGCTCTTCCTGCAGATGGAGAGCGGCACAACCCGCGTCGCCGACCCGTGGGGCGGCAGCTATTACGTCGAGCGTTTGACCTACGAACTGGCCCAGAAAGCGCTCGCGCACATCGAGGAGGTCGAGGCCGCCGGCGGCATGGCCAAGGCCATCGAGCAGGGCATTCCCAAGCTGCGTATCGAGGAAGCCGCCGCCAAGACCCAGGCCCGCATCGACGCCAATCGCCAAAGCGTCGTCGGCGTCAACCGCTACAAGCCCGCCGTCGCTGACGACATCCCGATGCTGAAGGTCGACAACGGCTCGGTCCGCGCCCAACAGCTGGAGAAGCTGGCCCGCCTCAAGGCCGAGCGCGATCCGGCCGCGACCGAGGCCGCCCTGAAGGCGCTGGAGGACGGCGCGCGCGGCAACGGCAACCTGCTGGCTCTCGCCGTCGACGCCGCCCGCGCCAAAGCCACGGTGGGCGAGATCAGCTACGCCCTGGAGAAGGTGTTTGGCCGCCACCGCGCCGAGATCAAGTCGATCCAGGGGGTCTATATGAAGGAGGCCGGGAACGATCCGACCGCCGCCCGCGCCAAGGCCATGGTCGAGGCGTTCGAGCAGGCCGACGGTCGCCGGCCACGCATCCTGATCGCCAAGATGGGCCAGGACGGCCACGACCGAGGCCAGAAGGTGATCGCCACCGCCTTCGCCGACCTCGGTTTCGACGTCGATATCGGTCCGCTGTTCCAGACCCCGGCCGAGGCCGCGCGCCAGGCCGTCGAGAACGATGTCCACGTTGTGGGCGCTTCATCCCTTGCCGCCGGTCACCTGACGCTAGCGCCGGAACTCAAGGCCGAGCTGGCCAAGCAAGGTCGCGATGACATCCTGATGGTCGTGGGCGGGGTCATTCCGCCCCAGGACTTCCAGGCGCTGCGCGACGCCGGGGCGGTAGCGATCTTCCCGCCGGGCACGGTGATCGCCGAGGCGGCCATCGAACTTCTGGACCAGCTGAACCGGCAGCTCGGCTACACCCAGGAAGCGGCCTAACACGCTTGCGAGTACGCGGGGCCGGTTTAACCTCAGGTGGACTTCCTAGGTTTCCTCATGCTGCGCTCGACTAGAAGCACCACGCGACTTCGCTTCATAACGGGACTGGGGTTCGCCTTCGCGTTCCCGGGCTTCTGGCTTGGCCAGGCCTTCTACTGGCTCGACAAGCCCTATGGCCGCCAAGACTTGGACCCCGTCTCATTCGGCGTTGTGGCGATCGTGTTTGGGGTCTTCCTAGGCTGGCCGTTCGTTTTGGGAGCCGTCGGGGCCTGGGCGCTGCTTGATCAATTCGACCTTCACGCCGCACCCAGCGCAGCGTTGGTCGGTATGGCGACCGGCATACTAGTGGCTTTCTTCGCCTTCAGAGACGGCCGCTTCCAAGGCTATCCGATCGCCTATCCGTTATGCATGGCGCTAGGCGTCGCCACTGCCCTTGGCGTGTGGTGGATTGCTTACGGTCGTCAGTCGCGCCTGCCATCGCCTCGCGTCCAGTCGAAGCCCACGCCGTTGGCGCTTTAGCCCGACTTGCGCCGGAACAGCCCACGCTTCTTCTGGCTCCGCTCGAACGCAACCTCCTCGGGCAGGCCGTGGCGGACCTCGATGTCCTTCTGCAGCGCCTTGGCCGCCATCAGGTGGCCAGGGAACAGCGTGTCGACGGCCCAGCCGAGGACCGGCACGGTGTCGGAGACGTTGTCGACGGCGAGATAGGCCGCCATCCGGCCCACCGTGGCGAGGCCTGCCTTGGCATGGACTGCATGGAACAGCAGCAACGCGCCGGCGCCCAGGCCGTAGGCGAGACCGACGCCCGGCACCCAGGCCAGCACACCGTCGAGGCCGATGCCGATCGGTCCGACGCCGATAAGGCGGTCGGACAGTCGCTTGATGGTCTCTGCGGCGCGCCAGGCGCGATGCGCCTTGAACCGCTGATCATCCACGGGACCAGCTTGCGGATTGGCATAGGCCGAAGCCATGGAGAGATCGTCGGTCATGATGCCAGAACGTATCGCCTCATCCGTCGTTGCCTGAATCTCAGATCGTGGCCGGCGCCCCACGCCGCAAGGTCGTGCCACCCTTTTGGTTTCGCGATCGACGCGCCTCGGCTAAGCGAGAACCCGTGAACCCCGGTCTCGACATCGACGTCCTGGAACAGCGCTTGGTCGCAGGCGACCGCGCCGCTTTGGCCCGCGCCATCACCCTGGTCGAGAGTCGCCGCGTCGACCATCAGGTCGCGGCGCGAACCCTGCTGTCGCGCATGATGCCGCTGACGGGCCGAGCCCAGCGGATCGGGATCACTGGCGTGCCGGGGGCGGGCAAGTCCACGACGATAGAGCGGTTCGGCTGCAACCTGATCGAGGCCGGCTACAAGGTCGCGGTGCTGGCGGTCGATCCGTCATCGGGTCGGCACGGCGGCTCGATCCTGGGCGACAAGACGCGGATGGAGCAGCTCAGCGTACAGCCAAACGCCTATATCCGCCCCTCCCCGTCCGGCGGGGCCCTGGGCGGCGTCGCGCGCAAGACCCGCGAGGCCATGCTGCTGTGCGAGGCGGCTGGCTTCGACGTGGTCATTGTCGAGACGGTCGGCGTCGGACAGTCCGAGACGGTCGTCGCCGATATGGTGGACATCTTCCTGGCGCTGCTGATCCCCGGCGGCGGCGACGAGCTGCAGGGGATCAAGAAGGGCCTGATCGAGCTGGCCGATCTGTTGGTCATCAACAAGGCCGACGCCGATCCCGCCAAGGCCGAACGCTCGGCCCGCGACTATCGAAACGCCCTGCACATCCTCACCCCCGCCCATCCGGACTGGACTCCGCCGGTGCTGACCGCCTCGGGCCTGACGGGCCAAGGCCTCGACGTCCTGTGGACCCAGATCCAGCGCCACCGCGAGATCATGAGCGCTAACGGCGCACGGGCCGCACGACGCGCCGACCAGGACGCGCGATGGATGTGGGCGATGGTGGAAGACCGTCTGCGAGAGGCGTTCCGAGCCGCGCCCACCGTAGCCGCCCTAGCGCCCGAGCTCGAAGCCTCCGTTCGCGCGGGAGAGGTCCCGGCCTCCGCCGCCGCCGACCAACTACTGGACGCGTTCGGTTTGCTCTGACCGTTTCGTCTAGCGCTCCAGCAGCTCCAGCCGGTCGACCACCGCTGAAATCGCCGTGCCTCGCGGCACAATCGCCCACTCCCTAGGCCTGGAGCCTCGCACGACCACGACCGCGCCCTTGGGACAGACATCCAGGCAATCGACTTCGATCACCGCCGAACCCGACTTCCGCCCCGTCCCCTTGGCCCCCAGGGCCTTCCGCAGGGCCTTCGCCAGCTTCTGGTCGCCATTCTCGCCAAAGCCGCCCTTAAGCTTCTTCGAACATTTTCGGCAGACCAGAACCACTTCGGTCCACTCGGCCTTCACGCGCCTGATCGGCTTTTCTTCCATGTCTCGCAGATGGGAACGACGCGCCAACGGTGCTAGGACGAGCCATGGTCCGCAAAGTCACCGCCAAGATTGTCCCCGCCAAGGATCCGACCGCAGAGGCCGATCGCGCCTGGTTCGAAGCCAATGCCGAGCGGCGCTTCCGCCTGCGCGATCCCGCGCCGCTGGAGTTTAGAGACCCGCTGGGCGATCCGGGCGACGGCTTCTCCTGGCGCGTACTGGTCGCGCTATTGCCGGACGGCGGTCGCCTGCGACTGCCGATTTCCCTGTCGTGGGAACTGCACAACGACCACGCCAAGGACCAGCACCTGAGGATCCTGTTCGACCAGATCGCACCGGCCGAGGCCAAGGCGCGCCTAGGCTAATCCCATTGACCCGACGCGGCGATCGCGCACCCTCGCCGCATGACCCGTACGATCCTAATCTGGGCGCTGGTGCTGGCGTTCGGCGCCTTCGCGCTACAATGGCTGGAGCAACAGTTCCTGCTGCGCGTCCTGTCCTGGAAGATCTATGCCGGGCTGATCGGAACAGCCTTCGCGGCGGCGGGTGTGTGGATCGGTTGGAAGCTGGCGGCCCGCGCCCGGCCCGAGACCTTCCGTCGAAACGACGCCGCTCTCTCCTACCTTGGCCTGACCGGTCAGGAAGTCAGGGTGCTCGAACGCCTAGCGGCAGGCCGCTCCAACAAGGAAATCGCTCGCGATCTGGGCCTCTCGCCCAACACCGTCAAGACGCACGTGACCAATCTCTACGGCAAGCTCGACGTCAGCCGCCGAACTCAGGCGGTCGGCAAGGCCCGTGAGTTGGCATTGATCCCTTGACGGCCTCGTAAAGGCGCCAAACCGTCGAATTCACCCTTTCGGGCGATACCGCCGCGCCCTGATCGGCGGCAAGCCTCGGGACGCGCCGCAGGGGGCGGCGCGGAGGAGGAAAACATGTCTCGCACCATCCTGATCCACGGCCTGATCTCTGGCGCCGTCATCATCTGCGGCATCATCATCACCATCCTGATCGGCGGCGACGCGCCGCATTCCAACGTCTGGCTAGGTTATCTGATCATGCTAGTCGGCCTGTCCGCGATCCTGCTGGCCATCAAGCAGCATCGCGACAAGGTCCTGGGCGGCGTCATCAAGTTCTGGCCCGCCTTCCTAATCGGCCTGGGCGTCGCCGGGGTGGCGGCCCTGGCCTACGTGCTGATCTGGGAGGTCTATCTGGCGCTCACCAACTACAGCTTCATGGAGCAGTATGTGGCCAGCACGCTGGCTCAGAAGAAGGCGGCCGGCGTCAGCGGCGGCGAGTACGCCAAGCTGGTCGCTGACTTGGAGGCGATCAAGCGCAGTTACGCTAATCCGCTCTACCGGCTGCCGATGACCTTCGCCGAGATCTTCCCGGTCGGGCTTCTGGTAGCCCTGGTCAGCGCGGCTTTGCTGCGCAATCCCCGCTTCCTGCCGGCGAGAGCCTGAGCGGCGTAGTCAGGCGGCCTCTAGGCCGCCTGCAGCTGCTGCTTGACCCGCTCAGCCAAGGTCTTGATGTCGATCGGCTTGGGCAGGAAGGTCACGCCGGTCTCGCCTTCCAACAGGTCGCTGAACTCGGCTTCGGCGTAGCCGGAGATGAACATCACCGGCGCATTTCCCAGATAGCCGCGCGCCTTCTTCAGCAAGGTGGGACCGTCGATGCCGGGCATGATCACGTCGCTGATCAGGAGGTCGATCGTACCGGCGTGCTCTTCGGCGATCAGCAACGCCTCCTCGCCGTCGGCGGCCTCCAGCACCTCGTAGCCCCGGGCGCGGAGCAGACGGGCCGCGACGCTGCGGACGGCGTCCTCGTCCTCGACGAACAAGATGCGGCCGGCGCCCGAAAGGTCGCGCGCGGCGCGCGGCTTGACCGGCTCGGCGGCGGCGGCCTGGGCGGCGACCACGCCGACCGGCGCGTCATAGACCGGCAGGAAGATGCGGAACGCCGCGCCCTCGCCCGGACGGCTGTGGACGTGGATCCAGCCGTCGCTCTGCTTGACGATGCCGTAGACGGTGGCCAGGCCCAGGCCCGTCCCCTCGCCCACCGGCTTGGTGGTGAAGAACGGATCGAAGATCTTGCCCATCACGTCGGGCGGAATGCCGGGACCGTCATCACTGACCTCGATGAAGGCGCAGTCGCCATCGGCGGCCGGAAAGCCCAGCTGGATGGCCTCGTCGCGGTTCAGGCGCGCGGTGCGGATGCGCACGACGCCGCCGCCCTTGGCCGCCCGCACCGCGTCGCGGGCGTTGACGGCCAGGTTCATGACGGCGGTCTCAAGCTGGCTCTTGTCGGCCCGCACCTGCGGCAGGTCGCGGCCGTAGTCGGTGATCAGCTTGACGTCCTCGCGCAGCAGGCGGCGCAGCAGAACCTCGAACTCGGAAATCAGCTCGCCCAGGTCCAGCACCTCGCGCTGGACGGTCTGCTTGCGCGAGAAGGCCAGCAGCTTGCGGACGAGGTCGGCGGCGCGCACGCCCGTCTGCCGGATCTCGTTGAGGCCCTCGTAGGATGGGTCGCCAACCGGGTGGCGGTGCAGCAGCTCGTCCAACCGAAGCTGGATGGCGGTCAGCAGGTTGTTGAAGTCGTGGGCCACGCCGCCGGCCAGCTGGCCGATCGCCTGCATCTTCTGGGCCTGAGCCAGCTGCAGCTCGATCTGCTTCTGCTCGGACACGTCGATCATGTAGGCCACAAGGCGGCCTTCGGCGCGGTAGAGATAGAGGTGGGCGATGCGGGTGGCGTCGCGGGCCAGGCGCACCTCGTATGGACCGGCCCGGCCTTCGGCCAGGCGCGTCTCGGCGTCGGCGCGCGAGGCTGCGTCGATCAGGTCGCCGAACACCAAGCCAGCCTTGGCGCCCGTCATGGTCGTCAGGGCCGGATTGGCCTCAAGCACGCGCGAGGTGAACGGCTCCAGGCCTTCCAGCAGGGCCGCGCCGAACGGCGAAGCGCCCGCGAAGGCGTCGAGCGAGTTGGGCGGCGGCGCGGCGCGCTCCGCCACCGGCGCCGGCGCGATCGACTCGGCCGCGGGCTCGGTCCTGGCGATCGGCGAGAGGCGGATCAGCAGACGCCCGCCTGGCAAGCTTGAGACCTTGGCGACATGGTCGATCTCGCCAACCCGAAGGGCGCCCTCGGCCATCTCGCCATTTCGCGCCTGGATCAGAGCGGCGAACAGGCCCGCCCCAGCCGCGCCCTTGGGCAAACGACGCTGCGTTCCCAGCAACGCGCGCCAGGCGGGGTTGGCGGCCAGCACCCGCCCGTCGGGCGCGGCCAGCCCCGCAGGCTCGCTCAAGGCGGCGATAAAGCTCTCGGCCTGGTCGGAATCGTCACCGCTCGCGGCCGTGCCCCGGATGGCCAGCAGGCCCAGCACGGCGACACCCGCGACTCCCAGCAGCAACAGCAGGCCCGCCAGCGTGGCGGGGCCAGCCTTCAGCGCCGGGGCGGCTGAAAACCCGGCGGCCGCCAGGAAGAAAGCCGCCGCGCCAGCCAGCCACGGATCGAAGCGCCTGCGCGCCGCGCCGGCCAAGGCTTTGTCCTGGAGGTGAAGATCGGCCATCGGCGGCATAGGTACCTTGTTTACGGCGAGGCTGCGACTCACCGGAGATCGTTGAAACAATAACCTTTCCCGAGGGCTAGGTCATATTTGCGGAAATGGCCTACAGCGGACGAGCCCGGGCCTGGGGTTTCTTGCCGTTGAGGATGAAGCTGATGACCTTGGCCACAGCTTCGAAGTGTTCGACGGGGATTTCTTCGTCGACCTCGACGCTGGCGTAGAGAGCCCGCGCCAGAGGCGGATCTTCCAACACGGGCACGCCATGCTCCTCGGCGACCGCGCGGATTTTCAGAGCCAGTTCGTCGACGCCCTTGGCCACGCACAGCGGGGCGGGTGTCTCGCCCTGCTCGTACTTCAGCGCCACGGCGTAGTGGGTCGGGTTCATCACGACCACGGTGGCCTTGGGCACGGCCTGCATCATTCGCTGACGCGAGCGCTGCATCTGGATTTGGCGACGCTTGCCCTTGATATGCGGGTCGCCGTCAGACTGCTTGAACTCGTCCTTGACCTCCTGGAGGGTCATCCGCATCCGGTTCATGAAGCGGTGGCGCTGCCAGAACCAGTCGAAGGCGGCGGTGGCGGTCATGAAGATAATCACGGCGATCAGCAGCGACTTCGACAGCTTGAGCGCCTCAGGAAGCATCGCCGCCGGATCCAGCCCGACAAGGTTTCGAACCTCGCCGACATGAGGCTTCAGCAGCATCCAGGCGATCAGGGCCGTGACCAGAACCTTGACCGTCGACTTGGCGAACTGCACGAGACCGTCGGGGCCAAAGATGCGACCCAGGCCCTTGATCAGGTCCAGCTTGGTGAAATCGGGCTTCAGCTTGTCGGGGGTCAGCAAGAAACCCGACTGGGCGATGTGCGCGATAGCGCCAGCCAAGGCCGAGACCACCATCACCAGGATCAGCGACGGCAAGGCGGCCAAGCTCGCCTGCTTCATAACCACCATCGCGCCTCCGTTGGAGAGGTCGATCGTGCCGGCGTGAGCGATAAACGGATAGAGCGCGCCGGACAGGTCGCGCGCCAGCCAGCCGCCAGCCAGGACTATCATCGACACCGCGCCAACGAGCGAGGCCAGTTGCGGAATGTCGGCCGACTTGACGACGTCGCCCTTGGCGCGCGCGTCGGATAAGCGTTTCGCCGACGGTTCTTCTGTTTTCGACTCGGGGTCCGTATCGTCCGCCATGCGCGCCCCCTAGCTGAAAATCTGCAGGAGTTCGCGATAGCGATCGGTCCAGACCATGGCGATGCCGCCCAGGGACAGGGCCAGCAGCGACAGGCCCAGGATCACGCTGAGCGGCGAAGCGACGAAGAAGATCTGGAAGGCGGGCATGACGCGGCCGACCAGGCCCGTAGCGAGGTTGAAGACCAACGAGAAGACGATCACCGGCGCGGCCAGTTGAACGCCCAGCGAGAAAGACTCCGCCACCGTGCGCACGGCCAGGGCGACGGCGTCATTGACGGGCACGGCGCGGGTGAACGGGAACAGGGTGTAGGACTTGACGATCGCGCCGATGAACAGGTGATGCAGCCCCGTCGCCATGATGAGCGTCAGCCCCATCATCGACAGGAAGGTCGCCACCGCCGTGCTTGAGCCCTGCATCGACGGATTGGTCGTCTGGGCGAACGACAGGGTGGTCTGCAGCGAGATGATTTCGCCGGCGGTGGTCAGGGAGATCATGAATAGACGCAGCACCGAACCGATCATCAGACCGATCAGAATTTCGTGGATGATCGCGCCGACCAGGCCGCCCAGCGTGCTCGGGATCGGCGGCACGGTGTCCTGGACCAGCGGCCCCAGCAGCAGCGCCATCAAGAGGGCGAACGAGAGGCGAATGCGCGGCGGCACGGGCTCGTCACCAATGCCCGGCATGGTCATGACCATGGCGCCCACCCGCGAGAACACGAGGGCGGCGACGTAGACCTGAAACGACGTGGCGAACGCGTCCAAGCCCCCAGACCTCCGCTACATGCCTGCGATGCGGGCGGCGATCTGGCGCATGAACGCACTCATCAGCGCGCCCATCATCGGCAGAAAGATCAGCAGCGAAACGAAAATGGCGACGATCTTCGGCGCGTAGACCAGGGTCTGCTCCTGGATCTGGGTCAGCGCCTGGAACAGACCGATGGCGACGCCCACGACCAGGCCGACGATCAGCACGGGCGCGCACAGCTTGAGCGTCAGCCAGATCGCGTCCCGGCCGACATCTAGAACCTCGGCGCCCGTCATCAAAAGCCTCGTGGGAATCGGCCGCCAAGGCCGTGGAATCGAGGGCTTTAGCTTGGTCGGAATATGGTTAACGAGGCGTTAGGGGTTAACCTTTCGCCAGTGGTGGCGAGGCTGGCGCGACGGTGCGTCGCGGACGCCTGTCGCGCGCGAAGGTCGCCATCATTGAACAGCCACATAGTTCGACTATGCTGGAAATATGGAATCTTCATCAGCCGTGCAGATGCTCTCCGCCCTGGGCCACGAGGCGCGGCTGGCGATCTTTCGCCTGCTGGTGAAAGCCGGCGCCGAGGGCGTTGCGGCGGGCGATATCGCCCGAACCTTGAACGTCCTGCCCAACAGCCTGTCGGCTAACCTGAACGTCCTGTCCCACGCCGGCCTGATCACGTCCCGACGCGAGGGCCGGTCCATCATCTATTTCGCCGAGTACGGCGCGATGGCCGGAATGCTGGAGTTCCTGTTGCGGGACTGCTGTAACGGGGCGCCCGAGGTCTGCGCGCCGCTGAGCGCGATCCTGGATGGGACGGACAACTGCGCCTCGGCATGCGCCCCCTCGGCGGTATCCCCTCAATGAGCGTCGGCATGTCGCGCAGACTGGTCGCCGAGGGGCTGGGAACGGCGCTTTTGCTGGCGGTCGTGGTCGGCTCCGGGATCATGGGCGAACAGCTGGCGGCCGGGAACACCGCGATCGCCCTGCTGGGCAACACCCTGGCCACCGGCGCAGCGTTGGTCGTCCTGATCTGGATCTTCGGGCCGATCTCCGGCGCCCACTTCAACCCGGCGGTGACCTTGATCGCGGCGCTACGGCGTGATCTTTCGCCGGGCGCGGCCCTAGCCTATGCCGCCGTCCAGGTCGGCGGCGCGGCGCTGGGCGTCTGGATCGCCCACGCCATGTTCGGCGAGCCTATCCTGCAGGTCTCGACCAAGCTGCGGAGCGGCGGCGCCCAGGCCTTCTCCGAGGTCGTGGCGACGTTTGGGCTGATCGGCACGATCCTCGGCGTATCCCGGTTCAGGGCGGGCAGCACGCCGATGGCCGTGGGTCTTTACATCACTGCGGCCTACTGGTTCACCGCCTCGACATCCTTCGCCAATCCGGCGGTGACGTTGGCGCGAAGCCTCTCGGACACCTTCGCCGGGATCGCGCCCGCCAGCGCGCCCGCATTCATCCTCGCCCAGTTCATCGGCGCCCTGCTCGCCGCCGGCGTTTTCAACTGGCTTCTCAAGACGGAACAGACGGCATGACCACGACGGATTTCCCAATCACGATCTTCCACAATCCGGCGTGCGGCACCTCGCGCAACGTCGTGGCGATGGTCCAAGCCGCCGGTTACCAGCCCAAGGTGGTCGAGTATCTGAAAGCCGGATGGACCCGCGACCAGCTGCGTGACCTCGCCGCCAAGAGCGGCCTGTCGTTCCGCCAGCTCATGCGCGAGAAGGGCACGCCCGCCGAGGCGCTGGGCCTGCTGGCGGACGACGTCGCCGAGGACCGCATCCTCGACGCCATGATCGAGCATCCGATCCTGGTGAACCGGCCGATCGTCGTAACCCCGAAGGGCGCGAAGCTATGCCGCCCGTCGGAGCTCGTGCTCGACTTGCTTGAGCAGCGCCCCGCCAGCTTCACCAAGGAAGACGGCGAGGTCGTGAAGCTTTAGCGGATGCGAATCCGCACCGGCACCTGGATGTAGGAGCCCGCGCGGCTCTTGCCGTCGGGACCCAGCAGATCGACCTGAAACTGCGAGGCCATCGACAGAGCCGCCTGGCCGACGCCCAGTTCGCTGGGGGTTTCGTCCTGAACCGTACAGCCAGTCAGGCGTCCGTCGCTTTTGACCAGGCAGTTCAGCAAGGCGACGACTTCGCGCGGCTGCGAGGCGGGGACGAGCATGTCCGAAGCGGTCTTGGCCGGAACGGGGGTGGCGGCGAAGGCGGCGGCCAAGGCGAGCGAAGCAATCACGAGTTCATCCCTTTACTTATCGTTCTTTGGCGGGCCCCTGCCCCGCCGCGTCCCGTTTCGGGTCAGACGGCCGGAGCCCGTTGGAGACGTTGCAGGCTCTGTGCCGCGAGGTCCGTCAGCGAGCGCAAGCCCAGCTCCGAGAAGATGTCCAGAGCCGCGGCCAGGGCGACGCCCGCCCGCGCCAGACGTCCGTCGTCCCGGCCGGTTATCTCGACACGCGCCTCGTAAAGGCGGGCCAGGTTCATCTGCGCCACCGCCCAGCTGGCCGGATCGCGCGCGCCGCGCACTTCCGCCAGCTCAGCCTTGAAGGCCAGTTCGGCGGCGTCCAGCACGGCGAGGTCCGCCGTCAGTTCAGCGCAGCGGGCCAGACAAAGAGCGCGGTTGTTGGCGACCTGGGCGCGCAGCGCGAGCGCCGGCTGGACCTTGAGAATCTGCGTGGCGCGATCGTAGGCCGACACAGCCTGCTCGAAGACGCGCTCGCTGGTGGTGGCCTCGCCCAAGGTCTGCAGGGCCGCGCCAAGCAGCGCCTGGGCGCGGGCCCAGTCCATCGGGCTATGATCCAGGGAGAAGACCTGACCTGCGTCGGTGATCGCCTGAACCCCCTCGGCGATGCGCGCGATCTCGCCGTCGAGGTCGCCCAAATGCACCAGGGCGGCGCCGCGCAGGCACTCCAATCGACCCCAGGCCAGGGGTTCGAAGTCGGGGTCGAGGCCTTCCAGAGCGGTCTTGGCTTCAGACGCGGCGAGCTCCGCCAAGGCGCGGTCCTTTAGGCGCGTCGAGCAGCTAAGGATCAGGTCGATGCGCGTGGCGCGCTGGTCGGCCAATAAGAGCCGGGTGCCGCCGCCCTTGGCGCGCTTGGCGGCCGCCAGGGCGCGCAGCGGCGCCTCGAAAGCTTGCACGGCGGCGAGCGCTCGGTCCAGATCGCCATCGACCATGGCCGCTCGTCCCTCCAGCGTCGCCCACAAGGCGCCGCAGAGCGCAGTGCGGTGATTGGCTGGCGTACGCGCCAGGGTAGACATGGCGGCGGCCACCAGGCCTTCGTCACCGAACAGATCCGCGCCTTGCAGCGCCAGCATCACCTGTTCGCACCGGGCGGCGGCCTGGCCGTCCTGGCGACGCTCGGTCTCGAAAATCTTCAGGGCGGCCTCGGCCTGGGCCGCGCCCTTGCGCAGGGCGGTCGCGTCGCCGGTCCGGCGGGCCAACTCTCGCCAGATCACCGCCGCCTCCAGAAGGCGCGTCCCGCGATCCTTTGAACCCAAGCGGCTGGCGGCGACATCAGCCGAGCGCGCCTCGTTGGCCAGCAGCGGCGTCTCAAGCAGCTCCAGCAACGACGTGTCGCCGCCGGTCAGGCCCTCGCGCCAAGCGCTCTTCGCCTCGGCTTCGACACCGAACAGCCGCTTCAGATCTCGCCCAAACTCGAACATGGCCCGCGGACTCCATTTGGGACGTCCCAAGGCGGGACAGCCGTTGAAGGTTCAACGCCCAAGCAGCAAAACCGGAGCCAGCAGATTTAACAAGTGGTTAATAGGTATTTACATCGCGTTAACCATAAATATTTTTCAGATTTTTATACATCACCCACAAATCCACCCAAAAGGGCTGACCGAGACCCAATCTGGCACATTTATTGCTTAACGGAACACAGCTCACTCGGCGCTCTTCTTGATTTTCTTAAAACACCGTTCACCGATCCTAAAATGACGTTAACCATAAGTTTTAGGGCAATGTTTACCCTTCGTTCACCCGCTCCCCGAGTTTGAGCGAAACAGGCTAGAAAGCCGCCAAATCACTTGAAGATCGGGAGCCCCCCATGGTCGCCGTCACCTTGTGGATCGCCAGCCTCTGCCGCCAGGACCCCAGCTATGGCGGCTGGTCCTATGTGCGGCGGATCGACGGCGAAACCGGAGCGGGCGCGATCAAAGGGGCGGCCGGCGGCGAGCGGCGCACGACGGCCGCAAAGATGAGTCTGACGGCTCTCATCGAGGCCCTGGAGGGTCTTTCGGATTTGCCCGCCGACGCCGCCGTGACCCTGCGCTTCTCCGATTTGGAGCTCGCCAGCCAGCTGGTCGCGTCCGATGGCGACTATGCGACCACGGAACCCGACGCGTGGACGTCCGCTCGCGCCGCCGTCGCTTCTCGGCCGGTGCTGGAGATGGTCCCCTCCTCTCCCGTCGACGCGGCCAACGGCTTTCTCGCGGCCTGGGCGGAGTTTGGCCTGGACACCAGCAAGTCGCGCGGAACGTTCAAGGCCGCGATCCCCAAGCCGAACCTGTTGAAGTTCCCAGGCTAGCTAAGCCTGGCAGGCGACGATCAGATCAGCCGTCGCCGGATTGCAGGCGAACGGGATATCGGCCAGTGTCGCCATGCGGATCAGCGCCTTAACGTCCACGTCGTGCGGCTGAGGCGACAGCGGGTCGACGAAGAAGATCAGAACGTCCAGCCGCCCCTCGGCGATCATCGCGCCCAGCTGCTGATCGCCGCCCAGCGGGCCGCTCTTCAGACGCGTCAGATCTAGCTCCGGCAACGCTTCCAGGAGTCGCCCACCGGTGGTGCCAGTGGCGAACAGCGTCTTGTCCTTCAAGAAGTCGGCATGCGCCTTGGCCCAGGCGACCAGGGCGGCCTTCTTCTCGTCGTGGGCCACCAATCCAATCGAGAGGTGGCCGATGGCGAGGGGCGCGGGCATGGAGCGATTCCTGACAGATGGAGCCGCACTCATTTCGCGCCTAAGCGGCGATGGCAAGCCTGGCTCTGCCCGCGCCTTGGGCAGGACGCGCGACGCTGGCCCGTGCCCCCTTGCGCGATCGTTCGCGAAGGTTCGTCCTCGGGCCTCGAGTAAATGGGGAGCAGACGAAGATGGTCACGCGGAATTCCGACGAACCGGCGCTGGGGCGCCGTTCCTTCCTGCGCGGCGCGGCGCTGATCGCCGCAGCCGCGCCCATAGTGACCGAGGCCAGTCTCGCACACGCGGCGCAGACCGCCGCGCCTCCGTCCGGCATGGCGCTACACGGTCAAAGCCCCAACGCGCCGGCGCCAGGCATGGTCCTGATCAACGCCAACGAAAATCCGCTGGGCCCTAGCAAGGCGGCCTGCGACGCCATCGCCCGCGTCGCCCCGCTGGGCGGCCGCTACGATCTGAACGGCGAGACGGACCTGCTGATCCAGACCTTTGCGGCTCAGACCGGCCTCAAGCCCGAGTACGTCGTCGCCTATGCGGGCTCCTCCGAGCCCCTGCACTACAGCGTGCTAGCCTTCACCTCGCCGACCAAGAGCTTCGTCACGGCCGATCCGTCGTACGAGGCCGGCATGTACGCGGCCAAGACCAGCCAGGCCAAGGTGGTCAAGGTGCCACTGACCAAGGACTGCGCCCATGACGTCAAGGCCATGGTCGCCGCCGACGCCCAGGCCGGCGTCATCTACATCTGCAACCCGAACAACCCGACAGGCACCGTCACCACCAAGCAGGACATCATCTGGGCGCTTGAGAACAAGCCCGCTGGCGCGATCTTGTTGGTCGACGAGGCCTATATCCATCTGACCGACGAACCAGACACCCTGGACCTGGTGGCTCAGGGCAAGGACCTGATCGTCCTGCGCACCTTCTCCAAGATCTACGGCATGGCCGGCATACGCTGCGGCTTCGCGGTCGGACGCCCCGACCTGCTGGCAAGGCTGAAGCCGTTCGGCCAGAACGCCATGCCCATCACCGGCTCTGCAGCCGCCCGCGCCTCGCTTGAGGACGCCAGCCTGGCGCCCGCTCGACGCAAGATCATCGGCGATACGCGCCGCGACACGATCGCCTGGCTGAAAGCCAACGGCTACAAGGTCATCGGCGATCCGCAGACCAACTGCTTCATGATCGACACGGGCCGAAACGGTCGCGGGGTGATGGCGGCCATGAAGGCCAAGAACGTCCTGATCGGCCGCACCTGGCCCATTTGGCCCAACGCCGTCCGCGTCTCGGTCGGCACGCCAGAGGAAATGGCGGCGTTCAAGGTCGCCTTCAAGGAGGTCATGGACGCCAAGCCGATGGCCATCGGCGATCATGTCCAGCACGCGGAACTCGACTATTACGCAATCCTATAGCCGCCGCACCATGCGCACCGGATAGAGAGGGCCGCCCCAAGCGAGGGCGGCCTTCGCATATCCCGCTCACGGACAGGGCGCTACGTATCGATCGTTGATGTCAGTACGAGAACCCCAGCTATAGCTGGATCCGTCGCAACCTCTGTAGCTTTCGCCGACCTGGATCATCTTGGATTCGTTGGCATAGTACATGACCAGGACCTCCTGATCGAAAGGTCCCGACGAAGCCGGGCCGGCTACGGCCATGGCGGCCAACACGGCCGCTACGGCCGCCTTCATGATCAACGTCCGCATCGCGCTCTCCTTGCCTAGTGATAGTAAGAGCAAGGCCGGCACAGCCCTAGGAAAAAGAAAGCCAAAACTCTCGCTAAGCTACACTCGCGTCTTCGTCAGCGCAGCGCCTTCGGATAGCGCTCGGCGACATAGCCAATCTCCCAGGCGCTCCTGCCGAAGAACACCGAGGATCTCGTCGATATCTTGGCCCATGGCCGACTTGTGCTTGTTGACGAAGTCCTCGACATCGGCGCGGTTAGGATGCCGCTCGTAGCGCGTCGCCAGCCTCCCAATCACGCCACCTTGAACGTCGGCGGCGGCAGGCTCAGCCGGGTGTCGACCACGGCCTCGCCGCGGAAGAACCGCACCAGCAATCCCTGCACGTCCGGGTGGGCCTCAAAGACGTTGTGGCCAGCGTTCTCGACAGTCACCCGGGCCTTGCGGGTGAACTGGGCCGCCACCTCGTCCTGCTCGGACACCGGCGTGCGGCCGTCCAGTGTGCCGGCGATCAGCAGGGCCGGATGGTCGATGCGGAACGACGCTCGGAAGGCCTCGCCCAGGTCGGCTTCCGGAACCACGCCCAGCAGCTGCGGCATCGGGAAGTTCAGCGCCTCGCCCAGCACGGCGGTCTTGGCCTCGCGCCGCACCAGGGCCAGCCGGCCGGGAGAGATGCCCGACGCCAGGTCCGTGGCCTCGGGCATGCCGGCGATGCCGGGAATGTTGGCGAATTCGCCCATGAACGGCGCCAGAACCTCGTAGCGGCCCGCGTCCAGCGCCAGATAAAGGCCTGGCAGCATGACCAGGGTCTGCGGATTAGCGATCAGCCCGCCGGTCATCAGCTGGATGGCGAAGCCGCCGATCTTCAGCTCGACCGGCGCGCCGTTCAGCGTGGCGGGCATCTTGACCGGCGCCGCCTCCATCTTGGCATGCACGCGCCGCATCAGGGCCGGCAGGTCGGGGATCGCCGCCCGCACGGCGGGATCGGCGGCCAAGAGACCGTCGACGTGCTGCAAAAGGGCGTCAACCGCCGCTGGGCGCTTCACCGTCTGATCCAGCCCTTCAAGGCTGGCCAGGGCCACGCGGCTGACCCGCGCGCCATGCCGCTTGAGCATGGTCAGCGCCAGGTGCGTGCCGTAGCTGATGCCCCACAGAGAAACCTGCTCCGCCCCCAGGTGACGCCGCAGGTCGTCGATGTCGTCGGCGTTCTGTTCGGTGTTGTAGCCGGTCATGGCCACGCCGGCCTTAGTCCAGTCGGCCCAGGCGCTCTTGAAGTCCTCACGGAAATAGGCGGTCAGCCCGGCCTCCGTGAATTCGGGCAAGGGCCGCGCCGACAGCGGCCGGTCGGGGATATGGTTGGACAGGCCCGTGCCGCGCTGCTCGAAGACGATGACGTCGGCCACGTCGCGCAGGGCCATGAAGATCGGAAACCGCGGGCCGGCGGCCGCTCGCGTCGCCACGCCGCCCGGTCCGCCGGACAGATAGACGATCGGCGGGCCCGGCTTGGCCGCCGTCGAGGCGAACCGCACATAGCTCAGCCGGATCTTCCGGGACTTAGGATCGCGACGATCTTCCGGGACTTCGAAGAAGCCGCGTTCGGCGTCGGTGTCCTGGCCCTTCCAGCCCTTGAAGCGGAAGAGACCGGGCTGCGACGGAGACGGCGCGGCGGTCTGGGCCAGCGCCAATCCAGAGACGGCGAAACCAGGAAGGGCGAGGCCAGCGGCGAGCAGGGCGCGGCGATTGAGCGATGCATGGGTCATGGCGATAGCTGAGCCGATCGGCGGACCGCTCGCCACAAGGCTTCGGTCAACAGCGCCCTGCGATCGGTGAACGGTGGCGCGTCTCGGCGAACGGCGCTCTAAGGTGACGTCATGTGGCGAACCCTGCTTCTCTCCCTTCTGTTGACGAGCCTTGCGACCCTGGCGCGGGCCCAGGATATGACGTGGGAGGCGTGCCATGGAGCGATCGGCCCCTCCGGACCGGTGTTGAGCGACTGCCGCCCCCTTGGAGACTTCGTCGATCCCCAGGGCCGCGAGCTCTGGATCCGCTCAACGATCCCTTCCCCAAGCGACACCCAGCCGAGCGCCCTTTATGTCGCGGGCGTCGCCTCGTCCGAAGCCTGGCTCAACGGCCAGCGCCTGGGTGGCAATGGCGTCCCGGGAGCGTCGGCGCGCGATGAGGTCCCAGGACGCTATCAAGCGATCTTTCCGATCCGCGAGACCGTCTGGCGTCCCTACGGGAACACTCTGGTTCTGCGGCTGTCGTCGTTCCATGGCGGCCTGCGCTTCGCCGGCCCGATGACCGCCATCGTCGTCTTGCCCTATCCCTATCCGCAGCGCACCGCGCTGATGGCGGTGACCTTCGTGGCGACCGGCGCCCTGCTGGCGGCGACGTTTGGGTTCGGCGTCATTCACGCCCTGCGACGGACCGGCTCAAGCCTCGCCATGGCCGGCATGGCCGGTGTCGCCACCTTACAGGCAATCGTCGAGAGCCTACGGCCGCTGTTCAACTATCCCTACCCCCTCCACGCCTGGCGGATGAGCGCCATTTGGGCGCTGGCGGCCGCCTTCGCGATCCTGCTGGTCGCCTATGTCACCAGCCGGTTCCTGCCCAAGGCGCGCGGCCTGATGATCGGTCTGGCGCTGGGCTGCGTCGGCGCCACGGTCCTGCTGCCAGGCTTCGACAACAAGACGGTCTGGGCGCTGATCCTGGGCGTGACGCTCGCCGTGCCATCGGCTGTCGCGGGCGTGCGCCTGCGCCTCCCCGGCGCCCGGCCCGCCCTGGCTTATCTGGCGCTGTTTCTCGCCCTGGCCCTCGGCTTTCCCGAATGGCTGGCCGACTTCTCCTATTTCCTGCTCGCCGCCAGCCTGGTGCTGCCGCTGCTGATGGTCGAGGTGGTGCGGCTGGGTCGCGACGACCGTGGCCGCGAAGCCGCTCTGACCCGCGCCGTCAGCCTTCCCGATCGGCTGACCGTGGCCTCGGCCCGGGGCGTCGAGCTGGCGCCGCTCGCCGAGATTCTGGCTGTGGTGGGGGCCGACGACTATGTCGAGCTGCGGCTGGTCGGCGGTCGCAGCCTGCTGCACGCGGCGCGTCTGGACGGGCTGACGACCCAACTGCCGGCGAACTTTCTGCGCGTCCACAGGTCGGTGATCGCCAACCTGGCCCACGTCCAACGGCTAGAACGCGATGGCGACCGCTGGCGGCTGCATCTGAGCGAGGGCGCGCCCCTGCCCGTCAGCCGCGCTCGCCAGCCCGCTGTTCGGGAGGCCCTGGAAGCGCCTCACGCGGTTGGGGCGTTGTCGGCCTGAGGTCAGCTTCGGCTGACGCCAGGCCGCCCCTCGCCTAGGCCCGTTCCTTGGTCCGCTCGAAGCGCACCTTCGGATAGCGCTCGGCGACATAGCCGATTTCCCAGGACGACTTGCCCAGAAACACCGGCTGCTCGTCGATGTCCTGGCCCATGGCCGACTTGTGCTTGTTCACGAAGTCCTCGACATCGGCGCGGTCGCCGCCCAGCCAGCGGGCCTCGGCGTAAGGGCTGGCCTCGAAGATCACGTCCAGTTGGTATTCGTTGGCCAGGCGGTCGGCCATGACCTCGAACTGCAGCTGGCCGACGGCGCCGACGATGAAGTCGCTGCCGATCATCGGGCGGAACAGCTGGGTGACGCCTTCCTCGGCCAGGCCTTCCAGCGCCTTCTTCAGGTGCTTGGCCTTCAGCGGGTCCTTCACGCGCACGCGGCGCAGGATTTCCGGGGCGAAGTTGGGCAGGCCGGCAAAGCGCAGCGTCCCGGTTTCGGACAGGCTGTCGCCCACCCGCAGCACGCCGTGGTTCGGGATACCGATCACGTCGCCGGCGAAGGCGTCCTCGGCCAACTCGCGGTCGGACGCGAAGAACATGATCGGCGCGTTGACGCTCATCGCCTTGCCGGTGTTCTGGGCCTTCAGCTTCATGCCGCGCGTGAAGCGGCCGCTGGTCAGGCGCAGGAAGGCGATCCGGTCGCGGTGGTTGGGGTCCATGTTTGCCTGGACCTTGAAGACAAAGCCCGACACCTCGGCGTCGCCCGGCGCGACGTGGGTCTCAGCGCCGCTCTTGGTGGCGGCGGCCGGCTTGGGCGGCGGGGCGTAGGCGCCGATGCCGGCCAGCAGCTCCGAAACGCCGAAATGGCGCAGGGCCGAGCCGAAGAACACCGGCGTCATGTGCCCCTCAAGGAACGACTGGACGTCGAACGGCTTGCCGGCCTCGGTGACCAGCATGGCGTTGTCTTCCAGCTCGGCCTTCTCTTCGGGGTCCAGGTATTGGACCACCGCATTGCCCTTGAAGGCGATCGGGTCGGGGTGTCCCTCGTCGTCGGTCGAGCTCTTCTTGGCGTAGGGAATGAACTTGTCGTTCCGCAGGTCCAGCATGCCCTTGAACCGGCCGCCCGAACCCGCCGGCCAGTAAAGCGGCGCCGGATCGAGCGCCAGTTTGGACGAGACCTCGTCGAGCAGTTCGAACGGATCCTGGGCCTCACGGTCCATCTTGTTGATGAAGGTGATGATCGGGATGTCGCGCAGGCGGCAGACCTCGAACAGCTTCAGGGTCTGGGGCTCGATGCCCTTGGCGGCGTCCAGCACCATGATCGCCGCGTCGGCGGCCGTCAGCGTGCGGTAGGTGTCTTCCGAGAAGTCTTCGTGGCCCGGGGTGTCCAAGAGGTTGAACATCAGGCCGTCGTGGTCGAACGTCATGACCGAGGCGCTGACAGAGATGCCGCGCTCGCGCTCGATCTTCATCCAGTCCGACTGGGTGCGCCGCGTCTGACCGCGCGCCCGCACGGCGCCGGCGGCCCGGATCGCCCCGCCAGCCAGCAGCAGGTTTTCCGTCAGGGTCGTCTTGCCGGCGTCGGGGTGACTGATGATGGCGAAGGTGCGCCGACGGGCGGCTTCAGCGGCGGGGGAAGTGCTCATGGGCGGGGACTAGCCTCCTCAGCCCTTTTTGTCACCTTCCGAGGACGCTTCGGCGGGCCGTCGACGCGCGAGAGCCTCTTCGAACCGACGCTTGGCCTCGGCCCGTTCAGGGCCGGCGTGCGGGTCATTGAATACCGGCTGCACCATGGCCGCCGCCTCGTCGAAGCGGCCCCGTCGCATCAGCGCGTCCGCGGCGGCCAGCCGGAACGGCGCCACCTGGGGCGCCAGCGCCTGGGCCCGCAACAGCACGTTGACGATGTTGTCGCTCGGATAGCCTGGCTCTCCTCGCCGGCTGATCCCGTAGTCGAACAGCAGCAGCGGATTGTCGCGATCGACGGCGAAGCCCTTGCCGAACCAGTCGCGGGCCTCGCTCAGCAGGCGCTGCGCCTGGGCCGGCTCGGCGGCCGCTTGCCGCATGCAAGACCACCCCAGAATCTGCAGCGCTTCGACGTCGCGAGGGTCTATATCGACCCGCCGCTTCAGGATCGCCTGAGCCTTGGCGCGGTCGCCGAAGTCGTTCTCGGCCCGCGCCAGAGTCAGATCCGCGAGCCGGTCCCCCGGATAGCGCGCGGCCCGTTCGCGGATCATGGCCAGAACCTCCGGGCGCTCTTCCGGCGGCACGCCCATCTTAAGCCGCTGGTTCTCTAGCAGCAGGACGTCCGCAGACCCATGCAAGCGCGCGACCGTCGGGGACGTCGCCGTCGAGGGCGGGCGCGCCATGCGTCGGCCAGGCAAGGCCTCCATGTAACGACGGAGCACCCGGTCGAGCTTGTCCAGCGGCGCGCCGGCGGCCTCGGGCATAAGGGCCACTGGATCCCCGCCCCCCGCGACCGCCTCGGCGTAGCGTGTCAGGCGCGCCAGCCGCTCGGGATCGGACATCATGTAGTGGGTAAGCAGCCAGGACTGGGCGTAGAAGGCCGTGATGTCGGAGCGATCGCCCCACAGCGCTCGACGCCCAAGGATATCTTCGAACGGCGTCCAGACCGCCCCCCTCAGCCATGCGATACGGGGACTGGTAACGCCCAGCTCGACCGCATCAGGCTTGAACCGAGCAGTCGAGAAGTACTCGGCGTAGCCCTCGACCAGCCACGACGGATAGGCGGCGGGCGCGTTCTGCATCATGAAATGGTGCGTGTACTCGTGAAACAGCACCCGGCGGCCACGCTCTTCCCCGCCTTCCACGCTCATCACCGCGAAGACATCGCCGATCGACGCGCTGTAAAGGCCGCTGATGTCCTTTGAAAGGCTCGGCCTCACGCGGCGAAGATCGGTGTCGCGCGGGACGAAGTAGATCGGCAGTGGCCTGGCTGTCTGCGCGTCAACGCCGTGCAACATCCGGAGCAGGCCGTCGAAATCCTCGAGATCCCGCGCCATCTGGGTGAGCGTACGCTCGCCTATGCGACCGTACAGCGAAAAGGATCGCGTCTGGGTGTGCAGCCACGCTCCGCCTTCAAGCGGAGCGGCGCGGCCAACGGAGACCGCGAAGGGCGCGACGGCGGCGCTGGTCACGAACATCCGTCGCGACATCCATCGACGCATCACGCCACTCCCCGATCACTCAAGCCGCGACGTGATCTGACATGAGATCACGCCACGGCACAACCTCTCCGCGCGCGACGACCTCCTAGAACTTGGCCGACAGCCGCGCGTACCAAAGACCGCCATCGGTATCGTAGGGGGCGTTGCGCGAGTAGATCAGGCCGCGCGAGACCTGGAAGGTCGCCTCGTCCGGATAGGTGTCGAACAGGTTCTCAGCGCCGACCGTCAGCTTGAGCGCATCGGTCAGCTGAGCGCTCATGGATAGGTCGACCAGAGTGCGGCCGCCGAAGGTCTGGATCAGATCGGCGGTCCCGTTGGCTTGAGCGTCGGTCCACTCGCCCGACCAGCGGGCGCGGATCAGGCCGCTAAAGCGCCCCTTGGCGTAGTCGAACGACACGTTGGCGGCGTTCTGCGGCAGGCCATCTTCCAAGTTGATACGGGCCAGGCGCGAGACCTCGGTCAGCTTGGAGCGCGTGACCTTGGTGTCGTTCCAGTTCCAGGCTGCGGTGACGCCCGCGCGCGCGCCCCAAACCTGGCCGCGCCAGGAGCCGACCACGTCGACGCCTTGCGTCCGGGTGTCGAAGGAGTTGGTGAAGTAGCTGACCGTCGTCAGGCTGTCGGCGCCGGGGACCCCGGCGGCCACCAGCTGAGCGCGCAGCGCCGGCGTGACCGTGAAGTTCGGCGAGACGGCGAACCGATTGTCGACCTCGATGCGGTAGTAGTCGACCGACGCCGTGAAGCCGCCCTGGCGGAACACTGCGCCCAGCGACAGGTTCTTGGACTCTTCCGGCTCCAGCGGCTTGCCGCCCAGGGCCACCGAGATCGGGTTGATCGGCGAGAGCCGGCCCGAGGTGAACAGCAGCAAGGTCGTGGTGTTCAGGCCTTGCGAGGTGCGGGTGTTATTGATCTGGCCGGCGGTCGGGGCCCGGAAACCGGTCGAGACCGCGCCACGAATGGCGAAGTTCGGCGTGAACTCGTAGCGCGCGGCGATCTTGCCGTCGGTGGTCTGGCCGAACTCCGAGAAATCCTCGTGACGCACGGCGATGTCGGCGTTGAACTTGTCTGTGATCGGCAGGTCAAGATCGGCATAGGCGGCGTAGCTGGTCTGGTCCCACGACCCGGCCTGACTGGGCGCGTAGCCCGGGAAACCGTTCGAGCCGCTGGGCAGGCCCGCTGAGGCGCCAGGACCGACGTCCCACGAATAGCGATCGCCCGCCTCGATCTTGTAGGTTTCTTTCCGGGCCTCAACGCCCATTGCGAGGTTGGCGGGCTTGGCCAGGAACGACCACTCCATTGGCCGCGAGGCGTCGAGGTTCAGTGTCGCCTCTTCCTGAATCAGCGAACCGGCGTCGAAGCGGGTCGGCGACTGCGGGCCGAATGAGGCGTTGATGCTGTTGTTCAGGAAGTAGTCGACCTTGTCGCGGCCCCAACCTGCCGAGACGCCCCAGGACCAGCCCTTGGCGTCGCCGCGCAGGCCGCCGTTGAGCGAGGCGTTCGTCTCGTCCTGGCCGAATTTCGGCGAGAAACCCGCCGGATAGATCTGGCTCAGCGACCAGCCCGGGAACACCGTGCTGGTGCGGTACGAGCTGTCGGTCGAGGGGTTGCGCCAGTTGAAGTCGGTGACGCCCTGCAGATCGCTATAGGTCGCGAAGCCATAAGCTTCTGCGGCGTCTCCGATCGGCAGCACCAGATTCAGCGAGCCGCGCCAGACTTCGCGATCGGGCTGGCCCCAGCGCTGGACGGGGTTCGGCACCTTGATGCTAGGATTGGCCGCCTGGAAGGCGATCGCGTCGGGCCGCTGACGGGTGCGCGAAGTGGCTTCGGCGTTGGTGTAGTCGAGCGCCGCGACGATGCTGCCGCCGTTGCCGATCGCCATGCCATAGCGCGCGCCGATCTCGGTCTTGTCGCCATCGCCGGCGAAGTAGCGCCCCGTCTGCGCGTAACCTTCAAATCCGGTCTTGTCGCTGAGGATGATGTTGATGACCCCGGCGATGGCGTCCGAACCGTACTGAGCCGAGGCGCCGTCGCGCAGCACCTCGATTCGCTCGATGCCGCTGGTCCCCAGAGCGGCGAGGTCTACGCCCTGCTGACCGCGCCCACCCAGCACCGCCGAGCGATGGCGGCGCTTGCCATTGACCAGCACCAGGGTCTGGTCGGGAGACAGGCCGCGCAGGGTGGCGGGGCGCACGAAGGCTTGGCCATCGGCGGCCGGCAAGCGCTGAACGTTGAACGACGGCGTCGTGGCCGCCAGCTTGTCCATAATCTCGTCGGAGACGACGCTCTTCAGCGCCTCCTGGCTGACGACATCCACCGGCGCGGCAGACTCGAAGGCCGTGCGGTCGACGCGGCGGGTGCCGGTGACGACCAACGTGTCCACCTGCGCCGCCTCTCCGCTGGAAGCCGCCTGCTGGGCTTGGGCTGGGGTGGCCAGGACCAGGGCGATCACACCCCAGGCGGCTGTCGTCATAAGCTTCATCGTACACCTGCACTATTCAACTGAGCGCGGCGTAGCGGCGTGTCTTGTCAGGTGGGCGACAAGGCCATGTTGGTTCCGTGAAGGCTCCGAATGGCGTTCGCGGAGACTTGAACCAAGGATTGAGCGGCTCAACCAGAAAGAGCTTTAACCGCCCTGGCCGCGTCACCATGTCCTGGCGAGTGCTCACCAGACGTTCAAAATCCCTCTATTCGAAGAGTGAGTTTGGAGTCATGCTCGGCGAAATACCAACGACGGCTCAAGATCGTCGGGTTTTTGGAGGAAATCGAACGATGGCCTTGCTCGACCATTACCGCTCCACTGGCCGGCAACATCCTGCCCGTAGCGCGCTTTGCTTCGGCGTCACGATCGCTGGCCTTGTCGGCCTAGCCATCACGATCAGCTGGCTGATGAACTTCGTTCAGCTCTAGGCGGCCAAGCGCTGCCAGACCTGACGGTCAGCTTCAGCGTTGGTGAGGGCCCCGGCGTTCTGCCGATGCAGCAACGCGCCCATGACCTCGACGCTGAGCTGGACGTAGCGAGCCTGTACATCCTCGACCGCGCAGCCACGCGCTGGCGCGATGAACAGCGCGGCGTTGATATCCGGCGCCTTGGCGATCATCAAAGCGGCCAAACGCTGGGCGCGTTCGACATCCTTGCGCTGCAAAAGCGGCTCTTCCGAAAACAGTTCCTTACCCAGGTCCAGCACGCTGTTCAGCGACAGCTTGGCAAAGCGTTCGCGCGTCACGGGCGGCGCCAGTTCGCTCGGGTCGAAGCTGAGAATGACGTCGTTCATCAGGAAAAGCATGGGCTTCACGTGCTGGGCGGCTATGAGCCCAACACATACCCGATCCGGGCTTTCAGTCCGGTTTAGGATCAGGGTTAACGACAGGCGCCACGCCCCTCCCACCACGCGTCCCGCTTCCGAAATGAGAACGTTGACCTCTACGCCCGGTCAGGCTCGACGGGCTCGGTCAGGAAATGCCGCCCCTCGCGATCCTCGATCTCCACAAGCCAGATATCGGGATCAATCCGCGCGGCGCGCTCGACATAGGCGTCCAGATCAGGTTCGAACACGGAGCGAACCGGCTGCATCCAAAAGCGCTCTCCGTCGCCCCGCATAGCCTCGCTGTAGAGGCGCGCGGTTCCGGCCCGGCGGTCTACCGCCTTGACCAGCACCGCGCCGGCGCGCGCATCGCCCTTGCGGGCCACGGCGGCGAAGGCCCCGCCGAGCTCCGCGCGCCGGATCAAGGCCCCAACCCAGATGTCTGTCGAAAGAAGCATGCTAACCGAACCGCAACCCGGAGGGGCCTAGAACCCGTCCTTCGAATGTCTCATCCATAGGCCAATGACGTCCGCAGAGCATCAGAAAGGTCGCGCACGCCAGGGCATGGCGGCGGTCGTGCTCGCGGCGACGCTGGCCGCGCCCTCGGTGCTGCTAGCCGCCGGAGCCGCCGACCAGCTCTATGAGCGTACGCTGATGACCGCGGCGAACGCACGCTGCGGCCTGTTCTCGCCCCAGATTGGGGCGGCGCTGAACGCCGCCCGCGCCCAGGCCCGTGGCGCGGCCCTGCGCTCGGGTGTCAGCGAGCTTCAGGTCGCCGCTCTCGAGCAGAGGGCCCGCGCCAAGGCCAGCGCCACGGCATGCGACTCCAAGGACATGACCTTGGCGGCCTCGCGGGTCAAAGCCGCCTTCGAAGGCTATGCCCAGATGCAGACCATGACCTATCGAGGAGACGTGGCGTCGTGGAAGGCGGATCGCGCCTCTTCCGCGACCATTCCGTTCTGGCGACTATCGCAGATGTCGGCCTTTGGGGGCGACCGGCTCATGTTCGGCCTGGCGGGGCGCAACAAGGCGCTCACCGCCGTCGCAACCTTCGAAAACGGTCAGCGCCCGTACGCAGCGCGGTTGATCCTGCGCGACACCAGACGCACGCTTGCCCCTATATCGACACCCGTGGGCCGCGCCCTGGGCGGCAAGGTCGCGCGCAACGCCAGCCTCGTGTTCAACGCAGAAACGCGCGAAGAGGCGCCGCCAACCCTGCTGCCGACAGGCGCCAAGACAGGACTGGCCTTCCGGTTCCCCATCGCCGCGGCAGAGGCCATGTCGCAGCTGGATCCGCGCGAGGCGGTGACCATCGAGTTCGCCTTCGCCGGCCGTGGCGACGAACAGACCCGCAAGGCCTATATCGAGGTGGCGATTTCGCGCGGGGCGGGCTTTTTTGAACTAAACCCTGACGCTCTGGATCAACGTGGCGCGAAGGCGATCACGTTGTCACCCAAGCTCGTGGGAGGAAGCGGCTCTTCCTCGATCAACGCTTCTGGCGCCGGCGGCTTGGCGGCGGGCAGCATGGCCAGCAGCACGGCAGCCGCACCGAAACGGTCGTGCCCGCGCCCAGGCGGCTCTCAATGGCCATCTCGCCGCCATGCAGCTTGGCGAAGGCCCGGACTAGCGACAGGCCAAGGCCCGTGCCCCGGGCCCGCTGTTCGGCGCCACCGGCCTGCTCGTAGGGCCGTCCCAGGCGCTCGAGATCCTCAGGACTGATGCCGACGCCGGTGTCGGCCACGACAATCTCCAGAACCCCGTCATAACCGTCCAGCGTCACGGTCACCTGGCCGCCGCGCGGGGTGAACTTCAGAGCATTCGAGACCAAGTTCAGCACGATCTGCTTTAGCGCGCGACGATCGGCGTCGACCTCCATCTCGCCTTGCGGCAGGACGCCTCGCAGCTGGACGCCGGCGGTGTCGGACTGCACGCGCAGCAAGCGCATGGCGGCCTGGACCGCCTCGCGCGCGTCGAAGACCCGCGCTGCAACTCGAACCGCTCGGCCTCGATCTTGGACATGTCCAGCACGTCGTTGATCAGGTCCAGGAGATGGCCGCCGCTCTCGTGGATCAGCTCGGCGTATTCAGCGTAGCGGTCGCTCAAGGGGCCGAACATCCGCGCGCGCATGATGTCCGAGAAGCCCATGATGGCGTTCAACGGCGTGCGCAGCTCGTGACTCATGTTGGCCAGGAAGCGGGCGCGGCCAGCGGCCAGCCCCTCGGCGTCCGCGCGGGCCTGTTCCAGGGCGGCAGCGCGATCCCGCTCGGCCGTCACGTCGCGTAGAACGCCGACAAGCTGGTTGGGCGCCACACGCTGCAGGTCCAGGGCCACCAGGCGTTCAAGCCCGAGCGCCGGCTTGAAATCCAGACTGGCCGCGCCGTCCCGGTGAGCCTGAGCGATGGCCGCAGCCAAACGCGCGCGATCCGTCGGCGCCGCGGCTTCGGCGAGCCCGCGCGTCATCAGCAGCTCTGTGGACAAGCCCAGGGGAGCCGCCCCCCGCACGGTGGTCACCTGTTCATGACCGCGCACGGCGATCGCCAGATAGGGCAAGCCATCGAGCAGGGTCTCAAGCCAGCCGATCTCCAAGGCGTCGCGGTCTTCGCGCATGTCCTGACGGCGGCGGCCAATCAACAGACCAGCGGCAAGGCCGAGTCCCGTGGTGACCAAGGCCAGGAAACCCAGCAAGAAAGCCAAGGGTCCGCTCGGGGCCGCCGGCGCGAGGCCCGAAAGCTGAATCAGAGCGGCCACACAGCCACCGATCAGAGCCAAGGCGGCCCCTTCAGCGAGGCGCTTGGAGCGACTCATGGTTGACGCGGCGGCGACGGGGGCGAGACACCAGGCCGCCATGGCGCCGGACACACCGCCGGTCAGGGCTGCGGCCGAGGCTCCGCCCACGGCCCAAAGCACCAAAAGCAAGGATTCCGTCCGCTCGCCGCCGCGCGTGACGATCAAGGCGGCCAAGGCGGGAATCGCACCAGCGGCCAGAGCGCTCCAGATTGGCCACGCTCGGGCGTCGATGATGAACAGCGCCGCAGCGGCGGCGAGGCACACAGCCCCCAGCCACCCCAGGCGCCAGGCAAGCGCGGGATCGAATCCCGCCTGCGGGGCGGGACGCCTGATCGAGTCTGGTCGCGCTTCGAGTTCCAAGGCCGGCCGGTTTCGACTACGGCGGGAGTCGCCGTTTTATGAAGCCTAACGCGAGCGGCGGGTTCCGTCCAAGCGCACACAATCGTTAAGCGAGGTTAATGGCGGACTTCGTTGTGGACGGAAACGGAATCGTAAGCGCCATGCGTCATGGTCCGGCTTTGATTGGTGCGGACAGAAGGTCCGGGAGTTCATAATGCCAGAACCGGCGTCCCTGGACGCATCGCTTATCGTACCCTTCGACGACGCTGTTCCGACCGAGCGTCGGACGGCGGCGGAGGAGCGTCGCCGCGCGGCGCTCGACGATCGTAAGCGTTCCTTCCTGCGTATGGTCAGCCATGAGCTGCGGACCCCTCTGAACGCCGTTATCGGCTTTTCGGAGATCCTTTCGCATGAGCTGTACGGCCCGCTCGGCGCGCCGCAGTACCGCGAGTACGCTCAAATCGTCCACGAAAGCGGCGTGAAGCTGCTGAAGCTGGTCAATCAGATCGTCGAGATCGCGCGCCTGGAAGGCCACGTCACCGACATCAAGATGACGCCCGAGAGCCTCGACGAGGCTTTGGAGGACGTGATCGAGGGCCTGCGCCCCGAGATCGCCCGCCGCGAGGTCATCATCCACATCATCGGCCAGGGCGCCCTACCGCTGGTTATCGCCGACAGTCGGGGTCTGCGCACCATGCTGTCGAATCTGCTGCAGAACGCCGTGACCCACTCGCCGGCCGGCGGGGTGGTGCATGTCGCCGCAGGCCGGATCGGCGCCGAGGTCGAGGTGACCATCCGCGACCAGGGCCCGGGCGTGGACAGCGCTGAATTGCCGCGCCTGCTGCAGCCGTTCGAGCAAGGCGGCTCGCCGCTGACCCGCGCCAATGAAGGCGTGGGCCTGGGCCTGCCGATCGTCGACCTGCTGGCGCGCGCCATGGGCGGACGACTGAAGCTGTCGTCGAGCCTGGGCGCCGGCTTCCTGGCTCGGCTGATCCTGCAAGCGGGCTGATCGCCACGCTGTGCTTGCCTTGGAGCGGCGAAGGCGCCTAAACGCCCGCCCATGACCAACCCGATCGACGCCGCCCTCGACGAACTGGCCGACGAGTTCGAACTGCTCGGCGACTGGGAAGAGCGCTATCGCTATGTGATCGAGCTCGGCAAGGACCTGGCTCCCCTCACCGACGCCGAGCGCTCCGAGGACAACAAGGTGCGCGGCTGCGCCAGCCAGGTGTGGCTGGTCACCGAACCGCAAGCCGACGGGACGCTGACGTTCCGTGGCGACAGCGACGCCCATATCGTCAGCGGTCTGGTGGCCATCATGCTGCGCCTCTATTCCGGCCGCGCCCCCGCCGACATCGCCGCCTTCGACGCCAAGGCGGCCCTCGATCGCCTGGGCCTGTCCGAAGCTTTGTCGTCCCAGCGCTCCAATGGGCTGAAGTCCATGGTCGCCCGCATCCAGCGCGACGCCCAGGAGGCGCTTGCAAACCTTGGCTAGGTATCGCGTCGCCGCGCTCTATCGCTTCACGCGGTTCGAGGACCCGGCCGCGATCCAAGGGCCGCTGGCCGCCCTCTGCTGCGGCCTGGGCGTCAAGGGCACGCTTCTGCTAGCGCGCGAGGGGATCAACGGCACCATCGCGGGCGAGGACGCCGCCATTGAGGCGGTGCTGGCCCACATCCGCGCCCTGCCCGGCTGCGCTGATCTGACGCCCAAGACGGCCTGGGCAGAACGCATGCCGTTCTACCGGATGAAGGTGCGGCTGAAGAAAGAGATCGTCACCCTGGGCGAACCCGATCTCGACCCGACCGATCCTGGAACCTATGTCGCGCCCGCCGACTGGAACGCGCTGATCAGCGATCCCGACGTCGTGGTGATTGACACCCGCAACGACTATGAGGTCGCGGTTGGCCATTTCGAGCGCGCGGTCGATCCCCGAACCGCCAGTTTCTCGGAATTCCCCGCCTGGTTCCGTCAGTATCGCGAGGGCCTGGAGGCCGCGCGCGGCCCCGACGCCCCACCGCTGAAGGTCGCCATGTACTGCACCGGCGGCATCCGCTGCGAGAAGTCGACCGCCTTCCTGAAATCCGAGGGCATCGAGCAAGTCTTCCACCTGAAGGGCGGCATTCTCGACTATCTGGAGCAGGTGCCAGAGCCCGAGAGCCTTTGGCGCGGCGAGTGCTTCGTGTTCGACGAGCGCGTGGCGGTCGGCCACGGCCTGACGCCCGGAACCCACGTGCTTTGCCGGGGCTGCCGCATGCCGGTCAGCCCCGAGGACCAGGCCTCGTCTCTCTATGTCGAGGGCGTCTCCTGCCCAGCCTGCCATAACCAACGCACCGAAGAGCAAAAGGCCCGCGCCGCCGAGCGTCAACGCCAAACCCTGCATTGCGAGGCCCTGGGCGTCGACCACGTCGGCGCGAAATTGCCGGCAAAGTCGGGCTGAACCGTTCACGGCCGCCCCGCGTTGACAAGGCTCCCCTTCCCACACGAGGAGCCGCGCCATGCACACCAACGAAGACCACATCAAGCTCGTCAACGGCCTGGTCGAGACCACGATCGACAGCGCCGACGGCTATGCCGAAGCCGCCAAGGACGCCGACAACAGCAGCTACAAGGCGCTGTTCGAACGCCGCGCCCAAGAGCGCCGCTCGGTCGCTTCGGAACTGCAAGACGAAGTCCGCCGCCTGGGCGGCGATCCCAAGGACGACGGCACCATCCTGGCCGCCGCCCACCGCGCCTTTCTGAACCTGAAGGATGCCCTGACCAAGGGCGACGAGGCCGTGGTCAAAGAGGTCGAGGCCGGCGAGGACCACATCAAGGCCAAGTACGAAAAGGCCCTTCAAGACGCCGACGTCGATCCCCAGACCCGCGTAGTGATCGAACGCGCCTGGACCTCGGTCAAATCCGGCCACGACCAGATGCGCGACATCAAGCATGCGCTGAAGCACTAGAGGCCTCGGAGCCCAAGCTGGGGCGGGTTCGAGAGGACCCGCCCATTTGCTTCCGGACGCGCCTAAAGGAATCTGGAGCCCTCGAGCGGCGCTTGCCTTGTAATCGCGACGGCGGCAACCTCAGCGAGAGATTGAAGGTCGAGAGGGGCGTCGGTTTTGTTGCATCAAAGAGCGGCTCTGGTCGCTGTCGTCGCCGCTCTCGGCGTCTGGACGACATGTTCGGCGCAGGAGGGCGCGCCTGAACGCGGCGCAAGCCAGACCAACGCGCCGGCTGACCAGACTGGCTTTTGGAAGCGCGCGGAAAGCGACCACTTCGTTGTCTACTCTAACCAAAGCGACAACCTGATCCGCCGCTACGTCGCAATGCTTGAGGACTTCGATGGGGTCCTGAGGCTGCTTCACGGCAAGACCGATGCGGAAACGCCCCGCAAGCTGCCCTTCTATCTCGTATCGAACACTCAGGAGATGCGGCGCGTGCTTCCGGATGCGCCGGAAGAGATCCGAGGCATATATCTGACCCCGTTGGAGGACATCTTCGTCGTCGCCATCAGGGCCGATGACGGTCGCTATGACCGCAACAACGGCGATGACGTGGTGCTGCATGAGTACACCCACCACTTCGTCGCCCAGTACTTCCCCGCGGGCTACCCTGGCTGGCTTCAGGAGGGGCTGGCCGAGTATTTCATGACGGTCGACCTTCAGCCCGACAAGGTGCTGATCGGCGACTTCAACCGCGGGCGGGGATACGCCCTATTGAACACGAAATGGGTCCCCGTAGCCGACCTGCTGTCGAAAAGCCCACATCAAGTCCCCGAAGGCGATCGCGGCGTTTTCTACGCTCAGTCTTGGCTGCTCACCCACTACGTCTGGAGCGATAGGGACCGACGCGCGAGAATTTCCGACTATCTGGACGCTGTGCGCGCCGGCTCTCATCCGATGGCGGCATGGAAGGCCGTCTACGGTCAGGACGAAAAGACGCTCGAAAAGACCCTCCTGGCTTACATGAATAATCTATCGGGGCTGGAGCTAAAACGCGCGCCGCCTCCGCCGCCCAAAATCACATTCTCTCGCATGCCTGCGGGCGCGGATGACCTGATCCTGGAGGTTCAGCAACTCAAGCTCGATATTCCTCAGGCCAAGGGCCCCGACTTTCTGGCCAAGATGCGCAAGGTCACCGCCAAGCGGCCCGCCGAATTCTATAGTCGGCGCGTCCTGGCGCGCGCCGAATGCGATCTGGGCGACCGCAAGGCATGCGAAGAGATGCTGAGGAGCCTGCTGGCCGAACGCCCCCAAGACCTGGAGACCTTGCAGATCCTGGCGGCCAGCCGCCTGTCGACGGCGCGCCAAGCAATCCGCGAGAAGGCCAGCCGAGATCAGGTCCAGGCGATCTACGCCGACGCGACGAGCTATCTCGGCCGCATCCACAAGATCGATCCCAACGACTACATGGCCTTGTTCGGCTACGCCCAAACCAAATCGTTCGACTCCGTTCCGTCCGAGAACACCCTCAATGTGATCAGTCGCGCCGCAGAAATCGCTCCGCAGGCCTCCATGATCCGCATGACCGCCGCGCGGCTATTCATCCAGGCCAAGGAGTATGAGGCGGCGTGCGAGATGATGGCCCCGGTCGCTGGTAATCCCCATGGCGGCGCCCGAGCCAAGTACGCCACGCTCTTGATGAGCGAATTGAAGGACAAGACCGATGGCGAGCCCCTTTCGGGAGCGCCGCTGGCGAGCGCCTTCGCCGCGAACGGGTGAAACTGGGAGGCCTGCCCCCGCCTGATCGCGGTCGCCAGGGGCGACCGCTAGACCATCCGATAATGCCGCGCCAGGCGCTGCAGGGCGAGTTTCAGGACCGTCTTGCCCGTCCGGCGCGGCAGTTTCAGCGCGGACTCGGCGGCCTCCAGGGCCGAGCCCATCAGGCAGACCCGCTCCAGGATTTCGCGAAGCCCCGGGCCGACTTCCGCCAGGGCGCGGGCGATCCGCTGACGGGCGGCGTGGTCCCGTTCGACCGGCGCCAGGCCGGGTTGACCGCCATCCACGCGGGATGAGTCCCAGCGCATGGTCAGGCGTCCCTGGGTTCCGAGCCGTTCGAACTCTTCGCGCAGTCGCTCGCCGGCCGCCGCCTCGACCGGCGTCAGCCAGGGCTGCCCGTCGCGATCACGGCGGCGCGCTAGCCAGGCGATCGGCGACTCGCCGAGATTGCGCCGGACGGGCTTTGACGCCTCGGGCAGCAGGACCTCCCCTTCGATCACCCCGGGACGGCCCGGCGGCGGCAAGATCGGCTCGGGCCGGGCGATCATGGTCCAGCCGCCTTGCGGGCGAGGCTTCAACCTCGCCTCGCGGGCCAAGGCCTGAAAGCTGGCCTCGTCCAGTATCAGCATCGGCCTGCGACGACGATTGGCGCCCAGCCTGACGCCATAGCCATCGCCCTGCGCCTCGACCACTGCTCCGGGACGGGCCAGGAGGCGCATGGCGCGCTCGGCCTGACGGCGCGCTTCCAGTTCTTGATCGAACGTCATTGTCATAGCGGCAGGGCCTCCGCATGGGCCGGGGCTTGTCGAAGGCATGCCTCCAGTTCGGCCAGGCGACGGTCGAAGTCGGCGTTTTCGCGAAGGTCCTCGATCTTGCGACACGCGTGTCCGCAAGTGGTGCGGTCACGACCGAACGCGTAGGCCACCCGGTGAAGCGGCCAGTGGAAGGTGATGTGGGTCAGGTAGATGGCCAAGTGCCGCGCGCGGACGGCGGCATTGGTGGTCCGGCGGGCCGTGTTGATCTCGGCGGCGGGAATTCCAGTGGCCAGGGAAACGAGTTGGGTGACGAAACCCGCCATCAGGCGGTCGCGTCGGGGATCGGGCGTAATGACCCAGATATCCTCAAGGGCATGAACCAGCATGGCGCTCTCTCCTCCCGACCGCGAGCAGGTCGGACAGCGCCACTATAGGTTTATTTTCCTGAAGAGAGGAAGATATTCCTATTTCCGCACAGCTCAAGAAACTAAGCCTTTGATAAATTTAGACTCAACCTTCTCTATTCCCGTGACCAGACGGGCATTGAGTGTTCGGGAACGATCGCGCCCTTGCACCGAACCACCGTCGCGGCGAGGGCGTGGCCACGCTGCACCGAATCAGCGATCGACAGCCCCGCCAGGCGCGAGGACAGATAGGCGGCGTTGAAACTGTCCCCCGCCCCGGTGGTGTCGATGGCCTGGACGCGCTGCGGCGCGGGCGTCGTTGTCTGTCCCTCGGGACGATGGACATTGACCGCGTGGCTCTCGTCGCGGGCCACCACTTCCACACCCGCCGTGGCCCAGTCGGCAGCAAGCTCCTCGGCCTCGCGACCATAAAGCGGGCGGCTGTCCTCGCTGCTCAGCGAGATGTAGCGGCACGCAGGAACCACCCCGTCCAACGCGGCGCGCGCCGCCTCGGCGCTGGGCCAAAGCGCGGGCCGGTAGTTGAAGTCGAGAGCCACGGCTACGCCGTGCGAATGAACATAGGTCAGGATGTCCTTCAGCCGCGCCCGGCCTATGTCACCGATCACCGCCAGGGTGACACCCGAGAGGTAGACGAGATCGCTGGCCTTGGCCGCCTCGATCAGCTGGTCGGCGGTGTGGGCCGAGAACAGGTCGCGGATCGGGGCGCGCTCGCGCCAGTAGTGGAACTTCCGCTCGCCTTGGTCGTCCAGGACAATGGCGTAGAGCCCTGGAAGGCGGTTCTCGACCTGCCGCACGAGGCGGGTGTCGATCGTCTCGCGGCGCATGGTCGCGAGCACGCCCTCGCTGAACGGATCGCCCTGGCCCAATGCCGTACAATAGGCGACCTCATCGCCCAGGCGCGCCATGTAGATCGCGGTGTTGAAGGTGTCGCCGGCGAAGCCCATGCGATAGAGCGGCGCGGCGCCGTCGGCGGTCTCCGGAGACAGCTCGACCATGCACTCGCCGAGAACGGTGATCCTGGCCATGATCAGCCCTTCTTCGCGGCGTTGCGTTCGGTGATCCAGGCGTCGACCCGCCGCTCCAGCACCGACAGCGGCAGCGAACCGTTCAGCAGAACCACGTCATGGAAGGCGCGCTCGTCGAAGCGCGGCCCCAGCGCCTGTTCGGCGTGGCGGCGCAGCTCCAGAATCTTCAGTTCGCCGATCTTGTAGGCCAGCGCCTGGCCTGGCCACGAAACATAACGCTTCAGCTCGACCTCGATATTGACCGGCGAGAGCGCGGTGTTGTCGGTGAAGCAGGCGCGCGCTTGGTCCAGGCTCCAATGCTTCCAATGGATGCCGGTGTCCGCGACCAGCCGGCAGGCGCGCCACATCTCGTAGGACAGGCGGCCAAACAGCTCGTAGGGGTCGCGGTAAATGCCCATCTCCTCGCCCAGCCACTCCGAATAGAGACCCCAGCCCTCGCCAAAGGCGGTGAAGTAGAGGCTCTTGCGAAACTCCGGCGCGCCGGCCTGCTCCTGCGCCAACGAGGTCTGGATGTGGTGGCCGGGCGCGCCCTCGTGCAGCACCAGGGCCGGAAGTTCGTACAGCGGCCGCTGATCAAGCTCTGAGGTGTTGATCATCAGTCCGCCGGCGCGGCCGACCTTCGGATCGCCGCCGAAATAGCGCCCAGTGGTGTAGCCCTTCTCGATGGCGGCTGGCACCGGTCGCACCCCGTAGGTCAGGCGCGGCAGAACGCCGAAGTGGGCCGGCAGCTGGTCGTCGGCGCGCTTGGCGATCTCGCTGGCCTTCTCCAGAAGCTGCTGGCGGCTGGTCGCGTAGAAGCGCGGATCCTTGCGCAGCATGGCGATGAAGGCCGGCAGGTCGCCCTGGAAGCCGGCCGCCTTCATCGTCTCCAGCATCCTTCCTCGAATGCGCGCCACCTCGGCCTGGCCGATGTCGTGGATCTGATCCGGCGTCAGGGTGGTGGTGGTGTGCCGCCGGGCCAGGAACGCGTAGTAGCGCTTGCCGTCCGTCAGGTCCGACGCCGCCAGGCTCTTGGCCGCGCGCGGGACGTACTCCTCGGTCATGAACTTGACGAAGCTGGCGCGGGCGGGGGCGACCTTCGCCTTCACGGCCGCCTCGCCCTCCGCGACCAGAGCCGCGCGTGTCTCAAGCGGGATGCTCGTCGGCAGAGCTCGCAACGGCGCCAGCAACGGATCGTCGGCCAGCGGCGTGGCGGCGATGCGCTGGGCGCGCTCCAACACCGTCTGAGCGGTCGGAACCGCCTGGACGAAGCCGGTCTTCACCCCGCGTCGGGCGTTGTCGATATTGGCCGCGTACCAATCGGGCATCCGGTTCAGCAGCGCGATCCAGCGGCGCGCTTCGGTCTCGTCCTTCAGACGAAGGCCGCTGGCGCGGTACAGCATCATCACGTCGAAGCCGCCATCGCTGCTGAACGGCAGGCGGGATTCGTCGAAGCCGCCCGCCTCGATGCGGTCGTTCAGGGTCCAGAGAAGCAGCTCGCGGGTCAGAGCCTCCTGCTCAGACAGCCCCGACGTCTCCAGTCCTGTCAGCTCCGCGCGGATGGCTTTCAGCTTGGTCAGGCGCGCGGCGTCCGCAGCGGGCGTCACATCGGGCAGACGCCAACGGGCCTCGGCCGCGCCGCCGGAATCAGGGTCCTCATCGCCGCCGCCGAGCGTCTCAAATCGGGCGACCAGGCCTGTCAGGGTTTCGGAGGGACCAGCCCATGCCGCCGACGCGGCCAAGGCGGAGAAGCAGACGCCGATGCAGGCGGCGCGCCAGGGTGCGATGCGAGTCATGAGCCGGAGCTTAAGCGAACGGCGCTTGCCCCGCGACACGCGAATGACCACCCGCAGGTGTGTCCGTCGTGTCCAATATTCGGAAAACCGAGAATGGAGCGGGCGAAGAGATTCGAACTCTCGACATCCACCTTGGCAAGGTGGCGCTCTACCACTGAGCTACGCCCGCGCTATTCGCGAGATATGGTCTCATCCAGCCCGTCCCGAAAGGGAGGGAATGGAGCGGGCGAAGAGATTCGAACTCTCGACATCCACCTTGGCAAGGTGGCGCTCTACCACTGAGCTACGCCCGCATCGGAGGGGCTTGGTGAAGCGCCCCGCGACGAGGAGGCGGCTTATGGCAGAGCGCTTCGCGGTTTGCAAGCGCCCTTTGAGGGGTTGCGAAGAGGCTTTTTTCGACGGCTTGATCCGGGCGGGTTTTCGCCGGGTTTTCGCCTGGCGTTCTTGGGGGCGGAGTCCTGGCGTTGCGACTGTTCGTGTTCGGTCTGGGCTATGTGGGAGCCGCTTTCGCCAACGCCCTGAGGGCGCGGGGTTGGGAGATCGCCGCCAGCGCGCGAAGCCCTCGGCAAGCCGAAGCCCTGCGCGAGAAGGGCGTCTTGGCCGTCGATCCGGCCGATCGCGACGCCATGGCCCAGGCCCTCACCGGCGTGAACGCCATCCTGATCACGGCCCCGCCTGGGCCAGACGGTTGCCCGGCCCTCGAATCGGTCGTCCCCGCCCTCGCCCAAGCTCAGGCCTTTCCCGACTGGATCGGCTATCTTTCGACGACTGGGGTCTATGGCGACTTCGACGGGCGCTGGGTGTTCGAGACCTCGCCGCTGAAAGCGCAATCCGTCGAAGGCGCCCGCCGAGTCGGCGCGGAGCGCGACTGGCAGGAAGTCGGGCGGGGCATGGGCCTGACTGTCGCCGTCTTTCGCCTGCCGGGCATCTACGGCCCCGGCCGCAGCGCTCTTGATCGCCTGCGGGCCGGCGAGGGCCGGCGGATCGTCAAGCCTGGCCAAGTGTTCAGCCGCATTCATGTCGACGACATCGTCACAGGCCTCCTGGCGTCGCTGGACAAGCCGCGCGCGGGGGGCGTCTACAACCTCGTCGACGACGAGCCGGCCCCGCCGCAGGACGTGATCGAGCACGCCGCGCGCCTGCTGGACGTCCCGGTCCCTCCGGATCTGCCGTTCAATGAACTGGGCCTCTCGCCCGCGACCCGACGCTTCTACGCCGAGAACAAACGGGTCTCGAACGCGCGAGCCAAGGCCGAGCTCGGTTGGCGGCCAGCCTATCCGACCTACCGCGAGGGGTTACAGGCGATTGTGAAGGCGGGGGGCTGACGAGTTACTCGTCGTCGATCGCCAGCGGGCGCGGCGTTATGCCGACGGCCTCAAGCCCTGCGGCGTTGCGCAACCGCGCCGCCCGCGCGAGGCGGCGAGCGACGAGGTCGCCCTCCTCCGGCTCCGCCAGTCCCTTGGCCTCGGCCACGGCGGCGACCAGGCGCTCCAGGTCTTGAGGACGCGAGAGACGATGGTCGCCGTCCTTGATCAGGGTGAAGACGACATCCTGGCTGGCCAGGGCGTTGGCCAGCTCCAGCGCGTGGGTCCAAGGCACGTCGGGGTCCGCGCCGCCCTGAAGGACGCGCACGGGGATGTTGATCGGCACGGGCCCCGGCAGGATCGACCATCTCGCCCCATCTTCCAGCAGATCGCGGGTGATCGGGTAGCCGCCCTCGTCGTACTCCGAGGGCCGTATCCAGAAGCCGTCGCGCGCGATCGCCGCCTTGGCCTCGTCCGAAAGCTCGGGCGTCATCAGCTTTTCAGTAAAGTCCGGCGCGGGCGCGATCAGCACCATCGCCTTGACCCGATCCGGCCGCGCGATGGCCGCCAGGCACGCCAGCCAGCCGCCCATGGACGAGCCGACCAGAACAAGCGGCCCGTCGGTCAGCCCGTCGATCACCGCCAGGACGTCCTCGCGCCAGCGGCTGATCGTGCCGTCCTTGAACGCCCCGCCGGACTCGCCGTGGCCGAAATAGTCGAAGCGGACATAGGCCCCGCCGCTCGCCATGGCCTGCTCGGCCAGCACCTGAGCCTTGGTCCCGGTCATGTCGGAATGAAAGCCGCCCAGCCAGACGACCGTCGCGCCCTCTCCCGAAATACGTCGGAAAGCGAGCTTGGAGCCGTCTTCGCGCGGTAGAGCGCCGGGGGATTCGGTCATGGCGTCGCCTCGATCGTTTCGCTACTTAAAGCCCGCGTTGTCCTCGCGAGAGTCGTGTGCCCGACCTACCTCCCGATTTCACCCTGCTGCAAGTGACGCCGGAGCTGGAAACCGGCGGCGCTGAGCAGACGACGATTGATGTCGCCCATGCCGTAGTGGTGCAAGGCGGCAACGCCCTGGTCGCGACCAAGGGCGGGCGCATGGCCTCGCGCCTGACCGCCGACGGCGGCCGCCTGGCGCAGATGCCGGCCCAATCCAAGAACCCGCTGGTCATGCTGGGCAACGCCGCGCGGCTGATCGACCTGATCCGGCGCGAGAAGGTCAGCCTGGTCCACGCCCGCTCGCGGGCTCCGGCCTTCAGCGCTCTGTGGGCCGCCCACGCCACCAAAACCCCGTTCGTGGCGACGTATCACGGCGTCTACAACGCGCGTTCGAACCTGAAGCGCTGGTACAACGCGGTGATGACCAAGGGCGACCTCGTGATCGCCAACTCCGAATACACCCGCCAGCACGTGATGCAGGAGCATGGCATCCCGCCCGATAAAGTGGTGGCGATCCCGCGCGGCGTGGACCTGTCCCGCTTCGAGCCCGGCATGGTCGGCTGCGAGCGCCTAAAAACGCTCGCAGAAGCCTGGGGCGTCGCATCAGACGAGCGCCGGCTCAAGGTGCTGCTAGCCGGCCGGCTCACGCGTTGGAAGGGCCAGGGTCTGCTGATCGAAGCCATGGCTCTGCTGAAGGCGCGCGGCGAGGACCGCATCCTCTTGCTGCTGGCCGGCGACGACCAGGGCCGCAAGGGCTATCGCGCCGAACTGACCGCCGCCATCGCCGCTGCCGGCCTTGAGGACCGCGTCAAGCTGGTGGGCCACTGTGACGACATGCCGGCGGCCTACCTGCTGGCCGATCTGGCCATCGCGCCCTCCTTGGAACCCGAGGCCTTCGGCCGCACGGCGGTAGAGCCGCAGGTGATGGGCCGTCCGGTCATGGCCGCTGACCATGGCGCGACCCGCGAGACGGTTGTGGTCGGCGAAACAGGTTGGCTGGTGAAGCCCGGCGACGCCGAGGCCTGGGCGCAAGCCCTGCTGACGGCCTGCGAGGCCGGCGCCGCGCGACGCCAAGCCATGGGCCAGGCGGCCCGCGCCCGCGCACGACGGTTGTATTCGGTGGACGCGATGTGCGAAGCCACGCTCGAGGTCTATGCTCGCGTCTTGCGAGTTCGCGACACGGAGCACGCGTCTTGAGCCAGGAGATCAAGAAGGTCCTGGTCATCAAGCTGGGCGCGCTGGGCGACTTTGTCCTGGCCCTTGCGGCGATGAAGAAGATTCGCGAGGCGCATCCCAAGGCCAAGATCACCCTGCTGACCACGCCGCCATTCGAAGCGCTGGCCAAGCTCAGCCCCTACTTCAACGCCGTCGAGACCGACGGTCGCCCCGGCGATCTGAGCGAAACCCTGGCGATGATCGGCCGAATTCGGAAAGCGGGCTACGATCGGGTCTACGACCTGCAGACCAACAACCGCACCAACTGGTACTTCCAACTGCTGCGTCCCTTCCCACCGCAATGGAACGGCATCGCCTTCGGTTGCGCCCTGCCACAGAAGGGCAAGGCGCGCCTGAGCATGCACACGCTGGAGCGGCACGCCGACCAGCTGAAGGCCGCGGGCGTCTGGCCCGAGGCGCCGACAGAGCCCGGCAGCGCGCCGGCGCCGGACCTCTCGTGGATTCTTCGGAAGCAGAAGAAGGACGCGCCCCCCGTTTCCGGCGCGGCGAAGCCCAAGCCCTATGTCCTGCTGGTGCCCGGCGGCTCGGCGCATCGCCCCGAGAAGCGCTGGCCCGTCGAGTTCTACGCCCAGCTGGCGTCGCTGCTCAAGGCGCGCGGCTTCGACATCGTCATCATCGGCGGACCTCAGGAAAGCGCCATGGCGCGCCAGATCCAGAAGGCGACCGCTGGCGCGCGCGACCTGACCGGCAGAACGGACTTCGCCCAACTGGCGCTGCTCGGCGCCAAGGCCGCCCTGGCCGTAGGCAACGACACCGGGCCGACCCACCTTCTGGCGGCCGCAGGCGCGCCGACGATCGCCCTGTTCTCGGACGCCTCGGACCCGGACCTCTGCGCGCCGCGCGGCCACGTAACCGTGATCCGCTCCCCCGATCTTCAGGCCCTGCCAGTCAGCACCGTCGCCAGCGCGGCCACAGCGCTGACGACGCGGTAAGACGCGAGCCTAGTACCCCGCGTACCGCCCAGGCTTGTGATTGGCGATGATCACCGCGCTCAGCGCCACGGCGCTGGCGATCGAAAGCAAGAGCTTGTCGAAACTGATCGCGAAAAAGCCCGCACCCACGATCACGCAATCGGCGACCATCTGCACCTTGCCGGCGCTGATCCCCCGACGCTCCTGCAGATAGAGGGCCAGCACGCCGATCCCGCCGACGCTGGACCTGTGCCGCGCCAGGGCCAGGATGCCCATGCCGATGATCGTACCGCCGAAGATGGCCGCGAAGATCGGATCCACCCCCGTCACCTTCAGCCAATGCGGCATGGCCCAGGCAAAGCCCGCCAGCAGCAGGTTGGTCGCCAAGGTCTTGAAGGTGAACATCCACCCCAGGGTCCGCTGGGCCAGCACATAGAACGGCAGGTTCAGCACGAAGAACACCACGCCCACCGGCCAGCCGCTGATGTACGAGACGATCAGCGCCACCCCGGCGACGCCGCCGGTGACGAGGCCAGCGGCCTTCAACAGGGTCAGGCCGACAGCGATGAAACTGGAGCCAATCAGGAGGGCGTGGATGTCCTCCAGGGCGGTATGGCGATGCGGATTCATGGGGATCAGGCAGGGGTCTTGGTCAGGAGATCACGCGTCCCCGCCTCGTCGTTTCCCCCTGATCGCTCTTTAGGCCCGAAAAAACTGGCCCCGACGACGTCTCTTTAACCGCCTTCGCTTGATAGAGAGCGGCCGGCGCGTCATATATCAGTTTCTCGCGGCGCGCCCAGCGCGGCGCGAAAACGTTTAGCCCTACCCCTATCAACAGCCCCGGAGCCGCCCCTATTCGCCGTCCTATGCAAACGCCGCCCGTCAAGGATGGGCCGCGTATCAACGATGAAATCCGTGTCCCCCGCGTCCTGCTGATCGACCAAAATGGCGAGAAGCAAGGCGAGATGCCGACGTCCGCCGCCCTAGAAGCGGCTGAGGAGGCTGGCCTGGACTTGGTGGAAATCGTTCCGAACGCCAATCCTCCCGTCTGCAAAATCCTGGACTACGGAAAGTTCAAGTTCCAGGAGCAGAAGAAGAAGAACGAGGCGCGCAAGCGGCAAAAGGTCGTCGAGCTCAAGGAAATCAAGCTCCGCCCGAACATCGACGTTCACGACTACGAAGTGAAGGCCAAGTCGATGCACCGCTTCTTCGAGGAAGGCGACAAGGTCAAGGTGACCCTGCGCTTCCGCGGTCGCGAAATGGCCCACCCGGAACTCGGCATGAAGCTGTTGCTCAAGGTCAAGGCCGACTTCGACGAAGTCGCCAAGGTCGAATATGAGCCGCGCATGGAAGGCCGGCAGATGATCATGATCCTGGCCCCGCGCTAGGATTGGATCACGGGCAGACAAGAAAAACGCCCCGGCCTCGCGGTCGGGGCGTTTTTCTTTGGGTGTTCGCCCCCTCGACACCTCCGCTCGCCTTGGTAGAGTTGACCGACGAGGGGGAGTTTGGCGTGTTGAAATCCATTATCGCCGCGGGTGCGGCGTGCGTTGCGTTGCTGTGCGCGGGTTCCCTTTCGGCCCAGCCCAAGCCAAATCTCGCCGTCTACGGGCAACTTCCAAACATCGAGCAGATCGAGCTGTCGCCTGACGGCTCCAAACTGGCCATCGTGGTGACCGATGGCGAGCAGCGCTTCCTGTCAATCCGTCAGGTGCGAGGCGGCGTTCTTGCGGGAATGAACGTTGGCGCCACCAAGCTGCGGGGCGTGACCTGGGCGGGAGAAGAGCACCTCATTCTCGTCGTCTCCAGGACCGACGCCGTGGTCGGCCTTATGGGACCCGCGCGCGAATACTTCCTCGCCACGGACTACAATTGGAAAACCAAGAAGCAGGTTTTGCTGCTGCGCAATCAGCGCGACGCCATGAATGTGATCCTCGGCGCACCGATGGTGCGCATGATCAACAGCGAGCCCGTGGTGTTCTTGGAAGGCGTCCACTTCGTCAACAACGTCGGGCTAGACACCCTCTTCCGCATCAATCTGAACAGCGGCGCGACCCGGATGCTGGACTATGGCGCGCAGGTGGATACCGACGGCTGGCTCGTCGATGCCAAGGGCGAACCCGTGGCGCAATCGCTCTACAACAGCGAGCGAGGTCGCTGGACGCTCAAGATCAAGCAGGGCATGAGCTGGCGGGCGATCGACGAGGCCATCACACCGATGGGCTCCTATGGCATCGCCGGTTTCGGCCGAGATGGAAAATCAGTGCTGGTCTGGCGTACGGACGACAAGGATCAAGACATCCTGCGGGAGTATGACGCCAGCGGTCAGCACGTCGACCTGCCCAGCGACCTGAACCTGAGCGGATTGCTGCACGATCCCGCCAATCTCTCCCTGCTCGGCGGCTATACGCTCAAGGGCGACGACCTGATCTACACCTTCTTCGACCCTGGCAGTCAGAGAGCGTGGAACGCCGTCGGCAAGGCCTATCAGGGCGACCGCGTTTCACTGGCGTCCTGGTCCCAGGACCGCAAACGCGTCGTCGCAAGAGTCGATTCTCCGACCATGGGCCCCGGCTATACGCTTGTGGACCTCAACACCAAGACCGCTGACTGGCTGGGCGACATCTATAGCGGACTGACGGAAGCAGCGATCTCGCCCGTACGTCCCATCAAGTACAAGGCGGCGGACGGCCTGGAGATCAACGGCTACCTCACTCTGCCCAAGGGGCGCGATCCGAAGAATCTGCCGCTGATCGTGCTGCCGCATGGCGGACCGGAAGGCCGTGACACCCCCGGATTCGACTGGTGGAGCCAGGCGCTGGCCTCGCGCGGCTATGCCGTGCTGCAGCCAAACTTCCGGGGCTCCGAGGGCTACGGCTGGGACTTTGTCCAGGCGGGCTTCGGCGAGTGGGGCAAGAAGATGCAGACGGACCTATCCGACGGCGTTCGGGATCTGGCCAAGCAGGGGATCATCGACCCCAAGCGCGTCTGTATCGTGGGCGCGTCCTATGGCGGCTATGCGGCGCTGGCCGGCGCGACGCTCGATAACGGCGTCTATCGCTGCGCGGTATCGGTCGCCGGCCCGTCCGACCTGAAGAAAATGCTGCTGTCTGTTCGCGCATCCCATAATGGCGCTGTCTCCGCCGCCCAGCGCTACTGGCTTCGCTTCATGGGAGCCGATGGCATCAGGGACCCTGATCTGGCGGCCATATCGCCCGCACAGCAGGCGGCCAAAGCGAACGTCCCGGTGATGCTCATTCACGGCAAGGACGACACGGTCGTCCGTTACGACCAGAGCCAGATCATGGCCGATGCGCTCAAGAAGGCGGGCAAGCCGGTCGAGTTCATCACCCTGGACGGCGAGGACCACTGGCTCTCGCGCGGCGCCACGCGGCTGAAGATGCTGACCGAGACCGTAGCGTTCGTCGAAAAGCACAATCCTCCGGAGTGACCAACAGCGGGTCGCCAAATCGCCCCATACGGCTTAAACCGCGCGATCTGATGTCCAGCACCACTCACAGCACCCGCGCCCTGGCCGTCCTGCTCCTGGTTGTCTTCATCAACCTGGTGGGTTTCGGCGTGGTCATCCCGCTGCTGCCCTTCTACGCCACGGCGATGGACGCCGCCCCTTGGCAGGTGACGGCCATGTTCGCCGCCTACAGCCTGGGGCAGTTCTTTGGCGAACCGTTCTGGGGCCGGCTGTCGGACCGGATAGGCAGGCGGCCGGTGCTGCTCGTGACGATCCTGGCCAACGCCGTGGCCTATGTCGCCCTGGCCTTCGCGCCGAACATCTGGATCGCCATGGCCATCCGCCTGTTCGGCGGCTTTGGCAGCGGGAACATCTCGACGATCCAGGGCTACATGGCTGACGTCACGCCGCCGGAGAAGCGCGCCGGTCGGATGGGCCTGCTGGGCGCGGCTTTCGGCGCCGGCTTCGTGATCGGCCCCTCGCTCGGCGGCCTGTTGGCTCATCCCAGCGCTGGCCAGTTGGGCTTCCAGATTCCGCTGTTCGTCGCCGCGGGCATGGCTGCCGCCGCCGCGATCGGCATCGTCGCCTTCGTCGGCGAGAGCCGGGCGCGTTCGGCGCCCGACGTCATCCAACCCAGCCGGGGCGAGGCCCTGGCCCAGGCCGCCGCCCACCCGATCCTGTCTCGCGTACTGCTGGTCACCCTGGTCTCGACCGGCGCCTTCGCGGGCATGGAGTCGATCTTTGGTCTCTGGGCCAATGCGCGCTTTTCCTGGGGGCCGCGCGAGGTGGGGCTGTGCTTCGCGGTCATCGGGGTCATCGCCTCGCTGGGCCAAGGCGTGCTGACCGGGCGCCTCGCCCGCCGCTTCGGCGAAGGCCGGGTGCTGACGACGGGCCTCTCGATCATCATGCTGAGCCTCTTCGTCACGCCCTTCGCGCCGCATGCAAGCCTGGCCATGGTCGCGGTGGGCTGCACGGCCTTCGGCCAGTCGCTGGTCTTCCCCTGCGTGGCCGCCTTGATTTCGCGCGCCAGCCCGCCGGATCGCCAAGGCCAGATGCTGGGCTTGAACATGGCGGCCGGCTCCTTGGCGCGGATCGCCGGCCCCCTCACGGCCGGGCCGCTCTTTGGACTGGCGGCTGGCGGCCCCTACTGGATGGGATCGGCGCTGATGGTTCCCGCGATCGCCTTCGCTCTGACCATCGTCCACCGCACCAAGGCGGCCGCCTGATCGTGCCCGCCGCGCTTCAAACCCTTGCCAACGGCGAGTCTTTCCTGTAGCAACGCCGCCTTTCCGGAACCGCCTGGCCATTGGCATGCCATGGCGGTTCGTCATGCTTCTAGAGGACGGGGCGTAAGCTCCGACGCGAAATGCCGAAGTTGAAGACCAAGTCGGGCGCTAAAAAGCGCTTCAAACTGACCGCTACGGGCAAGCTGAAGGCCGGCGTCGCCGGCAAGCGCCACCGCCTGATCGGCCACAATGGCAAGTACATCCGCCAAAACCGCGGAACCAAGGTGATGAGCGAGGCTGACGCCAAGATCATCCGCACCTACCTGCCCTACGGCCTGTAAGAGGAGCGCTGACACATGGCTCGCGTCAAACGGGGCGTTACCGCCCACGCCAAGCACAAGAAGGTTCTCGAGCAAGCCAAGGGCTTCTACGGGCGCCGCAAGAACACCATCCGCACGGCCAAGGCCGCGGTCGACAAGGCCGGCCAGTACGCCTATCGCGACCGCAAGGTGCGCAAGCGCGCCTTCCGTTCGCTGTGGATCCAACGCATCAACGCCGGCGCTCGTCTCGAGGGCTTCACCTACTCGCAATTCATCCACGGCCTGGACGTGGCGGGTATCGTGATCGACCGTAAGGTCCTCGCCGACATCGCCGGCGCCGATCCGGTTGCGTTCAAGGCCATCGCCGACAAGGTTCGCGCCGCTCTGGCCTAAGGACATCTGGGTTTTTAAGACCCATTCGATCCTGAAAAGCCCTCCGGTGCGAACCGGAGGGCTTTTTGCTGCGCGCTCCCCTACTCCCCCGCGACCAAATCCTCTAGACGGATGCCCGTCATGACCGATCTCAACACCCTCGAAGCCGACGTGCTGGCCCAGGTGGCCGCCGCCTCGGATCTCCAAGCGCTCGACGCGGTCCGCGTGGCCGCCGTCGGCAAGACCGGCTCGATCTCGGGCCTCCTGAAAACCCTGGGCGCGATGAGCCCCGAGGAGCGCAAGACGCAAGGGGCGGCGATCAACGCCCTGCGCGACAAGGTCGCCGAGGCCATCAGCGCCAAGAAGGCCGCGCTGGAGGCCGCCGAGCTGGACGCGCGCCTGGCCAGCGAAACCCTGGACCTCTCTTTGCCCGCGCCCTACCGCCGCAAGGGCAGCGTCCACCCGACCATGCAGACCATGGACGAGATCGTCGCGGTCTTCGCCGAAATGGGCTTTGCGGTCGCCGAAGGTCCGGACATCGAGGACGACTTTCACAACTTCACGGCCCTGAACTTCCCCGAGAAGCACCCGGCCCGCGAGATGCACGACACCTTCTTCTTCAACACGAAGGAGAGCGGTGAGCGCATGCTTCTGCGCACCCACACCAGCCCCGTGCAGGTGCGGACCATGGTGTCGCAACAGCCGCCGATCCGCATCATCGCCCCGGGTCGCACCTATCGCGTGGACAACGACGCCACCCACACGCCGGTGTTCCACCAGGTCGAGGGCTTGGTGATCGACAGGGGCATCCACATGGGTCACCTGAAGTGGACCCTGGAGACCTTCCTGGCGCGGTTCTTCGAGACCGACGCGGTCACGACCCAGTTCCGTCCGCACCACTTCCCGTTCACCGAGCCGTCGGCCGAGATGGACGTGCAGTGCGATCGGTCGGGCGGCGAGATCAAGATCGGCCAGGGCACGAGCTGGCTCGAAATCCTGGGCTGCGGCATGGTTCACCCGAACGTCCTGCGCGCCTGCGGCATCGACCCGGACGAATACCAGGGCTTCGCCTTCGGCATGGGCGTCGATCGCTTAGGCATGCTGAAATACGGCATGCCGGACCTGCGCGACATGTGGTCGTCGGACGTCCGCTGGCTGTCGCACTACGGCTTCAGCGCGTTTGCCGCGCCGAACCCGGCTTCTGGGCTGAGCTAGACAAGAACCCTCCCCTCCCCCTTGCGGGGAGGGGGCAGGGGGTGGGGGTGAGACGCCGCCGCCTCCGAGCACACACCCCAACCCCAACCCCTCCCCGCAAGGGGGAGGGGCTTGGAGATCGAAAATGAAATTCACCCTGTCCTGGCTCAAGGATCACCTTGAGACCACCGCCACCGTCCCCGAGATCGTCGCGGCCATGACCATGGCCGGGCTCGAGGTCGAGCACGTCATTGATCCGGCGACCAAGCTGGCCCCGTTCACGGTCTGCAAGATCGTCGAGGCCGCTCGGCACCCGAACGCCGATCGCCTTCAGGTCTGCCAAGTCGACACCGTCGACGGCCGCAAGGAGATCGTCTGCGGCGCGCCGAACGCCCGCGCGGGCCTGACCACCATCTACGCCCCGATCGGCGCCTATGTGCCTGGCCTGGACGTCACCCTGGTCGAGAAGCCGGTGCGCGGCGTCGTCTCCAACGGCATGCTCTGCTCGGCCGCCGAGCTGGAATACGCTAGCGAGAGCGACGGCATCATGGAGCTGCCCGATAGCCTGGCGGTCGGCACGCCTGCCGTCGACGCCCTGGGCCTGGAAGCCGTCATCGACTTCGAAGTCACCCCCAACCGCCCCGACTGGCTGGGCGTCGCCGGCATCGCCCGCGACCTAGCTGCTGCGGGTGTGGGCACGCTCAAAGACCTGTCGATCGCGCCGGTCGCGGGAACCTTCCCCTGCCCGATCACCGTCAAGGTGGACGGCGAGGCCTGCCCGGTGTTCGCCGGCCGCCTGATCAGGGGCGTCAAGAACGGCCCCTCGCCCAAGTGGCTGCAGGATCGCCTGACCGCTATTGGCCTGCGCCCGATCAACGCCCTGGTGGATGTCACCAACCTGATCTCCTACGACCGCGCCCGGCCGCTGCACGTCTATGACGCGGCCAAGCTGTCGGGGACGGAGATCTCGACGCGCCTGGGCCGTCATGGCGTCCACGGCGACGAGCACCTGATTGCGCTGGACGGTAAGACCTACGAGCTGACGCCCGAGATGTGCGTGATCGCCGACGCCCACGGCGATCGCCCGATCGGCCTGGGCGGCGTCATGGGCGGCGAGAGCACCGGCTGCTCGGACGAGACGGTCGACGTCTTCATCGAGAGCGCCTGGTTCGAACCGATCCGCATCGCCCAGACGGGCCGCGCCACCGGCATCAACAGCGACGCTCAGTACCGCTTCGCCCGCACGGTCGACACCGGCTCGGTCGTTCCGGGCATCGAGCTGGCCACCAAGCTGATCCTGGAGCTTTGCGGCGGCCAGCCGTCGGAGATCGTCGTCGCCGGCGAGGCCCCGGCCGCGCCGAAGGGCTTCGTGTTCGACCCGGCCTATGTCGAGCAGCTGTCGGGCCTGTCGGTCTCGACCGATCGCGCGCGCCAGATCCTGGTTGCTCTGGGCTTCGACGTCGAAGAGGGCTCGCCCTGGACCGTCATACCGCCGACCTTCCGCCGCGACGTGGAGGGCAAGGCCGACCTCGTCGAAGAAGTCGCCCGCATCGCCGGCTACGGCGCCCTGCCCTCGACACCGCTGCCGGAAGTTCCGCGCGCCGTCGGCGGCATCCTGACCGCCAAGCAGGCCCGCGCTCGCACCGCGCGTCGGGCGCTCGCGGCGGCCGGCTATGCCGAGGCCGTGACCTTCAGCTTCACCAGCCGCAAGACCGCGCAACTGTTCGGCGGCGGCGCGGCCGAACTGGTCCTGGCCAATCCGATCGCCTCGGAGCTGGACTGCATGCGCCCGTCGCTGCTGCCCAACCTGATCGAAGCGGTCGGCCGCAACGGCCGCCAGGGCTTCCCGGACGCGGCCCTGTTCGAGATTGGCCCGACCTTCCACGGCGACAAGCCGGCCGACCAGCGCACCGTCGTCTCGGCGATCCTGGTCCCCAAAGCCCCGCGCGGTTGGGACAAGTCGGCCCAAGGCGACGTCTTCAGTGTGAAGGCGGACCTGCTGGCCCTGCTGGAAGAACTGGGTGCGCCCGTCGCCTCGCTGCAGACGGCGCAAGGCTCGGCCTCGCCCTGGTGGCATCCTGGGCGCTCGGCGCGCCTGCAACTGGGCCCCAAGGCGGTGATGGCCGAGTTTGGCGAGATCCACCCGGCTGTCCTGAAGGCCCTGGACGTGGCCGGCCCGGTCTATGGCTTCGAGATCACCCTAGAGGCGATTCCCGAGCCGAAGAAGAAGTCGGTCAAGACGCGTCCGGCCTTCTCGCCCTCGGCCCTGATGCCGCTGACCCGCGACTTCGCCTTCCTGGTCGAGAAGACCAAGGCCGCCGGCGATCTGGTAAAAGCCGCCGCCGGCGCAGACAAGGCGCTGATCACCGCCGCCCGCGTGTTCGACGTCTATGAAGGCCCCGGCGTGCCGGAGGGCTTCAAGTCAATCGCGATCGAGATCGTGGTCCAGCCCCGCGAAGCCACCCTCACCGACGCCGAGATCGAGGCCCTGTCGGCCAAGGTCGTGGCGGCGGCCGAGAAGGCCGGCGGCAAGCTGCGGTCTTAATTTTCCTTCTCCCCTTGCGGGAGAAGGTGGCAGCCGAAGGCTGACGGATGAGGGGTCGCGCAGGCGGCCCCTTTTTCGTTGTAGAGGCATTCAACCCCTCATCCGGCGCTGCGCGCCACCTTCTCCCGCAAGGGGGAGAAGGAAGCCGTATTGTCCACTTTCCAGGCGCCGAGCCTCGCCAAGGGCAAAACCCGCCCTCCTCCGCGACCGAACGTCCCTGCTTGGGGTGAGACCTTGCGCGGTGGCGAATGTCACGCTACCTGTAACAAGCGCCAATCGGAGTTATCGCTTCTACATGCAATCGACCTTCGCCTTCGCCGCTTTCGTGACCACCGGCCTCGCCGCCGTGGTTGCGATGTCGTGCGCGGTGTCGATGTGGAATATGATTAACCAGATTAAAACCGTGCGAGTTCGAACGGGGCAAAATCGGCGCAAGCAGCGGTAGGGAACCCTACCAAACCCAAAGCCGAAGGATCGCAAGATCTCCAAAAAGCCCCGCTCCCACGAGCGGGGTTTTTTGTTGCGCGGTTCCTCGGTCCTCCAGTCTCTCAGATCCTAAGGACCACACCGATGAGCTACCTGCCCTCTCCACCCGCCTTCCACAGCGACGCCGACGGCGTTACCGTGCACCAATTGCTGCTGGCCGCGCAGGACGCGCCCAGCGCGCTCGACGCCGTTCGCCAAGGCCTGGCTGACAGCGGCGCCGAACTGTGCGGCCTGACCCTGAAGCCTGTTGGCCAGATCGTCGAAGCCTCGCTGCGCGTGCGCCATCTGGGCGACCAGGCGGCTCGACTGCTGGCCCGCGACCTCGCCGCCTGGCCGGGCGTGAATTCGGCCTCGGTCGAGCACCAGTGGGTCCGCCCGTGCGCGTAGAGGACCTCAAACCCGAAGAAGACACCTTTGCTTCTCTTAGGCGCCGCCTCTTCCTGGTCACCGCCGAGGACACGCCCGACGCCCTGATGCGTGTGCTGGGCGTGGCCTCGGTCCAGCAGGCGCGGCTGCGCGCCCTGTCCGCCGCTCCCGAGGGCCAGCACATGGCCATTAGACTCGAGATCGACGACCAGGGCGACGCCCGCGCCGAAGCCCTGGCCTCGCGCCTGGCTGCCTGTCCCTCGGTGCGCGGCGTCGGTTTCGGCTGGCGGCAGTAACCGATCGAGCGTTTCGTGCGTATCTGAGGTGAGTTCGCCTTCGGAGACCACGATGCGCCGCCTGCTTACCCTCCTCATCGCCGCCGTCGCCCTGCTGGGCGCGCCCGCCCTCGCCGCTCCCCCATCTGGCGCTCCCAAAACCGAGACCGCCGTGTTCGCCGGCGGCTGCTTCTGGTGCATGGAGCACGACATGGGCGGCATTTCCGGCGTGCTGAAGGTCGAGAGCGGCTACACTGGCGGCCACGTCAAGAACCCGACCTATCGCGACGTCACGAGCGAGCGCAGCGGCCACTACGAGGCGGTTCGCGTGACCTACGACCCCGCCAAACTGGACTACGGCTTCCTGCTCTACCGCTACTGGAAGCTGGTGGATCCGACCGACGACGGCGGCCAGTTCTGCGATCGCGGCCCCTCCTACCGCCCGGCGCTTTTCGTCACGCCCGCCCAGCGCCCGATCGCCGAGAAATCCCGCGCCGACGCCGCCAAGCGCCTGAGGACAGGGACGATGAAAGCCCAGATCCTGCCGCTGCAGACCTTCTACCCGGCCGAGGAATACCACCGCGACTACGCCAAGCGGAACGCGGCCAACTACAACGCCTATCGCCTCGGCTGCGGCCGCGACGCGCGCTTGAAACAGGTCTGGGGCGGGTAGATCGGGCGTGCTGGCGCTCGCTCGCCGGCCCCGCTAGGTTGGCTTCGATCACGGAGGTCGTGGATGAAGAAACCAGCTTGGGAAATATGGCTCGAGCGCGGACTGTTCGCCTCGCGCTGGCTGATGGCCCCATTCTACGTGGGGCTGGTCGTCGCCTTGGCGGCGCTGATCGTCGTCTTCTTCCAGGAACTAGCGCACGAGCTGCCCGGCTTGCTGGCCATGAAGCCCGAGGACGCCATCCTGATGGCGCTGACGCTGATCGACCTGTCGCTGGCCGCCAACCTGCTGGTGATCGTCATATTGTCTGGCTACGAGAACTTCGTCTCCAAGATCGACACGGCCAGCCACGAGGATCGGCCTGAATGGATGGGCACGGTCGACTTCTCGGGCCTGAAGATGAAACTGATCGCCTCGATCGTGGCGATCTCGGCGATCGCCCTGCTCAAGGCCTTTCTGAAACTGACCGAGCCTGGCCAGACCGTGGATCAGGTGCGCCTGTTCTGGCTGGTGATGGTTCACCTGTCCTTCGTGGTGTCGGGCGTGCTGCTGGCCGTGATGGACTGGCTGAGCGCCAAGGTGGCCAAGCACTGAAGCGCCCAGGCTCTCCCGCGCGGCGGGAGAGCCTTCGAAGCTTAGAACGGCAGCGTGCGACGCTTGCGGCTGTAGCCCAGATAGCCGACGTTCGCGCCCAGGCGCAGACCCACGCCGGCGCGGATTGGCGCCAGGGCGATGTCGTCGGCCTTTTGGTAGTTCACGCCAAGACCGCCGATCAGGTAGGCGCTGCCCTCGACACCGGGGAAGCGGCGGAAAAGCGCGTCTGGATACTGCAGGTTATAGCACAGGGTGAAGACGCGGCTGGCGTTGCCGCCCCAGTCCCAGCCCACCGACGGGCCCTGCCAGAAGACCTCCATGGTCGGACGGCCCTTCATATAGAGCAGGCCCCGGCCGTAGCGCAGGCCGACCCCGATCGCGCCCGAGCCTTCCTCGCCGGCGATGTAGCCCGTCGGCTGGCCCTTCTCCTTGAACACGCGCTCGATCGCCGCGCCCGCGCTCTCGGCCGTGACGCCCAGGAAGTCCGACGTGGCGCGGACCATCTCGTCGCGTGAATAGGTCGAGGCGCCGCCCGTTTGGAAGTTCGGGCCGCCCGCCCCCGCCGGCGTCGGATTGGCTTGGCGCGCGAGCGCGTCTGTCGCCGAGGCGGTCAGGCCGGCGGCGGCGCCGGAAAGGATCAGCTTGCGACGGTCCATGTATGGGCCTCCAGGTCGGTTACTTTGCAACACTGTTGCAAGCCATTGAGACGGGTTTGCGGCCCCAAACTTAACGCGCGGTTAAGCATGACAGTTCGCCTCGCGACGCGCGCCCCCTCGCGAAGCGGGCCAAATGTGCTAGAGGCTGCGGCATGACTTCGACGCCCCTCGACCGGATCCGCAACTTCTCAATCGTTGCGCACATTGACCACGGCAAGTCCACGCTGTCCGACCGGCTGATCCAGACCACCGGCGGCCTCACCGCGCGCGAGATGAGCGCGCAGGTGCTGGACAACATGGACATCGAGAAGGAGCGCGGGATCACCATCAAGGCGCAGACCGTGCGCCTGACCTACAAGGCCAATGACGGCGAGACCTACATCCTCAACCTGATGGACACCCCCGGCCACGTCGACTTCGCCTACGAGGTCAGCCGCAGCCTGGCCGCCTGCGAAGGCTCGATCCTGGTCGTCGACGCCAGCCAGGGCGTGGAAGCCCAGACCCTGGCCAACGTCTACCAGGCCATCGACAACAACCACGAGATCGTCCCGGTCCTGAACAAGGTTGATTTGCCCGCCGCCGACGTCGACCGCGTCAAGGCCCAGATCGAGGACGTCATCGGCCTGGACGCCTCCGACGCCGTCGAGTGCTCGGCCAAGACCGGCATCGGCATCCCCGACGTGCTGGAAGCCATCGTCACCCGCCTGCCCCCGCCCAAGGGCGAGCGCGACGCCCCGCTCAAAGCCCTGCTGGTCGACGCCTGGTACGACGCCTACCTCGGCGTCGTCGTCCTGGTCCGCATCTTCAACGGCACGCTGAAGGCCGGCCAGCAGGTCCGCATGATGCAGACCGGCGCCACCCACCGCATCGACAAGGTCGGCGTCTTCACGCCCAAGGCCACCGACGTCGCGGAGCTTGGCCCCGGCGAGGTCGGCTTCTTCACCGCCAGCATCAAGGAAGTGGCCGACGCCGCCGTCGGCGACACCATCACCGACGAGAAGAAGCCCACCGCCGAAGCCCTCAAGGGCTTCAAGGAAGTGGTCCCGGTCGTGTTCTGCGGCCTCTTCCCGGTCGACGCCGCCGACTTCGAGGACCTGCGCGCCGCCGTCGGCAAGCTGCGCCTGAACGACGCCAGCTTCACCTACGAGATGGAGAGCAGCGCCGCCCTCGGCTTTGGCTTCCGCTGCGGGTTCCTGGGCCTGCTGCACCTGGAGATCATCCAGGAGCGCCTGTCGCGCGAGTTCGACCTTGATCTGATCGCGACCGCCCCGTCGGTCGTCTACAAGATCCACATGCGCAACGGCGAAGAGATCGAGCTGCACAATCCGGCCGACCTGCCGGACGTCATGCAGATCGAGAACATAGCCGAGCCGTGGATCAAGGCCACGATCTTCACACCCGACGAGTTCCTGGGCGGCGTGATCAAGCTGTGCCAGGACCGTCGCGGCCAGCAGCGCGAGCTGTCCTATGTCGGCAGCCGCGCCATGGTCGTCTACGACCTGCCGCTGAACGAGGTGGTGTTCGACTTCTATGATCGCCTGAAGTCGATCTCGAAGGGCTATGCCAGCTTCGACTACCAGCTAGACGACTACCGCGTCGGCGACCTGGTCAAGATGTCGATCCTGGTCAACGCCGAGCCCGTCGACGCCCTGTCGATGCTGGTCCACCGCGACCGCGCCGAGAGCCGCGGCCGGGGCATGTGCGAGAAGATGAAGGAGCTCATCCCCCAGCACATGTTCGTCATCCCGATCCAGGCCGCCATCGGCGGCCGCATCATCGCCCGCGAAACCGTCCGCGCCCTGCGCAAGGACGTGACCGCCAAGTGCTACGGCGGCGACGCCAGCCGCAAGCGCAAGCTGCTGGACAAGCAAAAGGCCGGCAAGAAGCGCATGCGCCAGTTCGGCAAGGTCGAGATTCCGCAGGAAGCCTTCATCGCCGCGCTGAAGATGGACGAGGATTGATCGGGGCGGTTAGCGCCGGATCGTAGAGTTGTGAGCGCCCCCGCCGGGAGACTGGCGGGGGCTTTGTTTGGGGCTTAGAGCTCTTAGCAACGCGAGCCTTAGTCCGATCACCCCGAAATAGAAGGAGGTGCCCTTGCCAACCAATAATGGCAATCACACCGGACGAACCAACCGCTCCGCTAATTCAAGGTTCCGACGCCAACATCATCAGCAAGTGCCAGGGCGCACTAACTTGAGGCTCCACCTTGTAGCGGGGGGTGAGTGAACATTGGCCTCAAAAATCTGAGAACTTTCGATCGAGACCAAGGGCTCTCCGCCCCACGCCGTATGCAGAAGCTTCAAGAGCGTCATCCAGGAAAGGCCATTGTCGCTGATGTCCGACAACAAGATATCGGAGCGCCCCTCCTTTGTGATTCTTCTCGCCAAATCCTCATCAATAAGTTTTGAATCTGCACCACTTATAACTATTACATCATTTTGAAGCGGAAGCTCGAAATAGGTTGGCCCCAGATCAGAGAAATTTAATATCTTGAAGCGGGCAGAATACTCCAGGTAAAGAGGAATTCTCACAATATTTAGCGAACCAACCATCGCCAAAGCAGATCCATATGCCGTGAACCCTTGGGAAGTAAAGCAATATGGTAGACTTCCCGGATCCCCTCCAGCCTGAACAATACGCTCACAGATCTTCAGAAGCTGCCCCTTTAAAAACTTATTCTGATCGATAAGCTGAGCCTGCCTCGTCGCCCAACCTGCGATGACAGCTTCCGGAATACTGGACATAGCTATCTGGCGCGACGCTTGGTCAGTAGTGCCATCAACGACGCCAACATACTCAGTGGAGATTCCGCGCCCATCTGCGTAGAGGAAGCCCCCGACACTTACAGCGCCCAGACCTCTGAATTGCCTCCGATATTCGCGCTGATCAACTTCAAGAACCAGTATGGCAGCACGACCATATCTCCTGCCATCTTCACCTTCCATGGGCGACATGAGGGCGGCGTGAGCGGCCTTCAGCATATTGCGCTCCCTTTCGGGAACATCAGCATAAACCTCATCTATAAATGTATGGGGATTCACTTCATATACGTTAGGATCATGAAGAAATGAAGCGCCACTTATCTTGTCATTATACTCAACCTTAACATCAAGCATCGAGATAAGGCGCAAAACAGCGTTCTCAAATTTTCTCTCGGAGTACCCTCTTAGAGGCGAATTCCTTACCTTTTGCGCAAACTTCTCGTCGACATTACTTATACGAACAGAAACTCTCGTACTAAAATCCTTCGGCAGCTCCCCCGGCCTTGCCGGCCGCAGGATAGGACGCGCGTTCAACGCCCTAAAATCCAACACCTTCGCGTCACTAACGGCCCCCTCGAAGTGCCTGCTGATGACTTTTACGATCTTCCCAAGCTCAAATATGGAGAAAAAGCCGATGCCGAATTTCCCTATAGGCACCATTCCGCTTCTTTGAAGACCAGGAAACTCTTCCCTAAGCAGTGACGAATTCCATATGGATTTTCCAAAATCTATGAGAGGCCCGCACAGAACACGCTCGGTCATCCCGATCCCGTTGTCGTCTACGTGCAACCAGCCACTCTCAGAACCAGGAGGATCAGGCTCGATAGTTACCCTAATGCTCCCCCAATCTCGTTCACGCCCCTCCAGCTTGCGCCTAGCGCGCACCGCATCCGCCGCATTCTGTAAGAGTTCGCGAACGGGCGCGAGCGTATCGCGACCGTAGAGGTGATGGCCACCTAGCGTTTCAGCCAAGTGCACCGGGTCCGAAACCTTCACCTCGGTATCTACCGGACGCCAACCATCAACACGTATATGCTTAGAAAGCGATCTCGGACTATCCGCCCCCAGAACTCGTGAGACAGAAAACGAGGGGAATCCGATATCTTCCAACATGGCATTCGAAGATCGTATTTCCCCATCGATCATTCTGATCAAATCATAAGTCAACCACCAGGCGTCTGCATCCTCCGGGCCGTAAGATTGACCAGAACTATATATAAGAACCCCGCCCCGCACGGCCGGCTTGTTGATCTTATTCTGCGCGCTCCAATGTGTGTCTGAGACACCAGACGGTCGCGTTGAAGCGTATAGAATTGAAGGCGCTCGACGACGATCTATGTGGGCGGCATCAGCACACCTCAACAAACAGGCAACTTTACGCTCACTCACCGACCATTCGGGCGGTAAAAATACAGGAGCCCCCACGTTATCGACCAACTCATCGACAATGCGCTCAATATCCCAATGATGGCTATAAGCTATCCGCCCTATAGTACCGCCCAGGGCCTGCCTCAATTCAAGATCTTCAATTAGATATACAAGATCACCACCCAAGCTCCATTTTGCCGTAGCCATCTTCTCAGCTTGAGATGCATGCAGCAGACGCAAGACCTCAAACTTGATTCTGGGCAATAGATCATTCGGAGGGGAATTTATTAGCTCCTCCGTTGGATCTATCCCGGCCTGCCTGATTGTGGCGGCGGCCACATCTCCCCACTCGGTAGTTTGCTTAATTTCGTTGAGCCCACCTGGAAACGCTGCCGCAGACATTCCAGCGTCGTGCAGCAGTATTGCCGCTCCAAGCACAAACGCCTCGGTTGGATTTAGATCATACTCCGGGCCGGCAATCGTACTTGCCATTTCCCAGAGCGCATCCAAGTGACTGACGTCATGAACAGTCAAATCTTTGCAGTCGGCGGGTATTGTCGTGATTAGCGAGGCGACCGCCTCCCTCATTCGCAGTAGACTCCCACGGAGCCGCTGGCGCGCCTCAGAGTGAGCACCATTTTCACAAGGCTCGAAAGCTGCAAGCCATAGCGACTGCTGGGTTATATCTGACATGTGCCCTATCAATCTGCGTGTGCCGATGCAGCATAGCTTTGCGGTTGGCATTGGCTAGTAGCTTACCCGCCTCGCTAGAAGCGTAGGGCGCAATCAATCATTACGGACGACGGCAACTCGGCCTAGCCGATCGCTACCTGCCGCTACAACGCTGGGAAAATGCAACGAAGAGAGAGCGCGAATTTAGCGGCTCCAGATTTGCCCATCGATTGCGGCCATCTCGCGAAGCCCGTACCCTCAACGATGGACTGGAATTACAGTGACAGTGCACCAATTCCCCTGCCCCACGTCCACGGCCCGATCCCCCCACACCTAGCGCCCCCGCCCAAATCACGGCACGAGTCCTAGCGCCTCAAGCTGGACGGGAGTCGCCCCCGCGATCTTCGCCAGCGGGCGGAACTGGAAGCCCTCGGCTGGCGGGCCCTCGTCCTTTGGGAATGCGGGCTCAAGGACGAGGCTTTTCTTGAGAACGAAATTAGAACATCCTGGTACTCATGAAGTCGATCGAACTGTTCGCGGGCGCCGGGGGACTGGGGATCGGTCTCTGCCGGGCGGGGTTCAAGCCGGCCAAGGTGGTCGAGTGGAACCGCTATTGCCGCGAGACCATCGCCGAGAACCGCGCCAGCAAGGCCTCGCCCATGGCCGGCTGGCCGCAGGTCGAGGGCGACGTGCGCCATGTCGACTTCCGGGGGCTTGAGGGCAAGGTTGATCTGGTCTCGGGCGGGCCGCCCTGCCAGCCGTTCTCGCTGGGCGGCAAGCACCGCGCCTACGACGACACCCGCGACATGTTCCCCCACGCAATCCGCGCGGTGCGCGAGACACGGCCCCGGGCCTTCGTGTTCGAGAACGTCAAGGGCCTGACCCGCGCCAGCTTCCGCAACTACTTCGAATATATCCGGCTGCAGTTGGAGCACCCGGAGGTCGTCGCCCGTCCGGACGAGGACTGGTCCGAGCACCTGTCGCGGCTGGAGGAGCATCACCTGCGCGGCGCGCGCGACGGCCTGGCCTATCGCGTGGTCGCCCGGGTGCTGAACGCTGCCGACTATGGCGTGCCGCAAAAGCGCGAGCGGGTGATCTTCGTGGGCTTTCGCGACGATCTGGACCTGGAATGGTCGTTCCCCACCGCCACCCACTCGGCCGAGGCCCTGCTGTGGGCGCAGTATCGCTCGGGCGATTATTGGGACGCGCACAAGGTGGCCAAGCGGGCCCGGCCGGACGCCTCCGACGCGCCCGCTCGCGCCCGCGCGCTGAAGGACAAGCCGACCGAGATCGCCTGGCGCACGGTGCGCGACGCGATCGCCGACCTGCCCGATCCCGAGTTCGAGCCCGACGCGGCGGCCAAGATCGCCTATCACCGCTTCCAGCCGGGCGCCCGGTCCTATCCCGGACACACCGGCAGCCCGCTGGACGAGCCCGCCAAGACCTTGAAGGCCGGCGTCCATGGCGTGCCCGGCGGGGAGAACATGCTGGCGCGGCCCGACGGCTCGGTGCGCTATTTCTCGGTGCGCGAGAGCGCGCGCCTGCAAACCTTCCCCGACAGCTTCATCTTCCACGGAGCCTGGAGCGAGGTGATGCGCCAACTGGGCAACGCCGTGCCGGTTCGCCTCGCGGAGGTGATTGGCAAGGACGTCGCGCGGAAGTTACGCTACGCGGCGTGAGCAAACCGATTTCCCTCGACCAAGAGATCGCCGGCCTGCGCGAGCGCGTCGCCGCGCTGACCAGCCTCGCCGATAGCGCGCCGTTCTCGCCCGCCTCGCGTCGCAAGGTCGATCACGAACTGCGGGTGGTCATCGAGACGCTGGAAGCGGCTCTGCGGCGGCTCGATCCGATCGCCATGCCGCGCTCGATCTTCGATCCCAGCAACCCCAAGGTCATCGGCCGCTTCACGGCCCTGGCGTTGGTGGCGCAGGACCGCATTCCCTTGAACGCCGTGGGGCAGTTCTATGGGTCCGGCGTCTATGCGATCTACTATCGTGGTCCCTACCCGCTCTACGCGTCGCTATCGGGTACGGAGACGCCGATCTATGTCGGCCAGGCCGCTCCTAGCAACCAGGGGGCGCACACCGCGCGGGACCAAGGCCCTCGGCTCGCCGTACGCTTGAACGAGCACCGAAAGAACATCGCCAAGGCCATCAGCACCTTGGATGTCGCGGACTTCGACGCCCGCTACCTCGTCGTTCAGTCGGGCTGGGAGACGGCGGCGGAAGACTACCTGATCCACCTGTTCAAGCCGATCTGGAACAACGAGACGAACCTGCTCTACGGCCTGGGCAAGCACGGCGACAGCGCCACCACGCGCGCCAATAAGCGTTCGCCTTGGGACACCCTGCATCCTGGCCGCGCCTGGGCCGCGAACTCGACGGAAGACGCCCGGCCTGTCGAACAGATCATCACGGATGTCACCGCGCACTTCGCCAGGCACGCGCCGTATCGCGAGCGCACGACGTTGCTGGAAGACTTCTTCGCGGAGCTGAGACAGGGCTAACCCCCACCTCTTCCCACACCTAACCCCCTGAAATCCCTCACCCCGACCCCGCTCTACGCCACGCTGCGTCCTCGGTGTCCGGGACGGCCGTATTCTAGGGGCATGAGCAGATCACATCCCAACGCCCGCCCCACCTGGTTCCGCCTCTCGGAGGACTCGTGGGCCAAGATCGCCGATGAGTACAAGAACGGCGCGACCGCCGACGAGTTGTCGGCCAAGTGGAAGGTCGCGGCCCGCACGGTCTATCGCCGGGCGGGCCAGCACGGCTGGACCAAGAAGGCGCACGGCGACGCGGTGGCGCGCGAGCACGCCGCGGCCTTCGAGGCGCAGGCCGAAGCCGCGCGGCGGGCGGCGCTGGGCGGCGCGGGGCCCCTGCCCGGCGAGCTTTGGCCGACCGGCGACGAAGACGCCGACGGATCGGGCCCGACGCCCCCGCCCCTATCGACCGATCCGTCGGACCTGAAGGCCGCGACCCTGGCGCGGCTGGCGGCGGCGATCCGCGAGGGGCGCGACCAGGAGGCCCTGCGGCTGACGACGCTGGTCGACAAGCTCGGCAAGCTGAGCGCGTCCGGCGAGACCGGGCGGGAGGCGTTCGACGACGACTACGACCCCGAGCGGGCGCGGCTGATGCTGACCGGCTTCGTCGACTGGCGGCCGACGCGAGCCCATGTCGAGCACGAGACCGCCTACATGTTCCGCACGATCTTCCTGCTCGCCCTGTTCATGCTGGAGAAGCCCGAGAGCGTGCCGGGCCTGTTCAAGCGGCGGGTGATGCGCTTCCGCCGCGACTATCTCGGCGAGGACGATCCCGAGGCGCTGGAGGCGGCCGAGGAGCTGACCGACTATCTGCTGGCCGGGTACGATCAGCTGTTCATGGACTTCACGGAAGACGAGCCGCGTCCGGCCCGCAAGCTGCCGTGCCGGACCTGGCCGCCGCCGCGTCCGCCCTATCCCTCGCGCAAGGCTCTGGCCAAGGAGGCCACGCCCCTGCCGCCGGCCGAGCCTCGGCCCGGGGCTGTGCTATATGGGCGGCGGCGCTAGGGGCGGCCGCCTTGGGCCAGGTACTGCGCCTCCCACCAGCCTAGCAGGTTCTGTTCGCCCATGGCCGCGAAGAAGCGCATCAGGACCTGGGCGTGGCGTTCGGAGAAGGCGCGCCAGCGGGGCTCCTCCATCAGTTCGGGGGTGATCAGGTAGCCGCGCCCGACCTTCTGGCACAGGCCGTTGTCGGTGATGCGCAGGGCGTTGCGGCGGACGCTCTCGAACGGCAGGCCAAGGGCGCGGGCGACGGCCGAGGCCGAGACGGGCTTGCCTGCGGTTGTCGCCAGACTGCCGTCGAGGATCGCAAACAGCATGACGACGCTGAACGGATCGCCGACCATGGGCAGCAGGGCCTCGATCAGGCGCAGGAAGTGGTTGGTCCACAGCCGCATCATCAGGCGCAGCGGCGGCGGCTGGTCCGGCGGCGCGGGCTCGACCGGGGCCAGGGCGCCGGCGCGGCGCAGGTTGGCGTAGAAGCCGGTGAACAGCGCCCAGCTGTCGATCGCCGTCTGCAGCGCGTGGGGCGAATAGGTAAAGGCCTGGGGCATGATCACGCCCTCGTCGCGCATGACCAGGATACCGGCCTCGACCAGGCTGGCGACCCGGCGGCGCGCGGTCTCCTGCGGCACGCCCAGCGAGACCGCGATCGAGCGGACGCGGGCGGGGCGGCGCATCTCGTCGGGCGGCGAGGCCTCCAGCCCGGCATAGGTCTTCTGGAACTCGGGATCGCGGGCCATGGGGGCCAGGTTGGCCTGGGCGATGGCCAGCATCAGCAGAACGTCGATCGCCGAGCGGTGCCCCTGCTTACGGAAGCCATTTGGAATTAACTGGGCCGAGAAGGCCAGGCACAGTCCTTCGCAGGTCCTGTCCACCGTCACGGTCGATGTGGTCATGATCTCGAAATCCCAGGACGGAGTCCGGGACCTGCCCCAATGCTTGGCCCCCTCCCCCAATCCTTATTATGCGCCCCACCGTGGTCTAGTGCGCGCGCTGGGCGGAGGCAAATCACATCTTGGGGGTTCTGGCGCGGCGCGGGCGCGTTACTCGAACGGCGGCTTGAGCCGGAAGAAGCGCGCTTCGCCCAGCAGGTCGTAGACGCGCCGCACACGGAAGGCTTCGGGGCGGGCGCGGGCCAGGGCCAACTCGGCCTCGGTCAGGCCGAACGGCGCGACCTCGGCGCCCAGGCTGGTCTTGACGGCCAGCAGGCGCGGGGCGGCCTCCAGGTCGAAGCTGATGACGTCGCAGCCCTCGGGGTCGCCTGCGCGGGCCAGGCGGACCTGGTGGGCCAGGTCGTAGCGGCCGTGGTCGGTCAGGCGGCGGGCCTCGTGGGCGACGATGCTGGCCGCGCCCAGGCCGGGCAGGAACCGATCCTCGGCGGCGCGCGCAGCCAGGTCGAAGCGCTGGATGATCCGGGCCAGGGTTGCGTCGGGCGGCAGGGGCTGGGGCGGCGCGGCCTCCAGCAGCGGGACGGCCGGCGGGGCGGCGAACAGGGCGTCGGGACGAACGGCGGCGGCCAGCAGGGCCGGCTTGGCCAGCAGGGCGTCCTCGACGGCGGTCAGCAGCGCGGGATCATAGGTCCAGCGCGGCGGCGGGTCCTTCAGCACCGGCAGGCCGATCAGGGAGAGCACGGCGGTGATCTCGCCCTGCTTGGCCGTCACGGGCATGCCGGACTTGCCGGTGACGAAGCGGACCGTGCGGTCGTGGGTGGCGCGATCGACCGGCTTGCCGGCCAGGGTCTTCTCCAGCTGGGTCAGGTAGTCGCCGACGACGACGGCGAGCTCGGCCCCCGTCCACTCGCGCCCGATGGCCTCCCGTTCCGTCGAATCCCCCGTCATCGGACAATCCTGCGCCAGCGCGGCTTCCGGCGCCAGACGCTTGAGCGGTTCAGCGCCCGCCGGCCGCGTTGCCGGCCGAGGCGCGCGGGGCCTCCTGCACCGGGGTCTGGTCGGCCTGCAGCCCGCCCAGCTCCATGGCGCGGCGCAGGGTGGTGACCGGCGCGCCGTTGTCGACCTTGAAGGTCAGGCTGGCGGTCTGCGCGGGGTTCTCGCCGAGATTGGAAAAGCCGCCAGCCCGCTCGGCGTTAAAGGTCACGCCATAGGTGCGGCCAGCCAGCACGCGGCACAGCAGGACGAAGGTCTTCTGGTCGGACAGCAGCCGCGGGGTCTTCACGCAGTCCATCGGCTCGGCGCCGGACGCGGGGGCGTAGTTCCAGGCGGCGGGCGACATCTGCTGGTCGAAGGTCGCCTTCAGGATCAGCACGCCCGGCGCGACGCTCTGATCCTGGGCCGGATAGGTCGAGACCAGCTTGGGAGGCAAGGTCGGCGGCAGGATCAGCACCGGCGAGACCGCGTTGGGCGCCTCGCCGACCGGCTTCTGGGCCTGAGCGCGGACACTCGTTCCGCAGAGGGCCAGACAGAGGACAATCAGGGGAACACGGGGGCTGCGCGACATGTTTCCAGATTGGCTGGCAAGCGCGGCCTTCTCAAGGCGCCAATCGAGGCCTAAACCGCGTGCATGACCGACAAAACCGACGCTGCCCCGCCCGAGGGCGAAACGCCGATGCAGCGCGCCCTGCGCCTGAAGAAGGCCGCTCAGGGCCGCCATGGCCACGGCCCCAAGGCCTCCAGCGGCAAGGTGGAGCGCGCCAGCGCCGCCGCCCCCACCGGCAAGTCCAAGCCCTGGATGACCCGGTGACAATCCCCAAGGTCCTCGGCCGGACCTCGTCCATCAACGTCCGCAAGGTCCTTTGGACCCTGGAGGAACTGGACCTGGCCTACGAGCGCGAGGACTGGGGCGCGGGGTTCGCCTCGACGAAGGACCCGACCTTTCTGACGATGAATCCCAACGCGCTCGTGCCGGTGCTGGTCGACGAGCACGGCGCGCTTTGGGAGAGCAACACCATCTGCCGCTATCTCGCGACCGGTACGCCGCTGCTGCCGGAGAACCGGCGGGCGCGTGCGATCGTCGAGCAATGGATGGACTGGCAAGCCACCGAGCTGAACACCGCCTGGCGCCACGCGTTCGCGGGCTTGGTGCGCAAGGCCCCGGGCTTCGACGATCCGGCCCAGATCGCCGCCAGCGTCGAGGCCTGGAACAACGCCATGGGCCTGCTGGACGCGCGCCTGATCGACACCGGCGCCTATGTGGCGGGCGAGGCCTTCACCCTGGCCGACGTCGTGCTGGGCCTGTCCACGCATCGCTGGCTACACAGCCCGATTGAGCGCGTGGAATGGCCCGCCGTCACCGCCTACTACGCGCGCCTGAAGCAGCGTCCGGCGTTCGCGCCGTGGAGCCTTCCGCAGGTTCCGTGAGCCGCTCCGCGCCGTCCTGGGAAAGGCTGGCGATCGGCGTCCCGGGCAGCAACGGCTCGCCGGTCCACTCCCAGTGCCAGGGCTCGTAGACGTAGTTGACGAAGCCAAAGCGCCCCGCGTTCCAGACCATCCAGCGATAGAGCGGCGAGCGCGCCATCGCCAAGCGGTTGGCGTCGGCCGATGAGTCCGGGCCAAAACCGGGCGCGGTGTCGATGAAGAGGTCGACGGCCAGTCCCGTGCGATGGGCCGAGCAGATCGTGCGGGTCAGCCCCTGGCAGTTGCGGTCGCGCGCGCAGCGCTGGGCGTCGGCGTCCGGGGCGCGGAAGCCGGAATAGATTCTCAGGGCCTCGGGCCGATGCAGCACGCCGGCGGCGCGCGCCTCGGCGGCCATCCAGCGATAGGCCTCCAGCGCGGCAGGCCGCAGCTGGATCGTCTTGCCGCCATGGCCCTCCTCTGGTCGGGCCATCGCCAGGGCGTCCTCGGCCGGCGCGCCGGGACAGATCCCATCTCGGTTCAAGCGTACGAAGGGGCGCGACAGATGCCAGCGCGGCAGCATCGCGGCGAAGGTCGCCGCGTCCATCACCCCCGTGCGCGGCAGGCGGTTCGCCGCCTGCCAGCGGGCCAGGGCGGCGGCGAAGCCGTCGGAGCCCGCCGCGCAGCTTGTGCCCAGCTCGGCGGCGATGCGGAGCGCGTAGATTTCCCACCCGATCTCGGGCTTGCCGAACGGCGCCCAGGCCAGGGTCGAGAGCGAAGCGGCGTTGGCGGCCGCCGCGCCAGGCGCCCCCGCCTCACGTCCCACGCAGAGCGCCGGCGCGGCGACCAGAGGCGGTGCGATCTCGGCGACGGTCGGAGCCTCCGGCGCGCCATTTGGCCCGCGCCGTTCGGATCGCTCTCCTCCGGAAGGCCAGACAACCCACAGCCAGAAGGCGCCGATCGCCAGGACCAGGACGCCCAATCCCCACAGCAGAAGACGCAACGGCCTCAACTCCAGCCTCGCAATTGGTGGAACTTCGCCATGGCTCAAGCCTTGAGACGGTGAAGTCGTTCCCCCTGGAGTTTTCATGACCGGTCTGGTTTCCCGTTTCGCCCTCGTCGCCGTCCTCTCGCTCAGCGCTTGCGACAACAAGCCACCGGCCAACCCCGCCAACACCGTCCAGAAGGCTCCCGGCCCGGTCGTCGCCGTCCCGCCCGTCTCGGCGGCGTCGTCGGCGTTGGGACAAGCGATCAACGCCGCCGCGCTCGATCCCACGGCAACCGATCCGCAGGCTCGGCGCAACGCCCTGATCCGCGTCCAGACCCTGCTCGACCGCGCGCACTTCTCGCCCGGCGTCATCGACGGCCGCGATGGCGGGAACCTGACCCTGGCGATCCGGGCCTTCCAGAAAGCCCATGACATGACGGTCGACGGCGAGGTCGGCCAGCCGTTGCTCGACGCCTTGATCACGGCCGATAGCGGCCCGGTGCTGGTCGACTATACGATCACCCAGAGCGACGTGGCGGGCCCCTTTATGCCGCCGATCCCCAAGGGCGACTACGAGGCGATGGCCCGTGAGCCGGCCATGAACTACCACGACGTCGTCGAGATGCTGGCCGAACGGTTCCACATGGACGAAGCCCTGCTGCGCGCGCTGAACCTGGGCGTCGATTTCAACCAAGTCGGAGCCGCCATCGCCGTCACCGCCTCCGGTCCTGACACCCTTGCCGCCAAGGTCGACAGGATCGAGATCGACAAGACCCTCGGGCAGGTCCGGGCCTTCGACCAGTCAGGCGCGCAACTCGCGGTCTATCCGGCCACGGTGGGCAGCACCGAGCGTCCCGCCCCCTCAGGCGAATGGGCGGTTCGCACCCTGGCCCCGCGACCGACCTACACCTACGATCCCTCGCGCCTGACCTTCGGCAAGCCCAAGTCCAAACTGACTATTCAGGCCGGCCCGAACAATCCGGTCGGCTCGACCTGGATCGACCTGACCAAGGACACCTACGGCATCCACGGCACGCCGGATCCCAAGCTAGTGAACAAGCGCGCCTCGCATGGGTGCGTGCGGCTGACCAACTGGGATGCGGTCGAACTGGGCTCGGCGGTAAACAAAGGCGCGAAGGTCGTCTTCATGGGCGCCGAGGCGCGGACCGGCTAAACACGGGCGAGCTTCAGTGTTCAGGCTGCGTTCAGCCGGCAAGCTGCCTAGTCGCCTCGACAAGCCGCTCAAAGCTTGGGGGAAACAACGATGTTCAAGACGCTCAGCCTGACCGCCCTTTCCGCCGCCGCCCTGATGGCCGGCTGGAGCGGCGCCGCCAGCGCCCAGGCGCCCGGCTGGGACGGCCGCTACGAAGAACCGCCGCGCGGCGCCTACACGCGCTCGTGCCGCGAAATCACCGCGTTCGACGGAAGGGTCTGGGCGCGTTGCCAGAACGATCGGGGCGGCTGGGAGTGGAGCAGCGCCCGGTTCCGCGATTGCGGCGGCCAGGGCCTTGAGAACCGAGATGGACGCCTGCAATGCGCTGGCTTCGTCGGCCCTGGGCCACTCCCCGGTCCTGGCCCCGGCCGCCCGCCGGGCGGCTGGCGCGCTGACGCGGTGCTGTTCGAGCACGCCGGCTATGACGGTCGCGTCTACGAGGTGCGCGGCGACATGCCCGACCTGGATCAGGCCCGCTTCAACGACCGAACCTCGTCGATCAAGATCCAGCGCGGCGCCTGGGAAGTCTGCGAGGACGCCTACTACCGGGGTCGCTGCACCGTGATCGACCGCGACCAGGGCGTGCTGCCGCGCGACTGGAACGACCGGATCAGCTCGATCCGCCGCGTTCGCTAACCGCCTTACACCACCGTGGGTCGCGCCCTCTTGAAGGCCGTCGCGGCCCACGGTTAAGGTCCCGCGCCTCGAGAGAAGTGGAGCTTAACCATGCGCAAGATCATCATCCTGGCCGCCGCTTCGGCCGCTCTGCTGGTCTCGGCCTGCAACACCATCGAAGGGGCTGGTCGCGACATCTCGGCCGCTGGCCGGGCTGTCAGCAACACCGCAAAAGAGGTCAAAAACTGATTGGTTGGGTCGCAGCGCTCACGCGCCAAGCCCGCCACTTTAGGGCAAATACTGCGAAACACTGGGCATGCCGAGCAAAATAGACAAACTTAGCGACTAAAAATAAACGACACGAATATTACATCCATTAACCACAGCCTAATTCAACAACCTCAAGCCGCCCGAAAACCAAGCGATTTCTGGCATCTTTGCGGCGAAGAAGTACGGAATACTTCTTCCGGATCGGGACAAATCGTCGCCGTGCGACCCCGGGTCGCCCTTTTCTTACAAGGCCAGGAAGCGCATATGGACGCCATGTCCGAGACCCGCACCGCCTCCCCGCTGCTGACCGGCCTCAAGCGCGGCCTGCTGCACCGTTGCCCCAACTGTGGCGACGGCCGCCTGTACATGCGCTATCTGAAGGTTGATCCTGAGTGCGAAGCCTGCGGGCACGAGCTGGGCGCCTATCCAGCCGACGACGGTCCGGCCTATTTCACGATCCTGCTGATCGGACACCTGTTCGTGGCCCCGCTGCTGTTCTTCCCGTGGATCTGGGAAGCGCCGCCGGCGATCGTCGCGCCGCTGACCCTGATCCCGCTGGCTGTCCTGACCCTGCTGCTTCTGCCCCGCGTGAAAGGCGGCGTCATCGGCGCTCTATGGGCGATCCGCCTGCGCAAGGCCGAAGACACGCCGAGCTAATCTCCGGAACCGACCTGCGCCGTCGCGTATTCCCAAGACCTGGTCCCAGCGTCGCCGTGGTGGCGGACACGGGAGCGGAGGGAAACCACGGACCATGCTCGGCACGATCCTCATCATCATCCTGATCCTGGCCCTGATCGGCGCGCTGCCCACCTGGGGTCACAGCCGCTCCTGGGGCTACTATCCCTCCGGTGGCCTTGGCCTGATCCTCGTGATCCTCGTCATCCTCGTTCTGATGGGCCGCATCTAGCCGGCTTGCCCTAGACCGGCGTTCGCCTAATCTCCCCCTCGACAAGAGGGGGAGATGACCATGACGGCGAGCGCTGAAGCGCCGAGCGCGCGGCTTACGCCGACCGCCCGAGCCCGGGCCATTCTGGGAGGCTCGGCCGGCAATCTCGTCGAATGGTACGACTGGTTCGCCTACGCCGCCTTCACCCTCTATTTCGCGCCCGCCTTCTTCCCGAAAGGCGACCAGACCGTGCAGCTGCTCCAGGCGGCAGCGGTCTTTTTCCTGGGCTTCGTCGCGCGTCCGATCGGCGCCTGGGTGATGGGGATCTATGCCGACCACGCGGGCCGCCGAGCCGCGCTGTCGGTCTCGGTCGCCTTGATGTGCGCGGGCGCGCTGATCATCGCCATCACACCCGGCTACGCCGCGATCGGCCTCTGGGCGCCGGCGATCCTGCTGTTCGCCCGCGTGCTGCAGGGCCTGTCGGTCGGCGGCGAGTATGGCGCCAGCGCCACCTATATGAGCGAGATGGCCGGCAAGGCGCGGCGCGGCTTCTGGTCCAGCTTCCACTATGTGACCCTGATCGCCGGCCAGCTTCTGGCCTTGGGCGTGCTGATCGTCCTGCAGCGACTGATGCCAGAAGAGGCGTTGAAGGCCTGGGGCTGGCGCATCCCCTTCGTGATCGGGGCCCTGCTGGCCGTGGTGGTGTTCTGGATCCGCCGAGGCCTCGACGAGAGCATCTCGTTCAAAAGCGCCGGCCCGCGCGAGAACTTGTCACGGCGTCAGGTCGGCGTCGCCGGGACGCTCCTGGCCCTGACCGTGATCGCGGGCGTCGTGGGCTTGACCAATGGCTCGCTGGCTCGCCCCGGACAGATCCTGGGCGCGGTGTTCCTGTTGCTGTTCTTCATCTCGCTGATCGTGCCGCTGGTGCGCCTGCACCCGCGCGAGAGCCTGCTGATCATGGGCCTGACGGCGGGCGGCTCGCTGACCTTCTATGTCTACACGACCTACATGCAGAAGTTCCTGGTCAACACGGCGGGCTTCTCCAAGGGTCAGGCGTCCGAGATCAGCGCCATCAGCCTGATCGGTTTTCTGCTGGCCCAACCGCTCGCGGGGTGGCTGTCGGACAAGGTGGGGCGCAAACCGATGCTGATCGCGGCCTTTGGCGGCGGCGCCCTGACCATCTGGCCGATCATGACCGGGATCTCCCAGGCGACCACGGTGACGGGCGCCCTGTCGCTGATCCTGGTCGGGGTGGCGATCCAGTCCTGCTACACCTCGATCAGCGCCGTGGTGAAGGCCGAGCTGTTTCCCGCCCACATCCGCGCTCTTGGGGTCGCCCTGCCCTACGCCCTGGCCAACGTGCTGTTCGGCGGCACGGCCGAGATGGTCGCGCTGGCCTTCAAGCACGAAGGTCTCGAGAGCACCTTCTATGTCTATGTCGCGGGCGTCATGACCCTGGGTCTGATCTGCGCGATCATCCTGAAGGATACCGGCCGACACAGCCTTATCCACGAAGACTGAGGCAAGTTCCCTCGAACCCCGTTTTCCGACTCTCCGCGCCCGTCTAGACTGACCTCATGCCGTTGCTCGACATCATCGTCCTCGTCACCTTCACGCTCTGCTGGCTGCTGTACGAGCCCATGCTCCGGCGGCTGGGCGCGGCTGGGGGCGTGCTCAACACCGACATGACGGTGATCCGCCGCCGATGGATGCAGGAGATGGCGGTGCGCGAGATCGCGCTGCTGGACGGCCAGTTGTTGGGCCACGCCATCAACTCGGCCAGCTTCTTCGCCTCGTCGAACCTGATCCTGATCGCTGCGGCGGCCGGGGTGCTGTTTGGCGGCGACAACGTCTGGAAGAGCGTGGAGGGCCTGGCGGTTCTGGCCAAGACCACGCCCATGATGTTCCAGATCAAGCTCGGTTTGGTGCTGATCGCCCTGGCGCGCGGCCTGCTCGACTTCATCTGGTCGATCCGCCAGATGAACTATTGTCTGGCGGCGATCGGCGCGACCCCGATGTGGGCCTCGCCGCGCGTGCTGGAAGAGTACGCCGAGGCGGCCGGCGGCATCCTCAACCCGGCCCTGTCGGCCTTCAACGCCGGCGTCCGCGCCTATTACTTCGCCCTGGCGGCGGCGTGCTGGCTGCTGGGCCCAATGCCTTTCCTGACCGCGACCCTGGGCGCCATGACCCTGCTGCTCTGGCGACAGCGTCGCAGCCGGGCCTCGATGGCGGTCCACAAGGTGCGCGAGATCCTGGAGCGCCAGCCGGTCGTGCACGGCCCGCACCTGACCAATCTGAAGCGCTCGTCGTCCCAGCCGAGGGACCGGGCCTAGAGCCTTCTCCGACCAACGTGACACGGCGATCGGATCGGTAAGAACCCCCAGCGCCGGTCTCTATTCGTCCTTCGGCGCGGTCGCGAGCGGTGCGTCGCTGTCGCTCAGCGACATCATCTCGCTCATCGACGGCGGCGGCGGGACCTTGTCCGCGGACACGGGCTTGGCCGGCAGTTCGCTCGATACCGGACGGATGGGCGTCGTGTCGCCCGGTTCCGGCTTCTTCGCCGCCATCGGCAGGGAGATCTTGTCCATGGTCTGGACGATAAAGTCCGTCGGCAGCATGCCCTTGTAGCGAACCTTCTTGAAGTTGCGGGTCGGGTCGTAGGCGGCCACGCCTGGGGCCAGGTCGCCGACCTCCAGCGTGCCCACCTGAGCCAACAGCTGGACGCGGCCAACATATTCGGTGGCCCGACCGCGCACGAAGCTGATCTGAGCGTTCTGCAGCTCGGCTTGGACGTTCAGCACTTCGATCGTGCTGCGCAGAGCAAAGCGCTCTTCCTCGCGCACGCCGTAGAAGGCGATCGTATTGGCCTTCATTTCCTCTTCGGTCGAAGCCAGCGCCTTGCGGGCGGCGGTCAGCTGGTTCCAATACTGAGAAACGCCCAGCACCATGTTGCGCCGAGCTTCTTCGATCAGCAGCTGGTCGCGATTGTTCTCCTCGATCGACTGGCGAACCTCGGCGTTCAGCTGCCCGCCCGCGAACAGGGGCTGGGTCAGGGTGATGCTCGCGGTGACGGTATCCGACCGCTCTCCTTCACGGTACGAATAGTAGGGACCGTTGCGATAGTTCGCGCGCGCCGAGATCGAGAACAGACGCTGGGCGCGCGCCTCGGCGACGGCCAAGCGGGAGGCCTTCTCGTTGAAGAGCGCCGTGTTCAGGGCCGGGTTGGATTCCTCCGCCTGGTTGAAGGCCTCGTCCAGCGTGGCGGGCAGGCCGTCGATATCCGGCTCGGGCTCCAGGTTGTCCGGCAGGCGTCCCACCAGGGCGGCGTAGCTGGCGGAGGTGATATTGAGCTGCGCCTGGGCGTTTGCGACCTGCGTGCTGGCCGACGCCAGGCGAGCCTTAGACTGCTGGACGTCGGTGAGGGTGACCTGGCGAACGTTGTACTTTTCCTCGGTGTCCTGCAGTTGCTTGCGGAGGAAGGCCTCGCCGCCTTGAGCAAGCCGCAACACCTCGCGATCACGCCGAACCGACACATAGGCGTTGGTGACCCGCACCAGCAGATCCATCTCAAGCCGACGGAGGTTCTCGCGAGACGCCTTGATCTGAGCCTCGACCCCAGCAAGACGCGCGGCATAGCGACCGTTGGTGTAGAGGGCCTGGCTGACCGACAGCTCGGTGGCTGGGTTTACCGCATCCTCCGCCGCCGGCGGGCGCAGGAGCGAGGCGCGAGTCTGCGGACCTTTGGCGTAGCCGTACTCCTCGCCCGTCGAAATGCTGGCCTGAGGGCCATACGCGGCCCGGGCCCGGGTGTAGTTCTCGTCCAGCGCGCGCAGGGCCGCTCGCTGGGCCTGAATGGTCGGATTGCTCTGGTAGGCGGCGGTAATCGCGTCGGCCATGGTGTCGGCCTGGGCCAGCTCGGCGCGCCCCATCACGGCCGCAGCGACGGCCAAGGCAATCGCGGATGTCCTAAGGGACAAGACTCTAGACAGCACTCGCATTTCCCTGACTTCCACGACCCCCGCCGATTGCGGCGGTTCAAGCCTCTATTTGTGGCTTAATCAAGAAGCGGGCGCACTGTCACCGGCCAAGTGACATTCTTGTCGCTCGATGTGACGGTCGCGCGCGCCGCTGGGCGCGGCCAAGCGCGCGATCAAGCGCTCTTGCTGATCGGCGGGGCGCAATAGGCGTCAAGGAAGGCCTGGTGCTGCGGCAGGCGGCTGACCGTCGTGGCGATGTTGCGCTTCAGGTCGTCCAGGGCCTGTTTCAACTGCTGCGGCGGCATCAGGCGGCCCATCGCGTGGAATGCCTGGGGCTGGACGCGCTGGCCCAGCAACACCTGCAGCCATGAGTCGACCTGGAACAGTTCGCCCGGCGCCTGATAGACCTGGGCGCTCTCTCGGAACAGTTCGATGCGTTGGGCCAAGCTGTCGGGGATCTGCATCTCGCGCACGCGGTCCCAGAACGGGCTGTCGCTCCGTTCGGTGGCCTTATAGTGCAGGATGATGAAGTCGCGGATCTTCTCCAGCTCGTCGTCGGCAAGGCGGTTGTAGCGGTCGATCGCGGCCTGGCTGATCCCCCGAACGGGAACAGCTGCATCAGCCGCGTGACGCCGACCATGATCAGGTGGATCGAAGTCGATTCCAGCGGTTCGACGAAGCCGCTGGAGAGGCCCAGGGCGACGACGTTCTTCTCCCAGGTCTTGCGGCGGCGGCCCGTGCGGTAGCGGATCAGGCGCGGCGGTATCAGGGTTTCGCCCTCGATCTCGCCCTGCAGCAGGGCCAGGGCCTCGTCGTCCGACATGTGTTCGTTGCAATAGACGAGGCCGTTGCCGACCCGATGCTGCAGCGGGATCTTCCAGCGCCAGCCGGCCCGGTGGGCGATGGCGCGGGTGTAGGGCTTGGCGGGCTCGGTCGAACGCGTCTGGACGGCCAGGGCGCTGTTGGTCGGCAGCCAGTGATCCCAGTCCTCGTAGCCGGCCTTCAGGGTCTGTTCGATCAGCAGCCCTCGGAAGCCCGTGCAGTCGATGAAGAGGTCGCCCTCCACCGCCTGGCCGGAGTCCATGACCAGCGCCTCAACAGAACCGTCGGTCCCGCTCTGGCGAACGCTGGCGATCTTGCCTTCGACGCGCTTGACCCCGTCGGCCTCGGCCATCCGGCGCAAGAACTGGCCGTAGAGGCCCGCGTCCAGGTGATAGGCGTAGTTGAGCGGGCCGTTCTCGCCCGTGAAGAACCGCTCGCCCTCGGCCGCCTTCAGCTCCAGGCAGTAGTCGCCCAGATCGCCGCCAAAGCCCTGGGCCTTGGCCTGCATCCAGAAGTGATGAAAACCGCCCATCCAGGTCGACTTGCCCACCTGGCCGAACGAGTGGATGTAGCGGTCCCCGATCTCGCCCCAGTTCTCGAACGCGATGCCCAGCTTGAAGGTCGCCTGGGTCGCCCGCATGAACTCGGCCTCGTCGATGCCGAGTAGGGCGTTGAAGGTGCGGGCCGTGGGGATGGTCGACTCCCCTACCCCCACCGTGCCGATGTCCTCGGATTCGACCAGGGTGATATCCAGAAGCGGACCGAGCTGTCGCGCGAGCGCGGCGGCGGCGGTCCAGCCGGCGGTGCCGCCGCCCGCGATCACCACCTTGCGGATCGTCTGCTGGGTCATGGCGTCCCTCCCTTGAATCCTATCGGTTGAGCCGGTCGAGCAGTTGCGCGCGCAGCCGCCGGGCGGTCATGGCGTCCATCGGCCCCAGCGGCCCGCGCGCGCCGTCCGGCAAATGCGCGCCGGCCCGGTCGGCGGGACCGAAGACATAGTAGTCGAACAGGCTCTTCCAGGCCTGCTTCTCGAAATCAGGGCGGTCCCGCAGGCTGAGCAGGCCGTGCAACAGGGTGTTCATCGGCGTGTCGGCATGGGCCGGCCCGGTGTTCCACCAGTAGTTCATCAGGACATTGAACGGCTCCAGCGCCTCGACCTGGTGCCACCACAGCGCCGGATAGACCAGCACGTCGCCGGGCTCCATCTCGGCCACTTGCGCGTTGGCCAGCGCCTCGCGGAAGCCAGGATGCGCCTCGAAGTCGGGGTTCTCGAAGTCGACCATGCTAACCACCTGGCCGCCGGGAGTCGGTTCCAGCGGGCCCGGATAGAGGTTGGCGACCTGATCAGGTGGAAAGAGCGTGAAGCGCCGTCGCCCCGCCGCACAGACGGCGATATTGTTCGACATGTCCCAGTGGGCGGCCGCCACCGTTCGGTTGCCGATCCAGATCCCAGCCATGGGCGGCTGATCGCCATAGACCTCCGGCCCGAGACCCAGATCGTTTTCGCTCTTGAGGCTTGGGAAATAGGCGTCCAGGTCCGCCGAGCCGACATAGACGGCGGGCGCGTCGTTGAGCGCCTCGACCGCCTCCAGACGACGCAGGAACTCCTCCAGCGGCGCGCGCACGGCCTTGAAGTTCACGGCCGCACAGGTCTCGTCGTAGAAGAACCGCCCTCGTATCTCGGGCCCTGCGGAATAGCCTACGACCCGCCCGCCCTGGTCGTGGGCGCGGATGTAGTCGCGGGCCGCCTGGCTGGATTCCAGGCCTTTCTGGACAATCGGCCAGTGACGGGCCAAGCCCTTGAATAGCATCGGGGTCTGGCCGGCCAGGATGGCGTCAAACGGAATCTCGGCCGGCGCAGCGACGACGGCCTCCAGCGTGCGGCGGGCCGTCAGGGCGCTCATGCCAGCCTGCCCCCGCGCCGCGTCTTGCGCGCGATCAGGTCCTCGATGTTGCCCATGGAGGCGATGATCCAGTGGGCGGCGCGCAGCAGGCCCGACTGGTGCAGCTTTTCGAGGTTCTCGCCCGTCACCGCCGCCAGCCGATCCGGCGCCAGGGTGAAGACGTCGGGCAGGTCGTAGCTCGTCCCATCGTCCAGCTTGATCTCGACGTCGATCGGCTCGATCAGACCCAGTTCGTCGAAGAAGGCGAACATCGGTCCGGCGATCTCCAGGCCGTCGTGGATCTGGCCCAAGGTCCGGCTCGCAGCCAGCAGATACGGCGCGTTGCCGCCGGCCGGCAGGAAGAGAGGCTCACCTTCGTCGCGGCTGACGCGCGGGTGATCGAGATCGACATGGATCATGGGTCGCGGCTCGCTCGCCACGGTGTCGCGCTGCAGGGCGATGGAGAAAGGCCCGCGCCGCTGCACCGCCGGCACGTAGCGAGCGTTCCAGCCTGTCTCGTCGAGGAAGAGGTTTTCGTCACGCTCCAGGCCCAGCAGGACCACGGCCTGGTAGGCGCCGGCGGCGTCCTTGCGGATCAGGATCGGATACTCGCGCTGCGCCGCCTCAAACTCAGTAGGCAGGATCAGGGTCTGGTTGATCGCATCGCCAAAGGCCGCGCCGTGGCCAGCGATCACCCGCAGATCGGCATGATCGACATTGTTCAGAAGCACTCGGTTCATCGGGGCCGCACTCACGCTGTCTTACGCGTACTTCAAAGGAAGAAAGGGGCCGCCGCAAGCGCGGCGGCCCCTCCTTAGGCTTTCTAGGTAACTCCAGCCCTAGAAGCGGTAGCGCGCGCCGAGCAGGAAGCGGCGATCCAGCTCTTGAGCGAACCACAGTTGGTTCGGGTCACGAGCGTAGGTGCGGACGTGCTCCTTGGTCAGGTTGATGCCTTCCAGCGAGATCGCCAGCTTCGGCGTGACGTCGTAGCTGATGTTGAAGTCGATCTGCGTGAAGGGCGCGACATAGACCGGGTTGCGCGAACCACCGCGGTTGGTGGCTTGCAGGAACTTGTCACGCCAGTTGTAGGTCAGGCGCGCCGAGATGCCGTTCTTGTCGTAGATCAGCGTGGCGTTGGCCGTGTCCGACAGACCCAGCAGCGCAAACTGGTCTTGCGACGGGCTCGCGCCGTTGTCGAATTCGACATCGCCGCGCACCATCGTATAGGCCGCCGAGACGCCGAAGCCGGTGTCGCCGAAGAAGTGCTGAGCCGCGATTTCGAAGCCGTGGATCTTGCCGGTCCGGTTGTTGATCGGCTGGGACACCTGGAAGTTCATCAGCGGATCGGTGCTGTTCGGCGCGATGTCCACCGCAGCCAGGATCTGGTCGACGAAGGCTTGGTTCAGGTCGCCGCTAGCGCCACGATTGGCCTGGAACTGCGCCTGGGCGGCCGCGGCCGAACCGGTGGTCTGCAGCAGGGCCGTCATCGTGAACAGGTTCACATCGGTCCGGTCGGCGCCAATCGACGTCAGGATCGCCCGAGCCTGACCCGAGCGGGTGCCGTCCTGGCCAGAGCTGACGTCACGCAGACCAAACAGGTTCTGGGTGAAGGTCCCGGTGCCCACGAAGTTGTTGACGCGCTTCTCGAAGAAGCCGGCCGAGATGAAGCTGCTGGGCTTGTAGTACCACTCCAGCGAGACGTCGAAGTTGTCCGAGATCAGCGGCTCCAGGTCCGGGTTGCCGCTGGTGCCGAGCGGGATGGCGCCGTTGGCGATCGGACGGTTGGGCGTGCCCACCGTTTGCGAGGCGAACAGGTTGCCATAGTCCGGACGGGCGATGGTGCGGCTGAACGAGAAGCGGCCGATCAGGTCGTCACGAAGGTCGATGCTGAAGTCCAGGGCCGGCAGCAGGTTGTTGTATTTCCCGTCGCCCGACAGCGGCGAGAAGGTGCTGGCGGTGTCGAGGCGGAAGTCGTTGTCGGCCGTCCAGACGATGGCGCTGGGCGTGCGGATCAGCGAGGTCGAGGTCACCTCGGTCCGCTCATAGCGAACGCCGGTGACCAGGGTCGCCGGGCGCCCCGCCAGTTCGGACTTCCAGGTGACCTGGGCGTAACCAGCCAGGATGTCTTCGTCGACCTGGTTGTTGCCTTGACCCGTGACGCCCACCGCGTTGCCGCGAGCGACATAGGCCGCCGACATGGCGTTGTAGAGGTCGATCGCGTTGGCGCGGAACGAGACGAGGCCCGCGCCGGACTGCTGCAGATCAAAGTCGTTGAACTGGCAGGCCATGCAGAAGGACTTGACCAGATTGCCGGCGAACTGCTGCACGTCACGCGGGTTGGAGATGCCCCAGCTGCCCAGGTCCTGCTGGGTCGAGCTGGACGATTGGGTCATCTTCGACGTGCGGTAGTTGAAACCGGCGTCGAAACGGCTGCCGTTGTCGTCAAGATCCCAGGTCAGGTCGCCCCGGATTTCCTTGACTTCGTGCTGCTGGCGGTTGGTCCAGGTGCGGGCCACCTGGCTGCCCAGGTCGCCGACATCCATCACGCCGTTGCCGTTGCCACGGGGGGCCGCGTCGTTGATCGTGATCCTCTGGATCGGAACCGAGCCGCTGAAGTCCACCGAGTGCGACGAGACGATAGGCGCGCCGATCGAGACCGTCGTCGAGCTGGTGCCGTTCGGGGAATCTGGTCCGGAGTCGGCCTTCGAGATGTGACCGTCCAGGCTGACGCGCACGCGGTCGGAGAGATCCCACTCGGCGTTCAGGCCGTAGGACTTCAGGGTGTCTTCGTTGCTGCGATACTGCTGCTCGAAGCCCATGTCCTTGGTGCCGCTCAGGGTTTCCGAGAGCAGGACGGCCGTCGCCACGACGGGATTGGTGTCGAAGGTGACGCGGTCGAACGGACGGTTGAACCAGTTGGTGCTGTCGTTGCGGCGCTCGAACGATTTGTTCTGCGCGTACAGCACGTCGGCCGTGATCGTCAGGCTGTCGGTCGGGCGATACTGCGCCGTCAGCTGGCCGTTGATCCGCTCACGCTCGCCTTGCGAGAAGTGGTAGCGGCTGTCGTTGGGGATCGCCACCAGGGTCGAGCCGCTGGCCGGCGCGTTGGTGATCTGGGTGGCGCCGCCGTTGCGGACGAAGCCGTTGGCCGGATTGATGAAATCCGAATAGGTGCGGATGTTCCAGTCGTTCGACGTGACGCTGCGGCTGGTGAAGTCGCGCTTCTGGTAGGCGCCGAACAGGGCGACGCCGAACTTCTTGTCGTCGTCGGTCCAGTTCAGCAGGCCCGAGACTTCCGGCGTGATCTTGTGGCCGAAGTCGTCGACCTTCTTCTCCATGCTCGTGTCGTAGACGCCCTTGATGCCGACGCTGCCGCTCAGGCCGCTTTCGCGCGCGTCCAGCGGATGACGGGTCTTGACGTTGATCGTGGCGCCGATGCCACCCGACGGAATGGCCGCGCGGCCGGTCTTGTAGACCTCCAGCGTGGTCACGCCTTCCGAGGCGAGGTTCGAGAAGTCGAACGAACGGCTGGTGCCGCCGGCGGTGTCCGACGATTGGTCGCCGCCGACCGTGGCGACGTTGGCCGTCGGCATGGTGCGGCCGTTCAGGGTCACGAGGTTGAAGCCGCCGCCGAAGCCGCGCACCGTGACCTGAGAGCCTTCGCCGTTGGTGCGGTCGATGGACACGCCGGTGATCCGCTGCAGCGATTCAGCCAGGTTGGTGTCCGGGAACTTGCCGATGTCTTCGGCCGAGATGGCGTCGACCACGCCGCTATTGGTGCGCTTGATCTCGATCGAACGCTCGAGCGAGGCGCGGATGCCCGTGATGACGATCTCATCGACGGTGGTGTCGGAAGTCTGCTGAGCCAGAACCGGGCTGGCGAACATGGCCGCTGTGATGGCGACACAAGAGGCAGACGCGTTCAAGCGACGAAGCCGCTTCATAGCCGTTCCCCCTAATAAAGCCCTCTGTGGGGCGATGTTATTGTTGCGATCCGGAAGCATTTCCCGGCCGCTCTTCCCGTTCTTGCGCCTGATAGACAACCAGGGCACGAGAGACGAGTTAGCGCTAACATTGGTCACTGACCGCTGCAATGACAAAAATGACAGCGCTAGCAATCTTTTTTCAAGCGATTTTTCGGCTCATTGTTACGACAAATCAGCCCGACCGGGGACGCTCTTCGGCGGCGCCGCACAAGGCCATGCCCGACACTTCGCCGAAAGGTTGATTATTTCAGCGCGGTAACCGGTTTCCAGGCGCAGAAATGCATCGAGGCGAGCGTCCTTTGCTGGACGCCCGCCTCGCCTGAGCTTCGAAAATTTCGCAGTGCGGCGTTAGCCGGCCGTCAGCTCCACCGTCGCGCTTTTCAAGCCGACGGCGCTGGCGACCACCCGCCCTCGCCCAGATTGATTCTGACGGGTGCGGACGATGGCCTGGGCGAGCCCGTTGAACGCCTTGCGCTGCGGGGCGACGTCCGGCTCATGGCTCGTTGGATTGCCATTGCCGACGCCAATCAGGTCAATCGGACCCGAAAGCTCGAAGCGCACCAGATCATCGGCGCGAGGAACCGCCCGCCCTTTGGCGTCCAGAACCTCGACCTTCAGCACGGCCACGTCCTGGCCGTCGGCGGCGAGGCGCGCGCGATCGGCGGTCAGACGCAAGGCGGCGGGCGGGCCGGCGGTCTCGCGGCGCTGGCGCAGGATCACCTTGCCGTTCTTGTAGCCGTGCGCCTCCAGCACGCCCGGGGCGTAGGGCACGGACCACTCGACGTGATGATTGGGCTTCACCTCGCGAACGCCCTGGCTCTTGCCGTTCAGGAACAGCTCGACCTTGTCGCAATTGCTGTGCGCCCAGACCGCGATCGGCTGGCCCTCGCGCCCCTCCCAGTTCCAGTGCGGCAGAAGATGCAGCAGAGGCTCCGACCGCCACCAGGCGCGGTAGTAGTAGTAGTTGTCCTTCGGGAAGCCGCAGGTGTCGAAGGCGCCGAAGTGCGAGCTGATGCTGGGCCAGCGGTTGAACGGCGTCGGCTCGCCCCGATAATCGAAGCCCGTCCAGATGAAGCCGCCCGCCATCCAGGGCCGGTCGGCCGCGTGGCTCCACCACTTCTCGGCCGTCGTCGCCCACCAGGGGTGGTCGGTATCGTAGGCCGGGACATAGGACTTGGCCTCGTCGCGCGCATACTCGCCGCGCGTCGACACCACGCTGGCGCTCTCGGTGCCGATGATCGGCATGTTCGGGAAGCGGGCGTGGAAATCGTCCATCTTCTCGTGGCGGTAGTTGAAGCCCTGCACGTCGATGACCGCGCTGATGCCCTCGCCAAAGCCATTGTCCATGGCGGCGATGACCAGGCGGGTTGGGTCGAGCCGGTTGACCAGACGCTTCATCGTCTTAGCGACCTTGACGCCGCGCGCGGTCGCTTGCTGTGGCTCCTCATTGCCGATCGACCACAGGATCACTGAGGGGTGGTTGCGGTCGCGGCGGACCAGACGCTCCAGCTCGCTCATCGAGGTCGGGTCGCTGGACATGCGGCGGGTCTCGTCGATGACCAGGATCCCCATGCGGTCGCAGGCGTCCAGCAGCTCGGGAGTCGGCGGGTTGTGCGCGGCGCGATAGGCGTTGTTGCCCATCGACTTCAGCTGCTCCAGCCGCCAGACCTGCAGCGCGTCCGGGATCGCCGCGCCGACGCCGGCGTGGTCCTGGTGGTTGCAGCTGCCCTTCAGCTTCACCGGCTTGTCGTTCAGGAAGAAGCCGTTGGCCGGGTCGAAACGGATCGAGCGGACGCCAAAGCGCGTGACGAAGCGATCCACGACCGCGCCGCCGACCTTGGCCTCGGTGACCAGGGTGTAGAGGTGCGGGTTCTCGAGGCTCCACAGCACCGGATTGGCCAGGGTCACCGTCTGGGACAGGCTCTGGCGCTCCCAGGCCGGCAGGCGGCCGGCGGCGGGGGCGACGGCCAGCACCGGCTTGCCGGCGGCGTCCAGCACCGCGTGTGAGACCTCGAAGGCCTGGGCGGCGTCGGACTCGTTGACGAGGTCGGTGTCGATTTGGACGGTCCCATCGACCTGGGCGCGGACGAAGACGCCCCATTGCGGCACGTGCACAGGCGCGGTCTTGACCAGCCAGACGTGGCGGTAGAGCCCCGCCCCTTCGTAGAACCAGCCCTCGCCCAGGCTGGCGTCGACGCGCACGGTGATCAGGTTGTCGCCGCCGATATTGGCGATGTCGGTGATGTCGACGCGGAATGGCGAGTAGCCGCTTTCCTCGCGTTCGAGAATGTAGCCATTGACCATCACCAGGGTGTCGCGGAAAGCGCCGTCGAACTCGATCGACAGGCGCTTTCCGGCGTCGCTGGCCGGCAGGGCGAAGGTCTTGCGGTACCAGCCGACGCTGGTCTCAGGGAAGCCGCGCCCGACCGCCTTGTAGCCGTGGGCGGCCAGCACGTCCTCGTCGTCCGGCTTGCCCGAGGGCTTGTAGTTGGCATTGTTGACGAACGGCAGCTCCACGGCCCAGTCGTGCGGCAGGGTCACCGGCTTCCAGGCGCTATCGTCGAAATCCTTCTGCGCGGCGGCGGCCACCCACCAGTTAGGCGAGTTCGCGCCGGCCTTGGCGTAGGTGCGCTGATTGCCGCCGAAGTCGAAATCCTTGGCCGGATCCGAGGCGTGCCCCAGGGCGAAGCGCCAGCCGAAATCCAGCGACGCACGCTCGCGCGGCGCAAGGTCGATGGCGGCGGCGGCGGCGGGCGCGGTGACAGCAGCGGCAGCGCGCGGAGCGTTGGCCAGGAGGGCGGCGCCCCCAGCGGCGGCCAGGGCCTGGCGTCGGTTGATCTGGGCCATGGGACGAGCCTCTCGATAAATCAAAAAAATGGGGAGGAGGCGCAAGGCCTCCTCCCCAGCGCAGGGAACGTCAGGGAGGATCGACGCTCTAGAACTTGAAAGTGACGTCCATCAGGTAGCGACGACCATAGGAGTCGTAGCGACCGATACGGTTCGGATCGTTGTCGCGGTACATGCGCAGCGTCTCGTTGGTCAGGTTGTTGACCTGCAGGCGGACGCTGACGTTCTCGCTGATCTTGTAGGACGAGCTGAAATCGAGGGTCTTTTCGCTTTCCAGCGTCTGAAGGTCCGAGCCGTTCCAGCCGTAGATGACCGTCATCGGCGAGTGGTACTTCCAGCCCAGACGCGCTTCGATCGGACCGTCGGCGTACCACAGGTCGACCGTGGCGGTGTGCTTGGCCAGACCGGTCATCCGCAGCGGATTGTTGGCCGGCGAGAACTCCTTCAGGTTCGATTCCACGTGGGCGTAGTTCGAGTAGATCCCGAACTTGCTGAGCGGCCCCGGCAGGAAGAAGAACGGCGTCTGGAACGTCAGCTCCACGCCCTGGATGTGGCCGCTGCCGCCATTGGCGGGGCTGGCGACCGTATAGGTCTGGCCGCCGAACACGACCGGGGTCTGCTTCCAGCCGATGTAGGAGTCGACGTCCTTGTAGTAGTAGGACAGCGCCACCAGGGCTTCAGGACGGAAGTAGTATTCGGCCGAGGCGTCGAACTGGGTCGCTTCGAACGGCTTCAGATTCGGGTTGCCGGCGCTGCCGGTCCACGGCGACCAGTTCGACAGGCTGCGGCTAGCGCGCAATTCGTCGAGCGGCGGACGGGCGATGACCTTGGCCAGACCCAGGCGCACGATCTTGCCGCCGCCGAAGTCCAGCTTGGCGTTCGCCGAGGGCAGGACGTCGGTGTAGTCGTTGCTGACCGTGGCCGCCACGAAGGCGCTGACGGTGTTCTGCTGCAGACCTTCGCTGTCGGTCTGAGTATGCACGACACGGGCGCCGATGTTACCGGAGACCCAGGCGCCGGCCGGACCGTCGGCGGCGAAGTTCAGCTTGCCGTAGCCTTCATAGACCCTCTCCTGGACAGTCCAGCGCTCGGCCAGCTCCTCGGTCGCTTTGGAGACGTCGAAGGCGTTCGCGCCGTAGGCGATGGCCGCGATCTTGTCGATGTCGCCGGTCAGGATCGCCGGAACGTTGGCGCCCTCGCTCAGCGTGTAGGCGGTGAGCATGCTGGCCGGGATCGTCGCGCCGGTGGCGGTCGGGGCGTAGCTGAAGCTGCTGTGGCTCTTGACGCGGTCCGAGGCGCGAACGCCGAACTGAACGCTCTTGAATGCGCCGTCGCCGCCGAAGTCGCGGGTGAAGTCCAGCGCCGCGGCCTTCAGCTCGTCGTTCAGGTGCTCGGGGCCGTCATAGGAGCCAGCGAGATCGGCCGTCTGGGTCAGGCTCAGGCTGTCTTGGCTGGTGGTGATGGTCGGCGTCTTACCGGCGCGCCAGTCGAAGCTGGTCCAGGTCGGATAAGACTCGAAGCGGACGGCCTTCCAGGTGTTGGTGCGCTCGGCCTTGGAGTAGGACAGGTCGCCCGCGACGGTCCACAGGTCGCTCGTCCACTTGCCGTTCAGGCCGCCGGCGAACAGGTCCTTGTCTTCGCTATACTTGGCCAGCACGGTCTGCACCGAGCTGAAAGGTAGGCGAGCCGCGACCACGGTGTTGTTGATCAGCGTGTAGGACGCGCCAGCGGCGTTGTAGACGCCGTCATTCCAGCCGATGTTATTCGTGCCGGTGTTCCAGTTGCCCCAGTTGTTGGCGCCCCAGACGGTCTGGTCCTGGACCTCGGTGATCTTGATCTTCGAGTAGAGAGCGTCGGCCTTTAGCTCGAAATTGTCAGTCGGCTTGTACTGCAGGCCGCCCGAGACGCCGGTGCGCGTCTGGTCGATGCGGCTGGCCGACATCTGAGCGCCCCAGGGGGTGGCGTCGAGCTTACCGTCGCGGTTCAGGTCGCTGCTGTAGTCGCTGGCGCCAGCGGGCGGACGGGCGTTCGAGTCGTTGTAACCCCAGCCCGTGAACGAGCCATAGCCGTTCTTCTGCTTCTGGCTGGTGAGGCCCAGAACGACGGCGAGGTCGTCGTTGATCTTGTGAACCCACGAGCCCGAGGCGCGATAGCCGGTCTGGCCATAGTTCGGGATGTCCTTGCCGCCGTCGTAATAGACCGGGCCGGCGCGCAGCACGAAGGCCGGACCGCGATAGTCCAGCGGGGCGATCGTGTTGATGTTGATCGTGGCGGCGACGCCGCCGGCGATCAGGTCGGCCGATTGCGACTTATAGACCTCGACGCCGGAGACGACTTCCGACGGATAGATTTCCCAGCGGACGTTGCGGTCCGGCTCGGACGAGGCGACCTCGCGGCCGTTGATCGTGCCCAGCACCAGGCGCGCGCCCAGGCCGCGAACCACAGCCTGGCTGTCGTTGCCGCGGTCGCGGGTGGCGTTGACGCCCGGCAGGCGAGCGATGGACTCGGCGATGGTCACGTCGGGCAGGACGCCGATGTCCTTGGCCGAGATGGCTTCGACGACCTTGTCGGAGCCCTGCTTCACGGCCAGGGCGTCGCGCAGGCTCTTGCGGACGCCAGTGACGACGACCTCCTCGACCTGGGCGGCGTCGCCGGCGGGGGCTGGCGTGGTTTGGGCGTGAGCACTAGCGGCCACGAGCATGGCCAAGCCGCTGGCGGCGGCGAAGAGCATGGAATGACGAGTCATGGTTTCCCCCTCGAGGAGCGGCGCCACGCTTCGTCCGGCGGGGCTACCAATAGGATCTTAAGTGAACTTGAGCGCTAATTATCATATCAATCCGACATGACAAGCAGCTTGGGTCAGTCGAGCGTCACCACCGAAGCCGCCTTGCCCACGACGGCCGACTTGGCCAGCGCGTCAGCCACGGCTGCGGCGTCCGTCGCCGTGGCGGCTGTCACCGAAGCGCCGGGCATCAGCCGCGTGCGATAGGTCCACGAGCCGCCCTCCAGCCGCATCGGCCGAGGCCCGACGCCGCCCAGAAAATCGCCGTCGATGAAGCGCGCCGCCTCCCCGCGCGCCGTGGCGCGGAAGGTGACGTCCACCGGCATGACATAGGGCGTCGTGAGCCATTCGACGCCTTCCAGCGCCTGGCCCTTGAAGTCGAAAAGGGCCGCGTTCTCCCAGTTGGAGCCAACGCCCCAGCGGGTCTTGCACTTGGTCGAGAGCCACGCCGGCTCCCAATAGACAACCCCGACCCCGCCATTGGCGAAGACGAGCTGCGTCAGGTCGGTCAGGTACTTCTTCTGGCCGGCGGGCGTGGCGGGATAGCCGGCGATCAGCGAGTCCTGCCCCAGCAGGTTGGGCGAGGAATCCGCTCCGTCGTTCGTGAACGGATAGGCCGTCTCGACCACCACGACGTCGGCGGAATAGAGGTGGCGCAGGCGGTTGATGGTCTCGCCCAGCTGGGCCATCGAGCGTTTGGACCACTTGCTGTAGTAGCTGATCCCGATCAGGTCGAAGTCGGTCACGCCCGCCTTGGCGGCGGCCGCGAACCAGGGCTCGACGTTCTCGGGCTGGGCGATGTGCAGCATGATCCGGGGCTTGATCGCCGAGGCCGCGCCGGCGTCGCGCACGGCCTTGATGCCCGCGTTGAACAGCAGCGCGTTGCGCTCCCAGTTGATCGGATCCTTGGCCTTTTCGAGACTGGAGACGATCTCGCCGTTGGACTCGTTGCCGACCTGGACCATGTCCGGCATCAGGCCTTCGCGGTCCAGTTCGGCCAGGGTGTCGCGGGTGAAGGCGTAGAGCGCCTTGGCTTGGTCGGGGGTCGAGAGCTTGACCCAGGCCTTGGGCGTCAGCTGCTTGTCGCCGTCGGCCCAGTCGTCGGAATAGTGAAAGTCCAGCAGCACCTGCAGCCCGGCCTTCTTGGCCTTGGCGATGCTGCGCTTGACGTCCTTCAGGTTCGAATAGGGCGTCCAGTCCGGATCATTCCAGATGCGGATGCGGGCGAGGTTGGCTCCAGAGGCCTTGAAGAAGGCGTAGGGCTCGACGGTCTTGCCGCCCGATCGAAAGACGGCGCCACAATCCTCCATCTCGTTGGCGTACGAGATGTCGACGCCCAGATAGGTGTTCGGCGCGGCCCAGGCCTGCCCGAACGGCGTGGCCAGGGACAGGGCGAGCACGGAAGCCAGGGCGGCGCGGCGTGGGGTCGAGACAGACATGTTTCCTCCGGACGCGACCGTTCGACGGCCGCTGAAGTTCTAATATTATTTATCACATAATTTGGATGCAAGACACCTCGTGCATCCATCACGGCGCCAATTGCGTGGGCGCGAAAAACTGACCGACCAGACTCGTCTGTATGGCGATCACGACCGTAGATAGGGGCGAGCGCGCTTTTCGCGCCAAACTCCAGGAGACAGTCGATGAGGCCTATGCACGGCGAGTTTCCGGCGAATCCTGGTCATGCCTCCCCCCTGCGGATCGCGGTGATCGGAGCCGGAATCTCAGGGCTCTCCAACGCCTGGCTGCTGGGTCAGCGCCACGACGTCACCCTGTTCGAGTCCGCCGATCGCCTGGGGGGCCACGCCCACACGGTCGAGGTCGAGACGCCCAAGGGGCCCGTCCCCGTGGACATGGGCTTCATCGTCTACAACGAGTTCAACTATCCGAACCTGACGGCGCTGTTCCAGCATCTCGGAACGCCGACCAAGCACGCCGACATGTCGCTGGCCATCTCGCTGGACGACGGCCAGCTGGAGTATGGCAGCAAGAGCCTGGCCTCGCTGTTCGCCCAGCCCAGCGCGCTGCTGCGTCCGCGCTTCTGGTCGATGCTGCGCGACCTCAACCGCTTCTACCGCACCGCGCCCGGACACCTGGCGACGCTGGATCCGGTGGTGTCGCTGAGCCAGTATCTGCGTGACAACGGCTATGGCGCGGCGCTGAGCCAGGACCATCTGCTGCCAATGGCGGCGGCCATCTGGTCGGCGACGATCGAGGGCGCCGGCGAACACCCCGCTGCGGCTTTCATCCGCTTCTTCGAGAACCATGACCTGCTGCGGTTCGTCGGCCGGCGCACTTGGCGGACGGTCGACGGCGGCAGCCGCGCCTATGTCGACGGCCTGGCCGCCGCCTTCAACGGCCAGGTCCGCCTGTCGACCCGCATCAAGGCCGTGACGCGGTCCGAGGACGGCGTGAAGATCGTCGAGGCCGACGGCCGCCAGACGACGTTCGACCACGTCGTCTTCGCCACCCACGCCCCCACCACTCTGTCCCTGCTGGCCGACGCCGACGCGCGCGAGCGGTCGGTGCTAGGCGCGTTCCGCTACACGACCAACGAGGTCGTGCTGCATCAGGACCGCCGCCTGATGCCGCACCGCCCCCTGGCCTGGGCCAGCTGGAACCATCTGGGCCGGCGCGATGATCCAACCGCCGGCTGCGTCAGCTACTGGATGAACCACCTTCAGAGCCTGAAGGGCGCGCCGCCGCTGTTTGTCACACTCAACCCGCACATCGCCCCGCGCGAGGACCTCGTCCATGAGGTGCGAAGCTTCGAGCACCCCCACTTCGACGCCGGCGCTCTGGTGGCGCAAAACGATCTGTGGAGCCTGCAAGGCGTAAACCGCACCTGGTTCTGCGGCGCCTATTTCGGCGCGGGCTTCCATGAGGACGGCTTGCAGTCAGGCCTCGCCGTGGCCGAGCAGCTGGGCGGCGTCCGTCGTCCCTGGCGCGTGGCCGATGAGAACGGCCGCCTTCCCTTCCGGGCGCCCCAGACCGCCTCGCCCCTCGAACAGGCCGCCTGAGGGTGAGCGCCTCGGCGATCTACGAGGGGGTCGTAACGCATCGGCGGTTCTCGCCCGCCTCGCATCGCCTGCGCTACCGCATCTTCATGCTGCTGCTGGACCTGGACGAGCTGTCGGACCTTGGCGCGAAACTGAAACTGCTGAAGTTCGGCGCCTTCGGCCTGATGTCGTTCCGAGCCGCCGACCATGGCGACCGCTCGGGCGGCGACCTCAAGGCCTACGCTCATGAGCGCCTGGCCGAGGCCGGCATCGTGGCCGACGGGCCGGTGCGCCTGCTCTGCATGCCGCGCATCCTGGGCTACGGCTTCAATCCGCTCAGCCTCTATTTCTGCCACCGCGCCGACGGCGAGCTGGCGGCGATACTGTACGAGGTGCGCAACACCTTCGGACAAAGCCACAGCTATCTGGCCGCCGCGCCCGAGCCCGGCGTGTCGCCCGTGCGCCAGAGCGCGCCCAAGCGGTTCTACGTTTCACCGTTCATGGACATGGACCTCACCTACGACTTCGAGATTCTGCCACCGGGCGAAGCCGTGGCGGTGAGCGTCTCGGCGCGGCGCGGCGACGACGCGATCCTGACCGCCCGCTTCGGCGGCGAGCACCGGCCGCTGACCGACGCCAACCTGCTGAAGGCTTGGCTGAAGCACCCCTTACTCAGCTTCAAGGTCATTGTGGGCATCCACTGGGAAGCCGTCCGGATCGTGGCGCGCGGCCTCTGGCTGCGCCCGCGACCGCCCCTGCCGCCCGAACCGGTTACGATCGGCGTCGTCGCCAAACCCTAGAGTCATCCAAACAGAGCCATTCGGCGTATTATGGTCATGCATGCGACTCAGGCCGCCCATCATCACCCTCGAAACCGCGCTGTGACGACGTCGCGCGATTTCGACGACTGCGTGCTGCGGATCGCGGCCGACCGCGACCGCGAAGCCTTCGCGACGCTGTTCGACCACTACGCGCCACGCGTGAAAGCGCTCTTGATGCGTAGCGGCTCTCCCGCCGCCGCCGCAGAGGAGCTGGCGCAGGAGACCCTGCTGAGCGTCTGGCGCAAAGCGCACCTCTTCAATCCCGAACGCGCGTCTTCCGCCGCCTGGATCTTCACAATCGCGCGGAACCTGCGCATCGACAGCCTCAGGCGCGGCGACGCCAGCGTCTATGCCGCCGATCTCTCCCTGGCGGCGGACGAACCCGCCCAGCCCGACGCAATCCTCAGCGGCGCTCAAGACGCCGAACTCGTCAGGGCCGCGATGCGGACCCTGAACCCCGACCAAGCCCGAGCAATCGAGATGGCCTTCTTCCACGAGCAAACCCACACCCAGATTTCGCAGGCCTTGGGCGTTCCCCTCGGCACCGTCAAGGCGCGGATCCGCTTTGGCATGATGAAACTCCGCGCCTTTATCGAGCGCGACGTCGGGGGCGCCGCATGAGCCTGCGTCGCCAACCGAGCGAAGAACGCCTGCTGGCCTATGCGGCCGGCACGCTCAGCGCCCCCGAGGCCGTGGTCGTCGCCACGCACCTGGCCCTGAAACCGGAAACCCGTCCCTGGGCCGATCTCGGCCGCGCCGTCGGCGGCGCGTTGCTCGACGAGGCCGAGCCCGTCCCGATGGACGTCGGCGCGCGCGACGCGGCCCTGGCGCTTCTGGATACGCCTGCCGCGAACGACAAGCCCATCCCGCCCGAATCCGCCGACCTGTCCCTGCCAGAGCCCCTACGCGGCCTGCCTCTGGGCCCTTGGCGCTGGGCTGGCCCCGGCGTGCACGTGCGCAACGTGATCGGGCCGCGCGACGGCGACTGCCGCGTGGTCCTGCTGCGCATTGCGCCGGGCCAGTGCGCGCCGCGCCACACCCACGGCGGCGTGGAGCTGACCTGCGTGATCAGTGGCGCCTACACCACTGAGGACGGCGTCTTCGCGCAGGGCGATTTCGAGGAGGCCGATCCGAAGGTGACGCACCAGCCGCGCGTCATCTCCGAGGAAGCTTGCCTTTGCGTGGCCGCGCTGGACGGCCAGATCGTGCTGCCCGGGCGCCTGGGCCGTCTGCTGGCGCCGTTCGTCAAGCTTTAGGCGCCCGTCTTCGCGCCGACGGGTTCGCGCCTTGCCTGTTGTGGTCCTTCGCTCGGAAAGACAAAGAAGCGACGGGACTCAAAGGCGGCGCCGTCATGATCGATTCGTTGACCCATCAGGCCTGGACGCTCATCGACAATGGGCGGGCTGCGGACGCGCTTGGCCTGACGACGGCGACGGCCCTCTCACCCCAGGCGCCCGCCAACCTGCTGATGGCGCACGCCGCAGCCTTGAAGGCCCTTGGACGCCACGACGAGGCGCTGACCTTCAATCGCCGCGCCGTGACCCGCGCGCCGGGCGATCGCTTCGCCTGGTATAACCTAGCGGCCACTCTGGGCGACCTCAGCCTGAACGCCAAGGCCGAGGAAGCCGCCCGCAAGACCATCGCCCTGGGCCTGGACGTCCCCGAAGTGCGGCTGGTGCTAGGAAAGGCGCTGCAGGGCCTGCATCGCTATGACGAAGCCGAGCAGACCTTCGAGGTTGCTCTCGCCGTGCGCCCCACGGACGCTGTGGTTCACCTGGAGCTGGCCCAGCTGCGCTGGATGCGCACCGGCCGGATCGACGCCGCCCTGGCTCGCCTGGACGCCGTCATCGCCCGCCAACCGACCGCCACCAGCCTGCATCTGATCCGTAGCACGGTGTTGACCTTCGCCGGCGATCGGGCCGGCGCCGACGCCACGCTGGAGCGCGCCCTGGCCCATGCGCCCGACGACCTGATGGTCCGCATCGCGGCGGCGCGGTCGGCCGGCGCCCAAGACGACCCTGAGCGCATGCTGCGCCACGCACGGGAGGTCCATAGGCGCGCGTCCGGCGCTGGCGAAGCCCGTGCGGTCCTGTGCGAAGCGCTGCTGGCCAACGGCGAGTTCGACGCCGCTGCGGGGGTGGCCGAAGACATGGTCGCCGCCACGCCCGACGACCAGTACGCCCTGGTTCTGCGCAACACGGCCTGGCGGATCATGGACGATCCGCGCGGCGAGCTTTTCCGCGACTACGCGACGCTTGTCAGGACCGACAAGCTGGACACGCCCGAGGGCTGGCCGAACCTGGACGCCTTCCTCGACGCCCTGCGCGAACGGCTGCTGAAGATGCATGATCTGGAAACCCACCCGCTGCACCAGTCGCTGCGCGGCGGCACCCAGGTTCCGTCGCTGGATCGTTCGCAGGATCCGCTGGTGCGCGCCTTTTTCGAGTCGGCGCGAAAGTCGGTGGCGCGCTATATCGCGGCGCTGGGGCCGGGCCAGGATCCTATCCGGCGCCGCCAAACCCAAGGCTTCGCCTTTGCCGGCGGCTGGTCGGTTCGCCTGAAGTCGGAAGGCTTCCACGCCGACCACGTCCATCCGCGCGGCTGGATCTCGTCGGCCTTCTATCTGGATTTGCCAGGCCGGTTCGACGACGAGGCCACCCGGGCTGGATGGTTGCAGTTTGGGCGTCCCGGCTGCCGGACGGAGCCGGTGCTTGAGGCCGAGCACTTCGTCAAACCCGAGCGGGGGATGCTGGCCCTGTTCCCCTCATGCCTGTGGCATGGGACCCGACCGTTCTCGGATGACGGTCATCGGCTGACCGTCGCCTTTGACGTGGTCCCGCGCTGAGGCCAGCGCCTACTCGGACGTCCAACGCTCGCACCAAAAAAGCCCGCCCCGGGTGACCGGAGCGGGCTTTTCGCCAGACCGGTCTCCCCGTCGCCGAGACGACGAGGAGACCTTGATGCCTGGATTAGTAGCGCAGGCGGGCGTTCAGGAAGAACGTCCGGCCCAGCACGTCGTAGACGGCCGGATAGCCGCTGTTCGACGGCGAGGCGTTGCCGCCCAGGATCGGATAGGCTTCCTGGGTCAGGTTACGCACGCCAGCCGTGAAGGCGACGTTGTCGGTCACGTCCCAGTCGGCCGACAGGTCGATGTAGTTCTTCGCGCCGATGTGCTCGACGGTGAAGCGGCTGGCGGGATTGTCGTCGATCACGTCGTCCAGGTGGCTCCAAACCAGGTTCACACCCAGGTTGTTCATGCGCCAGTTGACCGAGGTGCGCAGCTTGTGGCGCGGCACCGGGTTCACGTCAAAGCCGCGGCAGAGGTTGCCGAACTTGTCGGCGCACTTGATCGGCGACGAGATCGGGTCGGGCAAGATCGTGTACAACCAAGTGTTGGTGTACAGCGAGCGCACCGCGACCGAACCCCAGTCCGGCAGACCCAGGTCTTCCAGGTTGGTCCGGTAGGCCACGCCGAAGTCCAGGCCTTCGACTTCACGCGAGGCGACGTTGGCGTTCGGCGTCCTGACGAAGTCGATCGAGCCGTTCGCCAGGCGCACGATCGCTTGGCAGTAAGGCGAGGTCGGATCGCCGTTGACCCGCGAGCCGTAGCAGACCTGCATCGCGTTGGCGGTGCCACCAAGGGCGGCGTCGATCGCGTCGGTCACCTTGATGTTGTAGAAGTCGAGGGTGAACGAAAGCTTGGGCGCCCACGACGGCGTGTAGACCGCGCCGATCGTCAGAGTCTTGCCCGCTTCCGGACGCAGGTTCGGGTTCCCGCTCGTCAGGGTCTGGGTCTGAGTGTTGGCGCTCAGCACACCCACGACGCTGGCCGGCACGCCCGAATTGATACAGGCTTGGCGAACGGCGGCGGTCGGGTTGGCGCGGGCCGAACACGGGTCGGTCGCGGTCGGGAAGCTGTTGGCTTGCGGCTGGTACAGTTCGCCGATCGACGGCGCGCGGATCGCCTTGTTGTACGAGGCGCGCAGCAGCAGATCGTCATAGACCTTCCACGAACCGGCGACCTTGTAGGTCTTCACCGGATTCGGCTGACCCGTGTAGTCAGAGGTCCGGCCGGCCAGTTCCAGGTCCAGACGCTGAACGAACGGCAGGTCCTTCAACAGCGGAACCAGCACTTCGCCGTAGGCTTCGTAGACGTCGAAGCGACCCGAGACAGGCGGCGAGGCGTTGAAGCCGGTCAGGTTGCCCGTGGCCAGATCCTGGCTGGGATCGAACGCGTACTCTTCGGAGCGGTATTCACCGCCGATAGCAAAGCCGATCGGGCCGGCCGGCAGCGAGAACAGGTTGGCCGTGTCACCGTTGAAGGTGAAGCCGCCGAACAGCTGCTCATAGTCTTGCGACGAGTTGATGCGGGTGCGGATGAAGTTGGCCGCGGCGGCCGACATGGTGCCGTTGCCGAAGATGTTCACCGGCACGCAGCCGTTGGACGGGTCGGCGCAGGCGGTGCCCGTGGCGTTCAGCAGCAGGCCTTGCTGGATGCGGGCCAGGCTGGTGTCGCCCAGCAGCGTGTTGCTGCCATGGGTGTTGCCGTACTGGAAGTAGACGTCGAAGCCGCCGTTGATGGCCTCGATGTCGCCCTTCATGCCCAGCTGCATCTGGTAGCCGAAGAAGTTGAACTTCGACACGCGCGGCCCCACGTCGCTCAGGCGCTTGTTGAAGACGCCAGTGACCGTGTCGAAGAGGCCGTCGCCGTCGGTATCGACGTCGGTGTAGGTGCCGGTCGCCCAGGGGCTGGAAGCGGCGATCTGATAGCTGGTGGTCGAGCCGAGACCCTTTAGGGCGTTCTTGGCCGCCGCCGTCAGGAACGGGTTGTTGTCCAGCGTGAAGCGGAAGACCCGGTTCCCGACAGGCGTCGGAGCCAACTGGGTGACGACCTTCGAATTGACGAAGTTGCCCTTGGCGTAGACCGTCAGGCCCGGCTTGACCTCATAGCTGGCCAGCGAGGTGAGCGAGTAGCGCTCTTGCGGCGTCTGGAGGTAGTTGACCGGCGCGAAATTGTAAGTGTCGTTCGCTTCGTTGTAGAGGCGCACGTCGCCATTCGACAGGAACAGAGCGGAGTCTGCGGAAGTCGGAGCACGTCCCAGGCCGGGGAAGTCAATCACCTTCCCGCCGACGAACGTTCCGACACGACCCGGCTCCATAGAACCCGAGCCCGACGGGACTAGGCCGGTCCGAGCAGTGTTGTCGCCCCAGGCGCTGCTCAGCATGCCGCCGCGCTCGCCCTGGGTCAGGGCTTCGCGCTTGTTGTAACCCAGGCTCAGGACCACGTTGCCCTTACGATCGGCGAAGTTGGCGCCCATCGTCAGGTCGGCCGAATAGATCGGGGCTTCGCCCTTGTCCGTGGTCGAATAGCCGGTCGAGAATTCCAGCCCTTCGAAGTCGTCCTTCAGGATGAAGTTGACCACGCCGGCGATGGCGTCGGAACCATAGACGGCCGAGCCGCCGCCCGAGACGACGTCGATGCTCTTGATGAGCGCGGTCGGGATCAGGTTCAGGTCGACGGTGCCGCTTTGTGTGGTCGGGGTCTGACGCTTGCCGTCGACCAGCACCAGGGTGCGGTTCGCGCCAAGGCCGCGCAGGTTGACCGTCGCGGTGCCGTTGTTGCCGTTGTTGACGGTCGAGGTGATGCCCGGGACGGCCTGCGGCAGGGTGTTCAGCAGGTTTTCGGTGTTGACGACGCCCGACTGCCGCAGTTCGGCCGCGCCCACGCTGGCGATCGGGCTGGACGAGGTCAGGTCGGGACGCGCGATGCGCGAGCCGGTGACGACGATTTCCTCGACCTGAGCAGACTCTTCCGTCGCCTGCTGAGCCCAGGCCCCGACGGCCGGCAGCATGACGCCGCAGAGGATGGAAGACGCCAACAGGCTCTTCCGACGGCTAACAAAACCCAACAATTCCACCTCCAAAAACTTGGCGTCGCCGACATAGCGCGGCGGCGAGCGCTCCCCCCCGGTTCCTCAGGAACTGGGCATTGGCGCATGGAGGCGGTGTCCGCCGTCTCGGGTCAACCACGGCTCATGTCGGCTCAGCAAGAAATTCGGCACAGTGTCTCAAATGCGACACATTATCGCATGTTTCTCGGGAACCGGGCCATAAAAGGCTATGAATTTCAGGGAGATGGAGAGAACTCGCCAATTGCCAACTGACAACATTTGGCAATGTTCGGGCTAGAAAATATTGATTCTTGTCAAATCCCTCCAAGCAAACCCCGAGCAGTCGTAACGCCGTTCGCGTAGCCTGGTCTAAAAGATTGCAAATCGTAACGGAGCGATCAGCCTGGGAGGAGCGATCAGGCCGCCCGAGTTAACGGTACCAGACACTTCCTCTACATTGCAGAGCTCAAAGAGAAGGTAAAAGTTGTTTGGATGGCCGATATTTTAAGCCCCAGAAAGTGCCGGGTGGTTGCACCGCGCTGAGAAGCATCGCTTGAATATAAGCGCGACAGATTGACGCCGCCCGTGCGTCGCGTATCCGAGTTCGAATGGCCCTGCACTCGCCCCTGAGAATCAACTCTGACCTGCCGGTCGACACGTTCGCCGCCCGCTTCGCGCAGGACGGCTATGTGCAGATTCCGGTGTTCCTGGCGCCCGAGGACGCCGAAGCGGTGGCGAGCCTGCTGGAGCCGCTGACCTGGAACATCGTCGCGCCGGACGAGACGGCCGAGACGCTGGTCATCACGCCGGACGTGATCAAGAAGTTCGGCGAGGCCCAGGTCCGTCAGTTTCTTCAGGGCGCCATCCGCCGCGCCGGAAAGACCTTCTCTTTCGTCCACATGTCCTACGCGTTGCAGGACGAGTACCCTCGCGCGCCGCAGACGCCCATTCACCGCGCGACCGAGTTTCTTGAAAGCCGGGCGTTCCTGGATTTCGGCGGTCGCGTGATCGGCGCGCCCGAGGTCGCCGGCGTTCGGGTCCAGGCGTCCTACTACCGACCCGGCGATTTCCTGACGGTGCACGACGACAGCCATCGCAAGGACCATCGCCTGGCCGCCTTCACCCTGGGCTTCACGCGCCGATGGCGGCCCGACTGGGGCGGCCAGCTCCTGTTCCATGACACCGATGGAAACGTCACCCGCGGCCTCGCGCCAGGCTTCAATGTGCTGACCCTGTTCAAGGTGCCGACCGCCCACTCGGTGGCGCAGGTCGCCAGCTATGCCGAGACCAAGCGGCTATCGCTGACGGGGTGGCTGCTGGGCGGCAAGGACGCCGACTGATGAAAAGCAAGATGATGATCCGCCCTGCCCTCTCCATGGCCCTGGCCTTCACCCTGGTTGGCGGTAGCGCCATGGCCCTGACCGGCTCGGAGCCGGACGTGATCAAGGCGCTCAAGGCCTGCAGCGCCATCAAGGCCGATGGCGAGCGACTGGCCTGCTACGACAAGGCCGCCCAGTCGGTCGCCAAGGCGCAGGAAACGGGCGAGGTCATCATCATCGACAAGCAGGCGGCCCGCGCTGCTCGGCGCCAGGCGTTCGGCCTGGAATTGCCGACCCTGTCGATCCTGGACCGCGGAGCGGACAAGAGCGAGACCGAGACGCTGCAGGCCACGGTCAAGTCCGCTCGCGCCGACGCCGACGGCCGCCTGGTGCTGACCCTCGAAGACGGCGCGGTCTGGCGGCAACTTGACGACCGGACCTTGGGCAAGCCGCCCAAGCCGGGCGCATCGGTCGAAATCCGCAAGGCCGCCATGGGCAGCTACCTGATGAAGATCGGCGGCCAGCCGGCCATTCGAGTTCGTCGCAGCGAGAGCGGCGCGGCGCGCTGAGCAGCCTCGCCAGCGTCGTTTCCTGCGGCTCCATCGCGAAACGCGGTTGATCTTACAAGCAGCGCGCGGTCATCTGACCAGTATCATGCGCCTCAAGATCGCCCGCCTCGCCGCCGCCCTGGCCATCGCCGTATCGCCTGTTTGCGTCCGCGCCGAGGCGATCCCTCGCATCGCGCCGGTCAACGGCGTCCAACGCCTGCTGGTCGACGACAAACCGTTCCTGATCCTGGGCGGTGAGCTCGGCAATTCTTCAAGCTCGGACCTCAAGGACCTTTCGCGCCACTGGCCCGTCATGAAAGCGGCGAACCTCAACACCGTGCTGGCGCCCGTCAGCTGGGAGCAGGTCGAGCCGGTCGAGGGGCGGTTCGACTTCACCGTGCTGGACGGGATGATCCAGCAGGCCCGCGCGCAGGACATGCGCCTGGTGCTGCTGTGGTTCGGGGCCTGGAAGAACAGCATGTCGACCTACGTCCCGGCCTGGGTGAAGCGCGACCGCGACCGCTTTCCCCATGCCCAAACGGCGGACGGGCGGGCTGTGGAGATACTCAGCGCTTCCTATCCCGCCACCCGCGACGCCGACGCTCGCGCCTTCGCCGCGATGATGGCCCACCTGAAGGCCGTGGACGGCGACAAGCGCACCGTCCTGATGATCCAGGTCGAGAACGAGATCGGCATGCTTGCCGAGGCCCGGGACCACACGAAAGCCGCTCAGGAGGACTTCCGCAAGCCCGTGCCGGCCACCGCCCTCAAGGCGCTGAGCGCCCAGATCAAGGGGCGAAAGACCGGAACCTGGGAAGAAGTGTTCGGCGCCTCACTGGCCACCGACGAACTGTGGCAGGCCTGGACCTTCGGCCGTTATGTCGAGGCGGTGACTGCGGCCGGCAAGAAGGCCTATCCGCTGCCGATGTACGTCAACGCCGCCTTGCCCCGGCCGGGAGCCGCGCCGGGCGGCTATCCCAGCGCGGGCCCTCTACCGCACCTGATCGACCTGTGGCGCGCGGCGGCTCCGTCCTTGGATATGCTGAGCCCCGATATCTACTACCCCGACTTCATGAAGTGGGTTCCGCCCTACGATCGCGCGGACCAGCCGCTGTTCATTCCGGAGGCCGACCAGGCCGGCAAGACCCCCGCGCCCGGCAACGCCTTCTGGGCGTTCGGCGAGCATGACGCGATCGGCTTCTCGCCCTTCTCGATCGAGGACCTGCCCCCTAGCGGCGTCAAGACCCTGGGGGCGGCGTATCGCCTGCTGGACCGCTTAAGCCCCCTGATCACCACGCACGACGGCGGCAAGACCAAGCGCGGCTTCCGCGCTCCGGTCGCCTATGACGGAACGATCGACCTGACGCCCCGCAAGACCAGCTTCGGCCCCTGGGAGGTCACCGCGACCGTTGTCGATCCCTGGACGCCCAAGGACAGCCAGGACTATGCCAGCCATGGTGGCCTGATGATCCAGACGGGTCCGGACGAGTTCCTGGTCGCCGGACGCGGGGTTACCTTCACCTTCGCGACGAAGGGCGCCAGCGTGGGCCTGGAGAGCGTGCGGGAGCTGACCTTCCAGGACGGGAAATGGGTCGATGGCCGCTGGCTGAACGGCGACCAGACGCACCAGGGCCGCCACGTGCGCTTGCCGCCGTCCGACTTCGGCGTCCAGCGGGTGAAGCTGTATCGGTACCGATAGCGCTTCCTCCGGTACGCCTGCGCCCGGAAGCGGACGTAGCGATAGTCTGTTCAGGGAGTGGAGGCGACCTGCCCATCTCTTCTCAATAACTCCCGTCATTCCCGCCCATGTGGCGGGAACCTCTCTGTCCGTCGCAGGTGCGGGTGGGGCGGACTGCCAAGCAGTCCGCTTGCGCTTCACGTGTCAGCTGAAACAGGGGTTCCCGCCACAAGGGCGGGAATGACGGAGTTTTATTGGGTTGGGTCCGCTATGGGGCGAAAGCCCGCCTCGACCCAGACGCCGATTTCGGACGTTCCAACCACGGCGGCAAGAGGCGCCCTACTGCTCCGCGCCGTGGGCGTAGACGCCCAGCATGGTCCCGACGAAGCCGCCGGCGATCTTGGTGCTGAGCGTGGTCCCGTCCGCGCCCGCCTTCAGCACCTCCCACTTGCCCGGAGCCACCCCGTAGGCGAAGTCGAGGCTCCCGGCCTTGGCGGCGATCTTCAGGTTCAAGGGCTGGCCGTCCTTGAGGGAAACTGGCTTCTCGGCCACCACGAGGCCATCGACCGGATCGTTCTTGCCAGCCCGCCTCTCGACCCGCACCAGCGTCTTGCCGCCGGCGCGGACCAGACCCACGAACCAGTAGAAGTCGTCGCTTTGCACCGCGACCAAGCCCGCCTTGTCGCCGTCGGCCTTGGGCGTGAAACGCACCGTCGCCTGGACCGTGGCGTTCATGTGCTGCTGGCGGCGCGCCCAGATCGAAGGCTGCTCGTGGCCGCCGATCTTGTCCTTGCGGGCCTCCACGTTCAGCGTCCCGCCCTTCACCGACCACCAGCGCTTGCTGGGGATGCGCATGGTCATCCAGCTGTTGGGCAGCTGGGGACCGACGAAGCTCTCGGCCGCCTTGAACGGGCCCGAGGTCGGCGGGGCCGGAGTCTCTTTCTTGCTTGAAGGGGGCAGCTTCGGCGCATCGGCCACATACGGGATGGTCTTGCCGTTCTCCAGGATCACCGGCCAGCCGTCCTTCCACGCGACCGGCAGCAGGAAGGTCTCGCGGCCAGTGTTGTAGAGATCATCGCCATAAGGCCGGACGGCCAGGAAGGTGGCCCACCACTGGCCGTCCGGCGTGTCGACGATGTCGGCGTGGCCGGCTGAGGTGATCGGCAGCGGGCGATCCTTGGGCAGGCCGCGCTGGGTCAGGATCGGGCTCTTGTCATAGGGGACGTAAGGCCCCGTCACCGACTTTGAGCGCAAGGCCACCTGGCTGTGTCCCTCGGCCGTGCCGCCCTCGGCGGCGGTCAGATAGTACCAACCGTCCTTCTTCAGGATATGCGGCCCCTCGGGCCAGATCGGCTTGGTCGAGGGATCAACGCCCTTGTCCAGCAGCACCGAGCGGGGCCCGATCGTCTTCTTAGCTTTCGGGTCGTACTCCTGGATCCAGATGGCGCGATGGCCCTGGTATTCGGCCGGTCCCGGCGGCTCCTCGTTGTTGACGATCCAGCCTCGCCCGTCGTCGTCGAAGAACAGCGAGGCGTCGATGCCGCCGACCTGTGGCAGCCACACAGGATCGGACCACGGACCTCGCGGGTCCTTGGCGGTGATCAGGAAGTTGCCGCCGCAGTCGACGCAGGTGTTGAGGATGTAAAAGAGGCCGTCGTGATGGGTGATCGCCGGGGCGAACACGGCCCGCGACAGGCCCAGCCGCTTGAAGTCCAGCATGCCCGGCCGGTCGATGGCGTTGCCGATCTGGGTCCAGTTCACCAGGTCGGTCGAGTGGTGGATCGGCAGGCCGGGGAACCAGGCGAAGGTCGAGTTGACCAGGTAGTAGTCCTTGCCGACCCGCGTGATGCTGGGGTCGGGATAGAAGCCCTGCACGACCGGGTTGCGGTACTGGCCCGGCCCGGCCTTGATCGCGTCTGAGGGGTCGCTGCCCTGGTAGACGAAGTTGCTGAACGCGGCGGTGTTGGGCGCGGCCCATGCCACGGAGGGGGCGGCGGCGGGGGCGGCCAGCAGGGCCAGGGTTATCGCCGTTCGGATCATTCGTCTCTCCCTTGTGGGGCTGTTGAGCGCCCCCTCCGTCTCGCCGCCGATGGCGGCGATCCACCTCCCCCGCTTTGCGAGGGAGGATGCTGCGACCTCCTCCTCACCCGCGACGCGGGGGAGGTTGCGCGGTGCGGATACGCGCCGCGACGGAGGGGGCGCTGGTTAAACCTCCCGCGCCGGCGCCGCCCGCAGCGCCGCAGCCACCGCCTCGCGCAACGGCTTGGGCTTGTAGTCGTCATCATAGAGCGTCGGGCGCTTGGGCTTGCCATCCTGGCGCAGCCATTGGCCCTGCAGCCACGAGTATTTGTCGATCATGCCCCAGGCCAAAACCTCCTTGGTCTGGCGGTAGCTCAGCACATGGTCGAGGAAGGCCTTGGCGTAAGCCGCCACCGCCGCGTCGCGCGGGCCAAAGTCATAGACCAGCCCCTTGTCGTGGACGTCGAACTCGGTGACCAAAAGGTCATAGCCCATGCCGGTGACGTCGTTCAGGAACGCCGTCCATTCCTTCTCCTGCGGCTTGCCAAAGCCGGTGAAGGTATCGGCGTTTTCCGCCCCGATATGGCTCTGGATGCCCAGGGCGTCGACGGGCGTCCCCCGCTTCTTGAAGCCTTCCAGCAGCTTGAGCACACCGTAGCGGTGCTTCTCGTTGCCGACTTCCTGGCTCATGTAGTCGTTGTAGACGAGGCGCGCCTTGGGCGCGGCCTCTCGGGCCACGTGGAAGGAGAGATCCAGCACCTCCTCCTTGCCCATGGCGTCCGACAGGAAGGTCGAGCGGATCGACCCGTCCTTGGGGTCGACAGTCTCGTTGACCACGTCCCACGAGATCATCTGCGGATAGCGCGCGCACAGGGTCTGGATGTGCTCGGTGACCATCTTGGCCGCCGCCTGGGCGGGGCGCCCCCCGAAGTCGTAGGTCTTGGTCCAGGCCGGAAACCACTGCGGGTGATGCCACAGCAGGGTGTGGCCGCGCAGGGCCTGGCCGTTCTCACGGGCGAAGGCGGCGATGCGGTCGGCGCGGCTGAAGTCGAAGCTCTCCGGGCCCGCCGCGCGGACCACGTACCACTTCAGCTCGTTCTCGGGGACCAGAACTCCGCACTCGCGGGCCAGGATGGCGCGATAGCGGGCGTCCTCGAACGGGCCACGGGTGGCGCCGGGCGGACCGGCGGGAACCGCCGATCCAAAGTACAGCCCCTTCGCCTTGGCCAGGTCCCGCAGCGGAGTCTCGTCGGCGAAAGCGCCAGAGGGAGGCAGGCTCGCGAGTAGGCCGGCGGCCGCGCCAGCGGCCATCGCGAGCGCCTGTCGCCGTGTTGGTTCGATTGGACTCGAAGCCATGGTCGCCTCCCGTTTTATCAGCGGCGCGGTAGCGCTACCATTTTGACAGCAGAGGACCTTAGACGGGCGGCGGGGTCAAGCGGTTAGAGGTCTTACTTCCCCGTCACCGACAGCACCGCCAACGTCATGGCCTCGACGCCCGTGCGAATGGTGGGCTCCGGCGTCGGGGCGAAGAAGGGCGAGTGGTTGCTGGGCAGCGGCTTACCCTCGGCCTCAGCCTTCTGGACCATCGCCTTGTCAAAGCCGCCGATGCCGAAATAGAGCGACGGCACGCCGGCGATGACGAACTCCGAATAGTCCTCGGACGCCGAGCCCGGCTTGGTCTGGGCCACCGCGCGAGCGCCGAAGGCGGCCTTGAACACCGCCGCCGTCCGGTCGGTCAGCGCCTGGTCGTTGACCACCATCTTGCCGCCGGGGTTCAGCTTGACGTCGGCGGGCGGCGCGCCGGCCATGTCGACCACCGCCTTGGCCGTACGCTTGACCCCGTCGAGGATCTTCTCACGCACCGCGTCGTCCTGGGTGCGGACCGTGCCGCGCACCCGGGCGTTGTCGGGGATGATGTTGCCGGCGCTGCCGGCCTGGATCGAGCCGACGGTGACGACGCCAAAGGCCGAGGGGTCCTTCTCGCGGCTGATCACGCTCTGCACGTCAACGGTGAAGCGCGCCGCCATCATCACCGGGTCGATCGTCGTCGAGGGCATCGAGCCGTGCCCGCCCCGGCCATTGAAGGTGATATCGAGGCCATCCGAGGTCGAGCTGATCACGCCGGCCTTGTAGTAGACCTCGCCCGCCACGCCGTTGCCCACGTGCAGAGCAAAGCCGTAGTCGGGCTTGCCGCCGATCTTGTCCCACAGGCCGTCGGCCAGCATCGCCTTTGCGCCGCCGATGACCTCCTCAGCCGGCTGGGCCACGAAGACCAGCGTGCCCTTCCACTTGGACTTCATGGCCACCAGCTGGCGCGCCGTGCCCAGCCAGGCCGCCATATGGATGTCGTGGCCGCAGGAATGGGCGACGAAGGTCTGGCCGTCGCGCCAGGTCGCGGTGGCCCGGCTGGCGTAGGGCAGGCCAGACTTCTCCTCCATGGGCAGGGCGTCCATCTCGGTGCGGATCAGGACCTTGGGCCCATCCCCGTTCTTGAGCACCGCGACGACGCCGGTCTTGCCCACGCCCTCGGTGACGGTGAAGCCCAGGGCCCGCATCTCGGTGGCCAGGATCTTGGCCGTCTGGACCTCCTGGAAGGCCAGTTCGGGATGGGCGTGGATCGTCTTATAGACCGCCTCCAGCGCCGGGTAGTCACGGTCCAGCTGAGCGTCGATGACCTTCAGCGTCGCCGGCGCGTTCATGGACGCGGCGTGGGCGCTGGTGGCGAGGACTAGGGCCAGTGCGGCGGCGGCGAAGAGGGGCTTCATGGGGGCGGGGTCTCACGCTGACGGTCTCGCTTAAGATGACGCACGCCAGGCATCAATCCGCCACCCCAATCGTCATCCCGCGCTTCATGCGCGGGACCCATTTGCCCGCCGCACGGGCGATGGAAGTCCATCAACTCACTTGCGAGCTGAACCATGGGTCCCGCACATGAAGCGCGGGATGACGGCCTATTTCAGGCCCCCTACCCCCCATTCCCCGGAGCCCAGCGGAACTTGAGGCTCTGATACTCCTCCAGCGACTTCTCAGGCGGCTTTTCCCCCGCCGGCAGCGGGCGCTTGGAGAAGGTCTGGAACCAGGCGATCGAGGCGTCGCGCCACCATTGGGCCTCAAAGCGCTGAATCTTCAGGAAGTCGGCGACCTCGGCGTGGCGCTGGGGGTCGACGTAGGGGCTCAAGCCAGCCCAGGTGCGGTTCATACCGTCCACGTACGAGACGCCGCGCGAGTAGTGTTTCACCATGCCGTCCCACAGGGTGTCGCCGGACTTCAGGCGATAGTCCCAGGGCAGGTGGTGGAACCACAGCAGGTCCTTCTCGTCGACGCACTTGAGGTCGGCGAAGCAGGCCCCGACCGGCGGCGCGTACTGGCTGGTGGCGTTGCTGCCGGTGGGCGTGCGGTCGAAGCCGATCCCGTCCGGGCTGGCCTTGGCGTAGTAGACGCTGGTCCAGTCGGCGCGCGGACCGCCCGACACCCAAGGACCGGGGCCGTAGTGGTGGCCCTCGCCCATCTGGTGGTGCAGACCGAGCGGGGTCATGTAGTCCACCGCCGCCTCGCGCGAGCCCATCATCATGTCCACGGCGGGCTTCACGAAGCGCTCGTCGTTGGTGAAGGTCATCTTGGCCCAGTCGCGGGCGATGGCGCGGGTGTCGGCCTCCGGATCCCAGGCGAGGCGCCCGAAGACGTACCAGTTGGCCTGGTCGAACTGCGAGCCGCTCCAGTTGCGGTCGCTGCCGATGTTGGCGACGCCCGCCATCACCGTCAGCTTACGGCCGTCCAGCTGGCCGTCGACCACCTTGGCCACCGTCGAGCCCTTGCCCTTGACCATGGTGTCGGCCTTCAGGGTCTCTTCGTACATCGGGCCCAGATAGACGAGGTGGGTCGCGAAGCCGAGGTATTCCTTGGTGATCTGGAACTCCATGCCGATGTTGCTCTTGGGCATGGCCCCGAACAGCGGGTGGAAGGGCTCGCGCGGCTGGAAGTCGATCGCGCCGTTCTTGACCTGGATGACCACGTTGTCGGCGAACTGGCCGTCGAACGCCTTGAACTCGGTGTAGCCCTGCTTGGCGCGGTCGTCCGGCTGCTCGTGCGAATAGACGAAGGCGCGCCAGATCACGACGCCGCCGTGCGGGCCCACGGCCTCGGCCAGCATGTTGGCGCCGTCGACATGGGTGCGGCCATAGTCCTGCGGGCCGGGCTGGCCTTCGGAATTGGCCTTCACCAGGAAGCCGCCGAAGTCGGGGATGTCCTTGTAGATCTCGTCGGCCTTGGCCTTCCAGAAGGCGCGGACGGCCGGGTCCAGCGGGTCGGCGGTCTTCAGCCCCCCAATCTCGATCGGGGCCGAGAAGCGGGCCGACAGATAGACCTTGATGCCATAGGGGCGGAAGGTGTCGGCCAGGGCCGCAGCCTTGTCGATGAAGGGCGCGGTGAGACTATCGGCCTTGGCGTTGACGTTGTTCAGCACCGTCCCGTTGATGCCCAGCGAGGCGTTGGCGCGGGCGTAGTCGAGCATGCGGCCGTCGACGTGGCCCGGCAGCCGCCACCAGTCGAAGATCGACTGGCCCGAATAGCCACGCTCGACCGTGCGGTTCAGGTTGTCCCAGTGGTTCAGCATACGCAGGCGCACCTTGGGCGCGCTGGCGAGGTCGAGGCTGGCGACGGCCTGGCGGGTCTGGATCAGCGAGAGGTAGCGGAAGACGCCGTACAGCACGCCGATGTCGCGGTTGGCGGCGATGACCGTGGTGGCCTTGCCGTTCACCGCCAGGGTGCGGATCAGGTAGCCGTCCTCGCCCAGGCTTTTAAGCGGCAGGTTCAGCTTGGCGATCGCGGGATCGGACGCCGCGCCCAGCAGGATGACGCCGTCGCGGGTCCCGGCGGCGGCGGTCGCGGGCTTGCCAAGGTGGCCGGCCAAGCCGCGCTCAAGCTCGGCGTGGGCGGCTTTCATCGTGGGGGCGTCGCGGGTCGGCGCGATGGCGCTGGCGGCGGCGGCGTAAGGCGCACGCGCGGCGGCCTCGACCGGCTTGTAGCGCAGCCAAAGGTCATAGCCGTCTTCCGCCAGGGCGGCCGGGGCGGCGAGGAACAGCAGGGCGGCTGTGAACGCCATCAAACGCATCATGTTTCCTACCCTAATTCCCGATTTCCCCGGCGAATGCCGGGGCCCAGATCGCAAAGCCCGGCCGAGCAAGTCCGGCACAAGCACAGCCCTATGATCTGGGTTCCGGCATTCGCCGGGAAGATCGGCTTTTTTGAACTTCCGAGCTCGGATCAACGCACCCGAAAGCGCGCCGCCAGAGTTCGAGCCCGCCAGTCTTAGAGGTCAGACCACCGGGTTGACAACCTTTATGGTACCGGTACATCGGTAAGCTAGGGAGGAAGTTTTGGATAGCTGGCGCGACCTACGCGCGGCGTCCCGCGCTTTCGGCCCCACCCTTTCACGCCCAAGCGGCCAGCCGAAGCATCCCATGCCCAAGATCATCGCCGCCAAGACCATCGTCACATGTCCCGGGCGCAACTTCGTCACGCTGAAGATCATGACCAGCGACGGCGTCTACGGCATCGGCGACGCGACGCTGAACGGCCGAGAACTGGCGGTCGAGGCCTATCTCTCCCAGCACGTCATCCCCTGCCTGATCGGTCGCGACGCCCACCAGATCGAGGACATCTGGCAGTACCTTTATCGCGGCGCCTACTGGCGGCGGGGGCCGGTGACCATGGCCGCCATCGCGGCCGTCGACATGGCGCTGTGGGACATCAAGGGCAAGATCGCCGGCCTGCCGGTCTATCAGCTGTTGGGCGGCGCCTGCCGCTCGGGCGTCATGGTCTACGGCCACGCCAATGGCGAGACGGTTCAAGAGACCCTCGACAACGCCGCCCACTACGCCGAGCAGGGCTACAAGGCCATCCGCCTGCAGACCGGCGTGCCGGGCATGAGCGGGACCTACGGCGTCTCCAAGGACAAGATGTTCTACGAGCCGGCCGACAGCGACCTGCCCAAGGAGACGATCTGGTCGACCGAGCGCTACCTGCGCAGCACCCCCGCCCTCTTCGAGGCGGCGCGCGTTCGGCTGGGCGATGACCTGCACCTGCTGCATGACGTCCACCACCGCCTGACGCCGATCGAGGCCGGCCGGCTGGGCAAGGACCTTGAGCCCTACCGCCTGTTCTGGATGGAGGACGCCACCCCGGCCGAGAACCAGGCGAGCTTCCGGATCATCCGCCAGCACACCACGACGCCGCTGGCGATCGGCGAGATCTTCAACTCGATCTGGGACTGCAAGCAGCTGATCGAGGAGCAGCTGATCGACTACATCCGCGCTACGGCGGTGCACGCCGGCGGGATCACGCACCTGAAGAAGCTGGCCGCCTTCGCCGACCTGCACCACGTGCGCACCGGCTGCCACGGCGCCACGGACCTTTCGCCCGTCTGCATGGGCGCGGCCCTGCACTTCGATCTGTCAATCCCGAACTTTGGTGTCCAGGAGTACATGCGCCACACGCCGGAAACGGATGCGGTCTTCCCGCACGCCTACACCTTCGCGGACGGCATGCTGCACCCGGGCGAGGCGCCGGGCCTGGGCGTCGACATCGACGAGGCGCTGGCGTCCAAGTACCCCTACAAGCGCGCCTACCTGCCGATCGCGCGCCGCCTGGACGGCTCGATGCACGACTGGTGAGGCGCGGCGCAGCGCCTTCCAAGACGAAAAATCAGGCCCAGCGGCGCCAGGGTTCCGTGGTAAAGGTCGCGGACCTAGACAAAGCCAGCGTCCTCGGGCCCCTTCGCCGACCATGTCAGACAACGTCAAGCTCTACCGCAAGATCGCCGACAGCGTGGCCGAGGCCATCGAGGCCGGCCAGTACAAGATCGGCGACCGCCTGCCGACCGAGCGCGAGCTGGCCGAGCAGTTCGGGGTATCCCGCCCTACCCTGCGCGAGGCGATGATCGCGCTGGAGATGCTGGGCATGATCGAGGCCCGGCACGGCCTGGGCATCTATGTCACCGGCAATGTCCGCCCCATGGCGCCATCGGCCGAGATCGACTTCGAGATCGGCGCCTTCGAGCTGATCGAGGCCCGTCGCCTGTTCGAGGGCGAGGCTGCGGCCCTGGCCGCCACCTCGATCACCGACGAGCAGATCGCCGAGCTGGACACCCTCTTGCGGCGGATGCACGAGGAAGAAGAAATTCGGGGCGAGGACGCCGATCGCGAGTTCCATCTGACCATCGCCCGAGCCACCGGCAACGGCGCGATCATCGCCACGATCGAGAACCTCTGGGACTGGCGCAACCGCTCACCCCTGGCCCGCAACATCCTGACCCGCGCCCGCGGCATGGGCCTAGAGCCCCGCATCGTCGAGCACCGCCGCGTGGTCGAGGCCCTGAAGGCCCGCGACCCCGCCGCCGCCCGCCAGGCCATGCGCGACCACCTGGAGCGCGTCATCGACCACCTGCTCCACGCGACCGAGACCGAAGCCGTCCAGAAGGCGCAGCAAGAGACCAAGGCGCGGCGGAGCGCGATCGCGAAAAGGGTGGCGATTTGATCTTTCAATCCTCCCCCTAGCGGGGGAGGTGGCGCGAAGCGCCGGAGGGGGAAGTTCCGCTGAGCTTGCCCCTTCCCCCTCCGTCGTCTCTTCGAGCCGACACCTCCCCCTCTTGGGGGAGGATCTAGAACATGCCACAGCTTCCCCATGCGCCTGCCCCCGCTCAAACCTGATTCCGACCAGATGCTGCACCTCGACGCCCTGCGGATCGTCGGGGCCGTCATGATCGTGGTGTTCCACTTCAACCGGTTCATCAATCTGGACGGCCACTGGCAGTGGGCGGACGATACGATCAAGAGCTTCAGCCTGATCGTGGACCTGTTCTTTCTGATCTCCGGCTATGTGATGGCGGCGATCTATACCGGGCGGCTGACCACCGTCGCCAAGTACCGGGACTTCCTGCAAAAGCGCGTGGCGCGGCTGGGGCCGCTGCATTGGGCGACCATGCTGGTGTTCATCGCCGTGGCCGCCGCCGGCGCGGCCGGCTGGATCCAGGACCGCGATCCGCGCCGCTACGACGTGGCCTGCATCGTCCCCAACATCGTCTTCGTCCATGCCTGGGGCGTCTGCCATTCCCAGACCTGGAACTTCGTCAGCTGGGCCATCAGCGCCGAGATGGGGATGTACATCGCCCTGCCGCTGCTGTTCCTGCTGACCGCGCGCGGGCCGTGGGTCACCCTGGCCGTGGCCCTGCTGTCGATCGTGGTGATGCTACAGACCCCGCACGGCGACCGGCCCTTCCACCAGTGGACTTGGGACTATGGCGTGCTGCGAGCGGTTCCCGGCTTCCTGATCGGCATGGCCGCCTTCCAGCTGCGTGACCGCTTGGCGAAGATCCCGCGTCCGAACCTTCTGATGTGGCTGCTGCTGGGCGCCTATCTGGTCGCCTCGTGGGCGGGGACGCCGCGCACGGCCTTGCTGTTCGTCGTCTACGGCATCGGCCTTCTGGGCGTGGCGGCCGACGCCAAGGGCGTTCAGGGCGGCGTCAGCCAGCGGCTGGCGCCTTGGGCCCAGCTGTCGTTCAGCCTGTACCTGTTGCACCCCATCGCCCTGAAGATGGGCCTGGCCTGGGTGGGTCTTGGAATGTGGAACCTGAACGGCGACCTGATGCGCCTGTGGGTCCTGTTCTGGGTCGTGGCCCTGTTCCCGATCGCCTATCTGTCACTGGTGGCGTTCGAGCGGCCGGCGCGGGACTGGATGGCGAGGTTGGGGAAGAAGCGGGCGAGCTGAGCGCCCCCTCCGTCACGATGCTTCGCATCGCGCCACCTCCCCCGTTTGGCTTCGCCGCCCTAACGGGTCACGGGTGAGGAGGAAGCTGCTTCCCTCCTGCCCCGCTTGCGGGGGAGGTGGATCGGCGCGGATACGCGACGAGACGGAGGGGGCGCTTTAGCGCGAAATCCCATCCACCCAAGCCGGCAGCTCGCTGATGCTGCCCAGCTCCACATACCGCTCATGCCCCACGGGCGCGTCCGCCGCCTCGTGCGACCAGACCAGCGGGTACGGGATCAAGGCGCCCCAGCAACCGGCCTCAAGCGCGGGCAGGATGTCGGACTTCATCGAGTTGCCGGCCATCACGGCTTGCTCAGCGCCGGTGCCGTAGCGGTCGAACACCCGGCGGTAGGTGCTGGCGTCCTTCTCGGACACGATCTCGACGGCAACGAAGTAGTCACCCAGGCCCGAGGAAGCCAACTTCTGCTCCTGATGCAGCAGGTCGCCCTTGGTGATCAGAATCAGGCGGTAGCGGTCCGACAACGCGGACAAGGCGTTCTCGACGCCCGGCAGGGGCTCGATCGGCTCGGTCAGCATCTCGCGGCCGACGGCCAGGATTTCTCGGATCACACGGGTGTCGACCTTGCCGTCGGTGACCTCCAGCGCGGTCTCGATCATCGACAGGGTGAAGCCCTTGGCCCCATAGCCGTAGACTCGCAGATTGCGCTTCTCGACGGCCGTCAGCTGGGCCTCGATCTTCTCGGGGTCGCCGTGCTCGGACAGCAGGTCCAGAAAGCGCTGGTGCGAAAGGCGAAACAGGCTCTCGCAGTGCCAGAGGGTGTCGTCGGCGTCGACGCCGACGGTCGTGATGCTTTTCATGAATCTAGGACTTAGCATCGCCCAAGCGAGACGACACGCCCCAAGGATCGCAACTTCAGAAGGTCAGGACCGCGAACACCACCAGGCTGACCGGCACCGCAGCGGACAGCACCATGCCCACCAGCGCTTCGGCGACTCCAAAGATCAGGCGAGAGGCCGAGAACAGTTCAGGCGGAGGGGTCGGGATCATGCGGGGAAGTGCTCCTGTCAGCAGACCTTGCCCCGATCCTCGTTAACGTCTCGGAACCACGCGGCCTAAATTGTCTGCGACAGTTTGTCCGGCGCGGCGCCCGCACAAAAGAATAGCCCGGCGCGAGGCCGGGCCAGAGGGTCGGGGGAGGTTGCGCGGCCCGGCTCCAAGGAAGCAGCCAGGCCTCAAGGTCGAGCTTAGAAGCTCATCTGCGAGTTCAGAACGTACTGACGGAACCAAGGCCTTTAGAAGTCGGCGCGGAAGCCAACGACGAAGTTGCGCCCGGCGTAGGTCGCGCCGTCGACCATCGACTCGCGATTTTCGTAGCGGTTGTATTGCACCTGCTTGAGCAGATTCTGGGCCTGGAACGTCACGCGTGCGCGGCGGTACCAGGGGACCAGGAAACTAATCTGCGCGTCCATGTAGTTGGTCGGCGCCGCGTACAGGTCGCCCGGAATGTTGTTACAGGGGCAGACCGACGAGAGGTTGGCGTCGCGGTGGGTGTAGGACACCCGCGCCGAGAAGCCATTGCGCATCTCGTAGTAGAGCGTCCCGTTGTAGGTCCACGGCGCCAAGCCCGAGATCAGGGACTTGGGATTCAGGGTCGCGGGCACAGTGCCGGAAAGCGACTGCGAGATGTGGGTGACATTGGCGTTGAAGCCCAAGCCCTTCTTGATGAAGTCCAGCGGCTGGATCCACTGGAACTCCTGACCCAGCAGCTTGACCACGACATCGGAATTCAGCTTCTGGCGCACCGTCAGACGGGCCGCGGTCGGATCGCCGCCGCCCAGGTTGGTGATGCCCGTCTTCTGACGATCGCTGAGGCGGTCGAACAGGAGGCCGGTGTCGCCGAACGGGGTGTTGGTGTCCAGCGTCGCCGGATAGTCGAAGATGTTCTTGGCCCAGACGTTGAAGGTCAGGACGGTCTTGGACTTGGCGTACCACTCCACACCGAAGTCGTAGTTGTTGGCGTAGAAGGGCGAAAGGCCCGGATTGCCCTTGGTGAAGATGTCGCCGTCCAGGCTGAGACCAAAGGTCGGGGCCAGATCGGCGGGGTTGGGACGGGTGACCGTGCGGGCGGCGGCGCCGCGAATGACAAACTGATCCGTCAGCAGGTAGGCCAGGTTCACGCTGGGCAGCCAGTTGTGGCTGAAGCTCTCGGTGGTCGGTGCGGTCCGCGCCCCGCCGCCGACCAGGAAGTCGTTGACGATGCCGGCCACCGATTGACGGGTTTCGGTGTAGCGCAGACCCGCATTGAAGCGCAGCTCGCGATCGAAGATGTCCTGACGACCGTCGGTCATCACATAGGCCGAGGTGGTGTTCTCCCTCAGGCGCCGAGGCGAGTAGGTGTTGAGGTAGTTGCCCGGCTGGTCGCCCGGGTTCAGCTCATTGGTGTAGTAGTCGAAATTGACGGCCTGGCGGACCTTGTCGAAGTCCACCACGCGCCAGCCGCCATTGAACCCGGCGTCGATGGGCGCGCCCTTGAACAGGTTCATCGACGGCAAGGTGGTCAGGTACTGCGGGATCGCCGCGTTCGGGATCGCCCCCGTCAGCGAGGTCTGGGTCGAGGTGAAGGCCGAGGTGCAGTTGTTCCGGAAGGCGCAGTCCGAGGCGTTCCAGGTGACGATGTTGCGCTCGAACTCTGACCGCATCACGCCGCCCGAGACTTGCAGGCGTCGCGCGTCGCCCCAGGCCAGATCGGCCCGGAAAGACTTCTGCTCCAGGTCCTGCACCGTCGGGATCAGCTGGATGCTGTTCCAGTACCAGTTGGTGTAGTTGGGCAGGTCGATATTGGCGCCGATCTTGGGCGTCAGGTCGCCCGAGGTGTAGCTGTAGGTCGCGTACTGCCCCGTGTTCAGCGGCGTCAGGTTCGAGGCGGGGCCGCCGCCGGCCGGCGCGGCCACGCCCGCGGCGTAGGTGACGAAGTTTGTCTGCCCGGGCGCGGACTGCAGCGTGTACTGGATCGAGTTGTTCCTGAACCGGCCCGAGTTCATCATCGCCGCGGCCGAGAAGCGCAGATCGTCGGTGATGTCCCACTCGCCGGCCAGCGAGCGATAGAACAGCTTCGTATAGGTCTGGGCGTCGGTGCTCTGGTTGAGGAAATAGGCGTTCCCGAACGTGCCCGAGGTCAGCACCTTGTTCTGGTCGAGCTGAAAATTGATCGGGATGTTGTTGTTGTAGCTGCGGACCACCAGCATCACGTCGTGCTGGCCAAAGTCGTTGTTGGACTCGGTCAGGATCGAGTCCAGCTTGAACCGGACGCGCTTGGACGGACGCCATTCCAGGTTCAGCATGCCCGTCGTCCGGTCACGATTGCCGACGACCTGTTCGGCGCGCACCAGGCGCGGGACGATGGCGTAGCTGAGGTCTTGGCACGAGAGGTTCGATGTGCCCCCGGCGACGTTGTTGCCACATTGGACTAGCGCCGAACCCGGCGCTCCAAGCCCCAGCACGGACGGCGCATTGGTCGGCACGGTGGTCAGCGTGGCCCCCGCCCCGCCGCCGTAACCGGCCGTGCGGTTGGTCGCCGGCGCCGAGTTGGCGTTCAGGGTCAGGGAGTTGCAGCCCAGCGTCGTGTTCCGGCAGGCCGCCCCCAGGTTCATCGTCGTGTAGCCGACGGTGTTGAAGATCTCGCTGCGATAGTTGCGCTCGGCATAGGCGCCGGCGACCAGGATGCCGATCTCGCCGATCTTGGTCTTGAACGTGTTGCTCATGATCGCCGCCGCACGCGGCGTCGAGGTCCCGTCGGCGTCCTGGTACGACCCTTGCGCCTGGAGATTGAGGTGGAAGCCCTTGCGGTCGAAAGCCCGGATGGGCTGCATGTCGACCGAACCGGCCGTACCGCCCTCGACACCACTAGCGACGGGCGACTTGCTCAAGGTCAAGCGCCGAAACAGTTCGGACGGCAGGATGTCCAGGCTGGACCCACGCCCTTCATTGCCGCCGTTGCTGGAGGTGCTGATGGCGAAGCCGTTGACGGTCAACACCGTGAAGCCCGCGCTCAGACCGCGAACATTGATGTAGGTGCCTTCGCCCGAGGTGTCGCGGTCGATCTGAACGCCCGGCAGGCGCTGAAGCGACTCCGTCAGGTTGAGGTCGGGAAACTTGCCGATGTCTTCGGCGAAAATCGAGTCGATGAAGTTGGTGGTGTTCTTCTTGGCGTTGGCCGAATTCTCAAGTGACTGCCGGTAGCCGGTGACAACGATCTCCTGAACGACGGACGTTTCGCTCGCGGGCGCTGTAATCGGTGACTTTACAGATGCTGCCTGCCCAAAAGCCTGGCTGGACAGAGCGAGAGCAGGAACAGCCGCCGCCGCCAACAGCGCTAGGCGCGCGCATCTTGGTTCACGAGTCATATTCAATTTCCCTCCCAGCGTCGTCGGCTTAACGCGGACGATCTTTCTCGTTTGCGGCCAGCTTCGTGACTTGAAACGCGGCCATGCCCCTCGCCTTGACGCGCCGCAGCTAAGCCGTCTGCAGAGTCAGCGTCGTAGGCATTGGCCACCCCATTGGACAGACCAATGCCAACTACAAGGTCTGACAAACAGGTACCGGTACCTTTCCTTTATCGCAATAGATTTCTCAGCCGCGCAATGGATCGAAAGCGCCCGCTAGAGCCCTAGGGAGCTCATTGCGAGCGCGGCGGCAGAGAGTGGGAGGTAAGTTCCCCCAGGTCACAGTGGTCAGATCTCTGCCGCGACGAAGCCCTTCCCCCACCGCGCGGATAAAGGGCCGCAAGGCCTCAGGGCCGCAGCGGATGGGGGCGCAAATCCCCTCCCATCGCTTCACCGGTAAGAGGCGTTATCGCGCCCTTGGAGCGCGCCATGTGTGTAGAGGGGCCGTGAGAGCCCTAAACCCAGCCCGTCGGCCGCTCGGGCTCACGGTTGGGCCCGGGCGTTTTGGGCGTTGCGGGCCGATGCGCCTTCAACACGCGCCGCAACGAGGCAGGAAAGCGGTGTAGCTGAACCTCGGGGCGGATCGGCCGGGCCACGAGACCGCCACCGCAGTCTGGGCAGACATCATCGAAGCGCAACTCGGCGCAGGCGGCGCAGAAGGTGTGCTCGAAGGTGCAGATTCGCGCTGCGTCGCTGGCCGGCGGCAGGTCGCGGTCGCAGCACTCGCAATTGGGACGCAACTCAAGCATGGGCCGCCCTCCCGTGTCCGTAGCGCTTCAATGCCTGGAAGCCCTTTACTATAAGGCGTTTCGCGCCGTTCGCGCGAGGGTGTCCGTTCACCGATCACGGGAATGTGGAACCTTGGGAAAAACGTGTGATCGAGAGGGGTTGACCCCCTCCCCCATACCCCCTAGACACCGCGCCGTTTGCGCGGCGGACGGGCCCAAAGCCCGTCCGCTTTCTTGCAAGGAGACGCCCCGCGCGCGGCGCGGGGCGGGGGGTGTACCCCGGGTCCGCCTTTTTTGCGAAAATGACCGCCCAATTCCGGGCCCGATTGCGTTCAGGAGCGCTCAACAGAATGTCCCAAGACCTTCTCCCCGGCGTTACCGGCGTTCTGGCCCTGGCCGACGGCACGATCCTGCAAGGCGTGGGCTGCGGCGCGGTCGGCGACGCAGTCGGCGAGGTGTGCTTCAACACCGCCATGACCGGCTATCAAGAGATCCTGACCGACCCCTCCTACATGGCCCAGATCGTGGCCTTCACCTTCCCGCACGTGGGCAATGTCGGCGTGAACGCCGAGGACGTCGAGCAGATCACCGGCGTGGCCGAGACGGCCGCTCGCGGCGCCCTGTTCCGCGATGTCCCCACCCAGCAGGCCAACTGGCGCGCCGGCGGCGACTTCGACGCCTGGATGAAGGCGCGCGGCGTCGTGGGCTTGGCCGGCGTCGACACCCGCGCCCTGACCCGTAAGATCCGCGAGACCGGCATGCCGCACGGCGTCATCGCTCACTCGCCCGAGGGCAAGTTCGACCTTCCCGCCCTGGTCGCCAAGGCCAAGGCCTGGGCCGGGCTCGAGGGCCTGGATCTGGCCAAGGAAGCCTCGACCACCCAGACCTTCACCTGGGACGAGGGCCTGTGGTCGTGGCCGGAAGGCTACGCCAAGCTGGACAAGCCCAAGTATGAGGTCGTGGTCATCGACTACGGCGTCAAGCGCAACATCCTGCGCGCCCTGGCCCACGTCGGCGCCCGCGCCACGGTGGTGCCGGCCTCGACCTCGGCCGAGGACATCCTGGCCCGCAACCCGGACGGCGTGCTGCTGAGCAACGGCCCCGGTGACCCGGCCGCGACTGGCCAATACGCCGTGCCGGAAATCCAGAAACTGGTCGCCAGCGGCAAGCCGGTGTTCGGCATTTGCCTGGGCCACCAGATGCTGGCCCTGGCCCTGGGCGCCAAGACCGTGAAGATGGAGCAAGGCCACCATGGGGCCAACCACCCCGTGAAGGACCTGACGACCGGCAAGGTCGAGATCGTCTCGATGAACCACGGCTTCACGGTGGACAGCGCCTCCCTGCCGGCTCCGGTGCAGGAGACCCACGTCTCGCTGTTCGACGGCACCAACGCCGGCATCCAGCTGGCCGACAAGCCGGTGTTCAGCGTCCAGCACCACCCGGAAGCGTCTCCGGGTCCGACGGACAGCCTGTACCTGTTCGAGCGTTTCGCGGGCCTGATGGATCAGGCGAAGTAGCGATCAGAATCCCTCTCTCTTTGAGAGAGGAAGGGGCCCGCCGCCACGGGCGGTGGGAGGGTGAGTGGTTTCGAGATCAGCGGGCGAACGTGAGCCCGTCAGACTCGGGCCGCCCCACTCTGAAGGATGAGCATGTCCCGGCGCATAGCGGACGCGGGAAAATCGCTCTGCGCGGACAGCACTTCGGCCATGGCGTCCCAGAGATCCTTGGGCCGCACCGCGCCGCCGACGCCCGCGAGGGCTCCGTAGTTCAGCGCGCCGACCTTGGTGGCCAGGTCGCCCAGCGTGACGCACCCTTCGGGTAAACCGCCAGGATCGAGACGGATCAACACGACGCCGACGACGAGCATGGCGGCCGACGCCAGGCCAACGATGAGCGCGCCTTTGATCGCGGCGATCGCGGCGCCAACGATTGCCAGCAAAGCCAAGCCGCCGCCTATGCCGCCCAGCCAGGTTCCGCGCGGCTCAGGCATCTGAAGGCCGCTGACACGCCGCAATTCGACGAAGAAAGCTCGAACGTTCCCGCCAGCAAGAGGAGTCAATGCGGTGTCCGGCCGCCAATCGGTCCCTGGACACACGACGCGTAGCGATCGGCGAAGACGATAGAAGGCCATAGACGTCATGCACGCTCCCGGCTCGCCGATCCGTCCGGCGAACCGCGCCAGGAGAAGATCGTAGATGTCGCCAACGGTGTTGCAGGCCGCCGCCTCCCCATCGCTGATCTTCAGCGCGAAGGCCTTCTCAAGACCGATGACTGCCTCGACGGGATCGAGATCGTCATCCAGACCCAAGGTGTTCGACATGGCGCGCATCCCAGCTTCACCCTGGATCTAAACATGGGCTGGTTGGGCTGGAAAGTTCGGATTCTCCCCCTTTGACCTTCTCTGCGTCAGCCGCGTCTATCCTCCGAAAGAAGAGGACGCCGGAATGATCGACGACACCGACTTCAGCGGCCGGCTGGTGCTGGTCGTGGGCGGTTCCAGGGATCGGCAACGGGATCGCCAAGCGTTCCGGGCGCGCGGGGCCGGGGCGCTGAAGACGGTGCTGACGCCGGAGTGAGGCGGCCGTAAAAAAGGGGCCGCCTCCCGCAAACATAGGGGGCGCTGCGGGAGGCGGCGGCCAAGCGCCCTCGGCAAAAGGGGGCGCGCTTCGGGCGCTTGGCTGGGGGTAGAGTCCAGCGTTCTTCCGGCGAACCGGGAGGGCGCGAACTCAAACGCGTGGAGCGGAGCTAGGCCTTGATGTTCAGCAGCGCGCCGGCCATCTGGTCGGCGGTCTGAGCGACCTTGACGTTGGCCTTGAAGTCGTACTGAGCGCTGATCTGCTCAACCCGCTCCTTGGCGTAGTCCACGTCCTTCAGTTCCTCGACCGTCTCGGCGTGCGCGTCGGACGACGCGACCCGTTGAGCGCTAGCGTTCAAGCGGTTGGCAGCGACCGTCATACCGGCAGCGGCGATAGCGAGAGCCTGCATAAAGGCGTCCTCCGTTCTCGACGCGAGTTATCCGGGCGGTTGGGTTAAGCGGTCGCAACCAAAGATGGTAAAATTTACCGTTTGGTCACCTTTTTTAGCACGAATTAACCATGAAATAGATTTCCGACCCCACCTCCGCTCGGGTGGAATCCTCCCCTCGCCCTGGGGTAGCGGACAAGAAACACGGCGACCGAGGCCCAGCCGCCGGCTTCGGCAGAGCTGTTCGGGTCTTCGCGGGCCAGATCGCGCCGAACATTACAAAACGTTCAGACAGCCGCGCTCGACAAGCCGTCATCGTCCCGACATGGTTCGCGACCGCGCCTCGGAGCCCTCTAGCTCTGGGGCCCCGTTTCGATAACCGTTTGGACGCGACCGAGGCCGACACGGCATGGGGGTGACGTCCCGAGGAGCCTCTTGAGAATGTCGTTCACGCGTCGCGCCGCGCTCGCCAGCGCCGCCCTGCTGATGGTCGCCCAACCGGTCCTGGCGGCCACGCCCGCCAAGCCCGCCGTCGCCGCTAAACAAAAGGCGGTCGTCTCGGACTTTGTCCCCTCGCCCGAGGCGATCAAGGCGCACATGACCTTCCTGGCCGATGACACCCTGGAGGGCCGCGAGGCCGGCACGCGCGGTTATGACATCGCCGCCAACTATGTCGCCGCTCAATACGCCCTGCTGGGCGTCAAGCCGGCCGGCGACAAGGGCTCGTACCTTCAGCGCGTGCCGCTGCTGGCCTTCCGCCCCTCGGGCGAGGGCGCGGTGAGCGTGACCGGCGCCGATGGCGCGGCGGTCGCCTTGAAATACGGCGAGGATTATCTGCCGAACGCTCAGGCGCAGGCGGCCGACCTCGCCGTCGAGGCGCCGCTGGTGTTCGTCGGCTTCGGCGTCGTCGACGCCACGCGCGGTCGCGACGACTACGCGGGCCTGGACGTGAAGGGCAAGATCGTCGTCATGCTGACCGGCGCCCCGTCCTCGATCCAGACCGAGGAGCGCGCTCACCTTTCCAGCCCCAACACCAAGCGGACCGAAGCGGCCAAGCGTGGCGCCATCGGCGTCCTGACCATTCCAACCACCAGCGGCGAGAAGCGCCGTCCGTTCGCGCGCGGCCTGAACGGTATGAAGGAATGGCGCATAACCTGGCGCGACGCCCAGGACATCGGCGCTATCCGCGCGCCGGGCGCTCCGGCGCTGGCCCAGATCAGCCTGACCGGCGCGGAAAAGCTGTTTGCCGGCGCCGCCACGCCGCTGGCGTCGATCCTCGCCGAGGCCGAAAAGCCGGAAGGCGCGGTTAAGGGCTTCCCGCTGGCGGGCAAAATCAAGGTGACGCTGAAGACCGAGATCGAAAAGCGCGAGAGCAGCAATGTCGTGGGCCTGATCGAGGGCTCGGACCCGACGCTGAAGGCCCAGACCATCATCCTGTCGGCGCACCTGGACCACATCGGGATCAAGGAGAACGCCAAGCCCGGCGAGGACCGCGTCAACAACGGCGCGCTCGACAACGCCTCGGGGATCGCGACCCTTCTGGAGGTCGCGCGCGGCTTCAAGAACACCAAGGTTCGCCCCAAACGCTCGATCGTGCTGCTGGCGGTCACGGCCGAAGAGAAGGGGCTGGTCGGCTCGGACTACTTCGCCACCAACCCGACCGTGAAAAAGGCCGATATCGCCGCCGACGTGAACCTGGACATGCCGGTGCTGCTGTATCCGTTCACCGATGTGATCGCGTTCGGCGCCAACCGCTCGACCGTGGGCGAGGCGGTGCAGAAGGCCGCCGGCCGCGTCGGGGTGGGCCTGTCGGGCGACCCTCTGCCGGAAGAAGGCCTGTTCACCCGCTCGGACCACTACCGCTTCGTCGAGCAGGGCGTGCCGTCGGTGTTCCTGATGACCGGCTTCCAGAACGGCGGCGAGAAAGCCTTCACCACCTTCCTGAAGACCAACTATCACAATCCGGCCGACGACCTGAATCAGCCGATCGACTACCAAGCCGCGGCCAAGTTCGCCCTGGTCAACTACGAGATCGCCCGCGAGCTGGCCAACACCCCGGCCCGCCCGGTCTGGAAGAAGGGCGACTTCTTCGGCGCCGCCTTCGCGCCGGCGGGGCATCCGTCCGCGGCGAAGTGATCTGTCGCTAGAAAGCCCCCGTCATCCCGCGCTTCGTGCGCGGGACCCATGGCTCAGCTTTCACGTGAGAGCCCGAGCCTTCTCCGCACGTGCGGCGGACAAATGGGTCCCGCGAACAAGTCGCGGGATGACGGAGTTTATTGTGGCGCGAAGAAATCTCACGCCCATTGACCCCTCCTCCATCCGGAGCGATTTTCAGGCCCTCCCTTCCGACCCGAGGCCCTTCCCTTGCTCCGCACCGGCGCTTTCCTGAAGATCGGCGTGATCGCGCCGGCCGTGATGGTGGCCGACGTGTGGATCGCCCAGCGATTGTTCCCCGGCTTCGACGCGGGCGCGCAGTTCATCAGCGAGCTGGGCGGACCGGCCGCGCCGATGCCGGAGGTGTTCAACATCGGCATGGTGATCGCCGGGATCGCGGGCCTGTTCGCCGGCGCGGGCTTCGCTCACGCGCTGGAGCACGCCGGCGGCCGCAGGGTGGTCTCGGCCTTCGCGGGTCTGTTCGTGGCGCTGACCGGCCTGGGCGCGGTCTTCGCGGGGATTTTCCACTGGCCCGATCCGATGCACCGCGCCTGCGGCGTGGGTCTGGCCATCCAGTTCGCGCCGTTGTTCACCGCCTGGGCGCTATGGGGCAAGCCCGAGCACCGGCGGCTGGCCAATTTCTCGCTGGGCTGGTTCTTCGGCCTGCTTCTGGTCTTCGCCCTGCTGACCGGGGTGTGGAACATCCGCACGGGCTATGACGTCGGCTACTGGCAGCGCGGCCACGCCTTCCTGAGCCTGCTGTGGCTGGCCATCGCCGCCTGGACCCTGGAGCGCAACTGGCGGCGGACCTTCGTCGGCGAGCTGGAGTCGGCCTCGGCCTGACGCCTCCTTCCTCCCCCACCGGGGGAGGGGGACCGGCGAACGCCGGTGGAGGGGGCTTACGGCTCACGCGGAACCGCTTCGCGGACCCCCTCCGTCTCGATGCGTATTCGCATCGTTCCACCTCCCCCTAATGGGGAGGAAGATCCGCTCTAAGCCCGCTCGCCGAGCAGCACGCGCCGGATGTCGCCGCCCGAGCGCGACAGCAGGATCAGCAGGTAGATCGACAGGAATAGCATCCCGCCGAACACCGCCAGAACGCCCAGGCCCAGGGCCGCAGGCTTGAACCCGCCGCGCCAGGAAACCCACAGACCCGACAGCAGCAGGAAGCAGAAGAAGTCCAGGTTGAACTGGCCCGGCCAGCCCATGGCCGCCATGTCGCCAAAGAAGATCGGCAGCAGGTTCCAGCCGTGGTTGGCGATCGTGACGCTGGTGTAGCCGACGATCACGACAAGACAGGTCCAAAGGAACAGTCGAAACGGCGTCATGCTTGCGCTCCCCCCAAGGTCCGCGAGCATGCCGCCGCCTCGAAGCGACGTCGAGCCCTCAGCTCATCGCCTTGGCCGCCGTACGCAGCAGCACCGAGGGCGCGTGGTCGTGGCGAGTGATCGGCGGGATGGCGCGATCGACGCCCATTAGTTGGTAGACCGCCGTCTGGGCCGCCCGCACCGAATACTCGACCGTGAAGACCACATCGTCGGGGATCTCCACGAACTGGCTGATAAAGGCCAGGTTCACCGACGTCTCAGGGACCGGCAGCGGGCGGTCTTCCTTACGGCGCGGCATGAACATCGAGGTGATGTAGGGCAGCCGGCAGGGCACGCAGGTCGCGTCCTCGAAGACGTCCATCTCAAGGCCCAGATGGCCGCACACCTCCTGCAGAATCTCTCGCCCGCCGCACTGGCTCATCGGCTTGGCCACGAAGTCGCCGATCCGGTCGGGATGCAGCGCGTAGCCCCAGAACACCGACCAGCCCTCGGGCTGATCGCGGAAGTGCGGCTGATGGTACAGCACCACCGACATCAGCCAGCGCGAGTCCTTGAAGGTCACCAAACCGCCCGTCCCGGCCGCGTTGCCGCTAAAGGCCTGCATGGCGTCGAAGAACTTCGGGTTACGGCAGGTGACCGTGAACGACTCCCACAGGCTGCGGCCGATCTGGGTGTTGAAGGCGGCCGGATTGCCGAACTCGGGGCGGCCGGCGGCGATCTTCTCCCACAGCGCCCAGCCCTGGCTGTCGATCTTGGTCATGGCCGGCGGCGGGGCGTCCATGGTCCCCAGGCTGGTGGCGTCGGTCATCGAGCCGTTCTGGTAGAAGACGAGGTCGCCCTGAGCCAGCTCCACCGTCTCGACCTTGCCCTCGCGGTCCAGGGTCAGGCGGGTGACGCGGTGGCGGCCCCCTTCGGTGACGATCTCCATGTCGGTGACGGCCGTGTCGCCGACGAAGTTCACCCCGCGCTCGCGCAGCCAGCGCTCCAGCGGCACGACGATGGCGTCATACTGGTTGTAGACCGTGCGCTTGACCCCGCCGAGCGTCTCGATGCGCGGGAACTCGTTCATGAAGCGGTGGAAGTAGCGCTTCAGCTCCACGGCGCTGTGCCAAGTCTGGAAGGCGAAGGTCGTCTGCCACATGAACCAGAAATTGGTTTCGAAGAACGGCGGCGACAGCCAGTCGGTGATCGGATCATCGCCCAGCGTCTCCTCGGACGTCTGCATCAGTCGCACCAGCTCCAGCCGGTCCTGCATGGAAAAGCCCATGTGGGTCACGTCCAGCTTGTGCAGGTTGCGATCGACCAGCCGCGCCTGGGAGTGGGCGACGACCTCCTGGTTGAAGGCGACGGTCTGGTCGCGCACCGTCTGGCCCGGCGCGTCGACGCTGGGGATGGTCGACAAGAGATCCCAGGTGCACTCGTAGTGGTCGGTGGTCAGCATCCGCCCACCGCGCAGCGAATACGAGCCGTCGGGCAGGCGCGAGCCGTCCAGCGAGCCGCCGAACACCTTGGGGTGCTTCTCAAAGATCGTGATGTCAGAGCCTTCAGCGCCCGCGTCGCGGATCAGGAAGGCAGCCCCGGCCAGCGCGCCCACGCCGCCGCCGACAAAATAGTGCTTCATGGCCAAGGTTCCTTCCATACGCGCAAACAGCAGCGCGTTCCTGCACCCTTAACGCGGGAGGCTCCTTGAGGTGCGTCAACGATTGACGCGGGCGGGCGGCGAGCCCACCTACGGACGGTCTGGAGGGCGTTGCGATGGCTCAGGTGACGGTGTGGTTCGACGGTGCGTGTCCGCTGTGCATCCGCGAGATCGCCCTGATGCGCCGGCTGGATCGCCGAGGCGCCATTTCCTTCATCGACGTCGCCAGCGACGACGCCAGTTGCCCGATCGACCGCGCCGACTTGCTGGCCAAGTTCCATGCGCGCGAGGACGGCCAGCTCTTGTCCGGCGCGGCGGCCTTCGCGGCGATGTGGCGGGCGATCCCGGTGTTGCGGCCCTTCGGCCTTCTGGCGCGGCGTCCTTGGGCGCTAAAGGCGCTGGACGCCCTCTACCGCCGATTCCTGCGCGTGCGACCGCGCCTGCAGCGATGGGTGACGCGGATGACGGCGAGGGGCTAGCCGCCCTACTCCGCTGGCTCCATCGGGGTCGGGTCGCCATCGTGCGAGATCAGCACCGCCAGCCAGCGCAGGTCGTCGTACTGGGCCAGGGCGTACATCAAAGCCAGGGTCAGCGGGATGGCCAGGAACGCGCCCGGCACGCCCCACAGCACCGTCCACATGCCCACCGCGATCAAGCTGGCCGCCGGGTCGATGTTCTGGCTGTCGGCCTGCATCTTGGGCAGGACGAAATTGCCGACGATCGACGAGACCAGCTGGATGCCGACGAACACCGCGATCGCCGGCGTCAGGGTCGGGAACTGCAGCAGGGCGAACAGAGTCGGCCCGACGCCGCCAACCAACACGCCCAGCACCGGCAGATAGGCGAATAGGAAGATCACCAGGCTCCAGAACAAGGCGTTGTCCAGGCCCACGGCGGTCATGACGATCCAGGACCCCAGCGCGATCATCAGACCGGTGATCGACTGCACGTACATATAGCTCTCGACGCCCGAGAAGCTGCGCTCCAGCACCGTGGCCAGGCCCCGGCCGCCGCGCGAGGCGACGATCTGGTCGACGCGCTTCTCGATCATCGGTTTGGAGAGCAGCAGGAAGAACAGGAAGATCAGGGTCAGGCCCAGGCCCGCCGAGGCGTTCTGCACGCTGGTCAGCAGGCGGTCAGCCAACGGCCCCAGCTCGACCTTCTGGGCCAGGGCCTCCAGGCTCAGGGTCCCGCCGCCCGGCACCCGGACCAGGGCCAGCAGTTGGTCGATCCGCGCCAGCATGGCCGGAATCTCGACGACAATCCGTGAGGCGCCCTCGATCACCACCGCCATGCTGGCGACGATGATCCCGCCGACGATCACGGCGGTAATGGCAAAGACCATCCAACGCCGCGCCTTGGGCAGCAGTCGCACGACCCGCTCGCTCAGCGACATGATCAGGATGGCCAGGACCAGCGCCAGGGCGAACGGCCACAGCACGGCGCGGAACACGTATAGCAAGGCCGAGGCCATGGCGAAGTTCACCAGGAACGATGTGCCGGTCTTGCTCACGGGGCCTCCGCGGATGGGTTTGGGGAGATCATCCTCGGCAGGCGATAACATTCCCCTAGCGGAAGGCGCTAGCACCCGCCCCTAACGCCAGGCGTAATTGAAGCTGATGCTGATCCGCTGCTCGTCGGCCTGGTTGGGCGTCACCTCGTGGCGCAGCCAGCTCTCCCAGAGAAGGATCGTCCCCGGCGCCGGCTGAACATAGACGAACGGCTGCAGCGCCTCGGGCGCACCCTCCAGGCGGTTGGGCGCGGCCATCATCATCGGCAGGCGCGGGTCCTCGAACTTCAGGGCCGAGGCGCCCGGCGGAATGGTCACGTAGATCGTGCCGGAGATGACGCTGTGCGGGTGGATGTGGCCGGTGTGCTGGCCGCCCGGCTCCAGGATGTTGATCCAGAAGCTGTCCATGACCAGCTTGCCCGCGCCCAGGTCGAAGCACAGATCCTTGGCGAAAGCCGCCGCGTGCTTGTCCAGCTTCTTCTTGAGGTCGGCGAACAGGCTGTCGCGCTGGGGCAGGTCGTTCAGCGAGGCGTAGGACGTATAGCCCAGATAGCCCTTGTTATAGGCCCAGGCCTGGCCGGCCTCGTCCTCCTCGGCGATGGCGACGCAGGCGTCGTGCAGCTCGTCGATGAAGGTCTCGAAGCCCTTCTCGCCGGCGAGGCTGGCTTGGTAGATCGGGGTGGCAAAGAGGCTGCGCGTGGTCATGGGGCGCGTCATAGCGCCCGCAGGCGTTGACGACAAATCATGGATGGAACATCATGAGAACATGGCTGATGGTGACCTCATCCTGAAAATCGATCCGGAACTCGCCGAGCGACTGAGGGCTCGCGCCGAAGCTGCGGGCCAGAGCGTGGAGGCGTATGCGCGAGACGTCCTCGGGCGCGACGCCGAGCAATCGGGCGTCGCGGAACGAGAACCGCGTTGGGACGCCCCCTTGGCGCGCCTTCCTGAAGACGACGTCGACCAGGATTCCGAGGCCTATGCCGACTACCTCGATCGGATCTGCGATGAAGCCGAGCAGACCGGTGGCGTGCCTTTCGAGGTCTTCCGAGAACGTCTCCGCAATCTCGGCCAGCGCCGCTGATCCATGTATCGGGTCGTCGTCACCTCGGCGGCCATGGCCGATGTCGATTATCTGGAGGACTGGCTGCTGGCGCGGGGCGCGCACTATGCTCTCGACCTCAGCGATACCCTCGGCGCCGCCGTGGACCGGCTCTTCGACCATCCCCAGCGCGCGCCGATGAGCCGCGATGGCCGCTATCGCGAACTATACGTTACCTTTCACTCGAACCAGTACGTGATCCAGTACCGCGTGCGCGGCGACCGGGTGACGATCGCGCGCATCCGACACAGCCTGGAACGTCGCTGAACGCGCCGGACTCGCCTATATCTGCCCCGTGACCGACACCACCACCGACATCGACGCCTCCCCCCGCCTGACCGGCGCCGCCCTGATCAAGGACGAGGTCACGCGCCTGCCTGACGCGCCCGGCGTCTATCGCATGATCGGCGAGGCCGACGAGGTTCTGTACGTCGGCAAGGCCAAGAGCCTGAAGAAGCGGGTCGTCCAGTACGCGCAAGGCCGCTTCCACACCAACCGCATCGCCCACATGGTCGACGCCACGCGGTCGATGGAGTTCGTCACCACCCGCACCGAAGCCGACGCCCTGCTGCTTGAGATCAACCTGATCAAGTCGCTGAAGCCGCGCTTCAACGTGCTGCTGCGCGACGACAAGAGCTTTCCCGAGATCATGATCCGCCGCGATCACGACGCCCCGCAGCTGCGCAAGCATCGCGGCGCCCACACGATCAAGGGCGACTATTTCGGACCGTTCGCCAGCGCCTGGGCGGTGAACCGCACGCTGAACACCCTGCAAAAAGCGTTTCTTCTCCGCTCGTGCAGCGACAGCGTCTACGACAGCCGCGACCGCCCCTGCATGCTGCACCAGATCAAGCGCTGCGCCGCCCCCTGCACCGGCCTGATCGGCAAGGACGACTACCAGGCCCTGGTCGACCAGGCCGAGGCCTTCCTACGCGGCAAGTCCCGCGCGGTCATCGCCAGCATGGCCAAGCAGATGGAGGACGCCGCCGAGGATCTGGAGTTCGAGCGCGCCGCCCGCCTGCGCGACCGCATCCGCGCCCTCTCATCCGTCGCCCAGGAGACCCAGATCAATCCCGAGACGGTGGACGAGGCCGACGTCGTGGCCCTGCACGTCGAGGGCGGCCAGGCCTGCGTGCAGGTGTTCTTCTTCCGCGCCGGCCAGAACTGGGGCAACCGCGCCTACTTCCCCCGCATCACCGGGGCGGCCGATGAGAGCGAAGAGGAAGGCGTCACCGAGGAGCAGCGGATCATCACCGCCTTCCTGGGCCAGTTCTACGACGACAAGCCGATCCCCCGCCTGATCCTGGCCAATGTCCAGCCGGCCGAGGCGGCCCTGCTGGCCGAAGCCTTCGCGCTGAAGAGCGGCCGCAAGGTCGAGATCAGCGTCCCCAAGCGCGGCGAGAAGGCCGATCTGGTCCAGCACGCCCTGACCAACGCCCGCGAAGCGCTGGGCCGCAAAATGGCCGAAGGCTCGGCCCAGACGAAGCTCTTGGCCGGGGTCTGCGAGGCCTTCAAGCTGGAGGCTCCCCCCGAGCGCATCGAGGTCTACGACAACAGCCACATCCAGGGCACGAACGCCGTCGGCGGCATGATCGTGGCGGGCCCCGAAGGCTTCATGAAAGGCAAGTACCGCAAGTTCAACATCAAGAGCACCGAGCTCACCCCCGGCGACGACTACGGCATGATGAAGGAGGTGCTGCGACGCCGCTTTTCCCGCCTGGTCAAGGAGGAGGAGGAAGGCGACAGCGACAACCGCCCCGACCTTGTCCTGGTCGACGGCGGCAAGGGCCAGCTGGACGCGGCGATCGAGATCATGGCCGACCTGGGCGTCGACGACATCGCCGTCGTCGGGGTGGCCAAGGGTCCTGACCGCGACGCGGGGCTGGAGCGCTTCTTCCTGCCCGGCCAGCCGCCCTTCATGCTCGAGCCCAAGTCGCCGGTGCTCTACTACCTGCAACGCCTGCGCGACGAAGCCCACCGCTTCGCCATCGGCGCCCACCGCACCCGCCGGTCCATGGACCTGAAGAAGAACCCGCTGGACGAGATCGAAGGCGTCGGCCCGGGCCGCAAGAAAGCCCTGCTCCACGCCTTCGGCTCAGCCAAGGGCGTGGGCCGGGCCAGCGTGGAGGACCTGATCAAGGTCGAAGGCGTCAGCCAGGCGCTGGCGGAGCGGATCCACGGGTTCTTCCGGAAGGGGTGAGGGGGACTCTCAGCTGACCTTACGAAGGTCTGCTTTGAGGCCCTTAGAGCGTGACCACGACCGCCGTGCCACAGTCGCGGCCACGCGCGTCCTAACGCATCTAAATTGAGGCCCCCCACCTACAACACCCCTGCGGATCGTATCAGAACCGGTCGTTTCCGCGCCGCCTGAGGCTCGTGCCTCCTGCTTACCCCACGTACTCCAAGCACGTGGCGAGATAGAGCATCAGTCGCGCACCTTCTGCTCGATCTGCTCGGAAACACTGCCGGTCTTGCCATAGACCCAGGCGGGAATTGAGCTCCGCGCCGGAAGTAGCAAGTCGCGCAGCGTGCGGTTTGCCTGCCGGCCGTAGCTGTACCGAAACATGTTGGCTTGAATGCACGCGCAATAGAATAGGAGTTCATCAATAGTGAATTCGAACTTTGGTTTTAAGTAGTACAGATCCCGCCCGGAATAAAATGGCTCGGTCTGAAGAAATGTTGCCAAAACTGATCCTCCCCCGGCAACAGTAAGAACGCCACCATCTATCGGCTCCAGACCGTCTATGCGCTGCACTTTGGCAGAAATTCCATTGTTAAGCGCGGTTCGTGAGACAAAGTTTATTCCGTCGTCGTCCAGCGTGAGCTTATTGAGCTCCAGATTTGAGCCGTAGATCGGATCGAATAACGTGTGCAACGGTACGCGCTCAGCGCCCAGCGTCGCTGGTGGCGCGACTGGCTCAAATTGATGCGTTGGCGGGGGCGCGAGACGCGCCAGGAATGTTTCCTTAGCGGCCCCGAAGGCGTCGCCGATCCAACCAGGAAAATCGACCAGGTCTGGAACTTCGATCGTTTTGATCGTCCGGTTCGCTTCGCGTCCGAAAGCGCTATACCGAAACCGGTTATGCCTAATCGCGATGCACACGAAGAGCTTTTGCTCGAACGTAAGCTCAACCTTGGGAGATAGGACGGCTACATTTTGCGCCGTATAGAACGGAGCATCCTGAATGAACGCCGAAAGCAGCTTCGTTCCACCAAGCGAAACCGTAATCGTCCCGGCAGGATAAGTCGCCGCGCCGGAAACCGGAGCAACCGTTGCTGTAACACCTAGATTCTTACTAGACCTGCCGACAAAGTTAACTCCCCCCTCGCAAGGTAGACGTCGCGTCATCTTATTGAGGTCAAACTTATTTCCGTAACTGACCGAAAAAATATCACTCAACAGCATTAGCGGCCTCTTCTGCTTCGGGGGACCTCCATTTCCCCCATGCAGAACGCGGAACATAAGGTAGTGCTTAACCTCACGCTCGAATTCTTCTCTAGTTATAGTGCTGTAGTCAGTCTCCATATACGCTTCGGCGCACCATTCATCTTCAGCCGTAACGTTGGCAGATACACTAAGCCCGGGTTCGATTTCGCGATTTCTAAAGCCGTCTACCCAGCTTCGACGAGTGTCCAACCATCTGTCGAATTGATCAATCCGACCCAAGTGCTTCGTCTTGACGAAGCCATCGTTCCGCCAGTAGCCGAACCAAGTCTTCTTCTTGCTAACGTTGTGAGGTACGCCGGCGGTAAAAACCATGGCGCACGTGACTGTCCCTACTGGTGAAAATAGCTCATTGGGCAACGACATAACCGCCTCAAGCGTATGCGCCTTTAGGAGCTCGGCCTTCGCCGCATGGGGAGCGATCGCGCATGAGATCGGCGTAATCGCAATACCGACGCCGTTTTTTTCCAAACAATCAAGCATGTGCTTGACGAAATAGAGTTCGTGAAGCGCTTCATCACCTTGCGAGAACGGCGGATTTAATAGCCCGACATTGCAGCCGTGGGCCTTTATGGCGGCGGTTATCGCCTCATCAAAACAGGAGCCTTGGTGTAAGTTCGCCTTACCATCACCTCGCAGGATCATGTTGGATGCGGCGAGGGCGAACATATTCGGCTGTTGCTCGACGCCAACCAAGCCCTCAGCCTTGATGCTCTCCTTATCCTCCTCGGTAACTGCAGTGCGCATCATCTCCTTCATCGCGGAGATGAGGAATCCGCCGGTACCCGCGCATATATCGAGAACGCGACTATCCTTGTTTACGTTCGCCAAGAGCGCGAACAGCTCCGTGATGTGCCTCGGCGTTAGAACGATACCGAGCGCCTTCTTGTCACCCCCAGTATATTTTAGGAACTCGCCATAGAATTGGCCTACCACGTCGAAGTCGTGATATAGCGATATGAATGGCCAGACCTTCTCCTTGAGCATCTTTATTAGCTCGTGAAGAACACCTTTTGGGTAGAATTTTGTAGCCTTACTAAGCTCTGGATGCACGGCAATGCTGGAGTACGGCTGCGCCATATTATCCTTTTTGGCGCGCGGAATATCTGCTTTTTGTATCTCCTCGCGTATAACATGCATCCATTGCTTTTGGAGCTCGTCGGGTGGATACTCATCAAACGCCTTCGCGAAGGCGGCGTTTCGAAGCGCGATGAGAGTACCGCTTACCAGAAGTGGCTTTTCACTTTCCGTAAGCTTGGCGTGATCTCGCATGAAGTCGTGGAGTTCCCTCGAGAACGCCATCAACTCATCAAATCTCACCCTTTGCACGGCAGGATTGAAGAGCGCGTGCCTAACATAATCATTCCAGGGCACGATCGTATCGACAGTTGCCCCCTCAGGCGTCGTAAGCCTTTTCGGGGCGGTCGAGCCCTTCGTGTGTATATAGCTCGATATACTAAGCGAGGATTTTGTTTCCCCACTGACCGCGACGGCGATTACATTGAATTCTTTCGCCAAGCTTGAAGCATAATGCAGCGCCCCGTCAGCCGCGTATCGTTGGACGCGCTTGGCACGCTGGTCGGGTGTTTCTACAGGCGCAAAGCCATTGATAATCTGTAAGACGGATGGACTCTCATGGTCCTTTGGCGAAGCTTTGCATTCGATCACGATCAGAATGTCGGGATCGTCCGGGCAGCTAATTATGAACTCAGGAGCGCCAACACCCTTTCCTCCAGCCTTGCTCGCTGCCTTGAGCAATCGGCGCACGGCTTCGATATTGCTCTTCTGCTCCTCAATCTGGACGGTATTCGCTGCGTCAGCGAAGCCCAGCTCCCGGAGCCGATCACGGACGAGGTTTTCGGTGTTTCGCTCGTTCTTAGCCATGAATCCAGACGCTTCTACGCTTCTCCTGACCGCTTCGCGGTGCGAATCGGACCCTAGAGGGCAGTCGTTAACGACACCCGTAAGCAATGGCTTATGGAAGGATTTGTAGGGAGGTGGAAAATCGCCCACAAAAGCGGTGAAAAACAAGCGGTATCGGCAGACACCCTCTCCGCCCAACCCAATTTGATGGCTGCTCAGGCGCAGTGTCGGCACTCTGCCTGGGTGGCAAGGTCAGCTTCTGGCGCCCAGCCGCCCCTCCCTCCTCCGCGAGGCCGGGTTCTCCAAGGTCGAGGTGACCGGCAAGACCGGCGACGGCGGGATCGACGGGACCGGCGTGCTGCGAATGAACCTGCTGTCGTTCCAGGTGGTGTTCCAGTGCAAGCGCTGGCAGGGCTCGGTGGGGGCGCCGACGGTGCGCGACTTCCGAGGCGCGATGGTCGGGCGGGCCGACAAGGGGCTGATCCTGACCACCGGGACCTCCACCGCCGAAGCCCGCAAGGAAGCCGTTCGCGACGGCGCGCCGGCCATCGACCTGGTGGACGGCGAGATGCTTTGCGACCTGCTGCGCCAGCACCGGCTGGGCGTGCGCGTCGAGATGGTCGAGCGGGTGACCGTCGATGCCGCCGCCCTGGCGGCGATATGAGGCCTCCCCGCAAGATAATTACGCCCGTAATTAGTTTAAGCTTGTAAATTGAACCCATCGCGCCGAAGCTCCCTCCGTTGGAGGGAGCGGCATGGCGGTCAAGGACTATGGAACGCGCAGCGTCAGGCGGTCGTGGACGCCGCTGATCATCACCGGGAGCTCGGTGGTGGGCATACTGGGCGCCTTGATGTTCACGGTGTTCGACTTGGCGCGCTTCGAGCACGACAACGCTTTCAAGCCTTCGCCGACGCCCATCCAGCGGGCTCGCTACGCGCCGGTCGCGAAGGCTGAATGGCGGCAGGTCCGGGCGAACCTGGAGGCGCGGCTGGACCAGCGTGAGCCGCTGGAGCTGGGCGCGGTGTGGGCCACGCGCGCGGGCCAGATCTGCGGCCTGGTCAACGGCCGGGGCAGCTTTGGCGGCCTGACCGCCATGACCCGCTTCTACACGGTCGACCAGCAGCCCGTCTTCCACCAGGACATCGAGCACATCGCCTTCCAGAAAGCCTGGTTCGAGTGCCGTCGCGACCCGTACGTGATGCTGCACGAGGGAACGACGGAGCCCGGCTTCTGCGGGACCGAGCTGGGCAAGCGGCGATGCTACGCCGTGAAGAACGGGGTGCGGGTGGAGTGAGCGCCCCCTGAGCGCCAATCTGGGGTCCCTCTCTCGGGAGAGAGGGAGGGGCCCGCCGCGAAGCGGTGGGAGGGTGAGTGCGACCACCCATCCAGGCGCGCACCCAATTGCTCGCGACGCCCCGAGAACCCAGTTCTGAACAGGTGAAACCACTCACCCTCCCATCCTGGCTCGGCCAGGATGGGCCCCTCCCTCTCTCAAAGAGAGAGGGATTTCAATAGCCTACCCCGCAGCGTAGCTTTGCAGCGGACGCACGTCCAAGGCCTCGGCCGGGGCGCCGGCGATGGCTTGGGCAGCAGCCAGGGCGCCGGCGCTGGTCGTGTAGTACGGCACCTTCATCATCAGGGCCGTGCGGCGGATCTCGAAGCTGTCTTCCAGCGCCTGCTTGCCCTCGGTGGTGTTGAACACCAGCTGGACGCCGCCGTTCTTCATCACGTCGACGATGTGCGGACGGCCTTCCAGCACCTTCTTGACGTGCTCGACCTGGACGCCCTGTTCGGCGAGGTAGGCCTGGGTGCCTTCGGTCGACAGCACCTTGAAGCCGGCGGCCAGCAGCAGCTTCACCGGCTCGACGATCCAGGGCTTGTCGCTTTCCTTGACCGAGACGAACGCCGCGCCCTTGGTCGGCAGCTTGACGCCGCCGCCCAGCTGGCTCTTGGCGAAGGCGCGGGCGAAGGCCGGACCCATGCTGGTCTCGCCGTCGCGCTTCCAGTCCAGGCCCATGACCTCGCCGGTCGAGCGCATTTCCGGGCCCAGCACCGTGTCGACGCCAGCGAAGCGGGCGAACGGGAAGACTGCTTCCTTGACCGCGATGTGGTCGTAGGGAACGTCCTTCAGGCCAAAGCTGGCCAGGGTTTCGCCGGCCATGATCTTGGCGGCGATGGCGGCCACCGGCTGGCCGATGGTCTTGGCCACGAACGGCACGGTGCGCGAGGCGCGCGGGTTCACTTCCAGCACGTAGATGCGCGGGTTGTCGCTGTGCGGCTCTTCGATGGCGAACTGCACGTTCATCAGGCCACGGACGTTAAGGGCCAGGGCCATCTGCACCGTCTGGCGCTTCAACTCCTCGACCGTCTCGGCCTTCAGCGAGAAGGGCGGCATCGAGCAGGCAGAGTCGCCCGAGTGAACGCCGGCTTCCTCGATGTGCTCCAGCACGCCGGCCACAAACACGTCCTTGCCGTCGCACAGGGCGTCGACGTCGACCTCGGTGGCGCGGCTCAGATAGTGGTCCAGCAGGATCGGGTGCTCGAGCGAGATCTCGCCGGCCCCGGCGATGTAGCGCTCCATGGCCTCGTGATCACGGATGATCTCCATGCCCCGGCCGCCCAGCACGTAGGACGGACGCATCACGAACGGGAAGCCGATCTTGTCGCCTTCCGCCCGGGCTTCATCCCAGCTGCGGGCGATGGCGTTTTCGGGTTGGGCGATCTTCAGGCCGTTCAGCAGTTGCTGGAAGCGCTCGCGGTCCTCGGCCAGGTCGATGGCGTCGGGGCTGGTGCCCAGGATCGGGATGCCGGCCTCTTCCAGGGCGTGGGCCAGCTTCAGCGGCGTCTGGCCGCCGAACTGGACGATGACGCCGGCCAGCGTGCCCTTGGACTTTTCGACATGCAGCAGCTCCAGCACGTCCTCGGCCGTCAGCGGCTCGAAGTACAGGCGGTCGGAGGTGTCGTAGTCGGTCGAGACGGTCTCGGGGTTGCAGTTGACCATGATCGACTCGACGCCAATCGCGTCCAAGGCAAACGCGGCGTGGCAGCAGCAGTAGTCGAACTCGATGCCCTGGCCGATCCGGTTGGGACCACCGCCCAGGATCACCGCCTTCTTGCGGTCGGACGGATCGCTCTCGCACTCGGGGATCTGGCCGAGAGCCCCGGTCTCGTAGGTCGAGTACATGTACGGCGTCGAGGCCAGGAACTCGCCGGCGCAGCTGTCGATGCGCTTGAAGACCGGGCGGACGGACAGCTCTTGGCGCAGAGACCGCACGGCGGCCTCGGTCTGGCCGGTCAGCTTGGCCAGGCGCGCGTCCGAGAAGCCTTGGGCCTTCAGCGCGCGGAAGCCGGCGGCGTCGGTGGGCAGGCCACCGGCGCGAACCCAGCCTTCCTGGCGGATCAGCTCGGCGATCTGGCGCAGGAACCAGGGCTCGTAGCTGCAGGCGGCGTTGACCTCTTCCACGGTCAGGCCGTGGCGGAAGGCCTGGGCGATCACGCGCAGGCGGTCGGGCGTCGGGGTTCCCAGGGCGCGGACCACCGCGGCCTTGCCGGTGTCGGGATCATCGGCGCCGTGGATTTCGATCTCGTCGAAGCCCGACAGGCCCGTCTCCAGGCCGCGCAAGGCCTTCTGAACGCTTTCCTTGAAGGTGCGGCCGATGGCCATGACCTCGCCGACCGACTTCATGGCCGTGGTCAGCAGGGGCTCCGAACCCGGATACTTCTCGAAGGCGAAGCGCGGGATCTTGGTGACGACGTAGTCGATGCTGGGCTCGAACGAGGCCGGGGTCGCGCCGCCGGTGATGTCGTTCTTCAGCTCGTCCAGGGTGTAGCCGACGGCCAGGCGCGCGGCGACCTTGGCGATCGGGAAGCCGGTGGCCTTGGACGCCAGGGCCGACGAGCGCGATACGCGCGGGTTCATCTCGATCACGACCATGCGGCCGTCGGCCGGATTGACGGCGAACTGCACGTTCGAGCCGCCGGTCTCCACGCCGATCTCACGCAGCACGGCGATCGAGGCCGCGCGCATCCACTGGTATTCCTTGTCCGTCAGGGTCAGGGCCGGGGCGACGGTGATCGAGTCGCCGGTGTGGACGCCCATCGGGTCGATGTTCTCGATCGAGCAGACGATGATGCAGTTGTCCGCCTTGTCGCGGACGACCTCCATCTCGTACTCCTTCCAGCCCAGAACGCTCTCTTCGATCAGCACCTCGGTGGTCGGCGACAGGTCCAGACCCCGCGCGACGATCTCCTCGAACTCCTCGAGGTTATAGGCGATGCCGCCGCCGGTGCCGGCCAGGGTGAAGGACGGGCGGATGATCGCCGGCAGGCCGACGAACTCGAGGCCCTCGCGGGCCTCGTCCATGTTGTGGGCGGCCTTGGAACGGGGCGATTCCAGGCCCAGCTTGTCCATGGCGTCGCGGAACTTCTGGCGGTCCTCGGCCTTGTCGATGACCTCGGCCTTGGCGCCGATCATCTCGACGCCGAACTTCTTCAGCACGCCCTGCTCTTCCAGAGCCAGGGCGGTGTTCAGAGCCGTCTGGCCGCCCATGGTCGGCAGCAGCGCGTCGGGGCGTTCCTTCTCGATGATCTTGGCGACCATCTCCGGCGTGATCGGCTCGATATAGGTCGCGTCGGCCACGTCGGGATCGGTCATGATCGTGGCGGGGTTCGAGTTGACCAGGATGATCCGGTAGCCCTCGGCGCGCAGCGCCTTACAGGCCTGGACGCCCGAATAGTCGAACTCGCAAGCCTGACCGATGACGATCGGGCCGGCGCCGATGATCAGGATCGAGGAAATGTCGGTTCTCTTGGGCATAGCTAACTCGCGCAAAGACACGGTCGCGCACATCCGCGCGCCCGCTGTCGACCATCTTGCAGGTTAAGCCGCCCGTTTAGAGACGGAGTCGGCTCGGCGCAACCCCGCATCTTATGAAGGGGTTAACGCCAGCTTGGCCGAACAAGGTTCAAGGCGATTTAGGTCCCTCTCTCTGGAGAGAGGGAGGGGCCCGTCCCGACGAAAGTCGGGATGGGAGGGTGAGAGGCTACGGCCTGCCCGAACGCAGCACCGCCAGAATCTCGTCCGTCGTTCCACCGGGGTCGGCCAGCACTCGCTCGTTACGGAACCGCAGGACGAGATAGCCGAAAAGCTCCAGAGTCTCGGTGCGGCGGTCATCATAGTCCTCGCATCCCTCATGAACGGGACCATCCAACTCCACGATCACCTTCGCGGACTCGCAAACGAAGTCGGCGAAGTAGCGATCGATGGGGTGCTGGCGCAGGAAGCGAAACCCGCCGAGGCGACGATTGCGGACGAGAGCCCAAAGTGTCCTCTCGGCCACGGTCTGGCTTCGACGAAGGCGACGGGCGGTGGCGATCCGATCCATGGCCGGAGCGTGGCCTAGCCCAAGGTCTCGCTCAATCAAAGGAATCCGGATTTTCCGGATGGGCGGTGAAACCTCTCACCCTTGTTTGCCGATGGGATGTTAGGCGTGGGTGTCCGGAAGGTCCGCCCGGCGTTGGCGCGCCAGGCGGACGGTCGGAGAGAGGCCGTTTCACCCTGAGCCGTTAGGGGCTGCGTGGGAGCTGGGCCCTCGTCGACGTTTCAAGACCCGGATGGTTGCAGGGACGACAGGGTCCGCAAGCACAAGGACGGGACATGGAACGGTGTAAGCTTAACACGATCATCGCCGGGATTGATGTGGGGAAGGGTCGCCTCGACGTGGCGCTTTATGGCCGGAGCGAGACGTTGGTGATCAACAATAGCCCGGCCGGGATCGGAAGCTTGCTGGATTGGCTGAAGTCGCACGGCGTCACGCGCGTTGGGCTGGAAGCGACCGGAGGCTACGAACGGGCGGTGCGTGAGGCCATGGGCTTTGCGGGTCTAGAGGTGGTGATGCATCAGCCTCTGGAGGTTCGGCTGTTCGCGCGTCTCAAGCGCATGAAGGCTAAGAACGACCGTCTCGATGCGGCGCTGATCGCTGCGGCGACGGCGCAGGTCGACGCGGTCAGGGCCGCCAGCGATCCTCGCTTGAGCCAGCTAGCCGAGCGCCTGACGGCCTACGAGCAGATGAGCGATCAGGCCGCCCAGATGAAGACCTATCTGGAGCACGTGACGCTGAAGGACATCATCCGCAGCTATCAGGCTCGGATCCGTTCTCTGGAAAACCTGAAGGCTCGGCTGCTTAAGGACATCCTGGCCCTGGTGGCGGTTCATCCCGACTTGGCCCAACGTCTGGCGCTGCTGCGAAGCCTGCCGGGCTTTGGGCCGGTCGTGGCCGTCGCCGTCCTGATCCGCATGCCCGAGCTTGGCGCCCTGGAGCCAGGAAAGGCCGCCGCCCTGCTCGGCGTTGCGCCGTTCGACAGCGAAAGCGGCCAACACAAAGGCCAGCGCTTCATCCAGGGCGGGCGCTCTCGCCCCAGGCGTCTTGTCTACATCGCCGCACTGGCCGCAAAGCGCGTCGATACAGGCTTCAGGGCCTTCGCCGAACGACTGCGCTCAAGGGGCAAGCCTCCTAAGCTCGTCCTTGTCGCCATCATGCGAAAGCTCATAGAGGCGGCGAACCTAATCCTCCGTCAGCAACGCCCCTGGCGCACTCGACCCGCACAATGACATGGTTGCTCCCATCCCGACCTACGTCGGGACGGGCTCCTCCCTCTCTCCAAAGAGAGGGATTCTCCTTGTTGACAAACCCTCGACCTAAATTTAACAAGATAATTAAATAACAACTCAGTTAAATAAATGACCGACCCCCTCTCCGCCACCTTCGCCGCTCTCGCCGACCCGACCCGCCGGGCCATCCTGGCGCGCCTCACCGAGGGCGAGGCGACCGTGAACGACCTGGCCGCGCCGTTCGACATCAGCCTGCCGGCCGTCTCGCGCCACCTGAAGGTGCTGGAGACCGCCGGCCTGATCAGCCGCTCGCGCGAGGCTCAGGCGCGGCCGTGCAAGCTGGAGGCGGACGCCCTCAAGCGCGCCCATTCCTGGATCGAGCACTACCGCCGCTTCTGGGACGCGCGCTTCGACCAGCTGGCCGACTACCTCGCCGAACTGCAGGCCACAGAGGCGGACGCCTCCCCCTCCCCCATCGCCAAGCCCAGGACCCCAAAGCCCAGGACCCCAAAGCCCAGGACCCCAAAGCCATGACCGACACTGTCGTGATCCAGGACGACGAGCTCCTGATCGAGCGCATCTTCGAGGCCCCGCGCGAGCTCTTGTTCAGCGTCTGGACGCAGCCCCAGCACCTGCTGAATTGGTGGAGTCCGAAGGCCTTCACGCCGCTGTCGATCACCCACGCGCTGGAGGTCGGCGGGACCTATCGCTACGGCGTGCTCAGCCCCGACGGGAACGAGGTCTGGATGACCGGCATGTTCCAGGAGATCGTCCCGAACGAGAAGATCGTCATGACCTTCCGTTGGGAGAACGGCGCCTTTGACGTCGACAACCTGATCACCGTCACCTTCCTCCCGCTGGCCAGCGGCCGGACCCTGGTTCGCTTCCGTCAGACCCCGTTCAAAACGCTCGAGGGCCGCGACGCCCATGTCGGCGGCTGGAACGGCGTGCTCGACAAGCTCGCCGCCTATCTGGAGACCGTGCAATGACCCCCGTCGTTTCCGCCTACAACTGGGTCCCCGACATCGCGCGTGGCAAGGTGCGCGACCTGAGGGCGCGCTGGGCCCTTGAGGAGATCGGCAGCTCCTACGCGACCGAGACCGTCCTGCATCAGGACAAGTCCGCCTATCTCGCCAAGCAGCCGTTCGGCCAGGTGCCGGCCTATGACGACGGCGAGATCGCGCTGTTCGAGAGCGGCGCGATCGTGCTGCATATCGCGCAGGGTCAGCCGGCCCTGATGCCCAGCGATCCGCAAGGCCGGGCTCGGACGATCAGCTGGATGTTCTGCGCGCTGAACACGCTGGAGATCCCGATCAGCTTCCTGGCCGAGCTGAACGTCTTCAGCGCCGGTCAAGCCTGGACGGAGGGCGCGCGGCCCCGCGCCGAAGGCTGGGTGCGCCAGCGCTTGGCCCAACTCGCCGCGCGGCTGGGCGAAAACGCCTATCTGGACGGCGAGCGCTTCACGGCCGGCGACCTCTTGGTGGCCGACGTGCTGCGCAACGCCCCCGAGGCGATGCTGGCCGAACGCCCGAACCTGGCCGACTATCTGGCGCGCTGCACGGCGCGGCCGGCGTTCCAAAAGGCGATGGCGGCGCAGTTGGCGGACCTCAACGGAACCCCGCCGCCGGGCTGGGGCTAGAGCACTTTCCGATAGGTGTGAAACGGTTATCGGATCGAAAAATGCTCTAAACTTTTGAATGAGAGCCCTTTCCGATCTGATTGATCCAATCAGATCGGAAAGGGCTCTAGAGGCTACGGGACGAGGCGGGGCTGGGCGCAGCGGACAGCCACGCCTCGGCCAGCAGCAGGTTCGGAACCCAGCACAGGAACGAGATCGCCTGGTAGACCTCGACGAAAGAGGCGCCGGGTATGAAGGCGAGCGGCAGATACAGCCGCAGGGTGACCGCCGCCAGGGTCAGGGCGAACGAACGGATCATCCAGGCGCGATGATCGGTGAGACGGCCCTGCAAGGCTCGGCGCCAGGCGAGACTGGTCGTGACGATCCAGCCCACCCCCAGCAGGCCAAAGCCAGCGCTGGCGATCGGTCCCGCCGTCACGCCCAGCGCTAGCGCCAGACCGCCGATCCCGCCCGACAGACAGCCCAGGACATAGATCCGCCCCAGCAGCTGATGAACGCTGGGCCAGCGCGCGCGGACGCCCCGCAGCATCTGGAAGGGCCCGACCAGCAGAGCGGTCGCCGCGCCCGCCACATGCAGGGAGAGGAACGGATCGACAAACCGGTTGGCCATCACATTAGTCGCCAAGGGCCCGATCCTGGGCAGGTAGCGATAGGCGGTCAGGGCGACCAAAAGGCTGAGGATCATCATCAGCACCCAGGCGAGACGGGATAGGATCTTGGGCATGGTTCGGCTCCGGTTTCGGACCGAGATTGCAAGGCTTGCTGGGTCGCGCTACGCCAAGCCCGTGAGCGGCGCCCATTCTGCGCGAACGGCGCCGGGGGCTGACCGTATATGACTCTGAAGGATCGGCCGGCCGCCCTGAGGCGTCTGACCATCGACCTCTTGCTGCTGACCGCGCTGGGCCTGGTGCTGGGCGTGCTGTCGCCCTTTGGCACCGCGCGCCTGCCGCCCGGCGATCGCTTCGGCTACTGGCTGCTATCCATCGTCGGCGGGGGCATGCTGGGCGTAGCGGTCGACGAGCTTCTGGGCCGTCGCATCGACCACTTCGCGCGGCGCCTGCTGACGGTAACCACCGTTATGACGCCGGCCGTCGTGGTCTGGGTCGGGCTAGTCGAGATGATGTTCGGCCACCAGAGCTTTTGGCTTCCGCCGGTTCTGTGGTTCCGCGTCTGGGTGATCAGCGGCCTCGTCATGGCGGTGCGCATCCTGGCCTGGCGCAAGCCGGTCGCCCCGCCGCCGATTGTCGAGACCCGCCTGGTGGTCGCTTCGCCCCTGCCCGAGGCCGAGGCCGCCTTCCGTCAAAGGCTGTCGGCCAAGCGTCGAACCGCTCAGCTGATCGCGGTCGAGGCGCACGACCACTATCTGCGAGTCCATACCGACGCTGGCCCCGAGTTACTGACCTTGCGCTTCTCGGACGCCCTGGCCGAGCTGGCGGGCGTCCACGGCTTCCAGACCCATCGCTCCTGGTGGGTTGCGGCAGATGCGATAGAGGCGGCGCACTGGCGGCGCGGGTCGGGCGAGTTGCGCCTGGCCGGCGGTGTCGTGGCTCCGGTCAGCCGCCGTCACGTGTCTGTGCTGCGGGCGGCTGGCTGGCTTTGAGCCCGGACGGGTCCGCCGCCTTGACCTCGGCCGACGGATCGGTCGGCGAGACCCACGCCGCGCCGGACTTGCCCAGGACGTAGCCCAGCTTGAACAGCGCCCGACGGTTCGGCCCAGCGAAGTCCAGCCCCGAGAAGTCGCCCTGGGCGTCGTCGGGGATGGCGGTGTAGCGGAACAGCCCGCCATTGCGCCGGGTGAAGGCGGCGTTGGCGGTCAGGTGGGTGCGTAGCTGGGCCTTGTTCATGGCGATCCAGGAGCGGCCCACGATCGACAGGGCGTCCCCCTTGGTGAAGCCAAAGCCGCCGCCGATCTGGCCGTTGACGATCACCGACACCTCACCGGGCCCGGTCTGGTCGCGGCCGGGCAGGATCGACAGCAGCAGCGTCTCGGGCGCGACGAAGAACGGCGTGGTGACGCTGCCGTCGACATGCATCTCCGAGAGCTTGCGGTTGGCGCCCTGGACCTCGATCAGGCTGGGCGGGAAGACGCCGGGGATGCTGGCCGAGGCGACCAGCACATCGCGAAACAGCTGCAGGGACGTCGCGTCGCCGCGCGAGGCGATCGCGCCCATGTCCCAGATCATCGTCTGCTCGGTGTCGAGATTGGTGGTGGCGATCATCAGCCGCCGCCCCTTGGCGTGCTCGACCGCCACCGCGTATAGCAACGGCGGATCGACATACTTGGCCACCAGGTCGCGCAGGGCGTGGTTGCGGAAGAGGCTGGGCGCGAAGAACAGATCCAGGCCCCGCTTTTGCAGAATCCGGTCAGCTGCGTTGCTGGTGTAGGCCTCGCTCAGGCGCCGGTCCCAGTCCTTGCCTAGATAGGCGAACGGCGCGGTCAGGGCGCCGGTCGAGACACCGGTGACGATGTCGAAGTCGGGCCGGTCGCCCGCCTCCGTCCAGCCGACCAGCACGCCGGCGCCATAGGCCCCGTTCGAGCCGCCGCCCGAGATGGCCAACACATTGACCTTTCGTCCGGCGGTGTGGGTGTGGACGTCCTCCGCGAACTTCAGGCTGGCGGCGGGATCGGCGGCGCTGAACCGCACGTCGGCCAGCCCCTGCGGCGCGACCGAGCCGAGGTCCGAGGCCGTGAAGGCGTCCCGTGACACGGTCCCGCAGGCGGAAAGGACGAGCGTGAGCGCCAGGGCGGCGAGGACGCGAAGGCCGCGCATCGGAAGCGTCTCCCAAGATCGAGCTGGATGATTAGCGCCGAAGACCCCTTAGGGGAATTGTCCGCCTTGCCATCGCCTAGATTTGCGAGTCATTCTCAATATCAAACGAGAGGAGTCAGCGATGGTCTACAGAACCACGGGCGCGAGCGTGCTGGCCTGGATGATGCGCGCCGAGCGGGCCAAGCGGGCGGCGCTGGAGCAGGATCTTTCGTGGCTGTTGCATGGCCCGACTGATCCGGAGGTCGTCGAGGCCCTTCAAGAAGAGTCCGCGCCCCTCCTCGCGGCAGAGTAGAGTGACAATCCATCAAAATACAAATACGACACTCATTCAGTATCGGATCAGAAAGCTGCCTGAATAGACAGTACCCGAATCGAGCTTTCGGGACGAAATCGTAAGAAGGCCATTAAGCTAAACGCGTCATCGTCCAGAACGCTGGAGGACCCATGACGCTGACTATTCGCCACCGCCTGTTTGCTTGCCTGGTCGCGCTAGGCGTCGCCTTGGCCGTCACGGCGGCCGAGGGGACGCTGGCCCTGCGGAGCGCCAACATCCGGATGAACTCGGTGATCGTCGATCGCGTCCAGCCGCTCCGCCAGCTGAAGATCGTGTCCGATATGTACGCGGTGAACATCGTCGACACCGCCCACAAGGCGCACGCCGGGACGATCACGAACAAGGCTGCCCTGGACAACATTGCGGCGGCCGAGAAGGCGGTGAACGAGAACTGGACCGCCTATATCGGCACGACCCTGACCCCCCACGAAAAAGAACTGGTCACTGAAACCCTTGCGCGGTTTCCCGCCGCCAACGCGACCGTCGCCCGCCTGAAGCAGATCCTTCAGGCCAACGACCAGGCGGCCCTGGCCGCCTTTACGGCCAATGAACTCTATCCGACGATCGACCCGCTGACCGGCCAGATCAACCTGTTGATCGACCTCCAGATCCAGGTCTCGCTTGAGGAGGGCCAGGCTTCGGCCAAGGCCTACGCCACGACGCTGTGGATCATGGCCGGCATCGCGCTGGCCGCCGCGGCGGTGCTGGCCGCCAGCGTCAACATCATCGCCCGCAAGGTCACCACGCCGCTCAGCCGCATGACCGACGTCATGCGCCAGCTGGCCGCCGGCCGCCTGGAAACCGCCGTGCCCGAACTGGGCCGCGCCGACGAGATCGGCGCGATGGCCGGCGCCGTGCAGGTCTTCAAGGAGGCGGGCCTGGAGAAACGGCGACTAGAGGCCGAGGCCGCCGAGGCCCGCGCCACCATCGAAGCCGAAAAAGCCCGCGAGGAAGCCCATCGACGCGAAGAGGCTCGCAAACAGGCGCAGGTCGTGCACGCCCTGGCCGAGGGCCTGGACAAGCTGTCGGCCGGCGATCTCGCCTTCCGGGTCGAAGACAGCTTCGCGCCCGAATACGACAAGCTGCGCGTGGACTTCAACGCGGCCATGGGATCGCTGGAAGACGCTATGCTGGTGGTCAACCAGGCTGCGGCCGGCATCCGGGGCGGCTCGATGGAGCTCAGCAAGGCCGCCGACGACATGGCCCGCCGCACCGAGCAGCAGGCCGCCAGCCTGGAGGAGACCGCCGCAGCCCTCGACCAGATCACCGCCACGATCCAGCGCTCGGTCAGCAGCATCGGCCAAGCCAACAAGGCCGTGGCCGGCGCCAAGTCAGACGCCGAGCGCTCGGAACGGATCGTGTCGCGCGCGGTCGAGGCGATGGGCGGTATAGAAGGCTCGTCGCGGCAAATCAGCCAGATCATTGGGGTGATCGACGAGATCGCCTTCCAGACCAACCTGCTGGCCCTCAACGCCGGGGTCGAGGCCGCCCGGGCCGGCGAAAGCGGCAGGGGCTTTGCCGTGGTCGCTCAGGAGGTCCGAGCCCTGGCCCAGCGCTCGGCCGAGGCCGCCAAGGAGATCAAGGGCCTGATCACCAGCTCGGCCAGCCAAGTCGATCTGGGCGTCGAGTTGGTGCGCGAGACCGGTCAGGCGCTGGAGACGATCATCAGCCGCATCGACGGCATCGCCGCCCAGGTTACGGACGTCGCCGCCTCCGCCCAGGAGCAGTCGACCGGCCTGAACCAGATCAACGCCGCCGTGAACCAGATGGATCAGGCAACCCAGCAAAACGCAGCCATGGTCGAACAATCGGCGACGGCCAGCGGCAGCCTGGCCCGGGAGGCCGACTCCCTTGCGGTGCTGATGGGTCGCTTCCGCTTCGCCGACCCCTCGGGCGCGAGCCGCAAGGCGGCCTAGACGGAAAGAGGCCGACGCAAGCGCCGGCCACAGAACCGCAGAAACAAAACAGGCCGGCGCGAGCGCCGGCCGGAACCCCAAATGCAAACAGGCCGGCGCAAGCGCCGGCCTGTCGGTGCGAACCCGAAGGTCCGCGAAACCTGGGTCGATTAGACCGCTTGCAGCTGACCAGCCGAAGTCTTGCCGCTGCGGCGATCGACTTCAGGCTCGAACGACAGCTTTTGGCCTTCGTTCAGGCCGTTCAGGCCAGCGCGCTCAACGGCCGAGATGTGGACGAAGATGTCCTGGCCGCCGTTGTCCGGCTGGATGAAGCCGAAGCCCTTGGCGGAATTGAACCACTTCACGGTTCCAGTAGCCATGGTGAGTATCCTTGTAGACATGGGTGTTCGTCGTCCGAAAACGTCTCGGGCGACGATCAAATTTCGTTGGAAGTTCGGAAGGCGCGTCCGGCGCTCCGGCACGCGGAGCAAGGAATAGCAGGCCGAGCGGCAGCGAATTCGATGACCTTATCTTGAAGCACTTCTAGGAAATAACAAGAAAAATATTTTCGGACGACTTTAGCCACGCCGCCGGAGCCAAGCTGCGCCTCAAGCGTTTTCATGGAGATGCGTCGATTTCTCCGACGTCGAACAAGAGCTTTCCATGACCCTTCTCGAAAAGATTCCGACGCTTGGCGATGCTGAACTGAAGGTCCTGCTGGCCAACGCCCGTCGCCTGGACGTCACCGGCACGCCCGAGCAACGCCGCGCCGTCGCCGAGGTGATCACGCCCCTGGAACGCGAGGCATCGCGCCGTCGCTCGGTCGCGCGCGGGGGGCGGTAGAAGAAGCGCCAGCCTCCCCTCAGGCCAGCGCTTTACGCGCCGCTTCCCAGTACTGAGCCCCAGTGATCAGGGTGATCAACGTCGCCAGCCACAGCAGGCCGTGGGCCACCACCGTAAAGCCGCCGATCACCGACGGATCCTGCGACAGCCCAAAGGCGCCCCACGAGGCCAGGATCATCTCGGCGCCGATCGACACCAGTTGCAGGGTCGTCTTCCACTTGGCCAGCAGGGTGACCGGCAGTTTGACGCCCTTGCCGGCGCCGACCTCGCGCAAAGCGCTGACCGTGAACTCGCGAAACAGGATCAGGCCAGCCGGCAGCACGACCATCGGGTTCGGCCCCAGAGCCATCAGGCCCAGCAGCGCGCCGCAGACCAGGATCTTGTCGCCGATCGGATCGAGGATCGCGCCCCAAACGCTGACGGCGTCCAGCTTGCGCGCCAGCCAGCCGTCGAAGAAGTCGGTCACCGCCGCGACGACGAAGGCGTAGAACGCCCAGCGCTCCAACCGCAGCTGGCTCTCCGCCGTCAGTTGGTCGCTGACCCACGGGACCGCGCCCGCCGCCGCCGCCAAGGCCACGAACATGAACAGCGCCATCACGAGGCGCGAGCTGGTGAGAATGTTGGGCAGTGATTTCATAGGCGTCTCATACCCACAAACCCGCATCGGCGATACGGTTCCGCTGTACGCCGGTGCCTCTCAAAAACAGTGATTTTTGAGAGGCCGTCGACGACTCGCTCCGATATACAAGTCATGAGGGCGAAGCTGGGCCCTCGTCGAGGCGGGCGCGCCGACGAATGACGGGACAGGATCGCGGCGATTTGAACGGCCGCCGCCGCGTCAGCACGGTGCGCGGGCGGCTGGTTCTGCTGACGGTCAGCCTGCTGATCCCTGCCGTTGTATCCATGGTGCTGCTGCTGGCGAGCGCGGATCGCGAGTCGCGCGGCCAGCTCTATCAGCAGCTGGTCACCACCGCCCGCGCCCTCTCCGGCGCCGTCGACCGCCAGGCCGCCGTTGGTGTGGCCGTGGTCGAGACACTGGCCAGCGACCAGGCGCTGATCAACGGCGACTGGGCCGACTTCCACGCCCGCGCCCAGCGCGTCGTCCAGCGCCGCCCCGGCTGGATCGTGGTTTCCGACATCAACGGCCAGCAGATCGTCAACACGCTCAAGTCCTACGGCTCGCCCCTGCCCCGCTCGCCTCGCGCGAACGAGCTGACCAGCGCCCTGCTGGCCGGGCGCAGCAAGATCTCGGACCTGCGCATGGGCAAGGTCGCGGGCAAGCCAGTGATCACCGTGGCCACGCCGATCCTGGTCAAGGGCCAAGCCTACATCCTGTCCTATGTCGTGGAGTCGGCCTCGTTCACCTCGGTGTTCCGCCAGCAGCGCGTGCCCGACCGCTGGGCGGCCACCCTGCTGGACAATAATCGCCGGGTCATCGCCCGCTCGCGGATGAATGAGCAGTTCACCGGCGCCCTGGCCTCCAAGGACATGGAGGAGAACCTGCGCCACTCCACCGAGGGCGTGAACAAGAGCGTGTCGCTGGAAGGCGTGCCGACCATGGTCGCCTACACCCGGTCTCCCCAGACGGGTTGGACGCTGGTGGTGGCGATCCCAAGGGACGAGCTGGCCAGCACGGTCAACCGCTCGGTCGCGATCGCCGGCGCGGTGTTCCTGCTGCTGCTGATCCTGGGCATTGGCTTGTCGCTGATCTACGCCCGCCGGATCAATGGCGAGATGCGGCGGCTGGTCAGCGACGCCGCCGCCATCGGCCGCGGCGAGACCTTGCCGCCGTCGGGTCCGGATGACCTGGAGGAGATCGCCGCCGTCCACTCGGCCCTGCGCCAGGCCTCCCGCGAGCTGAAGGCCCGCGAGGAGCGGCAGGTCGTGATGATCAACGAGCTGAACCACCGGGTTAAGAACACCCTGGCCACCGTCCAGGCCCTGGCCCGCCAGACCTTCCTGAAGACCGACGGCGCGCCGGTCGACGTGTTCACCGAACGACTGATCGCCCTGTCCGGCGCCCACGACCTTCTGACCAAGACAGGCTGGCGCGAGGCCGATATGGACCAGCTGGTTCAGAAGGCCCTTGGCGCGCACGTGGGCCGGGTGCATCGCGAGGGGCCGACGGTCGCCCTGGCGCCGCATACGGCGGTCGGGCTGTCGATGGTGTTCCACGAACTGGCCACCAACAGCGCCAAGTACGGCGCCTTGTCGGTCCCCGGCGGGACGGTCGAAGTCTCTTGGCGCCTCGATCCGGTGACGGGAAACCTGGCCTTCACCTGGCGCGACGTCGGCGGGCCGCCGGTCTCGCCGCCCCAGACCCGGGGCTTTGGCACCCGGCTGATCGAAAGCTCGATCCGTCGCGAACAGAAGGGCCACGCTCGCTTCGATTTCCGCCCCGGCGGCCTGGTGTTCGAGGCCAGCCTGCCGCTGCCCGAGACGGTGCGCTGGAGCAATCCCTACTGATGGACGCCGAGGCTGGGATCATCGCGGCCTTCGTCCGCGACGAGGGCCTGCCGGAAGATTTCGAGACCCTCGCCGAACGCCTGCACCGGCCGCTGGCGGCGCGGCTCGCGAGCTGGGCGGTCGAGCACCACTCGCCGCTGGTCGTCGGGATTTGCGGGCCCCAGGGCTCGGGCAAGTCGACCCTGGTCGCCCTGGTCGAGCAGCTGCTGGCCGCGCGGGACCTGAAGGTCGCGACGCTGTCGATCGACGACCTCTACCTGATCCGCGCCGAGCGGACGCGGTTGGCGCACGAGGTCCATCCGCTGCTGGCCACGCGCGGGGTCCCTGGCACGCACGATCCGGCCCTGGGCCTCGCTGTCCTCGACGCCTTGGGACGCCAGGGGGCCACCGCTCTGCCCCGCTTCGACAAGGCCGCCGACGACCGCGCGCCGCAAGGCCGCTGGCCGCGCGTCGAGGGGCCCGTCGATGTCGTGCTGCTGGAAGGCTGGTGTGTCGGCGCGCGCCCGCAGCCGACGGCGCTACTGGCCGCGCCGATCAACGCCCTGGAACGCGACGAGGACCCCGACGGCGCCTGGCGCGGCTTCGCCAACGCGGCGCTGACGGGGCCCTACGCGCCGCTGTTCGCGCGACTCGACCACCTGGTGCTGATGACCGCGCCGGACTTCGCGACGGTCCGCGCCTGGCGGGGCCAGCAGGAGGCCCGCCTGCGCCAGCGCCTCGCCGCCGAGGGCCGCGATCCGAGCCTGGCGATGGACGACGCCGCTCTCGACCGCTTCGTCGCCCACTACGAGCGCCTGACCCGCTGGATCGCGGCGGACCTCCCGGGCGTGGCGGACGTGGTGGTGAGGTTGGATGAACGGCGGTGGCCGGGAGAAGCGCTCGCTTAGCGCCCCCCTCCGTCACGAGGCTTCGCCTCGCGCCACCTCCCCCGTTTCACGGGTGAGGTGGAACGGCTCATCCTTCCCCGCGTGCGGGGGAGGTGGATCGTCGCGGATACGCGGCGAGACGGAGGGAGCGCTCTGGCTCCACCCGCCCCCATCGGCTAACACCGTTCCATGAGCTACTCGAGCGAAGACATCGCCGCCCTCGCCGAGGGCCTGGTGAGCCACACGCTGCCCAAGGAACAGTGGACGCACGCCGCGCACCTGGCCGCCACACTGCGCCTGGTCCGCACCCGCGACGCGGGGCTGGAGCGCGACCTGCCGGAGATCATCCGGACCTACAACGTCTCGGTCGGCGGGGTGAACGACGACCAGGGCGGCTATCACGAGACCATCACCCAGGCCTATCTGGCCGCCATCCGCGCCTTCGTCGCGGCCCTGCCGCCAGGGGCCAGCGACGCCCAGGCCGTCACGCGCCTGCTGGCGAGCCCGATGGGCGACAAGGCCTGGCCGCTGACCTACTGGTCGCGCGAGCGGCTGTTTTCGGTCGAGGCGAGACGCGGCTGGGTGGAGCCGGACCTGAAGGCGCTGGAGCATCCCAAAATCCCTCTCTCTTAGAGAGATGGCGGGGCCCGCCGCGAAGCTTGGGAGGGTGAGGGGTTTCACCCTGTCAGAATTGAATGCGGTCTTATTCTAGAGGGGCCTGACGGTGAGGTCGAAACCCCTCACCCTCCCATCCCGCCTGCGTCGGGATGGGCCCCGCCCTCTCCCTCTGGGAGAGGGGTCTTAGAAGCGCGCTTGCGCTTGGGCTTAGGCGCCTCGACCGGAACTTCCACGCCCATCCGCGCCAGCACCTCGCGCGCCGCGCGGTCGGTCTCGTTGACGGGATCGTAGGTCCAGCCGTGGAAAGCGCCGCCATAGGGACGCGCCGCCCCCATGCGCTCCAGCTCCTCGTGGAACAGGCGGAACTTCAGGCTTGAGCCGTCCATCTTCAGGACGAAGACCGGCTTGCCGGTCGAGGCCGCCTCCGTGGCCATGTTGGTGGAATCCTCGGTGACTAGGATGTAGTCGGCGGCCGCCAGGAACGCGAAGTAGGGGTTGGCCCCCTCACCGTTCCAGATCACGCCCGGCAGATGCCGCAGCCGCGCGGTGATCAGGGCTCGTGCCGGCTCGGGCGTACGGCGCGAGAAGGTCATCATCAGCGAGCCGCCCTCCTGCTCCAGCGGGATCTGGATGGAGTGGGCGATCTGGGCGGCGCGCTGGCTGGAAAGGTCGAAGGCCTTGGACTTGCCGCCGATCAGCACCGCCACGCGCGGACGCGGCAGGGGGTCGATCAGGCGCTTGAAGACCTTGGCCTCGCTCGCCAGGCGCTCAGGCGTCACGCGGTGCGGTGAGCCGGTGATCGGCAGAACGTTGTCGCCCGAGAGCCGGTCGTGCTTGGGCGGGATCACCAGGTCGAACATGGAGGCCGGGACACGCGGGTCCTGGATCTGCGCGACATAGGTCCTGCCGCCCGACCAGCGCTTGGCGCGGATCGACAGGGGCAAGGTGGCGCGGCCGGCGGCCAGCCAGACGTCGGGCCAAGCCTCGCCGTCCTTGGGACCAGGGATATCACTCTCGGGCGTCAGCCAGCGGCGGGGAAAGAGGTTCAGCCACCAGGGCAGCCGGCCGGTGCGCCCCTTCCAAGCGACGCGTTTGACCGTGACCTCGCAGGGAACCAGGCGCGACAGAGCATCGGCCAGGCCCACGACCTGGGCCTCGATGCCGGCGCGACCGTCGGACACCGCCCAGACCTTGAGCGGAAGGGCGGGCGGAGATTTGGGCGTTTCGGCCAAGTCATCACCCCGGGGCAAGAAAACGAAACAAGGCCGTCCCCTGGCAGATGCGCCCGGAACGGCCTTGTCTTGTTCAATCAGACTTGTGGCGCGGCTAAGGCGAGACGCCCTACAGCCACTCCACCTTGGTGATCTCGTAGGCCTTCACGCCGCCGGGCGTGTTGACCTCGACCACCTCGCCGACTTCCTTGCCGATCATCGCGCGCGACAGCGGCGAGGACACGGAAATACGGCCCGACTTCACGTCGGCCTCGTGCTCGCCCACGATCTGGTAGCGGGCCTCGTCCTCGGTGTCCTCGTCGACCACGCTGACCGTGGCGCCGAACTTGACCTGCTTGCCAGACAGCTTCGAGACGTCAATGACCTGGGCGCGAGCGATCTTGTCCTCGATCTCGGCGATCTGCCCTTCGATCCAGCCCTGACGCTCCTTGGCGGCGTGGTACTCGGCGTTTTCCGACAGGTCGCCGTGCGAGCGCGCTTCGGCGATCGCGGCGATCACCGACGGACGTTCGATGGTCTTCAAACGCTTCAGTTCTTCGTCGAGGGTCTGATAACCCCCGACGGTCATCGGCACTTTTTCCATTGCGGATTTTAGCTCGGACGCCTTGAGAGGAAAGACTTCCGGTCGCGGGCGCTCGTGACCGGGGGCTGGGAGGATAGGCGCCCCATTCCCGATAAGCAAGGGGGCCGGGTCAAGGTGAAGCTTGGTCCGGCGACTTCAGTCCGGCCTCCCTGGCGAATGCCGAGGCGCGGATTTCATCTGCGGCGCCTAAGGTTGATGCGCCCTAACGCGGCGCCGGCGGCGGCGGTTCCGTGGCGGTCCGATCTGGACGCCCGGCCAGGTCAGGGCGCCGGGCGCTTCCCTAGGCGCGCAGCCGTTCGATGGTCGGCGGGCCATGCGGCAGGTCGAACTGGTCGACGAGATCGGCCAGCAGGGCCGCGTCGGCGTTCAGGGTCTGAGTCGCCTCGGAGGTCTCCTCGACCATGCCGGCGTTCTCTCGCAGCCCCTGGTCCATCTCGGCGACGGCCGTGTTGACCTGCCCCAGGCCCTGGGCCTGGGCCTGGGCCGAGCCGGCGATCTCCGAGACCAGAGCGTCGATCTCCGAGATCTGGGTCACCATGCGCTGCAGCGCCTCGCCCGTGCGGCCGACCAAACCGACGCCCGTCTCGACGTGCTGGGTTGAGGTCGAGATCAGTTGCTTGACCTCCTTGGCGGCCTCGGCCGAGCGCTGGGCCAGGGCCCGGACCTCCATGGCCACGACCGCGAAGCCCTTGCCGCTCTCGCCGGCGCGGGCGGCCTCGATCCCGGCGTTCAGGGCCAGGAGGTTGGTCTGGAAGGCGATCTCGTCGATCACCCCGATGATGTTGGTGATTTCCTGGGACGAGCTTTCGATGGCGGTCATGGCCGCGACGGTCTGCTCGACCACCTCGCCCGAGCGCTCGGCGTCGTCGCGGGTGCGGGCCACCACGTCGGCGGCCTTCTTGGCGCCGGAGGCGGTCTGACTGACCGTCAGGGTGATATCGCCCATAGTCGAGGCGGTCGCCTGCAGGCTGGCGGCCTGACGCTCGGTGCGGCGGGCCAGCGACTGCACGGCCTCGGCGATCTGGTCGGAGCCGGAGCGAACGCCATCAACCCGGCTCTCGATCACGGTCAGGGCGTCGGCCAGGCGGTCGGCGGCGGTGTTGTAGTCGGAGCGCAGGGCCTCATAGGCCTCGGCGAACTGGGTGTGCAGCCGCGCGGTCAGGTCGCCGCGCGCCAGGTGCGACAGCGCCTGGCCCAGGGCGGCGATGGCGGCGTCGCGCTGGACTTCAGCCCGTTCGTACGCCTCGGTGTGACGCTTGCGGTTGTCTTCCTCGGAGCGCCGAGCCTCGATTGCGGAGTCCTGAGCGGCGCGGGCCTCGCCCACCGCCTCCTCTGCCTGGGCGCGAGCCTGCTGGGCCAGGGCGAAGCGGTGATTGACGCTGGCGGCTACGGCGATCAGCGCGCTGGCCTCGACCAGCACCACCACCGCCTGGACGATCTGACGTCCCCAGGCCGCCGCGCCCTCGAACAGCGTCTGGGGCGCGAAGAACGACAAGCCCACCTGCGATACTAGGATCGCTGCGGCAGCGGCGGCGATCACGGCCCAATCGCAGTAGATGACCAGCAGACCCAGGGCCGCGAAATAGGTCACGTGCATCTCGGCCTGCCACGGATGACCGGCGAGCGCGGCGATCAGCAGCGACAGTTGCGCCATCAGCGCTGCGCCGATCAACATCCGGCCGATCGAGCCGTCGCCGGCGCGCAGCAGGATCACGGTCGAGATCAGGGCCAGGGTGATGGTCGCCGCGGCCAAAGCGATGGACGCGCCGTGCGTGGCCAGGCGCGCGATCAGCAGCATCGGCACGATGCTCCAGATCAGGGCGACGACCAGCCGTCCCCCGGCCTGACGCTGGGTCTCCAGGGTCGAAAAGACCAGCCCCAAGGGCGCTCTCATCTTCGCGGCGACGCTCAAGGCGGGCGTGCTCCCTCTCCACGTCGCGGATGGAAGCCGGGACGCTAGGCTCACGATTGCGCGGGCGCCGGTTTGCCAAGTCTTAACTTTAACGCCCCGGCGACGCTTGGTCGCAGGCCGTCGAACCCACTATGCGTAAGCGTATGGCCCGCCGCGTTCCAGCGCCCGCTGGTAGGCAGGCCGGGCGTGGATCTTCTCCAGGAACGCCTTCACGTGCGGACGGCTGGCCGCCCCCGCGCGATCGGCGCCGGCCTCCAGCGGGAAGCTCATGGCGATGTCGGCGGCGGTGAATTCGGCGCCCGCGAACCAGGGCGACTTGGAAAGCTCGGCTTCCCAATAGTCGATGTGGGTCTTCAGCTGCGGATCGACGAAGCCGGCTTGGGCCTTGGCGGCGATCGACTTTACGATCGGCTTCATCAGCCCCGGCGCGCGGTTAGGCAGAGCCGAGAACACCAGCTTCAGGAGCAGCGGCGTCATGGCCGAGCCCTCGGCGTAGTGCAGCCAGTAGGTATAGCGCAGACGCTCGGGCGCACCCGATGCGGGGACAAGCTTTCCGCCGCCGTAAACCCCGATGATGTACTCGATGATCGCACCCGTCTCGGCTATCACCGTGTCGCCGTCGCTGATCACCGGCGACTTGCCTAGCGGGTGGATCGCCTTCAGCTCCGGCGGGGCCAGCATGGTCTGCGGGTCGCGCTGATAGGGCTTGATCTCATAGGGAACCCCCAGCTCCTCAAGCAGCCAAAGGACGCGCTGGCTCCGAGAATTGTTCAGGTGGTGGACGACGATCATGCCGCACTTCTCCCTTGTCTATGCCTAACCAATGACCAGCCGTTCAGCGTTCTGCAAGGTTTACCAAGTCTTGTGCCGCCCCAGTAGAGTTGGGGGAATTGGGATGACCGGAGCGTTCAAGCGGCTTTCGCTCGCCGGAAAGCTGATGGCCGCTGGCGGCGCCGCGCTTGGCGTCTTGCTGATCGTGGCCTCGCTGCTGATCAGCATCAGCAGCGGCCAAGCCGTCCGAGGCCTCGCCGAACGCTACGCCGCCAGCATGACGGCCGAGACGGCGATGGGGGTCAAGAACGATCTGGACGACGCCGACGCCGTGGTGCGCGCCGCCGCCGGCATGTTCTCGGCCTCCTACGTCTCGGGCCAGCGCGACCGGGCCGCCTACATGGCCCAGCTGAAGCCGATCTCGGCGGCGTCCAAGGCGATGCTGGGCGGCTGGCTGATGTTCGAGCCGAACGCCCTGGGCGACGACGCCGCCGTCGCCGGCCGCGCCGAGCTGGGCTCGACCCCGTCGGGCCGCTTCATCGGCTACTGGGTCCGCGACGGCGAAACCCTGAGCGCCGAGCAGGGCGAGGACGATGAGTTCAACCAGGACTTCTACACCACCAGCTTCCTGAGCGGCCGCCCGGCGATCCTGGAGCCCTATTCCGACAACGTGGCCGACGGCGGCCAGCAGAAAATGGTGCTGATGACCTCCATCACCTATCCGGTGATCACGGGCGGCAAGACCGTGGGCGTGATGGGCGCGGATCTGGCGCTGAACGACATCGCCGCGCGCCTGAGCGCCATGAAGCCGTTCGATGACGGCCGCGCCATGCTGGTCTCGCCCGGCGGCCTGTGGGTCTCGCACCCCGATGCTGCCCTGCGCATGAAGGCCTATGCCGATCCGGGCCTGGACGTGGTCAAGCAGGTCATGGCCTCGGGCCAGCCGGCCATGATCGACAATGTGAAGCTGAACGGCCGCAAGGCCCAGCGCCTGGTCGCGCCGGTGCGCCTGGCCTCGGGCGCGACCTGGGCCGTGGTGGCCGACGTCAGCGAGGACGCCCTGCTGGCCCCCGCCCGCCGCCTGTCGCTGGGCCTGGCCATCGGCGGCCTTGTGCTGCTTCTGGCCTCCCTGGCCGTGCTGGCCGTGGCCTCGCGCCGGCTGATCGCCCGGCCGCTGGTGACCCTGCGCGAGACCGTGAAAGGTCTGGCCGAGAACCGCTACGACCTGCCGGTGGCCGAGACCGAACGCGCCGACGAGATCGGCTCGATCGCACGCGCCCTTGAAACCCTGCGCAGCGAGCTGGCCCGCGCCCAGGCCCTGCGCGACGAGCAGGACGCCCTGCGCCGCGCCGCCGACGCCGACCGCGACCGCGCCGTTGCGCTGTCCCTATCCATCGACGAGCAGACCGGCGTCGTCCGCGAGGTGGGCCAGGCCCTGGCCGCCGTGGCCGACGGCGACCTGTCGCGCCGCATCAAAGGCCCGTTCGCCGACGTCTACGAGCCGCTGCGCCAGGACTTCAACAAGGCCGTCGCCAGCCTGGAGCAGGCGATCGGCGAGATCGCCGAGGCCGCCGACGCGATTGGCGCGGCCAGCGACACCCTCTCCAACGCTTCGGGCGAACTCGCTCGGCGCACCGAGCGTCAGGCCCAGGGGCTTGAGCGCGCGGCCGGCTCGCTGAACGCGGTCACCGGCGCCATGGGCGAGGTCGCCGGCGGGGCCGACGAGACCCGCCGCCTGGTCGCCTCTGCCCGAGGCGAGGCCGACGACGGCGGCGCCGTCGTCACCGAGGCCGCCCAGACCATGGGCGAGATCGACGCCTCCTCGCGCCGCATCGGCGACATCGTCGGCCTGATCGACGAGATCGCGTTCCAGACCAACCTTTTGGCCCTGAACGCAGGCGTCGAGGCCGCGCGCGCCGGCGAGGCCGGCAGGGGCTTCGCGGTCGTCGCCCAGGAAGTGCGGGCCCTGGCCCAGCGCTCGGCGGACTCGGCCAAGCAGATCAAGACGCTGATCAGCCAGTCGGACGCTAGCGTCCAGGCCGGCGTGGCCCTGGTCGAAAAGACCGGCGCGGCCCTGCACGGCGTCGCGGGCCAGATGGCTGGCATCGACGCCGCCGCCACCCGCATCGCCTCGTCGGTGCGCGAACAGGCTCAGGACCTGTCGACCGTTAACGCCGAGGTCTCCGAGATCGAGCGCTTCACCCAGCAGAACCTGGCCATGGTCGAGAGCGCCCGCATCGCCGACCAGGCCCTGGCCGGCCAGGGCGCACGGCTGATGGCCCTGGTGGGCCGCTTCAGGCTGGGGCGCTCAAGCCTGCGCCGGGCGGCTTAAGGGCGGCTGGCCTTTCCCGCCGAGACACCCCATCATCCGCCCATGATCGTCGCTATCCTCCAGGCCCGCATGAGCTCCACCCGGCTGCCGGGCAAGGTGCTGATGCCGATCGTGCGCCAGCCGATGATCGTGCGGCAGATCGAGCGCGTCGCCCGCGCCCGCAAGATCGACAAGCTGGTCGTGGCCACCTCGGACGGCCGCGAGGACGACGCCATCGAGAAGGCCGTGCTGCGCGAGGGGATCCCGGTGTTCCGGGGCTCGCTGCGCGACGTGCAGGACCGGTTCATCGGCGCGCTGGACGCCCACCCCGCCGACCATGTGGTGCGCCTGACCGCCGACTGTCCGCTGGCCGATCCCGACCTGATCGACGCCACGATCGACCTCTATCTGTCCAGCGACGCCGACTACGCCAACAACACCGCCCCCGGCCGCGCCTGGCCCAAGGGGACCGACATCGAGGTGATGCGCGCCTCGGCCCTGCGCGAGGCGGCTAAGGTCGCCACCCCCGAGGCGCGCGAGCACGTCACCTGGGACATCCGCATGCAGCCCGAGCGCTGGCGCCAGGTGTTCCTGGCCTGCCATCCCGACCAGGGCGCGGTGCGCTGGACGGTCGACCGCCCAGACGACTACGCGTTTGTCGCGACGGTCTATGACGCGCTCTATCCTAGAAACCACGCCTTCACCTCGGACGACGTGCGGGCCTTCGTGCGCGATCGGCCCGACCTCGAAGAGTACGGGGGCGACCGGCGGGTATGAGCCGGATCCTGCTTGTCTGCGCGGCGGGCCCCAGCGTCGGCGGCGGCCATGTGATGCGGTCCCTGACCCTGGCGCGGGCGCTGGAGCAGGCCGGCGCGACCTGCGCCTTCTTGAACGCCCCCGAGGTCGGCGCGGTGCTGGACGCCTTCGCGCCGGACATGACGCGGGCGGAGAGCAATGCGGGTTTCGACGCTCTAGTGTTCGATCACTACGGCCTGTCAGCCAACGACCACCGCACGCTGGCCAAGGGCCGCCCCGCCCTCGCCCTCGACGATCTGGCCGATCGACCGCTGGCAGCCGACCTGGTGCTTGATTCCGGACCCACCCGGCAAGCGGAAGACTATGCGGGCCTTCTCCCGCCGGACGCGCGCCTGCTGCTGGGCCCCGCCTACGCGCCGGTGCGTCCAGCCTTCGCGGCCCTGCGCGACACCGCCTTGGCGCGGCGAGCCGAACGGCGGCCCGTACAGCGCATCCTGGTCTCGCTGGGCCTAACCGACGTCGGCGGGATCACCGATCGGGTCGTCGGACTGCTGCGCCCGCTGGTCGGCGAGACCGCGCTGGACGTCGTGGTCGGCGGCGCCGCGTCCAGCCTGCCGGCCCTGCGCGCCCTCGCCGCTGAGGACCCGCGCCTGACCCTCCACGTCGACACCCAGGACATGCCGCGACTGACGCTGGAGGCGGACCTCGCGATCGGCGCCGGCGGCTCGACCACCTGGGAGCGTTGCGTTCTGGCCCTGCCGACCCTGGCCCTGATCCTGGCCGACAACCAAGCGCCAGCCGCGCGGGCGCTTGAGGCGGCGGGCGTCGCGCCCTGCCTGGACGTCGTCGCGCCGGACTTCGAGGCGGCCTTCACTCGGGCGGTTGCGGACCTGTTGGCGAGCGCCGACCGCCGCACGGTGCTGTCGGCCGCCAGCGCCCAGGTCTGCGACGGCCTAGGGGCCGAGCGCGCGGCGGCGGCGTTTTTGGAGGTCATAAAGCGCTGAATTTCAGAACCTTCCGTTATTCCCGCCCTTGTGGCGGGAACCCCTGTTTCTGCTGACACGTGAGACACAAGCGGACCGCCAGGCCACATGGCGGCCGTCACCACGATCATCACCGCGAACAGGCGCCGCGCCAGCAGCGGCCGACTGGCCATCAGCGGCGCGAGCTTGGCCCCAACGAGCCCCCCGACGACGCCGCCCGACGACGCCGCCCGACGACGCCGCCCGACGACGCCGCCCGCGACCAGGGCCAGGAACACCGGCCAGTCAACCAGGCCCGAGGCCGCGTAGCTGGCGCTGGTGGCCGCGCCGAACAAGGTCACCGAGACCAGGGACGAGGTCGCCGCCGACGGCGCGGCGTTCGACGTCCTGATGAACGAAGGCGACGCCCTGCCTTTGGGCGAGTTCTCCATCGGCGCGCTACATGCGCCTGGTCATACCCCCGCGTGCCTTACCTATAGGATCGGCGATGCGGCCTTCGTGGGCGACACCCTGTTCATGCCCGACTATGGCACCGCCCGCGCCGACTTTCCCGGCGGCGACGCGACCACCCTCTATCGCTCGATCCGCAAGGTCTTGGCCCTGCCGCCCGAAACCAGGATCTTCGTTGGCCACGACTATCTGCCCGAAGGCCTCGCGGACTATCGCTGGGAAACCACGGTGGCCGAGGAGCGGGCGCGCAACGTCCATGTCCATGACGGCGTCGAGGAAGCCGACTTCGTGGCCCTGTGTCAGGCGCGGGACGCGACCTTGGCCGCGCCCACGCTGATCCTACCCTCGCTGCAGGTGAACATCCGCGCCGGCGCCCTGCCCGCCCCGACGGCGGCTGGGAGCGTGTTCCTGCGGATACCGGTCAGCGGCCCACCGCTGTCTTGAAGCCAGGCCTCAGCGCGGCAGCGCTCGGGCGAGCGCCTGGGCCAGGGTCTCCAGAGAAAAGGGCTTGGAGATGAACGGCCAATCGCCGGCGCGGGCGCGGCTCTGGTCGCCGCCGACATATCCCGAACACAGCACTACCGGCAGGCCAGGGCGCGAGGCGGCCAGCTGTTCGGCCAGATCGACGCCACTCTTGCCGCCGGGCATGATCACGTCGCTGAGCACCAGCTGAATGCCCCCATCCTGTTCAAGGCGAGCGAGGGCCTCGTCGACGCCGCCGGCGCGAACGACCGCGTGGCCCAAGTCGCTGAGCATCGCCTCAACCAGTTCGGCCACCTGCGGATCGTCCTCAACCAACAGCACGCGGGAGGGCGTCTGGGCGCGGATATGATCGACCTTTTGGGCTGGGTCTCCCGCGGTGGCTGCCTCAACCACCGGCAATAGCAGCGAGACGGTCGAGCCCTCGCCCACCACACTCTCGATCTCGACCGAGCCGCCACTCTGGCGGGCGAAGCCATAGACCTGCGACAGGCCAAGGCCAGTGCCTTCGCCGGGCGGCTTGGTGGTGAAGAACGGCTCGACCGCGCGGGCGATCGTGGCCGCGTCCATGCCCGAGCCGGTGTCGCGCACCGAGACCTTCAGATAGGCGCCGGGCTCGAGCTCGCCGCTCCGTTCGGCGATCGTCACCGCGCCAGACTTGATGGTCACCGAGCCGCCGGGCGAGGTGGCGTCGCGGGCGTTGACCACCAAGTTCAGCAGCGCCGCCTCGAACTGGCCGGCGTCTATGCGCGCGGCCCGCACCCCGGCGCCCAGGCGCAGCTTGAAGCCGTAAGCGTCGCCCAGAGCGCGCTTGAGCAGCTCCTCGCTCTCGGCGATCAGGCCATCGACGCGGCGCACCTCGGGCTTAAGCGGTTGGCGGCGGGCGAAGGCCAGCAGATGCTGGGTCAGCTTCTCACCGCGCTTGGCCGCCGCCAGGGCCGCGCCCAGCATCCGCTCACGCCGCTGGACATCGTCGGGATGGCGCGAGACCACGTCCAGGGCGCCGATCACCACCGTCAGCAGGTTGTTGAAGTCGTGGGCCACCCCGCCGGTCAGTTGGCCGATCGCCTCCAGTTTCTGAGCCTGTAGTAGCGCCGCCTGGGCCGCGTCGCGCTCGGCCACCGCCGAGGCGGCGCGTTCGCTGAGCAGCTCGTTGATGTTGGTCAGGTTCTCCTCAGCCCGCTTGGCGTCTGTGATGTCGAAGGCGATGCCGACAAAGCCGGAGAAGGCGCCGGTCGGGTCGAAGCGGGGCTGCGAGAACGACTTCAGCCAGCGCCACTCACCGTCGCCCCGCAGGTAGCGCCCCTCCAGGCTGAAGGGCTTGCGTGAGGTCTCGCCCTCGATCTGGGCCTTCAGCAGGTCAGGCAGGTCGTCTGGATGAAGCCGCGTGCGCCAATCGAGGTTCAGCGCCTCGTCGTAGGAGAGGCCCGCGAACTGGACATAGGCCTGGTTGACGAACTCGCGCACCCCGCCAGGGCGGGTGGTCCACATCAGGGCCGGCGCGCTGTCTGCCAGACTGCGGAAGCGCGCCTCGCTCTCGCGCACCTGCTCCTCGGCGCGGCGGCGGTTGGTGACGTCGAAGTTCAGACCGATCATCCGCTTGGGCTTGCCGGTCTCGTCGCGGATCACCTCGCCCCGGCCATGAACCCACCGCTCGCCCTGGCTGGTGTCGGCCAGGCGATACTCGACCTCGTACTCCTCAGCGCCCGCGAGGGCCGCCTGGACGCGGGCCTGAGCCAGGGGGCGGTCGTTCGGGTGCACATACTGGGCCATCTCGGCCAGGCTGAGGGGCCCTTCGACAGGCGCGCCCAGGTTCCGCCGCGCGGCGGGCGAAAAATAGAGCTCGCCCGTTTCGATATTGAACTCCCAAGGCCCCACGCCCGCAGCGGTCTGGGTCACCCGAAGGCGTTCCTCAGCGTCATTCAAATCTCTCTTGATCTTGGCTAGGCCCCGCATGGCGTCGCGCAGCCCCTCGGCGACGGCGACCACCATCGCCGCGCACAACAAGTAGATGACCATGGTGGCCAGCTCGTCATCGGACAGCGGCGTCCCTTCGCGCCCTCCCCAAAGCCACCAGCCAAAGACTCCGCCCGCCAGGGTGGGGACAAGGCCCCAGCGCCAGCCGGCATAGAGCGTCACCATCATCACTGCGGGGAAGAAGGGCTGTGTCGCCCCCACGCCGCCATTCAGGCCCAGCAAGGTGACCCGAATGAGGATGGCCATCGCCACGCCGATCAGCGCCGCCAGCGCGCACAGGGGCGCCGGTGGTGGAACCGGAGGGATCAGCCACGCGCTAATCAAGCCGTGAATGCGTCCTTGCTCCTCGGAGGCAAGGGACGGGGCGTCTTTGTTCTCCATCTTCGTCCCGGCAAAGATGTCTTGCACGGAAGATGGGCACGCTTACCTAAGACAAGCAACACGGGAGATCACGATGGCCGACGCGCTGAACACCGGACTGAGCGCCAAACAACGCTCCGACATCGCCGCGGCGCTGAACAAGGTGCTGGCCGATAGCTATGCGCTGTATCTGAAGACGCACGGCTATCACTGGAATGTTCGGGGCCCGAATTTCCAATCGCTGCACGTTCTTCTGGAAGGCCAGTACACCGAGGAATGGACGGCGCTGGACGCCATTGCCGAGCGCATCCGCGCCCTGGGCGAGCTGGCGCCGCAAGGCTACGCCGCCTTCGGCAACCTTTCGAGCATCAAGGACGGCAATCCCGATAATGATTGGGAGGCCATGCTCAAGGAGCTGCTGGCAGACAACGAGACGGTGATCCGCACCCTGCGCGACAGCTTCCCGGTCCCAGACGAGGCGGGCGACGAGGCCACGGCCGACCTCTTCACCCAGCGTCTGCAAGCGCACGAGAAGCACGCCTGGATGCTTCGCTCCACGCTCGGCGGCAAGTAGCCGCCAGAGGGCGGGGTGGGGTCTCTGAACGCATCGCCAGTTCGCAAGGCCGCCGCGACCCTGCTGGTCGTCGGCGGCCTTTGCGCGTGCTCGACCACGACCTACTATGTCGCCGCCGGCGAGGGGCGTGAGGCGGGCCTCTTCCGGGTGACCGGCAGTTTCAGCGACAAGGGTTTAGCCCGCTACGTCGCCGACTATGACCCCGCCATGCTGGCCCTGGCTCAGCGCCACGATCCCCGCCCCCACAAGGACTACTGGGGCCGCGTCGAGGGCTGGGAGGTCATCGACCTCAAGGCCATTCCGCGTCTGGGCGACCGCGAGCCAGACTTTGAGGCGGCGCGGATCATCAACGCCCAGCGTCCGATGTCTCCGGACGGATTGGAGCCGGCCAAGCCGTTCGTGCTGACCGGCTCGACCGACGCCAAGGCCAAGGCGCTGAAGTGCCTGACCCAGGCGGTCTATTACGAGGCCGGCTTCGAGCCGAGCGAGGGCCAGATGGCCGTGGCCCAGACGGTGATCAACCGGATGCGGCATCCGGGCTATCCCAAGTCGATCTGCGGCGTGATCTACGAAGGCGCAGCCCGGGCGACCGGCTGCCAGTTCAGCTTCGCCTGCGACGGCTCCCTGGCGCGCGAGCCTGCGCCAGCGATGTGGGTCAACGCGGAGGCCGTGGCCAAGCGGGCTCTGAACGGCTTTGTCTTCAAGCCAATCGGCACGGCGACGCACTACCACGCCGACTATGTCGCCCCTTACTGGGCCCCGACCCTGGTCAAGCTGAAGCAGTTTGGCCAGCACATCTTCTATCGCTGGACCGGTCCCTCAGGGATGCTAGCTGCGTTCAAGGGGCGCTATTCGGGGAACGAAACGGTCTCGGCCGACATCCTGATGGCCGCCGACCCGCGCATCCTCGAAGGAGCGCCGCCCGAAACGCTGGCCGCCGAAGCCGCGCCGGCGACGCCCGTGATAACAGGGGCCATGGCCCAGATGCTGGGAGTTTCGACTCTCGTCCTGCCCACCGCCCGGCTGGTGACCGTTCCCGACCCCAATGCGCCGAGCGGAGAGCGCGTGGTGGCCCAGGGCGTGGTCGCCGGCCGCCGCATCCCGACCGCCGAGGAGATCGCCAAGATCAACAAGGCGCTGGAGGCGGTGAGCGAGCCCACACCGGCTCCCGTCGCCGCGCCGCCCGCGCCGCCGCCGAAACCCAAGCCTCGGCCGCCGAGTTTGCTGAATCCGCTGAATTAAATCCTCCCCCCAGTGGGGGAGGATTTGACTACCAAACCCCGATCTTGTTCGCCTCGGCGTGGCTGATCGGGTGGTGGGCCTTCTTGTGGTCTTCCTCGGCCAGGAAGCGGACGGCTTCCAGGGCGGCCATACAGCCCATGCCGGCGGCGGTGACGGCCTGGCGGTAGACGTCGTCGGTGACGTCGCCGGCGGCGTAGACGCCCTTGATCGCGGTCGAGGCCGTGCCGGCCTTGACCTTCAGATAGCCGCCCGGACCGGTGTCCAGCTGGCCGGCGAACAGCTCCGACGACGGCGCGTGGCCGATGGCGATGAAGACGCCGTCGCAGGAAAGCTCGGTGGTCGCGCCGGTCTTGATGTTCTTCAGGCGCACGCCCGTGACGCCCATGGGATCGGTGTCGCCGGTGACCTCGTCGATGACGCTGTCCCAGACCACCTCGATCTTCGGGTGGGCCAAGAGGCGCTCCTGCAGGATCTTCTCGGCGCGCAGTTCGTCCTTGCGGTGGACCAGGGTCACCTTGCTGGCGAAGCTGGTCAGGAACAGCGCTTCCTCGACGGCCGTGTTGCCGCCGCCGACCACGACCACTTCCTTGTTGCGATAGAAGAAGCCGTCGCAGGTGGCGCAGGCGCTGACGCCAAAGCCCTGGAACTTAGCTTCACTTTCCAGGCCCAGCCACTTGGCCTGGGCGCCGGTGGCGATGATGATCGTCTCGGCGATCCAGTCCTGGCCGCTGTCGGTCTTGACCGTGAACGGACGCTTGGACAGGTCGACCGAGGTGACGATGTCGTTGACCAGCTCGGTGCCGACATGCTCGGCCTGGGCGCGCATCTGGTCCATCAGCCAGGGGCCTTGGATGACGTCGGCGAAGCCCGGATAGTTCTCGACGTCTGTCGTGATGGTCAGCTGGCCGCCCGGCTGGATGCCGGCGATCAGCACGGGCTTGAGCAGCGCGCGGGCGGCGTAGATGGCGGCGGTGTAGCCGGCGGGACCCGATCCGATGATCAGGCAGCGGGTTTGGCGGGGAGCGGTCGTGGACATGGCGGATATCTAGGCGCGATTCCGCCGTCGCGCCAGATTTCAGGCGTTTGGCGAGGACATGTCGCGGCCTCGCCTCATGGACATAACACCGGTTTTGGTGTGGACTTCGACTTCAGTGGCGACAAAAGCCACCGGAGGAAAACTCATGAAGCTCGGAATCATGCTGGGCGTGGGTCTGGTCATCCTGTTCGCGGGCGTGGCCAATTTCTGGATCGGCGACGTCAAGCTGGGCTTGGTCCTGATCGCCGTTTTCTGCGCCTTGGCCGGGGTTTCGGCCCTTGTCGGCAAGCGCGAATACGAAGAACGGCGCAGCCGCCGGCCGCCACTGCACGACTACGAACCGCATCCGGAGTAGATGACTGGACCTCGCTTGGCCAAAGCCTGTAATTGGCGCTTCGGTTGTTTAGGAGCGAGCCGTGAAGGCGGGACTTGGATTGGGATTGGGCGCGGGCATCGCGATCGGCGTCGGACTTGGTCTGGCGCTGGATAGCTTGGCGCTAGGCCTCGGCGTCGGCGTCGCCATGGGCGGGGGTATCGGACTTAGCATGGGCGCGGCGATGCAGGCGAAGTCGGCTAAGCCTACGTCCAAAGATGGCGGGGTCGCCGGTGTCGACACGACGTCCGCGACGTCCTCGGGCGACTGCAGCTCCGACGGCGGCGGATGCGATTGACGGCTCGTCCACCTTTGGCGGGTTAAGCTGTGGGCAACCACGTTTCCGGATGATCCGTCATGTCCGCCCCCTTCATAGAAATCGCTGGCCGCCGCATCGGCGCTGACTATCCGCCCTATGTGATCTGTGAGCTGTCGGGAAACCACAACGGCAGCCTGGACCGCTGCCTCGAGATGGTCGACGCGGCCGCCGACACCGGCTGCGACGCGATCAAGATCCAGACCTACACCGCCGACACCATCACACTCGACGTCGACCGGCCCGAGTTCAGGATTCACGGCGGCCTGTGGGACGGACGCACCCTGTATGAGCTCTACCAGGAAGCCCAGACACCCTTCGAATGGCACGCGGCCATCTTCGAGCGCGCCCACAAGCGCGGCGTGACGATCTTCTCCAGCCCGTTCGACGAGACCGCCGTTGACTTGCTGGACGACCTGGGCGCGCCGGCCTTCAAGATCGCCTCGTTCGAGGCTGTCGACCTGCCACTGATCAAGTACGCTGCGTCCAAGAGCAAGCCGCTGATCATCTCGACGGGCATGGCCAACCTGGAAGAGATGAAGACCGCCCGCGACACGGCCCTGGCCGCCGGCGCGGCGGGCGTGCTGCTGCTGCATTGCGTGTCGAGCTATCCGGCGACCTTCGCCGACGCCAATGTCCGCACGATCCCCGACATGGCGGCCCGCTTCGGCTGCCCGATCGGCCTGTCGGATCACACGCCGGGCACGGCCGCCTCGGTGGCGGCGGTCACCCTGGGCGCCTGCTGTGTCGAGAAGCACTTCACCCTGGCCCGCGCCGACGGCGGTCCGGACGCGGCCTTCAGCCTGGAGCCCGCCGAGTTCAAGGCCCTGGTCGATGACACCAAGAACGCCTGGGCAGCTCTCGGTGTCGCCCACTACGACGTGCTGGGCGCCGAGCGCGCCAACCTGCAGTTCCGCCGCTCGCTCTATGTGACCGCCGATGTGAAGGCCGGTCAGGCCCTCAGCCGCGCCAACATCCGCTCGGTCCGCCCCGGCGCGGGCCTGCCGCCCGGCGAGCTCGACAAGGTGCTGGGCCGCCCGGCGACGCGCGACCTGGCGCGCGGCGAACCGCTGGACTGGTCGATGGTGGGCTAAGGCCTACAAGCAGCCCTCGCTTGAACCTACGCCAGGGCTTTCAATGCCCTTATCCCCGCCACGATAGCGGCGGGAACAAGCGCTAGCCTTGGCTCACGCCGCGTCGGGTTGGGCCGGCAAGCGGATGCGGCCGCCGTGAGCCATCAGGGCGTCGATAGCCTCGGCCGGGACCGGCGGGCTGAACAGGAAGCCCTGAGCCTGGGCGCAGCCGATCATCTTGAGAATCTCGCGCTGGGCCAGGGTCTCGACGCCCTTGGCCATGACCGACAGGCTCAGCGCCTTGGCCAGGCGCACGATGGCGGCGACCACCGCCTCGGAGTCGGCGTCATGGCCCAGCGGCGCGACGAAGCTGCGGTCGATCTTGATCCGGTCGATCGGGTAGCGGCGGATGTAGGACAGGCTGGAGCAGCCGACGCCAAAATCGTCCAGCACCAGGGAAAAGCCCATCTGCCGCAGGCGGTCGACCGTTTCGTGAGCGCCCTCGCCGTCGCCCAGCAGCGCGCCTTCGGTGATCTCCAGGGCCAGCTGGCGCGGATTGGCGCCCGTCTTCCGGATCAGTTCGGCCAGCTCGTCGACGAAGCCGGCGCGCTTCATCTGCCGGGCCGAGACGTTGATCCCCACCTGCAAGCCGCGCCAACGGACGCTGTCCTCCAGAGCCCGCTTCAGAACGTAGCGGCCCATCTCTTCGCTGAGACCGCAATCCTCGGCCAAGGGGATGAAAGCGTCGGGTGGGATCTCGCCCCGCGTAGGATGCGACCAGCGCGCCAGGGCCTCGACCCCGACGACACGGTCGTTGGCGTCCACCTGCGGCTGGTAGTCGAGACGCACCGCCCCCTCGCGCAAGGCAGCGCGCAGGTCCTCCTCCAGCGCCCGGCGCGCCTTCAGGGCCGCGTCCATGGCGTCCTCGAAGAAGCAGTAGCGCCCTCGGCCCTCGCCCTTGGCGCGGTACAGGGCCACGTCGGCGCGCCGGGCGGCCTCGGCGGCGCCGATATGAGCCTCCTCCGGTCCGACCAGTACGACGCCCACCGACCCGCTGACGAAGTGGACGCCGAACGACATCTCCATGGGCCCGCACAAGGCCTTCAGCAGGCGTTCTGCGATGATCGCCGCGCCGTTGGCGTCGAGGTCCGTGGCCACCACGCCGAACTCGTCGCCGCCCAGGCGCGCCACTGTCTCGCCGCCTCGACAGACGCTGGCCAGGCGCTCGCCAACCTTGCGGATCAGCTCGTCGCCAGCGCCGTGGCCGTGGGTGTCGTTGACGGCTTTGAAGCGATCCAGGTCGATCGCCAGGACCGCCATGGGCCGCCGCTTGCGCTCCAGCCCTTCGATCGCCTGGCGCAGGCGCTCCTCGAACAGCAGGCGGTTGGCCAGGCCGGTCAGGCCGTCGTGCAGGGCCAGATGCTTGGCGCGCGCCTCGCTGGCGATAAGGCCCTCGGCGATCGTCCGCCCGCGCCGGGCCAAGAGGATGGTCGCCAGGGCCAGGGCGCAGACCACGCCCATCACAGGCCAGATCATCCGGCCCAGCAGACGCTGACCAGGGTGCTGCGGGCTCCAGTCCAGCGTCGCCACGGCGTTGCCGGCCGCGTCGCGCAGCGGCAGCTGGCCATAGTTCGGCTCGGCGGCGCCACCGCGGTGCAGGTGGGCGCCGGCCAGCAGGAAGCGGCTGGCGAAAGCCTCAAGGAAGGGTCCGTCCAGCTTCAGGGCCGTCACGACCATAGGCGCTCGCGCGTGGCGGATCACCGCTCGGCCGAAGTCCGAGCCCACCATACTGGCCGTGACCAGATAGATTTCGTCGTCGATGTTGGCGAAAGCGCTGACCTGCACCGGCTGCGAGACGACGCCGCCCGTCAGGGCAGGACCCAAGGCCGCTGGCGAGGCGCGCTCGGCGGCGCGGAGCTTGGCGACCAGGGGCGCTAGCGCGGCTGCGCGCCGCTGGGCCTCTGCCGGAGACAGCACCTTCTGGCCCTGTTGGGCCAGCCGGGGTTGATCCGCGCCATCCAACACCAGCACCAGCTCAAAGCCGCTCTGTCCGGTCAGATAGGTCGCGATGTTCTCCCGCGCCCAGGCGTCGTCGTAGTCATTGTCGAGGCGACGCACCGCCTCGTCCCAAGCCACCTCGCCAACGAGACTGCGCTCGATTTCGCGTGTCTGAAACTGCAGGCCGCGCTCGACCAAATGACGGTCGTGCCGCTCGGCTTCCTGGTCGATTTGCTCCGCCAGGATGATCATGACCGACAGAAGCAGTCCCACCGCGGACAGGGCGATCATCGCCAGCGGCGCCGACAGCTTCTTCGAGAGGGCCGTCATCGCGCGGCTTTCCCTTCCGTAAAACTTCGCGATCACCGTTCGTCGAGAATGGCTAAGGTCGCCGTAAGCGGCACCCTTAACCAAATCTAACGGGCCGCGACCCGCCGTCGCACCCCTGCTGGGGGGCGCCTTCAGCCTTCTTGGGGCCAACCGTTCACTTTGGAGCGGAAAGGTTCTAGAGAGACCGACCCGTCCTCTTCAGAGCTGCGCGAAACCTCCCTTGCGACTTCCCCAGGCCCGTCTCGATCAGGTTCTCGACCGTTTCCGCGAAGTGGAGGCCCGCATGGGCGCGGCCACCGACGGATCCGAGATCGTCAAGCTCTCCAAGGAGCATGCCGAGCTGAAGCCGGTGGCCGAGGCCGTCGAGCGCCTGGCCAAGCTGAGCGCCGAGCGCGCCGAGCTGGACGTCATGGCCGCCGATCCCGAGATGGCCGACATGGTCCGCGACGAGATCCAGGCCCTGGACGAGAAGCTGCCCGCGCTCGAACACGACCTGGCCCTGATGCTGGCCCCCAAGGACAAGGACGAGAACGCCTCGGCCATCCTGGAAGTGCGCGCGGGCACCGGTGGCGACGAGGCGGCGCTGTTCGCCGGCGACCTCTTCCGCATGTATCAGCGCTACGCCCAGCTGCAGGGCTGGCGCGTCGAGATCGACAGCATCTCGGAAGGCGAAATGGGCGGCTACAAGGAAATCGTCGCCTCGATCACTGGCGACGGCGTGTTCGGCCGGCTGAAGTTCGAAAGCGGCGTCCACCGCGTGCAGCGCGTGCCGGCCACCGAGGCGCAAGGCCGCATCCACACCTCGGCCGCCACGGTCGCGGTGCTGCCCGAGGCCGAAGACGTCGAGATCGAGATCAAGGAAAGCGACCTGCGGATCGACACTTACCGGTCCTCCGGGGCGGGCGGTCAGCACGTCAACAAGACCGACTCGGCCGTGCGCATCACCCACTTGCCGACCGGCGTGGTGGTGACCTCCTCGGAAAAGTCGCAGCACCAGAACCGCGCCCGGGCCATGAAGAACCTGAAGGCGCGTCTCTACGACATGCAGCGCGAGGCGCTGGATAGCGCCCGCTCGGAGGCCCGCAAGAGCCAGGTCGGCAGCGGCGATCGCTCGGAGCGCATCCGCACCTACAACTTCCCGCAGGGCCGGGTGACCGACCACCGGATCAACCTGACCCTCTACAACCTGTCGCGGATCATCGAGGGCGACGCCCTCGACGACGTGATCAACCCGCTGATCGCCGAGGACCAGGCCGAGCGCCTGGCCAGCCTGGAAGAGAGCTTCAGCTGATGGCTTGGAGCATGATCTCGTCCGAAAACCGGTTCCCACTTTTCGGGATCACGCTCTGATGGCCTTCACCCGCACCTATGACGAGGCCGAGCCCCAGCGGGTCAACAAGTGGCTGGCCCAAAGCGGCGTCTGCTCGCGCCGCGAGGCCGAACAGCTGATCAGCGACGGCCTGGTGTCGATCGACGGCGAGGTCGTGGAAGACGTCGGCCGCAAGATCCAGCCGGGCCAGACCCTGGTGCTGGCCGATCGCGCGACCGCCAAGCTGGACGGCACGCCCACCTACCTGATCCACAAGCCGCGCGGCGTGGTCTCGTCCCAGCCCGATCCTGGCCAGGTCCCGGCCGCGCGCCTGCTGACCCGCGCCAACCTGTGGGGCGACGCGCGCGGCGTGGCCATCCCGCAGTCGGGCGATCTGATCCCGCCGGTTGGGCGCCTCGACAAGGACTCGCGCGGCCTGCTCCTGCTGTCGCAGGACGGCGTGGTGGCCAAGGCCGTGATCGGGCCGCAGTCGGACCTGGAAAAGGAATACCGCGTCGCCGTCATGGGCGAGCTGACCGAGGAGAAGCTGGAGCTGCTGCGCTTTGGCCTGGAACTCGACGGCCGCGAGCTGCGCCCGGCGGAGGTGGAGGTGATCTCCGACCAGCGCCTGAGCTTTATCCTGCGCGAAGGCCGCAACCGGCAGATCCGCCGGATGTGCGACCTCGTGGATCTGAAGGTGGTGGACCTGTTCCGCGTGCGGATCGGTCCGCTGGACCTGGGCGACATGCCCGAAGGCCGCTGGCGGCCGCTGACGGCGGCCGAGCGGACGGCGTTGATCGCCGGCTAGCCGATCTGGTCGATGATGTCGGCGCGTAGCTCGGCGCGGGTCATGCCGGGCCAGGCCCATTCGCTTTGAGCCGGACGCGCCGGCGACAGCGCGACGCGCTGCTGGGTTTGAGTGCGGGGCGCGCGCCGAACGGCGGCCTCGCGGATAGAAACGATTTTCATGAAGTTCCAAAACAGGAGCCAGCGGGATTGCGGGCCCCAAACGCTAGATGGGTGGGAAATCGCTCGAAGCCATCGGTGACGGCGCGGAGCGTGCGAAGCATCGCCCTGAGCTCCAGCCTCTGTAACAGGCGCGGAAACGTAAGCGGGCGATCGCTTATGGATAACAGATGGTGCGCCGCGCGTCCGGTTCAAGAGGCGCGGCTGAAGGACGCGGGGGAACAGGGTCACCCTGAGCGGCGGACAGCCCCTGGCGCACAGATTGGGAGACGCAAGGGATCAATCCCATGGGCTCAACTCCTGTTTGCATAATTATACAATCTATGGCGCCATTCCAGTCGGGCACTCCCGCCCGTTGTGGAGACTACGCATGAAGCGCTTTGTTCGAGCCTCGCTGATAGTCGCTCTGGCCATTTCCTCGATCCCCGCCTTGTCAAACGCGGGTCCACGTTTCTACCGGGAGAGGATCTACTACGACATGGCCTATAGTCCGGGAACGTCGCCGTTTCCCGGCCCGGGCCCAACGCCCGGTGGGTCGAGCACCAGAGTAGAAGTGGGCTGGGATCGCTACTACTGCGACGGGACCGTGCGGTCGTTCGGACAACAGACCGGCGATTTCGAGGACTATGAAATCGGCACTTGCCCCTGAATTCGTCCGCTAGGCCCGTCGTCGGAGACGGCGGGCCTTCACCGTATCGGGCGGCTCAGGCTGATGGCCCGCGCGCCCTCGGACGCCCCCTACCGCGCCGGCGTGAGCGCGATATCCACCATGATCTCGCCGGAGATAGCCTCCAGGGCGTCCTGCACGGCCCCAGCACCCACGCCCGGCGGCAGGCGCAGGCGGGCGTCCAGGTGGAACAGCGCAGCGCCCTGGTGGGGCTCGATGCTGAGGCGCGAGCCAAAGCTCTCAATATTGGCGCCCAGGTCGCTGAGCACGCCAGTGACCTGATGGACGATGCCCGGGCGGTCCTGGCCGACGACGCCCAGTTGCAGAACCTCACCCGTCGCGACGGGCGCCTCGATGGTCGGCGCGATACGCACCTCGAGCCCGTGGGCGTCCACCGCCGAAACCGCCGCGCGCAGAGTCTCTTCCTTGCCGGCGCCCAACTCGACCAGCACCGAGCCGACATAAAGCCCGCCCAGTTGGCTCAGATGGCTCTCCAGCCAGTTGCCGCCGGCCGACAGCACGGCGCTGGCCAGGGCTTGGGTCAGGCCGGGCCGGTCGCTGCCGACGACGCTGAGGATCAGGGTGGTCATGGGACGCTCTCGCTGGAACTTGCTAGGACTTGGGAGGCCAGAGCCCGCCACGGCCGCCCCGCCCTGTCAATGCACCGAGATAAACGCGAAAAGCGGCCGCCTTTCGGCGACCGCTTCCCGATGCTTCGGAGGACTGAAGTCTTTTAGTTCAGGTCGAGCCGGTCGGCGTTCATGACCTTGGTCCAGGCGCTGGCGAAGTCCTTGACGAACTTCTCCTTGGCGTCGGCGCTGGCATAGACCTCGGCCTGGGCCCGCAGCTCGGCATGGGAGCCGAAGATCAGGTCCACGCGGGTGGCGGTCCAGCGGGGCTCCTTGGTCTTGCGGTCGTGACCGACGAAGGCGTTGGCGGCCACCGGCGACCACTCGGTGTTCATGTCCAGCAGGTTGACGAAGAAGTCGTTGGTCAGCTGACCAACCCGCGAGGTGAACACCCCGTCCTTGGAGCCGTCGGCGTTGGCGCCCAGGACCCGCAGGCCGCCGACCAGCACCGTCATCTCCGGCGCCGACAGGCGCAGCAGCTGGGCGCGATCGACCAGGGCTTCCTCCGGTGCCATGAACTGGGCGCCTTCGCGGTAGTTGCGGAAGCCGTCCGAACGGGGCTCCAGCGGCGCGAACGAGTCGGCGTCGGTCTGTTCGGCGCTAGCGTCCGCCCGGCCGGGGGCGAAGGCGACCGAGACCGGAGTCCCGGCGTCCTGCGCGGCCTTTTCGACCGCCGCCGTGCCGGCCAGCACGATCAGGTCGGCCAGCGAGACCTTCTTGCCGCCGCCGGCCGAGGCGTTGAAGTCCGTCTGGATCGCTTCCAGCGTCGACAGCACCTTGGCCAGGACCGGCGGGTTGTTGACCTTCCAGTCCTTCTGCGGGGCCAGACGGACGCGCGCGCCATTGGCGCCGCCGCGCTTGTCCGAGCCGCGATAGGTCGAGGCCGAGGCCCAGGCCGCGCCGACCAACTCCGAAACCGACAGGCCCGAGGCCAGGATCTTGGCCTTCAGCGTCGCGATATCCTGGGCGTCGACCAGCGGGTGGTCCACGGCCGGGATCGGGTCCTGCCAGATCAGCGTTTCCTGCGGCACCAGCGGGCCCAGGTAACGCGGCTTGGGGCCCATGTCGCGGTGGGTCAGCTTGAACCAGGCGCGGGCGAAGGCGTCGGCGAACTGGTCGGGGTTCTCCAGGAACCGGCGCGAGATCTTCCCGTATTCGGGGTCGAAGCGCAGGGCCAGATCCGTTGTCAGCATCCGCGGCACGTGCGTCTTGGACGGGTCGAAGGCGTCCGGAATGTCGGCCGGAGCGTCCTTGGCCCGCCATTGCTTGGCGCCGGCGGGGCTTTCGTGCAGCTCCCACTCGAACTGGAACAGGTTCTGGAAGAAGTGGTTGCTCCACCGCGTCGGGGTCTGGGTCCAGATGACCTCGGGACCGCCGGTGATCGCGTCGGCGCCGATGCCCGTGCCGTGCTTGCTGCGCCAGCCCAGGCCCTGATCCTCGATCGCCGAGCCTTCCGGCTCGGGGCCGACCAGCGAGGCGTCGCCCGCGCCGTGGGTCTTGCCGAAGGTGTGGCCACCAGCGATCAGGGCGACGGTTTCCTCGTCGTTCATGGCCATGCGGGCGAAGGTGTCGCGAATGTCGCGCGCGGCGGCCAGCGGGTCGGGGTTGCCGTTGGGCCCCTCGGGATTGACGTAGATCAGGCCCATCTGAACCGCGCCCAGCGTCGGGTGCAGCTCGCGCTCGCCGCTGTAGCGCTCATCGCCCAGCCACGAGCCTTCCGGACCCCAGTATAGCTCCTCGGGCTCCCACTGGTCGGCGCGGCCGCCGCCGAACCCGAAGGTCTTGAAGCCCATCGACTCCAGGGCGACGTTGCCGACCAGCACATAGAGGTCGGCCCACGAGAGCTTCTGGCCGTACTTCTGCTTGATCGGCCACAACAGGCGACGGGCCTTGTCCAGGTTGGCGTTGTCTGGCCAGCTGTTCAGGGGGGCGAAGCGCTGCTGGCCGCCGCCCGCGCCGCCGCGGCCGTCGCTGGTGCGGTAGGTGCCGGCGCTGTGCCAGGCCAAGCGAATGAACAGGCCGCCGTAGTGGCCGAAATCGGCCGGCCACCAGTCTTGGCTGTCGGTCATCAGGGCGTGCAGGTCGGCGACCACCGCGTTCAGGTCCAGCGACTTGAACGCCTCGGCGTAGTCGAACGTCTCGCCCAGGGGGTTTGAGCGCGGCGCGTGCTGGTTCAGCGCCTCGAGCCGCAGATTGTCAGGCCACCAGTCGCGGTTGGTACGTCCGCCGCCACCGTGCGCCACCGGGCATTTGCCCTGAATGTTGTCCTCGACCTTCGCGTCCATCTCGCGTCCTCCGCTGCATTGGCGGCGCTTTTCGAAGCGCTGCTGCACGCCATAGAGCGCTCGCGGAGGCTATAGGTACAATTGATTGTTCTTATCAGTTCGATAGAAAGGATCATTCCTTTCGTAGCGAGGCCTACTCCGCCGCCAGAGCGCCAGCGGCCTGAGCGGCTTGAATCTCGGCGGCCTTCTTCTCGACCAGCTCGACGATGTGGTCGATCATGCCCTCGTTCGACTGCTTGTGGTCGGGCTTGCCGGCCAGATAGACCATGCCCGCGCCCGCGCCGCCGCCGGTGAAGCCAATGTCGGTCATCAGCGCCTCGCCCGGACCGTTGACCACGCAGCCGATGATCGACAGCGACATAGGCGTGGCGATGTGAGCTAGGCGCTCTTCCAGGGTCTCGACGGTCTTGATGACGTTGAAGCCCTGCCGCGCGCACGACGGGCAGGCGATGATGTTGACGCCACGATGACGCAGACCAAGCGACTTCAGGATATCGAAGCCGACCTTGATCTCTTCGACAGGGTCGGCGGCCAGCGACACGCGGATGGTGTCGCCGATGCCGGCCCACAGCATCGAGCCGATGCCGATCGAGGACTTCACCGTGCCCGTGCGCGTGGCCCCGGCCTCGGTGACGCCAAGGTGCAGCGGGCAGTCGATGGCCTCGGCCAGCTGGTAGTAGGCCGCCACGGTCATGAACGGGTCGGACGCCTTCACCGAGATCTTGAACTCGTGGAAGTCGTGATCCTGCAGGATGCGGGCGTGGTTCAGGGCGCTCTCGACCATCGCGTCGGGGCACGGCTCGCCGTACTTTTCCAGCAGTTCGCGCTCCAGCGAGCCGGCGTTGACGCCGATGCGCATCGAGCAGCCGTGGTCGCGGGCGGCCTGGATCACGTCGCGCACGCGGTCGGGGCTGCCGATATTGCCCGGATTGATCCGCAGGCAGGCCGCGCCGGCCTGCGCCGCCTCGATGCCGCGCTTGTAGTGAAAGTGGATGTCCGCCACGAGCGGGACCTTGGCCTCGCGGGCGATGGTCTTGAACGCGGCCGTGCTCTCAACGTCCGGGCAGCTGACGCGGACGATGTCGGCGCCGGCCTCCTCCAGCTGGCGGATCTGCTCCAGCGTCGCGGCGGCGTCGCTGGTCAGGGTGTTGGTCATCGACTGCACCGAGATCGGCGCGTCGCCGCCCACCTCCACGGCGCCCACGCGGATCTTGCGCGATTGGCGACGCGTGATCTGGCGCCAGGGGCGGACGGAGGTGTGGTCTGCGGACATGGGGGTAATTTAGAGGGTCTCGGGGCGGGATAGAAGGGGGCTTACCCGCGCCTCCCAAATTCAGACCGTCATCCCGATTTTGAGCTTACTGCGGAGGTGTCGCCGCCGGCGCCGCTTGCGCCACGGCCGGAGGCGTGGGCGCGACCTTCGGCGCCGGAACCAGTTTGCCGAGCGCGGTCGAGGCGGACGGCAGGTGGCTGACCAGAGCGCCGCCGTAGTAGACCTCGAACACCATCGGGTCCGAGACGTCTGCGATCAGGCCGGGCGTGCGGGGCGCGCGATAGGCGTCGCCCGCCGCCAGAGCGCGGGCGAAATAGACTTGGCCGTCGACGCCACGCACCACCAGGGTCGCGGCCTTGCGGGTCTGCAGGACAACGCCCGAGCCCTCGCCCGGAGCGGCGCCCAGCATGGCGCCCTTGGGCTTGAACGGCGCGCCAACCTTGATCTGGCGGGCTGGATCAACGATGCCGGCCCTGGCGGCGGCTTCCTCGCGCGCCTTGGCGGCGAGCTTGGCGGCGTCCACCGAACCGCCATTGGCGGCGGCGTCGTCCAGGCCTGGGGTCTTGTAGGGCTCAGGCGTGGTCGACTCGACCGGGGCTGGCAGCGGCGCGCCCAAAGCGACCGAGCTGTTATTGGCGGGGGCCTGAACTTGGGTCGAGGCGGCCTGCGGAGCGATCTGCTGCTGCGGCGTGTCCTTGTCGATGGCGCGCTGAGCGACGTTCCACAAGAGGATCGCGCCAACCACCAGAAGGCCGCCGACAAAGAAAAGGCCAAGACGCGGGTCGCGTTCGTGGCGCACGCCGACCGGGGCGCGCAGCTCCGCGCCCTCGTCTGGCGCATCGGTCTTAAAGCGGGCGACAGCGGCGTCGACGTCCATGCCCAGCAGCGCCGCGTAGGCGCGGACATAGCCGATGGTGAAGGGCCGCGAGGGCAGCTCCTCGAGGCGCATAGCCTCAAGCGCCTCGACATAGGCCTGGCGGATGCGGGTCGCCTCGGCGACCTCCCGCAGGCTTAGACCCTTGGCCTCGCGGGCGGCCCTCAAGGCCGCGCCGATGTCGGCGGGTTCATCCTGGACAGGCGCGTCCGCCACGGGTTCGGCGACCGCGAACGGCGCTTGGTCCGTCTCGACGTCGTCGAGATGCAAACGCTCCACGTTGCCCATATCTCGCGGCATACTGACTAAGCGCCCCCGAAACCCGCCTGGAACTGAAAACCGCCTGGCGCCGATCGCCGGTGAAGCCAGACGACTTCCCGACTCCATCATGCACGAAATTCTTAACGAGTGTTTGTGGGTAGCAAACTAAGTATCCGGATTCAATGTACTTACCGGCCGCGCTTGCCTAACCGCATAACAGCGTTCTACACCGCCACATACAGCTTCCGCGCCAGGGTCTCGATCTCGCCGCGCAGCGATCCGCCCGAGCCCTTCAGCAGGGCCTCGACATTGCGCCGAGCGGCCTCGCGGTCCAGAGACAGGACCATCTGCTTGACCGGACCGATGCCGGCCGGGGGCATCGAAAGACGGTCGAAACCCAGCGCCACAAGGGCGAAGGCCTCCAAGGGACGCCCCGCCATCTCACCGCAGACCGACACTTGCGTGCCCGTGTCGGCGCACGCCTGCTGGATCGTCTTCAGCGCCCGCAGCGCCGCCGGCGACAGCGGATCATATCGGTCCGAGACCTTCGGATTGCCCCGGTCGGCGGCGAACATGTACTGCATCAAGTCGTTGGTGCCGACCGAAACGAAGTCGGTCATCGGCAACAGCGCGTCCAAATGCCACAGCAGCGACGGGGCCTCGATCATCGCCCCGACATCCAGGCGCGACGGCGCGGGCCGGCCGCGCTTCAAGGCCCAGGCGACCTCCTGGTCGACGAACGAGCGGGCGGCGCGGAACTCGTCGACATTGGCCACCAGCGGGAACATCACCCGCAGCGGCCGGCCGTTGGCGGCCTTGATCAGCGCCCGGATCTGCATGCGCAGCAGGGCCGGACGATCCAGGCCCATGCGCACGGCGCGCCAGCCCAGGGCCGGATTGTCCTCGCGCTCCAGCTCCATGTACGGCAGCAGCTTGTCGCCGCCCAGATCCAGCGTGCGGAAGGTCACGGGCATGCCGTCGGCCGCGTCCAGCACCTTTTCGTAGAGCGCCGTCTGGGCCTCCAGGCGCGGCAGCTCCTCGGCCACCATGAACTGGAACTCGGTGCGGAACAGGCCGATGCCCTCGGCGCCCGTCTCGGCCAGGATGTCGAGATCGACGGCCAGCCCCGCGTTCATCAGCAGCGTGACCTTGGAGCCGTCCTTGGTGATCGGCGGCGTGTCGCGCAGACGGGCGAACTCGGCCTTGCGCTGGGCGCGGACCTCCATCCGGACCTTCAGCGCCTTGACCACGTCCGGACGCGGCCGCAGCCAGGCTTCCTGCGTTTCGGCGTCGACCACGACGGGGTCGCCCTCACTGACCCGGTCACGCAGGCCCGCCAAGCGTCCCACGCACGGGATATCCAGCGCCCGGGCCACGATACCCGCGTGGCTGGCGGCGCTGCCCTCCTCCAGCAGGATGCCCTTCAGCTTGGTGCGGTCGTATTCCAGCAGGTCGGCGGGCCCCAGGTTCCGGGCGATCAGGATCGCGTCCTCGGGCAGCTGGCGCACGTGGTGCACGTCGCCCGACAGGTGGCGCAGCAGCCGGTCGTTCAGGTCTTCCAGGTCGTGCAGCCGCTCGCGCAGATAGGGATCGCGGGCCTGGCCCAGACGCGCCCGGTGCTCCGACCGCACACGTTCGACGGCGGCCTCGGCGGTCAGGCCCGAGCGCACGGCCTCCTCCAAGCTGCGGTTCCAGCCTCGGTCGTGGGCGAACAGGCGATAGGTCTCCAACACCTCGTACGAGGCGCCGACTAGGCCGTGCTGCCCCTCCAGCATCTGGTCGATCTGGGTCTGCAGGGCCTCGATCGCGTATTTGAGCCTAGCCTCCTCGGCCAGGGCGTCGTCGGACAAGAGCTGCTCGGGCGCCACCGGCTGCTCGTGCAGCACCGCCACGCCGTAGGCCAGGCCCTCGGCGAAGCGCGCGCCCTTCAGCCGCTCGGGCTTGTGGGGCGCCAGCTCGACGTCCTTCAGCTCGTCGGCGCCCAAGAGCTCGCTGGAGCTGACCATCTCGGCCAGCACCATGGCGATGATCTGCAGGTCTTCGACCTCTTCCTCGTCATAGACCCGCTCGGTGCGGTTCTGGACGACCAGCACGCCGATGGCCCGACCGCCGCGCAGCAGGGGCACAGCGAGGAAGGCGTGGTAAGGGTCTTCGCCCGTTTCCGGGCGGTACGAGAACTGCGGGTGGCTGGCGGCGTCGGACAGGTTCAGCGGCCGGCCCAGGCGCATCGTCTCGCCGACTAGGCCCTCGCCCGGTTTCAGGCGGGTGACGTGGACGGCCTCGCGGGCCAGGCCCTCGGTGGCGAACAGTTCGAGGTCGCCCGAGGCGCGGCGCAGATAGATCGAGCAGACTTCCGCCACCATCGAGATGGCGATGGTGCGCACCACCATGTCGAGCTTGGCCTGGGCGGGGCCGCCCCCAGCCATGGCCTCGCGAATCTGCCGAAGCAGGCTTCGTGGTCCTCGAACGGCGATGCCGGATGCCGCCATGAGCCTTAAGCGCGCTCCCTAACCCAGGAACAGCCGGTCCCGCTTGGCGCTGGCCCCGGACCGCTCCGTCCTCAAGAGGGGGCTATAGCAGATTTCGCCGCCGCGATAGCCGCTGCTGTCAACCGAACGACGTTTAGGTGTGGCGGCACGAAAAAGCGCCGCCCCGGTCAGGGACGGCGCAGTTTGCTCGTGGGAGGAGGGATCGGAACTCCCGCGAGGAAGGCGTCAGGCCTTAGCGGCGATAGCCGTAGGCGTAGCGGTTGTCGTAGCGATCATGGCGACGGTCGTAGCGGTCATAGGCGTAGCGGTCGCCGCGATAGCCGGTGTTGTAGGAACGGTTGTCGTAGCGCGGCGCGGTGCGATAGCCGTGGTTGTAGCGACGGTCATACTTGTCCTTGGCGGTGGTCGCGCCGAGGGCCGCGCCGGCGACCGCGCCGATGGCGACCGCCTCGCCCCTGCCGTCGCCCAGGGCCGCGCCCGCGACGCCGCCGATCACCGCGCCCAGGATGGCGCGCTCAGTCTTCTCGCCGGCGAAGGCGGCGGTGGCCGGGGCGACCAGCGCGCCGGCGAAGGTGACGGCGATGGCGGTCTTGGTGAACTTGCCGATGGGGGTCATGGCGGGTCTCCTATCTCTGTTGATAAGAGTTGTAGGCCCCCGACCCTGAACCCGATCGGGACTGGTCGTTCAGGTGGGGTTTAGGTTGGGCAAGGCCATCAAAACCCGTGTCATCCCGGCCGAACCCCGGCGAAAGCCGGGGGTAGAGCCGGGACCCAGGGGCGGCTCGCACGGCGCTCTCGCCCCCCTGGGTCCCGGATAGCCTCTGCGAGGCTTCCGGGATGACATGAGAATTTAGGCTTGGTGCAACCCTTGCCCGCCGGGAGCATGCCGCCGCGCCGACCACAGCACGCCGGCCAGCATCAGCACGATGGCGACGCTCTCCAGCGGCCTTGGCCAACGCTCCTCATGTAGGAAGCCGTAGAGCAGGGCGAACACCGTCTCGAACACGATCAGCTGGCCCGACAGCGACAGCGGCAACAAGCGGCTGGCGGCGTTCCACAGGCCGTTGCCGATCACCGAGGCGCCGATCGCGACCGCGAAGCTGACGCCCCAGAACAGCCCCCAGGCGCTCGCCGCGTGCCCCTTGCCCCCGAGGGCGAAGGCCGGGACCACGATGACCAGGGACAGCAAGCCCGTCGCGACGCCGGTCAGCAGCGACCACTCGTGGCTGTTGAACTTTGGCGTGGCGGCCAGGCGCCGGGCGTTCCAGACGGCGTAGGCGGTCCACACCGCCAGGGCCAGCAGCGCGCCGGCGAGCCCGACCATCGTCCGCCCCGCCCCCGCGGCCCCGGCGGCGGCGAAGGCGTCCAGGTTGATGCAGACCCCGCCGGCGACGATCAGTGCCAGGGGCGCGATCAGCTGGCGCAGCGGCGTTCCCTCCCCTGGGCGCGCGCCGACCAGGGTGATAGTCACCGGCAGCAGGCCGATGACCAGCGAGGCCAGGGCCACGCCCGCGCTCTGCACGGCGACGGCGAGGCCGACATAGTAGATCAGGTTGCCCAGCAGGCTCAGCAGGAAGAGGTCGCGCCAGTCGCGCCCGTCCATCCGGGCCATCACGGCCTTCCAGCTCGGAACCAGCAGCACCGCGGCCGCCAGGCCATAGGCCAGGTACCGACCGGCCGTCGCCTGCAGCGGCGTGAAGTCCGCCAGCAGCTTCGGCGCTAGGAACACGCCGCCCCAGAACGCGCCGGCGATCACGCCGCACGTCAGGCCGAGCAGTAGGTTGCGGGAGGGAGTCATGCCGTCTTGTTAGCAGCCCAACGGACGTTTTGGCTCAAGTGGATACCGGCGCGCGGCCGGGTTTCATGCGCTTCGGCTAACCTCTAGGCTCCCTGACGGCGATATGGAGCAGGAGTCTTCCAATGGCGGATGTGGCGTTGAAGCGCGGGCTGCTGGCCCTTCTTGCGCCGATGGCGGTGTTGTGGAGCGCCGCGACCGTCCACGCGGCCTGCGCCGTCGGCGCGCCGGGCGCGACCCTGCGCGTGGACGCCGGCGGGACCGGCCGCCCCTTCCTTCTGCGCCGCCCGGCCTCCCTGGACCCAGCTACGCGAGCGCCCCTGCTGATCCTGCTGCACGGCAGCGGCGGCGACGGAGCTAAGATGCTCGCCGACTCCGGCCTTGAGGCCACCGCCGAGCGCCACGGCTTCCTGCTGGCGGCGCCGAACGCCGCCATTCCCGCCCGGACAGGCTTCGCCTGGAACATTCCGGGCGTGCCTACCGTTACCGGCAAGATCCCCGACGCCTCGGACGCCGACGACGTGGCCTATCTGGCGGCGTTGGTCGAAGGCCTGGTCGCCGAGGGCTGCGCCGACCCGGCTCGCGTCTATGTCACCGGCCTGTCGGGCGGCGGGCGCATGGCCTCGTGGCTGGGCTGCGTGGCGTCGCGACGCTATGCGGCCATCGCGCCGGTGGTGGGGCTGCGCGCGGGCAATCCCCGCCCCGACAAGCCGGACGAGCCCGACCCGGCGTCCTGCCAGCCCGAACGCCCCGTGCCGGTGATCGCCTTCGCCGGCGACAACGACACGGTCAATCCGATCCAAGGCGGCGGGGCGGGCTACTGGCGCTACACCTTGCACGCGGCCGAGCAGCGCTGGGCGGCGCTGAACGGCTGCCAGGCCGCGCCGACCACCCGCTGGGTCACGCCCGGCGTCTACGAAGAGCGCTATGCGGGGTGTCGCGGCGACGCCGATGTCGCCGCCCGGGTCAAGGTTGGCGGAACCCACGTGTGGCTAGCCGACAACGACGCCCTGTGGGCCTTCGTCTCGCGCTACAGGCGCGATTGATCCTAGCCGTGCCCTGGCAGGGCCAGCGGCTCGTCGGCGTCGGCAACCAGCTTGCGGGCCTGTTCCAGCGCCGCGTCGATGTCGTTCTCGATGAACTCGACCTGCAGATCCGTCAGCGGGTGGGGCGCGGCGACGACGTCGCGCAGGTAGGCGCGGCGCTCGGCCTCGGTCATGGACCACCAGCCGACGGTGTGGCCTTCCTCGATCACCGCGTCGCCCATGGCCAGCAGGTCGTCGGTGTCGAAGATCGGCTGGCCGGGCTTTTCCGGGAACCACTGGCCGTCGTCCGGCAGGGCCTTGTCCAGCTTGTTCAGCAGGGCCGCCAGCCACGGGCTGATCAGCAGCGGCTTCTCATAACCGTCGCCGAACTTGGCGCGCAGCAGCAGGTCGTAGAGCAGCTCCAGCCCTGCATCGCCGTGGAAGGTGACGGTCTTGGCGTCGGGATCGAACTTGAACACGTCGGACATGGGGGCTTCTTGTGCTTTCGAGGGCTTGCGCCCCTCATAACGTCCGAAGGCGACGTTTTCTTGCAAGGACCGGAGGAGCGCCCCCTCCGTCACGATGCGTATCCGCATCGCGCCACCTCCCCCGCGTCGCGAGGGAGGAAGAAGCTGCGCCCTCCTGCCCCGCTTGCGGGGGAGGTGGATCGGCGCCGATAGGCGACGAGACGGAGGGGACGCTCCCCCTCCGCGCCAAAACTACAGCTGGTCCAACCCGTACACCGCGTGCAGCGCGCGCACCGCCAGTTCGGTGTAGGCCGCGTCGATCAGGACCGAGATCTTGATCTCCGAGGTCGAGATGACCTGGATGTTGATGTTCTTCTCTGCCAGGGCCGCGAACATCGACTGGGCGACGCCAGCGTGGCTGCGCATGCCGACCCCGATCACCGAGACCTTGGCGACGTCCTCGTTGACGGCCACGTCCTCGAAACCGATCTCGGTCTTGGCGGCCTGGACGATCTCAACGGCGCGAGCAGCGTCACGCTTGCCGACCGTGAACTCCATGTTGGCCGTCGCGGCGCTGCGGGCGCGCGACTGCACGATCATGTCGACGTTCACATTGGCGTCGGCGAGACGGCCGAAGATCTGCGAGGACACGCCCGGGTGGTCGGGCAGGCCCAGCAGGGTGATCTTGGCTTCGTCGCGGCTGTAGGCGACGCCCGAGACGATGCGCTTTTCCATGATTTCTTCCTCGTCGCAGACGATCGTACCTTGGCCCGGAGCTTCACCCGGTTCGACGAAACTGGACAGCACCCGCACCGGCACGCGATGGGCCATGGCCATCTCGACCGAGCGGGTCTGCAGAACCTTGGCCCCCAGCGAGGCCATTTCGAGCATCTCCTCGTAGGAGATCTTGGCCAGGCGCTTGGCCTTGCTCTCGATGCGCGGATCGGTGGTGTAGACCCCGTCCACGTCGGTGTAGATGTCGCAGGCGCCCTTGACGGCGGCGGCGATCGCCACGGCCGAGGTGTCCGAGCCGCCCCGGCCCAGGGTGGTGATGCGGCGCTTGGGCGTCACGCCCTGGAAGCCGGCGATCACGGCGATTTCGCCGTTGGCGAAGCATTCCTCGAGGTTCTCGGGCGGGATCTCCTCGATCCGCGCACGGCCGTGGGCCTCGTCGGTGAGGATCGGCACCTGCCACCCCAGGAACGAGCGAGCCTTGTGGCCCATGTTGCGCAGGGTCATGGCCAGCAAGCCGGCGGTCACCTGCTCGCCCGAGGCCACGACGGCGTCGTACTCGTCGTCCGACTCCGGCAGGCCCGCAGCCGCGCGGCCCGCGCCATCGGTCCAGGCGACCAGCTCGTTGGTCTTGCCCGACATGGCCGAGACGACCACCGCGACCTGCTTACCCGTGGCGACCTCGGCGGCGACCAGGCGCGCCACACGGCGGATGCGCTCCAGGTCGGCCACCGACGTGCCGCCGAACTTCATCACCAGACGTGACACGTCCTTGGTACCTCGACACTTGGTTATTTCTTGCGCCCGCGCGGCCGGATCACTCCCCCACGCGCAAGCGAAGCGCCTTCTAACGGCGCGACGGCGCAACGGCAATGTCGCGGAGCTGTCTTTTTTGACGGCGCGAGACTCCCCGTTGACTCGTCGCGCAACCTACCTAACTATCTAATATCTTCATCCATGCTGGACGACGTCATGTCACCCGAGCTTGAGAGAAACCTCGCCGGCTGCAAGACGGTCGCCGCGAAGATCCGGGCCTTGGACGCGGCGGGCTATCCGCGCGCCGAGATCGCCCGCCTGCTAGGCAAGCGCTACCAGCATGTCAGGAACGTTCTGGAGGAACCGGGGCCACCCAAGCTGGACGCTATGGCGGCCCAGGGCATGGCCGAGGCGGACGCCACCTTCTTTCACCACACGCCCCCACACACCTATTTCCTAAGCGTCGGCGCCAACGGATCGGTGGTCTTGCCCCCCGAGGTGCTAAAGGCGCTGGGCGCGCGCCCCGGCGGCATTGTCATCGCCGATCTGGAGGACGAGCGCTTCACGCTGGTCAGCGGCATGACCGGCATCCAGCTCATGAAGGCGCGGCTGGCCCAGCCGCCGCGCCCGGGGGCCTTGGCGTCGGAGGAGCTGATCGAGGAGCGTCGACGCGAAGCCGCGATCGAGGAGCTTGAAGCCCAGATCGACGGGCCCGGCCCGAGCCGTGACGATTGACATCGTCGCCGACGCTTCGGCGATCCTGGCGCTCGTCTTTATGGAAACAGGCCGGGATCATGTCGCGATCGCATTGCCCGGCGCCGCGATCAGCGCGGTCAATCTCGCCGAGGTTATGTCCAAGATGCTGGACAAGGGCCTGTCGCCCGAGCAGGTCCGCAGCCAACTGAACGACCTTGCGCTGATCGTTGTCGATTTCGACCAAGACCTCGCCCTGCGGACCGCGCTTCTCCGCAAAGCCACCCGCCACAAAGGCCTTTCGCTGGGTGATCGCGCCTGCCTGGCCTTGGCCATACGCGAGAAGCTGCCCGTGATGACCGCCGATACGGCATGGTCCGATCTGGACCTGCCGGTGGAAGTCGTGCTGATACGCTGACATGACCGACGCAGCGCCCTCCCCCGCCCCCTCCTGGAGCATCGACCCGGCCGACGTAGCCCGGTTCTCGGCCATCGCCGCCGAGTGGTGGGATCCCAAGGGCAAGTTCGCGCCGCTGCACGTCTTCAACCCTTGCCGGCTGGCTTTCATCCGCGAACAGGCCCTGGCGCGGTTCGGCCGCGACGGCGACCTGCGCGCTCCGTTCGACGGCCTGACCCTGCTCGACATCGGCTGCGGCGGCGGGCTGCTGTCTGAGCCGATGGCGCGGCTGGGTTTCGCCGTCACCGCGATCGACGCCTCTGAGCGGAACATCAAGACCGCCGCCACCCACGCGGCCGAGCAGGAATTGGAAATCGGCTATCGCCCCGCCACCGCCGAACAGCTGCTGGCCGAGGGCGCGGAGCCGTTCGACGTCGTTTTGACCATGGAGGTCATCGAGCACGTCGCCGATCCGGGCGAGTTCCTGCGCACCTGCGCCAAGCTCCTGAAGCCCGGAGGCATCATGTTCGTGGCGACGTTGAACCGCACGCTGAAGGCCCTGGCCCTGGCCAAGATCGGCGCCGAGTACGTGCTGCGCTGGGTCCCGCCCGGCACCCACGACTGGAAGCAGTTCCTGAAGCCCGAAGAACTGCGCGCCTTCCTGGCCGGCGAGCCGGTGGCGATGCAGGGACCGTTCGGCGTCAGCTACAATCCGCTGACCGGCCGCTGGAGCCGCTCGGCCGACACCGACATCAACTACATGATGACCGTGACCAAAGATTGAGTCACAGTTCCTCACGCGTTTTGAGTGAGGTGTACCGATGCTTACCCCTTGGCTTCTACTTGTAGCCGCCAGCCTTCCGGCGCCGCTCGCGGGCGACTTCGACCACGACGGCAAGCCCGACGCGGCCGCCGTCGTGCGCGAGGGCGACACGGCCTATGTCCTGACCATCAAACGCGGCGCCGCCCCTGACGCCCCGGCCAGAATCCCTCTGCGAAAAGGCTACCCCAACATTTTTCTGACCACGGCGGAGGCTAGAAGCGTCGAGGCCACGGCTTGCGCCAAAGGCGCCGGACCACACGACGAGCCGTGCCCAGACAAGGTCGTCACGGTCGAAAAGGGTGATCTCTTGTTCGGGTCCCCCGAGGCTTCCCTCGCCGTCGCCAAGTGGGACGGTCGCGCCTTTCGCGTGACATGGATCTCCGACTGAGCGGAACCTCCACAGCGCCGAGGGCTTTCGCTTCCACAGGGACAAGACCTCGGACCGGGCGCCCCATTCGGGGCTGACGCCGATCCGTTCCTTGGAACGGAGACCTTTCATGACTTCCAAGACTTTCGCCATCCTGATGGCGACGGCCGTGGCCTGTGGCTCAGTCGGCCCGGCCCTGGCCCAATCCGCCGACGCGGCCTATCGCCAGCGCGTGGAGACCTATAACGACCAGCGCGCGTCCTATTACGACCAAGTGGCCGACTATCGCGACCGCCATGCGGCCTACGAGCGCGAGCGCGAAGCCTATATCCAGGCGCGCCGCGACTATGACCGCCGCTACGGCACGGGCGCCTATGACCGCCGCTACCCGACCTATGGCACGCGCTATAGCGCCACGACCTATCGGGAGAGCACCGCCTACAATACCGAACGGGCTCGCTTCGAGCGGGAACGCCTGACCTATGAGCGGGCGCGCGACACCTATGATCGTCGTCGCGGAACCGGCGCCTACGACCGCCGCTATCCGACCCAGGCCGCCCGCTTCCGCATCGACAGCCGCTACGCCAGCAGCAACGGCTATGACGGCCAGCGGGCTCAGTGGGAACGCGACCGGGCCGACTATGATCGCGCCCGGGCCGACTATGACCGTCGCTACGGCGGCGGCGCCTATGATCGGCGCTATCCCGACAACGCCAACCGCTTCAGCACGCCGTACGCCGGCGGCGCCTACAGCCTCGACAGCAGCGCCAATATCGCCAGTCGCGAGGACTGCCGACAGGACGCCAAGCGCAACGCCACGGTCGGCGGCGTGATCGGCGCCCTGGCCGGCGCGGCGCTCGGCTCAAACGTCGCGGCCCGCAACGCCAAGACCGAAGGCACCGTGCTGGGAGGCCTGGTCGGTGCGGGCGTCGGCGCGGCAGTGGGCAACGCCTCGGCCAAGTGCGACACGCGCGGCAACTACTGGACCTATGAAGAGACGCAGCCCTATCGCTACACCGACGGCCGCTACGCCCAGGCCAACGAGCGCTGCCGTCTGGCCCCGGCCCCGACCGAGTACAACGGCCGCGTCGAGGCCCGTTACATCCGCGTCTGCCCGGACTCCGAAGGCCGCTACCGCGTCGAGGGCTGATCCTCCCCCCGCCCAGGCTGGATCGTCGGCTCCCCGACTTTAGGGGGAAACCCGCCGCCAGCTTGGGCGTTTAGGTCCCGAGGGATCATAACAAGACACTAGTGGAGAGCTCGCCATGCGCGCCCGCCTGAACGCACTCGTCCTGGCCACCGTCGTCGGCTTCGCCGCCAGCAGCGTGGTCGTCACCGCCGCCGAAGCCCAGTCGCGCGAACGCTATCGCGTGCTGGTCTGCGAAAAGTCCAAGTCCAAGGCCAAGAACGGCGCGATCATCGGCGGCGTGTCGGGCGCCCTGCTGGGCAACGCCGTCGCCGGCAACGGGGCCCGCACCGAAGGCACGCTTCTGGGCGGCGCGGTCGGCGCCGTCGCCGGCCACGAGATCGCCAAGAGCAAGAGCAAGAAGAAGTGCCACTACGAGTACCGCTATCGCCGGTAACCGACTGGCGTAGGTCGAGTGGACAAGGGCGCCAGGCCAGCGGGTTTGGCGCCCTTCCACATTTCGGAATGTCCCTCGGGCGTCCAGACACACGTCTGGTCCGTAACGGTGGGCAAGGAGATCGCCATGCCCCACGCGCCGTTCGCCCTTGTCGCCTTCACGCTGGCCCTCGCGGCCGGAAGTCCGGCGGAGGCTCAGTCACGCCCGCTGGACGCGGCCAGCCACTATTCCGGCGTCTGGCTGGAGGTAGGCCGCACGCCGATGTGGATCACCGACGGCTGCGTCGCGGGCACGACGACCTACACGCGCGTCGACGCGCGACGGGTCGACGTCGAGGACGATTGCCGAAAGGGCGGCGTCGACGGCAAGCGTAAGGCCATCCGCGGTAAGGGCGTGATCGAGGACCCCGGCGAGAACCGTCGCCTGAAGGTGTCGTATGCGCCCTTCATCACCTGGCGCTACGAGGTGCTGGAGACCGATCCGGCCGGGGCCTGGTTCATCTCGGCCTCGCCGGAAAAGAAGAAGGTGTTCCTCTATACGCGCCAGCCCGCCTCGCCGGCGCTGCTGGAGGACCTCACCGCCCGCGCTCGCCGCGCGGGCTATGCGGGCGAGATCGAGTTCCCGGCGGCGCGGCCTGTCGCGCCCTAGCGGCGACGCAGACGGATCCAGCCGACGCAAAAGAGGGCTTTACCGATCGCTCCAGACAGGGCAATTGCCTAGGTAATTGTCGGAGTAATCATGGACGCACGTCCGCCATCCGACATCCAGGGAGGTGACGGCATGCGACGGTCCAAGCAGGGCGCATTCGGGGTCATGGCGCTGATCGCGGCGGCTCTGGCCGTGGGCGAGGTCCATCCCGCGCAGGCGCGGCAACCTGCGGCCGCCGCCGTCCAGAAGACCGCGACCGGCGTCGAGATCCGCCTGACGGACGGCGTCCTGCGTCTGGACCCGTTGTCGGACAATATCGTGCGGGTCCGCTTCTCGAAGACCGCCAACTGGACCGGAAACTACAATCCGGCCGTGATCGCCCAGCCCGGCCCCGTCAACTGGACGCTGGAGAACAGCGCCGACAAAATCGTCCTGAGAACCCCCGCTCTCCAGGTCAGCGTCGACCGGGCGTCCGGCGAGCTGCTGGTGCTCGACGCCAAGGGCCAGCGGGTGACACGCGCCCGGCCCGCCGACACCGACCCCAGCGCTGGCGGCCCCGTCCAGCGTTTCGAGCTGGACTCGCAGGAGGCCGTCTATGGCCTGGGCCAGCACCAGGGCGGCCAGCTGGACTATCGCGGATCCAGCGTCCTGCTGCAGCAGATCAACACCGACGTCGCCGTGCCGATGCTGGTGTCCTCGCGCGGCTATGGCGTCCTGTGGAACAACCCGGCGACCACCCGAGTGGACGTGGCCACGCCGCAATACGCCCACAGCCTGCGCTTCGCCTCGGGCGCCGGCGGCGGTGTGGACTATCACCTGATCGTGGGCCCCGAGATCGACCAGGTGATCGCAGGCTATCGTGGCCTGACCGGCCAGGCGCCGCTGATGGCGCGCTGGACCTGGGGCCTGTGGCAATCCAAGGAGCGCTACGCGACGCAGGACGAGACCCTGTCGATCGTCCAGCGCTACCGCCAGATGGGCGTCCCATTCGACGCGGTCGTGCAGGACTGGCAGTACTGGGCGCCCGGCGGCTGGGGCAGCCACCAGTTCGACGCCAAGCGCTTCCCCGATCCCGCCGGCCTGGTGAAGGCCGTTCATGACCTGAACGCTCACATCATCATCTCGGTCTGGCCGCGCTTCGACCTGACCACCGCCAACCATGACGAACTGCGCAAGGCCGGCGCCCTGTTCGAGCCGGTCTACCCCAACGTCTATCCGGCCGGTGAAGGCCGCTGGTACGACGCCTGGTCGCCCAAGGGCCGCGAGATCTACTGGAACCAGATCATGCGGAACCTGGGCCGTTACGACTTCGACGGCTGGTGGCTGGACGGCTCTGAAGCCGAGCTGGGCGGCAAGCCTGGTCAGATGGCGGCCCTGCCCACCGCCGCCGGTCCGGGCGCGGAGACCTTCAACAGCTATCCCCTGATGCACACGGGCGCGGTCCATGACGGCATGCGCCGCGACATGCCGGGCAAGCGAGTCTTCATCCTGACCCGCTCGGCCTATGCCGGCCAGCAGCGCAACGCCGCCATCACCTGGTCGGGCGACGTCAACGGCGACTGGCACACCTTCGCCAAGCAGATCCCGGCGGCCCTGAACTTCTCGGTCAGCGGCATTCCCTACTGGTCGGCCGACATCGGCGGCTTCTTCGGCGGCGATCCCCAGGACCCCGGCTATGCCGAGCTCTTCACCCGCTGGTATCAGTTCGGGGTCTTCAACCCGATGTTCCGCGTCCACGGCACGGGCAAGGGCAAGGCACTGTGGGACTTCAAGCCCGACACCCAGGCGCGCCTGATCGCCTACGACAAGCTGCGCTACCGCCTCTTGCCCTACATCTATTCCACCGCCTGGGAGGTGACCCAGCGGTCGGGCACGATGATGCGCCCCCTGGTCATGGACTTCCGGAGCGATCCGAACGCGTTGCGGCTGACCGACCAGTACATGTTCGGCCGCGCCCTGATGGTCAGCCCCGTGATCCAGCAAGGCGCCGACGTCCGCACGGTCTATCTGCCCAAGGGCGACTGGTACGACTTCTGGACGGGGGCCAAGGTCGCCGGCGGCAAGACCCTGGCGGTCAAGGCCGACATCGACACGATCCCGGTCCACGTCCCGGCGGGAACCATCCTGCCGCTGGGACCGGTGCTGAGCTATGCAGACCAACCCAGCCAGGAGCCGCTGGAAATCCGGATCTATCCGGGCCGCGACGGCCGCTTCGAGCTCTATGACGACGCCGGCGACGGCTACGCTTACGAGAAGGGCGAGCGGGCCACGACCCTGCTCACCTGGACCGACGCGGCCAAGATCCTGCGCGTCGGCGCGCGCGAGGGGCGCTATCCGGGCATGAAGCCGGTCCAGCCCCTGAAGGTGGTCTGCGTCCCGACCGGCAAGAGCCACGACGTTCGCTACGCCGGCGAAGCGATCAGCGTCGCCATGGCTGACTGTCGGTGAAAATCCCTCGTCATCCCGGGTGGCGCAGCCGACCCGGGATGACGAAAGAAGAGGATTTCAACGGATTGAGCCCAGCCGCTAACGGATGAAGTAGCCGTCGACCTTCCAGTCCGCGCCTTCCTTCGCCAGCACTATCGTCTCGATGGCGTCGGGCTTGCCGGCAAAGCCCGTGGCGAACTGGATGATCTTGTACTCGCCGTCCGGCGCGCCGGGCAGCGTCGTAGCGCTGGACACGCTCTTGACCGAGCGCGAGGACACCGCGCCCAGCCGTTGACGTAGCGGCTGCACGGTGGCGGTCCAGCCCGCCTCGTTGATCTTGAATCGGAAGAGGCTTCCCGACACCTTCCAGCTGTCGCCCCAGCGCTGCTGGTCCAGTAGCTTGGCCCAGGCCTCGGCGGCGTCTGCGCCGGCCTTGTCCGAGGCGGCGTCGGGCGCCGCATAGGCCACCGGCGTCTTGGCCGGGCTCGTCTTGCCGTCCCCGTGCGGGGCCATCGTCATCACCACTGCGGCGACTATCGTAAGCATCATCACCATGCCTCCAGAGAGCCAGACGAGGGGCGAACCCAAGCGTCGGCGTTGCTCGAACGGCGGGTGTTCTGGGCCTGGGGCGGCGGCCCCGGCGACCCCAAATTGCTTGTCCCCCAAGAAATTTGGGCCTTCGGCGCGGGCCAGCGCCCGGGCCGCTTCGCGGCTGCTGCCGACGCCAAGCTTGCGGCGCGCCTCGCGCAGGCGCTCGTTGACGGTGTGGACCGACAGCCCCAGCGCCGTGGCCGCCGACTTGGCGTCGTGGCCAGCCAGGAGCAGCCGCAGCGTCTCCTTCTCGCGCTCGGTGAGCGCCTGGGACGGATCATTCATCGCGGAACGCCTTTCAACGACCGGTGGTAGTCTAGCGGGGCGACCCAGAGTCGGCCAAGGCGTCGCGGGCGCGCCTCAGTTGACCTCGTTCTTCTTCGGCGGCCCCGGTGGCAGCGGCGCCACCTTTACGCCGTCCTCGACCAGCGCCTTGACCTCGGTGGGCGAGGCCTCGCCGTAGATGCCGCGCTCCTCGGACTTGCCCTCGTGGATGGCGCGGGCCTCCTTGGCGAAGGCGTCGCCGACATAGTCGAAATTGTCCTCCACGTGCCGGCGGACCTCGCCCATGGCCGCCATCATCATCTCGCGCATCTTCGGGTCGGGCGCCGGCGCGGTGCTCTGGGCCTTCGTGCCGGCGACGGCGGGGGCCATGATCTGCTTAGAGACGCCGTGCGAGCCGCAGACCGGACATTCGACCAGCCCTCGCGCCGACTGGTCGTCATAGTCCGTCGACGAGCCGAACCAGCCCTCGAACTCATGAGCCTGATCGCACTGCAACGCGTACTTGATCATGGAACCTAGATGGCGGGTTTTACGGACCGACGAAAGGCCGGGCGTTCTTGAGCACGGGGATCGCGGCGCGCGCCGTGTCGGCGGCGGCCAGATCAAGGTCCGCCATCAGCACGCCGGGCTCGTCGTGGTCAAGCTTTCCCAGCACCTGGCCCCACGGCCCGATGGCGATCGAGCGGCCCCAGGTGCCGCGACCGTCCTCGTGGAAACCGCCTTGGGCGGCGGCGATCACGAACGAGCCGGTCTCGATGGCGCGGGCCCGCAGCAAGACGTCCCAGTGCGCCTCGCCGGTCGGACGGGTGAAGGCGGCCGGCGCGGTGATCACCGTGGCGCCGGCAAGCGCCAGGGCCCGGTGCAGCGCCGGAAAGCGCATGTCGTAGCAGATGGTCAGGCCGATCTTTGCCAGCGAGGTGTCGATCACCACCGCCCGCTCGCCCGGTGTATAGGTCGCCGACTCCCGCGCGGTCTCACCGGTCGGGAGGTCGACGTCGAACATGTGCAGCTTGTCGTAGGTCGCCACGATCGCGCCCGTCGGGTCGATCACCGCCTGACGGTTGGCCGCCTTTCCATCCTCGCGCCGGACCAGGGCCGAGCCGACGTCGATCCAGGTTCCGGTCTCGGCGGCGATCTCGCGCAGGCCGTTGACCACCGGATCGTCCTCGAGCGCGGTCAGGGTGGGCAGCAGCTTGGCGCGGTCCTTCTGCAGAACGTTCGTGCATTCCGGCGTCAGGACAAACTGCGCGCCCTCACTGATCGCCTGGCGCACCAGCGGCGCGACATGCTCCAGCGCGGCCGCGTGCGTGGCCGGCGTGCGCGTCTGGATCAGGCCGACACGAAGAGGCGCGGACGGGCTCATGCGTTGAGGAGCGCGTCCAGCTTGCCCTGCGCTTCCAGGGCCATCATGTCGTCGCAGCCGCCGATGTGCTGCTCGCCGACGACGAAGATCTGCGGGAAGGTGTTGCGGCCCGAGCGCTGCATCATTTCCTGACGCAGGGCCGGGTCCATGCCCGCCTCGATCTCGGTGAAGGCCGCGCCCTTCTCGCTCAGCAGCGCCAGGGCGCGCGAGCAGTAGGGGCAAAACGGGCGGGTGTAGATGGTGACGTGGGCCATGCTGTGTGACTCGTAGGGGCTTCGACGTCCTCATATAGGACGGGCTTGGCCTTCTGTAACGCGGGCGACGACGGAGAGGCTTACATGGGTCGCGCCCGCCGCCAACAGGGCCCGCGCGCAGCCCTCGGCCGTGGCGCCGGTGGTCAGAACGTCATCGACCAGCACGATCCGCTTGCCCTCGACCAGACGGCGCTTGCCGGGCGGGACAACGAAGGCGGCGGCGACGTTGCGGCGGCGACCCGAGGCCGACTTGCCGCCCTGGCTGGCGGTGTCGCGCTTACGAACCAGCGCGTCGGGCAGATAAGCAAGGCCCGCCGTCCGGGCCAGCGGCCGGGCGATCTCGGCGGCCTGGTTGTAGCGGCGGCGCAGCAGTCGGCTCCGATGGATCGGCACCGGGACCACCACGTCGGCCTCGACCAGCAAATCCGCGCAGGCCCGCGACAGCCAACGGGCGAAAAGGCCCGACAGGTCCGTGCGGTCGGCGTGCTTCAGCTTCAAGATCAGCTCGCGCGAGTGCTCGTCATAGACACAGGCCGCCCGCGCCCGCTGGAACGCCCGAGGCTTGGCCTGGCAGGCCGGGCAACGCGTCTCGGCTTCGTAGGTTTGCGCCAGCCCGCAGCCGTCGCAGACCGGATCGTCCAGGAAGGTCACCTTGGAAAAGGCGCTGGCCGACAGGCCGCCGGTCAGGGCCGTCTCGCCGTCCAGGCTGGCCGGCGGCAGCAGGAAGTCCAGCACCCCGCGCCCCAACTCGGCGAAAAACGGACGCGCTAAGGCCGGCGCGGCTTTCCATGTCGATCGCAAATCGCCATGTTCCGCGCCCATGACCGCCTCGCCTCTCCTGTTCGACCGCGCCCTGCACCGGGCTCGCCTGGACCGCGCCGCGCCCGACTACGCCGTCGCCGATTTCCTGAAAGAACGGGCAGCGGGCGACGTGGTCATGCGCCTGGAGACGATCCTGCGACGCTTTCCGGTCGCCGTCGACCTCGGCGCGAGAAACGGTCATTTTTTCAAGATCTTGAGCGAAAGCGACGCTCGCGCCAACATCGACACGCTGATCGAGGCGGACCTGTCTGGGCGCATGCTGGGCGGTCGGAACACCTTGCGCGTCGTGGCCGACGAGGAGCGCCTGCCGTTCGGCGACGCGACCCTTGATTTAATCGTCTCGACCCTGTCGCTGCACTGGACCAATGACCTGGTCGGCGCCCTGATCCAGATCCGCCGGGCGCTGAAGCCCGACGGCCTGTTCGTCGGCGCGATCTTCGGCGGGGCCACCCTGACCGAGCTGCGCCAATGCCTGCTGGCCGCCGAGTCCGAGCTGACGGACGGCGCCTCGATGCGCGTCTCGCCGTTCGCCGACGCTATCGACGCGGCGGGTCTGCTGCAACGCGCGGGCTTTGCCTTGCCCGTCGCCGACGTCGACCGGGTCAAGGTCCGCTATTCCCACCCGCTGAAGCTGCTGCAGGACCTGCGCGCCATGGGCGAGACCAGCGTGCTGCTGGACCGCTCACGCAAACCCTTGTCCCGCAAGGTGCTGTTCCGCGCGATGGAACTCTATGTCGAGCGCTTCGCCGAGCCCGACGGCAAGGTCCCGGCGACCTTCGAGATCGTCTCGGTCACCGGCTGGGCGCCGCACGACAGCCAGCAGAAGCCGCTGCGGCCAGGCTCGGCCAAGATGCGGCTGGCCGACGCGCTGGGGGTGAAGGAACAGCCGGCGGGGGACTAGGCGGGACAGGCCCAGGGACCATTGCTCCGAGAATGTCATACACTATCAAGGCTTCTCAACAGCCTTAATAAGCCCCCCCTCGGATCAATGCCCCTGAGATAGTCTATTTAGAATGACGGATATGATGATGACACCGCCCAGGTTTGGCTCACATTGGAATTGAATCCCCAAACAATTACATCAGGATACTGACCCGCATCCAGAGACACTGCACTATTCGTGGGCGATGCACAAATTCCATACCCACTAAGTATCCGAGTATCGTACGGCATCATCCAGCCATCGAAATATCCCGAAGGCGTATTGCCGCTATATGCTGTTACCAATGTTCCATTTGGCATTGGCTTTACAGCCCCATTCATGGCCTGACCATTGGGAACGGGGGTAAGGCCAACAGAAACAGCCAGCACGTACGTTTCGCCGCCTACCGCCATTTCAATGCGATAGAGCCCTCCTGGACTATCCTGCACAATATTCCAAAGACTATTAGTCGGAGCAGATGGAGTCCACACATGCAAACCCGGGCTAACCACCCCATTACTATTATTCATAACGAGAATATTTGAATGTTGACCATCCGTTCTCGTATTGAAAATGTAAACATTGCCCTGAACAGTTATACTCATTTCATCCTCCATATATAAAATTTATAAATTACGCGAAATTCTGGATTTAACTTAAGTTGAATACATATTGATTCGAGAAGGAATTATAAAATTACATTCAACCAACCCCAATACTGGGCCTCCCCCCTCGACCCCACTCCCGCTAACCCACGGCGAGCGAACGAAGATAACCTCTATAAGTTATAAATTGCAATATAACAATTTATAAGTGCGTTTCTTCAGATCAGCCCGGGCCCGGCCACAAGGCGCAAGACCGGCACGAAGAAGCTCCGGCCCCTCCCTTCGCAGGGACGTGCGAAATTAGCTGACTGGAACCGGGGCTGGCGAACCGCCCTAGGACCCGACGGTCGTCGAGACCTTGTCGAGGATCTGGCTGAGGCCGCCGGTCACGGCCGACATCGCCGCGACGACGACCAGCACGATCAGGGCGATGATCAGGCCCAGCTCGACTGCGGTGGCGCCGCTGTCGTCGCGCCAGAACGCCTTCAGAGAGGGGGCCTTCAGAGCAGGTCGCGCAGCCAGGCGACCAGGGGCTCGTCCGCGGGCGGCATCGGATAGTCTCCGAGCTTGTCCGGTTTCACCCATGCCAGCGCCTCGTGCTCCTTGCGCGTCACCTGCCCTTCCCAGCGGCGCAGCAGGTAGAGCGGCATCAGAAGGTGGAAGGTCTCGTAGGTATGCGAGGCGAAGACGAACGGCGCCAGGCACGCCTGGGCAACCTTGATCCCCAGCTCCTCGTCCAACTCGCGGATCAGGCACTGTTCGGGCGTCTCGCCGACCTCGACCTTGCCGCCGGGAAACTCCCAAAGGCCGGCCAACTGCTTGCCCTCGGGGCGCTGGCAGATCAGCACCCGCCCGTCGACATCAATCAAGGCGGCGGCGGCGACAAGGACGATGGGCTTGCTCATGGCGGCGGTGTCGCGCGGAGAAGCTTGTGGGTCAATCCTCCCCCGCTGGAGAGAGGATTTCCCAAAACTTGACTTTCCCGCTGGGATAACGGATACGGACCTCGCGCCACTTCGGCGCTATTGGCGCTCCAGCCGCGTGAGGGTCCGTTTTCGGGCCAGCCTGTCGAGCGCCTTGAGAGTTTTCTCACCAGATCGCCCGTGCACGCGGGGCGCTCCCCGAACGATTAGCCGCTAAGGCCAGCCGTGCGAGGACGCATGCGCTGTCTTTCGGCGCACGAAAGAACCAACACCCGTGACTCAATTTTCCGACCTTGGCCTGGCCAAGCCGCTTCTGAAGGCCCTTGCCGAAAAGGGCTACAAGGAGCCGACGCCGATCCAGGCCCAGGCCATTCCGGTGGTGCTGCAAGGCCGCGACCTGCTGGGCATCGCCCAGACGGGCACCGGCAAGACCGCCGCCTTCGCCCTGCCCATCCTTCAGCGCCTGGCTGAAGACCGCAAACCCGCGCCGCGCCGCGGGTTCCGCTGCCTGGTGCTGTCGCCGACCCGCGAGCTGGCCACCCAGATCGCCGAGAACTTCAAGGCCTACGCCGTCCACATGGGCCTGTCGGTCCACACCATCTATGGCGGCGTCAAGTACGGCCCGCAGATGAAGGCCCTGGCTGGCGGCATCGACGTCCTGGTCGCCACCCCCGGCCGCCTGATGGACCACATGGCCGAGAAGTCGGCCATCGTCTCGGGCACCGAGATCTTCGTGCTCGATGAAGCCGACCAGATGCTGGACCTGGGCTTCGTGGTGCCGATCCGCAAGATCGCCAGCCAGCTGACCAAGAACCGCCAGAACCTGTTCTTCTCGGCCACCATGCCCAGCGAGATCGGCAAGCTGGCCGGCGAGCTGCTGAACGACCCGGTTCAGGTCTCGGTGGCTCCCCAAGCGACCACGGTCGAGCGCATCGACCAGCGCGTCCTGTTCATCGAGGCCCAGCGCAAGCGTCCGCTTCTGGCCGAGATCCTGGCCGAGCCCGGCGTGGAGCGCACCATCGTCTTCACCCGCACCAAGCGCGGCGCCGACCGGGTGGCCAAGTATCTGAACGCCGCCGGCATCGAGGCCGCCTCGATCCACGGCGACAAGACCCAAGGCCAGCGTGAGCGTGCCCTGGCGGCTTTCAAAGCCGGCGAGATGCGGGCCCTGGTGGCCACCGACATCGCCGCGCGCGGCATCGACGTCAACGACGTCAGCCACGTGATCAACTACGAGCTGCCCAACGTGCCGGAGGCCTATGTCCACCGGATCGGCCGCACCGCCCGCAAGGGCAAGGACGGCATCGCCATCAGCTTCTGCGCCGATGACGAGCGCAACCTGCTGAAGGACATCCAGAAGGCCACCCGCCAGACGATCCCGGCCTTCGATCGCCGCAACGACAAGAACCTCGCCGCCGCGGCGGCCGTGGCCGACAAGCTGGCGCCGCCCGAGAAGTATGTGGATCCGCGCCGCGCCGACCCGCGCAACGACGTGCCCTCGGAACTGCGCCGCAAGCGCAACCGCAACGGCAATCGCAATGGCGGCGGTGGCCAGGGCGCTCAAGGTCAGGCTCAGGGTCGCGGCCAGGGCCAGGGTCAAGGCCGCGGGAACGGCCAAGGCAAGCCGCAAGGCCAGAAGGCCGCCGGCGGCGGCAACAGCTTCCGAGGCCCCAAGCGCCCGCCGGCGCCGGCCGAGAAGCGCTGGTCGCCGGTCGACTAAATTCCATGCCCAGGGCCTGCGACCTTTTGTTGCAGGCCCTCCCCCTAACAACCGAGATAGGCTTTCCCCCTCGCTTTAGGCCGGCTGACGAGCCGGATGGGGGGCCAACGGAATGGGCGGGAGCGAGCCCAGCGCCACGCCTGGATTGACCATGCTCGCCCGTGGCGAGATGGCCGAACGCGTGCGCGCGTTCGACTGGTCCGCCACGCCTCTAGGCCCGATCGAGACCTGGTCCCCCAGCCTCCGGTTCGCCGTCGACATGGTGCTGGCCACCCAGCTACCGATGGCCCTGCGCTGGGGCCCCGAGCTGGTGCTGATCTATAACGACGCCTATGCCCCGGCGCTGGGCGAGCGTCATCCCGAATATCTGGGCGTCCTGTTCAAGGACACGTCCGCAGACTTCCAAGCCTCTACGCGGGCGCTCTACGCCGACCTCCTCAGCGGCGCCAGCCGGGGGTTCGTGTTCGAGAAGCTGCCGTACAAGCTGATGCGGACCGACCGGCAGGAGACCGCCTGGTTCACGGTCAGCTACAGCCCTGTGCCCGACGCGACCGCGCCCCACGGAGTGGGCGGCGTGCTGATCAGCGCCGTTGAGATCACCGAGACCGTAGCCTCCGCCCAGAAGCTTCGCGGCGCGGAGGAACGCTATGAGCTGGCGCGCGAAGCCGCCGGGGTGGTCGGTGCGTGGGAATGGGATGTCCGGGCGAACAAGGTCTATGCCGACGCCCGCTACGCCGAGCTGCATGGCGTCGTGCCCGATCTGGCCGCAGCGGGCCTGCCCGTCGAGGTCTACACGCCAGCCGTCCACCCCGACGACATCGACCGCATGATCCTCGCCGCCCAGACCTCTCTGCGCACCGGCGGCGACTTCTCTGAGGAGTATCGGCTGGTCCAGGCCGACGGCTCGATCCGCTGGATCTATACGCGCGGCCACTCGTATCTCAGCGCCGACGGCAAGCCCGCGCGCACCACCGGCGTCATCATCGACATTACCGAGCGCAAGATGGTCGAGGCCGCGCTGGAGGCAGCCCGCGTCGACGTCGACCTCGCCGCCCAAGCGGCGGGGATGGGCCGCTGGGACCATAATCCGTCAAAGGGCCTGCGCTACTGGGACCCCCGCGCACGGGCCATTTTCGGCATCGCGCCGGACGCGCCGCCTTCGACAAAGATCTTCGAGCAGGCCGTGTATCCCGACGACCTGCCCGCCGTGCGGGCGGCGGCGGCGGCGGCCGTCGATCCGGACGGTTCGGGCCTGATGAACCTGGAGTACCGGATCATCCGACAGAACGGCGCCATGCGCTGGGTCGAGGTGTTCGGGCGAGCCTTCTTCGAGGGGCGGGCCTGCGTGCGTTTCGTCGGCGTGGTCTCGGACGTCACCGAGCGGCGCGAGGCGATTGACCGGCTGCTGCGCCAGGAAGAAACCCTGCGCCTGGCCATCGACGCGGCCGACGTCGGCACCTGGGACTACAATATCGAGACCGGCGACCTGGTTTGGTCGGACCGTGTCTACGCCATGTTCGGCATATTGGATTCAACCGAGCCGCCCGCCGTATCTACGGCCGTGGACCATGTGCATCCCGGCGACGCAGACCGCGTCCGTGACGCCATCGCTCGCGCCATGGATCCCACGATCCGCGCCGACTATGCCGTCGAGTACCGGGTAATCGGCCGAGACGACCACGTCGAGCGCTGGCTGAGCGCCAAGGGCAAGGTGTTCTTCAGCCCCAACGGCGCCCCCGCGCGGTTCGTCGGCGCCGCTGTCGACACCACCGACCGCAAGCGCGCGGAGCTGCACCTGCGCCTGCTGGTCAACGAGATGAACCACCGGGTGAAGAACAGCCTGGCCACCATCCAGGCCATAGCGGCTCAGAGCTTCACCGACGCCCATTCCCTGCCCCAGGCCAAGGAGGCGTTCTCAAACCGCCTCGTCGCCCTGGCCGAGGCCCACGATCTGCTGACCCGCGAGAACTGGGATGGGGCCGACCTGCACGAAGTCACCGAGCACCTAGCCGCCCTGCACGGCGGCGCTGAACGCTTCGAGCTGAGTGGTCCGGCCGTGCGACTGTCGCCAAAGACGGCGCTCTCGCTGTCGATGGCCCTGCACGAGCTGGCCACCAACGCCCTCAAGTACGGCGCCTTGACCACGACCATCGGGCGCGTCCGCATCGAATGGGATATCGTCCCCTCTGCCGGCGCCGAACGGCTGAGCCTGACATGGATCGAGCGCGACGGTCCGCCCGTGACGCCGCCGACACAGCGGGGCTTCGGCTCGCGTCTGATCGAGCGCGGCCTGGCGGCGGAGCTATCCGGCTCGGCGAAGATCGAGTTCGAACCGACCGGCGTCGTCTGCAGGATCGAGGCGCTGCTCGAGGCTTAGAGGGCGTCGCCGCGCCTATCCCACCGCCGCCGCGCGCAGAGCCGCCGCGATCTGCTCTTCGGTTCGACGCAAGGCCATCAGCAGGGCCACGGCCACGATCAGGGGCAAAGCGGCCCAGGTCAGCCAGCCCGCGACGGCCAGGGCGGTGGCCGCGCTCAGCAACATGGTCACGACAACCTCGCCCAGCGCCGCCAGGAACGAGCTTCCCCGGCGACGGCGGAAGTCGGCGCGCTTGCCCGGCTTTTGACGCCAGACGCCGATCATGCCGGCGGCCCAGGCGGTCAGTCCCGAGCCGAGCGCCGTCCAGAAGCCCGCCAACGGCTGGAACCAGGCCAGGATCGCGACCGGGACCACCAGCAGCAGGGCCACGGGGATCAAGGCGGCGGTCAGCTTGGCGCGGTTCAGCACCGACACTGGCGTCGGCGAGAGCGCCAGAAGGTCGGGCGTGTCCTCGGCCGAGACGGTGATCCAGATCAGGCTGCCGGCGACCTGCCCGGCTAGAAAGGCGACCCCGGCCGCGCCGCCCGCTAGCATCCAGGCGGGCTGATCGGCGGCGTTGCGCGCCAGAACCAGAGCCAGCGGCAGCATGTAGAGCACGCGCAGCAGCACCTGCGAGAGCAGGGCCGCGTCTCGCCCCATCAGCCGCAGCTCCTTGCGCAGCGTGGCCCGGAAGGCGCCGGCGGCGAAGGCGCGTCCCGGTCCGACGGCCGCCTTGCGAGTCTCCGCGCCTTGGGTGGCGGCGGTCGCGTCGGCGAAGCGGCGGCCCAGGGTCCAGGCGGCCAGCAAAAAGATCGCGACCCCGACCGCGACCAGGGCCAGCAGCGGCAGAGGCTGGCCCAACGCCGCTCGCAGCGGCAGGTCGGCCAGGGGTGGCGGCTGGAGGCGACCTTCCCTGGCGTCGAGAGCGATGCGGGCGAACAAGCTCTCGCTGGCCTTGTCGCCCATCAGGGTGCGGTACTGGCTGCCCAGGAAGAAGGCTGCGCCGATCAGCGCCGCCATGATCTGGGCCACTGTGCGCGTGCGTCGCGGGCCGATCAGGGCAAACAGGACCATGGCCAGCAGCAGCCCGACGCCCGTCGCGGTCAGGGCGGCGGCGATCAGCACGACGAACACGCCAGCCCAAGCCGGGTGGCCCAGCACGATCGAGGGCGTAAGCAGCAGCACCGCCGGGATCAGGAACCAAAACAGGGCCGACACCCCCAGGCCCAGGGCCCGGACGAACAGCACCTTGCGCGGCGACAGCGGCGAGGAGAACAGCAGATCGAGGTCCCCTCGCACGTACAGGGCGTCGGCGGCCCCGGCCAGGGTCGTCGAAAGCATCAAGGTCAGGATCACCGCCAGGGCCAGGGCGACGATCACGATCGTCAGGGGCTGGATCGGGATCTCGCGACCGCGCAGGCCCAGGCCCAACAAGAGGCCGAGCGCCAGAAGCGCCACGCCCGCGACTGCGAGAGCGATCAGGCTTCCCACGGCGCTGCCCTTGCGCCCCGACATGGCGCCGCGCCAGGCCAGGCGCAGCTCGTGGGCCAGCAGCCAGGCCGTGCTGGCCGGCTTGAACAGCGCCATCAGGTGGCCTCGGCCGTCAGTTGCAGGAAGATGTCCTCCAACGTGCCGCCACTCGATGCGTTACCGACGGCCTCGCCGGCCTTGCCGCGCAGCTCGTCCAACGTGCCCTCGGCCAGGAGGCGGCCGCCCGCGATGATGCCGATCCGGTCGGCCATGCGCTCGGCGACCTCAAGAATGTGGGTGGTCAGGATGACCGTGGCGCCCGCCTCGACCCGGGCGCGCAGCATATCCTTCACCAGGCGCGCGGCGGCGGCGTCCAGGCCGGTCAGCGGCTCGTCCAGGATCAGCAGCTTGGGATCATGGATCAGCGCCCCGGCCAGGGCGACCTTCTGCTTCATCCCGCGCGAGAAGCCCTCGCAGCGTCGCCGCGCCTCGGCCGTCAGGCCCAGGGTGGACAGCAGGTCCTCGGCCCGCGCCTTGGCCGTCGTCGGCTCGATGTTCCAGAGCCCCGCGACGAACTCCAGATATTCCAAGGGCGTCAGCTTGTCGTAGATCATCGCCTCGTCGGGCGCCCAGGCCAGCAAGGCCTTGGCCGCCGCCGGCTCCTTGCGAGCGTCGACGCCGAAGATCGAGACCTCACCGCGATCCGGCTGGGTCAGGCCTGCGACCATGCGCAGAGTGGTGGTCTTGCCGGCCCCGTTTGGCCCCAGCAGCGCATAGAGCTCGCCTGCATGGACCGTCAGGTCGAGATCGGAAACCGCGGGCTTGGCGAACGCCTTGCTCAAGCTGCGAACAATCAGAGCTTCCGTCAAACCCGCCCCCACGCTTGTCACGCGGCGGAGTTGAGCGCGATTGCGTCATGACAGCAAGGCCGTCCGACGAAACGCGGGCTTGCAATGGTCTGACCTCTTGTCTTTATTGGTCAGATAAGACGCCGGCATTCACGTTCGACGGTTGGGGGAAGCGTGCAGCTCTATCGGTTCATCCTGCGAGGCGCGTTCGGTCTCGCCCTCTCCGTTTCTGCTGCTTCGGCGGCCTTCGCCTGCGATACGCCGGTCAGCGTCTGCGCCACGGGCAAGGCGACGAGCCTGCCCTTGATCCAAAAGGGTCGCTCGGCCGCAGTCTATGTCGACGCCAACGCCAATCCGGCCGTGCGCCACGCCGCCGAGAGCCTGCGCGGCGACCTCGCCCGCGTCGGCGGCGGCGAGGTGGTCAAGCTCGACGACCTCTCCAAGGCCAATGGACCGGTCGTCATCCTGGGCGTGCTGGGCCAAAGCCCTGTGATCGACGGCATCGTCAAATCCGGCAAGCTGAAGGTCGAGGACCTGCAAGGCCAGTGGGAAGGCTTCCGCCAGGTGGTGGTCGAGCGCCCCGCCCCCAACATCCCGCGCGCCCTGGTGATCGTCGGCTCGGACCGGCGCGGGGCGGTGTTCGGCGCCTATGACCTGTCCGAGCGGATCGGCGTCTCGCCGTGGGTCTGGTGGGCCGACGTACCAGTGGCGCGCAAGAGCGACCTCTTCCTGACGGCCGGCGCCCGCGCCGACCACCCGCGCGTCAAGTATCGGGGCTTCTTCATCAACGACGAGAACCCCGCCTTCAGCGGCTGGACCAAGGCCAAGTTCGGCGGGGTCAACTCCAAGGCCTACGCCCACGTCTTCGAGCTGATGCTGCGCCTGAAGGGCAACTATCTGTGGCCGGCCATGTGGGCGCCCAAGGCTTTCAACGACGACGATCCCCAGAGCAAGGTGATCGCCGACGAGATGGGCGTGGTCATGGGCAGCTCGCACCACGAGCCCATGACCCGCGCCCAGGACGAATGGCACCGCAACAAGGACAAGGGCGTCACCGGCGGCCGCTGGGACTACACCGTCAACGCCGAGAACCTGCGGACCTTCTGGCGCGGCGGCATCGAGCGGATGATGTCGAAGGGCGATGGGACGCCGTACGAAAGCGTCGTGACCGTGGGCATGCGCGGCGACGGCGACGAGCCGATGGCCGAGGGCGCGGCGACGGAGTTGCTGGAGAAGATCGTCGCCGACCAGCGCCAGATCATCACCGACGTCACAGGCAAGCCGGCCGACCAGACCCCGCAGATCTGGGCCCTCTACAAGGAAGTCCAGGACTATTACGACCACGGCATGCGGGTCCCGGACGACGTGACCCTACTGTTCGCCGACGACAACTGGGGCCAGATCCGCCGCCTGCCGGTGGCCGGCAAGGACAAGCTGCCGCGCGCCGGCGGCTACGGCGTCTACTACCACTTTGACTATGTGGGCGGTCCGCGGAACTACAAGTGGATCAACACCAGCCAGGTCGCCAAGGTCTGGCAGCAGATGGACCTGGCCTATCAGCGCCAGGCGCGGAACCTGTGGATCGTCAATGTCGGCGACATCAAGCCGATGGAGTATCCCTTAAGCTTCTTCCTGCGCATGGCCTGGAACCCAGAGGTCATGACGCCGAAGGCCCTGGCGGACTTCCCGCGTGAATGGGCTGGCGAGACGTTCGGCCAAGCGCTGGGCGGTGAGATCGGGGAGACGCTGGAGACTTACGCCACCCTAGCCTCACGCCGGAAGCCGGAGTTGCTGGACCAGAACACCTTCCCGCTGGGCCCGGACAATGGCGCCGGACCGCTGGACGGCGGCCAGTTCGGCGACATTGTCGAGCGCTGGCGGACACTGTCGGCCAAGGTCGCGGCGATCAAGACCAAGCTCGGGCCGGATCAGCAGGACGCCTATTACCAGTTGGTCGAATACCCGGTGACGGCCTTCGCCAACCTCTACGAGATGTACTACGCTACGGCCTGGAACCGGCGGCTGTCGGCCCGCAACGACGCCCGCGCCAACGTCTTCGCCGACAAGGTCGAGACCGCCTTCAAGCGCGACGCCGATCTGACCGCCCAGTATCACGCCCTGAACGGCGGCAAGTGGGACGGCATGATGAACCAGGTCCACATGAGCTATGTGAGCTGGAACGACCCGCCCGAGCAGACCATGCCCAGCGTCACCCGCGTGGCCGCAGACACCCCGCCCGAAAAGCTTGCCGCCAAGGTCGCCTTCGCGCGCTCGGGCAAGACCGATCCGAACCTCGTCACTGTAGAGGCCGCCCAGTTCGAGCGCGCGGTCGGCGGCAAGGGCCTGTCGTGGACCGTGGTCTCGAACCTGGGCCATGGCGACGCGGTCCTGGCCCTGCCGCAGGGCCGCGCCTCGACGACGGCGGCTGACGGGGTGCGGCTGGAGTACGGCGTCGATGTCCCGCGCGCGGGGCCGGCGACCGTGCGCCTAACCCTCGCCCCGACTCTGGACGTGACCGGCGGCGACGGCATCAGGATCGGGATCTCGATCGACGATGGTCCGATGCAGGTCGTGAAGTCCGACCTGATCCCCACCCCCGGCGCGGCTAGCCGGCGGGAACAGGCCGCCTGGACCGAAGCGGTCAAGAACCACGTCCACACGGTCGAGGCGCGCTTCCCCGCACTGACGGCCGGCCATCACGTGATCAAGGTCTGGCGCCTGGACGACAACGCGGTGCTGGAGAAGGTGGTGGTGGATATGCGGTGAGGCGGCGCCTCTAGAACTTCGTCTTGCAGCCCTGCTTCAGGTGGACGCCGCGCAGGAAGCCGCGACGAGCCAGGCCAGCGTCGATCGCCGCGTTCATCTGGCGGTCGGCGGGGGCGGCGCCGGTCATCTCGCGCACCAGGCTCCGGAACGGGATGATGCTGTTGATGATCGTCTTGCCGCCCGCCTCGGCCAGCTTGCCGGCGCGGTTTTCCTTGTAGGCGTTGCCGACGACATAGTCGGGGCCCAGCACGCCGTTCAGGGCTGTGACCTCGGCGGACAAGGCCTTACAGGCCTTCAGGCCCGCTAGGCTGTAGGGATCGTCATAGGCCTTCTGCAGGATCGGCGGAATCTCGCGCTTGGAAATGCCAACGTCGCGGACAGGCTGGGAGCCGATATCAACGGCTTTCTTGCCGGCCTCGCCCCAACGCCCCGGCTCGGCCTGCTGCACGGCCTTGGATGAATCGGACTTGGATGAATCGGACTTTGACTCCGACTTCGATGGCTCCGGCTTGGCCTGCCCCGCCATAGCCGGCGTCGCCGCCAGCGCCACGGCCAGCGCCCCAAACAGAACGGATCGCTTCAAGGTCATCATACGCTCCACCCAGCTGAACACCGAGCATGAACGGCGCTGGAACCCAGCGGTTCCGTTCCCGGCGGCGTTTCAGGCCAAGCTTAGTTCGGCAGAGTCGCCGCTTCCAGGTCGAAGGCGCCGTCGAGAGCGTCTTCGCCCGGGATTTCGCCCAGCAGGGCCTGAGCGAACAGGGGCTCCAGCGCGTCCCAGACATAGGTCAGCTGTTCCAGCACGGCGGGAACACCAGCCAAGTCGAACCCGGGGTAGAGGTCCTCGACCAGCCACAGGCCGCTCTCGGCGTCATAGGCGAAGCGGCAGCCGATCAGGCGGAACTGTACGCGGGCGATGGTCTCGAACAGGGCCGTCAGGTCGCGGGCTTGGCCCAGGTCCTCGGGATCCAGCACCAGGCAGCGCGCCTGCACCCAGCCGTGGTCGGGCAGCAGGTAGAACGCGCCGTCCTCCTCGTCCTCGCCCGAGACCTCCAGCCCCCGGTCGATCGCCTCGACCACATAGCCCGCCGTGCGGCAGACCTCGGTCAGCTTGGCCAGCTGGGCGGCTTCCTGGTCGGGGGTAAGGTCGGTCATTGAAGCGCTCCTACGGAGAACAAAGGGATCTTAGCATGAACGCGCGCTCGCTCCCTGGGGCCTTTAGCCTCAGAGCGGCGCGCCGCCCTAGCTCCGGTAATCCCCGTTGATCGCCACGTACTGCTTGGTCAGGTCGCAGGTCCAGACCGTGGCCGAGCCCTTGCCGACGCCGACGTCGACGCTGACCTCGAATTCCTGGTTCTTAACGTAGGCGCTCATCTTGGCCTCGTCGTATTCGGGCGAGATCAGGCCGTCGCGGGCGGCGTAGAGGTCGCCGAACTTGACGCTGATCTTCTCGCGGGCGACCGGCTCGTCGGCGCGGCCCACGGCCATGACGATGCGGCCCCAATTGGCATCCTCGCCGGCGAAGGCGGTCTTGACCAGCGGGCTCTCGGCGATGGTGCGGGCGATCTTGCGGGCCGAAGCGGGGCTCTCGGCGCCGTTGACGGTGATCTTGACGAACTTGGTCGCCCCTTCCCCATCGCGGACCAGCTGCAAGGCCAGATCCAGCAGCACGTGCTCCAGCTTGTCGCGGAAGTCGGCCAGACGCTTGTCGCCCGGACGGCTGATCTTGGGCGCGCCCGACTGGCCGGTGGCGAACAGCAAGAGCGTGTCGTTGGTCGAGCGGTCGCCGTCCACCGTTACGCAGTTGAAGGTCGTGCGGGTATAGAGCGAGACCAGGGTCTGCAGGGCGGCCGGCGCGATGGCCGCGTCGGTGGCGACGAAGGCCAGCATGGTGGCCATGTCCGGCGCGATCATGCCCGAGCCCTTGGCGATGCCGGCGATCTTGACCTCAACGCCGTCGATCATCGCGGTTGCATAGGCGCCCTTCGGGAAGGTGTCGGTGGTCATGATCGCCCGGCCGGCCTGGGCCCAGGCGTCGGCGGTCAGGCGCGTTTCGACCTCGGGAAGACGGGCGGTGATCTTGCTGTCGTCCAGGATGACGCCGATGACGCCGGTCGAGGCCATCATCACGTCGCGTTGGCGGCAGTCGAAGCGCTTGCCCACCGCCGTGGCCACGCGGCGCACCGCGTCGGCGCCGGGCTTGCCGGTGAAGCTGTTGGCGCAGCCGGCGTTGACCACCAGGGCGCGCACGTCCGCGCCGCCCGAGGCGGCCAGCTGTCGCTTGCACCAGTCCACGGGGGCCGAGCCAACGCCGTGGCGGGTGAAGACGCCCGCCGCCGAGGTGCCTTCGGCGAAGCGCATCAAGAGCAGGTCCTCGCGCTCGTGCTTGTAGAAGCCGGCGCGACCGGTGGCGATCTCGACGCCGGCGATCGGCGGGATGGTCGGGAACGGCACGGCCAGGGGCGAGATGACCAGGCCCGGCTTGCCCGCGCCTGACGCTGGCTTGGTGGCGGCAGGAGTCGAAGAGGCGCTAGTCGTATCGCCCGCGTTCTTCTGGGCGCGGCGCAGGCCAGCGCGCTTCAGCGCCGAGGTCAGGGGATCGACGATCGCGTCGATCATGCCCCGCTCGGCGGGCGCGGACACGGTCTGTGGCGCCTTCGCGGCGATCTTCTTGCCGGAGGCTTTGGGGGTCTTGGTCATCGGAACCGCGTCTTACTTCTTGGCGGGTTGAGCGGGAGGCGGCGCCGAGGCCGGCGGGCCGCCCGGAATGTCGGCGGGAGCCGAGGCCGGCTCCTGGGCGCTAGTCATCGGCGCGTCCTGGGGCCTGCCGATCAGCATTTCGACCTTGGCCGAGCCGCGCAGCTTCTCGAGGATGTCGCGGACCTGATCATAGGTCAGGAAGCGGACGATCTGCGGCCGGGCGGCTTCGAGGGTGATCGGCTCCTCGACGCGTTTGTCCTCGACCTTGGCCAGAACCCAGCCGCCCTCGGCGGCGAACGGGCCAACCAGCGCGCCCTTCTGGGCGTCCTTCAGGGCCACGCCATAGGGCTCGGGCATCACATCGAGCGTGAAGTAGCCCAGGTCGCCGCCATTGAAGCGGGTGGCCTGGTCGGTCGAGCGCTCCATAGCCAGAGCGTCGAACGAGGCGCCGGTGGCCAAGAGCTTCTTGACGCTCTCGGCCTCGGCCTGGCTGCCGACGATAATCTGGCGGGCGCGGATCTCTTCCGAACGCTTGGAGAGCTTCTGCTGCTCGGCGTAGAGCTTGCGGATCGCGTCCTCGGTGACGGCCTTCTCGACCACGCCCTCGACCAGCATGTCGCCCAGGATGCGCTCGCGGGCGGCGGCCAGGCGGCGCTGAGCCACCGGGTCCTTGTCGATCTTGCGCTTCATGGCCTCGGCGGCCAGCAGCTTCTGGTCGATGACCTCGTCAAGGCGTTGGCGGAACACTTCGCTGGAAACGTCCAGCGGCTCGCCCTCGCTGATCAGGCCCTGCGCGACGGCCTCGCGCTTGACGTCGCTGGCCCAGATCACCTGGCCGTTGACGCGGGCCACGGCGGTATCACCCGGCTCGGGCGGCTTGTCGGCGACCTTGTTCTGGCCACAGGCGACGACCAGAAGGGCCATCGCGACCGCCAGACCGACGCGGCCGAGGGAGAAGAAACCGCCTTGCCCACCCGATGCCCGGCCCTGCGTATCCGCCATGCGCGCTGCCCGTTTCCGTGAAACCTAAGGGGTCGAAGAAGAAACCCGTCGCGTTGACAGGCCTTTGACCGGTGCTTAAGTCTCGCGCGCGTGCAAGTCGAGCGGTTTTTCCGTCAGTCAGTACGCCCCGAAAAACCCCGTAGTCGAGGCCGCCAAAGCCTTTGCGCCGGCTTCAATAATAATCGCTCCGGATTTCCCCTGCATGCTTGGTTTCGCCAAAAAGCTCTTCGGCTCTTCAAACGAACGCAAGGTCAAGGCCTTGGCGGCGCGGGTGGCGAAGATCAACGCCTACGAAGCCGAATACAGCGCGCTGTCCGACGAGGCCCTGAAGGGCAAGACCGCCGAGTTCAAGGCGCGCCTGGAAAAGGGCGAGACTCTCGACGATCTCCTGAACGAAGCCTTCGCCACGGTGCGCGAAGCCTCCAAGCGCGTGCTGGGCATGCGCCACTTCGACGTCCAGATGGTCGGCGGCATGGTGCTGCACTTCTCGGGCATCTCGGAAATGCGCACGGGTGAAGGCAAGACCCTGGTCGCCACCCTGCCGACGTACCTGAACGCCCTGGAAGGCAAGGGCGTCCACGTCATCACGGTCAACGACTACCTGGCCCGCCGCGACGCCGACTGGATGGGTCAGATCTACACCTTCCTGGGCCTGACCTATGGCGTGATCGTCAATGGTCTCAGCCAGGGCGAGCGCCAGCGCGCCTATCGCAGCGACATCACCTACGGCACCAACAACGAGTTCGGCTTCGACTACCTGCGCGACAACCTCGTCTACAGCGTCGACGAGATGGTCCAGCGCGGCCACAACTTCGTCATCGTCGACGAAGTGGACTCGATCCTGATCGACGAGGCCCGCACGCCGCTGATCATCTCCGGCCCGACCGAGGACCGCAGCAGCTTCTACAAGACCATCGACGTGCTGGTTAAGGAGCTGATCAAGGACAAGACCACCTACGATCACGACGAAAAGCAGCGCCAGGTCATCCTGACCGAGGACGGCCAGGAGAAGATCGAAGAGATCCTGATGTCGGGCGGCCATCTGGCCGAGGATTCGGCGGGTCTCTATGACGCCGCCAACGTCTCAGTGGTCCACCACGTCAACCAGGCTCTGCGCGCCAACATCCTGTACACGCGCGACAAAGACTACATCGTCAAGGGCGGCGAGGTTGTCCTGATCGACGAGTTCACTGGCCGCATGATGACCGGCCGCCGCCTGTCGGAAGGCCTGCACCAGGCCATCGAGGCCAAGGAAGGCGCCGACATCCAGCCCGAGAACCAGACCCTGGCCTCGGTGACGATTCAGAACTACTTCCGCCTCTACAAAAAGCTGTCGGGCATGACCGGCACGGCCTCGACCGAGGCGCAGGAATTCGACGACATCTACAAGATGGGCGTGTCGGAAATCCCGACCAACCGTCCGATCCAGCGCATCGACGACGACGACGAGGTCTATCGCACCGAGCGCGAGAAGAACGAGGCCATCCTCAAGCAGATCGCCGACTGCCACGTGCGCGGCCAGCCGATCCTGGTCGGCACCGTCTCGATCGAGAAGTCCGAAGAGCTTTCAAAGCTGCTGTCGAACTTCAGCTTCGAGAAGGACGGCAAGAAGCAGAAGGGCATTCCGCACCAAGTGCTGAATGCTCGCTTCCACGAGCAGGAAGCCCCGATCGTCGCCGACGCGGGCGTGCCCGGCGCGGTGACCATCGCCACCAACATGGCCGGCCGCGGCACCGACATCCAGCTGGGCGGCAGCATCGACATGCGCCTGTTCAACTGGCGCCAGCAGCAGAAGGGCATGGGCCTCGAGATCACCGTCGAGGACGAAGCCGAAGAGCGCGCCCGCCTCGAGACCGAGATCGCCGACAAGAAGGCCCAGGCCCTGGCCGCCGGCGGCCTGTTCGTGCTGGGCACCGAGCGCCACGAAAGCCGCCGCATCGACAACCAGCTGCGCGGCCGCACGGGCCGTCAGGGCGACCCGGGCCGTTCGAAGTTCTTCCTGTCGTGCGAGGACGATCTGCTGCGCATCTTCGCCGGCGACCGTCTGGATGCGATCATGCGCACCTTCGGCGTCCAGGAAGGCGAGGCCATCACGCACAAGTGGCTGAACAACGCCATCGCCACGGCCCAAAAGCGCGTCGAGCAGCGCAACTACGAGATCCGCAAGAACCTCCTGAAGTACGACGACGTCGTTAACGACCAGCGCAAGGCCGTGTTCGAGCAGCGCCAGGAGTTCATGGAGTCCAGCGACCTCTCGGAAATCATCACCGAGATGCGTCACGACACGATCGACGATCTGGTCGCCCGCCACCTGCCGCCCAAGGCCTATGCCGAGCAGTGGGACGTGGAAGGCCTGACCGAGCGCGTGAAGTCGATCCTGGGCCTGGACCTGCCGATCGCCGAGTGGGCCGCCGAGGAAGGCATCGCCGACGAGGAGATGAGGGAACGCATCACCAAGGCGGCCGACGAGTACGCCGCCCAGCGTGAGACCATCATCACGCCCGAGCAGATGCGCTCGGTCGAAAAGAACTTCCTGCTGCAGATGATCGACCTTCAGTGGCGCGAGCACCTGATGCACCTGGATCACCTGCGCAACGTCATCGGCCTGCGCGGCTACGGCCAGCGCGATCCGCTGAACGAGTACAAGACCGAGGCCTTCTCGCTGTTCGAGAAGCTCTTGGGCGATCTTCGCACCAACACCACCCGCTGGCTGATGACGGTCGAGATCGCCTATGCAGAGCCGGAAGTCCCGCACACTTCTCTGGAAGGCCTGCAAGAGGTCCACCTCGACCCGCTGACCGGCGAGAACGCCGCCGTGGCCGGCGCGATCCCCGAAGGCCTATCGCCCGAGCAGCGTCAGGCCTTGCCGGTCTCGGCCCTGCCGGAAGGCTGGGACCGCACCAACCGCAACGCCCCCTGCCCCTGCGGCTCGGGCAAGAAGTTCAAGCAGTGCCACGGGTCGCTGGTGTGAGGTCAGGCTTCGGCGGTGGCTGGGGTTAGGATGTGAGATTGAAAGGGCGCCGAACGGATTCGTTCGGCGCCTTTTTCGTGGTGGGGGATAGTTGGTTCAGCGCCCGAAACCCGAGCGCTACTAGGCTGCGGAGTGCGTCTGATTGGCGATTGATCGCCAACAGATGAAATCAATCCACTACGGGGCCCGGCTCACGACGAGGCTTTTGCGTTTGTGCGCGATTGAGCCGAGTAGCAGCCAGACAGCGAACGCGAGTTCGGTGCGTAAAGCCTGCTCCTCCAACGCTCCCATTGTGTCGGGGTGCTCCTTCAGGGTCGCGAGTATGGTGGCCCTGTCGGGAAACAGATTTCTGCCTGTCTCCCGTTCCATCTCAAGACCCTTGTTCAGGAGCGAGTCGAAGTAGGGCGTCACAACAGCATCGATCGCGAACCGATTCACATTGACCGTGGTGCCAGGCCCGAGGTCTGAGATTTTACGAAGAAGTTCGAGGTTGTCCTTCAAGCGAAATCCGCCCTGCGAGTGAGCAGCGTTGTTGCGTAGGCCGCGCAGAGTGTTGATTGAGTGGTATGCGATTGGGCTGATGAAGCCCGCCATGAGTGCTACGTCATTCCGCGCAGCAAGACTGCTGATCATGCCGGGATAGTTCAGCATCTCCTTGAGGCGCTTAGCTCCGAACTCGCTGGGCGCCAACTCGCGGATGACGATCTCCAAGTGCGCCGCCACGATGTCGGCCGCAATCAATACGGCGCCACGATCAGACTCCCTCGCGAACTCCTGGAGCATTGTCGCAAAGGCTTGAGAGACGTCCGGATCGTCTAGGAAGTGAGGTTCGTCCTCGGTGGCGGCCAGTCCCTGCTGCAGATCGTCCATGTTGCTCCCCTGCGACGGTGTGGCTGATGATACCCGGGTCGCAAATGTCGTCGCCCGGGACCGATTTCCACCGATATCGGCAGTTTAGATCGTCCGCCTATCCGGCAATCAACTGGCCCAGAGTTCGGCACCGGGAGATCAGGTTGTTTTCCCTCTCCCCTTGCGGGAGAGGGTGACTGCCGTAGGCGGTCGGGTGAGGGGTCGCGCTCGGTTATCCGGACACGTCTTTCAAACCCTCATCCGGCGCTCCGCGCCACCTTCTCCCGCAAGGGGAGAAGGAAACTAAGGCCGCAGCACCACGCCCACATCCGCCGCCGTCCCGCCCTCGACCTGCTCCAGATAGGCCGCGCGGATCGCCTCAGGCCCCCGGCCCTCCTTCACCTGCAGCCACCGCGCCGCGTCCGCCACGAACGGCGTCCAGGCCGCGCCGTAGCGCCGGTCGAACTCGCCGCCAGCCCAGTCCTTCAGGCGCTTGGCGATACGGTCGGGGGCGAAAAAGAACACAGGTTGCGGGCCCGGCAGCTGCGCCTGTTCGCGCGGAACCTCCCAGTGGGTGCCGCCGACCAGGATCGAGGCCTTCAGGTCATCGCCGAACCGGCGATGCACGGCGCCCAGCACCTGGCTGTCGCCGGCGAAGTCGACGAAGACGGCCGGCGTGGCGATCGGCGCGCCGACGATGTCGTCGTAGAGCACGACCTGGTCATAGAAGCCGAGGCCCTCGACGAAGGCCTGGTTGCGGGGCGAGGTCAGGCCCACGACCTTCACGTCGCCGCGCCGATGCAGCAGCGCCGCCAGGGCGATGGCGGTCTTGGACGAGGCGCTGGACAGCACCACGCTGGCCGCGCCGTGGAAGCCGGCCTCGTCCAGCTGGTCCTCGATCAGGAACGAGGTCATGAACAGGGGCTGCAGCAGGGCGCGATGGGCCTCCGAGGGCTCTTCGTCCCCGACCGCCAGATACTGGTTGTAGATCACCGCCATCGGCTGACGATGCGGGGCGGCGTCGAGGAAGCCCGACTTGCCCGCCCTGGCCTGGACGGTCAGGTGCGTCGACATCGGCCAGTAGCCGTAGAAGCGCTGTCCGACGACGATCTCGGGATGGGCGCTTTCCTCGACCCGCGCGTGGCCCCAGACCGGCACGCGGCCAAAGCCGTCGGGCGCCGGGAAGAAGTTCCAGTACTGCATCATCTCGCCGAACACCGCGTAGGTGATGTTGTTGGTGGTCAGGGCGAAGCTCTCGATCGCCAATCGCACCTGCCCGTCCGCCAGCGGCGCGGGCGCGGTCTCGCGGATTTCGGTGCGGCGCAGGTCGTCCTTGGCGACCAGCAGGTCCCAGCCCATGGCGTTCTCTCCCTATGTTTGAAGGCGAAGCTAGGCGGCGGGCGACAGGGCGTCAAACGGGCGTTTGCCTCTTCACTCACCGTGTCATCCCGGCCGAAGCGTAGCGTAGAGCCGGGACCGCGGAGAATGCCGAGCTTTCCGCGGTCCCGGCTCGGCGCGCTACGCGCTTGGCCGGGATGACAAAAAGGGCAGGCCCCGCATTGTCACCGGAACAATGTTTCCATTGCTCCGACGCCCCCGGCGTAGCAATCCAAGGCCATCCCCGCCGACGGAGCGCTCATGTCCCACGCGTCCCTGCCCTTGCGCCACTTCCTGCTGGCCCTGGCCGTGGTGGCGGTGTGGGGCACCAACTTCGTGGTCATCCGCGTGGGCCTGGACCACCTGCCGCCGCTGCTGTTCGCCACCTTGCGCTTTACGCTGGTGCTGTTGCCGATGGCGTTCATCGTCAAGCGCCCGCCGGTCCCCTGGGCCAACCTCGCGGCCTATGGCGTGCTGATCGGCGCGGGGCAGTTTGGCCTGCTGTTCGTGGCCATGAAGGGCCATATCTCGCCGGGCCTGGCCTCGCTGGTCGTGCAGACCCAGGTGTTCTTCACGATCGGCATGGCGATGCGGATCAATCGCGAGCCGATCAAGCCCTTCCAGATCGCCGCCCTCCTCCTCGCCGCTTCCGGCATCGTGCTGATCGCCGCGCACGGCGGCGGCGCGGCCACGCCCCTAGGCGTCGTCCTCGTGCTGCTGGCGGCGGCCAGCTGGTCGGGCGGCAACATGGTCGCGCGTCAGGCCGGGACGGTGAACATGCTGGCCTACGTCGTCTGGGCCAGCCTGTTCTCGATCCCGCCGCTTTTTGCGATGTCGCTGTGGCTGGAGGGCTGGCCGGCCATCGTCAAGGGCGTGACCCAGGCCGACGCCCTGACCTGGGCCGCCGTCGCCTGGCAGGCGGTCGGCAACACCATGTTCGGCTACGCCGCCTGGGGCTGGCTCTTGGCCCGCCACCCGGCCGCCACCATCACCCCGATGGCCCTGCTGGTCCCCGTCTTCGGCATGGGCGCCTCGGCCCTGCTGCTGCACGAGGCCCTGCCCGCCTGGAAGCTGATCGCCGCGGCCCTGGTGCTGACGGGCCTGGCGGTCAACATGCTGTGGCCGAAGGTTCGGGCGTGGAGAGCGGCGGCGGCTTGACCTCCCCCACGTAACCCGGCCGACCCTCCCGCAAAACAGGGAGGCCGCCATGGCGACGCCGTTCGAGGTGAACTGGACTCGCGACCAGATCGACAAGGTCCTCAGCCAAGTCCGCGCCTACGAGTTCCCACCGGCTCCGGAAGGCGGCGGCTGGGGCTATGGCTGCGACGCGGACTTCCTCAAGAACCTCTGCGCCTATTGGACCAGCGGCTTCGACGTCGGCTCGGCACAGGCCAACCTGAACCGCTTCCCGCAGTTCACCGCGACGATCGAGGACCTCAACATCCACTTCGTCCACGTGCTCGGCGAGGCTCAGGGCAAGCGGCCGCTGCTGATCACCCACGGCTGGCCGGGTAGCCACTTCGAGTTCTGGGACGCCATCGAGCCGCTGGCCTTCCCCTCGCGCCACGGCGGCGATCCGGCCGACGCCTTCGACCTGGTCATCCCGTCGCTGCCGGGCTTCGGCTTTTCCGGAGAGCCCAAGCGGCCCCTAGGCCAGCGGGCCACCGCGCGGCTCTTCAACACCCTGATGACCCGCGAGCTGGGCTACGAGACCTACCTCGCCCAAGGCGGCGACTGGGGCGGGCTGGTCACCTCGTGGCTGGGCCTGGACCATGGCGCCCACGCCAAGGCCATCCACCTGAACATGATCGGCCTGCGCCCCGCCGGCCCGCCGACGAGCCCTGAGGAGATCGCCTGGATCACCGGCTTCGGCGCCCAGATGGACGCCTACGGCGCCTATTTTCGCTTGCAAGCGAGTAAGCCCCAGTCCGTCGCCTGGCTGGGCGCCAACAACCCGGTCGGTCAGGCCGCCTGGATTCTGGAGCGCTTCCACGACTGGGCCGACCTGTCGACCAAGCCCTTCGAGCAGGTGTTCACGCGCGACCAGTTGCTGACCAACGTGCTAATCTACGTGATGACCGGCAGCTTCACGACCGGCGCCTGGTACTACCGCGCCCTCCTGGAGGAAGGCGGGCCGGTGCTGGCGGAGGGCCAGCGCTGCGAGACGCCGACCGCCTTCGCCAACTTCCCCGGCGAGAGCATTTACAAGCCCCCGCCCCGCTCGTGGGCCGACCGCGCCTACAACATCGTCCGCTGGAGCGAGATGCCGCGCGGCGGCCACTTCGCGGCGATGGAGGAGCCGGGGCTGTTCGTCGATGACGTCCGGGAGTGGGCGCGCGCGACCTGAGATTTTCTGGAGCGCCGGCGAGAATATCGGACCTTCGCGCCGTAATCCCCAGCGCTAAGGTCGGCTTGTCGTCGCCGAGATTACAAGTACGAGGAAACGCCGATGTCCGACCGCAAGCTTCACCCCGAGACCCTGGCCCTGCACGCCGGCTGGCGCGCCGATCCCGCGACGGGGGCCGTGGCCCCGCCGATCTACCAGACGACCTCGTACCAGTTCGAAAGTGCCGAGCACGCGGCGGACCTCTTCGCCCTACGCAAGCTGGGCAACATCTATACGCGGCTGGGCAATCCCACGACCGACATCCTGGAGCAGCGCTTGACCGCCCTGGAGGGCGGCGCGGCGGCGCTGGCGGTGGCCTCGGGCCAGGCGGCCTCGGCCTTCGCGATCCAGAACCTGGCGCGGGCCGGCGACAACATCGTCAGCTCGACCGACCTCTATGGCGGCACCTGGAACCTGTTCGCCAACACCCTGCGCGACCAGGGGATCGAGGTCCGCTTCGTCGATCCGGAAGACCCGCAGGCCTTCGCCCGCGCCACCGATGAACGCACCCGCGCCTACTACGCCGAGACCCTGCCGAACCCGAAGCTCAGCGTCTTCCCGATCGCAGAGGTCGCGCAGATCGGGCGCCAGCTGGGTGTTCCGCTGATCGTCGACAACACCGCCGCCCCGCTGCTGGCCCGGCCGCTGGAGCACGGCGCGGCGATCGTCGTCTATTCGACCACCAAGTACATCGGCGGCCACGGCACCTCGATCGGCGGCGTCATCATCGACGGCGGCAATTTCGACTGGACCGCCCACCCCGAGCGCAGCCCGACCCTGAACACCCCCGACGCCAGCTATCACGGCGCGGTGTGGGCGGAGGCCGCCAAGCCGTTGGGCCCGATCGCCTACATCCTGCGGGCCCGCACGGTGCTGCTGCGAGACCTGGGCGCGGCCCTGTCGCCGTTCAACGCCTTCCAAATCCTGCAAGGCCTGGAGACCTTGCCGCTGCGCATCACCCGCCATAGCGAGAACGCTGCGGCCGTGGCCAAGGCGCTGTCGGCGGCGCCGGGCGTGACCCGCGTCATCCACCCCAGCGTCCAGACCGGCCTGCAGCGCGAGCGCGCCGACCGCTACCTGTCCGGCGGCTACGGCGGCCTCGTCGGCTTCGAACTGGCCGGCGGACGCGAGGCGGGCCGCAAGTTCATCGACGCGCTGAAGCTGTTCTACCACGTGGCCAATATCGGCGACGCGCGCAGCCTGGCGATCCACCCGGCCTCGACTACCCACTCCCAGCTCAGCGCCGAGGAGCAGGCGGCGACCGGCGTCTCCGACGGCTACGTCCGTCTGTCGATCGGCCTGGAGCACATCGACGACATCCTCGCCGATCTGACGCAGGCTTTGGCGGCGGCGAAGTAGGTTATCTCCTCAGCCAATCTTACTTTTCGTCATCCCGGAAGCCACGGAGAGGCTATCCGGGACCCAGGGGCAAGCGGCAATGCAGCGGCCCCTGGGTCCCGGCTCTCCGCTCCGCTGCGGCCGGGATGACAAGGGTTTGTGTCTTCCAATGAGGGGAGCGCGCCCCTATCCAGGGGGCATGACAGCTCCCCGTTTCGACTTCGCCTCGGACAACGTCGCCGGCGCCATGCCCGAGGTCATGGACGCCCTGATCGCCGCTAACGCCGGCACGGCCTCGGGCTATGGGACCGACCATGTCAGCCGCGCGGCGGGAGACCGTATCCGCGCCCTGCTGGACGCCGACGCCGAGGTCCGGTTCACCGCCTCGGGCACGGCCGCCAACGCCTTCGCCCTGACCCTGCTGGCCCAGCCGCACGAGGCGGTGCTGGCGCACGAGCACGCCCACATCTGCACCGACGAGACCGGCGCCCCCGGCTTCTTTGGCCAGGGCGTGGGCCTGATCGGCCTGCCGGGCGCCTCGGGCAAGATCGAGGTCGCGGCGCTGGAGGCGGCGCTGGCGCGGCCAGAAGTGTCCTACAACCAGCCGGCCAACGCTCTGTCGCTGACCACCGCGACCGAGTACGGCACGGTCTATTCGGAAGACCATCTGCGGGCGCTGGTCGCGCCGATGAAGGCCAAGGGCTACGGCGTCCACCTGGACGGCGCGCGCCTGGCCAACGCCGTCGCCGCCGGCTTCGACCTCAAGAGCATCGCCAAGATGGGCGTCGACATTCTGGTGATCGGCGGGACCAAGGCCGGCTCGACCCCGACCGAGGCCGTGGTGCTCCTCAATCCCGACCATGCGCGCCGCCTGGACGCGCGGCTCAAGCACGCGGGACAGCTAGTCTCCAAGGGCCGGTTCCTGGCCGCGCCATGGCTGGGTTTGCTGGGCGAGGACGGTTCGGCCGGCCCCTGGGCAGCCCGCGCGGCCCACGCCAACGCCATGGCCCAAACGCTGGCCGGCCTGATCCCCTTCCCGATCAAGCACCCGGTCGAGGCCAACGGCCTGTTCGTCGAGATGGACGAGCCGACGCTGGAACGCCTGCGTGGCGAAGGCTGGTTCGTCTACCGCTTCCTGGACGGCACGGTGCGCTTCATGTGCTCGTGGGCGACGACGCCGGAAATGGTCGAGGACCTGGGCGCGGCGCTGAAGAAGATCGCCTGAGCGACTAGTCCCGCTCCCTGCTCGTCTTCCCCAGGAAAGCCTGGCCGATCCAGCTGATGACGCCGGTGACGATGGCGACCTGGATGCCCGCCCATAGGCCCGGAACCCTCAGCCCGTCCAGCAACCAGTCGACGATCCCGATCATCGCGGCGTTCACGACCAGCAGGAACAGGCCCAGAGTGACGAGCGTCAGGGGGAAGGTCAGCACCGTGACCACCGGCCGCACCACGGCATTGACGACGCCGAGCAGGAAACCGGCGATGATCAGGGTCTTCCAGCCGTCGGCGGTGACGCCCGGCACGATGCGCGCGGCCAGCCACAGGCCCGCAGCGGCGATCAGGATGCGCAGAACGAAACGGATCATCTCAAGCCCCATTTCCGTTACGGCGCCCATGCGTCCAAACTGTCGCCGCATTCGTACAATATCCCAGCAGGCAACTCGGACATTACAAATGCGTTACTGCTCTTCAACCCGGCGCTTCGTGAACTATCTATCCCCTCGTGTGGGGGATGATCGCGCGCGATTGGCGAGCGGATCCGCACGCAAGGGGATATAGGTACTATGGCCGTGAATTCTCTATCGGTGATGTCGCCGGACGGCGGTCTGTCTCGTTATCTGACCGAGATTCGCAAGTTCCCGATGCTGCCCAAGGACGAGGAGTTCATGCTCGCCCAGCGCTGGAAAGAGCATCAGGACTCCGAAGCCGCCCACAAGATGGTGACGTCGCACCTGCGCCTCGTGGCCAAGATCGCCATGGGCTATCGCGGCTATGGCCTACCGATCGGCGAAGTGATCTCCGAAGGCAATGTCGGCCTGATGCAGGCGGTCAAAAAGTTCGAGCCCGACAAGGGCTTCCGCCTGGCCACCTACGCCATGTGGTGGATCCGCGCCTCGATCCAGGAGTACATCCTGCGCTCGTGGTCGCTGGTGAAGATGGGCACGACCGCCGCGCAGAAGAAGCTGTTCTTCAACCTGCGCAAGGCCAAGAGCCAGATCGCCGCCTTCCAGGAAGGCGATCTGCATCCTGACCAGGTCAGCGCCATCGCCACCAAGCTGGGCGTGCTGGACAGCGAGGTCATCTCGATGAACCGCCGCCTGTCGGGCCCCGACGCCTCGCTGAACGCCCCGCTGCGTTCGGACAGTGAGAGCGAGTGGCAAGACTGGCTGGCCGACGAGGAGCAGGTCTCCCAGGAGACCCGCGTCGCCGAGGACGAGGAAAAGTCGCTGCGGATGTCGCTTCTTGAAGAAGCGATGATCGAACTGACCGACCGCGAGCGCCACATCCTGACCGAGCGCCGCCTAAAGGACGACCCGACCACCCTCGAGGAACTGGCCGCTCAGTACGGCGTCAGCCGCGAGCGCGTTCGCCAGATCGAGGTCCGCGCGTTCGAGAAGCTGCAGAAGACCATGCGCGAGGCGGCGATCGCCAAAAACATGGTCGAGGCCTGACACGATCACGACGCTCCGGCCTCGGAGCGGCGATAACGATCAAGGGAGCGCCGGTCATGGCGCTCCCTTTTTTGTTGGGCCTTAGAAGTCCACGGTCAGGAACAGCGTCGCCGTCCGGGGGGCGTTGACCTCGAAGGCGTTGCTGGCGACCACCTTCCAGTCGAACTTGTCGGTCAGGTTGGTGACCTGGGCGCGCAGCAGGGCCGGCTTGTCGCCGATGTCGAAGCGATAGCGCAGGCCGGCGTCGAAGATCGTCGCGGCCGGCGTGTAGGTGCGGTTCAGCTGGTCCGCGGCGCGGCGGCCGTGGTTGTTGGCCGAAAAGGTCAGCGCCAATCCCTCGACCGGCAGGGCCCAGGTTCCGCTCAGCGTCAGCACACGCGCGGTCTGGCCGACGGGCTCGCGGCCGATCCGCCCTTCGCGCACCGGCGCGCCGGTGACGCGCGGACGCATCAGCACAGCCCCGGCCACCACCGACAGCCCCTCGATGGGCGAGCCGGTCAGGCTGACCTCGACGCCGCGATGGCGCACCGATCCCATCTCGCGGAAGACGTTGGCGTCGTCGGCGGCGAAGTAGGGCTTACGCACCTGGAAGCCGCCCGCCACCAGGCGCAGGTTGCGCGGCAGAACCCAGCGCACGCCAGCGTCCCACTGGTCGGTGATGATCGCCGGCAGGGCCTGGGTGCGGTTGGCGGCGCTGTCGGGGGCCACGCCGCTCTCCTCCAGACCGCGGGTCACGCTGCCGTACAGCGCCAGGCGGCGCGATAGCGTCCACGACGCGGCGGCGTTGTAGAGCCAGGCCGGATCGTGGGCGACGGCGCGGACGCCGTCAGGACGCAGGACGGTCTTGCGATAGTCCGCCCGCTGCAGGCCCACGCTCATCGCCCCATGTCCCCGCCAGCGCAGGTCGTAGGCCAGGCCGCCGGTCCACTGCTCGACCTCGTCCCGCGTGCGGGCGCCCAGGGCGAAGGCCGGCTCGGCGATATCGACGCGATCCTCGACGTGGGTCGCGCCCAGGCTCAGGCTGGCCCCGCCGCCATACAGGCTGTCGCGCTGGCGGCCGCGCAGGGAGGCGTGCAGGGCGTGGGCCCAGTCGCCCGCGACGATCGTTCGGCTGAGCCGGATCTCGCCGCTGGTCGAGACTAGCTTCTGGCGCGGATCGCGGCTGATCCGGCGCAGCGCCGAGCCGTCGGTCTGCACGTTGCTCAGCACGTGAGCGTAGTTCTCGCGCGTATCGTTCACCGAGCGGAAGAGGCCCGCGGCCAGGGTGAAGCCGCCCGGCAGCGTGGCGCGGCTCAGCACGCCGGAGTTCGTCGCGATATTGCGATAGTCCGCCCAGTTCGGACCGGCGTAGCGGCGACGCTCCACGGGCGCGGGCAGGACGCCCGGCGCGGCGACATAAAGGGGCGTGGCTTCGCGGTCCCAGGTGTCGACCCGACTCCAGAACGGCAGGACCAGCAGCTTTTCGGTCGGCCGCCAGCGCGCGGCCAGGGCGTAGGAGCCATAGACCGCGTCGGCGCCGCTGCCGAATTCGTCGTCGAAGCCCGCGATCCCGGCGACCAGGCTCAGCCGATCCGTGACTGGGATCTGGCTGTCGATCTCGATCCGGCCGCCGCCCATGGGGCCGTAGCCGGCGACCAGGCTGACCACGCGGCGATCACCGGCCGGGCGGATGCGGTAGTCGACGATGCCGGTCGGTGCGGGGAACAGATAGTTCTGCGCGGCCAGGCCCACGCGGACCACGTTGCTCTCGACCAGCCGGTCGGTGAACGAGGCCGGGCGGTCCATGTACAGCCCCTCCATCCGGATATTGCCAGCGGTGATCGGCGAGAAGCCCCGAACCTCGCTGCTGCTGTAGAGACCGACCCGCTCATTGCCGATGCTGACGCCAAAGGCGTCCTCGGCCCCGGCCACGGCGTTGTCGTTGACCCGCTGGGCCAAAGCCTCTCCAGGCGCGCCGAGAGCGCAAGCGGCCAGGACGCCCCGCACTGGGGCCAGCTTCAGGAAACGCATAGACAATGTACTCAGGCTTTGGCGGTTGGGCTGGCGGACCAGGGGCGAAGCCCGTTGAGGCCCACCCGCGCCGTTACGGTATAACGTCGCAAATGCAGGATCGCCCCTGACTTGGCAAGACGCAAACCCCGCCATTCGGAACACGAAACACCCGTCCCGCAGATGCTATGAGCGCTCCATGACCACCGCTTCTTCCCTGCCCCAGCTGATCCTGCTGCCCGGCCTGCTCAACGACGCCGAGCTTTGGCGCGACCAGATCAGCGGTCTTTCGGACGTGGCGCGGATCTGGGTTCCGGATCTGACGCCCTACGCCACCCTCCGCGCGATGGCCGAGCACGTGCTGGAAAACGCCGAACCGACCTTCGCCCTGGCCGGCTTCTCGATGGGCGGCTACGTGGCCCAGGACATCGCCCGGATCGCGCCCGAGCGGATCGAGCGCCTGGCCCTGCTGGACACCTCGATCCACGTCGATACGCCAGAGCGCGCCGCCCAGCGCCGGGCCCTGAACAAGGCCGCCGCCAAGGGCGGGACGTTCCTGGGGATCGGCCAGGCCATCCTGAAGTCTTACGTCGACGCCTCGCGCCTGGACGACGTGGCGCTGACCAGCCGCATCGTCGACATGACCCAGCGCCTGGGTCGCGAGGTCTTCCTGCGCCAGAACAGTCTGGAGCGCGAGGACGGCGAGGCGGCGCTGAGGGCGCTGCGGGTTCCGCTGCTGGTCATCGTCGGCGAGACCGACCAGATCACGCCCGCCGAAGGCCACCGCGCCATGGCCGCCGCCATCGGCTGCACGCACTTGGTGGTGATCCCCCGAACCGGCCACATGGCGCCAATGGAGGCCCCCGGCGCGGTCAACGGCGCGCTGAGACATTGGCTGAAGCGACCGGCGGGCAAGCGGTAGCTCCCCACGCCAGCAAACGCGACCTTCAAGATTCTGCAACAAAAACGTCAGCGAAACATCGCGTCTGAAAACTATTCCGACCCCTGAAGCTGTCGAGGCGCGCCTGCTCAAAAAGCGCTCGCGGCCAACGAGGGGATTAGGATGAAGAAGACCATGCTCTTCGCGCTGGCGGCGCTCGCGCCGCTGGCCCTGGCGTCAGCCGCGATAGCGGCGCCCGAAAACGCTATGGCCGACGCGCCGATCGCCACAGCCGACGAGCCGACCCTGGCCTCGGCGGTCGTGGTCCAGGCTAAGATCGCCTATCGCAATCGCAGCGAATCGACCGCGCCGGTCCTCGACTACGGCCTCGACTACTTCCAGCGCTTCGAACCGTTGACCGTCGGCGACGCCCTCAAGCGCGTGCCCAGCGTGTCGTTCCTGTCGGACGTGCTGGAGTCGGATGGCGTGCGCTTGCGCGGCCTCGACCCGGCCTACACTCAGATTCTGATCAACGGCGAGAAGGTCCCCGGCTCGGGCTCCAGCTCGGGCTCGTTCGGCAACGGCGCTGATCAAGCCTTCTTCGTCGACCGCATTCCGGCCGAGCTGATAGACCACATCGAGATCGTCCGCAGCAGCAGCGCCAATCGCAGCGGCGACGCCGTCGCCGGCGCCTTGAACATTGTGCTGCGCGACGCCCTTGCGCTGGACGGCGGCTATGTTCGCGTCGGCGCCCTGCGCTTTGACGACAAGCGCGTGCGCGAGGTGATCGGCGCGGTGTGGGGCGGCCAGGTTGGTCCGGGCCGGCTGCTGGTCGGCGCCAATGTTCAAGGTCGCCGCAACCCCAAGGAAAAGCTCAGCCTGCGCTACGACGAGCCGGGCGCCAGCCTGAACAACAACGAGATACAGAGCGACGTCCGCAACGGCACCGACAGTTCGTTCAACATCGCCTATGACGTACCGGTCGGCCCAGGCCAGCTGTCGGTGAACGGCTTCTATGTTCACACCGATCGCTACCAGAACGAGGACTCGATCGAGTACAATGACGGCGTCCAGACCAACGCCAAGCTGTCGACCATCAATGACAACGACGTCGACATCCAGCAGGACAGCTACGCGCTGAACGGCAAGTACAAGTTCCCGATGGCGGGCGGCGAAACCAGCATCAAGCTGGGCTACGCGACCTTCCAGAACGACGAGTACGAGTTCGAGTACGAGACCGAGTACCTGCGCGACTCCACGCCGTTCCCCGACGGCGACCGCTTCACCGGCGACCGCGCCAAGACCCGCATCACCGACGATGAGGTCACAGCCAAGCTGGAGCACAAGCGCGAGCTGACCGCCGGAACTGATCTGGAGTTCGGCGTCCAGTACGAAGGCAAGCGCCGCGACTCGCGCGTCAGCGAGGTTCCCCGCAACCGCTACAACCTGCCGTCCGCGAACCCGCCGGCCTACAAGCCGTTCGAGATCACCAGCAAGGCGCGACTGGAGCAGACCCGGGTCGACCCCTACGTCATGCTGTCGGGCCGCTCGAACGGCGTGAAATGGGAAGCGGGCCTGCGCTACGAGACGACCGACGTGACGGTCCAGGACTTCGTGATCAACGAAAAGACCGAGAAGGACTACAGCGTCCTGCTGCCATCGGCCTCGGTCCGCTACAACCTGACCAACGCCGACCAAGTCTACGCCTCGGTCGCCCGCACCGTGCGCCGGCCCAGCTTCCAGTTCCTCTCGCCAGTCACGCTGGAAGAAGAGCTGGGCGACAACGACTTCCGCGGCGATCCCACCCTTGAGCCGGAAAAGGCCTGGGGCTTGGACGTCGGCTACGAGCGCCGAATGGGCCGCGACGGCGTCTTCGGCGTCAATCTGTTCTATCGCGACATCAAGGACCTGATCGAGATCTACAACACCGGCGCGGCGGGTTCAGCCAACGATCCGCCGGATGACGTCACCTGGATTTACTCGGCCCGCAACACCGGCGATGGCAAGGTGTACGGGATCGAGTTCGACCTCTCGACGCCGCTGTCGTTCATCGGCTTGGACAACACCGGCGTGTTCCTGAACTACTCCTATCTCGACAGCGAGGTCAGCGATGAGTTCGGCAAGCGTCGCTTCAACAGCCAGGCGGAGTCGGTGTTCAACGTCGGCTTCATCCAGGACATCCCGACCTTCGGGGCCGCCTTCGGCATGACCTATCGCAAGCAGGGCGAGGCCTATAGCCGCGTCGTCGGCGAGGAAGTGACCACCACCTATGGCGCGGACCTGGAGGCCTTCATCGAAAAGCGCATCGGCAAGAATATGGTCGTTCGCCTGACGGGCTCGAACCTGCTCGACGCCGACAAGAAAGAGACCTTCAACAAGTTCACCACCATCACCAACCAAATCGACCGCTCGTTCGACGAATACGAGTTGGAGCGAGAAAAGGCCGGCCCAGTGGTGCAGCTGACCGCGCGCATGGCGTTCTAAAGTCTCTTCGCTGTCTGAACACGAGGAAGGCGGCGCTCAACGGGCGCCGCCTTCTTTCGTTTGGGCGCCTGGGAAAGGGTCAGATCAGGCCGCCCGTCCCTTGTCGTCCGCCGCCATGAAACCCATCACCGCGTCGATGCGCTTGATCAGGTCAGCGCGTCCGCCGGAACCGGCGAGAACGGCCTGGGTGCAGGTTGTGAGGGCGGCGGCGGCCTGGATCAGACGGCTGTCCTTCACCGCCTCGCCGACACGACGCAGCTCCTCGGCCTGGGCGGCCAGGGCCCGGCGAGCCTGGGCCGGATCGCTGTCCAACGCCGCGGCGGCCGACTTGACGATGCGAAGGGCCTGGGAAAGACGCGCGGCCGGCGTGGCGGCGGCGTCGGCCTTGCGCTTGCGAGGCCCACGATAATCGGCGGAATTGAACCGGCGGCGGTCAGGGCCGACATAGCCCACGCCCTCGACCCAGTCGCGCGGCTTCAGGGTCACAGCTTCGAGCCGACGCTCCAGGTCCTTGATGTTGAATGGCTTGCGCATGAACTCGTGCACGCCGGCGTCGCGAGCGCCGAAGATGACGTCGGCGGTGGCGTCGGTGGCGCACATGATGATCGGCGCCTCGCGGCAGGTCAGATCGCCGCGGCGAATCTTGCGCGTGAAGGCCAGGCCGTCGACGCCCGCCTGGGCATGCTCGACGAAGATCAGCTGGGGATCGAGCGCGCAGGCCATGGCGTAGCCCTTCTCGGCCGTCGGGGCCGAGAACATGTCGACCGCCCCCAGCGGGCGCATGTGCTCGGCCAAGAGGCGCGCCATGGCGGGGTTCGGGTCGACGACCAGAACCCGCTGCACCTTGGCGGCGACACGCTGGAGAGTGCGGACGTTGCCGTCGAACACGAAACCCAAGCTCCCTGAAAGAGGGCGCAATCCTGGGGGCAGAACGTTAAGAATCCGCTCGCCAAGCCCAGGGGCGTCAGGTCAGGTCAGTCTTGGGCCACGCGCGATCGCCCCTGCCGACGACAGCCGCGCCACCGTCGCCAGGAGGCCCGCCGGCGCGATCGGCTTGGGATGGGCGTCGTCGAAGCCTTGGGCCAACAGGCGCTCGGCGTCGCCCACCATGGCGTCGGCGGTCAAGGCCACGACCGGCATGTCGACCCGACCGCCCTCGCCCGACCGGATCCTGCGCACGGCCTCAACGCCGTCCATCACCGGCATGTGGACGTCCATCAGCACCAGGTCGAAGGGCTCGGCCCCCAGCCGCGCCAAGGCCGCCCGCCCATCTCCGACGGCGGAAACCTCGATGCCCGCGGACTCCAGCACCGCGCGAGCGACCACCTGGTTGACGGTGTTGTCGTCGACGACCAGCACCCGCAACCCTTCTAGACCGGGTGAGGCGGCCTGCGGGTCCTGCCCCCCGGAAAGCTCGTCCACCGCTGGCAGAGCCAGACGGACGGTGAAGGTCGATCCCTGGCCCGGCGCGCTCTGAGCGCCGATCGTCCCGTCCATCAACTGGGCCAGCTGACGGCAGATGGCGAGGCCAAGGCCCGTGCCTCCGAACCGACGGGCGGTCGAGCGATCGCCCTGGACGAACGGCGTAAACAGGCGCGCCTGCTGCTCGGCGCTGAGCCCGATTCCCGTATCGGCCACCGACAGGACGATCTTGCCCACCTCGTCCGGCATGATCCGGATGCGCACCTGGCCCGCCTCGGTGAATTTCAGGGCGTTGGACAACAGGTTCAGCAGGATCTGGCGAACGCGGGCCGCGTCGCCCAGCAACCAGGCCGGCGTGGCCGGATCGACGTCCAGCGCAAGGTCGATTCCCTTGGCCCTGGCCGTCTCGCTCCACAGCAGGCGGGTCTGGGCCGCAAGCGCGCGGATATCGAACGGCGCGATGTCCAGATCCAGCTTGCCCGCCTCGATCTTGGACAGGTCCAGGACGTCGTTGAGGATGGTCATCAGGCTGTCGCCCGACTGGATGATCATGTCGACATATTCGGCCTGCCTGGGGTCCAGACGGGTTTCGCCAAGCGCGTGGGCCAAGCCCAGCACGCCGTTCATGGGCGTGCGCAACTCATGACTCATCATCGCCAGGAAGGCGGATTTGGACCGACTGGCCTCTTGCGCCTCGGCCTGGGCGCGCTCGAGCGCCTGGGCGTTCTCCCGCAGCAGACGGACGGCGTCCATGGTGAAGCCAAACACGCCGACGATCACCACCGCGACGACAATGTACTCCCACGCCTTCCAGTGCTGGGAGGTCAAGGCCGCGAAAACCAGGGCCGCGAACGGGGGCGGCGCCAGGGCCAGCAGCATGGTCCGGCTGACGGCCGCGTGTTTCAGCCCCTCGATCAACAGGCCAAACATCAGCATCAGGGCGGCGAACTTCAGGCCCGACGAGCCGTGGATCCAGAAGAGGCAGGCCACGATGGACCAGACCGTGCTGAACAGCGCCCCCAGCCCCAGCCTCCGGATCAGCGGAAAGCGCCGCTCGGAGGCGGGCCGGAACTGCACCTTGAGCAGGATCATCAGGCCTTCCAGCCCTGCGCTGACCAGGATCCATGCCAGCAGGGCGTAAGGTCCGAAGCGATAAGCGATCAGCGTGGCGACCAGCGCCGTCATACCCAGGCGCACGGCCGTGCCCCGTCGGCCCATCTCAAGCGAGGCGCCGTCAACCCCGTCGTTGAGAAACTCACGAAAACTCACGCGTCGCCCCCGACTTGGCCGATAACGCAGCCATAACAGGATTCCCGCGCCGACCGTTACGAAGGTCGTCAGGCGGTGGCGCCGCCCACGCGTCGGAGCTCTGGCGCTTTCGGAGCCAGGATCGTCAGTTGAGCCACGATCATCAACAACTCGGTCGGGCGGATCGGCTTGGGATGGGCGTCGTCGAAGCCCTGGGCCACGAGGCGCTCGGCGTCGCCGACCATGGCGTCTGCGGTCAGGGCCACGATGGGCATGTCGGCGCGGCCCGCCTCGCCGGCCCGAATGCGGCGCACCGCCTCGATCCCGTCCATCACCGGCATGTGCACGTCCATCAGCACCAGATCGAACGGCTCGTCCCTTAGGCGTTCCAGCGCCGCGCCACCGTCGTCGGCGGTCAGGACCGCCACCCCCACCGACTCCAGAACAGCCCGCGCCACCATCTGGTTGACGACGTTGTCGTCCACCACCAGCACCCGCACGCCGCCGAAATCTAGTCCCTCGGACTCCTCGGTCTGGGGCGGGCTCGGCTTTTCGGCCATCGCCAGCGGCAGGCTCACGGTGAAGGTCGAGCCTTCGCCAGGCGCGCTCTGGACCGTGACCTCTCCGCCCATCAGCTCCGCCAGATGCCGGCAGATCGTCAGGCCAAGGCCGGTGCCGCCGAAGCGGCGGGCGATCGAGCGGTCGCCCTGGACAAACGGAGAGAACAGGCGGGCCCGCTGTTCCTGCGTCATGCCGACACCGGTGTCGGAGACAGTTAAAGCAACACCCTCGCCAGCCGGGGCGACCCGCACGGTCACGGCGCCCTCGTCGGTGAACTTCAGCGCGTTGGAGATCAGGTTCAGCAGAATCTGCCGCACCCGCGCGACGTCCCCTATCACCCAGGCCGGAGTGGCGGGATCAATTTCGAGCCTCAGCTCCAAACCCTTCTCCCGCGCCGTCTCGCTCCACATCACCCCGGTCTGGTCGACGAGGTCGCGCAGGTCGAACGGCGAGATGTCCAGCTCCAGCTTGCCGGCCTCGATCTTGGACAGATCGAGGATGTCGTTGAGGATCGTCATCAGGCCCTGGCCCGACTTCTCGATCATCTCCAGATAGCGGGCGTGGCGCGGCTCAAGGCGCGCGCCCCGCAGAGCATGGGTAAGGCCCAGCACCCCATTCATCGGCGTTCGCAGTTCATGGCTCATCATCGCCAGGAAGGCGGACTTGGCCTCGCTGGCTTCCAGCGCCGCGCTCTGGGCCTCCTCCAGGGCCTTGCTGTTCGCCCGCAACTGCTGGGCGGCGTCCAGCATGTAGAACAGGAGGCCGGCGACGGTGACCAGGACAACGCACCATTCCCAATTGCGACTGCCGACCTCGACCAGGGGCGCGGCCAGCAAGGCGATGAAAGGCGGCGGCGCGATGAACAGCATGGCGCCCCGGCTGATCGCCCCATAGCGGATGGTCTCGACGATCAGGCCGAACAGGACCAGCAACGCGGTGAACTTCAGCGCCAGCGCACCGTTGATCCAAAGGAAGCAGGCCATCGCCGACCAGACCACGCTGAAGCTGATCGGCGTCCCAAGCCTGACCAGCAGGTTCCAGCGGTCCTCCGAGCGCGGTTTGATGTGTCGCCGCAGGTATTCGATCCAGCCCTCCAGCACGACGTTGACCGCGCACCAGATCAGCGCCGGACGCCAGCCGAACTGGGCCAGCAACAGGCCAGCCGCCAGAAGCGCGACCACGATACGCGCGAACCGGCTGCGCTGGCTCATCGCCAGCGTGGCGCCCTCCCGGCCATCTTCAAGCAGTTCACGCAGCCCCACCGCGTCCCCCAACGCAGAAACTAAAGGAGATGGTAGGCGTCAGAAAGGTTCACCAAGCTTTACCACGGGAAGTAATCCCGTGGCGTTTGCTGCTTGATCTGACTCGAAGACTTGAGCCCAGGCGCTTTACTGAGGCGCTCTATCCCTGAAACGGGTCGCGCATCAGAATCGTGTCGTCGCGCTCGGGGCTGGTCGACAGTAGGGCCACGGGCGCGCCGATCAGTTCCTCGACACGGCGGACATACTTGATGGCCTTGGCGTTGAGGTCCTTGAACGAGCGGGCGCCGGCGGTGCTTTCGCTCCAGCCTTCCAGCTCCTCGTAGACGGGCGTGGCGGCGGCCTGGTCGCGCAGGCCTGCGGGCAGGTAGTCCAGCACCTTGTCGCCGATCTTGTAGCCGACGCAGATCTTCAGGGTTTCCAAGCCGTCCAGCACGTCCAGCTTGGTCAGGGCCACGCCGTGGATGCCGTTGATGGCCACCGACTGGCGCACCAGCACTGAGTCGAACCAGCCGCAGCGGCGAGCGCGGCCGGTGTTGACGCCGACCTCGCGGCCGACGGTCGACAGGTGCTTGCCGACCTCGTCGAACAGCTCGGCCGGGAACGGGCCTTCGCCCACACGGGTGGTGTAGGCCTTGACGATGCCCAGCACGTAGCCCGTCGCCGAGGGGCCCATGCCCGAGCCGGCCGAGGCCTGGCCCGCCGCCGTGTTGGACGAGGTCACAAAGGGATAGGTGCCGTGGTCGACGTCCAGCAGCGAGCCTTGCGCGCCCTCGAACAGGATGCGGCGGCCGGCCTTGTAGGCTTGGTCCAGCACCCGCCAGGCCGGCTGCGCGTAAGACAGGATGCGCGGCGCCAGTTCCATCAGGGCGTCGAACAGCTCCTGCGCGTTCGCCTCGGGCAGGCCAAGGCCGCGACGCAGGGCGCCGTGGTGAGCCAGCAAGCGGTCGATCTTGGGCTTCAGGGCCTCCGGATCAGCCAGGTCGGCGACGCGGATGGCGCGGCGGCCGACCTTGTCCTCATAGGCCGGCCCGATGCCGCGACCGGTGGTGCCGATCTTCTGGGTCGAGGCCGCCTCGCGCGCCTGGTCCAGGTCCTTGTGCAGCGGCAGGATCAGGCAGGCGTTGTCGGCCAGGATCAAGAGGTCCGGCGTGATGGCCACGCCCTGGTCGGCGATCTTGTCGATCTCGGTCAGCAGGTGCCACGGGTCGACCACGACGCCATTGCCGATCACCGACAGCTTGCCCTGCACGACGCCCGAGGGCAGCAGGGCCAGCTTGTAGACCTTGCCGTCCACCACCAGCGTGTGGCCGGCGTTGTGGCCGCCCTGGAAGCGCACCACGACATCGGCGCGGTTGCTGAGCCAGTCGACGATCTTGCCCTTGCCCTCGTCGCCCCACTGGGCGCCGACAACGGTCACGTTGGCCATGGTTGAGATATGCCTTGTCGCCTGCCGGGTGACGTCGCGGGGTCCTTCGACAGGACTCGACCCCGAACGTTTCTCAGATTTTCGGCGGCGCCGCGCGAACCGTCATCCGGCCCTTCGCGAAGTCAGAAGGCGTAAACCAGTCGGACCCCTGCGTCGTCAAGCCCCTGGTTCTTGCCCTGGTGGAAGATCTGGCCGTTCGACAGGTGGGTGTAGGACAGCTCGACCGACACGCGGTCGTTGACCTGATAGCCTAGAGCCAGCTCCGGCTCGAACAGCACGCGCGAGCCGAACTCGATGCGGTTGTAGTAGAGCCAGGTGCGGCGGGCCCGCTCCTCGGGCGTCAAGTTCGGGGCGTTGGCGGGCGGCAGCTTGGCCTTGCCGTCGGTATAGGCCAGGCCCAGGCCCGGACGCAGATAGAAGCCGCCCTTCTGGCCCAGCTCGACCTTCCAGTTGAAGCCGGTCGCCACGAAGTTCGAGGTGTTCTCGCTGTTGATCGACACCATGGCGTGGACCTGCGGCTTGCCCAGCCAGGTCAGGTTTTGAAGCTTGTCGGTGCGATAGCCTAGATGGACGTCGAACCCGTCCTCCCGCCCGGCGGCCCCCAGGCCCACGGCGCTGCCAATGAAGGTGACGTCGTGCTTGTAGACGCCGACAAAAGCCTCTCCGGCGAAAGCGGGCGCGGCGAAAGCCAGCGCGGCGACGCCGAGCGAAAGGCGGGCCGCGGAGGCCAAGAAGGCGGTCTTCATCGAGTCGTCCTGAATTGAGCCCCCGGCGGCTCTTATGTCGTGAACGGCGAAGCTCGCAAAGGGTTTCGCCCTGTTACAGCGCAACAACGCCGCTGGGAGGCTCAAATGGGGCGCATGGCTTCAAAAGCCAGCACTGCCCCCTTAGAACTTCGCCGCATGACCATCACCCTCGCCGATATCCAAGCCGCCGCCCAGCGCCTGAAGGGCCTGGCCGTCGAAACGCCGCTGATCGAAAGCCCCGCGCTGGACGACCGCCTGGGCGGCCGGATCTTCCTCAAGCCCGAGACCCTGCAGCGGGCCGGAGCCTTCAAGTTCCGGGGCGCCTACAATCGTCTCAGCCAACTGACCGACGAGGAGAAGTCGCGCGGGGTCGTGGCCTTCTCGTCCGGCAACCACGCCCAGGGCGTGGCGCTGGCGGCCCAGCTGATCGGCTGTCCGGCCCTGATCGTCATGCCGTCGGACTCGCCCGCCGTGAAGGTCGAGGGCACGCGCGGCTTCGGCGCCGAGATTCGCTTCTACGATCGCTTCACCGAGGACCGCATCGCCATCGCCGACCAGATCGCGGCCGAGCGCGGCTGCGTCGTGGTCCCGTCCTATGACGACCCGCACATCATGGCCGGCCAAGGCACGCTGGGGATCGAGATCGTCGAGCAGGCCGCCGCGCGGGGTGCGACACTCGACACCCTGGTCTGCTGCGTCGGCGGCGGCGGCCTGATGGCGGGAACCTCGACGGCGGTGAAGGCCCTCTCACCCGCCACCGCGATCTGGGGCGTCGAGCCCGCCGGCTTCGACGAGACCCGCCGCTCGCTGGAGAGCGGCCGGCGCGAGACCATCGACAAGGACGCCCGCTCGTTCTGCGACGCCCTGCTGACCCCGATCCCCGGCGAACTGACCTGGCCGATCAACCAGCGCAATCTCGCCGGCGGCGTGGCGGTCACGGACGCCGAGGTCGCCGAAGCCATGCGCTACGCCTTCTCGGTCCTGAAACTGGTGGTCGAGCCCGGCGGCTGCGTGGCCCTGGCCGCGGCGCTGGCGGGAAAGGTGGATCTGAAGGGCAAGACGGCGGCGATCGTGCTGTCGGGGGGGAATGTCGATCCGGGGTTGTTCGCCCAGGTTTTGAGCGGTCAAATCTAGCTCATAAAAGGTGTCATCCCGGGCGGAACGCAGCGCAGACCCGGGACCGCCACAAAAGCAGAGCTTCCGGCGGTCCCGGCTCGGCGCGCTCCGCGCTTGGCCGGGATGACAGTCGGTAGCGAGGGGAGAACACATGAACCTGCCACCCGCCACCGCCCTCCCCCAAACACCCCTCCTCGTCGTCGATCGCGCCGCGCTGATGCGCAACATCGACCGCATGCAGGCCCTGTGCGACGCCGCCGGCGTGCGCCTGCGCGCCCACGGCAAGACTCACAAGTGCTCCACCCTGGGCCGGCTGATCGTCGAGCGGGGCGCCGTCGGCCTGTGCTGCCAGACCGTGGGCGAGGCCGAGGCCTATGTGGCCGGCGGGATCAAGGACGTACTGGTCACCGCCCCGGTCCCGGCCTGGGGTCCGCCGCGCTTGGCGGCCCTGGCCAAGCCCGGCGTGACGGTCGGGGCCGTGGTCGATGACGAGGACCAGATCGACCGGCTGTCGGACGCCGCCGTCGCCGCCGGCGTCACGCTGGACGTCGTGATCGACCTCGACCTCGGCACCCATCGCGCCGGCGTCTATCCGCAAGATGCCCTGGCCCTGGCTCGCGCCGCCAACGCCGCGCCGGGCGCGCGCTTCGCCGGGATCCAGGCCTATCTCGGCCATCTGCAGCACCTGGACGACGGGCCCTTGCGCAAGTCCGCCGACGAGGCCGCCTTCGCCACGCTGAAGGCCCTGGTCGCCGCGCTGACCGCCGCTGGCCTGCCCCCGCCGGTGTTGACGGGCGGCGGCACCGGAACCCACGCCTTCGACCTGGCCTCGGGCGTCTTCACCGAGCTGCAGGCCGGCTCCTACGCGGTAATGGACGTCGAGTACGACGCCTGTGGCGCGCCGGGCGGCGGGGTCTGGCCGTTCGAGCCGGCGCTGTTCGTCGCTTCCACCGTGGTCTCGGCCCGCCACAAGAGCCACGTCGTCTGCGACGCCGGCTTCAAGGCCATGTCGATGGACGGCCCGCCAGCCCGCGTCGTGTCTGGCGCGGCGCCCGGCTCCCTATGGCGGCCGATGGGCGACGAGCACGGCATGATCGCCCACCCGGCGACCTTCGACGTGCTGAAGGCCGCCGGTCGCGACCCGCTTGGCTTCGACAAGGCGGTGTCCGCCGCCGACGCCGATGACGCCCGCGCCTGGCCCGCCGACGCACCCCAGGTCGGCGAGGTCGTCTGGCTGCAACCCGGCCACTGCGACCCGACCATCAACCTCTACGACGCGCTGCACGTCTGGGATGGCGAGCGACTGGAACGCTGGGCGGTGGATGGGCGGCGGGTGAGCACCTGACTCGCCCCCTCCGCGCTTCGCGCTCCTCCCCCAGAGGGGGAAGAAGGACGCGCGCCTTCCGCCCCCTCTGGGGGCGGACGACCGCGAAGCGGTCAGGTGGGGGCAAGTAGCGCTGGCGACCTTCAAAAACGCCAGCTAGGTTCCCGCGCTCGACGACAAGATTTGCTCCCGAATGGAGTTGCGATGAAACGCCTGCTGCTCGCCACCGCCCTTCTCGCCGCGCCCATGCTGGCCCAGGCCGCGGACGCGCCGAAGATCGACCCCGCCAAGCTGGCGGCTCACATCAAGGTCCTCTCGTCGGACGACTTCGAAGGCCGTGGCCCGGCCACCGCGGGCGAGACCAAGACCGTCGCCTATGTCGTCGAGCAGATGAAGGCCGTGGGCCTGGAGCCCGGCGGCGACCTACAAAACGACGGGACCCGCGCCTGGACCCAGGACGTGCCGCTGGCGATGTTCGACATCGACGGCCCCGTCAGCGCCCACGTGATGGTCGGCGGTCAGCACATGATGCTGGCCCAGGGCGAGCAGGTCGCGATCCGCGCGGCCATGACCAATATCGACAAGGTCTCGATCAAGGACGCCCCTATCGTCTTCGCCGGCTATGGCGTGAAGGCCCCCGAGCGCAATTGGGACGACTTCAAGGGCATGGACCTGAAGGGCAAGCTGCTGGTCGTGCTGATCAACGACCCGGACTTCGAGACCGGTTCCGGAGACTTCGGCGGCAAAGCCATGACCTATTACGGCCGCTGGACCTACAAGTTCGAGGAAGCCGCGCGCCAGGGCGCGGCCGGCCTGCTGATCGTGCATGAGACCGCGCCCGCCTCGTACGGCTGGGCCACGGTCAAGAACTCCAACACCAACACGATGTTCGACATCGTCCGCAAGGAGCCGGCCAAGTCCCACCCCGCCCTCGAGGGCTGGATCCAGCGTGACGTGGCGGTGAACCTGTTTAAGGCCGCCGGCCTCGACTTCGAGACCCTGAAGAAGCAGGCCCAGAGCCGCGACTTCAAGCCGGTCGAACTGAAGGGCGCGACCTTCTCGGCCGACTACAAGGTCAAGCACCAGACGATCATCTCGAAGAACATCGTCGGCAAGGTCACCGGGGCCAAGCGCCCTGACGAGACCATCTTCTTCACCGGCCACTGGGACCACCTGGGCGTCGGCGCGCCGGACGCCAAGGGCGACAAGATCTATAACGGCGCCGTCGACAACGCGACCGGCATCGCCGCCATGCTGGAGATGGGTCGCCTGGCCGCCAGCGGCCCCAAGCCCGAGCGCTCGATGGTGTTCCTGGCCGTGACCGCCGAGGAAAAGGGCCTGCTGGGCTCGGAATACTACGCGGCCAATCCGCTGTATCCGCTGGCCAAGACCGTTGGCGTGCTTAACACCGACGCCCTGGACCCGTCCGCGCCGGCGCGGGATTTCACGATCTCGGGCAACGCCAAGCTGACCCTGCTGGATGACCTGATCGCCAAGGGCAAGGCCGTGGGCCGGACCTATACGCCCGACCCCGCCACCGAGGCCGGCTACTTCTACCGCTCCGACCACTTCCCGTTCGCCAAGCGCGGCGTGCCGGCGATCTCGTTCGGCTCGGGCGAGGACCTGGTCGAAGGCGGCGTGGCGGCCGGCAAGGCCGCCTCTGACGCCTATCGGATCAACGCCTATCACCAGCCTGCCGACGAATGGAACGACAGCTGGCGGCTGGACGGCATGACCGCCGACATCGCCTTGGTCTACAGCGTCGGGATCGACCTGGCCAACGCGACCCGCTGGCCCGCCTGGGGCGAGGGCTCGGAGTTCAAGGCCGTCCGCGACGCCACGGCGGCGCAGCGGAAGTAAGCGTTGAAAACTGTCATCCCGGCCAAGCGCGCAGCGCGCCGAGCCGGGATGACACATTGAATTTGTGACCCCATGACCACCTCCGTCTTCGACCTCTTCAAACTCGGCGTCGGCCCGTCGAGCAGCCACACCATGGGCCCGATGACGGCGGCAGGACTGTTCATCGGGCGGCTGCGCGCGGCGAGCCAGCTGGCGCAGGTCGCGCGGGTCGAGACGCGTCTCTACGGCTCGCTGGCCCTTACCGGACGCGGCCACGCCACCGACCGAGCCGTGATCCTGGGGCTGCTGGGCTTCGTCCCCGCCGAGCTCGATCCCGACGCCGGCGAGGCCGCGCTGCTGGAGGTCCAGGCCAGCCAGTCCCTGAAGCTGGGCGGAGAGCTCGACATCGCTTTCGACGAAGCCCGCGACATCGTCTGGCTGGGCCACGAGCGCCTGCCGCAGCATCCGAACGGCCTGACCTTCGCCGCCTACGACAAGGCCGGCCAATTGCTGGGCGAACGGACCTATTTCTCGATCGGCGGCGGCTTCGTCCGCGACGAGGCCGAGATGGGCCGCAACGCCCCGCCCGAGGAGGGCCCGCCCGTCCCCTACCCGTTCGAGAGCTCGGCCGACCTCTTGGAGCGGGCGGACGAGGCTAAGCTGACGATCGCGGAGGTCATGGCCGCCAACGAGCAGGCGCGGATGAGCCACGGCGAGATGAACGCCGGCCTCGACCGGATCTTTGGGGCCATGGAGGCCTGCATTGATCGCGGCATGCGCCAGGACGGCGTCCTGCCCGGCGGCCTGAGCGTCAAGCGCCGCGCCCGCCAGATTCACCAGACCATCCAGGGCCGGATGGAGCGCCAGATCAGCGACCCTCTGGCGGCGATGGACTTCGTCAACCTGTGGGCCATGGCGGTCAACGAGGAGAACGCCGCCGGCGGCCGCGTCGTCACCGCCCCGACCAATGGCGCCGCGGGCCTGATCCCGGCCGTGCTGCGGTTCTTCGTGCGGTTCCACAACGGCTCGCCCGAGCAGATTCGGACCTTCCTGCTGACCGCGGCGGCGATCGGCGCGCTCTACAAGCGCAACGCCTCGATCAGCGGCGCCGAGGTCGGCTGCCAGGGCGAGGTGGGCGTGGCCTGCTCAATGGCGGCGGCGGGCTTGGCCGCGGCGCTGGGCGGGACCAACGCCCAGATCGAGAACGCCGCCGAGATCGGCATGGAGCACAACCTCGGTCTCACCTGCGACCCGATCGGCGGCCTGGTGCAGATCCCCTGCATCGAACGCAACGCCATGGGCGCCATCAAGGCCATCGACGCCGCCCGCCTGGCTCTACTGGGCGATGGCCAGCACTCGGTCAGCCTCGACAAGGTCATCGCCACGATGAAGCGCACCGGCGAGGACATGAACGAGATCTACAAGGAGACCTCGATGGGGGGTCTGGCGGTGGGTCTGTCGGTGAACCGGGTGGAGTGTTGATCACGCGCCCCCTCCGGGCCTGACGGCCCTCCTCCCCCAGAGGGGGAAGAAGGACTCCTTCCGCCCCCTCCGGGGGCGGACGACCTCGCAACGCGAGGTCAGGTGGGGGCGGCTCGGCGCTTGCCGTCCGCGCTCCTTTTGCTAGGGTGCGCCACCGGAACATCAAGGGAACATCCACACATGGGCAAGATCCGAACCGGCATCGGCGGCTGGACGTTCGAGCCCTGGCGGGGGACCTTCTATCCCGACGATCTCAAGCAGAAAGACGAGCTGAAATACGCGTCGTCTAAGCTGACCAGCCTCGAGATCAACGGCACCTACTATTCGACCTTCAAGCCCGACAGCTGGATGAAGTGGCGCGACGAGACGCCCGAGGATTTCGTGTTCTCGGTCAAGGCCAGCCGCTTCTGCACCAACCGCAAGATCCTGTCGGCCAACGGCGAGTCGATCGGCAAGTTCCTGAGCCAGGGGCTGGACCTGCTGGGGCCCAAGCTGGGCGCCATCAACTGGCAGTTCATGGCCACCAAGAAGTTCGAGCCGGCGGATTTCGAGGGGTTCCTGCAATTGCTGCCAAAAGAGCTAAACGGCGTGCGGCTGCGTCACGCGCTGGAGGTCCGTAACCCGACCTTCGCCTGCCAGGAATTCTACGATCTGGCGGCCAAGCACGGCGCGGCCATCGTCTACGCTGTCGACGACGAGGAGCCGACCTGGCCCTGCATCGACCAGCCCACCGCCGACTTCACCTACGCCCGGCTGATGTCCAGTAAGCCCGACGAGCCGACCGGCATGACCTCGGAGGAGTTGGACGGGATCGCCAAGCAGGCCCGCGCGTGGGCCAAGCGCGGGGATGTGTTCGCCTACTTCATCGCCGGGGCCAAGGTGCGGAACCCGGCGGCGGCGATGGCGCTGATTGGGAAGCTGGGGGCGGCGTAAGCGCCCCCTCCGTCTCGTCGCTTCGCGCCGATCCACCTCCCCCGTTGCACGGGGGAGGATGTCGCCTCCTCCTCACCCGCGAAGCGGGGGAGGTGGCGCGCTGCGGATACGCGGCGTGGCGGAGGGGGCGCTAGACCTTCCTAGGAAACCACGGCACGAACCCGTTGGTCCGCGCCACATACTCCGCATAGCCGGGCTTGGACTTCTTCATCTTGCCCTCGGTGGTCGGCACGCCGCTCCACTTGGTCAGCAGGAAGGTGATCAGCACCGGGCCCGGCAGGGCCCAGGCGCCCAAGCCCGTCTCGGCGGCGATCAGATAAAGACCCCACCAGACGCAGGCGTCGCCGAAATAGTTCGGGTGGCGGGTGTAGCGCCACAGGCCCTGGTCCATGACCTTGCCGGCGTTGTCGGGGTTGGCCTTGAAGGCGGTCAGCTGGGCGTCGCCGATGGTCTCGAACAGGATGCCGATGATCGTCAGCGCCGCGCCGGCATAGGCCAGGGCGCCCAGCGCGCCCGGCCCCTGGCCCAGCTGCACCGGCAGGGCGACCAGATAGCTCAGCACCGCCTGCAGGCCGAAGACGATGATCAGCGAGGTGGTGGCGAAGCTCCACTGCTTGGTCTTCTCATAGTGGGCGAAGATCGCGACGTAGCGGCGGTCGGCGCCGTGCTTGCGCCAGCGCCACAGCAGATAGACCCCCAGCCGCGCCGCCCACAGGGTGCAGAGCCCCGTCAGCAGCAGGCCATGCGGCGTGTGCTGTCCCTGCAGCAGCGTGCTCCAGGCCAAGAGCGCCATGCTCGGCCCCCACCAGGCGTCGATGAAGCTGACGTCCCGGGTCCGCAGACTGACGACCCAGAGGGCCAGGAACGCGACCGCCGAGACGGCGGCGTTGACGGCGAGGAGGGTCAGCAGGGGCATGGGTGGCTCTGGGCGGAAGATGCGGTTGATACGGGCGGCGAGGCGTTTTGGTTGTTGATCCTCCCCCGTATCGCGGGGGAGGTGGCCCGAAGGGTCGGAGGGGGCCAGCACGGCATGGGTCCAGTTCGCCCCCTCCGTCGCTCCGCGACACCTCCCCCGCATCGCGGGTGAGGATCTCAGCTCACGTCCCCACGACAAAACTCACCGTCGTCGTGGTCGATCCGCCGATGTTCAGCGTCTGCACCGTCCTGGCGCCCTCGACCTGGTAGTCGCCAGCGCGATCCGAAGTCTGTTTCCAGGCGTCGAGCAGCATCCGAACGCCGGTGGCTCCGACCGGGTGGCCGGTACCGATCAGGCCGCCGGAGGGGTTGATCGGCAGACGCCCGCCCATGGCGATGTCGCCCGCCTCGATCGCCTTCCAGCTCTCGCCCGGCGCGGTCAGGCCCAGGTGGTCGATGGCCATGTATTCGGTGGCGGTGAAGCAGTCGTGGGTCTCGACCGCGTCGACCTCGGAGACGTCTGACGCGATCCCGGCCCGGGCGCGGGCGTCCAGGATGGCCCGGCGCACCTGCGGGAAGACGTAGGGCTCGTCGCGCGAGGCCTCGACCTTGCGAGCATAGCTCAGCGGCGCCGAGCGGTGCCCCCAGCCCTTGATGCGCGGAATGCTCTCGAGCGGAATCCCCCGCGCGTCGGCATAGGCCTTGGCCCGCGCCTCGGAGGCCAGAAACACCACGGCCGTCCCGTCGGTGACCTGGCCGCAGTCCTGCTTGCGCGTGCGCCCCTCGACTACCGGATTGGCCTCATCATTGGCGGTGAAGGCCTCGGGCCCGAAGTCCCAGCCGCGCGTCTGGGCGTTGGGATTGCGCCGGCCGTTGGCGAAATTGACCTCGGCGATGCCCATCAGGTGCTCGTATTTCAGCCCATAGCGCCGGTCGTACTCGTCGGCGAGGTCGGAGAAGGCGCGCGGCCACAGGAAGCGGGCGTCCTGGAATTCGTGGCCGGCCCAGGCGGCGGTCCCTAAGTTCTCGGCCGCCTTCTGGCCAGGGACGTTGCGCATCTGCTCGATGCCGACGACGCAGGTCAGGTCATAGCGCCCGGCCTCGATCTCGGCCGTGGCCGCCAGGATGGCGACGCTGCCCGAGGCGCAGGCCGCCTCGTGCCGGGCGGTCGGCAAACCGTCAAAGGCGGGATGCACCAGGCCGAACATACCGCCCAACAGGCCCTGGCCCGCGAACAGCTCAGCGGCGAAGTTGCCGACGTGGCCAGTCTCGACGTCTTCGGGATCGAGGTCGACGGCGGCCAGCCCCTGGCCCACGGCCTCGGCGAAAGCGTCGGCCAGTTCCTTGCCCTCGCGGGCCCAGTTGGCGGCGAAGTCGCTCTGCCAGCCGCCCAGCACATAGACCATGCCGGCTCCTCCCGTTTTCTAGTTAGTTCGATTATACAAGTGACTTGCGGGGAGTCCACGCCGTTGACACGCCGCGCCGAAGCGTCCCACCAAGCAGCATGACCCCTCAAGAGGTCCCCGCCGCGTCGCCGGCCCTGGTCCGCCGCAGTTCAGCCGCCCGCGCGCTGAACCTGATCGGCGACCGCTGGACCCTGCTGATCCTGTACGCAGCCTTCATGGGCGTGAAGCGCTTCGGCGGCTTCGCGGCCATGACCGGCGTGGCGCGCTCGCTGCTGACCGATCGCCTGAAGCGGCTTGAGACCGCCGGTGTGCTGGCGCGGGTGCTCTATCAGGAGCGGCCGCCGCGCTATGAGTACCGGCTGACGGCGATGGGCCGCGATCTCTATGACTCGGCGCTGATGCTGCTGGGCTGGGAGATGCGCTGGCGCTTTGATCCCGCCTGCCCCTCGCACCAGATCGTCCACACGACCTGCGGCCAGCCGCTGCGCCCGGTGCTGGTCTGCAAGGCTTGCGGCGAGGCGGTGAAGGTGCGCGACGTCACCGTCTCGCCCGGCCCCGGCGCGGGGCTGGAGCCCGCCCCACCCGCTCGCCACTCGCGCCGCGCCCGAGGCGACGACGTCGGCGGCCCGTCGCTGCATCCGATGCTGGAGCGCGGGATCGAGGTGCTGGGCGACCGCTGGACCGCTCACGTCCTGGCGGCGGCCTTCTATGGCAGGCGCCGGTTCACCGACTTCCAGGAGGAGCTGAAGGTCGCCAGCAACATCCTGACTGATCGCTTGGGCCGCCTGGTCGAGCGGGGCATGCTGGAGCGCGTGCGCTATCAGGAACGGCCTGAGCGCTGGGAATATCGACTGACGAAAGAGGGCCGTGACTTCTTTCCCTTGATCGTCGCTTTGATGGGCTGGGGCGATTGCTGGTTGGCAGAAAGTGAGGGAAATCCTGAAATCCTGACACATCACTGCGGAGCGCGCCTGGAACCCGTTGTGCGGTGTGGCGCGTGCGAGGGCGCGGTGGAGGTAGGCAATACGCAGCTAGCGACGAGTTGAAGATGCCCCCTAGGCCCTTTCGGGCCCCTCCCCCGCATCGCGGGAGAGCATCTTTTGCTCAATCCCGGCGCGGCGCGTAGCTCAGGCGACAGACGGTCCAGCCGTCCTCGCGCGCCATCTCGAACCGTCCCCCCAGCTGCTGAGCCATGGCCCGGACGATGCGCAGGCCAAGGCTCTTGGAGCGCGCGGGGTCGAAGCCCGACGGCGGCGCTGCGCCGTCGTTGCTGACGCTTAAGCGGTGGGTCAGGCCGGTCTGGTCCAGGCGCACGCGCACCTGCCCTTCTCCCGCCTCGCCGAACCCGTGCTCGAGGGCGTTGTTGAAGCTCTCCAGCATCATCAGGGTCACGGGCGTGGCCTGGTCGGGGTGCAACGGTTCGTCGCCGCCCTCGATGTCCAGGGTCACGCGAGCCCCGGCGGCAGCGGCGGCGCTGGCCAGCAGCGTCTCGGCGAAGGCACGAAACGGCACGGGCTCGCCCACGGCGTTGTGCAGCTCGCGCTGGATCTGGGCGATCACCTCGATCCGCGCGCCGGCCTGGTCAAGGACTTGGCGGGCGTCGACGTCCATGACGCCCTGCCCTTGCAGCCGCAGCAGTGCGCCGGCCACCTGCAGGTTGTTGCTCACCCGGTGGTGCAGCTCGCGATAGAGTAGGTCGCGGCTCTCGGCCAGCTGGCGATAGCGCTCGCGCTCGGCCCGCAGCTGGTCCAGAGCCTGCCGCATCCCGTCGATGAAGAAGATGTCGACCGCGACCACGAAGACGTAGAAGCCCAGCGCCAACGCCACCGGAAAGCTGATGCTGAACCCCCGCGCTGACGGGATGAAGAAGTACCAGGCAGCCAGGCCGCACAGTGTCGCGCACAGGATCGCCGGCCGCAGACCCAGGAAGTAGGCGCAGACGACCACGGCCGGGAAGAAGGTCACATAGGGAAAGCCAGGCGGAAACAGCCCATCCAGGCCCAGCCTGAGAAGGAAAGACAGGGCCGCGATCAGCACCGCCAAGGCATAGCGCGTCGAAGGACTGCCTTTGATCTTGCCCCTCAGGTCCAAGGTCGCCTCCCTGTTCAGAGAACGGTGCTCGCTTTTTCCACTAGCGCCGTCAAGCGGGTACCCGACATAGCGGGGAAGTAGGATGTCTCTGATTGAGCGAGAGAAATACGCCTGCTCTGGCCAAAAGCCGTGGCCTGCCGGGCGGTCGCCGATATGCCGCGCTGCCGATCGCAACCTCGATCTCGCGCGGACGTTATCCCGCCAACTTCCCCAAAACCGAAAGACGCCCCATGGCCATCCCGGCAAAAACCAAGGCCAGCAAGGCCCCGCGCGACGGCGCAAAGTCCACCGCGACCAAGGTTCCTCAGCCCGCCGGTCCGTCGACCGAAGGCGAAACCTTGATCGCGCCGGGCGGCGAGACGCACCAGCAGGCCGACGGTCCGGACACCCAGCTGACCACCAACCAGGGCGTGCCGATCGCCGACAATCAGAACTCGCTGAAGGCGGGCGCGCGCGGCCCCGTGCTGCTGCAGGACTTCATCCTGCGCGAGAAGATCACGCACTTCGACCACGAGCGCATTCCCGAGCGCGTGGTCCACGCCCGGGGCTCGGCCGTGCACGGCTTCTTCGAGTGCCTGGACTCCTGCGCCGACGTCACCAGCGCCGATTTCCTGCAGCGCCCGGGCGAGCGCGTCCCGGTATTCACCCGCTTCTCGACCGTGGCCGGCAACAAGGGCTCGGCCGATCTGCCGCGCGACGTTCGCGGCTTCGCGGTCAAGTTCTACACCGGCCAGGGCAACTTCGATCTCGTCGGCAACAACATGCCGGTGTTCTTCATCCAGGACGCCATCAAGTTCCCCGACCTGATCCACGCGGCCAAGCAGGATCCCGACCGCGAGTTCCCCCAGGCCGCCACCGCCCATGACACGTTCTGGGACTTCATCTCGCTGACGCCGGAAAGCATGCACATGATCATGTGGGCGATGAGCGACCGGGCCATTCCGCGCTCGCTGCGGATGATGGAGGGTTTTGGCGTCCACACCTTCCGCCTGATCAACGCCGAGGGGATCAGCACCTTCGTCAAGTTCCACTGGCGGCCCAAGCTGGGCTCGCAGTCGGTGGTCTGGGACGAGGCCGTGAAGATCAACGGCGCCGACCCCGACTTCCACCGCCGCGACCTGTGGGAAGCTATTGAAGGCGGCGACTTCCCCGAGTGGGAGTTCTGCCTGCAGGCCTTCACCCAGGAACAGGCCGACGGTTTCGACTTCGACGTGCTGGACGCCACCAAGCTGATCCCCGAGGAGGTCATCCCCCTGCGCGTGGTCGGCCGCATGGTGCTGGACCGCAACCCCGACAACTTCTTCGCCGAGACCGAGCAGGTCGCCTACTGCGCCGCCCACGTGGTGCCAGGGATCGACTTCACCAACGACCCGCTGCTGCAAGGCCGGCTGTTCTCGTACCAGGACACCCAGCTCAAGCGCCTGGGCGGGCCCAACTTCCATCAGATCCCGATCAACCAGCCCAAGTGCCCCTTCCACAACCTGCAGCGCGACGGGCACATGCAGATGGGCGTACCCAAGGGCCAGGTGAACTACGAACCGTCGACACTCGGCGCCGACGTGGCCCGCGAGTCGCTGGAGCGGGGCTATCACACCTTCCCCAATCCGGAGGCGGGCGAGCAGCTGCGCCTGCGGCCCGAGACCTTCGCCGACCACTACACCCAGGCGCGCCTGTTCTTCGCCAGCCAGACCAAGCCCGAGCAGGACCACATCATCGCCGCCCTGGTCTTCGAGCTCAGCAAGTGCGTGACGCCGCGCGTCCGTGAGGCGGTGCTGTCGCGCCTGATCCATATCGACGCTTTCCTGGCGCAGTCGGTGGCCGAGGGCCTGGGCTTCACCGGCCAGATCGTTCCGGCGCCGGCCCCGATCTCGGCCAAGGACATGGATCCTTCGCCCATGCTCAGCATCCTGGCCAAGGCGCAGCCGACCCTGGATGGCCGCAAGGTCGGGGTCATGGTCAGCGACGGCTGCGACGAGGCGCTGGTCGCCAAGCTGAAGGCCGCCGTCGAGGCCGCCGGCGCGCGCCTGCAGGTCATCGCCCCGACCATCTACGGCGTGACGACCGCCGGCGGCGAACTGCTACCCGCCGATCACAGGATCGACGGCGGCCCCTCGGTGCTGTTCGACGCGGTGGCGATCCTGCCTTCGCAAGACGGCGGCGAGCAGCTGGCGATGGAGGCGGCGGCGGTCAACTTCCTGCGCGACGCCTATGGCCACCTGAAGGCCATCGCCTACCTGCCCTCGGCCGGGCCGTTGTTCGCGGCGGGCGGGATCACCGACGTCGGACCCGATGATGACGCGGGCCTGATCGCCCTGCCCGACGCCAGCCTCGACGCCTTCATCGCCGCGGCCTCGGCCGGTCGCGTCTGGGCGCGCGAACCGCTGGTGCGTCCGCCGCCCAAGCCGCTGGTGGTCGCGGCGTAGGGGCGGGCGGTCAATCAGCCGGGACCCCAGGGGCGACCGCTATGCGCCGGCCCTGGGAGGTCGGGTTGCGACCCTGAGCGGACGTTGGCTCAGCAACGCTCCTCCGTCACGATGCGTAGGCAAGGACGCCTTGGTTGCAAAAATTGCCGACACGACCAATCGGCGCGTTTGCACTCATCGGCGTACCCACATTCAGACCGCTTCAACCATCCGAATGAGTGCGAGCCGGAAAAGAGGCTATACCTTGACGTCTACTATAGCCGACGTCATCACGCGGCTCTTAGCTGCCGATGGGGCAGCAACGCTCGACGCTCGCTCAGCGAGCCATGACATGTAGACGTCGAGAGAAGCGGTCCGAAGATCGCCATTCACAGCATCGACACCCATGTGCTCTATGCCGCCCAATTCCTTCAGCGTTTTCAACTGAATGAGTGTGGACTCCGCCTGCTCAGGCGACATCGCCAAAACGTCTCTCGTCCGAGCGTCGCGAGATGGAGAGGCTCCTCCCTTGAAAACCGCGCCAGTCGAGCCCGGGGCTTCGTGATCTGCTTTAGCTTTGGCTCGGTCTTGCTCGGTCTGCGTCGTCTAAACTCGCCGCGTTGAAACCTTACCGGCGGCGGCGGCGGCGGCCTCCAATCTCGTCCTGGCGTCATATTCTAGCCAATTGATGCGCGGCCTTATGGCGTCCGTCATGTCGTTTCTCGCCGGTTCAAGGTCGGTCTGGCCCAAACCCAAGCAGGATTGGGGCCATGACTGCGGCTGTCTTTGCCCTAACCTTTTTGGGCCGCGCCCTAACCCTCTGAGATCGCTAGGGCGGCCCCCCCCCCTCCATGCCGATCTGAAGGTCCACCGCCTTCGCAGTCACCTAGCTGCCTGGCGCTATTCGCTGCCGTTGGCATAGCTCCAGGAACGCGACATTCAGCAGGCGGTGCGACTGGCAGCGAACGACCCTAGTCGGACCCAACCCTATAAAGCTCCGTCATTCCCGCCCTTGTGGCGGGAACCCCTGGTTCAGCTGACACGTGAGATGCAAGCGGACTGCTTAGCAGTCCGCCACGGTCGCCCTTTCGGCGGATAGAGAGGTTCCCGCCACAAGGGCGGGAATGACGAGACTTATTGAGCAGATGGGGAGGTCCGCGTTCCACCCTATTCGGACATCTCAAACGTCCGCTCGCCATCGCCTCGTCGCTATAGCCCCCCAAAGCAAAAGGCCCCGGAGATTGCTCTCCGGGGCCTTCGCATTTTCTAGCCGAAGCTAAGACGGTCGAGGATTACTCAACGATCTTCGCGACGACGCCGGCGCCGACGGTGCGGCCGCCTTCACGGATGGCGAAGCGCAGCTTCTCTTCCATGGCGATCGGGGTGATCAGCTCGACGTCCAGCTCGGCGTTGTCGCCCGGCATGATCATTTCCACGCCTTCGCGCAGCTTGATGATGCCCGTCACGTCCGTCGTGCGGAAGTAGAACTGCGGACGGTAGTTGGTGAAGAACGGGGTGTGACGGCCGCCTTCTTCCTTGGTCAGGATGTAGGCTTCGGCCACGAACTTCGTGTGCGGGGTGATCGAACCCGGCTTGCAGAGCACTTGGCCGCGCTCGACGTCTTCACGCTTGGTGCCGCGCAGCAGCACGCCCACGTTGTCGCCGGCTTGACCTTGGTCCAGCAGCTTGCGGAACATTTCGACGCCCGTGCAGGTGGTCTTTTGGACCGGACGGATGCCGACGATTTCGACTTCTTCGCCGACCTTGACGATGCCGCGCTCGACGCGACCGGTGACCACGGTGCCGCGGCCCGAGATCGAGAACACGTCTTCGACCGGCATCAGGAAGGGCAGGTCGACCGGACGTTCCGGCTGCGGGATGTAGGTGTCGACCGAGGTCATCAGCTCGAGGATGCGGTCTTCGCCGATGGCCGGATCACGGCCTTCGACGGCGGCCAGGGCCGAGCCCTTGGTGATCGGGATGTCGTCGCCCGGGAACTGGTAGGACGACAGCAGCTCACGAACTTCCATTTCGACGAGCTCGAGCAGCTCTTCGTCGTCGACCATGTCGACCTTGTTCATGAACACGACCAGGGCGGGCACGCCGACCTGACGGGCCAGCAGGATGTGCTCGCGGGTCTGCGGCATCGGGCCGTCGGCGGCCGACACGACCAGGATCGCGCCGTCCATTTGGGCCGCGCCGGTGATCATGTTCTTCACGTAGTCGGCGTGGCCGGGGCAGTCGACGTGAGCGTAGTGACGGTTTTGCGTCTCATACTCGACGTGAGCGGTGTTGATCGTGATGCCGCGGGCCTTTTCTTCCGGCGCGGCGTCGATGTCGGCGTAGTTCTTGGCGGTCGCGCCGCCGGTCTTCGCCAGCACGATCGTGATCGCGGCCGTCAGCGTCGTCTTGCCATGGTCAACGTGACCGATGGTGCCGATGTTGCAGTGCGGCTTGTTACGTTCGAACTTTTCCTTGGCCATCTTCTTAGCTCCAGGACCCCAGAGGGGCCTTCAGTTTGATTGGACTACTTCTGGGGTGAGCAGGAGAGGGCTTGTGGGCCCTCTCCGGTTCCGCGTCTAGGCTTTTCCGGAAGGAAAGGCTCAGCCGTACTTCTTGATCACTTCGTCGGCGACGTGCTGCGGCACCGGCTCGTAGTGGTCATAGACCATGCTGAACTGGGCGCGGCCCTGGGACATGCCCCGCAGCGTGTTCACATAGCCGAACATGTTGGCCAGCGGCACGAAGGCGTTCACCACCGTGGCGTTGCCGCGCATGTCTTGACCTTGGATCATGCCCCGGCGGCTGTTCAGATCGCCGATGACCGAGCCCAGGTATTCTTCCGGCGTCACGACCTCGACCTTCATGATCGGCTCGAGCAGCTTGGGCGAACCCTTTTCGCGCAGTTCCTTGAAGGCGGCGCGCGAGGCGATTTCGAAGGCCAGGACCGACGAGTCGACGTCGTGGTACTTGCCGTCCGTCAGGGTCGCCTTGAAGTCGATCAGCGGGAAGCCGGCCAGCAGGCCGCTGTCCTTGACCGATTCCAGGCCCTTTTGGACGCCGGGGATGTATTCCTTCGGCACCGCGCCGCCGACGATCGCGCTTTCGAACACGAAGCCCGAACCCGGCTCGCCCGGTTCGAAGGTGATCATGACGCGGGCGAACTGGCCCGTACCACCGGTTTGCTTCTTGTGCGTGTAGTCGATGTCGACCTTGCGGCCCAGCGATTCACGATAGGCAACCTGCGGCGCGCCGATGTTGGCTTCGACCTTGTAGGTCCGCTTCAGGATGTCGATCTTGATGTCGAGGTGCAGCTCGCCCATGCCCTTCAGGATCGTCTGGCCGCTTTCGAAGTCGGTCGAGACGGTGAAGGACGGATCTTCGGCGGCCAGCTTCTGCAGGGCGACGCCCAGCTTTTCCTGGTCGGCCTTGGACTTGGGCTCAACGGCGATTTCGATAACCGGGGCCGGGAATTCCATGCGCTCGAGGATGACCGGCGACTTCAGCGGATCGCACAGGGTGTCGCCGGTGCGGGTTTCCTTCAGGCCGGCCAGGGCGACGATGTCGCCGGCATAGGCTTCCTTGATGTCTTCGCGGTTGTTGCTGTGCATCAGCAGCATGCGGCCGACGCGCTCGCGCTTGTCGCGCGTGGCGTTGAGCAGGCCCATGCCGGTTTCCAGCTTGCCCGAATAGATGCGGCAGAAGGTCAGCGAACCGACGAAGGGGTCGTCCATGATCTTGAACGCCAGAACCGACAGCGGCTCTTCGTCCGAGGCGTGACGGACGACTTCTTCTTCGGTCTTGAAGTCGATGCCCTTGGTCGGCGGGATGTCCAGCGGCGACGGCAGGTAGTCGACGACGGCGTCCAGCAGCGTCTGCACGCCCTTGTTCTTGAAGGCCGAGCCGCAGAGGATCGGATAGAAGGCGCCGGTCAGAACGGCCTTGCGCAGGCACTTCTTGATCGTGGCTTCCGACGGCTCTTCGCCGCCCAGATAGGCTTCCATCGCTTCGTCGTCGAGTTCGACGGCGTTCTCGACCAGATAGGCGCGGGCTTCGATCGCCTTGTCCATCAGGTCGGCGGGGATTTCCTCGTCGCGGAAGTTCGCGCCCAGGGCGTCGTTGTCCCAGATCACGGCCTTCATGCGGACCAGGTCCACCAGGCCCTTCAGGTTCGTTTCCGAACCGATCGGGAATTGGATCGGCACGGCCTTGGCGCCCAGACGGTCACGGATCGATTCCACCGACTTGTCGAAGTCGGCGCCGATCTTGTCCATCTTGTTGACGAAGACGATGCGCGGAACCTTGTACTTGTCGGCCTGGCGCCAGACGGTTTCCGTCTGCGGCTCGACGCCGGCGTTGCCGTCCAGCACCGTCACGGCGCCGTCGAGCACGCGCAGGCTGCGTTCGACTTCGATGGTGAAGTCGACGTGCCCGGGGGTGTCGATGATGTTCAGGCGCTTGCCGTTCCAGAAAGCGGTCGTCGCGGCCGACGTGATCGTGATGCCGCGCTCCTGCTCCTGCTCCATCCAGTCCATGGTGGCCGCGCCATCGTGGACTTCGCCGATCTTGTGCGACTTACCCGTGTAATACAGGATCCGTTCGGTCGTCGTGGTCTTACCGGCGTCGATGTGCGCCATGATGCCGAAGTTACGGTAGTCTTCGATTTTATGCTGGCGGGCCATGATGAAGCTCTGCGTAGCGCTGCGGTGAGGCAGGGACATTTAAACGTGCGGCGCGGGCGGTTTATCGCAAACCGCCCGCGCCTGAAAGAGTGCTGGTCGCGAAAAGCTTACCAGCGATAGTGCGAGAACGCCCGGTTGGCTTCAGCCATCTTGTGGGTGTCTTCGCGCTTCTTCACGGCGGTGCCGCGGTTGTTCGAGGCGTCGAGCAGCTCACCGGCCAGCTTCTCGGTCATGGTGTTTTCGCCACGCTTGCGAGCGGCGGTCACCAGCCAACGGATGGCCAGGGCGCGGCGACGGTCCGGACGGACTTCAACCGGCACTTGGTAGGTGGCGCCGCCGACGCGGCGCGACCGGACTTCGATCGCCGGGGCGACGTTGTCCAGAGCGGAGTGGAAGGTCTCCAGCGGACCTTGGTCCTTGCGCTTGGATTCCAGGATGTCGAAAGCACCATAGATGATGTTTTCGGCGACGGCTTTTTTGCCCTCGTACATCACGTAGTTCATGAACTTCGTGACAATCAGATCCCCAAACTTGGGGTCCGGCAGGACTTGGCGTTTCTCGGCGCGACGGCGGCGGGACATTCTTCTTCTTCCTTACTTCGGACGCTTGGCGCCGTAGAGCGAACGACGCTGCTTACGATCCTTGACACCTTGGGTGTCGAGGACGCCGCGCAGGATGTGATAACGGACGCCGGGCAAGTCCTTGACGCGGCCGCCGCGGATGAGCACCACCGAGTGCTCCTGCAGGTTGTGACCTTCGCCCGGGATGTAGCACACGGCTTCGATGCCGGTGGTCAGACGGACCTTGGCGACCTTACGGAGAGCCGAGTTCGGCTTCTTCGGGGTCGTGGTGTAAACGCGGGTGCAAACGCCGCGACGTTGCGGGCAGCCCTTCAGGGCGGGCACCTTGTTCCGCACCGGCTTCGGAGAGCGCGGCTTACGGATGAGCTGGTTAATGGTAGGCATTAAGTCTCTGCTCTGATGGAAGCGTGTGCCTTTCGGCCGAGGCGCTTCAGGTCCTTGTCTTTGTTGTTCTTGGTTCAAGGCTCCGCAAGGAGACCCGATAAACACGAAACTCGCCGGGACGCGGGATGCATACCGGCGGGTTCAGATCCCTCAAGCGAAAGCCATCGGGAACGTAGGCTCATCAGGACGGACGCGAACGACCGCCTCGAAAAAGAGCGCGGTATTTACTCGCGAAGGAGCCTTACGTCAATCGCCTGTTCCGGCGTCGGTTAACGCCGCCTTAAGGCTGGTGCGACGGTCAAGATTCCGCCACTCCAGGCTGTGCAAGCTCGCCCTAGGAGCGTGGGCGAAGATTGCGGCTTGTTTCAGAGGCTGCTCTCGCCATGTGGGGAAGACACGGCGAGTTTGGAAGGGCGGTTGGCGAGCGGCGTTGGGATCAGGGCGGCGGACAGACGACAGGCAGCGATTCTCGCTGGCTCGCTGCTGCTGCATGTCCTGGTGCTAGCCTGGCTGGCCCTGCCCGCCCCGCCGCTGATGGAGCAGATCTTGGCCGACGACCTGCGGAGCGTGCAGGTCGATCTGATCCGCCCAGAGCGACAAGAATTGCCCATGACGCGCCCCGCCGCCGCGCGGGCGGCAAGCGCCCCCTCCCCCGTCCTGCCGTTTCAGGTGCGACAGCCCCTCCGCCCCGCCCCGGCCGGCGTGCCGACGCTACGGGTCCCGGCCGCCGGAATCGCCAGGCCCGGCACCGCCATCCGCCCAGCGCCTCTGCCCGGCGAGGCCGCCGGCGACCTGCGCACGGCGCTTCGCGCCAGCACGGGCTGCGCCAACGCCGACGTTGTGGGCCTAAACCGCCGGGAGCGCGAGACGTGTGACGAGCGCTTCGGCGCGGCCAAGGCCAAAGGCGATCCGCTGTCGGGCATGAGCGCCGCCAAGCGCCAGGCTCTTGAAGCCCAAGGCGCGGCCCAGCGCGCTTACAAGGACTATGTCGACGGCCCGATGGGGCCGGGCGTCGACCACCGCAGTCGCGAGCACCCTGGTACGATGAAGGAAATCCCCTTCGTGCTCGGCGCAGAGCAGGACGGCCTGGGCCGCCCCCGCAAGGACGTGGTCGACCAGATCCGCAAGAAGCAGGACGTCGAGGACCGGGCGCGCAAGTATCTGGAGCTGCGCAAGAAGGCGGGTGAAGAGCCGTAGGGCCGGCTCTTCTCGAACCGCGCTGGCCCCCAAACAGCGCGGCGGTGTTTGAAACCCTCACGCTCCCAGCGCGTAGGGTCCGCTCTTGGACAGCGCAGCCTTCCAAGCCGGCCGAGCGTGCATGGTTTCGATCCAGGCGGCCATGTGCGGATAGTCGGCCAGCTTGCCCATGGCTTTCGCCACCTCGGGCACGAAGCTCATCTGGATGTCGGCGCCGGTCAGGCTGTCGCCGACAAAGAAATCCCGCCCCGCCAGACTCTGGTCGACGAAGGACAGGTGATTGGCGATCTCGGACTGGATGCGCGGATGCAGCGGTGCGCCGGCCAGGCCCAGGCGGCCGACATACATATTAAGCAGCAGCGGCAGCATGGCCGAGCCCTCGGCGTAGTGCAGCCACTGTTGATAGACGTCGTAGTCGGCGCTGGCCAGATCGGGCGCCAGGCGGCCGCCGGCGTGGCGACGGATCACATAGTCGATGATCGCCCCGGACTCGATGATCACGTGGCCTGCGTCCTCGATCACCGGCGACTTGCCCAGCGGATGAACATCGGTCAGCGACGGCGGGGCCAGGCGCGTCTGCGGGTCGCGGGTGTGCTGGACGATCTCGTAGGGCAGGCCCAGCTCCTCCAGCAGCCAAAGGATCCGCTGCGAGCGTGACTCGTTGAGGTGGTGGACCTTGAGCATCGGACTCCCCGTTTTGTGATCTTTATGCTGCAGCGCGGCATTGCTCGCAGATGCGAAATGCGCCACGGTGAAAGAAAACAATTGTTTGGCTTAAAACACGCGTTTGGCCAAGGGGAGCAAGCCATGACCACGACGATCGCGCGGGACAGCGCTGAAAACCTCGTTCTTCCAGGCCTGATCGGCCTGCTGCGCGAGGCCGCCGACGCGGCGGGGCTGTTCGTGGCCGAGGCCAAGCCCGCCGTCCTGGCTCATATCGCTGCAGATGGCGGAAAGGTCGATCGCAAGCTGGCCGACGTCCACCAGCACCGCGTCCACGGCTATGGCTGGTACGCCTCGTACGCTGAGCTTTTGAACCAGGTCGCCGGCTGGGCCGAGCGGCTGGAGGCCGAGGGGCGGTTTGGCGAGATCGAGGCCCTGCTGGCCCAACTCCTATTCTCCGAATACTGCGCCCAGTTGGTCGGCGGCGTGCCGATGAACCAGAGCGAGATCGTCCGCCCGGCGCATCTGGTCGAGGATCGCGCGGTCCTGAACCGCCTCTATTCCAACGGCCTGATGAAGCTGATGGTCGAGGGCGGGACGCAGGCCGTCAAAACCCGGATCGCCCAACGCCTGGCCGAGGCGCGCGGCCGGCCGACGTTGGAATATGCCGGCCTCGACGAGACCTTCGAGATGATCCGCGACCAATTCCACGCCTTCGCCGAGGAGAAGGTCACCCCCTTCGCTCACCAATGGCACCTGAAGGACGAACTGATCCCGCTGGAGCTGGTTGAAGAGCTGGGCGAACTGGGCGTCTTTGGCCTGACCATCCCCGAGGAATATGGTGGCAGCGGCATGGGCAAGCTGGCCATGTGCGTGGTCTCCGAAGAGCTGTCGCGCGCCTGGATCGGTGTCGGCTCGCTGGCCACCCGCTCGGAGATCGCCGGCGAGCTGATCCTGACCGGCGGCACGGAAGACCAGAAGCAATACTGGCTGCCCAGGATCGCCAGCGCCGAGATCCTGCCGACCGCCGTCTTCACCGAGCCGAACACGGGCTCGGACCTCGGCGCCTTACGCACCCGCGCCGAGCTGAAGGGCGACAGCTACGTCGTGACCGGGAACAAGACCTGGATCACCCACGCCGCCCGCGCCGACGTGATGACACTGCTGGTCCGCACCGAGCCGGGCACCACCGACTATCGCGGCCTTTCGATGCTGCTGGCGCCCAAGCCGCGTGGGACGAACGAGGCCCCCTTCCCGGCGGAAGGCATGAGCGGCGGCGAGATCGAGGTGATCGGCTATCGCGGCATGAAGGAATACGAGCTGGCCTTCGACGGCTTTACCGTGCCGACCGAGAACCTCTTGGGCGGCGTTCCGGGCCAGGGCTTCAAGCAGCTGATGGCCACCTTCGAGAGCGCCCGCATCCAGACCGCCGCCCGCGCGGTCGGCGTGGCCCAGGCCGCGCTGGAGACTGGCCTTGGCTATGCGCTGGACCGCAAGCAGTTCGGCCAGGCGATCTTCGAGTTCCCGCGCGTTGCCAACAAGCTGGCCATGATGGCCGCCGAGATCATGGGCGTGCGCCAACTGACCTATTTCGCCGCCCGCCAGAAGGACGAGGGCAAGCGCTGCGATCTTGAAGCCGGCATGGCCAAGCTGATCGCCGCCCGCGTCGCCTGGGCCGCCGCCGACAACGCCCTGCAGATCCACGGCGGCAACGGCTTTGCGATGGAGTACGCCGCTAGTCGCCTGCTGGCCGACGCGCGGATCTTGAACATCTTCGAGGGGGCGGGCGAGATTCAGGCGCAGGTTATCGCGCGGCGCCTGCTGGACGGCGGGAACTAGCAGCGCCCCCCTTGTCCGCCGCCGGAGCATCGGCATAGCCTCGCGCCCTTTCCCCTTCCAAGGACGCGTCCATGCTGACCACGACCCGCCGCTCCGCCCTCGTCTCGGCCCTGGCGACCACGGGCCTGGCGGCGTTCGGGAGCCGGGCGTTCGCGCAGGAAACCGGGGCCGTCGCCGCCGCCGTCGACCAGTTCGCCCAGCAGGTGATGGCCGCCTTCCCCGACCAGCCGGGCCTGGGGATCACCGTGGTCGAGCGCGGCAAGACCACCCTGGCCAAGGGCTACGGCGTCAAGACGCTGGGAACCCAGGACCGCTGCGACGAGAACACGATCTTTGGCATCGCCTCGAACACCAAGGCCATGACCGCCGCCCTACTGGGCATGCTGATCGAGGAAGGTCGCCTGGCCTGGGACGATCCGGTCACCAAGCACCTGCCCGATTTCGTGATGAGCGATCCGACCGTCACCAAGCTGATGACGGTCCGCGACCTGCTGGTCCATCGCAGCGGCCTGACGCTGGGGGCAGGCGACCTGATGCTCTGGCCCGCGCCCACCCACACCCGGGCCGAGATCGTGGCGGGGCTTAAATACCTGCCGATCGGCGGCCAGTTCAGGGGCGGGTACGCCTATGACAACGTCCTCTATGTCGTCGCCGGCGCGGTGATCGAAGCGGTCACCGGCCAGACCTGGGAAGCGGTGATCAAGAGCCGGATCTTCGATCCCTTGGGCATGACCAGCACGGTCGCCAGCCCCGCCCTGGTCGACAGGTCCCGCCGCGCCTCGCCGCACGCGCGCCTGGGTCCGCCAACGCGGGGGCTGGGGCCCCAGACGGCGCTGCCCTTCGACGCCAGCTTCGACGCCGCAGCGCCGGCGGGCGGAACCAATTCGACGCCCAAGGACATCGCCCGCTGGATGCAGGTGCAGCTGGGCCTGGGAATGCTGCCAAACGGCAAGCGCTTATGGAGCGAGCCCACCGCCCGCGAGATGTGGCGGCCGCACACGATCACCAGCTGGTCGGAAGGACCGACGGACGACAATCCCGCTCGCCCCTCGATGCAGGCCTATGGCCTAGGCTGGTTCGTCCAGGATCATCGCGGCGAGCGGATTGTTTGGCACACCGGAGGCCTGGCCGGCTTCATCTCCTATACGGCCCTGCTCCCCGGCCGGAAGTCGGGGATCATGATCATGACCAACGCCGAGGAGACGCCGGTGCTGCGGTCGCTGCGCTATGGCGGCGCCGACCGCCTGCAGGGCCGCGCCGATTACGACTGGATCGCTTCCAGCAAGCGGCTCCAGGCCGAGAGCGACGCCCAGGCGCTGAAGGATCTGGCCAGGGCCACCGCCCCCTCGTCCGGCGCCAAGCCCAGCCTGCCTCTGGAGGCCTATGCGGGCGTCTATCGCGACCCCTGGTACGGCACGGTGACGATCACGCTCGTCGGCAAGGGAAAGGCCAAGGCTCTGCGGGTCTCGTTCGACAAGACACCCGCCCTGCGCGGCAAGCTGGAACCGTTCGACGGCGAGACCTTCAAGACCACCTTCGACGACCGCACACAGGAGGACGCCTTCTTTACCTTCGACCTCAAGGACGGACACGCGGTCTCGGCCTTGGTCAAGGCGGTCTCGCCGCTGGCGGACTTCAGCTACGACTATCAGGACCTGCGGCTGAGCCGGGTGTCCTGACACCCCCTCAGCGAGGCTTCCAGCCCTCCGCGATCATCGCGATCTGCTTGTCCATCACCGCCGACATCTGGGCGGCGGGAAGCACCCCGCCCGCCGTGGCCGCCATCCGGTAGTTCCAGGCATAGGCGGCCTTCAGGGTGTCGGCGATCAGCGGCAGGTCGAGATCCTCGCGCACCTCGCCCTTGCTGACCCCATCCCGCAGAACGTCGAGCAGCATCTGCGTCAGGCGCGGATTGCGGCCATAGGGCTTCACCCCTGGGTCGTTGCTGGGATTGTACGAGGCGGCGATGTGGGCCAGGAACAGCTTCACCCGCCGCGTCTCGAACGCATAGTGGATGGCGAAGATCGAGCAAAGCTTGTCAGCCGTGCTCCCCCGCAGGAACGGAACCACCCGATCGAACTCGGCGTAGAGTTCGCTCAGTCGATGGTCCATCACATGGCTCAGCACCTCCGCCTTGGAGGCGAAGGTCGTGAACACGCTGCCGACCGAGACCCCCGCCCGCTCCGCGATGGCGCGGATGGTGGTCTCGTCGTATCCGATCTCATTGAACAGGTCGCGCGCGGCTTCGAGAACCTTCTCGCGCGTCGCGGCCTTCTGTTCGTTCCTTACGCCCACGCACGTCCCCCTCGAACACGCCAGCGTCACGATTGACTTCAAAGACGCACCATCCCCCCCCCGGGGAATGGTCGCGCCGATCGTTAGAGGCTGCCTGTTTGTGATAGAAAGATCAAAAACAGATAAACGGGATCTATCTCAAACACTTAGAGCACCTGCCACGCTCTAGGCGGCGGCGCCCGCGAGAATGATCTTCAGTTGATTCGAGAGATGCTCGAGCAGAGCCTCCACCGACCAGCCGTCGTAAACGACCCGACGATAGTTGGCGAGATACACATCCCAGATGATCTCCGCCAACAGCTTGGCGTCGACATCGCTCTTCAGCTGCTTTTGCTCGACGCCGCGCTGTAGCGCCTCGTCGATCAACTGGAAGACACGCTTGAGCTCCGTGCGAGCGCGGCGCTCGGCCGCTTCCGACCGGGTCCAGGAGACCGCGATGTTGGCGCGTAGCAGCGGCAGCTGCTCGACGTGGAAGCTGTAGGCGACGCCGAACAGACCCAGCAGCGCCTCGTCCACCGTCTTGGCGTTGCGGGCGGCCTGGATCATCTGAGCGTAGATGACCTCGTAGTCGGCGGTCAGGATTTCCTCGAACAACTCCGACTTGTCGGCGAAGCTGGCGAAGACCGCGCCAGTCGACATGCCGGCAGCCTGGGCGATATCACGGATGGTCGCGCCCTCGTAGCCGCGCTCGCTGAACAGGCGGCGGGCGGCGGCCAGCACGCGCTCACGCGTGCGCTGCTTGGCCAGCGCCCGGCGGGTCAGCTTCACCGGGGTTTCGTCACCCTGGTCGATATTGACGGAAACGAAGCTCATGCGGCGGCCTCCAGGCGGGCGAGAGCGGCTTCAGCGCGCTTCTCGAACTCGGTGCAATATTCATCGACGACATTCTGAAGAACGTCGGCGTAACGACGGGCCAACTGGCGGCCGTCCTGCGCGGCGTCGCGCAGATCGGTGATCAGCTGGCGGACTTCGGCGAGGGCCTCTTCACGCTCTAGCGCGGAGGGGTCCACAGAGCGGGCGCTCTGAGCCATGCGGCAGTCTCCTACCCCCCGCTGGGGCCAGTGAAAGCGTTGAACGATCTCGATGGGGGAGGTTGATCGTGTTCAACGAACGCAGACTACTAAACAAGACGCGGGGGCCTTAACGCCAGGGAAGCGCGTTGGCAACCGCGAAAACTCACTCGAAATGCGTAAGTGATCACGCTCAACCTAGATATGCGAGCGCTACCTAGGCGTCACTGCGTCATTTTGCCCATCGAACCAGTTCGTCGAACATGCTCAATGAATATGGATTGACATGGCGTAGCGCTGCTCTGGCGCGTCGCCTCGCGAGCCCTTATCGTAGGGCCATGTCCCATCTGTTCGATTTCCTGGTCCCGGCCGCTCTTCTGGCGGTCCTGATCGCCTTGGGCGCGGGTCTTTACGCGCTGTTCCGTGGAGGCGACTTCGGGCGTTCCTATTCCAACAAGCTGATGCGGCTGCGGGTGCTCCTGCAATTCATCGCCATCATCGTCCTGGTCGCCGCCGCCTTCTGGTGGCGTAAGGGCGCTTAAGGCTCGCTCTTTAGATAGCGCCACTCAGGGAACGAGAGTCCGCGACGCATGGTCACGCTGAACCGCATCTATACCCGCACCGGCGACGCCGGCTCGACACGCCTGGCGACCGGAGCGCCGGTAAGCAAGGCCTCGCAACGGGTCGAGGCGTATGGAGGGGTCGACGAGACCAACGCCGCCATTGGTCAGGCGCGACAGCATACCGCAGGCGATCCGGCGCTCGACGCCATACTGGAGCGCATCCAGAACGACCTCTTCGACCTGGGCGCCGACCTCGCCACGCCGGAGCAGCACGGCAAGCCCGAGTGGGAACCGCTGCGTATTCTCGACAGCCAGGTCGAGCGGCTGGAGCGCGAGATCGACCAGCTGAACGCCGAACTTGAGCCGCTGACCTCGTTCGTGCTGCCAGCCGGATCGCCCGCCGCCGCAGCCCTGCACGTGGCGCGGACCGTCTGCCGGCGCGCCGAGCGCGGCTGCGTGGCCCTGATGACGGTGGAGGGCGAGATCGTGGGCGCGCCCGCCATAAAGTACCTGAACCGCCTGTCGGACCTGTTGTTCGTCGCCGCCCGCTGGACCAACGACAAGGGCAAGGCCGACGTGCTGTGGAAGCCCGGCGCGACGCGCTAGGGCGGAGACTACTTCTTCGGCTGAACCGCGCTCTGCGCAGCCGCCGGCGGGGCGTCAGTCTCGCCATTGATCGGCGGCACGTTCGCGGGACGGCGGGTCAGGGTCTCGATCGGATAGACCGTGGCGCACTTCAGCCACTTGCCGGCCCAGGCGCCCCCACGCGCCTCGCAGCGCTCCTTTGGCCAGACCCACATCGCATGATAGGCCAGCACGCCCCCGCTGCTGAGCAGGAACAGGCCGATGAAGACATACTTCAGGCGGGTGATGGTCTTGTTCATGCGCGGCCCCTTAGCGCCTTTCCGTCCTTAAGGGAATGAGCCGCGCATCGCCTCGCGATCTCTTCCCGCGCGGAGAGACCTACGATCGTTTGAACCCGCACAGCGATAACGCATTACGCTTACGCCAAGGGAAACTTGCATTGCGGCGCGCAAGCGCTAAGTCGATTGGCAAGCAGGAGAAAACGCAAAACCTGGAGGCGGTGAAAACCGATGAAGGTCCTAGTCCCGGTCAAGCGGGTGATCGACTACAACGTAAAGGCCCGCGTCAAGGCGGATCAGACGGGTGTCGACCTCGCCAACGTCAAGATGTCCATGAACCCCTTCTGTGAGATCGCGGTCGAGGAAGCCGTGCGTCTCAAGGAAAAAGGCGTGGCGACCGAGGTCGTCATTGTCAGCATCGGCCCCGCCCAAGCCCAGGAGACGATCCGCACGGCGCTCGCCATGGGCGGCGATCGCGGGATCCTGATCACCTCGGACGCCGACCTCGAGCCCCTGGCCGTGGCCAAGCTGCTGGCCGCCGTGGTCGCCGAGGAGAACCCGAACCTCGTCGTCATGGGCAAGCAGGCGATCGACGGCGACAACAACGCCGTCGGCCAGATGCTGTCGGCCCTGCTGGGCTGGCCGCAAGCCACCTACGCCTCGGCCATCGAGGTGTCAGGTTCGACCGCCAAGGTGACCCGTGAAGTCGACGGCGGCCTCCAGACCCTGGACGTCGACCTGCCGGCCGTGATCACCGCCGACCTACGCCTGAACGAGCCGCGCTATGCGTCTCTGCCCAACATCATGAAGGCCAAGAAGAAGGAAATCGCGAGCAAGACGGTCGCCGACTACGGCGTCGACGTCGCGCCGCGCCTGAAGGTCATCAAGGTCACCGAGCCCGCCAAGCGCTCGGCTGGCATCAAGGTCGAGACGGCCGCTGACCTCGTGTCCAAGCTCAACACCGCGGGGGTGCTGTAATGGGTGTTCTCGTCGTCGCCGATAACGACAACGCGCACCTGCGCGACGCGACCCACAAGACCGTCACCGCCGCCCTGAAGATCTCGGGCGACGTCGACGTGCTGGTCCTGGGCAAGGGCGCCAAGGCCGTGGCTGACGCGGCCGCCAAGATCGCTGGCGTCCGCAAGGTGCTGCTGGCCGAATCCGACGCCCTGGGCCACGGCATCGCCGAAGCCCAGGCCGACGCGGTGCTGGCTCTGGCCGGCGCCTACGACGCGATCCTGGTTCCGGCCACCTCGGGCGGCAAGAACTTCGCGCCGCGCGTCGCCGCCAAGCTGGACGTCGCCCCGATCTCCGAGATCGTCGAGGTCGTGAGCGCCGACACCTTCGTGCGTCCGATCTACGCCGGCAACGCCCTGGAGACGATCCAGTCCAGCGACGCCAAGAAGGTGATCACCGTCCGCCCGACCGCCTTCCCGGCGGCGGCGGAAGGCGGCTCCGCCTCGGTCGAAACCGTGGGCGGCGCTGATGCTGGCAAGACCCGCTTCGTCAGCGAAGAGATGGTCAAGTCCGACCGTCCGGAACTGGCCGCGGCCAAGATCGTCGTCTCGGGCGGTCGCGCCATGGGCTCGGCCGAGGAGTTCCAGCGCGTGATCGAGCCGCTGGCCGACAAGCTGGGCGCCGCCGTCGGCGCCAGCCGCGCGGCCGTCGACGCTGGCTATGCTCCGAACGACTACCAAGTCGGTCAGACGGGCAAGGTCGTGGCGCCGCAGCTCTATGTCGCCATCGGCATCTCGGGCGCGATCCAGCACCTGGCCGGCATGAAGGACTCCAAGGTGATCGTCGCGATCAACAAGGACGCCGACGCGCCGATCTTCCAGGTCGCCGACTTTGGCCTGGTCGCCGACTACAAGTCGGCCGTGCCGGAGCTGATGGACGCCCTGAGCGCGGCCGGGAAGTAACGCGGACCCTCCCCTTCTCCCCTTGCTGGAGAAGGAAAAATCACGAAAGGCCCGGAGGCGACTCCGGGCCTTTTTGCTTGCCGATTTGCCTCCCAGGCGGAAATCCCGCATATCCCCGCGCCTCATGCCCCCCGCCGCCAAGACCCTTCGCGACGCCAAGTCTCTAGCCGAGGCCGGCCTGATTGCGTCCGAGCACCTGTCGGCGCTGGAAGCGGTGGCGGCGCGCTATGCGGTGGCGATCACGCCGGCTATCGCCGAGCTGATCGACACGGCTGATCCTCACGACCCGATCGCCCGCCAGTTCGTCCCCGGGCCCGAAGAGCTGGTCGCCAGCCCCGGCGAGGACGGCGACCCGATCGGCGATGCTATCCACAGCCCTGTGGATGGAATCGTGCATCGCTATCCCGACCGCGTACTGCTCAAACCCACCCACACCTGCGCGGTCTATTGCCGGTTCTGCTTCCGCCGCGAGATGGTCGGGCCCGAGGGGCTGTCGAACCTGACGCCCGCCCAACTGGACGCGGCTTTCGCCTATATCGCCGGCCGACCGGAGATCTGGGAGGTAATCGTCACCGGCGGCGACCCGCTGGTGCTGTCGCCTCGGCGCCTGGCCGAGCTGATCGAGCGGCTGGAGGCGATCGACCACGTCAAGGTCGTGCGCTTCCACACCCGTGTCCCGGCCGTCGATCCCGCCGCGATCACCGACGACCTGGTGGCGGCGCTGAAGCGCTCGACTAAGGCCGTCTATGTCGCCCTACACGCCAACCACGCACGAGAGCTGACCCCGGCCGCTCGGACCGCCTGCGCGCGCCTCGTCGACGCCGGGATCGCCATGGTCAGCCAGACCGTGCTGCTGAAGGGAGTCAACGACGATCCGACGACCCTGGCGGCCCTGATGCGAGCCTTCGTCGAGATGCGGATCAAGCCCTACTACCTGCACCACGGGGATCTCGCCCCCGGCACCGCCCACCTGCGCACGACGATCGAGGAAGGGCAGGCGATCATGCGGTCCCTGCGCGGGAGCCTCTCGGGCCTGGCCCAGCCCACCTACGTGCTCGATATCCCCGGCGGCCACGGCAAGGCGCCGGTGGGACCTAGCTACCTCTCGCCGGGCGCGGTGGAGGATCCGAACGGCCGCCAACACGCCTATCCACCTAGCGGCGATCGAGGCGAATAGCCGCCCCTCGGTTGCGACGCAGCAAAGCCTTGGCGGCGTCGTGGTTTCTCGTGCTAGAAAAGTCGGCATAGTCGAAGAGCGTGGGCGCGGAAGCCCGGCGCGAGATCGAGCGAAGGCTTGCGTTCATGAGTGAGATCAAGACGGTCGGCGTGATCGGCGCTGGCCAGATGGGGGCCGGCATCGCGCATGTCGTCGCCCTGGCCGGTTACGGCGTGAAGCTGCACGACGTTTCGCGCGAGCGGATCGACGCCGGCATCGCCATCATCGAGAAGAACATGGCCCGCCAGGTTGGCCGGGGCATCATCGACGACGCCGCGATGAAGGCGGCCCTGGCCCGCATCTCGCCCGCCGAAGGGCTGGAGGCCGTCGGCGCGACGGACCTGGCCATCGAGGCGGCCACCGAGAACGAGGAGGTCAAGAAGTCGATCTTCCGCAGCCTGCAGCCGCACCTGAAGCCCGATACGCTGCTGGCCTCGAACACCTCGTCGATCTCGATCACCCGCCTGGCCTCGGCGACCGATCGTCCCGAGCGCTTCATTGGCCTGCACTTCATGAATCCGGTGCCGTTGATGAAGCTGGTGGAGATCATCCGCGGCATCGCCACGGACGTCCCGACCTATGAGACCGCCGTGAACTTCGCCAAGTCGCTGGGCAAGATCACCAGCAACGCCGAGGACTTCCCCGCCTTCATCGTCAACCGCGTGCTGGTGCCGATGATCAACGAGGCGATCTACACGCTGTACGAAGGGGTCGGCACGGTCGACGCCATAGACACGGCGATGAAGCTAGGCGCCAACCATCCGATGGGCCCCCTGGAACTGGGCGACTTCATCGGCCTGGACACTGTGCTGAGCATCATGAACGTTCTGCACGAGGGCCTAGCCGACAGCAAGTACCGCCCCTGCCCGCTGCTGGTGAAGTATGTCGAGGCTGGCTGGCTGGGCAAGAAGACCGGGCGCGGCTTCTACGACTACCGCGGCGAGGTTCCGGTTCCGACCCGGTAGCGCTGAAAGAAGAGCGGAACCGTCGCGAATCCAAGATTCAAGACCGTTCCGCTCCCCCGAAGCCAACGGGATGGGGTCCCGTCAGCCAGGTCGCCCGAGCCCTGGCGGGGGGACCGGCGACCAGTTCCGCAGCTCGCCAATTTCCCCCACCGGCGCGCCACGAAAGTGCGCTTGTTCTGGCGCGCCAAAGTCAGGTTGTCATTGACCCGCGATCCACGTTCTCTTGCCTTGCCGTCCCTTCGCGCAGCGCTTTGCAATCGTTTCCCGCTTAGCGCGAAATGAGTGGGTCCGCGCGGAGCGATCTCTGGATTCTGGACGCCCGCGAGCGCGCTGACGCGGCCGAGCAGTACCGCCAGGCCTGCGCCCACCTGTTCGACGTCACCCTGCTGGCCCCGGACGAGGCTTTCTACAATCGGATGGAGGGCTACAACCTCGCCGGCGTGGTCCTGGCGCGCTGCTCTGGCGTGCCCCAGCGCTTCCATCGCAAGCTCTCGCACATCGCCGCTGACGCGTCGGACTCGATCATGGCCGTCCTGGAGCTCAAGTCCGACGGCTGGCGGGGCGACTATGACGGCCGGTCGGCCAGCAGCGAGATGGGCGCGATCCGCCTGATCGACATGTCACGCCCCTTCGACATGGTCACCCAGGCCTACGAGACCATGCACCTGATCTTGTCGCGCGCCGCCCTGGAGCCCCAAGCCGCCGAACTGGACTTTCACGGATGCGTGGCCAGCGAGGACAGCCCCAGCGGCCGCCTGCTGGGCTCGCACCTGCGGGCGATCTGGGCCGGAGCGGGAGCGATGTCGGCGACCGACATGGCCTTGGCGGGCAAGGCGGCAGCGGTGCTGGTCAGCGCCGCGATCCTGGCCCACGCCGCGCCGGCCGGCGATGACATCCGTCCCGTGGAAAAGATGCTTCTGGCCACCGCCCAGCGGTTCGTCGTGCAGAACCTGGCCGGGCCCGACCTGTCGCCCGAGACGGTGCGGCGTCACCTCGGCGTCTCGCGCAGCCTGCTCTACAGGGTGTTCGAGCCAATCGGCGGGGTCAGCGCCTTCATCCAGGCCCGGCGCCTGGATCAGGCCTTCGACGACATCCTGAGCGATGGAGGCGAGCAGCACACCGTGGCCGAGATCGGCTATCGCCTCGGCTTCCGCTCCGACGCCCACTTCAGCCGCGCCTTCCGCGCCCGGTTCGGCATGACGCCCGGCCGCCTGCGGACGCTGGGCGAACCCGCGCGCCGCGAGGGCCTGTCGGCGATCGAGCGGCCCGACGACGTGTTCGCCTGGCTGCGGGGGCTATTGTGAGGGGCGAATAACGCCTTAGCGCCGCATTCAAAATCTTCCCGTCATTTCCCCCCTGTGGCGGGAACACCTCTATCCGCCGCAAGGGCGGGAGGGGCGGACTGCCGAGCAGTCCGCTTGCGTCTCACGTGTCAGCTGAACCAGGGGTTCCCGCTACTCGGCTTGCCCTCGGGCCGGCGAAGCCGGTCCCGTGGGGCGGGAAAGACGGAAGAGAAAGGTGAGAGACGACCTGTCTCCTACCCCGCCCCCAGCGCCACGGCGACGCGGTAGGTCACGAAGGCGGCCAGATAGGCCAGGCCGACCATGTAGAAGAACATCACCGTCGGCCAAACCCAGCTGTTGGTCTCGCGCTTGACCACGCCCAGGGTGGGCAGGCACTGCGGCGCAAAGACGTACCAAGCCAGGAACGACAGGGCGCTGGCCAGGGACCACTGGTTCTTTAGCAGGGTCGACAGCGCGCCCGTCTCGCCGTCCTCGCCGCTCACCGCATAGACGGTGCCCAGCACGGCCACGGCGACCTCGCGGGCGGCCATGCCCGGGATCAGAGCCACGGTCATCTGCCAGTTGAAGCCGATCGGCGCCATTAGCGGGGCCAGGAACTGCCCCAGGCGGCCGGCGATGCTGTAGTCGATGGCCGGACCCGTCGCGCCCTCCGGCGGATAGGGGAAGGTCGACAGCACCCAGACCAGCACCATCAGCGGCAGGATGATGCGACCAGCGCGGGCCATGAAGATGCGAGCGCGCGTCCACAGGTTCATCAAGACGTTGCGCGGCTCGGGCCAGCGATAGGTCGGCAGCTCCATCATGAAGGGCTCGACCGCGCCGCGCCAGAAGAGGCGCCGGATCACGAACGAGACCAGCAGCGCGCTGACGATGCCGCTGGCGTAGAGGCCGAACATCACAAGGCCCTGCAGCGACAGGAAGCCGGCCACGGTCTGCTGGGGAATAAAGGCCCCAATGATCAGGGTGTAGACCGGAATCCGGGCCGAACAGGTCATCAGCGGAGCGACCAGGATCGTGGTCAGCCGGTCCTCGCGGTTGTCGATGACCCGCGTCGACATGATGCCGGGAATGGCGCAGGCGAAGCTGGACAGCAGCGGGATAAAGGCCCGCCCGTGCAGGCCCGCGCCGCCCATGATGCGATCCATCAGGAATGCCGCGCGCGCCATGTAGCCGCTGTCTTCCAGCATCAGGATGAAGAAGAACAGGATCAGGATCTGCGGCAGGAACACCAGCACGCTGCCGACGCCCGCGATCAGGCCATCGGCGACGAAGCTGGTCAGAAGGCCGTGCGGCAGGTGGGCGTTGGTGAACTCAATGAGCGCCGCGAAGCCCGCGTCGATGCCGTCCATGGCGGGCGTAGCCCAGGTGAACACGGCCTGGAACATCACAAACAGCAGGGTCAGCAGGATCACCAGACCCGCCACCGGGTGCAGCAGCACGCCGTCGATCTTGCCGGTCACGGTGTCGGGCCGCTCGGGCGGCTTCACGCAGGCCTTGAAGATGCGCTGGGCCTCGGCGTGGGCGGCGCGGATCTCGGTGGCGGTCGGCTCGCGCCAGACGTTCTCGGCCTCCGGACGACGCGTTGCGACGATGGCCTCGACCTTTTCCAGCAGCTCGGGCAGGCCGCGCTTGCGGGTGGCCACGGTGGTGACGATCGGCGCGCCCAGTTCCTGTGACAGGCGTTCGAGGTCGATGCGCAGGCCCTGGCGCTGGGCGATGTCGAACATGTTGAGGGCCAGCACGAACGGCCGCCCCACCTGCTTCAGCTCCAGCACCAGCCGCAGCACCAGCCGCAGGTTGGTGGCGTCGGCGACGCAGATCAGCGCCTCGGGCGCGGCCTCGCCGGCCAGCCGGCCCAGCACCGCGTCGCGGGTCACCGCCTCGTCGGGGCTGCGAGCGCGCAAGGAATAGGTGCCCGGCAGGTCGAGCACGCGCATCGGACGGCCGCTGGGCGCGGTCAGCACCCCTTCTTTCCGCTCGACCGTGACGCCAGCGTAGTTGGCGACCTTCTGGCGGCTGCCGGTCAGGGCGTTGAACAGGGCGGTCTTGCCGGAATTGGGGTTGCCGACCAGGGCGACGCGGGCTGGCTCCAGCGGCGCGGACTTGCGGGGCGTGTCGGTGGCGGTGGCGGCGACGCCGATGTCAGGGGTCAAGGTCTTAGAGTCCGTGGAACTTCACAGAAACCGCACCGGCCTCCCGCCGGCGCAGCGCCACCCGGGTGTCGTCCACCCGCACGGCGATGGGGTCGCGGCCAAATAGGCCCTGGTGCAGCACCTCGATCGTCGCGCCCTCGACAAAGCCCATTTCCAGAAGGCGCCGCTCGAGCTCCTCGGCGGCCACGGCTTCGGCGGCCCCAGAGACGCCGGTGACCTTGACGATCACGCCCCGATCTCCCGGCCCGGCCACGGCCAGGGGGCGCACGCCCGCCTCGTCGACGACGGCGGGCTTGAATTCGGACGACAGGACGAACGCTTCGGACATAATGGCTCCGACAAGAATGCGAACGATTATCAGCCAAGCGCGCGGATGTCGATTCAGCGATCTCGCCAGAGATGGCGTATAGTGACCGCTAAATCTCCTTGGGACCGTTTGGCGCAGGGGCGTTAATCTATTCGACTCTCGGCGCCCGGACCGGTCTGATGGTTCGTATTGATTCGTGTAGGCGAAATGATGCGTAAGCTGATGCTGGCGCTCCTGACGGGGGCCTATCTTTGTCTGGCCTTGATCGTCTCCCTCTTCCTCTGGAGGATGGGCGCGACCCCGGCTGTCGGCGTCTCGGCCTTCATCGGCATGCTGGGCCTGTGCTTTGCGTTCCACGGCCTCCTGGCCCAGACCTTCCTGGGCGCGGCCCTGCGCATGGACATCGACACCGTCCGCGAGGCTCACTCTATCCTGCTGGATCAGGTCGAGAAGGTGGACGCCCGCGTCACCGACCTGATGGAGGTCGTCGCCGCCGACGCCCAGCGTCGCACCGAGGCCCTGTCCAATGAGGTCAGTCACCTCGAGGACATCGTCCACAAGATGAACGACCGGCTGGAGCGCCAGCTTAGCCAGATGAGCCAGCCGGCCTCCGCCGCCTCGCGCGGTCCGCTGTCCGATCGCGCGCCGCAGGGCGACCGCCTGCTGCGCATGGTGCAAGAGGCCCTGGCCGACAACCGCGTCGACCTCTACCTGCAGCCGATCGTCAGCCTGCCCCAGCGCCGCACGGTCTATTACGAGAGCTTCTCGCGCCTGCGCGACGAAAGCGGCCGCGTGATGATGCCGGCCGAGTTCCTGGCCGTCGCCGAGCCCGAAGGCCTGATGGCCAATATCGACAACCTGCTGCTGTTCCGCTGCGTGCAGATTGTCCGGCGCCTGGCCAAGCAGGACCGCAAGGTCGGCATCTTCTGCAATATCTCGCTGGCCAGCCTGGGCGACGAGGCCTTCTTCCCGCAGTTCCTGGAGTTCATGCAGGAGAACAAGGACCTGGCCGGCGCGGTGATCTTCGAGCTGGGTCAGGACGCCTTCGAGCGCCGCGGCCCGGTCGAGGCTCGCCACATGGCTCGCCTGGCCAGCCTGGGCTTCAGCTTCAGCCTCGATAAGGTCGTGGACCTGGACATCGACTTCCAGGACCTGGCGCGCGCCGACGTGCGCTACCTGAAGGTCGCCGCCCTGATGATGATGAACGAGCTGGAAGAGCAGGACGGCAAGCTGGTCATCGCCTCCCTGCCCGACCTGAACGCCGCCGACTTCGCCTCACTGACCCGCCGCTACGGCATCGAGGTCATCGTCGAGAAGGTCGAGGCCGAGAAGCAGGTCGCCGAGATCCTCGATCTCGACATCGGCTATGGCCAGGGCAATCTGTTCGGCGAACCGCGCGCCATCCGCGACGCGATCCTGTCCGAGGCGGAGCCGCCTTCGGACTTCATGCGCGGCGCTCCGCGTCGTCGGGCCGTGGGCTGGTAGGCTAGCCGAGGCGCCGCAAGCATCGGAATGACGCCGCCCCGCGTTGGCGGCAGGGTCTCCCGCGAAAGGAGCCCCTCATGTCCTACGAGACCGAAGACACCCGCTGGGCCGCCTGGGAGGCGCGCGACCGCGCCGCCGATGGGGCCTTCTTCGTCGCCGTCCGCACCACCGGCGTCTATTGCATCGCCAGCTGCGCCGGTCGGCCACTACGCAAGAACGTCGAGTTCCACGACAGCCGAGAGGCCGCCCGCACCGCCGGCTTCCGCGCCTGCCTGCGCTGCAAGCCCGACCGCGAGGCCGCGTGAGTCTGGACTGGACCCGTACCAGCGCCGAGCTGGACGCGCGCGGCTGGGCCCTGACCGGCCCGCTGCTGAAGCCCGAAACCTGCGCGGGCGTGGCCGGCCTCTATCCGCAAGATACGCCGTTCCGTAGCCGGGTGATCATGGCCCGCCATGGCTTCGGGCGCGGCGAGTACAAGTACTTCGCCTATCCGCTGCCGGAGATTGTTCAGCGCCTGCGGCAGAGCCTCTACGGCCCACTGGCGCAAATCGCCAACCGCTGGGCCGAGCGCCTGAGCCAGGACCACCGCTTTCCCGAGACCCTGGATGAGATGCTGGCCCGCTGCCACGCGGCGGGACAGGTCCGGCCAACGCCGCTGCTGCTGACCTATGGCCCCGGCGACTACAATTGTCTGCACCAGGACCTCTATGGCGAACACGTCTTTCCGCTGCAGGCGGCGTTCCTGCTGGACGAGCCGGGCCGCGACTTTACCGGCGGCGAGTTCGTCATCGTCGAGCAGCGCCCGCGCCAGCAGTCGGCGCCTCAGGTCGTGCCGCTACGCCAAGGCGAGGGCGTTATCTTCGCCGTGCGCGAGCGGCCAGCGGAAGGGACGCGCGGCGTGCACCGGCGGGTGCTGCGGCATGGGGTCAGCGAAGTGCGGTCAGGGCGGCGACGGACGCTGGGGGTGATCTTTCATGATGCGACGTAGGGCGCTGGGGCCGTTCCTCCCCCGCGATGCGGGGGAGCATCCACCTTCCCCTCACCCCATCGGCGAGACGCCGAACAACAGCCGGTGCAGCCCCAACACAAACACCGCATAGAGCGCCGTGCCCGCCACAACCGCGATCACGTCGGCGCGCGGCTTCACCACCACCGGCGGCGGTTCCTTGCGGCTGACGGCGGAGACGAGATCGACCACCGCCCAGGCCAGGAACGCTCCGAACAGGGCCGCCGAGGCCAGATCGCCATTGGCCAGCAGGTGCGCCGCCGACCACAGGATCACACCCAGCAGCATCGGATGGCGCACGGTCGCCTTGATCCGCCCCGTGGGGGCGTTGGCGGTCGGCAGCAGGATAAACGCGATCCAGACGAGACCCATCGCCGCATGCCGCCCCCAGGCCGGCGGGTCATAAACCTGCGGCGCCAGCGGCCGGGCCAGGATCCAGCCCCAGATGATCAGGCCAAACCCGACCAGGGCGATCAGCGAATAGAGCCCCTTCCAGCGCTTTTCGTTGGCGGCGATCTGGGCGTTCCGGAACGGCGCGGCCACGATCCGCACCGAGTGGACGCCCAGGAACAGCGCAAGGCCCAGGATCAATATTGTCATCGGCCCCTCCCAAGGTTGAGGGGGAGGATAGTCATGGAACGCGACGGTTCGGAAGCATCGCCGCGCGGCCTTGAATTCCGCCGGACGCGAGAACAGCTAAGGCCCCTGACATTGACGCCCCGCCTTCCGACCGGTACCGCCCCAGCATGATGGATTTCCCACCTGGCCTTAGCGCCCTTTCCGACCGCTACGACGTGGTGCTGTGCGACGTCTGGGGCGTGATCCACAACGGCGTTGCCAGCTTCCCCGAGGCTTGCGAGGCCCTGACGAAATGGGGCCAGGAGAAGGGCCCGGTGGTGCTGATCTCCAACTCGCCGCGCCCGTCGGCCGACGTGGTGGCGCAGCTGGATAGCCTGTCCGTGCCGCGCTCGGCCTGGAGCGGCTTCGTCACCTCGGGCGACGCGACCCGGGCGCTGCTGAAGGGCCAAAGCCCCGGCAAGGTCTGGAAGATCGGCCCCGCCCGCGATGATGTCCTCTATGACGGCATCGACTTGATCCCCGCCGGTTGCGAGGACGCCGATTTCATCTCGTGCACCGGCCTCTACGAGGACGAAAAGGAAGTCCCCGAGGACTATCGCGACCGCCTGAAGGTCGCCGCCGACCGGGGCCTCTTGTTCATCTGCGCCAATCCCGACCGCGTCGTGCAGCGCGGCGACAGGCTGATCTTCTGCGCCGGCGCCCTGGCCGACCTTTATGAAAGCCTGGGCGGCAAGGTCGTGATGGCCGGCAAGCCCTATGGCGCGATCTACGACCTGGCCCTGGCCGAGGCCGAGCGCCTGCTTGGCCGCCCCGTCGATCGCGACCGCGTGCTGTGCGTCGGCGACGGCGTCATCACCGACGTCAAAGGCGCCCACGACCAGAAGCTGGCCTGCCTGTTCATCGCCAAGGGCATCCACGGCGAGACGGCGATCGGCCCGGACGGGAAGCTGAACCCGGACGCCGTGCGCGCCCTGCTCGACGCCGAACAGGTCGGGGCGACCCATGCCGTCGGCGATCTGGTCTGGTGATCGGGTCTTGCGGCGCTATGCTGCGTGCAACGCACAATAAGAACCCGAGGGGAAAGCGTCGTGCAGGGTAAGTTTCTGGAAGAGCTGAGCGTTGGCCAGACGGCCGAGCTGGTCCGCGTCGTCGGCGAGGCCGATATCGAAGCCTTCGCCGAGGTGACCGGCGACAACAATCCTGTCCACCTGGACGCCGACTACGCCGCCAAGACCGCCTTCGGCGAGCGGATCGCTCACGGCATGCTGTCGGCCGGCTACATCTCCGCGGTGCTGGGCACCACCCTGCCCGGTCCCGGCGCGATCTATCTGTCCCAGGCGCTGCGCTTCAAGCGGCCGGTCAAGATCGGCGACAGCGTCACCGCCCGCGCCACCGTCACCGAGATCGACGCCGCCAAGGCCCGCGTCACCCTCGCCACCGTCTGCCTGGTCAACGGCAAGCCCGTCGTCGACGGCGAGGCCGTGGTCATGGTCCCCCGCAAGGCCGCCTGATGCCCCTGAAGACGATCCAAGCCTGGAAGGACCTGCCCTCCGAAGCGCGCGGCGCGTCGGTGGCGCTGGGCAATTTCGACGGCGTCCATCGCGGCCACCAGCAGGTGATCGCCCAGGCCGCGAAAGCCGCCCTGGCCGGCAAGACCTCGCTGGGCGTGGTCAGCTTCGACCCGCACCCGCGCCGCCTGTTCCGCCCGACCGAGCCGGCCTTCAAGCTGATGACCCACGCCCAGCAGGCCCGCGCCCTGGCCGGCCTGGGCGTCGGTGTCTTCTACCTGCTGCCGTTCGACTTCGAGATGGCCAGCTACGGCGACCGCGAGTTCGTCGAGAAGGTGCTGGTCCAGGGCCTGGGCGTGAAGCATGTGGCCGTCGGCTTCGACATCTCATTCGGCCGGGGCCGCAGCGGCAGCGCCGAGCTGATGAAGGCCTATGGCGAGGAATACGGCTTCACCGTTTCGGTGGCCGAGCCGGTGGGTGGCGCCTCGACCGACGGGGGCGACGAGAAGTTTTCCTCGACCGGCGTCCGCGACGCCCTGCGCGACGGCCATCCCGAGCAGGCCGCGCATATCCTGGGTCGCCCCTTCGCGATCGAGGGCGTGGTGCGGCGGGGGCAGCAGCTGGGCCGGCAGCTCGGCTTCCCGACCGCCAATGTCGAGGTCGAGGACTACGTCGTCCCCAAGCTCGGCGTCTACGCCACCCGCACCCGCCTGCCCGACGGCCGCGAGGTCCCGGGCGTGGCCAATCTGGGCAACAACCCGACGACAGGCATCGTCGAGACGCGGCTGGAGACCTGGCTGTTCGACTTCGACGAGGACCTCTACGGCCAGATCATCGAGACGGATCTCGTGGCCTTCCTGCGCCCGGAGCTGAAGTTCGACAGCCTGGAGCTGATGATCGCGCAGATCCGGCGCGATGAGCAGCAGGCGCGGGCGATCGTCGCGCCGGCGTTTTAGGCGGCTACAGGCCCCCTCCGGGCCTGCGGCCCTCCTCCCCCGGAGGGGGAAGAAGGATCGCGATGGCCTTCCGCCCCCTCTGGGGGCGGACGACCTGCGAAGCAGGTCAGGTGGGGGCAAGTACTGGCTTTGCCGCCGCCCCTCTGCTATCCCGCTGCCCCATGAGTTCCGTTCGGAAGATTTCGCGAATTATCCGCCCGGCGTGACGCCGCCGGACGATCCTCCAGCGCGCGCCGGGTTTTCCCGCCCCCTTCCGACACCCCGCTAAAGCCGGACACCTATCCATGGCCGACGACGCCACGCCCGCCCGCGACTATCGCGAGACCGTCTTCCTTCCCGACACCCCGTTCCCGATGCGCGCGGGCCTGCCCAAGAAGGAGCCCGAGATCCTGGAGGGCTGGGCCGCCCTGTCCGACAAGGGCCTGTACGGCGCGGTGCGCGCCAAGCGCCAGGCTGACGGCGCGCCGATGTATGTGCTGCACGACGGCCCGCCCTACGCCAATGGCGCGATCCATATCGGCCACGCGCTGAACAAGATCCTGAAGGACTTCGTGGTCCGCTCGCGCTTCGCGCTGGGCTACGACGTCGACTACGTGCCGGGCTGGGACTGCCACGGCCTGCCGATCGAGTGGAAGATCGAGGAGAAGTTCCGCAGCCAAGGCCGCCGCAAGGACGAGGTCCCGGCCGAGGAGTTCCGCCGCGAATGCCGCGCCTATGCCGGCGGCTGGATCGAGGCCCAGAAGACCGAATTCCAGCGCCTGGGCGTGCTGGGCGACTGGTGGAACCGCTACGCCACCATGGACTTCAGCTCGGAAGCGACCATCGTCGCCGAGTTCCATAAGTTCCTGGCCAGCGGCCAGCTCTATCGCGGCTCCAAGCCGGTGATGTGGAGCCCGGTCGAGCGCACGGCCCTGGCCGACGCCGAGATCGAGTACCACGACCACGTCTCGCCCACGATCTGGGTGAAGTTCCCGGTTCGTGGAATCACGACGGGATCGGAGGAGGCGGCTGACGCTCTTCTGCCACTCCACAAGGCCTCAGTAGTGATCTGGACCACTACGCCTTGGACGATCCCTGCGAACAGAGCTGTCTCGTACAACCCTGAAATCACATATCGGCTCTATGAAGTCGTGGCTCTTGAAGAGGGGTTAGACTTCGCGCCGTGGACGCATCCCGGCGATCAGCTGATCATCGCCGAAAAGCTGGCCGAAGACGTGATGAAGGCGGCAAAAGTCTCAAGCTTCAAAAAGCTTCAAGAGGTCAACTGCCAAGGCCTGAGACTTAATCATCCGCTGAGCAATCTAGACACCTACTACCGGTTCCCCGTCCCCATGCTGGCCGGCGACCACGTCACCGACGACGCCGGGACCGGCTTCGTCCACACCGCGCCGGGCCATGGCGCCGACGACTATCTGGTGTGGCTGAAGAGCGGCTACAGCCTGGACGCCATCCCCGACACCGTCGACGCCGACGGCGCCTACTATCCGCACGTGCCGCTGTTCTCGGGCCTGAAGGTCATCGAGACCGAGGGCAAGAAGGTCGGCAAGTTCGGTCCCGCCAATGGCGCGGTCATGGACAAGCTGATCGAAGCCGGCAACCTGTTGGCGCGTGGCCGCGTCGAGCACAGCTATCCGCACAGCTGGCGGTCCAAGGCGCCGGTGATCTTCCGCAACACCCCGCAGTGGTTCATCCGCATGGACCAGGCCGTGGCCTCGCTGGACGGCAAGACCCTGCGCGAGGTCGCGGTCCAGTCGCTGGCCGACACCGCTTTCCACCCCGACGCCGGCCGCAACCGCATCGGCGCCATGGTCGAGACCCGTCCCGACTGGCTGATCAGCCGCCAGCGCAACTGGGGCACGCCGCTGGCCATGTTCGTGGACAAGCACACCGGCCAGCCGCTGAACGATCCCGAGGTCAACGCCCGCATCCTGACGGCCATCCGCGAGGGCGGCGCCGACGCCTGGTTCACGCGTCCGGACGCCGATTTCCTGGGCCATCACGACCCGGCCCAGTACGAGAAGATCACCGACATCCTCGATGTCTGGTTCGACAGCGGCTGCACCCACGCCTTCACGATCGAGGGCCGGGCCGACAGCCACTGGCCGGCGGACCTTTATCTGGAAGGCTCGGACCAGCACCGCGGCTGGTTCCAGTCCAGCTTGCTCGAAGGCTCCGGCACCCGTGGCCGCGCGCCCTACAAGGCCGTCCTGACCCATGGCTTCACCATGGACGAGAACGGCGAGAAGATGTCCAAGTCCAAGGGCAACACGGTCGAGCCGCAGTCGATCACCAAGGAGTCCGGCGCGGAAATCCTGCGCCTGTGGGCGGCCATGGTCGACTATTCGGAGGACCAGCGGATCGGCAAGACGATCCTGGCCACCACGACCGACGCCTATCGCAAGCTGCGCAACACCATGCGCTACCTGCTGGGGGCTCTGGCCGGCTTTGATGAGGCCGAGCGCGTCACCGACTACGCCGACTTCCCGCCGCTGGAGAAGTACATCCTGCACCGCCTGTGGGAGCTGGATGGCCAGGTCCGCGAGGCCTACGAGAGCTACCGCTTCTCGGACGTGATCCGGCCGCTGATCGAGTTCTGCCAGGGCGACCTGTCGACCCTGTTCTTCGACATCCGCAAGGACAGCCTCTACTGCGACGCGCCCACGGCCCTGCGCCGCCGCGCCTATCGCACGGTGCTGGATTACGTCTTCGACCGCCTGACCATCTGGCTGGCCCCGCTGGCCAGCTTCACGATGGAAGAGGCCTGGACGACGCGCTTCCCCGAGGCTGGTCCGGTGACGCTGCGGGTCATGCCGCCGCGCGTCGACGCCTGGCGCAATGACGCCGAAGCCGCCCGCTGGGCCAAGGTCGAGACCGTCACCTCGGTGGTGACCGGCGCCCTGGAGGTCGAGCGCCGCGAAAAGCGCATTGGCTCGGCGCTGGAGGCCGCGCCGGTGGTGCATGTCGCCGACGCTGATCTGCTGGCCGCCTTCGAGGGCCTGGATGCGGCCGAAGTATTCCGCACGTCTTCCGCCACGCTGGTGGCCGGCGACGGCGGCGCCTTCCGCGTCGAGCAGGTCAAGGGCGTCTCGGTCGATCCCAAGCTGGCCGAAGGCAAGAAGTGCGCCCGCTCGTGGCGGATCCTGCCGGAGGTCGGAACCGATCCGCGCTATCCGGAGCTTAGCCTTCGCGACGCCGACGCCGTGGCCCATTGGGACGCGACGCACAGATGATAGTCTCCCTCTCCCATGGGGAGAGGGGTAGGGGTGAGGGGGTAAACCGTCAGCCGGTGTAACCCCTCACCTCCCGCCGCCTTCGCGGCGGGTCCCTCCTCTCCCTCTGGGAGAGGATTTCAGAACGGGGGACGACGAGCTTGAAAATCACCCGCCTCGGCTGGACCGCCTACGCCGTCGCCGCCGCCGTCCTGGTTCTGGACCAGATCAGCAAGCTCTGGATTCTTGGGGTCCTGGGGCGCGAACAGGGCGCCAGCGTGCCGCTGCTGGGCCCGCTGCACCTGACCATGGTCCATAACTACGGCATGAGCTTTGGCCTGCTGAAGAACAGCGACTGGGGCCGCTGGCTGCTGATCGGCTTTTCGATCGTGGTGGTGATCGGCCTGGCGATCTGGGTCCGCAAGGCGACGCGGCTGCTGCCCGTGATCGGCATCGGCATGATCATCGGCGGGGCCATCGGCAACAACCTGATCGACCGGGTGCTGTATGGCTATGTCGTCGACTTCATCGACGTCTCGCGGCTCTATTTCCCCTGGGTGTTCAACATCGCCGACTCAGGCATCTCGGTCGGGGTGGCGCTCTTGCTGCTGGACAGTTTCCTTTCCGAAGAGAGCAAACTGTCGCACCAGACCCAGTAGTTTTGGCCGATTGCCGCCGCAATCGCGTGAGACATTGGCGCCCGCGCGAGGATGTCGTATCGAGAGCGTCCGAATTTTGGGCCGGGGGTCGGCTCTGCTGGAGCATGGTTTGATGAGTTTCAACCGGGTCGCCGCTGTTAGCGCCCTGACCGTCGTGGCCGCCATCGGCCTGGCCGGCTGCACCTCGACCAAGAAGGCCCTGGGGATGGACAAGGTCGTCCCCGACGAATTCCGCGTGGTCAGCAAGGCCCCGCTGGTGGTGCCGCCCGACTATTCGCTGCGTCCGCCCGCGCCCGGTGAGCCGCGCCCGCAGGAGCTGCAACCCGAAAGCGCCGCCCGCGCCGCCCTGATCGGTCAGAGCAACGCCGCCGGCCGCTCGGAAGGCGAAAAGCTGCTGGTCGCCCGCGCCGGCTCGGACAAGGCCGATCCGCTGATCCGCTTCGTCGTCGACGACGAGAACGGCGACCTGGCCCACAAGGACGAGAGCTTCGCCAGCAAGGTGATGTTCTGGAAAAAGGATCAGACCAAGACCAACGTGACGACGGCCGCCGAAGCCGGCGCCAACGCCCCGATGGAAGTCGACGCCGCCGCCGAAGAGGCTCGCCTCAAGAAGCTGGTCGGCACGGGCGGCGTGGTCATCAGCCGCGAAAAGAAGGGCGGCATCAAGCTGCCGGGCCTCTAGAGGCCGGACTTCACCGAAATGCAGAACGGCCCGGATCCTCGCGGTTCCGGGCCGTTTTCGTTTCAGTCGTCCAACCGCGCCGGTGTCTCGATGACATAGCCGCGCCGACGCAGCTGATCGAGCACGCCGCCCTCGCGCAGCAGGGGCGTCATGCTGACGAAAGCCACCGCGCCCTCACGGCGCTCCAGCATGCCCGCGATCGCCTCCGCCATGCCGGTCTCGCCAGCCGCCAGCGAGTCCTGCAGACTCCTGATGGCTTGAAGACAGGGGTCGTAGGCGGCCGGACCGACCAGCAGCGCCCTCACGTCGCCGTTCATCCAGGCTTGCGCCCGCTGCTGGCGCTGCGCCGCCGGGTCACGCGGCCGGATCGCCCAGCGAACGCAGTTGAGGCTGTCGCCGCCGCCCGCCGCGAAACCGACCCTCATCGCCTGGGCCTGGTCGCCGGAGATAAACACCAGCTTCGCGCCCAGCCGACGCGCCTTCCCCTCGAGATCCAGCGCAATCCCCGGCACGGGCTTGGCGCGGCTTTCGAGGTCGGTCTTGATCAGGATGCCCGCGAAGTTGGGCCGAAACCTGCCATAGAGTTCGACCTTCTGCCCGGCTGCGGCGGCGATCTCTGTCAAGCGCGCGCGCTCGGACTCGGTCAGCTCGACCAGCCAGTCGCGGTCGGCTCGCACCAGCTCGCGCGAGAAGTTGGTCTGGCTGGAGCGAATGGCGATGACGCGTCGCGTCGCCTTCACCCGGCGATTGAAAGCCTTGTCGTCCCAATTCGCCGAGGCGGGTACGGACACGCCGACGCCCAATACCCAAACCTTGGCGTCGCCCTTGCTGACACTCCACCAGGCGGGGCCCGGAGTGCGGGCGTTGACCACCAGCGCCTCGACCAGGGCGGGTTGGTCCACGTCCTGAGCCCAGGCGGGCGCCGCGCCGAGCGCCAGCATCAGAGCGATCAAAACGGCCTTCACGAGCGTCCCCGCCTCAACCTTGAGACTGTGATCTCAGAGCCGAAGCGGGCGCGCCGTCAATCCCCCGGCGTCCGCACGGTGATCCCACGCGCCCGCAGCTTGTCCAGCACGCCGTTCTCGGCCACCAGACCGCGCATCTGGTAGTAGGCCACGGCGTGGCCGGGGGTCTTCAGCAGGTTCGCCAGCGCCTCGACCTCGTCGTCCACCGACTGGCGCTTGGCGTCAGAGACGCCGGGCAGGGCCAGCTCGCAGCGTTCGGCGCCGCGCGGTCCGGCCAAGGCGTCCTTCACCCGTCCTTGCGCCCAGGCGTCGGCCGCAGCACGCGCCGAGGCGGGGCCGACCTCTGTCAGGTCAAGGATTTCCGAAAGACAGGTCAGGCCCGCGTCCTCGTTATGCCCCCGGACCAGACCCTTGATCATCGGCATGGCCTTGTGGGTTCCGGCCGAACGAACCTTGACCCCTCGCCCGCGCGCGGCGCGCTCGATGGCCTTGTCCGGCTCGGCGGTGTCCATCCTGGCCTTTTTCGTGCTGGCGCCCGCCAGCTTCAGGCCGACGAACAGCGGCTTCCAGGTCTTCCAGCCCTCCGGCTTCTTGGGTTCAACCGCCGCCCACGCGCGGCCGGTGCGCGCGGCCAGCGCGGGTTCGCGCGCGGCCCATGCCCCGTCGCCCCGCAAGCTTCTGGCCAGCTTCAGCATGGCCGGGATGTCGGTCAGACCCGCCCGCCACTCGGGCGGCGTCAGCAGGGCGAAGGCACCGTCCAGGCGGCGGTCCAGCACGGACCTGTCCCAGGCCATGCCCTTGGGCAGGGCCGTCGGCGTGCCCAGGACGTAAATCGTGGTGTCGGCGTCGGAGACGCGCCACCAGGCCGGTCCCGGCAGCTTGGCGCTGACCACCAAGGCTTCCACCACATTGGCCTCGGGATCGTCGATCGCCTGCGCGTTCGCCGAAGACGCCAAGGCGGCTCCGGCCAAGGCCAGGCCGATTAGAACTGCTCGCATTTCCCCTCCCCGTGTCGAGGCTCAACCTTCGCGGGACCGTGTGGCGGAAGCTTGGCCTTATTCGGGCGCGGTCACGGTGAAGCCCTTGGCGCGCAGACGGTCAAGCACCCCGCCTTCGGTCAGCAGCGCGCGTAGCTCGATCACCGCCACCGCCTTGCCAGGCTTCTTCAGCGCCGAGGTGATCGCCCCGACCGCCTCGTCCTGGCCATCCTTGAACTGGCGCGCGATCCAGGGCGTCGAGGCCAGGCACCGCTGATAGCCGCGCTCGGCCGCGACCACCGCGCGTACCTGCCCCTCGGCCCACTGGTCGGCGGTCTCGCGCACGCCCGCCAGACCGTTCTCGACCTCCTTCAGGCCCGCGTCCAGGCACAACTCCTGCAGCGGCTGAGGGGCGTCGGCCAGAGACTTGACCATGCCGATCAGGTCGTAGTCGTCCAGCTTCTTGACGCGCGGTTGGACGGCGATGTCCTTGCTCTTGGCAAGGTCGCGGAAGCGATCCACGGACTTGCCCAGGCTGATCGAGACCCCATCGCCGCCACGGCTGTTGGCGACGATGAAGCCCGCCAGCGCGGGCTTGAGCTTGTCGTACTCGTCCGCCTTCTTGCCCCTCGCCTTCAACTGCCTCTCGAGCCGGGCGCGCAGATCAGGCGGCAGGGTGTCACGCATCGGACGCTCCACCATGAACTCCTTGCCGCGCCCGGGGATCAGACCCAGCAGGCTAAGAATTCTGACCTCGGGCTGCTGGCCGATGATCAGCACACTGGCGCCGTCCAGCCGACGGCGCAGCACCGAGTCGTCGAAGTCCAGCTTGTCCGGCATGAAGGCCGGAACGCCCATTACATAGACCGTGGTGTCGCCGTCGGCGACCTTCCACCAGGCTGGCCCTGGCAGGCGCGCGTTGACGATCAGTTCCTCGACCAGGTTGGCCTGGCTGTCGACGGGCGTCAGGTCCACGGGCTTGGTCTGATGGATCGAGACCTCGTTCTTGCCCTGAACCTGAGCGAAGGCGCAGCCGCCGCACAACAACGAAAACGCCAGGCCGGCGGCGGCGAAACGGGTCAGGGTCACTATCTGTCTTCCTCGAACGGCGGCGGAATCGAGCTAAGCTTCCCGATCTCCCTTCTGGTTGGCTGATCGGCTTTCGTTCGACAACTTAAGGAGTTGCAATGTCGGCGGGTCCGCCGGCCTGCTTCGTGAAAGTCCGCTTGATGCCCATCCGCCGCCTGCCGCCCGAGACCGTCAACCGCATCGCCGCCGGCGAGGTGGTCGAACGGCCCGCGAGCGCGATCAAGGAGCTGGTCGACAACGCCATCGACGCGGGCGCCACGCGGATCGAGGTCGAGGCCCATGGCGGCGGCCTGACCCGCATCCTGGTCGCCGACGACGGCTGCGGCCTGTCGGCCGAGGAGCTGCCGGTGGCCATCGAGCGCCACGCGACCTCGAAACTCGCGCCCGACGCCGACGGCCTGTGGGACCTCTTGCGCATCCACACCATGGGCTTCCGGGGCGAGGCCCTGCCGTCGATCGGCTCGGTGGCGCGGCTGCAGATCAGCTCGCGGGCCAAGGGCGAGAAGGACGCCTTCTCGATCCTGGTCGAGGGCGGTCAGGTGGGCGACGTCGCCCCCGCCGCCTTCCCCGGTCCGCACGGGGCGCGGATCGAGGTGCGGGATCTGTTCTACGCAACGCCAGCCCGCCTGAAGTTCATGAAGTCCGAACGCGCCGAGGCCCTGGCGATCACCGAGGAGATCAAGCGCCAGGCCATGGCCAATGAGAGCGTCGGCTTCTCGCTGGACATCGACGGCCGCCGGGTGCTGCGCCTGCCGCCCGAGCATCCGGGACCGCAGGGGCGCCTGGCGCGCCTGGCCGCCGTGCTGGGTCGCGAGTTCCAGGAGAACGCCCTGGAGATCGACCAGCTCCGCGACGGCGTGCGGCTGTCGGGGTTCGCGGGGCTACCGACCTACAACCGGGGCAACGCGGCCCACCAGTACCTGTTCGTCAACGGCCGTCCCGTGCGCGACCGCCTGCTACAAGGCGCCCTGCGCGCGGCCTATGCCGACTTTCTGGCGCGCGACCGTCACCCGACCGCGGCGCTCTATGTCACGCTCGACACCGCCGAGGTCGATGTGAACGTTCACCCGGCCAAGGCCGAGGTGCGCTTCCGCGATCCGGCTTTAGTGCGCGGCCTGATCGTCGGCGCGCTGCGCCACGCCCTGGCCGGCGCCGGCCACCGCGCCTCGACCACCGTGGCGGCCCAGGCCCTGGACAGCATCCGCGCCCAGCAAAGCCCGTTCCCGGGATATCAGCCGGGACCCTCGCCCGCCGGCTTCTCGGCCTGGCGCGAGGGCGGCTGGACGCCGCCGACGCAGAGACCGATGGATTTGCCAGGGCTGAACGAAGTGTCGGCGCGGGTAGAGCCCAGCTACTCGCCTGGTTTTGGGGGCGAACTGGCCGAGGTGGCGCGCGAGGCCTACGCGTCGGCCGCGTTTGAGGATCGTCCGATCACGGACTACACGTCAGGCGCCGCGCCCTTCGACCCCGTCGACTATCCCCTCGGCGCGGCCCGGGCCCAGGTGCACGAGACCTACATCGTCGCCCAGACCCGCGACGGCATGGTCATCGTCGACCAGCACGCGGCCCACGAGCGCCTCGTCTATGAGCGGATGAAGGGCGAGATGGCCGCCGGGGGCGTGGCCCGCCAGACCCTGCTGCTGCCCGAGGTCGTGGACCTCGATCCCGCCGAGGCCGAGCGCGTCGTGGCCCGCGCCGAGGAGCTGGCCAGCCTGGGGCTGGTGATCGAGAGCTTTGGTCCCGGCGCGGTGCTGGTCCGCGAGACGCCGGCCCTGTTGGGCAAGACCGACGCGGCGGGCCTGATCCGCGACATCGCCGATGATCTGGCCGAGAATGGCCAGGCCCTGGCCCTGAAGGAGCGCCTGGAGGAGGTCTGCTCGACCATGGCCTGCCACGGCAGCGTCCGCGCCGGCCGCCGCCTAAACGGGGCCGAGATGAACGCCCTGCTGCGCGAGATGGAGGCCACGCCCCATTCGGGCCAGTGCAACCACGGCCGTCCGACCTATGTCGAGCTGAAGCTGGCCGACATCGAGAAGCTGTTCGGGCGGCGGTAGGTCGCGGCGCTAGCCCAGAACCACCGGCGCGCCCTCGGCGGCGGCGAGCGGCCTGTCCAGCAGGTCGGTGATGGCGCGGCCTTGGACGCGAGTGATGCCGCCGGCCTTGCACGCCTCCAGCTCCGCGCGCGAGCCAACGCCGGCCACGCCCTGGAGCACCATCTTGCCCTCGTAGAGACTCTTGCGCTCAGCGAACTTCTGAATCGCGCTCAGACGGTCGAACTCGGTTTCGCCGGTCAGCAGCAGGGTGACGCTGTCGATCAGCTCGGGCGGTAGACCGTGGATCGGGAAGGTGCCGTCATCGACCCGCAGATCCAGCAGGGCGAAGCTGCCCTTCAGGAAGGCGCGGATCTGCTGCAGCATGCCCAGCGACGCCTCGCGCGGGGTGCCGTAGACCGTCGCGGCCAGGCGCGGCTGCTGGTCCAGCGGATAGCGCGACAGACGGCTCTTATAGGACTCCTGGGCTGACGGCGTGGTCAGGTTCCAGAAGCCGAACGGCACGTGGATTTCGCCAAAGGTCGCCGTCTTCAGCGCCGCCTGGGCGTCGGTCAGGCAGATCAGGTCGCGCTTGAGGAGCTTGTCGTCGTCCTCCGGCGGAGGCTGGACGAGGTCAGCGCGCATGCCGATCAGCGAGCCGGCGAAAGCGTTGGCGGAAAGATCAAAGACGCCCCACCAACCGGTCTGTGGCGGCGGCGGTGGGGCCTTCACCGGGGGAGCGGACTGGGCGGCCTTGTTGGATTTCTCGGTCGGCGGAGCCTCGGCCTTTTCGGCGGCCAGGGCCTTGGCTTCGGCGCGGGTGCTGGGCACCGACTCCACGGCCTCGGCGGTGATCACGTGGACCCGACCAGCCGCGCCGCCATAGCCCTTGCCAGCGACGAGGCCCGCCAGGTCCTGCTGCGACAGGCTGGCGAACTTCAGCACCGCCGTCTCGTCGCCTTCGAAGGTCATCAAGCAAACCTGGCCGCCCTGGCGACCGGGGAACAGCACCGTCTCAAGCTCGCCGGCCAGCGCCTGCATTTCCGTGGGATCGAACGTCTCGACACGGTTATCGGCCAGGACGAAGGCCAGCGGCGCCACGGCGCCGCACTTGCGAGGCGCGCGCCAGCGGGCCTTGAGGAAAGCGTCGGCCACGGCCTGCGCTTTCGACTTGGGCACCTCGCCAGGCTGGCTCTCGCCGCCGGGATTGAACAGGATTCGGAGGCAGGCGATGGCCGTCATGTTTGCAACACTAGGTAGGAATCCTCGCCAATTCGTTGAGGGCTCCAGCGAAACGCAGGCGGCCGCGTTTCTTACACGGCCAGCGGAAGTTCATCGATCGGCGTTTCCTGCTCGGCGACGGGCGTCGCGAATAGACCGCTGATGAAAGGTCCCTTGACGGTATTGGCCCCCATTCGCCGCGCCAGCTCCAGCTCACGCGCGTTGCGGACCCCCGCCAGACCCTGCCGCAGGCGACGCCCGGCATAGACCTTCCGGTCGTTCAGGAAGCGATGGATTTTCAACAGGCGCGACTTTTCGTCGTCGCCCTCGAGCTGCAGGACGATGCCGTACGCCAGCCCTTCAGGCACAGCCTGGCAGTAGAAGCCGGGGTCGTGGACCTTGAGAAAGACACGGGCGAAGTTGGGCTGGACCAGATCGCGAAGCGGAGCGATCGCCGAGAACGGAAGATCGCGCGGCACCTCGTAGACGACCGCCGCCAGGCGTTCGCGGACGTTGGGCGACAGCGCCGTCAGGCGCGCCTGGTAGCCGTCGCGGATGCCCGCGCGAACCACGCTCCACATCCGCACCCCGACCCACGCCTTCAGGGTCGGATCAGCCTCCAGCGCCGCGACGGCGCGGTCGAAGGCCAGGAGATCGTGCTCGGCGAACTCGGAATCATCCTGCGGCTCCGGCGCGCCGGGCTTGCGCACGACCATGATCTCGGAGCTCTCGAACTTCTGGTTTGCCAGGTTGTAGACGCCCCGCCAGCCCAGATGGATCGGTGTAGGCGCCTCGACCTTGGGCTTGGCCGCGACCTTGCGGGGCGTCGAGCCCCAGCTCGCCAGCTCCTGCACGCTGTCGCCACGGATCACGCGCGTGCGGCCCTCGGGCGGCGGCGGCTTGCCCCCGCGCATGGCCAACAATTCTTCCTCGGTCAGGGTGGAGAACTTGAGGACCTGCTCCTCGTCGCCCTCGAAGGTGAGCATGCAGAGGTCGTCGCGCCCTTGCGTGCCAAACAGCCGCAGCTGCAGCTCGGACGCCATGTGACGCAACTCCTCGCCATCCAGGTATTCGGCATTGGGATCGACCAGCACATAGGCGCCAGGCGCCACGCGGCCATAGCGCCTGGGGGGCGGCCAATGAGCGTCGATATAGGCGGACGAGGTCTTGTCGATCTTCGCCGGAGTCACGCCCTCGACGGCCGATTCACGCGCGCCGTGTTCAATGCAAATTCGAAGACATGCCATCCCGCCCATGCGACGGAACTTATAGCGCCGAGTATTGCGAATTGCTTCTGGTAACTAATGCCGCGACAACGCGCCACAGACCTTAAACAAATGCCTCGGACAACCTGAAGTCTAAGCGCTGGCGAACGCCGGGCCAATCGTAGTCGGTGATCGAGAAGACGGCCGTGTCGCGGACGTGGCCGGTCCAGGTGATCTTGTGGTTGCGCAGCACGCCTTCCTTGGTCGCGCCCAGCTTCTGGATAGCGGCCTGGCTGCGGGCGTTACGCACGTCCGTGACCAGCTCGACCCGGATCGCGCCGCAGTCGAAGGCGTGGCCCAGCATGAGGCGCTTGCTCTCTGGATTGATCGGGCCCGACCGCGCCTCGGGATTGAGGAAGGTGGCGCCGATCTCGAGGCCGCAGTGGACACGGCGGATATTCAGGTAGCTGGAAGTGCCGATGACCTTGCCGTCCGACAGGCGGCGGATGGCGAAGCCGATCCGCTCGCCGCGATCGGTCTCGCCCTGCAGCGCGCCCCAGAAGTCGTCGAAACCTTCACCACAGCCATTGACCGACATGATCTCCCAGCTCTGGGGATCGCAGTCGACGGCGGCCTTCAGCTCGTCGCGGTGGTCGACAGTGACGGGTTCGAGCCGGACATGGCGGCCCTGCAGGATCTCAGCGGTCAGGTTCAGCATGTCGTCGTTGTCCGACAGGCGCGCGCCGATGACAAGTCGGCGGCCCGCAACTTACGCAAACGAACGCCGCCCTGCACGCTTGCCGCGCGCGGCATGGCGGTCTACAAATGCTTCAAACAAGTGTTTGAGATAAGCCCAGCGGGCAGAGGGAACGCCATGGACTTCGACATCTCCCCCAAGCAACGGGTCTTCCTGGACCGCGTCAACGCGTTCATGGACGAGCACGTCTATCCGGCGATCCCGGCCTACGAGGCCGAGATGAACGTCCTGGGCGCCGAGCGCTGGAAGGTCGTCCAGGTGGTCGAGGATCTGAAGAAGAAGGCCAAGGCTGCAGGTCTGTGGAACTTCTTCATGCCCCCGCACAGCGGCCAGACCCATGTCGACGACACCTTCGAATTCGAAGGCGAAGGACTGACCAACCTCGAGTACAGCCTGATCGCCGAACAGATGGGCAAGGTCGGCTTCGCATCCGAGGTCTTCAACTGCTCGGCCCCCGACACGGGCAATATGGAAGTGCTGATGCGCTACGGCACGCTGGCGCAGAAGGAGCGCTGGCTGCGGCCGCTGATGAACGGCGAGATCCGTTCGGCCTTCCTGATGACCGAGCCGGCGGTGGCCAGCTCGGACGCCACCAATATCGAGACCCGCATCGAGCGCGACGGCGACCACTATGTGATCAACGGCCGCAAGTGGTGGTCGTCCGGCGTGGGCGATCCGCGCTGCAAGGTGGCGATCGTGATGGGCAAGACCGATCCGACCGCCTCGTCGCACAGCCAGCAAAGCCAGGTCCTGGTGCCGCTGGACGCGCCAGGCATCGAGGTCGTCCGCATGCTACCGGTGTTCGGCTATGACGACGCCCCGCACGGCCACGCCGACGTGATCCTCAAGGACGTCCGCATCCCGGTCGAGGAGGCCCTCCTCCTGGGCGAAGGCCGCGGCTTCGAGATCGCGCAGGGCCGCCTTGGCCCCGGCCGCATCCACCACTGCATGCGCACGATCGGCGCGGCCGAGGTGGCGCTGGAGAAGATGGTCAAGCGCCTGATGACCCGCAAGGCGTTCGGCAAGTACATCTCCGACCACTCGGTCTGGGAGCAGCGCATCGCCGAGGCCCGTATCGACATCGAGATGTGCCGCCTGCTGTGCCTGAAGGCCGCCGACATGATGGACAAGGCCGGCAACAAGTCGGCCCGCCTCGAGATCGCGATGATCAAGGTCGCCGCCCCGCGCATCGCGCTCAAGGTGATCGACGACGCCATCCAGGCCCACGGCGGCGGCGGCGTCACCACCGACTTTGGCCTGGCCAAGCTCTATGCCGGCATCCGCACCCTGCGCTTGGCAGACGGTCCAGACGAGGTCCACTGCCGCACCATCGCCCGCATGGAAATGTCCAAGTACGGCGACCTCGCCTACAAGCAGAAGGCCGAACGCGACGCGGCCCTGCATGTGCCGGGGATTCGTTAGAGCGGGCCTAGAGACACAGGCCTTCGGCGCGCTTCCCATCTCCCCAGAACCCCGGCGCGGGCGGCGTGATCCGTCCGCGCCGCACCCGCAGTCCGCCGGGGTGATCCACCGCCAGCCACCAGGGGCCGTCGAGATCGGCGAAGTCGCTGGCGCCGCCCAGGTGCAGGGCTGGCGCGACGCCCAGGGACGAAGCGACCATGCAGCCGGTCATGACCTGGAAGTCCAGGGCTCGCGCGGCCTTCAGCAAGGCGAGCGCCTCGGTCAGGCCGCCGGTCTTGTCGAGCTTAAGATTGACCGCCTGATAGCGGCCGCGCAAAGCGGCCAGATCACCGCCCACGTGGACGCTCTCGTCGGCGCAGACGGTGAATGGCGGGTCCCAGCCTTCCAGCGCCTGATCCTGCCCGGCCGGCAGCGGCTGCTCGATCAAGGCGATCGGCAGGTCAGCCAGGAGAGGCTTCAGCTCCCGCAGGATGTCGAAGGTCCAGCCCTCGTTGGGATCGACGATGAAGCGCGAGTTCGGCGCGGCGGCCGCCACGGCGCGCAGGCGGGCGGCGGGGTCCTGCGCCGACAGCTTGATCTTGATCAGCGGCGCGTCGGCGACGGCGCGGGCAGCGGCCTCCATGGCCTCGGGCGTGTCCAGACTGATCGTGACGGCGGTGACGAGGTCGGTTGGGATCGGCAGGCTCGTGGCCTCCGCGACGCTGATCCCCGTGCGCCGCGCGCTTAGGTCCCAGAGGGCCAGATCGAGCGCATTGCGGGCCGCACCGGGCGGCAGGGCGGCGCGGCCGGCTTCCGGATCGGCGGCGGAGAGCGCCGGCGCCAGTTGGGCCAACACGCTGTCGACGCTCTCGCCATAGCGGGCATAGGGCACGCTCTCGCCGCGTCCGACATGGCCGTCAGCCTCGGCGATCACCTCGACCACATCGGCGGCGGTCTTGACCCCGCGCGAGATGCGGAACGGGGCCTTCAGCGGATGCGAGACCGGGCGGGCGGAAACGGCGATCGACATGACCGCAGGGATGGCGCCGTTCGGCCGCGATCACCAGCCCCAGCGACGGGGAATGGGCGAGTCCGCGCGGCGCTCGGCCATCACCTTCAGCGCCAGGGGCCGGTCGACGACGAACAGCGCCGCCCAGACCAGCAGCACGCCGGCATAGTGGATCGCGCCCAGCAGGCCGCTCGGGCGGCCCGGCCTGACGAAGCGAGGGCGGGTGAAGCGGCGCGGCGCGGCGAACGGCGGGGTGATGGCGAAATCGGTCATGTCGTCGCTCTTCTTGTCGAGGGGCCTCATTTGCGAGGATCACCTTGGTCTTCGCCTGCGCCAGAAACGGACGTATAGAACCGGGGTGTCCGGTTCGCGTTTCACCGGGCGAGCTTTCAGAGGATCGTCATGGCCAAGACCGTCAGCATCAACATCCCCCACCAACTGGGCGCGGCCGAGGCCAAGCGCCGCCTGGAAGACGGCCTATCGCAAATGGCCGGCCAGATCCCCGGCGGCGATCCCAGCCGCTTCAGCCAGAACTGGTCCGGCGACACCCTGAACTTCACGGCCGCCGCCATGGGCCAGACGATCACCGGCGTCGTCCAGGTGCTGGAGGACCACGCCCGCCTCGACGTCAGCCTGCCAGGCCTGTTGGGCATGGCCGCCGGCAAGATCAAGGACGAGCTCAACCGGCGAGGTCAGGCGTTGCTGAAGTAGCCGCTAGACCAGCGATACTTCCACCCGCTCCAACCGCTCCGGATCCCCTGCCACGAAGATTTCGACGATCCGGCCGTTCTCGACGCGGATGTCGAGCACGCGGTTCATCTGGCCAAGCGGGGCCACGACCGCGCCGATGGCGCCGTCGATGAGGGCCGTGCGGGCGGTCTGGGCCAGGCCGTTGTAGAAGTTGGCGACCTTTTCCGCCCCGCGCAGCTCGCGCACCTGGCCGCCGCCGCCCAGCACGTCGGAGCGGACCACAACGTCCGGCGCCAGCACCGCCATCAGGCCTGCCAGGTCCCCGGTGCGCGAGGCCAGCAGGAAGGCGTCGACAACGCTCTTCTGGGCCGTCTGGGTCGCGTCCAAGGCCTCACCGCCGCGCACCCGGCGACGGGCGCGGCTGGCCAGCTGGCGGGCGGCCTCGGGCGTGCGCTCGACGATCGGCGCGATCTCTTCGAACGGCAGGTCGAACAGGTCGTGTAGCACGAAGGCGATGCGTTCGGCGGGTGACAGGGCGCGCAACACCACCAAGAGCGCCAGCCCCACGGAGTCGGCCAGGATCGTCTCGCGCTCGATGGCGTCCTCGCCGCTGACCGAGGGCTCCGGACCGCCGTCCAGCGCGTCCTCGCGCCGCGCTTTGCGGCCGCGCAGCATGTCCAGGCAGACGCGCGAGGTCACGGTGGTCAGCCAGGCCGACAGGTTGTCGACGCCGTCTGCGCCGTTCCTTGACAGGCGCAGCCAGGCCTCCTGCACCGCGTCCTCGGCCTCGGGCAGCGAGCCCAGCATGCGGTAGGCGACGCCCCGCAGGCGAGCGCGGTCGGCTTCGAAACGCTCGGCGAGAAAGTTTTCTGGCGGCATCCGTCACATCGCTCCGTCGGGCTTCGTCACCTCTTCGACGAAACGAAATCGCCGGATGTGACCGGCGGCGTCAGCAAAGCTCAAGGAGACTTCTATGCAAGCTCGCCAAATGAACGCCAGGATGACCCAACCCGCCCACCTGCTGCCAGACGCCATGAAGGCGATGATGGCGCTATCCAAGTCCGCCTATGTCGAGGGCGTGCCCGACACCCTGCACGAACTGCTGCACCTGCGCGTCAGCCAGATCAACGGCTGCGGCGTCTGCCTGGAGATGCACGCCCGCGGGGCCCTGAAGTCCGGGCAAAGCCCCGAGCGCGTGGCCACGGTCGCCGGCTGGCGCGACACGCCCTACTTCACGGACGCCGAACGCGCCGCCCTAGCCCTGGCCGAGGCCGTGACCCGCGTCGCCGACAAGGCCGATCCGGTCTCGGACGAGGTCTGGAACGAGGCCGCCCGGCACTATGACGAGAAGGCTTTGGCCGGCCTTCTGATCAGCATCTGCGCGATCAACGTCTGGAACCGGCTCAATGCGGCGACGCGGCAGGTGGCGGGGACGCTGGGGGTGTAGCCTTCAAAACTGTCATCCCGGCCGCAGCGAAGCGGAGAGCCGGGACCTCGGAAAGCTCGGCATTTTCGGCGGTCCCGGCTCGGCGCGCGATGCGCTTGGCCGGGATGGCAGTTTCTAAAGCCGTCGCTCGTCGAACTCGTGCTTGCCCAGGCTCTCGAAGCGGCCTTCCTCGGCCTTGTTGATGTATTGCGCGGCGACCAGCCATGACTTCACGGGTCGCAAGGTCGCCAGGCAGCCCACGATCAGGGCCGGGAAGGTCGTGACCAGGTGCACCCAGATCGGCGGCTGCCAGACGACCTCCGCCCAGGCGAAGAAGGCCGTCACCACGATGCCGACGCCGCTCATCACGAAGAAAGCCGGGCCGTCGGCCGGGTCGGCGAAGCTGTAGTCCAGCCCGCACGCTTCGCACTTGGGCGCCAGCTTTAGGAAGCCCTGGAACAGCTTGCCCTGGCCGCAGCGAGGGCAGCAGCACTTGAGACCGGCCTCGACCGGGGTCGGAGAGTCGTAGAACACGTCGTCGGCCATCGAAGACCCCTTCCTACAATCGCAGGATTGATCCATACATTCTAGGCATAATGTATGGACGCAAGCTAATGGGCGCAACTAAGGGGTCACCGAATCTCGCCGCCGCGTGGTTACGCCACACTCAGGCGCTGGAGGGGCCCGCCTACCGCCGGATCGCCCAGGCCCTGGAAAACGCGGTGACCGACGGCGAGCTGCAGCCGGGCGATCAAATCCCGCCTCAGCGGGAGATCGCCCGACGGCTGGGCATCGACTTCACCACCGTCACCCGCGCCTACGCCCTGGCGCGCGAGCGCGGGCTCATCGAAGGGACGACCGGGCGCGGCACTTTCATCCGCTCACGGACGGAAGCGGACGAGGCCGGCCTCGTGGATCTGTCGATGAACCTGCCGCCGCCGCCCGCAGGCCTGAACCTGGCGACCCTGCTGCACGAGACCACGACGGCGATCCTGGCCCGCACCGATCCGGCGACGCTGATGGCCTATCACCCGGGCGCGGGCTCGTTGGCGCAGAGGACAGCCGGCGCGGCCTGGCTGGCGCTAAGTCTCGGGCAGGTCGATCCAACCCGCGTCGTCGTGGCCAGCGGCGCCCAGACCGCGCTCTCGGCCTTGCTCGACCACCTGACCACGCCCGGCGATACGATCCTGGCCGAAGCCTTCGCCTATCCGGGGCTGCTGGCGACAGCGGCGCGGCGGGGGCTGACGGTGGTCGGCTGCGCCCTCGACGAGCAAGGGCTGGAGCCGGAGGCCCTGGCGCGACTGATCGCCGAGCACCGCCCTCGCCTCCTCTGCTGCACCCCGACCTTCCAGAATCCGACGGCGGCGACCATGAGCCTCTCTCGCCGAGAGGCGGTCGTGGCGCTCGCCCGCGCGGCTGGGGTGATGATCATCGAGGACGACGCCTACGGCCTGCTGCCCGCCGCGCCTCCGCCTGCCCTGGCCAGCCTTTGGCCAGAGGGCGTGTTCCATGTCGCCACCACCGCCAAGACGCTCTCGCCCGGGCTACGCGTGGCCTATGTCGTGACGCCGCCCGGACGGGCCGAGAGCTTCGCGGGCGCCCTGCACGCGATCGCCCAGATGCCGCCGCCGCTGATGGCGGCCGTGGCGACCAGCTGGATTCGCGAGGGCGTGGCCGCGCGGGTGCTCGCCGGCGTGCGCGAAGAGGCCGTGGCGCGGCGGGCGCTGGCGGCCGAGCTTTTGCCGGCCGCCGTGGGCGGAGCCGAGAGCCTGCATGTCTGGCTTACGGACGCCCGGGCCGACTGGGCGGCGAAGGAACGTGGCCTGGCGCTGGTGGGCGCGGAGGCGTTCAGAGCGCCGGGCGTCTCGGGCGAAGGGCTGAGAATCTCGCTGGGCGCGGCGGGTAAGCGCGCGACCCTGGCGCGGGGGCTGCGCGAAGTCTCAAATATCAAAGCAATATGAAAAACAGCTTCGGGATTTGCGAAATTTCCGACAAGCTTTTATTCAATATTGCGATTCTGGATATTGACTATGGCTGATCGTGGAAACCAACCTTACGGCCGTATTTGCCTCTTCGGGACAACCATGGACTACGAATTCCAGGGGAACGATGTTTTCTTGACTACCGATGATGGAAATCGGCGCGTGGGAACGATAGACGGCCTCACCGTCACCTTGGACGATGGCCGTGCTCTATCGTTACAAGCGGTCTAATTTTTCAATTCCACCCGTCATTCCCGCCCTTGTTGTTCAGACCGGGTAGATAGCGGACACCTGTTCGGAGACATGGCGGACACTTTTGGGAAGGGTCAAGTCGATGGTTGCGATCTGGTGTGAGGCGAAGAAGACGCCGTAGAGGCCGTCGCGTTCCAGGGGGCGCAGAGCGAGGGTTTCGCCTTGGAAGGCCTTAGGGACCCGCCAGAAGCGGCCCTTGAACTGGACGTAGGCCTTGGTGGTGGAGACGGTGCGGAGGATATCGGCGCTGTCGTACTGGGGCTGGGGGGCTTGGCGGGGCATGGATCTTGGGCTGGTCCGATAGCGACTGGCGGGACAAGCCTGGTCGAGCGCTTCGTGGGGACGCTCGTGATTGTAGAGTTCGCGCCAGCGATCCAGGGCGCGCTGGACCTGAGCGAAACTGTCGAAGGGCTGCAGGTCGAAGACCTCGGCGGCCAGGGAGCGGTGGAAGCGCTCGATCTTGCCCCGGCTCTGAGGATGGTAGGGGCGGCTGTAGAGCACCTGGACGCCCAGCTTGAGCAGCCAGACAGCCAGTCGCGTCCAACGCTCGCCACTGGCCTCGCCCCAGGGCGGTCCATTGTCGACGAAGAAGGCCTGAGGCAGGCCGTGATGGCGGAAAGCCCGCTCCAGGTGAGCCTTGACGGTGGCGCCGCGCTGGTCGGCGCAAGCCTGCAGGCCAAGCGAAAAGCGCGAATGGTCGTCCAGGATCGTCAGCGGATGGCAGCGCTCGCCGTTGGTCAGCTTGATCCAGCCCTTGAAGTCCATCTGCCAAAGCTCGTTGGGATGGCTCTTCTCGAACCGGTTCCAGGCCTTGCCCGGTGAGGGCGGGAAAGCCTCGATCAACCCATGCCGGCGCAGGATCGCGTGCACCGTCGACACCGCGGGCGCGGCCGTTCCGCGCGCCTCCAGCCAGGCCTTCAGCTTGCGCGCCCCCCAGGCCGGATGCGCCTCCCGCGCCGTCAGCACCGCAGCCTCGATCTCCGATGAGCTGCGTCCTGGGCTCTCACGCGGTCGACGCGAGCGGTCCGCCAGCCCCTCATCCCCCGCCGCCGCCCGCGCCAGCCACTTGTAGCCCACGTCCGGACTTATCCCGAACCGACGGCATAGCTCCCGCCGGTTGGCTCCCTCCAGCAGCGCAAGCCTGACAAACGCCCGCCGCTCTTCCATCGCCGACACCTCGCGCCAAGGCATGGACCGCACTCCTCAAGAGCCTCATCCAGCCGATGATGTGTCAGCTATCTCCCCGAACAACCGTCAGGCATGTCCCCGGTCTGAACACTTGTGGCGGGAACCCCTGGTTCAGCTGATACGTGAGATGCAAGCGGACTGCTCAGCAGTCCGCCCCTCCCGCACCTGCGGCCGATAGAGAGGTTCCCGCCACAAGGGCGGGAATGACGGGAGATAATGGTGTCGGCTCAGTACTCTCCGTCATCCTCTTCGCCCTCGCCGCCTTCCTCGCCGCCCATGGCGTTCTCAAGGCTGTCGATGATGTCGTCCATCTGGTCGGCCGTGATCGAGACGTAAAGCGACTCCCCGCCGATGGCCGAGACCAGCAGACGGTAGCCGTCCTCGGTCTCCTGCAGGCTGAACGACTGGAGCGGCAGAAGCTTGGCCATGAGGTGGGATCCTTCCCGGAAAGAGAAGGCGCTGATCTAGAGGCGCAGACGCGCGGATTCAACGCACATTGGCGCCACGACGTGGCGTGGGTCGCCGCCCCTTGCCTATTGTACGATCGTACAGCAACACTCCTCCATCACTCCGGAGAGAACAACCATGGCCGCGACCCAGACCCGCGACGCCGTCATCATCGGCGGGGGGCATAACGGCCTCGTCTGCGCCTTCTACCTGGCCAAGGCGGGATTGAAGGTCACTGTCTGCGAGGCGCGGGGCGTGGTCGGCGGGGCGGCGGTGACCGAGGAATTCCACCCGGGCTTTCGCAACTCGGTGGCCAGTTACACGGTCAGCCTGCTGAACCCGCGCGTGATCGCCGACATGGGCCTGCGCGAACTGGGCCTAACCTTCCTGGAGCGGCCGATCTCGAACTTCCTGCCGATCAGCGACGACAAGTACATCAAGCTGGGCGGGGGCCTGGAGCGCACCCAGGAGGAATTCCGCAAGTACAGCCGCCGCGACGCCGAGGTGCTGCCGGCCTACTATGCCATGCTGGACGAGATCGGTGACGTGCTGCGCGCCTTCGCCCAGGAGACGCCACCGAACCTGGGCGACGGCCTGCCCGGGTTCCTGCGCGCCCTGCGCCAGGGCGGGCGTCTGGCGATGCTGCCGCGCGAGCGCAAGCGTGACCTGCTGGATCTTTTCACCAAGAGCGCCCGCGACGTGCTGGACGGCTGGTTCGAGAGCGATCCGGTCAAGGCCGCCTTCGGCTTCGACGCCGTGGTCGGCAACTTCGCCAGCCCCGACACACCGGGCTCGGCCTATGTGCTGCTGCACCACACCTTCGGCGAGGTGAACGGCAAGAAGGGCGCCTGGGGCCACGCGGTCGGCGGCATGGGCTCGATCACCCAGGCCATGGCCAAGGCCTGCGAGGCGGCTGGGGTCGAGATCCTGCTCGACGCGCCAGTCGAGGCGGTTCACGTGGATGGAAAAAAGGCCGTCGGCGTGCAGCTAGTCGATGGCCGCCAGATCATGGCCCCGATCGTCAGCGCCAACGTCAATCCGGCCCTGCTGTACAAAAAGCTGGTCCCGCCCTCGGCCCTCGCGCCCGACTTCCGCAAGACGGTGGACGGCTACAAGAACGGGTCGGGCACGTTCAGGATGAACGTGGCCTTGTCCGAGCTGCCCAGCTTCACCTGCCTGCCGGGCAAGGACGCGGCCGAGCATCACCAGTCGGGCATCGTGATCGCGCCCAGCCTGGACTACATGGACGCGGCCTATCGCGACGCCAAGGCGGGCGGGATCAGCAAGGCGCCGATCGTTGAAATCCTGATCCCCTCGACCATCGACCCGTCCCTGGCCCCGCCCGGCCAGCACGTGGCCAGCCTGTTCTGTCAGCAGTTCGCTCCCACCCTGCCAGACGGCCGGTCGTGGGACGACGAGCGCGAGGCAGCGGCCGACCTGATCATCAACACGGTCGAACGCTGGGCGCCGGGCTTCAAGGCTTCCGTTCTGGGGCGGATGATCCTGTCGCCGCTGGATCTGGAGCGAAAGTTCGGCCTGATCGGCGGCGACATCATGCACGGCCACATGTCGCTGGATCAGCTGTGGGCCACCCGCCCCTTCCTCGGCCACGCCAGCCACCGCGCGCCGATCGCCGGGCTCTACATGTGCGGAGCTGGGACCCATCCGGGCGGCGGAGTCTCGGGCAATCCGGGGCGGAACGCGGCGCGCGAGATCCTGCGCGACAAGGACTTCACGATGGCGGTGAAGCTGTCGGTGGAGGGGCGGTGATGGCTCGCGATCAAACTCTGTCATCCCGGGCGAAGCGAAGCGCGGACCCGGGACCGCGACAAGCGCCAGCGCTTTGGGTGGTCCCGGCTCTCCGCGCTCCGCGCTCCGGTCGGGATGACAGTGAAGGGAGCGGAAACTCATGACCGCTATCCCCAACGACGATCCCTTGGCAAACTGGGGCCTGCCGGGCTGGACCTACCACTCCGAGCGGTTCTTTCGCGAAGAGCAGGAGAAGATCTTCCGGCCCTCGTGGCAGATCGTCTGCCATCTGAACGACATCCCCAAACCCGGCGACTTCCACACCTTCGACTTCGTCGGCGAGAGCCTGGTCGTGGTGCGCGGCAAGGACGGCGGCGCGCGGGCCTTCGCCAATGTCTGCCGGCACCGGGGCGCGCGGCTGCTGGACGGGCCGGTGGGCCACTGCGGCCGGATCGTCTGCCCCTATCACGCCTGGACCTACGACCTGGAAGGCCGACTGATCGGCGTGCCGATGCGCGAGGACTATCCGGCGCTCGACATGGCCAAGGAGGGGCTGGCCAAGGTCGAGGTCGAGATTTGGCGCGGGTTCGTCTTCGTGCGCCTGGAAGGGGAAGGCCCCAGCGTCGCCACGATGATGGCGCCCTACGAGCACGAGGTCGCCCACTACCGCTTCGAGGACCTGCAGCCGTTCGGCCGGGTGACGCTTCGCCCCCGCCCGGTGAACTGGAAAAACATCAGCGACAACTATTCCGACGGCCTGCACATCCCCGTCGCCCATCCCGGCCTGACGCGGCTGTTCGGCAAGGGCTATGGCGTCGAGGCCCACACCTTCGTCGACAAGATGTGGGGCCAGCTGATCGACGAGCCGTCGCGCAATCCGTCCGAGCGCCTCTACCAGGACATCCTGCCCGACGTCCCGCACCTGCCGGCCGACCGCAAGCGGCTGTGGACCTATTTCAAGCTGTGGCCGAACTTCGCCTTCGACATCTATCCAGACCAGGTGGACTTCATGCAGTTCATCCCGGTCTCGGCGACCCAGACGATGATCCGCGAGATCGCCTACGCCCTGCCCGACGAGCGGCGCGAGATGAAGGCAGCGCGCTATCTGAACTGGCGCATCAACCGGCAGGTCAACGCCGAGGACACAGAGCTGGTCGCCCGCGTGCAGCAGGGCATGGCCTCGCGGACGTTCACGGCGGGGCCGCTGGCGACCAGCGAGGTGAGCTTGCGCAGCTTTGGCCGGAAATTGCGGGCGCTGGTTCCGGAGGCGCGGATGCCGAGGCCGCCGGAGGGGTGGTGAGGCTGCTGAGCGCCCCCTCCACCGCTTCGCGGTCCCCCTCCCCCGTTTCACGGGGGAGGATGACGCGGTTCCTCCTCACCCGCGAAGCGGGGGAGGTGGCGCGGCGCGAATACGCGCCGTGACGGAGGGGGCGCAAAAGCGCGCCGCCTTCACCCGCGCCGCCCCCGACGTCCGCCGCCAGGACTTGGTCGCCGCCGCCGAGAGCGTGCTGGCGCGCGAAGGCGTGGGCGGAGCCTCGGTGCGGGCGATCTGCGCCGAGGCGGGGGTCTCGCCGGGCCTGCTGCGTCATTATTTCGAGGGCGTCGACGAGTTAATCGCCTGCGCTTATGAGACCGTCGGCCAGCGGATCGACGGGGCGCTGGAGGCCGCCCTCGCCGCCGCGCCGCCCACGCCACGCGCACGGCTCCTGGCCTATCTGACCGCCAGCTTCGCGCCGCCGGTGCTGGACCCCAACCTGCTGGCCGCCTGGATCGGCTTCTGGAGTCTCGTGAAGACCAAGCAGCGCATGGCCGCCATCCACGCCGCTTCCTACGCCGATTTCCGGGCGCGGCTTGAGCGGCTGCTCGCCGAGGCGGGCGCGCGAGACACGCGCCCAGCAGCGATCGCCCTGACCGCGACCGTGGACGGACTATGGCTGGAGCTGTGCCTGGATCCGACGACCTTCGGCCCGGGCGAAGCGGCGGGAATCATCGCCCGCGCCCTGGGAGCTTGGCTCCCGGAAGAGACTTAAAGTTTCCAGTCTTCCCAGCGAAAACCGGGAATGGAAGACGCTGGGGCTCGCTGTCGTTGCAGCGCCAATCCCACCACCCCTGCGCTTCAGTTTCGGCTTTCGCCGGGAAGACCGGGCGCCCCCTTCTCTTGGACCGTAATGTCCGCCCTCGGCTTTTTTGGGGCGGCGCTACGCTCGATCCTTATTGGGCATGTCCGCCGACCCGTTACGCGGTCGCGGAGATCACACTCTGAACACTTGGCCGAAGACCTTCCGCACGTCTTGCACGACTTCGCGCAAGCGCGAAAGGCCTAGGCCGCCGCTTGGTGGGCGGCGCGGTTGCGCCCCCAGGCCGGGGTGCGGATTTCCGGCTCGAACACGTGAACCTCGGCCTTGCGGCCCTGCTCACGCATGTGGCGCGCCAGCAATTGGGCCAGGGCTTCGGCTTCGTGTTGCGAGGAATAGCAGCCGATCTTTTCGGCCGAGTCGTTCCAAGACACATGCCACACACCAGCGACGGGGCGGACGTAGTAGTGATTCTCGGTCATAGCGACCTCCTGGGACGACTTAACGTGGTGATAACCACGTTTACATGACAGTTGTTTCGCGACTGCACAATCAAATTGCGCTGCAATGCACAATGCATGATCCGGGCCAGTCGGAGATGTGCGGTTTTTCACCGTCGACGAGTAATCGCCATTTCGTCCAATCCCTTGTGCGGCTTGGGCTTTAGCCGATTTCGCGTGGCGAACCGTGGAGCCATGAATGTCCCTATCCGAGCCAGGAGGCAGGCCCTGCCCCGGATAGGGGTCTCAAATCAGGACGTGGCGACCCAAGAGCCGCCTCATCCGTTGGGGGCTTAGAAGGCGGCCGAGAGGGTGATCTGCGCCGTGCGATGCGGGCCGGGGCGGTAGTTGGCCGCGCCGGTCACGACGGTGGAGATCGTGCCCAGATAGTCCTTGTCGAAGATGTTATCGACGTTGATCCGGGCCTTGATGTCCTTCAGGGCGCCGTAGTTGAAGCCTTCCCCAAGGTCCACGTACATGTTGAACAGCGTATAGCCCTTGGTCTTCTCGTTGTTCATGAAGTTGCTGTAGCGATCGCTGATGTGGCGGGTGGACAGGTTGATCACCGCCCACTCGACCGGCTCGAACGTCACGCCAGCCTGGATGGCGATCTCGGGGAAGTCCGGAACGCTCTTGCCCTCCAAGTCGTAGTTCGTGACCGCCGTAGCGCTACGAACCGAGAAGCCGTCCTCGAACACCGATTTGTTATACGAGGCGTTGGTGTTGAAGTAGATCTTGCCGCCCAGCGCTTCCGGCTTCCACTGGCCGCTGAACTCCAAGCCATAGGCGTGTACGCCGCCGACGTTCTGATAGTAGGTCTCCAGGCTTGTGGTGCCCGGCAGGTATTCGCTGAACGACTGCAGGCGGTTTTTAAAGCTGGTGTAGTAGGTCACGATCGACGCGTTAAACGTCGGGTGGTTGGCGCGGTAGCCCAGCTCGATATTCTTCGAGGTCTCAGCCTTCGGCGTGGGCACATTCGTGGTCGCCGGCGTATAGTAGACCGCGTCGGCGCCGCGCGGCAGCGACATGTTCTCGGAATACGACGTGAACACCTGGCCGCGGCCGATCGTGTAGACCGCGCCCACCTGCGGCAGGAAGAGGTCCTCCCAGGTGGTCCGCAGATTAGCGGTCTGGCTGAAGCGGAAGTCCTCGCGGTTGCGCTTGCCCAGCATCTGGTAGTCGACACTCAGCATGCGGAAGCCCGCGTCGACCTTCAGCTTGCCGTCCGCCAGCACGATGGTGTCCTTCAGGAAGCCTTCCCAGGTGTCGCGCTTAGAGGTGTAGTTGCGCGTGCGATAGACGGGCTGGCTGAAGTTCGGCGCGCCTTCCGGCGAGCCGTCGGCGACGTTGTAGGTGTTCGACAGCTGGTGGTAGTCGTCGTCCTCATACCAGACGCCGCCCTCGATCTTGTGATCGCCGAAAGTCCAGCTCAGCTTACCGGTCGCGCCCTTGCGGATGCCGTCGATCTGCGAGATGCCAAATTGCAGGCCCAGCGGGGCGTTTAGGCCCGTCACCACGGCTCTCTGCTGGTTGTAGTAGGTCAGCGCCGTGTCATAGCCCACGCCGCTGGAGCCCCAGCCGTCCTTCTTTTCGTAATAGACCGTGCCGGTGAAGCGCAGGTTGTCGCCGAGGTCCTTGTCCAGGTTCACGCCATAGAGGTGGTCGCTCCGGGCGTTCAGACCGAACTTGTAGTACTGGGCATAGGCGGCGTTCGAGTACTTCAGGCCGCTCGATGTCGGCGGCAGGTTGGCGATATAGCCACATAGCCGAAGTCACGCCCCTTGCGGCCAAGACATCTATGGCCGCAAGGGGCGTGACTTCGGCTATGTGGGCTATATCGCCAACCTGCCGCCGACATCGAGCGGCCTGAAGTACTCGAACGCCGCCTATGCCCAGTACTACAAGTTCGGTCTGAACGCCCGGAGCGACCACCTCTATGGCGTGAACCTGGACAAGGACCTCGGCGACAACCTGCGCTTCACCGGCACGGTCTATTACGAAAAGAAGGACGGCTGGGGCTCCAGCGGCGTGGGCTATGACACGGCGCTGACCTACTACAACCAGCAGAGAGCCGTGGTGACGGGCCTAAACGCCCCGCTGGGCCTGCAATTTGGCATCTCGCAGATCGACGGCATCCGCAAGGGCGCGACCGGTAAGCTGAGCTGGACTTTCGGCGATCACAAGATCGAGGGCGGCGTCTGGTATGAGGACGACGACTACCACCAGCTGTCGAACACCTACAACGTCGCCGACGGCTCGCCGGAAGGCGCGCCGAACTTCAGCCAGCCCGTCTATCGCACGCGCAACTACACCTCTAAGCGCGACACCTGGGAAGGCTTCCTGAAGGACACCATCGTGCTGGCGGACGGCAAGCTGAAGGTCGACGCGGGCTTCCGCATGCTGAGTGTCGACTACCAGATGCTGGGCAAGCGCAACCGCGAGGACTTCCGCTTCAGCCAGACCGCTAATCTGCGGACCACCTGGGAGGACCTCTTCCTGCCGCAGGTGGGCGCGGTCTACACGATCGGCCGCGGCCAGGTGTTCACGTCGTATTCCGAGAACATGTCGCTGCCGCGCGGCGCCGACGCGGTCTACTATACGCCGGCGACCACGAATGTGCCCACGCCGAAGGCTGAGACCTCGAAGAATATCGAGCTGGGCTACCGCGCCAACCACCCGACGTTTAACGCGTCGATCGTGACCTACTACACCAGCTTTAAAAACCGCCTGCAGTCGTTCAGCGAATACCTGCCGGGCACCACAAGCCTGGAGACCTACTATCAGAACGTCGGCGGCGTACACGCCTATGGCTTGGAGTTCAGCGGCCAGTGGAAGCCGGAAGCGCTGGGCGGCAAGATCTACTTCAACACCAACGCCTCGTATAACAAATCGGTGTTCGAGGACGGCTTCTCGGTTCGTAGCGCTACGGCGGTCACGAACTACGACTTGGAGGGCAAGAGCGTTCCGGACTTCCCCGAGATCGCCATCCAGGCTGGCGTGACGTTCGAGCCGGTCGAGTGGGCGGTGATCAACCTGTCCACCCGCCACATCAGCGATCGCTACAGCAACTTCATGAACAACGAGAAGACCAAGGGCTATACGCTGTTCAACATGTACGTGGACCTTGGGGAAGGCTTCAACTACGGCGCCCTGAAGGACATCAAGGCCCGGATCAACGTCGATAACATCTTCGACAAGGACTATCTGGGCACGATCTCCACCGTCGTGACCGGCGCGGCCAACTACCGCCCCGGCCCGCATCGCACGGCGCAGATCACCCTCTCGGCCGCCTTCTAAGCCCCCAACGGATGAGGCGGCTCTTGGGTCGCCACGTCCTGATTTGAGACCCCTATCCGGGGCAGGGCCTGCCTCCTGGCTCGGATAGGGACATTCATGGCTCCACGGTTCGCCACGCGAAATCGGCTAAAGCCCAAGCCGCACAAGGGATTGGACGAAATGGCGATTACTCGTCGACGGTGAAAAACCGCACATCTCCGACTGGCCCGGATCATGCATTGTGCATTGCAGCGCAATTTGATTGTGCAGTCGCGAAACAACTGTCATGTAAACGTGGTTATCACCACGTTAAGTCGTCCCAGGAGGTCGCTATGACCGAGAATCACTACTACGTCCGCCCCGTCGCTGGTGTGTGGCATGTGTCTTGGAACGACTCGGCCGAAAAGATCGGCTGCTATTCCTCGCAACACGAAGCCGAAGCCCTGGCCCAATTGCTGGCGCGCCACATGCGTGAGCAGGGCCGCAAGGCCGAGGTTCACGTGTTCGAGCCGGAAATCCGCACCCCGGCCTGGGGGCGCAACCGCGCCGCCCACCAAGCGGCGGCCTAGGCCTTTCGCGCTTGCGCGAAGTCGTGCAAGACGTGCGGAAGGTCTTCGGCCAAGTGTTCAGAGTGTGATCTCCGCGACCGCGTAACGGGTCGGCGGACATGCCCAATAAGGATCGAGCGTAGCGCCGCCCCAAAAAAGCCGAGGGCGGACATTACGGTCCAAGAGAAGGGGGCGCCCGGTCTTCCCGGCGAAAGCCGAAACTGAAGCGCAGGGGTGGTGGGATTGGCGCTGCAACGACAGCGAGCCCCAGCGTCTTCCATTCCCGGTTTTCGCTGGGAAGACTGGAAACTTTAAGTCTCTTCCGGGAGCCAAGCTCCCAGGGCGCGGGCGATGATTCCCGCCGCTTCGCCCGGGCCGAAGGTCGTCGGATCCAGGCACAGCTCCAGCCATAGTCCGTCCACGGTCGCGGTCAGGGCGATCGCTGCTGGGCGCGTGTCTCGCGCGCCCGCCTCGGCGAGCAGCCGCTCAAGCCGCGCCCGGAAATCGGCGTAGGAAGCGGCGTGGATGGCGGCCATGCGCTGCTTGGTCTTCACGAGACTCCAGAAGCCGATCCAGGCGGCCAGCAGGTTGGGGTCCAGCACCGGCGGCGCGAAGCTGGCGGTCAGATAGGCCAGGAGCCGTGCGCGTGGCGTGGGCGGCGCGGCGGCGAGGGCGGCCTCCAGCGCCCCGTCGATCCGCTGGCCGACGGTCTCATAAGCGCAGGCGATTAACTCGTCGACGCCCTCGAAATAATGACGCAGCAGGCCGGCGAGACCCCCGCCTCGGCGCAGATCGCCCGCACCGAGGCTCCGCCCACGCCTTCGCGCGCCAGCACGCTCTCGGCGGCGGCGACCAAGTCCTGGCGGCGGACGTCGGGGGCGGCGCGGGTGAAGGCGGCGCGCTTTTGCGCCCCCTCCGTCACGGCGCGTATTCGCGCCGCGCCACCTCCCCCCGCTTCGCGGGTGAGGAGGAACCGCGTCATCCTCCCCCGTGAAACGGGGGAGGGGGACCGCGAAGCGGTGGAGGGGGCGCTCAGCAGCCTCACCACCCCTCCGGCGGCCTCGGCATCCGCGCCTCCGGAACCAGCGCCCGCAATTTCCGGCCAAAGCTGCGCAAGCTCACCTCGCTGGTCGCCAGCGGCCCCGCCGTGAACGTCCGCGAGGCCATGCCCTGCTGCACGCGGGCGACCAGCTCTGTGTCCTCGGCGTTGACCTGCCGGTTGATGCGCCAGTTCAGATAGCGCGCTGCCTTCATCTCGCGCCGCTCGTCGGGCAGGGCGTAGGCGATCTCGCGGATCATCGTCTGGGTCGCCGAGACCGGGATGAACTGCATGAAGTCCACCTGGTCTGGATAGATGTCGAAGGCGAAGTTCGGCCACAGCTTGAAATAGGTCCACAGCCGCTTGCGGTCGGCCGGCAGGTGCGGGACGTCGGGCAGGATGTCCTGGTAGAGGCGCTCGGACGGATTGCGCGACGGCTCGTCGATCAGCTGGCCCACATCTTGTCGACGAAGGTGTGGGCCTCGACGCCATAGCCCTTGCCGAACAGCCGCGTCAGGCCGGGATGGG